>NZ_MKQR01000032.1 GCF_001940455.1 Actinokineospora bangkokensis | reverse complement strand
CCGGGGGGGGGGCACCGGGGGCCCCGGTGCCCGCCCCGCCGTCGTCGGCCCGTCAGGGGCGGTCGTCGCGGGTGACCCTGCGGTGCCTCAGCAGGACCTCCCCGTCGCGCACGACCAGCTGGTCGTGGGTCACGCACATCATGTCCAGCCGGGGCGCGCCACCGCGCGGGGTGGCGATCACCTGGGCGTAGGTCCGCGCGGTGAGCACGCCGTCGGCGTCGGCGGGGTCGAGCGCCAGCGACACCAGCACGTGCCGGTGCTGCTCGCCGATCTCGTCGAGGCGCTGCTTGGCCTCCCGCGCGCCCTCGGCCAGCGCCCGCCTGCCCGCGATCGGCTCGGGCGCCGACGGCGGGGCGAACACCCCGTCCTCGGTGAAGGTCGCCGCCCACTGCTCGGCCGCGCCCGAGTCCAGCAGGTGCATGTGGTGGGCGTAGAAGTGCTGCACGCGCGCGTAGAGCTCGCCGTAGCTCAGCTCCAGCGCCGTGGGCGCGGTCTGCGCGATGGTCATCGGTGGTCCTCCGCTCGATCCGTCCACAGTGGTCGCACCAGCGTGGCGCACCCCGCTCCGAGCGCGCTCGAGCATGGCAGGAGCCCGCCTCCACCGGTACTCCGGTGCCGCGCGACCGAACCCGGTGACCGTGGTGGCACGGCCCCCACCGCGGGGCACACCGACGGAGGGAGCGGCACGTGGACCAGGGTGGGGCGCTGCGCTTCGGCGCGGTCGCGCTGATGTGGGGCTCGACGTACTTCTGGATCAAGGAGGCGCTGGGCGGGCTCTCGCCGAGCCAGTTCAGCTTCCTGCGGGTGCTGGTGGGCGCGGTGGCGATGCTGGCCGTCGTGGTCATCGCGGGGGCTGCGCTGCCGCGCTCGCCGGGGGTGTGGCTGCGGCTGCTGCTCATCGGTTTCCTGACCAACGCGCTGCCGGTGCTGCTGGTGCAGGTGGTGCCCGACGCCACCGGCGCCGACGTCGGGGTGGTGTCGGTGTTCAACGCCAGCGTCCCGATCTGGGTGCTGCTGCTGGCCCGGCCCGCGCGCGAGCCCCGCGCGGGCGCCCGGCTGGTCACCGGGGTGCTGGTGGGCTTCGCCGGGGTGCTGCTGGTGTTCCCGCCGTGGGAGCAGGCCGACCGCTGGCTCACCTGGGGGTCGCTGGTGAACTTCGTCGCCGCCGTCGCCTACGGCCTGGCGATGATCGCGATGCGCAGGCTCATGGTGCGCGCGGGGGTGCGGCCGGTGGTGCTCTCGGCGACCCAGGCGTTCTTCGGCGTCGGGTGGGCCGCGGCGGTGATCCCGGTGGAGGGCTGGGGCCCGGCCCCGGTGTGGAGCACGCCGGTGGTGGTGTCGCTGCTGGTGCTGGGCGTGCTCAACACCGCGGTGGTGTTCACCTTCTTCACCCGGCTGGTGCTCGACGAGGGCGCGCTGCGCGCGGGCACCGTGCTCTACCTGGTCCCGGTGGTGCTCGTGCTGGGCAGCGCCTGGCTGGAGGGCGCCCCGCTGTCGGCGCTGCACCTGGTGGGCATGGCGGTGGCGGTGGTCGGCGTGGCCATCGCCTGGGTGCCCGCGCGCACCGGGGCGCCCGCGCCCACCCCCCGCCCCGAGCCCTCCGCGATCGGTTGAGGAGCAGCAGATGTCCGCAGTGATGACCCGCGCGAGCGCGGCGCCCAGCGCCCGCCGCACCGCCGTCGGCCTCGCCGTGCTGGTCGCCGCGCAGGCGATGGTGCTGGTGGACGAGATGATCGTCAACATCGCCCTGCCCGGGCTCAGCGAGGCCCTGGCGACCACCCCGACCCAGCTGTCCTGGGTGCTCAACGCCTACCTGCTCACCTTCGGCGGCCTGCTGCTGCTCGGCGGCCGGGCCGGGGACATCCTCGGCAGGCGCCGGGTGTTCCTGGTCGGGGTCGCGCTGTTCACCGTCGCGTCGCTGGCCCGCGGCCTGGCCCCCGACGTCGGCACGCTCATCGCCACCCGGGCGGTGCAGGGCGTCGGCGCGGCCCTGGTCTCCCCCTCGGTGCTGGCGCTGATCATCGGCATGTACCGGGAGGCGGGCGCCCGCGAGCGCGCCATCGCCGTGTACACCGCCGTCGGCGGGGTGGGCGCGGCGGTGGGGCTGCTGCTGGCGGGCGTGTTCACCTCGGTGGGCTCGTGGCGGTGGGTGCTCGCGCTCAACGCCCCGGTCGGCCTGGTCGTGCTGGCCGCGGCACCCTTCGTGCTGCGCGAGACCGTGCGCGCCCCCGGGCGCTTCGACCTCGCGGGGGCGCTGACCTCCGCGTTCGGCGTGGCCGCGCTCGTCTGGGCGCTGTCGGGGGTGGGCACGACCGGCTGGGGCGACCCGCTGGTGCAGGCCGCCGCGGCGGTCGGGGTCGCGGCGCTGGTGGTGTTCGTCGTGGTCGAGCGGCGCGCGCGGCAGCCCATCGTCACCCCCGGTCTGCTCGCCGACCGCGGCCGGGGCACGGCCTACCTGGCGGTGCTGGTGGTGCAGGGCGCGCAGATCGGGCAGCTGTACTTCCTGACCCAGTTCCTGCAGCAGGCCATGGGGTACTCGGCGATGCTCGCCGCGGTGTCGTTCCTGCCGGTGACCGCGACCCTGCTGGGGCTGGCCGGGGTGGCGGTGCGGGTGTCCGCCCGGTTCGGGCCCCGGCTGCCGGTGGCGCTGGGCGCGCTGGCCCTGGTGGCGTCGAACCTGCTGCTGTCGCGCCTGGACCTGAGCGCGGGGTACGCCGTCGACGTGCTGCCCGCCCTGCTGCTGCTGGGCGCGGGCATCGCCTTCGGCACGATCCCGGCCACCATCGCGGGCACCTCGGGGGTCGCGGAGACCGAGTACGGGGCGGCCTCGTCGGTGGTGACGACGGTGACGGCGGTGGGCGCCTCGCTCGCGCTGGCCACCCTGGTGACGGTGATGACGACGGCCGCCGAGGGCGCGGCGGACCCGTTCACCGAGGGCATGTCCGCGGCGTTCGTCGCGGGTGCGGCGTTCGCCGCGGCGACCCTGCTGGTGGCGCTGCTCATGCCGCGGCGCGGCGCGCGCACCTGAGCCCGGGCGCGAAGAGGGGGCGGGCAGTGGGGGGGAACCCACTGCCCGCCCCCTCTTCGTCGTGTCAGCCGACGTGCGCGCGGACCCACTGCAACGCCTTGGCCTGCCACTGCGGGGCCGTGCGGTGCAGGTTCAGCGAGTGCCCGGTGGCGGGGACGACCCACACGGCCAGCTCGGCGGTGCGGTAGTGCGCGCGCTCCTGGGCGAGCAGCGCGGCCGAGCTGCGGCAATCGCTGCCCGTCCCCCCGCAGACCACCTTGTCCTGCTGGCCCACCACGATGAGGGTCGGCACGGTGATCGCCGCGTTCTCCTCGGGCAGGGGGTAGGAGGCGCTGAAGACGTCGGGCTGCTTGGTCAGCTCGTCGAGCACCACCACGCGGCGGTCCGCTGTGGACAGGTCGTAGAACCAGCGCGCCCTGGCCCCCGGTGCGGTGGTGTAGTAGCCCTCGTCGAGCCCGCGGTGGCGCAGCAGCGGGTCCGCGGTGACCGGGTGGGTGATCTGGTCCCACGGCAGCTCGGCGGCGTAGGCCGCCTCACCGGTGAGGACCAGGGCGTCGACCGACCCCGGCCGGTGGATGGCCAGCGACCGGGCCAGCGTCGAGCCGTAGGAGTGCCCCACGGCGACGACGGTGGCGAACCGGTGGCCCGCCAGGCCGCCGCGCACCCGCCGCAGCACCTCGCCCAGGACGGCCTCCTGGGTGTCGGCGGCGTAGGCGGTGCTCGGCGGCGCGGAGCTGGCCCCGGACCCCAACCGGTCCAGGACGAGAGTGGCGTGCCCCGAGGCGAGCGCGGCCTCGGCGTAGGACGGCTTGGCCGGGTCGCCGCGCAGCCACCAGTACGCCTGCCCGTAGGTGCCGCCGGGGACGAGGACCTGGACGGTGGTGGCGCCGCGCGGCACGCACAGGGTGGCCGAGACCCGCAGGGTCGACGGCGCCCCGGCGGTGACCGGGACGGGGATGCCGACCGCCGCGCACGCCGCGGCCGCCCGGGACGGGGCGGCCGCGGCGGGCGCGGCGGTGGCGAGCAGCAGGGCGTGGGCGGCGACGATCCGGGTCAGTGCTCTGCGCACCGGCTTACCTCCGGTTCAAGGGGGTGGACAGCCGACTGCCCCGGCGGGGAGGGAGGTCCCGCCGGGGCAGTCGCGGTCGGTCCAGCGTGGCCGGACCCGCTCGTCAGTCGCTCAAGGACGAGTAGCGCCGCACCGCCAGCGGCAGGAAGATCGCCAGGATCACCAGCGGCCACACCACGGCCATCAGCGCGGCGTTCTCCACCACCCACGAGTCGCCGCCCCAGCCGGGGTTGCCGAACAGGTCGCGGGTGGCGGTCACCGTGGACGACAGCGGGTTCCACTCCGCGATCGCGCCCAGCCAGCCCGGCATGGTGGACGGGGCGACGAAGGCGTTGGACAGGAAGCCCAGCGGGAACTCCAGCGTCTGCACGCCCGCCACCGCCTCCTGCCCGCGCATCACCAGGCCGAGGAAGATGCCGACCCAGATCAGCGCGAAGCGCAGCAGCAGGATCAGGCCCATGGCGCCCAGGGTCGCCCCGACCGAGCCGTTGGCCCGCCAGCCGATCGCCAGGCCCACCAGCATCATCACCGCCAGGGTGACCACGGCGAAGATCATGTCGGCCACCGCGCGGCCGATCAGGATCGCCGCGGGCGCCATCGGCATCGACCGGAACCGGTCGGTGACCCCGCGCTCGACGTCGGTGGAGATGGCGATGGTGGTCATGCTGATGCCGAAGATCATGGTCATGGCGAACATGCCCGGCATGAGGAACTCGCGGTAGCTGCCGCCGTCGGGCACCGCCATCGCGCCGCCGAAGAGGAAGGCGAACATCAGCACCATCACCACGTTGAACGCCAGCGAGGCGATCAGCGTGGCGGGGTTGCGCACCCAGTGCGCCAGGCTGCGGCCGGTCAGGGTCACCGAGTCGGCCAGGACGCGGCCGAGGCCGCCGTCGCCGACCTCGGGGACGGGTCGGTCCAGGGTCACCGCGCTCACGCGTTCACCTCCTGCGCACCGGCGCGCTCGGCGGCCGGGACGTCCTTCTTGCCCTTGCGGTCCGGCTTGGACTTCTTGTCCGCCTTCGCGGCCTTCGCCGCCGCGGCGGCCTCCTCCTCGCTGACCGGCCTGCGCCCGGTCAGGTGCAGGAACACCTCGTCGAGGGTGGGGCGGCGCAGGGCGATGTCCTCGGCGGACACGCCCGCGGCGTCGAGCGCGCGGACGACCTCGATGAGCGAGGCGTCGCTGTTGGCGACCCGCACCGAGAGCTTGCGGTCCTCCTCGTCGAGCTCGGGCGCGGCGCCGACGAGCTGCTCCAGGGTGCGCGCGGCCAGGGCGAGCTGGTCGCGGTCGGGCACGGCCAGGTCGATGCGGTCCCCGCCGGTCTTGGTCTTGAGCTGGTCGGGGGTGCCCTCGGCGATCACCCGGCCGGTGTCGATGACCGAGACCCGGTCGGCCAGCTGGTCGGCCTCGTCGAGGTACTGGGTGGTCAGCAGCACCGTGGTGCCCTGGCGCACCAGGTCGCGCACGGCCTCCCACACCTCGTTGCGCCCGCGCGGGTCCAGCCCCACGGTGGGCTCGTCGAGGAACAGCACCGCGGGCGCGAGGATCATGCTCGCGGCCAGGTCGAGCCTGCGCCGCATGCCGCCGGAGTAGGACTTCACCGGCTTGTCCCCGACCTCGGCCAGGCCGAAGCGCTCCAGCAGCTCGTCGGCGCGCTGCCGCGCGGCGGCGGCGCCCAGCCGGTAGAGCTTGCCGAACATGACCAGGTTCTGCTTGCCGCCGAGCACCTCGTCCACGGCGGCGTTCTGCCCGACCAGGCCGATGCGGTACCGCACCTTGGCCGCCTCGGTGGCCACGTCGTGACCGGCGACGGTGGCCCGGCCGCCGTCGAAGCGCTGGAGCGTCGACAGGATCCGGACCGCGGTCGTCTTGCCCGCGCCGTTGGGCCCGAGCAGGCCGCACACGGTGCCCGCCCGCACCTCCAAGTCGAAGCCGTCGAGGGCGACCTTGTCGCCGTACCGCTTGCGGAGGCCCTCGGCCACCACCGCGAGATCGCTCGAGCCCACAGTTGCTCCCCTTCCATCGGCTCCCGGGAACCGGCTACAGCGTATCACATACCGTACAGCATGCTGTACCTAGTACGACGAGGACCCCCACCCGGCCGCGCACGGGGCGCGGACGGGCCGGGGTCAGGCCGGGTCGGAGCCTGCGGCGCGCTGCTCGACCAGCGCCTCGATGCCGTCGAGCAACCGCGCCAGCCCGAAGTCGAACGCGTGCTCGGCCGGGTAGGCGGTGCCGTGCGCGGCACCCGCGGCGGCGCCGACCTTGGCCGCCGTCGGGTACCGGCCCATGTCGACCACCGAGGACAGCAGCGGCCCGTGCACCCGCCACCACTGCTCGTCGGTCATGCCGGTGCCGCGCTCGGCGCGCAGCGCGTCCACCGCGCGCCGGGCCGCGCCCTCGGCGTGGTCGCTGACCAGCGCGACCACCGAGTCCATCTCCACGTCGGACAGGCCGATGCCCTCCACCGCGCGCAGCTCGAACTCGTACTTGGCCAGCGCGTTGGGCCCCAGCGACGGCCGCCCGGAGGGGATCTGCAACATCCACGGGTGGCGCAGCCGCAGCGCCCAGTTCTCCCGCGCGACCAGCTCCAACCGCGCCCGCCAGCCGCCGTCGAGGTCGTGCGGCTTGGCCGTCTCCCCGTAGACGGTGTCGAGCATGACGTCGATCAGCTCCGCCTTGCCGGGCACGTAGGTGTACAGCGACATGACCCCGACCCCGAGCGACTGGGCGACCTGGCGCATCGACAGCACCCCGAGGCCCTCGGCGTCGGCCAGGTCGATCGCGGTCAGCACGATCTTGTCGACGTTCAGGTCCGAGCGACCGCGCTGCCGCGACCGCCGCCGGTCGCCCCAGAGCAGCGCCAGGCTCCTGGCCGGGTCACCACCGCTGTCGACTCCCGCCACCGCGCACCCCCTTACCGTATTATGTACAATACATCATACGACGGGAGCGCCGGGACGTCACGCCGCGGCGGGCGCGCGCCAGGCGCCGAGCGCCAGCCAGTCCCGGAAGCTGTGCAGGCCCGGGTGCACCGCCCGCACCGCCGGGATGTCCGCGGCGTAGCCGTCGGTCTGCAACCACTCGAACATCACCGCGATCTCCGGCGCGTACGGGATGTGCGGGTTGGCCGCCACCTGCTCCAGCCCCAGCGGGGCGAACCGGGCGGGCAGGCCCGCCGCGGCGCCGAACGCGGCGGCGATGCCGTCCGCGGTCAGCTCGTCGCCCGCGATCTCCAGCGCCGTGCCCGCGAACCGCCCCGGGTCGGCGAAGGCGGCGGCGGCCACCGCGCCGATGTCGGCGGCGGCGATGAGCTGCACCCGGGTGTCCGGGCGCAGCGCGAGCCGGACGGTGAGCACGCCGTCCTCCACCGCGGGCGGGTGCGCGGCGAAGTTGTCCATGAAGAACGTCGGCCGCAGCACGGTGGTGGGCACGCCGGACGCGGCCAGGTACCGCTCCACGGCCCGCTTGCTGTCGAAGTGCGGGACACCGCTCTCCCGCTCGGCCCCGCCCACGGAGCTGTAGACCACGTGCTCGACGCCCGCGGCCGCCGCGGCGTCGGCCACCGCGCGGCCCTGCCGGACCTCGCCGCCGAGCCCGCCGGGGGCCATGAACGTCTGCACGCTGAAGACGCCGTCCACCCCCTCGGCCGCCGCGCGCAGCGACGCCGGGTCGTCCAGGTCGCCCCGGACGAGTTCGGCGCCCGCGGCGGCCACCGCCAGCGCCGCGGGTGAGGACGGGGTGCGCACCAGGGCGCGCACCCGGGCGCCCGCGGCCAGCAGGGCGCGCGCGGTGGCGCCGCCCTGCACGCCGGTGGCGCCGGTGACGAGGATCGTCCGGTTCACCGCCGCCCCCCTCAGCCGAACGCCGCGGCGTGCTCGGCCGCCCACGCGTGGAAGGTGCGGGCGGGCCTGCCCAGCAGCCGCTCGGCGGTGCCGGTGGGGTAGCCCCACGGGACCTCCCGGCTGCGCAGCGCGGCCACGTTGCCCTCGGCCACGGCGCGGTCGCCGCCCGCCGAGGCGAACACCGCCACCGCCTGCTCGGCCGGGGCGACCTCGAAGGCGATCGGCCTGCCCGCCGCCCTGGCCAGGATCCTGGCCTGGTCGCCGGAGGTCAGCACCTGCGGCCCGGTGAGGTCGTAGGCGTGCCCGGTGTGGCCCTCCTCGGTGAGCGCGGCGACGGCCACCGCGGCCACGTCCCCCGGGTCGATGGGGGCGCCGGGGCGGTTGCCGACCAGGCAGCGCACCGTGCCGGTGCCGCGCACCGACCCGCTCCACCACAGCGCGTTGCTGTGGAAGGGGCCGGGGCGCAGGAACGTCCAGCGCTCGGTCGCCGCGGCGACCGCGGCCTCGGCGGCCCGGTGCTCCTCGGCGATGCGGTGCGGCACCGGGTGCAGCACGCTCAACGACGACAGCAGCACCACCCGCGGCGGTCGCCGCACCGCGGCCAGGGCGGCGGTGAACCCGCGCACCTCGGCCTCCACGTCGCCCACCAGCACCAGGAACACCGCGTCGACGCCGTCGAGCGCGGCGGTCACCGCCGCGGTGTCGCGCGGCGCGCCAACCGCCACCTCCACGCCCTCGGGCAGCGCCGCGTCGGGGTTGCGGGTCAGGGCCCGCACCCGCTCCCCCCGTTCGAGCAGCCGGGTCAGCACCCCGCCACCCACCGTTCCGGTCGCCCCGGTCACCAGGATCATGCGTCCTCCACCCACTTCCGCCTCGATTCCGAACCAGGTCGCGCAGCCCGGGCGCAGCGCCCGGGCGCGGACCCACCGCGCCCGGCGGGCGCGTTCGTCCACTGTGCTCACCGCGGTGCGGCCCACACCCGCTCCCCGCCTGCCGCGGCCGCCGTCAGTCCCGCCAGCCGCGCTCGGTCGGCCACGGCTCGTCGAGCTGGCGGTAGGTGCCCAGGTAGTCCGGCCAGTCCCGGTGGTCGCGGATCTTGCCGTCGACGAGCTTGACCAGGTGGATCTGCTCGCCGGAGAACACCCGGCCGGTGGCGGGCATCCCGACCAGCTCCCCGACGTGGCGGCCGTAGAGCACCAGGTACGCCCGCACCCAGTCGCCGCGCTCCTGGTAGCGGATCTCCTCCAGCCGCGCCTGCTCGGAGAAGGTCATCCGCAGCCACGCCACCGCCATCCGGAACGCCGCCGGGCCCTTGAGGTCCATGTGCTCCAGCGACGCCGGGTTGAGGTAGTCGGGGTGGATGTACTCGTCGGCGTCGTCGGTCTCGCCGGTGTTGTAGGCGCGCACCATCCGCTGCACGGCCTCGATCCCCGCGCTCACACCGCCACCGCCCCGGCCACGTGCAGCACCGGCTCGTAGAGCGCCGGGTCCGACGAGCACAGCGCGCGCAGCTCGGCGGCGTGCCGGGCGAACCCGGGGGCGCCCACCGCGGCGCGGAAGGACGCCGCGTCGGTCCACTCGGCGACGTTGACGTACCCGACGGCCGCGCCGCGGTCCAGCGCGCGCAGCAGGGTGTGCCGCACGAAGCCCGCCTGCTCGGCCATGAACCGGGACGTCTCGGCGAAGGCGGCCTCGAACCGCTCCGGCTCGCCGGAGACGGTGAAGCGGTTGACGAAGGTCACCGGACCCTCGGGTGGCTCTGCCATCGGGTGTCCCCTCCTGGGTTCGTGGGACCGGCCTGCCCGGTCCGCTCCACCGTCGGCCCCCGGGATCGCACCGGGCTCGCAAACGGCTCGACGCCGCCTCCGCCCCGGGGTCCACCGGCGTTCGAGCGGGCGTTGCCACGATCAGCGCGCGGTGCGCCCCACCGGGCGGGCAGCCAAGACGAGCACCACCCAGACGAGCACCACCGACGAGGAGGAACCATGGCCGAGCACCCACGCCCCGCCGCGCTGGTCACCGGGGGCACCAGCGGCATCGGGCTGGCGGTGGCCCGCGCGCTCGGCGCCGCGGGCCACCCGGTGTTCCTGTGCGCGCGCGACGCCGAGCGGGTCGCGCTGACGGTGAAGACCCTGCGCGAGGAGGGCACCACCGCCGCCGGGACGTCCGCCGACGTGTCCGACCCCGAGCAGGTGCGCGCCCTGGTCGCCGCCGCGGTGGCGGCGCACGGCCCGGTGGGCGTGCTGGTCAACAACGCCGGGCGCAGCGGCGGCGGGCCGACCGCCGAGATCGCCGACGACCTGTGGACCGAGGTCATCGACACCAACCTCACCAGCGTCTTCCGGATGACCAAGCAGGTGCTGACCGCGGGCGGGATGCTGGCCGCGGGCTGGGGCCGGGTCGTCAACATCGCCTCCACCGGCGGCAAGCAGGGCGTGGTGTTCGGCGCGCCCTACTCCGCCTCCAAGCACGGCGTCGTCGGCTTCACCAAGGCGGTCGGCCTGGAGCTGGCCAAGACCGGCGTCACCGTGAACGCGGTGTGCCCCGGGTACGTCGAGACGCCGATGGCGCACCGGGTGCGCGAGGGCTACGCGCGGATGTGGGGCACCACCGAGGACGACGTGCTCGGCCGCTTCCAGACCAAGATCCCGCTGGGCCGCTACTCCACCCCCGAGGAGGTGGCGGGCCTGGTCGGCTACCTGGTGACCGACACCGCCGCCTCCATCACCGCGCAGGCGCTCAACGTCTGCGGCGGCCTCGGCAACTACTGACCGACCACACCGGAGCAGTCCGAACAGGAGGAACGGGATGGGCACGACCCACGAGACCGAGCACCGCGTCGAGGTCGACGCGCCCGCGGCGCGGGTCTACGCGCTGATCGCCGACGTGGCGAACTGGCCGGTGGTCTTCCCGCCGACCGTGCACGTCGAGCACGTCGAGCGCGCGGACGGCGGCCGGGGCACCGAGCGGATCCGCATCTGGGCCACCGCCAACGGCGCGGTGAAGGCCTGGACGTCGCGGCGCGAGCTGGACCCGGCGGCGCGGCGGGTCCGCTTCCGCCAGGAGGTGTCGCAGTCGCCGGTGGCCGCCATGGGCGGGGAGTGGATCGTCGAGGAGCGCGGCGAGCACGCCTGCCTGGTGCGGCTGACCCACGACTTCCAGGCCGTCGACGACGACCCGGGTGGCGTGGCGTGGATCAGCGCCGCGGTGGACCGCAACAGCACCTCGGAGCTGGCGGCACTGCGCGCGGCGGCCGAGGGCGGCGCGGGCGCCGCGCGGCTCACCACCACCTTCGACGACGTCGTGCGCGTCGACGGGGCGGCGCGGGACGTCTACGACTTCATCAACGAGGCCGACCAGTGGTCGCACCGGCTGCCGCACGTCGCCGCCGTGCGCCTCACCGAGGACACCCCGGGCCTGCAGGTGCTGGAGATGGACACCCGCACCGCCGACGGCGCCACGCACACCACCACCTCGACGCGGGTCTGCCTGCCCACCGACCGCATCGTCTACAAGCAGTCGAAGACCCCCGCGCTGATGTCCGTCCACACGGGCCAGTGGCGGTTCGAGGAGGTCGACGGCGGCACCGTGGTCACCTCAACGCACACCGTGGTGCTGGCCCCCGGCGCCATCGCGGGTGTGCTCGGCCCGGAGGCGACGGTGGACACCGCGCGGGACTACGTGCGCGCGGCGCTCGGGCGCAACAGCACGGCGACCATGCTGGCGGCCAAGGAGTACGCCGAGGGCAGGCGCGCCACCGTGGGCTGAACGCCGGGCGCCGGGGTGGTACCGCGGTCGCGGTACCACCCCGGCGCGCTCACGGGTGTTCCCGGGTGCTCAGGTGACGGAGAGGCCGCCGTCGACGGCGATGACGGCCCCGTTGGCGTACGCGGCGCCCGGTTCGGTCAGCGCGACCACCCACCAGGCGATGTCGGCGGGGTCGCCGACCCGCCCGGCCGGGATGCGCGGCAGCATGGCCGCGAGGACGTCCTCGTAGACCTGCCTGGGCATGCCCGCCCGCTCCGCGACGCCGGTGTCGACCAGGCCGGGGGCGATGCCCAGCACGCGGATCCGCCGCGGCGCCAGTTCCACCGCCCAGGTGCGGGTGAGCGCGTCCAGCCCGACCTTCGTGGCCGCGTACACCCCGCTCTCGGGCATGGCGCGCAACCCGATGCAGCCCGCCGAGCCGATGTTGACCACGGTGCCCGCCGACTCGGTGAGCGGGTCGAGCGCGGCCTGGGTGAGCAGCACCGGGGCCACCAGGTTGGTCTCGACCTGGTGGCGCACGGCCGCCGGGTCGAACCCGCCGAGCACGTCGAACCCCGCCGTGGCGGCGTTGTTGACCAGGACGTCGATGCCGCCGAGCTCGCGCAGCGCGGTCTCGACGACCAGGTCGGGCCCGTCGGGGGCGGTGATGTCGGCGGCCAGGGCGCGCACCCCGGGACGCCCGCCCGCCGCTTCGGCGAGGGGCTCCGGGGAGCGGCCGACCACCAGCACGCGGTCGCCGCGGTCGGCGAAGGCGTGCGCGGTGGCGCGGCCGATCCCGGTGCCGCCGCCGGTGACCACGACGCGGCGCGGTGTGTGCTGTCCAGGTGTCATGCGCCGACGGTAGGAGCGGGCGGGCGCAGGACGCTCGAACGCCGGTCCAGCCGCCCGCTCAGTACACCCTGGCGGTGTCGGCGGCGGTGGACCAGCGGAAGTCGACGACCTTGGCCAGCAGCGCGTCGTGACCGCGGCCGCCGTCGGCGCCCAGGATCGCCTGGTGCACCTCGCGCACCCGGGCACCGGGCTCGATGCCCAGGTCCTCGACCAGGTTGTCGCGCAGGGTGCGGAAGACCTCCAGCGCCTCCGCGCGCCGGTCCAGGCTGTGCAGGGCGATCATGTACTGCGCGTGCAGCCCCTCGTGCAGCGGGTTCTCCACGGTGAGCGCGGCGAGCTCGGTCAGCACCTCGTGGTACATGCCCAGGCGCAGCTGCGCGCCCACCATGTGCTCGATGGCCACCAGCCGCGACTCCTCGACCTGCCTGCGCTTGGACTCCAGCACCCGCCCGCCGCGCACGTCGAGGAACGCCGGGCCGCGCCACAGCCGCAGCGCGGCGTCGAGGGTGCGCACCGCCTGCAGGTCGTCGCCCGCGAGCAGGAACTCCCGCGCGGAGGCCACGGCCACCTGGTAGCGGTGCAGGTCGAGGCTGCCGGTGCCGAGATCGAGGACGTAGCCGCCCGCCTTGGTCTGCAGCAGCCGCGCGGCCACCTCCTCGGTGCGCAGGCCGGTGGTCGTGGCGAGCACCTTGCGCAGGTTGAGGATGTAGGTCTGGAGGGTGGTCAGCCAGCTGGCGGGCGGCTCGTCGCCCCACAGCTCGCGCATCAGCAGCGAGACCGGCACGACCTGGCCCGCGTTGACGGTCAGGGCGGTGAGCAGGTTCCGCAGCTTCGGTGCGCTGGGCGTGCTGGTGTTGTTCCCGCACCGGAGGTACAGCGGTCCTAGGACACCGACGTCTAAAGCACAGTCGCGCCCACCGGGGTCACCGGTGGGGGCGTTCCGGACACTTCGCGCGAAGGACATGGAACCCCACAGTGTCGATTCGGCTGGATCGGCCGGTGAGCCGGTGCCGCGTGCCCGTGCGGGGGGTGTCCGGCGGAGCGCCCATCCGGGCTCCCCGGGCTCCGCCGACCCGCACCGGACGGGGCCGCCACTCCCCCGGTGGCCTCCGCAGCGGGTGCGCACCGCACCACCCTGGCTGCCTCGGCGATGCCCAATGGTGCTCGCGGTGAGCAGACCTGTCCAGGAAGCGCTCAGCGCCGCGAGCACTCCCCAGCAGGTCGAACGGGGCTTGAGCGGGGTTCGAGAGCGGCGTGGCACCGGCGGCGCGGGCAAATCGGGCGTTTAGGGCGATACCTGTGTACGGCACAACGTACGAACAAGGCCCGCGTCACGCCCGGAGATCGTTCCGCCGATGGCGAAGTTACCGACGGTCACAGAATTTTGCGTCATAGGCGGAAATGGGGCTACAGCGCGGTGTCACTTTCCGTTCCGCGCCACCACACCGATGGCCGAATCGCCAGCGGCCATCGGGGCGCTAATCGCATCACCGCCAGTGATAATCAGCCGAAAAGTATCACCAGTGATGTGCGTCACCACGGTGGTGAATTGCGTCCACCCATTCTCCAACCCGCCTCAAGCCCGGGCGGCGACGCTGGTCCCCGGAGCAGCTGAGGAGGTACTGGTGCGGATCATCGATCTGTCCTCGCCGGTCGACGCGGCGGCGTACGAGCCCGACCCGGTGGTGCACGAGGTGCTCACCCCCCGGGAGGGCGCGCTGCACATGGCCGCCGAGATGCGCGAGCACTTCGGCGTCGCGTTCGACCCCGACGACCTGCCGGACGGGGAGTTCCTGTCCCTGGACCGGTTGACCCTGACCAGCCACACGGGCACGCACGTCGACGCCCCGTCGCACTACGGGAGCAGGCCGGGCGCCGAAGCGCCCCGCCACGTCGACGCGCTGCCCCTGGACTGGTTCTTCGGCCCCGTGGTCAAGCTCGATGCGCGGGGGCACGGTACCGGCGTCATCGGCGCCCCGCACCTCGAAGCGGAGTTCACCCGAATAGGGCACACCCCCGGCGCGGGCGAGATCGTCGTGCTGGACACCGGCGCCGCCGAGCTGGCGGGCACCCCCGCCTACTTCACCGATTTCGCGGGCCTCGACCGCAAGGCCACCGAACTGCTGCTCGACCTCGGCGTGCGGGTGATCGGCACCGACGCGTTCAGCCTGGACGCCCCGTTCACCGACATCCTCGCCCGCTACCGGGAGACCGGCGACCGCTCGGTGCTCTGGCCCGCGCACTTCGCGGGGCGCACCCGCGACTACTGCCAGCTGGAGCGGCTGGCCAACCTGGGGGAGCTGCCCGCGCTCGGCGCGCGCATCGCCTGCTTCCCGGTCCGGATCGCGGGCGGCGGCGCCGGGTGGACCCGGGCCGTCGGCCTGCTCGACGACTGATGGCGGGCCCCGGGTTCGCCGAGGCGGTCGGCACCCACCCGGCGGACGCGCCCGCGCTGGTGCACCGCGGCACCACGACGACCTACGGCTGGCTGTGGGCCGAGGCGCTGCGCGGGCGAGACCGGCTGCGCGCGCTGCCCGCCGGCGCCCCGGTGGCGCTGCGGGTCGACAAGTCACCCGCCGGGATCGCGCTCGTGCTGGGCGCGCTGCTGTCCGGCAGGCCCGCCCTGCTCCCGTCGGCGACCCTGCCGGAGACCGTGCTGGGCGAACTCCTGGCGGCGACCGGGTGCACGTGGGTCGTCACCCCCACCGGGGCGACCGAGGTCCCCGGGGCCGGGCGCGCGGCACCCGCGGGCACCGCCCTGGTGCTCACCACCTCCGGGTCCACCGGTGTCCCCAAGGCGGTGCCGCTGCCCGGCGCGGGCATCGACGCGTTCACCCGCTGGGCGGCCGCCCGGTTCGGCGTCGGCCGGGGCACCCCGGTGCTCAGCTACGCGCCGCTGACCTTCGACCTGTCCCTGCTCGACATCTGGACCACGCTCGCCGCGGGCGGCACCGCGGTGCTGGTCGACGAGGACGAGGCCCTGCACGCGGGCAGGCTGGCCGCCGCGGTCCGCGACAACCGGGTCGAGGTGGTGCAGGCCGTGCCGATGGCGCTGGCCCTGCTCGCGTCGGCGGGCGGGTCCTACGGCTCGGTGCGGCACGCCATCGCCACGGGCGACGCCCTGCCGCCCGGCGGGGTCACGGCGATGGCCGCCGCGTTCCCGGGTGCCCGGCTGCACAACCTCTACGGCTGCACCGAGACCAACGACAGCCTCATCCACGACATCGATCCCCGGCGCGACGCCGACGGGCCGGTGCCCATCGGGGTGCCGCTGCCGGGGGTGGCCGCGCGGGTCGTCGACGCCGAGGGCACCGAGGTCACCGGTCCGGGCACGGGCGAGCTGTGGGTGCGCACGCCCTTCCAGGGCCCCGGCTACCTGGGCGGCGTCCGCGGCGGGTTCGACGCCGGGGAGCCGGGGTGGTACCGGACCGGCGACCTGGTGCGGCGGCGCGCCGACGGGGCGCTGGTGCTGCTGGGCCGCGCCGACTCCCGGGTCAAGGTGCGCGGGGTCGCGGTCGACCTGGCCGCGGTCGAGGCCGCGCTCGCCGGGCACGGCGAGGTCGTCGAGGCGGTCGTGCTCGCGGTGCCCGACCCGGTGGGCGGGCGGCGGCTGCGCGGCCTGGCCCGCCGCGCCGCGGGCAGCGCGCTGACCACCCTGGACCTGCGCAGGCACTGCGCGGCGGTGCTGCCGCGCGGGGCCGTCCCATCCGACCTGCTCATCGTCGACACCGCGCTCCCGCGCAACACCAACGGAAAGCTCGACCGCGCCGCCGCGGCGCGCGAGCACACACCCACCCTGGAGGGGATCTGACGTGCAGCACGCGCGCGCCATCACGCAGTTCATCATCGACGAGTTCCTGCCGGACGTGGCCCCGGCCGACCTCGACCCGCACGCCGACCTGATCGCCGACGGGGTCATCGACAGCCTGGGCCTGCTCAAGCTGCTGGTGTGGCTGGAGACCGAGCACGGCCTGCGCGCCGACGACCTGGAGCTGTCGCCGGAGCGGTTCAAGTCGGTGGCGGCCATCGACGGCCTCATCGCCGAGCACGCGGCCACCGCGGTCGAGGCGACGTGAGCGCGACCGTGCACCCGGTGGTGCTGGCCCTGCTCGACCGCGGCGCCGACCCGGGCGCCGGGGTCGACGCGACCGCCTGGCACTCGCTGTGGGACGCCGTGGCGGCGGGCGCGCTGCCCCGGGGCGAGGCGGTGGCGCTGCTGGCCTCGCTGGCGACGCTGCGGCCCGCGCCCGCGACGGCCGCCGCGTTCGCCCGGTCGCTGGCCGAGCGGGGTCCCCGACTCGGGCCCGCCTTCCCCGGGTCGGTGAACGTGGTGGGCACCGGCGGCGGCCCGCGCACCTTCAACATCTCCACCGCGGCGGCGTTCACCGCCGCAGCGGCGGGCACGCCGGTGGTCAAGACCGGGTCGCGGGCGCGCACCAGCGCGCACGGCTCCTACGACCTGCTGGACCGCCTCGGCGTGCCGCGCACCCGCTCGCACGAGGAGACCGCCGAGGTCCTGGACCGCTGCGGGGTGGCCTTCGCGGGCGACTTCGCCTACCCGGCGGAGCTGCGGGCGCTGGTCGGGGCGGTGCTGCCGCTGCCGCCCGCGGCGGTGGCCGGGTTCGTCAACCTGCTCGGCCCACTGCTGGCCGCGGTGCCGGTGGCCGCGCAGGTGACGGGGGTGTCGGACCGCTCGGCGCTGCCGCTGCTGCGGGCCGCGGCCGACGCGGCGGTGCCGCACCCGGTGTGGTTGTGCAGCAACGCCGCCGGGGTCGACGAGCTGCTGGGGTTCGCCGACGACACCATCGACACCGGGGGCGGGCCGGAGCCGGTGCCGGGCGGCACCGGGTCGCTGGCGCCGCTGCGGCCCGTGCCCGACGCCGACCTCGTCGACCACTTCCTCGACGTGCTCTGCGGGCGGGGGCACCCCGGTGCGGTGGCCGCGGTGCGGCTCAACGCCGCCGCGCTGGTCCGGGCCGCGGACCCGGCGGTGAGCTGGGTGGAGGCGCTGGCCATGGCCGACGACGCGGTGCGCTCGGGGGCCGCGGCGGCGCTGGTGCGCCAGGCGCGCGCGGGCAGGCCGGTCGCGGTGGCCCGTGGCTGAGTTCTTCGCAGGCCGCGGCCCCGCCGACCCGGGGCTGGCGGTGTTCCTCACCGCGGGCGCCCAGCCGCTGGACCTGCAGGCGGACCTGGTCGAGGTGCTCGACGCGGCCGGGGTGGACTGCCTGGAGCTGGCGGTGCCGTTCCCCGGCTCCCCCACCGACGGCCCGGTGCTGCGCGCCGCGGCGGACCGGGCGCTGGCCGCGGGCACGGACCTGGCGCGGGTGCTGGCGTTCGTCGCGGCGGTCCGCCCCCGCCTGCGGCGCACCAGGATCGCGCTGCTGGCGGACTGGCGGCACACCGCGCACCCGGTGGGCGAGGAGGAGTTCACCCGCCGGGCCGCCGGGGCGGGCGCCGACGCCCTGCTGGTGCACGGCCTGCCGCCGCGGCGGCGGGAGCGGCAGGAGTCGGCGGCGCGCGAGGTCGGCATCCCGCTGGTGGGCACCTGCTACGCCACCTCGGCGCCGGAGGTGGTCGCGGCGTCGGCGGCCACCGCCGGGGCCTACCTGTACCTGGTGGCCCACCGCGGGCGCACGGGGTCGGCGCCCGCGGGCGGGCACGCGGCCCTGGCGGGCGCGGTGGCGGCGGCGCGCGCGGTGGCGCGGGTGCCGGTGGCGGTCGGCTTCGGGGTGCGCACGGGTGCCGATGTCCGTGCGGTCGCCGAGGCGGGCGCGGACGCCGCCGTGGTCGGCACCGCGGCGGAGCAGGTCCTGCGGCGGGCGCGCGACCCGCTGCGGGGGTTCGACGAGTTCGTCCGGTCGCTGGTGGTCGGCGCCCGGGAACCGCAGGGAGGAGCGAGGACATGATCGTGCGCACCAAGGACGAGGCGCAGACGGTGGACTGGGGCAACGGGTTGAGCACCCGGCTGCTCGTGGCCGCCGACGGCCTGGGCTACACCGTCACCGAGACCACCGTGCGGGCGGGCACCAAGTCCCGCCTGGAGTACCGCAACCACCTGGAGGCCTGCTACTGCGTCGACGGGGAGGGCGAGGTGGTCGACCTGGAGGGCACCAGCCACCGCATCGAGCCGGGCGTGATCTACGCCCTCGACCGGCACGACGCGCACTTCCTCATCGCCGCGCCGGAGCAGGACATGCGCCTGGTCTGCGTGTTCACCCCGGCGCTGCGCGGCGACGAGCGGCACAACCTCGACGCCGAGGGGTTCTCGCAGTACTGAGCGCCCCGCGGGACGGCTGACGGCGATCGACAGGCACGAGCAGGAGCGGAGTGGGACATGATCAGGGGGTCGCACCGGTGATCAGGACGACAGCGGAGCAGGACGCGCTGCGGGCCGGTCTCATTCCATGGCTGGACGTGCTCAACGACGAGCACGTCGAGCTGGACCAGCGCGCGGAGTTCTCGGCGGCGAAGTGGGCGGCGGTGCGGCGCACCGGGCTGCTGGCGCTGCCGTTCGACCCGCGCTGGGGCGGTCTCGGCCAGGACCTGGTGACCACCGTGCACGTGCTGGAGGGCCTCGGCGAGGGCTGCCGCGACGGCGGGCTGGCCTTCTCGGTGTCCACCCACCTGGTGAGCACCGGGATCGCGTTGGCCCACCACGGGTCCGAGGCGCTGCGCGAGCGCTACCTGCCCGGGGTCTGCTCGGGCGAGACGATCGGCGCGCACGCGATCACCGAGGCCGAGACGGGGTCCGACGCGCTGCGGATGCGCACCAGGGCGGTGCGCGACGGCGACGACTACGTGCTCACCGGCACCAAGTGCTTCGTCAGCAACGGGCCGGTGGCCGACCTGGTGGTGGTCTACGCGCGCACCAGCGGTGACTCCGGTCCACTGGGGACGACGGCGTTCCTGGTCGAGCGCGGCACCCCCGGGCTGTCGTTCGGCCCGCCGGAGGCCAAGCTCGGCCTGCGCACCTCCCCGCTGGGCGAGGTGCGCCTGGACGGGGTGCGGGTGCCGGCGACCAACGTGATCGGCCCGGTCGGCGGCGGGTTCCTGGTGCTCGACCACGTGATGAAGTGGGAGGTGCTGTGCTCGTTCGCCATCACGGCGGGCGCGATCCGGCACCGGCTCGACCGCTGCCTGGAGCACGCCAAGCGCCGCAAGCAGTTCGGCGCGCCCATCGGCAGCTTCCAGGCGGTCTCGCACCGGTTGGTGGACGCCGAGATCGGGCTGCGCACCGCGCGGTCGTGGCTCTACCGCACCGCCGAGCGCTTCGCCGCGGGCGAGAACGTCACCGAGGACGTCGCCATCACCAAGCTGGTCACCAGCGAGGTCAACGTCTCCACGGCGCTCACCGCCGTGCAGGTCTTCGGCGGCGCGGGCTACCTGGTGGGCACCGGGGTCGAGCGGGACCTGCGCGACGCGGTGGGCGGCACCCTCTACTCCGGCACCTCGGAGGTCCAGCGCAACCGCATCGCCGCCATGCTGGGGCTGGGGTGAGCGCCCCCGGCCCGCCGCGGGCGGTGGCGGCGCCCGCCACCGTGGTGAAGGTGTGCGGGGCGCGCACGCGCGAGGACCTGCGGGTGCTCGCCGGGGCGGGCGTGGACCTCGCGGGCGTGTGGTGCGGGGTGCCCGGCGGGCACGCCGACCTGCGCCCGGACGTCGCCGCCGAGCTGCTGGCGGCCACCGCCCCGGAGCCGGTGCTGGTGACCCTGCGCGGCGAGGGGCTGCTCGACCTGGTGCGCCGCACCGGGGCCCGGCGGGTGCAGCTGCACGGGCACCAGCCGCCGAACCTGGTGCGCGGGTTGGTCCGCGCCGGGGTCTCGGTGATCAAGGTGCTGCACCTGCGCGGCGGCCGCTGCCTGCAGGAGGGGTTGGTGCCCGCGTACCTGCGGGCCGGGGTGTCGGCGTTCCTGCTCGACGCGGCCGACGGCGACCGCCTGGGCAGCACCGGCACGAGCGCGGACCCGGCGCTGGTCGCGGGCGTCGCCGCGCGGTTGGGGGCGCCGTTCCTGCTCGCGGGTGGGATCACCCCGGCGGACCGCGGGCGCTTCTCCGAGGTGGTGGCGCACCCGGGTTTCCTCGGGGTCGACGTGGACACCGCGGCCCGCGACGCGCGGGGGGCGCTGTCCGCCGCCCGGGTGGCCGCCCTGGTGCGGGGGTGGGCGGGGGCGCGGCCGTGAGGTTCACCGAAGCGCTGCTGACCGCCGCCCTGCCGGTGGTCATGGAGGTCAAGGTGCGCAGCGGGTCCGGCGAGCCGCTGCTGGGCGACCGCGACCCGGTCGGGTTCGCCGCCGAGTGCGAGCGGGCGGGGGCGCCGTGCCTGTCGGTGGTGACCGGCCGGTGGTTCGGCGGCACCCCGGCGCTGCTGCGGGAGGTGTCGCGCGGCACCGCTCTCCCTTTGCTGCGCAAGGACTTCATCGTCCGCGAGTCCGATTTGGACGACAGCGCCGCGTGGGGCGCCGACGCGGTGCTGATCACCCCGGGCGTGCTGCCGTCCGGTGTGCTCGGCGGTCTGGTCGAGGGCGCGCTGCGCCGCGGGCTCACCCCGTTCGTGGAGGTCACCTCAGCGGCCCAGGTGGACGCGGTGCCGCACGCGGGCGAGTGCGTGCTCGCGGTGAACAACAAGGACATCGGCGACCGCGAACGCGGTCCCGCCGACCTCGACCGCAGCAGGCGGTTGCTGGCGGCGCTGCGCTCGGCGGGCACCCCCTGCCCCGTCAGCGCGAGCGGTCTGGACGACCCGGCCGCGGCCGCGGCGCTGCTGGCCGCGGGGTACGCGGCGCTGCTGGTGGGCAGCGGCGTGCTGCGCGCGGGCGCGCGGCGCTGGGCGGCGGACCTGCGCGCGGCGCGCGGGTCGGCTGGAGCGGCGCTGGAGGCAAAGCCCGGCCGCATTCCAGGGGGGTTCGAGCCGGGCCGGTAAGGCTGGGCGCACGGGCGCAGCTCGGGGCACTGGCACAGCACGCGGGACATGGCCACACCGCCGAGCGCGGGGGGCACGGACGAAAGGTCGGCTCATGGCTGGACAACGGCGAGTCGTCATCACCGGGATCGGGGTGGTGGCGCCCGGCGGGATCGGGCGGGAGGCGTTCTGGGACCTCATCACCAGCGGCCGCACCGCGACCCGCACCATCTCCACCTTCGACCCGGGGCAGTTCCGCTCCCGGGTGGCCGCCGAGGCCGACTTCGACCCGCTGGCGCACGGGCTGACCCCGCGCCAGGCGCGCCGGATGGACCGGGCGGCCCAGTTCGCCGCCGTCTGCGCCGCCGAGGCGCTGGCCGACAGCGGCCTGGCGGTCGCGGACCTGCCGCCGGAGCGCACCGGGGTGGCCATCGGCAGCGCGGTGGGCTGCACGACGAGCCTGGAGCGCGAGTACGCCGTGGTCAGCGACTCGGGCGCGCAGTGGCTGGTGGACCCCGCCTACGCGGTCCCGCACCTCTACGACTACCTGGTGCCCAGCTCGCTGGCCCGGGAGGTGTCCTGGGCGGTGGGCGCCGAGGGGCCCGCCACCGTGGTCTCCACCGGCTGCACCTCCGGCATCGACGCGGTGGGCCACGGCTGCGAGCTGGTCCGCGAGGGCTCGGTGGACGTGGTGCTCGCGGGCGCCTCCGACGCGCCCATCTCCCCGATCACGGTCGCCTGCTTCGACGCGATCCGGGCGACCACGCCGTACAACGACGACCCGGAGCACGCCTCGCGCCCGTTCGACAACACCCGCCGCGGCTTCGTGCTCGGCGAGGGCGCCGCGGTGTTCGTGCTGGAGGAGTACGAGCGGGCCCGCGCCCGCGGCGCGCGCGTCTACGCGGAGGTCTCCGGGTTCGCCTCGCGCTGCAACGCCTTCCACATGACCGGGCTGCGCCCCGACGGCCGGGAGCTGGCGGCGGCGGTGACCGGTGCCCTCGACGACGCCCGGATCGCCCCCACCGCGGTGGACTACGTCAACGCGCACGGCTCGGGCACCAAGCAGAACGACCGGCACGAGACCGCGGCGGTGAAGACCGCGCTGGGGCAGCACGCCTACGCGGTCCCGGTGTCGTCGATCAAGTCCATGATCGGGCACTCGCTGGGCGCCATCGGCTCCATCGAGATCGCCGCCTGCGCGCTGGCCATCCAGCGCGACACCGTCCCGCCCACGGCGAACCTGCACGTGCCCGACCCCGAGTGCGACCTGGACTACACCCCGCTGACCGCGCGCGAGCTGCCGGTCGACACCGTGCTCACCGTGGGCAGCGGGTTCGGCGGCTTCCAGAGCGCGATGGTGCTGACCGCGGCGGGGTCGGCCAGGTGACCCGCGCGGTGGTGACCGGCCTGGGGGTGCTGTCCCCCAACGGGGTCGGCGTGGCGGGCTACTGGGCGGCGACGCTGGCGGGCCGCAGCGGCATCGGGCCGATCACCCGGTTCGACCCGGCGGGCTACCCGGCGCGGCTGGCGGGCGAGGTCGACGGCTTCGACGCCGCTGAGCACGTCTCCTCGCGGCTGCTGCCGCAGACCGACCACATGACCAGGATGGCCATGGCCGCCTCGGACTGGGCGCTGGCCGACGCCGGGGTGCGCCCGGCCGAGCGCGCCGAGTTCGGCATGGGCGTGGTGACCGCGAGCGCCTCCGGCGGGTTCGAGTTCGGCCAGCGCGAGCTGGAGGCGCTGTGGGGCAGGGGCGCCAAGCACGTCAGCGCCTACCAGTCCTTCGCCTGGTTCTACGCGGTCAACACCGGGCAGATCTCCATCCGGCACGGCATGCGCGGGCCCAGCGGGGTGCTCGTGGCCGAGCAGGCTGGCGGGCTCGACGCGCTGGCCCAGGCCCGCAGGCACGTGCGCCGGGGCACCGACCTGGTGGTCACCGGCGGGGTCGACTCGTCGCTGTGCCCGTGGGGCCTGGTCGCCCAGCTGCCCAGCGGGATGCTGAGCACCGCGGCCGACCCCGGCGCGGCCTACCTGCCCTTCGACTCCCGCGCCGCGGGCCACGTGCCGGGCGAGGGCGGGGCGATCCTGGTGCTGGAGCGGGCGGGCGCCCGGCCGGGGCAGCGGTCCTACGGCGAGCTGGCGGGCTGGGCGGCGGGGTTCGACCCGCGGCCGGGGTCGGGCAGGCCGCCCGCGCTGCGCCGCACCATCGAGGCGGCGCTGGCCGACGCGGGCGCCGACGCCGCCGACGTCGACGTGGTGTTCGCCGACGCGGCGGGCACCCCGGAGCTGGACCGGGCCGAGGTGGCCGCGCTGACCGCGGTGTTCGGCACCCGCGGCGTGCCCGTCACCGCGCCCAAGACCATGACCGGCAGGCTCTACTCCGGCGGCGCGCCGCTGGACGTGGCCGCCGCCCTGCTGTCGATCCGCGACGGCGTCCTGCCGCCGTCGGTGAACACCGGCGGCGACGCCGCGGCCGAGCTGGACCTGGTGCTGGGCGCCCCGCGCCCGGCGGCGCCGCGCACGGCGCTGGTCCTCGCCCGCGGCTACGGCGGCTTCACCTCCGCGGTCGTGCTGCGCGCCGCGTGAACCGCCCCCACCCGTCCCGACCACCCACCGGCCGGTCCCCCCGGTCGGCCCACCCACGAGCACGGAGGCGAGACCCATGGAGATGACCCCGACCGAGTTCACCGAGGTGCTGCGCGCGGGCGCGGGCGGCGACGCCCCCGCCGAGACCGGCGCGGACTTCCTCGACACCACCTTCGAGGAGCTGGGCTACGACTCGCTCGCGCTGCTGGAGACCCTGAGCCGGATCGAGCGCAGCCACGGCGTGTCCCTGCCCGACGAGGTGATCGGTGAGCTCACCACCCCCCGCTCGTTCCTCGACCTGGTCAACGAGCACCTGCGCCGCGCCCTGCCGGTGTGACGGCCGTGCCGGGTGCCTCCCGCGGTCAGGGCGGGCACCCGGCAACGGTGTGCCGGTGCGCTTGGTCGTAGCGCGTTGTTAACGGTCTTGGGGGTGTAGGGGGCACCCCCGGTGGGTATTCGTGGCCCATGACGCTGATGGGCAACGCGCTGAGCGCGACTGTGCTGGTGGTGGACACCAGCGGGGCTGTGCTGGTGGTGCGGCGGGGAGCCGGGTGGGAACTGCCCGCGGGGGATGTGCGGGTGGGTGAGGCCGTGGTCGAGGCCGCCGCTCGGGTGGTGCTGGAGGGCACGGGTGTCTCCGTGGGCACCCCGGTGATGGAGGGGTTGGACTCGGCCGGGGAGTTCTCGGTGGTGCTGCGGGCGAAGCCGGTCGGTGGGAACGTGCTGGAGGGGGCGCGGTGGGTCGCGCCCGGGGAGGTCGAGGCGGTCGGGTTGTCGGCGCGGGCGTTGGACCTGGTCCGCTCGGCCTGCTGAGCGCGGCTGGGTGGGGGGATTGAACAGAGCGGGCTGGATTTAAAGAGCGGGTTGGGCAGCAGTGGGCCTTGTGGGATGACTCACGGCGTGACAAGAGATCGTCCGGTCTATTGGACGTCGGCTAGGACTTCTTCCTGTTCACGGCGAATTGCACCGGAAGATGGTGTTGCCGGGCGGCCGCGGTCGGTATGACTGGGGGTATGGCGCTGATCGAGGACGTCCGGGTGGCCGGGACGTGCGTGGTCGTCGTGGACGACGCTGGGCTGGTGCTGGTCGTGCGCGGTGGGGCCGGGTTGGGCCTGCCCCGCGGGCCGGTCGGCGGCGGGGAGACCGTCGCCGAGGCCGCGGCCCGGGTCGTCGCGGAGCAGACCGGGGTCGTGGTGGAGGAGCGGTTCGCGCCGCTCGGCGTCGGACCCGGCGGCGCGGTGTGCCTGCGCGCCCGTCCCGCCGAGGGTGACCTGGCCGAGCGCGCGCTGTGGATCGAGCCGGAGGACCTCGACGGCCTCACCCTCGCCGCGGGCGTGCGCGAGCTGATCGAGCAGGCCGTCGACGCGGGCACGGCGCGGACGGGCTGAGCCCCGGCTTCAGCGCCAGGCGCGGTCGTGGGGGGACAGGGCGTACTCGACCTCCCGCACCGGGCGGGCGTCGCCGAAGTCTCGGTCGCGGTGCAGGCCGGTGCGGGCGAAGCCCTCCTTGGCGTAGAACCGGCGGGCGCGGTGGGCACCCGCCAGCGTCCACAACCGCAGGCGGCGCCGGTCGGCCACGGCCTCGCGCACGTTGTCGAACAGGGTCTGCGCGACGCCGGTCCCCCACGCGTCCGGGTGGGCGTAGTACGCCCGCAGTTCCGCGTCGGCCGTGTTGTCCGCGTGCGGGCCGAACCAGGCGAACGCCACCACGGCCGCCCCCTGCTCGGCCACCAGCAGCTCGGCCAGGTCGAAGGCCGGGTCGGCCAGCCGCGCGTGCCAGCGGCCGCGGCGCTCGGCGACGAACCGGGTGAGCCACTCCGGCTCGAACAGGTCGCGGTAGGCGCGGTGCCAGGCCTCGGCGTGCACCCGCCCCAGGGCGGCGGCGTCGTCCGCGGTGGCCTCGCGGACCAGCACGGGGGCGGCCAACCTCACCGGGCGTCCTCCTCACCGGTCATGGTCGAACCGTAGTGGCGCCGCGCACACCGCGGGGGCGATGTGTCCAGGACCAGCCAGTGCCGGGAACCGGCACCGGGTGTCCCCGCGTTGTCCCTTGCGAGAAGTTCTCCGGGAACAGGGAGGGACCCCATGGGCACGGTCGTGCTGGTGATCGTGATCCTGGCACTGGTCGGCGCAGGTCTGGTGGTGGTGCGCAACGGCAACGCGGCCAAGCAGCGGCGGCTCGACGACGCCAAGGCCGAGGCGCGGCGCTGGGTCGAGCGGCTGGGCGGTCAGGTCATGAACCTGACCGGCACCGACCAGGCGTCCAAGCAGGCGCTGGCCGACGCGTCCGAGCGCTACACCGCGGCCGGGTCGCAGATGGAGCAGGCCACGACCGCCGAGCAGTGCAAGCTCGTGACCGAGACCGCGATGGAGGGCCTGTACTACGTGCGCGCCGCGCGCGAGGCGATGGGCCTGGACCCGGGTCCGGCGCTGCCCGAGGACCCCGCGCGCCGCGCGGCGGGCCGGGTCGAGCAGGACCGGCACGTCGAGGTCGAGGGGCACCACTACGAGGCCTCGCCGAACTCCGGCGCGAACACCCCGTACTACTACCCCGGCGGGCGCGTGGCCGGGCGGCCGGTGCCGCAGGGCTGGTACAGCGAGCCGTGGTGGAAGCCCGCGCTGGTGGCGGGCGCCTGGGGCGTGGGCTCGGTGCTGCTGTTCAGCGCGATGTTCTCCGGCATGGCGGGCATCCCGGACGCGGCCGCCTGGGAGGCGGGCTACGACGCGGGCCAGGCCGACGCCGCGGAGGCCGACGCGGGCGCGGACGGCGGCGACTACGGCGACGGCGGCGGGGACTACGGCGGCGACTTCGGCGGTGGCGGGGACTTCGGCGGCGGGGGCGACTTCGGCGGCGGCGACTTCTTCTGACCGCGCGACGACGAGGGGCCGGGCACCGCTGGTGCCCGGCCCCTCGTCGCGCGGGTTCAGGCGGGCTGGCAGGTGGGGCACCAGTAGTTGTTGCGCCCCGCCACCACCTCGGTGAGCACCGGGGTCCCGCACAGCAGGCAGGGCAGGCCGGTGCGCCGGTAGACGTAGACCTCGCCCCCGTGCCGGTCCTCGCGGGCTGCGCGCCCCATCGCCCTGGGCAGGTGCTCGTCGCGCACGGTGTCGATCCGGCCGCGCCGCACGCCGATCCGCATCAGCTCCACCAGGTCGGCCCAGATGTCGTCCCACACCGCCCTGTCCAGCGCGCGACCGGGGGTGGCGGGGTGGACGCCGTGGCGGAACAGCACCTCGGCCCGGTAGATGTTGCCGACCCCGGCGAGCACGGACTGGTCCATCAGCAGCACCGCCATCGAGGCGCGCGAGCGCGAGATCCGCGCCCACGCCTCGTCCGGGTGCGCGTCGCGGCGCAGCGGGTCCGGGCCGAGCCGGGCGCGCAGCGCCTTGACCTCGACGTCGGTGAGCACCTCGCAGCGGGTGGGGCCGCGCAGGTCGGTCCAGTGCGTCGGCCCGACCAGCCGCATCCGCACCTGCCCCACCGGCTCGAACACCGGCAGCGCGTGCTCGGCGAAGGAGCCGTAGAGGCCGAGGTGGACGTGCACCACCAGGTCGGTGTCGTAGACGTGGAGCAGGTGCTTGCCGTGCGCCTCGGCCCGGCGCAGCACCCGGCCGTCGACCAGGGCGGCGTCGGCGGCGAAGCGGCCCTGCGGGCTGCTCACCGCCACCGGGTGCCCGGCGTAGCGGCGCTGGTGCAGCCGGGCCAGGCGGTGCAGCGCGTGCCCCTCGGGCATCAGGCGGGCAGCGGGGGCGGGGTGCCGGTGCGCTCGTAGTCGGCCAGCATGCCGATGCGGCGCACGTGCCGCTCGTCCTCGGAGAACGGGGTGGCCAGGAACGCCTCGACGATCGCGGTGGCGTCCTCGGTGCTGTGCATGCGCGCGCCGACGCCGATCACCTGGGCGTCGTTGTGCTCGCGGCACAGGGTGGCGGTCTCGGTGCTCCAGGCCAGCGCGGCCCGGCAGCCGGGGACCTTGTTCGCGGCGATCTGCTCGCCGTTGCCCGACCCGCCGATCACCACGCCCAGGGTGCCCGGGTCGGCCACCACGCGGCGCGCGGTCTCCACGCAGAACGGCGGGTAGTCGTCCAGCGCGTCGTAGGCGTGCGGGCCGACGTCGACGACGTCGTGGCCCGCGGCGGTGAGGTGGCTGACGAGGTGGGCCTTCAGCTCGAAGCCCGCGTGGTCGGATCCCAGGTAGACGCGCACGGCGGCGAGTGTGCCATCCCCGGGGGTGCCGCGCGGGCCGAGGGGTGCGACGGTGGTGGCCGTGACCACACGGACGGGTGAGGCGGTGGCGGGCGTCGACGGGGTGCCCGGCGGCTGGGTCGTGGCCGTCGTCGAGGCGGGCGGCGCGGTGTCCTGGCACGCCTGCGCCGACGCCGCCGAGGTGCTGGCGCGCACGGCGGGCTGCGCCGCGGTGGGGGTCGACGTCCCCATCGGACTGCCCGCCGCCGCCCCGCGCGAGTGCGACCTGCTGGCCCGGCGGCGCCTGGGGCGGGCGCGGTCGTCGGTGTTCCTCGCCCCGGTGCGGGCGGTGCTGGCGGCGGGGTCGCACCCGCAGGCCTGCGAAGTGTCGCGGGCGGCGGCGGGGGCGGCCATCTCGATCCAGGCGTGGGGCATCGTGCCGAAGATCCGCGAGTGGGACGCGGCGGAGTTCGACGGCGACCGGGTGCTGGAGGTGCACCCGGAGGTCGCGTTCCGCGCGATGGCGCCCGGGACCGCCTTCGAGCGCAAGAAGAACGCCCGGGGCGCGGGCCAGCGGATCGCCGCGCTGCGCGGGTTCGCCGACGCGGGCGCGGCCCTGGCGGGCGCCCCGGCGTCGGCGGGGGTGGACGACGCGCTGGACGCCCTGGCGTGCGCGTGGACGGCGCGCCGGTGGGCGGCGGGCGAGGCGGAGCAGCTCGGCGGCGACCGGGACCCGGTGTCGGGCAGGCGGATGAGGATCGTGGTGTAGGTGCGCTGGATCGAGCTGGCCGACGGCGTCCTCGCGTGCCGCCACGACGACCTGGACCTGACGCTGGGGCTCGTCGTCGGCGCGCGCCGCTGCCTGGTGGTCGACACCGGCACCGACGCCGAGCACGGCGCCCGCTGGGCCGCGGCGGTGCGGGCGGTGACGCCGCTGCCGTGGGACGTGGTGATCACCCACGCGCACTGGGACCACCACCTCGGCACGTCGGCCTTCCTGCCCGCGCCGGTGTGGGCGCACCCGGCCGCCCGGCACGAGGTCGAGCACGGGACGGCCGCGCAGGTCGCGGAGTGGTCGGAGCGGGAGCCGCGGCGGGCCGACCGCCTCGCAGCGGCCCCGGTGGTCCTCCCGGACCGCGAGGTGCGCGACCGGGTGGAGCTGGACCTCGGCGGCCGCTCGGTGGAGCTGCTGCACCTGGGCCCCGGGCACACGCCCGGGGACGTGCTGGTGCGGGCGGGTGACGTGCTGTTCGCGGGGGACCTGGTGGAGCAGGGCGCCCCGCCCGCGGTCGGGCCGGACGCGGACGTGGCGTCGTGGGTGGCGGTGCTGGGGCGGATCGGGTCGCCGCGGGTGGTGGTGCCGGGCCACGGGGAGCCGGTCGACACCGCGTTCGTCGCGGCCCAGCGGGCGGAGCTGGCCCGGCTCGTCCGCTGAGGGCGGGGCCGAAGCCCGCAGGTCCGTCCTCTGTGGACTGGGTGCTGACGCCGAGGGGCCCCGGCGCGCTCGCCGGGGCCCCTCGGTGGTGGGTCAGCGCTGGATGGACTTGACCTCGGTGAACTCCTCCAGGCCGAACTTGCCCAGCTCGCGGCCGTTGCCGGACTGGCGGTAGCCGCCGAAGGGGGCGGCCGGGTTGTAGGCGCCGCCGTTGACGTCGACCTGGCCCGTGCGCAACCGCTTGGCCACCCGCAGCGCCCGCTCGCCGTCGCCGGAGAACACCGCGCCCGCCAAGCCGTAGATGGTGGAGTTGGCGATCGCGACGGCCTCGTCCTCGTCGGCGGCGGGCAGGATCGACACCACCGGGCCGAAGATCTCCTCCTGGGCGATGCGCATGTCCGCCCGCACGCCTGCGAACACCGTCGGGGGCGCGAACGCGCCCGTGGCAGGCAGGCCGTCGGTGCTGCCGCCGAAGGCCACCTGGGCGCCCTCGGCCTTGCCCGCCTCGATGTAGCCGAGCACCCGGTCGCGCTGGGCGGCCGAGGACATCGGGCCGATCCGGGTGGTCTCCAGGGTCGGGTCGCCCACGCCGTACTTGGCCGCGTTGGCGGCGGCGATCTCGACGACCTGGTCGTGCAGGGCCGCCGGGACCACCCAGCGGGTCCAGGCCGAGCAGGTCTGGCCGCCGTTGATGAAGGTGTTGCCCAGGCTGACCTTGACCGCCTTCTCCAGGTCGGCGTCGTCGAGGATGACGCTGGCGGACTTGCCGCCCAGCTCCAGCGCCACCTTCTTGACCGTGCCCGCGGCGTTGACCTGCACGAGCTTGCCCGCGGCGGTCGACCCGGTGAAGGACACCATGTCGATCCCCGGGTGCCCGGAGATGGCGTCGCCGACGACGGGGCCGGTGCCGTGCACGAGGTTCACCACCCCGTCCGGGATGCCCGCCTCGGCCAGCACCTGGAGGAACAGGTTGGCGTTGAGCGGGGCCACCTCGCTGGGCTTGAGCACCACGGTGTTGCCCGCGACCAGCGCCGGGGCGACCTTGGCGACGATCTGGTGCAGCGGGTAGTTCCACGGGGTGATCGCGCCGACCACGCCCACCGGCTCGCGCACGATGAGCGAGTTGCCGATCTCCTCGGTGAAGTCGTAGCCGCCCTCCAGGACCAGCTTCGCCGTGGCCATCGAGGTGGCCGTGGGCAGGCCCGCCTGCACCTTGGTGGCGAAGGTGATGGGCGCGCCCATCTCGGCGGTGATCGTGGCGGCGAACTCGTCGCGGCGCGCGTGGATGGCCTGGGCCACCGCCAGCACGGCGGCCGCGCGCTCGCGCGGGTCGACCTGCGACCAGGACGCGAACGCCGAGGTGGCCGCGTCCACGGCGGCGTCGACGTCGGCGGGGGTGCCGGCCGGGACGTGGGCGATGATCTCCTCGGTGGTCGGGTCGACCACCTCGATGCGCTCGCCCGACCCCTCGACCAGCGACCCGCCGATCACGTGGCCGGTGCGCGCGGTGACCGGAGCAGCCATGGACCCTTCCCCTCACGTCGACGTCAGCGCGGCGGCTCGCCCGGCGCTGCGGCCCCACCGGCGCGGCGCGGGGGACCCGCGACGGCGCCCGGCGGCCCTCCCCCACCCTGGCACAACCCCGCTGACGGGACCACGACCGCTTCGGTCACACGGCGCTGACCGGACCACCCCGGCGGTCCGGTCAGCGGCGTGGCGGGCGGTCAGTCGAAGTTCAGGCCACCGGTGCGCGAGCGCTTGAGCTCGAAGAAGTCCGGGTAGCCCGCCAGCAGCCGGGCGCCCTCGAACACCTTCACCGCGTCCTCGCCGCGCGGGATCGAGCTGAGCACCGGCCCGAAGAACGCCACCCCGTCGATGTGGATCGTGGGGGTGCCCACCTCGTCGCCCACCGGGTCCATGCCCTCGTGGTGGGACTTGCGCAGCGCGGCGTCGTGCTCGTCGGTGTGCGCGGCCTTGGCCAGCTCGGCGGGCAGGCCCACCTCGGCCAGCGCCTCGGCGACGACGGCGTCGTAGTCCTTGTTGCCCTGGTTGTGGATGCGGGTGCCCAGGGCGGTGTAGAGGTCGCGCAGCACGTGCTCGCCGTGCGCCTCGGCGGCGGCGATGGCGACCCGCACCGGGCCCCACGCCTTGTCCAGCAGCTCCCGGTAGCCCGGGTCGAGGTCGCGGCCCTCGTTGAGCACCGACAGGCTCATGATGCGGAAGCGCAGGTCGAGGTCGACCTGCTTCTCCACCTCCAGGATCCAGCGGGAGGTGATCCACGCGAAGGGGCAGGCGGGGTCGAAGTAGAAGTCGACCTTGGTCCTGGTCTCGGTGGTGGTCATGGGGCGCGGCTCCGTCCGCTCGATCTGCTGGTTGCTCGCCGGGCACCCCCGGTGCCCGCACCCCGGTGCAACGCCCGGCGGCGGCGAAACCTTCCCGCCCGGGGCACCCGCCGACCGCCGTCGACCACCCCGCGTCGTCCGGTCGTGATTGGATGCGATTGTCAGTTCCGAGATCGACGAGTCCGCCGAGGTGTTCCGTGGCCGCCCCTAACCTGACCAGAGAGCACGCCCAGCAGCGCGCCGCCCTGCTCGACGTGGAGTCCTACGTCATCGAGCTGGACCTCACCGACGGGCTGGGCCAGCCGGGTGAGGGCACGTTCAGCTCGCGCAGCACGGTCCGCTTCCGCGCGGAGGCGGGCGCCGCCACCACCATCGACGTGGTCGCCGCGTCGGTGGACTCCGCGGTGCTCAACGGCGCCGAGGTCGACGTCTCCGGCTACGCCGAGCAGGACGGGCTGGCGCTGCCCGGCCTGGCCGAGGCCAACGAGCTGACCGTGGCGGCGACCTGCCGGTACACCAACACCGGCGAGGGCCTGCACCGGTTCGTCGACCCCGTCGACAAGGGCGTCTACCTCTACACCCAGTTCGAGACCGCGGACGCCAAGCGCATGTTCGCCTGCTTCGACCAGCCCGACCTCAAGGCCACCTACCAGCTGCGGGTCACCGCCCCGGCGAGCTGGAAGGTGATCTCCAACGCCCCGGCCGAGCGGACCACCGAGGTCGACAACGGCGCGGTGCTGCACGAGTTCGAGGTCACCCGGCGCATCTCCACCTACCTGGTGGCGCTGGTCGCGGGCCCGTACGCGGAGTGGCGCGACGAGTTCTCCGACGAGCACGGCACCATCCCGCTGGGCATCTACTGCCGGGCGTCGCTGGCCGAGCACATGGACGCCGAGCGGCTGTTCACCGAGACCAAGCAGGGCTTCGCCTTCTACCACGAGAACTTCGGCGTGCCCTACCCGTTCGGCAAGTACGACCAGTGCTTCGTGCCGGAGTTCAACGCGGGCGCGATGGAGAACGCGGGCTGCGTGACGTTCCTGGAGGACTACGTCTTCCGCAGCCGGGTCACCCGCTACTCCTACGAGCGCCGCTGCGAGACGGTGCTGCACGAGATGGCGCACATGTGGTTCGGCGACCTGGTCACGATGCGCTGGTGGGACGACCTGTGGCTCAACGAGTCGTTCGCCACCTGGGCCTCGGTGCTCGCGCAGGCCAACGCCACCGAGTACGTGCACGCCTGGACCAGCTTCGCCAACATCGAGAAGTCCTGGGCCTACCGCCAGGACCAGCTGCCCTCCACCCACCCGGTCGCCGCCGACATCCCGGACGTGCAGGCCGTGGAGGTCAACTTCGACGGCATCACCTACGCCAAGGGCGCCAGCGTGCTCAAGCAGCTGGTGGCCTACGTGGGCCTGGAGAACTTCCTGTCCGGGCTCAAGGTGTACTTCGGCAAGCACGCCTGGGGCAACGCCACCCTGTCCGACCTGCTGGGGGCGCTGGAGGAGGCCTCCGGCCGGGACCTGTCCGGCTGGGGCGCGCAGTGGTTGCAGACCACCGGGCTCAACTCGCTGCGGGCCCGCTTCGAGGTCGACGGCGAGGGCCGGTTCACCGAGTTCGCGGTGCTGCAGGGCGGGGCCAAGCCGGGCGCGGGCGAGCTGCGCACGCACCGGGTGGCCATCGGCGTCTACGACGACGTCGACGGCAAGCTGGTGCGCACCCACCGCGTCGAGGTCGACGTGGACGGCGAGGTCACCGCGGTGCCGGAGCTGGTGGGCACCGCGCGGGGCGCGCTGCTGCTGGTCAACGACGACGACCTGACCTACTGCACGATGCGCCTGGACCCGCTGTCGCTGACCACCCTGGTCGACCGCATCGGCGACATCACCGAGCCGCTGCCGCGCACCCTGTGCTGGTCGGCGGCCTGGGAGATGACCCGCGAGGCCGAGCTCAAGGCCCGCGACTTCGTCACCCTGGTCTGCCGCGGCCTGTCCGCCGAGAGCGAGGTGGGCGTGGTGCAGCGGCTGCTGCTGCAGGCCCAGACCGCCCTGGCCTCCTACGCCGACCCGGCCTGGGCGCCGACCGGCTGGCAGTCGTTCACCGACCGCATCCTGGAGCTGGCCACCGCCGCGGAGCCGGGCTCGGACCACCAGCTCGCGTTCGTGAACTCGCTGTCGGGCTCGGTGCTCGACGAGGCCAAGCTGGCCGTGCTGCGCGGCTGGCTGGACGGCTCGGCCCCGCTGGAGGGCCTGGTCGTCGACACCGACCTGCGCTGGCGCCTGCTGCACGCCCTGGTCGCCCACGGCGCCGCGGGCGAGGCCGACATCGCCGCCGAGCGCGAGCGCGACTCCACCGCCGCGGGCCACCGCCAGGCCGAGCGCTCGACCGCCCTCATCCCCACCCCCGAGGCCAAGGCCGAGGCCTGGCGCCGCGCCGTCCACGACGACGAACTCCCCAACGCGGTCAACGAGGCCATCATCAACGGCTTCTCCCACCCCGCCCAGCGCCCCCTGCTGGCCGACTACGCCCAGTCCTACTTCACCGACGTCGCGGGCGTCTGGTCCCGCCGCTCCAGCGAGCGGGCCCAGTCGGTCGCCCTCGGCCTCTTCCCCGCCTGGGCCGTCGAACCCACCACCGTCCACGCCGCGGACGAGTGGCTGGCGGGCGACCACCCCCCGGCCCTGCGCCGCCTCGTCTCCGAAGGCCGCGCGGGCATCGTCCGAGCCCTCGCCGCCCGCGAGTTCGACGGAAGCTGACCCCCGCAAGACACTGACCCCTCGGGCAGGTGCCCCAGCACCCACCCGAGGGGTCAGTTCTGTCTTTCCCAAGCCACCTCCCAGCGCAACCCCCCAAGCAGCAGGCGGCCCGGCTACGCCCCTGCTCGATGGGGTGGTTGTGCTTGGTCGGGGGAGGCGATCATGTGCTACCCAACGGGACGGGCGGGCGTCTTTTCAGCCCGCCTTTTCCCCGCCCGCAGCGCATGATCGCCGTAGGGGCCCCGACCAAGCGCAACCACCACATCGAGCCCGCCCCCCAAATCCCGAAAAGATCGGGCGAAGCCCGATGCCCCCCAGGAACAGCGAACGGCCCGGGATCCGCAAGGACCCCGGGCCGCCGCACCGAGACTTCACCGCAGGGACATCACCGCCGGGGCGCGTGCCCCGCCTGGTCGGCCAGCATCCGCAGCCCGCTGACCAGCCCACCGGTCAGGTCGCCCTCCTTGAAGGAGGCGACCATGCTCATCACCGCGAGGTTGCACCCGCGGTCGGGCAGCCTGCGCGCGGCCTCCGCGCCGGAGACGACCTCGACCTTGCGCTGCCCCGGGGACACCGCGATCAGCACCGAGTCGGTGGAGGCGGCGCCGATGGAGGCGTGCAGCTCCTCCGCGCGGTCGCGGGTGTCCTCGCCGAGGTCGCCCAGGTAGACCGAGAAGCCGATGCCGGTGTCGCGCGAGGCGAGCGTCAGCGCCTCGTCGAGGCGGGCCAGCTGCTGCGGGGTGAACGGCAGGCCGGGCTTGGCCGGGACCTTCTCCCTGGCCACCGAGAGGCGGCCGGAGGCGGTGCGGGCCACGCCGATGCCGTGCTCGGGATCCTCGACCACCGGGGTCGGGACGAGCTCACCAGTTCCCACGGGCGCCTCCCTTGGCCGTGCGGGTGGTCTCGGCGTCGGCACCGGGGGCGGCGTGCGCGGCGGGGTGCGCCGAGCCGAGGCCCGCGGGGTTGGCCGACCACCAGACCGGGTCGTGGGTCCACTGCTGACCGGGGCGGTATCGGGGCGACTTGGCGAACTTGTCGCGCAGCGTCACCAGGGTGATCACGCCGTAAAGGGCCAGCGGGATCACCGCGAAGACGAGGACGGTCTCGACGGGCGTCACGGGTGCAACCGTAACGGACGAGGTCGGGCCCGGTGCGCCGAGTCCCGCCGACCGGGTGCGCGGCGCGGACGCGGTGGCCGCCCGCGTCGCTGCGGGTGATCGTTGGTGCTCTCCTGGTAAGGCTGATCGGCCGAGTGCCCCCACCCGAGGTAGCTCGTTCTGCCTATCGCCAAGGGGCGAACGGCCCCATCTGGCCTGGTGGCGGACTGCGGAGCCGGACAACGTCTTGTCGGTGACGGGTCGGGGTCATAGCTTTTCACCTGTACGGCCCTTGCGGAAGGGTCGACCCGCCCACTAGACGCGTTTCCGCCCCTCAGGAGGCCACACTATGTACACCTCTGCTTCCGTTGACGCGGCCGCCGCTATCACCCGATCGGGTGAGATCGTGCGTCAGAGTGGCCTTCACCTCGCCCTGCGGGGCACCCGGGTCACCGCTTCCAGCGACCTCGCGGCGCCCGCCGCCTTCCGCGCCCTCTGGGCGGAGGACGTGGCGCGCGGCACCCGCGTGACGCGCGGCACGCGGGTCACGGCCGGGACCCGCGTCACCCGCGGCACCCGGGTCACCAGGGGCACCCGGGTCACCGCCCAGGGCACCCGGGTCACCGCGATGGGCACGCGCGTCACCCGCGGCACGAGGGTCACCGCGATGGGCACCAGGGTCACCGCCGTCGAGCGCGGCACCCGCGTCACGGCCACGGGCACGCGGGTCACGAGGGGTACCCGCGTCACGTCCCTGCTGGTCAACGGCACCCGCGTCACCGCCGTCGAGCGCGGCACCCGGGTCACCCGCGGCACCAGGGTCACCGCCATGGGCACCCGCGTCACCAGGGGCACCCGGGTCACCTCGCTGCTGGTCAACGGCACCCGCGTCACCGCCGTCGAGCGCGGCACCCGCGTCACCATGGGCACGCGCGTCACGAGGGGCACCCGCGTCACCCGGGGGACCAGGGTGACGGCCATGGGCACCCGCGTCACCCGCGGAACCCGCGTCACCGCCATGGGCACCCGCGTCACCAGGGGCACCCGCGTGACGGCGATGGGCACCCGTGTGACGCGCGGGACGCGGGTCACCCGCGGCACCCGGGTCACCGCCATGGGCACCCGCGTCACCGCGGTCGAGCGCGGCACCAGGGTCACGATGGGCACGCGGGTCACCGCCGAGCACCGGGGCACGCGCGTCACCCGGGGCACCCGCGTCACCCTCCAGGAGCGCGGCACCCGGGTCACCAGGGGCACCCGGGTCACCGCGCGCGGCACGCGGGTCACCCGCGGGACCCGGGTCACCGCCTGAGGCGGCCGCCGGTCAGGCGGCCTCGCCGAGGTAGGGCAGCCAGAGCGGGTCGGCGTCGGTCACGCCCGCCAGCAGCCGCCAGTGCGGGCCGCGCGGCGCGGTGGGCACCACGCGCAGCCGCCAGCCCAGCTCGGTGAGCATCTTGTCGGCCTTGCGGTGGTTGCACTTCGCGCAGCAGGCCACGCAGTTCTGCCACGTGTGCTGCCCCCCTCGGGAGCGCGGGATCACGTGGTCTATCGTCTCCGCTCGACCACCGCAGTAGGCGCAGCGGTAGCGGTCGCGGTGCATCAGCCCGGCCCTGGTCAGCGGCACCCGCCCCCGGTAGGGGACGCGGACGTAGCTGCTGAGCCGGATGACCGAGGGCACGGCGACGCTGTGCGCGGCCGAGTGCACGACCAGCCCGGTCGGGTCGCCGTGCACGACCTCGGCCTTGCCGCAGACCACGAGCACCACCGCCCGCCGCAGCGGCAGCGCCGTCAGCGGCTCGAAGGTGGTGTTGAGCAGGAGCACCCGCCTGCGGCCCCACGTCGGCGCGGGAGCCGGTAACGGCGTCGCGACGGGGGTGGGCAGCGGGATCGGAGCGGGGTCGGCGCGCGCCTGCGCGACCAGGGTGAGGCCATCGGGGCCTGCCTGGGGCGGGCACAGCGTCGGCCGCGACGCGAGCCCTGGGGGCGCGCCGCGGCGGGTCGGTTGTCGCTCTGGCACTCGACCACCTCCACCGGTGCTGCCTAAGTCGACCACACCAGGGGCCGTTCGCGCACGTGTGTTCTCGCACGCGTCCCGGTTCGGACGACATACGGACCCCGGGTGGACGGCATGCGGACCCCGTCCCGGCCTTCGACCGCCCGCGGGGGCGTCGCTATCGTCGGCCCCGATGAACGCGATCGCCGCCTCCCAGTTGCCCCTGTTCGGAACCGAGACACCCGGCTGCGTCGCCGAGGACGCCTCCTCCTGGTGCGCGCAGGTCTGGCGGGTGACCCACAACGAGTGGCTGGCGGCCTCGGCGGGCTGGCTGGTCGCCAAGCCGCTGAAGATCCTGCTCATCCTGGCCGTGGCGTTCCTGGTGCGGACCGCGGCCCGCAGGCTCATCGACCGGGTGACCAACGGCGACGGCAAGGTCCCGACCATCCTCAAGCCGCTCAAGGAGCGCGCCCCCGGCCTGGGCAACCTGGTCTCCGAGCGGCGCCAGCAGCGGGCCAAGACCATCGGCTCGGTGCTCAAGTCGGTGGTGACCTTCATCGTCTACGGCCTGGCGTTCGTGCTGGCGCTGGGCGAGCTGGGGCTGAACCTGGGCCCGATCATCGCCTCGGCGGGCATCGTCGGCGTCGCGCTGGGCTTCGGCGCGCAGAACCTGGTCAAGGACTTCCTGTCCGGGATCTTCATGATGCTGGAGGACCAGTACGGGGTGGGCGACGTGGTCGACGTCGGCGAGGCCAGCGGCACCATCGAGGCGGTCGGGCTGCGGGTCACCACGCTGCGCGACGTCAACGGCACGGTCTGGTACGTGCGCAACGGCGAGATCCTGCGCGTCGGCAACTCCAGCCAGGGCTTCGCCGTGGCCGTGGTCGACATCCCGGTGGGCTACAGCGCCGACGTCAGCCAGGTCACCGAGATCCTCGACCGGGTCGGCGCCGAGGTCACCGGCGAGGAGCCCGCCTCGCACGACGTGATCGAGAAGCCCGAGGTGCTGGGCGTGGAGAAGGTGACCCCGGAGAGCGTCACCATCCGGATGACGGTCAAGGTGCGCCCCGGCAGGCAGTGGGCGGTGCAGCGGGCGCTGCGCGCGCGGGCGATGGCCGAGCTGGAGGCCGCCGACGTCGACCCGCCGATGGGCAGGCTGTTCCCCCGGCCCACCGTCTAGCACCGCCCGGCCCCCGGGGTCACCCGTGCCGCGCGCGATGAGCGAGGATGGGTCGGTGGGCACACCGGAGACCTTCTACGACGCGGTCGGCGGCGAAGCGACCTTCACCAGGATCGTGGCCCGGTTCTACGCCGAGGTGGCCGAGGACGAGGTCCTGCGGCCGATGTACCCGGAGCAGGACCTCGGTCCGGCCGAGGAGCGGCTGCGGCTGTTCCTCATCCAGTACTGGGGTGGGCCGCACACCTACTCCGACCAGCGCGGGCACCCCCGGCTGCGGATGCGGCACAACCCGTTCACCATCGGGCCGATCGAGCGCGACGCCTGGCTGCGCTGCATGCGGATCGCCGTCGACGAGCAGGGCCTGCCCGAGGACCTGCGCAAGCAGCTGTGGGCGTACCTGGAGATGGCCGCCAACAGCATGATGAACAGCTGGGTCTGAGCGGGGGCGGGCGAGGGGCGTCCGGGCGCCGATCAGGACCGGAAGATCACACCGGCGGCCAAAAGCCGGGTGCGGAGCGCGATCGGCCGGCAGGATGACCGACCGTGGGAACAACGGCCGACGACGCCGCGGTGCCGTGGTGGCAGGACGCGGTGTTCTACCAGGTCTACGTCCGGTCGTTCGCGGACTCCGACGGCGACGGCGTCGGTGACCTGGAGGGCATCCGCTCCCGCCTGGGCTACCTGGAGCTGCTGGGCGTGGACGCGCTCTGGCTCACCCCGTTCTACCGCTCGCCGATGGCCGACCACGGCTACGACGTGGCCGACCCGCGCGACGTCGACCCGCTCTTCGGCGACCTCGCGGCGTTCGACCGGCTGGTGGCCGACGCGCACGGGCACGGCATCCGGGTGACCGTCGACCTGGTGCCCAACCACACCAGCGACCAGCACCCGTGGTTCCAGGCGGCGCTGCGCGGCGGCCCGGAGCGCGCCCGCTACCACTTCCGCCCCGGCCGCGGCCCGGGCGGGGAGCAGCCGCCGAACAACTGGACCAGCGTGTTCGGCGGCCCGGCGTGGACCCGCACCCCGGACGGCTCCTGGTACCTGCACCTGTTCGCCCCCGAGCAGCCGGACCTGAACTGGGACGACGCCGACGTGCGCGCCGACCTGGTGCGCACCCTGCGGTTCTGGCTCGACCGCGGCGTCGACGGCTTCCGCATCGACGTGGCGCACGGGATGGCCAAGGCCCCCGGCCTGCCCGACCTCGACCCCGCGGTGGTGCCGGTGCTGACCGGCGCGCACGCCCACCCGGCCGCCGACCCGCGCTTCGACAACGACGAGGTGCACGACGTCCACCGGATGATCCGCCAGGTCGTCGACCGCCACCCCGGCGCGGTGACGATCGGGGAGATCTGGGTGGAGACCGACGAGCGCTTCGCCCGCTACGTCCGCCCCGACGAGCTGCACCTGGGCTTCAACTTCGCCCTGGCCACCACCGCCTTCGACGCCGACTCGGTGCGCCGGGCGGTGGAGCGCTCGGTGGCCGCGGTCGGCGCGGGCACCCCCACCTGGACCCTGTCCAACCACGACGTCGAGCGCCACGTCACCCGCTACGGCGGCGGCGAGGTCGGCCTGCGCCGCGCCCGCGCGATGGCCCTGGTCGAACTGGCGCTGCCCGGCGTCGCCTTCCTCTACAACGGCGAGGAACTGGGCCTGCCCAACGCCGACCTGCCCGAGTGGGCCCTGCAGGACCCCATCTTCGAGCGCACCGGCGGCGCCGAGCGCGGCCGCGACGGCTGCCGCGTCCCCCTCCCCTGGGAGGGCCCGCCCCCCACCTACGGCTTCTCCCCCGGCGACAAGTCCTGGCTCCCCATGCCCCCCGAGTGGGCCGCCCACACCGTCGAGTCCCAGCTGGAGGACCCGGGCTCCATGCTGTCGCTGTACCGGCACGCCATCGAGCTGCGCAAGACCTCCGAGGCCTTCGCGGGCACCGAGCTGGAGTGGTACGGCGCCCCGCCCGGCTGCTTCGCCTTCCGCCGCAAGGGCGGCGGCCTCATCTGCGCCCTCAACACCTCCGACGCCCCCGTCCCCCTCCCCCCGGGCACCACCCTGCTCGCCAGCGGCCCCCTCGACGGCGAGGAACTCCCCCCGGAGACCGCCGCCTGGCTCGTCTGACCTGTGGACAACCCGCCGTCCGCCCCCGGGGTCGTCACTCCCCCGCGGCAGGATGGATGTCGGGGGTTCCCCGGGCCTGTGGACAAGCGCTTGCGACGCCGCGCGACCCCGTGCTCAGCTGAGGGGTTGAGCAGCGTCGAACGGGTGGCGGCGCGTCAGACGAGCAGGGGCAGCAGGGCGTGCCTGCGGCGGACGACGGCGCCGTAGCGGGCGTCGAGGCGCAGCCAGGAGTCGGTGGCGGTCACCCGGATCTCCTCGGTGGCGTCCGGGTCGGCCAGGAAGCCCATGCCGGAGAGGGCGAACAGGCAGCGGAGGGGGACCTTGACCTCCATGCCGTCGCCGGTGACGGTCAGGACGGTCTGGTCGAGCAGCGACGCGGGCGGGGTGCCGTGCGGGCCGGTGTTCTCGCGGGCCAGCGCCAGGCCGCGGTCGGCGAGGTCGGCGACGACGCGGGCGGGCAGGGTGTCGACCCGCTGCCAGTGCTTGGTGGGCGGCAGGGCGGCCCGCCAGAGCATGTCCTGGGGGTGGCCGGGGTCGAGGCGGTCGCCGCGGACGACGGCGAGGGCGGCCAGCAGCTCGTTGCCGGAGACGGTGACGTCGCCGGGGTCCAGCGCCGCGGTGGCCGAGCGGGTGGCGAGCACGTCGAACGGGGTGGAGACCCAGGCGTCGACGGTGTCGCCGCCGCGGGCCTTCAGGCGCACCACGGCCTGCTGGTCGAGGCGGACGGCCCTGGCGACGAAGGCGCCGAGGTCGTTGCGCTCGGCGGGGTCGGTGAAGACCAGCTCAGGCACTCGGGAGCTCCAGCCAGGTCGCGAGGAAGGCGCGTTCGGGTTCGGTGATGCGGCGGGGGGCCTGGCGCTCGAAGTCGAACGCGGCCATCGTCGTGGTGGCGGTGACGCCCACCGGGTCGGCCTCGGCGGGCCCGGTGTGGATGGCGTAGCGCAGGACGAAGTTCGAGACCTGCAGGCGGGTCACCGCGATCTCGGTGCGCAGCGACTCGACGTCGGTGAACAGCGGGGCGCGGTAGTGGACGTCGAGCTTGACCACGATCAGGCCCTTGGACAGCTCGCCCGCGGCCTGGGCGGCGGCGCCGCGGAACAGCATCTGCACGCGGGCCTCCTCCATCAGGGTGACGGTGCGCGCGTGGTTGACGTGTCCGTAGGCGTCCATGTCCGACCACCGCGGGCGCACCTGCGCCACGAAGACACCCACCCCGGGACCTCCCCCTGCCTGCTCTGCGGCCCCGACCCTATCGGGCAGGCAGGTTGGGCGAACACCGCCTACTCCGCCACGACCTCCGCGACCACCACGGTCACGTTGTCCCGGGCACCCGCCGCGCAGGCCGACTCCACGAGCATCCGCGCCACGTCCTCGGGGGCGTCGGCGCGGAAGGACTCCAGCAGCTTGTGCACGGTGGTCGTGCTGAGCGCGTCGAACAGGCCGTCGCTGCTGAGCAGGTAGCGGGTGCCCACCACGGCCGCGTGCGACCACAGCTCGGGCACCGCCTCGGCCTCCAGGCCGATGGCCCGCATGAGTGCCGACCGGTTCGGGTGCTTGGCCGCCTCCTCCTGGCTGAGCAGGCCCGCGGCCAGCATCTCCTCGGCCAGGGTGTGCGGCCTGCCCATCCGCACGATGCCGAAGGACTGCACCGGGATGGCGGCGGTGGGCAGGTCGTCGGCGTCGACCTCCTCGGCGCCCGGGCGCTGGGCGGGGATCGGCGGCCGGGCCTGGGCGTCCACGGCGCCGGGCGCCGGGGCCAGGGCGTCCTCGATCGAGCTCGCCCGGGGCGCCTGGGCGGGCCGCGGGGTCAGCGCGTCCCCGATCGACAGCGGCCGGTCGGGCGCGGGCTCGGGCACCGGCAGCTCGGTGGTGGTCTGCGACTGCACCGGGATGGCCGCGGTGGGCGGCTCCTCGCGCGGCGGCGGCTGCACCAGGGTGGTGCTGTCGCCCAGGTGAGCGCCCTGCACCGCCCACCCGGCCGCGGTCCGCACGAGGGCGACGACCTCCAGGGTGGCGGCCATGCCCTCGGTCTCCGGGTGCGCGCGGGCGTGCGCGCGCACCGCCTGGTTCGCCGCCCGCACCAGCTCCTGGGGCGGGGTGCCCGCCGGGGCGCCGACCGCGGCGGTGACCGCCACGGCGGAGGCGACCTCCCCCGCGGGGGCGCCGCCGACGCCGTCGGCCAGCGCGAGGACGTGCGACCCCGCGGCCGCGGAGTCCTCGTTCGTCTCCCGCGCACCCAGTGCCGTGCAGGTGGCCGCCGCGAACCGCATGTCCATGTCTCCACCGTGCCGGCGCTCGGGCGCCGCCGACAGGGGGAGCGCTCCTCCCTTTCCCCGAATCCCCGCTCCCGGGGCCCGTCCGCCCCGGTGCCCGACCGCCGCGCGGCCGGGCACCGGGGTCAGCGGGTCACCGGACCATGCCGCGCAGCTGGCGGGCGGCCACCGACAGGGTGGCCAGGTCCAGCCTGCCAGAACCGCGGATCTCCGCCAGCGCCGACCGGGCCCTGGCGAGCCGGGAGGCGTTGGCCTGCTCCCACACCTGGATCTTGGTGTCCGCCGGGTCGCCGGGGTCGGCCCGCCCCAGCACGTCGAGGGTGATCGCGCGCAGCGAGGTGTAGAGGTCGTCGCGCAGGGCCAGCCGGGCCAGCGCGTGCCAGCGGTTGCCGCGCTCCAGGCCGCTGATGGAGGTGAGCAGCACGTCGAAGTCCAGGTGGTCGGACAGCGCGTAGTACAGCTCGGCGGTCTCCAGCGCGCCGCGCTCCACCTCGACCTCGCCGTCGCGCTCGGCCAGCTCGGCCACCTCGACCACGTCGAGCAGGCCGTAGGCGTCGAGCAGGGTGGCCACCCGGGTGGCCAGCTCGGCGGGCACGCCCTCGGCCACCCACGCCTCCACCTGGGCGGCGGACTCGTCGCGGGCGGGCCCGCGCAGCAGCCCCGGCACCGCCCCGGCGAGCAGGCCCACCCGCTCGCGGAACCGGGTGATCTCCGCGCCGACCTGCAGCGGCTGCGGCCGGTGCGTCAGCAGCCAGCGGGCGGCCCGGTCGAGCAGCCTGCGGGTCTCCAGCACCATCGCGTCGGCGGTGGCGGTGGGCACGGCGTTGTCCAGGGCGTCGACCTCGCGCCACAGGGCGGGCAGGTCGAAGATCCTGGTGACCACCGCGTAGGCGCGCACGGCGTCGGTGGCGCTGGCGTTGAGCTCCTCGGCCAGCCGGAACGCGAAGGTCACCCCCGCGCCGTCGACGACCTCGTTGACCAGCAGCGTCGTGGTGATCTGCTTGTGCAGCGGGTGCGCCGGGACGGCCTGGCCGAACCGCTCGCGCAGCCGGGTCGGGAAGTAGTCGGGCAGCCTGCGGGCGAACACGTCCTGCTCGGGCAGGTCGGAGGCCAGCAGCTCCTCCTTGAGCGAGAGCTTGACGTGCGCGAGCAGGGTGGCCTGCTCCGGCGAGGTCAGGCCCTCGTCGGCCTTGTCCAGCGCGCGGAAGCCCTCCTTGCTCGGCAGCGCCTCCAACCTGCGGTCCAGGCCCTTGTCCCGCTCCAGCCACTCCACCAGGCGGGCGTGCACCGGCAGCATCGCCGCGGCGTGCGCGCGGCCGATGCCGAGCACCGCGTTCTGCCGGTAGTTGTCGGCCAGCACCAGCTCACCGACCTCGTCGGTCATCTCCGCCAGCAGCTCGTCGCGCTGGGCCCGGTCCAGCTCGCCCTCGCGCACCAGGTGGTCGAGCAGGATCTTGATGTTGACCTCGTGGTCGGAGCAGTCGACCCCGGCGGAGTTGTCCAGCGCGTCGGTGTTGACCTTGCCGCCCGCCTTGGCGAACTCGATCCGCCCGCGCTGGGTCAGCCCCAGGTTGCCGCCCTCGCCGACGACCTTGACCCGCAGCGCGGCCCCGTCCACGCGCAGCGCGTCGTTGGCCTTGTCGCCCACGTCGGCGTGGGTCTCGGTGCTCGCCTTGACGTAGGTGCCGATGCCGCCGTTCCACAGCAGGTCCACCTCGGCCAGCAGGATCGCCTTCATCAGCTCCTGCGGCGAGAGCCTGCCCACGGACTCGTCGAGGCCCAGCGCGCGGGCGGCCTGCGGGCTGACCGGGATCGACTTGAGCGTGCGCGGCCACACCCCGCCGCCCTCGCTGATCTTCGACCGGTCGTAGTCGTCCCAGGACGAGCGCGGCAGCTCGAACAGCCGCTTGCGCTCGGCGAACGCCTCGGCGGTGGTGGGCTCGGGGTCGAGGAAGACGTGCCGGTGGTCGAAGGCGGCCACCAACCGGATGTGCTCGGAGAGCAGCATGCCGTTGCCGAACACGTCACCGGACATGTCCCCGACGCCGACCACGGTGAACGGCTCGGACTGGGTGTCCACCCCCAGCTCGCGGAAGTGCCGCTTGACCGACTCCCACGCGCCCTTGGCGGTGATGCCCATGGCCTTGTGGTCGTAGCCCACCGAGCCGCCGGAGGCGAACGCGTCGCCCAGCCAGAACCCGTAGGAGCAGGCGACCTCGTTGGCGATGTCGGAGAAGGTGGCCGTGCCCTTGTCGGCGGCCACGACCAGGTAGCTGTCGTCGCCGTCGTAGCGCACCACGTCCTTGGCCGGGACGGTCTCGCCCTGGCTGAGGTTGTCGGTGAGGTCGAGCAGGCCGGAGATGAACATCCGGTAGCAGGCCACGCCCTCGGCGCCGAACGCCTCGCGGTCCAGGCCGGGGTCGCCGGTCGGGGCGGGCGGGCGCTTGACGACGAACCCGCCCTTGGCGCCCACCGGCACGATCACCGCGTTCTTCACCGCCTGCGCCTTGACCAGGCCCAGCACCTCGGTGCGGAAGTCCTCCCGGCGGTCGGACCAGCGCAGCCCGCCGCGGGCCACCGCGCCGAAGCGCAGGTGCACGCCCTCGACCCGGGGCGAGCAGACGAAGATCTCGAACCGCGGCCGGGGCTCGGGCAGGTCCGGGATCGCCCGCGGCTCCAGCTTCACCGCCAGGTAGGGCCGGGGCGCGCCGTCGTCGCCGCGGACGAAGTAGTTGGTGCGCAGGGTGGCCCGGATGACGGTGAGCAGGCTGCGCAGGATGCGGTCCTGGTCGAGGCTGGTGACCTCGTCGATCATCTCGGTGATCTCGGCGACCTGGGTGGCCACCTGCTGCTCGCGGCCCGCCGCGGGCAGCGCCGGGTCGAACGAGGTCTCGAACAGCCGCACCAGGGCGGTGGCCACCCGGGTGTGGGCGAGCACCGCGTCCTCGATGTACTCCTGGCTGTAGGGCACCCCGGCCTGGCGCAGGTAGCGGGAGTAGGCGCGCAGCACCGACGCCTGCCGCCAGGTCAGGCCCGCGCGCAGCACCAGGCCGGTGAACCGGTCGGACTCGGCGTCGCCGCGCCAGGTGGCGGCGAAGGCCTCCTGGAAGTCCGCGCGCAGCCGCTCCGGGTCCTCGTCGCGGCGGGCCTCCAGCAGCGCCGGGTCGATGCGCAGGCCGAAGTCGTAGACCCACCAGCGGGTGCCGCCCTCGCCGCGCAGCTCGTAGGGCCGCTCGTCGACGACGGTGACGCCCATGCGCTGCAACACCGGCAGCACGTCGGACAGGGTGATGCCCGCGCCCGCGAGGTAGAGCTTGAACCGGCGCTCGCCCGCGGCGGCGTCCTCGGGCACGTAGAACGACATCCGCAGCTGCCCGCTGGAGCCGATCTCCTGCAGCTCGCGCAGGTCGGCCAGGGCCACGTCGGCGCTGAAGTCCTCCTTGTAGGCCTCCGGGAACACCTCCGCGAAGCGCTGGCCCTGCTCGGTGGCCGACTCGGCGCCGATCGCGCCGCCGACCTCGACCCGGCTGCGCTGCTCGGCCAGCAGCGCCTCGACCATCCGGTCGTCCCAGCCGCGCACCGCCTCGGTCAGCCGCTCCTGGATGCGGGTGACGTCGGCCGCGGTGGTGCGGGCGGGGTCGGTGTGGACGATGAAGTACACCTGCGCCAGCGGCGACTCGCCCAGCCGGGTGCTGAACTCCACGCTGGTGCCGCGCAGCTCCTCCAGCAGCACGCCCTGCATGGCGATGCGCGAGGTGGTGGTGTACCGGTCGCGCGGCAGGAAGATCAGGCAGGTGTAGAAGCGGTTGTAGGTGTCGCGGCGCAGGAACAGCCGCAGCCTGCGCCGGTCGGCCAGGGCGATGACGCCGGTGGCGGTGGCGTAGAGCGCCTCGGTCTCGGTGGAGAACAGCTCCGCGCGCGGCCAGTTCTGGATGACCTCCAGCATCCGCTGCCCGGAGTAGGAGTCCATCGGGAAGCCCGCGCGGTGGATGACCGTGCGCACCCGCCGCTCCACCACGGGGATGTCGAGGACGTCCTCGTGCAGCGCGCTGGTGGTGAACACGCCGAGGAAGCGGTGCTCGCCGGTGACCTCGCCGTCGGCGTCGAAGGTCTTCACGCCGACGTAGTAGGGGTAGGTGGAGCGGTGCACCGTCGACGGCGCGCTGGCCTCGGTGAGCACGAGCAGGTTCTTGCCGAGGGCGTGGGCGAGCGCGTCCGGGCCCGCGGTGAGGCTGCGCGCGGCCAGGCTGTCCTGGCGCAGCACGCCCAGGCCGCTGGCCAGCACGGCGCGCACCGCGGGTTCGGCGGCGCCGTCGGGGCGCACCAGCTCGTTGCGCCGGTAGCCGAGGAAGGTGAAGTGCCCGTCGGCCAGCCAGCGCAGCAGGGCGGCGCCGTCGGCGACGACCTCGGGGTCCAGCGGCGGCGGGGCGTCGGTCAGCTCGGCGGCCAGCGCCAGCGCGGTCTCGGTCATCCGCGCGGTGTCCTCGACGACCTCGCGGACGTCGGTGAGCACCGAGTGCAGGGCGTTCTCCACCTCGCGCGCCCGGCTGCCATCGGTGACCAGGTCCAGGACCTCGATGTCGATCCAGGACTCGGCGAAGGCGCCCTCGGGCGGGGTGATCGGGTCGGCGGTGGGCAGCACCTCGCGCAGCGCGCCCGCCACGTCGCGGCGCACCACGACGATCGGGTGGACGACGCGGTGCACCTGCAGGCCGCAGCGCACCAGCTCGGCGGTCACCGACTCGACCAGGTAGGGCATGTCGTCGGTGACCAGCTGCACGACGGTGCCGCGCGAGGACCACCCGTCGGTGCCCGCGGTGGGGTTCACCAGGCGCACCGTGGCGCGGCCGGGGACGCGGGCGGCGGCCAGGTCGGCGTGCGCGCGCACGGCGCCGACGAGGTCGACCGGGTCGGCGTCGAGGACGTCCTCCGGCGGCAGGTGGCGGTAGTAGAGGCGGATGAGGTCGGCGATGTCGGGCGCGTGGGCGGCGGCGCGCTCGATCAGGTCGTCGCGGGTCTGCTCGGGGCTGCTGGTGACCGGTCGTCCCGCCTGCGTGCCGGGGGCGGCTGCGTCGAGGCGGGTCGGGGAACCAGTCGAGGTCATGGTTGTTCAGCTCCACATCGGTGGTGGCACGTCGTTGTGCCACGAACGGCTCGCGCGCGAGATCCTACGCCGGAAGCGGCCCGCTCCCGGTGAATCTCCGGATAATGTCAGTTTTCATGCCTGATCCGGTGGCTGAGAAACCACGTGGACCCCCTTGCCGGTCACCCGCTGTCGAAGTCGGCGGGCGCCCACTCGGAGGACCGGTGCCGCCCGCGCGCGCCGGGCGGCGGCACGGGTCGACCGGACACCTGCTGCTCGTCGGCCTGCTCGCCGCCGCGCCAGCCGTCGCGCTCGTCGGGCTGGGTGGCCTGGTAGGCGGCCATCGCCTCCGCGAGCAGGTCGGCCAGGTCGCTGGAGGCGGTGCGCTCGCGCCTGCCACCGCGCTTGGCGGGCGCCTCGGCCGCGGGCGCGTCGGCGGGGCGGGCCTCGACCTCCGGCGGGCGCGGCAGGCCGCGCAGCCGGGCGGAGAAGTCGATCGAGCGCCGGTCGGCGAGCCGGGCGACGTTGTCCGGCACGGGCTCGACCGGGCTCGGCAGGGCGGGCACCGGGCTCGTGGGCGGGTCGAGGAGGGGGTCCCCGACCGGCTCGTCGCTGCCGGGCGGGGGCGCGACCTCGGGCGGGGTGGGCTGGGTGTCCGGGTTCGGCGGGGTCGGCACGTCCGGGGACCCGGGCGGGGTCGGCACGGTGGCGGCGGGCAGCGGGGGCGGCTCCGGCAGCGCCAGCGACGGGGTGTCCGACAGGGCGGGGAACGGGGGCAGCGCGACCGCGGGTTCCGGCAGCGGCGTGGCGGGCAGGTCCGCGCCGGCCTCGGGGGACCCCTCGTCCGGGGCACGCCTGCGCCCGCCCTCGCCCGGGGTGAGGCCGAAGCGGTCGAGCACGGACTGCGCGTCGCTGACCTGCTGGGCCTTGCCCGCTGCGGGCTCGGGGGCGGGCGGGGGCGCGGCGGCCTGCTGGGGCGCGGCGGCCTGCTGGGGCGCGGCGGGTCTGCGCCCGCCGAAGCGGATCTCGCCGCTGTCGAACTTGCGCAGCACTTCCTGCACGTCGATGCCCGTGGGCGGCGTGGGCACCTTGTCGGCGGGCTTGGCGGCGGGCGGGGCGTGCTCGACCGGGTCAGCGGGGCCGGTGGGCGCGGGCTGCGCGTCGGCAGCCGTCCCGGCCGGGTCCGCCGGGGTGTCGGCCGAGTCCATCCGGCGCAGCACCGACTGCACGTCGACCGGCCCGGTCGTCGGGTCGGTGTTGGGGCCCGCGACCGCGTCCTGGCCGCGCCTGCGGACGCTGGCGGTGTCGGTGCGCCTGCTCGCCTCGGCCTTGGCGCTGGCCTGCTGCACCCGGCGGCGCAGCTCGGCGGTGTCGAAGCGGCGCAGCACCGAGCGGGCGTCGGCGTCGGGGGTCTGCGACCGGCGCCGCAGGCGGTCGGTGTCGCTGGTGCCCGCGCCGGTGCGGTCGGCGCGCCGCTGGCCGCCGGTGGTCTCCGGCCGGTGCCGCACCCCGCCTTCGGAGCGGGGCGCGCGGCCGGTGGCGCGGCGGATCTCGGCGCTGTCGAACCGGCGCAGGATGGCCTGGGCGTCGGTGCCGTCGGCGTGCCGGGACTCGGCGTCCCCGGCCGCGCCGTCCGCACCGCTCGCCGGGGCCGCCTCGGTCGCCTGGGCGGCCGCGGGCCCCTCGACCTCCGGCAGCACCGTGGGGTCCTCGCCCCCGAACGGCAGGTCCTCGGCCCGGCGCCTGCCCCCGCTGGTGGGCGTGCCGAGGACACCCGAGCGCGACAGCACCGAGGCCACGTCCTCGCTGTCGGCCGCGGCGGACAGCTCGGCGGCCGACGGCCTGCGGATCTCCTCGCTCGCCCGCCGCGAGGCCCGGCGCCCGAGCGTGCCCGGGGGCGGGATCGGGTGGGTCGACGGCTCGGCCGCCGCCTCGGCGGGCGCGGTCCGCGGCTCGGGCTGCGGGGGCTCAGGCTGCTGGGGCTCGGGCTGCTGGGGTTTGGGGGCGGTGAAGCGGGGCTCGGTGAGCGCGGCGCGTGCGGCGACCAGCAGGGCGTCGACCCCGCCGACCGGCCCGTCCACGCTGCCCAGCCGGGTCGCGACGCCGGTGGCGACCCCGACCGGCCTGCCCGCGCGCTCGGGCAACCAGTCGCCGCCGCCCGCCTCGCGCACGGTGTCGGCCAACCACTCGGCGGCCGTGCGCGGCGCCCCGGGCAGCAGGACGGCGAACTCGCCCTGGTCGCCGCGGATCAGCTCGGCGTTGTCCGGCGCCAGGCCGCGCACGTGCGTCGCCAGCGCGTTGAGCAGCGCCTCCAGGCCGACCGGCGCCTGGTCCCCGGGCTGCGCCACGATCCGCACCAGGGTCAGCGCGTACTCGGTGTCCGGCTCGGGAGCCTGCTCCTGCGGTTCAGCCTTCCCGCTCTGCGCCGCCGGTTCCGCGCCCGCGGGCGGCCCGGGGTCCGCGTCCGGTTCGGCGGGCGCGGGGCGCGGGGACGGGACCTGGTGCGGCGGGGAGTAGGTGGGTGGGCGGACGACGGTGTCGCGCAGCAGCTCCACGGCCTGCTCGGCGTCCGTCGCACCGCTGACAGCCGTGGTGAGCAGCGCCCGCGCCTCTTGGGCGGTGGTGAGGGTGCGGTACTCGGCGGCCCGCGCCGAGCGCAGCGCGTGCAGCGCCTCCACGGGGTGCCCGGCCTCCTCCTCGGCCCCGGCGAGCAGCGTCCACGCGTCGGCCAGCAGCGAGTGCAGCCCGTGCCGCTCGGCCGCGCGGACGACGTCGACCAGCAGCGCCCGCCCGGTCTCCGCCCGCCCCGCGGGCAGGTGCACCCGGGTGGCCAGCGCCAACCGCACCCGGCCGAGAGCGGGCGCGGCGGCCGCCCGGACCGGCAGGGCGAGCGCGTCCGCGGCCAGCGCCTCCGCCTCGGCGAGGTCGCCCTCGTCGAGCACGGCGCCGACCAACTCCCAGGTCAGCCGGGCCCGGACGAGCCCGCCGTCGGGCGCCGCCCCGGACACCCGGTTGAGCAGCGAGAGCCCGTCCCTGGCCGTCTCCTCCGCCGCCTCCGGGTCGCCGTGGCGGCGGTGGTAGGCGGCGGTGCCCGCGGCGAGCAGCGCCCGCCGCAGCCGCCGCTCGTCCTGGTCCAGGGCGGCGTCGGCGGCCAGCAGCCGGTCGGCCTCGGCCAAGGCGTCTTCCAGGTCGTCGCGGCCGCCGACGTGCGTGGTGCACGCCGCCAACCCGGTGAGGGCGTCGGCCCTGGTCGCCTCGCGGACGGCCTCGGAGGCCAGCACCGGCCGCAGCAGCTCCACGCCGACCAGCGGGTCGCCCAGGGCGAGGGCGGCCGCGGCCAGGGCGGTGCGGACCGTGGCCTCGGACTCGACCCCGGCGGCGTCGACCGGGCCCGCGGGCGGGCGCAGCGCGGCGACCCCGTGCCGGACCGCCTCGGCCGGGCGGCCGAGGCGGACCAGCGCGGTGGTCAGCAGGACCCGGACCCGGGTCGCGGTGGCGGCGTCGGCACCGGCGAGGGCGCGCTGGGCGAAGGGCACCGCGACCTCCGGTGCGCTCCACCGCAGCCGGTCCGCCCCGCGGACGAGCGCCGCGCGCTCGTCCGCGTCGACCACCGCGGGCTCGGTGTTCCAGGCCGCCACGTCGCAGGCCCCCTAGTCGCGGGTCAGCTTGCGGTGGGTGACCCGGTGCGGGCGGGCGGCCTCGACGCCCAGCCGCTCGACCTTGTTCTTCTCGTAGCCCTCGAAGTTGCCCTCGAACCAGAACCACTTCCACGGCTCGGCCTCGGTGCCCTCCCACGCCAGGATGTGCGTGCAGGTGCGGTCGAGGAACCACCGGTCGTGGGAGATGACCACCGCGCACCCGGGGAACTGCTCAAGCGCGTTCTCCAGCGAGCCCAGGGTCTCCACGTCGAGGTCGTTGGTCGGCTCGTCGAGCAGGATCAGGTTGCCGCCCTGCTTGAGCGTCAACGCCAGGTTCAGCCGGTTGCGCTCGCCGCCGGAGAGCACGCCCGCGGGCTTCTGCTGGTCCGGGCCCTTGAAGCCGAACGCGCTGACGTAGGCGCGCGAGGGCATCTCGACCTGGCCGACCTTGATGTGGTCGAGGCCGTCGGACACGGTCTCGAACACGGTCTTCTTCGGGTCGATGTTGGCCCGGTTCTGGTCGACGTAGGACAGCGACACCGTGTCACCGACGCGCACCGCGCCCGCGTCCGGCTTCTCCAGGCCCACGATCGTCTTGAACAGCGTGGTCTTGCCGACGCCGTTCGGGCCGATCACGCCGATGATGCCGTTGCGCGGCAGCGTGAACGACAGGCCGTCGATGAGCACCCGGTCACCGAAGCCCTTGCGCAGCTCCTCGACCTCGACCACGACGTTGCCCAGGCGCGGGCCCGGCGGGATCTGGATCTCCTCGAAGTCCAGCTTGCGGTACTTGTCCGCCTCGGCCGCCATCTCCTCGTAGCGGTCCAGGCGGGCGCGGGACTTGGTCTGGCGGGCCTTGGCGTTCGACCGCACCCAGGCCAGCTCCTCCTTGAGCCGCTTCTGCAGCTTCTGGTCCTTCTTGCCCTGCACCGCCAGCCGCTCGGCCTTCTTCTCCAGGTAGGTGGAGTAGTTGCCCTCGTAGGCGTGGGTGCGGCCGCGGTCGATCTCCAGGATCCACTCGGCCAGGTTGTCCAGGAAGTACCGGTCGTGGGTGACGGCCAGGACGGCACCGGCGTAGGAGGCCAGGTGCTGCTCCAGCCAGAGCACGCTCTCGGCGTCGAGGTGGTTGGTGGGCTCGTCGAGCAGCAGCAGGTCGGGCTTGCTCAGCAGCAGCTTGCACAGCGCGACCCGGCGGCGCTCACCACCGGAGAGCACGGTGACGTCGGCGTCCGGCGGCGGGCAGCGCAGCGCGTCCATCGCCTGCTCCAGCTGGGAGTTGAGGTCCCAGGCGTCGGCGTGGTCGAGCTCCTCCTGGAGCCTGCCCATCTCCTCCATCAGCTCGTCGGAGTAGTCGGTCGCCATCAGCTCGGCGATCTCGTTGAACCGGTCGAGCTTGACCTGCACCTCGCCGAAGGCCTCCTGGACGTTGCCCAGGACGGTCTTCTCCTCGTTGAGCGGCGGCTCCTGCTGCAGGATGCCCACGGTGTAGCCCGGGGACAGGAAGGCCTCGCCGTTGTTGGGCGCGTCCAACCCCGCCATGATCTTGAGCACGCTGGACTTGCCCGCGCCGTTCGGCCCGACCACGCCGATCTTGGCGCCGGGGAAGAAGGCGAGGGTGACGTCATCGAGGATGACCTTGTCACCGTGCGCCTTGCGCACCTTCTTCATGGTGTAGATGAACTCGGCCATGCCCGCGATCGTAGAGTGGTCGGCCCGGCGCCGTGAGCGCGGCAGGGGCTTCGCCCGCGCCCGGGGGCGGCCCGAGCGCCCGTCAGTGCTCCCGCAGCGCCCTGACCAGTTCTTCCTTGCGCATGCCGGAGCGCCCGTCGATGCCGATCTCCCCCGCGCGCTTGCGCAGCTGCTGCACGGTCCAGTCCTCGTACGAGCCGCTGTGCCCGCCCTTGGCCGACACGGCCCGCTTGCCGCGCGCGGCGGAGGCGTTGGCGATGCGGGCGGCCTTCTCCTTCGACTCGCCCTTGTCCCGCAGCTCCCGGTAGGTCTTCTCGTCCTTGATGCTGCTCGCCACGGCGTCGCTCCTCCTGCTGCTCGTCGGAACTCCCGCCTGGGGGCTTCCCCCGTCGTGACCACGGCAAACACCCCTCACGCCGCGTCCGCGGCCGCGTCGGCGCCGATCGGCTCGGCGTCGGCGGGCCGGGGGAAGCGCAGGTTGCGGCCGACCGCGGAGGCCCGGACGACGAGCGTGGTGCGCTGGGCGCCCTCCCACTCGTACTCCTCCACCCGCAGCCTGCCGTGCACCACCACCGGGTCACCGCGCCCCAGGCCTGCGGCCACGTTCTCGCCGAAGCGGTCCCAGCACTGCACCTCGCAGTAGAACTGGTGCCCGTCGACCCAGGCGGCGGTGTCGGCGTCGTAACGCCGCTCCTTGCTGACCATGCGGAAGCGGGAGAGCGTCTTGCCCTCCTCGTAGCGCCGCTGCTCCACCGGGGCCACGACCCAACCGGTGAGCGTCACCATCGTCTCGTTCACGTCCGTCTCCGTCCCTCGTCGGTACGGACAACGGTGCCGGGTGCGCGCGGCCGGGGCCAGCCGCGCTCGCGGCCTGTGGACAGCTCGGGGGGCTGTGGACAACTACCGCTTGTCGCGGGCCATCTGGCGCAGCATGGCGTTGTAGGCCTCCAGGTCGTCCGACCCGCCCTCGTCCACCCGGCGGTCGGTGCGGCGCGCCTCGCGCTCGTCGGCCCGCGACCACTGCGCCAGCAGCGCGATCAGCACCAGCAGCAGCGGGATCTCCCCGGACGCCCAGGCGATGCCGCCGCCGAGGCGCTGGTCGCCGACCAGGTCGGCGTTCCAGGTGAGCCCGAGCGACTGGTAGAAGGTCAGGCCCACCACGGTGTCCATGCCCATGATGATCACGCCGAAGAACGCGTGGAACGGCATCGACGCGAACACCAGGCCCAACCGGCCCAGGTGCGGCAGCCGGTTCGGCGCCGGGTCCACCCCGATCACCGGCCAGTAGAAGATGTAGCCCACCAGCAGGAAGTGCGCGTTCATCAGCAGGTGCGCCCAGTGCTCGGGCAGCGCCGCGTCGAACAACCCGGTCAGGTACAGCCCGTAGAACGACCCGACGAACAGCACCAGCGCGACCACCGGGTTCGTCAGCACCTTCGACACCGGCGAGTGCACCGCCGCCAGCAGCCACTCGCGCGGCCCGGGCGGGTTGTCCCGGCCCGCGGTCGGCAGCACGCGCAGCGCGAGGGTCACCGGGGCGCCCAGCACCAGCAGCACCGGCGCCAGCATGGAGAGCATCATGTGCGCTTCCATGTGCACGCTGAACACCGCCGGCGAGTACCGGCCGACGCCGGAGGAGGTCGCGAAGAGGATCACGAAGCAGCCCGCCATCCAGGCGATCACCCGCCCGACCGGCCAACTGATCCCCCGCGCCCGCAGCCGCCGGTACCCCACCGCGTAGAGCCCGGCGAGCACCAGCGCGGCGGTGCCGAAGACCAGGTCGAACCGCCAGTCGAACAGCAGCCGCACGGCGGTGGGCGGCCCGTCGAGGGTGTAGCCGAGCTGGATCTCCGTGCGGTCGGGCTGCACCTGCACCGACGCGGGCGGCGCCGTGCGCGCCAGCGCCGAGGCCACCCCGATCGTCACCAGCATGACCAGCACCTCGACCCCGGCGAGCCGCAGCAGCGCCCCCCGGTCACCCCGCTCCACGACGCCCTTGACGCCCCGCTCGCGCTGGAAATAGCCGAACACGCCCAGCACCACGAGGAGAGCGGTCTTGGCGACGATCAGCAGCCCATAGCTCGACGTGAACAGGTCGCGCACCGGCAGCCGGATCAACGCGTTGACGACCCCGGACGCGGCCATCACCACCCAGCACACCAGCGCGACCTTCGAGAACCGCGCCGCGGCCAACCCCAGGTGCGCCCCACCGCGCCGCCCGTGCACCAGCAGCGCGATCAGCCCCCCGACCCACAGCGCGGCCGCGAGCAGGTGGAACAACAGGCTGTTGGTCGCCATGTCGTGCGACCCGCCGCTGGCCGAGTGCCCGGTCAGCGCCACCGGCGCCACCCCCGCGACGGACACGAAGAACAGCGCCGCCGTCCACCCCCAGCTCAGCACGAACCGCGTCCCGACCCACACCACCAGCGCGAACCCGGCGGTGAACAGCCACGCCTTCGGCTGCTCCAACCCGCCCACCAGGTCGACCAGCACATCCGTCCGCAGCACGTCCCCCACGCCCAACCCCGCCGCGTCCGCCGCCGTCAGCGGGGCGAGCAGCAGCGATCCGAGGAACCACACGGCGGCCCCCCACCCCGCCATCCGCAGCGCCCCGTACCCCCCGACGTCCAGCACACCCGACCGCTGCGGCGGCACGAAGAAGGCCGCGAACAACAACCCCCCGATCGTGACCACACTGCCCGCCTCGGCAACCACCCGAACGAGCGTCAACGCATACCCGGTGAAGGCATCGGACTGCGGCAACCCCGGCAACACCTCCGCGGCCCCACCCGTCAGCGTGAGCAGCACCACGGCGACAACACCCGCCGCGAGCACGCCCACCACCACGAGCCCGACCACCCCGCCCACCCCGCGGGGCCCCCGAGCCACCTCACGCTCAGTCACGCCATCACCAGCCACAACCAGAGCGTAGACGCCTCCCCACCACCCACCGTGACAAGCCACCCCACCCCCCGAACGGCCCCCCACCCTCCCCCGAACGCCCCCACCACGCCGCCGGGGAGAAACGCCGGGCCCGTCTCCAGCGATCAACCAAGAGGAACGGACTACTGTGCACCCTCGGCAGTCCGCCCCCGCGCCCCTGTAGCTCAGCGGATAGAGCAGGAGCCTTCTAAGCTCTTGGCCGCAGGTTCGAGTCCTGCCAGGGGCACCAAAGCGTGCTTATCCGAACCCTCGGCCAAAAAAGTAGATCCCGAGGTCAGAACAGAGAACTCCCCAGACGCACCGTCAGGTGCGCTGGGGAGTTCGTCGTTCTGCCCTCGTTGCAGTACATCAGCCACGGTCGTGACATCGCTCACGTCCGGCATCGCTCGTTCGGGTGGAAGTTGCACTCGTCGGGCTATGCCGAGCATCTGCTCGAATGGAGCCGCCACGGTAGCGCCCACGCCCTCCTGGCGAATCTCCAGTCGTTCGAAGAACGCCTGGTTGAACAACCGGCGAGTCGCCGGTGGAGCCGCCAGGTAGGCCCGGTGGCAGTTGCTTGCCAGCTCCAGCGCTACCGCCAGGTTGCGTTCAAGCTCCACGAAGGCCACGTCGGTGGCAGCCAGCCGCTCGTCGATGCGGGCCAACTGGCCAGCAAGCGCTTGCTGCTCCTTCGCCACTAAGTCCAGTGGCATGGCTCCGGCGTAGATCGCCTCCACCAGCTTCTTCTGCTTCGCCTCGGCCGCCTGTCGTTCGCGCTGCAACTGTTCCCGTGCTCGCTTGGCTTCGGCGCGGGTGGCAGCCAGGGTCCGGTGCAGATCGGCCTCCACCAGCGCCCGCACAGCTGGCGTCAGCTCCACCCGGGACCAGTAGTCCTCCACCATCTGCTCGACAGTGGAGATCAGGATGGCCTTGCGACGGCAATCCGTCCGTTTGGCGTGACGGCCCAGGCAGACGAAGTACGGGTAGACCACGCCGTGACGGTTCTTGGCGTTGGTGATCGTCAATCGCGAGAGACAGTCACCGCAGAACACCGACGATTTGAGGTAATGCCGGTGCTCACGTTGGCGCTCGCCGAGCAGATGCTCGCGCAGTACCTCCTGCACCTTCTGCCACGTCACCGCATCCACCAGCGGTGGATGGTTCCCCGGGTGCCACACCCCCTGGTAGCGGACCTCGCCCAGGTAGTACCGGTTGGTCAAGATGTTGTGCAGGATGCTCGGCTGGATCACCTTCTCCGGCAGCTTCGGCGTCCGCCGGGTCCGCAGCCCACGCACCTCCAGCTCGGCGGCCATGGACCGCAACGTCCACTCGCCAGTGGCATACGCCTGGAACGCCCAGCAGATCAGCTCGGCCCGCTCCTCGTCGACCACCACCGTCCGCACCTCACGGCCCTCGTCGCTGAGCTTGCCGGTGTTGCGGTAGCCCAGCGGCGCCTTGTTGTTGGTCCCGCCCCGCAGCGCCTTCTGGCTCATGCCCTTGTGGACCTCGACGGCCAGGTTGTGCGAGTAGTACTCCGCGAACCCTGACAGCATGGCGTGCATCAGCATGCCGCTCGGCGTCTCGTCGATGTTCTCCATCACCGAGACCAACTTGGCGCCCGCGGCACGGATGGCCATCGTGATCGTCACGTCGTCCATCCGGTTGCGCGCCAACCGGTCGACCTTGTGCACCAGCACCAGATCCACCGGCTCCGAACGGAGCGCCACCAACATCCGCTGCAAGTCCGGCCGATCCGCCGACTTGGCCGACTCCCCGGCATCGACGAACTCTCCGACCACCACCGCACCCAACTCCTGGGCTTTGCGGTAGACCGCCTCCCGCTGCGCCGGGATGGAGTAGCCCTCGTCCTGGCCACCCTTGGCCGCCTGCTCCTTGGTGCTGACCCGCAGGTAGGCATAGGCACGCAGCGAGCCGCTCACTCGGCACCTCCGACCTGTGGCAGCCGCCGGAACGCCTCACGCATCCGCTGGGCAGCCACAAAGCGCTCGGCGACCTCCACCCCCATGACCGTCAGGACGTCAGCACCACGAGCCTTCAGTTCCGCCAAGATGGTTTCGAGCCGCACCAGGTCGCCCGCCAGGCGTGCCAGGTCGTACACCAGCACTGCGCAGACCGCCTGGCTGGTGACGTCGTCGATCAGCCGCTGCAGCTCACCTTGCCGACTGGCCACGGCCGGGCCGTGGTCGACGTACTCGCCCACCACGCGCAGACCGTGCCTGTTGGCCAGTTCGGAGCAGACGGCGCGCTGGTCGTCGGCCATCCGCGTGCTGGCATCGTCACCCTCCACGCGGACATACACAAAGGCATTTCGCAGTCCTGCTTCGGCTTTCATCTGAACCCCCTTTCGTTCTTTGTTTGCCTATATGGCAATCCCTTCGATAATAGCTCCGAATTGCGTTAATTCCGAGCATGTCCAAAAATGAAGCTGAAATGACATTTTTGGGATATCCGAATTCATTCGTCAGATATCCCAGGCCCTGCTTCGACCGGCCGGTCGTCGATGAAGACTTCGAGGCGCTTGTCGATCGGGGTGGTGTGGAAGCGCTGGCCGGTGTCGAGCGTGATGTGCCACTCGCCCATGGGGTTGGGGATGAGTTTGACCTGCCTGCCGACAGTTGGTGAGAGACGTGGGTAGCGTTCGACCAGGTGTTCCAGGACGGCCGTGATGTTCTCGAAGCTGCCGAGGTGGACATCGGCGAAGTGGGTCATCATGTCGGGGCGGTCGATGCGGACGCCGGGAAGGCGCAGGTAGGCCCGGAACGCTCCGCGGTGGTCGCGCAGGGAGCCGTCCAGCCTGGTGCGCAGGTCCGTCAGCGTTCGGGGGTCGGCCTGCTGGTCGGCGGGCAGCGTGGCCTCAGTCGCGGCGACGACGTAGCGCGTCAGCCACTCGACCCAGGCGGGTTCCTCGGCGTCGTCGTCGAGGTAGCTGTAGATGGTTGCCAGTTCGTCGGTGATGCGTTCACGGTCGATGCGGCCGGAGATGGCGAACTGGTGCAGGGCGCTGACCGGATCGGCCATGTTGTTGGCCAGGTCGCGGGCGATCGTGCGGGCCCCGTACTCCGGCAGCTGGCCGCTGGCTTCGGCATCGACGAGGGCGTCGGCGATGACGTCGGCCAGGTCGTCGGCCTGCTCGACGCTGCCGGTCAGGTCGATCTCGCCGTACTGGAGGCGTTCTGGGGTTGGCCCGAGCCGGCCTGGCTCGTCGGGGTTGAAGAATGGGTGTCGTTCGATGGTGTAGGTCCTCCTTTCGTTGGGGGTTCAGGTAGTTGGTTGGTTGCCACGGCAGTGAGCTGGTCGCGGGTGATGACTCGGAACAGCTCGGGTTGGATGGCGGCGTCGCGCTCGAAGGCGTACTCGAGCGACCGCTGGCGGCGTTCGTCCGGCACCAGCCAGACCACGGCCGGGAACAGGCCGTGCTGGGCTTGATGGGCACCAGTGGCGGCGTAGCGCTGGTAGGCCTTGGCCTTGCGCAGCACCACCGGCGGGTGCTCGGTGGCCAAGTCGACCTCGATGAACCGGTGATCCTCGAAGTCGCCGCTGGTGGTGATGGCGAACAAGTCCGGCTTGAGCCACTCGGTGGTGCCGAGCGGGCCGACGAACGAACGCCAGTTGTAGGGCTCGGTCTCGATGGTGAGCTCGTCCAGCGCTCCGGTGCGCTGCAGCTCCCACAGCTCGATGGCAGCGTCGGCCACCGCCAAGGTGTGGTCAGCGAAGGCCGCTGACGGCTCCAGGTAGCGCCGTCGGGCGGTGCCACCGTGCCGGACACGCAGCAGCCGCTCGCCCACCGCGCCGAGCTGCCAGGAGATGCCGCTGCTGCCCGCCCGTACTCCGCCGATACGCCGCTTGAGGCGGGCCACCAGGTTGCGGGCTTCGAGGCGGTCGAGCACTCGCATCGCCGCAGTGGAGGCCGCGCCTTGGTTGGCGTGGTCATGGAAGTGCAGCCGCCGGATCTGGGCGGTGGTCAGGAGTCGGAAACAGGAGAGTGATTCGAGGATGGCAACGTCACGGTCGGACAGGCGAGCCAGCAGGGTGCTGGTGGCGTCTGGACTCATCGGCAGCCCTCGGCCTGGTGGCCGCCGTGACTCCCAGGATGGGAGTCAGTCCCATCCCAGCTCGCCGCCCTCACCGCCCGTGTACAGGCATAACGCCGACAGGCGGGCAACACGAAGGCACGGGCGAACCGTCGGGCAGGCGTTGCCCGACATGGCTTCGGCGCACCGGTCATGACGACCTGCGCTTTCGCCCCACCACTGGGTTCATCGGGTTGGCTAGCGTAGGCGGTGAGGTCGTCGGGGTGGCGCCGGTGCTAGACGGTGGCGCCAGTGGTGCGAAGTTGGCAGCGATGCGCGCCCGGACCTCGGCCGGATCGGTGATCGGCGGTGAGGGCGGCAGCGTCTTGACCAAGGCCCAGCCGGACGGGTGTCCCTGGGCCACCAGGTTGGCGTAGGCGTGCCACCGGGGCAGGCTGGTGAAGTCCTCCACGCTCAGCTCGCGGGCCAGCCGCGCCATGTCGCGGGCGTCGTCGTACTCGGTGGCGAAGATCAGCTTGGAGCGGGCGTTCATGTCCACCGCCGAGCGCAGCGCCGGTGGGAACTGGTCGCGGAACTGTGCCGCCAAAAACCACCCCACCGACAGAGAACGGCTGACCGCCAGGGCATCGGCCAAGCCGACGCCGAGGTGCAGGAAGCGCGGGGCCTCGTCGACGACGATGGTGGCCGGGTGGGCGTTGGCGTCGGGTTCAGCGGCTCGCTCCTGTGTGGCCTGCCAGAGGTCAGCGATGATCAGGCTGCCGAGTAAGGAGGCGGTGCCAGGGCCGATCAGGCCATCGTTGAGCGGTACCAACAGGATGCGCTTGTCGCGGAACAGGTTGCGCAGCTTGAAGCGCGGCTCGGGATCGCCCAGGATCCGTGTCAGCGCCGGGCGGAGCAGGAACTGCCTCAGCTTGTTGAGCGGCGCGGCGATGGCCGCTGCCTGCGCCTGCGGGCTCTGGCTTTCGTACCAGGCCCAGAAGCCCGCCAGGGCGAGGTCGTCCTGGCTGTGCCCGACGTAGCGCCGTCGCACGGCCGGATCGACCAGCAGCTGCGGCAGGTCGAGCAGAGTCGCGGGCAGTCCCTTGGCCGCTGCCCTCGCCAGGGTGCGAAGGGTGGCGCTGAAGATGTCGCTGCTCCTCGGCCCCCAGCCGTCGTGGAAGACGTGCTCGAAGACAGCCAGGATGCCGTCGACCACCACGTCCGGGTCGCGGCCGGAGACGTCGAGCGGGTTGAAGGTGACCGGGCCCGGCTCGCCGGGGTTGATCTCGACGACATCGTCCCAGCGGGATTTCGGTGTGCGGGCAAGGATGTCGTCGATGAGCTGCCGTTTCGGATCAAGCACGGCAACCGCCCGTCCGGCGTTGATGTCGGCCATGATCAGCGACAGCATGGCCGTGGTCTTGCCACTCCCCGACGGGCCGTAGGTGATGCCGTGGAAGGTCTGGTCCTTGGCGGAAATGCCGAGGGTGCGGTCGTCGCCGGGCACGGCGCTCTGCACGAAGACGCGCTCGTCGCCGTGCACCGACTTGGCCGCCCGGAGCGGCTTGGGGTGCAGTGGCGGCAACCCCGGCAGTTCGCCGCCACCGATGGGCAAGGCCAACAGGCCGACCAGCTCGTCGACGGCCAGCCGGAGCGGCCAGCGCAGTGGCTGCTCGGCGCGCTCGATGGCGCGCGGGTGCTGCCTGCGAGTCGAGATCCGCACACCCGGCGACTGCGCCGTGGCGATGGCGCTCAGCAGTCCCAGCACGAGGCGTTGGCGGCGGGCAGGGTCGGCAGCGGTGACGCCCAAGCGGATGGTCAGGGCGAAGCCGCTGTGCGACACCCGGGCCTTGAGGCGCTGGCGGGTCTCGGGACTGGCCTTGGTCGGCATGCCGAGCACCAGCCGCGTCAGGCTGGTATCCGGGTCGGCTGTGCCTTCGGCCACTGTGACCGGGGCCCGCCGCGGACCAAGGACCACCTGGAGAACGAGCTGCTCGCCCTTCTTGGTGATGACCGACAAGGCCGAGAGCAGCGCCCGGGTCGTGGCCTCCGGGCGATCGGTCAGCAGCGGCAGGCTGCGGGGGCTGAGCTTGAGGCGCACGGCGGTATCGACGGCCAAGCGCGGGCTGGCCTTGGCCAGGCTGCTGCCCGGCAGCAGGTCGACCAGAAGCCGCCGCAGTCCAGTCAGGTGGGCACGCGCCGCGCCCAGCAGGTACCGCACACCACCCTGGTCAGCACGGGCCTCCAGCACCAGGCGCGGCGCTTGGCGGTCGGCGGCCAGACGGTGCAAGAAGCTTGCGAGGTCAGCGGCCTCCATGGGCCGCGGCAGGTGCAGGCTGGAGAAGACCAGCGCCGAGGGGTCAGCCATGGCGGCCACCTCGGCGCGAAGCCTCGGACTCGGCCGGGAACTCCGGGCTTGGCTGGTGCTCGCTCAGGGCCTGCGTCTCCAGGTCGGCCTCGACCAAGGCCAGCAGGGCGCGGCTGAACTTCTTCAGGTCGAGCGGATCGCGGCGAACACCATGGACGTAGTAGCGCGGCTGGTTGCCAAGCGCCCGACGTCGTCGTCGTTCGGGTTGCTGTGGTTGCATAGTCATCTTCCTCCTCTCACTTACGATTGCTTGTGCTCTCAGGTGCTGCTAGAGGGTCAGCCAGCGCTATTCGAGCCTTCTTATGAACTACATTGAACAGTTCGTCAAGAGTGTTTGTCGCTTTTACAACAACACATGACCTACGCCGATGGAGGTGGCGCTACCAACGCGAGCGCCGCCAGCGAATGACGGCGATCGCGATCCACGTCACGGTGCCGAGGGCGATGAGACCGCCGATCCAGGGCAGGTACGGCCCCAACGACTCGATGGCCCACAGCAGGCTGAAGATGATCGCCATGAGCAGCACGTAGCCGCGCAGCACCAGCCACAGGCCGCGCTTGAGCGGGTTGCCCTCGCTCACCGGCCATCACGGGACCTGCGGTCGCTTGGCACCGGGTAGCCGGGGATGGTGATGTCGCTGTCGTCGATCTGGTTGCCCCAGACCGCCCAGTCGGCTGAAGAGGACGGCCGCCGCCGGGCGAACAGCTCCAGGTACGGGCCGTCCGCCAACCGCTCGATGAGGGCGTACTGCTCCTCGGGCTTGTGGGAATGCGCCTGCACCGGGGCGTTGATCCAGCTCGGCTGCGAGCGCATCTTGACTTGCGGCTTGCCCTTGGTGGCCACCAGCAGGTGCTCGGTGGCGTTGCGGATCGGGTTGCCAAGCCCGAGGCGGAACTTGATCCACGTGATCTGGTTCTTGACCGTGAACCCCCAGCCCTCGGCGACGTCGTAGCCGTCGCGCAGGGTCGCGTTGGTGACCCAGAGGAACAGGAAGCTGTTGTTGGCAGCCAGGTCGGCCACCGGCATGGCCTTGATGCGCTCCAGGGACATGAGCGGGTAGTGTCGCTCAGCCCCGCGGTCTCCGGTCTGGCCGAGTTGCCACGGCGGATCGACGAGCAGTGCCCCGTAGCGTCGCGCCGTTGGGGCTGCCGGGATCGGCAGCGGGAGTTGGTGCATAGAGGTGGTCTCCTTTCGTTGTGCGCCCTGGACGGGACGCGTTAGCTATCGCCTCCTGTTATGGGGAGTGTTGCTGGATAAGGGAACCGTGGCTTCGGGCGAAGGTCCGGGCGAATGTTCGCCCGAAGCCACGGTCACCGACCACTGTTACGGGCACAGTTTCGGCGCAGCAGGCTGCACGAGATGGGCTGTTGTGGAATGCACCTCAGTCCACGTAGGCGATGCTGCCGGGCCGGTGCGCCACCAGCTCGCCGAAGACGGTGCGGGCCACCGCCCCCGGCGTGCTGTCCTCGGTGATCCGGCTGACGGCGATGCCCTCCGGCAGCTCCGGCTGGCCGCTGCCGAGCACCACCGCCCGATGCCTGCCGGGCAGGCTCGCGAAGCGGGCCAGCGCCGCGGCCGGGTCGTCGTCGGCCAAGGCGAAGTCGGAGAACAACACCACCGAACTCCGGTGACGGTGGAAACGCTGCACCAGCCGCTCGGCCTGGCCCAGGCTGGGGCCGAGCTGGCTGCTGCCCGCACCGTGAGGCACTGACAGCTGCGCCTCCAGCGACCAGAGCCCGACGGTGTTCAGGCGGTGGGTCCGGGCCCGGCGCTGCACGTCGAAGTGCAGCACCACCGCCCGCTCATCCCCGGCCCCTGCCCGGGCGACCGCCCGGAAGGCCTGCCGGATCTCCTGGTAGCGGTTGGACTGCGGGTCGCTGCCGCTGGTGCTGGTCACCGAGCCGGAGTCGTCGACGATGACGACCACCAGCGTCGGCACCTCGGCAGGGCCACCGGCTTCGCCGAGAACCAGCTCCGCGTCATGCTCGGCGTGGCCCACCTCGCCCAGCAGCCTGGAGGTCAGCAGGCGGCTGGTGCGAAGCTGCCGGGCCCGCATCACGACCGGTCCCCCCGCCGCGGGCGCCGCCCGATCTGGCCGCTGACCTCACCGGCCGGAGCGCCGTGCCCGAAGACCTGCGGCTGCCGCCGCTGGACCCGGAAGGCAAGCGAGTCGACCCGCTTGCTGGCAGCCGTGCCGCGCAGCTCGTGCTCGGCGCGGATCGAGGCCACCGCCTCCATCGCCCGGGCGCGCTGCTTGGTGTGCGGGCAGGAGGCCAACGTCTGGTGCCGCATCATGGCCTGCTGCCAGCGCCCGAAGCTGCGGTCGATCTGGTCGGCCACCTCGTCGGCAGCGCTGTAACCCAGCAGCGCCGAACCGACCGCCGTCGCCGCTGCCAACAGGCCGAAGGTCAGCCCGGCGGCGGCACCCTCGACGCTGGCCCGCAACAGGCCGATGCCGACCGCCACCAGCAGCGTCACCACCAGCGACAACCCGCCGACGAGCTTGACCATCCCGAAGCCGCCGGTCGTCCCGGTGAAGAAGCGCGCGAAGCGCTGCTCGTCGGCCGAGAGGGACCTCAGGTCGCGCTGCCGCAGCTTGGCCAGCTGGTAGTTCCGCAGCTCACTGCCGACCAGCCCGGCGGCACCGGCTGCCAAGCCCGCCGCCAAGGCCTGCCCGAAGGCGATCTCCGGCACCTCCCCGAAGGCCACAGAGGTCGACCAGACCGCCACCGCGTCGCCGAGGGCCAGGATCGGGGCGACTACCCAGTAGCGCAGCTTGGCTTTGGGCTGGACGCAGACGTAGGGCGCCAGGACTTGGACCGTCAGGTGGTAGTCACCCTGGGCCTCGGTCACTGCCCGCTGGTGCTGCTCCAGCAAGAAGCCGGACGCCGAGGCGGGCACCCCCAGCTGCTCCGCCGCCATCCGGGAGCGGCGGGCAGCCAGCTCGCCCTCGGCGGACCAGAGCAGCGGCTGCTCTGCGGCCAAGGCGGCGTACTCCTGCTCGACGTAGGACTGGCCCATGACTGGCAGACGCGGCTGCATCTGCACCTTGGGCGGGTTTCCCACCTGGATGGCGTCGGCCTGCCGGGTCCAGAAGGCCACCGACGGCTCGCGGCTGGCGTTGATCACCGGCCCGCCACCACGTAGTCGGTCACCGCCGAGCAGCGGGCAGCCCCGGTCCGAGCGCAGAGCCGGGTGTAGAAGACGACCAGCCCCTCCACCAGCGGCGTCGGGTACGAACCGGTCGAGATCTTGCCGAGCCCGGCCACCGTGACCGTGGCGCCGGAGAGCTGGGGCACCGCCAGCCCGTCAGCCAGCTGCTCCAGCTCCCCGGACGTGGAGATCCGGGAACCGAGGTCGACGCCCGTCGTCTGCACGCCGTCGCTCAGGATGACCAGGCGCAGCTGGAAGGGCGCACCGAGCTGGGCGGCGTACTCGGCCCCCAGCCGCAGCACCCCGACGATGTCGCTGCCGTTCTGCGGCAGCGCGCCCAGTGCCTCGACGTAGCCGGACCGGATGGTCTCTATGGCAGTGTCGACCGCGGCGGGCACCCGCTTCAGGCGGGCGTTGAGCGTGGCCCCTTCCTGGGCCAGCGAGCTGGAGAACAGCTGGATGGTGCTGCCGCTGGAGCCGGAGAAGCCGACGACCGACAGCGTGCCGCTACAGACGGCCGTCTCCGTCACCACCGACTCGATGGCCGCCATCCGCTCGGCCGTGATGGCCTCGGCGCTGCTGGAGCCGCTGCCGTCGATGCCGATGAAGCTGGCGGGTGGCGCGGCCGGGTCGCAGCGTCCGGCCAACTGCTGGAGCTGGCCCAGCTCACCCTGCGAACCACCACTGCCCGACGAGCAGGCCGTGAGCAGCATGAACAGCGACATCACCACGACCACCAGGCCGCGGGCGAATGCGTTACGAGAACCGTGCATACGAACTCCTCTCTGTGCGTACCGGTAAGGAACGGTGCTGGGGAAGCAGCCGGGCAGGACCGTCTCCCCAGCACCGGAGGGTTACGAGGCCGCTGGCACCGCGGCCGGGTGCGGCTTCTTGAACTTCTGCTTGGTGCCGATGCGCAGCTGACGCCTGCGCTTGTGCTCGCTGACCTCCGCCAGCTCGGCCGGGCCATCCGGCTGCAGCCGCAGCCGCTTGCCGATGACCAGGAGCTCCTGCTCCTGCTTGCCGAGCTGCGCCAGTTCGCGTTTGCGAATGTCTCTGGTGAAGCGGTTCCTGGGCATAGGTGTCCCCTCTGCTGAATTCGGATGAGCCGGTGACGAACGCTCGGACCGCTAATGGCCGAGCAAGAAGTGAGGGGGTCAGGAGCGACGCTGGCCGCTCCCGACCCGTGGGCAACTACTGTTCGGGGTCGTCGTTCTCCTCGCGCACCGCGCGCAGCAACTTCCACTCTTCGTTGATGCGCTTTTGCGCCGCAGCCTGTTGGCGGTCACGCCGCTGAAAGACCTTCTCGGTGCCCGCTATACCGAGCAGCACACCAAGCAGGATCAGCAGCACAACTGCCACCACGATGAGGACAATCACGAACAACACCCCACAGAATCGTGGGTCACGTGTACGACTCCTGTCTTTGGTTATCAAGGTCCCCCGAGAGCCGGGGCCAAGCGGGCCGGAGAGGCCGCTGGGAAAACCCTCTCAACAGATTTCAGCCGCCGCAAGAACATCAGGCCAGATGTCACGGCAACCCAGCGTTTTGTCACGACATCTCCGCAAAATCCCAGGCCGCGCCGGTCGCGTGACACGCCATGACAAGCCTGTGACACGCCCCCGACCAGTGAAAAGCCCGCTCCAACAGCGTCAGAACGGGCAGGGGGTGGGGTCGACCAGGGACAGGTGCAGCGCGGCCTGGACACCGTTAGACGCCCAGGCGCTTCAGCCGCTTCTTTTCGTGGTAGCGCTCCAGGCGGCGAGCCCAGTCGGTCTCCACACAGGTTGCAAAGAAGCCGTAGTTGTGGATGTCGTGGAGTTCGCCGTGGTAGGACGTGCCGACCGGCAAGAACCGGTCGGCTACGCGCTCGATCTTTTTCGAACTCGGATCTCCTGGCGTCAGCCAGTAGCTGAGCGAGGACGGGTAGCGTTGCCAGCGATCCACGACAAAATGGATGGCGATCTGCAATTTGGCGAACTGGTAGCGACAGGCCCAGACGCCACTACCGTCGAGCATCCAGGCGCGGATGTAGTCGGCCAAATTGTCGGGTGACAACTCGGATGGCGGCGTGCGGTGAACAAACTCCAGAAAAGAGTGCACCGAAGCGTAACGCAGCCCGTTGTAGTGAGCAAGCATTTGTCGAACCTCCATATTAGTGAAGGTCGACCCCATTCATTCTTATAACATAAACGCAATGTCATTGCAAGTGCAACTAGTTGCTTGGGCTTCCATGCAGAGCGTTGCTGCATCTATCATGAGGCTAGCTCTGATCTAGGGAGACGTGCTCGTGCCACCTCTGCAGCCCAACGCTTCCGACGACTACGGCTTGGAACTGCAACAAATTGCCGAAGGCGGCGACTACGAGCAAGCCGATTCCTTGGGCGACCTTGTCCTAGAACTTGCTGGAGTTGCGAACTGGGAGGTTCCGCCCGGTGCGCGGGGTCTGCTACTAACAGCAGCGCTGGAGCAAGTTGCAACCGTGGTACGCGCGACCGCACTTAAACATCTGAGAACTGAGAAGCACGACAGAGGAAATCCAAGTTGTCTTGCGGCTGCGGCATGTGAACTGTTGGATCTAAGGGGCGCGGATCTTTACGAGGACCAGTTCGCCGAGGCGCTGAAATTGTCTACGTTCGCGGACGTTTGGAAGAAGCCAGGTACAACCCTAGGCGTACAGCGCCGTCGACGTGCGGTCGTGTGGGCAGAATACGGCGAGCAAGAGTTTCGGTCAAGCTTGGGGCGCGGGCCGTATAGAGAGTCCTTCTATCATCTCGGCAACGCCCTCGAGCAGTGGAAAACCGACTCGGGTCTAGTTGATAAAATCATCGGCACACGCGGCCCGCAGCCCATCTACACACCGCAATCGGATCCGCCTAGTAGCACGGCCCGTAAACCGTGGAGAATCGGGAGCCTTGCTGCTGTCGCAGTCGTTGTGGCTGCGGCCGCCACCCTCTACGGCGCAGGGGTCTTTAGTGGAGAGTCAGCTCCATCAGTACGCACCACTTTGATCGGCACTTCCCAGTCGACAGGTGGCGGCATTCGCGTCGCTTACGCTAATCAGCCTCGTGCCGCTTCGCCCTCCGATATCCAGCGTCTCGCTACCGGAGAACTTCTTGATGATATTCACAACCGTGACACTTTGCTCAAAGGTCAATTGGACGCTGGCGCGTTCCTGGTCAGAGACGCGGAGGTATCGTTTGAGGTAACCAATGTCGGAGAGCATGAAATATCTGTCTACGCTATCCACATCGACAAGAAGGAAGTACCAATCCCGGTCGAGCAAGCCATATTGATCGACGATCTTCCCCTCGGCGGAGATAAGCGCCTGATCGAGTTTGATCTCGACGAAACTGCGCCCGAGGGGTACAAGCGAGAGAGCGGCTACTCTGACCCGTACCCGTACTTCAAGGATCAGACAATTTCAATTGCTCCCGGAGCTACTGAAACCTTTTCTTTGCAGTTCTTTCTAGGTTTGTCGGCATATGAGTTCACAATCAATATTGAGTATACGGATGACGGTGAACTCCGGAAAGCAAATCTCAACCGAAGCGGCCAACCATTTCGCATCACAGGTGAGGCGTGTCCTCAGCAGAGAAACTCTCCGCGCCTGCGGGATAATCAACGCAATCTAGTCAATACCGTCCACTATGCGCGAGTCGCAGAGATAGTTCTTGCCTCGGGCCGAGTCTGGCAGTATCAAGATAACGTTGCCGAGTACGAGCGCCACTGCATGGCGGACGAGTAAGGGTAGCGGTCAGACATGAAGCGAAATTTCCCGAAGCCAAAGGCCCTTGCGCTGATTGTCGTGCTCGTCGCGGTGGGACTTCCGCTCGTTGCGTCGTCTGGGCCGCGGTCGCCAGTCTGGGGGTACACGGCAGACCAGTACGTTGTATTGCTAGAAGGCACGACTGAGCTCGTCCGATCTCATGTTGAACCTGATCGACACATACAGCCTGTCAGTATGACTAACTCGGGTCGCTTTGCTTTTACGTTGATTGTCGATCCGCAGGAGCGTGACGCGACCGCGGACGATGTTACCACCGCCATGATGCAGAAGCGCAAATTACTCGTTCTTGACAGCGAAGAGCGGCGGGTCTCCGAACTACCATGCAGCATGTGTCAGCGCGCTGCGGCGGTCGATGAAGACAAAGTGCTTGTAAGCCTGCATCCCTTTTCAGACGAACCTTCCGGCGCGCTTCTCAGATTTGATCTTGCCAGACAGAACAAGGCCTCAAGATTGAACGTAGACCTTACCGATGATTGGGTTAGCCGCATTCGTATCCGCGGTGCGTCCGGCGGCCGGTGGGCCTTAGCAAGCACCTTTGACGTCGAGTTAGATAGAGAATCGTTCTTTGTCGTTGACAGTAACGCGCACGCAATTAAGATTGATGGAAGCCTCCCGACTACTTCTCCGTTCGCAAGCAGCCAACCAATCAATCGTATCGTGTCCGTGTTAGCCGCGAGCGGTCTTTCAGAAGAGCCGCCAGCATTCTTTGCCGTTGCCGAATATCGCACCGACGACGGTTGTTCCGGCTATCCAGACTTCTTCTATATCTATGATGGCAAGGTCATAGATGTCTCCGACAAGGAGTTTCTACTCGACGGTATAGCCATTGCCACCCCGCAGATCGATCGATTTGATAAGCCAATCGTTAACGGGGTCTTGTTTGATTGCACTAACGAAAGTGGTTCTGGTGTAGCACAGTCGTGGATACGCGCGGGCAAAAAGTGGCAAGCAACTCCAGCGCCACAAGTTCGTACCATCCAACTGAACTCTTCATACGCACTACTGTCCCGAGGAAATCTCGCTCTTAACTCCCAACTTGTCTTGCAATACGGCGGCGAACAACACTTGGTTGCAACTGGATACCAATACGCATTCTGGCGCTCGCCTTTTCACTTTGCGAAGCCCGTACAGGCCGACATGTGCAAGGTGTTCGACGAGTTCTGCGTGCCAGAGGGCAGCACTCAGTTGCCGTCTAGTAGTTGCCCGCGTCAGATGACCGCTTGCAATATCAAAGATGTCGACCTTGACGGCGATAAACAGGACGAGCAGTTGAGGATCCTCGTCGCTACACGACTTAACGGGTCTCGATTCCTCATCGTCGAAGCCAACTCCTCGATTTATGGCTTCAGGCAGTTTACAAGCGAGATCTTGAGCGACCGTTCTGATGTCGGTTATCTCGGCAACTACGACGTCAACGGAGATGGTGCGCAAGATGTTTTTGTTAAGCTGTCCGGTGACGACAGGTCTAGCAATGTGCAAGTACTAACTTTGAAGAGCGGGGATCTGCGACCAGTACCGGGGATTCCCGAGGATGGCCTACTTCTGGATTCGTCGAGTACTGCGATGGCCGGATTTATTTGTAGCTTTGACCCGTCGACCAAGTTGCCGACTTTGACTGTGTTTGGACTCGGCACGAGCGACCCACAGGCAGAACTTTTTTCAGGAACCGAGACAAACTATATGGCGAATGAGAAGGGGAGGATGGTAACAGAAGGGCCGCGGGAGAAGACTTACCTTCTCGGCACAGAACCCATACGCAAAGCCGGAATCACTTGCGGTGATTTGCCTGAGTTTCCCTAGAGTAAAGCCTCCTGTGTCTGCCGCTCTACACGAGTAGGCAAACACAAGAGGCGGTGGCGGGAGCTACTTCGGTCGACGGGCTTCACTGCGACGCGGAGGAGCGACTGGGGCATCACGTCCATCGTTCGATGGCGGCTCCCCGGGCTCCGAAGGGTTCGCGGCGTCCGGCTGGCTAGCCCCGAAGATCGCCGCGATCGCCCGCTCGCGCTTCTGCGCCTCGGCCTCGATCTCGGCCCGCAGGGCCGCAGCCTTGGCCAGGACCGTCGGGTCCGTCTTGCGCTGTTCGATCCAGGCGACCAGCGCCAGGCGGATCTCCTCGGTGGTAGAGTGGCCGCCAACTTGGGCCAGGACGTCGAGCTGGGCGCGCATGTCGTCGCTCAGCCTGACGGCGAGCGGCTTCACGCCGCCTGAAGTAGAGAATGCCTGCTCGCTCATGCGAGCTCCCTCCTCGGTGCCATGCGGCCGACGAACCCTCGAGTGGGTTCATCGAGTAGGCCGCGGTACACCGACGAGGAGCTGCTCCCCGGCAACGCACTGCCGCCAGGGCTGCCCTAGTTATCGCTCAAGTCGCCAGAGCGAGCAACCGTGGGTTCGCTGGTGATGTGCAAAGCACACCGAATTTCTACTTGAGTCAGAATGTTATTTAACTAAAGTTCGTTTCACCATTGATCGCAATTCTGCCGCAAAACTGATCATCGCGTAAGTTGCGAAGGCTTGCAGTAGCAGACCAGCGGCAAACGTAAGCTGCCACCCCATAGCTGGCTGTTCTGAACTGTAAGATAGAAGCTTGAGAATCTCTAGCATCAGGGAAAATGTCAACACAAGCGCTGAACCAATGTGGACAACCACCAGGCAGAACCCAGAAAAGGTAGTCAAGAATGCAATAAATGCGTTCGATTCAAACCAGACTGCGGCGACGAGAACGGTCGTGATACCTGCCGCAAGGTAGATCTCAATAGCCTGGTCAAATTGAAACCACCCAGACGGAAGGGGGAGATCAAGGAATGACTCCTCTGACCATTTAGTGTTCCTGGCCAGACTTCGGTAAATGAACATGGACATCGCTCCCGTAGCAATGAGAAGCAGCGCCCATGCGGTTAGGCATATCAAGAACAACAAAAAGGTGAAGGTAAGTGCTATAAACTTCGCGCGCGGAGATCGTTCGATAGTGTTCCGTGTCAAAGCGTAGGCCTTACTTGCGTTTCGAAAAAGGGTTCTTGACCCTTTGGCCACGCCAAGCCAAGATGACACGAAACCATATATAAGGAATAGCACTAGAATGCCGGTGCCGAGATAGGTTGTGATGCCCGACTCGATGAGATCATCCAGAGAAAGCAGGTTGTCCTGAACCCACTTGAGAAGATCTTCCAATGAAACCCTCTCCCGAAATCTACGCCGACGTGAAGCATACAATCGCAAGCAAGTCTGCGAGTCGTTTGGTGGGAATCAGACATGCCGCGACAGTCACCGAGTAGGAACCGATGCACCTCTGGGACAGCTTCCCCTCTCGCACCGTCGCCAAGGTCAAGCCATCCTTGTGCCGTGTGCCAGCCTGGAGAACGTGTCCACAAACCGTGCACTCTTCGGCCGGAACCCGCGCAGTGCTCGTCGCCTTCTCTTGAGGCACCTGTTCCTGGCTTGGCTGCTGCACCTCGCATCACCTCATCGTCGACCGTCTTCACGCCGGACTTCACCATCACCGAACTGACCGAGTGGACGACGCATCGGAGACCAGGCACCAGTAAGGGCTTGTACAACCGACGACATCAACGAACTTTCCCCTGCAGCAGGTCCTGAGCAACATCATGGCCGAGTAGTGCTGGCGCGTCGGTGACACGCTCGCCAGGCTTGAGGCCAGCGACGCCGAGGCTGCCGCGGTCCTACGGGAACTGCTTGCCGAAGTCCACGAACTCCGCAGTACTGGTCCGCGGTTCTCCGACCACGGCGCGGCCGAGCTGATGAACCGGGCGACTGGCCGTCTGGCCGCACTCCACGAGGCCGCCAGCAAGCTGTCCTCGGCAGCGAACGACCTAGCCCGGCTTGGCGATCTGTCCAGTTTCATCTCCAGGGCCGCCGATCAGCTGTGGCGGGCGCGCGAGGGGCGGTAGCACCTGACGCTTGGCTATCTAGGTGGCGAAGCACGACAAAAATGCGTCAGCTCACCCAGGAAGCGCAGCACGACCACCTAAGACAAATCTTCTTCGCAAAGCGTTGTCACTCGATCGGGTGGATCTACTGAGATACTGAGATACTGAGACGCGGTAAGACGTTCTAGCCCGCTAGCCTCCTGTCCTGAACCTTAGAGGTCTAATCCTGCGTAACGCCGCAGAAACATGGGACCGAGACTGACCGCAGATGGCGCGACACGCGCCCCGGTCGGTTGTTCCTGTGCATTAACAACCCGATCGGGTGGCGTTTGGTATGCAAGCCTGCCGCGTGCCCCCTTGAGCGCCTGCGCGGGGGTACGCTCTGCCCTGCGAACGGATCGTGTCGTTATCTCCCTGCACATGTTCCCCACATGACCGCTCACCGCTACCGCGGTGCCGCTCGTCTGGAACTAGTGTCAGGTTGGTATCCAGCCCACATCTGCTTCGTTCTTTACCAACGGAACGGTCGCCGGAGTCCCCCCTTTGAGGGGAAGGACGCGGTGCATCGGGGCGGCAACCCCGAGCACCACGCCCCTCCGATGACCGTGCCTTGCAATGCCCCGCAAAGAACACTGGAGAAAGGCCCAGTCACGTGCACACCCTATCGGGCGACGACTTCGACGGCGACAGCCGAAGCCGGGGTATCCCCGGATCGGACGACGCTCCGACGTCGAACGACGCCACCTCGGTCTCCTTGCGGGAGCTGCTGCGCCTCGGCCAGCAGGACCACCAGCGGGAGATCGATAAGCTGGTTGCCCAGCACAACACCCCCCGGCGCAGCAGGACGACGTCCTTCGTGGTCAAGTCCGCGGTCGTCTGGAGCGTCTGGGTGACCTGCATGTTGTTCACGGCCTGGCTGGTGCCGGAGACGCTCGCCGTCGTCGGTCCAGCCAGCTTCGGCACCGCTTTCTCCACCTGGGTGCTGTTCGTCCGGGGGTGGCACGTCTAACCGCCGGAATGTAAGACGGGAGCGGTCTGCCGCTGCGGTTACCAGCGGCAGACCACCCCCTGCTAGGAGGTGACGGCCGCCCGGCCATGCTTCGCTGGCTCCGGGCGGGCGGTCGTCACTGCATTCGAAGAGACGCCACTCCCCTCGGTCGGTCATCCGGGAGGCTCTTCCCGCAGGTGTTCACATGCAAACAAACGTGTCATCTGCACGGCCGTGACGCCTGAGCTGGCGGTCCTACACCTTCCGGTACCTGCGCCGAAGGATCTTGCAGATTGCCGGTTTCCGTGTCTCCCATGGTTATGCAGCGCTGAGCTGCGTCTATGCAAGATTGTCTTGACGTCCCACCGCTCACCCGGGTTAGCCCGTTAGAGGTCGCACGCAACCAGCTGCCCGCCCGCCTGTTAACGCAGGGTGAGCTGACATCCGGGGCCAGGCCCCGCATCCCCTGACACGTCGTGTCTCCGTTCGGCGCTCTGGCCAGCCGCCGCAGCCCGGCCAGCACCCGCTGCATCGTGGCCAGGTCGGTGCGCATCCCCGTCAGCGGCGACGTCCACCCGCCGCTGACCGGGACGAGCTCGTGCTGCGACAGGTCGAGCCGCCCGCGGAACCACCCCGGCCCGCTGGCGATCGCCTCCACCTGCATGGTGCGCGGGGAAGGCAGCTGCGTCTGACGCAGCCAGGGAACGACCTCGCCGGTGTCGCGCCCCGACCAGACCCGGCCACCACCGCAGCCAAAACGCGACAACAACGCCACCGCAGGCACCGCCCGCCGCTGACTACCGTCGTGGCGGGTCACTGCGGCGAACCGGGCGTGGGACCCGGATCGCCCGGGAACGGCGGTGCAGGAAAGTAGTCCGGCAGGACGGTGACGATGCGGCTCGCCAAGGCCGCCCCGACCTCGACCATGTGCGTGCCCAGCCCGGCCACCACCGTGGCGGGCAGCGGCGGGGCGCCCTCGGTGTGCTGCCGGATGACGTGCTCGAGGTAGGACGACAGCGCCACGTTCAGCTGCGCCAAGCCCGCCAGCAGCACTTGGTCGTCCCGCCACGAACTCGGCATGCGGCTGGGCAGCATCGACGGGTCCATCGGTTCCTCTCGTGCGTGTGGGCCGACCTCAGCCACTCGGGCCGCCCGCGGCCTGGCGGAGCTTGCGGATCGCCCGGTCCATGGCGTTGACCTCACCCGACTCCCCCAGCGCCGTGACCACCCAGGTCGCCCGCGCCATCTGCTGCCGCTCCTTGGCCGTCAGGTGGACCGTCACCGGCCTGGTCGGCTCCGGTTCGGGCGGATCGGCGCGGCGGGTCACGGCACGGCTGCGGCTACGACAGGGCCAGGTGCGCCAGCTGGCGCACCACCACCGGCGGAAGACCGCCGTCCATGACGCGCAGCTCCACCCCGTGCGCCAGCAGCTGCGCCGCCAGCACGTCGACGACCTCGACCGTGCGCGACAAGTGCCCACCGTCTGGCAGCACCACCGCCGCGGCCTGATGGTCAGCCAGCGCCGCCAACAGCCCCCGGAAGCCCGGCCGGTCCTCCACGTCCAACCCGGAGCAGGTGTCGGTGAAGACCGCCCGCAGCTCCCACCCCTGCCGGGCACACCAGATGGCCAACTGCTCCCGGCAGGCCGCCAGGTATCCGGGCCGGTCGCTGACCGAGCGCACGTAGCCGAAGACCATCTCCGAGGGGAAGGCCTGGGCCTGCGGGCACGGCAACGGCTGCTCCCGCAGCCTGGTGGACGTGCTGGTGTCTGCCATCGCGGTCATGCCTGGCCTGCCTCCCGTGCGGATATCGGTGGGAGGCACCCAGCCCTGGCAGCGCTGGCAACCGGCCAGCGGCGGGAAGAATCCTCGTCGAAAGGCGTCACCGGCTGGTTTGGTCTGCCAAGGCTGGGTGCCTGGCAGCGAGTCAACCGACAAACCTGCTGGTGACGTACCTGCCAGCTCCCCGCCACCACCCCGCCATTGGCCTCCAAGCGGGCGGCGGGCAGCAGCTACGGCCGTAAGCTCGCCGTCGTCCGGTGTGTGCGGCGCCAAGGAGGGCTCATGGCCAAGTACGCCCCCAACACCCAGCTGGCCTGGCAACGACTGCAACGTGGCTGGAGCAGGGAAGAGCTGGTCGCCCAGATCAAGCAGAGCATGGCCGCCTGCTTCGAGGCGGAGTCCGGGCTGACCGCCGAAACCGTGCGCCGCTGGGAGTCCGGTGACCGCTGGCCCGAGCCGCGCTTCCGCAAGCACCTGGTGTTGCTGTTCGGGCTGCCCGCCAGCGAACTCGGCCTGCTGACCGCCGACGAGCTGGCGCTGCACCCCTTGCCGCTGAGCCCGTCACCACTCGCTTCCGGTTCACCCGAACGTATGGTGGAGTCGATCGTGAGGGAGGTCGTGATGGCGCTGTTCGAGGGGAAGCGCGGGCGCAGCCTGCTCGACACCAGCCTGGTGTCGCTGGTCCGCCACGGCGTCGGGGAGCCGTCCGGTCTGCCAGCACTCCGCGGTGCAGCCAGCGTCCAGCTCGACCCGCGCTCGGTCGACGCCTACAGCGAGATCACCGCCGCCCACCGACAGCTGTACTGGCGCAGCACGCCCCAGGAGCTGGTGGCCTCGGTCGCCGCCCACGCCCAGCTCGGCCAAGACCTGCTCGACAGCCGCGTCGGCCGCGACCACACCACCAGGCGTCTGGCTGCTGCCGTCGCCGAGTCGGCGCTGCTGACCGCCCGGCTGGCCTTCTTCGACCTGCAGCGTTTGCCGTTGGCGGCCCAGGCCTTCGAGGTAGCGGAGAAGGCCGCCGCCCTGGCCGAGGACCACGCCCTGGCTGCCGCTGTCGCCGCCCACCAGGCCTTCGTGCCGGGGTTCGCTGGCGATGGTGCCCAAGCCGACGCCCATCTCGACGCCGCCACCGCTCACCTGCGCTACACCACCAGCCCGCAGCTCAAGAGCTGGCTGTACTGCGTGCAGGCCGAGCTGCTGGCGCGCACCGGCCGTGCCAGCGACAGCCTCAGCCGCATCCGGCTAGCCGAAGACGCCCTAGCCAGCGACGGCCAGGACCCGGTCTGGCTCGACTTCTACAACAGCGCCCGCCTCGACGGCTTCGCAGGCAATGCCCTGCTGCTCGGTGGACAGCACGACCAAGCTGCCATCCGCTTGGAGGCGGCAATCTCCGGACTGGCCGACGCCGAGTCCAAGCAGCGGTCGGTGCTGCTGTTCGACCTGGCTGCTGCCCGCGCCGCCACCGACGCCGAGCACGCGCTGGCCGCGGTGCACGGCGCCTGTGACGCCCTGAACACCTCCTGGTACGCCGCCGCCCTCGACCGGGTGCCAGCGTTGCGGACCGCCCTGACGGCCACGCCGTACCTGGCCGAACTTGACGAACGGGTCCAGGCGCTGGCACCAGCCGCTGAGTCCTAGGCCGTCTGGTCCTGGTTGTGCTTGGCCACGAGTTCCGGCAGCTCGGCCAGGCTGTCCAGCTTGAACAAGCAGCGTGCCTCGACCTCGGCGTCGGACAGGATGTGGCCCCAGGGCCCGCGGCGTAGCAGGGCAGTGGCAATCCCGAGCTGCTGGGCCGGGCGGACGTCGTTGTCCAGCCGGTCACCGACGTAGAGCAGTGACGCCGCCGGGACTCCTGCCTCCGCGATGGCCCGCTCGAAGAAGGCCAGCGACGGCTTCTCCGCCTGCCAGCTGTCCGAGGTGCCCAGCACGTCGGTCGGCAACGCCAACTCGCGCAGGATGCCCTCGGCCCGCGCCGTCTGGTTCCCGGCGATGCCGACGCGCAGCCCCTGCTCCCGCAGGGCAGCCAGGCACGGGCGGACATCCGGGTACAAGTTCTCCTCGCCGAACGACTCCGGCTGCCCAGCCGCCGCCCGCCGCTCCCGCTCGGCCGCCAAGTCGAAGCCCGGCTGGAACACCTGGAAGGTGTCCCGGTAGTCGCCGCCGCGGGCGATGACCGCCCCGAAGACCGCCGAGAAGGTGTGCCGGGGCACCCCCAGCCAGTCGGCCCAGGTGCCGTACTCGCGGCTCTCGTCCACCAGCACCTCACCGACGTCGAAGAAGACCGCCTTGATCTGCGCCATGTCGCTCCTGTGTCCGCGCGGGGTGTCAGGAGGCATCTTGCCGAAGGTGGTTCGTGGTGGTGCTGGTGGCACTCGCTAGGCGAGATCGCTGGGGAACAGGCGCGGCGCTGCAGCAGATCGCTGAACCAGTACGGCCCGGCATGCCGGATGGGGACCTACGCTGGAGCGGAGACGGCCCCCGCTTCCGCGGGGAACGTCCCTGCTTTCTGGGAAGCCGACACCAGTTCCCACCCAGCCCAAGCCGCAGCCCAGCTTCACCAGGGCCAAGTAGCACTCGTACATCTCGATGAAGCCAGGCGACTCGCCCCGGACTAGCGTCCCCGCCAACCGCTGGGCAAGTCGGTGATGCGCGGCTTGGTGGACGAGGCCACCCGGCGACAGGTAGAGCGGTTCGCGGCGCTGCCAGCGGGATTCGGACCGCGGATAAAGATCCGCCAGGCTGGCGGTAACCATCTGTCCTTGCCATCGTTTGGTCACTAGGTACCCGCTGACCAACCCGTGGGGTGAGCAGTCTTGAGCGAGGGCTATACAGTCAACGTCGACCAACTGACTGAGGCTGGACGCAGCATCGTCGACTTGGTGAAGCAAGTAGCTGAACAACCCACCGACGGGCTCGATCCGTCTGAAGCCGACCTCGGTCATGCTGAACTTGCGGCCGCAGCTGAAGAATTCTTCGATCGGTGGAGTCGCGGTCTCAATAGCCTTCTGCAAGACGCAGGCACGATCGCCGTCAATCTGCACGAGACAGCCGAAGCTTATCGACAAGCCGAGCAAGAAGCTGTGAACAACCTCGGTGGAGATCAGCCGTGAACGAGAATCCTGCAGTACAGTTTGAATTGTCCAAAGCCAAGAAGGCCACAGACATCTTCCCCGGAAACCCCGGTTCTATCTGGAATTCCGTGCGGGCCGTGAAGAGGCGCGCTGCCGACTTGGATGCAATCGGCGCCGGACTCAAAGTGGTGGATGCTGGAGAGTGGGAAGGTCCAGCGGCCGTTAGATTCCGAGGTTGCTTCGACCATCAGCCGAAGCGGTGGCTGACGGCAAGCGACCGATTCGACAGCGCGGCGAAAACACTCGACGAGTACGCCCATACTCTTGATTGGGCGCAGAAGGAAGCTGCCGAGGCTATTGCTTTGTGGAAAGAGGGCGTAGCGAAGACCGAAGCATCGGGACTGCTGCCCGCCGGTGTGCCAAAAGACTCCACCGGAATATCGTTCACCGGAACTGTATTCACTTCACGCCTCCTTAACGACCCTGGCCTGGAACTACGCCGTCAAGCAGTCGACAAGGTAGTGCGAGCGCGTCGTGAACTTTTCGACGCCGCCAATGATGCAACATGCAAGCTGCGAGATGCCGCAAGTGACGCTCCAGTCACACCAACCCTGTTGGATAAAGCGGCCAAGCTGACATGGCCAGTTGGCTACTACCTTAACTACCTGTTCGGAAGCGGTAGGGACACTGTTACGAACATAAACAGCTTCAACTGGACGGCGGGGTCTCTGGCCGACATCTTGGTACCCTACATCAAGAGCAACTCTCTTACTGATGGCACTTACAGTGTCACTCCGGCCAGCCTAGGAGATAACGGAAGGATCTTGCTTACGCCAGACACTCTGGGCAAGTCGATCATCGGAAGTCCGATATCCGTGGCACCCACAGGAACGTTGACTATTAGTGGAAACTCTTGGGAGTTCACGGGATCGGTCTCGTCGCCGTCTGCCGATGATTACGACTTCGATACCGCCCTCCTGACCGGACGACCGGCACGGGAACTCGGACCCGAGGTTTCAACCTGGATAGGCTATCTTGGTGGGGTTGCGGTAAATGCTCTACCGACGCCCGATACCGCACAGGTTTACAAGAATTACATTAGTGGTAGTATAAGTATACATGAAAGTGGTACGATCAATTAGCAAGAAGTTCGTATGGATGATTGTAACACTTTTAGTGGCGCTCTCAGGTGTAGTCATTTGGTCCTGGGCAAATTTGCCCAGGAAGCTACCTCAAGCTAATTTAGAAGATATAGCAATGCAATCGGCGTATAGGTATTGCACCAAAACCAACAGTGCAGTCGACTGTAGAGGATTAAAGACACGACAATCACTGAAGCGGATAGAATATTCCTTCGGAAGTTCGCCATATTATGGTGACCAATATGGCTACTATTCAGTTGACGATGCAATTCTCATGGTAACTATCAAAGATGACGGCTCAGTGCTCCGTGTCGGCGCTCCTGGATTTGTTGATTTTAGCAAGAAGTAGTCGAACTCGACTACTTGTCTAGGCTGGCAACTACCTCGTCGATGGTAGAACCAACCGCCTCCGCCACATACCGCAGCTCCACCACGTCCAGTCGCCGCTCGCCGGACTCGTACTTGCTCACGAACGACTGCGGCTCCCCGAGCCGTTCAGCCACCTGCACCTGCGTCAGTCCAGCCTCGAGGCGGAGACGCCGCAGCAGCTGGCACAGCTGCTGGTACTCCGCCGAGTAGATGGACTTGTCCACCCGCCCAGCGCACTGCCCCCTTGGTCAATATCCCAAAATCGGATATCGTCTGTCGTGTCGAGAGGCGTCACCACCCACCAAGAGAAGGGACGTGGCCCATGAGCAGGCAAAACAACGGTGGAGGCGGCGGCAGCGGGGGCACCGGCGGCGGCAGCCGCTAACCCGCACGCACCACCTTCCGAACACCGCGAACGCCCTGGCCAACCCCACCGGCCAGGGCGTTCGTGCTGGTCAGGCAACCAGGATAGTCGTATACTTGATCTTGAACATGCTCGACCTGCTCCGTCAGCTCTACCGCGCCAAGATGCTCCTCATCGGGGTCAGCTTGGTAGCCGCGGGCATCCTCGGCCTCGTCGTCGGCAGCTACACCAACGCCAGCTGGGTGCGCGACCTTGGTTCAGCCGCCCTCCAAGGCGGCCTGCTGTCGGTCATCGTGCAGATCGTCGTCGACGGCGTCAGTGAACGTCGCCAGGCCGAGCTCATGCGCAGTGCCGTCCGGCAGGAAGCCCCCGCCATCCGCGATGCTGTCCTGGACAGCCTCGCCTTCAGGCCAGAGGCCCTGAAGCAGGTTGCCTCACCTGAAACCCTCGACCGCTTGGCGGTCAACGCCCTCGGACTCCGGCTCGGAAACCCAGCCCTGGCAGCCGACGCCTACCGCGACCTCCAGTTCCAGCTCGGCACCACCGAGGAACGCTGGCACGACGTTTCCATCTCCGTGTCACTACGCCCCTGGACACCGCGGAACGCAACCAGCTCAGCCGACTTCTTCGAGGCCACCATCCGCTGGGAGTACCGCGTCACCCCAGCCACGCCGGTGCTGCGCTTCGCCTGCGTCTCCGACCTCGACGAGTACCGCACCCTCCTGAACGACCCCACCGTGGCCTCGGTCTGGTTCTCCGAGTTGGATGCCAGCTCCAGGGACACCTTCGACGTCCAGCACCTGGCCGTCGATGGCAAAACCCGTCCCGTACGCCGCAGCCGCCGCAAGCAGGGACAGGTCTTCACCGCCGACCTCGGCACCACCGCGGGCAGGGAAGTCGTCCTGAGCTACACCTACCGCATCCTGGTCCAGCAACGCGGCAACGTCCTCTACCTGAACCTCAACCAACCAAGCCACAACCTCCGCATCCACCTTGACTACGACGGCACCGGCATCCAGCACGTCACCACGCTCGACTACATCGCCGGAGCCCAGCCGGTCCGCATCGAGCGCACCGACAGCACGGCCACCGCGGCACGGGTGGACATCGGGTTCGACGGCTGGGTGCTGGCACAAAGCGGGGTGGCGTTTGTGTGGGTTACGGGTAGAAAGAAGCCATGAGCTACCAAATGTCAGATGAGCAGTGGGCTGAGCACCGCGGCTACGCCGATCAGGTGCAGATCGTCGTCACGCCGATGGATAACCCATCGGCGCTGGAGCACCTTGAGCAATGGATCGTAATCTCGCACGGGGCCGCTTGGACCCCGGACTGGCTGCTACGCAAGGTAGAGTCCATCCCGCTCAGTACCAACTCTGAACTGGGCAGCGCGCCGTATATCCTAACCTCCACGGAGAACCGCACCAGTTGGGGCGCAGACTCGGCGACCTATGAGATCCTGCTTGGCATCTCTACCTGGGCGGCAACCAGCGCAGCGTGGGATCTTCTCAAGATTGTTTCCAAAGAGATGGCGGTTAGGCTCAAAGCTGAGCACCCCGGCATGATTGAGACCGACCTGAATGAGCACGAGGCAATTGAACGCACACGGTGGCTAGTGGCCAGCCGCTACGACACGCCCGTGGATCAACTCCAGGTTGTCGAGACAGACCTAGACGCAGAGGGCCAAGCCCGCGTGGTGCTTGATGATGGCAACGGGTGGCTCTACGATGTCACTCTCGAACTCTGCGACGGATTAGTCTACCTCTCGCGGATCAAGCGAACGAAGAAGCGCGCAGCCGACAGGAAAGATTCTTCTGTCCAATAACAAACAAATCTCTACCTCGTCGTGAGTCCATCCGGTTTGTATGCAGCGACGGTTTTCCGCTCTCTAACTCACGACTCGGAGAGGCCGCTGACCTCGTTTCGTAAAGTCGTCCAGCATCTTGTTTCGGGGCATTCCTAGCACGTCTGCAAGTTCTTTTGTAGTGTACTCGTGGTCGTCTAGATGAACCTGCACCATATCAACAAGCACACTCGGTTCTTCACGTTCAACCGGAAACGGCTCGACTGGCAGATAACCAAGCTTGTTCATATAGGCATGAAGACTACGGCAGCGCCCGGAGTTGATGAGACCTAGATGTTCCGCCCGCAGTATCAGAGACTGCATTGAAACTTTCCAGTACGGCTTGAGCGTGGCGGCCCTTTTTAGGTCAATGCCTCGTAGATCGCTTGTCACCGAGGCAGCAGGCATCAAGAACTCTTCGGCGAACCGATCTGCCTCACGTTCAGCGTAATCGCGAGGCGGAAAACCCTCATGCATCACCATATGGCCGAGTTCGTGAGCAAGTACGAATCGCTGCTGCTCCGGAGTCAAGGTTGAGTTCACGACGAAAAGCGCAGGGGCGCCCGGGTGCCATACGCTAATCGCGTTGATGCGATGGGTGCCGAAGTCGTTACGAAAAATGACGCCACCAGCATTTTCAATGGCATTGACCATGTTGCCAACAGGGCCCATAGGAAGTTGCCAGTAGGCCCTGAGCCTTCGCGCAACTTCTTCAGGGCCGTCGTGTTCGTCGGGGTTCATGCTAGGGATAGCACGATCTGCGTCTACTTCGATACCCTGGTAGAGGCGTTGCAATCTCATCCGCAAAAAGTTGACCTGGGCTTGAATCTTTCGCAGAGTCTTCTGACTCAAGCTTTGCTGCTTGCGATGAAAGAAGCTGGCGCTACCAAAGCCATGCACTTCATCGGACCAACTCAGAAGGGCAACTGTTACGTCAAGTCGCTTCGCCAAACGTTGCAACTCGTCTGACGTCAGTTCAACGATTCCAGACTCTGCCTTACTCAAGCGCGATTGCGGGATTCTACACGCCTCACCAAGCTCTTTCTGCGTGAGCCCTTGCGCATCCCGAGCCGTTGTCAGCATGCGCGGGTTCATGCTACTCCTCTAGCTTCCTCTTACGCCCCTTGCTGCGTACACGGGGCTTGGCGGCAGTGGGGTCAACCTTAGCGGGTCCGCCGAGAATTGTCGCGCCTTGGTCACCCGTTGTGGTGGAAAGCTCAATGGGGGCCCAGTAGTGCTTCCCATCGACCACGCACGTGACAGCTACAGTCTTCATTGAGGTCTCGACCTCGTCGAGCAAGTAGCCCATCACTAGATGGGTCATCTGCGTCAGCAAGCCAGCTTCAAGCGAAAGCTGCTGCGAGTCGAAGGCAATGCTTTGCTGATTGACATTGGACGAGGTCTTGTAGGCGCCGTTCCGAAACTTCTTGAACCGGATGACAAGACGATCTTGAATCCGCACTAGCCACAAGCCGTTCTTGTGGAACACCTGTACGCCCTCGCGGCCGGACATGCTCCGACGCACCTCGGCCACGATGAACCCGTGCAAGGTCTGCGCGCGGGCATTGGCAGTCACATCCGCAGGTGACCCTGGCAAGTCATGAAGCCACTCGCACCAGCGCTTCCAAGCGAGCTCGAAGCACTTGTTCAGCACACCGACGTGATCGGCAAGGGCGAGCTCGGCCTGCTCGCGCGTCATCAGGGACGACTTGGTCACTCGGAGATCGTGACAGGTTGCAGAAGCCATGTCAAATATCCAGCACAGATTCCAGCTGTCATCCGGGTCGGCCATCGGTGCTGGTCAGCGGATGCCCCTCCCCCGTCATCGCCGCTAGCGCTACCGCCACCTCGTCTAGCCCTGCCCGGATGTAGGTCGTCGTCACCGAGCTGTCGAACGGCCTCGGGGTCTGATGCCCGGCGAAGGCTCGGGCCACCCCGAACCCGAAGCGCCGCTCTACCCAGGTCAAGGTGGTGTAGCGCAGCCAGTGCGTCGAGATGTGCTCGTTGGCCACCGCAGGTACCTGCTGAGCCATCCGTCGCCAGATGTAGTCGTAGCGCCGGTACGTGATCGGCCTGCCATCCCGGTAGCGCAACACCTTGTTCGTGATCCCCGGCCGGGACTCGACATGCTTGACCAGACGGCGCATCAGGGAAGGAGACACAGGCTGCCAGCGGAAGCTCCCGGCCTTCTCCCGAAGCCCGACTACGCAGTTCTCCGGGTCCAACTCGTCGACCTGGAGGTTGGTACCCCCTTGTCGACGGGCAGCCGTCTCCCAGTGCAGGTCGATGATCAGCAGGTCCAGCTCCGGGTCGTTGCCCGACTCCGAGGCCACCGAGCGGATCACCGCCAGCATCCCGGCCGACAGCGCCCGGCGGTCGTTGGGCTGCCGCCGCGGCTTGTTGACCCGGATCGCCGGGTTGTGCCGCTGCGGGATTACCCCGTCCAGCACGGCGTGGTGGTACAGGCAGCGCAGGGCACCGATCAGGTGCTCCGACGTCGACAGGCCGCCGCGGGCGTTGCGCCGCTGGACGACCTTGGTGCGGAGCTCGTAGGAGAACTCCTTGATCTCGCTCGGCAGCAATTGGTCCAAGCGCCGGTCGCCCCAGCGCTCCTCGATCTTGCGCCAGTAGTAGACGTAGACCTTGCGGGTGTTCGGGCTGACCGCGGCCGAGACCACCGGGATGAACTCGGCGATCGTCGGTACCGCCGCCTCGGTGTCCTCGGCCAGGAGCAAGTCCTGGGCCGTGATCCCCAATCGGGCGATCACCTGCCGGGCCAGTGTCAGATCGACCAAGGGCGGCTTAGCGAGCTCCAGCCGCTCACGCTGGCCGAACTGCTTGCCCTGCCAGCTCGAGGCCGCCGAGGCGTCAGTATCGACCCGACGAACCGCTGGAGACGTGTCGCTCACCGGCGCCAACCAGGCGACAAACGGTTGAGCTCCTTCTCATCCCGGCGCTGCCGCACCAGCTCGGCCACGTCTACCAGGCCACCTCGGTCGACCGCCTCGTCCATCAGCATCTCCATAGCCTTGGTCGGTACGGCGTAACGGGAACGGATCTTGAGAGCAGGGAAGGCGTCCTCCCGGATCGCCCGGTAGGGCGTGGCTGGGTCAACACCAAGCTGGCTGGCGGTCTGGTGCACCGAGTAGACGAGCGGCTGCTGGTTGGTCATGGCGGTCTCCCTCCGTGTGGGCTGGTTCTGCGGGTCCAGCCTGCGGGAGGAGGGGAGGCACGATCGGGTGGCGATTGGTAAGTGCCGGTGCTGAGCAGACGAGCGGTTGGGCATTTGCAGCTCGACTGAACCACGCTCCGTGGTTGATGCTGGTGGATCAGCACACGGGCGAGCCTGGGCCGCGTAGGCCCGCCAGGCTCGCCCGTGTCTACTGGCTGCTCAGCCGATCCAAGGCCAGTTGGGATCAGCAGCTGATCCGGGACTCGGTACTGACCGACGTGCGGCCAGCCGACTCGTACATACCGCGGTAGGTCCAGGTTCCTCCGACGCAGCCGCCGGACGTGCTCAGCGAACCGTCGCCACCGGTGTTCGTGGACTCGTTCTGCCACCATCCAAGAGTTCCTCGGCACCGCCCGAACGTCATCCCACAGCGGTTCCCACTGCTTCTCGACCGACCACACGTAGGGGCGTTGGAACACCGGGATGATGTAACGCGCCTGCGGTTCGAAGAGTCTTTGCGGCGTCAGCGTTTCGGCCTGTATCGCTTCCTCATGAATCGACGGTCCGGTGCAGATCTAAGCACGGAGCACTGCGCCGGACACGATCAGTTGAGGGAGCGAAGGAAGCCCTCGACATCAAAGCCGTGGGCCTGGAGTCGCATCTGAGCGGTACGTCGTTCCTGATCGGTGAAGAGCAGTTCGTACTGGGGTTTGATGACCGACGCCTCCACGCTGTGGGCCAGCATGTTCTCCTCCCAGAGCCTGACGAAGCCGTCCGAGGTACTCGTCCCCCGCAACAGGGTCTTCGCCGTGTCGACACCCCCCTGCATGGTCAGCATGTGTAGGAACGACTTCGCCGTGTACCTGATCGTGCGGACCAGGTATCGGTAGCCGTCAAGCATCTCGTCATGGAACTCACGAGCCCGTGTCGCAAGCTCGTCATCAGCTCCGATTGTCACAATCGCCACCCTCTGGTAGGTCGTTCAGTGGTGCATCGTTGGCCTGCAGTCCCCGTTACAGTCAACGCACTCTCCGCCCGAACGAGGTGTGAGCATGTAACGATAGCTCAAGCCTTGCCGAAGGTATCCAGTTGAAGCCGACCCTACCCACAGATGAGGGATATATGAGCAACCATCCAGATATCGCTTACCGACGCGCTGCACTATTTGTCGACTTTGAGAACATTCATATCGGACTTACCACGTCGAGCGCCGAGGCCGGGCATAGATTCGCTACCCAACCCGGCTTGTGGGTGGACTGGCTTGAGAACTCCCTAGGCCCACTCATGATCGACGCAGAGGAGCAGCCGCGAAAACTGCTGCGTCGGATCTGCTATCTTGATCCGGCACGTTCCGGCAAGTATCGGGTATATTTTACCAGAGCCGGCTTCCGGGTGGTGGATTGCCCCTCTCTTACCTCGATGGGCAAGAACAGCGCTGACATCCATATGGTGCTCGACATCCTAGATACACTTACCCATCCCGTGTACTACGACGAATTCATCGTTCTCTCGGCTGATGCGGACTTCACGCCCGTGCTCCAGCGGCTGCGCGAACACGACAGGCGGTCCGCGATTCTTACGGCCAACCCTGCGGCGGCGGCCATGCACGCGGCCTGTGACTTCGCTATCCCGGACGTGATTTTCTTGGACGAGGCACTCGGACTTGGTGAACCAGAGGCCGAACCGGAAGCTGCGACAATCAAGCAGCCTGACCACGACTCTCCTGACGATGCGCTGCACACAAAGATCCAGTCCATCGTTCGTGACCTTGTCGCTGAGTCCAAGTCGCCGATTGCGATGGCCAAGGCCGCACACGAAGTTCGTAAGGTGGCAGGTTCAGCAGTCGACACGACCGCCTGGGCGGGGTCGGGCAGCTTCGGAAAGTTTGTCGCTGGCATCGTGGACGAGCACCTGCAAGTCGCGATTGGTAGGAGCCCTGGTTGGCTCTTCGATCCAACGCGGCACACCCCACCTGAGGTCGAGGCGTCGGCCGTTGACGTGCCGGAGGTAGCACGACGGATCAACCACGTGGTGAGGGCACCGCTGCTGCCGACTTCGGCCTACACGTGCTTGTTCGACGTTCTGGCAGGAGATGCGCGCAGCATGGCTGGCAGCGGGCAAGTCGCAGTGGAACGTGCCGCCCGGGACATCTGCGCTGAACGGGGGGAGACAGTCTCTCGCCAGGCCGTGCACTTCGTGCTTGTGAACTACAGCTACAACGGGATCTCGTGGACCACTCCCGAGTGGGATGCCAACGTGCTGGCGAGCCAGTTTGCCGACAGCATGCTCAAGCTGGCAGCAGATGCGCAGATGGCGCTGACCGACGACGAACAGGCCGAAGTCCGACAGTGGATCCAAGGAGGGCAGGGAGGGGCTCAGATCTGACCGAGCCGCCGGGGAGACCCGTATGACCAACGCTGTCACAGACTTGCGGCATGATGCGTCCATGTCCACGACGATCCACGACATCCTCCACGAGCTCCGTGCCAGCGCCTTGGACGAGCGAGACAAGGGTGAGAAGTTCGAGCGTCTGATGCAGGGGTACTTCCGAGCCGACCCGGAGTGGGCCCTGCAGTTCAGCGACGTCTGGTTGTGGTCGGAGTGGCCTGGGCGTGACGGTAGGCCGGACACAGGCATCGACCTGGTGGCGGTGAGCCGGGAAACCGGAGAGCGCACCGCGATCCAGTGCAAGTTCTACGCGCCGCACCACAGTGTGCAGAAGAGCGACATCGACTCGTTCTTCACTGCCTCGGGCAAGATCGGCTTCACACGCCGGATCATCGTATCGACCAGCGACAAGTGGTCTAAGAACGCTGAAGAGGCGCTCGCTGACCAGCAAGTCCCGACCCAGCGGCTTGATGTTTCGATCTTGAGTGAGTCAGTCGTTGACTGGTCGAGGTACTCATTGGCGACCCCCTCGGTCATGCCGACGCGCAAGTCGAAGTCGCTACGCCCACACCAGCAAGAAGCGCTCGATACGGTCATCGAGAAGTTCGAGCACCACGACCGCGGCCAACTCATCATGGCCTGCGGGACCGGCAAGACGTTCACGTCGCTGAAGATCGCCGAGGAGGCGGTCGGCTCCGACGGCACCGTGCTTTTCCTCGTCCCGTCGATCTCGCTGCTGTCCCAGACCCTCCGAGAGTGGACGCAGGAGGCCGCGGTCGAGCTACGCCCGTTCGCCGTCTGCTCCGACGTCCGCGTTGGCCGCAAACAGACCGAGGACATGGGTGTCGTCGACCTCGCCGAGCCCGCCACCACCAACGCCGCGAAGCTGCTGCAGCGCTTGGGTCGGACCTCGCCCACGGGCAAAATGACCGTCATCTTTTCGACCTACCAGTCGATTCAGGTGGTGGCCGATGCTCAAGCAGCGGGCCTCGGCGCGTTCGACATGGTCATCTGCGACGAGGCGCATCGGACTACCGGTGTCACGCTTGCCGGTGAGGACGAGTCGGCCTTCGTGCGTGTGCATGACCAGAAGTTCTTGAAGGCCAAGAAGCGGCTCTATATGACTGCGACACCGCGGATCTACCGCGATGAGACGCGCGTGAAGGCTGCCGAGTCCGCAGCGCTGGTCACCGACATGAACAAGATCGAAGATTACGGTCCAGAGTTCCATCGTCTCGGTTTCGGCGAGGCGGTCGACCGTGGCCTGCTCAGCGACTACAAGGTGCTAGTTCTGGCTGTCGACGAGAGCAAGGTGTCCCGGCAGTTTCAGTCGCTGCTCGCCGACGAGAACAATGAGCTGAAGCTCGATGACGTGGCCAAGCTGGTTGGATGCTGGAATGGCTTGGCTAAGCGCGGCCTCGATGAGCAACGTCTTCACGTCGATGCCGAGCCGATGCGCCGAGCCGTGGCCTTCGCCGAAAACATTGCGGTGTCCCAGCGCGTTGCTCAAATGCTCGAAGTAGTCGGTGAGCAGATGGGGCAGGACAGCGACGAGGACGACCCGTTGGTCCTCCAAGCGCAACACGTCGACGGCACCTTCAATGTCTTGGAGCGCAATCGCCGTCTCGACTGGCTGAAGGCAGACCAGGATGCCGGGACGAACGAGTGCCGAATTCTCACTAACGCCCGCTGCCTCTCCGAGGGCGTCGACGTGCCCGCGCTCGATGCAGTACTCTTCCTCAACCCACGAAACTCCGTCGTTGACGTCGTGCAGTCGGTTGGCCGTGTTATGCGGCTATCCAGGGAGACCGACAAGAAGTACGGATACGTCATTCTGCCTATCGGCGTACCCGTGGACATGCCGCCCGAGGTGGCGCTCGCCGACAACAAGAAGTACAAAGTCGTCTGGCAGGTGCTTCAGGCGCTCCGTGCGCACGACGAGCGCTTCAACGCGATGATTAACAAGATCGAGCTGAACCGAAACCGTGACGACAAGCTTCAGGTCATCGGCATCGGGTTTGACGATCAGGAGCGCCGGACCGACAACGTGGATCGGCAGACCCAACTTGCCTTGGCCTGGTCGGACGAGTGGCGCGACGCGATCTACGCCAAGATCGTCACAAAGGTGGGAGAGAAAGCGTACTGGGAGGATTGGGCCCGCGACATCGCCAAGATCGCCGAGGCGCACATCACCCGGATCAAGGCGCTTCTCGATGACGACTCGCTTGGTATCCATCCCAAGTTCGAGAAGTTCCACGCTGGCCTGCGGGGCAATTTGAATGATGGCATTACCCGCAACAACGCCATCGAGATGCTGGCGCAACACATTATCACCAAGCCGGTGTTCGATGCTCTCTTCGAGGGCTACGCCTTCGCGCAACACAACCCCGTCTCGCTGGTCATGCAAGACATGCTCGATGCCCTAGACAACCAGGGCATCGAAAAGGAGAGCGAGAGTCTCGACAAGTTTTACAACTCGGTACGGATGCGAGCCGAAGGAATTGACAACGCCGAGGGCAAGCAACGCATCATCACCGAACTCTATGAGAAGTTCTTCAAGAACGCCTTCCCAAAGGCGGCCGAGTCGCTCGGCATCGTCTACACCCCGATCGAGATCGTCGACTTCATCCTCCGGTCGGTCGAGCACCTTCTCGACACCGAGTTCGGCGCGTCGCTCAACGACGCGGGCGTCCATGTGCTTGATCCCTTTGCGGGCACAGGGACCTTCATCGTGAGGCTGTTGCAGTCCGGCATCATCAGTCCGGGCAACCTCCTGCACAAGTACACCCAGGAGTTGCACGCCAACGAGATCAATTTGCTTGCCTACTACGTAGCCGCGGTCAACATTGAAGCTACGTTCCACGGTCTGAAGCAGGAAGGAACCAGCGAGTACTTGCCGTTTGAGGGAATTGTCCTCACCGACACTTTTCAAATGCACGAGAACGACGACACCCTCGACGCCGAGGTGTTCACGCGGAACAACGATCGCGTCGTTCGTCAGAAGGCGACCGACATTAGGGTGATTGTCGGGAACCCGCCGTACTCGGCAGGACAAACGAGCGCGAACGACGATAATGCGAACCTGAAGTATCCGACGCTTGACGCAAGAATCGAAAGGTCTTACGGTAGGAACTCATCTGCGAAGCTAAAGAACTCACTATACGATTCCTACATTCGGGCAATCCGATGGGCGTCTGATCGTGTCGGTAATCGCGGGATTGTCTCTTTTGTTTCCAACGGCGGCTTCGTTGATTCTAACGCGGCCGACGGCCTGAGAAAATGTCTGATCGGCGAGTTTGACAAGATTTACGTCTACAATCTACGTGGCAACCAGCGTACGGCGGGCGAACTATCGCGCAAAGAAGGGGGCAAGATCTTTGGCGGGGGAAGCCGGGCGACGGTTGCGATCGTTTTTCTGATCAAGACCGAACAGAAGGACAACGGCGTTCCCGCAACGCTGTATTACCGTGATATTGGCGACTGTCTATCACGTGAACAGAAGCTTGAAATCGTGAACAGCAATCTTCTAGGTAATATCGAATGGAAAATGATCCAACCGAACGAGTACGGAGATTGGATCAATCAAAGGCGAGGCGATTATACGAAGTTTACCCCATTGACGTCCAAAGACGGGATCGCCATGATGCGCGTCAACTCCGGGGGTCTCAATACTAGTCGGGATGCCTGGGCGTACAACTTCTCCCAGTATAGCCTCAAGAAGAACGTGCAACGGTCGGTTCGCTTCTTTAACTCTGAGGTGGATCGATTCGGGAAGTCCGGCCTAGGGGCTGGCTCTGCGGGCACCTTTGTTGATCGCGATCCAGTCAAGTTCAGCTGGGACGTAGCGCCACTGAAGATGCTTACGAGTGGCCGAAAGATGGCTGTTAACGAAGAGTCTTATGCGGTCGCGATGTATCGGCCTTTTATGCGCACCCATGTTTACCGCGACCCTACTCTAATCAATAGGACCTATCAGCTCGCGCAAGTTTTTCCTGACAGAGACACATCCAACCTTGGTTTCTATATTGTGGGCACTGGATCGGATGTCCCGTTCTCGGTGCTGATGGTCGATGCTGTACCCGATAGGCACGTTACTGGCGCTGGGAGTGGTGGAAGCATCTTTCCGCGGTACCTTTTCGAGCGAACAGGATCCGATGGACAGTTGGGTTTCGATGTCGCAGAAGATCAAGAATACCGTCGGATCGATAACATGCATGATGCAACCTTGCAGACCTATCGCAAGGCGTACGGCTCTTCGGTGAGTATCGATGACATTTTTTACTATGTTTACGGCTTGCTTCACTCTCGTGAATATCGGGAAGTGTATGCTTCGGATCTGAAGAAGCTCGTCCCGCACATTCCAATGGTGACGGCCTTCTACCCATTCTCGGAAGCAGGACGAGAGCTTTCCCGGCTTCATCTCGGTTACGAGACCGTGGACCCTTACCCGTTGAACGAGAGCGTTGCAGAGGCAGAAGCTCATAGAGACACTTGGCGAGTGCAGAAGATGGTTTTCGCCAAGGGATCACGGGTTGACGGTAAAGCCACTAAGGATCGATCTAAGATTGTCTATAACTCGCAGCTCACGCTGTCGGGTATCCCTGACGATACTCATCGGTACATGATTGGCTCACGTTCGGCGCTCGAATGGATTCTAGACCGATATCAGGTCAAGAAGGATAAGTTGTCCGGCATTGTCAATGACCCGAACGACTGGGCAGAGGAATGCGGTAATCCACGCTACATCATTGATCTGATCAAGCGGATCGTGACTGTGAGCGTCGAGACGATGAAGATCGTGGACAGCCTTCCCCCGCTCGACATCATCGACCCCGAGTAGTCGCCATGCTCGTCGAATCATAATCGCGTAACTGAGGGACGTTCGCCCAGTTTTGCTACAGCCTTATCCATACGCTTGAGGAGAGACGAGCAACGGAAGACTTATACGCAACGGGTGTGGATAAATTTGATGAGGTTGCCCGTCGCTCAAGATCGCCCTTGAGCGACGGGCTGGTTTGCCAGTACATGAGTATCTCGCATTGCTCTTGGTCGCTGTCAACAGCCGTCGTATCAGCAGCGAGAACCCGTTGCCTCGATCAAGGGCCGAGAAGTCAGGCTTTCAAAGGCGATGCTATGACGGATTGTCAACTAATCATCACCGACCATCGGCCTGCATGGATCATGCATAGATTGCGGTAGTAGGAGGCCGTTCTGACTGCCCAGTTTGGTGCTATGAGTCGTTCGGCCAGCTCATTGATGCTGTAGTACCTGACAAGCTGGAACGGGCAGACCCATCTGGGCGTCGCCGAAGACGTTCGCCACTCCGTTAAGGACGTCATCACTCCACATCTTGAAGCGCTCAGCCAAGACCGTGCTCCTCCGCACGAGCTACTGGCATCCATCCTCCTGGCGTCTGGGCCAGCGAACCTCGGTAGCTCATTGAGGGCTAGCAGGCCGCCGTTTCACCCCATACCGAATCAACACATTGCGCACCGCGGAGTAGCTCACCCCCATCACCCTCGCAATCGCCTGCATGACCATCCCCTCCTCGACGTACAGCTTCACCACCCGACGCTCCTGCGCCTCGTCGAACACCCTGACCGGCCGAAGCCGCACACCCACCCGCTTCAAGTGGCGTCCCACTGTCTGGTCGTGCACCCCAAATCGTCGTGCCAACTCAGCCTGCGTCGCCCCGGCCTTGTACGACTGCACCAACTCCGCCACCTCTTCCGGTAACAGCATCCGGTTCTCCTCCACCTCCAACCGCACCGAACCCGACTCCACCAGACCAACCTGATCCACCACCGCAGCCACCAGCTCCTCGCGGTCGACCTCCACACCACCATCCAGCACCAACGCCCCAGACCCCACCATCTCGAACAGCCGAAACAGAGGTTGTCTCAGGTTCGTAAGTGAGTCGAGGAGGCGCACCAGACCTGGCATTCTCGAACGCTCAGCATCAAGAGCAAGAGCTGAGGTCAGAACAAGGAAATCCCCCGTCGCACCGCTGGGTGCACCGGGGATTTTCCTCGTGGCCAGGTCGGTACTCATCCCCGTCTGCGGCATCCGGCTGGCGTTGCCCTCGTGCTGCGACAGGTCAAGTTGCCCACCAGATCACCAAGCCGCCGTCCGCGCTTGACGGTCAGCGTAACCAACTCGTCGTTGTCGCACAGCCGAACCCACTTGCCCAGATAGCCCGGCGTGATGTCGTGTCCGTAGCAAGCGGGCACGAGATAGCCTCTGGGGCGTGGCTTTGGACCTGCTGCCGTTCGACGAGTACGCCGCGTCGCTCAACCGCAAGCGCACCGCGGCGGGCGTGCTGTTCCGCGACCAGGCCGACCGAGTGCTCCTGATCGAGACCACCTACAAGACCGACTGGGAGATCCCGGGCGGGGTGGTCGAGGCTGAGGAAGCGCCTTGGACCACCGCCGCCCGTGAAGTACGCGAAGAAGTCGGCATCGACCGTCCGTTGGGTCGCTTGCTGGTCATCCAGCACATTCACACCCGCGGCGTCATGCCGGAGGGCTTGGCCTTCGTGTTCGATGGTGGGCTGATCACCGAGCAAGAAGTCGCTGCGCTGCCGACCGTCGATCCCGAAGTCCGCTCGCTTGGCCTCTACGACGTGGCCCAAGCGGAGCAGCTGACCAGCCCCGCACTGTTCGGACGTATCCAAGCGGCATTGACCGCCGTCCAAACCGGCGAACTGACCTTGCGCGACGCCGACTAGAACCTGCACGGTGCAAGCAGAGAAAAGAGGCCCGGCATGCCGACGATTTGGCGAGCAGCTCGGCTCGCAGCCGAAAGGCTCACAACTTCTCTCAAGAGCAACTAGCTGGAGCGGCGAGCGTTGACGTCGACACCGTTGGCCGCATCGAGCGCGGCGAACGGCGATCCACCCGACCGGCAACCGTCGCCAAGCTGACAACGGCCCTTGGCAGCAGCACCATCCCCGGCTTAGACGATCTCATGAGCCATCGCTCAGGCACGAGGCACCGCACCGCTCCTGCAAGAAGCTGCGCCTTCCGTTCCGCCCCAGAACGCGAGGCGCACTAGAGGACCCGTTGCTCCGGAGGCCGCGAAACCCCCCGCAAAGAAGACAGCCGAGGGCACATCTTCGATCGGCGCGCAAATCCGGCGAGGGCACAGATTCGACTTCCACGCAAATCCCATCGAGGGCATATTCAGAGGGCTTTTCGCAAGCTTGTGGAGGAATTTCTCCCAGCTTGACAGCGGATTGCCGAGGCTGCTTGAGTCGGTCGGGTTCTCGCCTATTCGAAAGGTGTCCATGACCACGCCTCCGATGCTGCCCGCAATGCGGCAGCGGTTGATCCTCGCCTTCCTGATGGTGTGTTCGCTGTTGATCTGGTTGGACAACACCGTCCTGAGCACCACCCTGGAGACGCTCGCGGACCCGGTGCGGGGGTTGGGGGCCGGCCCGGCCGAGCTCCAGTGGGCGACGGGTGCGTACACGCTGGTCTTCGCGACGTTGATGTTCACCGCCGGGGCGCTGGGGGACAGCTTCGGGCACCGGAACGTGCTGGTGGTCGGGCTCTCCGTCTTCGGGGTGGCGTCCGTGTGGGCGGCTTGTGCGGGTGGCGCGGGGCAGTTGATCGCGGCTCGGGCCGGGATGGGGGTGGGGGCCGCGCTCATCATGCCCGCCAACTTCGCGATCCTGCTCTGGACGTTCACCGGGCCGGGGCGGGCGGGGGCGATCGCTGTTTCCTCGATGGCGACCGGGGTGGGGATGGCGGCGGGGCCGGTGGTGGCGGGGGTGTTGCTGAGCCACTTCTGGTGGGGTTCGGTCTTCGTCGTCAACGTGCCCGTCGTGGTGGTGGCGTTGGCCGGGGTCATCTTGCTGGTGCCCGATTTCCGCAGTCCTGTGAAACGGTCGGTGGACCCGGCCGGGATCGCGTTGTCGATCAGCGGGTTGGCCGCGCTGACCTACGGGTTGATCCGCGCCGGGCAGGTCGACGACTGGGGGCGTGGTGACGTGTGGTTGCCGATCGCGGGTGGGGTTGTCCTGCTGGCCGCGTTCGTGCTCGTCGAACTGCGGGTCCAGGAGCCCAGTTTCGATCCGCGGCTGCTCGTGCGGCGGGTGTTCGGTGGGGGCAACGCGGCGATGGCGCTGCTGCTGTTCTGCGTGGCCGCTGTCACCTTCTCGAACGCGTTCTACCTGCAGGGCGCGCTGGGCTTCTCCCCGATGGAGGCGGGCCTGGCCAACCTCCCGACCGCGGTCGGTGCCGTCGTGGGTGCGCCGCTGGGTGCTCGCCTGGTGCGGCGGTGGGGGCTGCGCCCGGTCGCGCTGCCCTCGATCGCGGTGGCGGCGCTGAGCTTCGGTGCGGTTGCCCTGCTGGACCTGGGTACGCCGCTGCTGTGGATCGAGGTCGTGCTGCTGGTGCAGGGCTTGGCCGTGGGCATGGTGCTGGCGCCGGTGACCGGGGCGCTGCTGAGCAGCCTGCCGCTGGAGCGCTCCGGCGCGGGGTCGGCCGTCACCAACACCGCGCGGCAGGCGGGCAGCGTGATCGGCATCGCTGTGGGCGGCACCATCCTGTCGATCGCCTACCGCGACGCGGTCGAACCCTCGCTGGCCGGGCTCCCGCCCGCGTTGCGCGATGCCGCCGGGGTCTCTGCGGAGCAGGCCAGGCACGTGGCCGGGATGATCGGCCGGCCTGCGCTCGCCCGGGCCGCCGACAGCGCGTTCATCCACGCCATGCACGTCGGCTCGGTCTGGGTCATGGTCGTCGGGTTGGTCGCGACCGCTGTGCTGGGGTTCGCCCTGCGCCCCGCCGCGCGGCGGGGACAAGAGGAGGTAGCGGCCGATCAGGCGTACTCGGGTGCTGACCGCTGACAATCCCTGGTGCGCGCATCAATTCCTGCGGCGCGTCAAGGCATCGCCGTTGGACTGCGGCTCAGCGATGGGGGTTAGGCCCGCCTCGATCGCTTGCGCGCGGTACCAGGCCGCCGCGGCGGCCAGGCCGTGCAGGGGGTGGGGGCCCGGGTTCACGTGGGTGTGGCGCCAGATCCGGGCGCTGGCGTACCAGTTGTCCTGGGTCAGCAGCTCGAACTGGTGGTCCGTCAGCTGGGGCAGCAGGGCGCGGCAGTCGGCGGCGGCGATGTCCCCCGACGGCGCGGGCAGGCCGAAGGCGGCGCACGCGGCCAGGACGAGGTCGCGGTAGCTGGTGCGGCGCGGGTGGTTGACGTGGAAGGCGGTGCCCGGGCGGTGGCGCCACGGGGACAGGGCCAAGGCGGTGATCACCCGCGCCAGGTCGTCCACGGCGACGACGGAGACCTGCGCGGAGCCGCCGTCGACCCAGGCGGGGACGGTGGCCAGCACGCGGAAGACGGCGGGCAGGAACCAGCGGTCGCCCTGGCCGTAGATGAGGTTGGGGCGCAGCACGGTGCCACCCGCGGCGCGGACCAGTTCCTCGGCGCGCAGGCGGGTGCGGCTGGTGTCGGAGACCGGGTTGGGCACCAGGTCGCGCACGCGCGCGCCCCGGCGGGTGCCGCGGCCGTAGACCGCCGCGGTGCTCAGGTGCAGGACCCGGGTGACGCCGCTGCGGTGGGCCTCGGCGAGCAGGGCGCGGGTGCCGTCGACGTTGACGGCCTCGCAGGTGGCGGGTTCGCCGCCCACCTGGGCGGCGAGGTGGAGCAGGGTGGCGGTGCCCTCGCAGGCGCCGCGCAGGGAGCGGGGGTCGAGCAGGTCGCCGCGGACCTCGGTGGCGCCCGCGGCCAGCGCCCAGGCGGGCAGCGGGGCCCGGGTGAGCACCCGCACGTCGGCGCCGGTGGCCAGCAGCGCGCGCAGCGCGGCCGTCCCGGTGAAGCCGGTGCCGCCGGTGACCAGCACGCCGCCCCCGGTGCGCACGGGTGTCAGGCCCGCACGGCCAGGTCGACCTCACCGGAGGCGACGACCTGGTCGGACTGCTCGATGCGGAACCGGACCCGGGCGTCGACCCGGCGGGCCCGGGGCGCGGGCAGCGGCTCGGCGGTGATCACGGCGGGCCCGGTGAGCTCGACGAACTTGTCGAAGTCCATCCCCAGCGCCAATGGCAGCGCGTCCGGGGTGCCCAGCACCAGCAGCGCCGCCTGGCGGGCGGCCTCCAGCAGCACCATGCCCGGCACGTGGTCGACCGGGTGGTCGAACAGCACCGCGTGGTCGCGGTCCACCCGCAGCGGCCAGGTGCGCGGGCCGGTCGAGCGGCCGAGCGCGACGTCGTGGTCGCGGTCGCGGCCCACCGACCAGGACGGCACCGGCACCGGCAGCCCGGCCGCGGCGGGCTGGGCCAGCGCGGCGCCGCGCAGCCGGGCGTAGCCCGCGGGGGCCACGCAGCTCCAGGTCACCGAGCCGGAGCCGATCCACTCCCGGCCGCGGTAGCCGTCGACCTCCAGCACCATCCCGCGCACGCCGCGCGGGGTTCGCTTGACGTCGCGGCAGCGCACCACCAGCAGCACGTCGGCCGGTCGGGGCCCGACGGCCAGCCGGTCGCCGCGCACGCGGTAGGACTTGCTGTGGGTGAGGAACTTCCAGTCCAGCGGGACGCCGTAGCCCTGGTGGGCGACCAGGAGCGTGGCCTGGCGCAGGGTCTCGGCGAACAGCACCGGGTCGTGGTCGCCGGTGCGCAGGCGGTAGAAGCCGTGGTCGCGGGGCCACTGGGCGGCGACGAGGAAGGTGTCGGCGCCGGTGTCCTCCAGGTCGGTCACCAGCACCTCGCTCACCGCGGCGCGGTGCACGAGGGCGCGCGGGATGGTCCGGTCGAACCGGTCACCCACGGTGAGGTCGGCGGGCAGGGCGGGGTCGGGGGCCGGGTCGGGGGCCGCCGGGGTGGTCGGGACGGCGATGACCCCGGCGATGCGGGGGTGCGGGCGGGCGGTGGTCACGGGGCGGGCGAACGTGGTCATCGGAACCTCCAGCAGGGGTTCTTCTCGGTGGACCGGTCGAGCGCGCTACATGAAACATACTAACCGCCCGGTTTGTTCAACTCCACGTCCGAAGGGTTTCTAGGGGTTACCATGGCCCCCCAGAGGTGATCCCCCTCCCCGCCGCACTGCTCCGGACGGGGTAATCGCCCGCGGAGCCACCGCACTGGTCCGGCAGGCCGGTGCCAGCACGATCGGAGACCTGCCCGTGGCCAAGCAGGAGCGCGCCGAGCGCACCCGCACCGCGATCCTCGACGCCGCCGCCGAGGCCTTCGAGGAGCACGGGTTCGCGGGCGCCCGCCTGTCGGACATCCTGGCCAGGGCCTCGGTCACCAAGGGCGCGCTCTACTTCCACTTCCAGTCGAAGGAGGAGATCGCCCGGGCGATCATAGACGAGCAGTTCACCATCTGGCCCGTGCCCGACCCGGCCGACAACGCGGGCGTGCAGGGGTTCATCGACCTGACCCACGAGATGGCCCGGCGGCTCCAGGGCGACGTGCGCATCCGCGCGAGCATCCGGCTGGTCATCGAGTACGGCACCTTCACCGACCCGGCCACCACCGCCTACCAGGGGTGGATCAGCACCGGCGAGCGCTTCCTCGGCCACGCCCAGGACAAGGGCGACGTGCGCGCCGAGGTGTCCCCGCGCGACGTGGCCACCTACATCATCGGCTCGTTCACCGGGGTGCAGGTCAGCTCCGAGGTGCTCTCCGGGCGCACCGACCTCAGCGACCGGGTCACGACGATGTGGCGGATCATCCTGCCCGGCATCGTGGCCCCGCGCAGGCTCGCCCGCTTCCGCCCCGAAGGCAGCACCACCCCGGCGCGCGCCGGGCTCACCGCCTGAGCGCCCGCGCGGGTCAGACCGCGGAGCCGCCCGGCAGCAGGGCGGGCACCCGGCCCGCCTCGGCGATCCCGGGGATCACCACCCGCCACACCGCGGTCAGCGAGTCCGACAGCGGCACCGCGCGCGCCCCCGACGCCGACAGCGCCTCCAGCCCGAGCGTCACCGCGAGCACGGTCGCGGCCGCGTCGGCGGCGGCGACGCCCTCGCCCAGCGCACCCGCCGCCTCCCCCGAGGCGGCGACCACCCCGACCACCTCCGACCAGCTGCGGTGGCAGTCGTCGAACGGCGGGCCCTGCTCGCCGCACTCGCGCGCGACCCGGAACCCGGCCCGCACCAGCGGGTCGGCCACCAGCGCCCGGCCGAGCCCGTGGGTGAGGTCGATCAGCGCCTGCACCGAGCACACCGCCCGGACCGCGCGCGCGGCGAGCTCCTCCAGCGCTTGGGCGACCTCGGCCTGCACGGCGCCGACGAGGTCCTCCTTGGCGGAGAAGTGGAAGTACAGCGCGCCCTTGGTCACCCCGGCGGCGTCGGTGATGTCGTTGATGTTCGTGCCCGCGAACCCGCGCCGCTCGAACAGCCGCGCGGCGGCGTCGACGAGCCGGGAGCGGGTCAGCTCAGCCCGCTGCTGCTTGGACACCCCGACGATCTCCCGCTTCCGGCGCGGCCGGGTTCCCCACCGCGCGACTCCCCCGACCCGGGGCGGACCCCTGGTTCCCCCACCGCACCCCGATCACCCGACGTGGGCCAGCCGCGCGGGCCTGCGCTCGGGGGCGCCCTGGCGCACCGGGGACTGCTCGGCCAGCCTCGGGTCGGCGGACAGGATCATCCGCTGGAGCTGGTGCAGCGCGGGCGAGGGCTCCAGGCCCAGGTCACCGACGAGCGCGCCGCGCAGCCTGCGGTAGGTGTCGATCGCCTCGCCGCGGCGGCCGGATCGGTAGAGGGCGAGCATCATGTGCGCGCACAGGCCCTCGTGCGTGCGGTTGCGGGCGACCAGCGCGGTCAGCTCGCCCAGCAGCTCGTGGTGGCGGCCCAGCCGCAGGTCGGCGTCGATGCGCCGGTCCAGTGCGTTGAGCCGGGCCTCGGCCAGCCGCTCGGCCTCGACCTCCAGCACCGGCCCGCAGCGCACGTCGAGCAGCGCCGGGCCCTTCCACAGCGCCAGCGCCTCGGTGAACCGGCGCGAGGCCAGCGCGTAGTCGCCCGCCTCCCTGGCCCGGTGCCCGGCGGCGGTCAGCCGCTCGAAGTCGGTGACGTCGACGGTGCCGCCCCGGGTGTCGAGCAGGTAGCCGCCGGGGTGGGTGACCAGCACGTCCTTGGGGTCGCGCACGGAGCCCGCGGGGGCCGCGCGCAGCGCCTCGCCGATGAGGCCGCGCAGGTGGAACACGTAGGTCTGCAGGGTGGTGGCGGCGCTGCGCGGGACCTTGTCGCCCCACAGCTCCTCCTGCAGCGCGGGGATCGGGACGACCTCGCCCGCGTGCACGGCCAGCAGCGTGAACACCTTGCGCGCCTTGCCCGCCGACGGGGTGACGACCCGTCCGCCCACGCGCACGGCCAGTGGTCCCAGCAGCTCGATGTCCATCGCGCCCCTCCACAGGTGCTCCGGGGCCGCCCCTGCCGGGCCGCTCGCGGTTGGCTTGAGCTTAAGGAGACCGGGCGGTCGGTTTCAAGAGAGAAACCGACTGCCCGGTTGGTTTCCCTAGTAGTGCGCGCGCACCGGGGCGGCCACCTGCGCCCTCGCGGGGATCAGACGACCTCGCCCCGGGCCAGCTCCCGGTGCTCGCCGGACCAGCGGCGGCGCAGCCACCGGTCGTGCGAGGCCACCACCACCGCCCCCGGCGCCGAGCCGATCGCCTCCTCCAGCTCCCCCGCGAGGGCGAGGGACAGGTGGTTGGTCGGCTCGTCCAGCAGCAGCACGTCCGGCGGGTCCGCCAGCAGGACGGCCAGCGCGACCCGCCTGCGCTGCCCGGTCGAGAGCGCGCCGACCGGCCGGTCGAGGTCGCGCGGCGCGAGCAGGCCCAGGTGCCCGAGCGGCGGTGAACCCAGCGGTGCCGCCGCGGCGTAGCAGGCGCGCGGCGTGCTCGCCGGGTCGTCGAACACCACGTCCTGCTCCAACAACGCCACCCGCAGGCCGGGGGCGCGCAGCACGTGGCCGCTGTCCGGGGCGAGCGCGCCCGCCAGCACCGCCAGCAGCGTCGACTTGCCCGCCCCGTTGGGCCCGGTGACCAGCAGCCGGGCGGACGAGCCCACGTCCAGCAGCCCCACGTGCAGCCTCCCCCGGACCCGCACGTCCCGCACCGACAGCGCCGTCGCCTGACCACTGCCCTGGCCGGTGACCCGCGCGGCGAACCGCAGCGGCGCGGGCGGCTTGCGCACCTGGTTGGCCTCCAGGTCGGCCAACCGCTGCTGCGCGGCCCGGATGCGCCGGGACGTCTGCTGCTGGACCCGGTCGCCGCGCATGCCGTAGCTCATCTTGTTGCCGTCGGTGATCGCGCGGGCGTGGTTGATGTTGCGGGCGGTGAAGTCCACGCCGTGGCGCAGTTCCTTCAACTCCTCCTGCTCCTCGGCGAACTGCTGCTCCCAGCGCGCCCGTTCGGCCCGCTTGGCCACGAGGTAGTCGGAGTAGGTGCCGCCGTAGCGGGTGGCGCCCGCGCGCGAGGGGTCCAGGTCGACGATGTCCGTGCACACCTCGTCGAGGAACACGCGGTCGTGCGAGGCGAGCACCACCGCCCCGGGCAACCCGGTCAGCCCGCGTTCGAGGAACCCCACGGCGTCGTCGTCGAGGTGGTTGGTCGGCTCGTCCAGCAGCACCGCCCTGGGCCTGCGGATCAGCAGCTCGGCCAGGCCCAGGCGGGAGCGCTGCCCGCCGGAGAGCTCGTCGACCCGCCTGCCCGGGTCCACCGCGTCCAGGCCGAAACCGGCCAGCACCAGCTCCGCGCGCCGGTCGGCGTCCCAGAGGTCGTGGTCCTGCGCCCACTCCAGGACCTCGCCGTACTCGGTGATCGCGGCCCGGTCGTCCGGGTCGGCCGCCACCCGCTCACCGACCCGCTCCAACCGCGCGGCCGCGGCGCGCAGCTCCGCGAGGGCGTGGTCCACGACGCCCCGCACGGTGGTCTCCGGCGGGTGCGGCAGCTCCTGCCAGAGGAAGCCGAGGTCGGCGGGCCTGCGCACCGACCCGCCGTCGGGTTCCTCCACGCCCGCCAGCAGCCGCAGCAGGGTGGACTTGCCGACGCCGTTCTCCCCGACCAGGCCGACGCGCTGGCCGGGGGACGCCGACAGGGAAGCGCCGTCGAGGACGACGCGGTCGCCGTAGACCTTGGTCAGGTCGTCGGCGTGCAGGAAGGGCGTGGATGACAAGGGTGAGCACCACCAGGGGAGACGGGTCGGCCAGGACAGCGGGGACCCGGCACGGCGCACGTCGACGTCAGGTGGATCGGCCCAGCGGGAAGCACCCGGCGCGCGGCGGGGGTTCACACGGGGGAGGACACACGCGGTCGACGGCCATCAGCGGCACGGGTCGAGGCGGTGTCAGCAGAACATGGCACCGATCATCGCACCGGCCCGAGCGGCGGTCAACTCAGCGGGAGATGACGTAGACCAGCTCGTTGGGGATCTCGAAGCTGTCGACCCGCCACGGCTTGCCCGCCGAGTGCTCGGCCATCGCCGCCGAGTGCGTCTGGAACATCCCCTTGCTGCGGTTGCCCAACGACTTGGTGGGGAAGGTGGCCACCACCACCGGCGAGTCCAGCGACTCCAGCAGCGACCACCCCAGCCCCTGCTGCTGGCGCTCCAGGCACGGGATCGTCTTGAGCAGCAACGTGACGTCGGCGCGCCCGGTGACCGGGGTGGCCACCAGGTCGAGCACCCGCGCCTCGTGCTCCACGCCCAGCAGCCCGAGCGCCCGGTCCAGGAAGGCCATCTGCTTGGTATCGATGTCGGACGCCAGGTACACCGTGGACTCCGGCAACCCCATGCGCCGCACGGCCAGCGGGTTCAGCCCGCACGCCACGTCCCGCACGGTCGCGGGCTCGGGCACGCGGCGGAACACCTCGCGGTAGAACTCGTCCAGGTGCGGCAGCCGCTCCCGGGTGGACGCGTGCACCTTCATCGCCGACTCCAGCGCGGCGTCCGGGTCGCCCTCGGCCACGGCGGCGGTCAGCTTGCGCAGCACGGCGTCGTAGTTGGGCGCGGACCCGGGCAGGTAGGCGCCGTAGATCTCGTGCAGCGCCCGCTTGGTGCGCTTGACCGCGTCGGTGACGTCACCGCCCGAGGACACCAGCGCCCGGGCGGCGGTGCGGCGGATGGTGTCGGCCGACACCACGGCGTAGCGCTTGCTGCCCGCCACGGCCCGCTCGACCGCCTGCAGCTTCTCGTCGGCCATCCCGTCCCCGTCTCCTCCGGTCCCCCCAGCCTAGTTGGGTACCGTTGCGGGCATGCGCCCCGACGTCGACCCGGACCTGGGAACCCTGTACCTGGTGCCCACGCCCATCGGCGACCCCGGCGACATCACCGCCCGCGCCGTCGAGGTGCTGCGCTCGGTGTCCGCGGTGGCCTGCGAGGACACCCGCAACTCGCTGAGCCTGTTCAAGCCGCTGGGCATCGAGGCCAGGCTGCTCAGCTACCACGAGCACAACGAGGAGTCCCGCGGCAGGCAGCTGCTCGACCTGCTGCTCGCGGGCGAGGACGTGGCCGTGGTGTCCGACGCGGGCACCCCGCTGGTGAACGACCCCGGCTACCGGCTGGTGGCCTCGGCCATCGACGCGGGCGTGCGGGTCCGCCCGCTGCCCGGGGCCAACGCCCCGATCACCGCGCTGATCGGCTCCGGCCTGCCCGTGCACCGCTTCCAGTACGCCGGGTTCCTCCCGCGCAAGGCGGGCGCCCGCCAGTCGGCGCTGGCCGGGCTCGCGGGCGTGGCCGCCACCCTGGTCTTCTTCGAGGCCCCGCACCGGGTGCTGGAGGCCCTGCGCGACATGCTCGCGGTGCTGGGCGACCGGGACGCGGCGGCGGGCCGCAACCTGACCAAGCCCGACGAGCGGTTCCTGCGCGGCCCGCTGTCGGGGATCATCGCGGAGCTGGATTCCGAGGAGCAGGTGCGCGGCCAGTTCACCCTGGTCGTCGCAGGCCGCGACGCCTCCTCCGACGACGCGGCGGAGGAGCTGGCGGGCAAGCTCGCGGACGCGCTGATCCAGCACGGCGCCACCCCCAAGCTGGCCACCGCCGTCATCCGCGACGTCACCGGCCTGCCCCGCAACTGGGTCTACGACCGGGTGCAGTCCGTTGCCCGGCCCTGACCTGCTGCGCCTGCGCAGCCGCGGCCACCCCGGCGTCCGGGCGACCCACGACCGCACGCTGGAGCTCACCACCGACCCCGACATCACCGCCCGCGCCACCTGCATCCTGGGCACCGGCACCGAGGTCGTGGGTCCGGTGCCCCCGGCGATCGCGGGCCTGGTCGACATCACCATCACCGCCGCGGGCCACACGGCCGTGGTCCGGGCGCTCGCCAACTCGGCCTGGCACCCCGGCACCACCGCCGTCGTCCGCCGCAGCCCCGTCCGCCTCCCCAACACCCTCGCCACCGACGCGGACACCACCGCCCGCGACCTCCCCCGCGACCTCGTCCTGGCTCTGTCCAACCCGGACACCGAGATCACCACCACCATCACCCGCGCGCACGACGACACCCCCCGCCTGGTCCTCTTCCGCCTCGGCGACGACCGCCGCCTGCTGGCCGAGGTCGCCGCGGCGGACGCCGTCGTGGCCGAGGACGACACCGCCCGCTCCGTCCTCTCCGGACTGACCGCCGCGCACGACGCCCTGGGAGCCCTGAGCACCGGTGCCCGCGTCCTGGCCGTGTCCAGCGGCGAGGGCCCGCACCCCTTCGCGGCGGCGGCCCTGAGCCAGGACGACCGCCCGGAGGTCGAAGTCCTCGGCCTCCCCCCGGAACTGGCCGTGGCGTCGATCTCCCCCCACTGGGCCCCACCCCTCATCACCGGCCCCCAGTCCCGCCGCGACGCGGCGAAGCTGGCCGCGGCGCACCCCGCGGCCCGCGTGGTGTTCCGGACCCCCGGCACCAGCCTCGCCCGCGCCCTGGACGAAGCCGCGAAGACAGCGGGAACCCGCACAGCGGCGATCGGCACCGACGAACGCCCGACCTGGGGCCCCATCACCGAACTGCGCACCCTCACCCCGCGCGGCGACGTCTTCTGCGCGCTGGACCCGGTCCAGTCGGAGGAAACCGCGGCGGACCCCTCAGCCCCCGAGGCCTTCATCACGGCCCTGCTGTCCCAGTCCGTCTCCCCGACGACCCTGGTCAAGGCCCTGTCCTCCCTGCCCGGCTGGTCCCGCAAACAGGCCTACGACCTGGTCCTCCGCCTCAACCAACGCTGACGCCGAGCGAGGCGGGTCAGGGGGTGATGGTGCCGGTGAGGGCCAGGACTTCGAGGTGGTCGCGGGAGGAGTTGAGGCGGCGGGTCCAGGAGGTGGACAGGGCGGCGATCTCGTCGGCGTCGAGGTAGGTGGCGGTGTCGAGGTGCCAGCCCGCGGCGGCGAGGGCGGGGCCGAGGGCGTCCTGGGCGGTGTCGGGGGTGGGTTCGGGGTGTTCGCCGACCTCGGGGACGGGGGGTTGCCAGGCGTGCAGGTTGAGGGTGATGAGGAAGCGGGCGCCGGGGGTGCAGGCGGCGGCGAGGCCGCGGAGCATGGCGGGGTCGGAGCCGAGGACGCCGCGCAGGAGGCTGCCCCAGGGCATGAGGACGTGCAGCTCGGTGAAGCCGGTGAGGCCTTCGGGCAGGTGCTCGGCGGGGGCCCAGACGTAGAGCAGGTTGGGTTGGCCGCCCTTGGCCGGTTTGGCGGCGGCGCGGGTGGCGGCCTTGCGCATGTTGTCCTTGGCCGCGTCCAGGCCGACGACGAGGGTGTCGGGGCGGGTCCTGGCGACGTGCGCGGGGTGCTTGCCGTCCCCGGTGCCGACGTCGAGCAGGGCGTGGGCGTGGGTCGCGCGCAGCGCGGCGAACTCGGCCGCGGGCAGGTCGACCACGTTCTTCCCGGTGACGCGGCGCATGGGCCGAGCCTATCCGGCACCCCGGGCGCGCAGGACCCCGGCGCCGGGTCGGGGGCGCCGGGGTCCTGGGGGTCGCCGGTCGCGCAGTGGCGGCGGTGTCGCGCGACAGGTGACCCGGTTGCGCTGCCCGGCGGGCAGCGGCGAGCCTACGTCGTCAACACGGGCTGACCAGGAGAACCCTCGACCGGCTCACCGGCGCCGACAGGGCGGCCGGGATCGGCGGCCCCACCGGCACCGGCAAGTCAGTCGGGCCTGGCAGACCCCTCGGTGCTGCCGGGCCAGTCGGGGTGGGCAAGTCCACTGGCAGCGGCGCGCGCGTCGGCACCGGCTCACCCCCCGCGTTCCGGGCAGGCCGCAACCGAGCTGTCGCGGACGAACGCGCCACCAGGTTCGCAGGTCCAACCGCCCCACCCGGGCCGACGATCCGCACGTCGTGACTGCTCATCCGCGCTTCCTCCCCGGTCCGGGCCTGGTGCCTGCTAGGACAACGGCTACCAGCGCGGACCACCCGTGACCATTGGATCACCACAGGTGACCGTCCAGAGTGGATAGCACGGAGCGACGGCGTCACCGGTGCGGGACCCCGACCGGCGGTCACTCCTCAGTGTCCGCCGGGTACGAGGTCACGCAGACCACCACCCGCTCCACGACCGGGGGCGGTGGCGGGGGTCGGGCCATCCCATCGGTGGATCCGGGCTCGGTGTCACCGGTTCGAGCGCGCGGGTCACCAGGGGGAGGAGATCTCGTTCTGCAGGGCGGACGGCAGGTCGCGGTAGACCGCGACGGCGTCGCGGATGCCGGTGACCTGCAAGGTGTGCAGGGCGGGCCCGAGGGGCGCGACGATCCGCAGCAGCTTGCCGCGGTGCAGGCAGTGGTAGTGCGCGCGCAGGAACAGCGGGGCGACCCCGACGCTGAGGAAGGTGACCTCGGACAGGTCGACCACGACGAACCGCTTGACGGTGTCCTCCTCGCAGGCGTCGATCACCTGCTCGCGCAGCGGGCCCTCGGAGACCAGGTCGACGCGCCCGACCACCCCGACCACCACGGCCGACCGCGTCCGCCGCGTGGTGACCTCAAGCGGAGGCTGCCCAGGCCGCACCGCCGCCCTCCTCGCTCCGCCCCAGTCCGACACCCCGGAACCGCACGTCCGCCCGATGATAACGGCCCCGCCGCCGCTCCCGGGCCGCTCGACGGGCCCCGAACCGGCCGCCACCTGCGCCACCGTCACGTCCACACCCGGCGAATCGACCCCCACCAGGCGTTCGTTACCCCCTGTTCCACAGAGCACATCGGCACCCGTTGCCGCAGGTCAAGCCCCTGACGACGACGGTGGTCGCCCATTGCGGCGAAGTGACGTCCCCCCGGAGCCCGTCCAAGCGGCCCGCTGCTGCCCAGGGCCGGCGCAGGCCACGGCGGGTGGCCGCAGGCAGTGGGGTCGAGCTAGGCAGCCACGGCTGAAGACCGGAACGACAAGGACCAGCAATGCGCGGCAAGGTCTGGTAGCAGGCAGGAACCATCGCGGCGGAGAGCCGCGGTGGCGGGGGCCGGGTCCGGCGGGCGGTGGTCAGGACAGGCGGGGCGGGAAGCCGCCGGTGGCGATGGGGCCCCAGCCGGTGATGGTGATGCGGATGAGGCACTTGCCCTGGCGGACCATGGCTTCGCGGTACTCGTCCCAATCGGGGTGTTCGCCGGAGATGGAGCGGAAGTAGTCGACGAGGGGGTCGAGGGCCTCGGGGAGGTCGAGGACCTCGGCGGTGCCGTCGACCTGGACGTAGGGGCCGTCCCAGTCGTCGGAGAGGACGCAGGCGGAGACGGTGGGTGTGCGGCGGGCGTTGGCGGACTTGGCGCGCTCGGGGTAGGAGGAGATGACGACCCGGCCCTCGGGGTCGACGCCGTAGGTCACCGGGGACAGCTGGGGGGCGCCGCTGCGGCGCTGGGTGACCAGGACGAGCTTGGTGCGCTCGCGCAGGAACGCGGTGAGCTCGACCTGGTCGGGCTTGCGGGCGGTGGCGGTTCTCGGCATGAGCCGAGCTAACCACGCGCCCCCGGGCCCGGCAGGGAGAAGCTGCCCAGGGCGCGGGCGGTGAGGCCGCCCAGCCACACCCTGCCGCCGTGCTCGCGGACGCCGGTGACCATCGGGTACGTGCCGAGCGGGGCGCGCAGGTCGTGCACGACGGCGGCGGTGGTGGGGTCGATGGCGCGCACCCAGGTGATCTGGTCGGGGTTGGGTTGCAGCTTCTCCGGCAGCCGCCACAGCGCCTTGCGGATCGCCGGGGGTGTGGCCAGCAGCGTGTCGAGCACGGGGTCGCGGGGGCTGGGGAAGGCCATCCACACCAGGCCGTCGCTGCCCAGGGACAGGTTGTCGGCGAAGCCGGGCAGGTCGTCGGCGAAGACCGACACCGCGCCGTCGGGCAGGGAGACGCGGCGGATGTTGTAGGCGGCCATGTCCGAGACGAACACCGCCGACTCGTCGGGGGCCAGCGCGACGCCGTTGGCGAAGGCCAGGCCGGTGACCAGGACGTCGACGGCGCCGTCGAGGGTGCGGCGCAGGAGCCTGCCGGTGGCGGAGTGCTCGATGACGTCGGCGCGGTAGTCCGGCAGGTCGAAGCGGCTGGTGGAGTCGGAGAAGTAGACGGTGCCGTCGGCGGCCACGGCCGCGTTGTTGCACAGCCGCAGCCCCGAGCGCCCGCGCGCCACCAGTTCGGCCACCGACCCGTCCAGGCCCACCCGGAGCAGCCCGCGCGAGGCGTCGCACACCACCAGGCCGCCGTCGGGGTGCCACTCCAGCCCCAGCGGGCGACCACCGGTGTCGGCGATCTCGGTGATCTGCTTGCCGTCCTCGGTCACCCGCACGACCCGACCGTCGTCCAGTCCGGTGAGCGCGCTGCCGTCCGCGGGGTCGACGAGCACGTCCTCCGCGCCCGCCCCCGGCAGCGGGTGCAACGCCACGGGGGGCATCGCGGACGGGGTCGGCGCAGGCCCGCGCCTCGGCGCCCGCCACACCACCGGTTCGATCCTCGGTCGGACCACGTCGTCCTCCTAGCGGTAGGTCAGCAGCTCGCGCTTGTCGCCCTCGAAGTGGCCGTGCTCGTTGAACGACACCAGCGACGCGCCCGCGCGGCCGTGCACGACCTTGGTCACCGCCGCGTTCACCACCACCCGGTTGAGCGCCACGACGGCCGCGCCGGACAGGCCCAGCAGCCGCGAGCACAGGGAGGCGATGACCCCGCCGGAGGTGAACACGACCGCGACCCCGCCGGAGCCGAGCCCCTGCGCGACCTCGGTCAGCGCGTCGAACGCCCCGCCGGAGAAGTCCTCGAACGCCCCCGCCGGGCCCGCGGCGGACCCGGCGACCCAGTCGCGCAGCGCCCAGTCGAGCACGGCCTGGAACTCGCGCGGGGAGGTGGGCGGGGCCACGTCCTCCCGCTGCGCCAGCGCGGTCACCAGTCCGATGTGGTCGTACTCGTCCCACCGGGCGTCCTGCCCGACCTCGACGTCGAGCCCGGCGGCGGCGAGCGCGATGGAGGCGGTGGCGCGCTGCCGGGACAGGGTGCCCGACCACGCCTGGTCGGGCACCACGCCGCGGGCGCGCAGCTCCTCCCCCAACACCTTGGCCTGGAGCTCCCCGGTCGGGGAGAGCACGTCGTAGTCCTCGGCGCCGAAGGAGGCCTGCCCGTGGCGCAGCAGGTAGACCGCGCTCACCGGCCCATCACCTCGCGGCAGCGCCACTCCAGGTACCCGACGAACATCCAGAACTGCCCGAAGCGCGGGTTGGTGGTCTGGCCGTGGTGGAAGCGGTAGTAGATCTGCTGCATGATCACCGCGAGCCGGAACAGGCCGAACACCTCGTAGAACGCCCAGCGCTCGGTGCTCAGCCCCATCCGCGCGCAGTAGTGGTCGACCAGCTCGGCGCGGGTGAGCATGCCGGGCAGGTGCGTCGGCTGGCGGCGGGCCTGCTGGAACACCTCGTCGTCGTCGGCCTGGATCCAGTAGGCCACCGCACCGCCGAGGTCCATCAGCGGGTCGCCCAGGGTGGACATCTCCCAGTCGAGCACGCCGGTGATGGCCAGGTCGTCGTCGAGCACCACGTTGTCGAAGCGCCAGTCGTTGTGGATGACGACGGTGGCCACGTCGTCGGGCTGGTTGGCCGCCAACCACGCCATCACCTCGGCGAAGTCGGGCACGTTGTCGGTGCGGGCGGCGGTGTAGCGCCGCGACCACCCGCCCACCTGGCGGCCGACGTACCCCGCGCCCTTGCCCAGGTCGGCGAGCCCGGCGGCGTCGGGGTCGACCCGGTGCAGGTCGACGAGCCGGTCGACCAGCGCGGTGGACAGCGCCCGCGCGCCCGCCTCGTCCAGCTCCAGGCCGGGGGGCAGGTCGCCGCGCAGGATCGTGCCCTCGACGCGCTCCATGACGTAGAAGTCGGAGCCGAGCACGGACTCGTCCTGGCAGAGCCCCAGCACCGTCGGCACGTAGGGGTAGACGGGCTTGAGCGCGCTCTGCACCCGGAACTCGCGGCGCATGTCGTGCGCGGACGCGGCCTTCTTGCCCACCGGCGGGCGGCGCAGGATCAGCTCGCGGTCGGGGTAGCGCAGCAGGTAGGTCAGGTTCGACGCGCCGCCGGGGAACTGCCGCACGGTGGGCTCGACGTCGCCCAGTCCATCCACTGTGGACCGCAGCCAGGCGTGCACGGCGGCGGTGTCGAAGCTGTCCTCGGCGCGGACGTCCTGCGCCTGGTCGCGCGGCGGGGTCACGCGAGCTTCCGGACGAGCTTGAGCGGCAGGGTGCGCATCGCGAAGCCCAGCGGCGTCCACGGCCACGACGGCGTGCACGCCTCGGCCACCTCGCGCTCGATCGCCTTGACCATCGACCGCACGCCGGGGATGGTGTCGACCATCAGCGGCGCCTTCTCGACCCTCTCGTTCATCTCCGAGCGGATGTAGCCGGGGTAGATGGTCGAGACCTTGATCCTGGTGCGCATGAGGTCCGAGCGGATGCCCTCGGCCAGGGTGGCGATCCCGGCCTTGGTGGCGGCGTAGGTGGTGATGTTGCCGCGCATCCCGCGCATGGCGCTCATCGACGAGATCACGACCAGGTGCCCGTCCTGCTGCGCCCGGAAGGCCTCCACCGCGGCCTCGCACTGGGCGAGGGCGGAGACGAAGTTCGTCTCGGCGGTCTGCTTGTTGGCGTGGAAGTAGCCGGTGCCGATCGGCTGCCCCTTGCCGAGGCCCGCGTTGACCACGACGCGGTCGAGCGAGCCCAGCTCCTCGCGGAACTCGCCGAACACCCGGAACACCGCGTCGTGGTCGTTGACGTCGAGCGCCTTCACCGCGACGGTGATGCCGGGGTAGGTCGAGGTCAGCTCCGCCTTGAGCTCGTCGAGCCGGTCGGTGCGGCGCGCGGCGAGGGCGAGGTTGCGCCCCAGCGCGGCGAACTGGCGGGCCATCTCCTCGCCCAGGCCGGAGCTGGCGCCGGTGATGAGGATGTTCTTCCTGGTCACTTCTCCCCCTCGATCTTCGACCGCATGCGGTCCCAGAACGCCGCCACCTGCGCCTCGAACACCTCGGGCCGGGTGCGCTTGAAGTCGTAGGACTGCCTGCCGTCCTCGTGGGTGAGCACGAGGAACCGCTTGTCCGCCACCGCCCGCACGACCTGGTCGGCCACGTCCTCGGCGGTGACGGTGGCCACGGCCATGAGCTTGCTGGCCACGTCCACCTCCGGCACGTCGGGGTTGCGCGCGGCGCCGGGCAGGTTGGTCTGGAAGAAGCCGGGGCACACCACGGTGGTGGCCACGCCGTGCGGGGCCAGCTCGAACCGCAGCGTCTCCGACAGCGACAGCACGCCCGCCTTGACCACGTTGTACGGGGCCATCGCGGGCAGGTTCATGATCGCCGCCATCGAGGCGACGTTGACGAAGTGGCCGCCGCCCTGCTGCTTGAACAGCGGGGTGAAGGTGCGGCAGCCGCGCACGACGCCCTTGAGGTTGATGTCGATGATCCAGTCCCAGTCGGCCATCGGCACGACCTCGATCCGGCCGCCGAGGCCCACCCCGGCGTTGTTGACCACCACGTCGACGCCCTGCCACAGCTGCCGCACCCGGGCGAGCGCGCCGTCCCAGGACTCGTCGGAGCGCACGTCGAGCACGTGGTGCTCGGCACCCAGCTCCCCCGCGACCGCCGCCGCCGCGCCCGCGTCGACGTCGGTGACCAGCACCCGAGCGCCGTCGGCGGCCCAGCGGGTCGCCAGCGCCCTGCCCAGCCCGGACCCGGCGCCGGTGACCAGGACCCGCGCGCTCACGGCAGGTACTTCTTCAGCTCGATGCGGGCGACGACGCCCTGGTGCACCTCGTCCGGCCCGTCGGCCAGGCGCAGGGCGCGCGCGCCCGCGTAGGCCGCGGCCAGCGGGAAGTCGTCGGTCATGCCCGCCCCGCCGTGCAGCTGGATCGCCATGTCGATGATCCCCAGCGCCATGTTCGGCACCACCACCTTGATCTGGGAGACCTCGGACAGCGCGCCGCGCAGCCCGTGGGTGTCGAGCTTCCACGCGGTGCTCAGCACGAGCAACCGCGCCTGGTCGATGGCCATCCTGGCCTGGGCGATGCGCTCGCGGTTGCCGCCGAGGTTGGCCAGCGGCTTGCCGAAGGCGACCCGCTCGGTGGCCCGCCTGCACGCCAGCTCCAGCGCGCGCTCGGCCAGGCCGATGAGCCGCATGCAGTGGTGGATGCGGCCGGGGCCGAGCCTGCCCTGGGCGATCTCGAAGCCGCGGCCGGGCCCGGCGATGACGTTCTCCACGGGCAGCCGGACGTCGGTGAAGGTGACCTCGCCGTGCCCGGAGGGGGCGTCGAGGCGGCCGAACACCGGCAGCAGCCTGCTGACCTCGACGCCGGGGGCGTCCATGGGCACCAGCACCATCGAGTGCCGGGCGTACTTGTGCGCGTCGGGGTCGGTCAGCCCCATGAAGATCGCGACCGCGCAGTTCGGGTGCCCCACACCCGTGGAGAACCACTTGGTGCCGTTGAGCACCACCTCGTCGTCCTTGACGACGGCGGTGGCCTCCATGTTGGTCGCGTCGGAGGAGGCCACGGCGGGTTCGGTCATGCAGAACGCCGACCGGATCTCCCCGGCGAGCAGCGGGTCGAGCCACCGCCGCTTCTGCTCGTCGCTGCCGAACAGGTGCAGGACCTCCATGTTGCCGGTGTCCGGGGCGTTGCAGTTGAACACCTCGGGGGCGATGGCCGAGCGGCCCATCAGCTCCGCCAGCGGGGCGTACTCGACGTTGCTGAGCCCGGCGCCGTGCTCGGGGTCGGGCAGGAACAGGTTCCACAGCCCCTGCGCCCTGGCCTTGGCCTTGAGCTCCTCGATGACCGGCAGCACCACCCACGGGTCGTCCAGGGCGGCGAGCTCGCGGTGGTAGTCCGGTTCGACCGGGTCGACCTCGGTCTCCATGAAGCGCCCGACCCGTTCCAGGTACTCGGCCGCGCGGGCTGAGTGCGCGAAGTCCACGGGCTAACCTCCTTGTCGACCCCGGTTGACCACCGCCGCTAAGCTACCGCTTAGTAGAGCGCGCGCCAAGGGTCGTGACCGGATCGGGCGCGCCCGCCCACCGGGTGTCGAGGTGGACCCGAGCGGGAACGGCGGAACCCCGCCACCGCGGGGGTGACGGGGTTCCGAAGCCGGTCCGGGACGTGCTCCCCCGGGCTCAGCCGCCCACGCGGAGCAGCAGGTTCGGGGTGCCCGAGGAGGCGTTGGTGATCTTGTCGGCGGAGGCGGACCCGGTCAGGCCGGAGGCGACCTCGGCCGGGGTGGCGCCCGGGTTCTGCGCCAGGTAGAGCGCCGCCGCGCCGGTCACGTGCGGGGTCGCCATCGAGGTGCCCGAGATCGTGTTGGTCTCGGTGGTGCCGCCGATCCACGACGAGGTGATGCCCACGCCCGGGGCGTAGAGGTCGACGATCGAGCCGTAGTTGGAGAAGCTCGCCTGGGCGTCGGTGTCGTCCGAGGCCGCGACGGTGATGGCGGGCCCGACGCGGGCCGGGGAGTAGCCGGAGGCGTTCGCCCCGTCGTTGCCCGCGGCCACGGCGAACACGACGCCGGAGTCGATGGCGCCCTCCACCGCGGCGTCGAGGGCCTCGTCGGCGCCGCCGCCGAGGCTCATGTTCGCCACCGACGGGCCGCTGTGGTTCTCGGTCACCCAGTCGATGCCCGCGACGACGCCCTCGGTGGTGCCGGAGCCGCCCGCGTCCAGGACGCGGACCGGGACGATGTCGACCCCGGGGGCCACGCCGTACTCGGTGCCGCCGACGGTGCCCGCCACGTGCGTGCCGTGGCCGTTCTCGTCGTCGGGGTCGCCGTCGTTGTCGACCGCGTCGAAGCCGCCGGACACCCGGCCGCCGAAGGTCTCGTGCGCGGCGTTGACGCCGGTGTCGACGATGTAGGCGGTGACGCCCGCGCCGTCGGAGGGCGCCGAGTAGGAGCCGTCCAGCGGCAGGTCCGCCTGGTCGATGCGGTCGAGGCCCCAGGAAGCGGTGGCGTCGACGTGGAAGCGCTGGTTCGCCTGGACGAAGGCGACCGAGCTGTCCGCGGCCAGCCTCTCGGCCTCGGCCTCGCTCATGCTCACCGAGAACCCGTTGATCGCCGAGTCGTAGGTGCGGCCGACGGTGCCGCCGTAGCGCGTGGCCAGGGTGCTGGCCTGCGCGCTGACCTGCTGCGCGCCGAGCGTCTTCGCGCCGTCCTTGAGGACGACGATGTAGCTGTCGGCCACGGTGTCCGCGGCGTCGGCGTGCAGCACGACCCCGGTGGCGGCCTGCGCGGGCACCGCGGCGAGCGCGGCGACGGCGGCGGCGGCACCGAGGACGCCCAACCCCGCCGCGCGCCTGCCCCTGCGGCCTTCACGACTCGTGTTCATGAACCCTCCATCTACCCCGACTGAAGTGCACGCTCCGACATCGGAGAGCGGCTTTTCGGTCACTCTCCGCGTCGTTGCTTGATGGTTATGCAACGCGTGCGCAGACCCCCGCGGCAACGCTTCACAGTTGCCACTACTGAGCCCATCGGAGCAAATGCCTTACCCCTTGTGGCTGTGCGCCGACCGGCCGGGCCATGCGTCCGATAGACGCCAGGGAAAGGCCTGGGAATGACAAAGCCGCAGCTCATCGCCCTGGAGCGAGGAACTGCGGCCATTTCGTCGTCATTAACCGACCACGACGTCCATGAATGCGAAAGACGTTGACCAAAACCGGAGAAACCGCCGAAGGGACGCCCATCCCGGGCGCCATCCCCGACGACCGGGGGTTGCGTCGGCAACCCCCGGCTTGATAATGCGGATCAGCCGAATTCGGGAAGCCGCTTGCGCAGCAGCTTGCCGGTGGCGTTGCGCGGCAGCTCCTCCAGGAACACCACGTCGCGCGGGACCTTGAACCGGGCCAGGTTCGACTTCACGTGCTCGCGCAGGTCGTCCTCGCTCGCCCTGGCCCCCTCCTCCAGCACCACGTAGGCCTTGAGCCGCTGGCCGAACTTCTCGTCCTCGACGCCGAGCACGGCCGCCTCGACCACACCGGGGAACTCCACCAGCAGGTTCTCGATCTCGGCGGGGAACACGTTCTCGCCGCCGGAGACGATCATGTCGTCGTCGCGGCCGTCGATGAACAGCCTGCCCTCGCGGTCCCAGTGCCCGACGTCCCCGGTGGACAGCAGCCCGTCGATGATCTCCTTGTGCCGCCCGTCGGTGTACCCGGCGAAGGCGAGCCCGGAGCCCGCGAACACCCGCCCGGTCACCCCCGGCTCGGTGATGGCCTCGCCCGCCTCGTCGTAGAGCACCACGCGGCAGCCCACCGGCGGCTTGCCCACGGTGCCCGGCGCCGCCCGCCAGTCCTCGGGGGTGGCCACGGTGGCGACCGAGACCTCGGTGGAGCCGTAGAGGTTGTGGATCACGTCGCCGAACACCGCGCTGGCCCGGTTGCCCAGCTCCGGCGACAGCGCGGACCCGGCGGTGAACACGATCCGCAGCGAGGACGTGTCGTACTTGTCGATGATGTCGCTGCCCAGGTCCATGATCCGCTGGAGCATCGTGGGCACCACGACCAGCGCGGTCGCCTTGTTGTCCTCGATGGCCTTGAGCGTGGCCTCCGGGTCGAACTTGCGGCGCAGCACCACCGCGGAGTGCAGCGCGAAGGTGATGATGAACTGCGACAGCCCGGTCGCGTGGAACAGCGGCGCGCCCATCACCGTCGCCTCACCGGCGCGCAGCGGGATGCGGTCGAGGAACTGCGCGGCGGCCAGCGGCGAGCGCACCTGCCGCGGCGCGCCCTTGGGGGTGCCGGTGGTGCCGGAGGTCAGCAGCACCATGCCGCCGGGCTCGCGCGGGGCGGGCAGCGGGTCGTCCTCGGTGGCCCGGATCAGCTGCTCCAGGGTGGTACCCGCGGTGCGCGGGTCGTCGACCCAGGCGGTGAACCGGGGCAGGTGCTCGGGCAGCGCGTCCACCAGCTCGGCGAACTCCTGGTCGGCGACGAAGACGGTGACGCCCTCGCGCTCGGCCACGTCCACCAGCTGCGGCTTGGCGAAGCCGGTGTTCATCAGCAGCAGCCGCGCGCCAAGCTTGCCGGTCGCCAGCATCGTCTCCACCGCGCCCCGGTGGTCGCGCGCCAGCAGCGCCACCACGGAGCGGTCGGTGACCCCGTGCGCGGCCAGCGCCCGCGCCAGCGCGTTGGACCGGCTGTCGAGCTGGGCGAAGGTCAGCGCCCCCAGCTCGTCGACCAGGCCCACCGCCTTGCTGTCGCGGGTGGCCGCCACCCGCGCCGCCCCGGCGATCGGCCCGAACTTGCGCACCGCCATGGCCGACTTGAGCACGTGGTCGGGTCGGGTCAGCGGCACCAGCCCGGCCTTGCGCATCACGTCCACACTGCGCACCGCAGTGGGGACCATGGCAGCGAGATCACGCACACGAGTCAGGTACTCGGTCACCGACGCCTCCTGGGGTTACCCTTCGGTAACACGGTGCCGCACCCCCTGGCGAGCCGTCAACCAGCGGACCTACCGCCGGTACGTACTACTCATTTCCCCCCGCTTCGCCCGGATCGTTCTTGTCGTGCGCGCGCAAGCCCCCCGCCGAGCGGGCCCGTTCCTGTCGTGGGGCGGGGGCACAATGCCGGTGTGCGGGTCGTGCTGGTTCCTGGGCCTTCCGGTGCGGCGCGGGCCGTGGTGGACGGGGCGGCGGTGGACGTCCCGGACTTGGTGGCGTGGGTGCGGCGGGTGGAGCGGGAGTCCGCGCCCCGGTGGGTGGTGCCGTCGGTGGAGGAGGTGTACCCGGCGCTGCTGCGGGCGGGGGTGCGGGTGGCCCGCTGCCACGACCTGACCCTCACCGAGGGCATCCTGCTGGCCTTCGAGGAGCGGCCGGGCCGCCCGCGCAACGTCGAGGCGGCGTGGGCGCGGGCGCGCGGGCAGGCCGAGCCGGAGGACCCCAGGCCCACCGCGCGCGGCGACCAGCCCGTGCTGTTCGAGGCCGAGCGCAGGGCCGTCCCGGTCGAGCGGGTCGCGGCGGTGCTGGCCGACCAGGAGGCGCGCATCGCCGCCGCCGCGCGGCCGGACCTGCTGCGGCTGCTGGTGGCCGCCGAGTCCGCCGGGGGGCTGGCCGCCGCGGAGATGACGCACTTCGGGCTGCCCTGGCACGCCGACGTGCACACCGACCTGCTCACCTCGATGCTCGGCCCGCGCCCGGCCCCCGGCGCCCGGCCCGCGAAGCTGGCGGTGCTGGCGAGCGCGATCTCGGCGGCGTTCCGGGGCAAGCCGGTCAACCCCGACCACCCGCCGAGCATCGTCAAGGCGTTCGCCCGCGAGGGCATCGAGGTCGAGTCGGCACGGGCGTGGGTGCTCAAGCGGGTCGACCACCCCGCGGTCGCGCCGCTGCTGGAGTACAAGGAGCTGGCCAGGATCTGGGTGGCGCACGGGTGGTCGTGGCTGGACAGCTGGGTCGACGGCGGCCGCTTCCGCCCGGACTACGTCGTCGGCGGGGTGGTGTCCGGGCGGTGGGCGACGCGGGGCGGGGCCGCGCTGCAACTGCCGAAGGTGCTGCGCACGGCGGTCCGCGCCGACCCCGGCTGGTCGCTGGTGGTCGCGGACGCCTCCCAGCTCGAACCCCGGGTCCTCGGCGCGCTGTCGGGCGACCGCCGCTTCGCCGAGGTCGCCGCGGGCACCGACCTGTACGCGGGCCTGGCCGCCGACGCCTTCGGCGGCGACCGCGACCGCGCCAAGGTCGCCATGCTCTCGGCCATGTACGGCGGCACGGCCGGGGAGGCAGGCGCGCTGCTCGCGGTGCTGCGCAAGCGCTTCCCCGTCGCCGTCGAGTACGTCGAGCAGGCCGCCAGGGCGGGCGAGGCGGGCCGCGTCGTGCGCTCCCGCCTGGGCCGCACCAGCCCCCCGCCGAGCGAGGCCTGGCACGAGCGCGTCTCCGCCGAGGGCGACGAGCGGGTGGAGCGCCGGGCCCGCCAGGCCGCCCGCGAGTGGGGCCGGTTCACCCGCAACTTCGTCGTCCAGGCCTCCGCCGCCGACTGGGCCCTGACCACCCTGGCCGCCCTCCGCCGCCGCCTGCTCCCCCACCCCGCCCAGATCGTCTTCTTCCAGCACGACGAGGTCATCGTCCACTGCCCCACCGACCTCGCCCCGCACGTGGCCACCGAGATCACCGCCGCCGCCGAGGAAGCCTCCCACCTCGTCTTCGCCGGCACCCCCGTCCAGTTCCCCCTCCACGCCACCACCGTCACCAGCTACGCCGACGCCAAATAACCCCTCCCCCTCCGACCCAGCCCCACCCCACATCGCACCCCCACTCGGCGCCACAGCTCACCAACGCCACCGCCCACCCGACGCCCCACTCCACGGCTCACCCAACGCCACACCCACTCGACGCCGCCGCCCCACTCTGCGCCCAACGCCACCGACCAGTCACGCGGCCGCCCCACCTCGCGCCGCCGCAGGCTCCCGCCCGGGTACCCCGGCCAGGGGGACCCCTGTTCTTCACGCTACCCGCGACCGCGCTGGCCGCAGAAGACGCGGCGCGAACCTGGGGACAACTCAGGCCCCTGTGGACAGACGGCCCCTGTGGACGGATTCCGGAGAATGTCGGGCATCCCTGATAGAACTGCGGTCATGACAACGCACCTGACCGCACTCCTCGACCGACTGTCCACATTCACCAGTCAGCGCATGCGCATGCGCGCCAGGCCCGCCCAGCAGGCACCCAGCGCGAGCACGGCGGCGGCCAGGCCGGGCCAGAGCAGCACGACGTCCCTGGCCCCGAACGCCAGGCCCAGCACCCACGCCACGAGGGACAGCGCGCCCACCCCCAGCAGGCCCGCGCCCACGCAGAACAGCGGCATCCGCGCCCACAGCTGGGGCAGCGGGAGCCGGGAGACCCGGGGCAGGCCCAGGAACCCGTGGACGCCGAGGCCGCCCACGGCCAGCAGCAGGGCCAGGCCGAACCACACCAGCAGCGGGGACGGGCGCGGGGCCCCGGCGACGAGCAGCACGAAGCCGCCGACCAGCAGCCAGGCCGAGCAGCGGCGCAGCACCAGCCACAGCGCGATGCGCTGGGCGCGGCCGAACGGCACCTGCGGGCCGGGGTCGGCCTGGGCGGCGCGGACGTGCGCGAGCCCGGCCAGGCGCTCGCGGACCTCGTCGTTGCCGGGGTCGAGGCGCAGGGTGTCGAGGAACGCGCGCTTGGCCAGCGGCAGCTCCTCGGCCCACAGGGCGGCGGAGCCGAGCACCTCGTGCGGGCGGGCCTCCTCGGGGGCCACCTCGACCGCGCGGCGGGCGGCGGCGAGCGCGGCGAGGGGTTCGCGGGGGCCGTGCGCCTCGGCGAGGGCGACGTGGGCGCGCCAGTCGTCGGGGTCGCGGCGGGCGGCCTCGCGGGCGGAGACGGCGGCTTCCTCGTACCGGCCCAGCTCGCCGAGCGCCAGGCTGGCGAGGCGGTGGGCCCAGGAGCGCTCACCGAGGGTGATCGCGCGCTTGGCCGCGTCCAGGCACAGCTCCGGCTGGCCCGCGTCGAACAGCGCCGCGGCCAACCGGCACCACGCGGTCGGGTTGTCCGGGTGCACGACCAGGACCGGCTTCAGCAGCGAGATCGCGGCTTCCGGCCGTCCGGCCGCGGTGAGCTGCGCGGCCTCGGACAGCACCGCGTCGATCGGCTCGGCCATGGCACCTCCCGCCCTGTGGCGACAGTCTGTCAAGCCGCTGATCAGGTCAGGTCGCGACGCGCCGGGGCGGCGGGTCACCGCAGGTGCCGGTTCCCCTCCGCGACGGGCTCGCCCTGACGACCGCCGATCAGGTGATCGTCTGCGCCGGTGCCCCCATCCTCACCCGACCGGGCCCGCCCGACCAGCGGGGTCCCCCGAGTGGCGGAGGCGATGTGGGTGAGCGGTGCGATGATCCATAGACTGATCGGGTGCATGCGCCGCAGGGGGCGAGGAAGCCCCGGCTCGCCCTGATCCTCGGCGGGCTGTCGGCGTTCGGGCCGCTGTCGATCGACATGTACCTGCCCGCCTTCCCGCAGCTGGCGCAGACCCTGGGCACGTCGGAGTCGCTGGTGCAGCTGACCCTGACCGCGTTCATGGTGGGGCTGGCCGCGGGGCAGGTGGTGGCCGGCCCGCTGTCGGACTCGCTGGGCAGGCGGCGGCCGCTGCTGGTGGGGCTGGTCCTCTACACGGTCAGCTCGCTGGTGTGCGCGGTGGCCCCGTCGGTGTACGCGCTGGCGGCGCTGCGGTTCGCCCAGGGGGTGAGCGCGGCGGCGGGCATCGTGATCGCCAGGGCGGCGGTGCGCGACCTGTACTCCGGCACCGAGATGGCCCGGTTCTTCTCGATGCTGATGCTGGTCAACGGCCTGGGCCCGATGCTGGCGCCGGTGATCGGCGGGCAGGTGCTGCGCTGGACGTCGTGGCCGGGGGTGTTCCTGGTGCTGGCCTGCTTCGGCGTGCTGCTGCTGGTGGTCTCCGCGCTGGGGCTGCCGGAGACGCTGCCCGCCGAGCGCAGGCGGCCGCCGGACCTGCGGCAGGTGCTGCGCACCTACGTCCGGATCGCCACCGACCGCACCTTCACCGCCTACGCGCTGGCCGCCGGGTTCACCCTCGGGGCGATGTTCGCCTACATCTCCGGGTCGTCGTTCGTGCTGCAGGAGGTGCACGGGCTCAGCCCGCAGGAGTACAGCGCGGTGTTCAGCCTGAACGCGCTGGGCATCGTGCTGGTGAGCCAGCTCAACGGGTTGCTGCTGCGCCGGTTCGACCCGCGCAGGTTGCTGACCGGCGGGCTGCTCAGCTCCGCGGTGGGCGCGGCGCTGGTGCTGGCGGCCGTGCTGGGCGAGCTGGGGCTGGCGGCGCTGCTGCCGGGGCTGTTCGTGGTGGTGGCCAGCGTCGGCATGGTGACGCCGAACTCCACCGCGCTGGCCCTGGCCGACCACGGCAGGCGGGCGGGGTCGGCGGCGGCGCTGCTGGGGGTGCTCCAGTTCGTCGTCGGCGGGCTGGCGGCGCCGCTGGTCGGCCTGGGCGGGCGCGGCGAGGGCGGGGCGGGCGGGCAGGGCAGCGCGGTGGCGATGGGCGTGGTGATCTTCGCCCTGTCGCTGGGCGGGGTGGCCGCGTTCGCGCTCATCCGGCCGACCCGGCGCAGGCCCGGCCGGTACGTGGCCTTCCGCGAGGCGCCCACGCAGGAGATCGAGATCCCGCTGGGGGCGCTCACCCCCGTCGGCCGGGGCCTAGCGCAGGGCGCGCCAGGCGGGCCGGACGACGGCGGAGAGCAGGACCCGCAGCGGGTGCTCGGCCCGGCGCCGGGCTTCCGGGGCCGATTCCGGGGAGAGTCGGTACGCGAGCCCGAGCACCTGCCTGGCCAGGTCCGGGGCGAAGACGCGTAGCAGCTCGACGGCCAGGCCCTCGGGGCGCTGCACCACGTCCGGGCCCGCGGTCATCGCGCGCAGCACCATGCGGGCGGCCCGGTCGGGGCTGGCGGCGGGCAGGCCGCTGTAGAGGGAGGTGGGGCCGATCATCGGGGTGCGCACCAGCGGCATCCGCACCGAGGTGACGGTGACGCCGTCGCCGACCAGCTCGCGGCCCGCCGAGCGGCCGAAGGCCTCCAGCGCGGCCTTGGACGCCAGGTAGGCCGAGAACCGGGGGGTGTCGGACTGCAAGCCCATGGTGGTCACGTTCACCACGCGCCCGAAGCCGCGGGCCCGCATCCCGGGCAGCAGGCCGAGGGTGAGGCGCAGCGGGGCGAAGTAGTTCAGCGACATCGTGCGCTCGTAGTCGTGCAGCCGGTCCACGGCCAGGTGGACCGACCGGCGGATCGAGCGCCCGGCGTTGTTGACCAGGACGTCGACCTCGCCCAGCTCCTTGACCAGGGCGTCGACGGCGTCGCCGTCGGTGAGGTCGCACGGGTGGGTCGAGGCGCTGCCGCCCGCGGCGGTGATCTCCGCGCGCACCAGCTCCAGCTCGTCCTGCCTGCGGGCCACCAGCAGCACGTGCGCGCCCCGGGCGGCGGCGGCGAGCGCGGTGGCGCGGCCGATGCCCGAGGACGCGCCGGTGACCACCACGCGCCTGCCGCGCAGGGAACCCGGGGACACCCAGGCGCGGTCGGGGTCGAGGTGCTCGGCCCAGTACCGCACCAGGGCTCCGGCGTACTCGGCGAACGGGCGCAGCCGGACGCCGGAGCCCGCGAGGGCGGCCTCGGTGGCGCGGGTGTCGAACTCGGTGGGGATGTCCAGGTGCGGCAGCACCTCGGCCGGGATGCCCAGCTCGGCCAGCAGCGCCGCGGCGGGCGCGGGGACCGCGCGCACCGCGGGCAGGCGCACGGGCAGCGTCACCGCGACGCGCGGCGCGCCCACGGCGTCGGCCAGCGCGTTGTAGACCTCGGTGACGGGCTGGCGGCCGGGGGCGGTGAGGTGGTGGGTGGTGCCCGACGGGGCGTCGCGGTGCATCAGGTGCGCCATGGCGTCGACGACGTAGTCGACCGGCACGAGGTTGGTGGCGCCGAGGTCGGGCAGCACGAGCGGGAGGGCGCGGGGCAGCCTGGCCAGGCGCACCAGCGCGGGCAGGAAGTAGTAGGGGCCGTCGACCTTGTCCATCTCGCCGGTGCGGGAGTCGCCCACCACGGCGGCCGGGCGGTAGACCCGGTACGGCACCTCGCCCTGCTCGCGCACCAACTCCTCCGCGGCGAACTTGGTGGCGTGGTAGGGGCTGTGGTGGCGCTGGCCGAGGTCGAAGTCGGTCTCGGCGAAGCGGCCGCGGTGGTCACCCGCGACGGCGATCGACGAGACGTGGTGCAGCAGGCGGGCGCGGTTGGCGGCGGCGAACTCGATGACCCGCCGGGTGCCGGTGGTGTTGGTGGCCTCGTTGACCTCGGCGGGGGCGGTGAAGTCGTACACCGCGGCCAGGTGCACCACGTGGTCGACGGGCCCGGGCAGCGCGTCCGGTGCCACGCCCAGGCCGGGCTCGGTGAGGTCGCCGGGGACCGCGGTGACCCGCTCGGGGTGCGGCCAACCGCTCGCCAGCGCCTCGAACCGGGCCGTCGACTCCGGGCGGACCAGGGCGAACACCCGCTCGCAGTCCGGGCGCGCGAGCAGCCTGCCGACCAGGTTGCGGCCGAGGAACCCCGTCGCGCCGGTGATGAAGTAGGTAGCCATGCCGTGCCTCCTCGACACGGATTCTGACAGTATCTACTCGTGCGTCAAGCCCGGTGGCTCAGTCCGGCCGCTCGACCGAGGCGTCGACCACCGCGTCGCGCAGCGCCGCGCGCAGCCTGCCCACGTCCAGCGGGCTGAAGATCGCGGTCTCCCCCGGCGGGGCCACCAGCACCACCCGCCCCGCCCGGACGAAGACGGACACCTGCCGCTTGCGCCCGGCCAGATCGCGACAGCTCACGCTCCACTCGCGTTGGCTCACCCGGTACCGCCCCTCCTGTGCGTCCCGCACATCCCCGACCGTCACCGACATGACTCGATCCGTAACGAGACGTGACGCGGCGGGGTCACGGAAAAGCGGACTTTTCCGCGCTGCCCCGACAGCTGGTGGACGATTGCCCACCCGTACCACCCGGGGGTGACGCGGGGTGACGGCCCGGCGGGCAGACTGGGCCACGTGAGCGACGACCTCGGCGGGGCGGGGCTGCGGCTGCGCGCGCCCGCCAACCTGGTGAGCAGGCGCGCGGTGGCGCACTGGGCGGTGCGGGCCGGGCTGGTGTGGGCGGTGCTCGTGCTGGGGCAGGCCGCACCGGGCCTGCTGGGGTTCGCGGTGCCCGACTGGCTGCGGCTGACCGCCCTGGCCACCGCGGTGCTCGGCGCCGCGCACGTGGTCGTCATGCCCCGCTGGCGCTACCGGGTGCACCGCTGGGAGACCACCGGCGACGCCGTGTTCACCCGCAGCGGCTGGTTCACCCAGGACTGGCGCATCGCCCCGGTCTCGCGCGTCCAGACCGTCGACACCGAGCGCGGCCCGTTGCAGCGGCTGTTCGGGCTGGCGACGGTGACGGTGACCACGGCGTCCGCGCAGGGCCCGGTGAGCATCGAGGGCCTCGACGAGGCCACCGCCGCGCGCCTGGTCGACGAGCTGACCAGCACGACCCAGGCCACCCGCGGGGACGCGACGTGACCGGCTCGTTCCCGGCCGCCCCCGAGGTCGCCGCCCCGGCGCCGGAGTGGGGCAGGCTCGACCCGAGGATGATCGTGGTCAAGCCGCTCAACGAGCTGGTCGGGCTGCTCCCGCCGCTGGTGGCCCTGGTGTTCCTCGGCGACGGCGACGCGGTGCGGATGTGGATCGGCGCGGGCACCGTCGCCGTCGTGGTGCTCTGGGGCCTGCTGACCTGGCTCACCACCCAGTACCGCATCACCGCCGCCCAGGTGGAGCTGCACACCGGCCTGCTGGTCCGCAAGCGGCTGGCCATCCCGCGCGACCGCATCCGCACCGTCGACCTGACCGCGAAGCTGGGCCACCGGCTGTTCGGCCTCGCCGCGGTGAAGGTCGGCACCGGGCAGCGCGCCAGCAGGGACTCCGAGGGGGTGGAGCTCGACGCCGTCACCGCCGTCGAGGCCGACCGCCTGCGGCAGGTGCTCCTGCGCCGCACCCCGGGGGACCCGGTCCCGGGGGCCGTGGAGGCGCCCGGCACCGGGGAGACCATCGCGGGCTTCGACCGCCGGTGGTACCGGTTCGCGCCGCTGTCGCTGTCCGGGCTGGTCAGCATCGGCGTGGCGGTCGGGTTCGCGATGAACCTGGCCAACGAGCTGGCGCTGGACATCTCCGAGGTCGGGGTGCTCAGCACGGTCTACCGGTGGGTCGTGGGCTCCGGGGTGGCGACGACGCTTTTGACCTCGGCCGCCGTCGTGGTGGTCCTCTCCGCGCTCGCCTCGCTGCTGGCGTACCTGGTGCAGTACCACGACTTCCGGCTCTCGCGGCAGGCCGACGCCACCGTCCGGGCCCAGCGCGGGCTGCTGACGACGCGGTCGGTGTCCATCGAGGAGCAGCGGCTGCGCGGGGTCAACCTGCACGAGCCGCTGCTGCTGAGGTGGGGCCGGGGCGCCCGGTTGTCCGCCGTGACGACGGGTCTGGACCACAAGCCGGGCAGCGCCCTGCTGCTCCCGCCCGCCCCGCGGGCCGAGGCGCTGCGGGTGGCCGAGGCGGTGTTGAAGTCCGATGTGGACGCGGAACTCACCCCGCACCCCCGGCGCGCCCTGTACCGGCGGCTGGTGCGCGCGGTGGTGCCGACCGCCGCGCTGGCGGCGGTGCTGCTGTTCGTGACACCGCAGCTCGGGTGGCCGCTGTGGCTCGGGTGGGTCGCCACGGCCCTCATCCCGCTGTCCGCGCTGCTCGGCCACGACCGCTACCGCGGGCTGGGTCACGCGCTGACGCCCACCCACCTGGTGACGCGCTCCGGCTCGCTGGACCGCTCCACGGTCGCCCTCCAGCGCACCGGGATCGTCGGCTGGAAGGTCACCCGCACGTTCTTCCAGCGGCGGGCCGGGGTCATCACGATCACCGCGACCACGGCGGCGGGCACCGGCGGGTACCAGGTGATCGACGTCGGCGAGGCGCAGGGCCTCGCGCTCGCCGACGCCGCCGTGCCCGACCTGGCGCGCCAGTTCCTCGAACCGGCACGCTGACCACGCCCTAGTCGACGGGCCAGGTGTGGACCGGTTCGTTGGTGTGCATGTGGTGGGCGTAGCGGCGCACCATCTCCCGCAGCGCCTGCTCCCGGCTCATCGACGTGCTGGACTCCAACCCCTGCACCGTCTCGACCTGCCACGACGCCCCGTTTCGGCCGGTGACGCAGCGCTGCTCGATGATCCCGAGCAGCCGGTCGCGGTCGGCCGGGTCCACCCCCCACGCGTCCAACCCCTGGTGCGCCAGCGGCAGCAGCCTGCGCAGCACCAGCTCCGTCGCGGGCACCTCCCCGACCCCCGGCCAGTACACCCGGGCATCGATGCCGTTGCGCGCCGCGGCGTGGAAGTTGTCCTCGGCGGCGGCGAAGCTCATCTGCGTCCACAGTGGCCGGTCAGCGTCGGCCAGCGCCCGCACCAGGCCGAAGTAGAGCGCCCCGTTGGCCATCGTGTCGACCACCGACGGGCCCGCGGGCAGCACCCGGTTCTCCACCCGCAGGTGCGGGCGGCCGTGCACCACGTCGTAGATCGGCCGGTTCCACCGGTAGATCGTGCCGTTGTGCAGCCGCAGCTCGTGCAGCTCCGGCGTGTCGCCCCTGGCCAGCACCTCGGCCGGGTCCTCGTCGTCGGTCAGCGGCAGCAGCGCGGAGTAGTACTGGGCGTTCTCCTCGAACAGGTCGAAGATGGAGGTGATCCACCGGTCGCCGAACCACACCCTCGGCCGCACCCCCTGGGCCTTGAGCTCGTCCGGCCGGGTGTCGGTGGCCTGCTCGAACAGCGCGATCCTGGTCTCGGCCCACAGCTGCTTGCCGAACAGGTAAGGGGCGTTGGCGCCCAGCGCCAGCTGGATGCCCGCGACCACCTGGCTGGCGTTCCAGTACCGCGCGAAGTCCTCCGGGGCCACCTGCAGGTGGTACTGCACGCTCGTGCAGGCGCTCTCCGGGGCGATCGAGTCCGCGTGCGCCACCAGCCGCTCCGGACCACCGATGTTGATCTCCAGGTCCTCGCCGCGCGCGGCGAACACCTGCTCGTTGAGCAGCTTGTAGCGGGGGTTCGCGCTCAGCACGTCGAGGGTGATGTGCTTGCGCTGGAGCGTCGGCAGGATGCCCACCATGAGGATGTGCGCGCCCAGCCGGGCCGCCTTCTGCTCGGCCTCGTTGAGGTCGTCGCGCACCAGCTCCTCGAACGCGGCCAACCCCGCCGGGCCCAGCCGCTGCGGCGGCAGGTTGATCTCGATGTTGAACTGGCCCAGCTCGGTCTGGAACGCCGGGTCGGAGATCGCCGCCAGCACCTCGGCGTTGCGCATGCTCGGGTCACCCTGGTCGTCGACCAGGTTCAGCTCGATCTCCAGGCCCGCCATCGGCCGGTCGGCCTCGAACCGCGACTCGGCCAGCATCTGCGCGAACACGTCCAGGCACCGGCGCACCTTCTGCCGGAACCGCTGGCGGTCCGCGCGGGTGAACTCCGTCGGCTCCACGTCCTTGCCCATGCCACCAGGGTGATCCAAAGCCAGGCCCGCCGCCACACGCACTGGGCCATCCGGACGCAGCCGACACGGCCCGTCGCGCCACCGGCGCGCCGCGGGCACCCGGCTAAGCTGCCACCCGTGACGGACCGACTGGTGTGGATCGACTGCGAGATGACCGGCCTCGACCTGGGCAAGGACGCCCTCATCGAGATCGCTGCCCTGGTCACCGACTCCGAGCTCAACGTCCTCGGGGACGGGGTGGACCTGGTGATCCACACCGACGACGAGACCCTGGCCGGGATGCCCGAGGTGGTGCGCGACATGCACGCCCGCTCCGGGCTCACCGACGAGGTGCGCGCCTCCGCGCTCACCCTCGCCGAGGCCCAGCGGCAGGTGCTCGACTACGTCCGGCAGTGGGTGCCCGACGAGCGCACCGCCCCCCTGTGCGGCAACTCCATCGCCACCGACCGCGGCTTCATCACCCGCGACATGCCCGAGCTCGACGCCCACCTGCACTACCGCATGGTCGACGTCTCCTCCATCAAGGAGCTGTGCAGGCGCTGGTACCCGCGCATCTACTACGCGCAGCCGGACAAGGGCCTCGCCCACCGCGCCCTCGCCGACATCAAGGAGTCCATCCGCGAGCTGCGCTACTACCGCGGCACCGCCTTCGTCCCCCAACCCGGCCCCTCCACCGAGGAAGCCCGCGCGGTCGCCGAAGCCGTGCTCACCGCGGATGCCTAACCCGGTGTCGAAGGCCTGACGGGGCACGCTATGCTGTCCCAGGTCGCCAGCGATGGCGACCGATGGTGGGTGTAGCTCAGCTGGTAGAGCACCTGGTTGTGGTCCAGGAAGTCGCGGGTTCAAGTCCCGTCACTCACCCGGCCGAAGGCCGACCATGTCCGCAGAACGCGCGGACGTGGTCGGCCTTTCGCATTCCCGGGGGGCGACCCCCCGGACCCCCACGGTGCGGCGGGTTCCTGACGCGGGGGGTGGGGTGGGCTCGCGGCCTGGCGGCCGCATCGGAGGGCGGCTCGCGGCCTGGCGGCCGCATTGCGGGGAAGGCGAGCCGGGGGGAGGGATGAGCTGGGGGTGGATTGAGCTGAGAGAGAGGGAGAGGGAGAGGTGAGGGGAGGGGGTTAGGGGGTGGGGGTGGTTACTTTGAGGTGGGTGGTGGCGGCTTGGATGGTGTCGCCGGGGTGGATCTGCCTGCCGCGGCGGTGCTCGACCTCGCCGTTGACGGCGACCTCGCCCGCTTCGAGCAGGTCCTTGGCGTGCGCGCCGTCCTCGGCCACACCCGCCAGCTTGAGCAGCTGGCCCAGCCGGATCATCCCGTCCCGGATCTCCACCTCACGAACCTCGCGCATCCACCCATCCTGCCCCACCCCGGCGCGGGCGGGTCAGCCCCTCTTGCCACCCTGCTTGTAGGTCTCCCACGGGATCTGCCAGTCGCTCAGGCCGTCCCAGGCCTCCAGCACCGGACCGCCGGAGTTCTGCACGACGATCACGTCACCCTTGTTCGAGATCGACTGGAGCCAGTTCGCGGCCTCGGTCGTCATGTTGATGCAGCCGTGGCTGACGTTGCGGGCACCCTGGTCGCGCACCGACCACGGCGCCGAGTGGTAGAAGATGCCGCTGTTGGACATGCGGCTCGCGACCTCCACCTTCGTCCGGTACCCCGCGGCAGAGTCCGCTGGGACGCCGTAGGTCGACGAGTCCATGGTGTAGTCGCGGTGCTCGCTCATCACGGTGTAGGTGCCCGCGGGCGTCTCGTGCGCCTTCTTGCCCATGGAGATCGGGATGGTGCGGGCCAGCACCCCGTTCACCGTCACCGTCATCTGGTGGGTGGCGCCGTCGGCCACCGCGACCACCGAGTCGCCCACGGTGATCGTGGCGTTGCGGTCCGCGCGGCCGTAGACGCCGTTGCCCAGCGGCTTACCGTAGATCGCGGCGCTGATCGTCACGGTGCTGTGCGCGGGCAGGTACTCCTTCGGCCGCCAGTGCACCTCCTTGTCGCTGAACCAGTGGAACGCGCCCTCGACCGCGTTCGGCGTGGTCACGACCTTGATGGCCTTCTCGGCGGCGGCCTTGTCGGCGATGGCGGTGTCGAAGTAGAAGGCGAACACCTGGCCCACCCCGACCACCTGCCCGTCGAGCGGGTTCATCGACAGCGCGGTCTGCCGCCGCGGCGTCACCGTGGTGAAGGTCGACGTGGCGGTGGTGGACTTCCCCGCGGCGTCGAGGGCGGTGGCGGTCGCGGTGTAGGTCTTGCCGTACCCCAGGCCCTCGGTCGTCGCCCAGGTCGCCCCGTCGGCCGACAGCGCACCGGCCACCACCCGGCCGTCCTCCCCGGTGACCCCCGCCTGGGTGATCTTCCCGCCTGCCGCGGAGATCGTCACCGGCTCCCCCGGGGCCACGTCGGCCGCGGTGTTCGCCGGGCTCACGGCCAGCGACAGCGGTGTGACGGGGGTCGTCGAGGTGGCGGGTGCCGAGGTCGAGCCCGGCTGGCCGCCCACGGCGGTCGCCCCCTCCGCGGTGCACGCCGCCAACGACACGAGCGCCGCGCAGGCCACCGCGGCCCGCCCCCACCGTCCCCGAACCATCCGGCACCACCCGTTCATCCGTCACCCGACCCGGTGGTCCCAGTGTGCCTGACGCCCCGCCAGAAGGGGGCGACACCGTCGAATCCGGACAGGGGACCCCCCCCGATTTCAGGCCTCCGAGGGGCCTGTGCTAACTTTTTCCCTGTCAGCGGGGAAAGCCTCCCGATGAGCGCCGCTAGCTCAACTGGCAGAGCAGCTGGCTCTTAACCAGCGGGTTCGGGGTTCGAGTCCCTGGCGGCGCACCACCGAAGAAGCCCGGTCCACACGGACCGGGCTTCTTCGCTTTTCCGGGCACCCGGAGTCCTCCACAGTGGAGTCGGCCGGTCAGCAGGCGGACTTGGCGCGCAGGACGCGGCGGAGGGCGTCGGTGATGCGGTCCGGGGGGAGTTCGCCGGTGGTGGCGGCGGAGACGAGGCGGTCGAGGACGGGGGTGAGGCGGGTGCCGGAGGACCAGAAGGGGGTGTCGGCGCCGGACTTGAGGGCGGCGAGGACGGCCTCGGGCAGGTCGTAGCGGGCGGAGACGGCGCGCATGGAGCCGAGGTCGTCGGTGATGGTGAGGCCGTCGAAGCGCAGGTCGGTGCGCAGCAGGCGGTAGGTGGCCGGGGAGAGGGAGGCCGGGGCGCCGTCGGTGAGGCCGGGGACGGTCATGTGGCCGACCATCACCGCCACCTCGCCCTGGCCGGGCAGGCGGCGGTAGGGCTCCAGGTCGGCGGTCCTGAGCTGGTCCAGCGGGGGCGTGCTGACCGGGCCCGCGTGGGAGTCGCCGTCGGCCCGGCCGTGGCCGGGGAAGTGCTTGAGGACCGGGAGCAGGCCCGCGTCGCGCAGGCCCGCGGCGAAGGCGCCCGCGTAGCGGGTGGCGGTGGCGGGGTCGGCGCTGAACGAGCGGTCCCCGATCACGGCCCCGTCCGGCTGGTCGCTGACGTCCACCACCGGCGCGAAGTCCAGGGTCACCCCGTGCGCGCGCAACTGGCCGCCCCGCTGCTCGGCCAGGGCCCGCACCTGCGCGTCGGTGCTGGTGGCGGCCATCGCGCGGGCGCTGGGGAGGTCGCCGTCGAGGGCGTCGATGCGCTGCACCCGGCCGCCCTCGTCGTCGACGGCGACGGTCAGCGGCAGGTCGGCGGCGGCGCGCACCGGGCCCAGGGCGTCGCCGACCAGCAGCTGCGTGGCGTTGCCGCCGAGGAAGATGCCACCGACCTGCTCGGTGCGCACGGCCGCCAGCGCCGCGGCGGGCCCCGAGGGGTTGACGCCCACGATCAACAGCGCGGCCAGCCGCTTGCGCAGCGGCATGGCGGAGATCACACCCGCGCAGCGGTCGGGCGGGGCGACCGAGGACGACGCCCCACCGCCGGTCGCCGTCGGGGCGGGCGCGGCGGTGCCCCCGCCGCCGGGACCGGCCACCGGCCAGCCCTCGACCCGCGGCACCGCGCGACCGTCGACCACCTGCTCAGGGCCGAGGAACAGCCCGCCGACCACGGCGCCGACGCCGACCGCGGCCAGCACCCCGCGCGCCCGCCGCCGTCGCACCAGCCTCGACACCATGGGGGCATTGTCGCCGGGGCGGGCACCCCCGCGCAGCGCAGGCGCGGGTCACAGCGGCGGGATGATCCCCGCGAACTGGCCGGTCGTGTCGCAGTGCGGGCAGGGTCGCCCGTTGTCGAGGGGGCGGGGCTCGCCGACGATGACGGCGAGCTTGGGGTCGGCGACCATGCCGCCACCGCCGCAGCACTGGCAGACGGTGTGGATCTCAGCGGGCACCGCCAGCTCCTCGTCCTCGTTCATCCACGCTCCTCACGGGTGCGCCCAGCATCCTCGCACCCGCGCCGACCGCCGTGCCGCGCGCACGCCGCGCGAGCCCGATTTGCCCGGAGCGGGGGTCGGGGTGGGATCTGCGCAACACCTCCACAGGAGCTGCGTGCGACCGCCACGACATCGCGGGATCGTCGGTGCCATGCCCTTCACCCTCGCCCACCCGGTCGCGGTGCTGCCCCTGCTGCGGACGCGGCTGGTGGCGCCCGGGCTCGTCGTGGGGTCGATGGCCCCGGACCTGTCGTACTTCGCCGCGCTGCGCCCGCTCGACGGCGACGTCACGCACAGCTGGTGGGGGCTCGTGGTGGTCGACCTGCCGCTGGCCCTGGCGTTCCTGGTCGTGTTCGAGCGGTTCACCGCGCCCGCCCTGGTGGCGCTGGGGCCGCGGTGGGTGCGCGAGCGGGTGGCCGGGCGGGTGGCGCCCACGCCGGTCACGCCCGCGCTGCTCGGCTCCATCCTGGTGGGCGGGGTCACGCACGTGGTGTGGGACGCCTTCACCCACTACGACGGCTTCGCCGTGCTCCGGATGCGGTGGCTCAAGCACGACGTGGTGCCGGGGCTGCCGATCTACCAGTTCCTCCAGATGGGCGGCAGCGCGGTCGGCGTCGCGTTCCTCACCTGGTGGGTGCTGCGGCGGTTGCGGCGCACCGACCCCGGGCCCGTCCCCGCGCACCTGGCGCCCCCGGCGCGGCCGCTGGTGCCGATCGCCTGGGTGCTCGGCGCGGCCGCGGTGGTCGGGCTGGGCAACGGGCTGCGCGGGATGGCGGCGGTGGGCGAGGTCCCCGTGCTGGACCTGCTGGCCGCGGTGCCGACGACGAAGCAGTGGCAGACCGGGGTGGTGCTGGCCTGCATCGGGGCGATCTCCGCCGCCTTCGCCGCGCTGGCCTGCTACGGGGTGCTGCGCGGGCGCGTCACTTCGACACGATGACCCAGATCCCCACGCCCACCAGCGCCGCGCACAGCGCGAAGCTCACCACCGCCGTGCCCAGCCCCACCACCGACCGGGTGTCGGCGTGGTCGGACCAGCCCCGCACCCCGAGGGCGAACAGCACCACCGCGCCGACGCCGGTCACCAGCGCGGCGACGACGACCTCCGCCAGTTCCGCCCAGTTCACCGCTCACCCCCGCTCCCGGAGGTCGCCAGCGGCTCCACCGGGATGTCGTTGACGTTGTGCGCGCCCACCGCGTCGCGGCGGGAGGCCAGGTAGATGCCCCCGGCGAAGAGCACGCCGAGCACCGCCACCAGCACCGTGCCCACCGCACCGGTGGAGGCCACCGACCCGGCTAGCGCGCCCGCGGCCCCGGCGGCGGGCAGCGTGGTCAGCCACGCCAGGACCATCCGGCCCGCCGTGCCCCAGCGCACCACCGCCTGCGGCGTGCCCAGCCCCGCGCCGAGGATGCCGCCCGAGCACACGTGCGTGGTCGACAGCGCGATCCCCATGTGCGACGAGGTGAGGATCACCGCGGTGGCGCTGGTCTGCGCGGCGAAGCCCTGCGGCGCGCCGATGTCGGTGATCCCGGAGCCCAGCGTGCGGATGATCCGCCAGCCGCCCAGGTAGGTGCCCGCGGCGATGGCCACCCCCGCGCCGATGACCACCCACACCGGCGGGCCGGAGCCGCGCGGCAGGCTGCCCGCGCTGATCAGGGTGAGGGTGATGATGCCCATCGTCTTCTGCGCGTCGTTGGTGCCGTGCGCGAGCGAGAGCAGCGACGCCGAGGCCACCTGCCCGATCCGGAACCCGCGCGGGGTCCGGCTGGCCGTGGCCCGGCGGGTGATCCGGAACGCCAGGTAGGTCGCCACACCGCCCGCGACCCCCGCCACCACCGGGGCGACGAGCGCGGGCAGCAGCACCTTCTCCAGCACCGTGCCGAAGTGCACCGCCGACCCGCCCGCCACCACCCACGCGGCGCCGATCAGCCCGCCGAACAGCGCGTGCGACGAGCTGGACGGCAGCCCGACGTACCAGGTCAGCAGGTTCCACACGATCGCGCCGACGAGCCCGCCGAAGACCACCTCGGGGGTGACCGCGGCGTCGTCGACCACCCCGCCCGAGATCGTCTTGGCCACCTCGACCGACAGGAACGCCCCCGCCAGGTTCAGCACGGCCGACAGCGCCACCGCCACCCTCGGCCGCAGCGCCCCCGTCGCGATCGAGGTGGCCATGGCGTTGGCGGTGTCGTGGAAGCCGTTGGTGAAGTCGAACAGCAGTGCCGTGGCCACGACCAGCGGCACCAGGACGGTGAGGTCCACCGGGAGTCTCCCTCCCCGAAGGGGTACTCGGGTTCCTGTTCTGGACAAACTCCGGCCAACTTACGTTAACGCCCCCGCAATCCGGCACGCGCCACCGGCGGGTCCGGTGAGATCAGGGGTCACCCCTGCCCGACGGGCCCCCGCCCCCGACCGGGTCGACCGCTCAGGAGGCGACCCGGACGCGGTTGCGGCCGGTGCTCTTGGCGTCGTAGACGGCGGCGTCGGCGCGGCGGAGCAGGGACTCCAGGGTGGTGCTGGGGGCGGGGGCCGCCGCGATGCCGATGGAGGTGGTGCGGGCGGCGATCTCGACCGGGTTGCCGCGCTTGTCGGTGGCCACGACCTGCATCTCGGCCACCCCGCGGCGCACCCGCTCGGCCACCAGGCTGGCCTGGTGGGCGTCGGTGTCGGGCAGCAGCAGGACGAACTCCTCGCCGCCGAAGCGGCCGACGATGTCGCCCTGGCGGGTGGTCTGGTGCAGCACGGCGCCGACGGCGCGCAGCACCGCGTCGCCCGCCGGGTGGCCCCAGGTGTCGTTGACCTGCTTGAAGTGGTCGAGGTCGAGCACCGCGACGGCCACCGAGCTGCCCCGGCGGCGGGCGCGGACGAACTCCCGGTCGACCTGCTCGTACCAGCCGCGGCTGTTGAGCAGGTCGGTCTTGTCGTCGGTGCGCGAGTCGCCGCGCAGGCTCTCGATCTGCAGGGCGCCCCAGTCCAGGGCGCACAGCAGCGGCACCACCAGCAGCGGGGCGGCCCAGGCGTGCGCCACGGCCAGCGCCACCAGCACGCCCAGGCACAGCGTGAGCGCGGCCATGCCGTTGTCGCGGCGGCTGCCCGCCACCAGCGACCAGGTGGGCTTGGGGGTCGACAGGGCGATCACCCCGGCGATCGAGGCGAGGTTGAGCACGAAGTACACGACCGCCGCCGCCACCAGCACCAGCAGCTCCACCAGCGAGAACCGGCGCAGCACGTCCAGGTCGGTGACCCGCACCAGCGCCAAGGCGGCCAGCGCGGCGAGCAGGATGCCCGCGGTGCCGAAGGTGAACCGGTAGAGCGGGCGGCGGGCCACCGGGTAGAGCTGGACGCGCAGCAGCAGCAGCGACAGCACCGCCATCCACGCGGGCAGCAGCACCATCGCGGGCAGGATCCACACCACCGAGGTGTCCACGTGCGGGCCGGTGCGCGAGTCCCGGCGCGCCTCCTCGGTGCGCCGGGACAGCCACAGGTGCGCCGCACCCGCCACGACCAGCGCGCCGAAGCGCCGCCACTCGGTCGCGCTGGCCGCGCGGTCGCCGAGCAGGGCCAGGGTGGTCGCCCCGAGCGCGACCAGCTCGAACACCAGGATGTAGGCGACGGCGGGCCGGGGCAGCGACCGGAGTCCGGGACGCGGGCCCGCGTGCGCCACACTGGTCGCGGTATCACCCCCTCGGGTTACAACTGGGTCACTGGACCCCGTCGACCCGTGACCGGTACCACTCAGCAGCGTTCTGTCCGGTGTGGAACCCCCGGGAGGTGGACCCGATGAGCCGCGACTGGTGACCCCGCGTGCGGGTGCCGCGCCGCCCGCAGACACCACGCCGGACCGACCGACAGGAGAGACCGATGCGTTCTCGCGACTGGTGAAGCCCCGGGAGGGCGTGGGGCGACCGCGTCCGGACCAGGCCACGGCGGCGACCTCCTTCCCCCGGGAGCGGTGTTCTCAAGGGGAAGGATACGTGTCCCGCCATCACTGTTTAACAATCAACGACTTTGCCCGGTGGTCGACCCCTAGGCGGGGGTGAGCCACTTGCGCAGCCGGGGCGGCAGGCGCTTCTCCAGGCCGTAGGGCTCCAGGTGCCCGCCGAGCACCTCGGTGAACGCCCGGTCGACGCTCTCGACGTCCCACTCGTCGCGGCGCAGGACGGGTGCCTTGAGGTGCGGCTGGCCGACCACGTGCAGCTCGGTGCCGGTGCACCGCACCACCTGGCCGGTGATGCCCGCCGACCGGTCGCCGAGCAGGAACCGCACCAGCGGCGCGATCAGCTCCGGGGTGCTGTCCGGGCCGGTGGTCCGCATCGCGCGCTCGGAGGTCCACACCATCCTGGTGTAGGCGCGCGGGCACACCGCGTTGACGCGGATGCCGCACTCCTCCAGGTCCAGCGCCCACGACGCGGTCAGCGACGCCACAGCGCCCTTGCTCGCCGCGTACGCGCCCAGCGTGCGCTGGCCCAGGTGCGCGCCGGAGGAGATGTTGACGATCGCGCCCCGCCCCGCCGCGCGCATCCGCCGGATGGCGGCCAGCCCGGTGTAGAGCACCCCGAGCACGTTCACCTCCACCAGCTCCCGCACCCGCCGCGGGTCGTCCTCCCACGGCAGCGCCTCGTAGTTCAGCCCGGCGTTGTTGACCAGCCCGTCGACGGCGCCGAACTCGCGGGCGCACAGCTCCACGATCTCCACGGCCTGCTCCGCGTCGGCCACGGTGTGCCCGCTGACCACCGCGGCCCCGCCCGCCGCCCGGATCCCGGCGGCCACCCGCTCGGCGGCGTCCCGGTCGACGTCGTTGACCACCACCGCGGCGCCCGCGCCCGCCAGGTCCTCGGCGAACGCGGCGCCCAACCCCCGGCCCGCGCCGGTGACGACCACGGCCTTGCCGTCCATCCCGTACCCGCGGTCCTCGGGCGGGTCGAACCCGGCGACGCCCAGGTCGGGGACGGTGAGGCCCAGCACATCGGGCCGCCGCGCCGGACCGGCGCCCCGCGGGTCTTGCTGCTGCTCGTCCATCGCACGCGCTCCCCACCACCGGCCCCGAACCCGCGGCGGCCCACCCGCCGCGGCGGCGGTCCTCGACGACCGCCACCGGCTCGGCCCCAGTGTCAGCGCGGGGGCGGTGGCGGGCAGCCCGACCGCGCTGAGCGGTGCGCGGCGTGCGCTGAGCGCAGGGGGGCGCGTTCGGCCCCGGGGAACACGCGGACTGGTCACTCGCTGTTCGCCGGGCGGTCGTGGTGGTGCCGTGGTCGGTGGGGTGGTGGGAGTGACGTGCGGGGATGCGGGGGGGGTATCGAGCTTCGGTCGGGCATCGGGCTTCGCCCGATCTTTTCGGGATTCGGGGGGCGGCTCGATGCGGTGGTTGCGCTTGGTCGGGGCCCCTCCGGCGATCATGCGCTGCGGGCGGGGAAAAGGCGGGCTGAAAAGACGCCCGCCCGTCCCGTTCGGTAGCACATGATCGCCTCCCCCGACCAAGCACAACCACCCCATCGAGCATCTGCGTAGCCGGGCCGCCGGTTCAGCGGGGGGTGCCTTGTGCGAAAAGCGGGAGGGGCTGGCTGGGTGGGTGGGGCGGGGAGGTGTGGGTGTGTTGGGGGATCAGGTTGCGGTGAAGGCGGCCAGGAGGGCTTGGACGTGGTCGGCCTCGGGGACGGCCAGGGCGGTGAAGACGGGGAGGGCGGCGCGCCAGTCGAGGACGGCGGCGGGGCGGTTGCCCGCGCGTTGGTGGAGCAGGGCCCGGACGTGGCGGGCGCGGGCCTCGGTGAGGCGTTGGCCGGTGCGGTGGGCGGTGGTGATGGCGCGTTCGACGTGGTCGGCGGCGGTGTCGGGGTCGGCGGCGTCGAGGTGGGCGTGGGCGAGTTCGGTCAGCGCCCTGGCCTCCAGCAGGCGCATGCCGGAGGCGCGCATCAGGGTCAGGGCGCCGAGGCCGTGGTCGATGGCGGCGCCGGGGTCGCCGGTGCGGCGGGCCAGGGAGCACTGGCCCATGCGCACCGAGGCCTCGCCGTAGCCGAAGCGGATCTCCCTGGCCAGGTCCAGGGCGCGGGCGTAGTGCTCGGCGGCGGCCGACCACTCGCCGGTGCGCTGGGCGATGGTGCCCAGGATGTCCAGGCAGCTGACCTCGTGGCGGCGCTCGCCCAGGTCGCGGTTGGCCTCCATGGCGTGCCGGACCTGGGCGGTGGCGGCCGGGTAGTCGCCCGCGTCGCAGCCGGTCTCGGCCAGGCACACCAGCATGCTGACCTCGCCGTGGCGGTAGCCGTAGCGGCGGCACACCGACAGGGCGTGCCGGTAGCGGCGGGTGGCCAGCGGCAGGTCGCCCATGGCCCAGTGCGCCAGGCCCAGGCCCTGCGACGCGGCGGCCTGCACGTGCCGGTGGCCGATGCGGGCGCTGAGCTCCAGCGCCTCGGTGTGCCGGGCCACCGCCTCCTCCGGGTTGCCCAGCGACAGCGCGGCCACGCCCAGGTAGTGCAGGGCGCCCGCCTCGCCGAAGCGGTTGCCGATGTCGCGGTGCAGGCGCAGCGACCGCTCGTAGTACGCCGAGGCCTGGGCGGGTTGGCCGAGCTGGGAGTGGGCGCGGCCCAGGTTGTGCAGCGCGGCGGCCTCCACCACCCGGTTGCCGGTGCCCTGGCTCAGCTCCAGCGCCCAGCCGTGGTGCTCGGTGGCGGCGGCGTAGTCGCTGAGGTTGCAGTGGATGACCCCGAGCAGGTCGTGCACCGAGGCCTCGGCGTCGACGTCGCCGCAGGCGCGGGCGGCGGCCAGCGCGGCGCGGGCCACCGCCAGCCCGTCGGCGCCGTGGCCGCGGTTGAAGAAGAACGGGCGCAGCGCCTCGGCGAAGCGCCAGGCGTACCGCGGCAGGCCCAGCCCGGCGGCCTCGGTGGCCGCGGCCACCAGGGTGCCCAGCTCCAGGTCCAGCCAGGCCAGCGCGGTGTCCTCGGTGCCGGTCCGGCGCGGGGCGCCGACCTGCCAGAGCACGGCGCTGTGCGCCTCCACCTCGGCCAGGTAGTGGTCGAACAGCCCCACCAGGGCGCCCCGGTGGTCGTCGTCCTCATCAGCGGCGCGGGCCCTGGCGTAGTCGCGCAGCAGGTCGTGCAGGGCGTAGCGGCCGGGCGCGGTCTCGCGGATGAGGTTGCCGCTGTGCAGCACGCGCAGCAGCCGGGCGGCCTCGGGCACGGCCAGCCCGCCCAGCGCGGCGGTCGCCGGGGCGTCGACCTCGGCGCCGGGGGCCAGGCCGAGCAGCCGGAAGAGCCTGCGGGCGGCGGGGGCGAGCTTGGCGTAGGACAGGTCGAAGGCCGCGCGCACGGCCGCGGACTGGTCGCCGGGCACCGCCAGCCCGGCGAGCCTGCCCCGGTCGCGCAGCTCGCGGGTGTAGTCGGCGATGCTGACCTGCGGGCGCACGGCGAGGTTGGCGCCCGCGATGCGCAGCGCCAGCGGCAGGTGCCCGCACACCTCGGCCACCTCCGCCGCGGCGGCGGGCTCGCGGCGCAGCCGGGCGGTGCCGACCATCCGGCCGAGCAGCTCGGCGGCCTCGGCGGGGCCCAGCACGTCGAGCGGGAGCTGGTGGGCGCCGTCCTGGGCGGTCAGCCCGGCGAGCCGGTCGCGGCTGGTGACCAGGACCAGGCAGCCGGGGGCGCCGGGCAGCAGCGGGCGGACCTGCTCGGCGGTGGCGGCGTTGTCCAGCAGCACCAGCACCCGGCGGCCCGCGAGCAGGGTGCGGTAGAGGCCCGCGGCCTCGTCGGTGTCGGCGGGCACCCGCTCGGGCGCCACGCCCAGGGCGTGCAGGAACCGCACGAGCACCTGGTGGGTGCTCAGCGGGGTGCCCGCGGCGTGCCCGCGCAGGTTGGCGCTGAGCTGGCCGTCGGGGAAGCGGTGCCGGGCGCGGTGCGCCCAGCGCAGGGCCAGCGCGGTCTTGCCCACGCCCGCCGTGCCGGACACCACCACCGGCACGACACCGCTGTCGGTGGCCCCCGCCAGCTCGTCGAGCTTGCCCAGCGGGTCGTGCCTGCCGACGAACCCGGGTGACTCGGCAGGCAGCTGCGCGGGCACCGGCAGCGCCGGGTCGGGGCCCGCGGGCGGCGGCCCGGGCGCGGGCGCGGCGCGCAGCACCCGCACGTGCGCCGCCCGCACCTCCTGGCCGGGCTCGACGCCCAGCTCCTCGTCCAACCGGGACCGCAGGTCGGTGAGCACCCGCAGCGCCTCGGCCTGCTCGCCGGTGCCCGACAGCGCCAGCCCCAGCCGCGCGTGCAGGCCCTCGTGCAGCGGGTCGTGCGGCACCAGCGCGCGCAGCACCCGCACCACGGCGGTGTGGGCGCCCAGGGCCAGCGCCAGGTCAGCGTGCTCCAGGGCGACCTCGCGGCGGCGCACGGCCAGCGCCTCGGCGGTGGGGTGGGCGCGCAGCCGGTCGGGCAGGTCGGCCAGCACCGGCCCGCGCCAGCAGTCCAGCGCCCGGCCCAGCAGGTCGACCGCGGCGGCGCCGCCGGTGGCGCGGGCCCGCTCGACCAGCTCGGTGAAGCGCAGCAGGTCGAGCTCCTCGGCGGTGGCGTCGAGCCGGTAGCCGCCGGGTTCGGAGGCGATGGCGTCCCCGGCGTCGAGCGTGCCGCGCAGCCGGGAGACGTAGGTGTGCACCAGGCCCAGGCAGCTGGCGGGCGGGTCCTCGCCCCAGAGCACGTCGACGATCTCCGCGTGCGAGACCCGCTCGCCGGGGTGCAGGGCCAGCAGCGCCAGCAGCACCCGCTGCTTCACCGCGCCCGCCCGCAGCCGCACGTCGTCGCGGGTCACGGTGAACGGCCCGAGCACGCCCACCCGCAGCTGCGGCGAGGGCACCACCGCGGCGCTGAGCACCCCCACCTCGACGCCGACCGCCTCGGCCAGCCTGCGCACGGACTCCGGGCGCGGCCTGCCGACGCCGCCGCGCTCGATGTAGCGCAGCGCCCGGACGCTGAGCCCGGCGCGCTCGGCCAGCTCCCCCTGGGTCAGCCCGGCGCGCAGCCGGTGGGCGCGCACGGCAGCGCCGAACGCCCCGCGGTCCACCACGCGTCCTCCCCCACCGCCCGTGCGCTCGCGCTCTTGCCGCACGGGACCGCCGATCTTGCCGCCGCACCGCGGTCACATGTCACCCGAAAGCACTATTGCCCCAGGTGGAACCCCTGATCACCGGGTCGGCGCGACCCCGGCGGCAGTACAGGACGGTTGCCAGGACCGGACACTAGCGTGTGTCGTCGGGTCCGGTGGGCAGGCCCGCGCGGCCCCCGGGGTGGTCGCGGCGCGGCGTTCTGGGGGTGCGCCGCGCCGCGACGGGGGACCGGTAGCCTCGCCCCGGTGGGGGACGTGATCCAGGGCACCCGCGGGCAGGCACCGCCCGGCGGGCGATGACGCAGGCGGCGCCGAGCGGCGCGGCGCCAGGGGCCGGTCCGGTCGGGCGCCGGGCCGGTGGGCGCGTGGGCTGGCTGCTGCTGGTGCTGCTGGCCGCGGCGGGGTTCGCCGTGGTGGCCTCCCGGGCCCCGGCGCCCGACGAGCGCGTCCCGGCCGGTCCCGCGGCCGCCGCGGCGAGGGTGCTCGACGCGCTGCTCGCCCCCGGCTCCGGGCGCGACCCGATGGCCGACCTGCCCGCCGACTTCACCGCCGAGCTGCACGTCACCCCCGTCCGCGCCGCCGCCCCGGACGGCACGGTCCGCGTGGTGCACCCCGATGGCGGCTGCTCGACCCCGTGGGGCGACGACGACACCCGCTGGGACTTCTCCGTCGGCTGCAAGGCCCACGACTTCGGCTACGACCTGCTGCGCTACGCCGCCGCCAAGGGCACGCCGCTGCCCGCCTCCTACCGGCACGAGCTCGACGCGCGGCTCTCCGCGGACATGCACCGCCAGTGCGAGCTGAACCCGCGCGGCTCCGGCGGCACCTGCCGGGTGGTGGCCTCGCTGTACTCGGCCGGGCTGGTGGTCAACTCCTGGCACCAGCGCTGGGGTCCGCCGATCAGCGAGCCGGTGGGGGCCTGGGCGATCGGCCTGCTGGTCGTGGCGGTGCTGCTGGCCGTGCGGGTGCCCGCCTTCACCCGCCGCCGGGTGCCGCGCGAGCACGCCCACCCGCTCGGCGCCGCCGAGGGCGAGCGCGCCGCCTACCTGGGCGTGGTGCGGCTGGCGAGCCTGGCCGGGGTGGTGGTGGCCGAGTCGGTGCTGGCGTTCGGGCCGCTGCTGGGCGTGCCCGCCGCGGACCTGTGGCCGGTGACCTGGCTGTTGCAGCTGGTGCCGCTGTACTTCTTCGCGGGCGGCGACTCGAACCTGCTGGCCTGGCGGGCGGCGCGGGCCACCGGTCACGGCTACGCCGGGTACCTGGCGCGGCGGGTGTCCTGGCTGATCCGCCCGGTGCTGGCGTTCGTCACCGCCTGGCTGGTGGTGCCGCTGTCGCTGGACCTGCTCGACGCCCCGGACGCGGCGGTGGCCGCCTTCGGCAGGCTCGTCGCGCAGCCGCTGTGGCTGCTCGGGCTGTACCTGCTGGTGGTCGGCGTGGCCCCGGCGGCGCTGTGGCTGCACGGGCGGGCGCCGCTGCTGACCCCGGCGGCGCTGGCCGCGGGCGTGGTGGGCCTGGCGGTGCTCGGCTCGGGGTCGGTGGCCGCGCACGCGGGCGGCATCCTGCTGGCGCTGTTCTTCGGGCAGCTGTCCTTCCTGCACGCCGACGGGGTGCTGCGGCGGGTGGGCGGGCGGGCCACCGCGCTGGTCGCCGGGGCCGCGCTAGTGGGCCTGGTGCTGCTGACGACCGTCGGCGGGCACTCCCCCGGCCTGATCGCCGAGCCCGCCGAGACGGCCAGCTTCGTGCCGTCCGCGCCCGCGGTGCTGCTGCTCGGGATCGCCCAGGTGTGCCTGGTGGTGGCGCCCGGGCCCGCGGCGGTGGCGAGGGTCGCGCGGGGCGCGGCGGGGCGGTGGATCGGGTTCGCCAGGGCGGCGCCGATCACCTCCTACCTGACCTATCTCAGCGCGCTGCTGCTGGTGGCGGGCGTGGTGGGGGCCGTGCGCTGGACCGGGGCGCAGGGCCTGGTGCTGCGGCCGCGGGTGCTGGCGGCGGTGGGGCTGCTGGTGGTGCCGACGGTGCTGGCGTTCCTGCTGTTCGAGAAGCACCGGCACGCCCCGGTCGCCCCGGCCCCGCGCGCCGGGTCGAGCCGGTGGGACGCCGTCGCGGCGGCGCTGGGCACCGCCTACGGGGCGCTGGGCATCGCGGGCTTCGCGGTGACCGGCATCACCGGCACCGCGCACGGGTCGGTGCTGCTGGGGCTGCCGCTGGACCCGATGTCCGGGGTCGTGCACCTGCTGCTGGGCTGGTACCTGCTGCACTCGGTGCGCGTGGGCACCGCGGCGATGCCGTGGCCGTGGCTGCTGGCCGCGGTGGCGTGCGTGCCGCCCATGGTCACCACCGTCAGCGACGTGGGCACGGCTGTGCACCTCGTCACGATCGCGCTCGCGCTGGGCTGCGCTGTCGGCACCGCTTGGCCCGCCCGGCTGCGGCCGCGTCGGCGCAGGTCGGCGGCGGTGCCGCAGGTGCACGAAAGGGTGAGCGGATGACCCGGGTTACCCACTCGGGCGACGGCCGACACCTGGGCCGCGCACCGGGTGTGTCACAGTACGGACAACCTGGGGGCGGTTGTCCGCGTCTGACCCGTGACGGGTCGGCGCGGGCGTGGCCGTGTGGACGACGTGCGCGACCGGGTCTCGCGCACGGCCGGCAGGGAGGAGCGAGGCGTGGAACACCGGCCGCCAGGGTCAGGCAGCGCCGCGGACCGGGAGCGGTCCGCACAGGCACGTGCCGACCGCGGTCGCGGCGCGCAACCCGGTGCCCGGGTGCCCCGCCAGTCCGCCGACCGCGCTGACCGGGGCCGGGGCGAGCGCGGGCAGCCCCCGCCCGAGCGCGCCCGCCGCGACCAGCGCGAGGGCCGCGGCGCCGACCCCCGCGACGCGCGCGGTCGCCGGGAGGCCGGTGGCGCCCCCGGGGAGCGCCGCGGCGAGCCGCGCGGCGCCGAGCGCCGGGGCACCGACCGCAGGGGCGCCGAGGGCCGTGACCGCCGCGAGACCCGGGAACGGCGCGACCGGACCGACCCCCGCGACCGAGCCGACCGCCGCCGCGAGGGCGCGCCGCCGCCGCGCAGGCCGCGCCCGGAGGCGGGGGCGCCGCGCGACCCGGCCCGCCGCGACCCAGTCCGCCGCGACCCGGCCCGCAGGCCCGAGCGCGCCGAGGAGCGCCGCCGCGCGGGTGCGGGCGCCGCCGCGCGCCGCCCGGTGTCCGCGCTGGAGACCGAGAAGATCGGCCCGCGCGACCGCCCGGCCGCCCGGCCCGCGGCGCTCGTGGACTCCGGCCCGCGGCCGCGGTACCTGCCCGGCAAGGTGCTGGTGGCGCTGCTCTCGGCCGTGGTGCTGGCGACCGTGGGCTACTACTGGAAGATCCAGGACGACTTCGCCGACGACCTGACCAGGGCCAACGTCATCGACGGCGAGCAGGTGGAGAAGCCGCCGGACGGCGCGGTCGACATCCTCATGGTCGGCATGGACTCGCGCATCGACGCGCAGGGCAACCCGCTGTCGAAGGAGCAGCTCGCGGCGCTCAACGCGGGCGTGGCCGACGGGCAGGTCAACACCGACACGCTGATCCTGATCCGGATCCCCAACGACGGCAGCCCGGCCACCGGCATCTCCATCCCGCGCGACTCCTACGTCGACATCCCCGGCTTCGGCAAGCACAAGATCAACTCCGCCTACGCCAGGGCGAAGAACGACGCCTACGCCGGGCTCAAGGAGAAGGGCGTCAGCGGCCGCGACCTCGAACTCCAGACCAACCAGGCGGGCGCGCGCGAGCTGATCAAGACGATCTCCACCCTCACCGGCGCCACCATCGACCACTACGCCGAGGTGAACCTGCTCGGCTTCTACGACATCACCAACGCCATCGGCGGGGTCGAGGTGTGCCTGAACAAGGCGGTCAAGGACAGCTTCTCCGGCGCGAACTTCCCCGCGGGCGTGCAGACCATCGCGGGCGCCCCGGCGCTGGCCTTCGTCCGCCAGCGCCACGGCCTGCCCAACGGCGACCTCGACCGGATCGTGCGCCAGCAGACGTTCATGTCGGCGATGGCCAAGAAGGTCTTCTCCCAGGACGTCATCGCCCCCGGCTCCTCGACCCTGCCCAAGCTGCAGGAGGCGATCGCCAAGTCGGTCGTGCTCGACCAGGACTGGGACGTGATGAAGTTCGCCCAGCAGATGATCGGCGTCACCGGCGGCAAGATCCAGTTCAAGACGATCCCCACCGGCCGCCCCGACCTGCCCACCCCCGACGACGGCCAGGCCATCCAGATCGACCCGGACGAGGTGCGGGCCTTCGTCCAGCACTTGCTCAACCCCAACGCCCCCACCAGCACCGCCCCCACCGGGTCCTCCTCGGAACCCGGCTCGACCGAGGCCGACAGCACCAAGCCCACGGTGAACGTGCTCAACGGCTCCGGCCGCACCGGGCTGGCCGCCGACGTGGCGAAGGTGCTCACCGGCAAGGGCTTCACCGAGGGCGCCACCGGCAACGCGGCCAACCGCGCCAAGACCGTCGTGCGCTTCGCCACCGGTCAGCAGGCGCAGGGGCAGATGGTGGCCGACGCGCTCGGCGGCGACTACGCGGTGGAGAAGGACTCGGCCCTGGGCAAGGGCAAGGTCACGGTGATCCTGGGCAAGGACTACGAGGAGACCAACGGCCTCACCGGCGCCCCGCTGCTCGACCTGGGCGCGCCCGCCAAGGCGCAGGAGCAGCCCGCGGGCCCGGCCTGCATCAACTGACCCCGGCAGCGCGCGGCCCGGCTCGTCGAGCCGGGCCGCGCGGGTGCCCGGGGCGTCCGGCGGGAACGCCCCGGGCGGCGGGTCAGCGACCCGCCAGCTGCGGGGTGCGGCTGCGGGTGATCAGCTCGAAGTCGGCGGCGTCGACCTTGCGGGTGCGCAGCCAGTAGCGCCAGGTGAACCCGGGCCACAGGGTGCGGTTGACGCCCTGGGCGTCGAGGTACCAGCTCTGGCAGCCGCCCTGGGTCCACACGCCGTCGCGCAGCTTGCGCTGGATCTCGGCGTTGAACCGCTCCTGGGCCGAGGCGCGCACGTCGATGGCCTCGACGTTGTGCTGCTCGGCCAGGGCCATGGCCTCGCGGATGTAGGTCAGCTGGGCCTCGATCATGAACACCACCGAGTTGTGCCCCAGGCCGGTGTTCGGGCCGAGCAGGAAGAACAGGTTGGGGAAGCCCGCGACGTTGATGCCGTTGTAGGTGTTGATGCCCGCCTCGGCCCACAGCTTGCCCAGCTCCACGCCGTCGCGGCCGGTGATGTCGAGGTGCTGCATGGCGTCGACGACCTGGAACCCGGTGCCGTAGATGATCGCGTCGACCTCGACCTCGCGGCCGTCGCCGGTGACGATGCCGTTCGCCGTCACCCGCGCCACCCCGGAGGTCTCCAGGTCCACGTTCGGCCGGTTGAAGGTCGGGTAGTAGTCGTTGGAGATCAGCACCCGCTTGCAGCCCATGACGTAGTCGGGCGTGAGCTTCGCGACGAGGTCGGGGTCCTTGACCGAGCGCTTGATGTTCATCTCGGCCAGCTTCGAGGCGGCCTTGAGCACGCCGAGGTGGCCGTTGAAGCCGACCGCGCGCACCTCGTTCAGCCAGTACAGGAAGTTGCGGTAGCCGCGGTAGGCGCCCGGGACCTTGGCGAAGGCGGACTTGGCCCACCCGGGGATCGCGTGGTCGGGCTTGGGCATCACCCACGGGGGCGTGCGCTGGAACAGCGTCAGGTGCTCGACCTGCTTGGCGATGCGCGGGGTGAACTGGATGGCGCTGGCGCCGGTGCCGATCACCGCGACCCGCTTGCCGGTGAGGTCGTAGTCGTGGTCCCACTGGGCGGAGTGGAAGGTGGCGCCCTGGAAGTCCTCGATGCCCTCCAGGTGGGGCACCTGCGGCACGTGCAGCGCGCCGATGCCGGAGACGAGGTACTGGCCGACGTAGGTGTCCCCGGAGCGGGTGGCCACGTACCAGCGGTTCTCCTCCTCGTCCCAGCGCGCGCCGGTCACCTCGACGCCGAAGCGGGTGCTGCGGGCCAGGTCCCACTTGGCCGCCACGTCGCGCATGTACTGGTGGATCTCCGGCTGGGGGGCGAACGCCCGGCTCCAGTCGGCCTTGGGCTCGAAGGAGAACGAGTACATGTGCGACTGGATGTCGCAGGCGCAGCCGGGGTAGCTGTTGTCGCGCCAGGTGCCGCCGAAGTCCGCGGCCTTCTCCAGCACGACGAAGTCCTCGCGCCCCTGCTTGCGGAGCTGGATCGCCATTCCCATGCCCGAGAAGCCGGTGCCGACGACCACCACACCGGTGTGGATGAGCTTGCCCATGCGGCGCGCCTCCGCTGTTAAGGTCGGTTACCTGTTACCGGGGGTCAAGCTTACTCGGAGTAGGTTACTTGCGGTAGACTCAATCCCGTGACAACGGCCGAGGGCAGGGTCCAGCGCAGGCGGCGGATGCCCCGGGCCGAGCGCGAGCAGCAGATGATGGCCGTGGCCGAGGAGGTCTTCGCCGAGCGCGGCTACGTCGCGACCTCGGTGGACGACATCGCCGAGCGCTGCGGGGTCTCCAAGCCGATGATCTACGAGTACTTCGGCTCCAAGGAGGGCCTGCTGGTCGCCTGCATCCGGCAGGCGCGCACGGAGCTGGCCAAGGCGACCACCGAGTCCGTCATCGGCGCGCAGTCCGCCGAGGACGCGCTGCGCCGGGGACTGGTGGCCTTCTTCGAGTTCACCGACACCCACCGGCGCGCGTGGTCGCTGATGCTGCGCAGCGAGGCCGCGGTGGCGGGCCCGGCGGCCGCCGCCGAGATCGAGGCCCTGCGCCAGGAGCAGGTGGAGATCGACGTGGCGCTGTTCCGGTCGTTCCTGCCCGACGCGCCCGAGGTGGAGCTGGAGGCGTCCGCGCACGTCGTCGTCGGCGCCTGCGAGCGGCTCTCGCTCTGGTACGTCTCCCGCGACGACGTGACCGCCGAGCAGGCCGCCGACCACATCATGCGCGCGCTGTGGACGGGCATGCAGAGCCTGGTGCGGGACTGACCGGGAGCACGGTCGCCCCCGGCGGCCTACCCTGGGGAGCGCACAACCCGCAAGGAGGGCCGAGCGTTGTCCGAAGCTATCCTGGCGAACTACACCCGTGACGGCGACGACTGGTCGGTCGAGGTGTCCCACGGCGACGACACGCTCTCCGCCACCGCGCCGGGCCTGATCGCCGCCCGCGACCGCGCGGACCAGCTCGCCGAGCAGATCTCCCCCGCCGCGCGCAGGCGCACCGTCGTGCACACCCTCGACGGCGACGCGCTGGGCTTCACCGAGGCCTACCTGACCGCCCGCCTGGCCAAGGCGCCCGAGTCCGACGAGCAGCCCGGCGTCGACACCCCGGCGGACACCGCCGACCCCGGTGACAGCGCCGACCCCAACAAGGACGACGACCCCAACAAGGACACCGACACCGCCGCGGACGGCGACGACGCCGCCCAGGACGGTGCCGCCACGGCCTGACGACCAGACGGCCGCGCGCGGCCCCCGGGGGCTCCCGGGACCGCGCGCGGCCGCTCGATCAGGAGAAGATCTTCCGGACGACCAGCAGGCCGACCAGCACACCGGCGCCGATGAGCGCGTACTTGACCCGGGGGTCGTCCAGCTTCGAGCGCGCCTCGGCCTTGGCGCCCTCGACCAGCCGCTTCGGGCTGGCCTTGGTGCCCAGCTGGTCCAGGGTCGCGGCCAGCGCGTCGCGCGCCTGCTCGATCTCGCGCTGGATGGTGTCGGGGTCGCGGGCCACGTGTCCTCCTAGGAAACCGCCGTCGGCCGCACCACGGTAGATCACCCACCACCGCGCCCGCGCGCCGGCCACACCGTTACGCTGGGGCCGACCGCCCGCGGGCGGTCGGGGGACCGTAGCCCAATTGGCAGAGGCACACGGTTTAGGTCCGTGCCAGTGAGAGTTCGAGTCTCTCCGGTCCTACCCAGCGCGCCGCCGCCCCCGCTCGGCGGCGGGGACGCCGGTCACCGGCGCAGTACCCTCGGGTCATGGGCAAGAAGGCGGCGAAGCAGCCGGGCACGGTCGCGACCAACCGCAAGGCCCGCCACGACTACCTCGTGCTCGACACCTACGAGGCCGGTGTCGCGCTGGTGGGCACCGAGGTCAAGAGCCTGCGCCTGGGCCGGGCGTCGCTGACCGACGCGTTCGCCACCATCGACGACGGCGAGGTCTGGCTGCGCGGCCTGCACATCGCCGAGTACGACTACGGCACGTGGACCAACCACCCGCCGCGCCGGGTGCGCAAGCTGCTCCTGCACCGCCGCGAGATCGACAAGCTCCAGCTCAAGGTCAACGACCCGGGCCTGTCCCTGGTGCCGCTGTCGATGTACTTCTCCGGCGGCCGGGTGAAGGTGGAACTGGGCCTGGTGCGCGGCAAGAAGGCCTGGGACAAGCGGGCGGCGCAGGCCGACCGCGACGCCCAGCGCGAGATCGCCCGCGCGTTCTCCGACCACTTCAAGGGCAGGCGCCGCTGACGCGGGGGCCCCGGGGTGTGGGAGCATCGCGGCGTGCGCGCCCCACACCCGCTGGCGGCGCTCCTGCGGCTGGTCGACCGGTTCGAGGAGCGCGGGGTGCACACGCCCGGCCTCGACGACGACCGCGCGCCGTCCCCGTGGCGCGACCACGGGTGGCTGATCGCCGCGTGGCTGGTCGGGGTGGCGCTGTTCGTGCTGTTCCTGGCGTTCGCGGGGTGAGCGGCGCACGGCCGGTCGGCCGCCGCGGGGGCGTCCGACCGGAGCAGTGAAGTCGATCACCCGCTGTGCCCCGCTGATCACAGCTCGGCCACAGGGCGGCACCAGGACCGAATCAAACGACGGGCACCGGCGCCATCGGCCCCGAACGCCCGTCATGGTGGATGGTGCACGAACCCGCTCCCCCTCCTGCGAGAAAGGTCCCACGGTGAAGCTCGCCCGCCTGACCGCCGCCTGCGCCTCGGTGCTGGTCGTCGTCGCGGGCTGCGCGGGCGCCGAGCAGACCGCCGCGGTGGCGCCCCCGCCGACCACGCTGAGCGAGAAGGCGCTGCGCTCGGGCGGCCCGTCGGTGCGCGGTGGCGAGCGCACCCCGCTGGGGCAGGGCCTGGTGCTGACGGTGTCGGCGCCCAAGTCGTTCACCCCGACCGGGTCGGCCTCCCCGCCCGGGGCGGCGCGGGCGGTGGGCTTCGACATGACCGTGGAGAACGACGGCCAGACCTCCTACAAGCCCGCCCTGCTGGCGCTGGAGGCCCGCTCGGACGGGCGCGCGACCCAGCAGGTCATCGACACCACCGCCGGGTACACCGGGGTGGCGGGCGGGGGCGAGCTGCGCCCCGGGGAGAGCGCGCACTTCTCCGTCGCCTTCGCCGTGCCGCAGGGCAAGGCGTGGGTCCACATCGACGCGCGGCCGGACCCGTCGTCGAGCCCCGCGGTGACGGTGTTCAGCGAGACCACCTGACCACCACGGCGTTCCCCACGAGCGGTCCGGTGCCAGGTCGGGGACGGTGGCGGGTCGTGGAACACGGGGGCGGGTGGCGGGTCGCGGAACATGGGGGTGGGTGGCGGGTCGTGGAGATGGCCTAGCGTTTCGAGCCATGAGCGAGCAGAAGCGGCTGTCCCCCGGGGACCCGGCCCCCGACTTCACCCTGCCCGACAGCGAGGGCAACGACGTGTCGCTGTCGGACTACCGCGGCAAGTCCGTGGTGGTCTACTTCTACCCCGCCGCGGCGACCCCCGGCTGCACCAAGCAGGCGTGCGACTTCCGCGACAACCTGGCCGAGCTCAACGACGCCGGGTTCACCGTGCTGGGCATCTCCCCGGACAAGCAGGCGAAGCTGGCCAAGTTCGTCGCGGACGAGGGCCTGACCTTCCCGCTGCTGTCCGACCAGGACCGCGAGGTGATGAAGGCCTACGGCGCGTTCGGCGAGAAGGTGATGTACGGCAAGACCGTCACCGGCGTCATCCGCTCCACGTTCGTCGTGGACCCCGAGGGTGTCCTGAGCCACACCCTCTACAACGTCCGCGCCACCGGCCACGTCGCCAAGCTGCGCAAGGACCTCAAGGTCTGACCCGGGGCAACGTCCCGGCCGCCGCCGCCGTGACGCCCGTGGGGCGGGTGGGAGTTGCGTCCCCGTGGGATCAACTTCCGCCCGCCCCACCGGCGTGTGAGGGGGTATGCGACGTTGGACCCTGCTCCCGATCCTGGCCCTGGCGGCGGGGTGCGCGAGCCCCGTTCCCGCCCACACCACCGTGCTCGCGGCGCCCCGGCTCGCCATCCCCGCCCCCGCGGCGCCCCCCGCCCCCGCGCCTCCCCCGAGACCCGCGGCGGCCGACGTCGTGGCCGCGGTGCGCGGGGTGGAGGGGTCGGCCGAGGTCGGCGTGCTGGTGGTGGACCGGCAGACGGGCGACGACCTGCTGGCGTCCGGGGCGGACCGGCGGTTCCGCTCGGCCTCGCTGGTGAAGCTGCTGATCGCGGTGGACGTCCTGGCGGCGGGGGCCGACGCGGGCCTGCGGCAGCGGGTCGCGACGATGCTGCGGCTGTCCGACGACGGGATCGCCAGCGAGCTGTGGGTGGCCAGGGGCGGGTCTGCCCTGGTGGCGCGGGTGGCCGGGCGCGTGGGCCTCACCGGCACCCGCCCGCCCGCGCGGCCGGGGCAGTGGGGCGACGTGCTGATCACCGCCCGGGACGTCGCCCGGGTGTACGACCACGTGCTCGACGAGCTGCCCGGGGCGGACCGCGCGCTGGTGGTCGACGCGCTGGCCGCCGCGCCGCGCCGGGCAGCGGACGGGTTCGACCAGCACTTCGGCATCCCGGACGGGCTGGCCGCCCGGTGGGCGGTGAAGCAGGGGTGGTCGAACTCCGCGACCGACATCGTCACCCACAGCACGGGCCTGGTGGGCGAGGGGTGGCGCTACGTCGTGGTGCTGCTGACCGAGCACCCGCGACCGACGCGGTGGTCGACGGCGTGCGCGTCGGTGACCGCGGGCGCGCGCAGCCTCGCTGTGCTGTTCCTGTGAGTTCGTTGATCTGTGAACCATCCCGCGGGTCGGGGCGTTGACCGGGCATGAGGAGCCGCGGGACCGGGCTGGTGGCCACCGCCGCCGTGCTGGCGCTGAGCACGACCCTGGTGGGGTCCGCCGCCGAGGCCTGCGAGCGCCCGCGGGCCCAGGCACCGCTCACCCGGGTGCCCGACGACGTGGGGACGACCACGGCAGCGGCACCGGCGCCACAGGCGCGATCGCTGTCAGCGGAGCCGGTCGTGGCGGCCGTGCGGGCGGTGCAGCCGTCCGCGACCGTGGGCGTGCTGGTCTGGGACTCGCGGACCGGCGAGACGGTGCTCTCGGCCAACGCCGACCTGCGGTTCCGCTCGGCCTCGGTGGTCAAGCTGCTCATCGCGATCGCGGCGGCGGGCGACCCCGCCCACGCCGAGCGCGTCACCGGGATGCTCACCACCAGCGACGACGACGACGCCAGCGCCCTGTGGACGCTGCTGGGCGGTGACACCCTGCCCAGCGCCACCGCCGCCGCGCTGGGCATCACCGGCGTGTCCGACCCCGACATCCCCGGGCGCTGGGGCAACACGCTGATCAGCCCCGCCGCGGTGGCCCAGGTCTACCGCCATCTCCTGGTGGGCCTGCCCGGCGCGCTGGCGGAGATGGCGCGGGCGACCGCCACCGCCGCGGACGGGTTCGACCAGTCCTTCGGCATCCCGTCCGCGTTCGGCACCTGGGCGGTGAAGCAGGGGTGGGGCAACGGGAGCGGCTTCACCGCCGTGCACAGCACGGGCCTGGTGGACGACCGCTACGTCGTGGTGCTGATGACGGAATCACCGACCGCGGCGACATTTTCCACCAACGCCGCCGCCGTGACGGCCGGGGCGCGGGCCCTGGCCGCCCTGCTCGGCGCCACCGCGCCCGTCAGGCCTGCTGCGCCAGCGCCTTGAGGTGCGGCACCAGCAGGCGCAGCGCCTGCCCGCGGTGCGACACCGCGTCCTTCTCCTCGGCGGACAGCTCCGCGGACGTCCGGGTCTCCCCCTCCGGCACGAAGATCGGGTCGTAGCCGAAGCCGCCGGTGCCCCGCCGCTCCCGGATCACCGACCCGCGCCACTCCGCGCGCAGGGTGCCCTCGTCGCCGTCGGGGAAGCTGTAGGCGATCGCGCACACGAACGCCGCGCCCCGCCGCTCCTCGGGCACGTCGTTGAGCTGCGCCAGCACCAGCTCCAGGTTCGCGTCGTCGGCGCCGTGGCGGCCCGACCAGCGGGCCGAGAGCACCCCGGGCATGCCGTTGAGCGCGTCCACGGCGATGCCGGAGTCGTCGGCGATCACCGGCAGGCCCGTCTCGCGCACCGCGTCGCGGGCCTTGGCCAGCGCGTTCTCCTCGAAGGTCGCGCCGGTCTCCGGGGCGTCGGGGAACGGCGGCAGGTCGGCCAGGCCGACGACCTCCAGCCCGGTGATCGACTCGGCGGCGACGATCCGGCGCAGCTCGGTGAGCTTCTTGGCGTTGCGGGTGGCCAGCAGGACCCTGGTCACTTGGCCCCCTTCGGGGTGGGCAGGGTCCCCGGGTAGGGCGCGGCCAGCGCCTCGGCCTGCACCCGGTTCAGCTCGGCGCACCCGGCCATGGCCAGGTCCAGCATCCGGTCGAGGGTGGAGCGGGCGAAGGTGGCGCCCTCGCCGGTGCCCTGCACCTCGATCAGGGTGCCCGCGTCGGTGGCCACGACGTTCATGTCGACCTCGGCGCGCGCGTCCTCCTCGTAGGGCAGGTCCAGCCGCACCCGGCCGCCGACCACGCCCACGCTCACCGCCGACACCGCGCACGACAGCGGCTGCGGGTCGGCCAGCCTGCCCGCGGCCGCCAACCAGGTCACCGCGTCGGCCAGGGCCACGTAGGCGCCGGTGATGGCCGCGGTGCGGGTGCCGCCGTCGGCCTGGATGACGTCGCAGTCGAGGTGGATGGTGTTCTCGCCCAGCGCGGCCAGGCCGATGCAGGCGCGCAGCGAGCGGCCGATGAGCCGGGAGATCTCGTGCGTGCGCCCGCCGACGCGGCCCTTGACCGACTCGCGCTCGCCGCGGGTGTTGGTGGCCGAGGGCAGCATCGCGTACTCGGCGGTCAGCCAGCCCAGCCCGGAGCCCTTGCGCCAGCGCGGCACGCCCTCGGTGACGCTGGCCGCGCACAGCACGCGGGTGCGGCCGAATTCGACCAGCACCGACCCGGCGGGCCAGTCCTGGTAGCCGCGGGTGATCCGGACGTCCCGGAGCTGGTCGTCGTCCCTGCCATCGCTTCTCGCCACGGCGGCCAGCCTAGAGGGCGCTCAGACCTCGTAGCTCTCGCCCTGCCGGACGAGCACGACGTCGCCGCGGAAGGCCGCGCGGGCCTCGGTGAGCACCGCCGAGCTGTCGGTCCACGGCGGCACGTGGGTCAGCAGCAGCCTGCCGACCCCGGACTGCGCGGCGATCTCGCCCGCCTCCCGGCCGGACATGTGCAGGTCGGGGATCACCGCCCCGCCGTGGGTCCAGGACGCCTCGGCGAGGAAGGCGTCCACCCCGCGCACCAGGTCGGGCAGCACCGAGTTGACCCCGGTGTCGCCGGTGTAGCCCAGGCTGCGCCCGCCGTGGCTGATGCGGAAGCTGTAGGACTCGCACGGGTGCGCGGCGGGCGCGGCCACCACCTCGAACGGGCCAACCTGGAACTTGCCCACGTTGAGCGGGATGAAGTCGAAGACGTCCGACAGGTCGGTGACCTTGCGGTCGGCCTCGTCGGTGCCGTACTGCGCGCTGAACCGCGTCGGCGCCTCGGCCGGGGCGTGCACCGGCAGCTTGTTCGCCCGCGGGTCGATGGTCGGCGCCGGGTGGTAGCGCCGGTACACCGCCAGCCCGGAGAAGTCCGCGCAGTGGTCGGCGTGCAGGTGCGAGAACAGCAGCGCGTCGAGCTCGAACGGGTCGCGCAGCGCCTGCAGCGCGGAGAAGGTCCCGTTGCCGAGTTCGACGCCGAGCAGGAACCCCTCGGCCTCGATGAGGTAGCCGGAGGCGGGGGCACCGGGTCCGGGGACGCTCCCGGAACAGCCGAGGACGGTCAGCAGCACCCGGACAGGGTGTCACACGGGCGGCCCCGGCACGATCACCGAACCGCGCTCCCGGTCGCCCCGAGCAAGGCCGGGCCGAGGAACCGGCGGGCCAACCGCTCGAACGGCTCGGCGGGCCCGGTGGCCCGGAACTCGTGCTCGACCGGCCGGTCCGGCCCGGCCAGCAGGTCACCCTCGGTGAGCACCCGGAACACGTCCTTGGCGCACTCCTCGGCGCTGGACACCAGCGTCACCCCCGGCCCCATCACCACCTGGATCAGGCCGGTGAGCAGCGGGTAGTGCGTGCAGCCGAGCACCAGGGTGTCGACCCCGGCCTCCTGCAGCGGCTCCAGGTAGGTCTGCGCGAGGCCCAGCACCTGGCGCCCGGCGGTCACGCCGCGTTCGACGAAGTCGACGAACCGCGGGCACGCCGCGCTGGTCAGCTCGACCCCCGGCGCGGCGGCGAACGCGTCGTCGTAGGCCCGCGACCGAATCGTTCCAGCGGTTCCGATCACTCCCACCCGCCCGGACCGGGTGGCCGCCGCCGCGCGGCGCGTCGCGGGCACGATGACCTCCACCACCGGCACGTCATAGCGCTCGCGCGCGTCCCGCAGGCAGGCGGAGGAAGCGGTGTTGCACGCGATGACGAGCGCCTTGACCCCGCTGTCCACCAACCGGTCGGCCACCCCCAGCGCCGTCTCGCGCACCCGCGCGATGGGCTGGGGACCGTAGGGGCCGTTGGCCGTGTCGCCGATGTAGCGCAGCCGCTCGCCCGGGAGCTGGTCGGCGATCGCGCGCGCCACGGTCAGCCCGCCCACCCCGGAGTCGAAGATCCCGATGGGGGCGTCGTTGGCCGGGCTCACGCCGCGAAGGGGGGAGGCGACTGCTCCCGCTTGGCCATGCCCTTGTTCGCCTGGGCCACCAGCCACGCCGCGACCACCCCGCCGAGGGCGCCGAACAGGTGCCCCTGCCAGGAGATCCGCGGGTCGCCGGGCAGCACGCCGAACAGCATGGTGCCCCAGTAGGCCAGCAGCACCACCGCCAGCCCCAGTTGCAGCGCGCTGCGGTTGAAGATGCCCCGCACCAGCAGGAACAGCAGCCACCCGAAGCAGATGCCGGACGCGCCGACGGTGACGCTGCCGCCGTTGCCGCTCACCCAGACCCCGACCCCGGACACGACCCAGATGGTCGCGGTCACCGCCACCCACTGCGCGAGCCCGTTGGCCATGGCCAGGAAGCCCAGCACCGCGAACGGCAGCGTGTTGCTGATCAGGTGCCCCCAGCCCGCGTGCAGCAGCGGCGCCCAGAGGATGCCGTCGAGGCCCGTGGCCGCCCGCGGCACGATCCCGTTCTGGTCCAGCCGCCCGCCCATGACCGAGTCGACCCCCTCGACCAGGTACAGGACCAGCGTCAGGCACCCGATGACGACCGCCGCCTGGACCGGGTTGGGCGGCAGCACCCGGCTCCCGGGCGCCTTGACCGGAGATGAGCTCACACCACCCAGGCTACGTGCTCATTCCTCCCACCACCCGTCCCCTTGTCCCGCCCGGCATCGCCTCCGACCTGGCGGCTCGGGCGCGGGCTCGCCCGGCCCGGCGGGGAAGGCGTCGCCCGGTTGTCCCGCCGCGATCGGCTGGTCCGGGTGGGGGCCTCAGATGAGGCCGAGCTCGCGGGCGCGGACGCCTGCCTGGAAGCGGGTCTCGGCGCCGAGGGCGGCCATGAGCTCGGCCACCCGGCGCCGGTAGGTGCGCACCGACAGGCCCACCGTGCGGGCCGCGGTCTCGTCCTTGGCGCCCGCGGCCAGCACCTCCAGCACCCGCGGCGCGATCGCGCGCAGCTCGGCGCTGGTGGCGTCCCAGGCCGCGAGCGGCGTGGCGCCCACCCACGCCGACTCGAACAGGCCGCTGACGCCGTGGACCACCTCCGGCACGGTGATCACGCTGAAGGTGGGCGTGCCCGCGTCGCTGCCGCCCGCCAGGATCGCCACCCGGCCGTCGATGAGGATGGTCTCCCCCATCTCCCGGGTCGGCACGCGCACCTGCGCGCCCAGCGACGCCATCCGGCGGGCGTAGTCGGAGAAGCCCGGGTCCAGCATCAGGCCCGCGTGGTAGAGCTTGCGGACCCGGACCCCGGCAGGCGAGCGCCGCGCGGGCGAGACCAGCCGGACCCAGTTCGCGTACTGGTCGGCCGCACAGCTGACCTCGCTGCGCGCGCCGGTGAACAGGTGTGCGGTGCGCTCCCACAGCTCGCGCATGCCGTGGACCACCGCGATGCCCTCGGTCCTCATCACCACCATGGTGGCACCGGGTGGCAAGGTCCTGCCAGGAGATGACCGCCCGCGGCGGGTGCAGCAAGGTGGAGGCATGCAGATGACAGGGAAGTTGGGCGGGGCCGAGGTCGGTCGGATCGGGTACGGGGCCATGCAGTTGGCGGGCCCGCACGTGTTCGGCCCGCCCGCCGACCGCGCCGCGTGCGTCGCGGTGCTGCGGCGCGCGGTCGAGCTGGGCATCCGGCACATCGACACCTCGGACTACTACGGCCCGCACGTCACCAACGAGATCATCAAGGAGGCGCTGCACCCCTACCCCGAGGACCTGGTGCTGGTCACCAAGGTCGGGGCCAAGCGCGACGCCGAGGGCGGCTGGCCGCCCGCGCTGGCGCCCGAGGAGCTGCGCCAGGCCGTGCGCGACAACCTCGACCGGCTCGGCGTGGACGCCCTCGACGTGGTGAACCTGCGGCTGCCCAGCCCGGACGGGCGCCCGGTGGAGATGTCGCTGGCCGAGCCGTTCGGGGTGCTGGCGGAGCTGCGCGAGCAGGGGCTCATCAAGGAGCTGGGCGTCAGCGTCGTCTCGGCCGAGCAGCTGCAGGAGGCGCGCGACATCGCCCCGGTGGTGTGCGTGCAGAACCTCTACAACGTCGTCGACCACTCCGACGACCCCATGGTGGACCTGACCAACGAGCTGGGCATCGCCTACGTGCCGTTCTTCCCGCTCGGCGGGTTCACCCCCATCCAGGCCGACGTGCTGCACCGGGTGGCCGAGCGGCACGGGGTCAGCGACCGGCAGGTGGCGCTGGCGTGGCTGCTGCACCGCTCGCCGAACATCCTGCTCATCCCGGGCACCTCGTCGGTGGAGCACCTGGAGTCCAACCTGGCGGTGGGCGAGATCACCCTCACCGAGCAGGACCTGGCCGACCTCACCCTCTGAGGGCGGCGTCCACGGCGGCCTCGGCGTGCAGGCGCGTGGTGGGGAACACCGGGACCGGGCTGTCGGCCTGCGACACCAGCAGCTCGATCTCGGTGCACCCCAGCACCACGCCCTGCGCGCCGCGGGCCACCAGGCGGGCGATGACCTCCCGGTACACCTGCCGGGAGGCCTCCTCCACCCGCCCGAGCACCAGCTCGGAGTAGATGATCCGGTGCACCTCGGCCCGGTCCTCGGCCTCGGGCACGATGGCCCGCACGCCGCGCTCGGCGAGCCTGCCGGTGTAGAAGTCCTGCTCCATGGTGAACGCCGTGCCGAGCAGCCCGACCCGGTGCAGCCCGGCGTCGCGCACGGCCTGCGCGGTGGTGTCCGCCAGGTGCAGCAACGGCACCCCGAGGTCGTCCTCCACGGCCGCGGCGACCTTGTGCATGGTGTTGGTGCACAGCACCACCAGCTCGGCCCCGGCGCGCACCAGCGCCCGCGCCGCGTCGCGCAGCAGCAGCCCGGCGTCGTCCCAGCGGCCCTCGGCCTGCATGCGCTCGACCTCGGCGAAGTCCACCGAGTACAGCACGCAGCGCGCGGAGTGCAGCCCGCCCAGCCGCTGCTTCACCCGCTCGTTGAGCACGCGGTAGTACTCCGCCGAGGACTCCCAGCTCATCCCGCCCAGCAACCCGATCAGCTTCACACCCCCATCCTGCCCGGGGGCGCCAGCGGATTGCGCCGGTCGGTCCACAGGGGAACTTCAGGCGAGGGAGCGGGTGAGGCGCACCAGGGACTCGTCGAGGGTGCGGGTCAGCCGCGGGCCGCCGAACAGGTGCAGGGCCAGCAGGTTGCCCAGGCCCACGGGCGTGCGGGAGGTCTCGAAGCGCACGCGGGTGCCGTCGCCCTCGGGGGCCAGCACCACGCGGAAGACGACCCCGGTGGCCCGCACCGGGGCCGGGGCGTCCTCGACCCGCTCGGCCAGCTGCCGCCAGGCGACCCGGGCGCCGGGCTCGAACTCCACGACCTCCTGGTCGACCTCCTGGCGCCGCCCGCCGTCGAGCAGGGCGCGGGCCAGGCGCAGCTGGCCGACCCCGGACCCGGAGACCACGTCCACCCGGTCGGCGAAGCTGCACCAGTCCGGCAGCCGGGACGCCTCGGACACCACCGGCCACACCGCCCCGACCGGGGCGGGCACGAACCGGGTGGCGGAGTGGGTCGGCACGGCGGGCACAGTACCCGCGCGCCGCGCCGAGGACAGGCCCGAGGGCCTGTCCTCAAAGCCTGCTCTGTGAGAGAGCAGGCCCTAGGCCCAGAGGTGGCCGTCGAGCCGCTCGGCCGCCTCGTCGACGCTGCCGCTGTAGGCGCCGGTGGACAGGTACTTCCAGCCCGCGTCGCAGACGATGAACACGATGTCGGCGGTCTCGCCCTTGGCCTGCGCCTTCTGCGCGGCGGCCAGCGCGGCGTGCAGGATGGCCCCGGTGGAGATGCCCGCGAAGATGCCCTCGGCGTCGAGCAGTTCCCGGGTGCGGCGCAGCGCGTCGTAGGAGCCCACCGAGTAGCGGCCGGTGAGCACGTCCGGGTCGTAGAGCTCGGGCACGAAGCCCTCGTCGAGGTTGCGCAGGCCGTAGACCAGCTCGCCGTAGCGCGGCTCGGCGGCGATGATCTGCACGTCCGGCTTGTGCTCGCGCAGGTAGCGGCCCACCCCGACCAGGGTTCCGGTGGTGCCCAGGCCCGCCACGAAGTGCGTCACCGAGGGCAAGTCGCGCAGGATCTCCGGGCCGGTGCCGCGGTAGTGCGCGCCCGCGTTGTCCGGGTTCCCGTACTGGTAGAGCATGATCCAGTCCGGGTGCTCCTTGGCCAGCTCCTTGGCCCGGCGCACCGCCTCGTTGGAGCCGCCCGCCGCGGGCGAGTACACGATCCTGGCCCCGTAGGCCTGCAGGAGCACCTTGCGCTCCTCGGAGGTGTTCTCGGGCATCACGCAGACCAGGCCGTAGCCCTTGAGCTTGGCGGCCATGGCCAGCGAGATGCCGGTGTTGCCCGAGGTGGGTTCGAGGATGGTGCTGCCGGGCCGGAGCACGCCGTCGCGCTCGGCGGCCTCGATCATGGCCAGCGCGGGCCGGTCCTTGATCGACCCGGTCGGGTTGCGGTCCTCCAGCTTGGCCCACAGCCGCACCCCCTCCGACGGGGACAGCCGCGGCAGCCCCACCAGGGGGGTGTCGCCGAGCGCGTCGAGCAGGGAGTCGTAGCGGGCCATGCCGGGGGACCTCCTCGGGTCGTCGGCCTCAGGGGGTCGGCATCAGGTGGTCGGCATCAGGGGCGTCAGCGCGCGCCGCCCGCGACCGCGGGCAGGATCGTCACGTTGTCGCCGTCGGCCACCGCGGCCTCCAGGCCACCGGCGAAGCGCACGTCCTCGTCGTTGACGTAGACGTTGACGAACCGGTGCAGCGCGCCGTCCTTGACCAGGCGCTGCTTGATGCCGCCGTGGTTGGCCTCGAGGTCGTCGATCACCTCGGCCAGGGTGGAACCCGCCGCCGGGACGGACTTCTCGCCGCCGGTGTGCGTGCGCAGGATGGTCGGGATGGAGACCGTGACGGCCATGGTGGTCGAACCTCCGGGGTGGGCGTGCTGCTGGGTCCAGTGGTGAAGACGTGCGGGACCGCCCCGGGTATTCCGGGGCGGGGTCGGATCACTCCACGGGAGCGTCCGGTCCGGTGCCTGCGAGGTGGTAGGACTCCACCACCTCGACCTCCTCCTCGGTGATCTCGCCGTCGACGATCCGGTAGGAGCGCACCTCGCGCACCTCGGGGTCGCGGGTGGAGACCAGCACGTAGTGGGCGAACGGCTCGGAGGCGTAGGAGACGTCGGTGCGCGACGGGTAGGCCTCGGTGGCCGTGTGCGAGTGGTAGACGACCACCGGCACCTCGTCGTTGGCGTCCATCTCCCGGTAGAGCCGGAGCAGGTCCGCGGAGTCGAACTCGTAGAAGGTGGGCGAGCGGGCGGCGTTGACCATCGGGATGAACCGCTCCGGGCGGTCCGAGCCGTCGTCGGGTCCCGCGATGACACCGCACGCCTCGTCGGGGTGGTCGCGCAGGGCGTGGGCCACCATCGCGTCCACGAGGTCTCGGCGGATCGTCAGCACGGCGCCCATCCTACTTGCTGGTCGGCGGCGTCCCAGTCGGTGAGAGCGGCGGGCGGCGCCCCTGCTCAGGGCCGCGACGCCCCGCCCCACGCCCCGGCGACCGCGTCGGCGGCGGCACCGCACAACCGGTCCAGCGCCGCAGGCCCGACCGGCGCCGCCGCCTGCCCCGTCGCCGCGGTGAACACCGTGAACGCGCCCAGCCCGCCCGCGCCCGCGGCGCGCACGGCCCCGTCCCGCGCGGAGATCGCCAACCGCCTGCACTGCGCCTTGTCCAGGGGGGCGTCGGTGACCACCACGGCCACGGCGCCCGCAGGCACGGCCTGCACCCGGTGGTCACCGACGGCGACCCAGGAGCCTTCCGGCACCGGCTCCGCCGCCTCGCACGCCAGGTGGCCCGCCTCCGCCGAGGCGACCTCCCCGCCGGGGTCGGTGGCGGCCGGGACGATGGGCACCACCTGCCCCGGGTCGTCCCCGACGCGGAAGCCCCGGTCGCGCTCGCGCAACCAGCGCATCACCCCGTCCGCGGCGGCCAGCCCCGCGGGGCCGCCCGAGCCGACGCACACCGCGTCCACCCTGGCCACCAGGTTCTCCGGCGCCAGCACCTCGACCTCCCGGGTGCCCGCCGGGCCGCCGCGGGCGTCCGCGCCGCCGACGGAGCCCTCGGGCAGCAGCACCACCACCGCGCCGCCGCTGCGTCCGACCAGGACCGTCACGAGGACAGTGCCTGCACCAGGGACTCCTGCACCCAGGTGAGCCAGTGGTAGACGGACAGGTGCGGGCTGCGCGGGTCGTCGTCGGGCAGCTCGTCCGGCATGTCCTCGCTGACCTCGATCGCGGTGCCCAGGGCCAGCCGCACGTCGTTGAGCGCCGAGAGCCACGCGTCGGCCTGCTCCGGGGTCAGCGCCAGGTCACCGCCGTTGGCCGGGCAGGTCTCCAGCACCACCGCCGCCACCCCCACCTTGGCCTCCAGCAGCCGCGGCTCGTGCAGCGAGCGCAGCATCGCCGCGGAGTCCAGGTCCTCCTTCGACGGGTTGTCGTCGTCGAGGCGGTGGAAGTCGGGCAGCAGCCGGGACAGGATCGGGTCGTCGGGGGAGGTCGTCGGGCCGGTGCGGATCCCGGTCAGCTCGGCGAGCTCGTCCTGCGGGGTGTCCTCGACCCTGGCGCGCAGCATGTCGTCGACCTGGGACACCAGGCCGCGCAGCACCGCGGCCTCCTGCCGGTCGATGTGCGCGGTGACGGTGCCCCCGGACCGCTTCCACGGCTTCACGAGGTGTGCTCCATCGTCGCCCACAGCCCCGCGGCGTGCAGCTTCGCGACGTCGCCCTCGACCTTCTCCTTCGAGCCGCTGGACACGATCGCCTTGCCCTCGTGGTGCACGTCGAGCATCAGCTTCGTGGCCTGGTCGCGGGTGTAGCCGAACAGCTTCTGGAACACGTAGGTCACGTAGGACATCAGGTTGACCGGGTCGTTCCACACGACGGTCTGCCACGGCCGGTCCTCGGCGACCACCTCGGCACCGACCGGGCTGGCCTGGGTCTGCTCCATGTCGACTGGCGCGGTCATGGGGTCAATGGTGGCACGTCCGCATTCCCGGGGTCCGGCGGATCTTCATTCGATCGGAGTACAACGTCACAGATCGCTTCCGCCCGGCCCGCCCCCGCGGCGGCCCGCGCCCGCTTAGGCTGCCGTCCATGGCTGCGACCACGGGGCTGAGCACCGCACTGCTGACCGACCACTACGAGCTGACCATGCTGTCCGCGGCGCTGGCCGACGGCACGGCGCAGCGCCGGTGCGCCTTCGAGGTCTTCGCCCGCAGGCTGCCCGACGGCCGCCGCTACGGCGTGGTCGGCGGCACCCGGCGGGTCGTGGCGGCCATCGCGGACTTCCGCTTCGGACCGGCCGAGGTCGAGCACCTGCGGGCCACCGGGGTGGTGGACGAGGACACCCTGCGCTGGTTGGCCGACTACCGCTTCGGCGGGGACGTCGACGGCTACCCGGAGGGCGAGCTGTACTTCCCCGGGTCGCCGGTGCTGACGGTGACCGGCACCTTCGCCGACGCGGTGGTGCTGGAGACGCTGGTGCTGTCCATCCTCAACCACGACAGCGCGGTGCTCTCGGCGGCGGCGCGGATGGCCAGCGCGGCCAACGGCAGGCCGATCATCGAGATGGGCAGCCGCCGCACGCACGAGGCCGCCGCGGTCGCCTCGGCCCGCGCGGCGCACATCGCCGGGTTCGACACCACGTCCAACCTGGAGGCCGGGCGCAGCTGGGGCATCCCGACCGCGGGCACCTGCGCGCACGCGTTCACCCTGCTGCACGACTCGGAGAAGGAGGCGTTCGAGGCGCAGGTGGCCGCCCTGGGCGTGGGCACCACCCTGCTCGTCGACACCTACGACATCACCCGCGGCATCGAGACGGCGGTGTCGGTGGCCGGGCCCCGGCTCGGCGCCATCCGCATCGACTCCGGCGACGTGGGCGTGCTGGCCCGCCAGGCCCGCGAGCAGCTCGACGCCCTGGGCGCCACCGGGACCAGGATCGTGGTCTCCGGCGACCTCGACGAGTACGCCATCGCCGCGCTGCGCGCCGAACCGGTGGACGCCTACGGCGTGGGCACCTCGGTGGTGACCGGCTCGGGCAGCCCCACCGCGGGCATGGTCTACAAGCTGGTGGAGGTCGACGGGCGCCCGGTGGCCAAGCGCTCGTCGCACAAGGAGTCGCGCGGCGGGCGCAAGCTGGCGCTGCGGCGGCACAAGCCCACCGGGACCGCGCTGGAGGAGGTCGTCTACCTGGCCTCGGGCCCGGCCCCCGAGCTGGGCGAGCACGACCGGCTGCTGCAGGTCCCGCTGCTGCGCGGCGGCGACCCGGTCGACGACCTGCCGACCCTGGGCGACAGCCGCGCCCGCGTCCGGCAGGGGTTGGTCAGCCTGCCGTGGGAAGGTCTCAAGCTGTCGGCGGGCGAGCCCGCCATCCCCACCGTCCACCCAGCGCAGGAGCAGGCATGAGCGGCAAGAGGGCCCTGATCGTCGTCGACGTGCAGAACGACTTCTGCGAGGGCGGCTCGCTCGCGGTCGCGGGCGGGGCGGCCGTCGCGGCGGCGATCTCCCGGCACGCGGCGAGCACCCCGTACGACCACGTGGTCGCCACCCGCGACTACCACGTCGACCCGGGCGCGCACTTCAGCGACACCCCCGACTACGTCGACTCGTGGCCGGTGCACTGCGTGGCGGGCACCCCCGGCAGCTCGTTCCACCCGGAGCTGGACGTGTCCGCGGTGGAGGCGGTGTTCTCCAAGGGCGCCTACGCCGCGGCCTACTCCGGCTTCGAGGGCGAGGGCCCCGGCGGCGCGTCGCTGACCGACTGGCTGCGCGCGGCGGGGGTGTCCGAGGTGGACGTCGTCGGCATCGCCACCGACCACTGCGTCCGCGCTACCGCGCTCGACGCCGCCGCGGCGGGCTTCGGGGTCACCGTCCTGCTGGGGTTGACCGCGGGCGTCGCGCCCGCGACGGTGGAGAAGGCGCTCGCCCAGCTCACCGGCGCGGGCGTCACCCTCACCGGCTCCCCCGCCGTCGGCTGAGCCCGGCGGCCGCGGGTCAGAACCCCGCGGCGGCCAGGTGCGGGTCGACGCGCAGGGTGCGGTCGAGCGCGGCGCAGACGCGGGCGGCGGCGTGGCCGTCGCCGAAGGGGTTCGCCGTGCGCGGCACGACCAGCGCGCCGTGCAGCGCGCGGTCGGCCGCGTCGAGGATGCGCGCCGGGCTGGTGCCCACGAGCCAGGCGCAGCCCGCGTCGACGGCCTCGCGGCGCTCGGTGGTGTCGCGGGCGACGAGGACCGGGACGCCGAAGGTGGGCGCCTCCTCCTGGATGCCGCCCGAGTCGGTGATGACCAGCGCGCTGCGGCGCAGCAGCCACACCAGGTCGGGGTAGGCCAGCGGTTCGGTGACCACCACCCTGGGGTGCCCGCCGAGCACCGCCGAGACCTGCGCGCGCACCGCCGGGTTGGGGTGCGCGGGCAGCACCACCCGCACGTCCGGGTGGCGGTGGGCGAGGGTGCGCACGCTGCGCAGCACCTCCTCCAGCGGGGCGCCCCACGACTCGCGGCGGTGCATCGTGACCAGCACCAACCGCTCCCCGGTGGCGCCCGCCGCGCGCAGCAGCGGGTCGACCGGCGGGCGGTCGGCGGTGGCGATCAGGCGCACCGCGTCCACCACCGTGTTGCCGGTGACCACGACCGACCCGGGCGCGACGTTCTCCGCGCGCAGCGCGTCGGCCGCGGCCGGGGTCGGCGCCAGGTGCAGCGCCGCCAACCGCGCGAGCACCTGCCGGTTGGCCTCCTCCGGGAACGGCGAGGCCAGGTCGCCGGTGCGCAGGCCCGCCTCCAGGTGGGCCACCGGCACCCGCCGCCAGAACGCGGCGAGCGCCCCGCACAGCGCCGTGGTGGTGTCGCCCTGGACGAGCACCGCCGCGGGCCGCACCCGCTCCAGCAGCGCGTCCAGCGCGGGCAGCAGCGCCGAGACCAGCTCGGCCTGCCCGCCGCCCGCGCGGCGCACCGGCAGGGTCAGCTCCGCGGTCAGCCCGAACGGCGCCAGGGCCTGCTCGACGACCGGCCCGTGCTGGCCGCTGTGCACCAGCACCGGGGCCAACCGCCGGTGCCCCTGCAACTCCAGCACCACCGGGGCGCACTTGACCGCCTCCGGCCGCGTGCCGACCAGGACCAGCACCCGCTCACGCATCGCGCACCTCACCTCCGGGGCGTGGCCCCCGGGGGGAGCCGGGGGCCACGCCGTCTCACCCAGCGGCCGATCGGCGCCGCCGCGCGGCGCGCAGCAGCAGGACGCCGGTGATGAGCAGCGCGATCCCGAGCGCGATCCACCACCCCACGTCCGCACCGGTCACGGCGAGCGCGGTGCCGCCGCCGACACCCAGGCCCGCTCCCGGTGCCCTGTACACCCGCGGCCCCTCAGGCCGCGGCGGTGCGCCTGCGCACCGCGTGCAGGCCGACCGGCAGCGCGAGCGCCCCCAGCAGGCCCAGGCCGATCCACAGCCCGGCGCCGGAGGCCAGCGGGACCGGGGCGGCGGCCGGTCCGCAGGTGGCGCTGCCGAGCACCAGGTCACCGGTGCCGAGCAGGGGGAGCAGGCGCACGTGCAGCCCGTTGGTGGTGAGGCTGCCGTCGGGGTTGGCGATCTGCTCGTTGAAGGTCAGCGAGACCAGCGCAAGCGGGCCGGGCGGCACCGCGATCACCGTGTTCGGCGCGGGGTTCACCGGGACGTTGACCCCCGCGATGGCCACCCCCGCCAGCGTGGTGCCGCCGGTGATGCCCGCCTGGGTGGCGTCGCAGACGACGTCGATGGCCTGGATGGTGCCGAGGTTGCCCAGCGTCAGGCCGACGCCCGCCAGGGTGGCCTCGGAGTGCACGACGCCGGTGCTGTCGTCGCGCGTGGACGCGCTGCTGACCAGCCCGGCGTTGAGCACGCCGGGGAAGCCCAGCCCGGCCAGCTGCGCGGTGTTGGGCCCGTCGGTGCTGGTGGCCGCCTGCGGCGGGATGGTCACGGCCGGGACGCCCAGCAGCGTCACGGTGCCCGCCGCGACGTAGGCGGAGCCGTCACCGGGCGCCGCGGAGGCGGGCGCGGCGCCCGCCATCAGCACCGCGGCGGTGAGCGCGCCGATGACGGCTCCCCGGCGCGTTTTCTGCGAGATCATCGGGTCCTCCTGGTGGGAGAGGTGGGGCCGGGGCGCGGTGGGCGCGCTCCTGGCTCCCTCGTGTGGGGGTCAACGAGGTAGGTGCGGCGGCGCAACGACAACTCATCTGTTCGTGTGGGATGTCGGGTGTGGACAGTCCGAACTCACCCGTACGGTCACCACTGCTCGGGCCCTGTCACCCGTTTCAGCGATACACCCGCTCCGGGTGGGACACCGATGATGGGTGGGCACGCCACCACCGCGGTGGCGCCGACCATGGGAGGTGCCGTGGCGCTCGCCGACCCGGCCCCCGTCCGGGGGCCGTCGCCACCGCTGGTCCGGCTGCTCGTGCTGGCCCTGGTGGGCCTGGCCGCGGCGCTGGTGGTGGTGAACCGGCAGTACCGGACCGGGGAGATGGCGCTGGCGTCGGTGTTCGTCAGCTGGACCAGCGACCACGGGGTCTACCTGGCCGCCGACCGGCAGGCGCTCTACTTCGGACTCGGCGGTGACCGGCCGTTCGGCCTGGCGATGAGCCCCGAGTGCACCTCGGCGTTCCTGGTGCTGCCGCTGGTGCTGGTCGCCGCGGTGATGATCGCGCTGCGGCCGCGGATCTCGAGCCGGGTGCTGCTGGCGCTGGGCGTCGCCGCGGTGGCGGTGGTCGTGGTCAACCAGCTGCGCATCCTCACCCTGGTGGGCCTGGTGGGCTGGCTGGGCACCGACCGCGGCTACTACTGGGGCCACACGCTGCTGGGGTCGATGGTCAGCGTGCTCGGCGGCGCCGCCGCCCTGGTCCTGTTCGTCCGGCTGGCCACGCGCAAGCCCCGGGAGGCCGGGTGAACCTGTCGCTGCTGCTGGGGTTCACCCAGGCGCTCGCGCTGACGATGAGCGTGGCGTTCCTGTGCTACGTGGGCCTGATCGTGGTGCCCTACCTGCGGCACAAGCACGCGGGCACGGGCGACCCGGACCGGTTCGAGTGGCACTTCCTGGTCCCCTGCCGGGACGAGGAGGCCGTCATCCGGGACACCGTCGTGTACCTGCGGACCACCTTCCCGGTGGCCCACGTGTGGGTGATCGACGACGACTCCGACGACGCCACCGCCCAGGTGGTGCGCGACCTGCGCGGCCCCCGCCACGGCGGCGACCCGCACCTGCACCTGGTCCAGCGCCGCCGCCCGCAGGCCCGCACCGGCAAGGGCGACGCGCTCAACGCCGCCTACCGCGAGCTCAAGGCCTGGATGGGCCGCTACGCCGACACCGACCGCGCCGTGGTGGTCGTGGTCGACGCGGACGGCCGCCCGGCGGCGAACTGCCTGGAGACCTGCGCGGCCGCCCACCTGTTCGGCGACGCCTCGATCGGCGCGGTGCAGGTCGACGTGCGGATGGGCAACCGGGGCACCCCGCCGCCGGAGGGCGGCTTCCTGCGCAGGCAGCTGTCCTCGGCCCTGGTCCGCATGCAGGACCTGGAGTTCCGCGGCGCGATCGCGGCGATCCAGATGTCGCGCGGGCACACCGGCACCATCTCCATGGGCGGCAACGGCCAGTTCACCCGCCTGTCCGCCCTGGACTCCATCGCCACCGGCCCCGGCCCCTGGCGCGGCGCCCTGCTGGAGGACTTCGAACTCGGCGTGCACCTGCTCACCCGCGGCTGGCGCACCGGCTTCACCGTCGACACCCACGTCGACCAGGAGGCGCTCTACAGCATGCGCCGCTTCCTGGCCCAGCGCACCCGCTGGGGCCAGGGCACCATGCAGTGCGGCCGCTACGTCCGCCGCATCTGGGACTCCGCCCACCTGACCACCCTCGGCGCGGCCGAGATGATGTACTACCTCGCCCAGCCCTGGATGCAGCTGCTGGGCACCCTCATCTACCCGATCCCGTTCCTGCTGCTGTTCTTCCGCACCGCCCAAGCCCCCACCGAGGTCTGGACCTGGTTCACCGGCGGCGCCTGGATCCTCTTCGCCGTCTACGGCTCCTTCGGCCTGCTCCCCTTCGTCATCTGGGGCCCCATCTACCGCGCCCGCTGCGAACCCCAGGTCGGCTTCGCCAAAGCGGTCCTCTACGGCCTCACCTACGCCGTCTACATCTACACCTTCTACATCACCTCCTGGCGCGCGGCGATCCGCCTGCTGCGCGGCCACAACGGCTGGACCAAGACCCGCCGCAACACCGAACGCCAGAACCTCCACGTCGTCGCCCTCGACCACTGACCCCCGGACGACGACCGCCGCTGGGCCCGGTGTGATCGGGTGCCCAGCGGCGGTCGAGCAGGCGGTCGAGGGGTCAGTCCCCGGAGTCGGGCGTGCAGGTGACGGTGGCGAGGGTGATGGTGCCGCTGCCCTGGCCGCCCTGGGGGAAGAACTGGATGCGCAGGGCGCTGACGGTGGCGGAGCCGTCGCCGGGTTCGGGGGTGACGACCGAGTTGGCCGTGACGAGCGCCAGGGGCGGGTCGGTGGGGGTGGCGCCGGGGATCTTGGTGGAGAAGTTCTGGGGGATGGTGGTGGGCAGGTCGAGGCCGGTGACGCCGCCGAGGGTGATGGAGGAGCGGGAACCGTTCGGGGTGGTGGAGCAGGTGGCCGAGTAGGAGGACACGCGGATGGCGGGGCCGCCGTAGGGCTTGAGGGCGTCGAGCTTGAAGGTGCGGCCGGTGGCGGTGGCCCTGGACTCGCCGGTGGCGGGGTCGGTGGCGCAGGTGGTGCTGCCGGAGCCGTAGACGACGGACTGGTTGTCCGAGGCGGCGCCGGGGGTGGTGGCGGAGGTGGGGCCGCCCGCCGCGCAGGGGGCGAGGGGGCCGAGGTCGACCGCGTCGATGCCGAAGAGGGCCATCCCGCCCCCGACCGTGGCGCTGCTGTCGGTGGCCTGCGGAGCCGCCCCCGCGGAGCCGGTGAGCCGCGAGAGGGCCGCGGCGGTGCCTGCCACCGGCGAGGAACCCGCGGCGCCGCCTGCGGGCTGCGGGGACGCTGACGCCGTGGTGGGGACCACCGCCAGGGCGGTCGCGGCCAGCAGGGTCGTCACAGCGCGGCGTGCCATTCCGATCACTCCTCTGTTCGGGTCAACGACCCCAGTGCACCCGGCGCACCGGGGGGCCGCCAGGCGAAGCAACGGGTGCAACCCGGACGGGGGACGTGACCGCGCGGCGGGTTTGTCGGACCCCACCGGTACCGTCTGCGCTGTGCCGGACTCCCTGCCTCCCCTCCGCGAGCTGCTGGCCACGGCGGTCGCCGCCGTGGGTGGCGCGGAGCGGCCTGGGCAGACGACGATGGCCGAGGCCGTGCAGGACGCCATCCGCACCGGGGACCACCTGGCCGTGCAGGCGGGCACCGGCACCGGCAAGTCGCTGGCCTACCTGGTGCCCGCGATCCGGCACGCGGTGGAGAAGGGCACCACGGTGGTCATCTCGACCGCGACCATCGCCCTGCAGCGCCAGCTGGTCGACCGCGACCTGCCCCGGGTGGCCAAGGCGCTGGCCAAGCCGCTCAAGCGGACGCCGAGCTTCGCCATCCTCAAGGGCAGGCGCAACTACCTGTGCCTGCACAAGCTCGACGGCGGCCCGGCCGACGACCCCGACGACCAGGCGCTGTTCGACCCGTTCGCGATCTCCCGGATGGGGCGGGAGGTCACCCGGCTTCGGGAGTGGGCCAGCGACACCGAGGCGGGCGACCGCGACGAGCTGGTGCCGGGGGTGTCCGAGCAGGCGTGGCGGCAGGTGTCGGTGTCGGCGCGCGAGTGCCTGGGGGTGTCCCGCTGCCCGGTGGGCACCGACTGCTTCGCCGAGCGGGCCAGGGCCGAGGCGGGCCGGGCCGACGTGGTGGTCACCAACCACGCGCTGCTGGCCATCGACGCCCTGGGCACCGCCCAGGTGCTGCCCGAGCACGACGTGGTGGTCGTCGACGAGGCGCACGACCTGGTCGACCGGGTGACCTCCGCGGCGACCGGCGAGCTGTCCGCCGCCGCGGTCGCGGTGGCCGCCCGGCGCACCGGCAGGCTCGTCGAGGAGGACCTGGCCGACCGGCTCGCCGAGGCGGGCGACGGGCTGGCCATGCTGCTCGAGGACGTCGCGGTGGGCAGGCTGGACGCGCTGCCCGAACCGCTGAAGGTCACGCTGACCGCGCTGCGCGACGCCGCCCAGCACTGCACCACGGCCATCGGCCCGGAGAAGCGCGGCACCGAGGCCGACGAGGCCAGCCAGCGCAAGCAGGCGCTCGCCGCGCTGGAGGACGTGCACGACACCGCCGTGCGGGTGCTGGAGGCGTTCGAGGCCGACACCGCCCACCAGCGCGACGTGGTGTGGGTGACCGGGGACTTCGGCTCGCAGAACCCGCGCCCGCCGACGCTGCGGGTGGCGCCGCTGAACGTGGCCGGGCTGCTGCGGGAGAAGCTGTTCGGCGAGCACACCACCGTGCTCACCTCCGCCACCCTCACCCTGGGCGGGTCGTTCGACGCGCTCGCCCGGCAGTGGGGGCTGCCGGTGCGCCAGAGCAGCGGCGCGCGCGCCGAGGGCGCCGCGCTGGACAAGGAACCGCCCTCCGACGACGGCGCGGTCCACTGGACCGGGATGGACGTCGGCTCCCCGTTCGACCACGGGAAGTCCGGCATCCTGTACGTGGCCAAGCACCTGCCCCCACCGGGGCGCGACGGCCTGCCCCCGGCCTACCTCGACGAGCTGCGCGAGCTGGTCGAGGCCGCGGGCGGGCGGACCCTGGGGCTGTTCTCCTCGATGCGCGCGGCCAAGCAGGCCGCCGCGCAGCTGCGGGAGGGCGCGGCCTCGGAGATCCTGTGCCAGGGCGAGGACTCGACGTCGCTGCTGGTGAAGAAGTTCGCCGAGAACCCGGCGACCTGCCTGTTCGGCACCCTGTCGCTGTGGCAGGGGGTGGACGTGCCCGGCCCGTCGCTGTCGCTGGTGGTGATGGACCGGATCCCGTTCCCCCGACCGGACGACCCGCTGGCCTCGGCGCGGCAGCGCGCGGTGGAGGCCCGCGGCGGCAACGGGTTCCTCACGGTCGCGGCCACCCACGCCGCGCTGCTGCTGGCGCAGGGCGCGGGCAGGCTGCTGCGGTCGATGGACGACCGCGGCGTGGTGGCGGTGCTGGACCCCCGGTTGGCCACCGCCCGCTACGGCGGGTTCCTGCGGGCGTCGCTGCCGCCGTTCTGGTCGACCACCGACCCCGCCGTGGTGCGGGGCGCGCTGAGCAGGCTCGCCGCGGCGGCGGGCTGAGCGCGGCGCGGGACGAGACGATTCACGGAGGACGCGTGTCCAGCAACCCCGGTGATGCGGGCATCACCGTCGACGACCAGGGCGTGCGCAGGCAGCTCGCCGACGGGAGCGTGGAGTCGGTGGACTGGGCCGAGTTGGCCGAGGTCGCCATCCGCACCACCCCGGAGGGGCCGTGGAAGGAGGACGTGTTCTTCCTGCTCATGCGCGAGGGCGGCGGCGGGTGCGCGGTGCCCGCCGGGCACCCCAGCGCCGACGAGCTGATGTCGCGGTTGCAGTCGCTGCCGGGGTTCGACAACGACGCGTTCGTGGAGAGCATGACGACCGTCGAGGACGGCCTGTTCGTGGTCTGGCAGCGCGGCGAGGCCTCGGACTAGGGCGTCCGCCACCAGAGGGGCGGCGCCAGATCCCGTTCGTCGCCGTGCCGGGTTGCCTCGGGCGGGACAGGCGCCCGTGAGCGGCCGATTCGCCGAACCGGGGACCTAGCGCGTCGCGTTGTGGACCCGGCGCAGGCTGAACCCGAACCACACCATGCCGATGCCGCGCAGCAGCAGGGCGATGCCCAGGAACAGCGCCAGGGTGAGGATGGTCAGGCCGGGCAGCACCAGCGCCAGCACGCCCGCGACGGCGGTCAGCACGCCCAGGGCCAGCCACAGCCCCCACATCGGCAAGCGCTTGCGCGCCCGGATCGCGGCCGCGACCTGCACGACGCCGCCGAGCAGGAACCCGACGCCGACGAAGGTGGCCAGCGCCAGCAGCGTCAGCCCCGGCCAGACCAGGGCGAGCACGCCGACCAGCAGCCACAGCCCGCCCAGCACGTAGGCGGGCCAGCCCTGGTGGTGGCGGCCCGCGGTGGCCAGTTCGGCGGCGCCGTCGAAGATCAGCCCGATCGCCACCAGGACCGCGAGCGCGCCCGCCGCGGTGGCCAGGTTGCCGATGAGCAGCACGCCGAGGACGGCGACGAGGAAGCCCAGCAGGACCGGGACCCACCACCGGGCGGTCAGCCGGTGCAGGGCCTGCGCCCCGGGGGTGATGGTGAACGCCGCGCTCATCGCGATCTCCCTGCCTCGCCCCAAGATGGTCACCCCCAGGATGGTCGCGCTCGGGCGGGCGCGCTCGGCGAAACCCCCCGACCGGGTGGCGCGGGCGAGCACTGGCCGGGGCGCCGGTGAGGGCAGAGGATGGCGGCATGCCCCCGCTCACCGCCCCGACGGGAACCACCGCATGAGCCCCTACTTCGCCGCGTCCCCCGACGCCCTGGTCGACGACGCCCTGGCCGGGTTCGCCCTGGCCCACGCCGACCTGGTGCGGCTGGTGCCCGACCCCGGGTACGTCACCGCCGTCGCCCCCGCGCCCACCCGGGTGGTCGGCCTGGTCTCCGGCGGCGGGTCCGGCCACGAGCCGCTGCACGCCGGGTTCGTCGGCGCCGGGCTGCTCGACGCCGCCTGCCCCGGCCGGGTGTTCGCCTCCCCGCACAACCGCCAGGTCTACGCGGCGTCGAAGGCGGTGGCGGGCCCCGGCGGGGTGCTGCACGTGGTGAAGAACTACACCGGCGACAAGATCAACTTCGCCATCGCGGCCGAGCGCCTGCAGCACGACGGCATCCGCTGCGCCCGGGTCCTGGTCGACGACGACGTGGCCACCGACTCCGCCGACATCGCCGTCGGCCGCCGCGGCACCGGCGCCACCGCGGTGCTGGAGAAGCTGCTCGGCGCCGCCGCCGACACCGGTGCCGACCTCGACGCCCTGGTCGCCCTGGGCGAGCGGGTGGTGGCGGGCAGCCGCAGCATCGCCGTGGCCTCCGCCGCGCACACCTCCCCCGCCACCGGCGCCCCCGCCTTCGACCTCCCGGCGGGCGAGGTCGAGTACGGCGTGGGCATCCACGGCGAGCGCTCCGGCCGCACCCGCCCGCTGGGCGAGGTGGCCGACCTGGTGCGCGACATGACCGGGGAACTCCTCGGCTCGCTCGGCCTGGCGCCGGGCGAGCGGGTGATCGCCCTGGTCAACGGCCTGGGCCGGACGACGCCGATGGAGCTCTACGGGATCCACCGGCACTTCGCCGCGGCGCTGGCGGACCGGGGCGTGGTGCTGGAGCGGGTGCTGGTCGGCTCCGTGGTGACCGCCCTGGACATGCGCGGCTTCTCCCTGTCCGCCACCCGCACCGACGACGGGCTCACCGCGCTCTGGGACGCCCCCGCCACCGCCCCCGCCTGGAAGGCCTGAGCATGACCGACACCACCGCGGCGACCTGGCTGCGCGCCTTCGCCACCGCCGTCCTCGACGCCGAGGACCGGCTCACCGCCTTGGACCAGGCCGCCGGGGACGGCGACTTCGGCGCCAACATCGCGGGCGCGGTCCGCTTCACCCTGGCCGACCTCGACGCGCTGGCCGCGGGCGCCGCCGAGGACGAGGTGATCTCCGCGGCCGCGAGCGCGTTCCTGGACCGGGTCGGCGGCACCAGCGGCCCCCTGTTCGGCCTGCTCTTCCAGGAGTTCGCCGCCGCCACCCGCCAGGCGGGCGGCTTCACCACCGCGGCCCTCGCGGCGGGCGCGTCCGCCGGGTTGGCGGCCATCCAGCGCGTCGGGGAGGCCGAGGTGGGGGACAAGACCCTCGTCGACGCCCTCTCCCCCGCCGCCGACGCCCTGTCCGCCCTGCCGGACGACACCCCCTTGGCCGAGGCGTTCGCCGCCGCCGCGCGGGCGGCCGACGAGGGCGCCCGGTCAACGGCGGACGTCCGGGCCCGCCGGGGCCGGGCCAGCTACGTCGGCGACCACGCGATCGGCGTCGTCGACCCCGGCGCGGTCACCGTCGGCCTGCTGTTCGCCGCGGGCACCTGAGCCAGGGCCGCCTGCGTCAGGGGCGGCGGGCCAGGACCGTGACGGTGCCGGGGGCGACCTCGGTGAAGCCCGCGTCCCGGACGACGGCGAGCCCGTGGGCGCGCCAGGCCTCGTCCGGGGCGGCGGCGGGGTTCACCGCCGCCCAGTCGGCCGCGCTGGGCGTGCGCACCGCGGTGCGGAACCCGCTCGCCGCCCAGGCGTCGAGGCGGGCCTGGTCGCCCTCGGCGTGCAGGAGGGCGGCCAGGAGCATGGTGCCGTGGCCGACCTGGGCGGCGGCCTTGCCCGCCGTCATCGGCACGGTGGGGTTGAGCCACAGCAGCGGGGCGCCCTCGGGCACCGGGCCGGGGGTGGAGGCGGGCAGTTCGCTGCCGGAGATCTGCAACCGGCTGACCTCCTTGGGGGTCTCCACGACCCGGTAGGGGATCAGCGCCCGCGCCTGGGCCCCGTCCACCTCGACGGTCACCCCGGGCAGGTCCTGCACGGCCGCCCAGTGGGCGCCGCGGGCCCGGCGGGACACCTTGCGGATGCGCCCGGACACCCAGTCGCTCAGCTCCGGGTACCACTCCTGCGACGCCTCCGGCGCCAGGCAGACGGCGATCGCGGCCGCGGCGGCGGCCTCCAGCAGGGCCGTGCGGTCGGGCTGCGGGTCGCGCTCGATGCGCAGGACGACCGGCATCGCGCGGACCCGCTCGGGGTCCTCGTCGGAGGTGTCGTGCGCGGCCGCGGCCGGGCGGGTGAGCCAGGAGGCGTACCGCTCGGCCAGCGGGTCCAGGATCGCGGTCACAGCCGCTCCGGGGCCAGGCCGTCGGCCAGGTCGGCGGCCTCCACCTCGGCGCGGGTGACGCCCAGGACGAACAGGACGACGTCGAGGTAGGGGTGCGACAGGGCGGTGTCGGCCACCTCGCGCAGGGCGGGCTTGGCGTTGAAGGCCACGCCCAGGCCCGCGGTGGCGAGCATGTCGATGTCGTTGGCGCCGTCGCCGACGGCGACGCACTGGGCCAGCGGCACCCCGTACTGGTCGGCGAAGCGGCGCAGGGCGGTGGCCTTGCCCGCCCGGTCGACGACCTCGCCGAGCACGCGGCCGGTGAGGGTGCCGTCGACGACCTCCAGCTCGTTCGCGGCGTGGAAGTCCAGGCCCAGCTCGTCCACCAGGCGCTCGATGACGTAGTCGAACCCGCCGGAGACCACCCCGCAGCGGAAGCCCAGCCGCTTGAGGGTGCGGATGGTGGTGCGCGCGCCCGGGGTCAGCGCCAGGTCGGCGGCCACCTCGTCGAGCACCGCGGCGGGCAGGCCCTTGAGCAGCGCGACCCGCTGGTGCAGCGACTCGGTGAAGTCGATCTCGCCGCGCATCGCCGCGTCGGTGATGTCCTTGACCCGGTCCTCGCACCCGGCCTTGGCGGCCAGCATCTCGATGACCTCGCCCTGCACCAGGGTGGAGTCCACGTCGAAGACGATCAGCCGCTTGGCCCGCCTGGCCAGCAGGTCGCGCTCGACGGCGATGTCCAGGCCCACCCGCCCGGACAGGTCGGCCAGCGCGGCGCGCAGCGCGGCGTCGGCGGCGTCGGTGTCCTGGGCGACCGAGACCCGCAGCTCCAGGCCGGTGACCGGGTAGTCGGCCACCCGGCGGATGGTGTCGATGTTGGCGCCCTGGGCCGCCAGCGCCCTGGCCACCTCGGAGAAGGCCCTGGCGGTGACCGGCTTGCCCAGCAGCACCACCACGTGCGTCGGCTCGCCGCTCACCGACGGGTCGACGCCCACCTCCACCACCACGCCCATGCCGACCGAGGCCATCGCCTGCTCGACGTACTCCTGCAGGCCCTCGGCGTCGTGGTCGGCGGCGACCTGCACGCCCAGCACCAGCTGACCGCGGATGACGACCTGCTCGACGTCGAGGACCTCGACGCCGTGGCGCACCAGCACGGCGAACAGCACCGAGGAGACCCCGGGCTTGTCCGGTCCGGTGACGGTGATCAGGACGGGGGTGCTCACGTTCGGGCGCTCCTGGGTGCTCGCCGGGGCCGCGGCGACGGCCCCGGACGCGGGACTGCGGGTGGCCCGGGCACCTGCGGCACCTGGTCCACCCGCAGCTCGCTGTCGGGGACGGTCGGGATCACCCTGCTCAGTTGGGGAGCGTGGGGTCGCCCTTGGAGATCTCGTCGGGGTTCATCTTCTCGGCGAGCACCTCCGACGGGGCGGGCCGGTGCTTGGCCGAGCCGACGCCGATGTACTTGTCGTGGTGCATCTGCTCGACCATGTGCGGGTAGTGCAGGTCGAACGCCGGGCGCTCGGAGCGGATCCGGGGCAGCTCGGTGAAGTTGTGCCGCGGCGGCGGGGAGCTGGTGGCCCACTCCAGGGAGTTGCCGTAGCCCCACGGGTCGTCGGCGTTGACCAGCTCGCCGTAGCGGTAGGAGCGGAAGACGTTCCAGATGAACGGCAGGGTGGAGGCGCCGAGGATGTAGGCGCCGATGGTGGAGATCGTGTTCAGCGTGGTGAACCCGTCGCTGGCCAGGTAGTCGGCGTAGCGGCGCGGCATGCCCTCGTTGCCCAGCCAGTGCTGGACGAGGAAGGTGCCGTGGAAGCCGATGAACGTGGTCCAGAAGTGCAGCTTGCCCAGGCCCTCGTCGAGGAACCGGCCGGTGATCTTCGGGAACCAGAAGTAGATGCCCGCGAAGGTCGCGAACACGATCGTGCCGTAGAGCACGTAGTGGAAGTGCGCGACGACGAAGTAGGTGTCGGACACGTGGAAGTCGATCGCGGGCGCCGCGAGCAGCACGCCGGTCAGACCGCCGAAGAGGAAGGTGACCAGGAAGCCGATGCTGAACAGCATGGGCGACTCGAAGGTCAGCGAGCCCTTCCACATGGTGCCGATCCAGTTGAAGAACTTCACGCCGGTCGGCACGGCGATGAGGAAGGTCATGAAGGAGAAGAACGGCAGCAGCACCGCGCCGGTGGCGTACATGTGGTGGGCCCACACGGTGACCGACAGGGCGGCGATGGCCAGGGTCGCGTAGACCAGGCCGCGGTAGCCGAACAGCGGCTTGCGGCTGAACACCGGGAAGATCTCCGAGACGATGCCGAAGAACGGCAGCGCGACGATGTAGACCTCGGGGTGGCCGAAGAACCAGAACAGGTGCTGCCAGAGGATGACCCCGCCGTTGGCCGGGTCGAACACGTGCGCGCCCAGCTGCCGGTCGGCGATGAGGCCCATCAGCGCCGCGGTGAGGATCGGGAAGGCCAGCAGCACCAGGAGGCTGGTGATGAGGATGTTCCAGGTGAAGATCGGCATCCGGAACATCGTCATGCCGGGGGCGCGCAGGCAGACCACGGTGGTCAGCATGTTGACCGCGCCGAGGATGGTGCCGAGGCCGCCGACCGCCAGGCCCATGATCCACAGGTCCGCGCCGACGCCCGGCGAGTGGATCTTGTCCGACAGCGGGGTGTAGGCGAACCAGCCGAAGTCCGCGGCGCCGCCCGGGGTCAGGAAGCCGGAGATGACGATGATGCCGCCGAACAGGTACAGCCAGTAGGAGAAGGCGTTGAGCCGGGGGAACGCCACGTCCGGCGAGCCGATCTGCAGCGGCAGGATGAAGTTCGCGAAGCCGAACAGGATCGGCGTCGCGTACAGCAGCAGCATGATCGTGCCGTGCATGGTGAACAGCTGGTTGTACTGCTCCTGCGACAGGAACTGCTGGCCCGGCACGGCGAGCTCGCTGCGGATCAGCATCGCCATCGCGCCGCCCACCATGAAGAAGGCGAACGACGTGACCAGGTACATGATGCCGATCTGCTTGTGGTCCGTCGTGCGGAACAGCCGCAGCAGGTACGAACCCTTGGCCGTCTCGCGGGCCGGGTACGGCCGCGTGGCGATCGGCTGCGGGGCTACTGCCGTCACTCCTGCCTCCTGCAACTGATGGGTGGTGGGCGTCCATCCGAGCGCGCGGCCGGCCACGCCGGTGCGGCTCTGGGGGGATCGTAGCCCGCTGCCGACCAGCGGGCTCGTGTGGGCTTGGTGTGCTGTGGACTACTCGATCGCGTCAGTTGCCCAGCTCACACCCCCGGCGCCGGGCATCCCGGACGCCCGGGGCGTTTCTCGTCGTACCTGCTCAATCCGGCAGCACGGCGTACTGCCGCAGGGTCAGGTCGGTGAAGGTGACGGGGCCTCGGGGGCCGGGCACGCGGTCGATGTTGATCCCGGTCTCCGGGACGCCGAGGAGCTTGAAGCCGTCGAGCAGCCGGGTGGGGGCGTTCCAGAACACCCCGGTGCCGGTGTAGGCCGCCATGAACCCCGCCGCGGCCGCGCTGTCGCTGGTCACGATGCCCGCGGCGAGGCCGGAGGTGCGTTCGTTGGCGATCTTCGCGGCCTCGGCCAGGTCGGCGACGGGGGCGATGGTCACGGTGGCCTCGCGGTCGCCGTCGAGTGCCCACTCGTAGCCGATGGGGTGCTCGTGCGGGGGCAGCGAGGCGACCACGTCGACCTCCTTGAGCGCGGCCTCGATGCCGGGCAGCGCGGCGTCGTAGACCTCGCGGTGGACCAGCAGCAGGTTGAGCCGGTTGCACACGCCCAGCCGGTCGAGGCTGCGGCGGATGAGGTCGGCGGCGAAGGCGTGGTCGGCGCCCTTGTCGTAGTAGAGGACACCGCCGCCGTCGGCGTGCGCGAGGGTGCGGACGCCGACCTGGGCGGCGCGGCGGCCCAGCTCCCGGGTGCTCTCGCCGCTGCCGCGCAGGATGACCAGCGGGATCAGCCCGGCCTGCTCGACCAGGGCGCCCGCGGCCTCCCGGTCGGCGGTGGGCACCAGCTGCACGGCGGCCGGGTCCAGGCCCGCCTCGTCCAGCGCGGGGGCGATGACGTGGCGCAGCAGCGCGGTGGCCGAGCGCAGCGCGGCCGAGCCGGTGCGCAGCACCCCCGCGTTGCGCGACTTGACCAGCTGGGAGGCCACGTCGACGGTGACGTTGGGCCGGGCCTCGTAGTTGGCCCCGATGACCCCCACCGGCCTGCGCAGCTCGACCAGCCGGAACCCGCCGTCGAGCACCCGGACCGGGGTCTGCCTGGGCGGGTGGGCCACCCCGGCGAGCAGGCGCAGCTGCTCGGCCATGTCGGCCAGCCGGGCCTCGGTGATGCGCAGCCGGTCGAGCAGGCCGCCGGACATCCCCGCGGCCTCGGCGGCGGCCACGTCCTCGGCGTTGGCGGCGAGCACGGTGGCGCGGGCCGAGGACAGCCGGGCCGCCATCTCCCCGATCGCGGCGTCGATCGCCTCGTCGGAGGCCGCGGCCAGCGCCGGGGCGGCCGCGGCCGCCCGCCGCGCGCACTCCGCCACGACCTCGTGCACGTCGCTCATGTCCCTCGTCCTCTCGCCTCACCCGGCCGTGTGCCGGGTGGAGTGTGCCTCAGCCGCGCAGGCGGCCCTCGAAGGTGACCCCGGTGACACCGCCGTCGCGGTTGCGCACCGGGCGGAAGACCGCGTCGACGGTGGCCGCCCCGACCCGCACGCCCTCGGCCCGGTACTCGTCCGCGCCCGCCAGCACGCCCGCGACGCCCTCGGCGTGCCCCTCGACCGGCAGCGGCCCGCCGACCAGGTCGTCGCCGAGGGCCGCCCGGCCCGCCGCGTTGACCGTGCGGACCACCAGGTCCGGCCCGTCGCACAGCGCCAGCACCACCGTCGCCTGCTCGAAGCACGTCAGCGCCTCAAGCACCCCTCCACCGGAGAAGCCCGTCATGCCACCCGTCCTCCCGTCCCCGACCGCCCGCGTGGTCGGCGCCCCGCCGACGACCCGAGGTTGCCAGGAATCGGGCGCGGACGCTCCCCGCTATCCACAGGGCGGACGCACACCCCGGCCGGGGGTCACCCCGCGGTGGTGACCTGGATCGATCCCGATGACAGCGAGTTGCGGACTGCACGTTGCGCGGCGAACGGGTCGAAGTGGACGGTGCACGAGGACCGCTCGACTAGCGGTCCGGGGTGGACGGTGGCGCGCGGCCGGTTCGGCTCAGTCCCCGGCCACCGGGACCCGGTACAGCGACGCCGCCACCTCAAGCCGCTTCTCGTCGAGGTCGTGGCCGGGGCGCACGGCGTTGGCGAAGGTCTCGCCGTCGAAGATGTGCAGCACCGACGAGACCACCGCCTGCCGGGTCTCCACCGGCTGCGCGGCCACCGCCGGGATGCGCAGCGCGGTCAGGTAGATCTCCTCGCCCAGGGCGTCCACGGTGGGCGCGAGCCTGGCCCGCAGCGGCGCGTCGGTGCGGGCGGCGACCAGCACCTCGAACCACACCAGGTTCAGCGGCGAGCGGCAGGCGGCGCGGATGGCGCGCAGCACCTCGTGCGGGGTCGCGCCGCGCTCGGCCACCGGGCCGACCTGCTCCCAGAAGTTCGCCGCCAGCCGCCTGCCGACCTCCTCGGCGGCGGCCACGACCAGGTCGAGGCGGGTCTCGAAGTGCCGGAAGAGCCCGCCGTGCGACACCCCGGCCCGTCTGCAGATCTCCTGCACCGAGGCGCGGGCGTAGCCGACCTCGGAGATCGCGGCGATGGTCGCGTCGACGAGCTTGCCCACGGTCGCCTCGCGGCGCTCGCGCTGGGTGCGCCGCCGCGGCGGCGTGGCCTCGGCCGGGTCGGTCACTGGGGGTCCCTCTCGATCTGGGTAGCCGGTACTGCCGACTATCCATGATCGTTGTGGGACTTCGCTTGCGCCACAGCGGGTCCGGGGTGACACGAACAGGTGGCGACATCGCGACCGGTCGCACTCACACCGGCCACATCGGAGTGAGCGCCCGCTCAGGCGTCCTTTTCGGACTTCGGCAGCCCGAGCAGCGAGCGCAGCGTGTCGGCGAGCACACCCACCGGGATGCCCGGGTCGATCACGCGCTGGATCCCCAGCCCGATCCCCAGGCTGAGCAGGGCGGTGGCGAGGTCCTGGGCGGGCAGCGGCGCCGGGTGCGCCGAGGTGTCGAAGGTGCGCGCGAGCGCGGCGATGGCGTCGCGGACGGCCCGGTCGCGCACCGCCAGCTCCGCCCGCAGCGCGGGGTCGCGGCGGGCCTGGAGGCCGAACTCGACCTCCAGCACCGTCCACCCCTCGTCACCGATCATCCGCTCCGCCCACTGCGAGAACAGCGCCACGGCGTCGTCGAAGGGCCTGCCCGCGATCGCCTCGCCGACGGCCTTGATGTGCTCGGCGTGGATGTCGTCGAGCACGACCAGGCAAAGCTCGTCCTTGTTGCGGAAGTTCGAGTAGACCGCGCCCTTGGAGAAGCCGGCGGCCTCGGCCACCTTCTCCAGCGACGTGGCGTGGTAGCCGTCGCGCAGGAACAGCTCCTTGGCGGTGGCGACCAGCAGCTCGCGGGTGCGGGCCTGGCTCTCGACCCTGCTCAGTCGGGGCATGCGGGCAGCCTAACGCCCGAATACCAGCGGTACCTGGTCACGGTAGGAGCAACCACGCGCAGCCGAGCGCGAGCGCGCCCAGATCGATGAGCGCGAAGGAGCCGACCCAGAAGAAGCCGGGTGCCCCGGTCAGCCGCGCCAACTGGTCCGCGTCGGAGTCCCCGGCCCGCCCGCGGGCCCGCTTGCGCTGGAGCTCCACGACCGGCCGCAGGCCCCCGACCAGCAGGAACCAGGCGATGAAGTAGGCGAACGCCGCACGGACCTCCGCCGGGGCGAACCACGACACCGCGAACAGCAGCAGCCCCGTCACCACCACCGACAGCACCCCGTAGGCGTTGCGCACCATGACGAGCACCCCGAAAAGCAATATCGCGCAGATCACCAGGACCGCGCTCGTGCGCTCCCCCGCGAGCAGCGCCGCGAACGCCAGCCCGAGCAGCGACGGCGCCACGTACCCGGCGAGCGCGGTGAGCACCATGCCCGGCCCTTCCGGGCGCCCGCGCGACACCGTCACCCCGGAGGTGTCCGAGTGCAGCCGGATGCCCGACAGCCGCCTGCCCGCCAGCAGCGCGACCAGCCCGTGCCCCGCCTCGTGCACGATCGTGATGACGTTGCGGGCCACCACCCACACCGGGCGCACGAGCACCACCAGCAGCGCCACCCCGGCGGTGACCAGCACCATGGTGGCGGGGGGCTCCCAGGCCTCCCCGAAGATCCGCTGCCAGAGGTCGGGGGCGTCGGTCGTCAGCACACCCCCGATAGTGGCACCCCCGCGCGCGGGGGTGCCGCGGCTCGCCCGGTGCGCCGCCACCACCGCCGGTAGCCTGCGGGAATGGCTCAGCTGACGTGGATCCCCCGGGCGCTCGGGGTGGCGACCGCGGTGTACGGGGCGGCCGTGACCGCCCGCCCGACCCTGATGGCCAAGCCCACCGGGCTGGTGAACGCGGCGGGCTCGCCCTCGCGCGGGGTGGCGGTGCTCACCCGCAGCATCGGCGTCCGCGACGTCGCCACCGGCCTGGCCATGGCGCTGGCCCCCGCGGGCGCCCCGCTGCGCGCCGCGATCGCCGTGCGGGTGGTCTCCGACCTCGCCGACGCCGTCGGCTTCGGCACCGGCCTGCCCGGGGCCGACGCCCGGCGCAACTCCGCGCTGGTGGCGGGCGGCTGGGCGGCGCTGTGCGGGTTGTCGGCGCTGGCCGCCGGGAGCTGACCCCGATCGGGTGACCCGGGGGCACCCGAGCGCTTGTCGCACGGTGAGGTCGTCCGCGCAAGGCCTACCTCTCGGCGGGATGGTGTGCTTGACTGCCCGTGGTCGTCCGGTGCACGTGCGTGATCGGCGGCCACGGCGCCCGCAGTGGGCGCCGGAGAGGACAGCTAGGAGATCAGCATGGCGCAGGGCACCGTGAAGTGGTTCAACTCCGAGAAGGGGTTCGGCTTCATCGCCCCCGACGGTGGCGGACCGGACGTGTTCGTCCACTACTCCGAGATCCAGACCAACGGGTTCCGCACCCTGGAGGAGAACCAGAAGGTGACCTTCGAGGTCGGGCAGGGCGCGAAGGGGCCGCAGGCCACCGGGGTCGTCCCCATGTGAGTCTCACCGCCGAGGCTTCCGGGCCCCGTCCCCTGGTGGGGGGCGGGGCCCGTCGGCGTCCGGGGGGTTGTCCACAGGCCGGTGCCCCGTGGGCCCGCGCGGCCCCCCGGTCCGCAACAATGGCCGGGACAGCGACGTTGACCGCACGGCAGGTACTTGGGAGAGCGCAGCGAATGACAGCGCCAGCGCAGCAGATCAACCAGCGCATCGCCGAGGAGCTCGGGGTGCGCGAGCGGCAGGTCGGCGCCGCCGTCGAGCTGCTCGACGGCGGGGCGACGGTGCCGTTCATCGCCCGGTACCGCAAGGAGGTCACCGGCACCCTCGACGACGCCCAGCTGCGCACCCTGGAAGAGCGGCTGCGCTACCTGCGCGAGCTGGAGGAGCGGCGCACCGCGGTGCTGGAGTCCATCCGCGAGCAGGGCAAGCTCGACGACGCGCTGGCCGCGCAGGTCATGGCCGCGGACTCCAAGGCCCGGCTGGAGGACATCTACCTGCCGTTCAAGCCCAAGCGGCGCACCAAGGGCCAGATCGCCCGCGAGGCCGGGCTGGAGCCGCTGGCCGACGGCCTGCTCGCGGACCCGTCGGTGGAGCCCAGGGCGGCCGCGGCGGCGTTCGTCGACGCGGACCGGGGCGTCGCCGACGCGCAGGCCGCCCTCGACGGCGCCCGGGCGATCCTGGTGGAGCGCTTCGCCGAGGACGCCGACCTGATCGGTGAGCTGCGCGAGCGGATGTGGACCAAGGGCGTGCTGGCCAGCAAGGTCCGCGAGGGCAAGGAGGCCGACGGGGCGAAGTTCGCCGACTACTTCGACTTCTCCGAGCCGTTCACCAAGCTCCCCTCGCACCGGGTGCTGGCGATGCTGCGCGGGGAGAAGGAGGACGTGCTCGACCTCGTCCTGGACCCGGACCCCGAGGTCGACCAGACCGCCGTGCCGCCGGTGCGCACCGATTACGAGGCGAGCATCGCCCAGCGCTTCGGCGTGGCCGACCGGGGCAGGCCGGGCGACAAGTGGCTGCTCGACACGGTGCGGTGGGCCTGGCGCACCCGCATCCTGGTGCACCTGGGGGTCGACCTGCGGGCCCGGCTGCGCCAGGGCGCCGAGGACGAGGCCGTGCGGGTGTTCGCGGCGAACCTGCGCGACCTGCTGCTCGCCGCCCCGGCGGGCACCCGCGCCACGATGGGCCTGGACCCGGGCTTCCGCACCGGGGTCAAGGTCGCGGTGGTGGACGCGACCGGCAAGGTCGTGGCCACCGACACCATCTACCCGCACGTGCCCCAGCAGCGCTGGGACGAGGCGCTGGCCACGCTGGGCAGGCTCGCCGCCGAGCACCGGGTGGAGCTGATCGCGATCGGCAACGGCACCGCCTCCCGGGAGACCGACCGGCTGGCCATCGAGCTGATCAAGAAGCTGCCGCAGCTCGGGCTGACCAAGATCGTGGTGTCCGAGGCGGGCGCGTCGGTGTACTCGGCCTCGGCCTACGCCTCGCAGGAGCTGCCCGGCCTCGACGTGTCGCTGCGCGGGGCGGTGTCCATCGCCCGCCGGTTGCAGGACCCGCTGGCCGAGCTGGTCAAGATCGACCCCAAGTCGATCGGCGTCGGGCAGTACCAGCACGACCTGTCCGAGGTGAAGCTGTCGCGGTCGCTGGACGCGGTGGTCGAGGACTGCGTGAACGCCGTCGGCGTGGACGTCAACACCGCCTCCGCGCCGCTGCTGACCCGGGTGTCGGGCATCGGCGCCGGGCTGGCGGAGAACATCGTCGCCCACCGCGACGCGCACGGCCCGTTCCGCAGCCGCACGGGCCTGAAGGACGTGCCCCGGCTGGGGGCGAAGGCGTTCGAGCAGTGCGCGGGCTTCCTGCGGATCCCCACCGGGGACGACCCGCTGGACTCCTCGTCGGTGCACCCGGAGGCCTACCCGGTGGTGCGCCGGATCCTGGCGGGCACCGGCGGTGACCTGCGCGCCCTGATCGGCAACACCGGGGCCCTGCGCGCGCTGCGCCCGCAGGACTTCACCGACGAGCGGTTCGGCCTGCCGACCGTCACCGACATCCTGGCCGAGCTGGAGAAGCCCGGCCGCGACCCGCGCCCGGAGTTCAAGACCGCGACCTTCGCCGAGGGCGTGGAGAAGATCGCCGACCTCAAGCCGGGGATGACCCTGGAGGGCGTGGTCACCAACGTCGCCGCCTTCGGCGCGTTCGTCGACGTCGGCGTGCACCAGGACGGCCTCGTGCACGTCTCGGCCCTGTCCCGCACCTTCGTCAAGGACCCCCGCGACGTGGTCAAGTCCGGCGACGTGGTGAAGGTCAAGGTCCTGGAGGTCGACATCCCGCGCAAGCGGATCTCGCTGACCCTCCGCCTCGACGACGAACTGCCCACCCCGGGCGCGCCCGCCGCCAACCGCCGCGACCAGAACCGCGGCGGCCAGCGGGGTGGTCAGCGCGGCGGCGGCGGCGCGAGCGGTGGTGGCGGGCAGCAGCGCCGCCGCGAGCAGCAGGCCCCGGCCAACGGCGCCCTCGCTGATGCCCTGCGCAAGGCCGGCTACCGCAAGTGATCGCCCTGCGGCAGGTCGCCACCGCGACCTGCCGCAGGACCTCGGCCCACGCGCGGACGTCCCCGGTCCGCAGACGCGAGGCACCGTTGGCGCGAATGCGCCGGCGCGGGCAGCCGCACGATCCAGGCTGACCTGCCCCGCCCAACCGGCTTCCGTCCCACCAAGGCTCGACGGCGGGAACCTGGCGTGAAGTGGCCAGGTCCACCGGGCCGATCGCTGGTGCGCGGCGGCCCCGGCTCGTCGAGGAGCCGCGGACCCGGCAGCCCCGGTCCGACCTGATCCGGGGATCAGGCGGAGGTGCGGACGACGAGTTCGGTGGGGACGACCACGGGGTCGGTGGGGAAGGGGTTGCCCTCCAGGTTGGCCAGCAGCATCCGGGCGGCCGCCTCGCCCACCGAGCGGGCCGGGCGGCGGACGGTGGTCAGCGGCGGGTCGGCGTGGGTGGCCAGGTCGCTGTCGTCGAAGCCGACGACCGCGACGTCCTCGGGAACGCGCCTGCCCGCCGCGCGCAGGGCGTCCAGGGCGCCGAGTGCGGGCAGGTCGGCGTGGGCGAAGACGCTGTCGAAGGTGGCGCCCGCGGCGAGGGCGTCGGCGGTGGTGGTCGCGCCCGACTCGCGGGTGGCGGCGGGCAGCACGCGGTGGGTGACGCGGTGGCCCGCGGCGGTGAAGGCCTCCGCGAAGCCCGCGTCCCGCTCGCGGGCGCAGCGGGTGCCGCCGGTGGCCAGGACCAGCGGCCGGGTGCGGCCCGCGGCGAGCAGGTGGCGCGCGGCGGCGCCCGCGCCCGCCCGGTGGTCGGCGACGACGCAGGCGAACCCCGGGTGCTCGCGGCGGTCGTCGACCACGGCGATCGGCAGGCCCGAGGCGTGCAGTTCGGCCAGGTAGGACGGCTGGTCCGGGGGTTCGACGAGCAGCGAGGCGTCGAAGGACTTGCCGGAGACGCGCCGGGCGAAGCGGGTGAGCGCGTCCGGGCCGCGGTGGGTGGTGCTGACCAGCAGCCCGTAGCCGTGCTCCTCCAGCACGTCCGCGACGCCCTGGAGCACCGCGGCCGTCCACGGGCTGGCGAGGTCGGGCACGAGGATGCCGATGGTCCTGGTGCGCCCGGTCGCCAGGCCCACCGCGCCCGCGCTCGGGGTGTAGCCGGTGGCGGCGATGACCTCGCGCACCCGGATGGCCGTGGCCGCGTCCACCTCGCCGCGGTTGTTGAGCACCCTGGACACGGTCGCCTTGCTGACCCGCGCCCGGCGGGCGACGTCGGCGATGGTCACTCGCATGGACAGCCCCCGGAGGTCGGCGTGGGAAGGTCAGCATAGCGAGAACGGGCACCGAGGCGGCCCACCCGGGCGAAAATCCCACACCGGCCGCCCGGTGGCGCAGGTTGACCCTTGGCGAACCGGGCGTCGCCAGCCGTCAGGTGGCACCGCGCGTCACCGCGCCGCCACGTGTCCGCCGCGACGACAGGGGGTGCCGTGGGTGTGCCACGCGGCGCCTGCGAACCGTCCCGCGTACGGGCAGCGCTGGTTTTCTCATCCGCGGGGCACAGCCCACCGCCGATTCCTGGCAGTTCGGCACGGTTGTGGCGCCCTCGCCGGACACCCTACGCTTCTCGTCGTTTCCGTTGCAGGACAACGGTTTTGAGCACTCCTCACGGTTGGTCCACGGGTTCTGGGAGGCAGAGGGCATGCGCAGGAGATCGAAGATCACAGCGGCGGTGGCGGCGGTCGGGCTGGCCATCGGGGGCGCGGTGGCGCTCGGCGGCGGGAGCGCGTCGGCGGCGACGACCGGCACGGTGCAGGTGGAGCGGGCGTGCTCCGGCCCCCAGTTGCAGGGGAAGCCGGTGCGCGCCACGTTCACCGCCACCTACTCCACGCCGCTGTTCCTCTACCCGCCCGCGTCGCCGGTGCAGGTCGGCGGCTCGTTCTCGTTCCCGGTCACCGGGTTCGCCGGGGCGGCCACGGTGGACGTGGACGGCACCGCGCTGCTGCGGATGACCGACAGCCTGGGCCGCACCACCGAGCGGCCGATGGTCGTCTACGCGCACGACCTGCCGACCGGGGCGCCGGGCGGCTACGCCACCGCCGCCGTGCGCTCGTTCACCCCGTACCTGCCCGACGCCAGCGGCTCGACGAAGATCACCGTCGACCTGGTGGACCTGTCCCTGACCGTCACCCCGGTCAGCGCGCAGGGCACCCCCGTCGGCGCGTTCGACACCACGTGCGCGGGCTCGGACCGCTGGCTGGACCTGCCGATCGTCAACGGCATCGCCGACGGCATCCAGGGCGGCGACGTCACCGGCATCACCGACGTCACCGCGACCAGCGTCAGCCTCACCTGGAGCCGGGCGTACTTCGTCTTCGGCGACATCGCGGACTACGAGGTCCTGGTGGACGGCAAGCCCGCGGGCGTCATCACCACCGGCCTCAGCGGCACCGTCACCGGCCTGCAGCCCAACACCGACTACTGGTTCACCGTGAACGCGCGCACCCCCACCGGCTTCGGCACCGGCGGAGCAGGCCCGATGCACGCCAGGACCGCCCGCAGCGACAAGGTGCAGGCGACCTACGCCGCCACCGGCGGCACCAGGTTCGCCTCCGGCCTCGCGGGTGAGGTCTCCGGCACCCTCGCCACCACGGTGACCACCTCCACCGGCGCGACCGCGGCGAAGCTGGAACTGGCGCCCACCACCGTCGCGGGCAACTACGGCGGGGTGTTCCCCGTCTCCGCGCGGGTCACCCTCACCGAGCAGGCGCCCACCACCGGCACCCTGACCGCGGGGACGCTGACGACCGAGTCCACCGTCAGCGCCCGCTTCGACGGGATCACCGTGTTCGGCTTCCCGGTGAAGGTGCCCGCCACCTGCGGGGCGGACGGCGTGCCGCTGCGCCTGTCGGCCGCGGGCTTCGGCCAGGCGGGCGGCACCGCGACCGGTGGGTACCAGCTGGCCAAGCCCACCGGCTGCGGGGTGAACGGCCCGCTCGTGTCGAGCCTGTTCTCCGGCCGGACCAGCCTGGAGCTCACGCTGGCGAAGCGGTAGTGCCCAGCACCCCGCGCCCACCGGCCGCCCGGTGGGCGCGGGGGTCGGCGCCGCGGGCCAGCAGCGCGGCGACCGGCAGCGTGGCGGCGCCGACGGCCACCGCGTCCGGGCCCAGCGTGCACAGCTCGATCGAGGTGCGCTCGAAGGCGTGGCGCAGCGCGTGCTCGGCGGTCGCGGCGCGGATGCGCGGCAGCAGCCGGGCGCCGAGCAGCAGGCCCGCCCACCCGCCGAGCACGATCCGCTCGGGGTTGAACAGGTTCACCAGGTTGCCGATGCCCGCGCCCAGGTAGCCCACGGTCTCGTCCAGGACGGCGGCCGCGGCGGGGGAGCGCTCGGCGGCGTCGAGCAGGAACGCCAGCCGCGCCGGGTCGTCCCCGCGCGGCACCGGCTTGCCGGAGCGGGCCCTGCGGTAGCGGTCGAGGATGCCCTCCGCGCCGACGTAGGCCTCCAGGCAGCCGCGCGCGCCGCACCGGCACCCCCGGCCGCCGTAGACCAGCGTGGTGTGCCCCCACTCCCCCGCGCTGCTGGTGGCGCCGCGGTAGGTGGCGCCGTCGGTGACGACCATCGCGCCCACGCCCGAGCCCAGCAGCGCGATCACCGCGTGCTCGGCCCCGGCACCCGCGCCGAACCACATCTCGGCCTGACCCAGCGTCTTGGCGCCGTTCTCCAGGTGCAGCGGCCAGCGCAGCCCGCCCGCCCGCAGCAGCTCCGCCAGCGGGACCCCGTCCCAGCCGATCGTCTGCGCGTGCACCCGGCTGCCGTCCTCGACCGTGCCCGGCACGCCCACCCCGACCCCGAGCAGGTCGTCCACACCGGACTCGGCGAGCAGGTCGCGCACCGCGGCCACCACCGAGCGGACGACGTCGGCGGGGTCCGGGCGGGTGGAGGGCATGGGCCGTTCGGCGGTGGCCACCCGGCGCAGGCCCAGGTCGAACAGCTCCACGCGGGCCCCGGTCTCACCGAGGTCGACGCCCACGACGTGCGCGTAGCCGGGGTCCACGCGCAGCAGCGCGCGCGGGCGGCCGCCGTCGGAGTCGACCTGGCCCGCCTCCACCACCAGCCGGTCCTCGACCAGCTCGGCGGTCAGCGTGCTCACCGTCGCGGCGCTCAACCCCGTGCGCGCGCCCAGCTCGGCCCGGCTCAGCGGGCCGTGGAAGAACAGCGTGCCCAGCAGGCCGGAGCGGTTCTGCCTGCGCAGGTCCCGCACCGTCGCGCGTCGTCGGTCCATCGCTCCCCCATCCGGCCGACCACCACCCTACCTTCGTTCGCGACTTGAACTAAGGCTCGATTTCGTTACCGGGGGGTTATTGACGGTGGCGGCGGTGAGCTAGTTCACTCGACACCGTCCCACGTTGTCTAGACCCATTGGTCTGGACCGAAACCCCGTCCCCGACGCCCCGGAGCACCGAGGCCCTGGACCCTGGAGGACCGATGCGGATCCGACGACGCGCCGCGCTGGCCACCGCCGCCTTGCTGGCCCTGACGCTCACCGCCTGCGGCGGCGGGGGGTCGTCCACCGCTGGGGCGGGAGCGGGCGTGCTCACCGTCGGCATGCCGAACGGCCCGCAGACCGAGAACCACAACCCGCTCATCTCCACCTCCGCGAGCGCGTCGCTGGGCTACCGGTACGTCATCTGGGAGCCGCTGGTGATGACGTCGCAGACCGCCCCGGACCGCGAGGGCAAGCCGTGGCTGGCGACCAAGTGGGACTGGTCGGACAACTACAGGAAGCTCGTCCTGACCATCCGCGACGGCGTGACCTGGTCCGACGGCAAGCCCATGACCGCCGCCGACGTCGCCTACACCTTCACGCTGCTCAAGAGCACGAAGGCGTTGAACATCAACGCGATCCCCTGGGGCGACATCACCTCGTCCGGCAGCACCGTGACGGTGACCTTCCCGACCTCTCAGTTCGTCAACCAGATCAAGATCCTCAACCAGGTCGTGCTGCCCCAGCACCAGTGGTCCACCTTCGCCGACCCGGCCACCGACCCGGTCAAGCAGCCGATCGGCACCGGCCCCTACACGCTCAAGTCGTTCACCCCGCAGACGACCACGCTGGTCGCGCGCGAGGGCTACTGGCAGACCGCGCCCGAGGTCAAGGAGCTGCGGTACACCTCCTACAACGACAACAACGCCCAGACCACCGCGCTGGCCAACGGCTCGGTCGAGTGGTCGTTCGTGTTCATCCCGAACTACAAGTCGGTCTACGTCGACAAGGACCCCGAGCACCACAAGCTGTGGTTCCCGCCGACCCTGGCCATCCACGGGCTGTTCCTCAACACCGAGCAGGCGCCGTTCGACAACCCGGCCCTGCGCCGCGCGATGAGCAAGGTCATCAACCGCGAGGACATCTTCCAGCAGGGCGAGGCGGGCTACTTCTACCCCAAGGTCGACAACGTCACCGGCATCCCCACGCCGGCCGGCGAGAGCTTCATCTCCGACAAGTACAAGGGCAAGACCACCGGCCTCGACGTCGAGGGCGCCAAGCGCGAGCTGACCGGCGCGGGCTTCACCCTCAACGGCGACAAGCTGCTCGACCCCACCGGCAAGCCGGTCTCGATCACCCTGTCGAACCCGGCGGGCTGGTCGGACTACATCACCGACCTGGAGATCATCAAGGACAACCTGTCGGGCATCGGCATCACCGCCACGGTCGACAAGGCCAACCAGGACGCGTGGACCACCGCCATCGACACCGGCCAGTTCCAGGCCTCGCTGCACTGGACCAACTCCGGCGCGACCCCCTACGACATCTACCAGTCCGTGATGGACGGCGCGCTGTACAAGCCGGTCGGCACCCCCGGGGTCAACGGCAACTTCGGCCGGTTCAAGAACGACACCGCCACCAAGGCGCTGGAGACCTACGCCAACGCCGACTCCGACACCGCGCGCAAGACCGCCATGGACACCCTGCAGGACGTCATGGTCGAGCAGATGCCGGTGATCCCGGTGATGGCCGCCAACGCGGGCGCGGAGTACAACACCAAGAACTGGGTGGGCTGGCCCTCGGCCGAGGACCCCTACGCCGACGCGCAGCCGACCCTGATCAACGCGCTCGACGTGGTGCTGCACCTCAAGGCCGCGGGCAAGTGACGACCGCGTCCGCGCGACCGGTGGCCGCCGACGGCGACGTCGTGCTGGCGGCCACCGGTCTGACCAAGCACTTCCCGGTGCGCCGGGGGCTGCGCGAGGTGCTCGCGCGGACCCGGCGGGCGGTGCGCGCGGTCGACGGGGTCGACCTGGAGCTGCGCCGGGGCCGGGTGACGGCGATGGTGGGCGAGTCCGGGTCCGGCAAGTCCACCATCGCGCGCCTGCTGGCCCAGCTCTACCCGCACACCTCCGGGCGCATCAGCCTGCACGGCGAGGAGGTGTCGGTGCGCGGCGGGCGGGCCTTCCGCCGCTACTGCGCCAAGGTGCAGATGGTGTTCCAGGACCCGTTCGCCTCGCTGAACCCGGTGCACACCATCCGCTACCACCTCACCCGCGCGCTCACCGTGCACGGGCGGATGGGCCCGGGGGCGCTGGAGGAGCTGCTGACCCGCGTCCAGCTCACCCCGCCGTCGCGGTACCTGGACAAGTTCCCGCACGAGCTGTCCGGCGGGCAGCGGCAGCGGGTGGCGATCGCGCGGGCGCTGGCCGCCGACCCCGAGGCGCTGCTGGCCGACGAGCCGGTGTCGATGCTCGACGTGTCCATCCGCCTCGGCGTGCTCAACCTGCTGCACGACCTGCGCACCCGGTTGGACCTGGCGATCCTCTACATCACCCACGACATCGCCTCGGCCCGCTACTTCGCCGACGAGGTCATGGTGATGTACGCGGGCCAGGTCGTCGAGGGCGGCGGCGGGGAGGCGGTGACCCAGCGGCCCGCGCACCCCTACACCCAGCTGCTGGTGGACTCCGCGCCCGACCCCGACCGGCTCGGCGAGGCCAAGGACGGCGGCCGCGGCGAGCCGCCGTCGCTGATCTCCCCGCCCCCGGGCTGCCGGTTCGCCCCGCGCTGCCCGCACGTGATGGCCCGGTGCACCGCCGAGCAGCCGCCCAAGCTGGCGGTGGACGACGACGGGCACTGGGCGGCCTGCTGGCTGCACGCCGGGGAGGCCTCGTGAGCCACGTCCTCAAGCGCGTCGCGTTCTACCTGTTCACCGCCTGGGCGGCGGTGACGATCAACTTCTTCATCCCGCGGCTGATGCCCGGCGACCCGGTGCAGTCGCTGATCAACCGGGCGCAGGGGCAGATCGACTCCGAGGCCATCGGCGCCCTGCGCGCGCTGTTCGGGCTGGACGAGGACAAGTCGTTCCTGCGGCAGTACCTGGACTACTGGGGCCAGCTGGTGCACGGCGACCTCGGGTTGTCGTTCACCTTCTTCCCCACCCCGGTCTCGTCGGTGCTCGGCGACAGCCTGCCGTGGACGCTGCTGCTGGTCGGCATCACCACCGTCGTCAGCTTCGTGCTCGGCACCCTGCTCGGCGTCCTGGCGGGGTGGCGGCGCGGGTCGTGGTTCGACCTGGTGCTGCCGGTGACGACGTTCCTGTCGTCGATCCCGTACTTCTGGCTCGGCCTGATCGCCATCACCCTCTTCGCCGGGGTGGACGGGCCGTTCCCGTCCTCGGGCGGCTACGACCCCGGCGTGCTGCCCGGCTGGGACCTGGACTTCCTCGGCAGCGCGCTGGAGCACAGCCTGCTGCCCGCGCTCACCATCCTGGTCACCTCGATGAGCGGCTGGGTGCTGAGCATGCGGAACATGATGGTGACGGTGTCCGGCGAGGACTACATCACCGTCGCGCACGCCAAGGGCCTGTCCGAGCGGCGGGTGATGTTCGGCTACGCCGCGCGCAACGCCCTGCTGCCCAACGTCTCCGGCTTCGCGCTGTCGCTGGGCCTGATCGTCGGCGGCACGCTGCTGGTGGAGATCGTCTTCTCCTACCCCGGGGTCGGCTTCCAGCTGTTCCAGGCCGTCGGCGCCAAGGACTACCCGCTGCTGCAGGGCATCTTCCTCGTGATCACCCTGTCCGTGCTCGTCGCCAACCTGGTGGCGGACCTGGCCTACCTGGTGCTCGACCCCAGGACCCGGAAGGAGGGCTGATGGCGCTCCCGACCACGGACGCGGTGCCCGTCGAGCCGCCCGCCCCCGGCCGCGGCACCCGCCGCCGCGCGCTGCGGTTCCTCACCGGCTGGAAGGCCGTCACCGGCACCGCCGTGCTGCTGTTCTACTGCGCGCTGGCGCTGGCGGGGCCGTGGCTGGCGCCCTACGACGCCTCCAAGCGCTCCAGCGACATCCTGGAAGGGCCCTCGGCCCGGCACTGGTTCGGCACCACCCACCTGGGGCAGGACATCTTCAGCCAGGTGCTCGTCGGCGCCCGCGGCGTGGTGGTGGTCGGCCTGGTGGCGGGTGTGGTGGCCACCGTCCTCGCGGTGCTGGTCGGGGTCACCTCCGGGTACCTGTCCGGCGCGGGCGGGGAGGGCCTGTCGGCGCTGTCCAACGTGTTCCTGGTGATCCCGGCGCTGCCGCTGATCATCATCATCACCTCGATCCTGCCGGAGACCACCGACCTGACGATCGCGCTGGTCATCGGGCTGACCTCGTGGGCGTGGGGGGCGCGGGTGCTGCGGGCGCAGACGCTGTCGCTGCGCAAGCGCGACTACGTCGAGGCCGCGCGCGCCACCGGGGAGAAGACCTGGCGGGTCATCGGCTTCGAGGTGCTGCCCAACCTCACCGCGGTGATCGCCGCCAGCTTCGTCGGCACGGTGATCTTCGCCGTGCTCTCCGAGATCACCCTGGCGTTCATCGGCGTCTCCAGCGTCTCGGAGTGGAACTGGGGCACCATCCTGTTCTGGGCGCAGAGCCAGCAGGCCCTGGCCCAGGGCGCGTGGTGGTGGTTCGTCCCCGCCGGGCTGGCGATCGCCCTGCTGGGCACCGCGCTGTCGCTGGTCAACTTCGGCATCGACGAGTTCGTCAACCCCCGGCTGCGCGGCGGGGGCGGTGGCGTGCTGCGCGCCGAGGACGGCACCAGGGCCCGGATGCGCCTGGGCTTCACCCCCGTGCTGCCCGACCCGCGCCGGGCCGCCCCGACCGCCCACGAGCCCACCCCGGTGCTGCTGGAGGACAAGTCATGAGGCACCCGCGATGAGCGACCCCGTCCTGGAGATCAAGAACCTCGACGTCGACTACGGCGTCGGCCCCGGCTCGGTGCGCGCGGTGCGCGACGTGAGCCTGACCCTGCACCGCGGCGAGGTGCTGGGGCTGGCCGGGGAGAGCGGCAGCGGCAAGTCCACGCTGGCCTACGGCATGCTCCGGCTGATCGCCCCGCCCGGGGTGGTCCGCGGCGGGCAGGTGCTCTACCACGCCCCCGGCGCCGCGCCGGTCGACCTGCTGACCTTGAGCAACGCGCGGCTGCGGGCGGTGCGCTGGAAGGAGATCGCGGTCGTGTTCCAGGGGGCGATGAACTCGCTCAACCCGGTGCACACCGTGGCCCAGCAGCTCACCGACGTCATCGCCGCGCACGAGCCCACCTCCACCAGGGCCTCGCGGCTCGACCGGGCCCGCGAGCTGCTGGACCTGGTGGGCATCAACGCCGAGCGGCTCGACAGCCACCCGCACCAGCTCTCCGGCGGCATGCGCCAGCGCGTGATGATCGCGATGGCGCTGGCGCTGGAACCGCGCGTGGTGGTGATGGACGAGCCCACCACGGCGCTGGACGTGGTGATGCAGCGGCAGATCCTGGCCACCCTGGTGCGGCTGCGCGAGCGCGTCGGGTTCTCCGTGCTGTTCATCACCCACGACCTGTCCCTGCTGGTGGAGTTCTCCGACCGGATCGCGGTGATGTACGGCGGGCGCATCGTGGAGTCGGCGCCCGCGGGGCAGCTCTACCGCGACTCCCTGCACCCCTACAGCGCGGGCCTGCTCGACTCGTTCCCCGCGCTGCGCGGCCCCCGGCGGGAGCTGTCGGGCATCCCCGGCTCCCCGCCCGACCTGGCCGCGATGCCCACCGGCTGCGCCTTCCACCCGCGCTGCCCGCGCGCGTTCGAGCCGTGCGCGGACCGGGTGCCGGTGCTGGCCGCACCCGGTGGCGCGGGCGGGCGCGACGTCGCCTGCTGGCTGCACAGCTGACCGTTCCCGACACCAGGCACCCGGCGCGGGGCACCCGGCAACCCCGGGGACCCGCGCCGGGGCCGCGAAGGAGACGACCCTTGGACACGACGACGGCGCCCACCGCGGGCACCGAGGCCGAGCACGCGCTGATCGCCACCCTGCCCCCGACCTTCCGCTGGGGCGTGGCCACCTCGGCCTACCAGATCGAGGGGGCGGTGGCCGAGGGCGGCCGGGGCCGGTCGATCTGGGACACCTACTGCCGGGTGCCGGGCATGGTGGACGGCGGCGACCACGGCGACGTCGCCTGCGAGCACTACCACCGGATGCCCGAGGACGTGGCGCTCATGCGGGAGCTGGCGGTGGACACCTACCGGTTCTCCGTGGCGTGGCCGCGGGTGCAGCCCGGGGGCACCGGCCCGGCCAACCCGGAGGGGCTGGGCTTCTACGACCGGCTGGTCGACGAGCTGCTGGGCAGCGGGATCACCCCGTGGGTCACCCTCTACCACTGGGACCTGCCGCAGGAGCTGGAGGACGCGGGCGGCTGGCCGGTGCGCGACACCGCCCACCGCTTCGCCGACTACGCCATGCTCGTGTTCGACAAGCTGCACGATCGGGTGCGGGCGTGGACGACGCTGAACGAGCCGTGGTGCACCGCCATGCTCGGCTACCACGAGGGCCGCCAGGCCCCCGGCCGCAGGCACTTCGGCGACGCGATGCGCGCGGTGCACCACCTGCTGCTCGGGCACGGCCTGGCCGCGCAGCGCATGCGCGCCGCCGACCCCGGCATCGAGCTGGGCATCACGCTCAACATGTCGACGATCACCCCGGCCACCGACAGCCCCGAGGACGTCGACGCCGCCCGCCGCGGCGACGGGCTCGGCGTGCGCCTCTACCTCGACCCGCTGGTCAAGGGCAGCTACCCGCAGGACGTGGTGGCCGACCTGGCCGCGCGCGGGGCCGCCCTGCCCGTCCAGGACGGCGACCTGGAGGTGATCTCCACCCCGCTGGACCTGCTGGGGGTCAACTACTACTTCAGCCAGCAGGTGTCCGGTGTGGACGAATCCGGGTCCGCCGTGGACGCCGCGGGCCTGCCGGTGGGCCGCGAGGTGCCGACCGGGCGGCCGGTGACGGCGATGGGCTGGGAGATCACCCCCGGCGGCATGACCGAACTGCTCACCCGGCTGCACCGCGACTACGGGCTGCCGATGTACATCACCGAGAACGGCGCGGCCTTCGACGACGTCGCCGACGACGACGGCTTCGTCGACGACGCCGACCGCACCGCCTACTTCGCCGCGCACCTGGCCGCGGTGGCCGCGGCCCGGCAGGCGGGCGCGGACCTGCGCGGGTACTTCGCCTGGTCGCTGATGGACAACTTCGAGTGGTCCTACGGCTACGCCAAGCGGTTCGGCATCGTCCGGGTCGACTACGAGACCCAGCGGCGCACGCCGAAGCGGTCGGCGCTGTGGTACCGCGACACCATCCGCCGCGTGCGCGACGGGCACGCCTGAGGCCCGGGACCCGGCCGCCCCGCCCGGGGCGACCCGGCACGACGACGGACCGCCCCACTGGCGGGCAGGGGCCTAGGGCGTGTCCTCAAAGCCAGAGTGTGAGGGTGGCGAGGTCGATCATGGCCTGGAAGGACAGGGCGGTCTTGTCGTAGCGGGTGGCGATGGCCCGGAACTGCTTGAGTCGGTTGAAGCAGCGCTCGACGACGTTGCGTCGCCGGTAGGCGACCGGGTCGAAGACTGGTGGGCGGCCGCCTGCTCGGCCTCGTCGTTGTCGTCCGGCCTGTTGGTCGCGGCGTTCGGGGATGGTGGTGGGGATGCGCCGGGCCCGCAGCCAGGCGCGGATGGCGCGGGAGGAGTAGCCCTTGTCCGCGAGCACCCTGCGCGGGCGGGCGCCCGAGCGTCCCCGGCCGGGGCGTCGGAACCGAATCCCGTCCATGACCTGGGTGAACATGGTGCAGTCGTTGACGTTGCCGCTGGTCAACACCACCGACAACGGACGCCCGTGCCCGTCACACGCCAGATGGATCTTGGTCGAGGGCCCGCCCCGAGAGCGGCCGATGGCATGATCACCTGGTTCGCCCTGCCCGCCGCGGGATCGCCCCGCCCCCCGCGCCGGGGTCGACGGCGTGACGGGCCCCGGCCGCGTGCTGGTGCGCCCGCACGATCGAGGAGTCGACCGAGACCTCCCGGTCCAGCTCGTCGACCGCCTCGGCGACGACCCGCACCCTGGCGACCAGCGCGGCCAAGGTCCCGTTGCGCGACCACCGCCAGAACCGGTTGTAGACGGTCTTCCACGGCCCATACCGCTCCGGCAGATCACGCCACGAGATCCCCGTCTTGGCCTTGAACAACATCCCGTTCACCACCCTGCGGTCATCCACCCTCGGACGACCCCTCACACCCGAAGGCGGCAACAACGGCTCCACGACCTGCCATTGCTCATCGGTCAACTCATGCCTGCGCACCACGGGACAAGATCAAAGCAGATCAACCACACCCACTTTGAGGACAGGCCCTAGCCCTCGATCGACCGCAGGTGGGCGGCCAGGTCCCGGTGCCCGTTGTGCTCGGCCCAGCCGGACGGGGGCGCGTGGAAGCGCGGGTCCCGGGCGGTCGGGTCGGCGCCGAGCGCGAGGAGCGCGTCGACGGCGTCGCGGTGGCCGTGGAACGCGGCTTCGTGCAGGGGGTTGCCCACCTCCAGCGGGAACCCGGCCGCGGCGAGCGCGCGGAGGGCGGGGACCTTGCCGAGCGCGGCGGCGCGGGCGGTGGCCCCGGGGAAGCGGGCGACGGCCTCGGCGCTGGTCGCGGGCTCGCCGCGCATGAGGGTGGCCAGTGCCCGCTCGGCATCGTCGAGCTCGGCGCGGGCCCCGGCGGCGACCAGCAGGTCGACGGCCTCGGTGCCGCCCGCGAGCAGGGCCAGCTCCAGCGCCGGGCGGCCGCCGTGCACCGGGTGGCCGGGCTCGTCGCCGTCGGCGGGGACGCCGTGCGCCAGGAGCAGGGCGACGCGCGCCGGGCGGTCGTCGGCGGCGGCGCTGAGCAGCTGGTCGTGCAGCATCCGGGCGGGGGTGTGCAGGGCGTCGCCGAGCCGGGCCGGTCACGGGCTCGTCGCGCAGGGCCTGCCGAGACCGTGCGCGAACAGCAGTTCCAGGTGCGAGTCGTCCGCGGTGAACATCCGGTTGTACAGCGCCTGCCCGTCGTTGGGATCCGCGCCTGCCCGCAGCAGCAGCTCGGCCAGCTCGGTCGCCGCCCGGTGCGGGGGGCAGTTCGCCGCGTCCTCTCCCCCGCCGAAGGCACCCGTGAGTGCGGTGAACGGCGGGGTGAGGCCTTCCCAGAGATAGCCGGCGTTCGGGTCGGCGCCCGCCCCGACCAGCAGCCGGGCGCACTCCACCGGGTCGCCGTCACCGACGCGGCTGAACGCCAGGTGCAGCAGCGGTTCCCACCCGAACGGCCCGCCCGGCTCGTCGGCGCGCTGCCCCCGGGACAGCAGGTCCGCGACGACGTCCGCCGAGCCCAGCGCCGCGGCGGTGTGCAGGGACGCGCCCGCGATGTCGGGGTGCGCGGCGAGGAGGGCGCGCGCGTGGTCGCGGCGGGCCGGGCTGTCCCCGCCGTAGGTGAGACAGGCGTGGGCCAGGAACTCGTCCGCGGGGGTGGCGAACTCGGTGACGCGGTGCGGGGAGGTGGTCACCGCAGGTCCGGGTTGGGGTCCGCGGAGCTGGTGACGCGCAGCGCGGTGTTCATGCCCGCGACGTCGAGCAGGCGGGCCACGGCCGGGGAGATGTCGACCAGGCGCAGCCACCCGCCCGCGCGGTCGAGCCGGTGCTGGGCGGCGATGAGCGCGTTGAGCCCCGCGCAGCCGAAGAACTCCGCGTCGGACAGGTCCACCAGCAGCCCGGGGCGCGGGCCGCGCTGGTCGGCGACCGCGCCGAGCAGGAACCGCTCCAGGACCCCGGCGGCCAGCAGGTCGACCTCGCCGCCGACGGCCACGGCGACGACGCCCGGGGCGGGCGGGTCGTCCAGTCGCAGGTCCACTCTCGTCTCCACCGTCGGGGCGTTCGACGGTACCGCCTGCCGCGGGGTGGGCGGCCCGCCCGAAAGGGTGAAGATCAGTCCTGGCGCAGCATCCGCACCAGCTCCACCACCGGCAGCCCGCACAGCGCCGCCAGCGACTCCAGCGCGGACAGGTCGAGGTCGCGGCTGCCGCCCGCCTGCCTGCCCACCTCGGCCGCGGCCCAGCGGCGGGCCGGGGCCAGCGGCTGCCGGTCGTCGAGGGCCAGCCGGGTCAGGTCGACCTTGAGCGAGGCCGGGTGGTCGTCGCGGCTGACCTGGTCGTGCACGCGCTCCAGCAGGTCGTGCGGCGAGGTCTCCAGGGCCATGCACAGCTCCACGAACCGCACGACCGTGCACGAGCGCGTCCCGGTCTCGTAGGAGGCCAGCGCCTGCGCCGACAGCTCCACCGGCAACCGGCGGACCAGCTGCGCCCTGGTCCACCGGCGGCGCATCCGCATCTGCTGCAACTCCCGGCCGAGCGCCCGCTGGTACGCCACCCCGTCCATCACCACACCCCCGCTACCCCTCCCGCGCCGCCTGGCGGCGACCCTGCTGACCTGCGGTCTTCCCCGCGGTTTGTCACGCTACGCACATCCGCCCCGGCGATACCCTCACCGGGCCAACAACCGCCCGAACGAGTGAAGGACGTCCGTCCTCGTGACACGGTGAGTAGAACTCATCAGTCCGGTGTGTACTGACCGGTAGGTCTGGACGCCACGGCCCGCGCGCCCGATACTGCCGTGGCACCAGTCGGACGGATCCCGCGTCGAGACCCCGCCGCCCCCTCCTCGGCGGGGCGGGACCGCGCAGGTGCGCCGTCCGGGGACCGCGGTGCCGCGCGGGCCCCGGACGGCAAACCACCACCCGTGCCACGGGCGCGGGAATCCTCAACGGACGCGTCCCCGCTCACCGGCCACCGCGCCGCGCGACGGCCGTCCAGCCGATCACTGCGACAGGACGATCAGGAGCGCGGCGAACGCCGGAACGAGCACCACCACCAGCAGCAGCGCCTGCACCCCCGGGGTCGTCGCCGGGGACCCGCCCGCCACGGCGCGGCGCACGTGCCGGTACCGCGCGACCCCCAAGCCCAGCACCACGACCGGCACCAGCAGCGAGCACAGGCCCGCGACCAGGGCGAACGGGCCGCGCGCGGAGTGGGTGAGCAGGGTGCCCAGCACCGCCGCGGCGAACGCCGTGCGCGACCAGGCCAGCCGCGTGCGCTCGGCCTGCAACCCCCGGTCCGGGCCGGTCACCGGGCCGAGGCGAGGACGAGGACCAGCACACCGACGGCCACCGCGGTGATGCCGAGGGTGAGCGCGGGCAGCTGCGTGGTCTGCGGCAGCGGCTCGCGCAGGCGCATCGCGCGCTCCACCCGGCGCCAGCGGGCCAGGCTGAGCGCGGCCAGCACCACCCCGAGGGCGATGAGCAGCAGCGCGACGGCCAGCCGCAGCCCGGCCGGGACGCCCGGCAGGTACTGCGAGACCGCCACCCCGCCCGCCAGCAGCGCCAGCGAGGTGCGGATCCAGGACAGGAAGGTGCGCTCGTTGGCGAGGGAGAAGCGGTAGTCCGGTTCCTCGCCCTCGGTGACCCGCACCCGCTCCGCCCACCTGCCCATTCCCACATCCTAGCCAGGCGGTGCCCGCGAACTGGGAAAATGGCAAGTGCACGGGTGGTGTCGATCTCCAGCCGCCGCCCGGGGGGCGGGCCGCCCCCGATGGACCACAGCGGACACCCGCCGTCACGAAACGGACATCGGGACCCCGTCCGCCACTGCTCGTTCGGCTGCTGTCGCCCGCCCCCGCCACCGCGTAGCGTCCTCCGGCAAGCGGCTCACCGCCGCTGTCGGGAAATAACCGGTAGACCCACCACCGAACCCTCTCCCTGCCTTGGAGGCCGTTCGTGCGTCGTTCTCCCCTGCGTTCCCTGTTCACCCTCGCCGGTGCCGCGGCCACCGCCGTGGCGCTGGCCGCCCCCGCCCAGGCGGCCCTGCCGCCGCTGCTCACCGCGGGCTCCGGCACCGGCGCGGTCGCCGCCACCCAGCAGGCCCTGCAGTCGCGCCTCGGCGGCTCCTACTCCGGGTCCTGGTTGGACAGCACCACCGGTGCGCTGACCGTCGGCGTCACCGACGCGTCCCGGCTGGCCGAGGTGCGCGCCGCGGGCGCCACCCCGAAGCTGGTCGCGCGCAGCGCCGCCGAGCTGGCGGGCTTGCAGTCCACCCTGGACCGCAAGGCCGCCACCGCGCCCGGGGCGGTGCCCGCGGGCGTCACCGGCTGGTACGTCGACGTCACCACCAACGAGCTGGTCGTCTCCGTCGTGCGCGGTGACGCCGCCGCCCTGGCCTGGGCGAAGTCCGCGGGCACCGGCGGCACCCGGGTGGAGTCGGTCACCGACGCGCCGCGGCCGCTGTGGGACATCATCGGCGGCCAGGCGATCAACTTCAGCGCGGGCCGCTGCTCGGTCGGGTTCAACGCCCGCAGCTCCTCGGGCACCCGGTACGTGATCACCGCCGGGCACTGCACCGAGCTGGGCGGGTCGGTGCGCGGCACCGGCGGCACCATCGGCAGCGTCAGCGGCTCGTCGTTCCCCACCAACGACTACGGCCGGATCACCGTCTCCAGCACCTCGGCGGTGTCCACCCCGCTGGTCGACCGCTACTCCTCCGGCTCGGACGTGACCGTCGCGGGCAGCAGCGTGACCGCCATCGGCGGCGGCGTCTGCCGCTCCGGCTCCACGACCGGCTGGCGCTGCGGCACCGTGCAGGCCTACAACCAGACGGTCAACTACGGCGGCGGCGACATCGTCTACGGGCTGACCCGCACCAACGCCTGCGCCGAGCCGGGTGACTCCGGCGGCTCGTTCGTGTCGAACCCCGGCACCGGCACCCGCGTGCAGGCCCAGGGCCTGACCTCGGGCGGCTCGGGCAACTGCTCCAGCGGCGGCACGACGTACTTCCAGCCGATCAACGAGGCGCTCTCCGCCTACGGCCTGACCCTGGTCACCGGCTGATCGGCTCCCCCTCCCGCGCCCGCCCGGCCGTCCCACCGGGCGGGCGCGGGCACGTCACGGCCCGCTGACCTCGACGAGGTCGACGACCTCGGCCAGGACGTCGGCGTCCAGGCTGCCCGCCAGCGGCGCCGCGACCGCCGCCGCCGACCACGCCACCGCCGCCCGCAGGCGCTCGGCCCACGGCAGGCCGTGGGTGTGCGCGAGGGCGGCCACCGCCGCGTCGCCCGCGCCGGTGGGGTTGCCCGGCACCCGGTGCGGCGGGCGGGCGGTGAAGGCGCCCTCGGGGGTGTGCGCGCGCACGCCGTCCACCCCGAGCGAGACCACCACGGCCCCGGCCCCCACCTCCGCGAGCGCGGCCGGGTCGTCGGAGCCGACCGCCTCGCGCAGCTCGTCGAGGTTGGGCTTGACCACGTCGGCGCCCGCGGCGGCCGCGGCCAGCAGCGCGGGCCCGCTGGTGTCGACCACGGCGGGCACCCCGACCCGCCGGGCGCGCTCGACCAGCTGGGCGTAGCCGTCGACCGGCGCGCCGGGCGGCAGGCTGCCGGAGCAGACGAGCACCGACGCCTCGTCGAGGTGGCGGTCCACCACGGCCAGCAGGCGCCCCCAGTCCACCTCGGACAGCGGCCCGCCCGGCTCGGTGAACAGCGTGGCGCCCGCGTCGTCGTCGAGCACGGCGATCGTCATCCGCGTCGGGGCGGCGACCGGCAGCAGCTCGTGCGGCACCCCGGCCTCGGCCAGGTCGGCCCGCAGCGAGTCGCCCAGGATGCCCCCGACCGGGCCCAGCGCCAGCGTGGGCACCCCGCGCTCGTGCAGCACCCGGCTGACGTTGAGGCCCTTGCCGCCCGCCCGCTCGTGCACCGTGCGCACCCGGTGGGTCTGGCCGGGCCGCAGCTCGGCCACCCGGTAGCTCACGTCCAAGGCCGGGTTCCCGGTGACGGTCAGGATCACGCCCGCTCCCTTCTCGCTCGGCGGTCCGCCCCCCGCGGGCGGGCCGCGCGCCCCGGCCCCGCGGGGTCCGCCGCGGGTGTCCGGGAAACCAGGTGCGCCACCTCAGGCGCCGGGGGTCGCGCGGCCCGGCGCGCCGGGCGGCCCGGTCGCGGGCAGCGCGGCGGCGGGCACGGCGTCGAGCAGGTCGAGCAGCCTGGCCGCCTCCTCGGCGACGGCGTCGCGCGCGGGCCCCAGGTAGCGGCGGGGGTCGACCAGCTCGGGGTCGGCGGCCAGCGCGGCCCGCGCCGCGGCGGTGAACGCGGCGTTGAGGTGCGTGGAGATGTTGACCTTGACGAGGCCCGCGCGCACCGCCCTGGTGAGGTCGGCGTCGGCGATGCCCGAGGCGCCGTGCAGCACCAGCGGCACCGGCACGGCCGCGCGCAGCGCGGCGACCAGCTCGAAGTCGAGTGCGGCGTCGCGGGTGCGCATGGCGTGCGAGCTGCCCACCGCCACGGCCAGGGCGTCCACCCCGGTCGCCGCGGCGAACGCGGCGGCCTCGGCCGGGTCGGTGCGGGCGCCGGGGGCGTGCACGCCGTCCTTGCCGCCGACCTCGCCCAGCTCCGCCTCCACCGCGACCCCCGCGGCGCGGCAGCGGGCCGCGACCTCGCGGGTGCGCGCCACGTTCTCGGCGTAGGGCAGGGCCGAGGCGTCGAACATCACCGACCCGATCCCCGACCCCAGCGCCTCGTCCACCAGCCCGGGGGACACCACGTGGTCCAGGTGCACGGCCACCGGCGCGCTCGACCCGGCGGCCACGGCCAGGGTCGCGGCGAGCAGCGGGGCCAGCGACCCGTGGTAGCGCACGCAGTTCTCGCTGATCTGGAGCACCACCGCGCGCCCGGCGTGCTCGGCGGCCGCGGCCAGGGCGTGCGCGTGCTCCAGCTGGACGACGTTGAACGCCCCCACGCCGCGGCCGTCCCGGACGGCGGCGGCGAGCAGGTCGGCGGTGGGGGTCAGGGGCACGGCGGCAGCACGACCGAGCGGGTCAGGTGGCGGGGGTGGTCGGGGTCGAGCCCGCGCCGCTCGGCGACGGCCACCGCGAGCCGCTGCGCCACCACCAGGTGCGCCATCGGGTCGAGGTCGCTGTCCACCCAGCCCGCCCCGGTGCGCTCCACGTCGGCGGCGAGCCCGGCGGGGGCCGCGCCGAACATCCAGGTGAGCCTGCCGGGCTGGGCCACGCTGATCGGCCCGTGCCGGTACTCCATCGCCGGGTACGCCTCGGTCCACGCCGACGCCGCCTCGCGCAGCTTCAGCGCCGCCTCGTGCGCCAGGCCCACCGTCCACCCGCGACCGAGGAAGGTGACCTGCTCGGCGCCCACCCACCCGCTGACGTCGACCCCCAGCGCCGCCTCGGCGTCGGCGACCGCGCCGGTGAGGTCGGCGCCGAGCGAGGCGCGCAGGTAGGCCAGCGCCGTGGTGGCGAACCTGGTCTGGACCACCGACCGCTCGTCGGCGTAGTCCAGCAGGACGGTGTCGCCGCCGAGGTCGGGGTTCGCGGTGAGGACGGTCGCCGGGACCCCGCGCAGCAGGTCCAGCACCTCGGTCGTGGTGCCCGAGCGGGTGATCGCCACGACCCGGTCGTAGTCGCGGTGGGCCGGGAACTCCGAGGCGGCGAAGGCGTCGGTGCGCCCGTGCCCGGCCGCCTCGCGCAGCGCCGCGTAGGCCATCGCCATGAACCACGACGTGCCGCAGCCGACCACCGCCACCGCCTGCCCCGGCTCGGCCAGCGGCCGGGCCGCCTCGGCGGCCCGGCGCCAGCACCCGGGTTGACCGGCGATCTCGTCGAGGACGTGGGACACCGGTCGAGACCCCCTGCTCAGCGCTGGATGTCAGGCGGCCACATCATGCATCCGCGCGCAGAGCGGCGGCAAGGCGGGCCTGCTCCTCGATCCGCGCGGTGTCGGCCGGGTCGGCGGTCAGCCAGCTGCCGCCGACGCAGCCCACGGTGGCCAGGGCGAGGTAGTCCGGGGCGGTGGCCGCGGAGATGCCGCCGGTCGGGCAGAACCGCAGCTGCGGCAGCGGCCCGGCGATGGACTTCAGGTACGGCACGCCGCCCGCGGCCTCGGCGGGGAAGAACTTCAGCTCGGTGTACCCGCGCTCGGCCAAGCGCATCGCCTCGGAGACCGTGGCGGCGCCGGGCAGCAGCGGCAGCCCGGTGTCCTCGGCGGCGCCGAGCACGAGGTCGGTGCTGCCGGGGGTCACCAGGAACCTCGCCCCCGCCTCCAGGGCGGCCTTGGCGTGCTCGGGGGCGGTGACGGTGCCCGCGCCGACGACGGTGCCGGGCACCTCGGCGGCGATCGCGCGGATGGCGTCCAGCGCCGCCGGGGTGCGCAGGGTGACCTCGACGATGCCGACGCCCCCGCGCAGCAGCGCCTGGGCGAGCGGCACGGCGTGCGCGACGTCCTCCACCACCACGACGGGGACCACCGGGGACAGGTCGAGCAGGCTCACGGGACCTCCAGGTTCCGGTTCGGGTGTCAGGCGGTTCAGGTGTTCAGGCGGAGAACTCGAAGTCCTCGGCCGAGGGCGCCGACGCGGGGCCGAAGACGCTCGCCCCGTGGTCGGCGGGCCCGACCGAGCGGCGCAGCGCGGCGAACAGCTCGCGCCCGGTGCCGGTCCAGGACAGGTCGTCGGCGGGGGCGTCGGTCGGCGTGCGGGCGGCCAGCACGTCGGCGTCCACCAGCAGGTCCAGCCTGCCGGTGGTGGCGTCGACGCGGATCAGGTCGCCGCTGTGCACCAGGGCGATGGGACCGCCCGCGGCGGCCTCGGGGGTGCAGTGGATGGCGGCCGGGATCTTGCCCGAGGCCCCGGACATGCGCCCGTCGGTGACCAGGGCGACCTGGTGCCCCCGGCTCATGATCGCGCTCATCGCGGGGGTCAGGGCGTGCAGCTCGGGCATGCCGTTGGCGCGCGGGCCCTGCTGGCGCAGCACGATCACCACATCGCGGTCGAGCTCGCCAGCCTGGAACGCCGCGTCGACGGCCTCCTGGCTGGTGAACACCGCCGCGGGCGCCTGCACGACCCGGTGCTCCGGGGCGACCGCCGAGACCTTGATGACCGCGCGCCCGAGGTTGCCCGCGAGCATCCGCAGCCCGCCGTCGGCGGCGAACGGCTCGGCCACCGGGCGCAGCACGTCGAGGTCGCCGGAGGCGCGCACGCCGTCGCGCCAGACCAGCTCGGTGCCGCCGTCGAGGACCGGCTCCTGCCGGTAGCGGTCGAGGCCGGGCCCGGCCACGGTGGACACGTCGCCGTGCAGCAGGCCCGCGTCGAGCAGCTCGCCGACGAGGAACTGCACGCCGCCCGCGGCGGCGAAGTGGTTGATGTCGGCGGTGCCGTTGGGGTAGACGCGGGCCATCAGCGGCACGACCGCGGACAGGTCGGCGAAGTCGTCCCAGGTGAGCTGGATGCCCGCCGCGGCGGCGATCGCGACCAGGTGCAGCGTGTGGTTGGTCGACCCGCCGGTGGCCAGCAGCGCGATCACGCCGTTGACCACGGACTTCTCGTCGACCACCGCGCTGATCGGGGTGTACTCCGGGCCCAGCGCGGTGATCTCCACGGCCCGGCGGGCGGCGGCCTCGGTGAGCGCCTTGCGCAGCGGGGTGCCCGGCGGGACGAAGCTCGCCCCCGGCAGGTGCAGGCCCATGACCTCGACGACGAGCTGGTTGGAGTTCGCGGTGCCGTAGAAGGTGCAGGTGCCGGGCGAGTGGTAGGACGCCGACTCCGCGGCCAGCAGGTCCTCCCGGCTGGCCTGGCCCTCGGCGAAGGCCTGGCGCACCTTGGCCTTGAGCGCGTTGGGCAGCCCGGAGGCCATCGGGCCCGCGGGCACCAGGATGGCGGGCAGGTGGCCGAAGGCCAGCGCGCCGATGAGCAGCCCGGGGACGATCTTGTCGCAGACGCCGAGCAGGAGCGTGGCGTCGAACATGTCGTGCGCGAGGGCGATGCCGGTGGCCATGGCGATGACCTCGCGGCTGAACAGCGACAGCTCCATGCCCGCGCGGCCCTGGGTGATGCCGTCGCACATGGCGGGCACGCCGCCCGCGAACTGGGCGACACCGCCGTGCGCGCGCACCGCGGCCTTGATCCACGCCGGGTAGTCCTGGAACGGCTGGTGGGCGCTGAGCATGTCGTTGTAGGCGGACACGATGGCCACGCCGGGCACGCTGACGGCCTTGACCGCGTCGCGGTCCGGCCCGGCGCAGGCGGCGAAGCCATGCGCGAGGTTGCTGCACCCGAGCCCGGCCCGGGTGGGGCGGTCGGCGGCGGCGCGCGCGGCCGCCTCGACCCGCCGCAGGTAGGCCTGCCGGGCACTGGCGCTGCGGGCCGCGATCCGCTCGGTGACCTCGGCGACGACGGGGTTCATCGGCTGGTGGGGCATGGCATCTCCGGTCCTCGCGCTCGTCGGGGCGCGTCCGACGCTACCGAGCGCGGGGGGCTGCGGTCAAAATCGATTCAGTGACCGGCGTCCCATCATCCAGTGACGATCAAGTGATCGATACAGTGCGCCCGGTGCCAAATGTGACGCGCGCCATAGGCGATCTCCAGCACGTCCGGGGGCGGTGATCAGCGGCGACGCGACCCCGAGCGCGAGGACGCCGCCGCCGCGCCCGCGCCGAACAGCAGGGCGAGCGTGGTCAGCCCCCAGCGGCGCTTCTTCTCCGTCGACTCCTGCGCGCGCTGCTTGGGCGTGGGCGCCTGCTCCTCTTCCTCCTGGGCGCGCTGGCGCACCTGGGCGGGCATCCCGGGCGCGGCAGGAGCCCCCGATGGCTCCGGCGGTGGCGGCACCACGGCGGGCGGGGCAAGTGCCGCAGGTGGGGTGGGGCCCTCCGGCGGCGGGGCGCCCGGGGCGGGTTCCGGGCTGACCGACGAGGGCGGCGTGGTCGTGGCCGGGACCGTGGTCGCACCGGGCGGGCCCGGGGGCCGCGGCGTGGTGGTCGGTGGTGTGGTGATCGGTGGTGTGACGGTCGGCGGCGTGGCGGTCGGTGGCGGCGGGGCCGGGACCGCCACGCACTCCGAGGCGTCCTGGAAGGTCGTGCTGGGGGCGACCGCGACCTCCTGCGGCGTCCCGCCCAGCGGTGCCCGGTAGAGGCGCGCGCGGCCCGCGGTGCGGTTGGACATGGCGTAGAGGGCGCCGTCGCTGCCGAAGGTCACCGCGCCGTAGGACGCGCTCGGGGGCAGCTGCGGGCTCGGCGGCCAGCTCAGCGCGCCGGTGGCGGGGTTGATCCGGACCAGCCTGCCCGGACCCGCGGCCAGCAGGGGGGTCGCGACGCCGTAGAGCTGGCCGTCGGCGGCCCGCAGCGCCAGGTCGTCGACCCCGAGACCGCTGAGCAGCGGGGTGATCGGGCGGCGGGCCTCCACCACGGCGTCGGAGAGCCGGATGGTGAGCAGCGCCGTGGCGGTGACGGCGTAGAACCGGCCACCCGCCACCCCGCCGCCGCGGATGACCAGCCCACCGAGCAGCGCACCGCCCAGCGGGGCGCTGGCCAGCACGTTGCCGCGCAGGTCCAGGGTGAACAGCCTGCTGGGCAGGTACACCCCGTCGCGCCCGCCGGCGGCCAGCGCGTAGAGCCTGCCGTCGGCGTGGCCCAGGGCGTCGACCCGCTGGTCGAGCGTGCGCAGGGTCGTCTCGCCGCCGGTGCGCAGGTCCACCCGGGTCAGGGTGGACAGGCCCAGGCCGTCGCGGTGCACCCGGTAGAACGCGCAGGACGCCGCCGCGGGCCGCACCTGCGCCGGGGTGGCGCCGCGCGGGTCGGTGGTGATCAGCGCCGTGCCCGCCAGCACCGCCGCGGCGGCGGCACCGGACAGCACGACCGCGGCGCGCCTCACCGCAGGCGGGCCAGGACGGACTCGAACGCGGTCGGGTCGACCTTGGCCCCGCCCGCGTACGGGTTCTGCAGCTGATAGGTGGCGAACAGCAGCAGCGACAGGATGCCCGCGAGCACCGAGACGATGACGATGTGGGTCAGCGGCTGCGGGCCGCCGAAGAGCAGGGCCAGCGCCACCGTCATCACGCTGCCCAGCACCAGGGCGAACCACACCACGTCGGTGACGCCGTCGCCGCCCGCGGCGTTGAGCCGCTCGGTGCGCGCCTCGTAGACGTCCCACAGCTCGTCGAGCGCCTTGCCCTTCTGGTCGACCTGAAAGTCCTCGCCCGCCTGCGCGCCCTGCACCACCGCGCGCATCCGGTCCAGCAGGGCCCAGCCGTCCCCGGTGACCTCGCCGTCGCCGGTGGACATCTGCGGCCACTCCTCGTCGGCGACGAGCTGGGCGTAGCGGGCGGCGAGGTCGCGCAGCTCGGTGCGGGCGGGCTCGGGCAGCGCGTCGACCGCCCAGGTGGCCGCGACGAGGCCGTCGGCCTCCCGGTAGGAGCCGTCCTCGGCGGCGGTGGTGCCGTCGAACAGCGAGATGAGGACGAAGGCGAGCAGCACCGCGTGCAGGCCGCCGACGATGGTGAACACCTGGCCCGCGGCCTCGTTGTTGTCCACGACGCCCTGGGTCTCGCCGACCCGGCGGATGAGGTAGGCCACCGCGGCGGTCACCACCGCCGCGCCCACGACCCAGAGCAGGCCCTGCAAGTAGGTGTCCACCGGTGTCCCCTCCCCGCCGGCGACGGCGGCGCTCGACGTGCCCGCGGGGGTGCTGCGCCGCGCCCGATGCGCTGCCGCGCAACCGAAGGATCTTCACGTGCGCGCTCCCCCAGCGCTACACCTTGGCGCACGCCGGGCGGCGCGGCGAGGGCGGGGTGCCGGGACTACTCGATCGGGGTACGCCCGACGCCCGACCGCGCCGCGACCCCCCGCTGCGCCGTCCGGGGGACAGCGCGTTGCGCCGAGGTGACCAAGCGTGCCGGATCGCTCTACTGTGGACCGAATCGGCGTTGGGCGGCTGGGCTGAACGGCGATTACCCTTCGACGGGCGTTCCTAGCGAAGGGGTGGAGATGGCCGAGCTGCTGCTGGGTCCGCTGCTGCGGCACGTCGACGACACGTCGGCGACGATCTGGGTGGAGACCGACTCGGCGTGCTCGGTGGCCATCGGTGGGGTGACGGTGCCCACCTTCCAGGTGAACGACCATCACTACGCGTTGGTGGTCCTCACCGACCTCGAACCCGCCTCCACCGTCGAGTACCAGGTCCGGCTCGACGGCGAGACCCGCTGGCCGCTGCCGGACAGCGAGTTCCCGCCGTCGCGGGTCCGCACGCTGCCGGTCGGCGGCGACAAGGACTTCCTCATGCTGTTCGGGTCCTGCCGCAAGCCGGAGAGCGAGGACCCGAAGGAGCACAAGCAGTGGGGCACCGACGCCCTCGCCGCCTACTCCTGGCGGATGCGCGAGCAGGACGAGAAGGACTGGCCGGACTCGCTGTTCCTCGTCGGTGACCAGGTCTACGCCGACGAGACCAGCAAGGCCACCCAGGAGTGGATCTCCCGGCGGCGCTCGCTCCAGGAGCCGCCCGGGGTCGAGGTGCGCGACTTCGAGGAGTACGTGCACCTCTACCACGAGTCGTGGTCGACCCCGGAGATCCGCTGGCTGCTGTCCACCGTGCCGACCTCGATGGTCTTCGACGACCACGACGTGCGCGACGACTGGAACACCTCGCAGACCTGGCGCGACGGCATCGAGGCGACGAGCTGGTGGGCCGAGCGCGAGCTGGGGGCGCTGGCGACCTACTGGATCTACCAGCACATCGGCAACCTCTCCCCCACCGAGCTGGCCGAGGACAAGACCTACGCGCAGGTGCTGGCCGAGGGCCGCTCCGGCGACGCGGGCGGCGTGCTGCGCGAGTTCGCCGAGCTGGCCGCGCGGGAGGTCAACGGCCGCAAGGGCACCCGGTGGAGCTACCGGCGCGACTTCGGCAACGTGCGGCTGCTGGTGGTCGACACCCGCTCCGGGCGCATCCTGCGCGACGGCCACCGCTCGATGGTGGGCGACGGGGAGTTCGAGTGGATCGAGGCCAACGCCGACGGCCACTACGACCACCTGCTCATCGGCTCCTCGCTGCCCTGGCTGATGCCGCACGTGATCAGCCACGTGCAGTCGATGAACGAGGTCGCCGCCCGGCGCACCGACTGGCGCGGCAGGCTCGCCGAGAAGCTGCGCCAGGCCGCCGACCTGGAGCACTGGCCCTCCTTCCGGCAGTCCTCGGACCGGCTGACCAGGCTCATCCGGCGCATCGCCGAGGGCGAGGCGGCCACCGTGTGCGTGCTCTCCGGCGACGTGCACCACGTCTACGCCGCCGAGGCCACCTTCGACCGGCCGGTCGGCGCCCGGGTCTGGCAGCTGACCTGCTCGCCGCTGCACAACAGCGTCGAGCGGTTCATGCGCCCGCTGTTCCGGCTGGCCTGGTGGAAGCCGCTGGCCGCGGTGCTGCGCCGGTGGATGCTGCGCTCGCCGCAGGTCGAGCCGCTGCCGGTGTCCTGGGAGAAGACGGCCGGGCCCTTCTTCGGCAACGCCGTGGCCACCCTGCGGGTGCGCGGGCGGCGCGCCGACATGGTCATCGAGCGCGCCGACGACGTGGGCGGCGACCCGCGGCTGCGCCCGCTGCCGCCCATCAGCCTGACCGGGTGAGGGTGCTCATACACTCAGGGGCGTGGAATACCAGCTCACCGCCGACGTCACCCCCGCGAGCGGCTCCCCGGCCCTCGACCCGCTCCAGCAGCACGGCGTGGCCGCCCTGCTCGACGAGCAGCTCGACCTGCTCGCGGGCATCGAGGGGCCCGACGGGCTGGAGGTCGAGCCGCTGGACCACCGGGTCGCGGTGCACCCCGGCGGGGCGGTCATCACCTGGCTGCTCGACGCCCCCGCGCTGGCCTTCGCCGAGGAGGCCGCCCGGCACGTGCTGACCGAGCTGCTCGGGCAGAACGAGCTGCTCGGCGGCTGGGAGGTCGGCCGGTGCGAGGTCATCGCGACCGACGACGACCTGGAGGCCGCGCTCAGCGACGCCGAGGTGGTCGACGACCTCGACGAGGACGACGAGGTGCTCTCCGAGGCCGACCAGGCCGCGCTGCGCGAGGACCTGCTCGCCTCGGCCGACCGGCTGCGCGCGGTGGGCCCGGAGGCCTTCGGCCACGACCCGGCCGACCCGGCCCCGGCGGTGTCGCTGGAGGCGGCCCGGCTGGTTGCGGGCGCGCTGGTGCAGGGCATGGAGAACCTCACCGACGACCTGTTCGGCGACGTGCAGGACCTGGAGGAGGCCGAGGAGCCGGTGGCCGAGCTGGACGCGGTCAACGTCCTCGACCAGCTGCCCGCCCGCTACGCCGACCACTACGGGCCGCTGTTCGCCAAGCAGTTCCTGGTGACCACCGCGATCCTGGGCTACCGGCTGTCGCAGCCGGGCTGGACCGGCCCGCTGTGCACCGCCGAGGCGCTGGCGCTGCACCTGCTCAAGAACCAGGCGCTGCTCCAGCTGGAGATCGCCGGGCTGCTCGACGAGCTGCCGGTCAAGCAGGTCATGGCGGCCTTCGACGAGCACGTGCTCGGCGGCTTGGAGCACGAGCGGCTCTACGACGACATCGACGGCGGCGGGGCGGGCGGCGGCGAGGACGACATCGACCTGCTCGGCACCCCCGGCCTGGACTTCGACGAGTGGTTCCTGCCGCGCAACGCGGGCGACGTGCTGCACCCGTACCTGGGCGTGGAGGACGACGGGGAGTGACCGGCGGGGTCCGCCCCGCAACCCGTCCCAGGGGGCGGACGCCGTTGACCAGGACGTCCGCCGACTGGTCGACTCTCCCCCGTGTTCCCGACAGTGACCGGCGGGCGATGTCGCGGCTGACCGCCGCACCCCCCCCCCCCCCCGCCACCTGAACCCGGGGAACGACCATGGCCGCACCACTGGACCTGCGCGCGGGCACCGCGCCCGCGCCCGCCCGCCTCACCGTCACCGTCCACCTGACCGCGGAGGCGGCGCGCGTGCCGCTGCTCGCCGCGCAGTTCGCCCACGCCCTGCAGCAGCTGGGGCACCACGACGACGTGCACGCCGACGTCACCGTCGACTCCGCGCCCGCCCTGGGCGTGGTGGTCCCGCTGCCGCGGCGCGCCGACCGCCCGCTGCGGGTGCTGCGCGGCGCGCGCCGGGTGAGCTGGCGCGGCGCGGAGGTCGAGCTGACCAGGCTGGAGTTCGACCTGCTGCTGTTCCTGGCCGAGCACCCCGACCGGGTGCACCGCAGGCACACCCTGATGCGCGAGGTCTGGGGCACCGACTACGTCAGCGAGCGCACCGTCGACGTCCACGTCCGCCGGGTGCGCAGCAAGGTCGACCCGGACGCGCCGCTGATCCGCACGGTGCGCGGCGTCGGCTACCAGTTCGACGCGACCGACCTCATCTCCATCGAGCCCTGACCGGCGCGGCGGTGGACCCGCGCCCCCCCCCCCCCGGGGCCCCCCCCGCCGCCGCCCCCCCCCCGACCT
>NZ_MKQR01000031.1 GCF_001940455.1 Actinokineospora bangkokensis | reverse complement strand
CCCCCGCGGCCCGGCCGGGGCGGGGGGGGGCCCCCGCGCCCCCCCCCGCGCCGGGGGCCCCCCGCCGCGCCTCGGCCGCGCTGACCTCCCCCACGCCGTGCAGGGCGTGCGCCAGCACCTCGACGCCGCGCAGCACGCGCGGCCCCGGCCGGTTGAAGTAGGACGGCCCGTCGAGGACCCACACCCGGTCCTCGCGCACCGCGCGCAGGTCCGCCCAGCCGGGCCGGGTGGTGAGGGCGTGCAGCTCCGCGAGGGTGCGCTCGGGCGGGAACCCACAGGGGGCGATCAGCAGGACCTCCGGGTCCGCGGCGCGTACGGCGTCCCAGTCGACGGCGCGCGTGTGCTCGCCGGGCACCGCCAGCAGCGGGGTACCGCCCGCCGCGCTCACCTGCTCGGGCACCCAGTGGCCCGCGGGCCAGGGCGGGTCCATCCACTCGACCACCACGGCGGTCGGCCGGTGCTCGGTGCGCACGGTCGCCTCCCGCAGCCGCTCGCGCATTCCCGCGAGCACCTCCGCGGGGTCGACGCCGAGGATCTCGCCGACCGTGGTGACGGTGTCGAAGATGTCCCCGAGCGTGCGGGGTTCCAGGCTGACGACCGCCGTGTCGGTGTCCATCACCCGCACCGCTTCGGACACCTTGCGGTAGGACACCGCGCACACGTCGCACAAGTCCTGCGTCAGCACGACATCGGGCCGCAGCCGCGCGAGCAGGGCGATGTCCACTGTGTACAGCGAGGAGCCCGAGTGCGCGGAACCGCCCACCGCCAGGGAGATCTCGCGGCTGGTCATCCGGTCCTGGTCGATCCCCGCGGCGGTGACGACGGGGACGTCGTGGACGGCGGCGGGCCAGTCGCACTCGTGCGTCCGCCCCACGAGGTCACCGGCGCGGCCGAGGACGGCGACCAGGTCGGTGGCCGCGGGCAGCAACGACACGATGCGCACCGGCCCAGGGTAGGCGGGTTGCGCCGCGGGCGGCACGCGGGTGTGCGGCAAACGGCCCAATGCCGGGCGAACCCCGTTTCACGTCCGGGGCCGGTGGTACCCCACACGACGAGAGCACACCACCCACTTCCCTTGTGCCGGAAGGAGAATCCCATGTCGACCGGAGCGATCATCGCTGTCGTCGTCGCCGCGGTCGTCGTCGTCGCGGTGGTGGCGGTCGTCGCCAAGGTGGCGTCCCGGCGGGCGCACCTGCGCCGCACGTTCGGACCCGAGTACGACCGGACGGTCAGCGAGCACCCCCGCCGGGAGGCGGAGCGGGAACTGCTCGCGCGGGAGAAGGAGCACGCCGAGCTCGACATCCGCCCGCTGGACCCGCAGGCCCGGGAGCGGTACTCGGCCCAGTGGCGCCAGGTCCAGGAGCGCTTCGTCGACCAGCCCGCGCCCGCCGTCGAGGAGGCGGACCGGCTGGTGACCGCCCTGATGGCCGAGCGCGGCTACCCCACTGAGGGCTCGCACGAGGACAAGCTGCGCAGGCTGTCCGTCGAGCACGCGTCCACCTTGGACCACTACCGCAAGGCGCACGAGGTGCGCGGCCGCGACGGTGCCTCCACCGAGGACCTGCGCGAGGCGATGGTGCACTACCGCAGCCTGTTCACCGACCTGCTGGGCGGCGACGAGCACGACCGCGCCGACCACCGCGACGAGGGGCACCGCACCGGTGAGCGCTGCGCCGTGGACGCCCACCAGCACGTGAGCCGCTGACACCCGGACAGGGCCCCAGCGCCGCCGACCCCGACCCGGAGGTAACCCGATGACCACGCAGCACCTGCAGACCGAAGACCTGATCGCCGAGCCCCGCCGCTCCGGTGTGGACGAGCCCGGCACCCCGCGCGGGTACGAGGACCGGGCGCGCACCGCCCACGCCGACGCCGCGCAGCGCGACGCCGAGAAGCACGCGCAGGACGGGCACGACGACAACCGGCACGACGACAACCGCGACGGCACCGTGCACAACGACGACGCGCGCAACGACAACGCGCGGAATGAGAGCGGGCACGACAGGGACGAGCGCGGCGGGTACGACGGCCCGCGCCACGCCGAGACCGCCGACGCCCGCACCCACGGCGACAACGCCGCGGCGGGCCAGCGCGGCCCGGTGCCCACCGAGGCCACCGAGCGCGCCCACGACGGCGAGCCGCTGGGCCTGCGCGGTGAGGGCGCGCGCCACCAGCAGCACCAGGACGGCGCCTGGGCGGCCAACGGCGCCCAGGCCGCGGCCCAGCAGCCCTACACCGAGGCCAAGCCCACCGAGGAGATCCCGGCGCAGCGCGAGGTCCGCGAGTCCGGCGCCCCCCGCGCCACCGAGGCCGAGGAGCCCGCCGCCGAGCTGTTCGCCGCGGGCGAGGTCGACCGGTTCCGCGGCCAGTGGTCGGAGGTGCAGGCCGCGTTCGTCGACGACCCGAAGGCCGCCGTGCGCGACGCCGACCACCTCGTCGCCGAGGTCATGCAGACGCTGGCGAAGACCTTCGCCGAGCACAAGCAGGGCCTGGAGGAGCAGTGGCGCGGCGGGTCCGACGCCCAGACCGAGGACCTGCGCCAGGCGCTGCGCCGCTACCGCTCGTTCTTCAACCAGCTGCTCCAGAAGTGAGACCTGGGCCGGTGGCCCGGCGACCCCCTTCCCCCGGGTCCGCCTCGCCGCGCCACCGGTCGCACGCCCGGCGGGCAGGGCGCCGGGCGCAGGGTGAGGGATGGGGATGACGACCGCCGCGCTCCGCACGAGCGCGGCGGTCGTCCGCTGTCCGGGGCCGCCCGCCCGGTGGGGCAGGATGGCCGGGTGACCGAGCACGCGATGTTCGACACCGCCCTCGGGTGGTGCGGGATGGCCTGGGGCGAGCGCGGCGTGGTGGCCGTGGAGCTGCCCGGCGCCGACCGCGGGCGCACCCTCGCGGCCCTGCGCAGGCGCGTCGGCGGTCGCGAGGTGGAGCCCGCGGGGCCGGTCCTGGCGGTGGTCGAGCGGGTGCGCGCCCTGCTCACCGGCGTCCCCGACGACCTGACCGACGTGCCGGTGGACCCGAGCGGGCTGCCGGACTTCCACTGGCGGGTCTACCAGCACATCCGCACCGTCGGCCCAGGCCGGACGACCACCTACGGCCAGGTGGCGGCAGCGGTCGGTGCGCCCGGCTCGGCGCAGGCCGTGGGGCAGGCCATGGGCGCCAACCCCTACCCGATCATCGTGCCCTGCCACCGGGTGCTGGGCGCGGGCGGCAAGGTCGGCGGGTTCTCCGCCGCGGGCGGGGCGGCCACGAAGGTCCGCATCCTGGGCATCGAGGGTGCCGCCCCCGGCGGCCAACCCTCGCTGTTCGACTGACGCGGCGGCCGGTCACCGCGGCGGCAGGCGGTACTCGCGGACGCCGTCCTCGTCGACGACCTCCAGGTCGCCGCGGACGACCAGGACGTCGAGGTGGGAGGCCGTCTCGCCGGTGGCCAGGAGCTGGTTGAACAGGTCGAGGGAGGCGAACTCGCGCTCGCGGCGGGTCCAGCCGAGGGCGTGCGCGGCGGCGAAGGCGGTGGTGGCCCCGCCGCGGACCGCGGCGAGGGTCTTGGCCAGCCGGTCCTCGTGGTGGGCCAGCAGCTCGTCGACGCGGGCGTGCACGCTGGGGGCCACGGGCCCGTGCGCCGGGAGCAGCCGCAGGTCGGGGTGGGAGCGCACCAGGCGCAGGGAGTCGAGGTAGTCGCCGAGGGGCAGTTCGGCGCGCAGCGGCTCGAAGCCGATCGACGGGGTGATGTGCGGGAGCACGTGGTCACCCGCGAAGCACAGGCCCGCCGCGCGGTCGACGAACACCACGTGGCCGCGGGTGTGGCCGGGGGTCGGGACGACCTCCAGGGTGCGGTCGCCCAGGTCGATGCGCTGGGCGGCGGTCAGCCACTCGTCGGGGGACTCGTAGGCCGCCGACGCGCCGCCCTCCCCGAAGGCGGCCCGGAGCTTGGCGTGCAGCTCCTCAGCCCCCCAGGCGCGCATGGACTGGCCCGCGAGGGTCACCCGACCCTCCTGGATCACCTCCAGGTTGGGCCGCTCCCCCTCGCCCAGGGCTATGCGCGCGCCGAAGAGCCTGCGCACCTCGACGGCCAGGGTGTAGTGGTCGCGGTGCACGTGGGTCACCAGGAACCGGCGCACGTCGCCCAGGTCGTGCCCCAGGGTGCCCAGCGCGGACGCCAGCAGCTCGCGGGCCTCCCGCAGCGCCCACCCGGAGTCCACCAGCACCAGGCCGGACGCGGACTCGATGGCGTAGACGTTGACCGCGTGCAGGCCGTCGTTCGGCAGCGGCAGCGGGATGCGGTGCACCCCCGGCGCCACCTCGAACGCGCCTGGTTCGGTCCACGGCCCCGACCCTGCCGCCATCGTCGTCCTCCCGCTCAGCTGGTTGCTTTGCGCAACCTACCAAGTCAGGTCGTGATGGTGATCGCGGCGACGACGAACCCGCCCTCGGACAGCCAGCGGCCGGAGAACCCGGTGATCCGCTCGCCGCCCACCTCGGGGCCCGCCACCAGCAGCTCCGAGGTGAAGGTGCCCCCCGGGTCGAAGCGCAGCCTGGCCTCCTCGAAGCCCAGCCACCGGCGGGTCAGCGGGAACCACGCCTTGTAGGTGCTCTCCTTGGCCGCGAACAGCAGCTTGTCCCACCGCACGCCCGGCTCGCGGGCGAACAGCTCGGCCAGGTGGGTGCGCTCGTCCGGCAGCGCCACCACGGCCTCCACCCCGTCGGGCAGCGGCTCGGCGGGCTCGGCGTCGATGCCCACGGTCACCACGTCGGTGGCCTCGGCCAGCACCGCGGCCCGGTACCCGGCGGTGTGGGTCATGCTGCCCACCACGCCCGCGGGCCAGCCGGGGGCGCCGCGCTCGCCGGGCAGGATCGGCGCGGGCGGGCGGCCCAGCCTGGCCAGGGCCTGTCTGGCGCAGTGCCGCACGGTGGTGAACTCGGCCCTGCGCTTGGCGACGGCCTTGGCCACCAGCGGCTCCTCCTCGGGCAGCAGCACCGCCTCGGCCGGGTCCTCGAACGCCTCCACGGCCACGACCGCGGGCGGCAGGATCTTCTCGATCATCGGTGCACCACGGCTGGCACCCTAACGAACCGGCCGGGGCGGCGGGAGGGGCGCGGTCGCGGATCACGCCCCTCCCGCGCTCAGCCCGCCACCACGTAGGTCATCGGCAGGTCGAGCCGGGTGCCGTCGGGCAGCGCGTCGGTCGACTCCAGCGTGATCGCCCCGCTGGCCCGCACCGACAGCCCGGCACCGGCCAGCACGGACTCCAGCTTGCCGTCCACCCAGGCCGCGGGGGTGAGGTTGTGCGCGAAGACCATCCGCATCTTCGGCACCGCCTCCGGCCCGCGGGCCACCGCCTCCTGGATCACCGCGCCCGCCGCGGGCGCCAGCTCCACCGCGAACAGCGTGCCGGTCTCCCCGAGCAGCACCGACAGCGACCGCGCCGCGTCGGCCCGGCGCTCGTCGGGCATCTGGTGCAGCACCCCGCGCATGTAGAGGTTGGCGTCGCCCAGCTCGTCGTGCAGGGCCGTCGCGGCCGCGGTGTCGGCCAGGTCGAACGCGCGGAACTCCAGCCCGGGGTGCAGCGCGGTCGCGTGCTCGATCGCCGCCGGGGCGAAGTCGAGCCCCAGCACCCGCCCGAACCGCTCGGCCAGCGCGGCGGTCTGCGTCCCGCTGCCGCACCCGACGTCGAGCACCGGCAGCGTCGAGCGGAAGTACGACTCGAACAGCGGCAGCTGGGCGGTGGCGGTGACCTCCGCCGAGCTGTCCCAGATGGCGGCGGCGGGCTCGGCAGGCAGCGCCGTCCAGAAGCCCTGCCAGTGCGCGTTCACCGGTTGGTCCATGGTTCCTCCACCGTGTGAGTGAGAGATTACTACTCGAAAGAGGCTCACTTACAGCGGAGCGTGCGAGTGGGGCAAGGGGTGAACGCGGGATTGGGCTTTCCGGGTGACACCTGCCGGCGCGTCTCCCGAGCGCGGGATCACGGGGACACACCCAGGTGGGCGGAGCGGGTGATCACCCACGCGAAGCCGGGGGATGGCGACCGGGGAGACCGTCGCCCCACACCCATCCGGCACCACAGTGGACAACGGCTTCCGGTTGGCGCACCGGAGAACCCGGACCACGGGGGTGGAGATGTCCTCAGTGGACTCGGGGCGGGTGGGGGGTCAGCTCGTCTCGCTCAGCTCGACCGGGACGACGCTGTGGTCGGCGGTCTTGGGCTGCTGGCGCACCAGCACGCCCTGCAGGATCATCCGCTGCTTGTTGGAGAACTTGGGGTGGCAGGTGGTCAGCGTGATCAGCTTCAACCGCTCGTCCTCGGGCAGCCGGGAGGCGGTGTTGCCCGGGACCGGTGCCACGACCTCGCTCTGCTGCGGGGTGACGATCTGGCGCCCGGTGGCCTTGGCGTACTCCCCGGTCAGCGGCTCGACCGCCGCGCCGCCGTCCGCGCCCGCGCACCTGGGGTCGCTGCCCTTGCTGGCCCAGTCCTTCGCGTCGTCGTTGGTGGGCAGCATCCGGTAGACGAACCAGTCGCTGCGGGTCTCCACCACGATCGCGTCGCAGGCGTTGAGCAGGTCCAGGTCGTTGAACGGCGCGCCCTTGCCGACCCGGTGCCCGGCGACGGCGAAGTTGCCCGGCTGGCCGGGCAGCGCGGAGTTGACGTAGTGCCCCGGCCCGATCTCCAGGTCGGCGTCGGTGGTGCCCTCGACGACGGTGAACTTGTAGTCCTCGCCCAGCGCGGGGATGTAGAGCTTGGCCATCCCCTGCCCCTCGGCCACCTGGAACCGCTGCTTGCGCTCGGCGTCCTCGGCCCCGGGCTGGTCCCACTGCTGGTCCAGCGCTGAGGTGACGTCGTCCTGCTTGCCCGCGGAGATCAGGTCGGTGATCCACACCTCGTAGACCACGAACAGCAGCATCACCAGCCCGAGGGTGACCATGACCTCGCCGCCTGCCTTGATGGCGATGGCGGCCCGGCTCCCCTTCCGCCGCGCGGCCGCGTCCCCCGCCGACCGCTCGTCCGGGTGGTCATCCGGGTCGTCGAGGTCGTCGTCGTAGTCGTCGTACTGGTCGTCGTAGTGGTCGTCGTCCGCGTCGTCGTCCGGCGCGGGCATCGCCTGGATCGAGGTCCGCGACGGCTCCCGGTCGATCCGCTCCGTCGGCGGCTCCACCGCCGCCACGGCCGGGATCACCTCGGTGGCGGGCGCCAGCAGCTCGGTCGGCGCCTCAGCCGGGTCCAGCCCCCGCCCCGCGCCGCGCTGCGGACCCCGCCCCGCCCCGTCGACGAACGCCCCCGGCCCCTGGGTAGCACGCCCCGGGCCGCCGGGGCCGAGCCGACCGGCTCCGCCGCGCTGAGGCCCGCCGAGCCCGGGTGTCCCCGGCTCGGGCCGAGCACCCTCGCCGTGCAGGGTCGACGACCCACCGTCCCTCGGCTGCCGGGCCCCGCCACCACCGCGGCCGTCGCCGTCGAACTCCGGCGCGAACCCCGCACCAGGCCGAGCGGCCTCGCTGAACTGCGTCGGTGGACCACCGTCGGACGACCGCTGCGGACCGCCGCCACCGAGGTCGGGCGGGAACCCCGCACCAGGGCGGGCCGCTTCGCTGAACTGCGTCGGCGGGCCGCCATCCAGCGACCGCTGCGCGCCGTCACCGGGCCTGCCCCCGCCGCCGAGTTCGGGCGAGGACGCCGCGTCGGGCCGAGCGGCCTCGCTGAACTGCGTCGGCGGGCCGCCGTCGAGGGACCGCTGCGGTCCCCCGGGACGGGTGGGAGCGCCCGGTGGGGACGGGTCGGGGCGGGCGGCCTGGCTGAACTGGGTGGGCGGACCGCCGTCCAGCGGCCGCTGCGGGCCGCCGCCGGGGTGGTTCGGAGCGCCGGGGTTCGCGGCGTCCGCGAAGCGCGACGGTGGGGCGGGGGGAGCCGGGGGGCGGTTGCGGGG
>NZ_MKQR01000030.1 GCF_001940455.1 Actinokineospora bangkokensis | reverse complement strand
GCCGGACGGCGGCCTCCCGGTGCCCGGCGCGGGCTGGGAGCCGGGGGGCGGTTGCGGGGTCCCCGCGCAGGGAGCCGATCTGCTGCTCCCAGCCCGCGCCGGGCACCGGGAGGCCGCCGTCCGGCCTGGTGATCTCGGTGGGGAGGTCCGCGGTGGACCCGTCGTCCTCGGGGTCGCGGCGCCGCCGCCTGCCGCCGGGGCGGGGTGGCGCGGGCGGGGGTGGGGCGTCGTCGGCTCGGCGGCGCCTGCCGCCTGCGGTGGGGTGCTCCCCGGTGGGGCTCCCCGGGCCGGTCGGGCGGCCGTCGTGCGGGCGCTGGGGGGCGCCGGGGCCGTCAGCGGGTGGCTGGACGCGACCGCCGTCGCCGTTGAGCGGGCGCTGGAGTTCGCCTGAGAGCGCGTCGGGTCGGCCGGGGGCACGCTGCGGTGGCTCCGGGCGTGGGGGAACACCGCGGCCGTTCACCGGCGGTGGCGACGCCTCCGGGCGGGCGTTGGTCGAGCCCTGCGGCTGATCGGGTCGCGACGGGGTGCCGTACTCGTCAACCGGCGCAGGAGGACCCCCCGGACCGCCGAGCGGAGGCCGGCCGGGACGCGGGGGCTGGGCCGTGCCGGGGTGGCTGGTGTGCGCGCGGCGCGGCGGTCCGGGCTGGTCCACTCCCCCGGGAGCGGGGAGCGCCCCGCTGCGCGGCGCCGCACCGGGGGCCGTTCCCGGGTGGGAGGCACCGGGCCAGGACGCGGCATCGGGATGGCCGTTGGCGGACGGTCGAGGACCACCATTGGTGGGGAAGCGACCACTGGTCGCGGCACCGGGCGAAGGAGTCCCCTCGACGGGGAGGTTCCCGCCCCGTGCGCCATGGGGCGCGGCACCGTTCACGGGGACGTGGCCGTTCCGCGCAACACCAGGCGAAGCGCCGTTGCCGGGAAAACGCCCACTCTGCGCACCATCAACTGGGAGATGGCCGTTGCGCGTGGCGTCCGGCGGGGCACCATTCGCGGAGAAGTGGCCGTTCCGCGCGGTATTCGGTGGAGGAGTCCCGTTGACCGGGAAGTGGCCGTTCCGCGCGGCCTCAGGCGACGCGCCGTTCGCGGCGGGGTGGCCGTTCGGCGGCGGTGCGCCGTTGCGGGGCGAGTGGTCGCTCTCCGCAGTTGGGCCTGGTTCAGGGGTGTAGTCGACCCAGTGCGGGTCGGCAGGCGGCTGCTGGGGGTCCGGTCTCGTGCGGGGCGGGGGACCGTGGGACGTGCGACGACCTGCGTCGTGTGCCACCTCGCCACCCCCTGTCGTCGCGGTTGGTCGGACGATTCACCCTAAGACGATAGGTCACCGGACCGTTCGAGTGGTGTGAGACCGGGCGCGCGCACGGTGCGCAGTGGGGATCATGACAGGAAACCCCGGAGCAGGGACGCGGTTCCTGACAGGTGTTCGGACATCGCGGCCCGCGCCGCCGGGGGGTCGCCGTCGAGGATGGCGGTGATGATCGCGGCGTGCTGCTCGTCGGAGTGCTCGATGTTCTGCGGGATGAGGGGGATGGCGTCGAGCAGGGCGTTGAGCCGGGCGCGCACGCCCGCCACCGCGTCGGTCAGCGACGGGGAGGCGGTGGCCTCGGCGATGGCCAGGTGCAGGCGGGAGTCGCGGCGGCGGTAGTCGGCGGGGTCGGCGCCGGTGCAGTGCTGGAGGCGGGCGCGCAGGTGGCGGCGCAGGCGCGGGGACAGGGCGCGGCCCGCCGCGGTGCCCGCGGCGCCGGTCTCCAGGACCGCGCGCAGGGTGAGCGTGTCCTCCAACTCCGCCGCCAGGTCGGTGGGCAGCGCGGTGGCCCCCGGGGCGGGCGGGTCGGGGCGGACGAAGGTGCCGCCGTAGCGGCCGCGGCGGGACTCGACGTACCCGGCCTCCTGCAGGGCGCGCAGCGCCTCGCGCAGGGTCACCCTGCTCACCCCCAGCCGGGCGGCGAGGTCGCGCTCAGCGGGCAGCCGGGCGCCCGGGGGCACCACGCCCAACCGGATCGCCTGGAGCATCCGCTCGACCGCCTCCTCGAACGCGTTGCCGGTGCGCGCCGGGCGCAGGAACGCGTCGAGGAGGGGGTCGGCGCCGGGCTCAGAGGGGGGTGACATAGGCGCCGGAGATGCCGCCGTCGACGAGGAACTGGGACGCGGTCATGAACGACGAGTCGTCGCTGGCCAGGAACGCCACCGCGGCGGCGATCTCCTCCGGCTCGGCGAAGCGGCCCAGCGGGATGTGCACCAGCCGCCGGGCGGCGCGCTCGGGGTCCTTGGCGAACAGCTCGCGCAGCAGCGGGGTGTTCACCGGCCCCGGGCACAGCGCGTTCACCCGGATGCCCTCGCGGGCGAACTGCACCCCCAGCTCCCGGCTCATCGCCAGCACCCCGCCCTTGGACGCGGTGTAGGAGATCTGCGAGGTGGCCGCGCCCATCACCGCCACGAACGAGGCCGTGTTGATCACCGAGCCCCGGCGCCGGGCCCGCATGTGCTCGATGGCGTACTTCGAGCACAGGTACACCGAGGTGAGGTTGACCCGCTGCACCCGCTCCCACGCCTCGATGCCGGTGGTCAGGATCGAGTCGTCGTCCGGCGGCGAGATGCCCGCGTTGTTGAACGCCACGTCCACCGACCCGAAGGTGTCCACCGCGGTCTGGAACAGCGCGCGCACGTCGTCCTCGCTGGTGACGTCGGTGCGCACGAACAGCCCGTCCACCTCCCCCGCGGCGGCCCCGCCGGAGTCGGGGTCGATGTCGGCGACCACGACCCTGGCCCCCTCGGCGGCCAACCGCTTGACCGAGGCCAGCCCGATCCCGCTGGCCCCGCCGGTGACCACGGCGACCCTGTCGCGCAGCCGCTCCACAGCACCCTCCTCGCATCCGCGCCGACCCCCGCGCCGCGCGGCGCGGGGTGTGCGCCAGGTGTCAGTCCTGGCTGAGGAACACGTTCTTGACCTCGGTGAACCCGTGCGGGGCGTCCGGGCCCAGCTCGCGGCCGAAGCCGGACTGCTTGAACCCGCCGAACGGCGTCCAGTAGCGCACCGACGAGTGCGAGTTGACCGAGAGGTTGCCCGCCTCCACCGCCCGCGACACCCGCAGCGCGCGGCCCAGGTCGCGGGTCCAGATGGAGCCCGAGAGCCCGTAGTCGGTGTCGTTGGCCAGCCGCACCGCGTCCGCCTCGTCGTCGAAGGGCAGCACGGCGACCACCGGGCCGAACACCTCGTCGGTGACCGCGCGGTGGTCGGCGGGCACGTCGAGCACGGTCGGCGGGAACCAGAACCCGGGTCCGGTGGGGGCGCTGCCGCGGAAGGCGACGTCGGCGTCGTCGACGTAGGAGGACACCTTGGCCAGGTGCGCGGCGGAGATCAGCGGCCCCATCTCGGTGGCCTCGTCGCCGGGGGCGCCCACCACCACCCCGCGCACCGCCTGCTCCAGCCCGGCCATGAACTCGTCGTAGGCGGGGCGCTCGACGAGGATGCGCGAGCGCGCGCAGCAGTCCTGGCCCGCGTTGTCGAACACCGCGTAGGGGGCGGTGGCGGCGGCCTTGGCCACGTCGGCGTCGGCGAAGACGATGTTGGCGTTGTTGCCGCCCAGCTCCAGGGTGAACCGCTTCACCTGCGCCGCGCAGCCCGCCATGATCCGCTTGCCCACGGCCGTGGACCCGGTGAACACCACCTTGCGGACCAGCGGGTGCGTGACGAACCGCTCCCCCACCACCGGGCCCTCGCCGGGCAGCACCTGGAGCACGTCCTCCGGGATGCCCGCCTCCAGGGCCAGCTCGCGCAGGCGCAGCGCGGTCAGCGGGGTGAGCTCGGCGGGCTTGAGCACGACGGTGTTGCCCGCGGCGAGGGCGGGCGCGAGCCCCCAGCCCGCGATGGGCAGGGGGAAGTTCCACGGCACGATCACCCCGACCACGCCCAGCGGCTCGTGGAAGGTCAGGTTGACCCCGCCCGGCACCGGGATCTGCCTGCCGGTGAGCCGCTCGGGGGTGGCGGAGTAGTAGGCGAGCACGTCGCGGACGTTGCCCGCCTCCCAGCGGGCGTTGCCGATGGTGTGCCCGGCGTTGGCGACCTCCAGCGCGGCCAGCTCCTCCAGCGCGCCGTCGACGGCGTCGGCGAAGCGGCGCAGCAGCCGGGCCCGGTCGGCGGGGGCGACCGCGCGCCAGGCCGGGAACGCCGCGTGCGCTCGGGCGATGGCGGCGTCGGTCTCGTCGGTGCCCGCCGCCTCCACCCGCCGCAGCAGCTCCCCGGTCGACGGGTCGAGCACGTCCAGGGTGGTCACCGGGTCCTCCTCCTGCGGTGGCGGCGGGCGTGCGCGGCCGCGGCGTCGACCAGGGCGCCGAACAGCCTGCCGTCCGCGCTGTTCTGCTCGGGGTGGGACTGCACGCCGACGACGAACGAGCGGCCCGCCAGCTCCACCGCCTCGGTGGTGCCGTCCGCGGCGGTGGCGGTGGCGGTCAGCCCCCGGCCCAGCCGGTCGACGGACTGGTGGTGGTGGCACAGCACGGGCGCGGTCTCGCCGAGGATGCCCGCGATCACCGAGCCGGGGGTGGTGGTCAGCTGGGTCTTGCCGAACGTGGCGACCTGCGGCTGGTGGTCGGTGGTGCCGACGACCTCGGGGGTGTGCTGGTGCAGCGTGCCGCCCAGGGCGATGTTGAGCACCTGCATGCCCCGGCACACCGCCAGCAGCGGCACGTCGAGCTCCAGCGCGGCGGCGGCGAGGGCGAACTCGGCGTCGTCGCGGTCGGGCTGCGGGGTTCCGGTGGTCGGGTGCGGCTCCTGGCCGTAGCGGGCCGGGTCGATGTCGGCGCCGCCGGAGAGCACCAGCCCGTCGAGCCACTCGACGTTCTCCGCGCGCCAGTCGCCCAGCGGCGGCAGCAGCACCGCGTTGCCGCCCGCCGCGCGCACCGAGTCGACGTAGACCCGGTGCAGCACCGCGGCCTCGGCCTCCCAGATGCCGAACGCGGAGTGCTCCAGGTACGTGGTGACCCCGATGACGGGGGTCCGGTCAGAGCCGCTCGAAGCCACGGGTGCGCTCCCAGTCGGTCACGGCCGCGTCGAAGGCGGCCTGCTCCACCCGTGCCGCGTTGAGGTAGTGCTCGACGACCTCGTCGCCGAACGCCCCGCGCGCCACGGCGCTGCCGGAGAGCAACGACGCCGCGTCGCGCAGGGTGCGCGGGACGGTGGGCCGGTCGGAGGCGTAGGCGTTGCCGGTGAACGCCTCCTCCAGCGGCAGCTCCTCGTCGATGCCGTGCAGGCCCGCGGCGATGAGCGCGGCCACGGCGAGGTACTGGTTGACGTCGCCGCCGGGCACCCGGTTCTCCAGCCGCAGCGACGGGCCGCGGCCCACCGCCCGCAGCGCGCACGTGCGGTTGTCGACGCCCCACGCCACCGCCGTCGGCGCGAACGACCCCGCCGCGAACCGCTTGTAGGAGTTGATGTTCGGCGCCAGGAAGTACGTCAGCTCGCGCAGGCAGGCCAGCTGCCCGGCGATGAAGTGCTCCATCAGCGGGGAGAACCCGTGCGGGCCGTCCCCGGCCATCACCGGGGTGCCGTCGGTGCCGCGGAAGCTGAGGTGGATGTGGCAGGAGTTGCCCTCGCGCTGGTCGTACTTGGCCATGAAGGTCAGCGATCTGCCGTGCGCGGCGGCGATCTCCTTGGCCCCGGTCTTGTACACCGAGTGGTTGTCGCAGGTGGACAGCGCGTCGGTGTACTTGAAGGCGATCTCGTGCTGGCCGAGGTTGCACTCGCCCTTGGCCGACTCCACGTACAGCCCGGCGCCCTCCATGCCCAGCCGGATCGCCCGCAGCACCGGTTCCACCCGGCCGGTGCCCAGCAGCGAGTAGTCCACGTTGTACTGGTTGGACGGCACCAGGCCCTGGTAGCGCTTGTCCCAGGCCTGCTCGTAGGTGTCGTCGAAGAGCAGGAACTCCAGCTCGGTGCCCACGTAGGCCACGAGGTCGCGCTCGGCGAGGCGGTCGAGCTGCCCGCGCAGCACCTGCCGCGGCGAGACCGCGACCGGGCCGCCCGCGACCAGCTCCAGGTCGCAGAGCACCAGCGCGGTGCCGGGCAGCCACGGCAGCAGGCGCAGGGTCGCCAGGTCGGGGCGCAGCACGAAGTCGCCGTAGCCCGCCTCCCAGGACGACGAGCGGTAGCCGCTGACGGTGTTCATCTCCACGTCCACCGCGAGCAGGTAGTCGCACGCCTCGGTGGCGTGCGCCAGGACCTCGTCGAGGAAGTAGCGCGCGGCGCACCGCTTGCCCTGCAACCGGCCCTGCATGTCGGTGGCGGCGACCAGCACGGTGTCGACCTCGCCGCGGTCCACCAGCTCGCGCAGGCGCTCGACGGTGAGCGGTGCCGTGCTGCCCATGGCGCCCCCTAAGGTCCGCTGGCTGGTCCATTGCCGTGCCCCTGGGCATCCTGCGGGAGCCACCGGCGCACCCGCAAGCCGCAGGTGGGGTGGTACCGGTTACGCCGAACGGTGCTTGACCTGTCCGGTGGAGCGATCCGACACTGTCGGCTCCCGGTATGGACCACCCACGACCCATTGGGGGCACCCGTGGCAGCAGGTTCGCACGGCACACCGGTCGACGAGGACGAGGCCCGGCTGCACAAGCTCGGGTACGCCCAGGAGCTGCGCCGCTCGATGTCGGCGTTCAGCAACTTCGCGGTGTCGTTCACGATCATCTCGGTGCTCTCCGGGTGCCTGACCCTCTACGGGTTCGGGATGAAGACCGGCGGACCGGTGGCGATGGTCTGGGGCTGGCCGCTGGTGGGCGTGTTCGTCGTGCTGGTGGGCCTGGGCATGGCCGAGGTGTGCTCCAGCTACCCCACCGCGGGCGGGTTGTACTACTGGGCGGCCAAGCTGGCCCCGCGCAACGGCCCGGCGTGGGCGTGGTTCACCGGGTGGTTCAACCTCGTCGGCCAGGTCGCGGTCACCGCGGGCATCGACTTCGGCGCCGCGCTGTTCCTCAACGCCTTCCTCGACCTCCAGTTCGGCTTCGCGGCCACCCCCGGGCACACCATCCTGCTGCTGGCGGTCATCCTCGCCGTGCACGGGCTGCTCAACACCTTCGGCGTGCGCGTGGTCGCCGTGCTCAACAGCGTCAGCGTGTGGTGGCACCTGGTGGGCGTGCTGGTGATCGTCGGCGCGCTCGTGGTGGTGCCCGACCGCCACCAGAGCGCCTCGTTCGTCTTCGGCCACTTCGCCAACGCGACCGGCTGGGCCTCGCCGGTGTACGTGTTCCTGCTCGGGCTGCTGCTCGCCCAGTACACCCTCACCGGCTACGACGCCTCGGCGCACATGACCGAGGAGACCCGCGACGCCGCCCGCTCGGGTCCCCGGGGCATCGTCAACTCGATCCTGGTGTCGCTGGCGGCGGGCTGGGTGCTGCTGATCGGGCTCACCTTCGCCATCCAGGACTACGACGGCGCGGTGGGCTCGGCGACCGGGGTGCCGCCCGCGCAGATCTTCATCGACGCGGTGGGCGCCACCGGCGGCAAGCTGCTGCTGCTCATCGCCATCGGCGCGCAGCTGTTCTGCGGCATGGCCGCGGTCACCGGCAACTCCCGGATGATCTACGCCTTCGCCCGCGACGGGGCCATCCCCGGGTCGCGGTGGTGGCACTCGATCAACAAGCGCACCCGCACGCCCACGAACTCGGTGTGGCTGGCGGCGGTCGGCGCGTTCGTCCTGGCGGTGCCGTACCTGTGGAGCGCGACGGCCTACGCCGCGGTCACCTCGATCGCGGTGGTGGGCCTCTACACCGCCTACGTCATCCCGATCTTCCTGCGGGTGCGCCAGGGCGACCGGTTCGAGCGCGGGCCCTGGCACCTGGGGCGGTGGGGCACGCCGATCGGCGTGGTGGCGACGGTGTGGGTGGCGCTGATCTTCGTGCTGTTCATGCTCCCGCAGGCCTCCCCCATCACCGTCGACTCGTTCAACTACACCCCGATCGCGTTCCTGGTCGTGCTGGGCGGCGCCGCGCTGTGGTGGGTGCTCTCCGCGCGCAAGTGGTTCACCGGGCCCAAGGTGCAGGGCAGCGCGGCGGAGTTGGCCGAGGTCGAGCGCGACCTCGACCTGCCCTGAGCGCCCGGCCGGGCCCGCGGGCCACGGGCAGCTGGGAACGGGTGGGAAAAACGGACTAGTCGGACGCCTTGTGCGGCGTGCGCGGCGGCGCCGATACTGACCAGGTCGCGCGAACCCCCGGGACCGGGCCGACCGCGCGGGCGCCACGTCCCAGGCGCCCCGCGGACTCCCCTGCCTGCCCCGCGTCCCCGGCGGAGCGCGCCTGCGGCGGCGGTGGCGTGCCTCGTGCGCGCCACCGCCGCGCCACGTCCCCCGGGCCTCGCCCGCCTGCTCCAGCTTTCCCCTCCACCCTCCCGGGACGTCCGCGCCGCCCCGACCGGAATGCGGTGGACGCGCCCCGGGATACTGGGTGGCCTGTTGGTTGGACCGCCGAATCACGAGGTGACGGGAATGGCGTACGGCGATGTCGGGGTGGAGCTGGGTGCGCGGGTGGCCGGAGCGCTGCGCCGCGGCCTGGGCGTGGAGATCACCCCGGCCGAGGCCGTGATCCGACCCTCGACCCGACCGGGCGCGGACTACCAGTGCAACGCCGCGATGGCGCTGGCCAAGAAGCTGGGCACGCCGCCGCGCCAGGTGGCCCAGGCCATCGTGGACAACCTCGACTCCGCCGACCTGGTCGCGGGCACCGAGGTGGCCGGGCCGGGGTTCGTCAACCTCAAGCTGAGCGACGGCTGGCTCGCCGCCCGCGCGGCCGCCCTGCTGGCCGACGACCGGCTGGGCGTGGACAGCGCCGCCGAGCCGCGCCGGTTCGCCCTGGACTACTCCAGCCCGAACGTGGCCAAGGAGATGCACGTCGGGCACCTGCGCTCGTCGATCATCGGTGACGCGGTGCTGCGGCTGCTGCGGTTCGCGGGCCACGAGGTCACCCCGCACAACCACCTGGGCGACTGGGGCACCCCGTTCGGCATGCTCATCGAGCACCTGGTGGACGAGGGCTGGACCCCCGGCGGCGGGCACACGATCAGCGACCTCAACGGCTTCTACCAGGCCGCGCGGGTCAAGTTCGACGCCGACCCGGCCTTCGCCGACCGCGCCAGGGCGCGGGTGGTGCGGTTGCAGTCCGGCGACGAGCCGACCCTGGCGCTGTGGCAGCAGCTGGTGGACGAGAGCACCCGGCACTTCGAGGGGGTCTACGCCACCCTGGGCATCCAGCTCACCCGCGACGACCTCTACGGCGAGAGCTTCTACAACCCGCTGCTCGACGACACCGTCAGCGACCTGGAGGGCAAGGGCCTCACCCGGGTCAGCGACGGGGCGGTGTGCGTGTTCCCGCCCGGGTTCACCAACCGCGAGGGCGAGCCGCTGCCGCTGATCGTGCGCAAGTCCGACGGCGGCTACGGCTACGCGGCCACCGACCTGGCCACCGTGCGCTACTGGGCGGGCGAGCGGGGCATGACCGACCTGCTCTACGTCGTGGGCACCCCGCAGGCCCAGCACTTCGCCATGGTGTTCGCCGCGAGCAGGCAGGCGGGCTACCTCACCGACGGGCACACCGCCGTGCACATCGGCTTCGGCTCGATCCTGGGCGAGGACGGCAAGACCATCCGCACCCGGGCGGGCGGGTCGGTGAAGCTGGCCGAGCTGCTCGCCGAGGCGGTGGACAACGCCGCCAAGATCGTCGCCGAGCGCTCGGCGCAGGACGCGGCCGCCCAGGCCGAGGTGGCCCGCGCGGTGGGCATCGGCGCGGTCAAGTACGCCGACCTGTCCAACGACCGGGAGAAGGACTACGTCTTCACCTGGTCGCGGATGCTGGCCACCGAGGGCAACACCTCGGTCTACCTCCAGTACGCCAACGCCCGCTGCCACTCGGTGCTCACCAAGTCCGGCACCACCCCGGACCCGGCCACCGAGGTGCTGCTGGGCACCGAGCAGGAGCGGGCGCTGGCGCTGGCGCTGGTGCGGCTGCCCGCCGCGGTCGACGCCGCCGTCGCCGGCTACGCACCGCACAAGCTCTGCGCGTACCTGTTCGAGGCGGCGACCACGTTCACCGCCTTCTACGACGCCTGCCCGATCCTCAAGGAGGACGTGCCCGCCGAGCTGCGCGCGTCGCGGTTGGCGCTGGTCGCGGCCACCTCCCGGGTGCTCACCTTGGGCCTGGGCCTGCTGGGCATCGAGGCGCCGCACGTGCTCTGACCGCACCGCCGCCGCCCGGGAGCACCCGGGCGGCGGCGGTGTGATCGACGGAACCGGGCCCCAGCGGTTGCCGAGGGTGACCGGCGGGCGGCAAGGTGTGGTGGTGACGCGCGAACAGGTCGTCCTGCTGGACGACACCGGCAACCACATCGGCCTCGCGGACAAGCACGCGGTCCACCACGCCGACACCCCCCTGCACCTGGCGTTCTCCAGCTACGTGTTCGACCGGGCCGGTCGGTTCCTGCTCACCAGGCGGGCGGCGTCGAAGCGGACCTGGCCGTCGGTGTGGACCAACTCCTGCTGCGGGCACCCGGCCGAGGGCGAGCGCGCCGAGGACGCCGTGCGCAGGCGGCTGGCCGACGAGCTGGGCCTGGTCGGCGACCACGCCGTCGACCTGGTGCTGCCGGGGTTCCGCTACCGCGCGGTGATGCCCGACGGCGTCGTGGAGAACGAGATCTGCCCGGTGTTCCGCGTGCGCACCGACGACCAGCCGGTGCCCAACCCGGCCGAGGTCGACGAGTGCGCGTGGGTCGACTGGGGGGAGTTCACCGCGGGCGTGCTCGACGGGTCCACCGAGATCTCCCCGTGGGCGGTGCTCCAGGTGCGCGCTCTCGTGGACCTGGGCGCCGACCCCCGGGACTGGCCGGTGGGCGACACCGCCGACCTGCCGCCGGTGCTGCGCGCGTTGGCGGTGTGAGGTGCGGGAGGCGTTCAACGAGGGCCTGGCGCAGCTGATCCCGGTCGCGCACCGGATGGGCGTGGCGGCGGTGGAGCTGCGCCCCGGACTGGCGGTGTGCCGGGTGCCGCTGGAGGGCAACGGCAACCACCTGGGCACGATGTACGCGGGGGTGCTGTTCACCGTCGCGGAGGTGCTGGGCGGGGCGCTGTGCCTGCCCAGCTTCGACACCGGCCGGTTCTACCCGGTGGTGCGCGACCTCAAGGTCGACTTCCGCCGCCCGGCCCGCTCCGACGTGCTGGCCCGCGCGGAGCTGGACCAGGCCACGATCGCGCGGGTGGCGGCGGAGGCCGAGGAGCACGGCAAGGCGCCGTTCACCCTGGAGGCGGTGCTCACCGACACCGGGGGCACGGTGGTGGCGACGACCGTGGGCTCCTACCAGCTGCGCAAGCACTGACCGCGGGCGACCGGTCCACCCTCACCCCGGCACCGCTGCGAAAGCCTTGTGCTCCAAGGGGAGGCGCGCACCCGTGTCGAAAAAGTCCACTGTGGACTTCACCGCATCGCCGGGGTCATCGCCACACCCCCGGCGCCGCGGGGCAGGGGCCAGTTCGCCGACGCCGAGACGGGGAGCCGCCGAGGTCGTCGGCGTGCTGGAATCCGTCACCAGGGGGCGAGTTTCCTCGGATTCCCGCGCTGAGACCGGTACCACGCCTCGACCTTCCAGACAATCCGGACACATGCGGGTAATTCGCGGGCACGCCGCGTACCGAACTGCCTACATTGGGCGATGTGGATCTCCTGTTCTCCTCACTGCCCTCACACGGGCACACCTACCCCCTGCTGCCCCTGGCGATCGCCGCGCGCGACGCCGGGCACCACGTCACCTACGCGACCGCGGCCGACTTCCACCCCCTGCTGCGGGCCCTCGGCTTCGACGTCCTCGACGTCGGCCTCGACATCCGCGGCGGCTTCGCGGTGCTGGCCGAGCGCACCCCCGGCGCGGGCGCCGCCGACCCGCGCGCCCACCACAAGCTCAGCCCGGAGCAGGCCGCGCGCAACGCCGCCGTGGTCTTCACCGAGATCCTGCCGGAGCGCTTCTTCGCCGACCTCGGCGCCGTCTTCGAGTCCCACCGCCCCGACCTCGTCGTGTACGAGGCCGCCGCGCTCGGGGCCGGGCTGGCGGCGAAGAAGGCGGGACTCCCGGCGGTCTGCCACGGCTTCGGCCGCGGCTTCGACCCCGAGCAGGCCGACCGGCTGGCGCTCGGCTTCCGCGAGGGCTTCACCGCCACCGTCCGCAAGCTGCTCGGGGACGACACCGACTTCGACGCCATGTCCCCCGGCACCGGCGACCCGTACCTGGACATCTACCCGCCGTCGATCCAGACCCCGTCGGTGCTGGCGGCCCCGCACCGCCTGCCGCTGCGCCCGGTCCCCTTCGCCGAGCCCGGTGACCTGCCCGCTTGGGTCACCGCGCACGAGCAGCCGCTGGTCTACCTGACCCTGGGCACCGCCTTCGGCGACCACGAGGTGCTGCGCACGGCCATCGACGGGCTCGCCTCGACCGGGGCGCGGGTGCTGGTCGCCGCGGGCCCGACGGTGGAGACCGCCGACCTGGGCGACCCGCCCGCCAACGTCACCGTCGAGGCGTGGGTGCCGCAGGCCGACCTGCTGCCGCACCTGGACCTGGTGGTGCACCACGGCGGCAGCGGGACCACGCTGGGCTCGATCGGCGCCGGGGTTCCGCAGCTGTTCCTGCCGCAGGGCGCCGACCAGTTCACCAACGCCGCCGCGGTGAGCGGCTTCGGCGCGGGCCGCACCCTGGAGGGGGACGCGGTGACCCGGGAGGGCGTCGCGGCCGCCGCCCGGGAGCTGCTGGCCGACGTCGAGGTGGCCGGGAAGGTCAAGGTGCTCGCGGACGAGGTCGCGGGCATGCCCGCGCCCGCCGAGGTCGTGGCGCGGCTGGGCGAGTTCGCCACCACCTGAGTGACCACCACCTGATTCACCACCGCCTGACGACGAGCGGGGCCGGGCGCGCGCGCCCGGCCCCGCTCCCCGCAACAGCGCAGCGCCCCCGGCACAGGTGCCGGGGGCGCTGCTGGTTACCGCTGGTTCTCGCTGACTCGACGGACCAGGACCGGTGTTACTTGGCGGTCTTGGCGGTCAGGGTCAGGTCGATGGTGTTGCCGGTGCCCTGGACCAGGGCCGAGATGATCGGGGTCAGGAAGCCGCAGCCGTCGACGCCCGGGAGGCCGTAGGAGCCGGCGATCTTGCCGCCCTTGAGGACGTCGAAGGTGCCGGTCGAGGCCAGCGCCAGGTTGGTCGGCGCGGTGGTCTTGCAGGTGTCACCCTGGCTGATCGGGATGCCGAACAGGGTGAGCTTGCTCAGCACGACGCTGATCTGGCCGTTGAAGGTGATCTTGCCGGTGGCCACGGTGCCCGAGGGCTGGCCGAGCGGGACGATCTTGACGTCCGCGTCGCTGGGCAGGAAGCCGAAGACCTTGAACGAGCCCTTGGTCGGGTCGAGCTTGAGGTCACCGGTGTACTTGCCCGCGGCCAGGTCGGCGGTCGCGTCGAAGGTGCCGTTCAGGTTGAGCGTGCCACCCAGGTTCTTGAGGGTGGTGGTGCCCTTGATCCCGTAGGAGACCTTCACGCCCTGGTTGGGCGGGGTGGTCGGGGGAGTGGTGGGCGGGGTGGTCGGCGGCGTCGTGGGGGGCGTCGTCGGCGGGGTGGTCGGCGGCGTCGTCGGCGGCGTCGTCGGCGGCGTGGTCGGCGGGGTCGTCGGCGGCGTGGTGGGCGGCGTGGTGGTGCTGCCGCCACCGGTGATGGTGAAGGTGTGCAGCGTGTTGTTCTGCCCGTCCTTCAGGGTGCACGCCGAGTCGAAGGTGCCCAGGCCCGTCTCCGCGCCGTCGGCGGTCTTCGGGGTCAGGGTCAGCTTCAGGTTGCCGACGGTGATCTTGGCGGTGCCCGGGGTGCTGAAGGTCAGCGAGGGCGCCTCACCGGTGGCGGTGACGTCGAACGCGCCCGAGGCGGGGACGTCGGTCTTCGGCACGGTGATCGGCACGTTCACCGGCAGGGTGATGCCGGGGGCGGTGACGGTCGAGGAGGCCGAGGCCGAGCCCTCGACGGTCTTCGCGCCGACCAGGGTCAGGCCCTGGGTGGCGGTGTCGGGGACCGTGGTGACGGCCTTGATGGCGATCTTGCCAGTGGCCTGGCCGACGGCGACGGACTCGGGCAGGTCGGAGGTGATGACCGCCTTGATGTCCTGGTTGCCGATCAGGGGGAACGGGCAGCTGTAGTTCAGGGTCAGCGACACCGGCACCGCGGAGCTGGACCCAGAACCCAGCAGCAGGCCGGTGGCGACCAGCCCGGCCGCACCGGTCACGGCGACACCCGTGACCAGCTTCTTGGAGACCTTGCGAGGGTTCACGGTCATCCTTCCTTGTGAGTATCAACGTCGATACGAGACAAAGCGGAATGATCCGCTTGGCCGAGAGTAGGCGAGCATTCCGTCCGGTGGTGATCCAGCAGGGGATTCCCTCCGTTAGTCGCCGTGGATGAGACTAACCAGAGCCACAGAACCCCGCAAGCACCGGGGCGTATTTGACCTCCGATAACGGAGAACTTGTCACGGACGACGATTGGGCGCTCACCCGGTTAGCAGGGTCGGACACCGAACACCGTTTCCATACCGTCGGTACCCGAGTTCCGGCCGCTCCGCCGCAACCGCTCCGACCTGGGGTTCTTCACCAGACCGGACAACTTGTGCCGACGAAGTCCACCGCAGCGGCGAGAAATGCCAGGTGGTTGACCGGTCTCCATTCCGCGATGGGAGGAGGCGACAAAAACCGATCCGGCCGCGACCGGGAAGTTGTGCGCTGGTGACAAGAACGCCGCGCCGGGCGCACGGTCCACCTCGGACCTTTGTGCGGCGGATGCGCGGGGGATGTGCTCGGGAATTGCCGACCGACCGCACTCGGGAAATGAGGCGGAAATTCACGTTTGACGGTACGGCGAATGCACCACGGGCGAATGCGCCAGCGGGCGGGCAGCCCGGGGACGGGCGCTGCGGCGCGCCTGCGGTCCCCGTCGCGGCGAGTGACCCACCGCACAGCGTTGCCGCCAATTGATAGCAGAGCACACACCCGCGACGCAACGGAAACTTCACCGAAACCCAACTCTTGTCACATCCGCACCAGTTCGCGCCCCGACTTGCGCACCAGCGGTCTGACCAGGGGGAACGCGCCTCGGTACGGATTTTTTGTCAGAAGTACATGATGGACTGGACGCGGGGTGCGCAGGATTCCACAAGAAACAGCTCAGGGCAGCTCCGCCTCGCGCTCCTCGCCCACGCTGCCCGCGTACACCGCGACCGCCACCGCCGCGATCACCGCCACCACGCCCGCCGCCGTCTGGATGGTGGACCCGTCGTGCCGCCACGCCAACCCCGCGTGGTGGACGAACTCGTGGCCGAGCACGTCGTCACGGGTCAGCAGCGCCACCCCGCAGCCCAGGTAGACCCCGGCCACGAACAGCACCGGCCCGCGCCGGGGCCGCGGCTGGGAGAACAGCGCGAACCCCGCCGCCAGCGACCAGGCCAGCAGCAGCTGCCGCGCCCAGTGCTGCCCCGCCACGTCCGCGTACAGCCCCACCCCGTAGAGCAGCACCAGCGGCAACGCGTACACCAGCGCCACCACCCACGCCCGCGGCCACCCGCGCACCTGCACCGCCGCCAGCTCCAGCGGCCTGCCCCTGGCCAGCAGCGCCGCGGCGGCGAACCCGACGAGCACCTGCACGAGGACGTGCGCGCTGAGCACGGCGGGCTCGAACTTGCCCAGCCCCGAGGAGGTGGCCACCAGCAGCACCAGGCACCCCACCAGCCAGCAGGTGACCCGCCCGGACGGCCACGCCCGGTCGCGCACCTTGACCAGGTACCAGACCGCCAGCCCCACGGCGAGGGTGCTGAACACCAGGTCGGGGCGCCAGTCCAGGAGCACCCGCCCCACCGAGGGGCGCACCGGCAGGTCGTAGCCGAGCATGCCCTCGGCCATCGTGGCCGGGGCGGCCTCCGCGCGCGGGCCCGGCGAGCGGGCCAGGCCGACCGCCACGCCCACGGTGAGGAGCATGAGCAGCACCTCGACCGCGCCCAGCCGCAGGAACGGCGCCCGCCGCCCGACCGCCAGCCGCGGGATGGTGCGCGCCCGGTGCAGGTAGCCCAGCCCGCCGAGCAGCAGCACCGCGCCGGTCTTCACCAGCAGCAGGGCGCCGTAGCGGGTGGAGAGCAGGTCGCCGGGCTGCACGCGCAGGAACGCGTTGACCACCCCGGTGCCCACCACGACCAGCCAGCAGCCGAGGGCGATGGCGGAGTAGAGCTCGATGGCGGCCACGGCGTAGGGGCGCCGCGCGCAGGCGACGACGAGCACGGCGAGCAGCCCGCCCACCCACACCGCGGCGGCGGCGATGTGCGCCATCAGGCTGTCGGCGGCCCAGTCGTGGTCGACCCCCGCCGAGGAGTGCCCGGTGAGCGCGGCGGGGGCGATCGCGACGACCGACAGCGCGAGCAGGGCGATCGGGGCGACGCCGAAGCGCTGCCACAGCGCGATCAGCGCCGCGGCGGCGGCCATCGCCAGCCACGCGGTCGCCGCCTCGAACGTGCCCACGCCGTCGACGACCCTGCGCGCGTCGGCCACCTGCCGCAGCGTCATCCCCGTCGAGTCGGCCAGCGTCAGCACGACCATGGCCAGCGCGAGCACCGTCCACAGCGCGGCGCCGCGACCGGCCCAGGTGGCCGCCACGCGCCGGTCGTGCGCGTCGGGCACCAGGACCGCGGCCGCGAGCAGGGCGCCGACGGTGAGCACGGCGACGACCTCGGTGGCCACGCGCACGGCCGGGAGCCCCGCGCGCACGGCGATCCCCGGGTCGGGCAGGCCCGGCACCGCGGGGGCCGCGCCGCCCGCGGTCAACGCGACGGCGATGCCCGCCGCCACCACGAGCCCGACCAGTCCCAGCAGGGCGATCGAGCCGAGCGCGGCGGCCCGCCCCGGGGCGCGCTCGCCCGGGTCGGTCCCGATGACCCCGTCGACGCTGCCGACGCCCATGGACCGCCCCCTCGGCTCCGACGACAAGACCGGCCCACCGAGCATCGCCCGAACCCCGTTCGGTGCGCTATGGGCGGCGGTGACAAATCCCCGGTACTGCGCACGCCCGCCGTGCGTGTTTCGGGTACTGGCTGGTCCGGACGTCGATCGCCAGGTCAGCGCGCTCATCGGATGATCGGCCCCCGCACGCGGCGCAGGGCGCCCCCGCGGTGCGGGAGCGCCCTGCGCGGCGCGGTGGCGGTGTCAGTCGTGCACGGCGATGGCGCCCGCCGGGCACACCATCTCGGCCTCGCGCACGGCCTCCTCCTCGCCCGCCGGGACGTCGGCGACCAGCAGCTCGACGATGCCGTCCTCGTCCCGCTGGGTGAACACCGCGCCCGCGGCGACCACGCACTGACCGGCACCGATGCACTTGTCCTGGTCGATCTCGACCTTCACGCTGGGCTCCTTCCGGGGGGTCACCAGGTCACGGGGAGCTCGTGCACCCCGTAGACGATCATGTCGTGCTTGAACGGCAGCCGCTCGACCGGCTCGACCGGCGCGAGGTCGGGGATGCGCCGGAAGAGGGCGTCGAACGCGACCTGCATCTCGACCCTGGCCAGGGGCTGGCCGAGGCACTGGTGCACGCCGTACCCGAAGGCAACATGGTGGCGCGCCCTGCGGGTGATGTCCAGGGAGTCGGGGTCGGCGAACGCCTCGCCGTCCCGGTTGGCCACGTCGGCGGCGGCGATGACCCCCTCCCCCGCGCGGATGGTGACCCCGCCGACCTCGACGTCGGCCAGCGCCACCCTGCGGCGTCCCAGGTGGACGATCGTGAGGTAGCGCAGCAGCTCCTCCACCGCGCCCGCCACGACCGCCGGGTCGGCGCCGGAGCGCAGCAGCGCCAGCTGGTCCGGGTGCTCGAACAGCGCCGCGGTGCCGAGCGCGATCATGTTCGCGGTCGTCTCGTGCCCGGCCACCAGGAGCAGCAGCGCCATCGACGCGACCTGCTCGCGGGTCAGCGCGCCGGGCAGCAGCTGCTCGTGCACCAGCCTGCTGAGCACGTCGTCGCCGCGCTCGGCCACCTTGCGGTCGGCCAGCTCGCCCAGGTACGCCAGCAGCTCCTCGGTGGCGCGCACCGACTCCTCGGGCGGGGTGTCCTGCCGGACGATCGTCCTGGCCGCCCGGTGGAAGAACGCGCGGTCGGCGTAGGGCACGCCCAGCAGCTCGCAGATCACCAGTGAGGGCAGCGGCAGCGCGAACGCCTCCACCAGGTCGACCGGCTTGGGCCCGGCCAGCATCGCGTCGATCAGCTCGTCGACGACCTCCTGGACCCGCGGCCGCATCGCCTCGACCTTGCGCACCACGAAGTCCGAGGTGAGCAACCGCCGCTGCGCGGCGTGCTCCGGGTCGTCCATGTTGATGAACGACCGCGCCCGCCCGCGCCGGGCCGCCACCCCCGGGCTGGTGTGCGGGAACCCGGGCCGGTCGGTGTCGGCGCTGAACCGCGGGTCGGACAGCACCGCGCGCACGTCGGCGTAGCGGGTCACCACCCACGGCGAGCTCCCGTCCCACAACCGCACCCGCGACACCGGCCCCGCCGCCCGCAACCCCGGCGGCGGGTCGAACGGGCAGCGGCCGTCCCGGGCCATCGGGTAGGTGGGGGCTTCGGGCTGGACCTGGGTCACCGGACCTCCTCGGGTACCACGCACAGTTACCAAACGTTCGTTCGGGTACTTGCTGAACAGATGTTAGGCAAACCCGTGGACACCCACCACCCGGTTCACCGCGATGGCCCAACCCCGTTGGGAGGAAAGGGAAGAACCGGGAAACCCGCTGTGACCCGCTACACCAGGAGCAGGTCCACCAGCTCGTCGACGAACGACCCCACGGCCTCCGGCCGCGTCTCCCCCGGGTTGCTGTGCAGCAACGCAACGCGACCGTGCGCCCCCACGAACAACATCACCGCCGCCCGCTCGGCGGGCACCCGCGACGCCCGCCCCTCCTCGGCGCACCGCTCGAACCCCACCCGCAACCCGGCCACCACGTCCATCAGCGGCCCCACCGGCGCCGAACCGGCCCCCGACCGCACCGCACCGTGCCCCACCATCAACCGGTAGTGCCCCGGGTTCTCCACCGCGAAGGCGCAGTACGCGTGCACCTGCGCCCGCAACCGCCCCACCGCGTCCCCCGCCCCCTCCTCCGCCACCCGCATGACTTCCCGCAACCGCCCGAACTCGTGCTCGCTCAATCCCCGCAGCAACGCCTCCCGGTCCACGAAGTGCTGGTAGATGCTCGCCGGCGCGATCCCCACCGCCCGCGCGACCCCCCGGATCGTCAGCCCGTCCCCACCCCCCAGCTCCGACAGCAACCGGGAAGCCCCGGCCAGGATCTCCCCCCGCAGCCGCTCCCCCTCACCCCACCGGTTGCGCACCCGCCCCACAGCTCCACCCCTCCCTGACCAGGCCCCTCGACCTGCCGACCCACCCCGCAACCGCACCGACCCCGGAAACGCCGAAAGGCGCCCCTCGTGGTGAGGAACGCCTTCCGATCCGGTGGAGCTGAGGGGACTCGAACCCCTGACCCTCACACTGCCAGTGTGATGCGCTACCAGCTGCGCCACAGCCCCGGGTCAGTCGCACTCCGTGGAGGTCATCCTCGCGGTGTCCCTCGCTGGCGTGCTGCGCATACGCTACAACATCCCCCCACCAGGGCTGGAACGGGGGGGTCACTTTCGGAGGCTTCCCAGGTCAGGGCCGAGGGAGTAGACCGGAGGTCATGACGGACAGCGTTGTCCCCCTGGTGGGTCCCGAGCGGGTCGGTGTCGAGGCGCGGAGGGAGGTGCAGGAGGGGCTGCTCCGGCGGCTCGTCGACCGGTTGCTCGCCGCGGGCGGGATCCAGGCCGAGCGGTTGCGGGACTGCGGGGTGACCGGCGGGCAGGACGTGGGGTTGGACCAGCTGCACAAGCTGGCCACCGTCCGCAAGCACGACCTGTGGGAGCACTACCCGTACGGGCTGCGCGCCGCCGACACCGACGAGGTCGTGGTGGTGCACGGGTCGTCGGGCACCGGGGGCAGGCCGACGCTGGTGCCCTACACGGCGCGCGACGTCGAGATCTGGGCGGAGGTCGTCGCCCGCGCGCTGGTGGGCGCCGGGGCGACGCGGGGCAGCGTCATCCACAACGCCTACGGCTACGGCCTGTTCACCGGCGGGTTGGGCCTGCACCACGGCGCCGTGCGGTTGGGGGCGACGGTGGTGCCGGTGTCCGGCGGGATGGCCGAGCGGCAGCTGGTGCTCATCCGCGACCTGCGCCCCGACGTGCTGGCCTGCACGCCCTCGTTCGCCGTCCGGCTGGGCGAGCTGGCGGCCGAGCGCGGCCTGGAGCCCACCTCGCTGCGGGTCGGGCTGTTCGGCGCCGAGCCCTGGACGCACGAGATGCGCGAGCGGATCGAGGCCCTGCTGGGCGTGCGCGCCCTCGACATCTACGGGCTCTCGGAGGTCATCGGCCCCGGCGTGGCGGCGGAGTCGCTGGACTCCGAGGGCATGCTCAACGTCGCCGAGGACCACTTCTACGTCGAGTGCATCGACCCCGACGGCAACCCCGTCCCCGACGGCACCCCCGGCGAGCTGGTGTTCACCACCCTCACCAAGACCGGCATGCCCCTCCTGCGCTACCGCACCGGCGACACCGCCACCCTCGCGGGCCCGGTCCCCGGCTCCCCCCGCACCCTGCGCCGCATGTCCAAGCTCCTCGGCCGCACCGACGACATGCTCGTCATCCGCGGCGTCAACGTCTTCCCCACCGAGATCGAAGCCGTCCTCGTCGCCGACCCCCGCACCACCCCCCACTACCTCGTCGTCGAAGACCGCCGCGACCCCGCCCACCCCACCC
>NZ_MKQR01000029.1:1738-18199 GCF_001940455.1 Actinokineospora bangkokensis | reverse complement strand
CCCCCGCCCCCCCCCCCACTCCCTCGCCGTCGAAGACCGCCGCGACCCCGCCCACCCCACCCCCCGCGTCCTCGTCGAAACCCCCGACCCCCGCCGCCCCCCGCCTCACCACCGCCCTCCGCGAACGCCTGGGCCTCACCTGCGACGTCCGGGTGCTGGCCGCGGGCACCCTGCCCAGGGCCGAGGCGGGCAAGGCCCAGCACCTCGTGCGCTGGGCGGACGGCCCCGCCCCGGCCCCCGGCCTCGACTGACCCGGCGTATCAGGGTCCGCGACCCGGGCGGGCCTGCCACCGCCCGGGCCGGGATCACAGACCCTGAAAGATCTCACCCCTTGGAGGGACGTGACCCGCTCCGGCTTGGCCCTGACGCGGGCAGCGCACTACTGGTCAGGACGTGGCCGGAGTCGGAGGCGCAGCCGAGCGTTGCAGGGGAGCGCGTGGACCGGCGGCGCCCCGGGCGCCACACCGACGCGCAACGGAATCCTCCGAACTGGCGACAGACACGGCGAACCCACGCCAGGCATGGTGGGGGGTTCAGGGTCCGGGCGAGGGGAAGCCGGGACCCCGCGGGCTGCGCCGGGCACCCCGGCGCACCTCCCGGACCGGGGAGGCGGGTCGCACGCGACCCTGCCCGGTCCGCCCCGCCCGGGAGGAGAGCGTCCGATGCTGAACGGTGCCGAGACCCCCAGCGGTGAGCAGGTGACCAGGGCGGTGGGCGCGGAGCTGCGGCGCACCCGCTCGCGGGTGGACTGCAGCCGCGCCCAGCTCGCCGACCGGCTCGGCTACGAGCTGCACCCGCAGACCATCGGCGCCTACGAGTCCGGTGCCCGCCAGGTCACCGTGACCCGGTTCGTCGAGATGTGCCGGGCGCTGGGCGTCGCGGCCCCCGAGGTGCTCGGGTCGGCGCTGCAGCGCGCCGCGATCGACCTCGAACTGCTGGTGCTCCGGGTCGACCTGGGCTCGGTGCTCGCCGACCCGAGCGCCGAGCTGGACGCGCTGCGGCGCTGGGCGCGCAACCGGCTCGACCAGACCGGCGGCACGCGCGTGGTGCGCCTGGAGCAGGCCGCCGTGCGGGAGATCGCCGCGTTCTGCGGGAGGTCGCCGGGAGCGATGCACCGGATCCTCGCCGACTTCACCCCCGAGAGCCCGGGGCAGCACCCCTAGGGCCAGCGCTCCCGACCGGGGAACCGTTCCCCGGTCGGGGAAGCGGTTCCCCGGTCAGGAGAGCATTCCCAGCGCGGTCGTCGCGGCGGACGTGATCCGCCACCACGCCAGCTGCGCCCCCGGCGCGGCGGCGAGCACCAGCGCGCCCACGACACCCAGGACCGCGACGGCGGCAGCCCTGTCCTTGATCTTGCCCACGTGCTCTCACTCCCTGCTCGTCCTGGGGTGCGGGACGAGTGCCCACACCCGCACGCAGCAATGCCTGCGATGCAAAACGCTTGGCTGCGTGATGGCCGGGAACGCTACAACGCGGTCGATCTTGTTGTGCGCGCGGGGCGGTCGAAGATTACCCACCAGGGAAGGAAAAGCCGACTAATCGTGTCCTTAGGACGGTCGGCGCGGCGGGTTGTCCACTATCTGTCCGCTGTGATCACCTGATCGAGCAAGCGGAAGGGTGATGTCATGGGGCAACATGTCGAGCTGTGCCCGAACCACGGCCGCCTTCACCTCATCCCCCAGCTGCACGTAGGCCGCGAGAGCGGGCGTCCACGCTGCACGTGCATCCTCATGCTTGCCCTGCTTGTGCATCACCCTGCCCAGCACCCGGAGGGCGTCGGCGCGGGCGAGGGGGGCGTTCTCCGCGTCCGCGACCGCCTGGCGGGCCTGCTCCTGCGCGGTGGCGAGCGCACCGCGCTGTTCGTGCAGCTGCGCCAGTTCCGCGCGGATCGCGATGACGAGCGGTCTGTGCGGAGCGCTCAGCGCGCCCGCCAGCGCGGTGGTGGCGAGCGATTCCGCTGCGCTCAGGTCCCCCTTGACCCGGTGCACCCGGGCGAGGCCGTGCAGGCACGCGGCCAGGGCGGCGGGCGCGGCGCCCATCTCGGCGTGGTAGCGGCCCTGGTGCAGCAGGACCTCCGCCTCGACCGGTTGGCCCAGTTGCACCCGCACCTCGCCGAAGTGGGCGCACACCCAGGCCAGGTCGGTGTGCCCGGCGCGGGAGGCGTCGTCCGCACCGAGGGCGAGGCAGCGCTCCAGCAGCGGGACCGCCGCCGCGGGGCGACCCCGGCGCAGCTCGTGCAGCCCGAGGTGCAGCAGCCCGGCGAGGAGCGCGTGCGGCGGCCCGTGCTCCTCGGCGAAGCGCCTGCCGCGGTCGAGGTGCTCGCGGGCCTGCTCCAGCTCGCCGTGGCGCAGCAGCATCACCCCGAGGTCGTGGGAGGACGACGACTCGGCCTCCCGGTGCCCGTCCGCGCGCGCCGACCCGATCGCGACGCGGTGGGCCACCAGGGAGTCCTGGTAGCAGCCGTGGAGGTCGTAGTGGGTCCCGACGGCGTGGGCGAGCCGCCAGGCCCGGGCGTGGTCGCCGGTGTCCGCCGCGAGCCGCAGCACCGCGATGACGTTGGCCCGCTCGTCGCGCAACCAGCGGGCCGCCGCCGCGGCGTCGGGCAGCGCCGCCCGCACGGCGCCGGGGACGGGGGCCAGGCGGGGGGCCTTGGGGGTGCCCGGGTCCAGCAGTTCGTCGGCGGTCGCCGCGCTCTGCAGGTAGTGGTCGACCACCCTGGTCACCGCGGCGCTGCGGGCGGCGCCGTCCTCCTCGCCCGCCCGGCGGCGGGCGAACTCGCGCAGCAGGCCGTGGAAGCGGTAGCGGCCCGGCGCCCGGCCCGGTTGCAGCAGGTGGGCGTCCACCAGCACCGACAGGCAGGCCTCGGCCTGCCCGAGGGGCAGCCCGGTGCACGAGGCGGCGACCTCGGCGCCGAAGTCGGCACCGGGGTGCAGGCCCAGCAGCCCGAAGGCCCGGCGGGGCGCGCCGCCCAGGAGCCGGTGGGTGTGCCCGGTGATCGAGGCGACGGAGAAGCCCTCGCCGCCGAGGTCGAGCAGCCGGGCCGGGTCGGCGCTGAGCGCGCCCGCGCCGAACGCGACCACGTGCTCGACCGCCAGGTTGACCACCAGCGGCAGGCCCCCGCACGCCGCCAGCAGGTCCTCGGCCAGCCGCCCCGGCGGCCGGGCGCGGAACCGGCGGGCGGCGAGCTCGGCGGACTCGGCCGGGGACAGCGGGGGCACGTGCACCCGCCGGGCGCCCGACCAGGCGGTGAGGGAGGTGATCCGCTGCCTCGTGGTGATCAGCACGAGGCAGTCGGCGAGCACCTTGATGAGGTCCTTCACCTGCTCGCGGTCGCGCACCCCGTCCAGCACCACCAGGGTGTGCCGGTCGGCGAGCGCCTGGCGCAGCAGCACCTCGCGCTCCTGGGGGCTGCCCCGGCCGTCCACCTGCCTGCCGAGGGCGAGCAGGAGCTCGTCGACCACGGCCGCCCGCGGCCGGACGCCGCCGTCGTCCCACCCGTCCAGGTCGACGTGCAGGCTGCCGCCGTTGAAGCGCGACTGCGCGCGGTGCCCCCAGTGCGCCGCCAGGGCGGACTTGCCGACCCCCGGCATCCCGTCGAGCACGAGGACGCCGCGCAGCGGGTCGCCGTCGGCGAGACCAGCGGCCACGTCCAGCTCGGCCAGCAGGTCCGCGCGCCCGGTGAAATCGGGGCTGTCCACGGGGAGTCCGCGCGGCACCGGGTGGTGCGGGACGGGGGTCCCGCCGGTGGCGGTGGGGAGCCCGCTGTCGTGGTGGGCGCGGACCTGCTCGGCGCTGTCCGGGTCCCCCTCGTCGAGGTAGTGCTTGCGCATCCCCAGGTAGTAGGTGGTGGCCTCGCGCTGCCTGCCCAGGCCGCGCAGGGCGGTGATGCGCCGCTCGGCGAACTCGACGTCGTGCGGGCCTTCGTCCTCCTGCAGCTCCAGCAGGGTCGACAGCGCGTCCTGGTGGGCGCCCCGGGCCAGCAGCGAGTCGACGAGCGCGCGGCGCGCGGTGAGCCGGGCGGGCTGCCCGTGGGTGGCGCGGGCACCGTCGGCGAACGGGGTGGTGAGGTCGTCGAGGAGGTCGCCGCGCCAGAGCGCGAGCGCCTGCCGCGCGGTGTCCTCGGCGGCCGGGTCGCCCGCGCGCGCCTGCACCGCCGCGGTGTCGGCGAGCCTGCGGAAGCGGTGGAAGTCCACGAGGTCCGGGTCGACGTCGAGGCGGAAGCGGCCCCGGCGCCCGGAGATGGTGGCGGGCGCGGCCACCCCCTTGAGGTGGGTGCGGATCTTGGCCGCGTACCCCTCCAGGGTGCTCTGCGGGTCGTCGGGCGGGCGGGCGGCCCACACCCAGTCCAGGAGCTGCTCGACCGGGACCCACCGGCCCACCCGGTAGGCGAGCAGGCCGAGCACGGCCCGCTGCCGCGGCGGGCCCCAGTCCTCGACGAGCGCGCCACCGACGCGCAGCGCGGTGGCGCCGAGGATCCCCAGAACCGTGTCCACCAGCTCCACCCCTGTAGCTGGGCCCGCACCCGGGCACGAGGTTCGACCACCCAAAGACACATGCGCATGACTCTGCGTGATTCCGCAGTGTAGCGACGGTTCGCCGGACACCGCACGGAAAGTGGATCGAAAGTCAACCCAACGGCCCAGCGCCCCTGCGGCGGCACGCACCCGCGGACAACTCCGCGCACCGGGATCCCCGCCTGCGGACGGAAAGCGCGCCGCACGGCGGTTCGACCGGGTGGCGGGCGCACCGTTGTGGAGCACCCGAGGGAGAGCGCCTCCCGGCGGCCGCGGCCGCGTCCGGGGTGCGGCAGGGGGATGACGGACGTGACGACGTGGGTGCGGGGTCCGGTCGGGCTCGACGGGGAGGGCCGCGCGACGCGGCGGGGCTGCAAGGCGGTCTTGGCGGTGGTGCCGACGATCACGGCGGGGACCAGGTTGCTCGACCTGCTGCCGGTGTTCGACGGGGACCACCGGGTGCACGTGGTGTTCACCGTCCCGGACGCGGGCGACCGCTGGCACGGCGTGGACGCCTTCGCCCGCGGCCTCGGTGGTCTGGTGCTGCCGTGGGACCAGGCGCGCAGGCAGCGGTGGGACCTCGTGCTCGCCGCGAGCCCCGACTGCACGGCGCAGGTGCACGGGAAGCTGCTCCTGCTGCCGCACGGCGCGGGCGCGGGCAAGACCCGTGCCCGGAGCCGGATGCAGCCGGGGGCGACGCGGGGCAGCACGGGGTTGGACCGGGAGGTGCTCACCACGAGCGGCCGGGTGGTGCCCGCCGCCATCGCCCTGCCCACCGCGGCGGACCGGGCGCTGCTGCGCCGCACCTGCCCGGAGGCGCTGCCCGCCGCGGTCGTCACCGGCGACATCTGCTTGGCGCGCTTGGACGCGGGCGCCGCCCACCGCGACCGCTACCGGGCGGCGCTGGGCGTCCCACCGCGCGGGCGGTTGGTCACCGCGTGCTCGACGTGGTCGACCGAGTCCGCGTTCGGCGCGCACCCGGACCTGCTGGCGCGCCTGGCGTCCGAAGTGGAGGGGACCGGGACGGTGGTCGCCGCGGTCTTCCACCCCAACGTGTGGGCGGTGCACGGCGCCTGGCAGCTGAGGTCGTGGTTGGCCGACGCGCTCGCGGCGGGGCTGCGGGTGCTGCCGCCGGACCGGGGGTGGCAGGCCGCGGTGAGCGCCGCCGACGTCGTGCTCGGCGACCACGGTTCGACGAGCGTCTACTCCGGAGCCCTCGGCGCGCGCTTCGCCCTGGCGGCCTTCCCGGACGGCAACACCCGCCCCGGGAGCCCCGGCGACGTCCTCGCCCGGGGCGTCGGCCGCCTCGACCACGACCGCCCCCTGCGCCCGCAGATCGATGCGGCGAGCCCCCACCGGGACATCCCGGCCCTGCGCCGCGCGATCAGCGCCCGTTCCCCCGTCCCGCACGCCGTGCTGCGCCGGACGGCCTACGCCCTGCTCGACCTGCCGGAGCCCCCGTGGCCCGCCCGGCTCCTCCCGCCCGCAGACCCGGAACCCCTGGACTGGTAAGACACCGTGAACTCGATCGAGCCCCTCGCCCCGGGTGTCTGCCGCGTGCACTGGCGCGCGGGCCCCCCGGGGCTGTCCCCCGGCGACGTGCTGGTGGCCGCCCGCCCCGGGGCGAGCCCCCGCTGGCTCGCCGCGGCGGACGTCGTGGTGACCACGTGGACCGAACAGGCCATCGACCTGGCCGTCCGCCGCTACACCGAGGACCTGGCCGCCGCCCTGCACCAGCGAGGTCCCCGACCGTTCACCGACCGGGGTGGTCCGCTTGCGGTGCCAGGGCCGCGGCCAGCGCCGTGACCCGCTCGACGGCGGCGCGGTCGCCGGTGGCCTCGAAGAAGCCCGCGGCCCCCGCCCAGTGGCGGGCGGCGCCGTCGACGTCGCCGGTGCGGGCGGCGACCTCGCCCATGCGCTCCAGGATCTCCGCCTGGTAGTGCGGTGAGCCGAACTCGGCCATCTCCGCCAGCGCGGCCCGGAGCACGTCGAGCGCGCGCCCCGGGGCCCCGGCGAGCACGTGCGCTTCGGCGGTGCGCATGACCGCGCGGGCGTGCTGGGTGGGGTCGCCGAGGTCGCGCATGGTGGCGGCGACCGACCCGAGCAGGCGGGCGGCGTCGTCGAAGCGGCCCCGGCGCAGCAGCACCTCGGCGATCCTGCGGTCGCACAGCGCCACCCCGCGCACCCGCCCGAGGCCGACGTTCAGGTCGCGGGCTCGCCGGTAGTGCGCGGCGGCTGCCTCGGGGTCGTCGTCCACCACGGCGACCCCCAGCTGCTCCAGGGCGCTCGCCTCTGCGGCGGCGTCGCCCGCGGCGCGGGCCAGGTCAACCGCGGCGGTGTCGTGCTCCACCGCCTCGGCGCGCCTGCCCAGCTTGGCGCAGGCGTAGCCGAGCTGGACGCGAACCAGCGCCTCGGCCCGCCGGTCGCCGAGGCGCTGGGCGGCGGCCACCCCCGCGTGCTGCAAGTCGATCCACTCCGCGTAGCGGCGGCTGTGCAGGAAGTCGCCCCACAGCGCCTCGCAGAACTGCCACACCAGGTCGTCGCGGCCCAGCTCCACGGCGGCGGCCACCGCCGCGGTGATCGACTCCCGCTCGACGGCCACCCAGGCCAGCGCGGCCGCGGGCGTGCAGGCGGCAGGCTCCACCCGCCCGTAGCGGGGCCCGAGCCGCGGGCGCCGGGGGTGGACCACCAGGTCGACGGCCACCACCCGATCCAGGTACCACTCCACCATCCGCTCCCGCACGCGCCGCCCCCCGTCGCCCGCCCAGCCCCGCGCGTGCAGGCGCACGAGGTCGTGCATGCCGAACCGGCCGTCGGCCACCTCCGCGACGAGGTTCGCCTCGACCAGCTCGTCCACGGCGTCGAGCACGTCCGCCACCGGCTCGTCCACCCCGGCCGCGACGACGGCGGCGCCGAACTCCCGACCGGGGTGCCAGGCGCAGGCGCGGTGCACCCGCGCGGTGCGCTCGTCCAGCGCCGACGCCGCGACGTCGAGCACCACGCCGACGGACTCGCCGCCGCGCAGCGCCAACCGGTCCACCCGCCCCGCCTCGCCGCGCAGCTCGCCCACCTCGGTGGCGAAGGTGCGGTGGGCGCGACCGGCGAGGCGGGCCGCCACCACGCCCAGCGCCAGCGGCAGCCCGCCGCACAGCTCGGCGGCGGCCAGCGCCGCGCCGGGCTCGGCGGCCACCCGCTCGGCGCCGACGACGGCGTCGAAGAGCCGCAGCGCGTCGGCCCCGGCCACGGGCCCCGGGTCGACCCACCGCGCGCCCACCACCGCCAGCCCGGACAGCCGCGCCCGGCTCGTCACCACGACGAGCCCGGCCGCGGGCAGCAGGGGGCGCACCTGCGCGGCGGACACCGCGTCGTCGAGCAGCACGACGAGACGGCGGTCAGCGGTCATCGACCGGTACAGGACCTCGCAGCGCTCGCGCTCCAGCGGCACCCGGTCCGGCTCGACGCCGAGCGACAGCAGGAAACCGCCCAGTACCGCGGCCGGGGTGCGCGGCTCACCGGTGTCCGGGTCGCGCAACCGCGCCACGAGCTGCCCGTCGTCGAACCCCGCCCCGACCCGGTGCAGCCAGTGCACGGCCAACGCCGTCTTGCCCAGCCCCGGGACCCCGGTGACGACGATCGGCGCCGAGGTCCCCGCCACGGCGTCCAGCGCCGCGTCCAGCGCCGCGAGTTCCGCGTCCCGGCCGACGAAGCCCCCGGGGTCGGGTGGCAGCTCGCGGGGGACGACCTCACGAGCCGCCGGGTGGAAGTGCACGTCGCGGACGGAAGCGGCCTGCACGACGTTCCCCGCGACGGCGCCGGAGATGGTGTTGGCAGTGCCCGACCGCCCGGTCGCCGCTCCCTGACCTCCCACGACACCCCCCGGTCCGCATCAGGCCGCACCCGACCTTTCTAGCGGAACCCGAGGGTGCCCTGGGGTGTTTCTACCCCGGATGGGCTAGGAGCTGCGGTCAGCCGGTCTGCTCTGCGACGGAGACGGCGGTGCCGGTGGTGGTGGCGACGATGGTGACTGTGTCGCCGGTGGCGATGTCGGACCGGGTGACGGTGCCCGCGGAGCCGGTGCCCGCGGAGCCCGGGGCGCCGCCCATGGCGGAGTACGTCGTGGTGGAGTCGATCGTGTAGGTCTTGGTGTAGCCGTCGGTGCTGGCTGTGGTGATGGTGGTGTCGGTGACAGCGGTGACCTCACCGGTCTGGAGGGTTTCGGTGACGTAGTTGCCGGAGCTGTCGGTGGTGGTGAACTCGCCGTGCAGGGCGTCCATGAGGCCGGGGCCGCCGCCACCGGGGGCGCCCGTGCCCATGCCGCCCATGCCTCCCATGCCGCCGCCGGGGCCCGCCGACGCCGACGCGGAGGAGTCGGTGGAGGAGTTGGAGGCGGCGTAGATGGCGGCCCCGCCGCCGACCGCGATGGCCAGGGCGACCGCGGCGGCGATGGCGATGCGGCGGGCCCGGCCGACGGGCTTGGCGGGCCGCGGGTCCTGGGCGGGCAGCGGGGTGGTGGGCGGGGTGAATTGCTCAGTGGTGGGCGGGGTGAACTGCTCAGTGGTGGTCATCGTGGCTCTCCAGGGGCTCAGGGTGTTCGACTCGCTGGTGAGGACCACGATGCGGGCCGGAGCTGTGCGCGGACTGTGGCCCCGGTGGGACGGTGCTGTGCCCAGGATCGTCACAGCGACCAGTGCGGGTCCAAGACCAGTTCCACCAGGTCGTCCGCGCTCAGGCGCACGCTCGTCGCGGGGGCGTCGGGCAGGGTGCTCGACTCCGCGGCGACCTCCACCCCGTCCGGGCGGTAGTAGGTCGCGATGGTGGACTGCTGGTAGCGGCCCGGCGCGGGAAGCGCCTCCTTGTGCGCGTACGTCACCTCTGCCACCAGCAGGTACCCGCCGTCCGACAGCGTGGACAGGGTGCACTCGACGCGCCCGCCCCGGGACGGATCGGTGTGGTGCTGGGCGCACTTCTCGTCGAGGCGCGTCGAAGGCACCGGCGACTCGTACGCCTTGACCGCGAGGCCGAGGTAGGAGTTCGTCGGCGCGGTGTCGATGCGCGCCCCCACCGAGAAGCCCATCTGGCGCGGCGGCACGGGCACCGAGGAGGTCGGGAGTTCGCTGAAGGGGCCCGCGAACCCCTCGTCCGGGCGCGTCTGCACCCCCGCCACCCCGCCGACGACGGCCCGGACGCGCGTCTGGAGGTACTGGCTCGCCGCCGCGCGCAGCTGGGCGGCGCCGCTGGTGTCCAGGGTGGTGCCGGGCGTGCCGGGCGCGGGCCACGACACCGGGCCGGTCACGACGGCGCCCGCAGTCGGCGGGGTCGACGCGGCGGCGACCGTGGGCGCGGCAGGCGCCACACGCACGGCGGGGACCTGCTCCCGGGGCAGGACCGCCACCGCGGCGGCAGCCGCGGCGACCACGACCACCCCGCCCGTGGACGCCAGCAGCGCCCGGCGCCGGGTGGCGGCCCGGCCCCGGTCCGCCACCGCCCCCGGGTCGAAGCCCAGCGGGGGCTCGGCGGCCAGGGCCGCGGTGAACTCCTCGGTCAGCGTCTTCTCGTCCATCGGTCACCTCACCGGGTTGTCGAACGTGGCGTAGTGGGCGCGCAGGGCGTCGAGCCCGCGCGCGGACTGGCTCTTGACGGTGCCCTCGGAGATCCCGAGCGCGGCGGCGGTCGCGGGCACGGACAGCCCGCAGAAGTACCTCAGCACCAGCACCGCCCGCTGCCGGGGCGCGAGCCGGGCGAGGGCGGCCAGCAGCGGCCCGCGGGCGTCGACCCGCTCGGTCTCACCGCCCACCCCGGCCGGATCGGGCAGGACGCCGGAGCGGTCCTCGCGCCGCCGCCACGGCCTGCGCCGCTCGTCCAGCCAGGTGCGCACGAGCGTGCGCCGGGCGTAGTTCAACGGCGGGTCCGCCGCGCCCAACCGGGGCCAGGCCCGGTAGAGCTTGAGCAGCGCGTCCTGCACCAGGTCCTCGGCGAGGTGCCAGTCCGAGCTGAGCAGGTACGCCTGCCTGCGCAGTGGCAGCGCCTGCGCGGCGGCGAAGTCGCGGAACCGCGCCTCGTCGGCTGGGCGCATGCCACCTCCCCGGGGTGGTTCGTCTCCTCATGCCACTGCCTACGCGGGAAGTGGCGCGGACGGTTGCACCCCCGGCGCCGGGCCCCCGCGACCGGTAGCCGCCCGTCGCCCTCCGGTGACGCACCGCCACACGCCCGAATACCTGGTAACACAGGGGTTCCCGGCGGAGATGCATTGTCCATGGCCGTAGACGACAACCAGGGCGAGGCGCACCGTGGCGGGCTCTTCCGCGAGGTCTTCGACGGCCTCGGCTGGGGCCGCTTCGTCCCGCACGCCGCAGTCGAGGTGCTGGGCGTGGTCGTCATGCTCGGCTGCCCCACCCGCGACCAGGTCGGCAGGCTCGTCGGTCGCACCCCCGACGCGCGCGCGGGCCTGGCCGCCCCGGCCTGGGAGGAGTTCGAGCCCTGGACCGAAACCAGCCTCAGCACCGCCCTCGACGGCGAACCCCCGTCCCCCCTCGACGTCGACCGGGCCAACGCCGAGGACCGCGCCTGGCTCGACCGCACCATCGCCGACGTCGACCGCTACGCCGACAGCCTGGGCGTGACCCATCCCCGCACCACAGCGGACGTCCTGGATTACCTCACCGCCTGCACGGTCCTGTTGGCCACCACCGAACGCGGCGAGGTCCACTACGAGCTCAACCCCTGGGCCGCCCTCCCCGCCGAAGTCCTCCCCCTGACCCGCGACCAGGTCCGCGAGGAGGACGCCCTCCGCTGGATCGCCCTCCACCGCCCCGTGGTGCGCAAGCTGATCGCCCTCTTCGGCCCCTACACCGACACCCCCATCGACGCCCTGCGCACCACCCTGCTGGACCTCGCCGAACGCTGCGCCGCCGACGTGGAGTCGGTGCGGGCAGCGGTGTCGATCCTCGCCGAACAACCGGACTTCTGCGTGAAGGGCAACCCGGAACGGTTGGCCGCGGGGGACTTGCTGGAGATCCGCGTGGACTGGGCGAACTTCATCGAGTACCGGTTGGACATTGCCGCTGGGACGATCGAGTCACCTTGAGGTGGGGCGGGGCGTGTCGCCTCGCCTTCGGCTTCGGCTCTGGGAAGAGCACGGGATTTTCTGTGCTGGCTCGATGTGGTGGTTGCGCTTGACCGGGGCCCCTGCGGCGATCATGTGCTCGGGGTGGGGAAAAGGTGAGGCCTGCGGCCCCACCCCCCGCCGTGGGTAGCACATGATCGCCTTCCCCGGTCAAGCACAACCACCACATCGAGCAGGGCCGTAGCCGGGCCGCCGGTTCCGTAGGTGGGCGCGCTGCTTCGCACTGTCGGGCAAGCGTTACGAGGTGACTTGGCAGGCGGCGGCTTCGCCGCCGCCAAGCCACCTCCCAGGGGCAGGGGCGGCGGCGAAGCCGCCGCACCCCACACCCGTCCCCGGCTCTCGTCCTCCGCTTTTCCCACGACGCAAGCACTTACGGGCCGGGCAGCCCGGCTACGGACATGCTCGATGCGGTGGACTTGTTTGGGTGGGGAAGGCGATCATGAGCTACCCTGTCCGGGTTGAGCGGGGCTCTTTTCGCCCCAGCTTTTCCCGCTCTCTCAGCTCATGATCGCCGTAGGGGCCCCACCCAAACAGGTCCACCGCATCGAGCCAGCAACAAAACCCCCGCACCAAACGCCGAAGCCGCAGGCGAGGCGACACACAAGCGACAAGCCCATCACCCCCGAGGCTTCGAGCTCCCCTCAGCCCCACCGCTGTGCGACAACAACTTCGCGTAGCACCCATCACTCGGGATCGACCGCGCGTCGCACCACGCGTTCGCGGCCTCCCCCGTGCCGTAGCCGGTGGGGATCACCGTCACCCAGTAGTCGGCGTTCTTGTAGGTCGGGTAGTCACCGGACCACAGCAGCACAGCGTCCGGGTACTGGGCGTGCAGGGACTCGAAGTCCTCCCAGACCTCCACGTACCCGTACGCCACCCCGCCCACGACCATGCCCGGCTTCTTCGACGACAGCTGGGGGACCCACTGGCCGATCAGGGTTTCGGCGGTGGCGCGGTCTTGCGAGACCTGCTCCTCCAACGCGGCGCGCGCGGACTCCTCCGTGTCCGCTGCCCCGGTCGTGGTCGGCGGCTCGCTGGACGACGGGGACGACGGGTAGGTCGGGTACGGGTAGGTCGGGTAGGACGGGGAGGACGAGCGCGTGCGCGTGGGGGGCACGTACGTCGGCGTCTGGTAGCCCGATCCCGAGTAGTCGGAGCCGAAACCGCCGCCGAGCGCGGTGTAGTCGCGGCCTGCGGGGCGGTCCTGGTCGGCCACGGCGAAGCCGAGGGCGGTGGCCAGGGCGGCGCTGGTGAGGCTGACCACGATGGCGGTGATGGCGTTGGCCGGGCTGGTGCGGCCCATGAGCACTCCCTGCGGGCGCGAGGATCTGTCTCCTCGAACGTCGCAGGGAGCGCTCCGGTGTTAGCAGCCAGGTGGGTGACAGATACCCGTCAGCCCGCGTTGGCGACGACCTGGTCGATCCAGTTGGCCTGGGCGGTGCTGACCGGTCGGCCGTTGACGGCGACGGTGGGGGTGCCGAAGGCCTTCTGGCCGTCGCCGGCCTCCTGGAGGAGGGCGTCGGTGGTGCGGGCCTTGTCGTACTCGGCGGTGACGGCGGAGTCGTACTTGCCCGCGGTGATGCCGTCGGCGAAGGCCTGGCTGGTCAGGCCCATGGCCTTGCCCAGGTCGATGAGCTGCTGCTTGTCCCAGCCGCGGCCGCCCTCGGTGGGCTGGGTGTCGTAGAGGCTCTTGTGGAACTGGACGAACTTGCCCTCGTCGGCGGCCAGCAGCGCGGCGTTGGCGGCGTCGGTGGAGTAGCCCGCGGGGTCCGAACGCTCGTTGAGCAGGTTCACCAGGTGGTAGCGGACCTTGATGGTGCCCGCCTCCAGCTTCTGCTCCAGCGCGGCGGAGTTGGTCTGCTCGAACTGCCCGCAGATGGGGCAGAGGAAGTCCTCGTAGATGTCGATGGTGACCCCGGCGGTGTCCTTGCCGACGAGGACCGTGGCGCCGTCCCTGGTGTTGGGCAGGTCGTTGGCGACCTGGGCGACGGGGATGGCGGAGTCCTGGGTGGCGTTCTTCTTGCTGTTGGTCCACAGCACGCCGCCGATCACCGCGGCGGCCACCACGACCACCGCGACGACGCCGAGGATGAGCCGGGTGCGGTCCGCGCCGCCGCTGCCGCGCGCCGCCGCGACGGCCTTGGCGCCGCTCGACCGCTGCGCGGGACCGCGCGCCTGCCCGCCCTTGCCGCCGCCGCTGCGCTGCTCCTGCCTGCGCTTGCGTTCGTTGCGCTCAGCTCCGCCCACCGCTCCTCCTCATGCCTCCTGCACCTTCTCACGGGCGAACCGGACGTCCGGTGACAACCCGGTACGCGGGTGTACCGCCGCCGGGGGACCCAAGGCGCGCCGAGGGGCCACGAGCCCCTGGTCACGTGCGCCGAGGCTACCGGCGCTCGCTGAGGGCAGCCTGAGAGGCTGGACCCCGTGCTGCCCGTCCACGCCGCCCTCGACGACATCGCCGCCGCGCTGGCCGACCGCGGTGCCGCGGTCCTCGTCGCGCCCCCGGGCACGGGCAAGACGACCGTGGTCCCGCTGGCCCTGCCCGGCCGCGTGGTGGTCGCCGAACCCCGCAGGCTCGCGGCGCGCGCCGCGGCCACCCGGATGGCGGCGTCGCTGGGCGAGGCCGTGGGCGGGCAGGTCGGCTACTCGGTGCGCGGCGACCGGCGGGTGTCGGCGGCGACCCGGGTGGAGTTCGTGACCTCGGGGCTGCTGGTGCGCAGGCTCCAGCACGACCCGGAGCTGGCCGGGGTGGACGTGGTGGTGCTCGACGAGGTGCACGAGCGCCACCTCGACGCCGACCTGCTGCTGGCCCTGCTGCTCGACGCCCGCGACGGCCTGCGCCCGGACCTGCGGCTGCTGGCCACGTCCGCGACGGTGGCCGCGACGACCCTGGCCGACCTGCTCGACGCCCCCGTGATCACCGTGGACGCCGTCGCCCACCCCGTGGCCGAGACCTACGTGCCCCCGCAGCGGGGCGAGCGCGTGGAGTCCACCGTGGCCCGCGCAGTCCGAACGGCACTGTCAGCAGTGGACGGTGATGTGCTGGCGTTCCTGCCCGGGGTCGGGGAGATCCGGCGGGTGGCCGGGATGCTGTCCGACCTCGACGTCGTGGAGCTGCACGGCAGGCTGCCGCTGGACAGGCAGAGCGCGGCGCTGCGGCCGGGCGAGGGGCGGCGGGTGGTGCTGGCCACGTCGGTCGCGGAGTCGAGCCTGACCGTGCCGGGCGTGCGCGCGGTGGTCGACTCGGGGCTCTCGCGCGTGCCGCGGGTCGACCACCGGCGCGGCATGTCCGGCCTGGCGACGGTCCGGGTGTCGGCGGCGGTGGCCACCCAGCGGGCGGGCCGGGCCGGGCGCGAGGCCCCGGGCCGGGTGTTCCGGTGCTGGCCCGAGCACGAGCAGTCGACCCTGCCGCGCTACCCGGAACCGGAGGTGCGCACGGCCGACCTCACCCGCCTCGCGCTGGAGCTGGCGGTGTGGGGGACCCCGGACGGGTCGGGGCTGCGCTGGTGGGACGCGCCGCCCCCGGGTCCGCTGGCGGCGGGCCGCGAGGTGCTGACCGCGCTGGGCGCCCTGGACCCCGGCGGGGTGACCGCGCGCGGCCGGGAGATGGCCCGCCTGGGCCTGCACCCGCGCCTGGCCAGGGCCCTGCTCGACGCCGCACCGGAGGTGGGGTCGCGCGCGGCGGCCGAGGTGGTGGCCGTCCTCGACGACGACGGCCTGGTGGACGGGGTCGACCTGGAGGCGGGCCTGCGCCGCCTGCGCGCCGGTTCCCCGTCGACGGCCCGCTGGCGCCGCGAGGTCGACCGCCTGCTCCGCGACGTCCCCGCGGCGAGGGGCTCGGGCCCGGCGGCGGCGCTGGTGACCGCCCTCGCCCACCCGGAGCGCGTCGGCCGCAGGCGGCCGGGGGCCGACCCGGTGTACCTGCTCGCCAACGGCACCGCGGTCACCGCGCCGGGCCTGGGCGACCCGGAGTGGATCGCCGTCGCCGTCGCCGACCGCCCGCCCGGCGCCGCCGAGGGCAGGGCGCGCTTGGCGGTGGCGGCCTCGCAGGACCTCGCCGTGCGCGTCGGGGACGTGGCGGAGGCCGACGAGGTCGCGTGGAGCGGGGGCGACGTCGTGGCCCGCCACGTCCGCCGGGTGGGCGCGATCGTGCTGTCGTCCCGCCCCCTGGCCACCCCACCGGCCGACGCCGTCCGCGCCGCCGTCCTCGACGGCCTGCGCCGCGACTTCGGCGTCCTGCGCTTCTCCCCCGCGGCGACCGCGCTGCGCAACCGCTTGCGCCTGCTGCACGCGGAGCTGGGCCCGCCCTGGCCCGCCGTCTCCGACGCGGACCTGCTCGCCGCGGCCGACCGCTGGCTCGGCTCCCCCCGCTCCCGCGCCGACCTGGAGAAGCTCGACCTGCTGGCGGCCCTGCGCACCCTGCTCCCCTGGCCCGAGGCCGCCCACCTCGACGACCTCGCCCCCGAACGCCTCCCCGTCCCCTCCGGCTCGGCCGTCCGCGTCGACTACACCGCCGACCGCCCCACCCTGCCGGTCAAGGTGCAGGAGGTGTTCGGCTGGACCGACACCCCCACCATCGTCGACGGCCGCGTCCCCGTGGTCCTGCACCTGCTCTCCCCCGCGGGCCGCCCGGTTGCCGTCACCGCCGACCTGCGCTCCTTCTGGGCCCAGGGCTACCCCCAGGTCCGCTCCGAACTGCGCGGCCGCTACCCCAAGCACCGCTGGCCCGAGGACCCCCTCACCGCCGAACCCACCCGCCACACCACCCAGCGCCGCAAACCCTGACCTGTCCACACCCCCTCACCTATCCACACCCCCCACCCC
>NZ_MKQR01000029.1:0-1603 GCF_001940455.1 Actinokineospora bangkokensis | reverse complement strand
ACACCCCCCGCCCCACCCGCCCGGAACTGTCGCCCCTCGCGGGCAGGATGGAATTCGGGGGCTCCCAGCGACCCTGTGGACAACTGCCCGCGCACGGCCCGGAACTGTCGGCCCGCGCCGGCAGAGTGGACATCGGGGGACCCCAGGCGCCTGTGGATGGTCCCGCCCGGAAATCGTGATCTCGTGGTAACGGCGTGGGCGCGTTCACGCTGGCCAGGGGGGTGCGGGCGGGGCATGCTGTAGTGCGTGAGCGGAGCGGGTGGGCGGTCGGGCAGCGGGTTGTTCCGGCTCGCGGTCGTGCTCAAGGGGGCCGACGGGGTGGTGCAGCTGCTCGGGGCCCTGGTCCTGATCGCGGTGCCGCCGTCGCTGATCACCGGGGCGGCGAACGCGGTGATCACCCGGGACCTGCTCGGGGACCACAACGGGACGCTGGCGCACCACCTGTCGCGGGCGGCGGCGGACTTCGCCGACGGCAGCACCCGCACGTTCGCGATCTGCTACCTGCTGCTGCACGCGGTGGTGAAGCTCGGGCTGGTCGTGGCCCTGTGGCGCGAGGTGGTGGCGGCGTTCCCGGTGGCCTGCGTGGTGCTGCTCGCGTTCGTGGCCTACGAGGTGGCGCGCGCGGTGCGCACCGGGTCGGTGGGGCTGGCGGTGTTCGGCGCGCTGGACCTGCTGGTCGTGGCCCTGGTGTGGCGCGAGTTCCGCAGGTTGCGCCGCGCCGCGCCCGCCCCGGCCGGGCCCGCGGTGGGAGGCTGACCCCCATGCGCCGCCTCGTCGTCCTCCGCCACGCCAAGTCCGCCTGGCCCGAGGGTGTCCCCGACTACCGCCGCCCCCTCGCCGACCGCGGCCGCCGCGACGCCGCCGCCGCAGGCCGCTGGCTGGCCGCCCACGCCGACCCGGTGGACATCGCGCTGGTCTCCCCCGCCACCCGCACCCGGCAGACCTGGGACCTCGTCGCCCCGGAGCTGCGCACCAGCCCCAAGGTCGTGCACGACGAGCAGCTTTACGGCGAAGGTCCCGAGGCCGTCATCGCCGTCCTGCGCACCCTCCCCGACAGCGCCGCCACCGTCCTGCTCATCGGCCACAACCCCGACCTGGAGGACGTGGTCGCCGAGCTGACCGGCACCCGCCCCCTGCTCAAGACCACCACCCTCAGCGTCATCACCTGGCCCACCCCCACAGCCGACTTGACCACCCCCGGCACCCTCACCACCACCGAGAAAATCCGCGGCTGAGCGATTTCATCGCCTCGCCTCCGGCATCGGGCTCTGAAAGCGGGATTTCCGGGCGGGCTCGATGGGGTGGGCGGTTGCGCCGAGCGCAAAACAAAGAAGAGACCCACCACAAAACCAACCCGCGACAACACCCAACTCACCCTTACCCAAAGGCCCCCAGTCACACCGCCACCACTTGCCCCACTCCCCAACTCAAGCAGCGGCCCCAACAGCGCCGCCGCCCTCTCACACGCGCCCAGCCCCCACGACCCAGCAGGCACACACAGCCCCCGCTACTCCCACAGCCGCCCAGCCGCCCACAACTCCCCCGGGCACGCAACGCTTCCCCTAGTCCCCACAACTCCCCCCGCTAGTCCCCCAAAACCTAG
>NZ_MKQR01000028.1:763183-804127 GCF_001940455.1 Actinokineospora bangkokensis | reverse complement strand
CCCCCGCTGATCCCCCACAACTCCCCCGGGGCGCGCAGCGCCCCCGCTGGTTCCCCCACAACTCCCCCCGCCCGCCAACCGAAGGAGCAAGCACCGTGGGGGTGTGGGGGCTCGGCCCCCACGCGAAATGACGAGACCGACCCCGCCCGCGCTTTCCGCGGGCAAGGGTCGGCCTCGGTCTCGTGGAGGTGCCGGGAATCGAACCCGGGTCCTCTGTCGCTTCACCAGGACTTCTCCGTGCGCAGTTCGCATTGCCTCTACTCGGCCCCACCGGTCACGCGAACAAGCCGGTGTGACGGGCCCAGCCACTGTGAGCTTCCCGAGCAGTCCCCGTGGCCGGGGCTGTCGGTGAGCCTCCTAGCTGATGCCGGCGACCGGGTCGGAGGCGACCCCGGGCCGACAGACTCACACTCGCTTAGGCAGCGAGGGCGAAGTCAGCGCGACTGTTAGTCTTGGCGCTTATTGGTTTGCGGGCGACGCTTGAGGTGGTCAATCCCGCCTGCACCTGCACGCTTCTCCTGAATCCACGTCCAAAGTCGAAACCGTTCACCCCCGTGTGGGTTGACGAGCCTTGCACCTCCCATACTACCGCGCCGCGGCCAGACCTTCATCCCCGTATCCCCAGGGGGTAGGGCTGGCCCCACCCCGGATCGGCCGGGCGGCACCATCGTGGGGGCGGGGGTGGGGCGGACAGGGTTGGGGCATGACTTCTTCTGCTGCTCCGCGGCCCTCGGTGGCCGGGTCGCTCGGGTTCCTGGTGATGAACCTGGCGGTGGGGATCGCCGGGTTCGTGGGGTTGGTGGTGCTGACCGCGGTGGGGTTGGGCACCGCGGTGATCTGGGTGGGGGTGCCCGTGCTGGTGCTGGCGGTGCTCTGCTCGCGGGGTGGGGCCCGGCTGGAGCGGGCGCGGATCTACGCGATGCTCGACGCGGACATCCCGGCGCCCTACCCGCGGTTGCCGGAGGAGAAGCGGTTCAGGGCGAGGTTCAAGGACGTCAACACCTACCGGGACGCGCTGTACTTCCTGCTCATGCTGCCGGTGGGGATCTTCGAGTTCGTGGTGGTCGTGGTGCTCTGGTCCGTCGGGTTGGGCCTGCTGGCGCTGCCGGTCTACTACCGTTGGCTGCCTGGGGGCGTCTACCGGGGGTTCGACTGGGGCCATCCGCAGTTCGTGGTCGCGTCGGCGGTGGACGCCCTGCCGTTCGCGCTGGTGGGGGTGGTGCTCGTGGCGGTGGCCGTGCTGGTGACCCGCGGGTTGGGTGCGGCGCACGTGCGGTTCGCGCGGGCGCTGCTCGGGCCTGCGCGGGACGAGTCGTGACCCGCTACCCGCACCCGGTCAGGGCCGTCCTGTACCTGCTGGGGCTGTTCCCGCTGGCGCTGGCCGGGTTCATCCTGACCGTGGTGCTGTGGGCGCTCGGGGCGACCGTGATCATCTGGGTCGGGCTGCTGTTCCTGGCCGCCGCGGCGGTGGTCACCAGGGCGTTCGGCAACGCGTTCCGGTGGTGGGCGAGCACCCTGGCCGACGCCGACCTGCCCCCGCGCGCCGTGCTGCCCGGGCCGGGGAACCTGCTGCGGCAGTGGCGGGAGCTGCTGACCGACCGGCGGACCTGGCGCGACCTGGGGTTCGTGCTGCTGACCTTCCCGCTGTCGTGCGTGCTGTTCGCGCTGGGGATCGCGAGCGTGCCGCTGGTGCCGGTGGCGCTGTGGGTGGCGCCGCGGGTGGCGTGGCTGCACGCCCGGTTCGCCGGGGCGATGCTCGGGGCCGACCGGGTGGCCGAGCAGGCCGCGCGGGCCGACCGGTTGCAGGCCTCGCGGGCCCGCGGGGTGGACGCGGCGGAGGCCGAGCGGCGGCGTATCGAGCGCGACCTGCACGACGGCGCGCAGCAGCGGCTGGTGGCCGTGGCGATGGGGCTGGGCCGGGCCAAGGGCAAGTTCGACGACGACCCGGACGCCGCGCGCGCTCTGGTCGAGGAGGCGCACGCCGACGCCAAGCTGGCCGTGGCCGAGCTGCGCGACCTGGCCAGGGGCATCTACCCGGCGGTGCTGGGCGACCGGGGCCTGGACGCGGCGCTGTCGTCGCTGGCGGCCCGCTCGCCGGTGCCGGTGGCGGTGGAGGTGGTGGTGGACCCGCGCCCGCCCGCGGCCGTGGAGAGCACCGCGTACTTCATCGTCGGGGAGTCGCTGACCAACATCGCCAAGCACGCCGGGGCCACCCGGGTCGGCGTGCGGGTATGGCGGGAGGAGTCCGGGGTGGTCGTGGTCGAGGTGGTCGACAACGGGGTGGGCGGCGCCGAGGTGCGCGCGGGCGGCGGCCTGGCCGGGTTGGCCGACCGGGCGGCGACGATCGACGGGGTGATGACCGTGGTGAGCCCGGTGGGCGGGCCCACCGTGGTCCGCGCCGACCTGCCCTGCGCGTGGTGACAGCATGGCCGCCATGCGCGTCGTGATCGCCGAGGACTCCGTGCTGCTGCGCGAGGGCGTGACCCGCCTGCTCGCCGACGAGGGCATCGAGGTGGTGGCCGCGCTGGAGGACGGCGCCGGGCTGACGGCCTCGGTCGTCGAGCACCGCCCCGACCTGGCCATCGTCGACGTGCGGATGCCGCCGACGTTCACCGACGAGGGCCTGCGCGCGGCGCTCGCGGCCCGGGCCGCGGTGCCGGGGCTGCCGGTGCTGGTGCTGTCGCAGTACGTGGAGGAGCGCTACGCCGTGGAGCTGCTGGCGGGCGGCACCGGCGGGGTGGGCTACCTGCTCAAGGAGCGGGTGGCGGACGTGGCCGACTTCGTCGACGCCGTGCGGCGGGTGGCGGCCGGGGGCACCAGCATCGACCAGGAGGTGATCGCGCAGTTGATGGCCCGCGGGAGGCGCAACCCGGTCGACGCGCTGACGCCGCGCGAGCGCGAGGTGCTGGGGCTGATGGCCCAGGGGCTGTCGAACACCGCCATCGCCCGCTCGCTGACGGTGTCCGACGGCGCCGTGGAGAAGCACGTCGGCAACATCTTCGCCAAGCTGAACCTGGAGCCCAGCAGCGAGGAGCACCGCCGGGTGCGGGCGGTGCTCACGTTCCTGGAGGAGAAGTGAGCGGCGGGGTGGCGCCCTGCTGGGCACCACCCCGCCGCTCGGGTCAGGCCGCGAGGGCCTGCGCGTCCACCTTCTCCAGCGCCAGCTCCAGCACCTCTCGCACGTCGCTGACGGTGTGGACGGTCAGCTCCGCGCGCACCGGCTCCGGCACGTCGTCGAGGTCGGGCTCGTTGCGGTGCGGGATGAGCACCGTGGTGATGCCCGCGCGGTGGGCGGCGAGCAGCTTCTGCTTCACCCCGCCGATCGGCAGCACGCGGCCGGTCAGCGACACCTCCCCGGTCATCGCGACGTCCGAGCGCACCGGGCGGCCGGACAGCAGCGAGGCCAGCGCGGTGGTCATCGTGACGCCCGCGCTCGGCCCGTCCTTGGGCACCGCGCCCGCGGGGACGTGGACGTGCACGCCCCGGTCGGCCAGCGCGTCGACCGGCAGGGACAGCTCCGCGCCGTGCGAGCGCAGGTAGGACAGCGCGATCTGGGCGGACTCCTTCATCACCTCGCCGAGCTGCCCGGTCAGCACCACGCCCGCCGAGCCGGTGCCCGCCTCGGCCAGCGACGCCTCGACGAACAGCACGTCGCCGCCGGTGCCGGTGACCGCGAGCCCGGTGGCCACGCCGGGCACGGCCGTGCGCTCGGCCGACTCCGGGGTGTGCCGGGGGCGGCCCAGGTACTCGCGCAGCTCGGCCGCGCCGACCCGGACCGGGAGCCGCGCCGAGCCGACGGCCAGCTTGGCCGCCACCTTGCGCAGCACCCTGGCGATGCCCCGCTCCAGCTGCCGCACGCCCGCCTCGCGGGTGTACTCGCCCGCCAGCAGGCGCAGCGCCTCCCGGTCCACCTCGACCTCGTCGGCGGCCAGGCCCGCCCGGTCGAGCTGGCGCGGCAGCAGGTGCTCGGCGGCGATGGTGACCTTCTCGTCCTCGGTGTAGCCGTCGAGCTGCACCAGCTCCATGCGGTCGAGCAGCGGCGCGGGGATGGCCTCGACGACGTTGGCCGTGGCCAGGAACACCACGTCCGACAGGTCGAGCTCGACCTCGAGGTAGTGGTCGCGGAAGGTGTGGTTCTGCGCCGGGTCCAGCACCTCCAGCAGGGCGGCGGTGGGGTCGCCCCGGTAGTCGCTGCCCACCTTGTCGACCTCGTCGAGCAGCACGACCGGGTTCATCGTCCCGGCCTCCTTGATGGCGCGGACGATCCGGCCGGGCAGCGCGCCGACGTAGGTGCGCCGGTGCCCGCGGATCTCGGCCTCGTCGCGCACGCCGCCGAGGGCCACCCGGACGAACTCGCGGCCCATCGCGCGGGCCACGGACTCGCCCAGCGAGGTCTTGCCGACCCCGGGCGGGCCCGCGAGGGCGAGCACGGCGCCGGAGCGCCTGCCGCCGACGACGCCGAGCCCGCGCTCGTCGCGCCGCTTGCGCACGGCCAGGTACTCGACGATGCGGTCCTTGACGTCGTCGAGGCCCGCGTGGTCGGCGTCGAGCACGGCCCGGGCGCCGGGGATGTCGTAGGCGTCCTCGGTGCGCCGGTCCCAGGGCAGGTCCAGCACGGTGTCCAGCCAGGTGCGGATCCAGCCCACCTCGGGGGACTGCTCCGCGGTGCGCTCCAGCTTGTCGACCTCGGCCAGGGCGGCCGCGCGCACCTTCTCGGGCAGCTCGGCGGCCTCGACCCTGGCGCGGTAGTCCTGCTCCTCGGAGGCGGGCTTGCCCTCGATCTCGGCCAGCTCCTTGCGGATGGCCGCGAGCTGCTGGCGCAGCAGGAACTCGCGCTGCTGCTTCTCCACGCCCTCGCGGACGTCCTTGCGGATGGTCTCCTGCACGTCGAGCTCGGCCAGGTGCTCCCGGCCCCACTCCAGCAGCTTGGTCAGCCGCTCGGCGACGTCGGTGGTCTCCAGCAGCCACGCCTTCTGCTCGTCGGTGACGTAGCTGGCGTAGCCTGCGAGGTCGGCCAGCGCGGCCGGGTCGTCCACGGCGGCGACGCTGTCGACGACCTGCCAGGCGCCGCGCTGCTGCAGGATCGTGGTGACGAGCTTCTTGTACTCGCTGGCCAGCTCCGGCACGCGGTCGTCGACGACCTCGTCCACGGTCTCGACCTGCACCCACAGGGCGGCGCCGGGGCCGGTGGTGCCCGCGCCGATGCGGACCCGGCCGGTGCTGCGGACCACCGCGGCCAGCTGCCCGCCGGGCAGCCTGCCGACCTGCTCGACGACGGCGAGCGCGCCGACGCGGGCGTAGCGGCCCTCCAGCCGGGGGACGAGCACGACGCGGGCGGGTTCGCCGTGGGTGCGGGCGGCGTCGACGGCGGCGCGGGCCTCGTTGGCGCCGCCCTCGCCCGCCAGCGGGATGGGCACGACCATGCCGGGCAGCAGGACCGTGTCGTCCAGCGGGAGCACCGGCAACGTCAGAGCCTCGGTCATGGCTTCACACTCCAGAAGTTGAGTCTGACTAGCTCAACCTCCCTGAGCCCCCCGCTGTTCCCCCGGGCTGTTCGCCGTGAGCGAGCGGGGGATCGGCCTCCCGCGCGCGGGTGACCGGCGCATCCCACAACCCCGCGGTGGCGTTGTCGATTCCGGGGTCGCTGACGACGGGGTCGAGCCGGAGGAGGTCGGGGTGGGCGGTGACCACGGCGTCGCGCGAGCGGGGATCACGCATTCGGCGGCTTCCGGTGCCGGACGGTGTCATCGGCCGCCGTCACCCCCGCCGCGCGCGGGGTGCGGTGAATGGCAGGCGCACGCTTTACACCTCCGAAACCCCGGCGGAGATGAGCAATCGGTACATCGCCGTAGCAGACGAGGAATGCCGACGAGGCGTCGATGGGGCAGGCATCAGCCGGCCGGTCGATATATAAACGGGTGTCCGTCTGGTGGACTGGGCGGTGCAGAGGTCGGATCGGGTGCGCCCGGGGGCGGGGTCGCCCCCGGGGCGGAGAGCGAGGACGCGGGTCGCATGACCGAGAGCAGAGACGACGCCCAACCGGGCTTCCACCGGATGACGACCAACCTCTCGGCCGCCACCAAGGCCGCCCTGGACGAGGTCGCCGACCGCGAGCAGGTGAACCAGACCGAGGCGCTGCGCAGGCTGGTCGCCTACGGCCAGCTGCTGTACCGCACGACCAAGGTCGACGGCGCGGAGGTGCTGATCCGCCACCCCGGCGACGCGACGCTCGAGCGCATCGTCGTCATCTGAGGCCACCGCATCCGGGGCCACCGCATCCGAGGCCACCGCGTCACCCGGTGCGGTGCCTGCCGCCGCGGTGGCGGCGCGGCGCGGGCCCGCACAGCGCCATGGCGGCGGCCGTCGCGGTGGCGAGCAGGGCGGCCGCCAGCGCGAGCGGGGAGCCGGTGACGGCGGTGAACACCACGGCGCCGATGCCGGAGAGCAGCACGGCCGGGGCCGCGGCGGCCCGGGGCGGCGCGGCGGGCACGACCACCCGCCGCTGGAGGGCGGTCGCGGGCGCGCGCCCGGCGCGGGCGGGCTCGTGCAGGGTGATCCGGACCCGCGGTGGCGTCGTTCCCGGTTCAGCGGTCATGGCACCGAGCTTCGCACTCACCTGATGCATCGCCAATGCGACCGAGATGCATCGATTATGAGCGGCCGGAATCTGCGGCGAACGGCGACCGCGTTACCGCTCGTCGCGGACTTGAGCCCCTTTCAGCGCTCCCACCCATTCGTGTCGGCCATTCACTCGAAAGTGGCGAGAATGGCCGCGCGCGATCACAGCCCGAGCAATCGGGCGCCGTTGTCGTGCAGCACCGCGCGCAGGAAGCCGGGCCCCAGCGCCGGGTGCTCTGCCCAGCCGCGGATCGCCTCGACCTGCTCGGCGTACGGGTACGGGATCGAGGGGAAGTCGGTGCCCAGCACCACCCGGTCCGGCGCCCCGGCCAACCGCCGCTCCCAGTCCGGCGGCAGGGGCGCGATCCGGGTGGCGAACCCGACGCCGACCATCGTGGTGTCCACGTGCACCCGCGGGAACCGGTCCACCAGGTCCAGCGCGGCGGAGATCTCCGGCATCCCCGCGTGCGCCAGCACCGCCGTCAGCCGCGGATGGCGCTCCAGCACCTCGGCGAACACCGCCATGCCGGTGTGGTCGCCGCGCAGCGGGCCGTGCCCGCAGTGCACCACCACCGGGACGCCCGCCTCGGCCAGCAGCCCCCAGGCGCCCTCCAGCAGCGGGTCGCGCGGGTCGTAGGCGCCCACCTGCACGTGCGCCTTCACGCACCGGGCACCCGCCCGCAGCGCGGCGTCGAGGTAGTCGGCCACCCCCGGCTCGGGGAACAGCGTCGCCGTCGGCACCGCCTCGGGCACCCCCGCGCTGAACTCCGCCACCCAGGAGTTGAGCCACCGCGCCATCCCCGGCTTGTGCGGGTAGACCAGCGGGGCGTAGGCGACCACGCCGAACGAGCGCAGCAGCGCCACCCGCTCCTCGGCGGGCAGCCGGTAGTGCACCGGCCACTCCGTGCCGTAGTTGCGGGTGGCGTCGTCGAAGTAGGCCCAGACCTTGCGCTGCACCGCGTCGGGGAGGAAGTGCACGTGCACGTCGACCAGGCCGGGCAGGCCCAGCTCGGCCACCCACCCGGCCAGCTCCCCGTCGCGCATCAGCGCATGCCCTTGGCCCTGCGCCCCACCGTCCGCGCGATCTCCCGGTCGGCGTCGCGCTTGGCCAGGTCCTGCCGCTTGTCGTAGGACTTCTTGCCCTTCGCCAGCGCCAGCTCCACCTTCACCCGGCCGTCCTTGAAGTACAGCGACAGCGGCACCAGGGTCAGGCTGCTCTCCTTGATCTTGCCGATCAGGCGCAGGATCTCGCCCTTGTGCAGCAGCAGCTTGCGGGTCCGCCGCGGCTCGTGGTTGGTCCAGGTGCCCTGCGTGTACTCCGGGATGTGCAGGTTGCGCAGGTAGACCTCGCCGTCGTCGACCGTGGCGAAGGCGTCCACCAGCGAGGCCCGGCCCTCGCGCAGGCTCTTGACCTCGGTGCCGACCAGGACCATCCCGGCCTCGTAGGTGTCCACCACGGTGTAGTCGTGCCGAGCCTTCCGGTTCGACGCGATCACCTTGTTGCCGCGCTCCTTGACCATGGCACGAACTCTACGCAGACCCGCCAGCCGGTTACGTGCGCACGTAGAGCCGCAGGGTGACGTACCCGGTGACACCGGAGATCCCCAGCGCCACGAGCAGCAGCCACGGCGACACCAGCAGGATGTCCAGCCCGTCGACCGAGCGCACCACGCCCGAGTTGATCGAGTCCGACAGCACGTCGTCGAGGAAGACGACCTTGCCGCCGACGAGCAACCCGATCGCCACCAGCGCGCCGACCAGGCCCGTGACCATCGCTTCGAGGAGGAAGGGCAGCTGGGTGTACCAGCGCGTCGCGCCCACCAACCGCATGATCCCGACCTCCGTGCGCCGGGTGAACGCCGACAGCTGCACGGTGTTGGAGATCAGCAGCAGCGCCGCGATCGCCATCACCAGCGCCACCGAGAAGGTCAGGTTGCGCAGGCCGTTGAGGACGTTGAAGAACCGGTCCAGGAACTCGCTCTGGTCGGTGATGGCGTCCACGCCCGGCTTGCCCGCGTAGCCCTGGGTGATCACCTCGGGCCGGTCGGGGTCCTTGAGCTTGACCCGGAACGAGGCGGGCAGCGCCTCCGGCCTGGTCAGCTTCACCAGCTCCGGCTGCGCGGCGAAGATCTCCTTGAACCGCTCGTAGGCCTGGTCCCGGTTCTCGAAGGTCACCGTCTCCACCGCGGGGTCGTTCTCCAGCTGCCCGCGCAGCGACCGGCACGGGTCGTTGGCGCAGTCCTTGTCGGTGGAGGAGACGTCCTTGGTCAGGTAGACGCTGACCTCGACCTTGTCCTGGTAGAGCGACTGGGTCTTGTCGATCATGCGCACGACCAGCAGTCCGCCGCCGAGCATGGCGAGCGAGATGGCGGTGGTGATGATCATCGCGATGGTCATCGTGATGTTGCGGCGAAGACCGGTCAGGACCTCGCTGAACACGAAGCTGGCGCGCATCGGGGTTCGGTTCCTCGGGGGTGCTCGGGGTGTGGGGGTGCAGTCAGCGGCCGACGCCGTAGACGCCGCGGGCGTCGTCGCGCACCACGCGGCCGAGGTCGAGCTCGACGACCCGGCGGCGCATGGAGTCCACGATGGAGTGGTCGTGGGTGGCCATCAGCACCGTGGTGCCGGTGCGGTTGATCCGCTCCAGCAGCAGCATGATGTCCTGGCTGGTGTCCGGGTCGAGGTTCCCGGTGGGCTCGTCGGCGAGCAGCATCAGCGGCCGGTTGACGAACGCGCGCGCGATGGCCACGCGCTGCTGCTCGCCGCCGGAGAGCTCGTTGGGCATGCGCTCGGCCTTGCCCTCCAGGCCGACCAGCTCCAGCACCTCGGGCACCACCTTGCGGATGGTGTGCCGGGGCTTGCCGATGACCTCCAGGGCGAAGGCGACGTTCTCGGCGACGGTCTTGTTCGCCAGCAGCCGGAAGTCCTGGAACACGCAGCCGATCGACTGGCGCAGCCGCGGCACCCGGCGCCGGGCCATGCGGGCGACGTCGAAGTTGGCCACGTACACCCGGCCCTTGCTGGGGACCTCCTCGCGCAGCAGCAGCCGCAGGAAGGTCGACTTGCCCGAGCCGGACGGGCCGATCAGGAAGACGAACTCACCCTTGTCCACCTCCACGGAGACGTTCTCCAGGGCGGGCCGGGTGGAGGTCTTGTAGACCTTGGAAACCTGTTCGAGCCGGATCACGGTGGGCGATTCTACCTTCGTCCGTTATCGAGACGTTGCCTCGCCCCCGGGCCGAACCCGCTGGTCACCGACGGTAGTCGGGAGCGTGTCCCATCGGGCCGGGGACGGCACCGGGCGGGACGCGGTGGTGATCACGCGGCCTAGGAGGTGCGGCGCCAGCGGATGCCCGCGTCGAGGAAGCCGTCGATGTCGCCGTCGAGCACCGCCGACGGGTTGCCCATCTCGAACTCGGTGCGCAGGTCCTTGACCATCTGGTACGGGTGCAGCACGTAGGAGCGCATCTGGTTGCCCCAGGAGCCCGACGAGCTGTCCTTGAGCGCGTCCATCCTGGCCTGCTCCTCCTGCCTGCGCCGCTCCAGCAGCTTGGCCTGCAGCACGTTCATCGCCGAGGCCTTGTTCTGCAGCTGCGAGCGCTCGTTCTGGCAGGAGACGACGATGCCGGTGGGCAGGTGGGTGATGCGCACCGCCGAGTCGGTGGTGTTGACGCCCTGCCCGCCGGGGCCCGAGGAGCGGTAGACGTCGACCCGCAGGTCCTTCTCGTCGATCTCGATGTGGTCGGTCGTCTCGACCACCGGCACCACCTCGACCGCGGCGAACGAGGTCTGGCGGCGGCCCTGGTTGTCGAACGGCGAGATCCGCACGAGCCGGTGGGTGCCCTGCTCGACCGAGAGGGTGCCGTAGGCGTAGGGGGCGGAGACCTTGAAGGTGGCGGACTTGATGCCCGCCTCCTCCGCGTAGGAGGTGTCGTAGACCTCGGTGGGGTAGCCGTGGCGCTCCGACCAGCGCAGGTACATGCGCATGAGCATCTCGGCGAAGTCCGCGGCGTCGACGCCCCCGGCCTCGGCGCGGATGGAGACCAGCGCGTCGCGCGGGTCGTACTCGCCGGAGAGCAGGGTGCGCGACTCCAGCCCGGAGACGTCGGCGCGCAGCTTCGCCCGCTCGGCGTCGGCCTCGGCCAGCGAGTCGGCGTCGCCGCCCTCCTCGGCCAGCTCGTAGAGCACCGGCAGGTCGTCCAGCCGCGAGCGCAGGTCCTCCACCCGGCGCAGCTCGCCCTGGCGGTGCGACAGCGCCGAGGTCACCTTCTGCGCGGCCTCGGGGTCGTCCCACAGGTCCGGGGCCGCCGCCTGCTGCTCCAGGTCGGCGATCTCGGCGCGCAGGCTGTCGAGGTCCATGACGGCCTCGACGCTGGCGAGGGTGACGGAGAGTTCCTTGAGGTCAGCGGCGACGTCCGGGTTCACGTCCGGGAAGGGTACGCGGACGCGGGCGCCGCCGCTGCGGCGGTGTGCCCCAGGCCCGGGGACCGGGCCCCGGGGTCAGGCCTTGGGGATGGAGTCCAGCAGCTTGAGCACGGCCTTGGCCCTGGCCACGCCGAACTCGGCGATCGCCTTGGCGTAGGGGTCCTCGGCGGCCTTCACCGCGGCCCTGGCCGCCTCGTGCTCGCCGTTGTACACGGCCTTGGCCGAGTCGATCAGCGCGGTGCGCTGCTTGGCGGTCAGCGTCGAGGCGTGCACCAGGCGCAGGATCAGCGGGCTGCGCAGGTGGTCGGGGCCCGGCTCACCGGCCAGCCAGGCCTTGAAGGCCTTCTTGCCCGCCGCGGTGATGACGTACTGCTGGCTCGACCGCGGACCCTGCTTGCCCAGCCGGACGAGGCCGTCCTCGGCGAGCGCGGGCAGCTCCCGGTAGACCTGGCTGCGCGTGACGCTGAAGAAGGAGCCGAAGCGCTCGCGCGCGGCAGCCACGAGCTGGCCGCCGGTCTGCGGGCCCTCGTGCAGCAGTCCGAGGAGTGCGGCTGCGGTTGCGTTCAGTTCAGACACCACCCCACGGTCCCACGACGGCGCCGAGCTGTCCACAGTGGCCTTGTCCCCTAGTCCACAGTGGCTGATCGCGCCCCGGCGCCCGACCCCCGCGCGGGTACCACCGAACAGCCCAACTCGACCGCCCCATCCGGAGCAGGCGGCGACGGTCCCACGTGGACGGCACGCCGCGACGTGCGCCGAAGGAGTGGATCTCCGTACGCCGCACCACCTGATCAGAGCAATCCCGGTGATCACCCCGTAGCCGGCCGAATCCCGCCGGGCAGACCCCGGATGTGGCCCAGATCACTCATCCCGGGCACGCCCCACCCGCCCCCTGCCAGCGATTATTCCCCCTCGATCCGGTCGGCGGAACACCCGACCGGTCACCACCCGTCCCGTCCCGGCCGGGCCAGGGAGGGCCGCCCTGTCCTGCCCGCGTACCGCCGATCGGCCGCCGTCGCACCGGCACACGCGAGCGGCCCACCCGTCCCACGTGGACCGTTCGGCCCATCTGTCTACTCGGGACCTGGGTGGTCGACGTCCACCCAGGCGCCGGAGCGCCAGTAGGCGGTGGTGTCGCGGGTGAGCAGGTTGTGGTCGACGAGGTACCGGCGGAGGGTGGCGTGGTCGGTGGGGGTGCCCGCGGTCCAGGCGCGCAGGAGGGCGTTGACCTCCTTCTCGGAGTAGCGGACACCGGGGGTGAAGGTCTGGGCGACGTGCTCCAGGACGGTGCGGCGCTTGCCCGCGTGGGCGGGGAAGCCGGTGAGCCTGCCGTCCTGGACGAAGGTGCGGACGACGGCCTCGGTCGCGGGGTCGGCGTAGCCGTGGTCCTCGACCGGGCGGGGGGCCGCGGCGGCGCGAGCGGCGGCCTTGATGGCCTCGACGCGGACGGCGCAGCCGTCGAGGAGGCCGCCGTCCTGCAGCTTGCCGAGCGCCTTCGCGGCGGCGGCCGGGGCCAGGCCGGTGGCGGCGGCGACCGCGGCCAGGTCCCGGGCGCCGAGCGCGGCGGCGGCGAAGACGGCGAGGCGGTCGGGTTCGGCGAGCAGGCGGGCGACGTCGGCGGCTTCCACGGTCGGGCAGCGTAGCGGCTTGACCTCCACGAAGCTCGAGGTTTTAGCGTCGGTGGCGCCCCCGCCGGAGGGGCACCCCCGCCGAGAGGAACCCCCGTGCCCCAGCGCCCCGCACTCGCCGTGATCACCGCCAGCACCCGCGACGGGCGCTTCGGCCCCGTCGTGGCCGACTGGTTCAGCGCCCGCGCTGAGGAGCACGGCGCCTTCGCCGTGCGCCGGGTCGACCTCGCCGACCCCGCACTCGACTTCCCGGCCGCGGTCGACTCCGCCGACGCCTTCGCCGTGGTGACCCCGGAGTACAACCACGGCTACCCCGGGCCGTTGAAGGAGGCCGTGGACAGCGTGCACACCGGCTGGATAGCCAAGCCGGTCGGGTTTGTCTCCTACGGCGGCCTCTCCGGCGGGCTCCGCGCCGTCGAGCAGCTCCGGGTCGTCTTCGCCGAGCTGCACGCGGTGACCGTCCGCGACACGGTGAGCTTCCACGGCGCCCACGTCCAGTTCCGGGAGGGCCGCGCCCAGGACGCCGACCCGGCGGCGAAGAAGCTGCTGACCACGCTGCACTGGTGGGCGTCCGCGCTGGTGCCCGTCCGCGGGTCCTACCCCGCTTGACGGCGGGCCGGGAAAAGCGCGAGAGGCCGGTCCTGGTGGACCGGCCTCTCGGCGTTGTAGCGGGGACAGGATTTGAACCTGCGACCTCTGGGTTATGAGCCCAGCGAGCTACCGAGCTGCTCCACCCCGCGTCGGTAGTTACTACAGTACACGGGCGCGAAACCTGGTTTTCACGGGGGGTGGGTTGGACCGTTTCCGCTGGTGGGGTGCTTGCTGGGGTCATTCCGCCTCGCCTTCGGCGTCGGCGTTGGTAGAGCCCGGTCGTTCGTTGGCCGGCTCGATGCGGTGGTCCTGTTTGGCCGGGGCCCCTGCGGCGATCATGTGCTCGGGGTGGGGAAAAGGTGAGGCCTGCGGCCCCACCCCCCGCCGTGGGTAGCACATGATCGCCTCCCCCAGCCAAACAAGACCACCGCATCGAGCAGGGGCATAGCCGGGCCGCCTACTGCGTAGGTGGTGGCGTCGTGGGCAGAGCAAGAAGTGGTTGCGGGGCCGACGCGGACCGACCTCGCGCAGCCGAGTCCCAGACACACCAACCAGGGTTCCGTCCCCACTCCCCTCCCCCACCTACGGAGGGGGGTCCGGGGGCAGCGCCCCCGGGGCGGGGCGTGGGGGCTCCGCCCCCACACAACAGGCGAAAGGGCCCCCGTCTGCGCTTTCGGCAGACAGGGGCCCTCCGGCCTCTGTAGCGGGGACAGGATTTGAACCTGCGACCTCTGGGTTATGAGCCCAGCGAGCTACCGAGCTGCTCCACCCCGCGTCGGTAAGAACTACCTTACACGGGGGTTCGCGGGGTCATGCGCGGGGGGTCATCCTCCGGCTGTGGGGGTGGGGGACGGGGTGGTTCCGGGGCTGGACGGGGGTGTCGAGGTGCCCGCCTTGGCCTTGGCCGCGTCGTAGGCCTTGGCCGCGGCGTCGAGTTCGGCGAGGGCCTTGCCCTGTTCGGTGAAGTCGCCGTTGCGCTGGGCCGTGCGGAGGTGTTCGAGGGCGGCGTTGAGGGCTTGGACGGCGGTGTCCATCTCGGAGGTGGAGCCGCCGGTGCCGCCCGGGGGTGCCGTGGTGGAGGTGGGGGGCGGGGTGGTGGTGGAGGTCGGGGGCGTGGTGGTGGGGGCGGTGCCGCCGGGTTGGGTGGCGGGTTGGCCCGCGCCCGCGCCGAAGACCTTCTCCAGGGCGGCGTTGATGGTGGCCTCGAAGCCGACCTTGTTGCCGAAGGAGACCAGGACCCTGGCCAGCTGCGGGAAGGCGTTGGCGTCCTTGCGCTGGATGTAGATCGGTTCGACGTAGAGCATGCCGCCCGCGACCGGGAGGGTGAGCAGGTTGCCGAACCGGGGGGAGACGCTGGGGTTGTTGATCAGCGTGCGGTTGGCGGCCACCTCGTCGGTGGTCTGGAAGCGGTTCTGCACCTGGCCGGGGCCCTCCACCTGGGAGTCGGTGGGCAAGCGCAGCACGCGGATCTTGCCGTAGTCGGCCGGGTCGGAGGAGACCGAGACCCACGAGGCGAGGAACTGCCTGCTGAGCAGGGTCAGCGCCGAGGTGATCTGGAAGGTCGCGCGGTCCTGGCCGGGGCTCTGCGCCAGCACGTAGTACGGCGGTTGCTTGGCGTCGGTGCCGCCCGCGGTCTGGCCGGTGGCGCCGTCCTCGGTGGGGTCGGTGGGCACGTTCCAGAAGCTCTTCTGCGAGAAGAACTCGTTGGCGTCGGTGACGTGGTACTTCGACAGCAGCTCGCGCTGGACCTTGAACAGGTCCTCCGGGTAGCGGAAGTGCGAGCGCAGCTCGTCGGAGATCTCCGAGGACGGCTTGACCGTGCCGGGGAACACGCCCTCCCAGGCCTTGAGCACCGGGTCCTGGTCGTCGATGGAGTACAGCGTCACCGTGCCGTCGTAGGCGTCCACGGTGGCCTTCACCGAGTTGCGGATGTAGCTGATCGTGCGGTCCTCCTGGCGCACCACGCCGCCGAGGGTGTCGGTGGTGGCCTCGCCGAGGGGGGTGCGCTGGGCGTAGGGGTAGTTCTCCAGCGTGGTGTAGCCGTCGATGATCCAGACGATCTTGCCGCCGACCACCGCCGGGTACGGGTCGCCGTCCACGGTCAACCACGGCGCCACCGCCGACACCCGGTCCCGGGGGTTGCGGTTGTAGAGGATCTTGGCGCCGTCACCGATCTGCGAGGAGAACAGGATGTTGCGCTCGGTGTAGTTGGCCGCGAAGACCAGCCGGTTGAACAGGCCGTCGATGGGCACGCCGCCCGCGCCGGTGTAGGCGTAGGTGGTGCTGGGGGTGTCGTACTCCATCGGGGTGTCGCCGTTGCGGCCGCCCGCGATGGCGTAGTCGTCGGTGGCCAGCTCGCCGTAGTAGATGCGCGGCTGCTGGACGTTGAACGGGCCGGGCTCACCGAGCTCGCCGACCTTGAACACCGGGTAGCCGCCCTGGTCGGTGGAGTCCTGGATGGCCGAGTTCACCGTGTTCGCGGGCGCGGCGACGAAGCCGTTGCCGTGGGTGAACACCATGTGCCGGTTGATCCAGCCGCCCTGGGTCTCGGTCAGCCCCGAGGTCTTGATCTCGCGCGCGGCGACGATGTAGTCCTGGGTCTTGCCGTCGATGTTGTAGCGGTCGATGTCGAGCTTCTCGGGGAAGCCGTAGAAGTTCTCCCGGCCCTCGCGCTGGGTGAAGGTCGGGGCGAGGATGTTCGGGTCGAGCAGGCGGGCGTTGGAGATGGTGTTGGTGCTCGCCGGGTCGGACAGGATCTGGCTGGTCTGCACCGAGCTGACGCCCGGGTAGTCCTGGGTCTCGACCTTGTCGTCGGTCAGCCCGAACGCCTGCTTGGTGGCGGCGATGTTGCGCTGGATCGAGGTCGCTTCCTTGGCGTTCTCGTTCGGCCGGACCGAGAACTGCTGCACGACCTGCGGCCAAGCGGCGCCGACGAGCACCCCGGACAGGATGAGCAGCGCGGTGGCGATGGCGGGCAGCTGGAGGTTGCGCAGGAAGGCGCCCGCGAAGAAGGCCACCGCGCAGAACGCCGCGATGAACATCAGGATGAGCTTGGCGGGCAGCACGGCCTTGAGGTCGGTGTAGGTGGCCCCGGAGAACAGCGAGTTGCTGTCGGAGAACATCAGCTCGTAGCGCTCGAAGAAGTAGTCCACCGCGTAGACCAGCACGAACACGCCCGCGGTGATCGACAGCTGCATGCGCGCCGACGAGGCCAGCTGCCCGCCCTTGCCCGCCAGCCGGATGCCGCCGAAGACGTAGTGGGTGATCAGCGCGCCGAAGAAGGCGACCGCGACCGCGACGAACAGCCAGTTGATCACCCAGGTGGCGAACGGCAGGGTGAAGGCGAAGAAGCCGATGTCCAACCCGAACTCCGGGTCGGTGGTGCCGAAGCTGGTGCCGTTGACGAACAGCTGCCACTTCTGCCACTCCGACTGCGCCGCCGACCCCGCGATGAGGGCGACGAGCACCGGGATGCCGATGCCGAACAGCTTCACCCGCGCCACGATCGTCGAGCGGTAGCGGGCCAGCGGGTCGTCCGCGCCGGACACCGGGACGAACACCGGCCGGGAGCGGTAGGCCACCCACAGGCTGACCGCCAGCAACCCGCCGACGAGCAGCCCGACGGCGAGGAACAGCCCGATCCTGGTCAGCAGGACGGTGCTGAACACCGACCGGAACCCGACCTCCCCGAACCACAACCAGTCGACGTAGGTGCCCAGCAGCCGGGAGCCGACCAGCAGGAGCAGGACGATCGCCGCGGCGACCACGAGCAGGACGCGGCTGCGGCGGGAGAGCTTCGGCAGGCCGATCGGGGGCCGAGTGGCCACGGGGCACGCTCCAGAGTCGCTTGCATCGGAACATCCGGACCGGTCGCGGACCGCTCCTGATCCCTCAACTCTATTAGGACCGGTTCAGGTTCCCGTGAGGGTGCCCGAATTGCGCGGATCGGATCCGCCGGATCGGGTGACCTGCGCCGGGGTGGGAGGATGGGCCCGTGACGCGCACCGCCCCCGAGCTCTCCGCCGCCGCCCGCGAGGTCGAGGAGTACGTGGCCGCGGGGGGCTGGGACCAGCCCCCGCAGCTGTTCGCCCTGGTCCCCACCGAGCACCTGCTCGCCGAGCAGCCCGACCTCGCCGACCGCCTCGACCCCGCCACCACCCTGACCCCGGTCGCCCAGGACGCCCTGGAGGGCGACCTCGCCGCCGCCCTGGCCGGGATCATGTGGCCGCCCGCGGTCGCGGGCTGCGCCCTCGTCCAGGAGATCGTCATGCTCCCCCCGGACGCCGAGGCGGAGCTGCCCGACACCGGCGACGACGCGATGGGGCGGGTGGCGGCCCAGCACCCGCAGGCCCGCGAGGCCCGCCTCGTGGCGGCGGTGAGCCGGGAGGGGGCCACCGCCTGCGTGCTGCGGCTGCGGACGGTGGCCGAGGGGGAGTTGGACGAGGTCGTGGAGCACCCGTCACTGGCGCAGAACTTGACGGCGGCGCTGATGGACACGTTCCGGGAGTGACTTCCGGGGCCGCATCGACCTGCGGTCGATTCCGGGGGTTTGTCGCGGGCTCGATGCGGTGATCTCGTTCGGGCGGGGCCCCTGCGGCGATCATGAGCTGAGAGAGCGGGAAAAGCTGGGGCCAAAAGAGCCCCGCTCAACCCGGACAGGGTAGCTCATGATCGCCTACCCCACCCAAACAAGATCACCGCATCGAGCAGCCCCGTAGCCGGGCTGCCTGCTGCGTAGGTGGTTGCGCCGTGGGCGAAGAAGGAGAAGCGGGAAGGCGCGGTGTCTGGCGGCGTGAGCTGGTCGGCCGAGTTGTCCACAGCCCTTTCGCGGGGGTCGAGTTTCGTCGCTCCCCGCCGGTAGCGTTAAAAACAGGGGTCCCCTTGCCCGGGGTACCTCAGCGTCAGCGTGGGTCGTGGTTGTGCGAGAAGGTGAGCACCCGTCGAAGCCGAGGACGGGCGGCAGGGCCTGCCCAACCGGGCCTGCCACGGGGAGCCCCGAAGGCCGGCAGCCCCGGGTCAGCAGCCCTGGGTGGGGCGGCCTGCCTTGAGGTTGTCGAGCTGCTCGACGGCGTCGGAGAGGGTGTTGACCTTGATGAGCTGGAGGCCCTCGGGGACGTTGGCCTTGGCCTCGTCGCAGTTGGCGGCGGGGACGAGGAAGGTGGTGACACCGGCTTCCCTGGCGCCGACCATCTTGAAGGGGATGCCGCCGATGGGACCGACGGTGCCCTCCTCGTCGATCTCGCCGGTGCCCGCGATGACGTGGCCGGAGGCGAGGTCGCCGGGGGTCAGGCGGTCGACGATGGCCAGGGAGAACATCAGGCCCGCGGAGGGGCCGCCGACGTTCTGCAGGCTGATGGAGGTGGTGAAGTCGACGTCGGGGCGTTCGCCCGCGCCCAGGCCGAGGAAGCCCTCGGTGCGGGCCTCGGCGCCGAAGTCGGTGGCGTTGCCGAGGGTGATGGTGGCGGTCTTCTCCACACCGTCGTGGCGGTAGGCGACGGGGACGGGCTGGCCGGGCTTGGTGCCGGACAGGGCCGCGCGGACGTCGGCGGCCGCCGAGATGGGCTTGCCGTTGACCTGCACCAGCTCGTCGCCGGGGGCGAGGACCTTGTCGGCGGGGGCGCCCGCGGTGATCTGGGCGGCGATGACCTTCACCGGGTACTTGAGGTACTTCAGGGCCGCGACCTGGGCGTTGCTCTGCGAGTCCTGGAACAGCTTGGTGTTCTGCTGGTCGATCTGCTCCTCGGTCTCCCCCGGGCGGAAGTACTCCTCGCGGGGGGCCAGGGCGTAGCGGCCGCTGACCCACAGGCCCAGCGCGCCGAACAGGGTGATCTCGTCGTTGACCGACACCGTCACCATGCGCAGCTGCCCGGAGGTCGGGTAGGTCTCCTCGCCCTGCACCGACACGATCTGCTTGCCGCCCGCCTGGCCCAGGGTGTCGTAGGTGGGGCCGGGGCCCAGCGACACGTACGGCACCGGGACGAACAGGCCGACGAGCAGGAACGCCGCGGTGAGCACGACGCCGACCGCCACCGTCCAACCCCGGCGGGTGAGCCCGCGGTCCTGGGTGGGCGGGGTCGCGGGAGCTTCGGTGGAGGTGCTCACAGCGCCTTAGCGTACGTGCGTTCGCCAGGGGCGGATCACCGGACAGCGCGTGGCGCGCCCGGCCGCGTACCGTGGACGCATGAGCGAGTTCAAGTTCGGCTTCACCCCGCCGGACCCCGACGACCGGGACGAAGGCGGTAACCCCAAGCCCGGCGGGCAGGAGAACCCGTTCGACGGGTTCGGCCAGCTCGGGCAGATGCTCAGCCAGCTGGGGCAGATGCTCAGCCAGGCGGGGCAGGGCGGTGGCGGGCCGGTCAACTACGACCTGGCCAAGCAGATCGCCGTGCAGAAGCTGTCCGGGCAGGTCGGCTTCGTCGCCCCCTCCGAGGCCACCAAGGCCGTCACCGACGCGGTGCACCTGGCCGAGATGTGGCTGGACCCGGTGACCACGCTGCCCGCGGGCGCCACCAGCGCCAAGGCCTGGACCGCGCGCGACTGGGTCGAGCACACCCTGCCGACCTGGCAGCGGCTGTGCGACCCGGTGGCGCGGCGGATGTCCGGCGCCTGGGTCGACGCGCTGCCCGCCGAGGCCAAGGCGCAGGCCGGGCCGCTGCTGGCGATGGTCGGGCAGATGGGCGGCATGGCCTTCGGCTCGCAGCTGGGGCAGGCGCTGGCCCAGCTCGCCGCGGAGGTGCTGACCTCCACCGACATCGGGCTGCCGCTGGGGCCCGCGGGCACCGCGGCGCTGCTGCCCGCCAACGTCGAGGTGTTCACCAAGGGCCTGGAGCGCCCGGCCAGCGAGGTCATGGTGTTCCTGGGCGCCCGCGAGGCCGCCCACCAGCGGCTGTTCACCGGGGTGCCGTGGTTGCGCCAGCGGCTGCTGGGCGCGGTGGAGGAGTTCGCCTCCGGCATCAAGGTCGACACCGCCGCGCTGGAGCAGCTGGCGACCCAGGTCGACCCCTCGAACCCGCAGAGCATCGAGGAGGCCATGCGCTCGGGGGTGCTGGAGCCGGAGACGACCCCGGAGCAGAAGCACGCCCTGGCCCGGCTGGAGACGCTGCTGGCCCTGGTGGAGGGCTGGGTGGACGTCGTCGTCGGCGAGGCCGTGGGCGACCGGCTGCCCGGTGCCGACGCGCTGCGGGAGACCCTGCGGCGGCGGCGCGCCTCCGGCGGCCCCGCCGAGCAGACCTTCGCGACCCTGGTGGGCCTGGAGCTGCGCCCGCGCAAGCTGCGCGCGGCGGCGGCGCTGTGGCGCATGGTCACCGACCAGCACGGCATCGAGGTCCGCGACAACCTGTGGTCGCACCCGGACCTGATGCCCACCTCCGACGACCTCGACGAGCCGGTCGACTTCGTGCGCAGGCTCAGCGCGCCCGCCGAGCTCGACGACGACCCGATCGCGCAGCTCAACCGCACCGAGCAGTCCCCCGAGGCCAAGCGCGCCGAGCAGGACGGGCGCGAGCAGGGCGGCGAGCCCGCGGACGGCTGACCCGCGACCGCGCCCCGGACTCGCTCACCGGCGCGGCAGGACGGGCGGAAGGCCCCGGTCCAGGTGGACCGGGGCCTTCCGCGTGCTCGCCCGTGCCGCGCGGGCGCTCACTCGACGGCGATGCCCCAGCCCGCGGCCGCCGACAGGCCCTCCAGGAAGCCCATGGCCCGGTCGGTCCTGGGGTAGGCGTGCACCAGCTCCCAGAAGTCGTCGCCGTGCCCGGGCACGAGCAGGTGGGCCAGCTCGTGCACGAGCACGTAGTCCAGCACCCAGGGCGGCACCTGCTTGAGCTGCTCGCTCACCCGGATGGTGCGGTCGATGGGGGTGCAGGAGGCCCACCGCGTCCGCATCGGCGGCACCCAGCGCACCGCGGCGGGCTCGCAGCGGCCGCCGAGGTAGCGGTCGTTGAGCTCGGCGCAGCGCGCGAGGAGCTTGGCGTCGGAGGTGCGGTTGGGCCCGCGCCTGCGGGTCTCGGTGCGCAGCAGCCTGCGCTCCATCTCCTCGACCCAGTGGGCCTCTTCCTTCTTGGAGAGCCGGGCGGGGATCAGGACGATGAGGGTGTTCCCCTCGCGGTACGCGGTGACGGTGCGGGTTCGGCGCTTGCTCCGGCGCACCTCGACTTCAGCCACGGCACAACGGTAAGGCCACCGACCGACAATCCGGGAGGACCGCGCGGGTGTGACTCTCGCCTGTGGACAACTTTTCCCGCCATTCGGCGGAAAGCGGCACGATCGGCGCATGCGCGAACCCCTCCCGAACCGCCCCCGGCTGCGCCCCGGGCTGGCCGTGCTGCACCGCCGCCCCGGCGAGTTCCAGGTCGGCACCGCACCCGGCCGGGCCACCGTCGTGCGCGGTGTCCCGGCCGCCGTCCTCGACGCCGCCGAGCAGTTGCGCGGCGGCCGCACCGCCGAGGAGATGATCAGCGTGGCGGGCCGCCACGGGCCCGAGCTCGACGAGGTGCTGCGCGGGCTCGCCGAGCAGGGCCTGGTCGAGGACGCCTCGCGCGCGGGGCCCGGGTACCCGCCCCGGTTCGCCGCCGAGTCGACCCTGGCCGCCCAGCGCGGCACCGCCGACCTCGACCGCCGGGCGCGGGCCTCGGTCGTGGTGCACGGCGGCGGGCGGGTGGCGGTGGCGCTGGCCGGGCTGCTGGCCGCCGCCGGGGTGCGCCGGGTCCGGGTGGCGGGCGGCGGGGTCGTCGCACCGGAGGACCTGGGCACCGGGCTGCGGCTGGCCGACATCGGCGCGGACCGGGCCGCGGCGGGCAACGCGGCGGTGCTGCGGGCCGAGGAGACGGCGGTGACCACCGCCCGGCGGGCCGACCTGGTGGTGCTGGCCGACGCGGTGGTGCCGGACCCGGTGGTGGTGGGCGCGCTGCGCGGGCCGCACCTGCCGGTGGTCGCCCAGGACGGGGTGGTGGCGGTGGGGCCGCTGGTCGTGCCGGGGTGGACGCCCTGCCTCACCTGTGTCGACCACCACAAGGCGGACCTGGACGGGTGCTGGCCGGTGGTGGCCGCCCAGCTGGCGGGCAAGCCGCGGCCCGCGGACGTGGCGACCTCCTGGTCGGCCGCGGCGCTGGCCGCGGCGCACGTGCATGAGGTGCTGGGCCGCACCGACCCGCTCGACTCCCCGCTGGTCGGGGCGGTGCTGGAGCTGGACCCGCTGGTGGGCTCGCTCACCCGGCGCCGCTGGCCGCTGCACCCGCGGTGCGGGTGCGAGGCGGTCCGACGGGAGCGGGAGCGGCGCGGGGGCGTCCGGGCCGCACCGGGGGCGCCGGGGTCCTTTGGCGGTTGATGACAAGTTCGCGGCCGGAGAGACTGGCCACGCCGCGCGTGGGCTGTGCCCGCGCGGGGAAATCCGGGGTCATCGGCCACGGGTCCGGCGCCGGGGTGTGTCGACGGCGGGGGAAGAGGGGACAATCGCAGGGTGACTGAGATGCCACGCAAGACCGTCGCGCGGACGGCCCGGCTGGCCAGCATCCCCCTGGGGGTCGCGGGCCGGGCGGTCGGCGGGTGGGGCAAGCGGTTGGCCGGGCAGAGCGCCGACGAGGTCAGCGCCGAGCGCACGGCGAAGACCGCGGAGCAGGTGTTCGCCGTCCTCGGTCAGCTCAAGGGCGGGGCGATGAAGTTCGGCCAGGCGCTGTCGGTGTTCGAGGCCGCGGTGCCCGACGAGCTCGCCGAGCCCTACCGGGAGGCGCTGACCAAGCTCCAGGCCGCCGCGCCGCCGATGAGCGCGCGCACGATGCACCGGGTGCTGGCCGAGCAGCTGGGCGCGGGGTGGGCGCAGCGGTTCGCCGAGTTCGACGACGAGCCCGCCGCCGCGGCCAGCATCGGGCAGGTGCACCGCGCGGTCTGGCGCGACGGCCGGTCGGTCGCGGTGAAGGTGCAGTACCCGGGCGCGGACGAGGCGCTGATGTCGGACCTGCGGCAGCTCCAGCGGTTCAGCAGGCTCTTCCAGCCCTTCGCACCGGGCGTGGAGATGAAGCCGCTGCTGCAGGAGCTCTCGGAGCGGATGGTCGAGGAGCTGGACTACCGCGCCGAGGCCGACAACCAGCGCGCGTTCGCCAAGGCGTTCGCCGGGGACGAGCGGGTGCTGGTGCCGCGGGTGGTGGCCAGCGCCCCCAAGGTGACCATCACCGAGTGGGTCGAGGGCACCCCGCTGTCGAAGGTGATCGCGGGCGGCACCCCCGAGGAGCGCGACCGGGCGGGCACGCTGCTGGCGGAGTTCCACTTCTCCTCGCCCAGCCGCGTGGGCCTGCTGCACTCCGACCCGCACCCGGGCAACTTCATGCTCACCCCCGACGGCAGGCTGTGCGTCATCGACTTCGGCGCCATCGCCCGGCTGCCCGAGGGCGTCCCGCGCCCGCTGGGCGTGATGACCCGGCTGGCCGTCGACGGCGACCCCGAGCAGCTGTCCGCCCTGATGCGCGCCGAGCACTTCATCCGCCCCGGCATGAAGCTCGACCCCAACGACGTGCTGGCCTACCTGGGCCCGTTCGCCGAGCCCGCCTCCGTGGAGGTCTTCCACTTCACCCGCCGCTGGATGCAGCGGCAGGCGGGCCGGGTGGGCGACATGCGCGGTCAGGACTTCAAGACCGGGCGCTCGCTCAACCTGCCGCCGCAGTACCTGCTCATCCAGCGGGTCACCGCGGGGGCGACGGGCATCCTCTGCCAGCTCGACGCCCACGTCGCGATCCGCGACATCATCTCCCACTGGCTGCCGGGCTTCGCCGACCCGGACAGCTGACCCCCGCGCGGGTCAGGAGTTCGCGGCGGCGGTGGCGGAGACGACGACGCCGATGACCACGGCGTTCACCGCCGCCACCGCCTTGCGGACCGCGTCGGCGGCCCAGTCGCCCTGGGAGATCTGCTTGGCCCTGGCCTTGGCGGCCCGCGGGTCCGGCAGGTCCACGGCGGTGGTGAGCGCGCCGATGGCGTGCAGGAGGGTGACCAGGGCCGCGGCGTGCGGCTCGGGCCTGCCCGGCCCGGTCAGGGCGGCGACCACCGAGCCGCGCAGCCGCGCCGCCACCGCCCGGTCGCGCACCGGGGTGCGGGTGGCGGGGAACAGGCCGAGCACGCGGTGGTCGCGCCGCTCCAGGACGCGGCGCCGGAGCAGGCTGTCGGTGACCGAGGCGCGCAGGCCGCGGGCCAGCTTCTCCACGGCGGACTTGGCCGAGCGGCCCTCGCGCTGGCCGAGGACGTCGAGGGCGGCGCGCAGCACCGGGTGGTCGGGCCGCGGGCCGGTGCGCAGGACGAGCCCGCCGCGGCGGACGGGTTCACCCGGCCCCGCGACGTCGACCAGGCCGAGGGTGGCCAGTTCGATGAGCACCGCGCCCGCCAGGGCCCGGTCGACCTCGGTGGTGGGTCGGGCGGGCTTGCCGGAGTCGCGGGTCAGCAGGACGAGCAGCTCTTCGGCGATCAACACACCACAGACGGTAACCCCGGCGGGGGTGCGCCGCCGTCATCCTGCGGGACCGCCCGGCCCCCACCCTCAGGTGGACCGGCCCGCCCAGTGCTCCGGGGGCAGCTTGCCCTCGATGTCGCGGACGTGCGCGCGGGCGCAGGGCGGGCACAGCCAGGTGGTGCGCCCGCCCTCGGTGGTGGGCACCCAGGTGAGCGCGTCGAGGGCGGGCGCGGCGGCGCGGTCGGCGGAGCACTCGGCGCAGGTGCCGCCCAGGCGGGTGCTCACAGCTTGCGCAGCCCGGCCAGCACCCGGCCCATGAACGCCAGGTCCGGGGCGTCGCCGCCGACCCGGGCGTGCACGACCACCGCGCCGGACTCGGCCAGGTCGGCCAGCAGCACCCTGGCCACGCCGAGCGGCAGGTTCAGCAGGGCCGAGACCTCCGCGACCGAGCGGGGCACGGCGCACAGGTCGGTGACCGAGCGGTGCTCCCAGGAGGTCGCCCGGTCCGGGGCGACGGTGCTCACCAGGGCCTCGATGGCCAGGTCGGCGCGGGTGCGGGTGCGGCCGCGGGTCCAGGCGTAGGGGCGCACGAGGGTGTGCGACTCGGGCCGGGCCATCCAGTCGGCGTCGCCCCACAGCTCCGGGTCGTCCGGCAGGTCGGCGAACCCCGGCGCGTCGTCGTACCCGTCGAACTCGGCCTGGTCGGGGTCGGGGTCGGGGGTCTCGGCGGCCACCGGGTCGGGGTCGCGGGCGGCGCGCTTGCGCTTGCGGGCGGAGGTGCCGAAGCGGGCGCCGACCGGGCCGTGGTCGTCCTCGCCCGCGGTGTCCGGCTCCTCGTCGGCCTCCGCGGCCACCCGCCACTGGCCGGGCGGGCCGAAGCGGGCGCCCGTGCGGCCGATCTCTGCGCGGCGGCGCAGGCGCCTGCGCCCGCTCGCCCCGGTCGTGTCGTGGAGGTTCTGCACCAACGCGTGCCCCAAGGCCGTCGGGAACAGTGGACCAGAACTCTATGCCCGGCGGGCCCGGACCGCCATGACGACGTCGTTTCCATCTCGTTTCCCACCTCTCGACGGCCGAACGCCCGCCACCGGCGTGGTGGCGGGCGTCACGGTCGTGCGCGTCGTGCGCGTCGTGCGCGTCGTGGTGGTCGTGGACGTCGTCGGGGTCGAGGTCGCCCCGACCGCGTGGCCCGGTCCCCCCGGTCGGGTCACGCGGTCGGGGTGGGAGCGGGGCTCACAGGTCGGCGACGGCGCGATCGGCGCGCCGCTGCACCCACCGGGCGAGCGAGCTCCAGCGCCGGGCGGCGCTGAGCCTGCGGACCAGGTGGCGCTCGCGCGCCACCCGTTCCGCCTCCCGGGTATGGGATCTGGCCAGGTTCTCGTGGATCAGCATGTGCGGGCTCTCGGGCTTGAAGGTGAACAGGACGGGGTTGACCTGGGGGTTCACGCGGCCACCCCGTTCCGGGCGGCGCGCTCGGCGGCGTCGCGGGCGACGTCGGCCTTGCGCGGGCGGCCCCGGGGGCGCTTGCGGGCGATGACGACGCCGCGCTCGAAGATCTCGCCGCCCCAGACGCCCCAGGGCTCGTGCCGCGCCAGCGCGGAGGCCAGGCAGGCCGCGCGGACGGGGCAGTCGCCGCAGAGGGTCTTGGCGCGCTCGAGGTCGGCGGGCGCGTCGGCGAACCACAGGTCGGGGTTGTCGGCGGAGCGGCAGGGCAGGTCGAACCCGGCGGAGGGAGCCGCGTCGAGCAGCTCGCTCACCCCCGATGCGGACTGCTCCATCAGCTCGGAGAGGTCTCCGCCGGGCAGCGGAGTGCGGGTGGACATGGTGGGAGAACTCCTGACTCGGATGTCGCCTGGCGGGCATCACCAGGCGCTGAGGTCGGTGAACCGTTGTTGGGCAAACAAAAAGGCCGCGGGATCCGGTGGCGGATTCCGCGGCCTCGGGGCCAGGAGCTCGATGACCTAGGTCGTCAGGCTCTCCCCGAGCGCGGAACGCGGACGCGCCGGAACGTCGAGACCGGTGGCGGTCACAACGGTCTGACCGCCGAGGGTGGGCATGCCGCCCTGGGCAGTCGTGTGGACAGTGGTCAGTGCAGCGATGTGTGCAGCGGACGCCCCCAGAGCGGCCACACGCTCACGACCGGCCTGGGCATCCAGGCCGCCCCCGAAGATCGGCAGATCCGAGCACGTCGGCAACGGCTTGCCGGTGGTGCCCAGCAGATTCAGCGTGGTGTACTTCACCGGGGACCACCTCCTGCGCGTGTGCTCGTAGCTGCGTCTTCCGGTCGCTTCCCGCGACCGCCTGTGCAGGTTATTGGCCTCGACGGAGGCCGTGCAACCGAATTTCCAGAACTTCATGTGACCCCGGTCACAGGCCTCGGATCAGGCCCCGCCCGCCACCAGCGACAGCACCTCGGAGCCGAACCTGTCCAGCTTGGCGGCCCCGATGCCGGAGATGGCGACCAGCGCGGCGCGGTCCACCGGGCGCTGCTCGGCGATCGCCAGCAGGGTCGCGTCGGTGAAGATCACGTAGGCCGGGACGCGCAGCGCCCGCGACCGCTCGTGGCGCCACTCGCGCAACCGGTCCAGCAGGCCCTCGTCGACCTCGGCCGGGCAGTCCGAGCAGCGCCCGAGCTTGATCGGCATGATCCCGTAGAGCGCGTCGCCGCAGACCCGGCAGAACTTCGGCCGCTCCACCGCGCGGCCCCCGCCCTGCTCGCGCTGGCGGGTGGCGGGCACCCGGGCGGCCGGGTCGTTGTCCGGGATCACCCCGTAGAGGAACCGGCTGCGCCGCCGGTAGCGCTTGCCGCCCTCGGCCCGCGCCAGCGCCCAGCTCAGCGACAGGTGCACCCTGGCGCGGGTGACCCCGACGTAGAGCAGCCGCCGCTCCTCCTCGACCGCGGCGTCGTCGCCGTCGGCGTGCTGGATGGGCATGGTGCCCTCGACCAGCCCGACCAGGAACACCGCGTCCCACTCCAGGCCCTTGGCCGCGTGCAGCGACGCCAGCGTCACGCCCTCGACCGTCGGCGGGTGCTGGGCCTGGGCTCGCTGCTCCAGCTCGGCGGCGTAGCGCGGCAGCCCGGCGCCCCGCTCGGCCGCCGCCAGCTCCTCGGCCAGCTCCACCAGCGCCAGCAGCGACTCCCACCGCTCGCGCTGGGTGCCGCCCGCGGGCGGCTCGTCGGTCAGCCCCAGCGGCGCCAGCAGCGCGCGCACCAGCGCGGGCAGCTCGCCCTCCGGGTCGGCCGCGGCGGCGGTGCGGATCGCGGCGACCGCCTGGCGCACCTCGACCCGCTGGAAGAACCGCTCGCCCCCGCGCACCAGGTACGGGATCTCCAGCTCCGCCAGCGCCTGCTCGTAGACCTCCGACTGCGCGTTGACCCGGTACAGCACCGCGATCTCGCTCAGCGCGACCCCGGACTCCACCAGCTCCTTGACCCGCGCGGCCACCGCGGCGGCCTCGGCGGGCTCGTCGGGGTGCTCGGCGAACACCGGGTTCGGGCCGGGCGGGCGCTGCCCGACCAGCCGCAGCCGCGAGCCCGCGGGCCGGTCGCGCGCGGCGCCGATGACCCGGTTGGCCAGCGACACCACCTCCGGCGTCGACCGGTAGTCGCGCTCCAGGCGCACCACGGTCGCCTCGGGGAAGCGGCGGGTGAAGTCCAGCAGCGGCCGGGGCGAGGCACCGGCGAAGGAGTAGATGGTCTGGTTCGCGTCCCCGACCACGGTCAGGTCGTCGCGCGGCCCCAGCCACGCGTCGAGCACCCGCTGCTGCAACGGCGTGACGTCCTGGTACTCGTCGACGACGAAGCACCGGTACCGGTCGCGGAACTCCTCGGCGACCTCGCGGTTCTCCTCCAGCGCCGCCGCGGTGTGCAGCAGCAGGTCGTCGAAGTCGAGCACCCGGGCCTGGTTCTTCAGCGCCTCGTACCCGGCGTAGACCCGCGCGACCAGCTCGGCGGCCGCGGGCGGGTCGCGGCGGGCGCGCGCGGCCGCGGCGGCGTAGTCCTCCGGGGCCACCAGCGACGCCTTGGCCCACTCGATCTCGCTCGCCAGGTCGCGCAGCGCCTCGCGCTCGGTGCTGGTGCCGACCCGGTGCGCGGCCTGCCCCACCAGCCGCACCTTGTGCTCGACGAGGTCCCACGGCGCGTCCCCGACCACCCGCGGCCAGAAGTAGCGCAGCTGGCGCAGGGCCGCGGCGTGGAAGGTGCGGGCCTGCGCGCCCACCACGCCCATCCCGCGCAACCGGGTGCGCATCTCGCCCGCGGCCCGGGTGGTGAAGGTGACCGCGAGGACCTGGCCCGCGCTGACGTGGCCGTCGCCGACCAGGGTGGCGATCCGGCTGACGATGGTGCGCGTCTTGCCGGTGCCCGCGCCCGCGAGCACGCACACCGGGCCGCGCGGGGCGCGCACGGCGGCGAGCTGCTCCGGGTCGAGTCCGGCCAGCAGGTCCACGGGTCGGGGGTCGCCAGCCATGCCGGGCATCCTCGCAGAGCGCGGCTCGTGGTCGTGGGAGGCGGCCCCGTAAACTGGCCGGTATGGCGGACAAGCAGGACAAGGCGGCGGCCAAGGCGGCGAAGGCGGCCCGCAAGGCCGAGTCGAAGGCCAAGCGCGGGCAGATCTTCCAGGCGTTCAACATGCAGCGCAAGGAGGACAAGGGGCTCATCCCGTGGATGGTGGGCGCCCTGGTCGTGGTGGCGGCCGCGTTCTTCCTGCTGGGCCTGCTCTTCGACGCGCAGTGGTTCCTGCTGCCGGTCGGCGTGGTGTTCGGCGTGCTGGTCGCGGTGATCATCTTCGGCCGCCGGGTGCAGCGCAACGTCTACGGCAAGGCCGACGGCCAGCCCGGCGCGGCGGCGTGGGCGCTGGAGAACCTGCGCGGCCGCTGGAAGGTGACCCCGACCGTGGCGGGCACCACCCAGCTCGACGCCGTGCACCGGGTGCTCGGCCGCCCGGGCGTGGTCCTGGTCGCCGAGGGCGCCCCGCACCGGGTCAAGGGCCTGCTCGCCCAGGAGAAGAAGCGCGTCGCCCGCGTCGTCGGCGAGAAGACCCCCATCTACGACGTGGTGGTCGGCCACGAGGAGGGCCAGGTGGAGCTGGCCAAGCTCCAGCGGCACCTGATGAAGCTGCCCAACAACCTGCGCCCCGCCGAGATCGACACCCTGGAGAAGCGGCTGGCCGCGCTGGCCACCAAGGGCGCCGCGCTGCCCAAGGGCCCGATGCCCGCGGGCGCCAAGATGCGCAGCGTCCAGCGCACCATCCGCCGCCGCTGACCGGCACCGCCCACCGAGCGGTCTCGACCGCTCACCGCCACAGCTTGCACCGAACGGCCTAACCTGGCTTGCATGGTCGACAAGAGCGAGGAGGACCCCGTGATCGCGATGCCGTGCCCCGCGCAGGACGGTCCCGAACCGCACCTGTTGACCATCGAGGAGTACGCCGCGCTCGGCGAGACCGAGCGCGGGTACACCGAACTGCAAGAGGGCTGCTTGCTGATGTCCCCGAGTCCGAGCCGTGCGCACATGCGCGTCTCAGCCAGGCTGCACCACCAGGTCGAAGCCCAGCTCCCACCAGAGCTGGACATCTCACTGGAGGTCGACATCGACCTCCGGCTCTCCGCTCCGGGAGAGCCGAGCACCAGCAGGAGGCCGGACCTGATCGTCTACGACCGCGCCGCCGCCGATCGCGCTGACCGCGAGGGCACCATGCTGCGGGCCGCCGACGTCGTCCTCGTCGTGGAGGTCGTGTCACCGACCTCCCGGCGCATGGACCGGCTGATCAAGCCCATCGACTACGCCCAGGCGGGCATCCCCGACTACTGGGTCGTCGATCCTGCGGACGGGGTCTCGCTGATCGCCCACCGGCTCACCGACGAGGGCCGCTACACCGCCGAGCAGCCCACCACCGGGGTCTTCGAGGCCGTACGACCGTTCCCGGTCAAGGTTGACCTCGACGCACTGGCCTGATCGCACTGGGCTGGGCGGGGCACCGAGCTATACGGTCGGGGCGTGGACGCCGCCGCCAAGACCGCAGTCCGGATCGCCGCCGCCCAGCTGGCCGGGCTGAGCCGCACCCGGACCCTGGTGCCCGCGGGCCCGTTCACCGGGCTCATCGCCCCGGACGGGCCCGACTACCTCAACTACACTGTCGCCGCCCGCCCCGGTGAACCCGTCGAGGACCCCGACGAGGTCGACCGCGGCCTCGACGCGCTGCGCTCGGCCTTCCCCGAGGGGACGCTGCGCTTCGAGCTGATCGAGGAGGCCGCCCCCGGCGCGGTGCGGGCGCTGACCTCGCTCGGCTTCACCGTCACCCTGCGCATCCCCGTGCTGACCCTGCACGCGGGCGACCTCGTCGTGCCCGAGGCGGCCCCCGGGGTCACCGTGGAGGTCGTCACCACCGACGAGGACCTGCGCACCGCCCACCGCATCGCGGCCGGGGCGTTCGGCATCGGCGACGACAGCACCCCCACCACCCCGCTGCGCACCGACCCGCGCGACGGCGGCACCGTGCTGGCCCGCGAGGACGGGTACCCGGTGGCCGTCGCGTCCTGGACTCCGGTGGCGGACGGGGTCACCGAGGTCGCCGGGGTGGCCACCGAGGAGGAGTACCGCAAGCAGGGCTTCGGCGCGCTCGTCACCGCGCACGCCACCCGGGCCGCCGTGGAGTCCGCCGGGGTCACCCTGGCCTGGCTCACCCCCGGCAGCGCCGACGCCGACCGGGTGTACCGGACCGTCGGGTTCCAGCCGACCGGCCTCGCGGTGCACCTGGCCGAGGAACCGTCCCGATAGGGCTGACCCCCCGCGTCCCCACCCGGCATCGTCCCCCAGCTGCGACCACCTGCCCCGTCAACTAGCCAGCCCCGCGCGCGATGTGGAACCGCCTAGCGGGTGCGCAGCTCCACCGTGCCGACGAACCGGTCGTGCAGGCCGCGGCCGTCCTTGTCCACGATGGCCGCGGGCACCAGGATCCCGGTCAGCACCGCCCGGCCCAGCGCGCGCACCGGGCCCACGATCGGCTGCCCGTCGATGCGCACCACCCGCATGCCCAGCAGCGCCTTGCCCGGGGTGAACCCGGCCAGGCCGACGCCCGCCACCGTGATCAGCAGCCACACCGCGCCCGCCCAGAGGTTGCGGGTCCACATCGCGGCCGGGTCGTCGAAGTCGAACGGGATGGCGATCGAGGTCGCCAGCGAGGCCAGCACCAGGTCCACGACCAGGGCGAGGAAGCGCACCCCGCCGGAGGCCACCGAGCCCTCGCCGCGCTCGGGCAGCCCCATGCGCTCACCGGGCCAGCGCTGGGCGCTGACCTCGTCACCGGACCCGGGCAGCCACGAGCCTGTCCACCTGCTCACCCCTCCAGCGTAGGACGCGCTGCCGGGAGCGGCACGAGCCGGCATGCTCGCCGCTGCCCGGTGCGGCGCGCCAGGCCCGGTGGGCACGCCGTTAACCCGTGCGAAACACAAGGGTGATTACCGGGCAACACCACCCCCATAGTTTCATCACGCAGAGCGGACGGACGCGATCTTTGTGCTCCGCTCGGTGCGGTGGGCCGGTCGCGGCCGGCGGAGTAGACGTGAGGAGCCAACCAGCGTGTTCAAGTCTTCCGACGAGGTCTTGGGCTTCATCGCCAAAGAGGGCGTGAAGTTCGTCGATGTCCGGTTCTGCGACCTGCCGGGCGTGATGCAGCACTTCACCCTCCCGGCGTCGAGCTTCGACGAGGACGCCTACAACGAGGGCCTGGCCTTCGACGGTTCCTCGGTGCGCGGCTTCCAGTCGATCCACGAGTCGGACATGCTGCTGCTGCCCGACCCGTACACCGCGCGGATCGACCCCTTCCGCGAAGAGAAGACGCTGATCCTCAACTTCTTCGTGCACGACCCCTTCACCCGCGAGGCCTACTCCCGCGACCCGCGCAACATCGCCCGCAAGGCCGAGCAGTACATCGCCGAGTCCGGCTTCGCCGACACCGCCTACTTCGGCCCCGAGGCGGAGTTCTACATCTTCGACTCGGTGCGCTTCGACTACACCGAGAACGGCTCCTTCCACGAGCTGGACTCGGTCGAGGGCTGGTGGAACACCGGCACCGCCGACGCCGAGGGCAAGAACCTGGGCTACAAGACCCGCTACAAGGGCGGCTACTTCCCGGTCCCGCCGGTCGACCACTACGCCGACCTGCGCGACAAGATGGTGCTGAACATGCAGGGCCTGGGCTTCGCCGTCGAGCGCGCCCACCACGAGGTCGGCACCGGTGGCCAGACCGAGATCAACTACCGGTTCAACACCCTGCTGCACGCCGCGGACGACCTGCAGCTGTTCAAGTACAGCATCAAGAACACCGCGTGGAACGCGGGCAAGACCGTCACCTTCATGCCCAAGCCGCTGTTCGGCGACAACGGCTCCGGCATGCACGTGCACTCGTCGCTGTGGAAGGACGGCCAGCCGCTGTTCCACGACGAGTCCGGCTACGCGGGCCTGTCCGACACCGCCCGCCACTACATCGGCGGCCTGCTCAAGCACGCCCCGTCGCTGCTGGCGTTCACCAACCCCACGGTGAACTCCTACCACCGCCTGGTGCCCGGCTACGAGGCCCCGGTGTCGCTGGTCTACTCCCAGCGCAACCGCTCCGCCTGCGTGCGCATCCCGATCACGGGCAACAACGCCAAGGCCAAGCGCGTGGAGTTCCGCTGCCCCGACTCCTCGGGCAACCCGTACCTGGCCTTCGCCGCGATCGTCATGGCGGGCCTCGACGGCGTCAAGAACAAGATCGAGCCCCCGGCCCCGATCGACAAGGACCTCTACGAGCTGCCCCCCGAGGAGGCCAAGGAGGTCGCCCAGGTCCCCGCGTCGCTCAACGCGGTGCTCGACAGCCTGGAGGCCGACCACGACTACCTGCTCGAGGGCGGCGTGTTCACCCCCGACGTGATCGAGACCTGGATCGCGCTCAAGCGCGAGAACGAGATCGACCCGCTGCGCCTGCGCCCGCACCCGTACGAGTTCGGCCTGTACTACGACGTGTGACCGGCTGAGCGGTCCGGACCACCGACCGGCGCCCGCCCCCACCACGGGGGTCGGGCGCCGGTTGCTTTTCGCCCGGTTCGGTGCGCGTGGGGGTGAGCCGGTTACCCCGGGCGGACCACTCGTGTTCATCAAATGTGTTACTTGCGTTACAGCCGTGTTGCGCGCGACGATCTGCGCGGAAGCCCTACGCTCCCCGCACCACCCCGCCGTCCCGGTTCTCGGGCGGCGGTCCCACGCGCTGACACCCGAGGAACACCCATGTCCGCTGCCCTGGACCCCGTGCGCGCCGACCGCCCCAAGAAGGCCTACGCCGCACGCGCCCTGACCGACGACGCGCTGGTGGCGCTGCCGCTGCCGGAGGGCCACCGGCCGGAGCACGGCGACCTGGTGCTCGCGGAGGTCACCTCGGTGGGCCACCACAAGGAGCTGGAGCTGGCGAGCGGGCGCAAGTCCCGCCTGTTCACCGGGGACACGCTGCTGGTGGCCTACGCGCCGCGCTACGCGCCCGACCACTTCGAGGCCGAGCTGCCCGACGACTTCGGCGACTGCGACCTGGTCGCGGCGGGCGGGGTGCTGGGCAAGGTGCGCAGCAGGCACGCCAGCACCGAGCCCCCCACCGCGGTGCGGGTCCTGGCCCGCCTCGGCGACGCCGACGGCCGCCCGCTCAACGTCGCGGACTTCGCCCTGCCCCCGGTGGCCCCGAGCACCCGCTGGGTGCCCACCTTCGTCGTCGTCGGCACCTCGATGAACTCGGGCAAGACGACCACCGTCGCCTCCCTGGTGCACGGGCTGACCAAGGCGGGCCTGCGGGTCGGCGCCACCAAGGTCACCGGCACCGCCGCGGGCGGCGACCCCTGGCTGTTCCGCGACGCGGGCGCCGCGCTGGCCCTGGACTTCACCGACATCGGCATGGCCACCACGTTCCGCATGCCGCTGCCGCGCATCGCCGCGGGCCTGGAGCGCCTGCACGCCCACCTCACCGCCGCCGACGTCGACGCCGTGGTGGTCGAGATCGCCGACGGCCTGCTGCAGCCGGAAACCGCCGAACTGCTCAACCACCCCACCACCCGCGCCCTCGCGGACGGCGTCCTGTTCTCCGCCGTCGACTCCTCCGGCGCCCTGTTCGGCGTCCGCGCCCTCCAGGCCGCGGGCCACCACGTCCTCGCCATCAGCGGCGTGCTCACCCAGTCACCGCTGGCCATCCGCGAGGCCCAGGCCCACGTCGACGTCCCGGTCTACGGCCCCGGCGACCTGCGCTCGGCCGCCATCGCCACCGAACTCCTCCGCCGCGTCAACGCCCCCGCCGCCCACGCCGTCTGACCGTCGACCGGGTGGTGCCGCCGCGGGCGGCACCACCCGGGGTCAGCCGTTGAGGACGGACAGGTCGAGGCCGCAGGACTCCATGGCGGCGCGGGGGTCGGCCACCAGCTTGCGGGCGGTCAGGTCCATCACGCCGAGCACGCAGGTCAGCTCGGCGGAGACGGTGCCGTCCAGCTTGGTCATCACCGAGCGGCAGTCGAAGGTCTTGCCGGAGCCGAACTTCAGCTCGCAGGTGATGTCGACGGCGTCGCCTGCGCGCAGTTCGCGGCGGTAGGCGATGGTGGAGCCCAGCAGGACCGGGGAGGCGCCGGAGGCCGTCAGGGACTGCCAGTCGCAGCCCGCGGCGGCGAACCCCTCGACCCGGGCGATCTCGCCGTACTGGTGGTAGACCGCTTGGTTCACGTGGCCCAGGGCGTCGAGCTCGAAGCTGCGCACCCGCACCCGCGTGGTCCATGGCGTGCTCATGCCCCGAGCCTAAGCGCCGCTCACCGCGGCGGGCCGTGGCCGTGGTCATAGAGCCGGTCAGTCGTCGTAGAACACGTGCTCGATGACCGAGTGCGCGCGGCGGGTGGTGCGGCGGTAGTGGTCGAGGAACTCACCGGGGTCGTCCAGGTCGCCCGGGACCGTCGACCCGAGCGCGGCCACCACCCCGGCCAGCTCCCGGCCCTGGGTGGGCAGCTGGTCGGTGGGCTTGCCGCGCACCAGGGTGATCGCGTTGCGCACGCGGGTGGCCAGCAGCCACGACCCGGTCAGCTCCGCCGACTCCGCCGCGGTGATCAGGCCCGCGTCCACCGCCGCCGCCAGGCCCGCCATCGTCGAGGTGGTGCGCAGCGCGGGGTGCTCGTGGGCGTGGCGCAGTTGCAGCAGCTGCAACGTCCACTCCACGTCGGCCAGCCCGCCGCGGCCCAGCTTGGTGTGCGTGGTGGGGTCGGCGCCGCGCGGCAGCCGCTCGGTGTCCACCCTGGCCTTGATCCGCCGGATCTCGCGCACCTCGTCGTCGGTCAGCCCGCCCTCGGGGTAGCGCACCGGGTCCACCATCGCGATGAACCGGGCCCCCAGGTCGGCGTCGCCCGCCACCGGCCGGGCCCGCAGCAGCGCCTGCGACTCCCACACCTCGGACCACTGGGCGTAGTAGGCGCGGTAGGACTCCAGGGTCCGCACGATCGGCCCCTGCCTGCCCTCCGGCCGCAGGTCCACGTCGACCTGCAGCGGCGGGTCCTGCGACGGCGAGCCCAGCAGCCGCCGGACGGCGGTGGCGACCCGGGAGGCGTACTTGAGCGCGTCGGTGTCGGACACGCCCTCGGCGGCCTCGCAGACGAACAGCACGTCGGCGTCGGAGCCGTAGCCCAGTTCCGCGCCGCCGAGCCTGCCCATGCCGATCACCGAGATCCGCGCCAGGTGCCCGCCCGCCGACGCCGCCTCCGCCCGGTCGACCGCGTGCAGGGCTGCCTCCAGCACCGCGCTCCACACGCTCGACAGCGCCGAGCACACCGCCAGCACGTCCATGAACCCCAGCAGGTCCGCGCACGCCACCCTGGCCAGCTCGTGCCTGCGCAGCGACCGCGCCGCGATCACCGCGTTGCCCAGGTACCCGTGCCTGCGCACCACGTTGCGCAGCGACGCGGCGACCTCCTCCGGGTCGCGCAGCGTCAGCTCCTTCGGGTCGGCGAGCAGCCGCAGCACCTCCGGGGCGCGCACCACCAGGTCCGGCACCAGCCGGGAGGTGCCGAGCAGGAACGCCAGCCGCTCGGCCACCGCGCCCTCGTCGCGCAGCACCCGCAGGTACCAGGGGGTCGCGGCCAGCGCCTCGGACACCTTCCGGTACGCCAGCAGCCCGCCATCGGGGTCCGCGGTGCCGCCGAGCAGGTCGAGCAGCACCGGCAGCAGCGCGGTCTGGATGGACGCGCGCCTGCTCACCCCGGAGGTCAGCGCCTGGATGTGCTGGAGCGCGCCCTGCGGGGAGGTGTAGCCCAGGGCGGCGAGCCGGGCCTGGGCGGCCTGCGCGGTCAGCCGCAGCGCCCCGGTCGGCACCCGCGACACCGCCTCCAGCAGCGGGCGGTAGAACAGCTTCTCGTGCAGGCGCCGGATCCGGTTGGCGCGCCTGCGGAACTCCGCGTGCAGCACCTGCGCCTCGGACTTGCCGCCCTCGGCGCCGATGCCGGTGGCGCGGGCCAGCCAGCGGATGTCGTCGGTGTCCTCGTCGGCGGGGAACAGGTGGGTGCGGCGCAACCGCTGGAGCTGCAACCGGTGCTCCAGGGTGCGCAGGAACCGGTAGGACTCGGCCAGCTCCACCGCGTCCGCGCGGGCCACGTACCCGCCCGCGGCGAGCGCGGCCAGCGCGTCGACGGTGGACCCGATGCGCAGGGTCTCGTCGCCGCGGCCGTGCACCAGTTGCAGCAGCTGCACGGCGAACTCGATGTCGCGCAGGCCGCCGCGGCCGAGCTTGAGCTCGCGCTCGACCAGCTCGGAGGGCACGTGGTCCTCGACCCGGCGGCGCATCGCCTGCACGTCGACGACGAAGTTGTCCCGGTCGGCCGCCGTCCACACCAGCGGCGCCACCGCGTCGGTGTAGCCCCGGCCCAGCTCGGGGTCGCCCGCGATCGCGCGTGCCTTGAGCAGCGCCTGGAACTCCCAGGTGCGCGCCCACCGCTTGTAGTAGGTCAGGTGCCCGTCGAGGGTGCGCACCAGGGCGCCGTTGCGGCCCTCGGGGCGCAGGTTGGCGTCGACCTCGAAGCAGGCCTCGGTGGCCACCCGCATCATCGCCGAGCCGACCCGGGTGGCCAGGCCGGTGTCGCCCTCGCCGACGAAGATCACGTCGACGTCGCTGACGTAGTTGAGCTCGTGCCCGCCGCACTTGCCCATGGCGATGACCGCCAACCGGCACCCGTCCTGCGCGGGGGCGCCGCCGTTCTCCGCCCACGCCACCGCGAGCGCGGCGCGCAGCGCGGCCTCGGCCAGGTCGCTGAGCCGGTCGGCCACCACCTCGTAGTCCAGGGCGGGCAGCTCCCGCTCGACGACGTGGGCGAGGTCGTCGGCCGCCAGCTCCAGCAGCAGCCCGCGGTAGCCGGACTTGAGCGCCTTGACCGCCTCGGTGCCGCGCAGCTCCGCCACCGGCCCCTGCTCACCCCCGCCCGCCGCCCGCACCGCGGCGAGCAGCTCATCGGTGTAGCGGGCGGGCGGGGTGCCGGGGCCGTGCAGGCGCCGCCACTCCTCGGGGCGGGCGGCCAGGAAGTCGCCCAGGGGGCTCGACCCGCCGAGCACGGCGGCGAGCCTGCCGCGCAGGCGGCGGTCGGCCACCAGGGCGGCGCGCAGCTCCGGCCAGCCGGGTTCGTCGGCCTCGCGCAGCCTGGCCAGGCCGCGCAGGGCCAGGTCGGGGTCGGGGCTGCGGGACAGCGCGGACAGGATCGGCTCGTGCTCGGCGACCGGGCCGCGGTCGTCCCACAGCCCGGCGGCGCGCAGTTCGGCCTCGGCGCGGGGATCGGTGAGCCCGAACCGGGCGGTGGAGGTGGTGACGCGGTCGGCCATGGGTCAGAGCAGGTTCTTCGCCACCGGCGCCAGCTCCCCCGCGGCGAGCCGGGTGAACCGCTGCACGAACGGCTTCCACACCTGCTCCAGGTCGGCGTGCAGCTCCGCGATGCCCTCGTCGGTGGTGTCGACGGGCCGGGCCCAGCGGGCGCCCTCGGGGTCGAGCTCCAGCCAGCCGCGGAACACCTCGGGGGTGGTCTCGACGTGGAACTGGGTGGCGTAGGCGCAGGTGCCCACGCGGAACGCTTGGTGCGGGTAGCGGGTGGCGGACAGCAGCAGCTCGGCGCCCGCGGGCAGCCGGGTGATCACGTCGTGGTGGAAGTGCACCACGTCCTGCATCAGCGGCAGGTCGGCCACCAGCGGGTCGGCCCAGCCCGCGTCGCGCTTGGCGGTGAGGCCGCGGCCGACCTCGGGGCCCTCGTCACCGACCTCCACCTGGCCGCCGAGGGCGGTGGCGAGGATCTGCGCGCCCAGGCAGATGGCGAGCATCGGCACCCGCTTGGTCACCGCGTCGGCCATCAGCCTGCGCAGGTCGAGGATCCACGGGTGCTCCGCGGTGTCGTTGGCCCCCATGGGCCCGCCGAGGACGACGAGCGCGTCGTGGGTGCTCGCGTCGGCGGGGAGGGCGTCCTCGCGGGTGACCTCGACGACCGCGCCCGCCTCGACGAGCCAGTCGGCCAGTCGCGCCGGGGGATCCATGTCGGAGAGCTGGACGACCAGCACGCGCGGAGTGCTCACCCCGCCAGCCTAGGCGGGACCGGCGCCGTCGTCTCGCGCGCGTGCGCACCAGTTGCGCCCGGACGCAGAAATACCCCTGGCCCCTCGCGTGTGCGAGGGGCCAGGGGTGAAAGAAGTCCGGCGGCGTCCTACTCTCCCACACCGTCTCCAGTGCAGTACCATCGGCGCTGGCAGGCTTAGCTTCCGGGTTCGGAATGGGACCGGGCGTTTCCCCACCGCTATGACCGCCGTAACACTATGAAACTATCCAACACTCAACCCAACCCCGGTACAGGCCCTTGATGGGCGCCCCGGGTGGGGGTGGTTGGTGTCTCAGACACCGCACAGTGGATGCGTAGCATTTTTGTAGCAAGCCCTCGGCCTATTAGTACCAGTCAACTCCACCCGTTACCGGGCTTCCATCTCTGGCCTATCAACCCAGTGGTCTAGCTGGGGGCCTTAACCACTCAAGGTGGTGGGAGACCTCATCTTGGAACAGGCTTCCCGCTTAGATGCCTTCAGCGGTTATCCCTTCCGAACGTAGCCAACCAGCCATGCCCCTGGCGGGACAACTGGCACACCAGAGGTTCGTCCGTCCCGGTCCTCTCGTACTAGGGACAGCCTTCCTCAAGTCTCCAACGCGCGCGGCGGATAGGGACCGAACTGTCTCACGACGTTCTAAACCCAGCTCGCGTACCGCTTTAATGGGCGAACAGCCCAACCCTTGGGACCTACTCCAGCCCCAGGATGCGACGAGCCGACATCGAGGTGCCAAACCATGCCGTCGATATGGACTCTTGGGCAAGATCAGCCTGTTATCCCCGGGGTACCTTTTATCCGTTGAGCGACACCGCTTCCACCAGCCAGTGCCGGATCACTAGTCCCGACTTTCGTCCCTGCTCGACCCGTCGGTCTCACAGTCAAGCTCCCTTGTGCACTTGCACTCGACACCTGATTGCCAACCAGGCTGAGGGAACCTTTGGGCGCCTCCGTTACCCTTTGGGAGGCAACCGCCCCAGTTAAACTACCCACCAGGCACTGTCCCTGAACCGGATCACGGTCCGAGGTTAGACACTCAGTACGATCAGAGTGGTATTTCAACGATGACTCCACCCACACTGGCGTGAGGGCTTCACAGTCTCCCACCTATCCTACACAAACCGAACCAAGCACCAATACCAAGCTATAGTAAAGGTCCCGGGGTCTTTCCGTCCTGCCGCGCGTAACGAGCATCTTTACTCGTAGTGCAATTTCACCGGGCCTATGGTTGAGACAGTCGAGAAGTCGTTACGCCATTCGTGCAGGTCGGAACTTACCCGACAAGGAATTTCGCTACCTTAGGATGGTTATAGTTACCACCGCCGTTTACTGGCGCTTAAATTCTGAGCTTCGCCCTTGCGGACTAACCCGTCCTCTTAACGTTCCAGCACCGGGCAGGCGTCAGTCCGTATACATCGTCTTGCGACTTCGCACGGACCTGTGTTTTTAGTAAACAGTCGCTTCTCGCTGGTCTCTGCGGCCACCTGGTCCTAGCCCGTAAAGAGCTTCAAACCCTGTGGCCCCCCTTCTCCCGAAGTTACGGGGGCATTTTGCCGAGTTCCTTAACCATAGTTCACCCGAACGCCTCGGTATTCTCTACCTGACCACCTGTGTCGGTTTGGGGTACGGGCCGCGTGGAAACTCAC
>NZ_MKQR01000028.1:602915-760655 GCF_001940455.1 Actinokineospora bangkokensis | reverse complement strand
TGTCCTGACAACTCATAAAGAGTCATCTCAAAGGAAATCCCTGACAGGGATTTCATATTCAAGCTCTACTGGCTTAAATCGGCACACTGTTGAGTTCTCAAACAACACACGCACACCGTTTCAACCGACTCCGAATCCGGAGCGGCCTCATCCGAGGCTGGTATTGCCACGTTGGTTTTCGCTCAAGACCGCGCTAGCCGCGGGGAAGAACCCGCAGGGTTTCAGTCTCTCGCAACGCCGCAGAACTCTACCCGGTTCGGTTCGCGGTGTCAACCCGCTCGACCCGAAGGTGTTCCGTCCCGGTTTCCGTCCGGGCCCCTGGGGGCTTTCCGTCCGGCGCTCCGTGCGACATGGAGAAAGTTACCCACGTCGAAATGCGAAGTCAAATCGGCTGGTCAGCGGCCTGTGACCGGTCGGAGCCACACCGTGCGCAGCGCGCCCGAGGACACCGCGGCGACCACCTCGCCGACCCCCGCCGCGACCTCGGAACCCAGCGGGACCAGCTCGTAGCCCCAGGTCTGGAACTCCCGCAGGACCACGGCGGGGTCGTCACCGAAACCGCTGGTCATCGGCCCGTCGATGCCGAAGATGACGTGCGGCCGGTCCTTGCGCAACCGCCGCACGAGACCCCCCAGCGCCCGGTGCCCGCGGCCCGGCACGTCCACCTTCACGACCGACAACCGCTGCCCGGACGCGGCCGCCACGGCGTCGAGCTCGCGGTCCAGCCGCACGCCCGGGACAGTGACATCACCGGGTGTATCCGTGGTCACACTTTCGGCCGAAGGTGGCGCCACGGACGGCGCAACCGAGAGCCCGCCCCCTGCGGCGAGCGACCCCGCCAGGGTCGTCGGGGCGTCCCACGCGGCGGCGGCCACGACGCCCAGCCGCGCGGCCACCGGTTCCGCCACGTTCTCCTCGACGTTGTGCCGCAGCAGCGCCACCGCGTCCGGGTCGGGCTCGACGGCGACCACCGTGCCCGCGGTGCCGAGCCTGCTCAGCACCCGGATCGCGTGGTAGCCCACGTACGCGCCGATGTCGAGGAACACGCTCTCCGGCTCGATCAGCGCGTCGACCAGGTCGCACACCTCGGGCTCCCACACCCCGTTGCTCGACAGCACCGCCGACATCACCGAGTCGCGCGCGGGCAACCGCAGCAACCCCGCGTCGCACAGCACCAGCGAACTGGCCGTGTCCGTCGGGTGCGCGCGTTCCTGTTGCCGCACAACGACCCTGCGCAGGGCGTCGGTCGCCCGCAGCGCGTGGTCGGCGGCCCACGATGACGACTGGCCCGACGAGAGCCTGGCCTCCAGGGCGTCCATCCGGGTCTGCGCGGCGGCCAGGGCGTCGCGCAGCTGCGCGACCTCGTCCGGCACAGGCGCGGGGGGCAGCGGGCCCACCCCGGCGGTCTTGAGCCGCAGCACCTCGTCGTGCACCGCCGACACCTGCCGCCCCAGCGCGGAGGTCCGGTCGACCACCAGGTCGAGGTCGGCGCGCAGCAGGTCGGAGTCGGGAGCGGCGAACCGCTCCTGGCGCTCGACCAGCTCGACCGCGGTGCGCTCGATGCCGTCGACCAGCGAGCCAAGCACCGAGGTCAGGTGCGAGTCGTAGTGCGCGAGCACCCGCAGCACCGCGCGGCGCAGCTGCGGCGCCATCGGGATCTTGTACCCGGCCTCGGTGTCCGGGCGCCGGTGCAGGGCGTGCCGGGCGGCCCGCAGCGCGCGCAGCGGGTCGTCCTCGGCGGCGGTGGCCAGCGCCCGGCCGGCCCGCCAGCTGCGGTAGGCCAGCTCGACGCGGCGGCGCACCACCTCGCCGGTGGCGGCGGGGGCCAGCGCGTCGAGCAGGTGGGCGCGGGCGGCCTGGCCGAGCTTGTCGGCGGTGACGTGGTCGTCGGCGAGGTCGCGGACGGCCCCGGCGACCATGGTGTCGGCGGCGAACTCGTCCACCGGGAGCACCACGCAGCCGTCGCCGTGCAGCAGCTCGGCGGCCGTGCCGCCGCCGACGGTGATCAGCGGCACCCCGCGCAGGGACAGCCCGGTGAGCCAGCGGTTCACCCGGGCGGTGTGCGGGTCCCCGGGCTGGTGCAGCGAGACGGCCCAGGTCGCGGCGTCGGCGGCGCGGGCGAACGCGCCCTCCTCGGTGACCAGCCGCACCCGCGGCTCGTGCGCGACCGACAGCCGCAGGCGCTCGGCGGCCTCGGTGCGCGCCAGCGCGTCGGGCACCAGCAGCAGCAGGCGCACGTCGTCGCGGGTGGGGAAGGCCGCGCGGAAGGCGGCCAGCACGTCATCGGCCTGGTCGGCCAGGGCGACGAAGGCGGGTTCGGCGCCCAGGCCCAGGTGCGCGCGGGCCTCGTCGCGGGCCAGGTCGTCGCGGGCGCCGGGGTCGGCCACCGGGAGCGGGACGGTGTGCGTGGCCACCCCATCGGGGGCGGGCGAGGTGGCGGGCCAGACCAGCCAGCGCTCGTCGGCGCGGACGGGCACCGGCCCGTACTCCTCGCGCACCACCACCACGTGCCGCTGCCGGGGGATGCCCGCCACCCCGTCGGTGGCCAGCACCACCGGGTACACCGGGTCGTCGGAGGTGGGCAGGCCGGAGGCCGCGGCGGCGAGCCGGAGCCGGTCGGCCAGCGGGCCGGTGCCCACCACCGACACCCCGATCTGGTCGATGAGCGCGACGTCGGCGGCCTGGCCGGGCACGGCCCGCTGGTGCAGGCGCCCGGTGAGCACGCCGTCGGCGGCGCACCAGTCGCGGTAGGCGGTGGCGTCGGCGCCGAACGGCTCGGGGAAGCGCTCGCGCAGGTCCGGGTCGTCGGTCCACAGGGCCAGCGCCCAGCGGGTCGCGTCGGGCTGGTCGGCCGGGCAGGCGCAGGCCCAGCGCAGGAAGGCGGCGGCGTCGACCCCGGCGGCGGGCGGGCGCTCGGCGCGGTAGGCCGCGCGCAGCGACGGCGGGAAGGTGGTGCCGTCGGGCAGGCAGCCGAAGCGGGTGGTGGCCGGGGGCGGGTCGCCGTCCTCGGCGTACTCGGCGCACAGCTGGTTGAGCAGCGGGTGCTCGGAGAGCAGGACCCGGGGGTGCTCGGCGTAGGCGGCGGTGAGCAGCCACGGTTTGCGCTGGTCGAAGCCGGTGAGGTCGAGGGTGCGCAGCGGGGCGCCGCCCGCGGTCAGGTTGCCGTCGGCGTCGCGGCCGAGGGGGCGCTGCCCGGCGTTCCACCGCGACACCGCGAGCCCGGGGTCGCGCAGGACGCGGTGGTCGACCAGGGCGGGGGCGCTGTCGAGGAAGGCGCTGGCCCGGCCGGGGTCGGCCAGGCACGCCTCGGCCCAGGCCTGGAGGAACTGCTCGGCGCCGGGGGCCACCGCCAGCAGGCCGTCGTCGTAGACGCCCGCGGCCAGCAGGTCGGCGGGGGTGGGGCGCAGGCCGTCGGAGGGCAGCGGGCGCAGCACCTTGGGCACCAGCACCACGGCGGCGTCGGCCAGGGCGTCGACCACGCGCACCAGCGGGGCGTGCACGCGCACCCGGGGGGCCAGGTAGAGCACGGCGCGCGCGCCCTGGTCGAGCAGCTGCTCCAGCAGGCGGGGCCGCAGCGCCGCGCAGGCCTCCTCGGCGGTGTGCCCGGTGGCCAGCGCGGCCAGCTCCCCCGGGCCGACGCCGAGGTCGGCGGGGCTGAGCGCGTCCGGGTCCTCGGCGTCGACCAGCAGGGTCACGAACGCGGCGCCCGGGTGCTGCGCGCGGAACGTCCGGGCGGTCTCCCGGGCGGCGGGCAGGTCGGCGCGGTGCACCACCGTGCAGGCGGTCACCGCACCGGGCTCGACGGCGTCTGGCACCCGGCCAACCTAACCGGTCACCCCGCCCGAGCGCGACGCCTGAGCCCCGCCCGTCGCCCGGAGTTCACAGGACGGGCAGCAGCGTCCGCAGCTCGTAGGGGGTGACGCTGCGGCGGTAGGCGTCCCACTCCGTGCGCTTGTTGCGCAGGAAGTAGTCGTAGACGTGCTCGCCGAGGGTCTCCGCGAGCAGCTCGGAGTTCTCCATCTCCGCCAGCGCCTCGCCCAGGTTCTGCGGCAGGTTGGCGTACCCGGCGGCGCGGCGCTCGCGGTCCGACAGCGACCACACGTCGTCCTCGGCCGCGGGCGGCAGCGGGTAGCCCTCGGCCACGCCCTTGAGGCCCGCGGCCAGGATCACCGAGTAGGCCAGGTACGGGTTGCACGCCGAGTCCAGCGAGCGGATCTCCACCCGCCGGGAGGAGGACTTGTTCGGCGAGTAGTTGGGCACCCGGACCAGGGCGGAGCGGTTGGCGTGGCCCCAGCACACCGCGGTGGGGGCCTCGCCGCCGACGATGAGCCGCTTGTAGGAGTTCACCCACTGGTTCGTCACCGCGGAGATCTCCCTGGCGTGGCGCAGCAGGCCCGCCACGAACGCCTTGCCGGTGTCGGAGAGCTCGTAGGGGTCGGCGCTGTTGTAGAAGGCGTTCTGGTCGCCCTCGAACAGGCTCAGGTGGGTGTGCATGCCCGAGCCGGGCTGGTCGGCGAACGGCTTGGGCATGAACGAGGCGTGCACGCCCTGGGTGAGCGCGACCTCCTTGACCACGTACCGGAAGGTCATCACGTTGTCGGCCATGGTGAGCGCGTCGGCGTAGCGCAGGTCGATCTCCTGCTGGCCGGGGGCGTTCTCGTGGTGGCTGAACTCCACCGAGATGCCCATCGCCTCCAGGGTCTCGATGGCGTGGCGGCGGAAGTGCACCGCGTCGGCGTGCGAGGCCTGGTCGAAGTAGCCGCCGTTGTCCGCGGGCTCGGGCTCGGTCCCGTCCACCGGCAGGTTCTTGAGCAGGAAGAACTCGATCTCCGGGTGCACGTAGCAGGTGAACCCGGCCTCGCTGGCCTTCGACAGCGCCCGGCGCAGCACGTGCCGGGGGTCGGCCCACGACGGCGAGCCGTCGGGCATGGCGATGTCGCAGAACATCCGCGCCGAGTACGGCTCGCCCTCCGGGGTCTCCCAGGGCAGGACCTGGAAGGTGGCCGGGTCGGGCTTGGCGACCATGTCCGACTCGTACACCCGGGAGAAGCCCTCGATCGCCGAGCCGTCGAAGCCGATGCCCTCGGCGAAGGCCCCCTCCAGCTCCGCCGGTGCCACGGCGACGGACTTGAGGAAGCCGAGCACGTCGGTGAACCACAACCGGACGAACCGGATGTCGCGCTCCTCGAGCGTGCGCAGGACGAACTCTTGCTGGCGATCCATGCCCGCAGCGTAATTGTCAGGACAAGCCGGGCGCTGCCGCGGCCCGCCGCTGTGACCCGATCCGCAGCGACATCACCGCCGCCACCGCGCACAGCGCCCCGGCGGTGTACCAGGCGGGGCCGTAGCCGCCGTGGTGGTCGTGGATGAACCCGGCGCCGGTGGCCGCCACCGCGGCGCCCACCTGGTGCGCGGCGAACACCCAGCCGAACACGATCGGGCCGTCGGCGCCGAAGACCCGGCGGGTCAGGGCGACCGTGGGCGGCACCGTGGCGACCCAGTCCAGCCCGTAGAAGACGATGAACGCCCACATCGGCGGCTCGGTGGTGGGCGCGAACAGGCTGGGCAGCACGATGAGCGAGGCGCCGCGCAGGGTGTAGTAGGCGCCGAGCAGGTAGCGCGGGTCGACGCGGTCGGTGAGCCAGCCGGACAGGACCGTGCCCACGACGTCGAACAGGCCGACCAGGGCGAGCAGACCCGCAGCGGTGGTGACGGGCATGCCGTGCTCGTGGGCGGCCGGCACGAAGTGGGTGCCGATGAGCCCGTTGGTGGACGCGCCGCAGATGGCGAACCCGCCCGCGAGCAGCCAGAACGTCGGCACGCGCACGGCCTGGCGCAGCACGGTGACGGCCCGGGTGGCGGCCCGCCCGGGGTGCGCGGCGGGCGGCGGGGCGTCCTCGGGGGTGGCCCCGAGCGCGGTGGTGCCCACGTCCTCGGGCCGGTCGCGCAGGGCGATGACCACCAGCGGCACCACGGCCAGCGCGGCGAACGACACCGACAGCGACGCCGGGCGCCAGCCGTGGTCCTCGGCCAGGGCGGCGATGACGGGCAGGAACACCAGCTGGCCCGCGGCACCCGCGGCGGTGAGCACACCGCTGACGAGGCCCTGGTGCCGCACGAACCAGCGGTTGGTGACCGTGGCCACGAACGTCAGCGCCATGCTCCCGGTGCCGACGCCCACGCACACGCCCCAGAGCAGCAGCAGCTGCCAGCTGGCGTCCATGAAGACGGTGAGCCCGCTGCCCGCCGACACCAGCAGCAGCGCGCAGGCCACCACCCGGCGCATCCCGAAGCGCTCCATCAGCGCCGCGGCGAACGGCGAGATCAGCCCGTAGAGGACGAGGTTGACCGACACCGCCGCCGAGATGGTGCTGGTCGACCAGCCGAACTCGGCGTGCAGCGGCTCGATCAGCACGCTGGGCGCGGCCCGGAACCCGGCCGCGCCCACCAGCGCCACGAACGCGACGGCGGCGACGAACCACGGCCAGCGGTTCGCCGCCCGGGTGCTCTGGAGTTGCGTCACGCAGCAGAGCTTGCGCGACGCGGGCGGGCTCGGGAAGTGGCCGGAGCGCCAACATGTGCAAGGATCCGGCCATGGTGCACCGCGTGGTCGTCCTGGCCGTCGACGAGGCGGTCGGCTACGACCTGGCCATCCCGCCGCAGATCTTCCGCTCGGCGGTGGCCGCCGACGGCTCCCCCCACTACGAGGTCCTGGTCTGCGGCGTCGACGCGCGGCCGGTGCGGATGACCAGCGGCTTCACCGCCCTGCTCGACCACGGCCCGGAGGCGCTGGCCACCGCCGACACCGTCATCGTCCCCGGCACCCTGTGCCCCGGACCCCGCCGCGAGGGCACCCTGCCCCCCGACCTCGCCGCCGCGCTCGCCCTGGTCCGCCCCGGCACCCGCATGGTGTCCATCTGCACCGGCGCCTTCGTCCTCGCCGCCGCGGGCATCCTCGACGGCCGCCGAGCCACGACCCACTGGCGCTACACCGACGACTTCCGCGCCCTCTACCCCCGGGTCTCGCTCGACCCGTCCGTGCTCTTCGTCGACGAGGGCGACGTGCTCACCTCAGCGGGCCTCGGCGCGGGCGTCGACCTGTGCCTGCACCTGGTCCGCCGCGACGTCGGCGCCGAAGCCGCCAACCGGGCCGCCCGCCACTGCGTCGTCCCACCCCACCGCGAGGGCGGCCAGTCCCAGTTCATCGACCGCCCCCTCCCCACCCCCGGCGGCGGCACCTCCGCCACCCGCCACTGGGCCCTCCAGCGCCTCGACCACCCCCTCGAACTGGCCACCCTCGCCACCCACGCCGCCATGAGCGTGCGCACCTTCTCCCGCCGCTTCCGCGCCGAGACCGGCCTGTCCCCCGGCGCCTGGCTCCTCCAACAACGCCTCCACCACGCCCGCCACCTGCTGGAGACCACCGACTGGCCCGTCGACCGCGTCGCCACCGCCGCGGGCCTGGGCACCGCCGCCTCCCTCCGCCAACACCTCCGCACGTCGATCGGGGTGTCACCGCTGGCCTACCGCAAGACCTTCCAGCCGGGCTAGGGCAGCTCCGCCTCGATCAACCCAGCGGCCTCCTCCGCCCGCGGGCACAGCAGCGCCCCGTCGCGCTGGGTCGCGCTGTTGGCCTGCACGTCGACCCGCGAGGTCGCCGTGAGTTCAAGGGAGATGGCGCACACCGTCCCGTTGAGCCGCAGCGACCGCAGCGCCCGCCTCCCCCCGATCTCGACATCGGCCACCCCGCCCGACGCGCTCACCTCGTCCAACCCCAGCGTCGGGAAGACCGCCACCCCGAGGACGTAGCTGTCCCGCGCACTCCCCCGCTCCACCGTCCACTGGCACGACCGCGCCGATGCAGTCCCACCCTCATCCGCCTCCCCCCTGACCCCCAGCCGCGACCTGATCGAGGGCGTGACCAGCGCACAGGGGTCGAGATCAACCAGGTCGACCGGAGCGCTCCCAGACGCGCTCGGCGCCGCCCCAACCTCCCCCGGCACCGGCTGCCCAGCCTCGCCGCTGGTGCATGCCGCTGCGAGGACCATCAGCGCGGAGGCAACCAGCGCTTGGCGCGCTCTCATCAGGATCTTCCTCAGCCCTTGGGCGGCAGTTCCGGCTCGATCAACTCCGCCGCCGCCTTCGCCTGCGGGCACACCTCGGAGCCGTCACTGCCAGCGCGGTTCGCGGTGACATCGACACGGGAGGTGGCGGTGACCTCCAGGGAGATGACGCACACGCTGTTCGCGGCACCGAGGTACTGGACCGCCGGGCGCGAGTTCACCGACATCGGTGTCTTCGCCCCCGTGGCGTTGATCTGGTCGGTGCCCAACTCGGGGTAGATGGCCACGCCGAGGGTGTAGCTGGTGGCGGAGGTGTCCTTGGTGACCCTCCAGCGGCAGCCCGTCGAGTACTTGAGGTCGCGGGCGCGCTCGGCGGGGCCGGTGCCGAGTTCGGTGCTGATCGCGTCGGTCACAAGGTCGCAGGGGTTGAGGTCGGCCAAGTCAGGGCTGCCGGGCCCGACGGACGTCGGCGGGCGCTGGCCGCTTGTCCCCTGCGGCACCGGCTGACCAGCAGCTTCACTGGTGCATGCCGCGACAAGGACCATCAACGCGGAGGCAACTAGCGCTAGTCGCGCTTTCATCAGGATCTTCCTCAGCCCTCGGGCGGCAGTTCCGGCTCGACCAACTCCGCCGCCGCCTTCGCCTGCGGGCACACCTCCGAGCCACCACTGCCCGCACGGTTCGCGGTGACATCAACCCGAGAGGCGGCCGTGACCTCAAGGGAAATGACGCACACGCTGTTCGCGGCACCCAGGTACTGGACCGCCGGGCGCGAGTTCACCGACGTGGGCGTCTTCGCCCCGGTCGAGTTGATCCGACCGGTCCCCAGCTCGGGATAGATGGCGATACCCAGGGTGTAGCTCTCAGCGATGGGCGCACCAGGGTTGATCTTCCACTGGCACCCCGTGGAGGAGGGCAGGTCGCGAGCGCGCTTGCCCGGCGCGGCGTTGAGGGCGGAACGTGCCGCACCGGTGAGCAAGTCGCACGGGTTGAGGTCGGACAAGTCGACCGGCGCGCTCTCAGACGCACCCGGGACTGCCCCCACCGCCCGCGGCACCGCCTGACCAGCAACACCGCTGGTGCACCCCGCTGCAAGAACCACCGGGGCTAGCGCCACGAACGCGGTACGCGCTCCCATCAGAATCCCTCTCAGCTCGCGGGCGGCAGTTCCGGCTCGATCAACTCCGCCGCCGTCTCCGCCCGCGGGCACAGCAGCGCCCCGTCGTTCGTGCCCGCACCGTTGGCGCTGACGTCGACGCGAGAGGTGGCGCTGACCTCTAAGGAGATGACGCAGACGCTGCCCCCGGCGCCGAGGAAGCGGACCGCGGGCCGGGAGTTCACCGACATGGGTGTCTTGGCCCCGGTCGAGGTGATCCGGTCCGTGCCCAGCTCGGGATAGATGGCGACGTCGACGGTGTAGCTCTCGGAGATGGCCGCCCCTGGGTTGACCTTCCACTGGCAACCAGTGGAAGACGGCAGATCGCGAGCACGCTTGCCCGGCGCGGCGTCGAGTTCCGCGCGGGCCGACTCGGTGAGCAGCCCGCAGGGGTCGAGGTCGGCCAGGTCGACCGGAGCGCTCCCAGACGCGCTCGGCGCCGCCCCAACCTCCTGCGGCACCGGCTGCCCGGGGGTGGCGGTCGAACACCCAGCCGTGACAGCCACCACGGACACGACCAGCAATCGCCCGGCCCTCACAAGCCCTCCTCCGAGCCCAAGCGGCTCGCCATCGTGTTGTCGACATCGTGGTAGTTGGCCATCGCGGAGCAGATCGCTTTGTCGGCCTTGCCCAGCGAGTCGTAGAGCGCCATCAGCTGAGTGACGAAGCCCTGCGGGTCCGAGGCCACCTGCTGAACATAAGGCCTCATCACCTTGGCTGAGTTGCTCCCCCCGAGCAGCGGTTCTTGCTCCAACCGCACGAGCGAGGCGCGTTGCTCCTCGATCCAGCCAGCCAACCGGCGGATGGCGGACAGCAGGGCTTGGCCGCCTGTTTCATTGACTGCGAAGTGGCCTGCCGCTGCCGACTGCGCGAAGGCGTTCACCGATGCGCCTATGGCGGTCAGGCGTGCTGCATCCCCCGTGCTCATGTCAGGTCTCCCCCCGGATCACCCCTGCGCCAAATCGTAGCCACCTCGCCCTGGTCTCGTGTCGGGGTTCGAGACATCCCCCGGCGCTGCTTTGGGGGGTGGGGCGCACTTTCGGGTGGGGGAGCGCTCATCAGGTGCGCAATGGTGATGAGGTCGGGCGGGTCTCAGGGGAGACGCCCTACCATCGCGCGCATGGCGATGCGGCTGAGGTTGTTGGTGGGGGTGTGCGCTCTGGCCGTCGTGGCGGGCGGGTGCACCTCGGAGGGGGACGCGCCCGCGGGCGGGGCGGGGTTGCCGGACGGGAAGGCGTTGCTCAGCGGGGCGGCGCAGGAGACCCGGAAGATCGAGACGGCGCACTTCAGCATCCAGGTGAACGGGTCGATCTCGGGGATCCCGGTGCAGAACGCCGAGGGGGACATCAACCGGGAGCAGGGGGCCCAGGGGTCGGTGAAGCTGACCGCGTTCGGGCAGCTGATCGAGGGGAAGTTCGTCCTGACCAAGGACGACCTGTACCTGCAGGGGCCGACCGGCGGGTACCAGAAGCTGTCGGCGGGGCTGGTGACCAGCATCTACGACCCGACCGCGATCCTCGACCCGGAGGGCGGGGTGGCCAAGGTGCTCGACAGCGTGCAGGACCCGAGGACCACCGGGCAGGACGACGACGGGTACAAGGTGCACGGGCGGGTGGCCAAGGACGCCATCACCGACGTGGTGCCCGGGGTGAACCAGGACGTCGAGCTGGACGTGTGGGTGGACCCGTCGTCGAAGCGGCCGACGAAGGCGCAGGTGCAGGTGCCCCAGGGCGACCAGACCGCCACTGTGGACCTGCGGATCAGCGACGTCGGCAAGCCCGTCACGATCAGCGCGCCCAACTGATGGGGCGGCGGCGGCGCATCGCGATCGGGGCCGGGGGCCTGGCGGTCCTGCTCGGCGCGCTGGACACCTACGTGGTGGTCAGCCTGCTGCGGCAGATCATGCAGAGCCTGCAGATCCCGGTGAACCGGTTGGAGCAGGTCACGCCCATCGTGACCGGGTACCTGCTCGGCTACATCGCGGCGATGCCGCTGCTGGGGCAGGCCTCGGACCGGTTCGGCCGCAAGGCGCTGCTGCAGGTGTGCCTGGCCGGGTTCCTGGTCGGGTCGGTGGTCACCGCGCTGGCCGCCGACCTGGGCGTGCTCGTCGCCGGGCGGGTGGTGCAGGGGGTGGCCAGCGGCGCGCTGCTGCCGGTGACCCTCGCGCTGGCCGCGGACCTGTGGGCCAGCCGCGACCGGGCGACGGTGCTCGGCGCCGTGGGCGGGGCGCAGGAGCTGGGCAGCGTGCTCGGGCCGCTCTACGGGGTCGCGATCGCGGCCGTCACCGACTGGCGCGGGGTGTTCTGGGTGAACGTCCCGCTGGCCGTGCTCGCCATGGTCGCGGTGCACGTGAGCGTGCCGAAGGCGGAGAAGTCGGGCACGAAGGTGGACGTGGGCGGCGGGCTGCTGCTGGCGGTGGCGCTCGCGCTGGCGGTGGTGGGCCTCTACAACCCGGACCCGCGCAACGCCGTGCTGCCGAGCTGGGGGGTGCCCGCGCTGATCGGCGCCGGGGTCGCGTTCGCGTTGTTCCTGGTGTGGGAGAGCAGGGCCAAGACGCGGTTGATCGACCCCGCCGGGGTGCAGCTGCGGCCGTTCCTGGCGGCCCTGGGCGTCTCGGTGACCGCGGGCGCCGCGCTGATGGTGACCCTGGTGGACGTCGACCTGTTCGCGCAGACCCTGCTCGGGCGCGACGACCAGGGCGGGGTGTTCCTGCTGCTGCGGTTCCTCGTGGCGCTGCCGGTCGGGGCGCTGGCGGGCGGGTGGCTGGCCAACCGGGTCGGGGAGCGCGTGGTGTCGCTGGCGGGCATGGCGATCGCCGCCGCGGGCTACCTGCTGATGTCGACCTGGCCCAAGGACCCGCTGGCCGCGGGCTGGTTCCCGGGGTTGTCGCACGTCGACACCGACCTGGTGGTGGCGGGGCTGGGCCTCGGGCTGGTGATCGCGCCGCTGTCGGCGGCGGTGCTCAAGGCGGTGCCCTCCGAGCGGCACGGCGTGGCGTCCGCGGGTGTGGTCGTGGCGCGGATGACCGGCATGCTCGTCGGGCTCGCCGCGCTGTCGGCGTGGGGCCTGCACCGGTTCCACTCGCTCACCGCGGGCCTGGTGACGCCGTTCCCGTTCGGCAAGGACCCGGCCACCGCCGAGCGCGAGCTGCGGGAGTACCAGTCGGCGCTGGAAGGCGCGCTGCTCACCCAGTACACCGAGATCTTCCTGATCACGGCGGTGGTGTGCGCGGCGGGCGCGCTGCTGTCGCTGGCGGTGGTGGTGCGCGAGCGGGCACAGGACGGGCCCGTGCCCGCCGCGGCGTAGGCGTGGACGGCGCCCTGGGGCGCGTCGCCCGGTTCGAGCGCGAGTTCGCCCGCGCCCAGGCCACCGAGGTGGTCGACCTGCCGTGGGGGTACGCGCTGCTCCAGCACGACTTCCCGGTGTCCTGGGCGCACAACCGGCTCGTGGTGACCGCGCCGGTGGACGCCGAGACCGCCATCGCCACCGCGGACCTCGTGCTCGGCGGCGCCGGGTGCCGCCACCGGCTCGTCACCTACCTCGACGCGGCCGAGGGCGAGCGGGCGGCGCCCGCGTTCGCCGCCGCCGGGTACGGCACCCACGAGCGGCTGGTGACGATGGTGCACGGCGGTGGGCCGGTCCACGGCGACCGGGCGAGGGTGGAGGCGCTGACCTTCGCCGAGCTGCGCCCCTCGCTCCTGGCCGACTGGCGCGCGGACTTCCCCGACGACCCGGAGGCCGACATCGAGCAGCTGGCCGACCGGTCGCTGCTGGCCGGGCGCGGCGCCGAGGTGGCCTTCCTGGGCGTGCGCACCCCCGCGGGCCGGGTGGTGGCGCGCGGCGAGCTGTACCGGCGCGACGGGGTGGCCCAGTTCGAGAACCTGATCACCCACCCGGCGCACCGCGGCCGCGGGCACGCCCGGGCGCTGCTGGCCGAGGCCCTGGCCCGCTCGGCGGGCGACGACGTGCGGTTCCTGGTGGCGGAGGCGACCGGGTGGCCGCGCGGCTGGTACCGCACCCTCGGCTACCTCGACCGGGTGGAGGCGCACGCCTTCCAGCGCACGCCTGCGGCCTGCCCTAGCAGGTGAGCCAGGTCGTCGGCACCTTCGCCTGGATCAGGTAGTCGTCGCCCACCTGGTCGACGCACGGGTCGCCCTGCAGGTAGGCGGTGTGCTGGTTGCCCTGGAAGCTGACCAGCACGCCGCCGAGGTCCTCCGCGAGCTGCACGCCCGCCTGGTAGGGGGTGGCCGGGTCGCCGGTGGTGGAGATGACGACCGGGGTGACGAGCCCGGGGGTGTTGGGCTTGTGCGGGGTGCTGGTGTTGGGCACCGGCCAGAACGCGCACGCGTCCAGGCTGGGCAGCGGGGGTTGGGCGTAGGCCAGGAAGGTGCCCTTGACCTGGTCGACCACCGGGGCGAGCCGCGCGCGGTCGCGCACCGGCGGGTCGTCGACGCAGCGGATGGCGGTCAGGGCGGTGGAGGCGCCGTCGTACTCGCCGTCCTGACCGCGGCCCTGGTAGGTGTCGGACAGGCCCATGACCTCGGTGGCGTCGCCCGCGCTCAGCGCGTCCAGCGCGCTCTCCAGCACCGGCCAGGCGTCTTCGGAGTACAGGGCGGCGACGATGGCGGTGATGACGTCCTCGGGCAGCACCCGGCGCCCGCCGACGTCCACCGGGTCCTGCCGCAGGTCGTCGACGAGCTGCTTGAGGTCGTCGCGGGTGCTGACCGCGCACTGGTCGGTGCACCAGTCGAGGTAGCGGTCCAGCGCGGCGTCGAACGCCTTGTACTGGAGCACCACCCCGTCGACCAGGGAAGCCTCGGGGTCGACCGCGCCGTCGAGCACCATGGCCCGCACGTTGCGCGGGAACGCCTCGGCGTAGGCGGTGCCGAGCCGGGTGCCGTAGGAGTAGCCCAGGTAGGTGAGCTGGTCGTCGCCGAGCGCCGACCGCAGCACGTCCATGTCCCTGGCGACGTCGCGGGTGCCGATGTTGGCCAGCTCCCGGGTCCCGGTCCGCTCGGCGCACTTGCCCGCGAAGTCCGCCGCCTGCGCCTCCCGCAGTTCCACCGTCGAGGCGTCGACCTGCCGGACCGCCTCCTGCTCCGCCGAGGTCAGGCAGGTGATCCGCGGCTCGCTGATGCCGACCCCGCGCGGGTCGAACCCCACCAGGTCGAACGACTGCCGCAGCGGGCTGTCGCTGAGCCTGCTGCTCAACATCGCCGCCGCCACCATCCCCGACTGCCCCGGCCCACCCGGGTTGATCACCAGCGACCCGATGCGCCCGTGCTCCCCGCTCGCCCTCACCCGCAGCACCCCGAGCGAGATCGCCCGCGCCCCCGGCTCGGCGTAGTCCAACGGCACCTCGACCATCGCGCACTCGGTCCCGCGCCGTCCGAACGACGCCTTCGCCGCCGCGCTGCGCCCCAGCGCCTTGCAGTCCCGCCACACCAGCGCCTGCCCGTAGAACGCCTCCAGCCCGGCGGGCACCGGCCCCTTGGGCCCCTTCACCTCGATCTTCCCGGGCTCGGCCGTCCCCGGGACGACGGCCGTGCAGCCGCTCACCCCCAGGACGGCGAGCAGGACGAGGACGAGCGCGCGCCGCATGAAGACCCCCCAGCCAGATGAACCTACTTGCCAGTCGCCGCACCCCCCACTCGCGTTTCCCACACGCCGCCGCGTTGTGGGTGCCCAGCGCACGCCGTTCCAGGAACAGGCAGACCAGGCGGGGACGCGGGGTGGGTTCGGGGAACGCTGGTCAGGAGGAGCAGCGCTTGCCCGCGGCGGGGAGGGTGAGGTCCTCCAGGTAGGCCTTGCCCGCGTCGTCGACGCAGGAGTCGCCCTGGAGGAAGGCGGTGTGCTGGGTGGCTTCGTAGGTGAGGAGGCCGCCGCCGAGGGCCTTGGCGAGGTTGACGCCCGCTTCGTAGGGGGTGGCGGGGTCGCCGGTGGTGGAGATGACCAGGGTCGGAGGGAGGCCTTGGACCTGGGGGAGGTGGGGTTCGCCGGTGTTGGGGACGGGCCAGAAGGCGCAGGCGTCGAGGGCGGCGGAGGGCGGGTTGCCGTCGTCGAGGAAGGGGGCGGCCTGCTTGTAGCGGGTCTGGGCCTGCAGGACGACGGCCGGGTCGGTGACGCGGGGGTCGTCGACGCAGCGGATGGCGGTGAAGGCGTCCTGGGTGCTGGAGTACTCGCCGGTGGTCTGGTCGCGCTCCTCGTAGGCGTCGGCCAGCAGCATCAGGTAGCGGCCCTGGTTCTGCTTGAGCTCGTTGAGGCCGGTGTTCAGCGGTTCCCACAGCTGCTCGGAGTACAGCGCCTGCACGACCCCGGTGGTGGCGTCGCCGTAGGAGAGCTTGCGGCCGTCGGCCAGGGTCACCGGGCGGGTCTCCAGCGGGCGCACGAGGGCCTGGAAGGCGGCCTGGGCCTGGGAGGCGTCGCGGCCCAGCGAGCAGTCCTGGCGCTGCACGCACCAGCCGACGAAGTCGGTGAACGCCTTCTGGAAGCCCTGGCCCTGGGCGACCAGCTCGTCCACCACGTCCTGCGAGGGGTCCAGGGCGCCGTCGAGGACCATGGCGCGCACGTTGGCCGGGAAGGTCTCGGCGTAGGTGGTGCCGATCCGGGTGCCGTAGGAGAAGCCCAGGTAGGTCAGCTTCTCGTCGCCCAGGGCCGAGCGCAGCACGTCGATGTCCTTGACCACGTCGCGGGTGCCGACGTTGGCCAGCATCGCCGCGCCCTTGCCGGTGCGCTGGGCGCACTTGGCGGCGAAGTCCTTGTTCTCCTCGTTCTGCTTGGCGACACCGGCGGCGGAGGTGTCCACCTCGTCGTCCTCGGCGCGCTCCTCGTCGCGCTCGCGGTCGGTCAGGCAGGTGATGACCGGGTCGCTGGAGCCGACGCCGCGCGGGTCGAACCCGACGAAGTCGAACCGCTCGTTGAGCCCGGCCTCCGACGACAGCCGCGCCGCCGTGCTCAGCCCCGCCGCGCCCGGGCCGCCGGGGTTGATGACCAGCGAGCCGATCCGGTCCTGCGGCCGGGTGGCCTGCTTGCGCAGCACGCCGATGGTGATCGTGTCGCCGCCGGGCTTGGTGTAGTCCAGCGGCACGGTGAGGTGGGCGCAGCGCATGCCGTCGGCGGTGATGGTCTTGCGGTCGTCGTCGGTCTCGGCGTAGCCGGCGCAGTCCTCCCAGGTCAGCGACTGCCCGTAGAACCTCTCCAGCCCCTGCGGCACCGCGCCGGTGGGCCCGCGCCGCTCGGTCTGGGCGACCGGGGTCCCCGCGGTGGTGGTGCACCCGGCCAGGAGCAGGGCGGCGGCGAGGAGGGCGGGTGTCCGGCGGTGCACGCGCCCGATACTGCCATCCAGATGCGGAACTCACCCGGCGTGGTCCAACGTTGGACACCAGGGTCGAGAATTGCGTCACTGTTCGACGGAGCGAAGGGGTGGCCGGAGTCGTGGCTGCGTTGCTGACCAGGGTCAAGGGCGGGTTCCAGCGCCTGCTGGAGCGGCCGTCGACGGTCGACCTCAAGAGGTACAAGGACGTCCTGGCCTCGGTGCGGTGGCGGGAGGAGAAGGTCGAGGCGCTCTCGGACGCCGAGCTGACCGAGGCCGCCGCCGCGCTGCGGGAGAAGGTCGCGGGCAAGGCCTCGCTGGACTCCCAGGCGCTGGTCGAGCTGTGCGCGCTGGGCCGCGAGGCCGCCCGCCGCGCGCTGGACCAGCGGCCCTACGACATGCAGCTGGTCGGGGCGGCGGAGCTGCTGGCCGGGCGCGTGGTGGAGATGGGCACCGGTGAGGGCAAGACCCTCGCGGGCGCGCTGGCCGCCGCCGGGTACGCCCTGCAGGGCCGCTCGGTGCACGTCATGTCGGTCAACGACTACCTGGCGCGCCGCGACGCGGAGTGGATGCGCGGGGTGTACGAGCTGCTGGGCGTGTCCGTGGGGTGGGTGGACCAGGAGTCCTCGCAGGAGGACCGGCGGGCCGCCTACGCCTGCGACGTCACCTACGGCGCGGTCAGCGAGATCGGCTTCGACGTCCTGCGCGACCGGCTGTGCACCTCGGTGGCCGACCTGGTGCACCGGGAGCCGGACGTGGCGCTGGTGGACGAGGCCGACTCGGTGCTGGTCGACGAGGCCAGGGTGCCGCTGGTGATGGCGGGCTCCACCGACGACGCCCAGGCCGACCCCGAGGTCGCCGCGATCGTGCGGACCCTGCGCCCCGGCCAGCACTACGAGCGCGACGAGGACAACCGCAACGCCTGGCTGACCGGCCGCGGCGCGAAGGTCGTGGAGAAGGCGCTCGGCGACATCGACCTGTACTCCGGCGACCACTCCGACCGGCTGGCCGCGGTGAACGCCGCCCTGCACGCCCACGCCCTGCTGACCAGGGACGTCGACTACATCGTCCGCGACGGCAAGGTGCACCTGATCAACACCTCCCGCGGCCGGATCGCGCTGCTCCAGCGCTGGCCGGACGGGCTGCAGGCGGCGGTGGAGGCCAAGGAGCGGCTCAAGCCCACCGAGTCCGGCGAGGTGCTGGACTCGCTGTCGGTGCAGGGGCTGATCAACCGGTACCAGCGGGTGTGCGGGATGACCGGCACCGCGCAGGCCGTCGCGGAGCAGCTGCGCGAGTTCTACGAGCTCAAGGTCGCGGTGATCCCGCCGAACAAGCCCTGCGTGCGGGTCGACGAGAAGGACTCCGTGTTCGACACCGTCGAGCACAAGGAGGCCGCGCTGATCGAGGAGATCGTGGCGCGGCACGAGACCGGCCAGCCGATCCTGGTCGGCACCCTGGACGTGGCCGAGTCCGAGCGGATCGCCTCGCTGCTGGCCGAGGCGGGCGTGGAGGCCGTGGTGCTCAACGCCAAGAACGACGCCGAGGAGGCCGCGATCGTCTCCGACGCGGGCGCGCACGCGGCGGTGACGGTCTCGACCCAGATGGCCGGGCGCGGCACCGACATCCGGCTCGGCGGCGCGGCGGGCTCCGACGCCGACCACGACAAGGTGGCGGCCCTGGGCGGCCTGTTCGTCATCGGCTGCGGCCACTACCCGAGCAGCAGGCTCGACTCGCAGCTGCGCGGCCGCTCCGGCCGCCAGGGCGACCCCGGCGGCTCGGTGGTCTTCTGCAGCCTGGAGGACGAACTGGTCGTGCAGTACGCCCCGGAGGCCGAGCCGGGCTCCATCCCCGGCGAGGACGGCAGGCTCGACGACGTCACCTCCGCCCGCTACGTCGAGCACGCCCAGAAGGTCGCCGAGGGCGTCCACCTCGACATCCACCGCAACACCTGGCGCTACACCCGCCTCGTCGAGCGCCAGCGCGACCTCGTCCTGGCCTTCCGCGACGACGTCCTGCGCACCGACCTGGCCGCCCGCCAGCTCGCCGAGCGCTCCCCCGACCGCTGGAAGGACCTGGTCGAGGAGCACTCCGAGGAGGTCATGGCCACCGCCGCCCGCCAGATCCTGCTCTTCCACCTCGACCAGCGCTGGTCCCAGCACCTGGCCTTCCTCTCCGACGTCCGCGAGACCATCCACCTGCGCGCCCTGGCCAGGGAAACCCCGATCGACGAGTTCCACCGCGTCGCCATCGGGGAGTTCAAGGGCATCATGAAGGAGATCGGGGACCTGGCCGCCGAATCCCTCGACACCGTCCCCATCACCGACTCCGGCGCGGACCTCGCGGGCGCGGGCCTCAACCGCCCCACCTCGACGTGGACCTACATGGTCCACGACAACCCCTTCGACTCCGAGGCCGAACAAGCCCTCCAACGCGTCCGGGCCATGGTCAAGAAGGTGAAGGCAGCCAAGCCCCCCAAGCGCTGACCCCCCGCTTCCCCCTGCCGGTCGCTCCGCGACGGGCTTCTGTGGTGATCTCCGTTCGCTGCCACGCCCACGGGGCTATCCACACCCCGCGGTTTATCCACAGCCCTTCCGCGGGGGTCGAGTTCCGTCGCCCCCCGCCGCTAACGTTGAAAACAGGGGTCCCCTTGCCCGGGCTACCCCCGCGCCAGCGTGGGTTGTAGGAGCTGGGCAATGGCGAGAAGGCGCCCACCCCCACAAGCCGAGCCCGGACAGCAGGCACTGCCCGGTTGGGTGGATCCGCTTGGTCGGGGGTGACGATCATGTGCTACCCAAACGGGACGGGCGGGCGTCTTTTCAGCCCGCCTTTTCCCCGCCCGACAGCACATGATCGTCATAGGGCCCCGACCAAGCGGATCCACCCAACCGGGCCACCCACCCAACCCGCCATCCCCGGCGAACGCCGGGGCCCCGGCGGCAGCCGGTAAGCCCCGCGCAGCGGCCCCGGCGCCAGCCGGAAGGAGCCCGCGCAGCGGCGAGCAGAGCGCAGCCGGAAGTCAGAGCGGCAGGGGCCTGCCCTCCCGCCAGGAGTTGGTGATCGGCAACCGCCGGTCCCGGCCGAACGCCTTGAAGCTGATCTTCGTGCCCGGCGGGTACTGGCGGCGCTTGTACTCGGCCTTGTCGACCATGCGCAGGACCTTGTCGATGAGGTCGGGCTCGAAACCGGCGGCGACGAGGTCGTCGTAGCCGGAGTCGCCTTCGACGTAGTCGTCGAGGACGGCGTCCAGCAGCTCGTAGTCGGGGAGGGAGTCGCTGTCCTTCTGGTCGGGGCGCAGTTCGGCGGAGGGGGGCTTGGAGATGGAGTTGTCGGGGATGGGCGGGGTCTCGCCGCGCTTGTCGGCCTCGGCGTTGCGCCAGCGGGCCAGGGACCAGACCAGGGTCTTGGGGACGTCCTTGATGGGGGCGAAGCCGCCCACGGCGTCGCCGTAGATGGTGGAGTAGCCCACCGCCAGCTCGGTCTTGTTGCCGGTGGCCAGCACGAGGTGGCCGTGCTGGTTGGACAGGCCCATCAGGGTGACGCCGCGGCAGCGGGCCTGGACGTTCTCCTCGGCCAGGCCGGTGAGGCCGAGCTGGTCGACGAAGGTGGCGACCATGGGCTTGATCTCCTGCACCTCGTAGTGCAGGCCGATGCGCTGGGCCAGGTCGGCGGCGTCGGACTTGGAGTGGTCGGAGGAGTACACCGAGGGCATGGAGACCCCGTGGACGGCGTCGGGGCCCAGCGCGTCCGCGGCCAGGGCGGCCACCACGGCGGAGTCGATGCCGCCGGACAGGCCCAGCACCACCGAGCGGAAGCCGTTCTTGCCGACGTAGTCGCGCAGGCCCGTGACCAGCGCCGACCACACCTCCGCCTCCTCCGGCAGGGGCTCGGCCGGGGCGGGCAGGGGAAGCGGGTCGTAGGCGGGCAGCGGGTCGTCGGACAGGGTGACCCGGCGCAGGCTGAAGCCGTCGACGGCGTCGGAGCGCGGCACGCTGGGCAGGTCGAGGTCGACCACGGCCAGGTGCTCGACGAACTGGGGGGCGCGGGTCAGCAGCTCCCCCGCCAGGGACACCACCATGGAGTCGCCGTCGAAGACCAGGTCGTCCTGGCCGCCGACCTGGTTGACGTAGACCAGCGGGGCGCCCGCCTCGGCGGCGCGGCGGGCCACCAGCGGCAGCCGCTGGTCGTCCTTGGCCCGCTCGTAGGGGGAGGCGTTGGGCGAGACCACCAGGTCGACGCCCGCCTGGCCGAGCGCGGCGACCGGGCCGCCCTCCTGCCAGATGTCCTCGCAGATGACCACGCCGATGTCGACCCCGTGCAGGCGCACCACCTCCAGCTCGTGGCCGGGCTGGAAGATGCGGCGCTCGTCGAAGACGCCGTAGTTGGGCAGGTGGTGCTTGTACTGCTTGGCCACGACCCGCCCGCCGTGCAGCACCGCGGCGGCGTTGCGCGGGCCCACCGCGTCGCGGTCGAGGTAGCCGACGAACGCGGCGATGTCGCCCGCGCCCGCCTCGGCCAGGGCGACCGCCAGGTCGTCGAGCGCGGTGCGGGCCGCGGCGCCGAAGGACTTGCGCAGCGCCAGGTCCTCCACGGGGTAGCCGGTGAGGGCCATCTCCGGGAACACGACCGCGTGCGCGCCCTCCCCGACCGCCCGGCGGGCCCACTCGACGATCAGCGCGGAGTTGCCCGCCAGGTCCCCGACCGTGGGGTTGACCTGCGCGAGGGCGATGCGAAGCTGCGGCATGGCGCCATCCTCCATCAAGTTTTCGCCTCACGGGCGAAAATGTGACCGGCATCCGCCAGCGATGATGTCACGGCCGCTCGACCGGGGCCGGGCGCGCGCGGCCGCGGGCGGGCCTGTGAGGTCCGTCGCTTGTCCTCGCCGGGGCAGGCCCCCGCTGTCACCCTGGGCGGGCAAGCCATCCGCGCGAACCCGGGGACCCGCACCGAAGCGGGCCTCGAGGGAAGGACGGTCGAACGACGATGTCCGAGAACGCCGAAGTCAGCGCGCCCTACGGCACGGGGTCGGCCCCCGCCGCGACGCCAGCCAAGCGGGTCCGCATCCCCCACCTCCAGCAGCTGAAGGACCGCGGCGAGCCGTGGCCGATGCTCACCGCCTACGACATGTACACCGCCGAGCTGTTCGACGAGGCGGGCATCCCCGTCCTGCTCGTCGGTGACTCCGCCGCCAACAACGTCTACGGCTACGAGACCTCCCTGCCGGTGACCGTCGACGAGCTGCTGCCGCTGGTGCGGGCGGTGACCAGCGCCGCCAAGCGCGCCCTGGTGGTGGCCGACCTGCCGTTCGGCTCCTACCAGGTCTCCCCCGAGCAGGCCGTCGCGACCGCGGTGCGCTTCATGAAGGAGGGTCGCGCGCACGCGGTGAAGCTGGAGGGCGGCGCGCACTTCGCCCCGCACGTCAAGGCGCTCACCGCGGCGGGCATCCCGGTGATGGGCCACATCGGCTTCACCCCGCAGAGCGAGCACAACCTGGGCGGCTACCGGGTGCAGGGCCGCGGCGAGGCGGGCGACGACGTGGTGGCCGACGCGCTGGCCCTGCAGGCGGCGGGCGCGTTCGCCGTCGTCATGGAGATGGTGCCCGCCGAGGTCGCCAAGCGGGTGACCCACGAGCTGCGGGTGCCCACCGTCGGCATCGGCGCCGGGCCCGACTGTGACGGCCAGGTGCTGGTGTGGCAGGACATGATGGGCCTGCGCCGGGGCAAGGGCCCCCGGTTCGTCAAGCGGTACGCCGACCTGGCGTCGGTGGTGCTGGGCGCGGCGCGCGAGTTCGCCGACGACGTCCGCGGCGGCCAGTTCCCCGGCCCGGAGCACGTGTTCCACTAGCCCGGAACCCCTCTCACGGCCGTGGCCTGTCCAGCTCGGCCGCGGCGGCGGTTTCCCGCGTCCCCGGCGCACCGACCGGGGGCGCGGGCGCCCGCATGGGGCAGCATGAGGGCATGGCCCCCGCCCTGTACCCGCCGATCGACCCCCACGCCCGCGGCATGCTCGACGTCGGTGACGGCCACCGGGTGTACTGGGAGGTCAGCGGCAACCCCACCGGCAAGCCGGTGGTGGTGCTGCACGGCGGCCCCGGCGCGGGCACCAACCCCGGGCAGCGCAGGCACTTCGACCCCGAGGTGTACCGCATCGTGCTGTTCGACCAGCGCGGGTCCGGGCACAGCACCCCGCACGTGGCCGACGACGACGACCTGTCGGCCAACACCCTGTGGCACCTGGTCGACGACATGGAGCGGCTGCGCGAGCACCTGTCCGTCGACCGGTGGCAGCTGTTCGGCGGGTCTTGGGGCTGCACGCTGGCGCTGGCCTACGCCCAGCGGCACCCGGAGCGGGTCTCGGAGATCATCCTGCGCGGGGTCTTCCTGCTGCGGCCCCGGGAGCTGGACTGGCTCTACGGCGGCGGGGCGGGGGCGCTGTTCCCCGAGGCGTGGGCCAAGTTCCGCTCGCTGGTGCCCGCCGGGGCCGACCTGCTGACCGCCTACCGGGACATGGTGTTCGGCCAGGACGAGACGACCCGGCTGGCCGCGGCGACGGCGTGGAGCACCTGGGAGGGGGCGACGGTGTCGCTGCTGCCCGCCCCCGGGCTGATCGCCCAGTACGCCGAGCCCCGGTTCGCCGTCGCGTTCGCCAAGCTGGCCCTGCACTACTTCGCCCACGACGGCTGGTTGGCCGAGGACCAGCTGCTCAAGGACGCCGGGAAGCTCACCGGCATCCCGGGCAGGCTGATCCAGGGCCGCTACGACGTGGTGTGCCCGCCGATCACCGCCTGGGAGCTGCGGCAGGCGTGGCCCGACTCGCGGCTGGCGATCCTGCCCGCCGCCGGGCACGCCACCTCCGACACCGGCGTCCTGGAGACGATCCGCGAGGCCACCGACGAGTTCCGCCCCTAGGGCCTGTCCTCAGAGCGCGCGCCCGATGGCCTCGTCGAGCGCTGTCCACGCCGCCAGCAGCGACGGCCCGTACCAGGTCAGGTAGCGGCCGTTGACCAGCACCGGCTTCTTGCCGGGGAAGAACCCGGGGCCGTCGTCCGCGGTGAACTCGTACGGCTCGTCCGGCAGCACGACCAGGTCCGCCGCGCTCGCCCGCAGCTCCTCCAGCGGCGGGCGCGGGTAGCGCTCGGCGTGGTCGGCGTAGGCGTTGCGGACCCCCAGCCGCAGCAGGACGTCGCCCGCGAAGGTGTCCCGGCCGAGGACGACCCACGGCTTGCGCCACACCGGGACGACCGCCACCGCGCGCTCGGGCAGCTCCCGGCCCCACAGCTGCTCGGCCCGCGGCAGCCACCCCGGGACCGGTGCCCGGAACACCTCGGTGAACAGCCGCCGGGCCGACGCCAGCGCCATCGGCACGGTCTCCGGCGCCCGCGTCACCCACACCGGCACCCCCGCCGCGCGCAGCGCGCCGACCTCCTCGGGCCGGTTCTCCTCGGAGTTGGCGATCACCAGGTCGGGGGCCAGGGCGCGGACGGCGGCCACGTCCGGGTACTTGGACCCGCCGACCCTGGGCACGGCCAGCTCGGGCGGGTGGGTGCAGTAGTCGGTGGCCCCGACCAGGGTCCCGGTCGGGGCCACCACCTCGGTGAGCGAGGGGACGAGGCTGACCACCCGCCGCGGCGCGGTGGTCAGCGGGACGTCGGCGCCCAGGTCGTCGCGCACGCGCGCGGTCAGATGTCGGTGATGCGCAGGCCCGCGTGGGCCTTGTAGCGGCGGTTGATGGCGATGAGGTTGGCCGTCAGCGCCTCGACCTGGTGGGCGTTGCGCAGCCTGCCGCCGTAGACGCCGCGGAAGCCGGGGACGGTGTCGGCCAGCGCCCGCACCACGTCGGTGGCCTCGCGGTCGTCGCCGAGCACGAGCACGTCCATGGCCAGGTCGGTGATCGACAGGTCGGCCAGGGACACCGCGGAGACGTGGTGGAAGGCGGCGGTGACCCGGGAGTCCGGCAGCACCCGCTCGGCCTGCTGCGCGGCGCTGCCCTCCTCGACCGGCAGCGCGAAGGGGCCCTGCTTGTCGAACCCGAGCGGGTTCACGCAGTCGATGACGATCTTGCCCGCCAGCGGCTCGCGCAGCGACTCCAGCAGCTCGCGGTGCCCGTCCCAGGGCACGGCGACCAGCACCACGTCGGCCTCGGCGGCGCACCCGGCGTTGTCGGCGCCCGTGATGTGCTCGACGCCCGCCTGCTCGCGCAGCTCGGCGGCCGCGGACTCGGCCCGCTCGGCCGCCCGCGAGCCCAGCACCACCGACAGGCCCGCCGCGGCCCAGCGCAGCGCCAGGCCCTTCCCCTGCGGTCCGGTGCCGCCGAGCACGCCGACCTTGAGCTTGCTGACCTCGGTCACGGGGTGTCCTTCCACTCGGTGTCGGCACCGACGCTAGTCGCCCGCTCGAAGCCCACGCGCCTGCGGTCGGGGTCGGCGGCGGTGAGCCGCACCCGGGTGGTCTCCCCCTCCGGCAGCCCCTCCCCCGAGCACTTGGCGAGCACCGGCGGGTCCGCGAGGAACACCTCGCCCCCGGTGGCCTCCGCCCGCAGCACCACCGCGTCGAACACCTCGCCCACCCGGTCGGCGAGCACCCACGCCTCCACCTGGTCCAGGCAGGCCCGGTCGACCTTGCCCGCCAGCGCGTCGGAGGTCTCCATCAGGCCCGGCAGCTCGGGCAGCGCCCGGCGCACCCAGTCGGGGACGGGCTCGCCCGCGCACAGCGCCAGGCAGACCTCGGTGCCGAACCGGTCGACGAGCCTGCGCAGCGGGGCCGTGACGTGCGCGTACGGGGCGGCGACCCCGGCGTGCAGGCGCTGCTCGGGCTCGGCGCCGTCGAACGCGGTGTACCCGGCGCCGCGCAGCAGCCGGGTGGCGTCCATGAACAGCGCCATCGCGGCGGGGCGGGCGGGGTCGAGCCCGGCCAGGAACTCCCCGGCGGGCGTGCCCGCGGGCCAGGGCAGCCCCAGCGCGGCGGCCGAGCGCCGCAGGCCCCGCACGGCGCCGTCGTCGGGTTCGGGCAGCGTGCGCAGGATCCCGACCCGCGCGTCGAGCATGATCCGGGCCGCGCACATGCCGGTGAGCAGGGAGATCTCGGCGTTCCACGCCTCCAGCTCGGTCCGCGGCCGCAGCACCAGCCGGTACCCGGTGGACCCGTCGCCCTCCACCTGCTGCTCGGGCAGGTGCAGCTCCACCGCGCCGCGGGCCACCGCGGCCGCGCGGCGCAGCTTGCCCACCTCGGGCAGCAGCTCCATCGACGGGTGCCGGGCGGTGTCGTAGTCCAGCTGCGCGCGCGAGCGCACCAGGGCGCGCTCCACGTGGGCGCTGACCGGCTCGCCCCGCTCGTCCAGCTCGATCGTCCACAGCGCCGCCGGGGTGTCCTGGTCGGGCAGCAGGCTCGCCCCCGCCTCGGACAGCACCGGCGGGTGCAGCGGGACCTTCCCGTCCGGCAGGTACAGCGTCTGCCCGCGCCGCCGGGCCTCCCGGTCCAGCTCCCCCTCGGGCGCCACGACGGACCCGAGGTCGGCGATCGCGTAGTGCACCCGGTACCCGGACCCGGTGCGCTCGATGGCCATGGCCTGGTCGAGGTCCCTGGCCCCCGGCGGGTCGATGGTCACCAGCGGGATGTCGGTGGCGTCGCGCCGCTCGTGGCGCACCACGGCCCGCTCCGCCTCCGCCCGCACCCCCGGCGGGAAGTGCTCGGGCAGGTCGAAGTCGCGGCGGATGGCGGAGAAGTCCTGGCCCACGCCCGCGACCCTATCCGCTCCGGCGTCCGCGCGGGCGGTCGTCAACCACCGATCACGGGCGGGGCGGGGCGCTCCAGCTCGGGGACGGGCGCCGGGTCGGTGATGGCCGCGAGCACGTCCCGGGGCGCCTTGAGCAGACCGGGCCGGTGGTCGAGCGCGAGCTGCTGCTGGGTGGTGAGCTGGTGGACGACCACCTGGTCCTCCACCTTGACCACCAGCACCGGCCCGAGCCGGATGACCGCCTCGCGCTGGGCCTGGATGGCGGTGAGCAGCGGCCCGAGGTTCTGCATGAGCGCGGCGGCGTTGGCCGCGTTCTGCTGCTGGAGCTTCTGCTCCAGCGCCAACCGGGCCTCCAGCCCCAGCTCCGAGCCCGCCGCCACCCGCAGCCGGGCACCCATGCGGCGGAACCACGACCCCAGCACCGGGTCCTCCCGGCTGCTCACCCGGGCGCCGTAGTGGGCCAGGAAGCCCTCGACGGCGGCCTCCACCCGCTCGTGGCCCTCGGCGGAGTCGAGGTAGACCGACACCTCGACCTCGCCCGGGTGGTCGCGGCGCAGCGCGGGCGGCGGCCCGTACCCGGACCGGGGGCCCGCCACGGCGTACCCGCCCTGGTTGCCGAGTTCGGCGTAGCCGCCGTAGGCGGGCACCGCGTACCCGCCGTAGCCGGTGTCCGGGTCGGACCCGGTGGGCGTGCGGTCCTCCTCCGGCCAGGTCGGGTCGGGGACACCGCGGGCGGGCGCCTGGCCGTCCTCGTACTGGGCCCACGGGAAGTCGGGCAGCGCGGCGTCGAGCGCCGCGGCGGCCCGGTCCTCGCGCCGGGCGGTCACCCGGACAGCGAGACCCTCGACCTCGACCCGCACACCGCGGCGCTTGCGCAGGAAACCCGCCAGCGCCGCGGCGTCCGCCTCGGTGGGGGCGTGGACGACGAGCACCGGTTACGCCCCCGAGCCCCAGTTCTTGTCGGCCTGGTCAGCGGCCTGGGTGCGCTCGTGGGCGGTCTCCAGCGCGCGCTCGGCGGAGGCGCGGTCGGGGTAGGGGCCGAGGCGGTCGATGGCCTTGCCGACGTCGCCGTGCTCGACCTGGTTGGTCTTGGTGTTGTAGTACCAGCCCTCGTCGGGGTTGGGGTCCTTCTTCTTCGTGAACATGCCCATGACTCAACTCCAACCGGGGGCTTGCTGCATGGGGATGCCCCGGGGCGGGGTGTCCTGGTTGGCGTTCTGGTGCTGGCTGGGGATGGGGTCCAGGCACGAGACGAGCACCGTGTGCTGCTCGGGGTTCTCGATGCGCTTGCCGTTGCGCTCGCGGTAGACCAGGTCGCCGTCGACGTCGATCTCGACGAAGCAGCCGACCTCGGCCAGCTGGTCCTCGTCGAGGTCGACCAGGCGCTCGCGGCGCGAGGGCACGACCCGGTACTCCGGCCAGCCCAGGTGGGCGTAGACCTGGTGGAACTCGTGCAGGAGCTGGGCCATCTGCTGCTGCCAGGGCAGCGGCATGGCCTCGGCCAGCGACCGCGGGAGCACCGCGTACTGCTGGCTGACCCCCGGTTTGCGCGAGGACTCCAGGTACTCGCGCAGCGGTTGACCGGAGTTGTACATCGTGACTCCCTCTGACGTCTGCTACACGCCGGGGCGGACGGCCTGGGCCATCAGCTCACCCTCGCTGAACTTCACGTCCCGGATGTGCACCGGCACGCCGTCCTGCTGGGCCTCGACGATCTTGCCGTCGCCCAGGTACATGGCGACGTGGTGGATGGTGCGCGGGTCGGACTCATCGGTCGCCCAGAACAGCAGGTCGCCGGGCTGGGCCTGCTCGATGGGCAGCATCGCCCCCGCGCGGTACTGCTCCCGGGACGTGCGCGGCAGCTGGATGCCCGACGACCGGTAGGACTGGACCATGAGGCTGGAGCAGTCGAACGAGTCCTGCTGGGTGGTGGCCGCCCCCCACTGGTAGGGCTTGCCCTGCTGGCCCAGCGCCCACTGGATCGCCGCCCCCGCGGCCTGGGTGGGGGCGGGCAGCAGGGCCCCGACGCCCTGCCCGCAGCCGGTGGGGTTGGCGACGGCGCCGGTGGTGCCGATGAGGTGGGCGGCCATGGCCTCCCACCGGTGGTAGCGCTCCGGGAACGCCGAGCGCTCGACGTCCTGGGCGGAGTCGCCGGGGCGCTGCTGCTCCCAATCGGGCAGCTTGGTGAGCACGTCGTAGAACTTGTTGATCGCGTATTCGGGGTTGGTGACCTGCTCGGGGCTGCCCCAGCCCATCGACGGGCGCATCTGGAAGATGCCCAGCGAGTCCCGGTCGCCGTAGCCCAGGCTGCGCAGCCCGGACTCGGTCATCCCGGCCTGGATGGCGACCTGCCAGGCCAGCGGCGGCAGCCCCCGCTGCTTGCCGATGGTGATGATCGCGGCCACGGTGCCCTGCTGCTCGGGGTTGAGCCGCTGCGCCGCCTCGGCGCCGGAGGCCGCCGGGGCGGTCGAGGACGGGCCCAGGCTGGCGTTGCACGAGGCCAGCCGCACCTGCGCCGCCTGCTCGGAGGTGGTCACCACGGTGTTGACCACGCCGAGGCCCACGACGACGGCGGCGACCACGACCGTGGCCCCGCCGACGATGACCGCGCCCTTCACTCCCGCCTCCCCTACTCCACCGGTTCGTGCTCGTCGACGCGCCACTGCGGCGTGCCCGTCGGCGCCTGCGTCTGCGGCCCCTTCGCCACCGGCGTCTCCACGGCGGTGATCCGCAGCTTGCCGTCGTCGGTGGTCACGTCCACCACGACCGACTTGGGGTGCGACTCGCGCACCTCCGGCTGCCCGAGGACCTGCGTGGGGAAGACGTTGGCCAGGTCCACCGAGCTGCGCAGCTGGCCGAGGTACTCGGGCGTGGTGTACGGCTCCAGCCGCTTGGTCCACTCCTCCAGCGTGGTGCCGCTGGGGTGGTTGACGTACTCCTTGGCCCACTGCACCGCCACGTCCACGCCCGCGCTCGACGGCGGCGCCGAACTGGGGGTGGGCGCCTCGGTGATGCGGGTCAGCGTGGGCAGCGCGGAACTGGCCGGGGGCGCGGTGGTGGCGCGCGGGCCGCTGGACGGCACGGCCGAGGCCGCCGCCGCCACCGGGTCCTGCGCCTGCTGCACCCCCTTGCGGCCGAGCAGCTTGGGCGCGGCGAACCCGATCGCACCGATCAGCAGCACCAGGACGAACGCGGTCGCCGCGAGGTGGCGGGGCGAGCGCAGCGGCCAGCCCCACAGCTTGCGGTAGACCGCGGCGCGGCCGCGGTTGGTGCGGATCGGCATCGGCTCACCTCACCGCCGAGTCGGTCTCGCGCGGGCCGTCGTGCAGCGGCACCCGGCGCGGGGGCGTGGGCGGGGCGACCTCCAGGCCGCGCGAGGGCCGGTACACCACGTGCACCGGGCGGCCCTGGACCATCTCCACCTCGGCCGAGCGCGGGGTCGCGGGCGCCGGGGCGGGCTCGGCCGGGGCGCTGAGGCCCTCGGAGCGGCGGGACACCATCGAGGGCACCACCACCGCGTCCTCGCCGCGGTCCCAGCCCCGGTCGGCCACCGGGCTGATGTCGACGACCCGGCTGCCGCCCTCGCCGACGACGATCTGGGTGCCCGGGGTGCCCCGGCCGGGGGAGACCACCAGCGCCCCGGAGCCGGACTGGGCGGGTTCGATGAGCGGGCGGGACCCGCCGATGGCCGACTGCCTGCGCGGGCGGGCGTCGGTGCGCTCGGCGGTGGCGGTGATCGGGTTGCTGGCCTCCGGGCGCGGCCTGCGGCCGGAGGTGGTGACCAGCGCGTCGCGGTCGGCGGCCTCGCCGTCGCGCACGGTCTCCCAGAACTCGTCCTGCGGGGTGGGGCCGTCGAACTTGCCGCGCCGGAACCGGGAGAAGATCCCGCCGCCCGCGGTGGGCATGGACGCCCCGGCGGCGTTGACCGACAGCTCCAGCATCTGCCACATCCGCCGGGTGGGCCGCCCGACCAGGAAGAACACGATGGTGACGGCCGCGGCCAGCAGCATCTGGGTCAGCAGCGACAGCCCGGCGTCCGGGTTGAAGATCAGCTCCAGGAACTTGAAGTGCACGCCGGCGAGCATCGCCAGCACCAGCACGTTGAGCACCACGGCGCCGACCGCCCGGCCCACCTTGCGCAGGATGTCGTGGTGGATCAGCGCCACCAGGCCGATGACCGGCGCGGTGAGCGCGAGGATGCGCAGCAGCAGCTGCGCCAGCAGCACCGCGAGCTTGGCGAACAGCTGGAACAGCGAGTAGACGATCGACTGGAACAGCGCCAGGATGCCCGCGCCGGTGCGCGAGCCGTCGGTGCCCTTGAAGTAACCGGTGGCCGGGCCCAGCGAGGTGGCGATGGCCTTGTAGTCGTTCTTCTTGGCCTGCTCGGCGGCGTTGTCGGCGTCCCGGCCGTTGATCAGGTCCTCGCGCTTCCAGGCCTGCGCGTCGAGCAGCCTGCGGCCGAACTGCTCGGCCTGCGGGGAGTCCGGCGAGCCGAACTCGCCGCGCTCCCAGTTCTCGTAGACGATCTTGTCGTGCAGCTCGGTGGGCAGCACGTGGCGCACCACCCGGTCCTCCTGCGGGTCGACGAACCCGGCCTGGATGCCGGTGGTGGTGCGCACGATGAGGTCGTCGATGCGGTCGTACTGGCTGACCAGGACCGCCCCGGAGGCCGCCAGCCACATGCCCGCCAGCGCGAACAGCGCCTTCTTGCTCACCGAGGCCAGGTCGCCGGAGTAGATCTGGCGGAACATCAGCACGGCCAGCACCAGCGCGGCGACGCTGAACAGCTGGGCGTAGACGTTGTTGAACACCGCGTCGGCGGCCTTGCCGATCTGCTCGTTGAGCCCGCCGAGGACACCGCCGGTGAGCAGCGTGTAGTGCAGCGAGTTGGTGGCGCCGACGATGTTCTTGGCGACGTTGAACAGCTCGTTGCCGACCCAGGTGTCGATGGTGGCGCCGGGGTCGGACACCCCCTGCGGGACCAGGCCGCCGCAGGAGTCGTCGTAGACGTGCCAGACCATGCCCGCGTAGCCGTAGTCGATGTAGGCGCTGCCCGCCTCACCGTTGCCCTGCGGCGGGTCCAGCGCCCCGACCATGCCCGCGCCGGGCCGCTCGGGGTTGGGCACGCAACTGGTGTTGTCCTGCGCCATCGCCGGGGTGCCCAGCAGCGCCTGCATGGCGACCAGGGCCGAGACCAGCCCGATGGCCGCCTTGCGCCCCGGGTTGGGCGAGTGCCGCACGCCGCGCACCACCACGCGGCGCAGCTTCCACAGCGCCGTGATGCCGAGCAGGGCCATGACGGTGATCATCTGACGTCCACCCACCTCGTCCGGTGACCGGGCCTGTGTTCCAGCGATGCGCCGAGCTTGATCAACCTAGCCAACGGGGCCGGGGTGGGGACAGGGCCGTCCCCCGCCCGCGCGCTCACGCCGCGTCCTCGCGGCCGCGCTTCTTCTCCTTCGTGCCCGGCCCGTCCGGCCCGGGGTCCTCGTCCACGACCAGGGTGCCCTCCAGGGCGCCCGCGTCCAGGTAGTCGTCCTCGGTCAGGCCGAGCTCGAACTCCGCGGCCCGCTCGAACTCCTCGTCGGAGGGCATCGGGGCGCTGGGCACCTCGTCCGGCTCCGGCTCGGGGATCTCCGGGGCGTGCGGCAGGTCCGCGTCCGGCAGGCCCCTGGCCAGGTCGCGCCCGGCGTCGGGGGTGGTGTCCATGGCGGCGCGCAGGTGGTCCAGGTGCGCGCCGGACAGGTCGACGCGGATGCGCTCCACGCCGCCTGCGCCGTCGCCGAAGATGAACTGGCGGGGCGCGGTGTCGCGCTCGACCTCGCCGCGGCGCACCCCGGGGCGGCGGCCCAGGCTGGCCACCACCGACTCGTACCCGGCGCCGACGGGCACCTTGAGCAGGCGCAGCGCGTCGGCCTGGGCCTGGTCGTCGTCGAGGCGGCCGATGAACACCGAGTCCAGCAGCGCCACGAACCCCTGGATGCGCAGGAAGTCGGCGGGGATCTGCGAGGACAGCAGCACGCGCACGTTCCACTTGCGGGAGTCGCGGGCGAACCGGTTCATCAGCACGCGCCCGGTCGGCACCTCGGAGAGGAAGAACGCCTCGTCGATCCAGACGCCCTTGCGCATGTCCTTGGGCTTGTCGTAGATGGAGCGCTGGGTCAGCCAGGCGGCCAGGTTCAGCATCTCCACGCCCAGCGCCTCGGCGTCGGTCCAGTGCTCGCGGGCCACGCCGTCCTTGGGCAGGGTCAGCCCGGCCATGGTCAGCACGGTCATCCGGTCGTCGCGCTGCTCGTCGTAGGGGTCGGCGCCGCGCTCGGGGATGAGCAGCGACATCCGCTCCTTCATCTCGTCGAGGAAGTCGGCCACGACGGTGGCGTGCTCGTGGTGCTCGGAGGCGTCGCGGCGCAGCGCGTCGAACACCAGCGACGGGTCGGCGTCGGCGCGCCCGCCCACCGTGCGCACCGCGCGCAGCAGCACGATCCGCGACTGCGGCAGCCTGGCCACCTCGTAGGGCAGCAGGCCGGTGAGCACGTCGAGCACCAGGCGGCGGCGGGTCGCGGCGGCCAGCGCCTTCTCCCGGCGCCAGGCCCGCTCGGGGTCGTCGTCGTCGAGGAAGTGGTCGATCTTGGGCTCGGCCACCACCCGGTACGGGTTGAGGATGCCCGCCTGGGCGTTGAGCAGGTTGATCGGCCGGGCGTAGGGGCGCAGCTCGGGCAGGTCGCACAGCTTGGCCAGGGGGCCGGACGGGTCGAGCACCGTCCAGTGCGCCCCGGCGCGCAGCGTCTTGTAGACGATGCCGCCGCCGAGGAAGGACTTGCCGCCGCCGAGCCCGGCGACCATGGCGGTCAGGCCGGAGGCGTCGCGGATCTCCTGGGCCATCCACGGGTCCCAGGCCACCGGGCGGCGGGTCGCGGTGACCGTCTCGCCGAGCAGGATGCCGCGCCGGTCGCCGACCTCGGCGGTGGCGGTGGGCACCGAGGAGGCGGCCCAGATCACCGAGCCGCGGCGCAGGTAGGCGCTGGAGGACAGCGGCTCGCCGGGGATGAACTCCCGCGCCAGGGCGTACTGGGCCTCGGGGTGCTCGATGGCGACCTTGGGCTTGTACAGGTCGAGCAACTGCTGGGCCAGCCGCAGCGCGTCGCGCTCGGTGGGGCCCGAGACGGCCAGCCGCCACCACGAGCGCACCCGGGTGGCCAGGGCGGTGAAGCCCGAGGTCATCTCGTCGTCGATCTCCAGCACCCGGCTGGCCTGCCGGGCCAGCGACTGCGGCGGCTCCAGCTCGTGCTCGTCGGTGTAGTGCTTGACCTGCGAGCGGACCTTGTTCATCTGCCGCTGGAGCTCGCCCTGGACCTCCTCGGGGCGGCGCACGTAGATCCGCGCCGACCACTCCACCGCGGCGGGCAGCCGGTCGCTGTGCTGCACCCACGGGTCGTCGACCTCGGGGATGGTCAGGCCGTGCATCTGCCCGACGGTCAGCACCGCCACGTGCCGGGTGACCCCGGCGTTGGACCCGGTGCGGCCGCGCACGGTGACCGTGGGCGCGTAGGGGTCCTGGTGGAAGTCGGCGGCGTCGGTGAAGCTGGCCAGGTCCTCGGGCTCCCACGCCGCGCCGGGCACCGCGGGCATGTTGCGCGGCGCGGGCAGGCCCAGCGAGCAGGAGCGGTGCATCAGCCAGGACATCTCGTCGGCGGTGACCGGGCGGCCCTCCAGCCCGGCGGAGCCGATCACCTGGTCGAGGTGCTCGACCTCGGACTCGATGGCCATCAGCTCGGCGTCGACGGCGTCCGGGAACACCTTGCGCAGCAGCGGGGCGGCCCGCTCGACGGCCCGGTCGACCACGTTGCGGGTCTGCACCTGGACGCCGAGGTAGACCTCCTTCTCGGCCATCGAGTGCCCGAGCAGCTGCTGCTGCTCGCCGACGAGGTAGTCGTCGAAGCTCAGCGCGCCGGGGACGTCGGGCAGCCGGTTGATCGCGTTGTGCACGTGCGCCTCGGCCCACATGCGGATCGGGTACGGCCGGGTGGTCACCCGCAGGTGCATCCACCGGCCGGACAGCTCGGCGTACTGGCCCGCGATGGCCGAGATGAGGTCCTGGCGCTGGGAGTCCGAGCGGAACGACCAGCGCTGCGGGGCCAGCCGGTACCAGGCGAAGACGTCGGAGCCGGTGCGCAGCAGGTGCCCGTCGATGGAGCGGGCGGCGATCTCCGGGGTGTAGCTGGGGATGCCCTGCTCCCCCGGCAGGCGCTTGCCGCGCTTGCGGGGTTGGGCGTGCTCGTAGCGCCCGGACAGGTCCTGCGGGTGGCCCGCCGGGTACGGGGAGAGCGCGTCCCGCTCGCCCTTACGGCGTCCGAACACCGCTGACCTCCTTCTTCCTCGGGCGGCGCTGCCTGGTCTGCTTCTGCTCGTGCTGCCCGGCGGGGGTGCCGGGGGCCTGCTGCCGCTTGGCGCGGCTGCGCTCACGGGCCCGCTCGGCCCGGCGCTTCTGCTTGTCGCGCTTGCGCGGGTACTCGGCGCGCACGCGCACCGCCGCCGCGCTGACCGCCCCGCCCTGGGCGGTGGTGTCCTCCCGGGGCGTGTTCAGCTCGCGCACCCACATGGTCAGCACGGCGGTCAGCGGCCGCTCGTGGCTGATCCGGGAGGTGATCAGCATCGTGAGGGCGATGGTGCCCACCATGCCCCAGGCGAACGACCAGAACAGGCCGACGCCGAGGTTGCGCAGGACGGTCAGCAGGAGGAGGTAGACGACGGAGCCCACGCCCCACGCCACGTACCGGGCGCGCCAGGGGAAGGTCGCCTTCGGCGGGCCGAGCCACACGGCGTCGACCCGGTAGACCTCGTCGTCGGTGCGGATCCGCACGGTTCACCGGCGCTTTCTTCTCAGCCGGTGAACAGGCCGGCGATCCAGGTGCCGATGTTCTTGCCCGCGTCGGTCGTCACCGCCAGGCCGATGATGCCCAGCGCGATCACCACCCCGCCGAGGCGGCGCATGACGCCGGAGTTGTCCCCCTTGCCGCCGCCGAGGTACAGCAGCGTCAGCGCGACGGCCAGCAGCAGCAGCGGGATGATGTTGTTGAGGATCCAGTCCCGGACACCGCCGGTGTCGATGGCGGTCTGCTCGTTCTGGGCCAGCTCCACGATGGCCTGGAGGGCGGGGGTGCTCATGTCGATCTCCCAAGTGCGCGGAAGCCGGTCGGTCGGGGGGCGGTGCTCCTGCGCGGCAGGTCTGTCGGCTGTGCCTCGTGCTGCACCAGGGAAGTACAGCACGACAAGCACATGATTGTCATTACGGGGGGTAGCTGCGAGAACGCGTTCCGTGTGCTGCGACCACCCCTCCGGTGCCGTGCGGCTGCTATCTGACCACACCCATCATCATCCGGGGAGGGCCGGTGACGACCCCGCAGAGCGGGAAAAATCGGGTGGCGGGGCGGTTTCACCCGCTTGCCCGAGGTCCGCTCACCCTGGGTGTGGCGAATCACAGCACTTCTTCCACTACTACACGAGCGAAGTTACTCCGATCGGTGTACTGCCGACCGGACTAACCCCGGGGGTGCGGGCGAGCCGGCGTGTAAGCCGGATCCTGTCCCGGGGCGCGGGGCCCCGGTGGCGGCCATCCATCTAGGCCTGCCGTCGCCGGCAGGCTCCAGCGGCCTACCCGCAGGCTCGGGCGGGCAGCCCTCGAACGCCTGCGCAGGGGTCCGCGAGGACCCCCTCTTGGCCTTGCTCCGGGTGGGGTTTACCTAGCCGCCCCGGTCACCCGGGGCGCTGGTGGTCTCTTACACCACCGTTTCACCCTTACCTGGTGTCGCCACCAGGCGGTCTGCTCTCTGTGGCACTGTCCCGCGGGTCACCCCGGGTTGCCGTTAACAACCACCCTGCCCTGCGGAGTCCGGACTTTCCTCGTCGGGGGAACCCCCCGCCGCGGCCGCCCGGCCGACTCGCCCGCGCAGCAGAGGATACGCCGTCCGCTGGATGGGCCCGACGTCCCATGCTGTGGACGGCGTTGAGGGCCGCCGCGCGCTGCTGCTCTACTGCCGACCATGTCCGGTGACCACCTCACCCGGCGCAGGCACCTCGACTACGGCCGCCTCGCCGACGGGATCTGTCGCGGCGCCCGCCGCCGACCGTCCCGCAGCTGAGTGAGGAGCCAGACCGTGAGCACCGTGCTGATCATCTCGGGCAGCCCGTCGAGCACCGCCCGCCCCGGCGTCGTGGCCACGCTGGTCGCCACCGCCCTGACCGCGGCGGGCCACTCCGCCGACCTCCTGGCCGTCCGCGACCTGCCCACCGTGGCCCTGCTGGCCGAGGACCGCGCCGAGCCCGCCATCAGCGCCGCCCTGTCCGCCGTGGAGTCCGCCGACGGCCTGGTGGTGGTGAGCCCGGTCTACCGCGCCGCCTACAGCGGCCTGGTCAAGTCCCTGCTCGACCTGCTGCCCACCGGCGCGCTCGTCGGCAAGGCGGTGCTGCCCCTGGCCACCGGCGGCTCCCAGGGCCACCTCGTCGCGCTGGACTTCGTCCTGCGCCCCCTGCTCTTCGCCATGGGCGCCACCAAGGTCCTGCCCGGCCACTTCGTCCCGGACCGCATGATCGAGGAGCCCGGCACCGGCACCGGCGCGGTGCTCGCCCCCGCCCGCAAGGCCCTGGAGGACGCCCTGGTGCCCTTCCAGGACGCCCTGCGCAAGGCCTCCGCCCTCACCGCCTGACCCTCCCTGCCTGATCTCCCCCGCCCGCCCCTCCCCGGGGCCCGCCTCGCGCGGTTCGAGCGCGGCCGGCGGGCTACCGTTCCCCCTGTGCACGGGGTGGGCGGGACGGTCGCGGCCGTGGTGGTGTTGTTGCTGGTCCTGGGGTTCGCCGTGGCGCGGCCCCGGGGGTGGCCGGAGGCCGTCGCCGCGGTGCCGGGGGCCGTGGTGGTCCTCGCACTGGGCCTGGTCGGGCCCGCGGCGGCCCTCGCGCGGGTGGTGGAACTGGGCGACACGCTGCTGTTCCTCGCCGCCGTGCTGGTGGTCGCGCACGTGGCCGACACCGAGGGCGTCTTCCGATGGCTCGGGGCGCGGGTCGGGGCGGCCTGCCGGGGGTCGGCGCGCGGGCTGCTGGGGCTGACGTTCGCCGCCGCGGCCGGGACCACGGCGGTGCTGAGCCTGGACGCGACCGTCGTGCTGCTGACCCCCGTCGTGCTGGTGACCGCCCGCCACCTGCGGGTCTCGGCCACCCCGCCCGCCTACGCCTGCGCGCACCTGTCCAACTCGGCCTCGACGCTGCTGCCGGTGTCGAACCTGACCAACCTGCTCGCCTTCAACGCCAGCGGCCTGGGGTTCCTCTCCTTCGCCGGGCTCATGGCCGGACCGTGGCTGGTGGCGATCGCCGTCGAGTTCGCGGTGTTCTGGTGGTTCTTCCGCACGGACCTGCGGCCGGGCACCCCCTCGGCAGAACCGCCCGGCGACGCGCCGGTGTTCGCCCTGGTGGCGCTCGGGGTGATGCTCCTGGGGTTCTGCGCGGGGCCGCTGGTGCACGTGCCCGCGGTGGCCGTGGCCGTCGCCGCCGCGGTGGTGCTCGCCGGGCGCGCCCTGGCCCGGCGGCGGGTCACCCCCGGGCAGGTCGTCTCGGCCGCGGCGCCGCTGCTGTGCCTGTTCGTCGCCGCGCTGGCGGTGGTGGTCGAGGCCGTCGCGGACAACGGTGCCCGCGACCTGCTGGACGCGGTGCTGCCGACCGGGGCGTCGCTGCCCGCGCTGCTCGCCGTGGCCGGGATCGCCGCGGTGGCCGCGAACCTGGTGAACAACCTGCCCGCCACGCTGATCCTGCTGCCGGTCGTGCAGGGACACCCCGGGCCGCTGCTGGCGGTGCTCCTCGGGGTCAACATCGGGCCGAACCTGACCTACGTGGGCTCGCTGGCCACCCTGCTCTGGCGGCGGGTGCTGCTCGGGGCGGGCGTGCGGCCCCGGCTCGGCCAGTTCACCGCCCTGGGCCTGGCCACCACCCCGCTGGCGCTCGCCGGGGCCACCACCGCGCTGTGGCTGGCCCTGTGAGCGGGCTCAGAGGTGCGCGATGTCGTTGACCAGGCGCACCGAGGCGTTGCCGTCCGGGTAGAACTCCGCGATCGACAGCGACGCCAGGTCCAGGTGCAGGCGGAACAGGATCGAGGGCCCCACGTCCAGGGCCAGGCGCAGCAGCGTCTTGATCGGGGTGACGTGGCTGACCAGCACCACCGTGCGCCCCCCGTGCTCGCGCAGCACCTCGTCGCGCGCCCTGGCGACCCGGCGGTGCACGGCGTCGAAGCTCTCCCCGCCCGGCGGCGGCACCGACGTGTCCGACAGCCAGCGCCCGTGCAGCTCCGGGTCGCGCGCCGCCGCCTCCCGGAACGTCAGCCCCTCCCAGGTGCCGAAGTCCGTCTCCACCAGGTCGTCGAGCACCCGCACGGTGCCGCCGGTGGCGGCGGCGATGGCCTGCGCGGTCTGCCGGGTGCGGCCCAGCGGCGAGGTCAGCACCGGGGTCGAGGCGTCCACGCCGTCGAGCCCGGCGACCCGGCGGCCCGCGGCGGCGGCCTGCGCCTCGCCCAGCGGGGTGAGCGGCACGTCGCCGCGGCCGGAGTAGCGCCGCTCCACCGACATGGGCGTCTGGCCGTGGCGCACCAGCAGCAGCTTCGTCGGCGTCCCCACCGCCCCGGTCCAGCCCGACGGCGAGGTGCGCGTGGCGGCGGGGGCGGGCTCGCCCACCTCCGCGCCCGCGGTGAAGTCCACCGGCGAGCCGTCCATCGCGGAGTTGGCCAACCGGTCGGCGTGGGCGTTGCTCGCCCGCGGCACCCAGCTGTAGGTCACCTCGGCGAACCCGGCAGCCAGCTGCCTGGCCTCGGCGGCCAGCGGCTTCATCGCCGGGTGCTTGACCTGCCAGCGCCCGGCCATCTGCTCCACGACCAGCTTGGAGTCCATCCGCACGTCGACCTCGTCGGCCCCCAGCTCCGCGGCCGCCCGCAGCCCCGCGATCAGGCCCCGGTACTCAGCGACGTTGTTGGTGGCCACCCCGATCGGCTCGGCGCGCTCGGCCAGGACCGCGCCGGTGGGGCCGAAGACGACGGCCCCGTAGCCCGCGGGCCCCGGGTTGCCCCGGGACCCGCCGTCGGCCTCGACCGCGACCCGCATCAGAGGCCGGACTCGGCGGTGCGCACCAGGATCGCCCCGCACTCCTCGTGCTCGACCACCTCGTCGGCGGCGGTCTCCTTGATCCGGCTCAGCTCCCGCCGGTCGATCTCCAGCCTGCACGCCCCGCAGTGCCGGGCGCGCAGCAGCGCCGCCCCGGTGCCCCGGCTCGCCCGCTTGCGCTCGTAGAGGGCCAGCAGGCCCTCGGGCAGGCCGGGGACGATCGTGGCCCGCTCCGCGTCGCGGCGGGCCTGCTGGGTGTCGAGGTCCTTGAGGTTCTCGTCGCGGCGGGCGGTGGCCCCGGCCAGCGCCTCCTCGGCCTTGGCCAGCTCCACCGAGGCGTGCTGCGCGTCCATCTCGACGGCCTCGCGGCGCTCCATCAGCTCCAGCAGGTCGTCCTCCAGCACCGACTGGCGGCGCTGGAGGGTGCCCAGCTCGTGCTCCACGTCGGTCAGCGCCTTGGCGCCGAGCTTGCCGCTCTGCATCATCGCCCGGTCGCGATCGGTGCGGGCGCGCACCGCGTCGATCTCCTTCTCCTGCCTGGCCACCTCGCGGTCGAGGTCGTCGAGCTGGGTCTGCACCGCGACCCTGGCGTCGGCCTTGGCCCGCACCGCCTGCTCGGCGGCGGCGATCTCGGCCAGCTCGGGCATGGTCGTGCGGCGGTGCAGCACGCGCGCGAGCTCGGTGTCGACCTCGGCGAGGTCGAGCAGGCGGCGCTGGGCGGCGGGTTCGGCTTTCACCCGGTGGACCTCCCGGTTCGGGACACCGCCCCGGCGACCTGGGCGGTCCAGGGATCGGTGCGGCGCGTGGAGACGACGACCCCGACCGTACCGCCGAGGGCCGAGCGCAGGACGGAGGCCGCCTGCTCGCACCAGGGCCACTCGCTCGCCCAGTGCGCCACGTCCACCAGCGCGGGCGCCCCCGGCCGGGCCAGGTGCTCCGCCGCCGGGTGGTGGCGCAGGTCGGCGGTGACGAACACGTCCACCCCGGCCGCGGTCGCGGCCCCGAGGTAGGAGTCCCCGGCACCCCCGGACACCGCCACCCGCCGCACCGACCGCCCCGGGTCCCCCGCCGCCCGCACCCCCCACGCCGTCGCGGGCAGCGCCGCCGCCACCCGCTCGACGAACGCCGAGAACGGCTCGCCCTCCGCCAGCTCCCCCACCCGCCCGATCCCCGTCCGCCCGTCCGCCTTCGGGTCCAGCGGCCCGGTGACGGTGAGCCCCAACGCCGCAGCCAACGCGTCGGACACCCCGGGGTCGGCGGAGTCGGCGTTGGTGTGCGCGCAGAACAGGGCGACCCCGCTGCGGATCATCCGGTGCACCAGCCTGCCCTTCTGCGTGTCCGCCCCGACCCCGTGCACCCCCTTGAGCAGCAGCGGGTGGTGGGCGACGACCAACTGCGCCCCGAGCTCCACCGCTTCCTCCACAGTGGACTCCACCGGGTCCACGCACACCAGCACCGTGTCGACGACCTCCGCGGGGTCACCGCAGACGAGCCCCACCGCGTCCCAGCTCTCGGCCAACTCCGGCGGGTAGGCCCGCTCCAAAGCCGCCACAGCGTCACCGACAGTGCTCACGACAACCCCTCCTGGTAGTCCCGAACCGCCTCCACCAACACCCCGAACTCCCCAGGCGGCCGCACCGCGACCCGGAGGTGATCGGGCCCGAGCCCGGGAAACGTATCGCCCCGCCGCACGGCGATCCCCACACCCCGCAGGTGCGCGCGCAGCCCGGCGCCGTCGTCCACCCGGAGCAGCAGGAACGGTGCCCGGGGGTCGCCTTCGACGCGCACACCGGGGATCTCCGCCAGCGCCTTCTGCAACTCGACCCGGTGTTCGTCGAGCCGGACGGCCCCCGCTCGCGCCTCCGCGACGGCCCGGGGTTCCTCGCAGGCCCGGACGGCTTCGAGGACGAGCGTGCCGACAGGCCACTGTGGACGGTTCCAGGTGAGGCGGGCGAGGGTGCCCGGGTCGGACAGCGCGTACCCGGCGCGCAGGCCGGGGATCGCCCAGGTCTTGGTGAGGCTCCGGAACACCATCAGCCCGGGGACCCCCACCCCGCTCACCGCGGCGACGGACTCGGGCTCCCCCGGCACGGCGTCCATGAACGCCTCGTCCACCACCACCGTCCGCCCCGGCCGCACGAGCGCCAACACCACCTCCCGCGGGTGCAACGTCGACGTCGGGTTCGTCGGGTTCCCGACGACCACCAGGTCCGCGTCCTCCGGCACCCGCCCGGGGTGCAGCGCGTACCCGTCCGCCGCATCCAGCAGCACGTGCTCCACCGGCACCCCCGCCTGCCGCAACGCCACCTCGGGCTCGGTGAACGACGGGTGCACCAACGCCGCCTTGCGCGGCCGCAGGTTCGGCAACAGCGCGAACCCCTCCGCCGACCCGTTCAACACCACCACCTCATCCACCCCCCGCCCGAACCGCCCAGCCACGACCTCCCGAGCCCCCAGGTCATCCCCCGCGGACGGGTACGCCCCGACCCGCCCCAACGCCCCCACCAACCGCTCCCGCAACCACCCCGGCGGCCCCCCGGGCCGCACGTTCACCGCGAAGTCCACCAACCCCGGCTCCGCGTCGACATCCCCGTGGTGCCGCAACCCCCACACCCCACCCAGCCCGCCAACCTCATCCATTCGGGCGAGTCTAGGTGCCCCTGATCAGGCCTTTCCCCCACCCCGGCCCCACCACCCACCCACCCCGCGCCCAACCACCCGCACGCCAATCCCATCCCCTACCCGCCCACTCACGACCCGACCCAGCCGCCCGACCGGCTCGGCCCGACCAGGCCGCCCAAGCGGCCAACCAACCACCCGCGCCTGCCGCACTCGCCCCAACCGGCTACCTGTCCCACCCCAGCCAGCCTGGGGCCCACCCCAGCCAGCCTGGGGCCCACCCCAGCCAGCCGCGGCCCGAAGCTGGCCATGGCCCCATCCTCGCTCCGGCCGCTCTCGCCGTGCGCGCGGGGCGCCGCCCCGGCCTGGGCTTCTAACCCGCGCGGCTCGCTTGCACCGGGCGGCGGCGCGGTCGGCGCGGCTGTGGTCGGGAGCGGGCAGGGCCGGGCCGGGCCCTGCGGCCGGGTCAGGTCGGGCCGGGCCCTGCGGCCGGGCCGGGTGGGCGGTCGGGCCGGGGTGGGCCGGTCGGGCGGCTGGGTCGGGGATGGAGGGGTGGTCGACTGCGGGGGTGCGGTGGAGGAGGAGGTGGCGGGGGCGCGGGTGGAGTGAGGTCGCCCCCGCGCGCCGTTCCTATTGCTCAAGCCTAATCGGGGGGACCGACAGTTCCGGAGCCTCCGAAGCAGTTATCCACAACCTGTTCGAGTGAACCTCGTCCTGCGCTCACCGGGAGCCCCCCAAGAGAAAGCCCAACCAAGACAGCGGTGTCGAGCTTAGGGCGGGAGAACGACAGTTCTGGTGGATCGGGGCGGCGGGGCAAGGTGAGGGGGTGTGCAGGTTGAGGCGGGGGACACAGGTGCTGGCAGCGGCTTTCGCGGGGGGCGGTTGTTGGGCACACTCCGCGCATGCGGGAATCGGGTTTGCGGGTGTGCTTCGTGTGCACCGGGAACATCTGCCGGTCGCCGATGGCTGCGCTGGTGTTCGAGGAGCACGTGCGGCGGGCGGGGTTGGCCGGGGTTGTCCAGGTGAGCAGTGCGGGGACTGGGTCGTGGCACGTGGGGGACGGGGCGGACGAGCGGACGGTGCGGGTGTTGGCGCGGGAGGGGTACCCGGTGGAGCACGTGGCGGCGTTGTTGGACGAGGAGCACCTGGACGCGGACCTGTTGGTGGCGCTGGACTCGGGGCACGCGCGGGAGTTGCGGCGGTTGGTGGGCGGTGACCGGGTGCGGTTGCTGCGGGACTTCGATCCCGACGCGGGGGAGGACCGGGACGTGCCGGACCCGTACTACGGCGGGGACGAGGGGTTCGACGAGGTGTTGGCGATGGTGGAGGCCGCCGTGCCCGGGTTGTTGGGGTGGGTGCGGGAGCGGCTGTGAACGCGCGGAAGGCCGTGGCCGGGTTGTTGGGGGTGGCCGCCACCGGTGCCCACGCGCTCGGGGCCGACGTGTTCGAGGTGGACCTGGACGACGGCGGGTTCGTCGTGGCCAAGCACGGGCCGGGGCGGGTGGCGGCGGAGGCGTGGGGGTTGCGGTGGTTGGGTGAGCCGGGGTGCGTGGCCGTGCCGCAGGTGCTCGCGGTGGACGACCGGTGGTTGGTGACCGAGCAGGTGGAGCCGGGTGGGCCGTCGCGGGTGGCGGCGGAGCGGTTCGGGCGCGGGTTGGCGGACCTGCACGCGACGGGCGCAAGCGCTTTCGGGGAGGGGCCCGCCGACGCGTGGATCGGGTTGGCGCCGATGCGCAACGAGGCGGGGGCGGCGTGGCCGGGGTGGTTCGCCGAGCACAGGGTCCGCCCCTACCTGCGGGAGGCGGTCGACCGGGGGCTGCTGGCGGCGGGGCCGTTCGAGGCGGTGCTGGACCGGATCGCCGAGCTGGCCGGGCCGGGTGAGCCGCCCGCTCGGCTGCACGGGGACCTGTGGAGCGGGAACGTGCTGTGGGACCGCCACGAGCGGGTGTGGCTGATCGACCCGGCGGCGCACGGCGGGCACCGGGAGTCGGACCTGGCGATGCTCGCCCTCTTCGGCTGCCCGCACCTGGACGTGGTGCTGGCCGCCTACGACGAGCACCGGCCCCTGGCAGACGGCTGGCGGGAGCGGGTGCCGCTGCACCAGCTGTTCCCCCTGCTGGTGCACGTCGTGCTCTTTGGAGGTGGCTACGCGCGGCAGGCGACGGCCGCGGCGCGGGCGGCACTGGGCTGAGCGCTCACGCCCCCGGAGTGCGCAGGAGCGATCCGGGTTGACGCAGGTCGCGCGACAAGCGGTGCACCCCCGCGCACAAGCGGGAAAGCGGAGGGTGTTCTCACCACCGGCGCACGCCTGCACCAGGGAGGTGTGCCGGTGCTCACGATGGGTCTGTCCGCGAGCCACGCGCACCTCGGCCGCCGCGACCACCAGCAGCGGGTGAAAGCGTTGGCACACCGCCCTCCCCCGCCCAGGGCCCGTCCGCGCGCAGGTGCGGCAGCGTTGACGGGAGCGGGCGGGCCGAGTTGGGGCGGTGGGGGTGGTCGGGGCCGGGTGGGCTTACCGTGGGGGTGTGCGGTTGAGGTTGCTCCTGCGGCCCGGGTGGTTGCTGCTGGCGTTCGTCGTGGTGGTGTTCGCCGGGGCGTGCTTCGGGCTGCTCGCACCCTGGCAGTTCGGGCGGGCCGCGGAGCGGGAGGCGACGAACAGCGCGATCGAGGCGTCGACGGGGGCGGCGCCGGTCCCGCTGGCGCGGGTGCTGCCCGGGGGGGCCGCGCCGGACCAGGGGACCGAGTGGCGGCGGGTCACCATGCGGGGGGAGTTCCTGGCGGAGGCCGAGGCGGTGGCGCGGTTGCGGACCGTGCAGGGCAATGCGGCCTTCGAGGTGTTGACGCCGTTCCGGACGGTGGACGGGGACACCGTGCTGGTGGACCGGGGGTACGTGCGGCCGGTGAACGGGGACGTGCCGGACTACGCCGACGCGCCGCGCGGGCAGGTGGAGGTCACGGCCCGGGTGCACGTCGACGAGCGGGACCCGAGCGGGCGGCAGGCGTTCCGGGACGGCCGGGACGGGCACCTGCAGGTGTACGCGGTGGACTCGCGGGCGGTGGCGGCGGCCGCGGGGCTGGCGATCCGGCCCGGGTACTTCGCGCTGGAGGACGGGTCGCCCGGGGTGCTGGCGGCGCTGCCGCTGCCGCAGCTGGAGACGGGGCCGTTCTTCTCCTACGCGCTCCAGTGGATCGCGTTCGGGGCGATGGCGCTGATCGGGTTCCTCTACTTCAGCTGGCGCGAGGTGCAGCCCGGCGGCTCGCTGGCCCAGCCCCGGCCGCGCAAGCTGTCGGTGGCCGAGCAGCTGGCCCAGGACGAACTGGCCAAGGACGAAGGGGTCAACGCCTAGCGCTCGCCAAGGCGCTACCGGACGAGTACGGGGTCTGGTCAGCGGCGGGTGAAGAAGCCGACGACCACCGCGAGCGCGGCCGTCAGCACGCCGACGACCCTGGACAGCTCCACCGCCCGGGTGACGTGGCCCGCGTCGGGCATCCGGCCGTCCCCGAGCACCGGGCGGTCCTCCACGCCGTAGGGGTAGACGGTGCGGCCGCCGAGGCGGACCTCCAGTGCGCCCGCGAACGCCGCCTCGACCCGGCCCGCGTTGGGGCTGGGGTGGGCGTCGGCGTCACGCTGCCAGGCCAGCCAGGCGCTGCGCCGGTTGCCGCCGACGACGGGGGCGCCGACGACGGTGAGCAGGGCGGCGAGCCGGGCGGGCAGCAGGTTGACCAGGTCGTCGAGGCGGGCGGAGGCCCAGCCGAAGCGCTGGTAGCGGGGTGAGCGGTGGCCGACCATCGCGTCCATGGTGTTGACCGCGCGGTAGCCGAGCAGGCCGGGGACGCCCGCGAGCGCGCCCCACACCAGGGGGGCGACCACGGCGTCGGAGGTGTTCTCCGCGACCGACTCGACCGTGGCGCGGGCCATGGCCGGGCCGTCGAGGGAGTGCGGGTCGCGGCCGCACAGGTGCGGCAGCCGGGTGCGGGCCTCGGCCAGTTCGCCTGCGTCGAGGTGCTTGCCGATCAGGGCGCCCTCGGTGGCCAGGGACTTGCCGCCGAGCACGACCCAGGTGGCGGCGGCGGTGGTGGCCACGCGCAGCAGGGGCCGGTCGCGGCCCGCGCGCTCGGCCAGCGCGCCCAGGGCGACCGCGCCACCGGCGAGGACGGCGGTGTAGGCGGTGCCGCGGGTCTGGGAGTCGGCGTAGAGGACCCGTTCGAGCTTGCCCGCGAGGGTGCCGAAGCCCGCGACCGGGTGGTGGCGGCGGGGGTCGCCGAGCGCGGCGTCGGCGGCGAAGCCGAGCAGCAGCCCCAGTGCGCGCGCCGCCGTCATGTCCCCCTCCTCGTGACCCACCGCGTGGGGGTCCCCCGTGCAGGTGGCACCGTATCGCGGGGCTCGCCCCGGACTGCGCGCGCACCGACCCCGGCGGCTATCGTGGCCCGCCGTGGAGTCAGACCAGGGGACCGGGCCGGGGGCCGACGCCCAGCGCAGGCTCCAGCTCTACGCCTACCTGCAGCCGCGCGAGCACCACCGCACCTACCTGGCGATCATGCGGCTGTTCACCTCGACGCTGCTGGCCGACCTGTCCGCGGGCGAGGTGGCCTCGGCGCTGGCTGCGGCGGAGCGCGACGGCGAGGTCGACACCGGCGAGTCGCACATCGACGTGGTGATCCCGCGGCTGCGGCAGCTGGTGGAGTGGGGGAACCTGGTGCACGGGCGCCGGGAGACCATCGCGGCCAGCATCGCGGAGTTCCAGCAGGGCTCGATGCGCTACCAGGTGGGCAAGCTCGCGGTGCGGGTGCAGCGCGACGTCGACGAGCTGCTGCGGGTGCCCGAGGGCGCGCGCGAGGTGTCCCGGGAGCTGCTGCCCGCGGTGGAGCGGGGGCTGGCGGAGCTGGGCGAGACGCTGGACCTGGCGACCTCGCGGACCGAGCGGGACCCGGGGTCGCTGCCCGCGCGGCGGGCCCGCGAGCAGCTGGCCGAGCGGGTGACGACGCTGTTCCTGCAGCACGCGGAGCTGGCGGCGACCGTGCGCGACTTCTACGCCTACCTGGGCCAGGTGCTGACCCGCCACCACCTCGCGCCGGAGGAGATCTCCGGGTTCCGCAACCTGCTGGTGGAGTACATCCAGCTGGTCGTGGAGGACGTGCTGCGGCACACCCCGACGATCGCGGCGTCGCTGGCGGCGCTGGCCCCGCGGCGGGCGGACCTGGTGCGGCTGCTGCGCCCGGCCGAGCAGCTGGGGGCGACCGTGGAGCGCACCAGGGGCCGGGCGGGGGCCGACTGGCAGGAGCTGACCGACTGGTTCGCCGACCGGCCGGGCAAGCCGAGCCAGGTGACCGCGCTGCGGGACGCGACGACCCGGGCGATCGGGGCACTGCTGGCCACGGTGCGGCGGGCGACGACCGGGGGCGGGCTGCTGCCGAGCAGGCGCGGGGAGCTGGTGGCGCTGGCGGCCCGGTTCGACCGGGCGACCCCGGACGAGGCGCACGAGCTGTACGCGGGGGCGTTCGGGCTGCACTCGGCGCGCAACCTGCTGCCCGCCCCGGAGCACGACGGCGACGACGAGCGCACCCCGTGGGCGGACGGCCCGGCGGTGGAGGTGTCGGTGAGCGTGCGCGGCCGGGGTGACCGGGGCGCGCGCGGGCGGACGTCGCGGATCATGGACGACCCGATCACCGAGCAGGGCCTGCTGGCCGCGGCGAGGGAGGCCGACGAGCGGCGGGAGGCGGCCTCGGCGGAGCTGGTGGCGGCCGCGGCGGACCTGGGCGCGGCGGTGCTGTCCGCGCCCGCGCTCGCGGCGCTGTGCGAGCTGCTGACGCTGGCCATGGCGCAGCGCGAGGGCGCCGCCGACCCCGGTGAGGCCACCGACCAGGTGCGGGGGTTGACCCTGCGGTTGACCCCCTCGGTCGGGCACACCACGAACATCCGCAGCGAGGGCGGCACGTTGACGTTGCGGGACGCGGTGCTCGACATCGCCAGGGCGCGGACGCGGGTGCGCGGTGCGGGCTGACGCGCGGTCGCGGGTGCCCTCGGTGCTCGACGACCTGTCCGACATCGACGCGGCGAACGTCGCCCGCTGCGCGAAGGTGCTGCTGCGGCACCCGCTGCTGCGCGTGGGCGGCCCGGACGGGGACCTGCTGCCGCTGGTGTACCGGCACCGGGTGGTGCTGCAGGAGGTGTTCGCGGCGCTGCTGGGCTACCGGTTGGTGGTCGAGCGCCGGTTCGCCCGGCTGCACAAGGTGGGGGCGGGTGACGACGCGAGCCGCGGTGAGCCGTCGCTGACCCCGCGCGGGTACGCCTACCTGTGCCTGACGATGGCGGCGCTGACCGGGGTGGGCAGGCAGGTGCTGCTGTCGCGGCTGGTGGCCGACGTCCGCTCGACCGCGGCGGAGGCCGGGATCACCCTGGTCGACGACCTGTCCGACCGGCGGGCGCTGACCGCGGCGCTGCGGCACCTGATCGGGCTGGGCGTGATCACCGAGACCGACGGGGCGATCGGCGAGGCCGAGGCGCTGATCACCATCCACACCGACCTGCTGGGGCAGCTGCTGGGCGGGGCGGGCGAGCGGGCGGGGGCGACCACCGAGCACGTGGTGCGGCGCAAGCTGGTGGAGAACCCGGTGACCCTGCACGCGGACCTGACCCCGGAGCAGGCCGACTGGCTGCGCCGGGGCCAGCGGCGGGAGTCGGAGCTGCTGGAGCGCTGCTTCGGGCTGGTGACCGAGGTGCGGGCCGAGGGCGTGGCGGTGACCGACCCGGAGGAGTACCTGACCGACGTGGTGTTCCCCTCGACCGGCACGGTCGCCAGGATCACCCTGCTGGCGCTGCCGGACCTGCTGGCCGTGGCGCACGAGCCGCGCCGCGACGGCCGGGTGCGGATCGGCACCGCCGACCTGCGCGAGGTGTGCGGCAGGCTGGTCGAGGAGTACCCGGCGGCGTGGTCGCGGCAGGCCACGGAGAACGCCGACGACCTGGTGGACGCGGTGATCGACCTGCTCAAGCGGCTGGGGCTGCTGGTCGAGGACGGGGCGGGGCTGCTGCTCTCGCCCGCCGCGCACCGCTGGCTGCCGCGCCCCGACGACACCCCGGCCAAGCCGCAGGCCCCCGAACCCCCGCCGGAGCCGGGCTGGTCGCTGTTCGACCCGCCGCCCGCCCCGGCCACCCCGAGCGCTGAGGAAGGCACCCTGTGACCTCCGCTGATCCGGTCTCCGGCCGCTGGCGGCTGCACCGCGGCGGCATCGTCAACATCTGGCAGTACCGCGAGCAGGTGTTCGACTTCTCCGGTGGCCGCGCCATCTTCCAGGGCACCAACGGCTCGGGCAAGTCGCGGACGCTGGAGCTGCTGCTGCCGCTGTGCCTCGACGGCGACCTGCGGCACCTGGGGTCCAAGGGCGCGGGCACGGTGTCGATCCGGCGGCTGATGCTCGACGACTACGACGGCGGGCCCAACCGCATCGGCTACGCCTGGGTGGAGCTGCGCCGGGTGTCGGGCACCGGCGGCGAGGAGTACCTGACCTGCGGGGTCGGGGTGAAGGCGTCGGCGACCTCGCAGCAGGTCAGCGACTCGTGGCGGTTCGTGACCCCGTCGCGGGTGGGCGTGCACTTCGCGCTCGCCTCGGCCGACCGGGTGCCGCTGGGGCCCGCGGCGCTGCGCGAGGTGCTGGGCGCCGACCGGGTCTACGACGAGGCGGCGTTCCGGGCGAAGGTGGCCGAGACCGTCTACGGGGTGCCCGCCGGGCGCTACGGCGACCTGCTGCACCTGCAGCGGACGCTGCGCAACCCGGACATCGGGCTGAAGGTGCAGGACGGGCAGCTGGAGCAGATCCTCACCGACGCGCTGCCGCCGCTGGACGCCTCGGTGGTCGAGCAGCTGGCGACCTCGTTCGAGGACCTGGAGTCGATCCGGGAGAACATCGGCCGGTTGAGCACCGCCGACGCGGCGATGGGCACCTTCCTCACCGGGTACGCCGGGTACGCCCTGGGCGCGCTGCACGCGGCGGGCACCAAGGCCGAGGCCGCGGGCAAGGCGCTCGACAGCGCGCACGCCGAGCTGCACCGGCTGCGGGCCCGGCTGGGCTCCGACACCGCCGCGCACGCCGAGGCCGAGGCGGCGGTGGTGGCGCTGGAGGAGCGCGAGGCGGAGCTGGAGGACGGCATCGACTCGCTCAAGTCGATGCCCGCCTACCAGGGCCTGCGCGACCTGCAGGACCGGGAGAAGCTGGTCGAGCGCACCCGCGAGGCCGCGGCGGCGGCGCTGGACACCGCCGGGGTGCAGCGCAACCACGCCGACCGGGCGGTGGAGGCGGTGCTGACCGTGCTGCGGCGGCTGGGCGGGGACGTCGAGGACGCCGTGGAGCTGGCCCGCAGCACCACCGCGGGCCTGGTGGCGGCCGGGTTGGACCCGGGGCTGTGCCCGCCGGTGCCCGCCGCGCCGGAGCCGGTGGCGCTGCTGGGCACCGACCGGGTGCGGGCCAAGCCGGACCCGGAGGCCGAGCCGCTGGAGATCCAGCGCCGCACCCCGCCGGAGGTGGCCCCGGACCGGTTGGCCGACGCGCTGGCCGCTGCGGCCGACCAGGTGGAGGCGATCGGCGCGCAGGTGGGCGGCCGGGCGGCGCTGGCGCTGGCGCTGCACGAGCGGGCGCTGCGCCTCGACCGCGAGCGGCAGGACCTGGACAAGCTGGTGGCCGGGGCCCGCGACGCCCAGATCGAGGCCACCGAGGCCTCCGGGCGGCGCAACGAGGCCGCGCAGCGCTTCGCCGACGCCGCGCAGGTGTGGTGCGAGCGGGCGCGGCGGTGGGCGGCGTCCGGGCCGTTCGCCGAGGAGCACGCCGCCCGCCCGCCGCAGCCGCCGTCGGGTGCCGACGTGCAGGCCGGGCCGGAGGCGACCCGGGCGGCGCGCGACGCGGCGCGGGCGTGGGCGGCCCCGCACCTGGCCGGGTTGCGGCAGCGGGTGGTGGCGGCCCGGCAGGTGGTCGACGACCTGGTGGGGCGGGTGCAGGCGGCCGAGGCGCGGTTGATCGAGCTGCGCGGCGGGGTGGACGCGGCCCCGCCGCTGCCGCCGCACGCGCACGCGGAGCGGGACCCGGCGGCGGGCGCGCCGTTCTACCGCCTGGTGGACTTCGCGCCCGGGTTGCCCAAGGCGGCGCGGGCGGGGGTGGAGGCGGCGCTGCAAGCGTCGGGGCTGCTGACGGCGTGGGTGGCCGCGGACGGGTCGGTGGACGCGGCGGTGGGGGACGTGCTGGCCGCCGCGGGCGACCCGGTGCCCTCGCCGCTGGGCGCGGCGCTGGTGCCCGCAGTGGACCCGGGCTCGCCGGTGCCCGCCGCGGTGGTGGCCGGGCTGCTGGCGTCGGTGTCGTTCGAGCAGGCGGGCCCCGGGCTCGCGGTGTGGTCGGACGGGCGCTGGCAGGCGGGGGTGCTGCGCGGCGCGCTGGCCAAGCCGGACGCGGAGTTCGTCGGCGCGGGCGCCCGGGAGGCGACCCGGCGGCGCGCGAGCGCGGACCTGGCCGCGGCGCTGGAGGGCATGCACGCCGAGCGGGCCGCGGCCGAGGCCGAGGTGGCGCGGCGGGCGGCGGCGGTCCAGGTGTGGGACGCCCACCTCGACGCCTTCCCCGACGACCGGGAGGTCATCGGGGCGCGGGCGGCGGCCGAGCAGGCCGCCGCGCAGGCGCGGGAGGCGGGCCGCAAGGCCGAGCGGCGCCGGGCCGAGCAGGCCGCCGCCGACGGCCGGGTGAAGGCCGCGGCGGCGGAGCTGGCCAGGGACGCGGGCGCGGCCGGGTTGACCGCCGACACCGAGGCGCTGCGGCACGCGCAGCGCTCGGCCGGGGCCGCCCGCGACGCCGCGGCCGCGCTGCGCGACGCGCTGGCCAAGCGCTGCGCGGGCACGGTGCGCGACCTGGTGGAGGCCCTGCACGACCACCGGGCCGCGGTGGACGACCGGGAGACCGCCGAGCGGGTGGCCGACGAGCGGTGCCAGGTGTTCCACCGCGAGGCCGCGGCGCTGGCCGAGCTGACCTCGGCGGTCGGCGGCGAGGCCGAGGAGGTCGCGCGCAGGCTGGCCGAGCTGGAGCGCGAGCGCAGGGCGGGCAGGCAGCGGCTGCCCGAGGCGCGCAAGGCCGCGGTCGAGCTGTCGAACCGGGTGGTGAAGGCGCAGACGCTGCTCGACACCCGCGACGGCGAGCTGGACGGCAAGCGGGCGGCGGCGGACGCGGCCGCGCGGGCGTTCGCCGAGGCGCTGGCCGCGCCGGGGGTGTGGGCGGCGGCGACGCCGGAGCCGCGCCCGGGCACCGACCGGGAGGCCTTCGAGGTGCTGGCCGCCGCGGTGGCCGAGGGCGGGCGGCTGCCGGGCGAGGAGAGCGCGCTGACCCGGTTGCAGGGGTTGCAGGCGTCGCTGGCGGGCACGCACAACGTGCTGCCCGAGCGGCACGCGGGCATCCTCACCGTGGTCGTCTCCGGGGAGGAGGGGCCCGCCCCGGTGGCGGTGGCCGCCCGCCGGGTGGCCGAGCGGCTGGCCGAGCGGCGCGGGTTCCTGTCCGAGCAGTACCAGGGGATCTTCGCCCTGCACCTGGTGCGGGAGCTGGCCGAGCGGCTGTCCGCGCAGATCTCGGTGGCCGAGGACCTGACCCGGCGGATGAACGAGGTGCTCGACGGCGCCCGCTCGTCGCAGGGGGTGCACGTGCAGCTGGAGTGGCAGCCCGCGGCGTGGCTGGACGAGCCGACGCAGGAGGCGCTCGCGCTGCTGCGGCTGCCCTTCGCCGAGCGCACCGAGGAGCAGGACACCCGGTTGCAGCAGGTGTTCACCGAGCGGATCGAGGCCGAGCGGGACACCGCGACCGGCGGGTTCACCGAGATCCTGGCCCGGGCGCTGGACTACCGGTCGTGGTTCGCCTTCACCGTGCGGGTGCGCGACAGCGGCCCGGACGGCAAGCCGCGCTCGCGGCGGCTGCGCCAGCTGTCCTCCGGTGAGACGCGGCTGATCTCCTACGTGACGCTGTTCGCGGCCGCGGCGGCGTTCTACGGGGCGATCTCGGCGGGGGTGGCGGCCTCCTCGCGGGTCTCGCCGCTGCGGCTGGTGCTGCTCGACGAGGCGTTCGAGCGGCTCGACGACCCGACGATCGCGCGCATGCTGGGCCTGCTGGTGGACCTGGACATGGACTGGGTGATCACCTGGCCGTCCGGGTGGGGGGTGTCCGACCGGATCCCGCGGATGCACATCTACGACGTGCTGCGGCCCAAGTCCGGGCACGGCGTGGCGTGCACGCACACCACCTGGGACGGCGCCGCGCTCGACCGGGACGACCCGTGACCGGGGCGCGGGACTTCGGCCGCCCCGAGTACGTGGTGCTGTGGAAGCAGGCCAGGGCGGCGGTGCAGCGCGGGCAGCGGCGCTTCGGCTACAAGGCCCCGGACGAGGCGGCCGCCGCCGCGGCGGCGGCACTGCTCGGGGTGCCGGTGACCGCGGGTGTCGGGCTGACCTTCGGGGTGTCCGAACTGGACGAACGGCTGGCGGGCGCGGGCGGGCTGCGCGCGGTGCTGGAGTCGGTGCACGGCACGCCGGTGCTGCCCGGGTCGGCCCCGGCGGCGCGCGACACCTGGGTCGACGACCTGCTGCGCTCGGCGCTGGCGGCGGTAGGCCTGGCCGACCGGCCGTGGGCGGGGCCGTGGGTCGACCAGGTGCGCCGGTACTCCAAGGTGGCCCCCGAGCAGCTGGACGGGCCCGCCGCGGTGGCCGCGTCGGTGCTGGCCAGGATCAACCTCGACCCCCGGGTGGTGCCGACGGTGTGGGTGCCGCGCGCGGAGCTGGCCGGGGTCGACCTGGACCGGGGGCGCAAGGTGGCCGCGCTGGTGCTGCGCGCGGCGGCGCTGGCGCACGGGGTGCCGCTGCCGCGCACGACCCTGGAGGAGCAGCGGCTGTGGGAGCGCTGCGGGGTCGCGGTGGACGGGGTGTCGTCCACGGTGATCTGGCGCGGTCAGGTGGTGGCGCTGCGGGACGTGGCGTCGGTGCCGGTGGTGCCGCGCGGCGGGCGGGTGTGGGTGTGCACGTCGCCGCGGCTGGCGGAGCTGACCGGGACGGCGGACGTGCTGTGCCTGTCGTCGCGGCTGTCGGTGGCGTCGCGGATGCTGCTGGCGCGGTTGGCCTCGCTCAAGGCGTCGTTCATGGTGCACGGCGACTTCGACGCGGCGGGCCTGCTGGTGGTGGGGCAGGCGCTGCGGCTGACCGGGGGCACCCCGTGGCGGATGGCCGCCGACGACTACCGGGCGGCGCTGGACCTGGCCCGCTCGGAGGGGTTGGACCTGCCGCCGCTGGGCGCCGAGCCGCCCGAGACGCCGTGGGACCCGGTGCTGCAGGAGGCGCTGAAGGCGGGCTGGGCGGTGCCCGAGGAGATGCTGCTCGACCTGCTCATCCCCGACCTGGTCTGACGCGGTCACCGGGTCGGGTGACGATTCCCGACTTCCGTCGGCTGTTGGTGAACCGGTTCCCCGCCCTACCGTCCAGGGCATGACCCGAGGCCGATTCACCGCAGCCGCCGCGGCGCTGGCGCTGGGCGCCGCGCCGCTGCTGGGCGCGCCGTCCGCGACCGCGGCGGCGGCCGACCCGTCCACCGTCTACCGGGTCGCGGGCGCCGCCCCGCGCGCCGCCGAGCTGGTCGCCCGCGGCGTGGACCTGCTGGAGCGGCGGACCGGCGACGACCTCTACGTGCTCGGCGGGGACGTCGAGCGGGTGGCCGCGCTGGGGCTCACCGCCACCCCGCAGGGCCCGGCCGCCGCCCCCGTGACGACCCGCTCCGCGGCGGCGGGCACCTACTACGGCGGGTACCGGACCGTCGCCGGGCAGTACGCGCACCTGGACTCCGTCGCCGCCGCGCACCCCGACCTCGCCGCTGTCGTCACCTACGGGCAGTCCTGGCTCAAGACCCAGGGCCGCGGCGGCAACGACCTCAGGGCGATCTGCCTGACGAAGATCACCGGCGCCGACTGCTCGCGCAGCGCGGGCGGCAAGCCCAAGTTTTTCCTCATGGCGCAGGTCCACTCCCGGGAGATCTCCACCGGCGAGGTCGCCTACCGCTGGGTCGACCACCTCGTCGACGGCTACGGCACCGACCCCGCGGTCACCGCGCTGATGGACTCCACCGAGATGTGGGTGGTGCCGGTCGCCAACCCGGACGGGGTCGACATCGTGGCCTCCGGCGGGGACGACCCGATCCTGCAGCGCAAGAACGCCAACGACTCCCACGGCGACTGCGGCACCGGCAGCACCGGGGTCGACCTCAACCGCAACGCCGACTCGCACTGGGGCTACAGCGGCACCTCCGACGACCCGTGCAGCGAGGTGTTCCTCGGCCCGGCGCCGGACTCCGAGGTGGAGAACTCCGCGCTGGAGTCGCTGTTCTCCGACCTGTGGGCCGACCGGCGCGCCGACGGCGACGCCACCGCCGCCCCGGCCGACACCACCGGCATGTTCATCACCCTGCACGCCGACGCCGCCCAGGTGATCTTCCCGTGGGGCCACGACGCCGCCGTGCACACCGGCAACGACGCGGCGCTGCGCGCCTTCGGCGCCGAGATGGGCGACGTGCTGGGCTACGAGTCCGGGCAGGCGGGCGAGATCCTGTACGACTCGGCGGGCGGCACCGAGGACTGGGTCTACGACAAGCTGGGCGTGGCCGCCTACACCATCGAGGTGGGCGACAACGAGGGCCGGGGCTGCGGCGGGTTCCTGCCCCCTTACTCCTGCCAGGACTCCTATTACTTCCCCAAGCTGCTGCCCGCCCTGGTGCTGGCCGCGCAGAAGGCCGCGGCGCCCTACGCGTCCTGACCTGGCGGACCGGGCCCGTCCTCCCCCGGGGAGGGCGGGCCCTGCGGTCACAGCAGCAGGCTGAGCGGGAAGATCAGCGCGAGCGCGAACACCGAGATCACCGTCTCCATCAGCGACCACGTCTTCACCGTCTGCCCGACCGTCAGCCCGAAGTATTCCTTGACCAGCCAGAACCCGGCGTCGTTGACGTGCGAGAAGAACAGCGACCCGGCGCCGACGGCCAGCGCCACCAGCGCGGCCTGCGCGGGGTCGAGCGCGGCGGCCAGCGGGGCGATGATGCCCGCCGCGGTGGTGGTGGCCACCGTGGCCGACCCGGTGGCGAGCCGGATGGCGACGGCGATCAGCCAGCCCAGCAGCACCGGGGAGAAGTTCGCCCCCTGCGCCAGGGTCGTGATCACGTTGCCGACACCCGCGTCGACCAGGGTCTGCTTGAACCCACCACCCGCGCCGACGATGAGCAGGATGCCCGCGATCGGCGGCAGCGAGTCCGACAGCGTGTCCCGCAGGCGTTCGCGGGTGAACCCCGCCGCGCGGCCGAGGGTGAACATCGCCACCAGCAGCGCCAGCAGCAGCGCCACCAGCGGGCTGCCCACGAAGTCGAACACCCGGCGCACGGCGGAACCCTCCGCGGCGAGGATGTCCGACAGGGCCTTGCCCAGCATCAGCACCACCGGCAGCAGCACCGTGGCCAGGGTGGCGCCGAACCCGGGCCTGCGCTCGACCCGCGGGGTCGGCTCGGGTTCCGGGGCGGGCACGTCGACCCAGCGCGCGGCCACCCTGGCGAACAGCGGCCCCGCGACGACCACGGTCGGGATGGCGACGAGGATGCCCAGGCCCAGGGTGATGCCCAGGTCGGCGCCCAGCGCGTCCACGGCCACCAGCGGACCGGGGTGCGGCGGGACCAGCCCGTGCAGCACCGAGAGCCCGGCCAGCGCGGGGATGCCGAGCAGCATGAGCCGCTGCCCGGAGCGCTTGGCGACCAGCAGCACCACCGGGATCAGCAGCACCAGGCCGATCTCGAAGAACATCGGCAGTCCGATGAGGACGGCCACCAGCGCCATCGCCCACGGCAGCAGGGGCCCGCGCGCCCGGCCGACGATGGTGTCGACGACGCGGTCCGCGCCGCCGGAGTCCGCGAGCAGCTTGCCGAGCATGGCCCCGAGGGCGATCAGCACGCCGACGCCCGCCACGGTGTCGCCCACGCCGTCGCTGAAGCTCTTCACCAGCGACCCCACCGGCATCCCCGCGACCAGGCCGAGCACGCCGGAGCCGAGGATCAGCGCCAGGAACGGGTGCACCTTGAGCTGGGTGATCAGCACGACGATGAGCGCGATGCCGATCAGCGCGGCGGCGATGAGGCGGGTGTCGGTGCCGGTCCACGCGGCCGCCGCGGTGGTCACCGGTCCCCCTCGACCGCCGCCGCGGCCGCGTCGACGAGGGCGTCGGGGGTCAGCGCGATGTCGAGCCGCACGCCCGGCTCCCCGGGCTCCAGCGGTTCCAGGTCGGCCAGCTGCGAGTCGAGCAGGGCGGGCGGCATGAAGTGCCCGCTGCGCCGCCCGATCCGCTCGGCCAGCAGCTCCTTGTCCCCGTCGAGGTGCAGGAACAGCACGTGGCCGGGGGCGGCGGCGAGCAGCGTGTCACGGTAGCGGCGCTTGAGGGCCGAGCAGGTCACCACCCCGCCGCCGTCGCGGGCCCGCTCCGCGATCCACCCGGCGATCGCGGCCAGCCAGGGGGCGCGGTCGGCGTCGTCGAGCGGTCTGCCCGAGGTCATCTTGGCGATGTTCGCCGGGGAGTGGAACTCGTCCGCCTCCGCCAGCGGCACCCCCAGGCGCTGGGCCAACCCCGCGGCGACGGTGGTCTTGCCCGACCCCGACACCCCCATCACGACCACCACGGTGTGCGCGCTCACCCCTCCAGTGCACACCACGGGGGCGGGTCCCGCCGGGCGACGATCAGGCCGCCGCCCAGGCGGTGAGCATCTGGTGGGCGATCGAGGTGGGGCCGGGCAGGATCAGGTCCGGCAGCTGCCCGCCCGCCGCGACCGCCTCCCGGACCCGGGCGCGGGAGTACCACCGGGCCTGCTCGATCTCGCCGTCGGCGGGCACCAGCGGGTGGTCCGGGTCGGCCACCGCGGCGAACGCGATCATGATCGAGCGTGGGAACGGCCAGGGCTGGCTGCCCAGGTAGCGGATGCCGGAGACCGGCACGCCGACCTCCTCGGCGATCTCCCGCTCGACGCAGGCCTCCAGGCTCTCCCCGGTCTCGACGAACCCGGCGAGCACCGAGTAGCGGTGCGGCGGCCAGATCGGCTGGCGGGCGAGCAGCACGTTCTCCCCGTCCACCCCGGCGCCGTCGTGCACCAGGCAGATCACCGCCGGGTCGGTGCGCGGGTACTCCTCGCGCCCGCACCCGGTGCAGTGCGTGGCCCAGCCCGCCGCGACCGGGAGCACCGCGGCGCCGCACTTGGCGCAGTGCCGGGCCCGGCCGTGCCAGTTGGTCAGGCCCGAGGCGGTGGTGAACAGGCCCGCCGCGGTGTCGTCGAGCAGGTCGCCCACCGCGCGCAGGTCGTGCCACTCCTCCCCCGCCTGCGACACCCCGCCGGTGGCCATGCCCCAGGAGTTGCCCGGCGGGGCGATCAGCCCCTCGCGCATGGGTTCCTCGGCGGTGACGGCCCAGTAGGAGGTGTCGCCGTCGAGGCCCAGCAGCACCGCGTCCGCCGGGCGCTCGTCGGCGACGGTGGCGGTGGGGCGGGTGGCCAGGCCGGTGGCGCCGTCGCGGACCGGGGTGCGGCCCTGACGGTCGACGAGCACGACCTGACCCGTCCGCCACAGCTCGTCGAGCCGTCGGTCGTCCTTGCGGAGCAGTTCGTCGCGCTGGACGGTCGACCGGGACAGCGCGGGCAGGCCGTGCAGCTGGAAGGGGTGCGTGGTCATCTCTCGCCTCGTGACGCGGGTGGGGGCGCCCCCGGGGCGGTGGTCCCGGGGGCGCGGGGTGCGGGCGCCGCGCCCGCCGGGCCCGTCAGGGGAAGCTCACCCCGCCGAGCGCGCGCAGGTCGCCGACCTTCTCCGCGTCGCCGACGATGACACCGGTGAAGCGGCTGGGGGCGAAGAACTCGCGCGCGGCCGCCACCACCTGCTCGTGGGTGACGGCCTTGAGCCTGCCCGGGTGCGCGAGCAGGTACTCCACGCCCAGGCCCAGCACGGCGGTGGCGGCCAGCTGCGAGGCCAGCCCGCCCTGCGAGGAGGTGGCGATGAGCAGGGTGCCGATGGCGTACTCGCGCACCACCTCCACCTCCGCCTCGGTCGGCGGGCTGACCACCATCCGGCCCAGCTCGTGCCGGATCTCCAGCAGCGCGCCCGCGGTGACGTCGGAGGCGGTGTCGGTGTCGACGAGCAGCGTCGCCCCGCCCGGGGTGAACTCCGAGGACGAGCGGGCGTGGTAGGTGTAGCCCTTGTCCTCGCGGATGTTCTCCACCAGGCGGGAGGAGAAGAACCCGCCGAAGGACAGGTTGGCCAGTTGCAGCGCCGGGTAGCGGTCGTCGGTGCGCACCAGGCCCTGCGCCGAGAGCCGGAACTGCGACTGCACGGCACCGGGCCGGTTCACCAGCGCGAGGTCGCCGGGCACCAGCGCGGGCAGCGGCGGCAGCACCACCGCCGACCCCTCCCCCACCCAGCCCGCGAACGCGCGCGCGGCCGCGTCCACGGCGGCCTGCGGCTCGACGTCCCCGACGAGCACCAGCACCGACCCGCGCGGCAGCACGGCGGCCCGGTGCAGCGCGCGCACGTCCTCGGCGGTGACCTCGGCGACGTCCGCGGCGGTGGGCATCTCCCGGGTGAACGGGTGGTCGCCGTAGCGGTGGCGCTGCAACGCCTTGCGGGCGATGACGCTGGGCTGGGACTCCGCGACGGTGATCCGCTCGATCAGCCGGGCCCGCTCGCCCGCCACCTCGTCGTCGCGGTGCACCGCGCCGGTCAGCGCGTCGGCCAGCACGGCGAGCAGGGTGTCGAGGCCGGAGGCCAGGCCGTTGCCGCCGATGGCCAGCACCTCCGGGTCGACCCCGGCGTTGAGCTCGGCGCCGACCAGGGCCAGCTCGGTGTCGACGCCCACCCGGTCGCGCTCGGCGGTGCCGGTGAGCACGGTGGCGGCCAGCACCTCCGCGCGCGCGGCGTGCGCGGGGTCGTCACCGGCGAACGGCACCCGCAGCCGCACCTCCACCATCGGCACGGTGCTCTGCCGGACGGCGATGACCCGCAGGCCGTTGTCCAGCTCGGTGTCCAGGTAGGACAGGTCGGTGGCCGCCCGGTGCTCCCCCAGCGGCGGGAGCGGGCGCGGCCCCAGCTCGGTGCGCCCGATCTCCTCGGCGGTGCGGCTCACGGGGTCTCCTCCGGGTGGTCCTGGTCGTGGCTGTTCTGGTGGTGGGCGTGCGCGTGGGTGATCACCCGGCACCGCCCGCGGGGGTGATGGTCAGCACGGCGCGCGAGTCCGGGCGCAGCGCCGCCGCGGCCGCCGACACCGCCTCCGGGGTGACCCGGGAGATGCGGTCGGGCAGCGCGTGCACCAGGCCGGGGTCGCCGTAGAGCAGCTCGAAGGAGCCCAGCGCGAGGGTGCGGCTGACCAGCCGGTCGTGCTCCTTGTGCAGCGAGGCCGCCCACCGGGCGGTCACCTTCGCCAGCTCCTGCGCCGAGGGCGGGGTGCTGGCCAGCCGCGCCAGCTCCTCGTCGACCGCCTTGAGCACGGTGTCGACCGAGACCTCCGGCGAGTGCATGGCGGTGAGGATGAAGGTGTCCGGGTCGCGGGCCTCGAACGGGCCGAACATGCCCGCGCCCGCGCTGATGTCGTTGACGATCTGGTCGCCGTAGACCAGCCGCTGCTGCAACCGGGAGCCGTCGCCGTCGGTGAGCACGCCCGCGAGCACCAGGTAGGCGAGGTAGCCGTCGACGTCCGCGATCGGGTCGGGCATCCGGTAGCCGACCGCGACCGCGGGGATTGGGGCGAGCCGGTCGACGATGTCGGCGCGCACCTCGCCGTCGGGGGCGGGCTCGGCGAAGGAGGGCCGCTGCGGGCGCTCGCGCGCCGGGACGTCGCCGAAGTGCCGGTCCACCAGTTCCCTGGCCCGCTCGACGGTGAAGTCGCCGGTGACGGTGAGCACCGCGTTGGCCGGGGCGTAGTAGGTGTCGAAGAAGGACGCGCAGTCCTCCAGCGAGGCCTGCTCCAGGTCCTCGAACCCGCCGTAGCCGTTGTGCGCGTTGGGGAAGGTGGAGTACAGCACCGGCGGCAGGGTGATCCAGGGGAACCCGCCGTAGGGCCGGTTGAGCACGTTGAGGCGGATCTCCTCCTTCACCACGTCGATCTGGTTCTTGAGGTTCTCCGCGGTGATCTTGGGGGCGCGCATCCGGTCGGCCTCCAGGAACAGCGCGCGCTCCAGCGCCGCCGAGGGCAGCACCTCGAAGTAGTCGGTGTAGTCCGGGTGCGTCGACCCGTTGAAGGTGCCGCCGGAGGACTGCACGTGGCGGAAGTGCGCCAGCTTCTCCAGGCTCTCGCTGCCCTGGAACATCAGGTGCTCGAACAGGTGGGCGAACCCGGTGCGCCCCTCCGGCTCGGAGCGGAAGCCCACGTCGTAGTGCACGCTCACGCCCACGACCGGGGAGGTCGTGTCCGGGGCGAGGACCACGCGCAGACCGTTGGCCAGGGTGTAGCGGTGCAGCTCGGGATCGGTCACGAGACGAGCCTACGGGAGCCGGGGCCGCGGGGCGCCGCAGCCGTGTTCGCCTGTGGATAACTCGGTGGCGGGCGTCCCGGGGGGCCGTGGACACCCCGCGTCAGGCCGTGGCGAACACCTCGTCGAGCCCGTCGAGGAACGCGCGGAACTGCTGGCCGAAGCGCTGCTGGTCGCCCGCGGCGGCCGGGTCCTGGGTGGCGTACCAGTACAGCCCCGGGGTGCCGTCGGCCGCGGGGTCCAGCCCGCCGAACCGCTGCAACCACTGCTCCACGTCGTCGAGGGCGACGGCGTAGGGCAACGCGCGGGAGAACACCATCTCCCGCTGGGCGGCGGGCACCGACCCCGGGTCGGCGGTGTTGAGGAAGCCCTGCACGCCGCGCACCTGCTGGAGCAGGACGCTGCCGCGCTCAGTGCGCAGGGGCAGGAGCCGCCCGCCCGCGAGCACCGCCAGGCCGACGATCGCGACGGCGACGCCGATGAGCGCGGGTCCGCCGAGCACCGCGAACAGCACGGTGCCGCCGACGCCGAGCACCAGCAGGACAGCGCCCGCGATGCCCAGCGGCCCGAACGCCGAGGGCCTGCGGGTGAACCAGCCGCGCGACACCGCGTCCCGGTACACCGCGTCCCGCGCGGGGGCGATCGACGGCGGTTCGGCGCGCAGCCGGGAAAGCCGAACGGATTCGACCCCTTCCGGCAGGAGCGCGGTGTAGACGGCCTTCTCGTAGGCGGTGAGCGCGTCATCAGCCGGGTTGCGGCGCACCACCTGCCAGTCGCCGTCGACCTCGGTGACCCACAGGTAGTTGCGCACGGCCAGGTCGACGACGGTGGCGCTGAGGTCGCGGGCGTCGACCCGCTCGTCGACGACGGCCCCCACCTGCCCGGGGAGGATGCCGTCGGGTGAGGCGAACACGACCTCGCCGCCCCGGTCGTCCAGCAGCGCGACCGGCTCCACCTCGCCGCCCAGGGCGCGGCCGTCTCGGGCGCGGGCGCGCCACAGCACGGCGAATCCGGCCAGCAGCAGCAGGAACCCCGCGCCCAACCCGACGCCGTTGAGCGGGGACAGCGCGAACGCCGACGCGGCCGACGCGGCCGACGCGGCCTCGAACCGCGCGGTGGCGGGCACCGACCCCGCCGGGAGGTCGGCGGAGAGGTCGACGCGCGCGCCCTGGTCCAGGTTGGACTGCACGACGCGCAGCACGGCGCCGCCGTCGGTCAGCGCGGAGTCGCACTTGTCCTCGGTGCCCGCGGGCCCGGCGAGGCAGGCGAAGTCGGAGCCGCGCTGCGGGGTGAGCAGGGAGGCGCGCACCGAGACCAGCACGGTGTCCCAGCCGCTGGCGATCTGCCAGCGGAACCGCAGGCGGTCCCCGAGGTCCTCGACGGTGCCGTCCACGGTGTAGTCCACCGTGGACGCGCCCTCGCCGAGCCGCAGGACCAGGGAGTCGCCCTCGACCGCGGCGGTGCCGTTGCCCTCGACCCTGGGGTCGCGCACGGTGAACACCCGGTCACCGATGCGCAGCGGGGCCGTGCGGGTCATCGTCTGCCTGGCCTGCACGATGACCTGCTCGCGGACGGTGAGCCGACCGTCGCGCTCCACCTTCAGCTGCACGTTGACGCTGCGCGGCAGCGGCGGCTGGGGCACCCCCGGCGGGTGCGTGGGCTTGTCGGTGCCCGTGGGCGGCACCGGGTTGACCGTGGGGACACCGCCCCGGCTCGGCGCCGGGCCCGCCGAGGGCACCGGGAAGTCGAGGGACGGCGCGTCGCTCGGCGGCGACGGGAAGGAGGGTTGCGCCGCCCCCAGCGCGATGCCGGCCACCGCGGCGGCGACGGCCCATTTCGTCAACACGGCAGCGAACGATAGCCCAGGGCTCCTATGCTCACGGCCGTTCCGGCGAAAACGGCCGGGGCGCGGTGCGCACGACTCGGGGGGACGCATGACCCAGACACCACCGGGCCCGTGGGGTCCACAGGGGCCGCACGGCCCCGGGCAGTTCCCGCCCCACCAGGGGTACCCGAGCGGGCAGTTCCCCCCGCGCCCCCCGCAGTTCCCCCCGCCGATGCCGGTGGCCCCGCCGCCCGTCGCGCGGCCGATGCCCCTCGCGCCGGGGTACCCGCAGGGTCCACAAGGGACCGCCAGGTACCCGGCCCCGCCAGGGCAGCACGCCGCACCGTCGGGCCAGTACCCCGCCCCCGGCTACGGACCGCCACCGCCCGGCTACCCGCCGCACTTCGGTGGCCCCCCGCCGATGTGGCGCCCCCCGCACCCGCCGCCGCGCCGGTCGAACGCCGGTCCGATCGTGGCCATCAGCCTCGTGCTGCTGCTGTTCGCGGGGGTGGCGCTGTTCGGGTTCATAGCCGCGAACCAGCGGCACAGCCGCACGGCGGACGTCGGCTACCAGCGCCCGCCCGCCGCGCCGACGTACTCCGCACCGGAGGACCCGACGACGACCACCACCCGGACCACCACGACCACCACCCGGGCGGGCGCCACCACCACGCGCACCACCACCACGACCCGCTCCACCACCACGACGACGCAGTCGGGCCCCAAGCCCGTCTACACGCTGGCGGACAACCCGCTGTTCTCCGCGTCCAACGGCGTCAACGAGGTCACCTGCAACCTGCCCGCGTGGCGCAACGACCCCGCTTCCTCACAAGCCTTCTTCACGGCCGCGCTGCCGTGCCTGGAGCAGGCGTGGGCGCCCGCGATGCAGCGCGCGGGCCTGCCCTACTCCACCCCCGGCTTGCAGTTCCCCTCCGGCTCCACCTGGGAGAGCCCGTGCGGCTCGGCCAGCGGGGCGTCCTGGGCGGCGTTCTACTGCCCGCAGAACAACACCATCTACATGCCGTTCGAGGGGTTGCAGACCGACCAGAACGGCACCAAGAGCGGGGTCTACCTCGCGGTGTTCGCCCACGAGTTCGGCCACCACATCCAGGCGCTGTCCGGGGTGCTCGACGCGTACTGGGACACCCGCTACGAGGCGGGCGACCAGACCGCGCAGGGCCTGGAGCTGTCCCGGCGCTCGGAGCTGCAAGCGCAGTGCTTCGGCGGCATGTGGTTCGCGGGCGGGTGGAACGGCGGCGGCTCGATCACCGACCCGGTGGTCCGCGACATGCTCGCCGACGGCTACAACCGCGGCGACTGGAACCAGAACGTCCCCCGCGACCACGGCTCGCCGCAGCACTACGGGGCCTGGCAGGAGCACGGGTACAAGAACAACCGCACCGGCCCCTGCAACACCTGGGCGGCGGCCGCGGCCGACGTCAGCTGAGGGTCAGCGGCGGGCGGCGTCGCGGACGTTGAGCGCCCACGCCACCAGCGGCCACTGGAGCGGCAGCCGCCCCCACGCGATCGCCCGCCGCACCGGCGGCACCCCCTTGCGCTCCCAGTCGACGACCATCTTGACGTTGCCGGGGAACACCGCGACGAACAGCAGCGCCGCGAGCAGCCCGCCCAGGCGGCGGGTGCGGGGCACGGCCACCGCCAGCGCCACCCCCACCTCGGCCACCCCCGACAGCTGCGTCCACAGCCGCTTGCCGCCGGGCAGCTGCCGGGGCACCAGGGCGTCGAACTGCTTCGGGACGGCGAAGTGCAGGGTGCCCGCGGTGCCGAGCAGCACGGACAGCGCGATCGCGCGGCGGGAGTCGGTGGTGGCCACCAGCACACCCTGCCACGCGCGCGCCCGGCGACGGGCGATGAGCCTCACCACACGGGTTCCACCTGGTGCGGCTACCCTTCCGCGCGAGGCTCCGCGCGGGGCCAGCAGTCCTGGGGGGAGGCGCCGGTGATCAGGCCGAAGCGGGTGTTCGACAGCCTCGCGGACCGGGCCGAGCACGACCTCGTCGGCGTCATCCGGATGCCGGAGAGCAACGTCAGCCCGGTCACCTCGATCGCGCGCCGGGTGCTGTGGGCGGTGCTGGCGCTGCTGCTGGCCGTGGTCATCGTCTACCTCGACCGCGACGGCTACCGCGACGTCAACGAGGACGGGGTGTCGCTGCTCGACGCCTTCTACTACGCCACGGTGTCGCTCTCGACCACCGGCTACGGCGACATCACCCCGGCCAGCGACTCCGCGCGGCTGGTGAACATCCTGGTCATCACCCCGCTGCGGGTGCTCTTCCTGATCATCCTGGTCGGCACCACCCTGGCGGTGCTGACCGAGCGCTCGCGGCAGGCGTTCAAGATCCAACGGTGGAGGTCGAAGGTGCGGGACCACGTGGTCGTCGTCGGGTACGGCACCAAGGGCCGCTCGGCGGTGAGCGCGGTGCTCTCCGACGGCGTCGAGCCCAGCCGCATCGTCGTCGTCGACACCGACCAGGGCATGCTCGACGCGGCGTCGCTGCTCGGCCTGGTCACCGTGCACGGCTCGGGCACCCGCTCGGACGTGCTGCGGGTGGCGGGCGTGCCCAGGGCGAAGTCGGTGGTGGTGGCCGCCAGCCGCGACGACTCCGCCGTGCTGATCACCCTCACCGCCCGCGAACTGGCCCCGAACGCCCAGATCGTCGCCGCGGTCCGCGAGACCGAGAACGTGCACCTGCTCCGCCAGTCCGGCGCCGACCAGGTCGTCGTGTCCTCCGAGACCGCGGGCAGGCTGCTGGGCATGGCCACCCACACCCCCACCGTGGTCGACATGGTGGAGGACCTGATCACCCCCGACGAGGGCCTGGCCATCTCCGAGCGCGAGGTCGAGCAGTCCGAGGTCGGCGGCTCCCCCCGGCACCTGTCCGACATCGTCCTGGGCCTGGTCCGCGGCGGCAAGCTGCACCGGGTCGACTCCAGCGAGGCCGACGCCATCGAGGCGGGCGACCGGCTGCTCTACATCCGCAAGGTGACCCCGGCGGACGACTGACGCCCCGACCCCCGTCTGCGACCATCGAGCAGTGCGCGCCCGCCCCGCGCCGCCCCACCCGCTGCTCACCGCGGCGGCCGTCGCGGCACTCAGCATCGTGGTCGCCCTGGTGCTCGCCCTCCTCGGCGCCCTGGGCCACTGGTCCACGTCCGAGGCCGCGCTGACCCCCGCCTCGGCCACCGTCGTGCGCGCCGCGGGCTGCTCGTCCCCGGAACCCGAGCAGGTGCGCTGGACCGACGGCGCCGGGGAGCGGACGGCCTCGCTGGACGCGTGCGGGCACTCCGAGGGCGAGGTCGTGGAGATCGCGGTGGGGACCGGGGACGTGGTTCACCTGCTGTCGGCCAACGCGGGGTCGACCTTCGACGCGCGACCGGTGGGCGTGGTGCTGATGGTGTTCGCGGGCATCGGCGGCGCCGGGCTCGTGGAGCTGTGGCGGCGGACGCGCACCGCGCCGGGCGTGAAGCGAACGGGGCCTGGTCACGCGGGCGATCGCCCAAGGAGTAGAGGAACCACGTCCTCCCACTTCAACGTATAGCGCACCGGGGGTCTTGCCGCAAGACCCCGTGCGTGCCCCAGAATCGCCCGCCGAAGCGGGTGCCGGATGGGGGTGCCCCGTGGCAGGAGCAAGTGGGGAGCGCGTGGCTACCGAGGTGTACGAGGACGAGTTGCGGGCGGAGCGGGAGCACGTCCGGGGGCTCTACGCGCGGCTGGACGCGGAGCGGGCGCGGGCACGGGGGGTGCTGGCGGGCGCGCTGCGGGACGAGGGTGTGCCGATCGTGCAGCGGGACGACGCCGTGCGCATCGCGGGGCGGGAGGTGCGGCGGCTGGACGTGGCGGACAGCGGGCTGTGCTTCGGCCGCTTGGACGCGGTGGGCGGGGGCAGGCAGTACGTGGGGCGGATCGGGTTGTTCGACGAGGAGGACGACTACGAGCCCGTGCTGCTGGACTGGCGCGCCCCCGCGGCCCGCGCGTTCTACACCGCCACCGGGGCGCACCCGGAGGGCGTGCGGCGGCGCCGGCAGTTCCTCACGCGGGGGCGGCGGGTCGTGGAGTTCACCGACGAGGACTTCGCGCGGCCCGGCGGGGGCGCGCGGGGCGACGCCGCGCTGCTGGCGGCGGTGAACGCGCCGCGCGGGGAGGGCATGCGCGACATCGTCGCCACCATCCAGTCCGAGCAGGACGAGGTGATCCGGCTCGACCACCCCGGGGTGCTGGTGGTCGAGGGCGGGCCGGGGACGGGCAAGACGGTGGTGGCGCTGCACCGCGTCGCGTACCTGCTCTACACCCAGCGCGAGCAGATGGAGCGGCACGGGGTGCTGGTGGTCGGGCCCAACCCGGCCTTCCTGCACCACATCGGGCGGGTGCTGCCGTCGCTGGGCGAGTCCGACGTGGTGTTCACGACCACCGGGGGCCTGGTGCCGGGGCTGCGCGCCACCGCGGAGGACGACCAGGGGGCGGCGGCGGTCAAGGGGTCGCTGGGGGTGCTGGACGTGCTGCGGGCGGCCATCGCCGACCGGCAGTCCCTGCCCGCCGAGCCGCTGCCGGTCGAGCTGTCGGACGTGGCGCTGCGCATCGACGCGGCCACCGCCGAGTGGGCCAGGCAGGAGGCGCGCGACAGCGGGTTGCCACACAACCAGGCGCGGGCGGTGTTCACCGAGGTCATCACCTACGTGCTCACCGAGCGGGCGATCCCGCGGGTCGGGCGCGGCTGGGTCAGCCGCGACGACAAGGCGGCCTGGGAGGAGCTGCGCGCCGACCTGCTGGCGGAGCTGGCCGACGACGAGGCGTTCACCGCCGCCCTCGACCAGCTGTGGCCGGTGCTGACCCCGCAGGAGCTGCTGGGCGAGCTGCTGTCCTCCCCCGAGCGGCTGCGCGCCGCGGGGGCGCCCGCGTCGCTGCTGCGCGCCGACGGCGAGGCGTGGACGGTGTCCGACGTGCCGCTGCTCGACGAGCTGTTCGACCTGCTGGGCCCGACCGGCCCCGAGGACAGGACCGCCGAGCGGGAGTGGCGCGCGGAGGCCGAGTACGCCGCGGGCGTGCTGGAGATCCTGGCCGTCGACCGCCGCGACGACCTCATGGACGACGAGGACCACCTGCTCCCGCAGGACATGGTCTACGCGGCGGACCTGGCCGACCGCTTCGTCGAGCGCGACACCCGCGACCTGGTCGAGCGCGCCACCGCCGACCGGTCCTGGACCTACCGGCACGTGGTGGTCGACGAGGCCCAGGAACTGTCCGAGATGGACTGGCGCGTCCTCATGCGCCGCTGCCCCAACCGCTCCTTCACCATCGTCGGCGACCTCGCCCAGCGCCGCTCCCCCGCGGGCGCCCGCTCCTGGTCGTCCGTGCTCGACCGCTACGTCCCTGGCCGCTGGGTCTACCGCGCCCTCACCGTCAACTACCGCACCCCCGCCGAGATCATGGCCGTCGCCGCCCGCGTGCTGGCCGGGTTCTCCCCCGGCACCGAACCCCCGGAGTCCGTCCGCGCCTGCGGCGTGCGGCCGTGGGCCCGCCGGGTGCCCGAGGACGAGGTGGCGGCGGCGGTGGCCGAGTTCCAGCGGGAGGAGGCCGGTCGGGAGGGGACCAGCGTCGTGATCGGGCCTGCGTGCGTGCCGGGCGCAGTCGCCGCGGCGCAGACGAAGGGGTTGGAGTTCGACTCGGTGCTGGTCGTGGCCCCGGAGCGGATCCTGGCGGAGGGGGCGCGGGGGCAGGCGGAGTTGTACGTGGCGTTGACGCGGGCCACGCAGCGGTTGGGGGTGGTGCACTCGGGGGAGCTGCCTGAGGCGTTGGCGGGGCTGGTTCCTGGGTGATGCTGGGGGGCATCGGGCTTCGCCCGGATCTTTCGGGATTTGGGGGGCGGGCTCGATGGGGTGGTTTTGCTGGGTCGGGGCCCCTACGGCGATCATGCGCTGCGGGCGGGGAAAAGGCGGGCTGAAAAGACGCCCGCCCGTCCCGTTGGGTAGCACATGATCGCCTCCCCCGACCAAGCACAACCACCCCATCGAGCAGGGGCTTGGCCGGGCTTCCTGCTGCTTAGGGGGTTGCGCTGGTTTGAGGGGAAAGGCGGAAAGGCTGTGGGGGTGGGGGGTTGGGGGGGTGAAGCTAGTCGGGGGTGGGGTGGGGGACGGCGCGGAGGAGGGCTCGGAGGCCTTCGGCGTCGAGGAGGTCGGTGGGGTGGAGGGTGTGGTTGTGGCGGACGTAGTGGAAGGCGGCGCGGACCTTGGTGGGGGGGACGTCCTGGAGGGCCGCCCAGGCGAGGCGGTAGGCGGCGAGCTGGGTGGCGATGGGGGTGAGGTGGTCGTCGGGGGGGATGGCGCCGGTCTTCCAGTCGACGACGGTCCAGCCGCCGTCGGGGTCGGGGAAGACGGCGTCCATGCGGCCGCGGATGTTGATGCCGTCGACCTCGGTGGAGAAGGGGACCTCGACCTGGTGGGGGGTGCGGTGGGCCCACTGGCTGCGCTCGAAGGCCTCCTGCAGGGCCAGCAGGTCGTCGTCGGGGGCGGCGTCGGCGTCGGCGGCGCCGGGGAGCTCGTCGAGGTCGAGCAGGGCGGAGGAGCCGAAGCGGCGTTCCAGCCAGGTGTGGAAGGTGGTGCCGCGGCGGGCGGCGGGGTTGGGCGGGAAGGGCAGGGGCCTGCGCAGGCGGCGGGCCAGGGCGTCGGGGTCGGTGGCCAGCTCGACCAGCTGGCTCACCGTCAGGTGCTCGGGCAGGGCGACCTCCTCGCGGCGCCTGCCCGCCGCGGCCCGCTCGGCCAGCAGCACCTCGGTGTCGCGGACCCAGCCGAACGGGTCGTGCTCCTCGACGGGCTCCTCCCCCGCGCGCAGCGCCGCCAGCTCCGCGCGCACCAGCGCGGCGCCCTCCAGCACCGGCAACCGCCGCTCCCCCAGCGGGTCGGCGGGCCAGGACGCGGACTTCACCGCTGCGGCGAGCGGGTTCTCGGCGTCCTCGGCCGGTTCCGGCTCCCACACGTCGATCACCCCCGACGCCCACCGGCGGCCCGCGACGTACTCCGACAGCTCGGTGAGGAACGGGGACGGGCCCTTGCGGGACGTGCGCCCCCACCAGTGCCCGGACAGCAGCAGCGTGCGCTCGGACCGGGTGAGCGCGACGTAGAGCAGCCGCCGCTCCTCCACCAGGCCCCGCTCCGCGAACGCCTGCTTGTGCTCCTCCAGCAGCTCCTGGACCTCCTTGCGGTCCTGCGCCGACTCCAGGCGCAGCACCGGCAGGTCGGCGGAGTCGCCGCGCAGGGCCGCGGGCAGCTCGGTGACGTTGGTCAGCCAGCTGCCGCCGCGCTGGCCGCTCGGGAACACCTTCTCCACCAGGTGCGGGACGGCCACGACCTCCCACTCCAGGCCCTTGGCCGAGTGCACGGTGAGGATCTGCACCCGGTCCTCGGCGACCTCCACCTCACCGGGTTCGAGCCCGTCCTCGGCCTCCTCGGCGGTGGCCAGGTAGTCCAGCAGGGCGGCCAGCCCGGCGGCCGGGCTGGCCCTGGCGTAGTCGGCCACCACGTCGGCGAAGGCGTCCAGGTGCGCCCGGCCCGCGCCGCCGCGGCGGGCGGTGGCCTCGATGTCGAGCAGCATCGTGCGCTCGACGTCGGCCACCAGCTCCGGCAGCGGCTGGTCGAGGCGGCGGCGCAGCGCGGTCAGCTCGTGGCCCAAGGCGCGGATGCGGGCGTGCCCCTGCTCGGAGTACTGCTCGGCCGGGCCGGGGTCGTCGATGGCGTCGAGGAGCCCGGCCTGCTCGGCCCCCTCGCCGGGGATGGCGTCGGCCGCCCCCGCGGCGTCCGGCTTCACCGCGTACGCGCCCGCCAGCACCCGCGCCCGCCGCCACAGCGCGGCCAGGTCCGCCGCCCCCACCCGCCAGCGCGCGCCGGTGAGCAGCCGGGCGGCCGCGGTGCCCGCCAGCGGGTCGATCAGCGCGCGCAGTGCGCTGACCAGGTCGCGCACCTCCGGCTCGTCGAGCAGCCCGCCCAGGCCCACGACCTCGACGGGCAGCCCCCTGGCGCGCAGGGCGGCGGCGAGGTCGGCCATGTCCGAGCGGCGGCGCACCAGCACGGCGGCGGTCGGCGGGGTGCCGCGCTCGGCCAGCACCGACCCCCAGCGGTCGGCCACCAGGTCCGCGACCCAGCCGACCTCGGCGTCAACGTCGTCGAGCAGCGCCAGCTTGATGTCGCCGGGCGGGGCGCCGTCGCGGGCGCGCAGCTCGTCGACCTCCAGGCCCGCGGCGCGCAGCGGGGCGGAGACGGCGTTGGCGAGGTCGAGCACCTCCTCGGGGTTGCGGAAGCTGGTGAGCAGCCCGTAGCGGGCGGCGGGGACCTTGCGGCCGCCGTCGCGGCGGGGGAAGTCGGTGGTGAACCGGGGCAGGTTCGCCGCGGACGCGCCGCGCCAGCCGTAGATGGCCTGGGCCGGGTCCCCGACCGCGGTCACCGGCATCGGCTCGGCGTCCGGGTGCTCCAGGGACGCGCCGAACAGCGAGCGCAGCAGCACCCGCTGGGAGTGCCCGGTGTCCTGGTACTCGTCGAGCAGCACCGCCCCGTACCGCTCGCGCTCGCCCACCACCACCTCCGCCGACCCGGCGGCCAGCTGCGCGGCCAGCGCCATCTGGTCGCCGAAGTCGATCGCGCCCTCCTTGCGCTTGCGCGCGGCGTAGGCCTCCACCAGCGGCAGCAGCGCCACCCGGAACCGCTGGGCCAGCACCACGTCGCGCAGCTTCTCCGGCAGCTTCTCGGCCTGCCGCTTGGCCCGCGGCGCGTTCTCCACCGCCGCGCACACCGCCTCGGCGTGCGCGCGCAGGGCGTCGGGGTCCACCAGGTGCTCGGCCAGCTCGCCCGCCAGCGCCAGCAGCCGGGCGGTGACGGTGGCGGGCACCCAGTCGGTCTCCAGGTCGTTCGCCCAGCTCGCCACCACCCCGTGCGCCACCTGCCAAGAGCCGGTCTCGGTAAGCAGCCGGGCACCCGGTTCGACGGGCAGCCGCAGGCCGTGCTCACCGACGAGCCTGCCCGCGTAGGCGTGGTAGGTCAGCACGGTGGGCTCGCCCGCGTACACCGCCGCGCGGCGCTCACCGGAGGGGTCGAGGCGGTCGAGCAGGGGGGACCCGGCGAGGCGGCGCAGCCGGGCGCGCACCCGGTCGGCGAGCTGGCGGGCGGCCTTGCGGGTGAAGGTCAGGCCCAGGACGCGCTCGGGGGTCACCAACCCGTTGGCCACCAACCACACCACGCGGCCCGCCATCGTCTCGGTCTTGCCCGCGCCCGCGCCCGCCACCACCAGCGACGGCTCCGGCGGGGCGGCGATCACCCGGACCTGCTCGTCGGTGGGGGCGGGCAGGCCGAGCTCGTGGGCCAGCTCGCGCGGGGACACCAGGGCGAGGCCGGGCAGCGGCAGGCTCACTCGGTCACCTGTCGGCCGCTGGGGTGCAGGGGGCAGGCGGTGCGCACCGGGCAGCGCGGGCAGTCCGGGTTCTCGAAGGCGTCGTAGTGCGGGCCGACGGTGTTGGCCGCCGCCTCGCGCACGATGGACAGCCAGTGGTCGAGCACCTCGCCCTCCACCGGGTCCTGGACGCGCTCGGTGGGGTTGCCGTCCCGCGCGGGCTTGGCCACGTACACCAGGCGCGCGCCCCCGGGCACCTTGCTGCGGCCCTCGAAGGCGCCGTAGGCGACGGCGAGCTGGTAGACCGCCAGCTGCGGGTGCTCACCCGCTTCCCTGGCGGTGACGGGGCTCTTGCCGGTCTTGATGTCGATGATGACCGGGCGGCCCTCCTCGTCCACCTCCACCCGGTCGACCCGGCCGCGCACGGTGATGCCGTCGCCCAGGTCGACTGACACGTCGCGCTCGACGCCCACCTCGGTGAGCGTGGCGCGGGTGGCGTGCAACCAGGTCAGGAAGGTGTCGACCATGCCGCGCACCCGCTGCCGCTCGCGCCGGGAGAACCAGGGCGCGCCCGCGTCGACCCGGGTCCACGCGGTGTCCAGCTCGGCCATCAGCTGCTCGCGGGAGGCGCCGGAGGCCGCGGCCTGGGCCAGCGCGTGCACCAGGGTCCCGGTGATGGCGGCGAGCTGCGCGGGGTCCTGCCCGCCGTGCTTCTCCACCACCCAGCGCAGCGGGCACTTGGCGATCAGCTCGACGTTCGACGGCGACACCGACACCGGGCTGCCCACCGCGCGCAGCGGCTCCAGGGTGGAGACCTCCGACAGGCCGTACCAGCCCGCCGGGTCGGCGCCGGGGACGCCCGCGTCGGCGAGCCTGGCCAGCTGGCGGGCGGCCTGGCCGCGGTGCTCGGCGGCGGCGCCGGGGTCGCAGACGACCCGGCGCAGCTCCCCCACCAGGTCGGCCAGCACCAGCGCGCGCTGCGGCTCGGCCATCGGCACCGCGGCGTCGGGGTCGTCGGCCTCCTCGGCGCCCGCCAGCTCGGCGAGGAACCGCGACGGCTGCTCCTCCTCGCCGCGCACGGCGCTGACGAGCAGCTTGGCCCTGGCCCGGGAGGCGGCCACGAGCAGCAGCCTGCGCTCCTCAGCCAGCAGCGGCGCGGTCGCGGACAGCCGCTCCTCCTCGCCCACCCCGGCGAGCCGGTCGACCAACCGCTCCACGCCCAGCAGCGACCCGCGCAGCCGCAGGTCCGGCCACGCGCCCTCCTGCACGCCGGGCACCGCCACGACCGTCCACTCGCGACCGGTGGCGGCGTGGGCGGTGAGCACCGCCACGGCGTCGCCCTGCGGCGCGGAGCGGGCGAGCGTGTCGCCCGCGATGCGCTGCCCGATCAGGAAGTCCGCGAACGCCGCGGCGCTCGCCCCGGGCAGCCGCTCGGTGTAGCGCTCGGCGGCGTAGAACAGGCGCACCACCGCGTCGAGGTCGCGATCGGCCTGCGCGCCCACGGGTCCGCCGCGCGCGGCCAGGGCGACCCACCGGTTCTCCAACCCGCTGGCGTGCCAGACGTCCCACAGCACCCGCTCCACGGCGTGCCGCTGGAGCACGCCCTCGCGGGCGGTGTGCAGCAGGGTCCACACCCGGCGCACCGGGCCCGCCTCGGCGTCGCCCAGGGCGGTGAGCCGGTCCTCGTCGCGCAGCACCTCGACGAGCAGCTCGTCGCTGGACCGGTCGCCGCCCGCGGCCAGCTCCAGCCTGCGCAGGCCGCGGCGCAACCGCCGCAGCGCCAACGGGTCCGCGCCGCCGAGCTGCGAGGACAGCAGCATCTCGGCCAGCTCCACGTCCAGCTGCGCGGGTTCGGCGGCGCAGCGCAGCACGCCCAGCAGCGGCCGGATCGCGGGCTGCTGGGACAGCGGCAGCTCCTCCCCCGGCGCGGCCACGGGCACCCCGGCGGCGGCCAGCGCGCGATGCAGCACCGGCACCGAGCGGGTCGCGGAGCGCACCAGCACGGCCATGTCCCGCCAGGCGACGCCGTCGAGCAGGTGGGCCCGGCGCAGCTGGTCGGCCACCCACGCGGCCTCGGCGGCGGCGCTGGGGTGCAGCCGCACGGTGACGGTGCCGCCCTTGGCCTTGTCCTTGTCCGGCTTGCGCTTGCCGGTGCCGGGCAGCCGGGCCGCCAGGTGCGACACCGCCCGCCGCACCGCCGGGGACATCCGGTGCCCGCGGTCGAGGACGACGGTGCCGCCGGGCGGGTCGACCCCGCGCAGGATCGCCGGGTCGGCGCCGCGGAAGGAGAACACCGCCTGGTCCGGGTCGCCCGCGATGACGAACTCCTTGGCCGCCCCGCCGAGCGCGGAGATCAGCCGGTACTGCAACGGGTCGAGGTGCTGGGCGTCGTCGACGAGCAGGTAGCGCACCCGGTCGCGCTCGGCGGTGAGCAGGTCGGGGTCGGTCTCGAAGGCGATCACCGCGCCTGCCACCAGTTCCGCGGCGTCGAGGGCGGGTGAGCTGGTGAGGGCGACGGCGCTGTCCGCGCGGCCCTGCAGCAGCATGACCTCCTCGTACTGCCTGCCGAACCGCGCGGCGGCCACCCACTCGTCGCGGCCCTCGCGCCTGCCCAGCTCGGCCAGGTCCTCGGGGCCGAACCCGCGCTCGGCGGCGCGCAGCAGCAGGTCGCGCAGCTCCTCGGCGAAGCCGGGCACCGACAGCGCGGGCCGCAGCCGCTCGGGCCAGCGCGGGGCGCCCGCGGCCAGGTCGCCGTCGAGCAGGTCGCGGAACACCTGGTCCTGCTCGGGGCCCGACAGCAGCCGGGGCCCGGGTTCCTCGCGCAGCGCGGCTTGGGCGTGCAGGACCCCGTAGGCGTAGGAGTGCACGGTGCGCACCAGGGGTTCGCGGACCGTGCGCAGGTCGGTGTCGGGGTCGTGCAGGCTGAGCAGGTCGGTGACGCGGGCCCGCAGGTCGACCGCGGCGCGCCTGCTCGCGGTCAGCACCATCAACTGCCCCGGGTCGACGCCCCCGCGCAGGATCCGGTGCGCGGCCACCTCCGCGAGCAGCGTGGTCTTGCCGGAGCCCGGACCGCCCAGCACGCGCACCCCGCCCGCGGCCCCGAGCAGCACCCGCCGCGCGCCCTCGGCCCACCGGGACACCGGCCGGGGCGCCGCCGGTCTCCTGACCAGGCGCGGCGCCAGCGGTGACTTCCCGGGGGCCATCCGCCGATTGGACCACGCGCGCCCGCCCGCCCCACCACCGGCACACCGGTCGCGTGCGAGGATCACGCGCATGCCGGTGCACGAGCACGGCGCCCCCGACGCGCCCCCCGTCCTCCTCGTCCACGGCGTCTGCGGCCACGGCCGCCGCTTCACCGACTTCTGCGCGGCGGAGCTGGCCGGGTACCGGGTGCTGTGCCCGGACCTGCGCGGCCACGGCGACGCCCCGCACGAGCCGCCGTGGACCCTGGAGCAGCTGGCCGAGGACCTCCTCGGCGTGCTGGACGCGCACGGGCTGTGGTCGGCGCCGGTCGTCGGCCACTCCTTCGGCGCCCTGGTGGCCCTGCACGCCGCCGCCCTGGCCCCGGACCGGGTCAGCGGGCTGGCCCTGCTCGACCCGGCCACGGGCATCGCCCCCGAGCAGGCCCTGGTGTGGGCGGAGGGGGCGTGGGTGGTGCGGCAGACGCGCGCGGACGCCGTGGGCACCCAGCGCTTCGACTGGCCCACCGCCGCCGACGCGGTGGTGGAGCGCGAGGTGGACCTGAACTGGGTCGAGGGCGAGGACGGCCGCTGGCGCCCGAAGTACAGCCCGGCGGCCGTGGCGACGGCCTGGAGCGAGATGTGCCGCCCGGTGCCGCTGCCCCCGGCGGGCACGCCGACGCTGCTGGTGCGCGCCACGCGGGAGGACTTCGTCGGCACCCAGTTCGTGCGCGCCTGCGCCGCGCTGGACTCCTTCCAGCTGGCCGAGGTCGACTCCGGGCACATGGTGACCCTGGAGGCGCCCGCCGAGGTGGGGGCGCTGCTGCGGGGGTTCCTCGGTGGATGAGCGCCTGCACGAGCTGATCCGCGAGGCCGTGCGCTCCGTGCCGCGCGGCCGGGTCGCCACCTACGGCGACATCGCCGCGCGCACCGGGGCGTCGTCGCCGCGGATCGTGGGCAAGGTGCTCTCCGAGGACGGGCACGACCTGCCCTGGCACCGGGTCATCCGGGCCACCGGGCGCCCGGCCGAGCCGGTGGCGCGCCGCCAGTTGGAGCTGCTGCGTGCCGAGGGCGTGCTCGCCGACGACGGCAAGGTGGACCTCGGGCAGTACCGCTGGCGGTGAAGCGGGGCCGCGGCGTCGTCACGCGGGGTGTTCGACCCGCCCGGCGCGCGGCCGCAGCGGGTTCGGCGGTGACGGCCCCCAGTGCCGTCACGGCCGGGTGTCAGCAGCGCTTGCCGAGGGCGGGGTCCAGGCCCAGCATCTCCAGGAGGAACTGGCAGTCGGCGGCGTCGCTGGCGTGGTCGGCGACGGTGCGGGTGGCGCGGCTGGCCTGCTCGGTGTTGTGCGCGTGCTCGAGTTCCTTGGCTGCGGCGATGCGGCCGAAGACGGCAGGGGCCTCGTGGGCGAGCGTCATCAGGGGTCACCTTCTGCTTGATCGGGGATCGCGGCGCCGGGCGGGTGGGCCCGCGCGGGAACCGGCGTCGCTTGCAGTGCGATTCACTCTTTCAGCCGAGTTTCATGGTCACAAGGACCCGAATGGTTGCATTGTGTTACGACGAAGCTACGTGACCCCCCGCGCTCGGACCGTCACCAGAGGGCCGGACCGCGCCCGGGCGGCGGGTGGGGGACGATGGGTGGCGTCCGCCGCCCGTCGAAGGAGATGACCGCATGAGCGCGTGGCACGAGCAGGACGTCCCCCGGGTGCCCGGCGCGCTCGCGGTGGTCACCGGGGCCAACACCGGCCTCGGGTTGGAGACCACGCGCATCCTGGCCCAGCGCGGCGCGACGGTGGTCATGGCCTGCCGCGACCAGCGCAAGGCCGCCGCGGGCCGCGACCGCCTGGTGGGCCTGGGCGTCCCCGCCGAGCAGCTGGAGCTGGCCGAGCTGGACCTGGCCGACCAGGCGTCGGTGGAGGGCTTCGCCAGCGCTTTCGCCCACGACCGGCTGGACCTGCTCATCAACAACGCGGGCCTGATGGCGGTGGGCGAGGGGCGCACGGCGGACGGGTTCGAGACCCAGTTCGGCGTCAACCACCTGGGTCACATGGCGCTCACGCTGCGTTTGCTCCCCCAGCTCGTGGCGACGCCCGGCGCGCGGGTGGTGACGGTGACGAGCATGGCGCACCGGCCGGGCCGCATCCGCTTCGACGACGTCAACTTCGAGCGCGGCTACCGGCGCTGGCCCGCCTACTTCCAGTCCAAGCTGGCCAACATCCTGTTCACCCAGGAGCTCGGCCGCAGGCTCGGCGCCGCCGGGCACGACACCCTGTCCACCGCCGCGCACCCCGGGTACGCCAAGACCGAGCTGGGCAAGGACGAGCCGGGCTTCTCGGCGCTGCTGACCCGGGTGGGCGACACCTTCTTCTCGCAGTCGGCCGCGGCGGGCGCGGTGCCGACGCTGCGCGCGGCCACCGACCCGGACGCCTTCCAGGGCGCGCTGTACGGGCCGCTGCGGATCACCTTCGGGCCCGCGGTGCCGGAGGTGCCGAGCAAGGCCGCCCGCGACGCCGACCTCGCCGCCCGGCTGTGGGAGGCCTCGCTGGCGATGCTGGCGCCCGCGAAGGTGGTGTGGCCGTGGAGTTGACCGCCACCGTGCTCGACTCGCGGGACCCGCGCGCCCTCGCCCGCTTCTACGCCGCGCTGCTGGGCTGGTCGATCGGCAAGGACGACCCGGAGTGGGTCACGCTGCGGCCCGCGGGCGGCGGCGCGGGGCTGTCGTTCCAGTTCGAACCGCTGCACCGCAAGCCGTCCTGGCCGTCCACCGAGGACGGTCAGCAGATGCAGACGCACCTGGACATCGAGGTGGACGACCTGGACGACGCGGTGGCCCGGGTGCGCGCCGCGGGCGGCGCGGTCGCGGACTTCCAGCCGCAGGAGCACGTCCGGGTCTGCTACGACCCGGACGGCCACCCGTTCTGCGTCTTCACCGAGGAGACAGGAGAAACAGCGGAGACAGAAGAAGCAGCGGAAACCGAGGGCACCGACTAGGCCGCCGCGGAGCGCATCCGCTCCTCGCTGGCCTCGACCAGCTCCTGCCACTCGCCGCTCATCGTCGAGGCGAGCCGCAGGTGCGGCAGCGCCTCGCGGTGCTTGCCCTGCCTGGCCAGCGCGCGGCCGAGCAGCACGTGCCCGTAGGCGTCGGCCGGGGCCAGTTCGACGATGCGGCGGGCGGTGCGCTCGGCGGCGGTGAGCGCCGCGGTGCGCAGCTGCGAGCGGGTCAGCTCGGTCAGGATCGACACCGCCGCGGGCTCCAGCTCGGCGGCTCGCGCCAGCAGCCGGGTGGCCGCGATGTGGTCGCCGCTGTCCTGGTGGAAGCGGGCGAGGTCGAGCATCGAGAACACGTCCTGCACGGGGCACCTCCCTGGTCGCGGTGTGCGCCCGTGTCAACCGCGCGGTCGCGGCGGCTATTCCGCGCGGCTACTCGCCCTGCGGCCACATCGAGTAGATGAGGTTGTCGGCGTCGGCGCACACCACCTGCGGCAGGTCCGGCTCGGCGACCTGGTTGCAGCGCAGCGGGCCGATCTCGAACGGCGGCAGGCCCGTCTCGGGCTCGCGCCGGGCGGCGTAGTAGTCGAACAGGATCGACGCGGCCTCCTCGCAGTCGAGGACCCCGCCGGGCGTCTCCACCACCACCGCCAGCATCGGCTTGCCCAGGGCGCCCTTGAACCGCCGGTCGCAGTACTGCGCGGGCAAGGACTGGTCGACGTCGGGGATGCCCGGGTCCACCGGCGCCGCGGTGGTCGTGCGCGGCGGCAGCGCCATCGTGGCCCTGGGCCGCTTGGTCGTGGTCTCCGGCTCCCCCGACGCCTCCGACGCCTCGGACTCCTCGGTCTGCGCGACCGGCCGTTCCGAGGTCTTCGCCGCGGCCGACGACGAGGGCGTCGGGGCGACGTTGGCCGACCCCGGCCCGCACGCCGCGACAGTGCACAGTCCTAACGCGACCGCGATCAAACCCGTTAACCGGTAACGCTTCCCGCTCACGTCCACGACCTCCGTCCGGCTGGGGCCCGCGCCCCACACCGCACTCAGACGGCGAGACCCCAGCCCTGGTTGCGTCCACCGCGGTAGACGACCGCCTCCAGGTAGCGGCGCACGACCAGGTCCGCCACCCGCGGGTGGTCACCGAGGGGCTCGGCCACCACGTCCGCCCCGCACGAGGCGACCGCGCGGTGGAACAACCCGGGCGCCAGCAACCACGACGCGACGGCCACGCGCCCGCGCGCGGCGGCGACGACCTCGGCCACCGACGGCTGGGCCGTGGCCGCGTACCCGACGCGCACCACCGACCCCGTGCGTGCGCCGAGCAGCACCGCCGCCCGGCGCACGTCCGCGAGCGCGCGCGGGTCGGAGGACCCGGCGGCGGCGAGCACGACGGTGTCCCCGGGCCGCCAGCCCGCGTCCACCAGCCGCTCGTGCATGGCCAGCACCAGCGCGGGCGCCGGGCCCAGCGCGGGGGCGATCGTGACCGCCCCGGCCCCGGACCGGGCGACCTGCTCCGGCACGTCCACCCGCACGTGGTAGCCCGAGGCGAGGAAGGCGGGCACGACCACGGCCGGGCCGCGCACCGCCCGCAGCACGGCGGTCACGTCGGGGGCGCGCACGTCGGCGAAGGCGACCTTGACCGGGACCTCCGGCAGCAGGTCGCGGACCTGGTCGGCCACCGCCTGCACGACCTGGGCGCCCCCGGGCGCGCGGGTGCCGTGCGCGACGAGCACGAGGGTCACGGGACCGGCACCGCCAACCGGTAGCCGCGCTTGACCACGGTCTGCACCAGCCCCGGCGCGCCCAGGGCGGCGCGCAGCCTGCCCACGGCCGTCTCCACCGCGTGCTCGTCGACGCCGACCTCCCGCCCGGAGTGGCGGCGCAGCACGCCGACGAGCGCGGGGCGCGACAGCACCCGGCCCGGGTCGGCGGCCAGCGCGCGCAGCAGGGCCATCGGGGCGGGCGGCACGGGCCGCAGGTCGCCGTCGACCACCACCGCCTGCCCGCGCAGCTCCACCTCGCTGGCGCAGACGGTGAACCGCTGGGCGCGGGCGGGCAGGGCCACCGCCAGCTCGCGCACCAGGGCGCCGATGCGGGCCCGCTCCGGGCACACCACCGGGATGCCCAGCCGGGTCAGCGGGGCGGCGGTGATGTGGCCGACGCCGACCACCAGCACCCGGTCGGTGAGGGTGGTGACGAGCTGGTCGAAGCGGCCGAGCCGGTCGGCGGTCTCCAGCACGCTGGCCGCGGCCGGGGCGCTGGTGAACGTCAGCGCGTCGACCTGGCCGCCCAGCACCGCCTCGATGAGCCGCTCCAGCGGGCCGGGGTCGGCCGGGCCGGTCCACCGGTACACCGGGACCTCGACCACGTCGGCGCCCGCGGCGCGCAGCGCGTCGATGAACTCGCGCAGCGGCTCGCCGTGGATCTGCACCGCGATCCGCTTGCCCGCCACGCCGCCCTCCAGCAGGTGCGCCAGCAGCTCGGCGCTGGCCTCGGACTCCGGCGACCAGTCCTCGGTCAGGCCCGCCGCGCGCACCGCGCCCTTGGCCTTGGGGCCGCGGGCGAGCACCCGGGAGCGGCCCAGCGCCGCGATGAGCCGGTCGCCGAGGCCCCAGCCCTCGGCGGCCTCCACCCAGCCGCGGAAGCCGATGCCGGTGGTGGCCACCGCCACGTCCACCGGCACCGGGTCCTCGACCAGCCGGGTGGTGGCGGCCAGCAGCTCGCTGTCGTCGGCCAGCGGGATGATGCGGATGGCCGGGCCGTGCACCACGGTGGCGCCCTTGCGCTCCATCAGCGCGCCGAGCTCGTCGGCCCGGCGGGCCGCTGTCACCCCCACGGTGTACCCGGCGAGCGGAGCGGTCTGCGGGTCTGTCACGTCGCGAACCTCCAGGAGCGCGGTCACGTTCGCCCCAGGCAGATGGTGCCACCCCGGACCCGCACCGGGTACGTGGCGACGACCACCGAGGCGTCCTCGACGCACGCCCCGGTGCGCAGGTCGAAGTGCTGCTTGTGCATCGGCGACGCGACGACGGGGACGCCGCCGAGGTCCCCGACGATGCCGCGGGAGAGTACCGCGGCGCCGCTGAACGGATCGACGTTGCACAGGGCGTGAACCTGGTCGTCATGCGTTCGGAACACGGCGACCTGGGTGCCGTCGGGCAGCAGCACCGCCCGGCCCTCCTCCACCGGGACGGCGTCGAGCGGGCACACCTCGGTCCACGCGTCGATCCCCGTGCCGTTCCCCGTGCTTGTCGCCGTGGCGCTGTCCACCGCGGTCATCGCGAGCTCACCTCCGGGACGCCCAGCAGCACCGGGACCCGCTGCCCCCGCTCCTCGCGGAAGGAGATCGTCGGGTCCGGCGCGCCGGGCGCGTTGACGAAAGACGAGAAGCGGGCGAGCTTCTCCGGGTCGTCGAGCACCGCGGCCCACTCGTCGGCGTAGCCGTCGACGTGCGCCGCCATCTGCGCCTCCAGCTCCGCGCACAGGCCGAGGCTGTCGTGCACCACGACGTCGCGGAGGTGGTCGAGGCCGCCCTCCATCGCGTCGAGCCAGGCGGAGGTGCGCTGGAGGCGGTCGGCGGTGCGGATGTAGAACACCAGGAACCGGTCGATCACCCGCAGCAGCGTCTCCTTGTCCACTTCGGACACGAGCAGGTCGGCGTGCCGGGGCATGGTGCCGCCGTTGCCCCCCACGTACAGGTTCCAACCGTTGTCGGTGGCGATGATGCCGAAGTCCTTGCTGCGCGCCTCGGCGCACTCGCGGGCGCACCCGGAGACACCGGACTTCAGCTTGTGCGGCGAGCGCAGGCCGCGGTAGCGCAGCTCCAGCTCCACGGCCAGCCCCACCGAGTCCTGCACGCCGTAGCGGCACCACGTGCTGCCCACGCACGACTTCACCGTGCGCAGCGCCTTGCCGTAGGCGTGCCCGGACTCGAACCCGGCGTCGACCAGCCGCCGCCAGATCAGCGGGAGCTGGTCGACCGTGGCGCCGAACAGGTCGATCCGCTGCCCGCCGGTGATCTTGGTGTAGAGCCCGAAGTCGCGCGCCACCTGGCCGATGACGATCAGCTTCTCCGGGGTGATCTCGCCGCCGGGGATGCGCGGCACCACCGAGTAGGTGCCGTTGCGCTGCATGTTCGCCAGGTACTTGTCGTTGGTGTCCTGCAACGCGCCCTGGCCGCCGTCGAGGATGTGCCCGCCGCCCAGCGAGGCCAGGATGGAGGCCACCGCGGGCTTGCAGATGTCGCACCCCCTGCCCCGGCCGTGCTCCTGGACCAGCCTGCTGAACGTGGTGATCCCGGTGACCCGCACGACCTCGAACAGCTCGGCGCGGGACTGGGTGAAGTGCTCGCACAGCGCCGTGGACTGCTCGACGCCGAAAGAGGTCAGCAGCTGCTTGAGCATCGGCACGCACGACCCGCACGAGGTGCCCGCCCTGGTGCACGCCTTGAGCCCCGGGACGTCGGCGCACCCCTGCTCGTGCACCGCGGTGCGGATGTCGCCCTTGGTGACGGCGTTGCAGGAGCAGACCTGGGCCTCGTCGGGCAGCGCGTCCACGCCGACCCCACCGCCACCGCCGCCCGCCGGGGCCAGCAGCGCGCCGGGGTCACCGGGCAGCGCGCGGCCCACCAGCGGGCGCAGCAGGGCGTAGTCGGCGGCGTCGCCGACGAGCACGCCGCCGAGCAGCGTCTTGGCGTCGTCGGAGACCACGAGCTTCTTGTACGTGCCCCGCACGGCGTCGTTCACGACGACCTCGAGCGCGCCCTCCGTGGTGGCGTGCGCGTCGCCGAAGGAGGCCACGTCCACGCCCATCAGCTTGAGCTTGGTGGACAGGTCAGCGCCGGGGAAGGTGGCCGAGCCGCCGAGCAGCCGGTCGGCCACCACCTCGGCCATCGAGTAGCCGGGGGCGACCAGGCCGTAGACGCGGCCGTCGAGGCTCGCGCACTCGCCCACCGCGTAGACGTGCGGGTCGGAGGTGCGGCAGCCCTCGTCCACCACGACCCCGCCGCGCTCGCCCACCGCCAGTCCGCAGTCGCGGGCGAGCTGGTCGCGGGGGCGGATGCCCGCGGAGAACACCACCAGGTCCAGGTCGAGCTCGGTGCCGTTGGCCAGCTTGGCCAGCAGCCGCCCCCGGTCGGGCTCGATGGCCGCGGTGGAGGTGCCCGCGTGCACGGTGACGTCCAGGCCCTCCACCAGCCGCTTGAGCAGCGCGCCGCCGCCCTCGTCGACCTGCAGCGGCATCAGCCGCGGCGCCAGCTCCACCACGTGCGGGGACACGCCCATGTCGCGCAGCGCCTTGGCCGCCTCCAGCCCGAGCAGGCCGCCGCCGACGACCATCGCCGCGCCGCGACCGCGGCCCACCCTGGCCCGCTCGACGTCGGCGCGGATGGCGTCGAGGTCGTCGATGGTGCGGTAGACGTGGCAGCCGGGCAGGTCGCGGCCGGGCACCGGGGGCACGAACGGCGCCGAGCCGGTGGCCAGCACCAGCGCGTCGTAGGCCACGGTGCGCCCGGCGGCGGTGGTCACGGTGCGCCCGGCCCGGTCGACGGCGGTCACCGCGTCGCCCAGCACCAGCTCCACCGCGGCGTCGCCGGTGAACTCCGCGCCGTCGAGCTGCAAGGACAGCGGGTCCCACCCGTCGACGTAGGAGGTCAGCGCGACCCGGTCGTAGGCGGGCCTGGCCTCCTCGGCGAGCACGACCACGCGCCACCCCCCGGCGGTGTCGCGGTCGCGGAGCGCCTGCACCACCCGGTGCCCGACCATCCCGTTCCCGATGACCACGAGCGTGCGCGGCATCCCGGGTGCTCCCTCCACTGTCGGCGTCCGGGCGGTCGCGCCGCCCGCTGACTGCTCGTCACGATGGTCCGATCGGCCCGTGTCGCACGGGCGTCCGATCGGTGTCACAGCTGTTACATGGCCCTCCCCGCCCAGGTCAGCGACCTGTGCGGGCCCCCGGTGGGTGGCGCTGGCCACCCGACCGGGGACGCGCGGGGGGCTTCAGATGCGCGCGTGGGCGATGCTGTCCGCGTCGGCCTTGCGCAGGTAGAAGAACCAGGTCATCACGGCGAAGACGGCGTAGGCGGCGATGAACACCCACAGCGCGGAGGTCGACCAGGTGGCGTTGGCCTCCGCGGCGGCGGCCTTGGCCTCAGGGGTCTTGGCCGCGGTGACCGCGCTGCTCACCGGCAGGCTGGCCAACCGGAAGATCTGCTGGATGAGGAAGCCGCCGAAGGCGCCGATGGCCCCGGCGATGCCGATGACCGCCGCCGACATCCGCTTGTACTTCAGCGCGCTCTCCTGCGCGGAGAGCCCGCTGGTGGGCAGGCGCTTGCGGCCGACCTCACCGAAGATCACCGGGATCATCCGGTAGGTGGAGCCGTTGCCCGCGCCGGAGAGCGCGAAGATCACCAGGTAGGAGGCGAAGAAAAGCGGGAAGCTGCGCTGGTTCACCCCGATCAGGGCCAGCGCGGTGAACCCCGCCATGGCCACGAACACCCCCAGCGTCACCCTGGCGCCGCCGAGCCGGTCCGACAGCCACCCGCCGAAGGGCCGGGTCACCGAGCCGACCAGCGCGCCGAGGAAGCCCAGGCCCGCCAGGTAGGTGCCGATGAACGGGTTCTGCGCCAGGAACTCCGGGAAGGTCAGCTTGATCACCAGCGGCAGCGCGAAGGAGAACCCGATGAACGAGCCGAAGGTGCCGATGTAGAGCACCGACATCACCCAGGTGTGCCGCTCGCGCAGGCACGACAGGTACGAGCGGCTGTCGGACTTGGCCACCACCAGCGAGTTCATCCGGAAGTAGGCGCCCAGCACGGCGAGCACGATGAACGGCATCCACATGATGCCCGCGTAGGCCAGGTGCACCGGGTGCACCGGGTTCTTGGCCACCGCGTAGGGCACCCCGATGATCACCACCAGCGGGGTCAGCAGCTGCACGACGGCGACGCCGAGGTTGCCGCCCGCGGCGTTGAGGCCGAGCGCGAGGCCCTTCTGCTTCTCCGGGTAGAAGAAGGAGATGTTGGCCATCGACGAGGAGAAGTTGCCGCCGCCGACGCCCGCCAGCGAGGCGAGCACCAGCATGATCGCGAACTGGGTGTCGTGCGACTGCTCGCGGACGAAGTCGAAGTGCACCATCGCCGCCAGCGCCGCGGTGGGCACGAACAGCAGCGCGGCGCTGATCATCGTCCAGAGCCTGCCGCCGAAGCGCGGCACCGCGAAGGTGTAGGGGATGCGCAGCGCGGAACCGACCAGGTTGGGCAGGGCGGTGAGCCAGAACAGCTCGCTGGCGGTGAACGGGGTGCCGCCGCCGAAGCCCGCGTTGGACAGGTTGAGCACCACCACCGACCACAGCACCCAGATGGAGAACCCCAGGTGCTCGGCGAGGATCGACCACACCAGGTTGCGCCGGGCGACCTTGCGCCCGGTCCGCTCCCAGAACTCGGCGTTCTCCGGCTCCCAGTGCTCGATCCACCGCCCCGTGCGCGGCGCCACCTGCTCCGCGCTCCTGGGCGGGTCGACGGTGAGACTCATGCGGTCCTCCTCCGGGCCTCCTGCTGGCCTGTCGGGCGAACCGTAAGGAGCCCGTTTTGCCCGCGCGTGGCGCCGGGTGACAGCGGTGGCACGTCTTGCGCACCTCGGCGCGGCAGGGCGTGTGAGGGCGTTGCGGGGCGACGGGAACCACCGCGCGGTGGTGGGGATCCCCCGTGACCTCAGACGAACTGGCTGATGCGGTGCGCGGCCCGCTCCAGCCCGCGCATCGAGCGCGAGGTGCTCTTGGGGTGCAGGGCGTGCACGGCCAAGCGGAACAGCAGCGCGCGCAGCAGCGCCTGCGACCAGTCCTGCAGGTGGGCCCAGCGCTTGGCCAGCGCGTCGTCGGCGCCGCCCCAGGCCATCGCGTCGACCACGACCACCGCCGCCGCCCACTCCGGCGGCCGGTGGAAGGCGGTGAAGTCCATGATCGCGGGCGGCTCGTCGCCGTCGAAGAGCACGTTGCCGAACAGGTCGCCGTGCACCACCTGCGGGGTCAGGTCGGTGTCGCGGCGGTACTCGGCGAACAGGTCGAACAGCCTGCCGCCGAGCTCGGGGGTCAGCCGGACGCCGCGCTCCTCGTCCCAGGCCACCCGGTCGGCGGTGGCGAACACGTCCGCGCGGGTGCCCAGGAAGCGCGGGCGGGCCAGGTGCGAGGTGGCCTTGTGCAGCCGCAGCGAGGCGGAGATCACCTCGTCGTAGCGGGGCTCGGGGCGCCCGGCGAGGAACCGGTGGGCCATCCAGCCGCCGACGACGTAGCGCCCGTCGCTGGAGCGGACCGGCCGGGCCACCCGCAGGTCCGGCACGGTGAGGTCGCCGAGGGTCTGGGCCACCCAGCTGGCCTCGGCCGGGCTGACCGCCTGCCGCAGCGCCACGTCCCCCGCGCGCCACACCGGCCCCAGGTCGACCAGCTCTGGCTCGACCCCACGGGCCCCGAAGGCGGCGCAGACGTGCGGCGGCGGCGGAGTGCTCACGGCGCTGGACGCTACCCGTCCCACCCCCGCTGAGACGGCGGCGACACGGCGCCCGATGCGTTGATCTTCGCAGGTGGCGGTGGTCGGGACCGCGCCACCCGGCCCACCGGGGGTGTCCCGGTCGCGGCCTCGATCACCCGAACGAGACCACGGGGAGGGCCCCGGGCGCGCCGCGGCGCCCGGGTGCCGTGCACCCGGGCGCCGCGGTCGGGCGTCGTCGCGCTAGTAGGTCGGCAGGCTCGGGTCGACGTCGTGGGCCCAGCCCAGCACGCCGCCGCCGACGTGCACGGCGTCCTTGAAGCCCGCCTTGTGCAGGGCGGCCAGCGCCTCGGCCGAGCGCGCGCCGGACTTGCAGTGCAGCACGATCGGCTTGTCCTGGGGCAGCTCGGCGAACGCCTCGCCGGAGAGGATCCGGTCCTTGGGGATGAGCGTGGAGCCCTCGATCCGCACGATCTCGTACTCGTGCGGCTCGCGGACGTCGATCAGGGCGAAGTCGTCGCCGCGGTCGAACTTCTCCTTGAGCTCTCGGGCGGTGATGGTGCTGCCCGCCGCCGCGGCCTGCGCGTCGTCGGACACCACGCCGCAGAACGCGTCGTAGTCGATCAGGCCCTCGATCGGCTTGGTCTCCGGGTCCTTGCGGATCTTGATGGTCCGGTAGGACATCTCCAGCGCGTCGTAGACCATCAGGCGGCCCAGCAGCGGCTCACCGATGCCGGTCAGCAGCTTGATCGCCTCGGTGACCATGATCGAGCCGATGGAGGCGCACAGCACGCCCAGCACGCCGCCCTCGGCGCAGGAGGGCACCATCCCAGGCGGCGGCGGCACCGGGTAGAGGTCGCGGTAGTTCAGGCCGCGGCCGTCGGGGGCGTCCTCCCAGAAGACGCTGACCTGGCCCTCGAACCGGAAGATCGAGCCCCACACGTAGGGCTTGCCGAGCAGCACCGCGGCGTCGTTGACCAGGTACCGGGTGGCGAAGTTGTCCGTGCCGTCCAGGATCAGGTCGTAGTCGCGGAAGATGTCCAGCGCGTTGGTGGAGTTCAGGTGCTCCTCGTGCAGGTTCACCGCGACGAACGGGTTGATCTCGGCGATCGACTCCTTGGCCGAGACCGCCTTGGGCTTGCCGACGTCGGACTGGCCGTGGATGACCTGGCGCTGGAGGTTGGACTCGTCGACGACGTCGAAGTCGACGATGCCCAGCGTGCCCACGCCCGCCGCGGCCAGGTACAGCAGCGCCGGGCTGCCCAGCCCGCCCGCGCCGACCACGAGCACCTTGGCGTTCTTCAGCCGCTTCTGCCCGTCCACCCCGACGTCGGGGATGATGAGGTGGCGGCTGTAGCGCGCCACCTCCTCCTTCGTCAGCTCCTCCGCTGGCTCAACGAGCGGCGGCAAACTGCCTGACATCGGCTCCTCCTCGAACGCGGTCCGGGTCCGGGTCAGCGCGCGGGCTGACACGCCTGGCTCAACACCAGCATCCCACGCGCTGTTCCCCGCCTCCCACGATCCGGGACGGCCGTCCCGGCAGGTCAGCCCGCCGCGCGCGCCGTCGGGTTCGGCCAGGCGTTGGGCTTGCAGACCAGCCCGTCGGACTTGACCGCGTCGGTGAGGCCCACGGCGCGGTTGAGCGCGGCGACGTAGTCGTTGGCCACGCCGAAGCTCTGCTGCATCATCACCGGCGCCAGCGCCCCGGCCTGCGCGCAGCCCACGTGCTTGTTGCGGAAGGCGTGCCCGACCTCGTGGTTGATGGCGTACTGCCGGTAGGTGAGCATGTCGCCGTCGAAGACCACCGCGCCGCGCACCCACCGGGCCAGGTTGACCACCACCCGGTCCTCGTCGGACTGCCAGCACGAGGACTCGTACTTGATGGAGTACCCGCAGATCCGGTGGGTGGTCTCCGGCGAGGTGAGGCTGATCCGCATCGTCGGGTTGGCGAAGCCGGGCTGCACCCGCTGCACCGCGATCTGCCCGCCGCTGGTCCACCCGCGCGGGTCGGCCAGGGTGCTGTCGATGAGCTTGCCGAACGCGTCGTCGCCGCCGTAGGAGGACGGGTCGATGCCGTCCTCGACCTCGACGGTGTAGGTGTAGACCGTGGCCGCGCCGCCGACCTTGGCCGTCTCCCCGGCCACGCCGTGCCACCGGCCCGCCCCGGCCTGGGTGAACGGGCCGCCCGCGGGCAGGTCGGCGGTGGGCACGCCCGCGTCGACCGGCTTGGCGGGCTGCTCGGTGGCCACCGGGGGCCCGGCGTCGACGGTGGACCCGTCGTCGGTGACCAGTGCCTGCTGACCGGGGGTGGCCGCGGCGGCGTCCCCGCCCTTGTCCCCGGCCGTCTGCACGACGACCAGGGCGGTGACCGCGACCAGCGCGGGCAGCGCGTAGACGCGCCACCCGTAGGTGGTCAGCACACCGCGCACCCCCCGCGGCCGCTCACGGCGCTCGGGGCGGTCCGGGCGCCAGGAGGCGGCCAGCGGCTCACCCGCCGAGCGGCGCCCGCCCCGGCGGTGCCGGTCCGCGCCCCCGGCCGCGGTCGCCCCGCTCTCCCCGTCCGGGTCGCTGTCGGTGGAGCGGGACGGCGTGTCCGCGGGACCCAGCCCGCCCGTCGTCGTTCGGCTCACCCGACCAACTGTGCCACACCACCCGCCGTCCGCAGCGGCACCACCCGATCAGGGGTTTCGCGCCGATCAGGGGTTTGGGGCGAGCGGGGAGGCGCGGCTACCAGGTGTCGGACTCCGCGCCCTCCCACAGGCCGAGGACGGCCCGGGCCACGGTGGCGGGCCGCTCCATCATCGCCACGTGCCCGGTGCGCGGGAGCACCAGCAGGCGGGCGCGGCCGAGCAGCCGGGCGGTGCGCGGCGCCTTGCGGACGCTGACCAGCTTGTCCTCGGTGCCCCAGATCACCAGCGAGGGGGCGGTGATGCGCGGCAGCACCCGCCACATCGACCGGGTGCCCGGCGCCAGCCAGGAGCGGATGAGCCCCAGGGTGCTCTGCGCCAGCGCGGGGTTCGCCCAGGCGAGCTTGGCCCGCTCGGCGTACTCGGCGGCGGTCTCCTCGACCCGCTCCTGCGACACCCCGGCCGGGTCGGCGAAGCACAGGTCGAGCATCTGCATCACGCGCTGGCGCGGCGTGGTGCGGGCCAGTTCGCGGCGCGCGCGGGTGCCGACGACGGGCAGCAGCGCCAGGGCCATCCGCGGGTCGGAGAGCCTGCGCGGGTCGGGGCGCAGGTCCGGCACCGCCGGGGAGATCAGCGTGAGGGTGCGCACCAGGTCGGGGTGGCGGGCGGCGAGGTGGGCGGTGATGGTGCCGCCCATGGAGTTCGCCAGCAGGTGCACCGGGCCCAGGTCGAGGCCGCGCAACCAGTCCGCGAGCGCGTCGGCGTGCGCCTGGATGGTGTACGGGTAGCCCTCCGGGGGCGCGGAGCGGCCGAAGCCGGGCAGGTCGACGGCGATGCCCGGGGCGTACCCGGCCAGCTGCGCGGCCAGGTCGGTCCAGTTGGCCGCGGCGCCACCGAGGCCGTGCACGTACACCGCTGTGGTGGGTCCCTCGCCCGGGGTGCGGCGCACGTGCAGGGTGATGCCCGCGGACTCCACGTCCTCGCCGGGCCAGGCGGGCAGCGACGGGTCGACCGGCGGCAGCTCGGCGGTGGAGAGCGGGACCCGGGTCAGCGGTTGCGCCCGGGTCGGTCTGCTGGTGGCGGGGGCGTTCATCCCCCCAGTCTGCCCGCGATCGCACACCCCCGCCGCGAGCGCGCGTGCCGCGCACGGCACACTCCCCGGGGGAACTTTTCCGGTCCCCGCTCCCCGGATTGTGTTACTGACGAGTAAGCTCGTGCCACCCGTTCGGGTCGGCAGCCCGCCCGGAGGACTGCACGTGAGCGAGGGTGGAGGCGCATGTCAGAGACGGTCCAGCAGAACGGAGCGGGGCGAGGGGCCCGGCTCCCCCGCACGGCGCGGCGCGCCCAGCTGCTCGCCGCCGCCCAGGACGTCTTCGCGGCCAACGGCTACCACGCAGCGGGCATGGACGAGATCGCCGAGCGCGCCGGGGTCAGCAAGCCGGTCCTCTACCAGCACTTCCCCGGCAAGCTCGAGCTGTACATGGCGCTGCTCGACAAGCACGTCGACGAGCTGACCCGCCGGGTCACCGAGGCCATGGACTCCACCTCGGACAACAAGGTCCGGGTGCGCAACGCCGTCAGCGCCTACTTCGACTTCGTCGACAACGAGAGCCAGGCCTTCCGCCTGGTCTTCGAGTCCGACCTGCGCGGCGAGCCCCTGGTCGAGGACGCGGTGGACCGCGCCACCTCCTCCGCCGTCGACGCCATCACGACCACCATCACCGCCGACGCGGGCCTCGACGAGCCCCGGGCGCGCCTGCTCGCCGTGGGGCTGGTGGGCGTGAGCCAGGTCGCGGCGATGGCGTGGCTCTCCGACAACCGCAAGCTCCCCAAGGAGGAGGCGGTCAACCTCATCTCCAGCCTCGCCTGGCGCGGCATCGGCGGCGGCTTCCCGCTGCACAGCCCGGAGTGAGCACCGCGCCCTGACAACCGAGCGACGCCCCCCGGACCAGGGTCCGGGGGGCGTTGTCGTCGCCGGGTCTCAGACCGTGTGCTGCGGGGCCCGGGTGGCCGAGCGGACCAGGCGCAGGACGCGGTTGGCCAGTTCGGGGGCGCGCTCGTAGGGGAGCATGTGGCCCGCGCCGGGGTAGCGGACGAACTCGGTGTCGGGCAGGGCCCTGGCGATGACGTGCGCGTGCTCCAGCGGGGTGACCCGGTCGGCCTCGCCGACGAGCACCTGGGTGCGCACCGCCTGGTAGGCGTCGAGCGCGGGGACGCGGGAGTGGTGGCGCAGGATGTCGCGCTGGAGGCCGCCGATGGTGCCCCGGTGCGAGCGGCCGAGCTGGTCGGCCACGGCGCGCACGTCGACCATGCGGAACACCGAGCCGAAGACGAGCCAGCGCAGGAACGCCAGGTTGGCGACCTCCTGGACCTTGCCGACCCGCGGCGCGGCGCGGTCGACCAGCACCGGCTCCCCGGCGATCTCCGGCGCGGCGACCTCGGGGGTAGCGGTGTCGGGGGTGGCGGCGTCGTGGTCGACCCGGGTGTTCATGCCCTCGACCACCGCGGCGGCCGAGGCGTGCGCGCGGGGCTTGCCGCGGCGCTTCATCACCGCGCGCACCAGCGGGCGGGGCAGGCCGAAGGTGAGCTGGTCCATCTCCGCGGCCGAGGTGGAGACGAACACCGCCCCCGCCAGCGAGGCCACCACGTCGGGGTGGGTCTCGGCCAGCGACATCATCGTCATGCCGCCCATGGAGTGCCCGACGAGCACGACCTCGCCGGTGGGCACGCGCTCGGCCAGCAGCTCGGCGAGGTCGGTGGACAGCCGGGGCAGGGTGGCCGAGCCGCGCGGGGCCGGGCCGGAGCGCCCGTGGCCGCGGTGGTCGTAGCGCAGGACCCTGGCGTGCGGGGTGAGCAGCGGGACGACCTCGTCCCAGACGCGCAGGTCGCTGGTCCAGCCGTGCGCCAGGACGACGGTGAGCGGGGCACCGGCCGGGCCGCTGTCGGCCACGTGCAGCGCCACCCCGTCGGACGTGCGGAAGATGTCAGCCACGCCCACGAGGTTACTACGAGGTAGCCAGCAAACCTACCGGCGAGTAGTCCCGGTCCACCCCGCCCCACGAGGGGTGGACCGGGTCCCGCTCAGGCCGTGGCGCGCGCCGGGGTGTCGACCGCGGCGGCCAGCAGCCGCGACAGCCGCGACGCCACCTCGTCCACCCGCTCGTAGTTGAGCATGTGGCCCGCGTCCGGGTAGACGGCGAACTCCGCGTCGGGCAGGGCGTCGGCGATCACCCTGCCGTCGCGCACCGGGCAGAGCCGGTCGCGGCCGCCGGACATCACCACCGCGCGCACGCCGCGGTAGGTGCCCAGCGCCCGCAGGCGCTCGTGCAGGTTCAGGTCGTTGCGGAAGGCGACCATGTTCGCCGGGTTGCACCGGCCCACCGCCGCCGCGGTCTCCGCGATGTGGCCGGGCACCGGCTTGCGGCCGAAGACCAGCCACCGCACCCCGGGCCGGGCGATCGCGGCCCAGCGGCCCAGCAGCCGGGGCTTGCGCACCCTGGCCAGGCCCAGGTTGACGACCTTCTCCCCGAACAGCACCGGCGCGGCCACCCAGCGCGGCAGGCCCAGGCGCAGCTTGGACAGCCCGCCGGAGGTGGTCGCGACGAACCCCACGCCCAGCACCCGCTGCTCGACCACCCGCGGGTGCTGGTCGGCGAAGGCCATCAGCGTCATCCCGCCCATGGAGTGCCCGGCGAGCACCAGCGGGCCGCTCGGGGCGAACCGCTCGATCACCTCGGCCAGGTCGTCGGCCAGCCGGGAGATCTTGGCGGTGCCGGGGGGCGCGGCGGCGGACTCGCCGTGGCCGCGGAAGTCGAACCGGACCACGCGCTGCCCGGGCAGCCGCTCGACGGCGTCGTCCCAGGAGTGGTGGTCCATCGTCCAGCCGTGCAGCAGGACCAGCGTCGCGGGCGCGGACTCGGGCCCGTCGACCACGACGTGCAGCCGGACGCCGTCGGAGGTGGTGATCGACTCGATCGCGCTCGGCGGGGTCGCGGAGGGCTCGGCGGTGGACCCGGTGGCGGTGGACTTGGCGGTGGACTTGGCGGTGGACTTGGTCACTTGACCAGCCCCGCGGCCCGCCACAGCGGCATCGCCGGGCCGCCGACCAGGCCCGCCTCGTCGAGGAAGCCCATGATCCGCTCCCCCCAGAACAGCAGCGTCGCCCGGAAGTGCGGGTTCGCCTTGGCCGCCCGCCGCGCCTGCCGGGGGTTGAGGCCGACGGCGGCGTACACCCGCGGGTTGATCAGGCACAGCATGACGAAGTAGGACACCACCGCGGTGAGCACCCGGTGGTACTGCCGGGCGACCCGCCCCGCCTTGGCCATGCCCTGCACCACCTCCTGCCGGGCGAAGGTGACGTGCCGGGCCTCCTCCAGCACGTGGATGCGGTTGACCATGCGGATCAGCGGCTGGAGCGCCTCGTCGGACATGTTCTCCCGCTGCATCCGGTCCAGCACCTCCTCCGCGACCAGGATCGCGGCGTAGGCCGAGACGCCGGGGGCCAGCGCGGGCAGCAGCTTGGCCAGCTGCTTCACCCAGGGCCGCGGCCCGTAGGCGGGCACGCCGAAGCGCCTGCACGCCTTGCCGAACATGGTCGAGTGGCGGCACTCGTCGGCGATCTCGGCCAGCATGTAGTGCACGTGGTCGCTGGTCGGGTCGTTCTTGTAGACCTGCTTGAGCAGCAGCTGCATCAGCAGCACCTCGAAGAAGATGCCGTTGCTGGCGATGCTGGCGATCTCGTGCTTGCCCAGCTCCAGGCGCTGCTCAGGGGTCATCCGGTCCCACAGCTCGGTGCCGTAGAGCGACACCCGGTGCTCGGGGTGGTAGGCCAGCCCGTCGACGACGGGGGCCGCCCAGTCGATGTCGACGTCCGGGTCGTAGAACTTGTCCGCCGAGGACTTGAGCAGCCGGGCCGCTGTGCGGTCCCGGTCCGCTACCTTGGCAACCTGCGTCGCGCGGCTCATCGGTGAGTCACCCCTCCAGGCTCGTCCGCGCCGTCGGACCCGTTCCGTCCAGACGTGCGTAACTTCCGGTAACAGTTACCTCTGGTAGCATGATTCGCATGACGGATCGTGTCAAGCGCCACAGGTCGTCGACCTCGGGCCGGTCCGGGCGGGACCGGTCCGACCCGGCCGAACCGAGTTCGGGCGACGCCCGGCGGGACCGGTGGAAGTCGCACCGGGCGGCGCGGCGCGAGGAGTTCGTCGAGGCCGCCCTGCGCGCGCTCAACGAGCACGGTCCTGACCTGGGCATGGAGCACGTGGCCGCGGAGGCCGGGGTGACCAAGCCGGTGCTCTACCGGCACTTCACCGACAAGGCCGACCTGTTCGTGGCGCTGGGCCACCGGGGCACGGAGATCCTGTTCGAGCGGCTGATCCCGGCGATGAACCGGGAGGAGGCGCCGCTGCCGCGCATCCGCAAGAGCCTGAGCGCCTTCTTCGAGATCATCGAGGAGTACCCGAACCTCTACCGGCTGCTGGTCCGCAGCACCTTCGGCGACCGGCGCATCGACGCCGACATCGTGGCCGAGGACAAGGAGGTCATCGCCAACGCGCTGTCCGCCCTGCTCGGGGACTACCTGCGCGCCTTCCACCTCGACTCCGGCGGCGCCGAGGTCTGGGGCCACGGCATCGTCGGCATGGTGCAGAACGTCGGTGACTGGTGGCTGGAGCGCCGCACCATGAGCCGCGACGCGGTGGTGGAGTACCTGACCATGACCATCTGGGCCGCCATCGACGGCACCATGCGGATGAACGGCTACGTGCTCGACCCGCACAAGCCCCTCGACGTGAACAAGGTCGTCAAGCTGGGCACCCCCGACCCCTCGGCCATCCCCGCCACCCAGGAGCGTGAGGCGTGAGCGCTGACCACCCCGAGGACGACGGCTACACCGGCCAGGCCGTCCTGCTCGTCAACGACCAGGAGTTCCCCGTCCAGGTGGAACTGCGCGGCCACTTCCAGCCCATCGACGGCCGCTACCGCTGGTACGGGCGCATCGCCACCGACCAGGCCCTCACCGAGGCCGTGCAGGGCCGCAAGACCGCCTGCGTGCTGCGCACCCCCGGCGGCGAGTCCCCCGGCGAGCTGTCCGATCCGGACCCCTGGGGCCGCTACCGCGTCATGGGCAGCAGCCGCCCCCCGTTCGTCGTCCAAACGGCACTGCACGCCCGCGACGTCTGAGCGGCACCCGCCCGGCAGGGCTGGGACCGGCGGGCGCACCCACCCCCGGACGTGGCGAGGGCCACCGCGATCCGCGGTGGCCCTCGTCGACGTCGGCACGGCCGATCAGGGCGCGAAGCCCACCTTGCGGGCGTCGGCGCCACCGATCTCGACGTAGGCGACCTTGGCGGCGGCCACGACGTAGCGGCGGCCCTTGTCGTCGACCAGGGACAGGGTGCCGGACTGGTCCTGGAAGGCGGCGGTGACCAGGGCCTCGACCTCGTCAGGGGTCTGAGTGCTGTTCAGCACGAGCTCCCGCACGGTGTCGGCGACACCGATCTTGACCTCCACGCGGACCTCCGGGCATCAGATGGATCGGACTTGCTGGACGTGGGGGCCGCAACCACCACGCTGTGAGGCTAGTACGCGGCGGCGGGCGGCCGCTCGAAGGGGCGGGCGGTTTCACCACGCGCGAAACCGGGCGCCGGGCGCGGGGTCAGCCCAGGCCCAGGGTGGACATCCGCTTGCCGTGCTGCTGCTGGAGCCTGCGGAACAGCGCGGCGATCCCGGACAGGTCGCCGGTGCCCGCCACGATCAGCTCGGCGAGCCCGTCGCGCTCGGCCACCACGTACTGCGCCTGGGTCAGCGCCTCGCCCAGCAGCCTGCGGCCCCACAGCGCCAGCCGGTCGCGCACGGCCCGGTCGCGCTCGATCGCGGCGGTCACCTCCCGCTCGGCGAAGGCGGAGTGGCCGGTGTCGGCCAGCACGCTGAGCACCAGCTCCTTGGTCGGGTCGTCGAGCCAGGACCCGATCTCCCGGTAGAAGTCGGCCGCCAGCCCGTCGCCCACGTAGGCCTTGACCAGCGACTCCAGCCAGGACCGCGGGGCGGTCGAGGCGTGGAAGGTGTCGAAGTGGCCGATGAACGGCAGCATCGCCGCCTCCACCTCGACCCCGTGCGCGCCCAGGTACTGCCGGATCTCGCCGTAGTGGCCCATCTCGGCGGCGGCCATCTCCGACAGCGCGGCCCGGCCCGAGACCGTGGGGGCGGACCGCGCGTCCTCCGACAGCCGGTCGAAGGCGGACAGCTCGCCGTAGGCCAGGACCCCCAGCAGGTCGACCACGCCGTCCGGCAGCGGACCGCCGGATTCGCCCTCGGACGGCCCCCCGGACACGCGGGCCTCAGCGCTCTCCATGGTTGGCAGCGTATCCGGCGGTGGTCACGGGTAGACTCGCCAGGACGCCCGGCCCCGGAGCGCACTCCGAGGGCGGGCTGGAGACCTCGGGAAACGCAGCGCAGCACGCGCCGCGACCCGGAACACACAGGGTGCGCGCTACCTCGCAGGCCCTCCCGCGCCCCGCACGGCGGTGCGGTCGAGCGGCCGACCAGGGCGGGAGCGCGCTGGTACGAGAGAGGCTGATCACCCTGACGCAGGACACCGACGCGGACCCGACCACGCTGGAGCACAGCGAGGTCGGTGTCCCGGACACCGACACCTCCCACCCGCTCACCGCCACCGCGCGGGTGAGCACGGACGCGCCGACCTTCGCCGAGCTGGGGGTGCGCGAGGAGATCGTGCGCGCCCTGGCCGAGGCGGGCATCGAGCGCACCTTCGCCATCCAGGAGCTGACCCTGCCGCTGGCGCTGGCGGGCGAGGACCTCATCGGGCAGGCCCGCACCGGCACCGGCAAGACGCTGGGCTTCGGCGTGCCGCTGCTCCAGCGGGTCACCGCCCCCGGCGACGGCACCCCCCAGGCGCTGGTCGTGGTGCCCACCCGCGAGCTGTGCCTCCAGGTCACCGCCGACCTGCGGGACGCGAGCAAGCACCTGGGCGCGCGGGTGCTCGCCATCTACGGCGGGCGCCCCTACGAGCCCCAGGTCGCCGCCCTCAGCAAGGGCGTCGACGTGGTCGTGGGCACCCCGGGCAGGCTGCTGGACCTGGCCGAGCAGAAGCACCTGGTGCTGGGCAAGGTCCGGGCGCTGGTGCTCGACGAGGCCGACGAGATGCTCGACCTGGGCTTCCTGCCCGACATCGAGCGCATCCTGCGGATGGTGCCCGACGAGCGGCAGACGATGCTGTTCTCGGCCACCATGCCCGGCCCGATCATCACCCTGGCCCGCACCTTCCTCACCCGGCCGACCCACATCCGCGCCGAGGAGAACGACGCCTCGGCGGTGCACGAGCGCACCGAGCAGTTCGTCTACCGGGCGCACTCGCTGGACAAGGTCGAGGTGGTGGCCCGGTCGCTGCAGGCGGAGGGCCGCGGCCTGACGATGATCTTCACCAGGACGAAGCGGACCGCGCAGAAGGTGGCCGACGAGCTGGTCGAGCGCGGCTTCGCCGCGGGCGCCGTGCACGGCGACCTGGGCCAGGGCGCCCGCGAGCAGGCGCTGCGCGCGTTCCGCTCCGGCAAGGTCGACGTGCTGGTCTGCACCGACGTCGCCGCCCGCGGCATCGACGTGACCGACGTCACGCACGTGATCAACTACCAGTGCCCGGAGGACGAGAAGACCTACGTCCACCGGATCGGCCGCACCGGCCGCGCGGGCAAGACCGGGGTCGCGATCACCCTGGTCGACTGGGACGAGGAGCCGCGCTGGAAGGCCATCAGCGACGCGCTCGGCCTGGACCGCCCCACCCCGGTGGAGACCTACTCCACCTCCGCGCACCTGTTCAGCGACCTGCACATCCCCGAGGGCTCGAACGGCAGGCTGCCGCTGTCGCAGCGCACCAGGGCGGGCTTGGACGCCGAGCCGGAGGAGGACTTCGGCGGCCGCCGCAAGCGCGGCGCCGGTGCGGGCACCGAGCGCACCCGCCGCACCCGCTCGACGGGCGCGGCCCGGCGTGCGGCCGGTGAGCCGGTGCGCCCCGCCGACGACAGTGGCGAGGACGACAGCAGGCCGCGCCGCAGGCGCCGCCGCCGCGGTGGCGTCGACGCCGCCGGGGGCGAGGGTCCCGGCGTCGAGACCGCGGGCGAGCAGGGGGGCGAGCAGGCCCCCGAGGCCCCGCCCGCCGAGCAGGCGGAGCGGGCCGAGAAGTCCGACAAGCCCGCCCGGCCGCGGCGGCGGCGCCGTCGCGGTGGCGGCGGTGGCGCGGGCTCGGAGGCGACCGCGTCCAGCGACGCGGGCAAGTCGGCCCCGTCCGGGGGCGACGCGGAGTAGGCCCCGGCCGCACCGCAGCACCCCGCGCACCCACCCCCGCACACCATGGTCGAACGCAACCCCGTGGTTGAACCCGATCCCGTGATCGGAGGCAACCCCGTGGTCGAGCGCGGCGGTGCCGTCGCCGTCGAGGACGTCCTCGACGGCGACGTGCCCGCCGCCCCCGCCCGGCCCCGCCGCACCCGGTTCAGCCACCCCGCCGAGTACGCGCTCGGCGCGCTGCTGCTGGTGGTGCCGCTGGTGGCCGGGCTGCTGGTGTGGCTGGGCAGCGACTTCCGCGCCACCTCGTCCACCACCGCGCCCCAGGACGCGCTCACCGGGCCGCCCCCCGCCCGGGCGGACGTGCCCGCGGCGCTCACCGAGGCGTGGCGGGCGCCCAGCCCGGCCACCTGGGAGCCCGTCGTCGCGGGCCCCTCGGTGGTCACCGGCGCGGACGGGGCCGTCGAGGGACGGGACCCGCTCACCGGGCAGGTCCGGTGGCGCTACCACCGGGACCTGCCGCTCTGCGCGGTCAGCACGGCGTGGTCGCGCGCGGTGGCCGTCTACCGCACCGAGGGGGGCGGGCTGCCGAGCGTGGACCCGCGCAGCGAGGGCGGGTGCAGCGAGGTGTCCTCGCTGGAGGGCAGCAGCGGCGCGCTCCAGGACACGCGCAACACCGACGCCGAGCCCGGCACCCGCCTGGTGCGCGGCGGCTCGTTCCTCACCGCGACCGGCACCCGCCTGCTCACCAGCTGGCGGTCGGACCTGGTGAAGACGGCCGACTACGGCGCCGTCCCCACCCCGGTGAACCCGGACCGCCAGCCGCGCACGGGCTGCGCGTACCGGTCCACCCTGGCCGCGCCGTCGGTGGTGGCCGTGCTGGAGCGCTGCCCGGACGAGTCCGCCGACCGGTTGACCGTCTACCGGACGGTGCCCAAGGAGTCGGACACCCCCGAGGTGGTGACCAGCCGCATCCTGCCCAGCGCGGGCGCGACCCTGGTCGCGGTCACCGACCAGCGGTTCGCGGTGGCGCTGCCGGCCCCGGACCGCATCGCGGTGTACGACGAGGACGGCATCGAGCAGGCGAGCCACCCCCTGCCGCTGGGCGTGCGCGACCCGGCGCCGGTGCCGTGGACGACCACGGCGACGGGCTCGTTCACCTGGTTCAGCGGGACCCGGACGATCGCGCTCTCCGCCGCCGACCTGCGCCCGCTGTGGGTGGTCGACGGCGCGCGCGGGCCCGCGACCACGATGGCCGGGCGGGCCCTGGTCCCGGTCGAGGAAGGCCTGGCCGTGGTCGACCAGGCGAGCGGGGCCCGGATCACCACGATCCCCGTACCCAGGGACGGCTACTCGGGTGTGGTGATGCCCACGACCGCCGGACCGGTGGTGCTGGAGCAGCGCGGCGAGCAGGTGGTGGCGCTGCGCTGACCAGCGCGTCCGCGCGCCGGCGCCGCGGATCCGGAAGGTTGTCGTCGTCGATGCGATGACGTTCTCGTTCATGTGTTCGATGGTGCACTCGCCGGACACCCGGTGCCAACACTCGATCCGGTGACATCCGGTCCGCCCCCGGGGGAAACTCGACCCATGCACTCCCAGGTCACCCCGCACCACGCCGAACCCGTCGTCCTGGCGGGGCGGTTCGGGCCGGTCAGCGCCCTGCGCGCCGCGGGCCCCGGGCCGATCGCCCTGCTCGTCCCCGGCTACACCGGGTCCAAGGAGGACTTCGCCCCGCTGCTCGACCCGATCGCGGCCGCGGGGTACGAGGTGCTGGCCATCGACCTGCCCGGGCAGCTGGGCTCCGCGGGCCCGGAGGACGAGCGGGGCTACCTGCCCGGCCCGCTCGGCGGCTTCCTGGCCGAGCTGGTCGGCAAGCTCGCCGCCGACGGCCGCCCGGTGCTGCTGACCGGGCACTCCTACGGCGGCGTCGTGGCCAGGCACGCCGTGCTCGCCGGTGCGCCCGTCGCCGGGCTGACGTTGGTGAGCAGCGGCCCGTCCGCGCTGCCGGAGGGCCCCCGCCGGTTCCTGCTCGACGCGGGCGAGCCGCTGCTGCGCGACAAGGGCGTCGCCGAGGTGCAGAAGCTGCTCGACCAGCTCAACTCGGCCACGCCGCGCTGGCGGGCGATGTCGCCGGAGCAGCGGGCGTTCCTGCGCGAGCGCTTCCTGCGCAACCGCGCCGAGGCGCTGCTGGGCATGGGCCGCGGTCTGCGCGACGAACCCGACCTGGTCGACGAGACGGCGCGGGCGCTCGGCGGGGTGCCCTCGCTGGTGGTGTTCGGCGACGCCGACGACGCGTGGCCGCCCGCGACCCAGGAGCTCATGGGGCAGCGGCTGGGCGCGCGCGTCGTGACCATCCCCGGCGCCGCGCACTCCCCCGCGCTGGAGAAGCGCGACGACCTGCTGGACGTGCTGCTGTCGACCTGGCAGGAGTGGTTGGGTCGCCCCCCGGGGTGAGCCAGTGCGCTTGGGCCTGACGGCAGGGCCTTCGTCGTTGTTCCGGGTTGCCTCGCGCGGGACAGGCAGCTTCGGGACGGTGCCGGGCGGGGACGCGGCTATCGCTGGGCGTGGCTTTGAGGACAGCCCTAGCGCGCCGAACCGGCGCTGAGCAGGTAGCGGACCAGGTCGATCACCGGCTGCTCCAGGTCGGGCAGCCGCTCGGGGGTGTCGGCGGCGACCGCGGCGGCCACCAGCGAGCTGAGCCCGGCGGCGAGGAACCGGGCGGCGAAGTCCCGGTCCGGCAGCGCCCGCCACCCCGGGTGGTCGGCGAACCCGGCGTCGAGCCCGAGCGCGAACCGCTCCTGGGCGGCGAACCGCCGCTGCTGGGCGACCGGCCCGGCGGCGTAGCACTCCAGGAAGAACGTCCTGGTCAGCGCCCACTGGTCGGCCAGCGCGGTGAGGTAGGCGGTGAGCCCCCTGGCGAACCGGTCGAACGGCTCGACGGCCACCGACCCCCGGGTCGACTCCGCGATCAGCGCGAGCATCGCGTCCGCGCACCGGTCGAGGGTCGCCAGGAAGCAGTCCTCCTTGTCGGCGAACTGCTGGTAGAAGGTCTCCCGCGACACGTGCACCCGCCGCAGCACGTCCGCGATGGTGGCCTTGGCGTACCCCTTCTCCCCCACCACGTCGGCCATGCCCCGGATCAGCTTGTCGCGCTGCGCGCTGCGCACGTCGTCACGGCTGAGGCGGTGTCGCCCCCTCGGCAGGGCGGGGTACTCGCGCTGGCTCACCGGACGAGGGTAGCGGCGGATTTGCGTACGGGGTTGTACACAGGGGTTAGGGTGGTGGTGCGGGGAGCTGTCCGGGGAGTGGGGGTGTGAAGGTGGTCGGCCGGGGCGCACCGGCCGACCACCTTCGCCCCCCGACCCCCACCGGCCTGCCGTCTGGGGATCACCACCTCCGCGGGTCAGCCGAGGGCGTCGTCGAGGGCTTCCGGGGTGCGGGCGATGTGGGCGCGGCCGTCGTCGGTGAGGACGATGGGGCGTTCGATGAGGACGGGGTTGTCGGCGAGGGTGCGCAGCCAGGTGGCGCGGTCCCTGGGCTGCTCCGCGAGGTTGAGCTCCTTGGCCCGGGGCTCCTTCATCCTGGTGATCTCCCACGGCTGGAGGCCGAGGCGGTCGCAGACGTCGGAGAGCTCCTCGGGGGTGGGCGGGTCGTCGAGGTAGCGGCGTTCGGTGTGGTCGGGGTGGGTCCCGGTCAGCGCGGACTTGGCGGTGCGGGACTTCGAGCAGCGGGGGTTGTGCCAGATCTCCACCCCGCGATTGTGCCCGCGCGGCGGGTTGTCGGTGGGGTTGCGTACCGTGGGGCGGGTGCAAGATCAGTTGGGGTTCGACATGATGCCGCGGAAGCTGATCAAGGTGACGCCGTCGCGGTTGGCCACCTGGCAGGACTGCCCGCGGCGGTTCCGGATGGCCTACGTCGACCGGCCGACGCCGCCGCGGGGCGGGGCGTGGGCGCACAGCACCCTGGGCGCCGTGGTGCACAACGCGCTCAAGGCGCTGTTCGACCTGCCGGTGGAGCGGCGGTCGCCGGAGGCGGCCGCGGCGCTGGTGGGCACGCACTGGAAGGACGAGGGCTTCGCCGACCGGGAGCAGTCCGGGCAGTTCCGCGAGCGGGCGGCCGGGTGGGTGCGCGACTACGTGGCCGACTCCGACGTCACCGCCGACCCGGTGGGGCTGGAGCGGTGGGTCTCGGCGCCGGTCGGCACGATCGTGGCCGAGGGCCGGGTCGACCGCATCGACCAGCGCGGCGACGAGGTCGTCATCATCGACTACAAGACCGGGCGGCACGCGCTGACCACCGACGACGCGCGCGGGTCGCAGGCGCTGGCGCTCTACGCGCTGGCCGCCCGGCGCACGCTGCGCAGGCCGTGCACGAAGGTGGAGCTGCACCACCTGCCCACCGGCACCGTCGCGGCGTGGGAGCACACCGAGGAGTCGCTGGCCAGGCACCTGGCGCGGGCCGAGGAGAGCGCCGACGAGTTCCAGCTGGCGATCGACACGCACAAGGCCGGGGGCGACGCCGACGTGCTGTTCCCGGCCGCACCCGGCCGCCAGTGCGGGTGGTGCGACTTCCGCCGCAGCTGCGCCGAGGGGCAGGCGGCTGGACCGGCGCTGGACCCATGGGCGATGCTTGCCCCGTGACCGGCCCGACCGATCGACCGACCCGCGAGGACGTCACCACGGTGGAGATCCCGCGCGTCCCCGCCGACCCCGCCCCCGTGCAGCCGCCCCCGCCGCCCTCGGGGTTCTGGCGCGAGCTGAGCGGCGCGCTGGCGCTGGGGCTGCTGGTGCTCGCCCTGGTGGTGCTGGGTGTGCAGGTCCTCGACTGGACGCAGGGGATGCCCGGCGCGGGCCTGTTCGCCGTGGTCGCGCACTTCGCCTGCGCGATCGGCGCGCTGCTGCTCCAGCGGCAGGCCGACCGGCGGCGCGGCCCCCAGGCGGGCTTGGCGGTGCTGCTCGTGTGGGTGCTGACCGGCGTGGTGGTCTGGTTCTTCTGGTGGGCCTGAGCCCGCTCAGTGCGCGCCCGCGATGAACCCGCGGACGGAGTCGGCCACCAGCTGCACCGCGATGGCCGCCAGCAGCAGGCCCGCGATCTTGGCCAGCAGCAGGATGCCGCTGTCGCGCACCACCCGGATGATCACCCCGGAGTAGCGCAGGCACAGCCACAGCACCAGGTGCACGACCACGATCGCGGCCGCCAGCGCGGCGTAGGACCAGAAGTGCCCGTCGGCCTGGCGGACGAACACGATCGTGGCGGCGATGGCGCCCGGCCCCGCCAGCAGCGGCGTGCCCAGCGGAACCAGCGCCACGTTGACGTCCTCGACCGCCTCCGGTTCGGTGGTGCCCTTGCCGGTCAGCAGGTCGAGCGCGATGAGCAGCAGGAGCAGCCCGCCCGCGCCCTGCAGCGCCGGGATGCCGATGCCCAGGTAGGACAGGATCGCCTCGCCGCCGATGGCGAACAGCGAGATGACCCCCAGCGACACCAGCACCGCCTGCCGGGCGGCGCGCGTCCTGGTGGCCTTGGACTGGCGGCCGGTGAGGCTGAGGAAGACCGGCACCGTGCCCGGCGGGTCCATGATGACGACCAGGGTGATGACGGCCTCGGTGAAGACCGCGAGCGCGCCGCTCACCCGCGCACCAGCCGCGCGCCGGTGGCCCGGGTGGCGATCTCGTCGAGCACGTCCGGTGCGGTGGTCTCCACCGCGATGGGGGTCGTCTTGTTGGTGCCGTGGTAGTCGCTGGAGCCGGTGGTGAGCAGCCCGTGGCGGTCGGCGAGGGCGCGCAGCCGGGCGCGGGCGTCCTGGTCGTGGTCGGGGTGGTCGACCTCCACCCCGTCCAGCCCCGCCCTGGCCAGTTCCCCGATGACGCCCGGGCTGACCGTCGGGCCGCGCCGGTGGGCGAAGGAGTGCGCCAGGACCGTCACCCCGCCCGCGGCCGCGATCATGGCGATGGCCTCGTGCACCGGGGTCTTGCGGCTGGGCACGTGGTAGCCGCCGCGCCCGCTGAGCACGGAGGCGAACGCCTCGGTCACCGACGAGACCACGCCCGCGCGGACGAGGGCCTGGGCCAGGTGGGGGCGGCCCGCGGGGACGTCGGCGGGCAGGTCCGCCATCAGGGTGTCGGCGTCGACCGGGAAGCCGTCGGCGGCCATCTTGCCCGCGATGGCGTGCAGCCTGCTGCGCCGCTCGGCCCGGGTGCGGGCGTGCTCGGCCACCACCGCCTCGGCCAGCGGGTCGAACAGGTAGGCCAGCAGGTGCACCGTGCAGTGCCCGCCCCGCCCGTCCGGGGACGTGCAGGTGAGCTCGGCGCCGCGCACCAGGGTCAGCCCCGGGGGCAGCGCCCCGGCGGCCTCGTCCCACCCGGCGGTGGTGTCGTGGTCGGTGATGGCGACCGCGTCCAGGCCCGCCCGCGCCGCGGCCGACACCAGCTCGGCCGGGCTGTCGGTGCCGTCGGAGGCGGTGGAGTGGCAGTGGAGGTCGATCCGCACCGATCCAGTCTCGCTGATGCCGCCGCGGCGGCGGACACCAGTGCGGGCAAGACCACGCGCGCCCGCGCTCCCCCGGTGCTGCCGGGGGAGCGCGGGCGGGTCGCTCAGGTGGTGGTGGCCTTCTTCTTGCCGAAGCGGGCCGCGCGCTGGGCCTTGATCATCGAGAACCGCTCCGCCTGGGCCTTCTTGTCACCGAAGACCAGCTCGGAGATGGCGTCGTAGACCTGCTCGGGCCGGGGCAGGAAGTCGATCTGGTTCAGCGCCTGGATCTGACCGGCGGACTCCACCACGATCGTGCCGTAGCCGAGCATGCGCCCGGTCACGGTGCGGCGGAACGTCAGGTCGGTGACCTTGCCGATCGGCATCATGAGCACCTTCGTGGTGAACACGCCGGTGGTCATCATGAACCGCTTGTCGGTCACCACGATCCGCTCGACCCACCACGAGATCACCTGGTAGGTGAACCGCAGCAGCACGGCGAGCGCGACGTACCAGAGGATGTTCTGCACCACCCACATCGACGGCGGCATGATGTAGGAGATCATCACGCACACCGCGAGGAGGGCGACGGCCTCGAACGTCTCCCACGCCAGGTAGGCCCAGTGCCTGCGCACCCGGATGACCCGGCGTTCGGAGTCGAGCAGGTACTCGTCTGGGTCCCTGGGTGCGAACATGGGGTGACTTTACCGCGCTCAGCCGTTGAAAACGGTGCGCACGAACGTGATCACCGCTTCGGCGCCGTCGCGCAGCCACTGGATGATGCCGTTGACGATCCCCGCCGACTGGACCGGCTGCGTCACGAGGAAGAAGATGAGCAACGCTGCTCCAGTCAAGATCAGAACCTTCTTGACGTCCACTGCGACCTACCCCGTTCCGTGTACGCGCGCCGCAAGGCGAGCCCCTGTTGAAAACCGTTGTACCGCACTCGGCGGCGGTTCGGGAGGGTAGTCAAGCGCATGGGGCAACACACCCACCCGCACCGGGCCCATTGCTACGCTGCGTCATCATGACGGCGGCTCACGTTCGGCGGATCAGGTGTGTCGGTGCCCTGGTGCGCGATGTGCACGGCAAGCTACTCCTGGTCCGGCGGGGCCGCGAGCCGGGCCGGGGGCTCTGGTCCGTGCCTGGTGGGAAGGTCGAGCCCGGGGAGTCCGACGCCGAGGCCGTGGTGCGCGAGGTGGCCGAGGAGACGGGCCTGCGCGTGCGGCCGGGGCGGCTGGTGGGGTCGGTCCTGCGGGACGCCCCGAACGGCGTCTTCCACATCCACGACTACGCCTGCGCCGTCACGGGCGGTGATCTCCGCGCCGGGGACGACGCCGCTGACGTGCGGTGGGCCGACCTTGCGATGTTCACCACACTGGATCGGAGCAACGCCCTGATCGAGGACCTGTTCGACACGCTGCGCCAGTGGGGTGAACTGCCCGCCCCCGCGCGTCGCCGCTGATCAGACCAGCCAGGTCATCCGTTCGCCGTGCATGGCCGTGCGCGCCAGGGCCACCGCGTCGGCCGACCCGCCCCGCCAGGACACCAGGCCGAGGACACCGGAGGCCTGCGTGCCCGCGCGGGGGACGAGGTCGTCGCGGTCGGGCAGCACCAGGTGCAGCCCCGCCCGGTACGACTCCTGGCTGACCCACCACAGCGGCCGCTCGGCGGCCAGCGCGGCCAGCCCGGCGACGAACGCCAACCGCTGCTCGGCGGGCAGGTACGACAGCACGTGGCTGGTGAGCACGACCAGCGGCACGTCGGCGGGCACCCGCGCGGCGGCCTCCGCGAGCCCGCCCACGGCGTCGCCGCGGACCAGCTCGGGGGCGCCGGACTTGCGCTGCACGGCCGCAGCGGTGCTGAACAACCGCTGGCGCTCGGGCTGGTCGGCCCAGATGCAGGCCTCCAGCCACGCGGCGGCGTCCTCGTCGCCGAGGTCGACGGGCGCTCGGTCCAGGCCCACCTTGGCGGCCACGGCGAGCTTCTTGGGGATGGCGGGCAGGGTGGCGCCGGGGGCCAGCTCCAGCGCGCAGTGCAGGCCCAGCGCGGCCTTCGGCGGGCCAGCGGCGACCTGGCCGGAGGCCTGGGTCTGGTAGCGGTAGGCGTACTTGTCGAGGTTGAGCAGCAGACCCGCGCTGCACCCGACCTCCAGCAGCCCCACCGGGGCGCCCGCCTGCTTCGCGGCGAGGGCGACGGCCGGGTACAGCAGGGCCGCGCGGCGGACCTCGTTGGTCTGCGTGGTGTGCTCGGCGATGCGCGCGCGGACCTTGTCGGCGCGCTCCAGCACGAACTCCCGCCACAGCGGCCAGGTGCGGGCGTCGACGCCGTTCGCACCACCCATCGACGGGTAGTAGTCCACCAGCTCGTGGAAGGGCTCGGTCTGCACCACGCGGTGCACCGCGGCCAGCAGCAGGGTGGGGAAGCCGAAACCCGCGGGCGCGGCGGTCAGCAGGGACGCGACGTCGTCGTCGTCCGCGGCGCGGGCGGCCAGGTGCTCGTAGAGCGGCGACACGCCCGCCGCCTCCTGCTCGGCGAAGCGCCGCAACCGGGTCCTGATGTCGTCCAGGGATGCGGTCACGGCGCTTCCTCCGTCGTCGTGTCAGGCCTTGGGCTCCGGGCGGCCCGGCTGCTCACCGCCGCGGGTGTCACCGTAGGAGCGCTTGGGCACCATCACCTTGCGGCGGAAGGTGCAAACTACCGTGCCGTCCTGCTTGTACCCGCGGGTCTCGACGTAGACCACGCCGCGGTCGTCCTTGGACTTGGACGGGGTCTTGTCGAGCACCTCGGTCTCACCGTAGATGGTGTCGCCGTGGAAGGTGGGCTTGATGTGCTTGAGCGACTCCACCTCCAGGTTGGCGATGGCCTTGCCCGAGACGTCGGCGACCGACATGCCCAGCAGCAGCGAGTAGATGTAGTTGCCGACGACGACGTTCTTGCCGAAGTCGGTGGTCTCCTCCGCGTAGTGGGAGTCCAGGTGCAGCGGGTGGTGGTTCATCGTGATGAGGCAGAACAGGTGGTCGTCGTACTCGGTCACCGTCTTGCCGGGCCAGTGCTTGTAGACCGCTCCGACCTCGAACTCCTCGTAGTACCGCCCGAACTGCACTGTTCCTCCAACGACGGGTGGCCGGACCGCTAAGTGACCGGCGGGTAACCCGCACTGTGGCGGCGGTGCGCCTGGCGCGCAACTGGTCTGTGAGGGAGTGCATTGACCAGGTGGTCACGCGGTGTTCCACCGGCCCGGCCCCACCGCGCGGGCGGTGTGGAGTACCCTGGGTTCGCGGCAGGACCCACATGCGGTGGTGGCTGCCCCGATCCGAGGAGGTGAGGACGCATGGGCGACCCGGCTGGTCATGAGTGCGCTACCGGTTCCAGTAGTACCCGCGTCCCCTCCGACGGCGCCCACCGCGCCTGATCCACGGCAGGGACGCTCAGCCCGGGGCCCGGCGCGCGCGGCGCGCGGCCCCCGGAGTCCGTAGAGCCGGATCCACACGTCCCCACCGGGGGCGGGTGGCGCTGCCTGGAGGTCCCGAGCATGCCTTCCATCCCCTCCTTCGCCGGACTGCGCGGTCGTGGCGCCAAGGCCCAGCCCGTCGCGCAGGCGCCCATCGCGGTGCCGCTGTCGGCCTACGTCGTCGACTGCGCGGTGTACGTCGACGGCTCGCGGCTGCCCGGACGCTGGACCCACATCGCCGCGGTGAACGAGGTCCGCAAGCGCGGGGAGGGCTTCGTCTGGATCGGCCTGCACGAGCCGGACGAGCGGCAGATCCAGGGCGTCGCGGAGACCTTCGGGCTGCACGAGCTGGCCGTCGAGGACGCCGTGCACGCCCACCAGCGCCCCAAGCTGGAGCGCTACGAGGACAACCTGTTCATGGTCGTCAAGACCGTGCGCTACGTCGAGCACGAGTCGCCCACCTCGGCCAACGAGATCGTCGAGACCGGCGAGATCATGGCCTTCCTCGGCGCCGACTACATCGTGACCGTCCGGCACGGCAAGCACTCCGCCCTGCACCGCCTGCGCGAGGAGCTCGAGCGCGCCCCCGACCGGCTGCGCGGCGGCCCGGCCGCGGTGCTGCACGCCATCGCCGACCAGGTGGTCGACAGCTACCTGGCGGTGGCCGACGCCTTCGAGGTCGACATCGACGAGATCGAGAAGGCGGTGTTCGCCCCGCGCAGCCCGGTCAGCGCCGAGCAGATGTACCTGATGAAGCGGGAGATCCTGGAGCTGCGGCGCGCGGTGGCCCCGCTGGCCAACCCGCTGCGGCGCCTCGCCGAGGGCTGCTCGCCGCTCATCCCCGACCAGGTCCGCTCCTACTTCCGCGACGTCGACGACCACCTCGTCACCGTCTCCGAGCGGGTGACCAGCTTCGACGAGCTGCTCACCACCCTGGTCGACGCCACGCTGGCCAAGATCTCGCTGCAGCAGAACACCGACATGCGCAAGATCACCTCGTGGGCCGCCATCCTGGCCATCCCCACGATGATGGCGGGCATCTACGGCATGAACTTCACCTACATGCCCGAGCTGGAGTGGCGCTTCGGCTACCCGCTGCTCATGGTCGTCATCTTCACGGCCTGCTTCGTGCTCTACCGCATCTTCCGCAAGAACCGATGGCTCTAGCGGGGCCCCGCCCCGCTGCTCCGCCTGTCCCCGTCCCGCCCGCTGAGGGAGGTTGCCCCGACATGACCAGGTTGCTCACGAACCTCAAGTTCTGGCTGATGACCATCATCATCGCGTGGATCTCGGTGGTGACCGTGATCGTCGCGACCATGCCGAACCACTGAACCAACTCCGCCCACCCCCCACCCCCTCGTCCCCGCCCGGCACCGTCCCCGACCGGGCACCACGACCGCGGGCAACGCGCACGGCAGCCCAGCGCGACGAACGGGCGAAAACCGTCCACTGAGGACAGAAGAGCGGTGGGGGGCGGCAGCGCGGCCGCCTCCCCCGCCGCATCACCTGGCGCGCTGGGCCAGCCCGCGCACGGCCGAGCGCAAATCGTCCTGCGCCAACGGGTTCACGCTGATCCAGCTGTCGTCCTCGGTGGCGAGCCGGAACCGCCCCTTGGGCGTGTCCACCCACGCGAGCTCGTCGCCCACCCGCTGCCACTGGTCCTCAGTGGACGGTGAACGCCTGGCCAGGCCGACCTGCCCGCTGCCCTCCACCGGGTGCAGCGCCGTCGTCATCCGGCGCAGCACCTGCTCGTCGATGCCGTGGTCGGCCAGCAGGCGGTCGAGCTCCTGCTGGGTCAGCGGCCGGGGTTCCCGCGGGGATTCCCCGTCGTCGTCGGGCATCCGGTCCACCATCACCTCGAAGATCGCCTGCGCGGACTTCTTCGGGATGCTGAACGGCGCCGTGCGCGGGGCCTCCGCCGTCGGCAGCACCCGGCACAGCCGCGACACCGCGTCGTCGAACGGCGCGGCCAGCATGCGCAGGGCGCCGTGCGGGTCCGCGGCGTCCTGGGTCACCAGCAGCGCGTCGTTGCCCGCGACCAGCATGGCCACGCCCAAGCGCCCCGCACCCCCGCGGTCCACCACCAAGTCGACGACACCGCTGCAGTGGCCGAGGAGGTAGGCGAACTCCTCCGCCACGCCCAGCGGACCCTGCTCGTCGGCGAGGTCGCGCTCGATGAGGGTGGCCGCAGCGTGGTGGAACAGCACGGCGCGCTCCTCGTCGGAGGTCGACGCCGTCGCGACCTCCAGCGGGAACGGCGCCTCCACCTCGGCGAAGGTGCACAGCAGGTGCACCTCCACCGGGTGCAGCGCGACCCCCGCGGGGTTGAGCAGGTCCAGCTCGGGCAGCTCCACCTCAGTTCGTGAAGCGGTGCTCGGAGCTGTCGTCGCTCTGCTGGTAGGCGGCCGCGGACTGCTCGGCGCTGGCGACGAACTCCTGCATCCTGGCCAGGGCCTGCTCCAGCTGGCCCTTGAGCCCGGACTCGCCGCCGAGGCGCTCGGTGAACTTCTCCGCCAGCTCCTGCCCGACCGGGCTGGTGCCCAGCATCGGCAGGTAGGCCGGGGAGCTCAGCTCGGCCACGTCGGCGAAGATCGCGTCGAGGTCGGCGCGGACCTCCGCGACCGCGGCGGCGAACTCACCGACCATCGCCGGGTCGACCTGCCAGCCCTGGGCGCCCCTGGGCGCACCGGGGCCCGCGGCGTTCGGGTCGTCGACGTACACGGGGGTCCTCCCTTACAGGCCGATGACCGGCGGGGCCGACCGGAGGTCGGAGGTGGTGAACGGGTCTTCCTCGATGGGGACGCGGCGGCGGTGCTCGCCGTCCTCCTCCTTCTCCGCGCCCGCGCCGCGGCCGCCGTAGCCCTGGCCGGAGCGGCCGTGCTCCTCGGCGAAGGCGGCGGCGCGACCACCGCGGCCCGCGCGGCGCCGGGCCTCTTCCTCCTCGGGGGTCAGCGCGCCGGGGCGGGGGGCACCGCCGCGGCGGCGGGCCTCCTCCTCAGCCGACAGCGCGCCGGTCCGGGAGCCGGGGCGCTGGCCGTTGCGCCGCGCCTCCTCCTCCGGGGTCAACGCACCGGCCCGGGAGCCCGGGCGCTGACCGTTGCGCCGCGCCTCCTCCTCCGGGGTCAACGCACCGGTGCGGGCACCGGGCCGCTGACCGGTGCGGCGGGTGTCCTCGTCCTCGGGCAGCAGCGTGCCGCCGCGCACCCCGGCGCCGCGGCCGGTCCGCCGCCGCAGCTCCTCCTCGTCGGTGAACAGGCCGCTGCCGCCGCGCAGCCTGCCCGAGCCGCCGCGACCGGCGCCCGAGCCGAGCTTGCCGCCGCGGCCCGCACCCGCGCCGCCGCGGGGGCCGCCCGCGCCGGTGCCGCCGCCGGGCGTGCGGGCACCGCCGCGCGGGCCGGTGGCACCACCGCGGCCGAGACCCGGGGCGCCGCCGCGCCCACCGCCGGGGGTGCGCGGCAGGGCGCCGCCGGGGCCGAGGCCACCGATGCCACCGATCCCGCCGATGCCACCCGGGGTGCCCGAACCGCCGCCGGGGCGGCCGGTGCCGTTGCCCGCGCCGGTGAGGTCCTGCCACCGGCCCGGGGCGTTGTCGGTGATGCTGGGGACGAACGAGGGGCTGGTGCCGAAGCCGGGGCCACCGCCGTAGGAGGGCGGCGGGCTGGTGGCGACCGGGATGTGCCCGGGGGCGCCGGGGACGGTCACGCCGGGGCCGGGGACACCGGTCACCGGGGGTGCGGTCCACGCCGGGTTCGTGCCGGGGTTGATGCCCGTGGTCGGCGCGCCGAAGCGCGGGGTGGTGCCGTCGATGCCCAGCACGGCGGTCTCGAAGCGGCGCATGGTCTGCACGGCCTTGCGCTTCATCTTCTTCTTGTTGCTGCCGAAGCCGAACGCGCTGGCGATGCCGCCGATGGCCGCGCCGAACGCGGCGCCGATCGGGCCGCCGATGGCGAAGCCCGCCGCCGCGCCGCCCCCGGCGTTGGCCAGCCACGGGGTCGAGGGGTTGCCGCCGGGCATGGTGCTCTGCGCCGAGCGCAGCGCGCCGCCCGCGTCCTCGACCGGGGCCGACATCTCCCGGGAGGTCGCGCCGACCTGCGACAACCACGCCGCGTTCTGCACGACGGTGGTGGCGGCCTGCTCGGAGGTGCCGCCGGTCCAGTACTGCATCAGCCGGTGCAGCGAGCGGGACAGGTCCTCGGAGGCGGTGGCGATCTTCTCGCCCTTGCGCGTCCACTGGTCGGCCAGGTACTCCAGCTGCTGGGCGCTGGCGTTGTCGCCGACCATGCGCTGCAGGGACTTGAGCGAGTAGCCGTCCCAGTCGACGCCGCCGGTGACGTAGCGGTCGTCGTCCTGGCGGCGGCGCCTGCGGTCGTCCTCGGCGGACCGGCGCGCGGCCTCGGCCGTCGCGGCGGCCTCGGCGAGCCTGCCGAACAGCTGCTCGACGTTCGCGATCATCCCCGCACCCCTCCTCCGGCGCGGCCCCGGGCGGTGCGGGCCGGGCGCCGGTGCTGATTGGCCGAGTACCGGAAATACTCGTTTCCGACTGTCACGGTAGCCGATCCCACGCCCGCTCCGGGAGCCCTCCGCCCAGGTCGGGGCGTCAACAATCGGTGAACGGTCAGCGGTACCACAGACCACCCGCCAGGGTGCGCAGACCGACCACCAGCTCCTCCCCCGACAGGGGGTTCACGCTCATCCAGTCGGACCCGGGGTCCCCGCCGAGGCGGAACCGGCCGCGGGCGGTGTCCAGCCACCGCAGCTCCTCGCCCGCCCGCTCCCAGCCCCGGCCGCGCGCGCTGCGGTACGCCGTGCCCGCCTGCCCGTTGCCCAACACCGGCTGGAGGTTCGCGGTGAGCCTGCGCGCGGACTGCTCGTCCACGCCGTGCTCGGCCATCAGCCGGTCGACCTCGTGGGGGCTCAGCGGGTCGCCCGCGGCGGCGCGGGCCAGCACGGCCCGGTGGGCGGCGTCGAGCGCGCGCCGGGAGAGGCTGAACGGCGACACCATCGCGGGCGGGTGGTCGGGGACCAGCGCCAGCACGTGCTCGATCACCTCGTGCGCGGGCACGGCCAGCACGTGCACCCGGCCGCCGTCGCCGCGCACGTCCTGGGTCACCAGCAGCGCCTCGGCGCCCAGGGCCAGCACGACCACGCCCAGCGCCCGGCCGCGGCGGGCCACCAGCAGGTCGACCGCGCCCACGTCCGCACCGAGCAGGCGCACCAGGTCGGCGGCCACCCCGCGCGGGCCGCGGCGGTCGGCCAGGCCCCGCTCGGCCAGCCGCGCCCGCGCCCCGGCGAACACCTGCCTGCGCAGCTCGGTCGTCTCCCCGCGCGGCACCACCTTCAGCGGGAAGGGCGGGCTGACCTCGGCGAACGCGCACAGCAGGTCGACCTCGACCGGGTCGAGCCAGGCCCCCGCCTCGTCGACGTCCGCGCCCTGGTCGAACCCGAGGTTCAGCTCGGTGACCATCAGCCCCGGGTCTTCTGCTCTGCCGCGGTGATCGCGTCCTGGGCCAGCTGCTCGGTCTCGCGGTAGTTGTCGCGGACCTTCTCGGCGCTCTCGATGAAGGTGTCCATCCGGCGCATGGCCTCCTCCAGCAGGCCGCGCAGGCCCTCGGCGCCGTTGAGCCGGTCGTCGAACTTCTTCGCCAGCTGCTTGCCCACCGGGCTCGTGCCCAGCTGCGGGGTGTAGTCGTCGCCCTGCATCCTGGCCACCCGCGCCTGCACCGCGGCCAAGCCGAACCGGGCGGCGGTCACCGCGACGCCGAAGCCCTCCAGCCTGCTGGGGTCGATGTCCCAGTACCCCTTGGACTGCGGGGGCGGCTGGTCGGCGGGCGTGCCGGAGGTGCTGCTCGGGGTGCCGGTGTAGGGCATCGTGTGGACGTCGGTGCTGTCCACGGCGCCCTGGTCAGGGCCGTTCGCGGGCTGCTCAGCCGCGGCGTCCCCGGCGGGGTCGTCCTGGCCGTCGGACTCGTCGGCGCCCTGGTCGGTGCTCGCGGGCGGCGGGGTCGTGGCCGCGGGCGGATCCGCGGGGGCCGGAGCCGCGTTGATGGGCGGGGTGGCCGGGGCCGGGGCCGGGGGCGCGTCGACGGGAGGCGCGGTGGCCGCAGGAGGCGCCACCGGGGGTGCCTCGGCGGGCGGCGGGGTGGCGTCGACCGGGGGCGCGACGACGACGGGGCCGGTGGCGGGCACCGTCCCGCCGACCAGCGGCGGGTCCGGCACCGGGAGGGGCGGCGGGGTCGGGTCCGGCACCGGCATCGGCGGCGGGGTCGTCTCGCCGGTGGCCGCGACGGAGGAGGCGTCGGACTGCTCGGCGGTCAGGGCCGTGATCTCCATGCTGCTGCTCTACCTCTGCCTTCTGCTCCCGGGTGCCCGCTGGTCCGAGCGCCGGTCAGGCGCCGATGACCGGCGGGGACGCCTTCTTGTCGGTGAGCAGGAACGAGTCCTCCTCGCCGAAGGGGTAGCGCCTGCGGTGCTCGCCCTGGTCACCCGCCGGGCCGCCGCCCATGGCACCGCCCATCGGCATGCCGCCCATGCCCGCGCCCGCGTGCGGGGCACCCCCGGCGCCCGCGGCCGCGGGCGCGCCGATCGCGCCCCCGCCGCGCACACCACCGAGGGACTCGTTCACGCCGACGCCGGGGGGCGTGCCGACCGGCCCCCGGGAGTACGGGGCGTCGGGGCCGTCGACAGGCGCCGCTCCCCCGCCCCCGAAACCGCCGCCCGCGAAGCCCGCACCACCGCCGGAGTAGCCGCTGCCGTCGTACCCGCCGGTCGTGGCCGTCGGGACGGGGGTGCGGTCGGAGGTGCGGCCCGCGGTCGCGGCGGAGGCGCTGGTGCCGGTGCCGCCGCCGGTCAGGGTCTCCCACCGCTCGGTGGGCGTCTGCGGGGAGGTGGGGACGAGCGTCTCCGGGCCCGCGGGGGTGCGCGGGTGCAGGGTGGTCGAGCGCTGCTCGAACTGGGGGGTGGCGGCGTCGATGCCCATGGCCGCGCCCTCGAACCGGCGCATCGCCTCGACCGCGACCGCCTTGAGGTCGGCGGACTTCTGGTCCGCGGCGAAGGCGCTCTCCGAGCCCGCGGCCACCCCGCTGACGGCCGCGGCCAGCGACCCGCCGGTGCGCTCGGCCAGCGCGGCGCTGTCGGCGGCCTGCGCGGGCGGCACGACCTCCGGCGTCGCGGGCAGCTGCGGCATGGCGTCCTGGGCGGCCTTGAGCGCGCCCGCCGCCTCCTGGATCGGGTCACCGATCCGGTAGGCGGTCTCCCCGAGGTCGGAGACCCACTGGGCGTTGAGGGCGACGTCGCGGCGGGCCTGCTCGGCGGCGGCGCCGGACCAGTACCGCATGAGCTCGTCGAGGGCGCTGGTGAGCACGTCGGAGGCGTCGACGACCTCGTTGCCCGCCGCGCGCCAGTCGTCGGCCAGCCGTTCGAGCTGGGGGACGCTGGCCTTGTCGGACACCATCGCGACCAGCGCCTCCAGCGAGTAGGACTCCCACTCGGTGCCGCCGGTCACGTAGAGGTCGCCGCCGGTGCCCTGGCCGGTCGCGCCCGGCTCGGCCGTGCCCGCGGGGGGCGTCCCCGCGCCGGTGCCCGCCTGGTCGGTCTGCCCCGGCGCACCGCCCCGCGCGCCCCCGGCCTGCCCTGCTGCCATCTCGCGAACTCCCCTCGGCGGCCTTGGCGGACCGCCGTGCCCCGTGGACCCCATGACCCCGCGGACACCGGTTCGGCGCCCCCGAAACGCTCGTTTCCGACGATAAACCTAGCCGCTCGGACGGGGACCGGGGGCAAACCGTTCCCTTCCGCGCACGGATCGCCCCGCGCCCGCCCATCGATACCCGATCGGACGTACGCTCGGGCAGGTGCCCCGGGTGCTCGCTGTGTCGGACGAGGTGGTCGAGGGCCTGGACCCCGCCAGGCTGCGCGGCCTCGGCGTCGACCTCGTGCTCGCCGCGGGTGACCTCCCCTTCGACTACCTGGAGCGGCTGGTCGACGTCCTCGACCGGCCGTGCGTGTTCGTCCCCGGCAACCACGACGCCGACCTGTCCGGCTACGTGCACTCCGGCGGCCTGTGGCTGCGCGACGGGATGCCCGCCCGCTACCCGGGCCCGGCCGGGGCGGTCAACGCCGACGGCCGGGTGGTCGACGTGGCTGGCCTGCGGATCGCGGGCCTGGGCGGGTCGATCCGCTACAACGGCGGGGCGAACCAGTGGACCGAGCACCAGATGGCCCGGCGCGCCCGCCGGGTCCGCCGCCGCGCCAGGGTGCGCGGCTGGCGCGACGGCCGGGGGGTGGACGTGCTGCTCACCCACTCCCCGCCGCGCGGCTGCGGCGACCGCGAGGACCCCCCGCACCGCGGCTTCGACTGCCTGCACGCCGCCGTGCGGGTGCTGCGGCCCGCGCTGCTGGTGCACGGGCACATCCACCCGCACGGCGAACCCGTGCCGGACCGGGACCTCGGGGTCACCCGGGTGGTCAACACCGTGGGCCACCGGCTGCTGGACGTGCCGGTGCCGAGCAGGGGGGTGTGAGGATGGCCAAGGACACCGGCTTCCCCGCGGCCGACGCGGAGAACGACTTCCTGCGCATGCGCCGCAGGCAGGTGCTCTCCCGCCTGGGCGCCTGGCTGCGCCGCGAACCCGACGACGTCAACATCATGCTCCCGTTCGACGAGGTCGTCTCCGCCCTCGGCAAGGTCGGCGAGCGCAGGCTGGGCCTGCAGGTCATCCCGCTGGACTCGGTCATCGGCTCGGTCGACCGCACCCGCGACTTCGACCGCCGCTTCCGCCCCACCTCCGGCATGTCCCGCCAGCGCTGGGAACGCCTCGCCGTCGCCCAGCGCCGCGGCGAGGCCGTCCCCCCGATCGAGGTCTACCGCATCGGCGACCTGCACTTCGTCGTCGACGGCCACCACCGCGTCTCGGTCGCCCACGCCCTCGGCCTGTCCACCATCGACGCCTACGTCACCGAGATCGTCACCCGCATCTCCGCCCAGGGCATCCAGTACCGCGGCGACCTGCTCGTCAAGGACTTCCGCCGCATCTTCCTCGACCGCGTCCCCCTGGAGGGCGAGGCCAGGGCCGCCATCCACCTCACCGACGGCTGGGACTACGCCGAGCTGTCCGAGGCCGTCGAGGCCTGGGGCTACCGCCTCATGCAGGACGAACGCACCTTCCTCGACCGCCCGACGGTCGCCCGCCGCTGGTACGAGGAGGAGTTCATCCCCGTGGTCACCATGGTCCGCCAAGCGGGCCTGATCACCACCGAGACCGAGGCGGAGGCCTACCTGTGGGTCATCTGCGAGCGCTACCGCCTCATCAGGTCCCACACCTGGAACGATGAGGTGCTGGCCAACCTGCGCGCCCCCGGCCCACAAGCACCAGGCCGCAGGGGCTTCGCAGGCTAGGTGGACGGCTGGCTGCGGAGCGAGCAAGCAGCGCTGCGGGTCGTGGACGCCAACCACTCACCCGAACCGCATCCAGCAGCCGCCTTCGCAGCAGCGCGCCACCCACCAAACCGCACCCAAGCGGCTTTGGCAGCAACGCAACCACCCGTCAAACCGCACCCCCAAGCGGCTTTCACAGCAACGCAACCACCCACGCAACCGCACCCGCCAACGGTGTGCCCGGGTGGGTGGACTTGCTTGTCCGGGGGAGGCGATCATGTGCTACCCAGAGCGGACGGGCGGGCGTCTTTTCAGCCCGCCTTTTCCCGCCCGACAGCGCATGATCGCCGTAGGGGCCCCGGTCAAGCAAGTCCACCCAGCCGGGCTCTTCTCTCAAATCTGGCGCTCTTTGAGACCGGCCGTAGGCCGGTGCCCGGGGCTCCGCCCCGGAGGAAAGACCGCGACTTGAAAGGCGTGCTCGATGTGGTGGTCCCGTTTGGTCGGGGCCCCTGCGGCGATCATGTGCTCGGGGTGGGGAAAAGGTGAGGCCTTCGGCCCCACCCCCCGGCCGTGGGTAGCACATGATCGCCTCCCCCGACCAAACAAGACCACCACATCGAGCAGTTCACGCAGCGCGTGTTGCGTCAGCGGGGTGGTTGCGCTGCTGCACGAGCAGTCTTCGGGCGGCGGTTGGCTGGTGGTTGCGCCACTGAAGCGGCGTCTACTCGCCCCCGGGCGGCTGCGCCGCCCGGGGCCGCCAGCGCCCGCTCAGGCGCATCCACCCCTGACCACCCTGCCCAAGCGCCGGGGGCTCGTCAGTCCCAGACCTGGAACCCCCTCACCACGTACGGGGCCGCTGGCACGTACGTGCCCCCGCCCGGGTAGGTGTCGAACTCGCCTTCCGTCGCGCACTCCCGGCTCTGGTACACCGTCACGTGCCTGCTCATGAGGTTGACGAACGAGCGGATGTCCACCGCCACCGGGAGGTGGACGCACTCGCCCACCGTCGTGTCGGTGAGGGTGTGGCGGTAGGTGGTTCCGCGGAACTCCGGGTCGGTCCAGAGGCAGACCTCGCCGCGTTCGCAGGCTATGTCCTGGGTGGTGCCCGACGCGGAGGCGACGGTGGCGCCGCCGAGGGCGGTCAGGATGGCGAGCAGGGCGATGACGACGGCCCGGAACCTGTTGTTGCGCATGGAAAACTCCTCGTCCCCGAGGCCTCCCGGGAGTCGGGGGGCAGCTCGGGGACGAGGATGGACCAGTCCGCGGACCGGCGCAAAAAGTTGTCCACAGGGCCTTGACACCGGGCCCCGGGGATGGGATCAGTCCGAGTAGGTGAGGTTCCGGCCGTCCTTGGGGTCGAACAGGAGGACCTTGTCGGCGTCGAACCAGACCTCGGTCTGGGCTCCTTCCTTGGCGGGGGAGGCGGCGGAGAGGCGGGTGACGATCTGGGAGCCGGTGTCGTCGCCGGTGTCGTGGGTGCCCGCGTCGGCGGCGAGTTCGTCGAGTTCTGCCGAGGTGGCGGTGTCGCCGTCGACGGTGAAGTAGGCGAACTTGTCCGAGCCCATGGACTCCAGGACGTCGACGGTGGCGGTGAAGCGGCCGCCGCCTGCCTTGGCGGTGTCGTCGAGCAGGGTGGCGTCCTCGAAGTGCTCGGGGCGCAGGCCCATGATGACCTCGCGGGGGGCGCCCGCCGCCTCGACCAGGTGGCGCACGCGGTCGGTGAGCGGGAAGGTGCCCAGCGGGGTGTTGAGCTGGTTGTCCTCCAGGGCGCCCGGCAGGAAGTTCATCGACGGGGAGCCGATGAAGCCCGCGACGAACAGGTTGGCGGGCTGCTCGTAGAGGAACTGCGGGGAGCCGATCTGCTGCACCAGGCCGCCGCGCATGACCACGACCCGGTCGCCGAGGGTCATCGCCTCGGTCTGGTCGTGGGTGACGTAGACGGTGGTGGTGCCCAGCCTGCGCTGGAGCTTGGAGACCGAGGTGCGCATCTGCACGCGCAGCTTGGCGTCCAGGTTGGACAGCGGCTCGTCCATGAGGAACGCCTTGGGGCTGCGCACGATCGCCCGGCCCATGGCGACGCGCTGGCGCTGGCCGCCGGAGAGGTTGCCCGGCTTGCGGTCCAGGTGCTGGGTCAGGTCGAGGATGCGCGCGGCCTCCTCCACCTTCTTGGTGACGGTGGCGTTGTCCACCTTCGCCAGGCGCAGCGGGAACGCCATGTTCTCCCGGACGCTCATGTGCGGGTAGAGCGCGTAGGACTGGAACACCATGGCGATGTCGCGGTCCTTGGGGGCGCGCTCGTTGACCCGCTGCCCGTCGATGCGCAGCTCCCCGGAGGTGATGTCCTCCAGGCCCGCGATCATGTTCAGCGTGGTCGACTTCCCGCAGCCGGACGGGCCGACCAGGATGATGAACTCCCCGTCGGCGATCTCGATGTCGACGTCGGACACCGCCAGCGCGCCGTCCGGGTACCGCTTGGTGACGTTTTCCAGAACGATCTCAGCCATGGCTCAGCCCTTCACGGCGCCCGACGTCAGCCCCGCGACGATGCGGCGCTGGAAGAACAACACGAACAGGATGATCGGGATGGTGATCACGACGGCGGCCGCCGAGATCGTCCCGGTGGGGTCCTCGAACTGCGAGGACCCGGTGAAGAACGACAGCGCCGCGGGCACCGTGCGCGAGGCCTCGGTGGAGGTCAGCGAGATCGCGAACAGGAAGTCGTTCCAGCAGAAGATGAACACCAGGATGGCCGTGGTGAACACGCCCGGCGCGGCCAGCGGGGCGATCACCCTGCGGAAGGCCTGCGCGGGGGTGGCGCCGTCCATCTTGGCCGCCTTCTCCAGCTCCCACGGGATCTCGCGGAAGAACGCCGACAGGGTGTAGATCGCCAGCGGCAGCGCGAAGGTGATGTAGGGCAGGATCAGGCCCGGCCAGGTGTCGAACAGGCCCAGGTCGCGCTCCATCTCGAACAGCGGCGAGATCAGCGACACCTGCGGGAACATCGCGATCAGCAGCGAGACGCCGACGAGCACCTGCTTGCCGGGGAAGTCCAGCCGGGCGATCGCGTAGGCGGCCATGGTGCCCAGCACCACCGCGATCGCGGTGGCGATCACGGCGATGCCGATGGAGTTCACCAGCGCCCGCAGGAACTCGGTGGTCCGGAAGATCTCGGCGTAGTTGTCCAGCGTCCACGACCGGGGGATGAAGTTCCCGTCGGCGATGGTGTCCTTGCTCTTGAGCGACAGCGAGACGATCCAGAGCACCGGCACCAGCGCGTAGACGACCACCACGACGTCGAGCAGTGCCCAGCGCGCCTTGGCGCCGCTGCCCGAGGTGGCTCCGATGACGGCCATCAGCGCTTCCCCCCGTTGTCGCTGCCCGGCGCGGCGGTGCCGAACACCTTGATGAACAGGAACGCGATCGCCGCCACCGCGAGGAAGATGAGCACCGACATGGTGGAGCCGATCCCGAGGTTCAGGCCCTTGATCAGGTTGTTGTAGGTCTGCATCGACACCGAGCCGGTCTGCTGGGCGCCGGAGGTGAGCACGAAGATGTTGTCGAACACCCGGAACGCGTCCAGGGTGCGGAACAGCAGCGCGACCAGGATCGCGGGCTTCATCACCGGCAGCATGACCTTGGTGAACCGCTGCCAGGCGGTCGCGCCGTCCATCGAGGCGGCCTTGAGCAGGTCGTCGGGCACCAGCGCCAGGCCCGCCATGAGCAGCAGCGCCATGAACGGCACGGTCTTCCACACCTCGGCGCCGATGATGATGGCCAGCGCCGGGACCCGCTGGGTGAGCAGGTCCTGGTCGGCGCCGACGAGGTCGGCCAGGTACCCCGTGCCCGAGGTCCAGGCGTAGCGCCAGGAGAACGCGGCCACCACGGTGACGATGCCGTAGGGGATCAGCGCGACGGTGCGCACCAGGCCGCGGGCGACCAGCGTGCGGTGCATGATCAGCGCGAGCGCCATGCCCAGCACCAGCTCGATGACCACGGAGATGACGGTGATCAGGGCGGTGACGCCGAAGGCGGTCCACCAGTAGGAGTTGGTGAGCACGGTGGCGTAGTTGCCCAGCCCGACGAACTCGCGCTGGTCGGGGAAGCGCAGGTCGTAGCGCTGCAACGACAGCCACACCGAGTAGATGATCGGGTAGGCGGTGACGGCGAGCATCACCAGCGCGGCGGGCGCGCACAGCCACAGCCCGAGCCTGCGCTCGGCGCGCTTGCCCTCGCTGAGCCGCTTCTTGGTCGGCGTGCCGGGCTCGGCGGCCGCGGGCTTGTCGAGCGTCTGGCTCACGGCAGCAACCCCTTCGAGTCCAGGGCGTCCTGCAGCTCCTTGCGCAGGCGCTCGGCGGTGGCCCGGGGGTCGATATCCGCGGGCGGGGACAGGATGGTGGAGATCAGCGTCGACACGTTCTGGTACGCCGGGGTCAGCGGGCGCACGGCGGGCTTCTTCAGCTCCTGCAGGATGGTGTCGCGCATCGGGTACGGCTCGGCCATCTCCGGGTCGGCGTAGACCGACTCGATCGTCGGCGGCACCCCGGAGTTGATCGCCGAGTACTTCTGGTGCTCGGCGTTGCGCAGGCACTTGGCGGCCTCGAAGGCCTCCGGCTTGTGCGTGGAGTAGGCGCTGACGGCGAGGTTGAACCCGCCGATGGTCGCGGTGCCGGACCTGGCCGGGTCGACCGCGGGGTAGGGCGCCCACTTGAAGTGCCGGAACAGCTCGGGGTTGGCGTCCTTCATCGCGGAGTACACGTACGGCCAGTTGAGCATGAAGAGCGAGTTGCCCTTCTGGTACTCCAGCCGGATCGGGTCCTCCTTGTCGTTGGACAGCGACGGGCTGGCCACGGGGGAGGTCGCGAGGTCCTTGAGGGCCTGCAGCGCCTTGACCGCGCCGTCGTCCACTTCGGCGCGGCTGCTGTCGTCGGAGAGGATCTTGCCGCCCGCGCCCGCGACGAGGGTGTTGAACTGCACCACCAGGCCCTCGTACTGGCCGCCGGTGAGCAGCACCTTCGACGGCTGGCCCCTGTCCCGCATCTGCTCGGCCACCGACAGCATCTCCGACCAGGAGGTCGGCGGCTTCGGGGTGAGGTCATCGCGGTACCAGAGCAGCTGGACGTTGGTGTTCTTCGGCGCCGCGTAGAGCTTGCCCTGCCAGCTCGCGGTGTCCAGCGGGCCGGGCAGCGTGCCCCGCTCCACATCGGACTTGTCCTGGCCGGTCCACTCCGCGATCCAGCCCGCCTCGGCGAACTCGGCCACCCAGGTCACGTCCAGGCCGAGGATGTCCATCTCGGTGTCGCCCGCGGCGAGCCTGCGGACCATCTGCTCGCGCTGGCCGTCGGCCTCGCGCGGCAGCGTGTTCAGCGCGATCGTGTAGCGCCCGCCCGCCGCCCGGTTGCAGTCGGCGACGACGTCCTCGAACTTCTCCTCGCTGGGGTAGTAGACGTTCACGACGGTGCCCCCGCCGTCCGAACCGCACGCCGCCACGAGCGGGGTCGACACCACGGCTGCGCCCAGCGCAGCGAGGAGCCGACGTCCGCGGCGGCCGGGATTCTGGTTCACCCGTGCCCTCCATTCCGCAGTGCGCGACGAGGGCACGCCGGAATGGGCTCCGCGCGACCCGACACCTCGCCGTGCCTCACCGCGGTGCGCGGTCCCACGTGTGTCGTCCGCGCACCGGGTGAGTTGGAAGGTAAGCCCGGTGATCACGGCCCGCAATTCGGCGGGGCGAACGGCCTAGCCGAGACCACCGCTCGGGCGCATGGCCAGCTTGGCCAGCAGGTCGCGGCCCCGCTCGGCGTTGCGCGGCTGGGCCAGCACGTCGTAGCGACCCGCGACGAGCTGGGTGGCGCTGGCGATCTCGCGCCCGCCGCGGCCGCGGGTGGTGGCGAAGCCGACGGCGGCGAACACCAGCCCGAACAGCACACCGGCGACCAGGCCGACCAGGATCGGGGCGAAGGAGGCCTGCTGCTGGTTGAACAGCCCGAGCAGCAGCCCGACGAACAGGCCGAACCAGGCGCCGGACAGCGCGCCGGTGCCCAGCACCTTCGGCCAGCTCAGCCGCCCGATCACCCGCTCGACGAGCATCAGGTCCACCCCGACGATGGTCACCTCCTCGACGGGGAACTCGCTGGTCGCGAGGTGTTCCACCGCGCGGTGGGCCTCCTGGTAGGTGGCGTAGGAGCCGATCGGCCACCCGCTCGGCGGTGTCGGCAGCTTGGGCAGACCCTGGTTCGCTCGCCCAGGGCCGGAGAACGCACCGGTCATGCCACCAGTCTGCCAAGGCCGGATGAACGGTGCGAACCCGACAGCCAACCTCTCAGCATGCCGTCAGGTGGCGCGGCCGGGTGGATCGGGCGGGAGCGCGCAGGCTGGTTGGCCAGGAGTGGGGCGCTGAGGGCGACGAACGGCGGTCGCGAAGCGCCTGAGCTGCGGTTTCCCGGTCGGTTCGCCGCTTACGGCTCGGGCGCCGGAGTGGGCGCTCGCGGTTGGGCGCTCCTGACGCGGGTGGGCGATCTCGCAGCTCACCCGTCGTGGGGAGGCGGCGGGTCCTGCCGCGCCGAGGGGCGCGGGGACTGACCCGGTGGTCCCGCGGGGGGCGGGACCACCGGGGGCGGGTCAGCCGCGGGACTTGTACTCGCGCAGCAGGCCGCGGGAGATGATCGTCTTCTGGATCTCGCTGGTGCCCTCGCCGATGAGCAGGAACGGCGCCTCGCGCATCAGGCGCTCGATCTCGTACTCCTTGGAGTAGCCGTAGCCGCCGTGGATGCGGAAGGCCTCCTGGGTGACCTCGGCGCAGTACTCCGAGGCGATGAGCTTGGCCATGCCCGCCTCGACGTCGTTGCGGGCGCCGGAGTCCTTGAGCCGGGCGGCGTTGACCATCATCAGGTGCGCGGCCTCGACCTTGGTGGCCATCTCCGCGAGCTTGAAGGCGATGGCCTGGTGGTCGGCGATGGCCTTGCCGAAGGTCTTGCGCTGCTGGGCGTACTCCACGGCCAGCTCGAACGCCCGGATCGCGATGCCGCAGGCGCGGGCGGCGACGTTGACCCGGCCGACCTCGACACCGTCCATCATGTACGAGAAGCCCTTGCCCGGGGCCTCGCCGAGGACCTTGTCGGCGCCGATGCGGAAGCCGTCGAAGACCGCCTCGGTGGTGTCGACGCCCTTGTAGCCCATCTTGTCGATCTTGCCGGGGATGGTGAGGCCGGGGGCGACCTCCCCGAAGCCCTCGGTCTTGTCGACCAGGAACGTGGTGAGGTTCTGGTGCGGCTTCTCCGCGCCCTCGTCGGTCCTGGCCAGCAGGGCGATGAGGTTCGAGCTGCCACCGTTGGTCAGCCACATCTTGGCGCCGTCGATGGTGTAGGTGTCGCCGTCCTTCTTGGCCCGGGTCTTGATCGCGGCCACGTCGGAGCCCAGGTCCGGCTCGGACATGGAGAAGGAGCCGCGGATCTCACCGGCGGCCATCTTCGGCAGGTAGTGCTGCTTCTGCGCGTCGGTGCCGTGCTGCTTGACCATGTGCGCCACGATGAAGTGGGTGTTGATCACACCGGACACGCTCATCCAGCCGCGCGCGATCTGCTCCACGACCAGCGCGTAGGTCAGCAGGGACTCACCGAGGCCGCCGTACTCCTCCGGGATGGTGAGGCCGAAGAGCCCCATCTCCTTCATGCCCTCGACGATGTCCTTGGGGTACTCGTCGGCGTGCTCCAGCGCCTGGGCGTTCGGGATGATCTCCTTGTCCACGAAGTCCTTGACGGTGGACAGGATCTCCTTCTGCACGTCGGTCAAGCCGGCGGTCTGGGCGAGGCGGGCCATCCGAGCTCCCTGTCTGCGGTGACGTTGTTACCGGCCAGTATCCACCGGTCAACGCCCGTTCGCGCCCCCGGAGTGGGGTCCATCTCACGCTGAACCGTTCCGCCGGGCTACCCGACGAGCTGCACCACCGGCGCGCCGCAGTCCTTGCAGTCCTCGGCGAGCACGTAGACGTCCGCCCCGCAGTCGTGGCACTCCCGGAAGCTGCGGTCGAACAGGTCGTCCCGACGGCGGCGGCGGCCGGTCAGCACACCCAGCACGCGGGACTCGGAGGGGAGTCGGTGTCTACCCATGCCGACCAGGAGACCCGCAGGACGCCCGTACTGCAACCCCCTTGCCGTGACATGTGCGTTATGTCACCGCAACCTTTCACCCCCCGTTACGTCCCTGACCTGCACCGTGACCAACCCGTGACCAGCGATGCCGGTAACGGGCCGGTGACGCAGCGGTGTCACGCCTGATCGCACCGGGTTCGGAGGCGAGCCGGGCTGGTGCAGGGCACCGTCGAGATGGAAGACGGTGGAGACGCGGAAGTTCCAGGCGGAGGTGGCGCCGTTGGCGCGGCCGGTCGTCTCCTCGATGAGGACGTGCCAGGGGTCCTGCGGGGTGCTCATGCCCCGCGGACGGGGCCCGGGGCGCCGGGGTTCCCGGGGAGGCGGGGCCTCCCCGGGACCGCGGGGTCAGCGCGCGGCGATGGCCTCGGCGACGGCGAGGACGCGGCGGGCGATGTCGACGTGCAGGTTCTCGATGAGGCGGCCGTTGACGGTGACCACGCCCTTGCCCTGGGCCTTGGCCTCCTCGAAGGCCTCGATGACCACGCGGGAGTGGGCGACCTCGTCCTCGGACGGGGCGAAGACGCGGTTGCACGCCTCCAGCTGGGTGGGGTGGATGAGGGTCTTGCCGTCGAAGCCGAACTGGCGGCCCTGCACGCACTCGGCCTCGAAGCCGTCGAGGTCCTTCACGTCGTTGTAGACGCCGTCGAGGATGACCTTGCCGGTGGCGCGGGCGGCGAGCAGGGCCAGCGACAGCCCGCCCAGCAGCGGGGCGCGGCCGGGGACGTGCTCGGCGCGCAGCTCCTTGGCCAGGTCGTTGGTGCCCATGACCAGCACCGTGAGCCGCTCGGAGGCGGCGGCGATCTCCTCGGCGTGCAGCATGGCCACCGGGGTCTCGACCATCGCCCAGATCGCGGTGTGGTCGGGGGCGCCCGCGGCCTCCAGGGCCTTCTCGACCTGGTGCACCTCGGCGGCGGAGTTGACCTTGGGCACCACCACGGCGGCGGGCCCGGCGGCGCCCGCGGCGCGCAGGTCCTCGGCGTGCCACTCGGTGTCCAGGCCGTTGACCCGGATGGTCAGCTCCCGGTTGCCGTACTCGCCGGAGGCCACCGCGGCGCAGACCCGGTCGCGGCCCTCGGCCTTCTTGTCCGGGGAGACCGAGTCCTCCAGGTCGAGGATCAGCGCGTCGGCGGCCAGGCCCTTCGCCTTCTCCAGGGCGCGCTCGTTGGCGCCGGGCATGTAGAGCACCGAGCGGCGGGGGCGGTAGTCCTCGCTCATCAGGCCAGTGCCTCCTTCGTGACGGCCTCGTAGGCCGCGGCCAGCTCCGGGTCGCGGGCGGAGAGCGCGTCGGCCAGCTCCGCGACGACCTTGCACTGCTTGACCGTGGCGTCGTCCTGCATCTTGCCGTCGATCATCACCGCGCCGGTGCCGTCGCCCATGGCCGCGATGACCCGCCGAGCCCACGCCACGTCCTCCGGCGCCGGGGAGAACACCCGCTTGGCGATGGCGATCTGCTTGGGGTGCAGGCTCCACGCGCCGACGCAGCCGAGCAGGAAGGCGTTGCGGAACTGGTCCTCGCAGGCCACCACGTCGGCGATGTCGCCGAACGGGCCGTAGTAGGGCAGGATCCCCGCGCCCGCGCAGGCGTCGACCATGCGCGCCACGGTGTAGTGCCACAGGTCCTGCTGGTAGGTGGCGCGGCCGGTGGTGATGTCCTCGCCGGTCGGGTCCTGGCGCACCAGGTAGCCGGGGTGGCCGCCGCCGACGCGGGTGGTCTTCATCCGGCGGGAGGCGGCCAGGTCGGCCGGGCCCAGCGAGATGCCCTGCATGCGCGGGCTGGCGGTGGCGATCTCCTCGACGTTGGCCACCCCGGACGCGGTCTCCAGGATGGCGTGCACCAGCAGCGGGCGGCGCACCCCGGCGCGCGCCTCCAGCTGGGCCAGCAGCCGGTCGACGTAGTGGATGTCGGCGGCGGACTCGACCTTGGGCACCATGACCACGTCGAGCTTGTCACCGATCTCGGTGACCAGGGTGATCAGGTCGTCGAGCACCCACGGCGAGTCGAGGCTGTTGATCCGCGTCCACAGCTGGGTGTCGCCGAAGTCGGTGGCCTTGGCGATGCGCACCAGGCCCTCGCGCGCGGCCTCCTTGCGGTCGGCCCGGACCGCGTCCTCCAGGTTGCCCAGGACCACGTCGGCCTGCGCGGCCATGTCCGGGACCTTGGCGGCCATCTTCTCGTTGCTCGGGTCGAAGAAGTGGATCATCCGGGACGGCCGGAACGGCACCTCGCGCACCGGCTCCGGCGCGCCGACGGCGAGCGGGCGGAAGAAGTCCTTCGGTGAGCGCATCGATCCTCCGTTCAGGTCGCGAGGTTAACCGGCCGGTAACCACGACGGGCTTGTAGTCGACCACGGCCCCCGGGCTTGCGCCATTGTGGTGTCCGTGACACCGCCGCCCTTGATCGTTCCACCCGCGTTCGCGGCCCGCTTCCACACCGCCGACGAGCTGGCCTGGCTGCGCGCGCTGCCCGACACCGCCGCCGACCTGCTCGCGCGCTGGTCGTTGGTGGTGGACGGGCCGCCGCTGCACGGCTGGTGCGCGCTGGTGCTCCCGGTGCGCACCAGCGCGGGCGACCCGGCGGTGCTGAAGATCACCTGGCCGCACCCCGAGGCCGAGCACGAGGCGCTGTGCCTGTCCACCTGGGCCGGTGGTGGCGCGGTGCGGCTGCTGGCCGCCGAGCCGTGGGCGCTGCTGCTGGAGCGCCTCGACCCGCACCACTCGCTGGCCGACGAGCCCCTCGACGAGGCGCTGGCGGTGGTCGCGGGACTGCTGCGCCGCCTCGACCGCCCGGCGCCGCCGGTGCTCCGGTCGCTGCGCGCCGAGGCCGGGCGCTGGGTGCGCGAGCTGCCCGACCGCCCCGCCCCGCCCGAGCTGGTGGCCCAGGCCGTCGCCTACTGCGTGGAGCTGGGCCCGCGGGCGGGCGACCGACTGGTCAACGAGGACCTGCACTACGAGAACGTCCTGCGCGCCGAGCGCGAACCGTGGCTGGTGATCGACCCCAAACCACTGGCGGGCGACCAGGAGTTCGGCCTGATCCCCCTGCTGTGGAACCGGTGGGAGGGCTCGGACCCCGCCGACCGGTTGCGCGGCGTGGTCGACGCGGCGGGCCTGGACTGGCCGCTGGCTCGCAAGTGGACGTTCGTGCGCGCGGTGCTGGAGTGGGGCGCGGGCCAGGACGACGACCCGGCCGTCGCCGCGGCCCCCACCATCGCCACCGCGCTGGTCTGAGGGCGGGGCGGCCAGACCCCCAGCCGGGCCGCCCCGCACACCACCGATCCCACCGGGTGCGGCCGCCACCACCAATCCATTCGACGTGGGTCGAATCGGGGCTACCCTCGGGGTGTGATCACGATCCGCCTGGACGCCGCGGCCGTCAGCCGGGTGCGGGTGGCGGTGTCCCCGGTGATGGAGGCCGTCGGCCTGCTCCGCCTCGCCGCGGCAGGTCGCGCCCACCCGATCTTCGGCGACCCCGGTGCCGCCGCCCGCTTCGCGCTGCGCGACCCGGACGTCCGCGCGGTGGCGGCGGCCCTGGGCACCGAGGACGCCTGGGACTTCCCCGACCTGCTCACCCCCCGCCCGCTCCCGGTCCGCGACGTCCTGTCCGACCAGCTCGAGCGCCTGCGCGCCACGGACGAGGCGCGGGTCGAGGCCCAGCTCACCGACATGCACCGGCTCCGCAGGTGGATCCCCACCGACGGCTTCCCCGCCAGGGCGGCGGCGGGCCTCGCCCGCTTCTTCGCGGTGGCGATGGCCGACCAGTGGCCCGCCCACCTCACCATGCTGGAGGGCGACGTCCGGGACCGCGCGGTCCAGATGGCCACCGGCGGCGTCGGAGCCCTGCTCTCCTCCCTGCACACCAGGGCCACCTGGACGGGCGAGGCGGTCCTCGTCCGGTGCGGCTCGGAGGTCCACGTCGACAGCACGGGCCAGGAGCTGGTGATCGCCCCCTCGGCGATGTGCTGGCCCGACCTGCTGGTCCAGTCCCAGGACCCCACGGACGTGGTGCTCTTCGCCCCCGCCAGGAGCCTGGGCACCCCCCGCCCCCACCGCGGCGTCGACCGCCTGATCGGCCCGACCAGGGCCCGCCTCCTCAACGACCTGGAGACCCCCAGGAGCACCGGGGAGCTCGCGGCCCGCCACAGCCTCGCGGCGGCGACCGTGAGCCACCACCTGTCCGTGCTCCACGAGTCCGGCCAGGTCACCCGCCACCGCGACGGGCGGCGCGTGTTCTACCAGCGCGCGGACGCCCGCGTCCTGGCCTGAGCGAGCGCGTTCGCCCTGGGCGGGCGCTCGTTGCGTGCGTGGGCGGGTGGTGCTTGCTCGGGGCGCAAAGTGCGCGAACCCGATGGCCGCGCAGCTCACCCCACCGGCCTCACGAGCAGGCGCCCTCGCGGCGCCTGCTCGTGAGGCCGGTCCCACCTGGGCGGCTTCCGCGCGGTGGCGCCCCCGCATTCCGACTAGCCTGGCCGGGTGCCGGGTAGGAGCAGGGTGTTCGCCGCCCAGTTGACGGGGTTGCCGGTCTTCGGGCCGGACGGGGAGTCGATCGGGAAGGTCAGGGACCTGGTCGTCGGGCTCCGGGTGGACAGCCAACCGCCCAGGGTGCTGGGGGTGGTCGTGGAGCTGGCGACCCGGCGGCGGGTGTTCGTGCCCATGCTGCGGGTCACCACCATCGACTCCGCCGGGATCACGTTGGCCACCGGGTCGGTCAACATGCGGCACTTCACCCAGCGGCCCAACGAGGTGCTGGTGGTCGGGCAGCTGCTCGACGCCAGGGTGCAGGTGCGCGGGAGCGGGGCCCAGGCCGTCGTGGTCGACGCCGCCATGGAGCCGACCAGGAGCCGGGACTGGGTGGTGGACCGGGTGGCCGTCCGGGAGCGGGCTGGGCGGCTGGTGCGGCGGGGGCCGGTGCGGGTGGTCGACTGGGGTGAGATCACCGCGCCCGGGGTGGTGGAGCTGAACGGGAGCCCGCAGGACGCCCACCAGCTCGTCGCCTCCTTCGAGGGGATGCGGGCCGCTGACGTGGCCACCGCGCTGCAGGACCTGCCCGCCAAGCGCAGGCACGAGGTGGCCGACGCCCTCGACGACGAGCGGTTGGCCGACGTGCTGGCCGAGCTGCCGGAGGACGACCAGATGGACCTGCTCAAGCACCTCGACGAGGAGCGCGGGGCGGACGTGCTGGAGGCGATGGACCCCGACGACGCCGCCGACCTGCTCGCCGAGCTGTCCGAGGGCGACAAGGAGCGGTTCCTGGAGCTGATGGAGCCCGAGGAGTCCGCGCAGGCCAAGCGGTTGCTGGGGTACTCGGCCGACACCGCTGGTGGGCTGATGACGCCGGAGCCGATCGTGCTGACCCCGGACTCGACGATCGCCGAGGCGCTGGCTCGGGTGCGCAACCCCGACATCACCCCCGCGCTGGCCAGCATGGTGTTCGTCTGCCGCCCGCCCAGCGCCACACCGACCGGGCGGTACCTGGGCTGCGTGCACATCCAGAAGCTGCTGCGGGAGCCGCCGTTCGAGCTGGTGGCGGGGGCGTTGGACAAGGAGCTGACGAGCCTGCCGCCGACCGCGCCGCTGCTGGAGGTCACCCGGTACTTCGCCAACTACAACCTGGTCTGCGCGCCGGTGGTCGACGACGAGGACCACCTGCTCGGCGCGATCACCGTCGACGACGTGCTCGACCACCTGCTGCCCGAGGGCTGGCGGGAGCGGCCGCAGACCACCGAGGTGGGCACCCGTGCCTGAGCCGAGCAACCGCAGGCGGCTCGACCAGCCCAAGCGCCCGCGCGCGCTGCGGCTGTCGATCGACCCGGACAGCTTCGGGCGGATCTCGGAGAACCTGGCCCGGTTCCTGGGCACCGGGACGTTCCTGTTCTGGCAGACGCTGATCGTGGTGACCTGGATCGTGCTGAACCTGGTCGCCGTCAACATGCGGTGGGACCCGTACCCGTTCATCCTGCTGAACCTGGCGTTCTCCACCCAGGCCGCCTATGCCGCACCGCTGATCCTGCTGGCCCAGAACCGGCAGGACGACCGGGACCGGGTGTCGCTGGAGGAGGACCGGTCGCGGGCGGCGCAGACCAAGGCCGACACCGAGTTCCTGGCCCGCGAGCTGGCCGCGCTGCGGCTGGCCGTCGGCGAGGTCGCCACCCGCGACTACCTGCGCGGCGAGCTGGAGCGGCTGCGCGCCGACCTCGGCGCCGACCTCAAGCCGCGCAAGAAGGCCAAGGCCGAGGCGCTGCGCGAGGACCCGCGCTGGGACGACGGGGCGGCGCCGGGGGCGGCTCAGTCGACGAGCTTGCCGCAGAGCTCACCGAGGTAGGCCAGCTGCTCCGGGCTCAGCCGGGCCACGAAGTGCTCCGACACCCCCGCCAGGTGCGTGCGGGAGGCGGTGCGCAGCACGTCGAGGCCGTGGTCGGTGAGGGTGGCGACCACGCCGCGGCCGTCGCCGGGCACCCGCTCCCTGGCGACCATGCCCGCGCGCTCCAGCCGGTCGACCAGCCGGGTGACCCCGGAGCGCGACAGCAGCACCGCGTCGGCCAGCTCGGCCATCCGCAGCTTGCGGTCGGGGGCCTCGGCCAGCTGCACCAGCACGTCGTAGCCGCCCAGCGACAGCTGCTGCTCGGCCACCAGCTCCGCCTCCAGGACCCTGGTCACCCTGGCGTGCGCGCGCAGGAAGGCGCGCCACGCGGCGAGCTCCGCCCGGGAGGGGCGGACAGACCTGTCCGGAGCTGTCACGGGTCCATCCTCTCGGTGCGCACGGGTTGACAATGTTACGAAGCGGCATCGGCGCGCGCACGCCCGGCATTGACAACGGCCATTGCCAACCGCGGCCGCGGGGTGTGTCCCCGGGCACGTGCTACCCGCCCGTAGCATGGACCGGTGACCACCACCGAGCATGTCCCCAGCGCCGAGGCCGTGCGGACGGCACTGGCCGGTGTGCAGGACCCCGAGATCCACCGGCCCATCACCGACCTGGGCATGGTCAAGGACGTGACCGTGCACCCGGACGGGCGGGTCGACGTCGCCGTCTACCTCACCGTGGCGGGCTGCCCGCTCCGCGACAAGATCACCAAGGACGTGACCGCCGCGGTGTCGGCGCTGCCCGGGGTGTCGTCGGTGGCGGTCGAGCTGGACGTGATGAACGACGAGCAGCGCACCGCCCTGCGCAAGCAGCTGCGCGGCGACACCGAGGAGCCGCGCATCCCGTTCGCCGAGCCCGGCTCGCTGACCAGGGTGTACTGCGTGGCCTCCGGCAAGGGCGGGGTCGGCAAGTCCAGCGTCACGGTGAACCTGGCGGTGGCCATGGCCCGCCGCGGGGTCAAGGTCGGCATCGTCGACGCCGACATCTACGGCCACTCCATCCCGCGCATGGTCGGCTCCCGCGAGAAGCCCACCAAGGTCGAGAAGATGATCCTGCCGCCGGAGGCCAACGGCGTGAAGGTCATCTCCATCGGCATGTTCACCCCCGGCAACACCCCGGTGGTCTGGCGCGGCCCCATGCTGCACCGCGCCCTCCAGCAGTTCCTCGCCGACGTGTTCTGGGGCGACCTGGACGTGCTGCTGCTCGACCTGCCCCCCGGCACCGGCGACATCGCCATCTCGGTCGCCCAGCTCATCCCCAACGCCGAGATCCTCGTCGTCACCACCCCCCAGCAGGCCGCCGCCGAGGTCGCCGAGCGCGCCGGCTCCATCGCCCTGCAGACCCGCCAGCGCGTCGCGGGCGTCATCGAGAACATGTCCTGGCTGGAGATGCCCGACGGCACCCGCATGGAGCTCTTCGGCTCCGGCGGCGGCCAGCTCGTCGCCGACTCCCTCAGCCGCTCCGTGGGCTCCACCGTCCCCCTCCTGGGCCAGGTCCCCCTCGACCCGCGCCTGCGCGAAGGCGGCGACGAGGGCACCCCGCTGGTCGTCGCCCAGCCCGACGCCCCCGCGGCCAAGGTCCTCACCGAGGTCGCGGGCAAGCTCTCCATCCGCGCCCGCGGCCTGGCGGGCCGCATGCTGTCCGTCTCACCCGCGGGCCGCTAGACCCGATCAACGCGGAAGGGGCGGTGGGACCACGTCGGTCCTACCGCCCCTTCGGCGTTCGCGGGGTGCTCAGGTGGCGTCGGGGTCGACCTTGGGGGTCTCGCCGGGCTTGAGGGGGTCCGCGGGGCGCGGGGGGAGGGGGGGTTGGGTGGCGGCGTAGCCGTTGGGCTTGACGCCGTTGCCGTTGGTGTCGTCGCCGAAGAGGGTGCTGGTGACGATGCGCTTGGGGTCGAAGTTGCGCAGCTGCTGGAGGTCCTGGAGGGGCTTGCGCAGCTCCTCGAAGTCCGGGCCCAGTTCGTTCTTGAGCTGGTCGCGGGCGCCGGTGGCGTACTCGCGGACCTTGCGGATGGTGCGGCCGACCCAGGCCGCGGCGGAGGGCAGGCGTTCCGGGCCGAGGATGAACAGGCCCGCGATGCCCAGGACCAGGATCTCGGCCCAGCCGACGCTCTCGAACACCGCTGCTCCACCTTCCGGTTTGCCGCCGACCCCAGGGTAGCCGGTCAGTCCGAGCGCAGGGTGACCTGAACGGTCAGCTCGCGGCCCTGCCTGGCCAGCACCACCGGCACGGTGTCGCCGGGCTGGTGCTGGCGGACCGCGACGGTGAGCTCGGCGGCGTTGCGGACCTGGCGGTCACCGACCTTGCGGATGACGTCGCCCTCGGCGATGCCCGCCGCCGCGGCGGCGCCGCCGTCGGTGACGTTGACGACCTGGGCGCCCTCGGCGGTCTCGGCGGAGACCGACTTGGCGTTGGCGCCGAGGTCGGCGTGCTTGACCGCGCCGTCGCGGATGATCGTCTCGGCGATGCGCTTGGCGTCGTTGCCCGGGATCGCGAAGCCCAGGCCCACCGAGCCGGTGTTGCCCTCGCTGGAGCGGATCGCGGAGTTGATGCCGATCAGCGCGCCGGTGGAGTCGACCAGCGGGCCGCCGGAGTTGCCCTGGTTGACCGAGGCGTCGGTCTGGATGGCGTCGTAGGTGATCGGCGCCTCGCCGTTCTCCCCGCCCGCGGTGAGCGGGCGGTGCAGCGCCGAGACGATGCCCTGGGTGACGGTGTCGGCCAGGCCCAGCGGGGACCCGATCGCGATCACCGAGTCGCCCACCTGCAACCGGTCGGAGTCGCCGAACTGGAGCACCGTCGGGTTGGTGACGTTGACCTTGATCACGGCCAGGTCGGTCTTCGGGTCGGTGCCCACCACCCGCGCCTCGGCCCGGGTGCCGTCGGTGAACAGCGCGGTGATCTTGGCGCTGCCGTCCGCGCGGCCCTCCAGGGTGACCACGTGCCAGTTGGTGACGATGTAGCCGGACCCGTCGATCATGACCCCGGAGCCGAACCCGCCGCCCTGGTCCACCCGCACCTCGATCGACACCACCGCGGGCCGCACCCGCTGGGCGATGTCGGCCACCGAGCCGGGCGCGCGCTCCACGCTCTCCTCGACCTGGGCCAGGGTGACGTCGCTGGTCAGCGCGTCCCCGCCGCGGGCGACCGCCCACCCCACCAGGCCACCGGCGGCGCCCACCACCAGCGCGATGACGCCCAGCAGCACCAGCGCCAGCGGCTTGACCCGCCTGCCGAACAGCACCTCCGGCAGGCTCAACTGCGTGCCGACGCCGCCCGGGCCGGCCGCGCCGTCGGGGGCGTCGGGGTCCTTCGGCACCGCGGGCGGGCCGATGACCGCGCCCGCGGACGGGTCGCGCCACGGGTCTTCGTCCTCGCCCCACACGTGCTCGGGGTCCTCAGCACCGCCGTGCCCCGCGGCGGGCGGGCGCTGCAACCGCACACCGCTGTCGGCGGGCGTGCGCCCGAACGCCGACGCCAGCGACTCCGGCGTGGGCGGGGCGGCGGGCAGCGACCCCAGCGCGGGCGCGGCGGGCGCGTGCGGGGAGAAGGCACCGGACACCCCGGCAGGCCGCCCGAACGCGGCCGCGGCAGCCGGGTCGACCGCGGGCCGGTCCACCGGCCTGGGTCCGATCCGCTGCTGGTCGGGGTCGAGGTTCTGCTGAGTCATCAAGGGTGAACAGTGCCAAATGGCTGGTGAAGTGGGTGTGGGGCTTGTCCTTGGGGCGTGCGTTGGGCCCGTTCGCGTTGGTGCCCGTTCGGTGGGGGCCTGTCCTCGGGGGCCGCGAGTGTGTAACTCGGTGGAGGCGGAATCAAGGGCGCCCTGCGGGCGTCGCTTCGCGATGGGCTTCGCCCACCCTTGACACCGCCTCCACCGAGCTACGAGCGGCCAGGACTGGGTCAGGCCCAGGTGTGAGCACAGCCCATGACCACTGGCTCAGCTGAGCGGTGTTGGGGGTGCCGGGGGGTTGGTGGGGCTGGGCACCATGGATTGCGGGGTGGGCGTGAGGCTGGCCAAACGACGGCTTTTAGGGACCGAGGCTCGCCTTCGGCGTCGTGAGGGGGTGGGGATAGGTGGGGGTACGCGAGAAGCCGCCTCCGGAGGGCAGGAGGCGGCTTCTGCTGGGGGTGGGGCTTATCTGGCGGCTACCAGGCCGAAGGTGGGGGCTTGGGCGGCCAGGGGCGGGGTGGGGGTGCTGAGGAAGCCCGCGGGTTCGATGTCGGGCTGGGGTTGGGCGGGGGTGGGTGGGGTGCTGGGGCCGGTGTTGACCAGGGCCAGCGCACCCAGGACGAGGCCGGAGACGACGACGCCTGCGCCTTGGGCTGCTCGGCGGCTGGGCTTGCGGCCCAGGACGGTGGGGCCTTGGCCCAGGCGGGGGGAGGAGCCGAGGGGGGCGGAGGCGCCGAAGGGGACCTTGTCGGGGGTGGTGGGGAGGGCCTCGGGGCGTTGGACGGCGACGAGCTGGCCGTCGTCGGTGACCGCGAGGTTGTCGGGGGCCGAGGGGAGGTCGACCTCCTGGGGGATGGCCTGGAGGGCGGCGAGCAGGCCCGCGGGCATGCTGGGGGCCGGGGCGGTGCGGACCGCGGCGCGGGCTTGGCGCTGGGCGGTGACCTCGGCGGCGCAGAAGGGGCAGCGGGCGAGGTGGGCGGTGGCCCGGTCGTGCGGCGTGCGGCCGAGTTCGCCGTCGACGAAGGCGACGACGGCGTCCGGCATCAGGTGCTGGTCGGACAGCCCGAACGTCATGCCAGTGCCTCCTGGGAGAGGGCGCGGCGCCGCTCCAGCGACGCGCGCAGGGCCTGGCGGCCCCGGTGGATCCTGCTCCGCACGGTACCCAGCTTCACCCCGAGGGTGGCGCCGATCTCCTCGTAGGACAGCCCCTCCACGTCGCACAGCACGACGGCGGCGCGGAACTCCGGGGGCAGCTCGTCCAGCGCGGCCTGCAGGTCGGGGTCGAGGTGGGTCTCGCCGTAGACCTGCTCCGGGCTGGGGTCGTCGCCCGCGAGGCGGTCGGTGTCCTCGGGCAGCGCCTCCATGCGCAGCCGCGAGCGGCGCCGGGCCATGTCGAGGAACAGGTTGGTGGTGATGCGGTGCAGCCAGCCCTCGAAGGTGCCCGGCTTGTACGACGCCAGCGACCGGAACACCCGGATGAAGGTCTCCTGGGTGAGGTCCTCGGCGTCGTGGGCGTTGCCGGTGAGCCGGTAGGCCAGCCGGTAGACGCGGTCGCCGTGCTCGCGGACGACCTCGTCCCACGACGGCGGCGTCCACGCCGCGTCGTCGATCTGGACCGGGGCGGGCTCCGCGGCCGCGGTGCCCGGGGTCTTCGTGGCGGGGATGCGCACCTCCAGTGACGTGTCCTCGTCCTTCACAACGCCCGCGCGTGCCATCGTGTTCCCCCGCTCCCGGGTCGACCCCGTCCTCGCCATGGCCTCCACTGTGGGGTACCCCCATGTGCCCCCGGTGAGAACCGGCTGAGGAGAGCCTGAGAAAACGACCCCGGGGTGACCTTCCGGTCGAGTTCACCCGAATTCCCCACCGACGGCGCTAACCTGCGTTCCCGTGGGACCGGAATCGCCCGCCGTGGACCCGGCGGACCTGCGCGCGTTCGTCGGGGGCTTCCAGCCCGAGGACGACTCGCTGTCCGCCGCGCGCGCCACCGCCCTGCGGCTCGGCTCGGTCCCGACCAGCCCGGGCACCGGCGCGGTCCTGCGGTTCCTCACCAGTGTGCTGCGCGCGAAGGCCGTTGTCGAGGTGGGGACGGGGCTGGGCGTGTCCGGGCTGTACCTGCTGCGCGGGATGGCCCCGGACGGGGTGCTGACCTCCATCGACCTCGACCCCGAGCACCAGCGGCTGGCCAAGCGCACCTTCACCGCCGCGGGCATCGCCCCCGGCCGCACCCGGCTGATCATGGGCCGGGCGCTGGACGTGCTCCCCCGGCTCACCGACGGCGGCTACGACCTGCTGTTCGTCGACGGCTCCAAGCCCGAGTACCCCGAGTACCACGAGCAGGGCGTGCGGCTGCTGCGCCCGGGCGGGGTGCTCGCCTTCGCCGACGTCCTGTGGGAGGGCCGCATCGCCTCCGCAGCCCACCGCGACCCGGACACCCTGGGCGTCCGCGAGGCGGCCAAGGCCATCCGCGAAGACCCCCGCCTAGTCCCCCTCCTGCTCCCCGTGGGCGAAGGCCTCCTGGTAGCCGCCAAGGCCTGACCCACCCCACCCTCCTGCACACCACCTTCCTGGCACACCAGCCGGGAACGACGCCAGATGCGCACAGGGGCAGGTGGCAGCCAACAACGCCAACCCCACCCACCGAGCAACCACCCACCCAACCGCCAGCCGTCACACCAAGCCGGGAACGATGCCGGGCGGGGACGCGGGGGGCAAGCGGCACCCAACAACACCACCCCGCCCCGCGAGTAACCACCCACCCAACCGCCAGCCGTCACACCAGGCCGGGAACGATGCCGGGCGGGGACGAGGGGGCGGGTGGCGGGAGAAATCCTACGCCGTACTGGCACCCTTGCCGAGCACGACGACGCCGCTGGAGCTGACGGTGTAGCGGGCGCGGTCGGCCTCCAGGTCGACCCCCAGCGTGGTGCCGTCGGCGACGGTGACGTTCTTGTCCAGGATGGCCCGGCGCACGGTGGCGCCCTTGCCCACGCGGGCGCCCGGCAGCAGCACGCTGCCCTCGACGACGGCGCCGTCCTCGATGGTCACGTCGGCGCTGATCACCGAGTCGACCACGCGGGCGCCGGAGACGATGGTGCCCGGGCCGACGATGGACTCCGTCGCGCTGCCGCTGTTGACGAACTTGGCGGGCGGCAGCGGCGGGGTGGCGGTGCGGATCGGCCACTTCTGGTTGTAGAGGTTGAACACCGGGTGCACCGACACCAGGTCCATGTGCGCGTCGTAGTAGGCGTCGAGCGTCCCCACGTCGCGCCAGTAGCCGCGGTCGCGCTCGGTCTCGCCGGGCACCTGGTTGTCGGCGAAGTCGTAGACGTAGGCCTCGCCGGTGGACACGAGCATGGGGATGATGTCGCCGCCCATGTCGTGCACGGAGTCCTTGTTCGCCGCGTCGGCGCGCAGCGCGTCGAGCAGGGCGCCGGTGGAGAACAGGTAGTTGCCCATCGAGGCGAAGGTGACGTCGGGGTCGTCGGGCACCGCGGGCGGGTCGGCGGGCTTCTCCAGGAAGCGGGTGATCTTGCCGGTCTCGTCGGAGTCGATGCAGCCGAACGCGCGGGCCTCCGCGCGCGGCACCCGGATGCCCGCGACGGTCACGCCCGCGCCGGTCTCGATGTGCCGCTCCAGCATCTGGCCCGGGTCCATCCGGTAGACGTGGTCGGCGCCGAAGACGGCGATGTAGTCGGGGTCCTCGTCGTGCACGAGGTTGAGCGACTGGTAGATCGCGTCGGCGCTGCCGGTGTACCAGCGCGGGCCCAGGCGCTGCTGGGCGGGCACCGGGGTGACGTACTGGCCCAGGACGTTCGACAGCCGCCAGGTGGTCGAGATGTGCCGGTCCAGCGAGTGCGACTTGTACTGCGTCAGCACGCACAGCCGGTGGAACCCGGCGTTCACCAGGTTCGACAGCACGAAGTCGACGAGGCGGTAGTTGCCCGCGAACGGCACGGCGGGTTTGGCGCGGTCCGCCGTCAGGGGCCACAGCCGCTTGCCCTCACCGCCCGCCAACACGATCCCGAGTACCCGCGGCTGGCCCTTCACAGCGTTGACCCTAACGGGCGGTGGGGGTGCGGTGCCACACGTGATCGCCTCGATTGCCGAGGCGTTCACCCGGCAGCCGCAGTGCGTTCGGGGCCGGGGGCGAGCGGCTACCGTGTGCGCGTGCGGATCGGACTGCTGACGAGGGAGTACCCGCCGGAGGTCTACGGCGGGGCGGGCGTGCACGTGGAGTTCCTCGTGCCCCGGTTGCGGGAGCTGGTGGAGGTCGACGTGCACTGCATGGGCGCCCCCCGCTCGGGGGCGGTGGCGCACAACCCGGCGCCCGGGTTGGACGGTGCGAACGCCGCGCTGCGCACCCTCTCGGCGGACCTGTCGATGACGGCCGCGGTGGACGCGGTCGACCTGGTGCACTCGCACACCTGGTACGCCAACCACGCCGGGCACCTGGCGCAGCTGCTGCACGGCGTCCCGCACGTGGTCACCGCGCACTCGCTGGAGCCGCGCAGGCCGTGGAAGGCCGAGCAGCTCGGCGGCGGCTACCGGCTGTCGTCCTGGGTGGAGCGCACCGCCTACGAGGCCGCCGACGCGATCATCGCGGTCAGCGACGGGATGCGCGCCGACGTGCTCGACTGCTACCCCTCGCTGGACCCGGCCAAGGTGCACGTGGTGCGCAACGGCATCGACGCCACCGCCTACCGCCCGGTGACCGAGGTGGACGCGCTGCGCGCGCACGGCATCGACCCGGACCGGCCGATCGTGCTGTTCGTCGGGCGGATCACCCGGCAGAAGGGCGTGGCCCACCTGGTCGCCGCGGCCCACCACATCGACGCGGGCGCGCAGGTCGTGCTGTGCGCGGGCGCCCCGGACACCCCGGAGATCGCCGAGGAGACCAGGGTCGCGGTCGCGGAGCTGGCGGCGGCGCGGCCGGGGGTGTTCTGGATCCAGAAGATGCTGGCGCCCGCGGAGGTGCGGCAGCTGCTCAGCCGCGCGGCGGTGTTCGTCTGCCCGTCGGTGTACGAGCCGCTGGGCATCGTGAACCTGGAGGCGATGGCCTGCTCGACGGCGGTGGTGGCCTCCGACGTGGGCGGCATCCCCGAGGTGGTCGTGGACGGCGGCACCGGGCTGCTGGTGCACTACGCGCCGGACGCGGAGCCGCAGTTCCGCAGCGGGCTGGCCGACGCGGTCAACGAGCTGCTGGCCGACCCGGAGCGGGCGCGGGCGATGGGCGAGGCGGGCCGGGAGCGCGCGGTGCGCGAGTTCTCCTGGGCGTCGGTGGCCGAGCAGACGGTGGCGGTCTACGAGGCGGCGCGAACGTCGCACGGCGGCTGAGGACGGCGTCAGCGAGCCGGACGTAGGGTGGAGGAGTGCGTCCCCACCTGCGCAAACCAGCGTTCTCCCGGTACGCGGTCGCGTCCTTGGCCGCGACCGCGACCAGCCAGCTGGTGCTGTTCGCGCTCTACCGGTGGGCGGGCGTCGACGCCGCCCTGGCCGGGCTGGTCGCCTTCGTCGTCGGCGCCGTGCCGCGCTTCGTGCTGCTGCGCTGGTGGGCCTGGGACCGGCACGGCCGCGCGCACCTGACCGGCCAGCTCACCGGGTACGCGGTCACCACCGCGCTCGGCGGGCTGGTGTCGGTCGCGCTGACCGCGGGCGCGGACTGGTTGGTGGGGCCGCTGGTGGCCGACCCGGACGCGCGCGCCCTGGTGCTCAACGCCGCGTACGTGCTGAGCGGGTTGCCGGTGTTCCTGGCGAAGTACGCGGTGCTGGACCGGTTGTTCGCCCCCGCCCCCGAGCCGCCCGCCGTGCGGACCTACTCGGCGGCGTAGGAGGCGACGAACTCCACCAGGGTGCGCGCGGCGAAGCCGGTGCCCCCGGGGCTGACGTCGTCGTAGTGCTTGTCCGCGCGCGCCGGGCCCGCGATGTCCAGGTGCGCCCACGGCAGGCCCGCTGTGAACTCCCGCAGGAACAGCGCCGCCGTGATGCCCCCAGGCCCCGGCGGGCCCTGCCGGACGTCGGCGAGGTCGCTGACCACGGCGTCGGCGAACTCGTCGAGCAGCGGCATCCGCCACCACGCCTCGCCCGCCCGCTCCCCCGCCGCCCGGACCCGCTCGGCCAGCGCGTCCTCGCTGGCGAACAGCCCGCCGGTGCGCAGGCCCAGCGCCACCTTCATCGCCCCGGTCAGCGTGGCCACGTCCACCAGCACGTCCACGCCGAGGGTGTCCACCGCGTGCACCAGCGCGTCGGCCAGCACGATGCGGCCCTCGGCATCGGTGTTGCTGATCTCGGAGGTCTTGCCGCCGTGGTGGCGCACGACGTCGCCGGGCCGGTAGGCGCTGCCCGAGACGTGGTTCTCCGCGCACGGCACCAGCGCGCTGACCCGCACCGGCAGTTCGAGCCGGGCGACGGCGAGGGTGGCGGCGATGACGGCGGCGCCGCCGGACATGTCGGTGCGCATCAGGTGCATGCCGTCGGCGGGCTTGATGGAGATGCCGCCGGTGTCGAAGGTGATGCCCTTGCCGATCAGGCCCAGGTGCGGGCCGGTGGCACCGGGGGGCGACCAGGTCAGGTGCAGCAGCCGCGGCGGGCGGGTCGACCCGCCGCCGACGGCGAGCACCCCGCCGAACCCGTTGGCGGTCAACCACCGCTCGTCGTGGACGGTGGCGGTCAACCCGGGCACCCGGCCCGCCGCGCGGGCGGCGGTGCGGGCGAGCCAGGCGGGGTCCTTGACGTTGGACGGGGTGTTGGCCAGGTCGCGGGCGAACGCGGTGGCCGAGGCCAACACCACCGACCGGTGCACCGCGGCCGCCACCAGGGCGCGCTGCTCGGCGTCGGGCACCACCAGCCGGGCGGTGCGCAGCCGGGCGGGCCGCTCCTCGGCGGTGACGGTGAACCGGTAGCCGCCCAGCGCCAGCCCCCTGGCGAGCTGGGCGGCCTCGTCCGGTCCGGCGTCGGGGGGCAGGGCCAGCGCGAGCCCGCGCCCGGGCCCGTCGCCGTCCCGGTCGGCCTCCACGGCGCGCACCAGCGCCACCCCCGCCGCGCGGTAGTCCGCCGGGGTGCCCCCGCCGACGCCGAGCACCCAGTCCGCCGCCGACGCCGCCGGGGCGGCCCGCACCTCACCGGCGGACCCGGTGAGCGCCACGTCGCCCACCCAGTCCGCGGTCAGGTCGTCGCCACCCGGGCCGAGCAGCGGCGGGCCCTCCGGCGCGGCGCGGCTGAGCACGACGCGCGCGTGCCCCGCCCTGGCCGAGGCCGCGACCTCCACGGCGGGCAGCGTCGTCGGCAGGGTGGGCACCGGCGTGGACAAGGTTCCTCCGAGCGGCGGGGGTGGGGCGGCGGCGTGGGGTGGTGCTGGGGCGGGGCTCAGCCGGAAGCGGCCTTCAGCGCCTCGCCGAGGTTGACCGCCTCCTCCGGGGTCATCTCGACCACCAGGCGCCCACCGCCCTCCAGCGGGACGCGCATCACGATGCCCCGGCCCTCCTTCGTCACCTCAAGGGGACCGTCTCCGGTCCGGGGCTTCATGGCCGCCATAGCGTGCTCCCTCCGTCATCGCCTGCCCACCCGCCGCCGCACCGCGCGCAGCGGACCAGCGGGGTCGAGCCACATTGTCCCCCATCCGGTCGCGGCGGGTGAAATCGAACCGATCATCGCGTGTCGGGTGACCGGCCAGGATGGGTCCGCCCGGGTGGTCGCGGGCCCCCGGCCCCGGCGGGCCGGTCACCGTCCGCGTCCCCCGCACCCCCTGCGCGGCGGTCGGGCGGGGTCGGCCGGGGGTGGTATGCAGGCACCCGACGCCGTTCGACGAGGAGGCCCGATGTCCGAGAACCCGCTGCTGGTCACCGACACCGACGGGGTGCGCACCCTGACGCTGAACCGGCCGGACTCGTTCAACTCCCTCACCGTCGAGCTCAAGGAGGCCCTGCGCGCCGCGCTGGAGGGCGCCGCCGACGACGACGCCGTGCGCGCCGTCGTCCTCACCGGGGCGGGCCGCGCCTTCTGCGCGGGCCAGGACCTCAAGGAGCACATCGCCCTGCTGCGCGCCGACGACCCCGCCCCGCTCTCCACCGTCGAGCGCCACTACAACCCGATCGTCACGGCCATCACCACCATGCCCAAGCCCGTCATCGCCGCGGTCAACGGCATGGCCGCGGGCGCAGGCGCCTCCTTCGCCTACGCCTGCGACCTGCGCATCGCCGCCGACTCCGCCAAGTTCCTCATGGCCTTCGCCAACGTCGGCCTCACCGCCGACTCCGGCGCGGCCTGGACCCTGCCCCGCCTCATCGGCTACGGCCGCGCCATGGAGATGATGCTGCTCGCCAAGCCGGTCACCGCGGAGGAAGCCCTCCGGATCGGCATGGTGGGGCAGGTCCTGCCCGCCGCGGAGGTCCTGCCCGCGGCGCTCGCCCTCGCGGGCCGGATGGCCGCCGGGCCGACCACGGCGTACGGGCTGATCAAGGAGGCGATGCTGGCCTCCGCGGGGGGCGGGTTGGCGGAGGGGTTGGCCGTGGAGGGCGACACGCAGCGGCGGGCGGGGTCGACCGCGGACCACCGGGAGGCGGTGGAGGCGTTCGTGGCCAAGCGGGAGGCGCGGTTCCTGGGGCGGTGATCGGTGTGCCGCGCTTGGTGGCGCTTGGTGGCGCTTGGAGAAGATCACCCGGTTCAGTGATGGTTGTTTCGGGCATTTCGGGTGGAGTTGTCCACAGGCAAGATCGTTGCGGCTTTGTTTGCGCTGGTCAGCGGGTAGAATGGCCGCAAGGGACCAGAGCCCCTTGGGTGGGTGGGGGCTGCGGATGGTGACGCGTGGGGGCGTGTGGAGTTGATCTTGGCTTGGTGTGGACGGGGTTGCTGGGCTTAGTGGGGGCCTGTCCTCGGGGGCCGCGAGTGTGTAACTCGGGAGGTGGCGCGTCAAGGGCGCCTTCGGCGTCGCTTCGCGATGGGCTGCGCCCACCCTTGACACACCACCTCCCGAGCTACGAGCGGCCAGGACTGGGTCAGGCCGGGGTGTAGGCAACGCCGTGACTGTTTGGCTCAGTTGAGCGGTGTCGGGGTGCCGGCCTGTTGTGGGGGCTGGGCGCGTGGGGTTGCGGGGTGGGGGTGGCGTTGGCCGAACGACGGCTTTAACGACCAGTGGGCTCGCCTTCGGCTTCGTGGGAGGGAGGTGAGAAGGGAGAAAGGAGAAAGGAGAAAGGAGAGGGGTTAGGGGATGGGGGTGGGGGTGCGCCAGCAGGTCGAGATGTGGTCGTTGACCATTCCTGTGGCTTGCATGAGCGCGTAGCAGGTGGTGGGACCGACGAAGGTGAAGCCTCGCTTTTTGAGGGCTTTGGACATGGCCTTCGACTGGTCGGTGGTGGCTGGGACGTCGGCGGGGGTTGTGGGGGTGGGGGTGGGGGGTTGGGGGCGAAGCTCCAGAGGAGGGTGTCGAGGTCTTCTTCGAGGGCGAGGACCGCTTTGGCGTTGGTGATGGTGGCGGCGATCTTCGCGCGGTTGCGGACTATCCCCTCGTCGGCCATGAGGCGGTCGATGTCGGGGGTGGTGAAGGTGGCGACGTGGTCGGGGTTGAAGTCCTGGAAGGCCTTCCGGAAGTTGTCGCGCTTGCGGAGGATGGTGATCCAGGAGAGGCCGGACTGGAAGGCCTCCAGGCTGATGCGCTCGAAGAGGGCGTCGCGGCCGTGGAGGGGGACTCCCCACTCCTCGTCGTGGTAGCGCTGGTAGAGGTCGGAGGAGTCGGCCCAGGGGCAGCGGGGCTTCTCCGTCACCGGCGGGACTCGGCGAAGCGGGCGAAGCGGGTGAGGGAGTGGCGGACGCCGAGGCGGAAGGCGGGGCCCGCAAGGGTCCAGCCCCACTGGCCGAGCTTGCCCAGGGGGAGGTCGAGGCGTTCGTGCCAGATGAAGGTGGAGGCGTCGGTGCCGCGGGGTTGGACCTCGAAGAGGCCGGTGCCGCGGACGACGCGGCCGGTGTGCTCGACCTCGACGCGGTGGGGGGCCTGCCAGGTGGTGATGCGCATGGTGTCGGTGAAGCCGAGGCCCAGGACGCCGGTGAAGGCGCTCAGCGACGAGCCGACGCCCTTGCCGTCGCCGCCGGTGACGCGGACGCGGGTGCCGAGCATCCACTCGCCCTGGCGCTCCCAGTCGACCAGGGCCTCCCAGGTGACCTCCGGCGGGGCCGCGACCTCCACGCGCTCGGTGACGTCGGTCACTGGGCCACCTCCCCCGCGCGCTCGGACTCCAGCTCGGCGACCCGGGCGCGCAGGTCGTCCAGCTCGGTGCCCAGCCTGCGCAGCACCCAGTCGACCTCGCTCATCTTGTAGCCGCGCAGGGCCAGCTGGAAGCGGACGCCGCGCAGGTCGTCGCCGGTGATGGCCTCGGCGGGCAGGCGGGTGGGCGAGGCGCCGGGGGGCAGCGGGGGCAGCTCCTCACCCCGGCCGAACACGACCGAGGCCAGCAGGAACACCACCGCCGCCACGAGCACCATGACGACGAGGTAGATGAGTGCGGTGGTCACACCCTGATCGTGGCACGACCCGGGCGCCCCGGGTTGCCGACACAGCGCGCCGGTCCGGACGATGGGGACATGGCCGACAGACTCACCCCCGCCGACTGGGTGCGGTTCCGCTCGCTGCGGCTCACCGCCCTGGCCGACAGCCCGCGCGCGTTCGCCTCCACCTACGCCCGCGAGCTGGCCTTCAGCGAGCGGGACTGGCGGGACTGGTTGGCCGACGCGGCGGTCTTCGCCGTCGGGTCCACCGGGGTCACCGGGGTGCGCCCGGACGACGACCGGCTGGAGCTCATCTCGATGTGGGTGGCGCCCGCCCACCGCGGCGGCAAGGTCGCCCAGGAGCTCGTCGACGCCGTGGTCGAGCACGCGCGCGGCACCGGGGTGGACGCGGTGACGGCGTGGGTGTGGGCGGAGAACGAGCGCGCGAAGCGGTTCTACGAGCGGGTCGGCTTCGTCCCGACCGGGTTCTCCGAACCCAACCCGGTGTTCACCGACCAGCTCGAACTGGAGCTGGCGCTGCCGCTCTGAGCCGACCCGAACCCGCCACCCACCACCGCGTCCCCACCCGGCGTCGTCCCCGGCCTGGGCGAGCCCCGGGCCTCAGCGGACGATGCCCGCCGCGCGCACGCCGTCCGACCAGCGCAGGATGTCGCGGGCGAGGGCGGGCGCGGCCAGGTGGTAGTCGGTGTGCGCGCCGTCCGGGCCCCAGCGGAAGGGCAGCCCGCCCTGCCCGCCCCCGCACGCCGGGTCCTTGCGCCAGCACAGCGAGCTGGCCGTCCACCCGGGCGGGAACGGCGGGATCTTGCTCAGCGCGATCGGGTTCTCCGGGAACAGCCCGAAGTACAGGTGGTTGATGCCGAAGGTGGGGAACACCAGGTTGGACAGGCCCTCACCGACGTCGTTGAACATCGGCAGGTAGCGGTCCTCGCTGGTGAAGTCGGGGTCGGCCAGCAGCAGCACCCGCATGCGCGGGTCGGGCCGCTGGTTCTGCAGCGCGCGGCGCACCACGTCCGACCCCTGCGAGTAGCCGACGATGGCGATGGTGCTGTTCGGGCAGTACGACCGCAGTGCGCCCAGGTCGGACAGCATCCGGTTCACCCCGTCGCGCACGCTCTCGGCGTAGGTGTGCACCAGGTCGGGGCGGCCCCAGCTCAGCTCCCAGACCACCGCCGGGTAGCCGTTGCCCTGCGCGCTGACCTCGCCGGGGCGCTGCCGCTGGAGCTCGGCGACCAGCGGGCCGATCTGGCTGCCGTACGGGCCCGCCTCCTCGCTGCCGCGCACCGCGTAGACGTGCAGCGCCTTGCAGAAGGTGCCCGTGGGCGCAGCGTCGCCCGACGGCGAGACCGTGAGGACCACCGCCACCGCGGCGGCCAGGGCGGCGAGGCCGCGGACGATGCGCATGGCTCTTAGAAATACCTGCGTGTCCAGAGCTGCGGCAATGGTCGGAGCACATTTGCGGCGGTGTTGCGGTGATGCTGAGCAAAAAGCGGCCGCCGGTTCCCGGCCCCGCTCACGCGTCGCCGAGGGCGAAGCGCCGCAGCACCTCGTGGCACCGGGTGATCTGCTCGACCGGCACGTGCTCCTGCTGGGTGTGGGCCAGGGTCGGGTCGCCCGGCCCGAAGTTCACCGCGGGGATGCCCAGCGCGGAGAACCGGGCCACGTCCGTCCACCCCAGCTTGGCCACCGGCCGCCCGCCCGCCGCCGCCACCAGCTGCTGGGCCGCGGACGCGGACAGGCCGGGCAGCGCACCCGCCGACAGGTCCTCCACCCGCAGGTCGAACCCGTCGAACACCGCGCGCACGTGCTCCTCGGCCTGCGCGGGCGAGCGGTCCGGGGCGAACCGGAAGTTGACCTTGAGCTGGGCCGCGTCCGGCACCACGTTGCCCGCCACCCCGCCCGAGACGTGCACCGCCTGCAGGCCCTCGCGGTAGGTGCAGCCGTCGATGTCGACCACCCGCGCCTCGTACGCCTCCAGCCTGCGCAGCGCCTCCCCGAGGGCGTGGATCGCGTTGCGCCCCATCCACGCGCGGGCGGTGTGCGCGCGGGCGCCGGTGGTGCCCAGCACCACCCGCATCGTGCCCTGGCAGCCCGCCTCCACCACGCCGTTGGACGGCTCGGCCACCACCGCCAGGTCGCCGCGCATCCACTCCGGCAGCTCGCGCTCCACCCGGCCGAGGCCGTTGCGGTCGGCGGCGATCTCCTCGCAGTCGTAGAACAGGAACGTCAGGTCGTGCACCGGCTCGGTGGCGGTCGCGGCCAGGTGCAGCAGCACCGCGTCGCCGCCCTTCATGTCGACGGTGCCCAGCCCGTGCAGCACCCCGCCCTCGCGGCGCGACGGCCAGTTGCCGTTGGCCGGGACGGTGTCGAGGTGACCGGCGAGCACCACCCGCGTGGGCCTGCCCAGGTCCGTGCGCGCCAGCACCGCGTTGCCCGAGCGCACCACCTCCAGGTGCGGGGCTTGGGCGGTCAGCGCGGCCTGCACCGCGTCGGCCAGCTCCGCCTCCTGCTCGGACTCGCTGAACACGTCCACCAGGGCGGCGGTCAGGTCGATCGGGTCGGCGGTGAGATCGAGCACGGGGGTCACGGGTGCGCACGCTACCCGCCCGCCGCACCGGCTACGGTGGCGCCTGTGAGCAGCGCAGCGACTGAGAGCACCGGCGCGCACGGCGTCGGCCTGGCCACCGTGACCAGCGGCGGGACCGTCCTGGACGTGTGGTTCCCGGACCCCAGGCTCGGCGGCGCGGGCCCCTCGGGCGTGCGCAGGCTGTCCGAGGACGAGGCCGTCGAGCACCTGGGCGCGGGCACCTCGGCGCTGCTCGGCCCGGACGCCGCGCGCGGGGTCGAGGTCGTCGCGGTGCGGGTCGACGTCGAGGACCTCCAGGCCCCGCCCGCCGACGCCCACGACGTGTACCTGCGCCTGCACCTGATCTCCCACCGGCTGGTGCGCCCGCACGGCACCAACCTCGACGGCGTGTTCGGCCTGCTGTCCAACGTCGTCTGGACCAACCACGGCCCGTGCCCGGTGGAGGGCTTCGAGCGGACCAGGATGGCGCTGCGCGCCCGCGGCCAGGTCACCGTGTACGGGGTCGACAAGTTCCCCCGCATGGTCGACTACGTCCTCCCGGCGGGCGTGCGGATCGCCGAGGCCGACCGGGTGCGCCTGGGCGCGCACCTGGCCCAGGGCACCACGGTCATGCACGAGGGCTTCGTCAACTACAACGCGGGCACCCTGGGCGCCTCCATGGTCGAGGGCCGCATCTCCGCGGGCGTGGTGGTCGGCGACGGCTCCGACGTCGGCGGCGGCGCCTCGATCATGGGCACCCTCTCCGGCGGCGGCAAGGAGGTCATCTCCCTGGGCGAGCGCTGCCTGCTCGGCGCCAACGCGGGCATCGGCATCTCGCTGGGCGACGACTGCGTGGTCGAGGCGGGCCTCTACGTCACCGCGGGCACGAAGGTGGTCCTGCCCGACGGCACCACCGCCAAGGCCAAGGACCTCTCCGGCCAGTCCGGCATCCTGTTCCGCCGCAACTCCACCACCGGCGCCGTCGAGGCCGTGCCGCGCACCGGCACCGGCATCGAGCTGAACGCCGCCCTGCACGCCAACTGAGCACCCGCGCGACGGCCGCCACCGGACCCCCGGTGGCGGCCGTCGCCGCGTCCAGCCCTCCCCCGGCGCGGGCCAGGGCACCCAGCCCCGCCCCGTCGAGTTCGCCCCGTGTTCCCCCGCCGTGCGCCGCCGCTCGGCCGACGGGGCGGGCGTGATCACCCTAGACTCGCGGCCGTGAGCACGGACCTGAACGACAACGGCACGCCCCGCGAGCGCCAGCGCGGACCGGTGACCCTGCGGCGCGACCGGTCGCACGAGCCGACCACCACCGACCAGCGCCTGCTCGACTCGCGCGGGCCCAGCGACTGGGTGCACACCGACCCGTGGCGGGTGCTGCGCATCCAGGCCGAGTTCGTCGAGGGCTTCGGGGCGCTGGCCGAGGTGCCGCGCGCGGTGACCGTGTTCGGCTCGGCCAGGACCAAGCCCGAGCACGAGGAGTACCAGCTCGGCATGCGGATCGGGGCGGCGCTCGCGCACGCCGGGTTCGCCGCGATCACCGGGGGCGGGCCGGGGGCGATGGAGGCGGTGAACCGGGGCGCGTCCGAGGCGGGCGGGTTCTCGGTGGGGCTGGGCATCGAGCTGCCGTTCGAGCAGGGCCTCAACCCGTGGGTCGACCTGGGCGTGAACTTCCGCTACTTCTTCGCCCGCAAGACCATGTTCATCAAGTACAGCCAGGCCTTCATCTGCCTGCCCGGCGGCTTCGGCACCCTCGACGAGCTGTTCGAGGCGCTGACGCTGGTGCAGACCAAGAAGGTCACGAAGTTCCCCGTGGTGCTCTTCGGCACCCAGTACTGGCAGGGCCTCTACGACTGGCTGCGCGACTCGGTGCTCGCGGGCGGCAAGGTCGGGGAAAAGGACATGGCGCTGCTGCACCTGACCGACGACGTCGACGACGCGGTGCGCGTGGTCGAGGAGGCGTACCAGGCGTGGAGCGACGCGCATTGAGCCACGCCGTCTGCGTCTACTGCGCGTCCAACTCCGGCGTGCCGCGCCACTACCTCGACCTCGCCGACGACGTGGGGGCCGGGCTGGCCGCGCGCGGCTGGTCGCTGGTGTGGGGCGGGGCCAGCGTGGCGATGATGGGCGCGGTGTCGCGGGCCGCCCGCCGCGGCGGCGCGCACACCCTCGGGGTGATCCCGCAGGGCCTGGTGGACCTGGAGGTCGCGGACCCGGGCGCCGACGAGCTGGTCGTCGTGGACACCATGCGCGAGCGCAAGCGGGTCATGGACGAGCGGGCGCAGGCGTTCCTGGCGCTGCCCGGCGGGCTGGGCACGCTGGAGGAGCTGTTCGAGGTCTGGACGGCGGGCTACCTGCGCATGCACGCCAAGCCGGTGGTGGTGCTCGACCCGGACGACCACTACGCCGGGCTGCTGGAGTGGTGCCGGTCGCTGGCGGCCAAGGGGTTCGTGTCCCCGGAGTCGCTGGACTTCCTCCGGGTGACCCGCGACGTCGAGGAGGCCCTGGACGCCGTCGCCCCCGCCCAGCCGGTGTGACGGGTCAACCCCGTGGGCGACGCACGGCCGTGGTGCCAGGTCGGGGACGATGCCGGGCGGGGACGAGGGGGCGGGCGGCGGGATAAGACAACACAGGGGCCGGCGGCGGGAGTGATCGACCCAGCTCAGGCGGCCGTGGTGCCAGGTCGGGAACGATGCCGGGCGGGGACGAGGGGGCGGGTGGCGGGAGAAGTGGACACAGCTCAGGCGGCCGGGCGCTTGTGGTAGCTGTCCACGTACTCCTGGCCGGACAGCTCCATCAGCGCGTACATGACCTCGTCGGTGACCGCGCGGCGGATGGGCAGCGAGTTGCCCAGGCCCTCGTAGCGGGAGAAGTCCAGCGGCTCGCCGAAGACGACCCGGATGCGGTGCGGGCGCGGGACGCGGGTGCCCGCGGGCTGCACGCGGTCGGTGCCGATGAGCGCGACCGGGACGACGCGGGCCTTGTGCTCCAGGGCGAGCTGGGCGACGCCGGTGCGGCCGCGGTGCAGCTTGCCGTCGAGCGAGCGGGTGCCCTCGGGGTGGATGGCGAACGCCTCGCCCCGGTCGAGCACGGCCCCCGCGACCTCCAGCGAGTGCAGCGCCGCGCGGCTGTTGTCCCGGTCAACCGGGATGGCGCCCAGCGCCCGGAACAGGGTGGCGACGAGCCTGCCCTTGACCGAGGTGCCGGTGAAGTACTCCGACTTGGCCAGGAAGGCGACCTTGCGGTCGAGCATCAGCGGCACGACGAAGCTGTCGACGACCGCGAGGTGGTTGATGGCCAGGATCACCGGGCCGCTGGTGGGCACCAGGTTCGCCCCGACGACGGTCGGGCGCAGGTACAGCTTCGCCAGGAACGACAGCACCGAGCGCAGCGCGCGGTAGAACACGGCGATCCCTCCGTAGGTCGGCCCCGTGGTGGCAGGCACCGACAAGCACTGTAGTCCCGCGCGGGGGCCGCGCCGCGCACCGGAGACCCCGGTCACCACCCCGGGTGACGGCGCTCGTGGCACGATCGGGAGCCGTGATGCCCGCACTGCGGTTCGGCCCGCGCCCGGTCGCCCCCGACCGCGCGCTGGTCATGGCGATCGTGAACCGGACGAAGGACTCCTTCTACGACGGCGGTGCCACCTTCGCCGAGGACGCCGCGCTGGCCGCGGTGGACCGGGCGGTCACCGAGGGTGCCGACATCGTCGACATCGGCGGGGTGCGCGCCGGTTCGCACGGCGAGCCGGTGGACGCCGCCGAGGAGGCCCGCCGGGTGGTGCCGTTCGTCGCCGCGGTCCGCGAGCGCCACCCCGACCTGGTGATCAGCGTCGACACCTGGCGGCACGAGGTGGGCAGGGCGGTGTGCGCCGCGGGCGCCGACCTGATCAACGACACCTGGGCGGGCGCGGACCCGCGGTTGGCCGAGGTGGCCGCGGAGTTCGGGGTGGGCATCGTCTGCTCGCACACCGGCGGCGCGGCCCCGCGCACCGACCCGCACCGGGTCCGCTACGCCGACGTGGTGGCCGAGGTGGTTGACGAGCTGGTCACCCGCGCGGAGCGGATGGTCTCGATCGGGGTTCCCCCGTCGGGGGTCCTCATCGACCCGACGCACGACTTCGGCAAGAACACCTGGCACGGCCTGGAGCTGCTGCGCCGGGTGGACGAGCTGGTCGGCACCGGGTGGCCGGTGCTCATGGCGCTGTCCAACAAGGACTTCATCGGCGAGGCGCTGGGGCTGGGCGTGGCCGACCGGGTGGAGGGCACCCTGGCCGCCACCGCGATCGCGGCCAGGGCGGGCGCCCGGGTCTTCCGCGCCCACCAGGTGCGCGCCACCCGCCGGGTGGTGGAGATGGCCGCCTCGATCGCGGGCACCCGCCCGCCCACCCGGGCCCTGCGGGCGCTGGCGTGACCCCGGTGGACCGGCTGCTGGCCACCCGCACCTGGCAGTGCCCGGACTGGTCGGTGCGCGAGCTGGCGGCGGCCAAGGGCGCGCGCACGGTGGCGGTCGTGCTGCCCGCGCTGGACGAGGAGGCCACCGTCGGCGCCGTGGTCGAGTCCGTCCGCCCGCTGCTCGGGGTGCTGGTGGACGACCTGGTGGTGGTCGACTCCGGGTCCACCGACGGCACCGCGGCCGCGGCGGCGCGCGCGGGCGCCAGGGTGGTCCACCGCGACGACGTGCTGCCCGACCTGCCGGTGCGCCCCGGCAAGGGCGAGGTGCTGTGGCGCTCGCTGGCGGCCACCGACGCCGACCTGCTCGTCTTCCTCGACTCCGACCTGGTCGACCCGGACCCGTCCTTCGCCCCCGGTCTGCTCGGCCCGCTGCTGACCGTCGACGGCGTGCACCTGGTCAAGGGCTTCTACCGCCGCCCCCTGCGCCTGGAGAGCGGCGGCGGCGGCCGGGTCACCGAGCTGATGGCCCGCCCCCTGCTCAACGCCCTGCGCCCGGACCTCTCCGGCGTCGTCCAACCCCTCGGCGGCGAGTACGCGGCCACCCGCGACTTCCTCACCACCGTCCCCTTCGCCCCCGGCTACGGCGTCGAGATCGGCCTGCTCCTCGACGCCCACGCCCGCTACGGCCTCGACGGCCTCGCCCAGGTCAACCTCGGCGTCCGCAAGCACCGCAACCGGTCGCTGGCGCAGTTGGGCGTGATGTCCCGCCAGATCCTCGGCACCGCCCTCTCCCGCTGCGGCATCGACTCCGCCGCGGCCGACTACACCCAGTTCACCCAGGTGGTCGACGAGTGGGTCCCCACCCACACCCCGGTCCTGCTCACCGACCGACCCCCCATGGCCGACCTCCTCGAACGCCGCTGAGCAGGTCAGGACAGGCAGGTCAGGTCAGGAGGCGGGCGGCGGCGGTGGCGATGCGGTCGTCGGGGGCGGTGAGGGCGATGCGGACGTGGTCGGGGGCCGCGGTGCCGTAGAAGGTGCCGGGGGCGGCGAGGATGCCCCGGTCGGCCAGCCAGGCGATCGTGTCGTCGGCGGGTTCGCCGCGGGTGGACCAGAGGTAGAGGCCCGCTTCGGAGTGGTCGACGCGGAAGCCCGCCTGCTCCAGGGCGGGCTTGAGGACCGCGCGGCGGGTGGCGTAGCGGGACTTCTGCTCGGCGACGTGGGTGTCGTCGTCGAGGGCGGCGCGCATGGCGGACTGCACGGGGTGGGGAACGATCATGCCCGCGTGCTTGCGGACCTCCAGCAGGGACTTGACCAGGGCGGGGTCGCCGCAGACGAAGCCCGCGCGGTAGCCCGCGAGGTTGGAGACCTTGGACAGCGAGTGGACCGCCAGCAGGCCCGTGGGGTCGCCGCCGCTGACCGAGGGGTGCAGGACCGAGACCGGCTCGGCGTCCCAGTGCAGCGACAGGTAGCACTCGTCGGAGACCACGACCGTGCCGCGCTCGCGGGCCCAGTCGACCACCTTGCGCAGGTGCTCGGCGGGCAGCACCCGGCCGGTGGGGTTGGACGGGGAGTTCAGCCAGATCATCGCCGGGGCCCGGGGGCCCAGCGACACCGTGCTGTCCGACCGGACCACCTCGGCGCCCGCCAGGCGGGCGCCGACGTCGTAGGTGGGGTAGGCCAGCTCCGGCACCACGACCACGCGGCCGCGGGCGCCCAGCAGGGTCGGCAGCCAGGCCACCAGCTCCTTGGAGCCGATGGTCGGCAGCACCGCGGCCTCGTCCACCCCGGTCACGCCGAAGCGGCGGGACAGGGCGCCGACCGCGGCCCGGCGCAGCTCCGGCGTGCCGTGCGTGGTCGGGTAGCCGGGGATGCCCGCTGCCGCCGCGAGGGCCTGCTGGACCTGCTGGGGAACCGGGTCCACCGGGGTGCCCACCGACAGGTCGACCACGCCGTCCGGGTGCGTCCGTGCCCGTGCGGCGTGGTCGGCCAGGGTGTCCCAGGGGAAGTCCGGGAGCGCGGGGGCGTTCACTCGCCGCGCGGGTCCAGGGCCTTGATCCAGTCCGGGTCGCCCGCGGTCTTGCCCGCCTTCGACGCCCCGCCCGGCGAGCCGATCTCGTTGAAGAAGTCCGAGTTGGCCTTGGTGTAGTTCGTCCACTGGTCGGGGACGTCGTCCTCGTAGTAGATGGCCTCGACCGGGCAGACGGGCTCGCAGGCACCGCAGTCAACGCACTCGTCGGGGTGGATGTAGAGCATCCGCTCGCCCTCGTAGATGCAGTCGACCGGGCACTCCTCGATGCACGCCTTGTCGAGGATGTCGACGCAGGGCTCGGCGATCACGTAGGTCACTGCGCTCTCCTGCTCCTTCGTGGTGTACTGCGCGCACTTCGGGAGGATGCGCGACGACCGACAGTATCCCGCGCTGGGCAACCCCGGGCGCACCCGGTGCCGGATAGCTCACAAACCACCGCGAGACTGCCGGGGTGAGCACCACCGAGGCCCTTGAGGTCATCTGCGCCCAGGCTTGGCCCGCGACCAGCACCCGCCCCCTGGGTTCGTGGCTGCTGCGCGCCTCCGGCGGGTACACCGGCCGGGCCAACAGCGCCCTGACCACGGGATCTCCCGGCGTCCCCCTGCCCGAGGCGCTGAGCCGGGTGGTCGAGTTCTCCGCCGAGCACGGCATCCGACCGACCGCGCAGGTGGTGGTGGGGTCGGAGTGGGACGAACGGCTGCCCGGCGAGGGGTGGGTCGTCAACCTGGCGCACCCGCGCGGGGCGGAGTCGTCGGTGCTGGTGTCCGCGCTGGAACCCGGGCAGGCAGGTGTGGGGTCGGACGTGGTGGTGCGCGCGGAGCCGCCTGCCGGGTGGTTCGAGGTCGTCCTGGGTGGACCGGCGGAGCCCGCGGCCGTCGCGGTGCTGACCTCGGGGCCGCGGCTGGGGTTCGCGGTGGTCGAGGTGGACGGCGAGGTGGTGGGCGGGATCAGGGGGTGCGTGGTGGAGGACTACCTGCACATCGGGGCGTTGCAGGTGCGGGAGGGGTGGCGGCGGGCGGGGGTGGCGCGGCGGTTGCTGGGCGCGTTGGACGCGTGGGCCGGGGGGTTGGGGGTGCGGTGGCGGGTGTTGCAGGTGGCCACGGGGAACGTGGCGGCGCACGCGTTGTACGCGGGATTGGGGTACTCGGAGTCGCACCGGTACCGGTACTGGGTGCCTGGGGTGTGATTCGGCTCGCCTTCGGCTTCGGGGGGGTGAGCATCGGGCTTCGCCCGATCTCCGGTCTTTCGGGGGCGGCTCGATGCGGTGGTTGCGCTTGGTCGGGGCCCCTACGGCGATCATGCGCTGCGGGCGGGGAAAAGGCGGGCTGAAAAGACGCCCGCCCGTCCCGTTGGGTAGCACATGATCGCCTCCCCCGACCAAGCACAACCACCCCATCGAGCAGCTGGGTAGCCGGGCCGCCTGCTGCTTGGGGGGTGCGGTGGGAAAAGACTGTGGGGCGGGTTGGGGGCGCTGGGGGGCTA
>NZ_MKQR01000028.1:594184-602631 GCF_001940455.1 Actinokineospora bangkokensis | reverse complement strand
GGACACGCCCTAGGGCTGGGGGTGGGGGGTGTGGGTGTCCAGCCACTTGCGGGCCTGCTTGGCGGCGCGCTTGAGGGCGCTGCGTTCGCCGAAGTAGTCGGCGGCCATGCCGATGACGGGGAGCAGGCCGATGGCCTTGTGGTAGAAGCGGCCCTGGGGGCGCTTGCCGAGTTCGTCCTGGATGGCGAGCAGGGCGCGGCCGAGGCGCCAGAGGGCCTTGGCGGCGGCCTTGAGGGTGATCTTGCCGTGGCGGGACTGGGATTCGTCCATCTCGGCGGTGAGCTCGGCGGTGGCGGCGTCCTCCTGCTCGGGGGACAGGTCGTCGTGCTCGCCCGCGGCGAGGCGGGGGTCGATGTCGCGGTCGAAGAGGACGGCGGCCAGCAGGCGGACGCGGGTGGCGTGGTCGGTGGCGCCGTGCTCGACGGCGAGGGCGGACAGCAGCAGGCCCTGGCCCGCGGCGCCGAGGGCGTCCTGGATGGGCAGGCGGTCGGCCAGGGCGCCGCCGAGGCCGGGGACCGAGGCCAGCAGGACGGTGAAGCGGCCGACCCGGTTGACCCACCAGGAGTCGCGGTCGGCCACCGACATCGACGTCCAAGCGGTGGTGCCGGGCACGTGCAGGCTCTCCAGGCCCTCCAGCAGCTTCTGCCTGCGGCCCTTGTCCACCGCCGCCAGCGATTCGACGTCCTCCACATCGCCGGAACCGCCGGGGTCGGTGCCGCCGGGCAGGACGCGGCGGACGAGGCCGAGGGGGTCGGACTCGCGCAGGGCGGACAGCAGCGGCGCGGTGGCCCTGACGAAGGGGCGCAGGACCGCCACCACCTGCTTGTCCGAGATCGCCTCAGCCATCACCGCTCCGCTCGTGCGCCGTTCCGGAGGGCGACGCGGCCCGCGCCGACCCGTCCCGAACTGTGCCCGACGGCGAGCCGTCCCGCACGGAGGCGATCGTCGACCGCGCCAGCACGTCACCGATCTTCACCGTGGCGGGGAAGGCGCCCGCCGCCAGCAGCAGCAGGGTGCGCCAGTCCGCGACCACCACCTCGTCGCCGCCCGGGGTGAACACCAGGAACGCGAGCAGCACCGCCAGCCAGGCGTAGAGCGGCCCGCCCGCCACCGACGCCTTGCGGGTCAGCCGCGCGGCCCGCACCACCAGCCAGGGCGAGGTCACCGCCGCCACCAGGATCGTCACCGGGAAGGGGGCGTCGCCCACCTCGGGCAGCGCCGTGCCGTCCAGGCGCAGCGGCAGGAAGATCAGCTCGTACACCGCCAGCACCGCGCTGAGCAGCAGCAACCCGGTGTAGCGCAGCCGCTGGCCGGGGGTCACCGGTCGGCGCCCCGGTGCTCGACCGGCGACAACCCGGCGAACAGGTCGCCCCCGCCGCCGGAGGTGCCCCTGGCCAGGGTGTAGCACTCGCGGGTCAGCACGGGCTGGGCGATGCCGTTGGTGAGGCTGAAGCTCTGCTCCCCGCCCTCGCCGTCCCACACCGCGACCTGGGTGGCGTGCGCGCGCAGGGCGCGCAGCTTCGCGGGCAGGTGGTCGGTGACGTCGACGCGGTGGGTGATGACCTCGTCGGGCACGACCGCGAGGTCGCCGGGGGCGGGCAGCGCCCACGGCAGGCCGGTGAACCCGGGCAGCAGCGCGACCCCCGCCGCGGTGTCGGCCGCCGAGCTGACCACGTGGTAGAACCGCGCCACCTCGGGCAGCCCGGCCAGGGCGGCGGCGGTGACGTCGTGGGCGCGGACGTGGTCGGGGTGGCCGTAGCCGCCGTCCGGGCCGTAGGTGATGACGACCTGCGGGCGCACCTCGGTGATCACCTCGGTGAGCTGGGCGACCTGCTCGTCGAGCGGCCCGGCGACGAACGCGCGCGGGTGCAGCACCTCGGGGGCCGACGCCGCGCCCGCGGTGCCGACCATGCCCGAGTCGCGCCAGCGGCCGATGCCGCCGAGGTAGCGGTGGTCGGAGACGCCGAGGGCGGCGCAGGCCGCGCGCAGCTCCCCCACCCGGTAGCCGCCGAGCTGGTCGGCGGCGCCCGCGGCGAGCCCGGCCAGCGACGGCGGGTAGACCTCGCCCTCCTCGCCCAGGGTGCAGGTGACCAGGGTTACCTGGACGCCCGCGGCGGCGTAGCGGGCGATCGTGCCCCCGGTCCACAGGCTCTCGTCGTCCGGGTGGGCGTGCACGAGCAGCAGCCGGGGAGGGGTGGTCAGCATGTGCGGGCAGTCAGCCTTCACCGTGGGATGGGTCCGGGCACCGGGGGGATTCCCCCGGTGCCCGGACAGTACTAGGTGCGCTCGACCACGTGTGCTCGCGCACTACGGCAGGACTGCGCGCTCCTCGGCGAAGTGGCAGGCCGAGATGGTGCTGCCGTGGTCCACCAGCGGCGGCTCCTCGGTGGCGCAGATGTCCTGGGCCTTCCAGCACCGGGTGCGGAACCGGCAGCCCGAGGGCGGGTTCACCGGCGACGGCACGTCCCCGGTGAGCACGATCCGCTGCCGCTGGCGCTCCTGGCGGGGGTCGGGCACCGGCACCGCGGACAGCAGCGCCTGGGTGTAGGGGTGGGTGGGGCGCTCGTAGATGGCGTCCCGGTCCCCGATCTCGACGACCTTGCCCAGGTACATGACCGCGACCCGGTGCGAGATGTGCCGCACCACCGACAGGTCGTGCGCGACGAACAGGTACGCCAGCTGCAGGCGCTCCTGCAACTCCTCCAACAGGTTCACCACGCCCGCCTGCACCGACACGTCCAGCGCGGACACCGGCTCGTCGAGCACGATGAGCTTGGGGTCCAGGGCCAGCGCGCGGGCGATGCCGATGCGCTGGCGCTGCCCGCCGGAGAACTCGTGCGGGTAGCGGTTGCGGTGCTCGGGGTTGAGCCCGACCAGCTCCAGCAGCTCGTCCACCCGGTGCTGCACGCCCTTGGCGTCGCCGCCGACGCCGTGGATGCGCAGCGGCTCGGCGACGACGTCGTTGACCTGCCAGCGCGGGTCGAGCGAGGCGTACGGGTCCTGGAAGACGATCTGCATGTCCTTGCGCAGCGGGCGCATCTGCTTGGGCTTGAGCGTGGTCAGCTCGCGGCCCTCGAACCGCACCGAGCCCGAGGTGGGCTGGTGCAGCTGCAGGATGGCGCGCCCGGTGGTGGACTTGCCGCAGCCGGACTCGCCGACCAGGCCCAGGGTCTCGCCGCGGGCGAGGTCGAAGCTGACCCCGGACACGGCCTGCACCTTGCCCACCGTGCGCGGGATGATCCCGCCGCCGCGCACCGGGAACTCCTTGACGAGGTCCTTGACCTCCAGCAGCGGGGTGGCGGTGGTGCTCGCGGCCGCCGGGGCGGTCGCGGCGTGCGTCTCGGTCACTTCTCCTCCTCCGCCAGCCGCTTCTCCACGTCGGCGAGGTCCTCGACGACGGGGGCGTCCGGGTCGGCCTGGACCAGCGCGGCGGGGTTCTCCACCACGCCGATCTCCTCGGTGGCGAACAGCTGCTGCGGGTTGTCCAGCCCGGACAGGTGCTCCCAGCGGTGGCACCTGGTCGAGTGGCCGGACCCGCCCAGCTGGATCAGCGGCGGCTCGGCCTCGTGGCAGACCTCCGCGACCAGCGGGCAGCGCGGCGAGAACGCGCAGCCGTGCGGCAGGTTGATCAGCGAGGGCGGGGCGCCCTTGATGGGGGTGAGCTTCTTGCCCAGCGTGGCGGGGTTGGGCAGGGAGCCGAGCAGGCCGACGGTGTAGGGCATCCTCGGCCGGTCGAACACCTCGTCCACCGGGCCGGACTCGACCACGGTGCCGCCGTACATGACCTGCACCCGGTCCACCATGCCCGCCACGACGCCGAGGTCGTGGGTGATCATGATGATGCCCGCGTCGGTCTCGTCCCGGATGCGCAGCAGCGTCTCCAGGATCTGCGCCTGCACGGTGACGTCGAGCGCGGTGGTCGGCTCGTCGGCGATGATCACGTCCGGGTCGTTGATGATCGCCATGGCGATCACCACGCGCTGGCGCATGCCGCCGGAGAACTCGTGCGGGTACTGCGCCGCGCGCCGGTCCGGCTGCGGGATCCCGACCAGCTCCAGCGCCTCGACCGCCTTGGCCCAGGCCGCCTTCTTCGACACCTGGTGGTGCGCGCGGTAGGCCTCGGCCAGCTGCCACCCGATCGTGTAGACCGGGTTCAGCGAGGTCATCGGGTCCTGGAAGATCATGGCGACGCCGTTGTTGCGCACGCCCATCATCTGCTTGTAGGTCCGCCCGACCAGCTCCTGGTCGCGGTAGCGGATCGACCCGGTGATCCTGGCCGACCCGGGCAGCAGGCCCATCACCGCCATCGAGGACACCGACTTGCCGGAGCCGGACTCGCCGACGATGCCCAGCACCTCGCGCGGGCGCAGGGTGTAGGAGATGTCGCGGACGGCGTGCACGTCGCCGTCGTCGGTGGGGAAGGTGACCGACAGGTCCTGCACGCTGAGCACCGGCTCGCCCGCGAGGGTGGGGGTGGCCGCCGTGCCGTCGTTCGTCTGGGCGCTCATCAGCTCCGCACCTTCGTCTGCCTCGGGTCGAACGCGTCGCGCAGGCCGTCGCCGATGAAGTTCACCGCGAGCGAGATCAGCACGATGACCACGAACGGGCCCCAGAACAGCCAGGGGCGGTTGGTGATCTGCGAGTAGTTCTCACTGATGATCAGGCCGAGCGAGGTGTCCGGGGACTGCACGCCCAGGCCGATGAACGACAGCGCCGCCTCGGAGAGCACGGCGGTGGCCACGGCCAGCGTGGTGTTCACGGTGATGGTGCCGACCATGTTCGGCACCAGGTGCCGGAAGATCACCCAGGGGGTGCTGGCACCGGAGGCGCGCGCGGCCTCGATGAACTCCCGCTGCGACAGCGACAGGGTCTCGCCGCGGGTGATGCGCGCGGTGGACATCCAGGCGAAGGTCGCCAGGATCAGCGCCACGGTGTACCAGGAGCCGCTGAGCGCGCGGACCAGGATGGCCGACACCGCGATCGACGGGATGATCAGCATCAGGTCGGTGAGCCTGCTGATGACCGAGTCGGTGGCCCCGCGCAGGTAGCCCGCCAGCGAGCCCAGGACGACCCCCACCACGGTGGAGGTCAGCGCGACCACCAGCGAGATCGCCAGCGACAGCCGGGTGCCGACGATGAGCTGGGCGAGCATGTCCTTGCCGGTCTGGATGGTGCCCAGCGGGTGCTCCAGGCTGGGCGGCAGGTAGCCGCGGGCGGAGGCGTCGTCGACCGGGATGGTCCAGAAGACCGGGCCGAGGAAGCCGAACGCGGCGATCAGCAGGAACACCACCAGGCTGACCATGGCCAGCCGGTGCCGCAGGAACCGCTTGATGATCAGGGTGCTCTGCTTGCGGGCCTGGGTGGCGTCGAACTCGCTCGCGCGCGCCCCGACGACGGCGGTGGTGCCACCGCCGCCGGGCGCGGCCGGGTTCACGGGGGTGTCGCTAGGCAAGGCGGATCCTCGGGTCGAGGATGCCGTACATGACGTCGGCAACCAGGTTGAAGATGACGACCAGCGTGGCGGTGACCATCAGCCAGCCCATCAGCATGTAGGGGTCGAAGGTCTTCACGGACTTCACCAGCAGGTCGCCCATGCCCTTCCAGCTGAACACCGTCTCGGTGACGACCGCGCCGGAGAACAGCGCCGCGCCGTTGAGCGAGAACAGCGTGGAGACCGGGATGAGGGCGTTGCGGAAGGCGTGCCGGAAGATGACCCGGCGGCTGGAGATGCCCTTGGCCTTCGCCGTGCGCACGTAGTCGGAGTTCAGCGTCTCCAGCATCGACGCGCGCTGGAACCGGCTGTAGGCGGCGAAGCTGATCAGCGTCAGGCTCAGCGTCGGCAGCAGGTAGTTGCCGGTGTACTTGAAGATGAAGTCGCCGAAGTCGCCGGAGTAGGTGTCCGACGAGGGGCTGACGGTGTTGAGCCAGCGGTCGATGCCCATGGACTGCAGCAGGTCGTTGAGCTTGATGCCGTAGGTCTTGAGGATCACCGCCACGCAGACGATCGGCATCGAGAACATCAGGAACGCGCTGGAGGTGGCCAGGTAGTCGAAGAACGAGTACTGGCGCACCGCGGCGATCACGCCGACCACCACGCCCAGCACCAGGGCCAGGATCTCGGCACCCACGACGAGCCGAGCGGTGATCCAGAGCGCGCGCATGACGGAGTCGAAGACGTCCACCTTGGCCTGGCCCAGGGCGATGGACTGGCCCCAGTCGCCCTGCAGGAAGTTCACCAACCAGTCCCAGTACCGAACGATGATCGGCTTGTCGAGGCCGAGGCTGGCCTCCAGGTCGGCGATCTGCTGCGGGGTGGTGTTCGGCTTCGCCTTGAGCTCGGCGACCGGGTTGCCCGCGGCGGCGACCATGAAGAACGCGGCGATGCTGCCGATCAGCAGGATCGGTATCGAGATCAGCAACCGCCGGATGATGTAGCGAATCACGGAATGCTCCTCGGTGGGGCCCAAGCGGCCGGGCCGGTCGGGCCCAGGCTCTCCAGTGTCCCTCCCCCGGCGGCTGATCACCGCACCAGGGGGTGATAGGGGGGCCAAGCAGGAGGGGCCGGACTGGCGTCCGGCCCCTCCGCTGGTCAGACCAGAGTCATCTGCGCCGCTTGAGGGCGACGGGGACGACTACTGGGACTTGACCCACTCGTTGGCGTTCCACAGCGTGCCGTTGTAGGACTGGAAGTACACCGAGTCGATGCCCTTCCACGCCCACATCTGCGGCAGGTTGAACAGCGGCAGCGAGTAGGCGTCGGCCGCCATGGCGGCGTCGGCCTCCTGGTAGGACTTGGTGGCCGCCGCCTCGTCGAGGTTGCCCACCGCGTCGGTGTAGGCCGCGTCGACCTTGGGGTTGCTGTAGGAGGACCAGTTCTGGCCGCCCCCGGTCGAGTAGATCGACTTCTGGCCGGACTTGAACGGCGCCGACGACCACGCGAACAGCGCGATGTCGTAGTCGCCCTGCGACACGCGGGTGTCGAGGAAGTTCGAGTCGGTGTCGTCCTTGATCTCGATGCCCGCGTTCTTGCACTGGGACTGGATCAGCTCGACGGTCTGCTTGCGGCGGGGGATGTCGGTGTGGCTGATCTTCAGCGACACGCGCTGGCCGCCCTTGGCCATGATGCCGTCGGACCCGGCGGTGTAGCCTGCGTCGGTCAGCGACTTCTTCGCCGCGGCGGCGTCGCCCTTGTAGTCGGCGTAGACGTCCTTGTAGCCGTCCTCACCCTGGAAGAACGACAGCGAGCCCAGCGGGACCGCGTCCTCCAGGACGGGCTTGACCAGCTTGTCGACGATCTCCTGGCGGTTGACGCACTGGAAGAACGCCTTGCGGACGGCGATGTCGGCCAGCAGCGGGTTCTTGAAGTTCAGGTCGAGGTGCTCGAAGGACAGGCCGTTCGAGGCGCCGAACTTCACCCCCTGCGACGACAGGCCGCGCAGCCGGTCGGCGGCGTTGACGTCGGGCTGGGCCATGGAGTTGACCTGGACCTCGCCGTTCTCCAGCGCCTGGGCCTGGGCCACCTGGTCGGAGATGCCGCGCAGCACGATCTTGGCCGGGCCGCCGGGCTTGCCCGCGTACTTCGGGTTGCGCTCCAGGGTCACCGAGTTGTTCTGCTCGAACGCGGTGATCATGTAGGCGCCGGAGGCGGGCATCAGGTCCTTGGTGAACCCGTTCCACTTCGTCTTCCAGAACTCGGCGACCTTCTCCAGCGCCGCCTGGTCGCCGCCGACGGGCAGCAGCTTGGTGATGTCGGCGACGCCGGTCTGGGCCTCGACGATGTGCGCGGGGAGCACGTCACCGGAGACGCCGAACAGGCCCTTGTAGTCCGGGTAGGACTTCTCGAAGGTCGTGACGACCTCGTTGTTGCCCTTGCACTCGACCTTGGAGATGTCCTCGTAGCCGGTGGTGCCCGCGGCCAGGAACAGGTCCTTGCCGTCGGCGGTCTTGGACTTGCCGGTCTGCGACAGCCAGGTCAGGTAGAAGTCCTTGCAGCCCCACGGCGCCCCGTCGGACCAGGTGACGCCGTCCTTGATCTTCCAGGTCACGACCTGGGGGCTGGTGCTGGTGAGGTCGACGCCCTCCATGACGTCCTTGTCGAGGAGGACGTTGTTGTTGCCGTCGAGCTTGTAGGCCCCCGACAGCACCTGCGTCATCGCGAAGGTGTTGTAGGAGTTGTTGGCGTCCGCCGCGGAGTTGTTGTACGCGGTGAACGGGTTGTCGGTGGACACCGTGATGGTGTCGCTCGACTGAGTGACCTCGGGGGAGGTGTACTCGGTCTGGGCGTCGTTCTCACCCTTGGCCTTGGCCATGGCCTTGATGTCGTCCGACGGGCCGGTGGTGCCGCCATCGCCGCCGGTCGACCCGCCGCACGCGGTGAGGACGAGCGAGGCGCCGACGGCCATCGCGGCCGCGGACAGCGTTTTTCTCCTGATTGACACGTGCCCTCC
>NZ_MKQR01000028.1:446347-592836 GCF_001940455.1 Actinokineospora bangkokensis | reverse complement strand
GGACACGCCCTAGCACAGGGCGATCCGCAGCCGGTCCGGCTGGGCGGCACCCGTTACCCATCGCGCCCCCAACGAGCGTTGGCGGGCGCACTAGGTGGGCACGCTAGGAAGCCGGCACGTTCTGGTCACCCGTCCCACGGCGATCGTGACCAAAGGGTGACACGTGAGTGGCCAGGAGCAACGTGAACGTTACTCGGCCGCACGCTGAGCAGGAGGTGGACCACGCAGAGTAGTGATCAGCCCCCGGCCCGCTGCCAGCCCGGCGACCCGGCGAACGGGCCTGCGAACGGCGGCCCGGCGCTCACCCCGGTCATCTCCCGGCGCACCACGAGGGTGTCGACCTCCTGGTAGAGCGGGATGGCGACCAGTCGCGACCAGAGCGCGGGCTCCAGCACCGCCAGGGCGTCGCCGAGCGGGGTCGCGCCGGTGAGCGCGCCGTCGAGGGTCTGCTGGAGGCCCGGGTCGCAGAAGGCGGCCGGGTTGACCACGGCGGGCACCGACCCGTCGCCGGAGGCGGTGCCGCAGCCGAAGCGGGTGTCCGGCAGCGAGGCGGGGTCGCCGCCCGCGGGCTGGGGGGCCACCACGACGTCGACCCGCTGCCCCGGGGCGGTGCCACCGGTGGCGGGCTCCTGGGCCAGCAGCTCGCCGTAGAGCTGCTCGGCGTCGGGGGTCAGCAGGGTGGCCTTCACCCCGCCCGCGGCCAGCTGCCGCTGGAGCTCGCGCGCGGTGTCCAGGTAGTCCTCCCGGCCCTGCGGGGCGGCGATCACCAGCTCCAGCGGCGCCCCCCCGAACGCCCACACCCCGTCCGGCCCCTTGGCGTAACCGGCTTCGGTGAGCAGCTGCGCGGAGCGGGCGGCGTCGACGGCGGCGAACTGCCCGGCGGGCAGGGTCGCCCGGTAGCCGGGGGCGCTGGGGGCGAGCACCTGCGCGTCGGCCAGGGCGGTCGCCGAGGGCCCGCCGCCGGTGCCCGCCGCGACCAGCGCCCGCCGGTCGAGCAGGGCGGCCACGGCCGCGCGCACCCGCTGGTCGGCCATGGCGGTGCCGACCGGGCGCAGCAGCACGGTCGCCACGGCGGCCCTGGGCACCTGGGTGGTGGTGACGTCCGGTTCGAGCGCCCGCACGGTCGCCAGGCCCTCGGCGTCCAGGCGCAGGAGCGCGAGCTGGTCGTGCCCGGTGCGCAGCGCCCCGGTGACGGTGCCGAGGTCGCCGCGGCGCAGCACGACCCGGTCCAGCGGCGCCGGGGTGGCCCAGTACCGGTCGTTGCGCTCCAGCACGACCTCCCCCCGGTCGCGGTCGAGGCTGCGCACGGAGAACGGCCCGCCCGCGACGGGGTAGTTCTCCGCCAGCGCGTTCGCCCAGCCGCCGGGGATGTCCTTGAGCAGGTGGGCGGGCAGCAGGTTCGCGAACAGCGACCGCCACCCCGGGTAGGGCTTGGCGAAGGTGACCGTGACCTCGCGGCCGGAGTCGCGCGCGGAGATGTTCGAGATGAGCCGGTACCCGGCCCCGTCGATCGACCCGGGCGCCTCCCGCAGCTGCTGCCACAGGTACACGAAGTCCTCGGCCGCGATCGGCGCCGAGTCCGACCACGCCGCCTCCGGCCGCACCCGGTACACCACGGTGTAGGGCTCCGCGGAGCTGACCTCGGCCGAGGTCATCAGCGTCCGGTCCAGCCGCAGCGCCCCGTCCGGCCCCGGCCGGAACACCGACGGCAGCACGGCCTGCGCCAGCGCGGTCGTCACCGTCGACTGGTCGGCCAGCTTGTGCGGGTTGTACCCGCCCTGCACGCTGTCGACCCCGACCACGGCCTCCCCGGTGTCGGGCTTGGAACTGGGCTGCGTCCGCACGACCTCGCTGGTCACCAACGGCGGCGGCGGCGCGTTGGTGCACCCCGCGAGCAACCCCCCGACCACCGCGACCACCGCGCACCCACCGGACAGCGAACCCCGCACCGCCCCACCTCCCCAGTAGCCGCGCACGCCCGGGCCATGCTGCCAGAGCACACCCGGCGAACCGTCAGGGTATTACCCCGAACGGATGACGCGCCGACCCCCTGTCCGGTTCCTCCCACCGCACAGCCACCTCCGGGCGCCCGATCCCACCTCACCTCGGTGGCGCACCGCGGAACCACGGGGGACGGACTCCGGACCACCGAGAAGGCCCGCCGCTTGTCCACACCCCGCCGGGTTGTCCACAGCACCTTCACCGAGACCCGGTTTCGTCGCCCCCTGCCGGTAGCGTTGAAAACAGGGGTCCCCTTGCCCGGGCTACCCCCGCGCCAGCATGGGGCAAGGTCGAGCAAGGCAGATCACCCCAGAATCCGGCACCACCAACCACCCCGCCCAGTTGTCCACAGCCACTCCGCAGGGGGCGAGTTCCGTCGCCCCCCGCCGGTAACGTTGAAACAGGGGTCCCCTTGCCCGGGCTACCTCCGCGCCAGCCTGGGCCGTGGTCGCACGAGAAGGCACCAAGGCGCCCACCCACACAAGCCGAGCCCGGACAGCGGGCTCTGCCCGGTTGGGTGGATTCGCTTGGTCGGGGGAGGCGATCATGTGCTACCCAACGGGACGGGCGGGCGTCTTTTCAGCCCGCCTTTTCCCCGCCCGCAGCACATGATCGCCGTAGGGCCCCCGACCAAGCGGATCCACCCAACCGGGCCCACAACGCAAATCCCCGCACCCCGACAACGCCAGGCCCGGCGATCGCCGGGCCCCGGGCCCAGCGAACGCCGGGCCCGGCAGCAAGCCGGTGAGCCGCGGTCAGCGGCCCTGGTTCTGGGCCTTCTCGCGGGAGCGCGCGCGTCCCCGCGTGGTGGCGTCCAGGATGACCTTGCGGACCCGGACCGCCTCCGGGGCGACCTCGACGCACTCGTCGTTGGCGCAGAACTCCAGCGCCTCCTCCAGCGAGAGCTTGCGCGGCCGGGCCAGGGTCTCCATGACGTCGGCGGAGGAGGAGCGCATGTTGGTGAGCTTCTTCTCCTTGGTGACGTTGACGTCGAGGTCCTCGGCGCGCGGGTTCTCGCCGACGACCATGCCCTCGTAGACCTCGGCGGTGGGCTCGACGAAGAAGGTGCCGCGGTCGGCGAGCTGGAGCATCGCGTAGGCGGTGACCGGGCCCTGGCGGTCGGCGACCAGCGAGCCGGAGTGCCGGGAGCGGATCTCGCCCGCCCACGGGTGGTAGCCCTCGAAGATGGCGTTGGCGATGCCGGTGCCGCGGGTCTCGGTGAGGAACGCGGTGCGGAAGCCGATCAGGCCGCGCGAGGGGACGGTGAACACGAGGCGGATGCGGCCGGCGCCGTGGCCCGCCATGGTGTCCATCCGGCCCTTGCGGGCGGCCATCAGCTGCGTGATGGCGCCCAGGTGCTCCTCGGGGGCGTCGATGGTCAGGGTCTCGAACGGCTCGCACAGCTTGCCGTCGATGGTGCGGGTGACGACCTCGGGCTTGCCCACGGTCAGCTCGAAGCCCTCGCGGCGCATCTGCTCGACCAGGATGGCCAGGGCCAGCTCGCCGCGGCCCTGCACCTCCCAGGCGTCCGGGCGCTCGGTGGGCAGCACGCGCACCGAGACGTTGCCGACGAGCTCGGCGTCGAGGCGGTTCTTGAGCAGCCGGGCGGTGAGCTTGGTGCCGCCGCCGCGCCCGGCCAGCGGGGAGGTGTTGACCCCGATGGTCATCGAGATGGCGGGCTCGTCGACGGTGAGCCGGGGCAGCGCGCCGGGGTGCTCCGGGTCGGCCAGGGTGTCGCCGATGGTGATCTCCGGGATGCCCGCGATGGCGACCAGCTCACCGGCGGAGGCCTCCTCGGCGGGCACCCGCTCCAGGGCCTCGGTGACCAGCAGCTCGGTGATGCGCACGTTCTGCTGGCTGCCGTCCTCGCGCATCCAGGCGACGGTCTGGCCCTTGCGCAGCTTGCCAGCGTGGATGCGGCACAGCGCGATGCGGCCGAGGAAGCTGGAGGCGTCGAGGTTGGTGACCAGGGCGCGCAGCGGGGCGTCGGCGTCGACGACCGGGGCGGGGATGCGCTCGAGCAGCAGGTCGAACAGCGGGTCGAGGTTCTCGCTGTCGGGCAGGCCGCCGTCCTCGGGCTGGGTCAGGCTGGCCCGGCCCGCGCGCGCCGAGGCGTAGACCACCGGCAGGTCGAGCACGGACTCGTCGACGTCGTCGAGCTCGGAGGCCAGCTCCAGCAGCAGGTCGTGGGCCTCGTCGACGACCTCGGCGATGCGGGCGTCGGGGCGGTCGACCTTGTTGACGACCAGCACCACGGGCAGGCCCGCGGCCAGCGCCTTGCGCAGCACGAAGCGGGTCTGCGGCAGCGGGCCCTCGGAGGCGTCGACGAGCAGCACCACGCCGTCGACCATGGACAGGCCGCGCTCGACCTCGCCGCCGAAGTCGGCGTGGCCGGGGGTGTCCACCACGTTGATCACGACCGGGCCGTCCGGGGTCTGGCGGCGCACGGCGGTGTTCTTCGCGAGGATGGTGATGCCCTTCTCGCGCTCGAGCTCACCGGAGTCCATCACCCGGTCGACGAGCTCGGCGCGCGCCTCGAAGGCGCCGGACTGGCGGAGCATGGCGTCGACCAGGGTGGTCTTGCCGTGGTCGACGTGCGCCACGATGGCGACGTTGCGCAGGTCGGACCTGGTGGTCGTGGTGTCGGTGGCGGTCGCTGCGGGCACGCGCGTGCTCCTGGTTCCTTCTGGGGTGTGGAGGGCGGCCCGCCGCTCGTCCGCGCTGACTGCTCTGGCTGGGAGGGGCGCCCGGCGCAGCCCGGTCGGTGTGTCCGCGCAGACTGCTACTGGCTGATCCAGCGTACGCGACCACCCGGTGTGAGCAGGACCACGCCAGGTGCAGGGCAGGTTAACCTAACCTGACCACCAGGGTTCAGCGCTGCGCCAGGAGGCCACCGCCGTGGGGAAGAAGTCCGGGAACAAGTCCGGCGGCAAGGCCGTCGCCAAGGCCGTGACCTCGGCGTCGTCGCCCGCCGAGGCGGTGCGGCTGCTCATCGGCAAGGGCAAGGTGAAGAAGAAGTGCTGCCGGTCGAAGTCGCGGTGCAAGAAGTGCCCGCTGACGGCGTTGAAGCAGGTCAAGGCCGAGTTCGCCAAGGCGGCCTGATCCCGGCTAGGCTGCCCGCGTGACCTTGCGCACCAGCACCTGGTGGGCCGCCTTGAGGCGGCCCCCTTCGCTGGTGCTCTGACACCGGCAGGCCGCCCCGACCCGGGCGGCCTGAGTTCCACGCGCACGTCTCCCGGGCGGGGCCCGAACCCCCGAGGAGACCCCCGTGACCCGCCTCTCGGCGATCACCCCGTCCGCCCGCGCCCACATCGGCAACCACCTGGGCGCCACCCGCCGCTGGGCGGCCGAGGGCGCCGACGACGACCTGTACTTCGTCAGCGACCTGCACGCGATGACGCTGCCGTACAACCCGGCCAGGCTGCGCGCCCTGACCGCGGAGATGCTGGCGGTGCTGGTGGCCACCGGCATCGACCCCGACCGGGTGTTCGTGCAGAGCGACCTGGTGCGCGAGCTGGGCGCGCTGACCTGGGTGCTGGAGTGCACCTGCACCTACGGCGAGGCCGCCAGGATGACCCAGTTCAAGCAGAAGGGCGACGGCCGGGCCGGGGTGCGCCTGGGCCTGCTCACCTACCCGGTGCTCATGGCCGCCGACATCCTGCTCCAGGGCGCCGACGAGGTCCCCGTTGGCGAGGACCAGCGCCAGCACGTCGAGCTGGCCAGGGACCTCGCCCGCCGCTTCAACTCCGCCCACGGGGAGGTCTTCACCGTCCCCAGGGCCGTCCTGCCCCGCACCGCCGCCCGCGTCCGCGACCTCACCGACCCCACCCGCAAGATGTCCAAGTCCGCCCCCGACGCGGCGGGCACGGTCTTCGTCCTCGACACCCCCGACCTCATCCGCCGCAAGGTCCGCCGGGCCCGCACCGACTCCGGCACCAACGTCACCTACGCCCCCGACACCCGCCCGGCCGTCGCCAACCTCCTGGAGGTCCTCGCCGCCTGCACCGGCGAGGACCCGTGGGAGGCGGCCACCCGCTTCCCGGACTGCGGCACGCTGAAGGACGCCGTCGCCGACGCCCTGATCGCGGAGCTCACCCCCGTCCGCGAGCGCGCGCTCCACCTCCTGTCCGACCCCGCCGAGCTGGACGCGATCCGCAAGGCGGGCGCGGCCCGAGCGGCCGAGCGCGCCGCGCACCGCCTGGACGCGGCCCTGCGGCTGGCGGGCGTGGGCTGAAGGGCACCGCCACCGGACCTGCTGTCAGAGGAGCGCGCGCACCCCTGGCAGCAGGTCCCGGTCCGCGGCGATCCAGTCGACCCCGTCGAGCTCCGCCGCGCCGACCCAGCGGAGGTCCCGGTGCTCGACGGGCCGGGGGTCGTCCCGGGTGGTGGCGGCGTAGAGCCGCAGCTGCTTGCCGGGGGCCAGGGGCGCGGCGGCGAGGAACCCTCCCACGTGGACGGTGATGCCCAGCTCCTCCCGGCACTCCCGCACCACCGCGTCCACTTCGGACTCACCCGCCTCGACCCGGCCGCCGGGGAACTCCCACAGACCCGCCACGTCAGCGGGGTAGGCGCGCTGCTGGGCCAAGACCCGCCCATCCCGGACGATGGCTGCCGCTACGACGATCATCTGCTTCCTCGGGTGCTGGGCCGGCATGGCTTCGCCGGGGTTCGGGGGGTTGCGCTGTGGGCCCGACCGGGTGGACGGTCGCCTTTCGCCACTGCCCAGACCCCACGAACCCACGCTGGCGCGGGGGTCACCCGGGCAAGGGGACCCCTGTTTTCAACGTTACCGGCGGGGAGCGACGGAACTCGACCCTCGCATCAGGGCTGTGGACAACTCGGCTGGGTGGTGGGACGGACCGCGGGACCCCGGAATCCCTGCGAGCACTCACACCGAGGCGACGCGCCAGGTGACCTGGAAGCGGGCGCCGCCCTCCGGGGACTCGCCCACCCGCACGGCTCCCCCGCGCCTGCGCACCACCTCCGCCACCAGGGCCAGGCCCAGGCCGGTCCCGCCGGAGCTGCGGGCGCGGTCGTCCTCCACGCGGTAGAAGCGGTCGAAGACCTTGCCGCGGTGCTGCTCCGCGATGCCGTGCCCGTCGTCGTCCACCACGACGCGGGCGGTGCGGCCGACGGCCAGGACGGTCAGGGTGACCTGGGCGCGCGCGTAGCGGACGGCGTTGCGCAGCAGGTTGTCCAGGACCAGGTCGATCTCGGAGGGGGCGGCGTAGACCCAGCAGGCGGCGGGCGGGTGGTGCACGACGATCGCGGGTCCGTCCGGGACCTGGCAGCGGGTGGCGGCGTCGGCGGCGGCGACCGAGAGGTCGACGGCGGTGGCGGCGGGGAGTTCGCCCGCGTCGGAGCGGGCGAGGGTGAGCAGGCCGTCGACGAGGGCGGACAGGCGCTGGGACTCCTGGGCGACCTCGGCGAGGACCTCCTGGGCCAGGTCCGGGTCGGGGTGGGCGACGGCGACCTCGGCCTGGACGCGGATGGAGGCGACCGGGTTGCGCAGCTCGTGGGCGGCGTCGCCGGTGAAGCGGCGGAGGCGGTCGGCGGCCTCGTCGCGGCGGTCGAGCAGGTCGTTCATGGCGCCCGCGAGGGTGCGCAGCTCCCGGGGCTCGGGCAGGGGCAGGCGCTGGCCGGTGCCCAGCCGGGACACCGCGGCGCGGAGCTTGGCCACCGGGCGCAGCGCGGAGCGGACGGCCGCCCAGGTGGCGAGGGCGACCGCGGCGGCGGCGACCAGGGCGGCGACGACGAGCCAGCGCAGGGCCACCTCCTGCGCGGAGGCGTAACCCGCCAACCCGGTGCCGACGACGACGAGGCGCTGGGCGCCGTCCGGGGCCGTGGCGACGGTGCCGAGCCAGCGGGCGGGCGGGGCGTCCTGGGTGCGCAGGACGGGTTGGCCCGCCTTGAGCACGCGGACGTCGGCCGGGGACAGCAGGGGCGCCGGGCCCGCGTCGACCGGGGTGCCCGAGGTGTCCAGGACGCGCACCTGGGTGTTGGGCGACGGCGAGGCGACGGGGTCGCCCGCGGCCACGGCGGCGACGGCCGCGCCCAGGGCCGGGGTCAGCTCCTCGTCCGCGCTGCCGACCAGCAGCGACCCGATCGCGCGCGAGCTGACCAGGGCCAACCCGATCAGCACGACCAGGGTGACCGCGGTGGCGACGGCGGTGATGCGGCGGGCCAGCGGGCGGCCCCGGGTGGTGCCCACGGGGTCAGCGGCGGGGCGCGTCGAGCGCGGCGTCGATCTCGGCGGTGGAGGCCAGGTAGCCGTGGCCGCGCACGGTGCGCACGATGCCGTCGGCGCCCACCGCGTCGAGCTTGCGGCGCAGGTAGCCGACGTAGACCTCCACGGCGTTGCGGGTGGCGGCCTGCTCGTCGCCCCACACCGCGCGCAGCAGTTCGTCCTTGGTGACCACCGAGCCCGCCCGGCCCGCCAGGGTGTCGAGCACGGCGAACTCGCGGGGGCTCAGCGCCACCGGCTCGCCGTCGAAGCTGACCTCGCGGGTGCCCCGGTCGACCACCAGGGCGCCCAGCCGCAGCCTGCGCCCGGAGTCCTCGGCGCCGCGCCGCAGCACCGCGCGGACCTGGGCCACCAGCACCACGAAGGAGAACGGCTTGACCAGGTAGCCGTCGGCGCCCAGGTCGAGCCCGTCGGCCTGGTCGACCTCGCCGTCCTTGGCCGAGACCAGCAGCACCGGGGTGCGCACGCCCTCGGCGCGCAGCTTCTCCAGCACCCGGTAGCCGGACAGGCCGGGCAGCATGATGTCGAGCAGGACCACGTCGAACGCGCCGGTCAGGGCCATCCGCAGGGCCGAGGGGCCGTCCCCGGCGGCCATCACGTCCATGCCCTCCGCGGTCAGCCCGCGCTGCAGGGCCCGGCGCACGCCGAGCTCGTCGTCGACCACCAGCACCCGAGGCTTCACGCCTGCCATCATGGCCGCAGCGGGCCCGCGCGCGCCCGCGCTCTCAGCGGTCTCTCAGGCGCGGGCGCGCTCTCAGTGCCATCTCAGCTCCGGGGGAGCAGTGTCCTCGGTGCGGGGCGGCCCGGTCGGCACACCGGGTGGCCCCGAACAGGGAGAGAACGACGGAGGGGAGATGGCACGGATGAACACCAAGAGGACAGCGCTGTCGGTGGCGGCGGTGGGCACCACCGCCGGGGTGGTCGGGCTGGTGCTGCTGGCCGCGCCCGCGGGGGCCGACGAGGCCCCGCCCGCACTGCCGGACATCACCGCTGAGGCGCTGGTCCAGTCGGTGCTGACCAGCCACGTGCCCGCGCTGTCGGGCAGCCTCACGTTCAGCCAGGACCTCGGGCTGCCGCTGCCGGGGCTGCCGACGGGCGGGGAGACCGCGCGGGTCTTCACCGACGGCCAGGACCGGGCCAGGGTGCAGCTCGACGACGGCAGCGGTGCGAAGACCGTCGTGCACGACGGCGCGACCACCTGGGTGTGGGACGCGGGCGAGCGGTCGGTGGTCAAGTTCACCGGCACCGAGCGCGACCTGGGCACCGACGCCGAGCTGGCCGACCCGGCCGGGGTCGCCAAGGAGCTGGTGACCACCATGCAGGCCGACTCCACCATCGCGGTGGACGGCACGGCGGTGGTGGCCGACCGGCCCGCCTACCAGCTGGTGCTCACCCCCAAGCCCACCGAGCGCACGCTGCTGCGCGAGGTGCGGGTGGCGGTGGACTCCGAGACCCGGCTGCCGCTGCGGCTGGAGGTGCTGGCCAACGGCACCGCCGAGCCGGTGCTCAGCGTCGGGTTCTCCGAGTTCGAGCCGGGCGCCCAGGACGAGTCGCTGTTCAGCTTCACCCCGCCCGCGGGCGCCCAGGTCACCGACGGCAACGCCAAGGCGGCCGAGCACCGGCCCTCGCAGGCGCAGCAGCGCGACTTCCTCGCCGCGCTGAAGCCGAAGACCGTCGGCCAGGGCTGGGACACCGTGCTGATCGGCACCGTGCCCCAGGACCTGCTCAACGCCAAGGTCGAGGGCAAGGCGGAGGGCAAGACCGAGGGCAAGGCCGAGGGCCGGGGCCAGCGCGGCGGCGCGACCAGCGCGCTGGAGCTGGTCAAGCAGTTCGGCAAGCCGGTCTCGGGCGCCTTCGGCACCGGCTGGGTCATCACCACCAAGGTCGGCACCGCGCTGGTGGCCGAGGACGGCCGCGTGGCGCTGGGCGCCGTGCCGCAGCAGGTCCTGGTCGACGCCCTCGGGGCGAAGTGAGCGGGACGACCGAGCGGGCGGTCGCGGGTCACACCGCGGCCGCCCCGCCCGCCGCGCGCACCACCGGGCTGCGCAAGGTCTACCGCGGCACCGTCGCGGTAGACAACGTGGACCTGGAGGTGCCCGCGGGGGCGGTGCTGGGGATGCTCGGCCCCAACGGCTCCGGCAAGACCACCACCATCCGGATGCTGCTCGGCCTCGTCGTGCCCACGGCGGGCGAGGTGGAGCTGCTGGGCCACCCGCTGCCCGGCGGGGCGGCCGAGGCGCTGCCCGAGGTGGGCGCCCTGGTCGAGGGGCCGGGGTTCCACCCGTTCCTGTCCGGCCGGGAGAACCTGCTGCGGGTCGCGGCCGCCGAACCGCACCTGCCGACCGCGCGCATCCCCGCCGCGGTGGGCGAGGCCCTGGAGCGGGTCGGCCTGTCGCACGCGGCCACCCGCCGCTACCGGGGGTACTCGCTGGGCATGAAGCAGCGGCTCGGCCTCGCCGCGGCGCTGCTCGTGCCGCGCAAGCTGGTCGTGCTCGACGAGCCGACCAACGGCCTGGACCCGGCGGGCACCCGGGAGATCCGCACGATCATGGCCGACCTGCACGCCGCGGGCACCACCGTGATCGTCTCCTCGCACCTGCTGGCCGAGGTGGAGGCCACCTGCACCCACGTCGCCGTGCTCAACCAGGGCACGGTCGTGGCCCAGGGCGAGCTGCGCGACCTGCTCGACGCGGGCAGCGCCACCCTGCTGGTGGCCACCCCCGAGGTGGTCGCCGCCGTGGACGCCCTGCGCGACCGGCGCATCCCGGCCCGCGAGGTCGCCGACGGCCTGCGCGTCGACATCTCCGCCACCACCGCGCCCGAGGTCGTCGAGGTCCTGGTGCGCGCGGGCGTGCCGGTCCACGAGGTGCGCAGGCAGCGCACCGGCCTGGAGGACCTGTTCGCCCGGCTCACCGAGGACGCCGTCGACGCCGACGTCGCCGAGCTGCTCGTCCCCCAGGAGGCGTCATGACCGCCACGACCGCGCAGGTACCGCTGCGGCGGGCGACGAGGGCGCCGCTCGGGCGGCTGCTGCGCTCGGAGCTGCGGATGGTGCTGCGCCGCCCGCGCACCCTCGTCGGGCTGGGGCTGCTCGCCCTGGTCCCGGTGGTCGCGGGCATCGGCATCGCGATCGCCACCGCCGACGGGCCCGGCGAGCTGGGCGGCGACGTGCTGGCCTCGCTGGCCGCGGGCAACGGCCTGCTGCTGCCGATCTTCGCGCTGACGATGGCGATGGCCATGCTGCTGCCGCTCACCGGGGCGATGCTGGCCGCCGACGCGCTCGCGGGCGAGGCCGCGCACGGCACCCTGCGCGGGCTGCTGGTGGCGCCGGTCGGCCGCGCCCGGCTGGTGGCGGTCAAGGCGTTCGGGGTGGCGGCGGTGTCGCTGCTCGCGGTCGCGCTGATGGCCGTCACCGGCACGATCACCGGGCTCATCCTGCTCGGCGGCGACGGGATGATCACCACCTCGGGCACCACCCTGCCGTTCCTCGACGGCCTGGGCCGGGTGCTGCTGACCGTGCTGCTGGTGACGGTGCAGGTCTGGGCGGTGGCCGCGGTCGCGCTGGCCATGTCCGCCTGGACCGAGCACCCGCTGGTCGTCGTCGTGGTGAGCCTGGGCGTGGTCATCGTGTCCGGGGTGCTCAGCGTGATCCCGGCGCTGGACTGGCTGACCCCGGCGCTGATCACGACCAGCTGGCAGGGCATCGCCGCCGTCGTCCAGGACCCGGTGCCGTGGGACACCCTGGGGACGGGGCTGCTGCGGGCGGCGTGCTACATCGTCATCGGGTACTCGATCGCGCTCTCGCGGACCTTGACGCGCGACGGGTGACGTCGCTGGGGGCTGTCAGGTGGGGCCCGGTTGAGTGGGTTCCGCTCGGTTTTGCCGGGGGGTTCGGGGGTTTGGGTGGGTGGCCCGGTTGGGTGGATCCGCTTGGTCGGGGGCCCCTACGGCGATCATGTGCTGCGGGCGGGGAAAAGGCGGGCTGAAAAGACGCCCGCCCGTCCCGTTGGGTAGCACATGATCGCCTCCCCCGACCAAGCGAATCCACCCAACCGGGCAGGGCCCGCTGCCCGGGCTCGGCTTCCTGGGGTGGTCGCCCTTCCCCCGCAATGCTGTCCGGGTTCGGCTTGTGGGGGTGGGCGCGTTCTTTGGGGTGACGGGGGTTCTAGCCGACGGGGGCCACGCCTTCGGGGTTGAGGCGGACCGACACGGTGGTGCCCACCGCCACCTGGTCGGTGATGGCCGCGGTGGCGTCGACGTTGCCCAGGCCGTCGATGGCGACGGACAGGAGGACGTGGTCGCGGCGGTGGACGGTGGTCAGGACGCGGGCCGGGACGCCGTCCGGGGCGACGCGCAGGGCGGAGGTGCGCAGGCCGACGTCGCCGTGCCAGGGGACGTCGCCGAAGAGGTGGAGGCGGTCGGCGGGCAGGACGGTGGAGCAGCCGAGGAAGTGGGCCGTCTCGGGGTCGGCGGGGTGGGCCCAGACCTGGGCGGGGGCGCCGACCTGGCGGATGCGGCCTGCGCGCATCAGGGCCACCCGGTCGGCCAGGGTGAAGGCCTCGTCGTGGTCGTGGGTGACGACGAGGGCGGAGGTGCCCGCCACCCGCAGCACCCTGGCCAGGTCGACCGCCAGGTGCTCGCGCAGCGCGCGGTCGAGGGCCGAGAGGGGTTCGTCGAGGAGCAGCAGGCGCGGTTCGGGGGCCAGCGCGCGGGCCAGGGCGACCCGCTGGGCCTCGCCGCCGGAGAGCTGGGAGACGCGGCGGCCGCCGTAGCCCGCCAGGCCGACCAGGTCCAGCAGCTCGGCGACGCGCTCGTCGCGGCGGGGGCGGGGGACGCCCGCCATACGCAGGCCGAAGGCGACGTTGCCCGCCACGTCGCGGTGCGGGAAGAGCTGACCGTCCTGGAAGACCAGGCCGAACCCGCGCCGGTGCACGGGCACCCCGGCCAGGTCGGCGCCGTCCCAGCGCACCGACCCGGCGGTCAGCGGCTCCAGGCCCGCCACCGCGCGCAGCAGGGTGGACTTGCCGCAGCCGGACGGGCCCAGCAGCGCCACCACCTCGCCGTCGTCGACCCGCAGGTCCACGTCGGACACCGCAGCCAGCGGGCCGTAGCGCACCGAGACCCCCGCCACCGACAGCATCAGAACTCCCCCACTCCGCGCACCCGCAGGCGCTCCACCAGCAGCGCGATGGCCACCGTGACCAGCATGAGCAGCGTGCAGGCCGCGTAGGCCATCTGGTTGTTCAGCTCCCCCGGCCTGCCCACCAGCCTGCCGACCACCACCGGCAGGGTCGCGGTGTCCGGGCGCACCAGGAAGCTCGTCGCGCCGAACTCGCCCAGCGCCACCACGTAGCCGAACGCCGCCGCGGCCAGCAGCGAGCGGCCCGCCAGCGGGATGTCGACCTCCCGCCACACCCGCCACGGCCCGGCGCCGAGCGAGGCCGCCGCCTGCCGCAGCCGCTCGTCCACCGACCGCAGCACCGGCAGCAGGGTGCGGACCACCAGCGGGGCCACCACGAGCGCTTGGGCGAGGGGCACGAGCGCCCCGGACGTGCGCAGGTCGCCGGGCAGGGCGTCGAGGGTGACCAGGTAGCCGAAGCCGACCGTCACCGCCGAGACGCCCAGCGGCAGCATCAGCGCGGTGTCCAGCGACTCCACCACCCCCGGGCGCACGCGACTGCGGCCCAGCACCACCAAGGCGACCGACGCGGACACGCCCAGCAGCAGCGCGAGCAGGGTGGCGTCGGTGGCGACGCGGACGGAGTTGAGCGCCGCCTCGAACCCCGTGACCGACAACGAGCCGCGGTAGCCGGTGCCGCTCAACGCGCGGTAGCCAGCGAAGCCGCCCTCGAACGACCGCAGCACCAGCGTCACGATCGGGATCGCCAGCAGCGCGACCACCGCGTACCCCGCGGCAGCGGCGAACCACTCACCACCCACCGGCCGTCGCAGTGCCTCGACGCGTCCCCTGAGCCGCAGGGCGCCTTCGCGCTTGCGGCGCGCCACCGCGCCGATCACCAGGACGGAGACGACCGCGACGAACTGCACCAGGGACAGCGCGGCGGCCCCCGGCAGGTCCAGCAGCTCCACCGTCCGCAGGTAGATCTCCGTCTCCAGCGTGCGGTAGTCCGAACCACCCAGCAGCAGCACGACACCGAAGCTGGTGGCGCAGAACAGGAACACGATCGCCGCGGCGGACCCGAGGGCCGGGGTCAGCGCGGGGAGAGTGACGGAGGTGAAGGCGCGCAACCGCGACGCCCCGAGCGAGCGCGCGGCCTCCTCCGCCCGACGGTCCAGGTGCGCCCACAGCCCGCCGACCGTGCGGGCCACGACGGCGACGTTGAAGAACGCGTTCGCCAGCACGATCGCCACCGGCCCGCCGCCGGGCAGCAGCGCCTTGAACGCGAGCCCGACCACCACCGTCGGCAGCACGAACGGGACCAGCACCGCCGCCCGCACGACCCCGCTGCCGGGCACCCTGGCCAGCAGGAACGCCACCGGCAGCCCGGCCGCCACCGCGACCAGGGTGGACGCGGCCGCCTGCGCCAGGGTGAACCCGACCAGGCCCCAGGTGTCACCGTCGACCAGGGCGTCGCCGACCCCGCCCTGCCCGACCCCCAGCCGCACGATGGCGGCCACGGGCCAGGCGAAGAAGACCGCGAGGAACGCCAGCGGGACGGCCGCCAGGGCGACCCCGGCGGTCAGCCCGCGGTGTCGCGCCACTGCTCGATCCACCGCTGGCGGTTGGCCGCGATGTCGGCCGCCGGCAGCGTCGCGGGCTTGTCCGGCAGCGGCGCCGCAGTCGCCCACGACCCGGGCAGGGCCACGCCCTCGCGCGCGGGGTAGACGTACATCGACTCCGGCACGGTCTTCTGGAAGTCCTCCGAGATCAGGAAGTCGAGCACCTTGCGCGCGTCATCGGGGTTCTTCGCCCCCGACAGCACCCCCGCGTACTCGACCTGCCGGAAGCAGGTGTCCAGCAGGGCGGAGGTGCGCGGCTTGCCGTCCTCGCCCACCTCGGCCGACGGCGACGAGGCGTAGGAGACCACGATCGGGCGCGGGCCCTTGCCCGAGGAGCCGGAGAAGTCCTGGGTGTAGGCCTCCTCCCAGCCGCTGACGACCTTGACCCCGTTGGCCTTGAGCTTGCCCCAGTAGTCGCGCCACCCGTCCTCCCCGAAGTGCGCGACGGTGCCCAGCAGGAACGCCAGCCCCGGCGAGGAGGTGGCCGGGTCCTCGACGACCAGCTTGTCCTTGTACTCGGGCTTGGCCAGGTCGTCGAAGGTCTTCGGCGGGTTCGGCAGCGCGTTGTCGACGTTGACGCACACGTCGCCCACGTCGACCGCGGTCAACCGGCCGGTGTCGTCCACGGCGTAGCGCTGCGGGCCCTTGCCCGCGTCCGGGCTGCGGTACTCCGCGAACACCCCGGCGTCGAGCGCGCGCGAGGCGAAGGTGTTGTCCACCCCGAACGCCAGGTCCCCGACGGGGTTGTCCTTGGTCAGCACGAGCTGGTTGGCCAGCGCCCCGGCGTCCCCGGACTTGCGCACGTCGACGGTGATGCCGCTGCGGGACTTGAACGCGTCCAGCACGGCCTGGTCGACGGTGAACGAGTCGTGGGCGACCAGCACCACGGTGTGCTCGGCCTGGGCGGGCCCGGTCGAGCACCCGGCCAGCACGGCCAGGGCGAGCAGGGGGAGCGCTCTGCGCATGGGGGACCTTCCTCGGTGGGCGTGCGCACCACGAGGACCTCCCTGCGCAGGCATGACCCTGATCAGGTATCGACGGTCGAGGGCTGGGTGGCCCTCCTCTCAGCCCGGCCGCTACCGGACTCCCGTGGTTGGCCGCCGAGCCTACGCCGCCGGGCGCGCCGCCCGCGCGCCAGGCACCATGGACCCATGCCGGAACTGCTGAGCGAGCACGAACAGGGCAAGGCCCTCGGCACCCTCCCGCACTGGAGCCGGGTCGAGGGCGCACTGGTCCGCGAGGTCGAGCTGGAGTCGTTCCCAGAGGCCATCGCGGTCGTCAACCGGGTCGCGGAGGTCGCCGAGAGCGCCGACCACCACCCCGACATCGACATCCGCTGGCGCACCCTGAAGTTCACCCTCAGCACCCACAGCGAGGGCGGCATCACCCAGCTGGACGTCACCCTGGCCACCGAGATCGACGGCATCCTCGACGTGATGTAGGCCCTGGCCCGCCCCCGGTCACGAGACCCCGCGGAGGGTTGGCGCGGGGTGGTGGGCAGTGCGCCTAAGCCCCCGCGAGCAGCGGGTCCTCCCCCAGCGCCACCACGGCGGGCACGTCCACCCCCAGCAACTCCAACTTCCGCCACGCCGCGTCCCGCACCACGTCGTCGAACAGCGGCTCGTACCACGGGAACAACGTCGCCAGCTCCACGCTCCGCCCGATCTGCCCCAGCTCCATCAACCGCCACAACCCGTACGACGGCGCCGGGTCCAGCACCAGCCGCCGGGTGGCCCCCACCGCCCCGTGCTCCTCGACCAGGTGGATGAACGTCCGAGGCGTGTACCCGATCGCGGTCAACGCCGAGATCCCCCGCCGCACATGCCGCTCGAACACCACCACGAGCCCATCGGTCACCATGCGTACAGGGTCGCACCGAAATACCCGCTCATCAGCCCACGTCCGTTACCCGCTGCAACAACCGCCAACCAGGTGACCCCCACCGTGACCCTGAACGCGCGACAAGGCCCCCGTCGGACCTCGACACCGCCTGACGAGCGGAGACGCCCCGTGATCCCGTACCACGAAGCCGCTGACCTGGACGTCTACCTGGAGGACAGCTTCGTTCTCGGCATCGAGGAGACCCCCGGCGTGCTCCGCTTCCGGTTGGACGCCGTGCTCACCCCCGAACACCCCGACTGGCACCCGCCCCACCCCGGCGAGCAGCACTGCTACGTCGGAGCGCACCTGACCTTCCGCGCCTGCACCCGCGTCGAGTGGATCTCCCGGACGGGCGCCACCTACACCGACGCGTCCGGGGAAGCGGACCACGGCAACATCGACACCATGACCCGCCACCCGACCCACTGGCACCTGACCGGGGACTGGGGGGAGGTGCGGGTGCACACCACCGAACCGCCCGCCCTGGAACCGATCGACCTCAGACGTTGAAGCGGAACTCGACGACGTCGCCGTCGGACATGGTGTAGTCCTTGCCCTCGATGCGGACCTTGCCCGCGGCCTTGGCGGCGGGCATGGAGCCCGCTTCGACGAGGTCGGCGTAGGAGACGATCTCGGCCTTGATGAAGCCGCGCTCGAAGTCGGAGTGGATGACGCCCGCGGCCTGGGGGGCGGTGGCGCCCTGGGGGATGGTCCAGGCGCGCGCCTCCTTGGGGCCCGCGGTGAGGTAGGTCTGGAGGCCGAGGGTGTGGAAGCCCGCGCGGGCGAGGGCGTTGAGGCCGGGTTCGGTCTGGCCGACGGACTCCAGGAGTTCGCGCTTGGACTCGTCGTCGAGTTCGATGAGCTCGGACTCGACCTTGGCGTCGAGGAAGACGGCGTCGGCGGGGGCGACGAGCTTGGCGAGGGTGGCGACGCGCTCGTCGTCGGTGAGGATGGACTCGTCGGCGTTGAAGACGTAGAGGAACGGCTTGGTGGTGAGCAGCGACAGCTCGCGCAGCGGGGCGGTGTCGACGCCCGCGGAGAACAGGGTGCGGCCGGAGTCGAGGATGTCCTTGGCGGCGGTGGCGGCCTCCAGGGCGGGCCGGGCCTCCTTGCGGGTCCTGGCCTCCTTCTCCAGCCGCGGCAGCGCCTTCTCCAGGGTCTGCAGGTCGGCCAGGATCAGCTCGGTGTTGATCGTCTCGATGTCGGCGAGCGGGTCGACCTTGCCGTCGACGTGGACGACGTCGGGGTCGTCGAACACGCGGATGACCTGGCAGATGGCGTTGGCCTCGCGGATGTTGGCGAGGAACTTGTTGCCCAGGCCCGCGCCCTCGGCCGCGCCCTTGACGATGCCCGCGATGTCGACGAAGGACACCGTCGCGGGGACCACCTTCTCGCTGTGGAACAGCTCGGCGAGCCGGTCCAGGCGGGGGTCGGGCAGCGCGACGATGCCGACGTTGGGCTCGATGGTGGCGAACGGGTAGTTCGCGGCGAGCACGTCGTTGTTCGTCAGGGCGTTGAACAGGGTGGACTTGCCGACGTTGGGCAGGCCGACGATGCCGAGGGTCAAGCTCACGGGTCAACAGTCTACGGACCGGCCCCGGCGGGCCCGCGCGCCGCCCGGCGAGCCGAAAAGTTACCAACACCGTTCCCAGTTCTGGTCACTGATCGTCGCGTCTCGTGGGCCGTACATCCGCACGGAAGCGCCCGTTCGCCTGGTAACGCCGAGGCCATGACCAGCGATGTCGTTACCCTACGTGGGTGAAGTGGCGTAAAGCCCCGGTGGGATTAGCCCAAATGGACGCTAGTCATCGCATCCCCGCCGAACAACACTCCGTGAGCGCCCTGCCGCTGACCCGTGTCAGGCGCGCGCCACCCACCCGCTGAGGAAGAAGGAAGTGGGATGATCCAACCCGAACGGCGGCGGCGCCGGATCGCGCTCGGCGTGGCGTTCAGCACGGCGCTGGCCAGCGTCGTCCTGGCGACCGGTCCGACCGCGAGCGCCGCGCCGAACCCGGCCCCCTCGGCCGACGACGGCCAGGGCATCGGCAAGCACGACCTCGAACTGCTGAACAAGGCCCAGCAGGCCGGCGAGAAGACCGTCAAGGTCCTCATCAGCACCAGCGAGGGCGACGCCGCCGCCAAGGTCGACGAGCTGTCCAAGGCGGGTGCCAAGGTCGAGTACCGCAAGGACGACATCGGCTACGTCCGCGCCGAGGTGCCGACCGACCAGGTCAAGAAGATCGCCAAGCTGCCCGGCGTGAGCGCGCTCGACCTCGACGAGAACGTCCCGCTGCCCGACCCCTCGCCGGAGGGCATGGCCGACCCGACGCCGCAGGCGCCGCCGACGGCCTCGACGCCCCGGGTGAACCCCTACATGCCGACGGGCGACACCAACGCCGCCCAGTTCGTCAACGACCACCCCACCTGGGACGGCCGCGGCACCACCGTCGGCATCATCGACTCCGGTGTGGCGCTCGACCACCCGTCGCTGAACACCACCAGCACCGGCGAGCGCAAGATCACCGACTGGGTCACCTACACCGACCCGAGCTTCACCGGCACGGCCAACAACGACGACGACCCGACGTGGCTGCTGATGACCACGAAGACCACGGGCGCCGCGGTGGGCATGCCGAACGAGACCGGTGACCTGCGCACCGGCACGCTCGACGAGCGCGACCCCCGGCTGGCGGGCGAGTCGGGCAACGACATCAACCGCGACGGCAACCCGGCGGGCTCCAAGGGCACCTTCGGCGTGCTGTGGAACGTCACCACCAGCACGGTCTGGGTCGACACCGACCAGGACGGCAGCTGGACCGACGAGAAGCCGATGACCGACTACAAGGTCAAGTACGACATCGGCTACTTCGGCGTGGACAACCCGGCGACCCCGGTCGCCGAGCGCCAGCCGTTCGTCGTGCAGACCGACCCGGCCAACCAGGCGGTCAACATCGGCATCGTCTCCGGCGAGCACGGCTCGCACGTGGCGGGCATCGTCGCGGGCAACCGGCTCTTCGGCGGCACCATGTCCGGCGCGGCGCCCGGCGCCAAGCTGGTCTCGGTCCGGGTCTGCCTGTGGATCACCGGCTGCACCAACCACGCCCTGCTCGAAGGCATGATCTACGCCGCGTCGGTGGCGAAGGTCGACGTGATCAACATGTCCATCGGCGGCCTCCCGGCGCTCAACGACGCGAACAACGCGCGCGCTGAGCTCTACGACCGCCTGATCGACACCTACAACGTCCAGATGTTCATCTCCGCGGGCAACGAGGGCGCGGGCGCGAACACCGTGGGCGACCCGTCGGTGGCCACCAAGGTCGTCTCCGTGGGCTCCTCGATCACCAAGGAGACCTGGCGCTCGAACTACGGCTCCGACCTGGGCGTCAGCGAGAGCCTGCACGGCTTCTCCTCGCGCGGCCCGCGCGAGGACGGCGGCTTCAAGCCGAACGTGGTGGCCCCGGGCTCGGCGATCTCGACGATCCCGACCTGGATGGCGGGCGCCCCGCTGGCGGGCACCTACTCCCTGCCCCCGGGCTACGCGATGCTCAACGGCACCTCGATGGCCTCCCCGCAGGCCGCGGGCGCGGGCGCGCTGCTGGTCTCCGCGGCCAAGGCGCAGGGCATCTCGCACACCGCCGCGCAGATCCGCTCGTCGTTCTACTCCACCGCCCGGTTCATCAGCGGCCTGGGCGCCTACGAGCAGGGCAACGGCCTGATCGACGTGCGCAAGGCGTGGAACCTGCTGAAGAAGAACCCGTCCGACGTGCAGATCACCGCGACCGTCCCGGTCAACACGGTGCTGTCGGGCTTCCTCAAGACCCCGGGCATCGGCACCGGCATCTACGACCGCGAGGGCGTCAAGGCGGGCACGACCTACACCCGCACCTACACCCTCACCCGCACCAGCGGGTCGGCCGCGCCGGTGACCTACAAGGTGGACTGGGTCGGCAACGACGGCACGTTCTCCTCGGCGAACAAGGTCACCCTGCCGCTCAACAGCCCGGTCAAGTTCCCGGTCGCGGTGTCGCCGGGCAGCACCGGCATCCACTCCGCGATCCTGAACCTGGACAGCCCGCTGACCTCCGCGGTCGACGCGCAGACCCTCAACACCGTGATCGCGGCGGACGACTTCACCGCGGCCAACGGCTACACCATCCGCAAGGGCGGGGAGATCGGCCGCAACCAGGTGCAGTCGTTCTTCTACCGGATCGCGCCGAACACCCCGGCGTTCAAGGTCGACCTGCAGGGCGGCGGCACCACCGCGGGCGCGGGCCAGATCCGCTTCCTGCGCTTCCACCCCTACGGCGTCGCCCTTGAGGACAACGCCACGCCGAACTGCTACAACCCGCCGGTGGCCGGGTGCGACCTCGGTTCGCCGACCAGCCGCACGGTGTCCAACCCGATGGCCGGGGTGTGGGAGGTCGTGGTGGAGGCCCGCCGCACCTCCGACGCCGCCAAGGCGCCGTTCGCGCTGACCGCCTCGGTGCTCGGCGCGACCGTCTCGCCGAACCCGGACGTCATCCCGACCGCCGCCACGGGCACCCCGGTGAGCCGCAGCTACACGCTGAAGAACGTCTTCGGGCCGTTCACCGGCAAGGCCTCGGGCACCAACCTGGGCAGCGCGCTCAAGGAGCAGAAGTCGATCGGCGACGGCGAGTCCAAGCAGTTCCGGTTCGTCGTGACCGCGGGCTCGACCGCGCTGCGGGTGCGCATCGGCAACACCTCCGACATCGGCGCCGACCTGGACCTGTCGGTCTACCGGTGCACCACCTCGTGCGCCCTGGTCGGGCAGTCCGCCGACGGTGACTCGGAGGAGGAGGTCGTGCTCGCCAACCCGGCGGCGGCCACCTACATCGCGGTGGTCGACGGCTACGCGGTGCCCGCGGGCACCACGACCTACGACTACCTCGACGTGTTCACCAACCCGGCGTTCGGGTCGCTGTCCATCACCGACGCCAACGCCTCGCGCCCGGCGAACGGGTCGTGGACGGTGCCGGGCACGCTGACCGCGAACGCGGCACCCGCCGCGGGCCGCGTGCTGCTGGGCAACGTCGAGGTGCGCACCGACACCGGTGTGCTCGTCGGCTCGGGTGACGTGGTGGTGCAGGCGGTCTCCTGACCGCTCGCACGACCGCGGTTCGCCCGCGGCGTGACAGGACGACAACACGGGGACCTGCCCAGCCGGGCAGGTCCCCGTGCCGTTCTCCGGGAAATCGAGGCTGATGTCTCTTTCTCGCCAGACCGGGGGCCCGCCCGCCGGCAGCATGGTCCGGTGTTGATCGACCCGGAGACGGCCCTGCGCGCCGCCGCGGTCCGCGACCCGCGGTTCGACGGCCTGCTGGTGCTGGCCGTGCGCACCACGGGCACCTACTGCAGGCCGTCCTGCCCGGCGGCGGCCCCGCGCAGGCGCACCGCCGAGTTCTTCCCCACCGCGGCCGCCGCCCAGCAGCACGGCTACCGGGCCTGCCTGCGCTGCCTGCCCGACGTGGTGCCCGGCTCGCCGGAGTGGAACACCCGCGGCGACCTGGCCGGGCGGGCGATGCGGCTGATCCTGGACGGGGTCATCGAGCGCGAGGGCGTGCCCGGCCTGGCCCGCCGGGTCGGCTACTCCGAGCGCCACCTGACCAGGGTGCTGACCGCGGAGCTGGGCGCGGGCCCGCTGGCGCTGGCCAGGGCCCAGCGCGCGCACCTGGCCCGGCTGCTCATCGAGACCACGGCGCTGTCGGTGTCGGACGTGGCCTTCGCCTCCGGCTTCGCCAGCGTCCGCCAGTTCAACGACACCGTGCGCGCGGTGTTCGCCGCCACCCCCTCCGAGCTCCGGACGGCCGCCACCCGCCGCGGTCCGCGAAGACGCGTCCCGGCGAGCCCGGGCCGGGTGACGCTGCGGCTGCCGGTGCGCACCCCGTTCGACGCCGCGGGCCTGCTCGCCTTCCTGGGCGGGCGGGCCGTGCCGGGGGTGGAGGCGTGCTCACCGGGCCGCTACGCGCGCACCCTGCGCCTGCCGCACGGCCCCGCCACCGCCCACCTGAGGCCCGCGGGCACCCACGTGCAGTGCACCCTGCGCCTGGCCGACCTGCGCGACCTGGGCACCGCCGTGGCCCGGCTGCGCCGCCTGTTCGACCTCGACGCCGACCCGGTGGCCGTGGACCGGGTGCTGGCCGCCGACCCGGCCCTGGCCCCCGCGGTGGCCACCACCCCGGGCATCCGCGTCCCGGGCAGCGTCGACGGCACCGAGACCGTCCTGCGCGCCCTGCTCGGCCAGCAGCTGACCGTCTCCGCCGCCCGCGCCGCCGCCCGCCGCCTCACCGAGGCCGTCGGCGAACCCCTCCCGGTCCAGGACGGGGAGCTGACCACCCTGTTCCCCTCCGCGGCCGCCGTCGCCGAGCGCGGCGCCGAAGTCCTCGCGGGCCCCACCCGCCGCGTCGACACCATCCGCTCCCTCTGCACCGCCATCGCCACCGGCGACCTCGAACTCCACGTCGGCGTCGACCCCGAAACCCTCCGCACCCGCCTCCAGTCCTACCCCGGCATCACCCCCGCCACCGCCGGCTACATCACCATGCGCCTCCTCGGCGACCCCGACATCCTCCCCCCGAACGACCTCACCCTCCGCACCCCCCACGGCCTCACCTCCCCCCAGGACGACCCCGCCGACCGGGCGCGGGCCTGGAGCCCCTGGCGCTCCTACGCGGGCATGCACCTCTGGCGCGCCTCCGCCCGCACAGCCCCCGAGCCCTGACCCACCCCCTCCCCCTCGTCACCTATCCCACAAAACCTCCCCCACCCCTTCCTCCCACCCTCCCCCATCTCGAATCCCCTCCCCCACTGGGCTTTTCCCACAACGCGCCCACCCACACAACCGGCGGCCCGGCTACGCCAGTGCTCGATGCGGTGGTCTTGTTCGGCTGGGGGAGGCGATCATGTGCTACCCAAACGGGACGGGCGGGCGTCTTTTCAGCCCGCCTTTTCCCGCCCGACAGCACATGATCGCCGTAGGGGCCCCAGCCGAACAGGACCACCGCATCGAGCAGGCCAGCGGAGCCCCGCGATCCCCGCCGATGCCGAAGGCGAGGCGACACCAAACACCCGCCGAAGGCGAGGCGGGACACCTACCCCTGCACCACCCGAGACCCGCCCCGCGCCTTCTTCACGTGCAACCGCACCGGGATCCGCTGCCGCAACTCCTCCACGTGCGACACCAGCCCCACCACCCGACCCCCGTCCCGCAGCGTGTCCAAAATAGACATCACGTCGTCCAGCGCGTTCGCGTCGAGCGTGCCGAAGCCCTCGTCCACGAACAGCGTGTCCAGCAACGCCCCACCGGACTCCGCGGCGACCACGTCGGCCAACCCCAGCGCCAGCGACAGCGAGGCGAGGAACGACTCCCCGCCGGAGAGCGTCTTGGCGGGCCGGACGCGCCCCGAGTAGTCGTCGAGCACGTCGAGCCCCAACCCGCCCCGCGTCCCCCGCGCCCCCGCGGCGTCGGAGTGCACGAAGGAGTACCGGCCCTGGCTCATGTCCCGCAGCCGGGCCGAGGCCGACACCGCGACCTCCTCCAACCGCGCGGCCAGCACGTACGAGCGCAGCGACATCCGCGCCGAGTTCTGCCCCCGCCCGTTCACCACGTCGGTCAGCGCGTCCAGCTCCGCGTAGGCGGCCTCCACGGGCTCCAGCCGCTGCCACGCCGCGCGCAGCCGCTTGCCCAGGTCGCGCACGGCCACGAACCGCGTCCGCGCCTCCCCCGCCGCCGCCACGGCCTGCTCCGCCGCCGACCGGGTGCGCTCGACCGCGTCCCGCAGCGGCAGCAGGTCCACCTCGACGTCCGGCTCGATGCCGAACAGGTCCATGTCCGACAGGGTTTCCTTGTGCTGCTTGACCGCTGCCTCGGCGTCGGCGAGCTTGCCCCGCAGCTTCTCGACGACGTTGTCCTCACGCGCGGCGCCCAACGCCTTCGCAGCGGACGGGAACCCCGCGGCCGCCACGGCCTCGGACAGCGCTTCCTCGTGCTCGGCAAGCCTTTCCCTGGCCGCGACGAGCGCCGCGCACGCGTCCGCGACCTGGTCCAGGCGAGCGGTGCGGCCCTGCACGTCGGCCACGCGGGCCGCCACGGACTCGAACGGCCCCCGCGCCTGCGCCAGCACGGCCGCGCGCTCCTGCACGGCCTCCACCAGCCCGCGCCGCTCGGAGTCCACGGCCGCCGAGTCGCGCTCCACCAAGGACCGCCGCTGCCGCAGCGCGTCCAGGCCCTGCTCCAGCTCGGCCAGCTCCTTGTCGAGCACGTCGACCCGGGCGGCGGCCGCCACGGCGCCGTCGAACGCCGCCCGCACGGTGGCCAGCTCGGTCGACAAGTCGACGCCCCGCCACGGCGCGAGCCGTTCCTCCAGCTGCGCCAACTCCGTGCGGGCCCGCGTCAACGCCTGCCCGGCCCGCTCCCGCGCGTGCAGCGCCCGCTGCTCGGCGACCTCGGCGCGCTGCTCGTCCTCGGGCGTGGCCGTGTGCCCGGACGGCAGCGCGGGCGCCGGGTGCTCGTGCGCCCCGCACACCGGGCACGCCTCCCCCGCCGCCAACCCGGCCGCCAGCTCCGCCGCCATCCCGTCCAACCGGGCCTGCCGCAACGCCTGCACGCGCTCGCGCGCCTCCTGGTGGGCGTCCACGGCGGCGCGGTTGTCGTCCTCCGCCGACACCAGCGCCTGCCGGGCGCGCTGCGCCGCGGCCGTGTCCTTGGCGGCGGCGGCGACCTCGTCCCGGCGGGCGCGCAGGCCGTCGACCGCGCTGCGGGACCCCGCCGCGCTGTTGGCCGCCTCGCGGGCGGCGGCGATGCGCGGCGGGTACTCGGCCAGCGCGCGCTCGACGTCCGCGGACGTCTGCGCCAACTGCTCGGAGCGGGTCACCAGCCGCGCCAACCGCTGCTCGTCGGCCGCCTGCCGCTCCGCCTCCGCGACGAGCCCGCCGAGCGCGCCCGCTTCCTCGCGCAGGGCCCCGGCCCGGGCGCGCAGCTCGTCGACCACGGACCCGTCGACACCCCGCCGCCGCCCGCGCGCCACCCACTCGCGCAAGCGCTTGACACCCGTCTCACCAGCGGCGTCAACGGCCTGCTCGGCGCGCGCCACCGCGGCGTCCACGGCCCGGCGCGCCCGCCGCAGCTGGTCGTCGGCCAGCACCACGGGCGCGGCCCGGCGGGCGTCGTCCAGCTCGGTGCGCCACGAGGCGCGGGCGGGCGCCTGGGCCTCCAGCTCCGCGAGCTCGCGGGTGGCCCTGCGCACCCGCTCGACCTTCGCCACCAGGTCGCGGCCCTCGGCCAGCGCCTCCTCGGCGCGGGCGCGCTGGGCCGCGGTCGCCCGCACGCCCTGCTCGGTCACCCGGTGCAGTGCCTCGGCGGCGGTGGTGACGGCGTCGAGCCAGCCCAGGTCGGGGGTCTGCGGGGCGTCCTGGCCCGAGGCCTGCTCGAAGCGGGCCAGCAGCTCGCCCGCCTCCCGGCGCGCCGCCTCCAGCTCCCGGTGCTTCTCGGTGCGGCGGGTGCGGAACCACTGCTCGACGCGGGCGAAGTTCTGCGTGCCGAACAGCTTCTCCAGCAGGGTCTCGCGCTCCTCGGTGCCCGACCGCAGGAACCGGGCGAAGTCGCCCTGCGGCAGCAGCACCACCTGGAAGAACTGGTCCTTGGTCATCCCCAGCAGCCGCTCGACGGTGTCGGCGACCTCGTCGATGCGGGTGATGCCGTCCGGGGCGTGCCCGGAGGGGGCCTGCCCGACCCAGCTCAGCGACACCCGCGCCTGCTGGCGGGTGGTGCCCTCGCCGCGCTTCTTGGGCCGCTCGTACTCCGGCGACCGCACGACCCGCAGCCGGTGGCCCTGCACGGTCAGGTCGAGCGCCACCTCGGTGACCTGGTCGGGGTCGGCGTAGTCGCAGCGCAGCCGCTTGGTCTCGCCGCGCATCCCGGGCACGGTGCCGAACAGGGCGAACGCCACCGCGTCGAGCAGCGTGGTCTTGCCCGCCCCGGTGTCGCCGTGCAGCAGGAACAGCCCGTCGGCGGCGAGCGCGTCGAAGTCGACCACCTCGGTGCCCGGGTAGGGCCCGAAGGCGGAGACCTCCAACCGGTGCAGCCTCACCGCCTGCCCTCCGCGGCGACGGCGGCCAGGGCCTCGCGCAGCAGGGCGCGCTCGGCGCCGGTGGGCTCGCTGCCGCGCAGGTCGGCCACGAAGCAGCAGGCCACCTCCTCGTCGGACTTGCCGCGCACGGCCTCGCGGTAGCGCAGCTCGCGCTCGCCGCCCTCGGGCCGCCACTCCAGGTGCACCGCGTGCGGGAAGCGCTCGCGCAGCCTGCGCATGGCGTCCAGCGGCCGCACCACGTCGGTCAGCTCGACGCTGAGGAACTTGTCCACCAGGGCCTCGTGCACCGGGTCGACGAGCAGGTCGTCGAGGGTGCCGCGGGCGGTGGCCAGCTCGCGCGGCACCGGCAGCTCGACCCGCTCGACGCCAGCGAGCCCGTGCGCGTCGAGGTCGGCGATCCACACCGACTTGCGCTGGCGGGCCTCGGAGAACGAGTAGGCGAGCGGGCTGCCGGAGTAGCGCAGGTCCTCGCGCAGGGTCTGCGGCCCGTGCAGGTGCCCGAGGGCCACGTAGTCCACGCCGTCGAAGGTGCTCGCGGGCACGTGCGGCACGCCGCCGACGGCGATGGTGCGCTCGGAGTCGGTCGCCTCGCCCCCGGTGACGAACGCGTGCGCCAGCACGACGCTGCGCGGGTTCCCCTGCCGCGCCAGGTCCGCCCCGACCCGGCGCATCGCCTCGCCCAGCACGCCCGCGTGCCCGCGCAGCTCCGGCTTGCCGAGGGCGTGGCGCGCGGGTTCGGGCTCCAGGTAGGGGATGCCGTAGACGGCGACGGGCCCGTGCGCGTCGCGCAGCAGCACCGGGCGGTCGAGGTCGGCGGCGGTGGTGCGCAGGTGCAGCCCGCCCGCCTCGGCGAACTGGGCGAACGCGCCGAGCCGGGCCGCGGAGTCGTGGTTGCCGGGGGTGATGACGATCGCCGCCCCGGCGGCGGCGAGCCGGGCCAGCACCCGGGTGCAGGCGGCGATGGCCTCCGCGGCGGGCACGGCCCGGTCGTAGAGGTCGCCCGCGACCACCACGACGTCGACGCGGTGGGTGTCGACCAGGTCGGCGAGGCCGCCGAGGACCGCCTCCTGCTCGCGCAACAGGTCCCGGCCGTGGAAGGTGCGCCCGACGTGCCAGTCGGAGGTGTGCAGCAGGCGCATGCTGACCCACGGTAGGCGGTGGTCGGCCCAGCGCCACGGCGGACACGCCGACCGCACGCGTGTTCGACCGGCACGGCCCAGCCCGCGGGTGGGGCACGTCGCCGAAACCGGTGCGCGCGGTGCGCTCGGGGCCGTGGTCGACTGCCTGGAGCGCCGTCAGGGGGCGCCCCGGGCCCTGGCCGCAGGTCAGTCCTCGACGGCCTCGCGCACCCCGGCCAGCTCGGCGGCCCCCGACGCCTCCGTCAGCGGCGCCACGGCCCCCCGAAACTGCTCCAGCGCCTCCAGCTCCCGCCTGCGCGCCGAGACGAACCGCTGGAGGTGGGTCGAGGACAGGTTCACCGCGTCGATGGCCCCCGCCGCCGACCGGTGCGCCGCCGCGGCCGCCGACTGCACCGCGGCGACGTCGGCGGCGATGGTGCGGGAGGTGGCGGCGAACAGCGCCGCGGACGCCACGACGGCGAACCCGGTGGGCCCGCACAGGAACACCCGCCGGTCGAGCAGCCACCGCAGCAGCGAGGGGTCGGCGTCCAGCGCCGCCACCACCGCGGCGTCGGAGGGGACGAACATGATCGTGCCGTAGATGGCGTCGGCCCAGCGCTGGTAGCCCTTGCCCGCCAGGTCGGCCGCCCGGGACCGGATGTTGCGCACGTGCACCCGCAGCGCGTCCAACCGCTCCTCGGCGTCGTCGGTCTCCACCGCCTCCACCCAGGTCGCCATGCTCATCTTGGCGTCCACCGGCACCTTGCGCCCGTCCCCGACCAGCAGCAGCAGGTCCGGCCGCGCGGCACCGCCCCCGGCCACGTCGGTCTGCACGGTGAAGTGCAGCCCCTCCCGCATCCCGAGCGCCCTGGCCGTCTCCACCAGCACCTGCTCGCCCAGCTCCCCCCGCCCGGAGATCGACGCGAACGCCACCTCGTAGCGCCGCAGCGCCGTCTGGTGGGCGTCCGACCGCGCCCGCTCCCCGGCCAGCTCCGCGCGGAACGCCGCCGCCCGCCGGTCGCTGTCGGCGTAGAGCCGCCAGAACAGCGCCGTGGCCGCGGCCAGCAGCAGGGCGAGCACAGCGGCCAGGGTGGCGAACACCGCCGTCACGGTCGGGCCTCCAGGGGATCGGGTGCACCGGGTCGGGCCCGCGGGTCCGGGCGGGCACCGCGGGGCGATCATTACCCCACAACCGGTCACCCACAGCGTCGAACCCCCACGCACCGCCACCCCGCCGTGTGACCACGCTCACTCCGTCGGGTGGTCCGCCTCCCGGTTCCCCCGACCAACGACAGCGGCGCCACCCGGGCGGCTAACGTGTACCGCCGTGACCGCCACGCGCGATCGCCACGGCGATCTTGACGACACCGCAGCACCGACCTGGGACGAACGCCCCCTGTTCGGCGCCTCCCGCGGCCTGCCGTGGTGGGGCGCCGTCCTCCTGGCCCTCGGCCTCTCCGCCGTGACCGCGGCCGTCGACGTCAACCGCCAGGCCGCCCTCGGCGTGGTCTACCAGGTCGGCTTCGTCCTCGGCTGCGTCGCCGCCGTCGCCCTGGTCCGCAGGCGCAGCCTCTTCGGCCCCATGGTCCAGCCCCCCCTCGTCTTCGCCGCCACCGCGGCGGGCGCCCTCATCGTCTTCGGCCCCAGCGCGGGCGGCGGGCTCAAGAACCTGCTCTTCAACGTGGCCCTGCCGCTCACCAGCAACTTCCCGCTGATGGCCATCACCACCGCGGTGTGCTTGGCGCTGGGCATCGTGCGGTTGTTCGTCCAGCGCGATCCCGCTCGCGGGCAGGGCGGGGGCCGGGTTGCCGCTCCCGCTGGGCGCGAGCGGGAGGCCCGGGAGCGCGCGGCCGCTGCCGCGGGGAAGCGGCCCCGGCCGCGTGACGGGGAGCGGCGGCCCGTGCGGAAGTCCCGGCCTGAGTAGTGCCTGGCTCTCGGGCTTGAAGGATTCCGGGACCTTTCTCGCTGGCTCGATGCGGTGATCTCGTTTGGGCGGGGCCCCTACGGCGATCATGAGCTGAGAGAGCGGGAAAAGCTGGGGCGAAAAGAGCCCCGCTCAGCCCGGACAGGGTAGCCCATGATCGCCTACCCCACCCAAACAAGATCACCGCATCGAGCACCCCCGTAGCCGGGCCGCCGGTTCCGTAATTGCTCGCTCCGTGGGCAAAGAAGAAAAGACACGGTGTCCGGCCGCATGAGCTGGCCCGCCGAGTTGTCCACAGCCAAGGCGCCGGGGTCGAGTTCTGTCGGTCCCCGCCGGTAGCGTTGAAAACAGGGGTCCCCTTGCCCGGGCTACCCCCGCGCCAGCCTGCAAGAAGAAGGCACCCAAGGCGACCACCCACACAAGCCGAGCCCGAACAGCAGGCACTGCCCGGTTGGGTGGATTCGCTTGGTCGGGGGAGGCGATCATGTGCTACCCAAACGGGACGGGCGGGCGTCTTTTCAGCCCGCCTTTTCCCCGCCCGCAGCACATGATCGTCATAGGGGCCCCGACCAAGCGGATCCACCCAACCGGGCCACCCACCCAAGCCCCCGCTCTTCAAGAGCCCCGCGCAGCGGAAGGCCGAGCGCAGCGGGAAAGAGCCCCGCGCAGCGGAAAGAAGAGCGCAGCGGAGGGCCTAGCGCAGCGGGAGGGAAAGGGGGGGTCAGGAAGAAGAGGGGGCGCGCTTGGTCCGCACTTCCTTGGGGAGGGCGAAGGTGATCTTCTCGTTGGCGGTGGTGATCTCCTCGACGCCTGCGTAGCCGCGGTCGGCGAGCCAGGCCAGGAGGTCCATGACCAGCTCGTCGGGGACGGAGGCGCCGCTGGTGACGCCGACGGTGTCGACGTCGGTGAGCCAGGTCTCGTCGACCTCGTGGGCGAAGTCGACGAGGTGGGCGGCGCGGGCGCCCGCTTGGAGGGCGACCTCGACGAGGCGCTTGGAGTTGGAGGAGTTGGTGGAGCCGACGACGAGGACCAGGTCGCACTGGGGGGCCATGGTCTTGACGGCGAACTGGCGGTTGGAGGTGGCGTAGCAGATGTCGTCGCTCGGCGGGTCCTGCAGCAGGGGGAAGCGCTGCTTGAGCTGGTCGACGCGCTCCATGGTCTCGTCGACCGAGAGGGTGGTCTGCGACAGCCAGATGACCTTGGACGGGTCGCGCACCTCGACGGTGGCGGCGTCCTCGGCGGTGTCGACGAGGCGGACGTGGTCGGGGGCCTCGCCCGCGGTGCCCTCGACCTCCTCGTGGCCCTCGTGGCCGATGAGCAGGATGTCGTAGTCGTCCTTGGCGAAGCGCTTGGCCTCGAAGTGCACCTTGGTGACCAGGGGGCAGGTGGCGTCGATGGTGCGCAGGTTGCGCGCGGCGGCCTCCTCGTGCACCGCCGGGGACACCCCGTGCGCGGAGAACACCACCAGCGCGCCCTCGGGGACCTCGTCGGTCTCGTCGACGAAGATGACGCCCTTGGCGCGCAGGGTCTCCACGACGTGCTTGTTGTGGACGATCTCCTTGCGCACGTAGACCGGCGCGCCGTGGGCGGCCAGGGCCTTCTCGACCGTCACGACGGCCCGGTCGACGCCCGCGCAGTAGCCCCGCGGCTTGGCCAGCAGCACGCGCTTGGTCGCAGCACTCATGGTGACCAGGGTACGTGTGGCCCGGGTCTCCGCCCGCGCCCGCCGTGGCCCGCTGTGCAGATCCCGGGGATTCGGGCAGGCTAGGGGCCATGAAGCCTCTCCCCCTGCCGGTGCGCCTCGCGGCCGGGCTGGCCGCGACGGCCGTCGAGCGCGCCAGGGACCTCCCCACCGTCCTCGCCGGGCTGCCGGTGACGATCGCGAGCCAGGCGCTGCAGGCCTCGATGCGGGTGCAGCAGCAGGTGACCGAGCTCGCCATCAAGGGCGACGCGGTGCTGTCCGCGCTGCGCCCGGTCGAGGAGTCGCCGGAGTGGGCGACCTTCGACGAGGACGCCGACGACTACGACCTGAGCAGGCCCGCGTTCGACCGGGTCGGCGACGACGACCTCGACGACGACCTCGAGTACGAGGACGAGGACGACAGCGCCGACGAGGACAGCGCCGACGAGGACAGCGCCACCGAGGGCAGCACCGTCGAGGACACCGCCGACCCCGCCGAGGTCGAGCCCGCCCTGGACGCCGACCCGGTGCGCGACCCGGAGGCCGCCGCCGAGCTGGAGCCGGGCTCGGCCGAGGAGGACGCCGCCGCGGAGGAGGCCGCCCTGGTGGCCGAGGCCGAGGGCGCCGACCCGTGGGAGCAGGAGCAGAAGGCGATCGCGGGCGCCCCCGCCGCGGTGCCCAACTACGACGAGCTGTCGCTGCCGCAGCTGCGGGCGCGGCTGCGCGTGTTCTCCATCGCGGAACTGGAGGAGCTGCTGGCCTACGAGCGCGCCGGGGAGAACCGGGCGTCGTTCACCGGGATGCTGGTCCGGCGCATCGAGACGGTCCGCGCCCAGCAGTGACCGAGCAGCCCCAGCAGGCCCCCGCGGCCAAGGCCGGGTCCACCCCGGAGGAGCCCTGGCCGGTGCGGACGGTGGCCCGCAAGATCGCGGAGTGGATCAACCGGCTCGGCGCGGTGTGGGTGGAGGGCCAGCTCACCCAGATCTCGGCGCGCCCGGGCACCGGGACCGCGTTCCTCACCCTGCGCGACCCGGCCGCCGACGTGTCCATGACGGTCACCTGCGCCGCGGACGTGCTGCGCAGGCACGAGCCGCCGCTGACCGACGGCACCCGCGTGGTGGTGCACGCCAAGCCCACCTTCTTCATGAACCGCGGCACGCTGAGCCTGCGCGCGGCGGAGATCCGCGCGGTGGGCATCGGGGAGCTGCTGGCCCGCATCGAGCGGCTGCGGCGGCTGCTGGCCGCCGAGGGCCTGTTCGACCCGCGGCGCAAGCGGCGCCCGCCGTTCCTGCCCAAGGTGGTGGGGCTGATCACCGGGCGGGCCTCGGCGGCCGAGCACGACGTGCTGGCCAACGCGACCGCGCGGTGGCCCGCGGTGCGGTTCCGGGTGGAGAACGTGGCCGTGCAGGGCGCGCTGGCGGTGCCGCAGGTGCTCGACGCGCTGCGGGTGCTCGACCGGGACCCGGACGTGGAGGTCATCGTCATCGCCCGCGGCGGGGGGAGCGTGGAGGACCTGCTGCCGTTCTCCGACGAGGCGCTGTGCCGGGCGGTGGCCGAGTGCCGCACGCCGGTGCTCAGCGCGATCGGCCACGAGCCGGACACCCCGCTGCTCGACCACGTCGCGGACGTGCGCTGCTCGACGCCCACCGACGCGGGCAAGCGGGTGGTGCCGGACGTGGCGGAGGAGTCGCTGCGGGTGCGGCAGATGCGCGACCGGGCCCGCCGCGCGCTGCACGGGTGGGTGGACCGCGAGCTGCGGGTGCTCACCCAGCTGCGCAGCAGGCCGGTGCTGGCCGACCCGCTCAGCCCGCTCGACAGACACGCTGAGCAGGTGCGGGCGCTCACCGAGCGGGGCAGGCGGGCCGTGCTGGGCAGGCTCGCGGAGGAGACCACGGCGCTGACCGCCACCCGCGCCCGCTTGACGACCCTGGGGCCAGCCGCCACGCTTGCCCGGGGGTACGCGGTCGTGCAGCGCACCGCCGACGACGGGACCACCCACGTCCTGCGCTCGGTCTCCGACGCCCCGGCGGGCACCCCCCTGCGCGTGCGGCTGGCGGACGGTGCCCTGCACGCGACGGCGGGCGGACGGGAAGGAGACGGCTGATGCGCACCACCCGCGAGCCGACGTTCCTGCCGTTGACGCTGACCACCTCGCGCACCCTCGACGTCGACGTGCACTGGGCCGCCCTGCGCGCCGACGCCGCCGCCGCCGAGGCGTGGGCGGCGCTGCTGGCCGGGTGCGCCAACACCGGCCGCCACCAGCTGCCCCGGCGCCTGCGCGAGCTGCACGACGCGGCCGCCGCGCTGGCCGCGCCCGCCGCCACCGGGCGCACCAGGGTCACCCGGGAGCTGGCCCGCATCACCGAGGCCGTCACCGACCGCGACGGCGCCGACTTCGCCGAGGCGTTCGTCGCCTACGACCAGGCGGTCGCGACTGTGCTGGCGCAGTCGAGGGTCCGCACGGAGAGCACCACCCGATGACCGCAGAGCTGGGCTACGAGCAGGCGCGCGACGAACTGGTGGCCGTGGTCGCCAAGCTGGAGGCGGGCGGGCTGCCGCTGGAGGAGTCGCTGGCGCTCTGGGAGCGCGGCGAGGCGCTGGCCCGCACGTGCGACAAGCACCTGGCGGGGGCCCGGGAGCGGGTCGAGACCGCGCTGGCCGCCGCCGAGGCCGAGTCGCCCTAGAGCCCCCGCCGGCACCGGCACAACAGCGGCCTAGCCCGCGCCGCCGCGCACGGAACGGACCAGCGCTAACACATCGGTGTTATCGTTGGTGTCGTGACCGGCACCAGGGAGCGGATCGTCGCCGCCGCGGCCGCGCTGCTGCGCGAGGGCGGGCGGGAGGCGGTGTCCACCCGCGCGGTGAGCGCGGCGGCGGGCGTGCAGGCCCCGACGATCTACCGCGCGTTCGGGGACAAGCAGGGCCTGCTCGACGCGGTGGCCCTCGACGGCTTCCAGGCGTACCTGAGCAGCAAGACCGGCCTGCCCCCCAGCGACGACCCGGTGGCCGACCTACGGCGCGGCTGGGACCTGCACGTGGGCTTCGGGCTGGCCAACCCCGCCCTGTACTCGCTGATCTACGGCGAGCCCCGACCCGGCGCGGCCAACCCGGCGGCCGAGGCCGCGGCCCGGGTGCTGGCGGGCCAGGTGCGCCGCATCGCCGAGGCCGGGCGCCTGCGGGTCAGCGAGGAGCACGCGGCCCACCTGGTGCACTCCGCGGGCTGCGGCATGACCCTGACCCAGATCGGCCTCCCGGAGGACCGGCGGGACACGACCCTGTCCCACTTGGCCCGGGAGGCGGTGATCGCGGCCATCACCACCGACGCCACCCCCACCGCGGCCCCCGGTGCCGCGGGCGCGGCCATCACCCTGCGCGCGGCGCTGCCGGGGACGGACGCGCTCACGCCGCGCGAGGGCGCCCTGATGGTCGAGTGGCTGGACCGCATCGCCCACCAGTAGGCCTGCACCACCGGATGGCGACGGGCGCGCCACCGCGACGACGAACGGGACCGCGCCTCCCCCGAGTGGGGCGCGTGGCTGACGCTGCGTCGGAAACTGTTGTGGCGGCGCTGAACCGGTTCACTTGATCGTGGGAGTCAGCTGCGGGGCAGGGGTTGCGCGGCCTGCACGGCGGTGGCCAGGGTGCGGAACTCGTCCTCGGTCCCGGTGCCCGTGATCAGCGTCGTCGTGCCGCCGAGGGCGGCGGCCCAGGCGCGCTCGGCGCGGACGCCGGGGTAGACCGTCCACTGTGTCCCGTCCACCTCGACCGATCCAGTGGGTTCGGCCCGCGCGCCGGTCTCCAGCTCCACCAGCTCGGGCGCGGCGGCGCGGGATTGGCTCAGGCCCACGAAGCGGTCCGGTGTGAGCCAGCCCGCTCGGACCACCACCGAGTCCGCGCCCGCGCGGTTGGTGGTGGTCGAGTTCGCCCGCCACCGCGCGGGGACGGCGGGCAGCCTCAGGGAGAAGTCGACGGTGCGCGCCACCTGCTCGAACTGCGGTCGGACGTCCACAGTGGGCGCCGAGGAGGGATCGATCTCCGGGCCGCCGGGGCTGAACGAGCAGCTGCGGTTGAACAGCAGCAAGGCGGCGATGATCACCAGCAGGGCGAGCAGGGACAGCACCATGTCGCGCAGGCCGTGCTGCAACCGGTCCTTCTTCGGCGGACCAGCGGGTTCGGGGGTGTGTGCCACCCGCCCATCGTCGCACCGGGGGCCGGGGTGACGAGCGGCACGGCGCCGCGCGGGCGCCGCCGCCGCGCCTGGTCTGGGAAGATGCCCAGTGGTCCAGTCGCGATGAGCACGGAGGCACCGATGACCAGCTCCCCCCGGCGCCGGGAGGCGCCCGACCGCAACCTCGCACTCGAACTGGTCCGGGTCACCGAGGCCGCGGCGATGGCCGCGGGCCGCTGGGTCGGGCGCGGCGACAAGAACGGCGGCGACGGCGCGGCCGTGGACGCCATGCGCAAGCTCATCGGCACGGTGACCATGAGCGGTGTGGTCGTCATCGGCGAGGGCGAGAAGGACGAGGCGCCGATGCTCTACAACGGCGAGGAGGTCGGCAACGGCCAGGGCCCGGCCTGCGACGTGGCGGTCGACCCGATCGACGGCACCACGCTGATGGCCAAGGGCATGCCGAACGCGCTGGCCGTGCTCGCCGTGGCCGAGCGCGGGGCGATGTTCGACCCGTCCGCGGTGTTCTACATGGAGAAGCTGGCGGTGGGCCCGGAGGCCGCCGACGTCGTCGACATCACCGCGCCGATCGCGGAGAACGTGCGCCGGGTGGCCAAGGCCAAGGAGACCGAGGTCTCCGACGTCACCGTGTGCATCCTCGACCGGCCCCGGCACGAGTCGCTGGTCAAGGAGGTGCGCGAGGCGGGGGCGCGCATCCACTTCATCTCCGACGGCGACGTGGCGGGCGCGATCTCCGCCGCCCGCCCGACCACCGGCATCGACATGCTCATCGGCATCGGCGGCACCCCCGAGGGGATCATCGCCGCGGCGGCGCTCAAGTGCATGGGCGGGGCGATCCAGGGCAAGCTGTGGCCCAAGGACGACGAGGAGCGGCAGAAGGCGCTCGACGCGGGCCACGACCTCGACCGGGTGCTGCTGACCGACGACCTGGTGCGCGGCGACAACGTGTTCTTCTGCGCCACCGGGGTCACCGACGGCGACCTGCTGCGCGGCGTGCACTACCGCTCCGGCGGCTGCACCACCCAGTCGATCGTCATGCGCTCCAAGTCCGGCACCGTGCGCATGATCGACGGCTTCCACCGGCTGACGAAGCTGCGCGAGTACGCCAACGTCGACTTCGACCGCGAGGACGCCGCGGAGGAGATCCCGCCGCTGCCGTAGCGGTCGCGCGCACGACCTCGCCGCGCCCGCGGCTGACGGTCACGGATCGGTTGCGACCGGCAACCCCCACTCGCGCCGACCCGTCTTGGGGGGTGGAATCACCCGCAAGCGGGTCGGCGCCGTGCTGGCCAGGGGGTTCTCAAGGAGCCGGTGAACATGGGCAAGCTGAGGGCGGGACTGGCGGCGGTCGCGGCGGCGGGGCTGCTGGGCGCGTGCGGGACCAGCGAGGGGGCCGAGAACGCGGCCGCGCAGGTGCCCACCACGTCGAGCACGACGGCCACGACCACGACCACCACGGCGGTGGCCCCGGTGGTGCAGACCACCACCGCCGCCCCCACGACGACCACCACCACGGTCGCCCCCACCACCACCACGACCAAGCCCAAGCCGACCACGACCAAGCCGAAGCCGAAGCCCACCACGGCCACCCCCAAGCCCGGCCCGTCCGAGGGCACCCCGTGCTCGGCCGCCGCCCGCGCCTGCATCGACCTCAGCGCGAACCAGTCCTGGCTGCTCTCCGGCGGCAAGGTCGTCTACGGCCCCGTCCCCATCACCAGCGGCCGCCCCGGCTACCTCACCCCGCCGGGCACCTTCCGCGTGCAGTGGAAGGACATCGACCACAAGAGCAGCGAGTTCGACGACGCCCCGATGCCCTACTCGGTCTTCTTCAACGGCGGCATCGCCTTCCACCAGGGCAGCCTCAAGGTCAAGTCCCACGGCTGCATCCACCTCTCCGCCGCGGCCGCCAAGCAGTTCTACAACTCCCTCAAGGTCGGCGACACCGTCCAGGTCGTCCGCTGACAACGGGGGTGCCCCGCCCCCGAAGCCCAGCCGCCTGTCACTCCCCGCCGCTGGAGTGCCCCGGGAACAAGTGCGCGTCGGGGTCCAACGCCACCGCGATGTTGTTCACCGCCGTCGCCGCCTCCCCGAACCCGGTCGCGATGAGCTTGACCTTGCCCGGGTAGGACGCCACGTCCCCCGCCGCGTACACCCGCTCGCGCGCCGTGCGCATGGTCGAGTCGACCGCGATGGAGCGGTGGCTGATCTCCAGGCCCCAGGACTCGATGGGCCCGAGGTCGGCGGTGAAGCCGAGGGCGGCGACGACGGCGTGGGCGGGCAGCACCTCCGGCTCGGTCTCGCCCTTGCGCAGCACCGCCACCCCCGCCAGCTCCGGCTCGCCGCGGAACTCGGTGACCTCGGCGTCGGTGATGATCCGCACCCCCAGCCCCTCCACCTGGCGCACCGTGGCGGGCATGGCGCGGAAGCGGGCGCGCCGGTGGACGATGGTCACCGACCGGGCGATCGGGTGCAGGGCCAGCGCCCAGTCGAACGCCGAGTCGCCGCCGCCGACCACCACGACGTGCTGGTCGCGGTGGGCTTCGAGGGCCGGGACGAAGTGCACCATGCCGCGGCCGAGCCAGCCGGTGCCCGCGGGCAGCGGGCGCGGGGTGAACTCGCCGATCCCGGCGGTGATGAGCACCGCCCTGGCGCGCACGGTGGCGCCGCCGTCGAGGCCGACGGCGTAGCCGTCGCCGTCGGGGGTCAGCGCGTGGGCGCGGCGGCCGAGCAGGTAGCTGGGCCCCCACTGGCCCGCCTGCGCGACCAGGGCGTCGACCAGGTCGCGGCCGCGCACGGCGGGGAAGCCCGCCACGTCGTAGATCACCTTCTCCGGGTACATGGCGGTGACCTGCCCGCCCGGTTCCGGCAGCGAGTCGACCACGGCGGTGCTCAGCTCGCGGAAGCCCGCGTAGTAGGCGGCGTAGAGGCCGGTGGGCCCGGCGCCGACGATGAGCAGGTCGACGTCCTGGGTGGTCGGAGGGGTCACGCGTCCTCCCTGGCTGGCGTGGTGGTGCCGCCAACCCTATGTGGCGAAGACGACCTTGCGCAGCACGCGCGCGGCCGGTTCCGGGGGAAGACTGGGGGCATGGCCGACTACCGCATCGAGCACGACACCATGGGCGAGGTCCGGGTCCCGGCGGCGGCGCTGTGGCGCGCCCAGACCCAGCGGGCCGTGGCGAACTTCCCCATCTCCGGGCGGGGCTTGGAGCGCTCGCAGGTGCGCGCGCTCGGCCTGCTCAAGGCCGCCGCGGCGCGGGTCAACGCCCGCTTCGGGGTGCTGGCGCAGGACGTGGCCGACGCCATCGCCGCCGCCGCCGACGAGGTGGCCGCGGGTGCGCACGACGACCAGTTCCCCATCGACGTGTTCCAGACCGGGTCGGGGACCTCGTCGAACATGAACGCCAACGAGGTGATCGCCACCCTGGCCACCCGGGCGCTGGGCCGCGACGTGCACCCCAACGACGACGTCAACGCCTCCCAGTCGTCCAACGACACCTTCCCCACCACGCTGCGGGTGGCCGCGACCGAGGCGGTGGCGCACGAGGTGGTGCCCGCCCTGGAGCGGCTGGCCGAGGCGCTGGAGGACAAGGCGCAGGACTGGGCCGAGGTGGTCAAGCCCGGCCGCACGCACCTGATGGACGCGGTGCCGATCACCCTGGGCCAGGAGGCCGGGGCGTGGGCGGCGCAGGTGCGCTTCGGGGTGGAGCGGCTGTGGGCGGTGCTGCCCCGGCTGGCGGAGCTGCCGATCGGCGGCACGGCGGTGGGCAGCGGGCTCAACGCGCCGTCCGGGTTCGGCATGGCGGTGGCCGCGGAGCTGGCCTCGGTGACCGGCCTGCCGCTGACCGAGGCGCGCGACCACTTCGAGGCCCAGGCCACCCAGGACTCGGTGGTGGAGGCGTCGGGGGCGCTGCGCACGGTCGCGGTGTCGCTGTTCAAGGTCGCCAACGACCTGCGCTGGCTGGGGTCCGGGCCGCGCACCGGCCTGGCCGAGCTGGTCCTGCCGGACCTGCAACCGGGTTCGTCGATCATGCCGGGCAAGGTCAACCCGGTCATCCCCGAGGCGACGATGATGGTGGTGGCCCAGGTGATCGGCAACGACGCGGCGGTGGCGTTCGCGGGCACCCAGGGCAACTTCCAGCTCAACGTGATGCTGCCGGTGATCGCCCGCAACGTGCTGGAGAGCGCGCGGCTGCTGACCGCCGTGGCCGGGCTGCTGGCGGAGAAGGTCGTGGCCGGGCTGGAGCCGCAGGTGGAGCGGATGCGCGAGCACGCCGAGTCCTCGGCCTCGATCGTCACCCCGCTCAACACCTACCTCGGGTACGAGGAAGCCGCCTCGATCGCCAAGCAGTCGCTCAAGGAGCGCAAGACGATCCGCGAGGTCGTCCTCGAACGCGGGCACGTGCCGGGCAAGCTCACCGAGCAGCAGCTCGACGAGGCCCTGGACCTGCTGCGGATGGCGCGCGGCAACCGCTAGCACCTCCGGTGGGGTCTGTCCATGTTCGACTTTTCCCGATGCGGGCCGATATTCCCGCCTGACCTGCGAAGACAGGACTAACTGCGACAAATCCGGACACGGTGGTACCCACGTTCGGAGCAGTCTGGTTATTTGGCAAAACGACTACCCGGACACGCGCTGGTGAACCCCTGGCGGCGGCGCTTACGTTTCCGCCGCTGTGCCCGCCTGCCTGAGGGCGGTAGGCGGTACCCGCATCCAGGAGGACCCCACCATGCGATCCACACCCGTGGGTCGGCGGCTCGTGGCGGGCGGCGTCGGCACTGCCGTCGTCGCCTGCGCGCTCGTCGCCACCACCGGCACCGCCACCGCGGCCCCGACCACCCCTGCCCAGGTCGGCGCCGCGGAACGGGCCGTGCAGGCCGCCACCGCCGCCATCGCCCAGCACCCCGCGGCGCTGGCCGCCTCGGCGGACGACACGTTCACCGTCAGCTCCACCGCGACCGACCCGAACGGCGCCACGCACACCCACTTCGACCGCGCGTACAAGGGCCTGAAGGTCCTGGGCGGCGACGTGGTCGTGCACAACGCGCCGGGCGGGGCGTTCAGCGCGGCGTCGCTGACCCAGACCAGCCCGCTGGCGCTGTCGACCACGCCCAAGGTGGCGCAGGCCGACGCGCAGCGCACCGCCGCGGGCCGGTTCGCGGGCACCCGCTCGGGCACCCGGTCGGAGCTGGTGGTGGACGAGTTCACCTCCGCCACCCCGACCCTGGCCTGGCAGGTCGTCGTCGACGGCATCGCGCCCGACCAGTCGCCCAGCCACCTCAACGTGCTCGTCGACGCCGCCACCGGCGCCGTGCGGCAGAGCTGGGACACCTTCGAGAAGGCCGACACCGGCACCGGCAAGGGCTACCAGGTCGGCACCGTGTCCGTCGGCACCACGCAGTCGGGCACCACGTACTCGCTCAAGGACGCGGGCCGCGGCGGCGGCGAGACCAAGGACGCCCAGAACCGCACCAGCAACTCGGGGGTCTCGTTCACCTCGACCACCAACACCTTCGGTGACGGGACCCTGTCCAACCGCGCCACGGTGGGCGTCGACGCGCACTACGGCATCATGAAGACGTGGGACTACTACAAGAACACCCACGGCCGCAACGGGATCGAGAACAACGGCGTCGGCGCGGTGTCCTACGTGCACTACGGCACCAACTACGCCAACGCGGGCTGGGACGACTCCTGCTTCTGCATGATCTACGGCGACGGCTCCCCCGGGTCCAAGCCGTTCACCGCGCTGGACGTGGCGGGCCACGAGATGTCGCACGGCGTCACCAGCGCCACCGCGAACCTCACCTACTCCGGTGAGTCCGGCGGCCTCAACGAGTCCACTTCGGACATCTTCGGCACCCTGGTCGAGTTCACCGCCAACAGCCCGGCCGACGCGCCGGACTACCTCATCGGCGAGAAGATCGACATCAACGGCAACGGCTCCCCGCTGCGCTACATGGACGACCCGACCAAGGACGGCGCGTCCAAGGGCTGCTGGTACAGCGGCGTCGGCAACGTCGACGTGCACTACTCCTCCGGCGTGGGCAACCACTTCTTCTACCTGCTCGCGGTCGGCTCCGGCTCCTCGCAGTGGGGCAACAGCCCGACCTGCTCGGGCGCCCCGGCGGTCACCGGCATCGGCAACGACAAGGCCGGGAAGATCTGGTACCGCGCGCTGACGACCTACATGACCTCCAACACCAACTACGCCGCGGCCCGCACCGCCTCGATCAACGCGGCCAAGGACCTCTACGGCGCGGGCACCGAGTGCGCCGCGGTGAACGCGGCGTGGAAGGCCGTCGCGGTCACCGGCACCGACCCCGGGTGCACCGCGGGCGGCGGCCAGGCCCCGGTCGTGACGAACCCGGGCTCGCAGACCGGCACCGTCGGCACGGCGGTCAGCCTGCAGCTGTCGGCCTCGGACCCGCAGGGCGACGCGGTGACCTTCACCGCCACCGGCCTGCCCGCGGGCCTGTCGATCTCCACCTCGGGCCGCATCTCCGGCACCCCCACCACCGCGGGCACCTCGACCGTCGTGGTCACCGCGAAGGACCCGGCGGGCAACGCGGGGACGGCGACGTTCACCTTCACCGTGAACCCGGTCGGCGGCGGCACCTGCACCCCGGCGCAGCTGGTCAGCAACGGCGGGTTCGAGTCCGGCACCACCCCGTGGACCGCCTCGACCGGCGTGCTCAGCGCGGCCACCACGGCCGAGCCCGCGCACGGCGGCACCCGCATCGCCTGGCTCAACGGCTACGGCACCACGCACACCGACACCCTGTCGACGACCATCACCGTCCCGACCGGGTGCCGCGCCACGCTGACCTACTGGCTGCACATCGACACCAAGGAGTCGGGCACCACCGCCTACGACAAGCTGACCCTGGCGGCGGGCACCACCACGCTGGCCAGCTACAGCAACGCCAACAGCGCGTCGGGCTACCAGCAGCGGACCGTCGACCTGAGCTCGCTCGCGGGCAAGGGCGCCACGGTGCTGAAGTGGACCGGCACCGAGGACAGCTCGCTGGCCACGAACTTCGTCATCGACGACGTCGCGGTCGCCACCAGCTGACCTGACACCGGCACAGCGCCCCCGGGAGCCCCCGCTCCCGGGGGCGCTGCCGTTCGCGGGGAAAGCGGTGACAACCGCCGGGCCCCGCTGCTACCGTCTAACCGTGCGGTCAGAAAAATCACCGGACGGTCAGCGGACCTTCGTGGACGCGGCCAGGCGGGCCCAGCTGGTGCGTTGCACCGTCGAGGCGATCGCGGAGGTCGGGATGCGCAAGGCGTCGCTGGCCGAGATCGCGCGGCGGGCGGGGATCACCAAGGGGGCGATCTTCTACCACTTCGCCAACCGGGAGGAGCTGGTCAACGAGGTCCTGGTGACCCTGCTGACCGAGGGCGCCCGCTACATGGGCGAGCGGATCGCCGAGCAGGCCGACCCGGCCGCCGAGCTGCGCGCCTACCTGGAGTCCAACATCGACTACATCGCCACCCACCGGGCCGAGGTCGCCGCGCTGGTGGCGATCGCGATGAACCACACCGACGAGCGGGGCGGGGCCAGGGAGGTCGACGCCTCGGTGTACGGGGAGAGCCTGCGGCCGCTGGAGGACATCCTGCGCCGCGGGCAGGAGCAGGGCCTGTTCTGCGCGTTCGACACCCGCACCACGGCGATGACCATCCGCGCGGCCATCGACGCCATCGGGCCGCAGCTCAGCGCCATCCCCGACCTGGACCTCGACCGCTACACCACCGAGCTGGTGGCGCTGTTCGACCGGGCGACCAAGCGGGTGCCCGCGTGAGCGCGGCGTCGGGGGCGCGCACCCTGCTCACCCTGGGCCTGGACGTGGTGGCGCCGCTCGCGGTGTTCTACGGCGCCCGGGCGCTGGGCCTGGACCCCTGGTTGGCGCTGGTGCTCGGGGTGCTCGCCCCCGCGGGCGCCATCGCGCTCACCTGGGCGCGCGACCGGCACCTGGACACCACGGCGGTGTTCGTCATCGCCGCGATGGCGCTGTCGCTGGTCATCGCCCTGTTCACCGGCGACCCGCGGGCGCTGCTGGCCAGGGAGAGCTGGGTGACCGGCGCGATCGGGGCGTGGATGCTGGTGTCGATGGCGCTGCGCCGCCCGTTCCTGCTCGACATCGCCATCAAGATCAGCCCGCCGGGCACCGCGGCCCGCTACGACGCGCTGTGGACCGGCGACCCCGTCTTCCACCGGTGGATGGTCGGCGCGTGCTGGGCCTGGGGCCTGGCCTTCGTGCTCGACGCGGCGGGCCGGGTGGTCATGGCCTACACCCTCCCGGTGGACTCGGTCCCCCTGCTGGGGGTCCTCCTGCTCGTCGCCCTGCTCGTCATCGCCCAGGGCGGCGTGCTCCTGCACGGGTGGCGCAGCGGTGCGCTGCGCCTGCTGCGGGGGTGATCGTCCGGACAGCGCCGGGGCGCCGGGGCACCATGGGGGTGTGCCCGAGTCACCCGAACTGCCGTTGAGCGATGTCGTCACCGCGTCCACCGAGGTCGGCCGGACGCGGTCCCGGCTCGCCAAGGTGGCGGCGCTGTCCGGACTGCTCCACCGGGCCCGCGGGCCCGAGGAGGTGGAGATCGCGGTCGCGTTCCTGTCGGGCACACCCCGGCAGGGGCGCGTCGGCGTGGGCTGGCGGACGCTGCGGGCGGCCACGGGCGCGCCCGCGGCGTCCGCCACGCTCACCGCGGCCGGGGTCGACGCCGCGCTCACCGCCCTGGCGGGCGCCTCCGGCAAGGGCTCGGCCGGGGTGCGCGCCGAGCTGCTGGAGCGGCTGATGGGGGCGGCGACCGAGGCCGAGCAGCGGTTCCTGGTCGCCCTGCTCACCGGCGAGCTGCGCCAGGGCGCGCTGGAGGGCGTGATGCTGGAGGCCATCGCCACCGCCGCCGAGGTGCCCAGCGCGGCCGTGCGGCGGGCGTTCATGCTCTCCGGCGGGCTCCCGGCGACCGCGCGGGCGGCGCTGGCGGGCGGGGTGGCGGCGCTGGAGGGGTTCCGGCTGGAGCTGCACCGCCCGGTGCGCCCGATGCTGGCCTCGCCGGGGTCGTCGTTGCAGGAGGCGGTGGCCGACCTGGCGCCGTGCGCGGTCGAGTACAAGCTCGACGGGGCCCGCATCCAGGTGCACAAGGGCGGCGGCCGGGTGTCGGTCTACACCCGGACGCTGCGCGAGATCACCGGCAGCGTGCCGGAGCTGGTGGAGCTGGTGGCGGGGCTGCCGTGCGAGTCGGTGGTGCTCGACGGGGAGACGCTGGCGCTCACCGACGACGGACGGCCTCGGCCGTTCCAGGAGACGATGTCGCGCTTCGGCAGCACCGCCGAGGAGCAGGTGGCGGCGCTGCTGCTGCGGCCGTGGTTCTTCGACTGCCTGCACCTCGACGGCGAGGACCTGCTCGACGAGCCGCTGCGGGTGCGCGGCGAGAAGCTGCGCGCGGCGGCGGGCGGGCACCTCGTGCCCGGCGTGCTCGCGCCGACCGCCGAGCAGGCCGAGGAGCTGACCGAGGCCGCGCTGGCGGCGGGCCACGAGGGCGTGGTGGTCAAGTCGCTGGACTCCGCGTACGCGGCGGGCAGGCGCGGCAAGGCGTGGCAGAAGGTCAAGCCGGTGCACACGCTCGACCTGGTGGTGCTCGCCGCGGAGTGGGGGCACGGGCGGCGCACCGGGTACCTGTCGAACCTGCACCTGGGCGCGCGCGACCCCGACGGCGGACCGCCGGTCATGGTGGGCAAGACGTTCAAGGGCCTCACCGACCAGCTGCTCCAGTGGCAGACCGAGGAGTTCCCCGCGCACGAGTCGCACCGCGACGACTGGGCGGTGCACCTCAAGCCCGCGGTGGTGGTGGAGATCGCGCTCGACGGGGTGCAGGTGAGCACCCGCTACCCCGGGCAGGTGGCGCTGCGCTTCGCGCGGGTGGTGCGCTACCGGCCGGACAAGACCCCCGCCGAGGCCAGCACGATCGACGAGGTGCGCGCCCTGCTGCCCCGCTGAGCCGCGCCCGTTCGGGCATCGCGCCCGCGAGCACCGCACCGTACGGTGGGGGCCATGCGCTTCTACCACGCCCAGCCGGAGCACGACCTGACCTACGACGACGTGTTCCTCATGCCGTCGCGGTCGGCGGTGGAGAGCCGGTTCGAGGTCGACCTGTCCACAGCGGACGGTACCGGGGCCACGATCCCGCTGGTGGTGGCCAACATGACCGCGGTCGCCGGGCGCCGGATGGCCGAGACGGTGGCGCGCCGGGGCGGGCTGGTGGTGCTGCCGCAGGACGTCGACCCCGCCGCCGTCGCCGACATCGCCGCCTGGGTCAAGGCCAGGGACACCGTGTGGGACACCCCGGTGGTGCTGCGCCCCGGCGACGCGGTGGCCGACGCGCTCAACCTGCTGCCCAAGCGCGGGCACGGCGCCGTGGTGGTCGTCGACGACGACCAGCGGCCGCTGGGCACCGTGGACGAGGCGGCCTGCCTGGGCGTCGACCGGTTCACCCGGCTCGCCGACCTGCTCACCCCGGCGCACGTGCTGCCCGTGGGCACCCCGCCGCGCGAGGTGTTCAACGGCCTGACCACCGCGGGGGTCGCCGTGGGCGTCGACGGGGACGGCAGGCTCGTCGGCGTCCTCACCACCAAGGGCGCCCTGCGCGCGGACATCTACCGCCCGGCGCTCGACGCGCGGGGGCGGTTGCGGGTCGCCGCGGCGGTGGGCGTCAACGGCGACGTCGAGGCCAAGGCCGCCGCGCTGCTGGCCGCCGGGGTGGACGCGCTCGTCGTCGACACCGCGCACGGGCACCAGGAGAAGATGATCACGGCGTTGAAGGCCGTGCGCGCGGTGGACCCGCGGGTGCCGGTGGTCGCGGGCAACGTGGTGACCCCGGACGGGGTGCGCGACCTGGTGGCGGCGGGCGCCGACGTGGTCAAGGTCGGCGTCGGCCCAGGCGCCATGTGCACCACGCGGATGATGACCGGCGTGGGCCGCCCGCAGTTCTCCGCCGTCCTGGAGTGCGCCGCCGCCGCGCGCGAACTGGGCAGGCACGTGTGGGCCGACGGCGGTGTCCGCCACCCCCGCGACGTCGCGCTCGCCCTGGCCGCGGGGGCGGCGTCGGTGATGGTGGGCTCCTGGTTCGCGGGCACCTACGAGTCCCCCGGCGACCTGCTGCGCGACGAGCAGGGCCGGTACTACAAGGAGTCGTTCGGCATGGCCTCCAAGCGGGCCGTCTCCGCGCGCACCCGCACCGACAGCGACTTCGACCGGGCGCGCAAGGCGCTGTTCGAGGAGGGCATCAGCTCGTCGCGGATGCGCCTGGACCCGCAGGCCCCCAGCGTGGAGGACCTCATCGACGGCATCTGCAGCGGTGTCCGCTCGGCGTGCACGTACGCGGGCGCGGGCACGCTGGAGCAGTTCCACGAGCGGGCCGTGGTGGGCGTGCAGTCCGCCGCCGGGTTCGCCGAGGGGCGGCCGCTGCCGAGCGGGTGGTGAGCACCGGAAGCACCGCGCCGCAACGGTTCCCGCGCCCGGGAAAGGCGCTTCCGCGGCAAACCGGATAAGCCGGAAAATGTCGGTCGACACCCGGCCCGCGTGGCTACGCTGGCCGGGTGAACGCCGTCGAAGTCATCGAACTGGTGAAGCGGTACCGGAAGAACCCCAAGCCCGCGGTCGACGGGTTGAGCTTCGCCGTCGAGCAGGGCGAGGTGTTCGGGCTGCTGGGCCCCAACGGCGCGGGCAAGACGACCACCGTGGGCGTGCTGACCACCCGGGTGCTGCCCACCGGCGGGCGGGCACTGGTGCACGGGGTCGACGTGGTGGCCAACGCCAAGCGCGCCCGGCAACTGCTGGCCGTGGTGCCGCAGCGCAACAACCTCGACCGGTCCCTGTCGATCCGCCAGAACCTGCTCTTCCACGCCGCCTACCACGGGGTGCCGCGCGCCGAGCGCACCCGGCTGGCCGACGAGGTCCTGGAGCGGATGGGGCTCGCCGAGCGGGCGGGCAGCAAGGTCGACCTCGTCTCCGGCGGGCAGGCCCAGCGGATCATGATCGCCCGCGCGCTGATGCACCGGCCGCGGGTGATGTTCCTCGACGAACCCGCCACCGGCCTGGACCCGCAGGCCCGGCTGTTCGTCCACGACCGGGTCGCGGAGCTGCGCGGCCAGGGCGTCACCGTCGTGCTGACCACGCACGACATGGACGAGGCCGAGAAGCTCTGCGACCGCGTCGGCATCGTCGACCACGGCTCGCTGCTGGCCATCGACACCCCGCAGGCCCTCACCCGCACCCTGCCCGGCAGCACCACCGTCAGCGTCACCGCGCGCCTCGGCGGCACCGAGACGGCCAGGGTGGAGGCGGTGCTCGGCGCGCTCGAGGGCGTGGAGCGCGTCGAGCGGGTCAACGCAGGCGGCCCCCCGCCGGGCGCGCCCCCGGGCGGCCTCCCGCCGGGCTTGGCGGCGGCCATGGGCGCGGGCGCCCCCGCGGCCACCCGGGCACCCGCCGCGGGCACCGCCCAGTACCGCCTCTACACCGGGCACGAGGCCGCGGTAGTGCTCCCCGCCGTCCTGCGCGCCCTGACCGACGAGTCCTGCGAGGTCACCGACCTGTCCATCGGCACCCCCAGCCTTGAGGACGTCTTCATCCACCTGACCGGCCGGGAGCTGCGATGACCACCCCCGACACCGAGGCCGTCGGCCTGGGCACCACCCTGCGCACCTTCGGCCAGGTGCTCTGGCGCGACGTGTTCGTCACCGGCCGCGAGCTGCTGCCCTTCCTCGCCCAGGTCCTCATCCAGCCGTTCTTCACCCTGTTCATCTTCGGCAAGGTGCTCACCAGCATCGGCTACGTCGGCGGTGACTACGCCGCGGTCCTGCTGCCCGGCGTGGTCGCCCTCAACGGCTTCCTCGGCGCGCTGCAGAACACCACCATGCCGCTGATCATGGACTTCTCCTTCACCAAGGAGATCGAGGACCGCCTGCTGGCCCCCATCCCGATCTCCTGGGTCGCCGCCGAGAAGATCCTCTTCGGCGCCCTGCGCGGCGTCGTGGCCGCCGCGCTGATGGTCCCCATCGGCTTCCTCATCCTCGACGACGTCAGCTGGCCCGCCTCGGCCTACCTGCCGGTCTTCCTCATCATCGTCCTGGGCTCGCTGGTGGGCGGCTGCATCGGCATGGTCATCGGCACCTCGGTCCCGCCCACCCGCATCAACATCCTCTTCGCCGTCATCATGATGCCGCTGATGTTCACCGGCAGCACCCAGTTCCCCTGGACCGGCCTGGAGCACCTGCGCTGGTTCCAGGTGGTCTGCGCGCTGAACCCGCTCACCTACGTCAGCGAGGCCATGCGCGCCGAGCTCGTGCCGACCGTGCCGCACATCCCCGTCTGGATCTGCGTCGTGGTCATGGTCGGTTCGTGCGGGCTCTTCGGCGCCATCGGCATCCGGGGTTTCTTGCGGCGCGCTCTCGACTGAGCCCTTCTTCCCGCTGCGCTCGGCTTTCCGCTGCGCGGGGCTTTTGGCCGGCTGCGCCGGGGCCGCTGCGCGGGGCTCTTGAAGAGCGGGGGCTTGGGTGGGTGGCCCGGTTGGGTGGATCCGCTTGGTCGGGGCCCCTATGACGATCATGTGCTGTCGGGCGGGGAAAAGGCGGGCTGAAAAGACGCCCGCCCGTCCCGTTGGGTAGCACATGATCGTCACCCCCGACCAAGCGAATCCACCCAACCGGGCAGTGCCCGCTGTCCGGGCTCGGCTTGTGTGGGTGGTCGCCTTGGGTGCCTTGGGACCCCTGTTTTCAACGCTACCGGCGGAGGGCGACGGAACTCGACCCCGGCGAAAGGGTTGTGGACAACTCTGTGGGCTGTGGACGAAGCGAGCCACACGCGCGCGGGGTGACCATGCGTCGAGCGGGCTCGCGCCAGGGGGAAGACAGCGAACACCCCGGCGGGGAGGTCCCGCCGGGGTGTCGGTCGAGCGGAGGGGTCAGAAGCCGAGGGCGGCGCGGGCCGCGGCGGCCATGTTCTTCTCGCCGAGGGCGTTGGGGTGGGCGAAGATGGAGTTCTCGGCGTTGATGGGGGGCTCGATCCAGCGGGTGCCGGAGGGCTTGCAGACGTCGTGGCCGTCGGAGAGCTGGTTGAGGTCGACGTAGGTGACGCCGGTGGCGGCGGCGGCGCGGCCGACGGCGTCGTTGAGGGTGGCCTGCAGGGAGCGCATGTAGGGGATGTCGCCGGTGGCGACGGGGATCTTGTCGAAGCAGCCGCCCTCGGCGGGGACGATCCAGGGGTAGCCGAGGATGCCGATCTTGGCGTTGGGGGCCTTGGCGCGGACCGCCTGCAGGCCCTTGACCAGGGCGGGGTAGGTGACGTTGCGGACGGTGTCCTCGAAGGACGAGCCGTTCTGGTCCTTGCAGGGGCTGCCCTTGCCGCCGGTGAAGAAGCCCGCCAGGGCGCAGGTGGCGGCGGCGCGGATGAAGATGCCGCTGTCGTTGCCGCCGATGGTCATGGTGACCACGTCGGTGTCGGCGGTGAGGGCGTTGACCTGCGGGGCCAGGCCCGGGTACTGGCTCTCGGTGAAGTCCTTGACCTGGGCGGCGCCGCAGGTGACGTCGGTGAGCTTGGCGCCGGTGGCCTTGGCGATGACGTTCGGGTAGTTCAGCGCCGAGCGCAGGCACTGGGGCGGGGAGCCCGGCGCGGACGGCGCGACGCCGGAGGCGGCGCTGTAGGAGTCGCCCAGGGCGACGTAGTCGAGCGGGTCGGCGGCGTTCGCGGAGTTCGAGATCGCGAACGTCCCGGCGGCGGCCACCGCGACGGCGGCAGCGGCGGCGAGCAGGCGGCGACGGGGCATCGGGTTCCCTCACGGCGTCGTGGACGGGGACCTACTCGGAAGTAGGCACCTAGATGGATAACGCCGTTCGCCCACCCGTGTCAACGCCCGGGCGCCCCTGGGCGGGGCGCCCGGGCGAAGTGGGACTCACGGGGCGTTGTCCTCCAACATCTCGGTGACCAGCGCGGCGATCGGCGAGCGCTCCGAGCGGGTCAGCGTGACGTGGGCGAACAGCGGGTGGCCCTTGAGCTTCTCGATGACCGCGGCGATCCCGTCGTGCCTGCCCACCCGCAGGTTGTCGCGCTGGGCGACGTCGTGGGTGAGCACCACCCGCGAACCGGTGCCCAGCCGCGACAGCACGGTCAGCAGCACGTTGCGCTCCAGCGACTGCGCCTCGTCGACGATGACGAACGCGTCGTGCAGCGACCGGCCGCGGATGTGGGTCAGCGGCAGCACCTCGAGCATGCCCCGGTGCAGGACCTCCTCGATCACCTCGCCCCCGGCGAGCGCGCCGAGGGTGTCGAACACCGCCTGCGCCCAGGGCTGCATCTTCTCGCTCTCGGAACCGGGCAGGTAGCCCAGGTCCTGCCCGCCCACCGCGTACATCGGGCGGAACACCACGACCTTCTTGTGCAGGCCGCGCTCCATCACCGCCTCCAGGCCCGCGCACAGCGCCAGCGCGGACTTGCCGGTGCCCGCCCGCCCGCCCAGCGACACGATGCCGACCTCGGGGTCGAGCAGCAGGTCCAGGGCGATGCGCTGCTCGGCGGAGCGGCCGTGCAGGCCGAAGGCCTCCCGGTCGCCGCGCACCAGCCGCACCCGCTTGTCCGGGGTGACCCGGCCGAGGGCGTGGCTGGTGCCCGCCAGCAGCTTCACCCCGGTGTTGCACGGGAACTCCGCGACCACGCCGTGCTCGGCCGGGTCGATGCTGCCCGCGGCGAACAGCGCGTCCACCGCGGCCTGCTCCACCTCGACCTCGGCGATGCCGGTCCACCCGGACGGGGCGACCTCGCCCGCCCGGTACTCCTCGGCGTCGAGGCCCACCGCGCCCGCCTTGACCCGCAGCGGGATGTCCTTGGTGACCAGGGTGACCGCGGGGATCTCCGCGGCCAGGTTCAGCGCGCAGGCGAGGATGCGCGCGTCGTTGCCCTCGGTGCGGAAGCCGGGCGGCAGCACCGAGGGGTCGGAGTGGTTGAGCTCGACGTGCAGGCTCCCGCCCGCCTCGCCGATGGGCAGCGGCTTGTCGAGTCGGCCGTGGCGCAGCCGCAGGTCGTCGAGCAGGCGCAGGGTCTCCCGGGCGAACCAGCCCAGCTCGGGGTGGTGCCGCTTGGCCTCCAGTTCGCTGATGACCACCAGCGGGACGACCACCGCGTGCTCGGCGAAGCGGGTGGCGGCCCAGGGGTCGGAGAGCAGGACCGAGGTGTCGAGGACGAAGGTGCGCCTGGCTGGGTCGGACTCCGATCCGGAGCCGGTCGACGAGCTGTGGTCGGGCACTGAGGAAACGCTGGAACGCGAAGCGGTCACGGCAACTCCTCGCGAACGCGGCACCGCGTCCGCTCCTCGGTGGGCCGGGCACTGACCCCGCCTGGTCGGCGGTGGTGCGGCGGGTGGGACCCCGCCTCACCCCCGCTCGCCACGGGGGCCGGGTGCCTGCCCCCTCGCGCTCGACTCGCTCACGACCAGGGCCTCCCGGGCCGGGCCGCTGTGGTCACGACCCGACACCGCCGACGCTACCGGCGGGGACCGACCCCGTGCCAGGCTGCCGGCCAGGTGATTTTCGGAGTCGTCACCGCCGCGTCACGGGCCCGCCACGTCACGGCGCGTTCGCCCAGGTCAGTCCACATAACACGGAGCGTGAGCAGGCATTACCCCGGAAGAGGAGCTTGAGCACCCCTCAGCCTGGTCGTCTCCCCGTCACGCTGCGCAACTTCCCGCCGGGTGACTCACGCAGGGATGGTTTCCTCCCACGAACGGGTGGAGCACCCGAAAATCTGTAACACGATCGCGGTTTCGACGAGGCGGGTCTTTTCCGACGCCGGTAGGTTTTCCACCGAACCGGTTCGGCGCATTCGGGAAACGCGATTCCCCCCGGATGCCGCTCGTGCCGACTGACGGACGATTAAGGAGAACCACCCCGTGCTCAAGAAGGTCGGCTTCCTCGCCTCCTCGGCCATCGGCCTGTCCCTGCTCGCCGCCCCGTTCGCCTCGGCGGACACCGGCGCCACCTCCGACTTCCCCGACCAGCCGTCCTTCGGCGACGCGGTCGACCTGTTCACCGACGGTGGCGCGGCCCTGGGCTACGGCGCCACCGCCACCGTGGCGGGCGCCTACACCGGCATCGCGCTGACCCCGGAGCTGATCCTGGACTCGCTCGACGGCGACGGCGACATCACCATCCCCGGCCTCGGGGGCTGACTCCTCCCGGGCGGGACGAGTGGAATGCGGCAAAGGCCCGCGGGCGATCCCCGCGGGCCTTTGTCGCATTCAGCTGCCGAACCGCCGGTGGCGGATCCCGTAGGCGCGCAGCGCGCGCAGGAAATCGGTGCGGCGGAAATCGGGCCAGTAGGCCTCGCAGAAGTGGAACTCCGAGTGCGCCGACTGCCACAGCAGGAAGCCGGACAGGCGCTGCTCGCCGGAGGTCCTGATCACCAGGTCCGGGTCCGGCTGGCCGGAGGTGTAGAGGTGCTCGGCGATGTGGTCGACGTCGAGGACCTCGGCCAGCTCCTCGATCGACGTGCCCGCCTCGGCGTGCTGCTGGAGCAGCTTGCGCACCGCGTCGGCGATCTCCCGGCGCCCGCCGTAGCCGACGGCGATGTTGACCTCCATGCCGGTGCGCCCCGCGGCCCTGGCCGCGGCCGAGGTCAGCCGCTGCGCGGTGGCCGCGGGCAGGATGTCCAGCGCGCCGATCACCCGCAGCCGCCAGGGCTGGCTCGGCTCGGCCAGCTCGTCGACGACGTCGGCGATGATCTCCAGCAGCGGCGCCAGCTCCGCCTCGGGCCGGTTGAGGTTGTCGGTCGAGAGCAGCCACAGCGTCGCCACCTGCACCCCGGCGTCGGAGCACCAGCCGAGGAACTGCGCGACCCGCTCGGCGCCGACCCGGTGGCCGTCGTTGACGTCGGTGAACCCGGCCTCCCGCGCCCAGCGCCGGTTGCCGTCGAGCATGATGCCCACGTGCCGCGGGATCTGCCCGCCCGCCTGCTGGAACAGGCGCTTCTCGTAGAGGCCGTACACGACGTCGGCGACTCGCCTGCGAAGACTGACCACGGCCGACCACAGTACGCCGCCGCACCCGCCGCGGGGGCACACTGGGCGGGTGGAGCGCATGGGCGTTGATCCGGTATGGCAGGACCTGGGCACGATCGAACGCCTGGTCAGGGAATCGCGGACGATCGCGGTGGTCGGCCTGAGCGACCGCCCCGAGCGGCCCAGCTTCGGGGTGGCCCGCTACCTCGTGGCCGCGGGGCTGACGGTGTTCCCCGTCAACCCGGCGCTGCGGACGTGGCAGGGCCTGACCGCCTACCCGTCGCTGGCGGAGGTCCCCGAGCACGTCGACGTCGTGGACGTGTTCCGCAAGCCCGCCGACGTGGAGCCGGTGGTGCGCGACGCCATCGCCGCGGGGGCGGGCGCGGTGTGGTTCCAACTGGGCGTGGTGAACCCCGCCGCGGCCCAGCTGGCGGCGGACGCGGGGCTGGCGGTGGTGGTCGACCGGTGCCTGGCCGTGGAGCACCGCGAGGTGGTCGGCTGGTCATGACCCCAGTGCGGCGTGTGGTCGGGGTCACAGCACGTGGTTGACAAACCTACGGTCCCGTAACCTCGGTCCGTGACCTCAGCGACCCTCCAGGGGCCGCCGCCCGGCTTCCACAAGCCGAAGATGCGCGGCGTCATCCACTACTGGTCCTTCCTCGTCTCCGTGGTCACCGGAGCGGTGCTGGTCGTCATGGCCACCACCGTCTCCGGCACGGCCGCGCTGGCCACGTCGGTGTACTCGGTCACCGTCCTCGGCCTGTTCGGCGTGAGCGCGCTCTACCACCGCCGGTGGTGGGTGACCGAGAGCGCGCGCACGTGGATGAAGCGCCTCGACCACTCGATGATCTTCCTGTTCATCGCGGGCACCTACACCCCGTTCAGCCTCCTGGGCATGCCCCGGCCCACCGGCTACGTGGTCCTGGCGATCGTCTGGTCCGGCGCGCTGCTCGGCGTGGCGCTCAAGCTGCTGTGGCCGCACGCCCCCCGCTGGCTGGGCACCCCCATCTACATCGCCCTGGGCTGGGTGGCCGTCTTCGTGCTGCCCGAACTGCTCACCCAGGTCGGCCCGGCCGCCTTCGTGCTCCTGCTCTGCGGCGGCGCCTTCTACACCGTGGGCGCGGTGTTCTACGCGACCAAGTGGCCGAACCCGTGGCCCGCCTTCGGCCACCACGAGTTCTTCCACGCCGCCACCGTGCTGGCGGCGCTGAGCCACTACATCGCCATCTGGCTCACCCTCTACTCCTGACCGCGCCGCCCCGACTAGTGCCCGGGCCGCCACCGGTGCCCGGGCACTAGTCGGGGCGGTGGCGGTCGAGCTTGGGTTCGAGCAGGTCCATGACGACGACGTCGTGCCACTGGCCCGCGCGGCGGAAGGCCTCGCGGGTGGTGCCGACCTCCCGGAAGCCCACGCGCCGGTAGAGGCGGCGGGCGTCGGTGTTGGCGGCGACCACGGTGAGCTGGATGGAGTGCAGGCGCAGTTCGTCGAAGCCGTAGGCGCAGAGCAGCCGCATGGCCTCGGCGGCGTTGCCCCGGCCCCAGGCGTCCTTCTCACCGAGGTAGATGTCGAGCTCGGCGCGGCCGAAGCGGGGGTCGGCGCCGTGCAGGGCGCAGACGCCGATGAGGCGGTCGTCGGCGAGCTGGCGGATGCCCAGCATGACCCGCTCGTAGGTGTTGGGGCCGCGCTCGGCGAAGCGCTTGCGCAGCTCGGCCAGGGACTCGGGGAAACGCTCGGTGAGCCAGCGGGTGACGTCGGGGTCGTTGTGCCAGCGCCACAGCGCGTCGACGTCCTCCGGCTCCAGCGGGCGGAGCCGGACCTTGCCTCCGGTGATCATCGTCGCCTCCCCTCCGCGTCCCAGACTGGCCGGGGCGCGGAGGACGGGCAACCGGTGGGACCGGCCCGCGACGGCGGACGTGGGCGGGCGGTCAGGCGTCGGGGCCCTGGGTGCGCAGGTCGTCGACCTTGGACAGGGCGCTGCGCAGCTCACCGAGCCACTCCTCGGCGTGCTTGCCGACGAGGCGGACGGCCCAGGCGAGGGCGTCGGAGCGGGAGCGGGCGACGCCCGCGTCGACGAGGGTGTCGAGGACCTGGCGCTCCGGCTGGCGCAGGCGGGTCATGACCGGGGCGGCGAGGTGGGTGAACAGCTCCTCGGTGCCGCCCTGGCGCACGCCCCAGGCGACCTTGCGCTGGTAGCGGTGCTCGGCCTGGCGGGCGATCTCGATGCGCTGCTCGCGGGTCTCCTCCCGGAACCGGGCGATCCGGCCGGCCTCGGCGGCCGCTCTGGCCGCGTCGTCGGGGAACTCGTCGGGCAGGTCGGGCAGGGTGCCCAGGACGGTGATCTCCTCGCGGTCGGTGATGACCTCGGTGGCGGTGAACCACCCCTCGGGCAGCCGCCCGGTGAACCACGCCGCGGCGTCGGCGGCGGAGGGCTGCTCGGTCTGGGTCCAGTGCTTGCGCATGCTCGACTCCTTGATTACATGATTACCTTGCATCCGACGTTACGTCGCTACCGCCGCTGCGGCGACCGAATTCGCTGGCAGGTGAATCCCGGGCCCCCTACGGTCGGGCAGCGTGATCCACGAAGACCCCCGCGCGTACCTGCTGGCGGTGGAGGGCGCGGCCCTGCTGCGCTCGTTCACCGGGCACCACGACGCCGCCTTCGTCGCGGCCCGGCTCGCGGAGGTGCGCGCGGTCCTGGACCTGCCCGCCACCCCCGTCGACGTGGCCCGCGCGTCCGCCGCCGAGGGCTACCGGATCTGGGCCGCGGCCTACGACGGCGAGGACAACAGCGCCTTCCTCCTCGACACCCCGGTCCTGGCCGAGGTCCTGGACACCCTCACCCCCGCCGCGGCGGTCGACGCGGGCGCGGGCACCGGTCGGGTGACCCGCCTGCTCCTCGACCGCGGCTGGGCGGTGACCGCCGTCGACCCGTCCCCGGAGATGCTCGCCCACAACCCGGCCCCCACCGCCCTCGGGGAGGTGCGCGCGCTCCCGCTCCCGGACGCCTCGACCGACCTGGTGACCTGCGCCCTGGCCCTGACGCACGTGGAGTCCCTGGTGCCCGCCTTCACCGAGTTCGCCCGCGTGCTGCGACCGGGCGGGAGCCTGCTGGTGTCGGACGTCCACCCGGAGGCCGTCGCCCGCGGCTCGGTCCCCCCGGTGCGCGGCGAGGGCGGTCGGCCGATGCGGCTGCCCGCGTTCGAGCACCTGGTGGGCGACTACGTCAGGGCGGGGCTGGGCGTCGGGTTGCAGGTCGCGCGCCTGGAGGAACTGCGCACGCCCGTGCCCGTGGCGGACGCCGCGCAGGAGTACGGCCCGTGGGACGTGTGGCCGTGGAGCCTGGCGGCGATGGTCCCGGAGGCCGCCGCCGCGGCGTTCGGGAACCGGCCGTCGATGCTCATCGGCCACTGGGTCAAAGACCCCGGGTCAACGCGGAGCGCAACTCCTCACCATCAGCGGTAGGCCGGTCGCACACGTAGCCCCGGCACACGTAAGCAGCGGGCGATCCGCCGATCAACGGCCGGTCCACGAGCAGCGGAGCCGACCCGGGCTCCCCCGCCACCACCACTCCCCCGCCCGGCACGACGGCCCGCGCGACCGCGGCCAACTCCCCGCCGCCTGCCACCGCCACCTGCACGGGGCCCGTCGCGGCGGCCTCCGCCACCGACAGCCAGTGCCCGGCGAACCGGGGCGCCCGAGCGGCGAGCAGCCCGTTGCGCGCGATGGCGGACGCCGCGGCCTCCTGGTACCCGGCCGACTTCTCCGGCCCCGCCAGCACCGAGGCGGTCAGCAGGGCCCCGGCCAACGCCGAAGCCCCCGAGGGCGTCGCGTTGTCCCCCGGGTCACCCGGGCGCCAGATCAACGGGTCCGCGTCCAACGCCGTGTCGTGGTAGCTGCCCGGTTCCCCACCCGCGAACAGCACCACCGCCGTGTCCAGCAACGCGCACGCCGCGTCCAGCCAGCCCACTTCCGCCGTCGCCTGGTGCAGCGACAGCAACCCGTCGGCCAGGCACGCGTAGTCCTCCAGCACGCCCGCGGGCGCGCCCACCCGCCCGTCCCGCGACACGCGGCGCAGCCTGCCGTCGACCAGGTGCCGGTCCAGGACGTGCGCCGCGCACAGCGACGCCGCGTCCACCCAGGACGGCTCACCCAGGGCGGCGCCCGCCTCCGCCAGGGCCGCGACCGCCAGCCCGTTCCACGCCGTGACGACCTTGTCGTCGCGCGCGGGCTGCGGCCGCTGCGCGCGCGCCGCCAAGAGCCGCCCGCGCACCGGCTCCCAGCGCCCGTCGAACTCCCCCACCCGCCGCAGGGTCGACGCGCCGCCCTCGACGTTGCCCACCGCCGTCACGCCCAGCACCGACGCCGCCCACACCCCGTCGTCCGGCCCCAGCGCCTCCACCAGCTGCGCGGGCGTCCAGACGTAGGTGGACCCCTCGACCCCGGCGGCATCCGCGTCCAGGGAGGACGCGAAGGCGTTGCCCACCCGCAGGTCGTCCAGCAGGAACCGCGCCGTGTCGGCGGCGACCTCGCGGTACCGGGCGGAACCGGTGCGGCGGGCCAGGTGGCCGTAGAGGCGGAGCAGGAGGGCGTTGTCGTACAACATCTTCTCGAAGTGCGGCACCGCCCAGCCCGCGTCCGTGCTGTAGCGGGCGAACCCCCCGGCCAGCTGGTCGTTCAGGCCGCCGTCCGCCATCGCGGTGGCGGTGTGCTCGACGAGGGAGAGCGCCTCGCGGGACCCGGTGCGCTCGTGGTGGCGCAGCAGGAACTCCAGCACCATCGTGGGCGGGAACTTCGGCGCCCCGCCGAACCCGCCGTGGGTGCGGTCGTACTCGCCGAGCAGCGACGCCGCCGCGCCGTCCAGCGCCGTGCCGTCCACAGGGGACGGATCCAGCGGGGCCGTCTCGGCGCGCAGCTGCTCGACGACCAGCGCCCCGGCCTGGCGGACCTCCGCGTCGCGGGACGACCACGCCTCGTGCACCGCCACCAGCAGCTGGGTGAACGAGGGGAACCCGGGGCGCGGCGCGGGCGGGTAGTAGGTGCCGCAGTGGAACGGCTCGGCCGCCGGGGTGAGGAAGCAGGTCATCGGCCACCCGCCCTGGCCGGTCATCGCCTGGGTGGCGGTCATGTAGACGGCGTCGACGTCGGGCCGCTCCTCGCGGTCGACCTTCACGCACACGAAGCGCGCGTTCATCAGCGCGGCGACCTCGGGGTCCTCGAAGGACTCGTGCGCCATGACGTGGCACCAGTGGCAGGCGGCGTACCCGATGGAGAGCAGGACAGGGACGTCGCGGCGGGCGGCCTCGGCGAACGCGTCCTGCCCCCACTCCCACCAGTCGACGGGGTTGTCCGCGTGCTGCTGCAGGTAGGGGCTGGTGGACGCGCGCAACCTGTTGGGCATGCCCCCAGCGTCCCAAAACCCGTGGCCCGGGGCACGGCGGCGGTCCACACTTGTCCGGTGCTGCTCACCATGACGACCACCCACCGACCGGCGACCGACCTCGGGTTCCTGCTGTTCAAGCATCCCGACAAGGCGCAGTCGTTCGGCACGGCGGGCGGGAGGGCGCACGTGTTCTACCCGCGCGCCGACGAGGCGGCCTGCACGGCCGCGCTGCTGGTGGAGGTCGACCCGGTGGCGCTGGTGCGCGGCCCCGCGGCGACGCTGGACCAGTACGTCAACGACCGCCCCTACGCGGCGGGGTCGATGCTCGCGGTGGCGCTGCGGCACGTGTTCCGCACGGCCATGACCGGCCGCTGCGACGCCCGACCGGAGCTGGCCGCGACCGCCATCCCGCTGCGGGTGCACCTGCCCGCGGTGGCCTGCCGCGGCGGCGGGCGGGCGCGGGAGCTGTTCGAGCCGCTGGGCTGGGCGGTCGCGGCGACCCCGGTGCCGCTGGACCCGGCGTTCCCGGAGTGGGGCGACGCGCCGCACCTGGACCTGGTGCTCACCGGCGAGCACCGGGTGGCCGACGCGCTGCGCCAGCTCTACGTGCTGCTGCCGGTGCTCGACGGCGCCAAGCACTACCGGCTCGCCGACGACGAGGTGGACAAGCTGCTCGCCGCGGGCGCGGACTGGCTGCCGGGCCACCCGCTCAGGGAGCAGATCACCCGCCGCTACCTGGCGCACCGGCCGCGGCTGGTGGCCGCCGCGCTGGGCAGGTTGGCCGAGCTGGACAACAGCCCCGCCGAGGAGCTGGACGACGCGGCGGCCGAGGCCGAGTCGGCGGCGCCGGACCGGGAACCGCTGGCGCACGCCAGGGTGCGGGCGGTGCTGGCCGCGCTGCAGGAGGTCGGCGCCCGGCGGGTGCTCGACCTCGGCTGCGGCGGCGGGGCCCTGCTGCGCGCGCTGGCCGCCGACCCGACCTTCACCGAGGTCGTCGGCACGGACGTGGCCGCGGGGGCGGTGGCCATCGCCGCGCGCCGGGTCGACCGGTTGCCCGACCGGGTGCGCGCGCGGGTGTCGGTGCGCCAGTCCTCGCTGACCTACGCCGACCCGTCGCTGACCGGGTACGACGCCGCGGTGCTGATGGAGGTCGTCGAGCACGTCGACCTGAGCAGGCACCGGGCGCTGGAGCAGGCGGTGTTCGGCGTCGCCCGGCCCCGGCACGTCGTCGTCACCACCCCCAACGTCGAGCACAACGCGCTGTTCGAGACCCTGCCCGCCGGGCACCTGCGCCACCGCGACCACCGGTTCGAGTGGACGCGCGCGCAGTTCCGGGAGTGGGCGGACGGGGTGTGCGCGCGGATGGGCTACACCGCGCGGTTCCTGCCCGTCGGCCCCGAGGACCCGGTGCACGGCCCGCCGACGCAGCTGGCCATCTTCTCGCTGGTGGAGGGCTGATGGAGATCACGATCCCGGACATGGCGCTGGTGGTGCTGGTGGGCGCCTCCGGCTCGGGCAAGTCCACCTTCGCCCGCGAGCGCTTCCTGCCCACGCAGGTGCTCTCCAGCGACTACTTCCGCGGCCTGGTCAGCGACGACGAGAACGACCAGGCGGCCTCCGGCGACGCCTTCGACGTCCTGCACTACGTCGTGGGCAAGCGCTTGCGCAACGGACTCGTCACCGTCGTCGACGCGACCAACGTGCAGCGGGAGGTGCGCGCGGAGCTGCTGGCGCTGGCCAAGGAGCACCACGTGCTGCCGATCGCGGTGGTGCTCGACGTGCCGGAGCGGGTGTGCCTGGAGCGCAACGCGGCCCGACCCGACCGCGACTTCGGCCCGCACGTGGTGCGCAGGCACCTCACCCAGCTGCGCAAGTCGCTGCCGAACCTGCACCGCGAGGGCTTCCGCCGCGTGTTCCACCTGCGCGGCCCGGAGGAGATCGCGGCCGCCACCATCGGCTACGAGCGGCTGCGCAACGACCTGCGGCACGAGACCGGCCCGTTCGACGTCATCGGTGACGTGCACGGCTGCCGGGCCGAGCTGGAGGAGCTGCTCGACGAGCTGGGCTACCGGGTCGAGCGCGACGACCACGGCCGAGCGACCGGCGCCGCGCACCCGGCGGGCCGCCGGGCGGTGTTCGTCGGGGACCTCGTCGACCGCGGCCCGGACACCCCCGGCGTGCTGCGCCTGGCGATGGGCATGGTCGAGGCGGGCACGGCGTTCGCGGTGTGCGGCAACCACGAGCAGAAGCTGGTGCGCGCGCTCAACGGCCGCAAGGTCACCACCTCCCACGGCCTCGCGGAGTCCCTGGAGCAGCTGGCGGCCGAGGGCCCGGAGTTCACCCAGCGCGCCCGCGCGTTCTGCGACGGCCTCATCGCCCACTACGTCCTCGACGGCGGGCGGCTGGTGGTCGCGCACGCGGGCCTGCCCGAGCACTACCACCGCCGCGCGTCGGGCAAGGTGCGCAGCTTCGCGCTCTACGGCGACACCACGGGCGAGACCGACGAGTACGGGCTGCCGGTGCGCTACCCGTGGGCGGAGGACTACCGCGGCCGGGCGATGGTCCTCTACGGGCACACCCCCACCCCCGAGGCGGAGTGGGTGAACAACACCATGTGCCTGGACACGGGTGTGGTGTTCGGCGGCAAGCTGACCGCACTGCGCTACCCCGAGCGGCAGGTGGTGTCGGTCCCGGCGCACCAGACCTGGTACGAGCCGGTGAAGCCGCTGGCGGTCGCCCGGCACGCCCCGCGCGGGCTCGCCCTGGACGACGTGCTGGGCAGGCGCGCGGTGGAGACCTCGTCGCTCGGCCTGGTCACCGTGCGCGGCGACCAGGCCGCGGCGGCGCTGGAGGTGATGAGCCGGTTCGCGGTGGACCCGCGGTGGCTGCTCTACCTGCCGCCGACCATGGCGCCCACCGACACCGCCGACTCCGGCGACGTCCTGGAGCACCCGGCGAGCGCGTTCGCGGCGCTGTTCTCCCGCGGCGTGCCGGAGGTCGTGTGCGAGGAGAAGCACATGGGTTCCCGGGCGGTCGTCCTGGTGACCCGGGACGCCGCCGTGGCGCCCCGCCGGTTCGACATCGAGGGCGACGGCGCCGTGCACACCCGCACGGGCAGGCCGTTCTTCGGCCCCGAGCTGACCGCCGAGCTGCTGGCGCGGGTGCGCGCGGCGGTGGCGGCGGCGGGCCTGTGGGAGTCGCTGGGCACCGACTGGCTGCTGCTCGACGCCGAGCTGGTGCCGTGGAACGCCAAGGCCCAGGAGCTGATCAACGGCCAGTACGCGGCCGTCGGCGCCGCAGGTGCCGCCGTGCTGCCCGCGGCGGTGTCGGAGCTGTCGGCCGCCGCCGCCCGCGGGGTCGACGTGGGCGACCTGCTCGCGCGCACGGCGCTGCGCTCGGACAACGTCGGCGCCTTCCGCGACGCCTACCGCCGCTACTGCGCGCCGACGTCCGGTTTGGACGGTGTGCGGCTGGCCCCGTTCCAGGTGCTGGCGTCCGAGGGCCGCAGCTACGCCCGCGAACCGCACCTGTGGCACCTGTCCGTCGCCGACCAGCTGTGCGCGGCGGACCCGCTGTTCGCGCCCACCCGCAGGCTGGTGGTGGCGCCCGGCTCGGTGGACGAGGGCGTGGCGTGGTGGGAGGCGCTGGTGGCCGCGGGCGGGGAGGGGATGGTCGTCAAGCCCGCGGCCAACCTCACCGGGTCCGGGCGCGAGCTGGTGCAGCCGGGGATCAAGGTCCGCGGGCCGGAGTACCTGCGGCTCATCTACGGCCCGGACTACCTCCAGCACCTGCCGCGGCTGCGCAAGCGCAACCTCGGCCACAAGTGCTCCCTGGCCCTGCGCGAGTACGCCCTCGGCCTGGAAGCGCTCGACCGGGCCGCGGCGGGCGAACCCCTGTGGCGGGTGCACGAGTGCGTGTTCGCCGTGCTGGCCATGGAGTCCGAACCGGTGGACCCGCGGCTGTGAGACCGGGGCCGTGAGACCGGGGTTGTGCGGCCCGGCCCGGTCAGGGCTTGGTGTCGGGGGTGGGGGACGGCGCGCCGTCGGCGTCGTCCACCGCCCCCGCGTCCTCGCCCGCCGGCTTGTCGTCGAACGACTCGGGCAGGCGCTTGAGGTGCTTGGTCATGGACCGGATCAGGAACGCGACCGCGATGAAGAACAGCACCAGGATGAGGAAGCCCAGCGGGGAGGACTTGCCGAAGTCCTCCCCCTGCCCGCCGGGGTCGGCGGGCCCGGGCGGCGGGGCGACGCTGGTCTGGGCCAGGTGCAGCGAGGCGTCCGGGGCGGGCACCGCGGCGTCGAGGGCGGTGTCGAGGGGGGAGCTGGTCACAACGCGGCCTTCTCGCGCAGCCCGGAGAACAGGTCGTCCTCGGGCAGGGTGCTGTCGACCAGGGAGCGGACCAGCTCGTACTCCTCGACCGGCCACACCTGGCGCTGGATGTCCAGCGGCACGGCGAACCACCGGCTGTTCGGGTCGATCTGGGTGGCGTGGGCCAGCAGCGCGGCGTCGCGGACCTCGAAGTACTCCGCGCACTCGACCTTGGTGGTGACCCGGTCGGCGTTGTCGCCGCGCGAGGCGTCCCAGTTCTTCAGCCACTCCTCGTAGGGCGACTCCAGGCCCGCGGCCAGCAGCGCCTCGTGGATGGCCACCAGGCGCTGGCGGGAGAAGCCGTGCGAGTAGTACAGCTTGAGCGCCTGCCACGGCTCCCCCAGCTCGGGGTGCTGGTCGGGGTCGGCGGCGGCGTCGAAGGCCGCGACGGACACCTCGTGGCAGCGGATGTGGTCAGGGTGCGGGTAGCCGCCGTTCTCGTCGTAGGTGATCACCACGTGCGGGCGGAACGCGCGGATCTCGCGGACCAGCGGCGGCACCGACTCCGCCAGCGGCACCAGCGCGAAGCAGCCCTCGGGCAGCGGCGGCTTGGGGTCGCCCTCGGGCAGGCCCGAGTCGACGAAGCCCAGCCAGCGGTGCTCGACGCCGAGGATCTCGGCGGCCTTGGCCATCTCCTGCCTGCGCACGGCCGGGATGTCGGCGGTCACCTCGGGGCGGTCCATCGCCGGGTTGAGGATGTCGCCGCGCTCCCCGCCGGTGCAGGTGACGACCATGACCTCGTGGCCCTCGGCGACGTACTTGGCCATGGTGGCCGCGCCCTTGGACGACTCGTCGTCGGGGTGGGCGTGCACCGCCATCAACCGCAGCTTCTCCGCCATCGACTCTCCCGGCCCCCTCGTGGTCTGTGCTCCCGCGCGCGGCGGATACTCGATGGGCAACCACCGCGCGGGTCCCATTGTTCCCGCCGCCAGGACCGGCACCGGCAGGAGGCCCCCCGTATGACCACGGCAGCCCGGCAGGTCCCCGAGGGCCGCTACGGCACGCCCCGGGGCAGGCTCTCCCGGCCCGCGGTGGTGGCGCTGGTCGCCGCGGGGTTGGTGGTCGGCGGCGGGGTCACGTGGGTGGCCTACCGCAACCTGGGGTCCGCGCCGATCGAGGCGGAGCGGGCGACGTTCGCGAACCTGCCGGGCAACCGGATGGAGTTCGCCTTCGACGTCACCCGCCGCACCCCGGAGCAGGCCGCGGTGTGCGTGGTGCGCACCCGCGGGATCGACGGGCAGGAGGGCGGCCGCAAGGAGGTCTACGTGCCGCCGGGCAGCTCCCCGACCCGGGTGTCGACCGTCATCACCAGCGGGACCGAGCCGGTGACCGCGGACGTGTTCGGCTGCTCTTACCAGGTGCCCGCATACCTGTCCACGCAGCGGCCGCCATCGGGGTGAACTCCGCGCCCGACGGGCCGGAAACGGACTTTTCGGACGTTTTAGCACGGGTGTTCGTGGTATTCTCGACTACCGGCACGGCCCCTAGGAGGGCCGTGTTTTTCACATCCCGGGTGTGTTCTGCCCGGGGACTGCCCTGGTACGACGAGGAGTTGGTGACCGTGAGCGACACCCAGGTGACCTGGCTGACCCAGGAGGCCTACAACCGGCTCAAGAGCGAGCTCGACGAGCTCATCGAGAACCGCCCGGTCATCGCGCAGAAGATCAACACCTCCCGCGAGGAGGGTGACCTCAAGGAGAACGGCGGCTACCACGCCGCCCGCGAGGAGCAGGGCCAGCAGGAGGCCCGCATCCGCCACCTGCAGGAGCTGCTGCGCGGCGCCAAGGTCGGCGAGACCCCCGCCGCCAACGGCATCGCGGGCCCGGGCATGGTGCTCACCGTCCGCTACGAGGGCGACGACGAGGACGAGACCTTCCTGCTGGCCACCCGCGAGGAGGGCGGCGAGGGCGCCATCGAGGTCTACTCGCCGGAGTCCCCCCTGGGCAAGGCCCTGCTGGGCGCCAAGGAGGGCGAGACCCGCGAGTACGAGCTGCCCAACGGCAAGACCCAGAAGGTCACCCTGAACAAGGCCGAGCCCTACTCGGGCTGACCCCCACGGCTCACCGAGACCCCCGCCCGGAGCACCGGGCGGGGGTCTCGCGCGTGCCCACCCCTCAGCGCAGCACCCGCTCCAGCAGCGGGCGCACCCGCGGCGCCACCGGGGTCGACAGGGCGATCGAGGTCGAGGTGCGGCGCACCCACTCGATCTCCACCACCTGATCGATCACCCGCTGCAGGTCGTCGTTGTCCCTGGCCACCACGCGGATGAGCAGGTCGCCCTCGCCGGTGGTCGCGTGCACCTCGCACACCTCCGGGATCTCCCCCAGCCTGGCCGTCACCGGGGCCCGCTTGCCCTGGGCGATCTCCAGCACGGCGAACGCGGTCAGCCCGTAGCCCATCGCGGCGAGGTCGAGCGCGGGCGGGAACCCGGTCAGCACCCCGCGCTCCTCCAGCCGGTCCATCCGCGCCTGCACCGTGCCCCGGGCCACCCCCAGCCGCCGGGAGCACTCCAGCACGCCCAGGCGCGGCTCGTCGGTCAGCAACAGCAGCAGGCGCGCATCCAGTGCATCCACCACGAACCTCCTGAACAGACTGCCCACCCTGCCCGGCGGGGACGGGTCAAGACCCTACAACCTGCACAGGCGAAATCGCATCCCTTGCACAAGCTGCCCTGGCGGCCGCACGCTGGGTCCACCGACACCGGAGAGGGAGGATCGCCGTGACCCGTGCGATGGACGAGGTGAGCTTCGACCAGCTGCGCCAGCTCGTGGGGCTCGTCGAGTACGACGAGAGCCGCGACCCCTTCCCGGTCAAGGCCATGGACGCGGTCGTGTTCGTGGTGGGCAACGCCACCCAGACCGCGCTGTTCTACCAGGCCGCGTTCGGGATGAACCTGGTCGCCTACTCCGGCCCGGAGACCGGCAACCGCGACCACAAGTCGTTCGTGCTGACCTCCGGCGGCGCCCGGTTCGTCATCTCCGGCGGGGTCGACCCGTCCTCCCCGCTGCTCGACCACCACCGCGCCCACGGCGACGGCATCACCGACCTCGCCCTGGAGGTCGCCGACGTCGACAAGTGCGTCGCCCACGCCCGCGCGCAGGGCGCCACCGTCCTCGACGAGCCGCACGAGGTCTCCGACGAGCACGGCACCGTCCGGGTGGCCGCCATCGCCACCTACGGCAAGACCCGGCACACCCTGGTCGACCGCTCCCGCTACCACGGCCCCTACCTGCCCGGCTACGTCGCCAGGCAGGGCACCCTCCAGCGCCCCGCCGACGCCCCCAAGCGCCTCTTCCAGGCCATCGACCACTGCGTCGGCAACGTCGAGCTGGGCAAGATGGACTACTGGGTGGACTGGTACAACCGCGTCATGGGCTTCGTGAACATGGCGGAGTTCGTCGGCGACGACATCGCCACCGAGTACTCGGCGCTGATGAGCAAGGTCGTCTCCAACGGCAACCACCGGGTCAAGTTCCCGCTCAACGAGCCCGCCATCGCCCAGAAGAAGTCCCAGATCGACGAGTACCTGGAGTTCTACGGCGGCCCCGGCTGCCAGCACATCGCGCTGGCCACCAACGACATCATCGCCACCGTCCGCGCCATGCGCGCCGCGGGCGTCGAGTTCCTCGACGTCCCCGACTCCTACTACGAGGACCCCGAGCTGCGCGCCCGCATCGGCCAGGTCCGCGTCCCCATCGAGGTCCTCAAGGAGAACGCCATCCTCGTCGACCGCGACGAGGACGGCTACCTCCTCCAGATCTTCACCAAGCCCGTCGGCGACCGCCCCACCGTCTTCTACGAGATGATCGAGCGCCACGGCTCCCTCGGCTTCGGCAAGGGCAACTTCAAGGCCCTCTTCGAGGCCATCGAGCGCGAGCAGGACCGCCGCGGCAACCTCTGACGTCCCTGAAGCTGTGGGGCGGGCCCGCGGGTCCGCCCCACAGCCGTGCCCGGGTTCCCGTGCTGGTGGCTGCGCTCACGCCGATCAGCCCCTCCGGCTCCCCAACCGCGCAATTCAGCACCCCTGACCCGAACAACTGTCACCGCTTGCCAAGAACCAGCCCCCGCCCGTCTCCCCAGGCAGAACGGCACCCCCGTCTCAGCCCGTCCTCAGGTGCCCCAACCAACCGGGGAGTAGGCTGCTCGACGGAGGCCGAACCACACCGGGAGATCACAATGGCACGCGGCACGCGCTCGACGGGGGCAGTGGCCGTCGCCTCCGCAGCCGCCGCCGCCCTCACCCTCGCCGCCGTCGCCTTCTTCACCGTCTCCAGCGCAGGCTGCGCCGACGCGGGCGAATACGTCCAGCGCGGCCCCGACATCGAACTCGTCGGCAGCTGCCTCGACACCCAAGACCTCCCGGCCGCCCCCCAACCCCCCGCGGCCCCCGACCACCACGCCCCGGCGGGCGACCCCGGCTCCGGCATAGACCGCATCCGCCAGGTCAGCCCCTAGCCACCCCCAGCCTCCCCATTCCCCGGGGAGGCTGCTTTGTCGGTGGGCCCCACTACTCTCCCGATCAGCACTTCCCAACACCCCCAAGATTCACTCGACCGGGTTGTGGACAACCGCTCCGACGGCCCATTTCCTGTCGGTCCCCATCGTTAAGCTAGAGCAATAGGAACGGCGCGCGGGGGCGGACCTCCACCCCTCACCCGCCACCCCACCCACACCACCACGGACCCATCCCGACCCGCCATTCCCCACCCGGAACTGGAAACGCACGCGCGCGGCGTGCTCGGCCCACTCGGCTCTCCCGAGCCGATGATGCTCAACCAAGCGGACGTCAGGCGTTGCGGTCGCAGGCGCAACAGACGCACCGAGCGGACAGGTCCGAAGTGGACCGGCTGCTTACCGCTGGCGCACGGACAATCAGACCGGAACTCCTGGGCATGGCCAGCGTCGGACCAGCCCTCACCCGTGCCCGGCCTCGTGCCGCACCCGGGTCCGCAACAACGGCGCTGGACCGCAGCAGTCGAGCCCGCAACAACGGCGCCGGGCCGAAGCAGTGCGCGAACTCCAACCCGCGCCAGAAGCGACCAGCCGAACTGGCGCCGAACCTGAGCCCTGCGCCGACAGCACCCAACCGAACCAGCGAGCGAACCCAAGCCCGCACCAGCAAGGACCCGGCCGAATCAGAAACGGATCCGAGCCCACTTCGGCCGAACCAGCGTGCCGGGACCGCAGCGAGCGCAGGAACCCCGGCAGCCGGGCATGAGCCGGCTGCCGGGGCGGGGGACGACCGGGCAGGTCAGTCGAGGGCCTGGAGGAGGTCCTGGACCAGGTCGGTGGGGTCTTCGATGCCGACGGAGGCGCGGATGACGTCCGGGGGGACCTGGAGGGGGGAGCCCGCGGCGCTGGCGTGGGTCATCTTGCCGGGGTGCTCGATGAGGGATTCGATGCCGCCGAGGGATTCGGCGAGGGTGAAGAGCTTGGTGCGGCTGACGACGTCGAGGGCGGCTTGTTCGCCGCCGTCGACGGCGAAGGAGACCATGCCGCCGAAGCGGCGCATCTGCTTGGCGGCGATCTCGTGGCCGGGGTGGTCGGGGAGGCCGGGGTAGTAGACGCGGGTGACGCGGGGGTGGGTGGTGAGGGCCTCGACGACGCGTTCGGCGTTGTCGCTGTGGCGCTCCATGCGCAGGGCGAGGGTCTTGGCGCCGCGCAGGACGAGCCAGGAGTCGAAGGGGCCGGGGACGGCGCCGGAGGCGTTGCGGAGGAAGGCGAAGGCGTCGTTGAGCTCGTCGTCGGAGGTGATGAGGGCGCCGCCGACGACGTCGGAGTGGCCGCCGAGGTACTTGGTGGTGGAGTGCAGGACGACGTCGGCGCCCAGGCCGAGGGGGGATTGCAGGTACGGGGTGGCGAAGGTGTTGTCGATGACGAGCTTCGCGCCCGCCTCGGCGGCGACGGTGGCCAGGCCCGCGATGTCGGTGATGCCCAGCAGCGGGTTGGTCGGGGTCTCGGCCCAGATGACCCGGGTGGTGGGGCGGACCGCGGCGCGGGTGGCGGCGAGGTCGGCGAGGTCGACGGCGGTGTGCTCGACGCCCCAGAGCTTGAGGACCTTGTCGAGCAGGCGGAAGGTGCCGCCGTAGGCGTCGTTGCCGAGGATGACGTGGTCGCCGGGGCGGGTCAGGCTGCGCAGGGCGACGTCGGCGGCGGCCATGCCGGAGGCGAAGGCGAGGCCGTGGCGGCCGCCCTCCAGGGAGGCCAGGGCCTGCTCCAGGGCGGTGCGGGTGGGGTTGGCCGACCGCGAGTACTCGTAGCCGCCGTCGCGCAGCCCGCCGACGCCGTCCTGGGCGAAGGTGGAGGTGGCGTAGATGGGGACGATCACCGACCCGGTGCGGGGGTCGGGTTCCTGACCGGCGTGGATGGCCCGGGTCTCGAACCCCCAGCGCGACGTGTCATCAGCCATGTGATCCAGGTTAGAGGGTACGCCGGTGCTGTCCACAATCCGGGATTCATCCCACTATGGGGAATAGGGGTGGGAACGCCGCAGGCCCCGACCAGCGTGCGGTCGGGGCCTGCGGGGGTCGTTCTAGGTCATCAGGAGGGCCACTGCTGCTGCGGCGGCTGCTGCTGACCGCCCGCGGGCGGCTGGCCGTAGGGGCCGGGCTGCTGCGGGGGCTGGCCGTAGGGGCCCGGCTGCTGCGGCTGGCCGTACTGGCCGGGCTGCTGCTGCGGGGGCTGGCCGTAGGGGCCGGGCTGCTGGGGCTGGCCGTACGGGTTCTGCGGCTGGCCGTACGGGTTGTGCTGCTGCTGGCCGAAGCCACCGGGGCCGCCCTGGCCGGGGCCGCCGCCGGAGCCGCTGAAGCCGCCCATGGGCTCGTTGGCGGAGATGAACGGCTTGGTCTGCGGGAAGAACCACAGGGCACCGGCGGCCGCGATGAGCAGGCCGAACACCAGGATCGTGGTGACGCTGCCGAGGAAGGTGTAGGAGATGCCCAGGATGATCGACAGCAGCAGCATCGCGCCACCGCCGCCGACGACGAGCAGGTGCCCGTAGTTGGTCTTCTTCATGAACAGCAGCACCGCGCCCGCGATGGCCGCGGCGGAGGCGAGCAGCAGCACGATGGCGATGATGACGCTGAGCGCGCTGGCGCCGCTGCTGTCGCTGGAGTACTGGCTGACCGCGTCGACGCACGCCGCGCGCAACTCCGGTTCGATGGTGTCGCAGCGATCGGCCGGGTCGTAGGAGGCCGCGCTGATCGCCGCGGACAGCGCGATGATCGACAGGATGAGGCTGACCAGGCCGAGCAGCGCGACGCTGCCCTGGATGATCGTGGCGATCAGGCCGGGGTTGGTGGCCTGGGCCTCCCTCGCCACGGCTCCGGCGGGCTGGCCGAAGCCGCCCTGGGGCTGGCCATACGGGTTCTGCGGCTGGCCGTACGCGCCGGGCTGGCCGTAGCCGGGCGGCGGGGGCGGCTGCTGGCCGTAGCCGGGCTGGGGCTGGCCGTAGGGGTTCTGCGGCTGCCCGAACCCGCCCGCGGGCGAGTCGGTGGCGCTCGGCGGCGGGGCGTAGGGCGGCGACTGGGGGACGCTGCCCGGCGGCACCATCTGGGTGGCGTCGGTGCCCGAGCCGGACCCGCCGGTCTGGCCGGGGCGCACCACCTGGGTCTTGTCGGCCGAGTCGTCCTGGCCGGGGGCGGGCTGGCCCGGGCGGATGGCCTGGGTGCGCTCGACGCCGTCGGCCCCGGCGGTGTCGCCGGGCGGAGCGGTGTACTCAGGACCGGACTGCCCCGGATCCTGGGGTTGACCGCCCTGCCACGGCGGATTGGGCGGCTGGGGAGCGCTCATCGGGTTTCCCACCCCTTGTGACCTGGAACATCGGACTGTCTGATCGTTAACGCTATCGGATGGGCCGTCCGGGTGCCCGCTCCACCGCGAACGCCACGCTGGGTGTTCGCGCTGGGGCGGGCCGGGGCGGTCACCGCCCGGCGAGGAAGCCGAGCAGGTCTTGCCTGGTCACCACGCCGGCGGGCTTGCCGTCGTCGAGGACGAGGGCGGCGTCGGCGGCGGCGAGGGCGGCCATGGCCGAGTCGACGCTCTCGCCCGCGCCGATGGTGGGCAGCGGGTCGCCCATGTGCCGGTCGAGGGTGTCGGCGAGCGCGGCCTTGCCGGCGAACAGCGCGTCGAGCAGGTCCTTCTCGTTGACCGCGCCGACGACCTCGGCGGCCATGACCGGGGGTTCGGCGTTGACGACGGGCATCTGGCTGACGCCGTACTCGCGCAGGATGGCCACCGCGTCGGCGACGGTCTCGGTGGGGTGGCCGTGGATGAAGTCGGGCAGGGCGTTGCCCCTGCCCTTGCCGCGCAGCACGTCGCCGATGGTGGCGCCGGAGTGCGCGGGCGGCAGGAAGCCGTACTGGGTCATCCACGGGTCGCTGAAGACCTTGGACAGGTAGCCGCGGCCGCCGTCGGGCAGCAGGACGACGACCACGTCGTCGGGGCCGAGGCGCTCGGCCAGGCGCAGCGCGGCGGCGGCGGCCATGCCGCAGGAGCCGCCGACGAGCAGGCCCTCCTCGCGGGCGAGGCGGCGGGTGGTCTCGAAAGACTCGCGGTCGCTGACGGCGATGATCTCGTCGGCGACCTCCTTGTCGTAGGTGGTCGGCCAGAAGTCCTCGCCGACGCCCTCGACCAGGTAGGGGCGCCCGGAGCCGCCGGAGTACACCGAGCCCTCGGGGTCGGCGCCGATGACCTGGACCTTCCCGCCGGAGACCTCCTTGAGGTAGCGGCCGGTGCCGGAGATGGTGCCGCCGGTGCCGACGCCCGCGACGAAGTGGGTGATGCGGCCGCCGGTCTGCTCCCACAGCTCGGGGCCGGTGGAGTGGTAGTGGCTGGCCGGGTTCTCCGGGTTGGCGTACTGGTTGGGCTTCCAGGCGCCCTCGATCTCGCGGACGAGCCGGTCGGAGACGTTGTAGTAGGAGTCCGGGTGCTCGGGGGCGACGGAGGTGGGGCAGACCACGACCTCGGCGCCGTAGGCCTTGAGGACGTTGCGCTTGTCCTCGCTGACCTTGTCCGGGCAGACGAACACGCACTTGTAGCCGCGGCGCTGGGCGACCAGGGCCAGGCCGACGCCGGTGTTGCCCGAGGTGGGCTCGACGATGGTGCCGCCGGGGCGCAGTTCGCCGGAGCGCTCGGCCGCCTCGACCATGCGCAGGGCGATGCGGTCCTTGACGCTGCCGCCGGGGTTGAAGTACTCGACCTTGGCGAGCACCGTGGGCCGCAGCCCCGCCGCCATCGAGTTCAGCTTGACCAGGGGGGTGTTGCCCACCAGGTCGATGACGTGCTCGGCGTAGTCCACCGGTTCCTCCTGTGCTGTGCTACACGGCGCGGACCTGCGGACACCCTATCCGCAGCGGGCGCGGGACACCCCCGGGACGGGGTTGGGGGTAACGCGGAACCGCGGACGGGGGCTATACGTCAGGACAGGACACCCGGCACGGGAGGGGGAGGGCCATGGGCGGGCTGAGCGGTCTCCGGGCGCTGGCGCTGGCGGCGTGCTCGGTGGGTGGGTTGTCCGGTGCGGCGTACTCCTTGTTGAACAGCCAGTCGCGGCAGGCGCGGTCGGTGATCGGGACGCCGGTGGACGCGCCGTTGAACGCCGACGGGTTCTACCTGCCGGACGGGTCGGGGCCGTTCCCGCTGGCGGAGGCGCGGGACCTGCTGACCCTGGCGGTGCTGGGCGATTCGAGCGCGGCGGGGTTGGGGGCGGAGGTGCCGGAGGCGCTGCCGGGGGTGCGGTTGGCGCGCGGGTTGGCGGAGGAGTCGGGCAGGCCGGTGCGGTTGTCGACGCACGCGGTGAGCGGTGCGCGCACCACGGGCCTGGAGGCGCAGGTCGACGAGGTGCTGCTGGCGCCGCCCGCGACCGCGGTGGTGATCGTGGGCGGCAACGACGTGACCGCCAGGATGGGGGTGCACACCTCGGCGGCGCTGCTGGCCGAGCAGGTGCGGCGGCTGCTGGCGGCGGGGACGGCCGTGGTGGTGGGCACGTGCCCGGACCTGGGGGCGGTGATGCCGATCCCGCAGCCGCTGCGGACGGTGGCCCGGCGGTGGAGCCTGGCGCTGGCCAGGGCGCAGGCGCGGGAGCTGGCGGGGACGGGGGCGACGTCGGTGCCGCTGGCGGCGCTGCTGTCGCCGCACTTCCTGGCCCGCCCGCAGGACCTGTTCAGCGATGACCGGTTCCACCCGAACGGGGCGGGGTACGCGCTGGCGGCGGAGGTGCTGCTGGCGCCGGTGTGCGCGGCGTCGGGGGTGTTCCGCGGCCGGTCGTGACCCGTTCGGCGGACGGGACGCGCACCACACCCACCAGGCGGTTACCTGCGAGTAACATCGCGGTCGTCGAGGACCCCCGTCGAACGGAGCACGCCATGCCAGAGGCCGTCATCGTCGCCACCGCCCGCTCCCCGATCGGGCGCGCGGGCAAGGGGTCGCTGGTGGGCGTGCGCCCCGACGACCTGGCCGCGCAGATGGTCAAGGCCGCCCTGGCCAAGGTGCCGGAGCTGGACCCGACCGAGATCGACGACCTGATGCTGGGCTGCGGCCTGCCCGGCGGTGAGCAGGGGTTCAACCTGGGGCGGATCGTGGCGGTGCTGGCGGGCTTCGACCACCTGCCCGGGTGCACCGTGACCCGCTACTGCGCCTCGTCGCTGCAGACGACCAGGATGGCCCTGCACGCGATCAAGGCCGGTGAGGGCGAGGTGTTCATCTCCGCGGGCGTGGAGTCGGTGTCGAGCTTCGCCCGGGGCAGCTCCGACTCCTGGCCGGACACCCAGAACCCGCTGTTCGACGACGCCGTGGCGCGCACCGCCGCGACCGCGCAGCAGGCCACCGACGAGTGGCACGACCCGCGCGAGGACGGGCTGCTGCCCGACGCCTACATCGCCATGGGGCAGACCGCGGAGAACCTGGCCCGGTACAAGGACGTCTCCCGCGAGGAGATGGACCGCTTCGGCGTGCGCTCGCAGAACCTGGCCGAGGAGGCCATCGCGAAGGGCTTCTGGGAGCGCGAGATCACCCCGGTGACCCTGCCGGACGGCACCGTGGTGTCGGCCGACGACGGCCCGCGGCCGGGGGTCACCTACGAGAAGACGGCCTCGCTCAAGCCGGTGTTCCGCCCCGACGGCCGCATCACCGCGGGCAACGCCTGCCCGCTCAACGACGGCGCCGCCGCCCTGGTCGTCATGTCCGACACCAAGGCCAAGCAACTGGGCCTGACCCCGCTGGCGCGGATCGTCGCGACCGGCGTGTCCGGGCTGTCGCCGGAGATCATGGGCTACGGCCCGGTCGAGGCCTCGCAGCGGGCGCTGGAGCTGGCGGGCATGTCCATCGGCGACATCGACCTGGTGGAGATCAACGAGGCGTTCGCCGCGCAGGTCATCCCGTCCGCGCGCGACCTGGGCATCCCCGAGGACAAGCTCAACGTCAACGGCGGCGCCATCGCGGTGGGCCACCCGTTCGGCATGACCGGCGCCCGCATCGCCACCACGCTGATCAACGGCCTCCAGTGGCACGACAAGCAGTTCGGCCTGGAGACCATGTGCGTCGGCGGCGGCCAGGGCATGGCGATGATCCTGGAGCGCCTGAGCTGACCCGCGGCACGACCAGCGGCCCCGTCCCCGACCCGGGGGCGGGGCCGTCTCACGTCCGCGGCTTCCCCACCTCGACCACCACGGGACCGAGCACCTGCACGAGGTGCGCAGTGGCGCCGGTGTGGGATTGCGGCGGCGACCTGTGCGTCGCGCAGTGCCGCCACGCGCGCCTCAACCTGCTGGAGCGCGTCGGGGTTGGTGAGCCCGAACTCGTCGCCGTAGCGGCGCGAAGTCAGGGGCGGCCGGACCGCCCCACGGCCACGCGGAGACCCGGTACTGCTCGCTGAGTACACGCTGCTCGGAGGTGGTGCTGAGCCACCTCCGGGCCCCGGACGTGAAACAGGGCGTTCGGCCGATGCCGAACGCCCTGCCCCGGGAAGCGGTGCCCGTCGTGCGTCAGTCGCTGGACTGGAACATGTAGAGCAGCCGCAGGATCTCCAGGTAGAGCCACACCAGGGTGGTCATCAGGCCGAACGCCACGTACCAGGCGTACTTGGCCGGGGTGCCCTGGCGGATCATCTGGTCCGCCTGGTCGAAGTCGAGCAGGAAGTTGAAGGCCGCGATGCCGATGAACAGCAGGCTGATGCCCACCGCCAGCGGGGTGGCCTCGTTGCTGCGCAGGCCCAGGTCCACGCCGAACAGCGACAGGACCAGGTTCACCAGGATCAGGCCAGCGGCACCGGCGGTGGCGCCGATGATCCACTTGGTCAGGCGGGGGGTGACCTTGACCGCACCGGTCTTGTAGACGACCAGCATGGCGCCGAAGACCAGGAACGTGCCGAGGATGGCCTGGATGGCGATGCCGGGGACGAACGCCTCGAACACCCCGGTGATCGCGCCGAGGAACAGGCCCTCGGCCGCCGAGTAGCCCAGCACCAGTGCCGGGTTCGGGGTGCGCTTGAAGATGACGACCAGGGACAGCACGAGGCCCGCGATCAAGCCGATGATCATCGGCGGGTAGGGGCTGATCGAGCCGCCGAGCACCAGGACGGCGGTGATGGCGCCGACCACGAGCGCGGTGCCGAGGGTCAGCGCGGTCTTGGTGACCACGTCGTCCACGGTCATCGGGCGTTCCTGGGACACCGGCTGCTGGTAGCCGCCGAACCCGGGCCCGCCCTGGTGGTAGCCGGGCTGAGTCTGGAAGCCCGCGTATCCGCCGGTGTTCGGCAGGTTGCGGAACGCGGGGTTGCTGCTAGAACGCACCTGTTCCTCCATAGGGGCCTTGCTGGCGCCTTCGACGGGAACAACGATCGCCGGTGCCATCCGGTTCCCGTTGGTAAAAGCCACTTTACCCACATCACACCCGGGGTGGCGGGGACCCGCCGGGTGCGGCCGGTGACCGCCACCCGGCCGCGGCGTACCCCGGTCGGGCGCACGCTGACCCGTCCGTGCCGTAACGCGGCCCACATCAGCGGCCTGACCAGCGGAAATGCGCCACCGACCGCCTGCCGAGTTCCCTCTGCCGGTGGATTGTGCCGATCAGGTGGAGGCAGCAAGGTGGTCGGCGGTGCGCTCCCCGTGTCCCCCGCCGACGCCCCAGTCGCGGGTGACTCCCCCGCGCGCGCCCGCTCTTCCCTGACGTCGAGCGCCGCGGCGTGCGCTGCCGGGGCGCGGCAAGGAGCCGATTCTCACCATGGGGCGATCCTCACTCGCCGCCCGGCTGATCGCGGGGGTGTCCGGCGCCGCCCTGCTCGCCGGTGCCGCCCTGGTCGCGGGCGCGCCTGCCGCCAGCGCCGCCATCCAGGAGGGCTTGGGCTACGCCACGTCCCCGGCCCAGCCGTACCAGGGCAACCCGGACCCGTCGGACTGGCTCGGCTCCTACGTCGTCAACGGCAAGCAGGTGTGGTGCGTGCAGTACGCGTTCCTCGCGCCCAACACCGACGAGCAGTACCGGCCCGGTGAGCCGCTGAAGACGAAGTGGGGCACGGACCTGCCCGCCGACGTCGCCGCGGACATCTCCTACCTGCTGCTGCGCTACACCAGCACCAAGAGCGCCGACGAGGCCGCCGCGCTGGCGCACCTGCTGCACAGCTGGACCGCGGCGCCGCAGAACCCGGGGCAGCTCACCCCGGACAACACCTTCCGCACGATCGCCTACGACGCCGCCTTCCACCTGCCGAAGCTGCCGCCGGGCGCGCAGCAGGCGGTGGACCGGCTCAAGGCCGACGCCACCGCCAACCACGGCCCGTGGACGACCAAGATCACCAAGCCGGCGCAGGCCCAGGTCATCGGCACCCCGGCCACCTGGACGGTCGAGGTGCGCAACGCCGCGGGCAAGGGCGTGGCCGCCGTGCCGGTGACGATCAAGCTCACCGACGCCACCGTCGGCGGCAAGTCCGAGGTGACCCTGCCCACCACCGCCGAGGGCGCGGGCATCGACCTGGCGGTCGTGCCGACCGGGGCGAACCCGTCGCTGTCGATCTCCCTGCTGAGCCCGGCCGACCGGCCGGTGGTGCAGCAGGCGGTGCAGCTCAACACGCAGCGCGTGGTGAGCACCGGCGGTGAGAAGCAGCTGACGGCGGTGGAGAAGACCACCGCGGTCACCGCCCCCGGCGCGGTCAAGGTCGCCAAGCTCGACGCCAAGACCGGGCAGGGCATCGCGGGCGTGCAGCTGCGGGTCACCGGCGCGGACAAGCAGGCCCCCGCCGTCGGCCAGGACGGCAAGCCGCTGGTGGGCGAGGACGGCAAGCCGCTGGTGGTGACCACCGGCGCCGACGGCACCGCCGACGTGCCGAACCTGAAGACCCCGCAGGACGTGTGCGTGACCGAGGTCGCCGCCGCGCCCGGCTACGAGCAGTCGTTCAGCCCCGAAGCACCCCCGGTGACCTGCGGCAAGCTCGAACCGGGCAAGACGCTGGCGGTGCAGCTGACGAACACGCCCAACACCCCCACCGTCCCGCGCGAGATCCCCGCGGGTGACGCGCCGGTGAGGACCGCCGCCGCGTCGGTGAGCGGGCCCTCCACCGGGCTGCTGGTGTCGCTGGGCGCGCTGCTGCTGCTGGCCGCGGGCGCCGGTGGCTTCCTGGTCAGGACCGCGCGGGGCAAGCGCGTGGTCAGCCGGAGCATGCGCCGCGACTGGGGGCACTGACCGCCGATGGCACGCCGCGGTTCTCGCTACGCCCCACCCGCGTTCGCGGGTGGGGCGGGTGCGCTGGTCATGCTGATCGGCGCCCTGTCGCTGTCGGGGCCGAGCACGGTGGTGGAGGGCATCCCCTACGCCGCGCCCGGCCCGGTCGCCGCGCCCCAGCAGAAGCCGGACGTGCGGCAGGCCGCCGAGCGCAGCCGCGCGGAGCTGGCGGGCCGCACGACCGCGCCCGCTCCCCCGGCAGCGCAGCCCCCGGCCGCGCAGCCCTCGCCCGCGGCCCCCGCGACGACGCTCCAGGCGCCCGCCGCCCCGCCCGCGCGCCAGCCCGCCGGGCAGAAGCCGGGCACCGTGCGGCTCGCGCACGGCGGCACCGCGACCCTGGTGCGCCAGGAGCTCGGCCCGGACGCGACGCTGCCGGTGCCGACCTCGCTGCGCGAGGCGACCTGGTGGGGCGCAGGCCTGGACTCCGGCACCGGGGCGACCGTGCTCGCCGGGCACGTCAACTGGCGCGGGCAGGTGGGCCCGTTCGCGGAGCTGTGGGCGGCCAAGGTCGGTGACGCGGTGTCGGTGGTCGGCGCGGACGGGCGCACCTACGCCTACCGGATCGCCAAGGTCGACGAGGTGCGCAAGGAGGGGCTGCCGCAGCGCGCCGAGGAGCTGTTCGGCCAGACCGGGCCGCACCGGTTGGTGCTGGTGACCTGCGGTGGGCGCTGGGTCGGCGGGCACGACGGCTACGAGTCGAACCTGGTCGTCACCGCCGTCCCCGCCTGAGCCCGCCGCTGCCCGAGCCCGCCACTGCCCAAGCCATCATTGGGGCCTGTGGACAACCGTTCGCGGTCGTCGGCGGTCGGTGACATCCTCGAACCCGACGTCGAGCGGAGGGGGCGGGGACGATGACGACCTACCTGGTCACCGGGGGCACCGGGCTGATCGGGCGACACCTCGTCCGGGAGCTGCTGGCCAGGGGCGGCGACCCCCGGGTGTGGCTGCTCGTGCGGGCGTCCTCGCTGGAGCGGGCCGAGCGGGCGTGGGCGGGCTCGGAGCGGGTGCGGCTGCTCGTCGGCGACATCGCCGAGCCGGAACTGGGCCTGACCGACGCCGACCGCGCCGAGCTGGCCGGGGTGGACCACGTGGTGCACCTGGCCGCCCTCTACGACGTCACCGCCGACGACGAGGCCAGCGTGCTGGCCAACGTCGAGGGCACGCGCAACGTCGTGCAGGCGGCCACGGCGCTGCGGGCGGGGTGCCTGCACCACGTGTCGTCGGTGGCGGTGGCGGGCGACTACCGCGGCCGGTTCACCGAGGACATGTTCGACGCGGGCCAGAAGCTGGTGACGCCCTACCACCGCACCAAGTTCGAGTCCGAGCGCATCGTGCGGTCCCAGGGCGGGGTGCCCTGGCGGGTGTACCGGCCCGCGGTCGTGGTGGGGCACTCCAAGACCGGCGAGATGGACAAGGTCGACGGCCCGTACTACCTGCTGCCCGCGCTGGCGAGGCTGCGCGGCCTGCGCGCGCTGCCGCTGGCCTTCCCCGACATCGGGGACACCAACGTGGTGCCGGTCGACTACGTCGCCAAGGCCATGGCGCACCTGGTGCACGAGCCGGGGCTGGACCGGCGGGTGTTCCACCTGGTGTCGCCGCGCCCGCAGTCCGCGATGGAGGTCTACAACGCCTTCGCCCGGCCCGCGGGCGCGCCGCGGGCCAGGGTGTCGCTGCCGCGCGGGGTGAGCGCGCCGCTGCTGGCGCTGGCCCGCGCGGCGGAGAACGTGCCGGGGGTGTCGCTGGGCTTCGACGCGGTGCTCGACCGGTTGGGCATCCCGCCGGTGCTGCTGTCGACCCTGACGTTCAACCCGGTGTTCGACTCCACCGCCACCCGGCGGGCGCTGTCCGGGTCGGGCATCGAGGTGCCGGAGCTGGCGGACTACGCGCCGGTGCTGTGGACGTACTGGGCCGAGCACCTCGACCCGTTCCGCGCGGGCCGCGGCGAGGGGCTGCGCGGGCGGCGGGTGGTGATCACCGGAGCGTCGTCGGGGATCGGCCGGGCCACCGCGCTGCGGGTCGCGGCGGCGGGCGGGATCCCGCTGCTGGTGGCCCGCCGCGAGGCGGAGCTGGAGCAGGTCCGGGCGGAGATCGCGGCGGCGGGCGGCGAGGCGCACGCCTACCCCTGCGACCTCACCGACGACGACTCGGTGGCCGAGGTCGTGGCGGCGATGCTGCGCGAGCAGCCCTCGGTGGACATGCTGGTCAACAACGCGGGCCGGTCCATCCGGCGCTCGGTGCGGCTGTCCTACGACCGCATGCACGACTACGAGCGCGCCATGGCCATCAACTACTTCGGCGCCGTGCGGCTGATCCTGGCCCTGCTGCCGCACATGACCGAGCGCCGCTTCGGCCACGTCGTCAACGTGTCGTCCATCGGCGTGCAGGGCATCGCGCCCCGGTTCTCGGCCTACGTGGCCTCCAAGGCCGCCCTCGACCACTTCAGCAAGATCGTCGCCACCGAGACCCACGGCGCGGGCGTCACCTTCACCACCGTGCACATGCCCCTGGTGCGCACTCCCATGATCACCCCCACCAAGCTCTACGACGCCTTCCCCGCCAAGACCCCCGAGCAGGCCGCCGACCTGGTCCTGCGCGCCCTGCTCGACCGCCCCAAGCACATCGGCACCCCCACCGGCCAGGCCATCCAGCTCGCCTACGCCCTCACCCCCACCCTCGTCGACGCCATCGCCCACCAGGCCTACCGCCTCTTCCCCGACTCCACCGCCGCCGCGGGCGCCCCCACCCCCACCCCGCGCCTCGGCAAGGGCGAGCGCAACCTCACCGCCGCCGCCAAGGCCCTCGCCCGCCTCACCAACGGCTTCCACTGGTAGCGGTCGGGGCGGTCTGGGCGGTCGGGGCGAGGCCCTGGACCAGCCAGGACACCCCTGTCGGACTGGTGCCTCCGGGGCCCCTGCCGTCACCTCGTCGGGTGAAGCTCACCCCGCGCACAGCACCCCCCGCGCACGGGTACCGTCTTGCCCATGGCCTTCCAGCAGGGACACGACTCCGACCCGGGGTTCACCGTCGTGCGCAACGGGTTCGACCGGGCCCAGGTGCGCGAGTACGTGCGGGCGGCGGAGGCGGGGACGGAGCGGACCTCGGCGCAGCTGCGGGAGGCCCAGGGCGAGGTGGCGGAGCTGTCCGGGCAGCTGGAGCTGGCGCGGCGGGAGATCGACGCGCTGACCCAGCGGCTGGACAAGATCGGCACCGCGGCCGCGGCGGCCAGCGCGCCCAACGCCGCCGAGCGGGCGGCGCGGGCGGTGGTGGTCGCCAAGGCGCAGGCCGGGGAGGTCACCGCGCGGGCGCAGGCCGCGGCCGAGACGGCGTGGGCGTCGGCGGAGGAGGCCTCGCAGGCGCTGGCCGAGCGGTACCGGCGGTTGATCGCGGACCTGGAGGCCCAGCACACCGAGATCCACGCCGCGCACCAGGTGGTCATGGACCAGGCCCGCGCCAAGGTCGACGAGATGACCCGGCAGGCCGACGCCCGGCAGAAGGAGGTCGACGACCGCGCCGAGCGCGAGCGCCAGCGGCTGGAGCAGCAGTTCCAGGACCAGCAGGCCCAGCGCCGCGCGGCGCTCGACGAGGAGATCACCACCCAGCGCGCCGCCGCCGAGCAGGAGGCCGAGCGCATCGTCACCGAGGCCCAGGACGAGGCCGACAAGCGGATCGCCCACGCCACCAGCGTCGTCGAGCGCCTCACCGCCCTGCGCGAGCAGCTCGCCGACCGCCTGCGCGGCACCAACGACCTGCTCACCCGCAGCGTCACCCTGCTCGAACCCCTGGAGGCCGAGGGCGAGTTCTCCTTCGACGCCCCCGGCGCGCCGACCCCCGGCCCAGCGGGCCCCGGCCCCAACACCGGCCAGCCCTCCCCTGGCGGCAAGCCCTCCCCCGGCGGCGCGGCGCGTCCGCACCCGGAGCCGTCCCGCTGACGTCCACCCCACCCTGACGCTGGGCCCCGACGGCACCGGGAGCAGCGGGGTCGAGGGCGTGGGATTTCATCCACACCGGGGTCTGCGGGAGCCGTAGCATCCCGGTGTGCGCATCGTGGTGGCTTGGGTCGTGGTGTTGGCCGGGTTGGTCGGGGTGGGGTTCGGGCTGGTGCTGCCCTGGGTCGACGGGCGGACGGCCCCGGGGTTGCCGTTGCTGGACCTGTTCCGGGGGATCGACGGGGACACCGCCGTGTTCATCGGGTCGATGGTGGTGCCGGTGGTGATCGCGGCGCTGCTCGCGGTGTCGGGGATGTTCACGTCCAAGGGCATGGCGTTCCTGGGGGCCGTGCTCCTGGTCGTGGTGGTGTACGGGTGGGTGTTGCAGGCCAAGGCCGTGATGCCGCTGGGGGACTTGCAGGCCGGGTTGTGGAACGCGGTGTGCGGGAGCCTGGCCGTGCTGATCGGGACGGCGCTGCGGCCGGTGCACCTGCGGGCGCGGCAGTAGCCCCCGGGACACCGGCCCCCGGGAGTTGCGGCGGCTACAGGTCCAGGGTGGTCTCGCCCGCGGGGCGGTCGGTGCACAGCAGCATCGAGTCCACATCGGAGTCGAGGACGCCGACCCGGCAGGTGCCGCAGAAGCCCTGCCTGCACGAGTAGCGCAGCGGGCGTTCGCGCAGCACGGCCGTCAGCGCCGTTTCCGTTCCGGAGACCGGGATGACCGGGCCCGACCGGCCCAGGCGGACGGTGAAGGGTTCCGCGTCGACCAGGGGTGGCGGGGAGAAGCGCTCGGAGTGCAGGGGGCCGGGCCAGGCGGCGCGGACGGCGTCGACCAGCGGGGGCGGGCCGCAGGCGTAGACCTGGGTGTGGGGTGCCACGCCCGCCAGCAGGGCGGGGACGTCCGGTTGGCCCTCGATGACCCGCACCCGGGGGCCGTGCTGGGCCAGTTCGTCGAGGAAGGGCATGGTGGCGCGGCTGCGGCCCGCGTACAGCAGGCGCCAGTCGGCGGTGGTGCGCAGCATGGGCAGCAGCGGGGTGATGCCGATGCCCCCGGCGATGAACAGGAACGGGCCCGGGCCGACCAGGGGGAAGGCCGTGCGGGGGCCGCGCAGCACCAGGTCGGTGCCCACGCCCAGGGCGGTGTGGACCTCCCGGGATCCCGCGCCCACCAACCGGACCGCGATGCGGTAGGTGTCCTCGCCCGGGTCGCCGCACAGGGAGTACTGGCGGACCTGGCCCGAGGGGAGCACGACGTCGACGTGGCAACCGGGGCGCCACGGGGGCAGCGCGCCGCGCCGGGCGGCGAAGCGGAGCGAGACGACGCCGTCGGCCTCCGCGCGGCGGTCGACCACGCGCACGGGCAGGTCGCGGTCGACCGGGCGCGGCGGGCGGAAGCCGCGGACGCCGCGCCTGCTCAGCCACAGGTGCGCGGCCACCACCGGTTCGAGCAACCGGTACATGCGGTCCGGGCGGGGGCGGCCGTAGAGGTCCGGCGGGGTCATCGGGCCGCCGCGCGGGCCGCGGGGGACGTGGCGAGGTAGGCGGTGGCCTCGTCGGTGCTGCCGTCGTCGGCCGGGTGGTAGGAGCGCGGCAGGTACCGCAGGCCCGCGACCAGCAGCTCACCCAGGTCGGGCAGCAGGCCGAGGCGGGCGGCCCGGCGGGCGGCGCGCCAGGTCGGGCGGCCGGGGCGGGTCGGATCCTGGGCCATGAGCCAGCGGGCCGAGCGGGCGAACAGCCACAGCAGCACCGGGCCCGCGACCGCCATGGCCCGCACCCGGCGCAGCGGGCGGCCGTCGAGGTGCTGGTAGAGGTCGAAGGCGACCGAGCGGTGCTCGACCTCCTCGGCGCCGTGCCAGCGCAGCAGGTCGAGCATGGTGGGGTCGGCGCCCGCGCGGTCCAGCGGGGCGCGCAGCACCCAGCGGCCCAGCACGGCGGTGAAGTGCTCGATCGCGGCGATGATCGCCAGCCGCTCCAGCAGCCACTGGTGGGCGACCGGGGCGGGCAGGTCGCGGTCGCCCAGCAGGACGCGGAACAACCAGCGCACCTGGGCCACGAACGGCTCCGGGTCCACGCCCTGCGCGGCGAGGTGGTCGGCGGCGCCCTGGTGGGCCTCGGCGTGCACGGCCTCCTGGCCGATGAAGCCCAGGACGTCGGCGCGCAGCGCGTCGTCGCGGATGTGCGGCAGGGCGTGGCCGAACACCTCGACGAACCAGCGCTCGCCCTCGGGCAGCACCAGGTGCAGGGTGTTCATCACGTGCGTGACCAGCGGTTCGCCGGGCACCCAGTGCAGGGGCACCGCGGTCCAGTCGAAGGCGACGTCCCTGGCGGCGAGCACGGGGGCGGGTTCGGGCAGCACGGGGTTCCCCTCTCAGCGCACGACGTCGACCCGGCCCAGCGCGCGCGCCAGGCCGGGGGCGAACCGGGACACGACGCGCGCGACCTTGGCCTCCGGGGTCACCGGGACGACCGCGGCGTTGCGCTCGACGGCGCGCACGATCTCCTCGGCGACCTTCTCGGGGCCGAAGCCGCGGCGGGCGTAGGCGGCGGTGGCCTTGTGCCGCAGGCGCTGCTGCTCCACCTCGTCCACGCCGGTGAACCGGGTGGTGGCGGTGATGTCGGTGGCCACGACGCCGGGGCAGATCGCGGTGACGCCGATGCCGTCGCGGGCCAGGTCGGCGCGCAGCGACTCCGACAGCGCCAGCACGGCGGCCTTGGTGGCGGAGTAGGCGGGCAGCGAGCGGGAGTGGGCGAAGGCGGCGGCCGAGGACAGGTTGACGATGTGGCCGCCCTCGCCGCGCTGGGCCATCAGGGCGCCGAAGGCCCGGCAGCCGTTGACCACGCCGAGCAGGTTGACGTCCACCACGCGCCGCCAGTCGGCGCCGGAGGTGGCCAGGAACGGCCCGGCGACGCCGATGCCCGCGTTGTTGACCAGGACGTCGGGCACGCCGTGCTCGCCCTCGACCTCCTCGGCGAAGGCGGCGACGGCGGCCTCGTCGGCCACGTCGAGGTGGTAGGCGTAGGCGGCGGGGCCGATCTCGGCGGCGGTGCGCTCGGCGGCGTCGAGGTCGATGTCGGCGACGACGACCTCCGCGCCGCGGGCGGCGAAGGCGGCGGCGGTGGCCCGCCCGATGCCCCGGCCCGCGCCGGTGACCACGACGAGCCGGTTGCCGAACCCGGTGTCCGGGGAGCCGTGCCGGGCGCGCTGGAGGCCGCGGGTCATCGGGGCGCCGTCGACGTGGTCGGTGAACTCCTCGACCATGCGGGCGACGGCGGCGGGGTGGGTGGCGGGGAACCAGTGGCCCGCCTGCGCGGTGCGCCGCCACAGCCGGGGCACCCAGCGCTCCAGGTCCTCCGCGAGCTGCGGGGTGACGTAGCGGTCGCGGGTGGGCACGACCACCTGCACCGGGACCTGGGCGGTGCGCGCCCGGGGCGCGCCGAGGCGGGGGAAGACGTTGGCGCGGTAGAGGGCGACGCCGTTGGCCGCGTCGCGGGAGATGCTGGGGGCGGGGTGGCCGGGGCGCCGGGGCACGCCCTCGACCCGCTGGAGCAGGCCGCCCCAGCGGGGTCCGAGGACGGTGCGCCAGAGCAGGCCGGGCAGCACGGGCACGTGGAAGGCGTAGATGTACCAGGAGTGCAGCAGCTGCCCGAGGGCTTGGCGGAGGTTGCGCGGGGTGGGGGCGGTGAACCGGCGGCGCAGCCAGTGGCCGACGTGGTCCAGGCACGGCCCGGAGATCGAGGTGAAGGAGGCCAGGCGGGTGGCCGCGCGCCGGTCGGTGACGGCCTCCCAGGCCTGGATGGAGCCCCAGTCGTGGGCCACGACGTGCACGGGGGCGTGCGGGCTGACCGCGTCGACGACGGCGAACAGGTCCTCGGCCAGCTCGGCCAGCCGGTAGGCGGCCAGGCCGCGGGGGGCGGTGGAGCGGCCCGCGCCGCGGGTGTCGTAGCGGACGACGTGGTGGTCCTCGGCCAGCAGGTCGGCGACCTCGTCCCACATGGCGTGGGTGTCGGGGTAGCCGTGCACGAGCAGCACGGTGGGGTCGCCGGGGTCGCCCTGCTCGACGGTGAACAGGTCCACCCCGTCGCGGTGCACGACCCGGTCGCGGCTGCCGCTGGGCAGGGGGGTGGGGTGGGTGCGCACGGCGGCTCCTGGGCGTCCTCGACCGGATGTGAACGGCGTTACACGTCAGGGCGGAACGTTACAACGTGCGTTGTCAAGGTTCAAGGGGCGGCCGCTCCGCCGCGCGCTCGGCCAGGGCGATGAGCCGGTCGCCCATGATCTCCGGGATCACCCGGCGCGCGGAGCGGTCGACCGCGGCCGACAGCGCCGACATCACCAGCGGGTGCAGCCGGGAGATCACGTCGGCGTAGTGCGGCAGCTCCTCGCCGGAGGGCAGCCAGTCCGCGCCCTTGGGGTCCAGCACGTACTTGCGCACCACCCCGACCAGCAGCCCGGTGATCCGGTCGGTCTCGGACTGGAGCTCGGCGGCCAGGGCCAGCGCCTCGGCCAGCGGCACGTCCAGCCGCACCAGCTCGTGCCCGGCCTGCAGCAGCCGGGGGCTGGGCGCGACGAACTGGGCGCCGCGCCGCTCCAGGATGCCCAGGTCCAGGGCGCGGCGGATGTTGGCCGGGGTGAGCTGGGTGCCGAACATCCGCACCAGCTCGCGCATCGGCACCACCGCGGGGGCCTCGTGCGACCAGGCGGCGCCGGTGGCCTCCTCCAGGCCCAGCACGTCGGCGAGGCTGTGGCCGCGGCGCCAGGCGTCGAGCATTTCCTTGATCTGGGCGAAGGCGTAGCCGCGGTCGAGCATGTTGAGCACCAGCCGCAGCCGGGACAGGTGCCCGTCGCCGTAGATGGCCGTGCGGCCGCGGCGCACCGGCGGCTCCAGCAGCTCGCGGTCCTGGTACACCCGGACGTTGCGGACCGAGGTGCCCGCCGCCCTGGCCAGCTCGTCGATGCGGTACTCAGCCACCGCAGCACCTTAGCCAACGCCCGCGCGGGCCCGCCGGGTCGGGGAATGGCCGGGCGGGCTGTTCGGCGGACGCCGATTCACAGGCACACCCCGCTCGCACGATATCGCTCTGCGCAACCGGAATAGCGACCGTGGCCGGTTCAGGACATTTTTTCACGTCAGTTCACCAATAGGCGGTGACCTGCACACAAGGCCCGCACACGGCAGCGGCGCGGACCCGCCGAGCGGTCCGCGCCGCTGCCGTCGTGCGGTGCGTGACGTGGGATGACTGTGCGTGCAACGCCCAGGTCTGGTGCCCCCGACCGGATTCGAACCGGCACTCCACCCCTTTTAAGGGGGCTGCCTCTGCCTGTTGGGCTACGGGGGCGAACGCAGCCTATGGCGCGATAAAGGCGATCGGGACCGGATTGGCGCGATTCCGCCCGGCTGGCCCACCGCGATGGGCCGTTCCGCCGAATCAGGCCTTGGAAACCCTGGCGAACTCGGCCTTGGGGTCGTTGATCTGGCCCATGGAGATCACCTCGCGCCGGAACAGGCCCCCCGTTAACCAGTCGATGGTGATCCGGACCTTGCGGTTGAAGGTCGGCATCGCCTTGACGTGGTAGGCGCGGTGCATCGCCCAGGCCACGAAGCCCTTGGCCTTGACGTTGAAGACGTCGCCGACGCCGTGGTGCAGGCCCAGGCTGGCCACCGAGCCGATGTTCTTGTGGTAGTAGTCCTTGGGCTCGCCGCCGCGCAGCGCGGTGACGATGTTCTTGGCCAGCAGCCTGGCCTGGCGCACCGCGTTCTGGGCGTTGGGGGCGCAGATGGCGCCCGGGTCGTCCTTGGTGCGCGACAGGTCGGGCACCGCGGCGCAGTCACCGGCGGTCCACGCGTCGGGCAGGCCCTCCACGCGCATGGCGGCGGTGGCGCGCAGGCGGCCCTGCTTGGTCAGCGGCAGGTCCGAGCCCGCGAGCACCGGGTTGGACTTCACGCCCGCGGTCCAGACGATGGTGTCGCTGTCGAACTCGGTGCCGTCGGAGAGCACCACGCGCCCGCCCTCGAACGACTTGGCCAGCGTCGACAGGTAGACCTCGATGCCGCGCTTCTCCAGCTCCAGCACCGTGTAGACGCCCAGGCTCTCGCGCACCTCGGGCAGGATCCGGCCCGCGGCCTCGACCATGACGAAGCGCAGGTCCTCGGGGGCGACGTTCTTGTAGTACTGGGTGGCGAAGCGGGCCATGTCCTCCAGCTCGGCCAGCGCCTCGATGCCCGCGAAGCCGCCGCCGACGAAGGTGAAGGTCAGCAGCCGCTTGCGCAGCTCGGGGTCCAGCGTGGAGTCGGCCTCGTCGAGCTTGCTCATCACGTGGTTGCGCAGGTAGATGGCCTCACCGATGGTGCGGAAGGTGATGCCGTGCTCGACCAGGCCGGGGATGGGCAGCAGCCGGGCGACCGAGCCCAGCGCCACGACCAGCACGTCGTAGCCGAGCTCCTCGACGTGGCCGTCGGGCGCCTCGATCGTGACGACCTTGCGGGCGTGCTCGATGCCGGTGACCCGGGCGGTGACGACGTGGCAGCGCTTGAGGGTGCGCCGCAGCGGGACGACCACGTGCCGCGGCTCGATGGAACCGGCCGCCGCCTCGGGGAGGAAGGGCTGGTAGGTCATGTGCGGCTGCGGGTCGACCACGGTCACCGAGGCCTCGCCGGAGCGCAGCTTGCGCTGCAGACCGAGGGCCGTGTAGAGGCCGACGTAGCCGCCACCGAGGATCAGGATCCGGGTGGGCTCCGACTTTCCGTTCGCCATGGGGTCAATGGTCGCACCGGGTGGTGGTGGGCGCGAGTCACCCCCACCCTGGTGTGACCCCCGTCGCTGGCGGTGTTTCCGCAGGTTGTGACCCACATCGCAGGGTCAGCGGGATCGATCAAGCGCCACCACGACGAGTGCGACCCCGGCTACCGAGAGCAATGCCGCGACCTCGACCGCGGCGGGGGTGCGGGTGGTCGGCAGCAGGGCCGCGACCGCGACCGCGGCGAAGGTCAGCGCCTGCACCGCGCCCGCCCGCCGCAGGGCCGGGCGCAGCGCCGCCGGGTGCAGCCGGGCCCCGGCGGGGACGACCGCGGCCAGCGCCGCGCCCAGGTGCACGGCGTGGGCGAGCGGGACGAGCACCAGGACGGCCGGGCGCAGCGGGTCGCCGCCGAGCACCGCGACCACCGCCGCGGCGAACCCGATCAGCAGCAGCGGCGCCGGGGAGGCGGGCACGAGGGCGCTCAGCGCCACGAGCACCAGCCCGACGCCCAGCACGACCGGCGCGGCGCCGTCGACGAGCAGGTCGAGCAGGGCGCCCAGGCCCGCGGCGGCCACGGCCGCGCGCAGCCACCGCGCCGAGACCCCGGCCCCGACCTCCATCACCGGCCCCGACCGCGCCGCCGGGCCAGCACGGCCGCCACGCCCGCCGGGGTCACCACGGGCACGCCGCCCGAGCGCAGGGCGGCCAGCCGGGCGGTGTGCTCGGCGCGCAGGACCCCCAGCGCCGCCTCGCCCCACTCGGTCTCGTCGTCGGCGGTGAGCGGGTGCGGCAGGACGTCCACGGCGAGCAGCAGCCGGGCGCCCGCGGCGGCGCGCAGGACGACGTCGACCACGGCGTCGTCGAGGAAGGGCGAGAGCACCACGACCGCGGCGCCCGCGGGCACCTGCGACCGGTGCAGCACGGGCCGGGCCGACCACCCCGCTGAGCGCGTGCAGGCGACGAGTTGGTGGCGCAGGCGCTGGAGCTGGCGCCTGCCGGTGCCCGGCGCCAGGCCGAGCTGGGGGCGGCCGAGGTCGACCAGGCCGACGCGGTCGCCCAGGCGCAGCTGCGCGGCGGCGAGCGAGACCACGGCGCGCACGGCGGTGTCGAGGCTGGTGGGGGCGAGGCCGGTCGGGGTGCCCGGCGGCGGGCCGAGCGCCCAGTCGGCCAGGTCGGCGCCCACGTCGGTGCGCGTGTCCAGGGCGAGCACCAGCTCGGCGTCGGCCTCGGCGTGCCGCTCGCGCACGTGCGGGCGCACCAGCTCGCCGGTGGCGGCGCCCGCGCGCAGCGACACCCGCCAGTCGACCCGGCGCACCCGGTCGCCGGGGCGGAACGGGCGCACGGCCCGGGGTTCGGTGCCGTCGCCGGGGCGGGGCGAGCGGTGCGCGCCCACCGCGAGCCGGGGCGGCAGCGGCCCGCCGGGCAGCGGCTCGACCGGGGGCAGCACGACCCGCCTGCTCTCCCTGCCGACGACCGGGCCGTGGATGAGCAGCGCGTCCGGCCCGGCGGCGAGGTGGTCGGGCCGCAGGTCCACGCCCTCCCCCCAGGCGTTCCAGCGCAGCCGGGCGGTGACCGCGCGCACCGAGCCGGGCAGCAGGTGCACCGGGCCGACACCCCGGCTGCCGGGGTGCGGCAGCCGCAGCGCGGTGAACTCGGCGTCGTGGTCGACCTCGACGACGACCCGCGCGCTGTCGCCCGCCTCGACCGCGCGCGGCAGCCCGCGCACGCCGACCCGCACCGCGCGCCGGGGCGGGGTGAGCACGGCCAGGACGGTCGACAGCAGCAGCGGCAGGCCGATCACCACCAGCTCCAGCCGGTGCACGGCGGTGCCCAGCCCGACCAGGGCCAGGCCGCCGAGCGCGCCGCGGAACAGCGCGTCGGTGCCGCGCCACCCGGCCGTGGCCGCCGCCCGCCGGGCGGTGGTCCAGGCCAGGACCCGGTTCACCGCGCGCCCGCCGGACCGGCGACGGTGCCGAGCAGGTCCGCGACGACCTCGCCCGCCCCGGTGCCGGTGCTCCAGGTCTCCGCGCGGAGCACGAGCCGGTGGGCCAGGGCGGCGGGGGCGCACTCCTTGACGTCCTCGGGGACGACGTGGCCGCGGCCGTCGAGGACGGCCAGCGCCCGGGCGGTGAGCAGCAGGGCCTGGGAGCCGCGGGGGGAGGCGCCGACCTCGACGGCCGGGTGGGTGCGGCTGGCCCTGGCCAGGTCGACGCAGTAGCGCAGCACGTCGTCGTGGACCTCGACGCGCTCGACGGCCGCCTGCAGGCGGGCCAGCCCGCCCTCGTCGAGGACCCGCGCCACCGCGGCCCGCTCGGTGCGCCGGGCGAGCCTGCGGCGCAGCACCTCCACCTCGTCCTCGGCGGGCGGGTAGCCGATGCCCACCCGCAGCAGGAACCGGTCGAGCTGGGCCTCCGGCAGCGGGTAGGTGCCCTCGTGCTCGACCGGGTTGGCCGTGGCGAGCACGTGGAACGGGTCGGGCAGGGCGAACGTGCGGCCCTCGACGGTGACCTGCCGCTCCTGCATGGCCTCCAGCAGCGCGGACTGGGTCTTGGGCGGGGTGCGGTTGACCTCGTCGGCCAGCAGCAGGCCGGTGAACACCGGGCCGGGGCGGAAGTCGAAGGCGCGGGCGACGGGGTCGAAGACGAACGAGCCGGTGACGTCCGCCGGTTGCAGGTCCGGGGTGCACTGCACGCGGGCGAAGTCGAGGCCGAGCGCCTCGGCCAGGCCCCGGGCGAGCAGGGTCTTGCCCAGGCCGGGCACGTCCTCCAGCAGCACGTGCCCCTTGGCCAGCACGGCCGCCAGGACCAGCCGCACCGCCCGCTCCCGGCCGACGACCACGGCGCCCACGGCGTCGGTGACCGCCTGCGCGGCGCGCTGGACCTCCTGCGGTGTCACACGTCCTCCAACTGGTGCAGCAGCTCGGTGAACCGCCCGGGCGGGGGCAGCTCGGCGCGCGGGTCGATGAGCAGCCGGTGCAGCTCGGCGCCCAGCAGCCCCCGGGCGCGCGGGTCGTCCACACCGGACACCCCGTGCGCGAGCAGCCGGGCGTCGGCCAGCCGCAGCAGGCGGGGCCGGATGCGGGAGCGGAACCGGTGCGGGTCCTCGGCCGCCTCGGCGAGCCTGCCCGCCAGGGTGGCCGCCTGCGGGTTGGTGGCGGTGCCCGCGGGTTCGGGCAGCGGCGCCCAGTCCGGTTCGAGCGGCCCGGCGAACCGCGCCCCCGCGAACGCCACCGCCGCCGCGGGCACCCCGAGCACCACCGCCCAGAACACCGGCAGGTCGCCCGGCCACGCGGCCAGCACGACCACGCCGACCCCGGCCAGGGCGGCGATCGCGGCGGTGCGCAGGGTCGTCACCGCAGCGACGCCTCGATCCGCCGCAGCGCCCCGCCCGCGCGCTCGGCGTCGGCGGGGTCCAGCGGCGCGGCGGTGGCGAAGCGGGCCCGGTGGTAGAGGGCCTTGAGGTCGTCGAGGGCGCCCGCGTCGACGTGGTGGGCCCCCAGGACGTCCTCGGTGAACTCGGTCGGCGTGCGGTGCGGGGCGCGCGGGGTGCCCAGGTCGTGCGCGGCCCGCTCCAGCGCCACCCACGCGGCGATGACGGCGTCGCCGGGGTCGGTCCCGGCCCGCCTGCTCAGGTCGAGCCGCGCCCGCTCGACGGTGGCCGCGAGGACGCCCGCGGCCGCCCGCGCGGACTCCTCCGCGGTGTCGGCGGCGGCGTGCTCCGGCCGGGACGGGCCCCGCCCGCGGACCCTGATCCCGGCCAACGCCACCAGGGCCGCGGCCAGCGTGAGCAGCACCCCGGCCAGGAGCAGCAGCACCAGGACCCCCGTGCCGACCCCGGCGACCAACCCCAGCACCCCGTCATCCGGCGGCGCCTCCGCGACCTCCGGTCCGGCCGTCGCGGTGGCGGTCGCGGGCGCGTACCGCACCCCGGGCCCGCCCTCGATCGCCGACCCGCCGCGCGCGGCCACGACGATGACCAGCACCATCGCCGCCACCCCCAGCAGCACCCCGGCCCGCGACCTCATGCCCGGCAGCATGCCCCACCCCGGCCCCCACCACAGCCCCCCGCACGCACACCTCGACGTCCACCACGTCCAGCACGCGCACCGCGACCCGGAACTCCCCCACCCGCCGCCCCGCGACGGCACAGGTCACCAGGAACAAGCCCACCAGGGCGCAGATGATGACGAACACCACGGGAAACCCTTCGCACCGCCAGGACAGACCCACCCCCGGGCGCGGCGGTAGCGCTTGCCCCGACCCTACCGCGCGGCGTCACCGGAGGACCAGTGCCGAGGCGGGGGTCCCGGGTCACGGGGTGACCAGGCCCGCGGCGTCCTTGGCCGCGGTGAGGACGGATTCGAGCATGGGGCGGGTGAGCCTGCCGGTGAAGGTGTTCTGCTGGCTGACGTGGTAGCTGCCGAGGAGGTGGAGGGGGTGCTCGGTGGCGTGCGGGGCGAGTTCGACGTGGGCGGCGTGGGTGAACCGGGGGCGGGGCGTGGGGATGGTCCAGAAGGCGGTGAGGACGGGGAGCAGGGCGTTCCAGCCGAAGGCGCCGAGGACGAGGACGGCGCGGAGGGTGGGGCGCAGGAGGGCGAGTTCGCGGACGAGCCAGGGGCGGCAGTTGTCGCGCTCGTCGGGGGTGGGCTTGTTGGCCGGTGGGGCGCACTTGACCGGGGCGGTGATGCGGACGCCGCGCAGGCGCAGGCCGTCGTCGGCGGAGGTGGCGGTGGGCTGGTTGGCGAGGCCGACCGCGTGCAGGGCGGCGTAGAGGAAGTCGCCGGAGCGGTCGCCGGTGAACATCCGGCCGGTGCGGTTGGCGCCGTGGGCGGCGGGGGCCAGGCCCACGACGGCGATGCGCGCGTCGGCGGGGCCGAAGCCGGGCACCGGGCGGCCCCAGTAGTCCTCGTCGCGGAACGCGGCGCGCTTGGTGGCGGCCACCTGCTCGCGCCAGGCCACCAGGCGCGGGCAGCGGCGGCAGCCCGCGACCTCCCGGTCCAGGTCGTCGAGGGCGCTCACGACCCGATCACACCACACCGCCACCGGGTCCGCCGTAGGGTCGGGCCATGGGTACCACGAACTCCGACGACGCCGGGAGCAGCAGCACCCCGGAGCCGGTCGACGACCTGGTGACGACCGGGCACTCGCTGACCGTGCGGCGCCGCAAGCTCAACTACACCGCCACCACCGGGCGGGTCGTGCTGCGGCGCGAGGTGGTGACCGACGGCAAGGTGGAGGGCTACAAGCCCAAGGCCGAGGTGCTGCTGACCGCCTACACCCTCGACGGCGCCGACCCCGGCCAGCGCCCGGTGACCTTCGCCTTCAACGGCGGCCCCGGCTCGGCGAGCGTGTGGCTGCACCTGGGCGTGCTCGGCCCCCGCCGGGTGGTCTCCGGCGACGCGGGCGCCCCCGTCCAGCCGCCCTACACCCTGGTCGACAACCCCGACACCCTGCTGGTGCACAGCGACCTGGTGTTCATCGACCCCGTCGGCACCGGCATGTCCCGCGCGACCACCGGGGAGAAGTCGGCGGACTTCCACACCTTCACCGCCGACCTGGAGCACGTCGCGGAGGTCATCCGCCTCTGGACCACCCGCAACGGCCGCTGGCTGTCGCCGAAGTTCCTCGCGGGCGAGTCCTACGGCACCACCCGGGCCGCGGCGCTGGCCGAGCACCTGCAGGACAAGCACGGCATGTACCTCAACGGCCTCATGCTCATCTCCGCCGTCCTGGACTTCGGCACCATCCTGTTCAACGAGGGCAACGACCGCGCCCACGCCCTCTACCTGCCCACCTACACCGCCATCGCCCACCACCACGGCCTGCTGGGCGACCGGCCGCTGGCCGACGCGCTCGCCGAGGCCGAGGAGTTCGCCGACCGCGACTACCCCTGGGCGCTGGCCCGCGGCGCCCGGCTGACCCCCGAGGAGCGCGCGGCCACCATCACCAAGCTGGCGGGCCTCACCGGCCTCAGCGAGGACTACCTCGACCGCGTCGACATGCGCGTCGAGCACATCCGCTTCTTCACCGAGCTGCTGCGCCACCGCAAGCTCACCGTCGGCCGCTTCGACGGCCGCTTCACCGGCTGGGAATCCGACTACGGCCGCGAGCGCTTCACCGAGGACCCCGCCTCCGCCGCCATCATGGGCCCGTTCACCGCGGGCATCAACCACTACCTGCGCGAGGAGCTGGGCTACCCGAGCGACCTGCACTACCAGGTCCTCAGCACCGAGGTCTTCCGCCAGTGGTCCTACAAGGAGTTCCAGAACGCGCACGTCTCGGTGACCGACAAGCTCGCCGCCGCCATGCGCGGCAACCCGGCGCTGAAGATCCACGTCGCCAGCGGCTACCTGGACGGCGCCACGCCGTACTACGCGACCGAGCACGTGCTCGCCGCCCTGCGCATCCCGGCTGAGCTGCGGGAGAACATCGAGGTGAAGTACTACGAGGCCGGGCACATGATGTACCTGCACGAGCCGTCCCGGGTCCAGCAGGGCAAGGACCTCGGCGCGTTCGTCAAGGCCTCCTCCAACCGCTGACGCCGCTGCTGGACGGGGCTGCTCCGGTGGGCTTGGTGGGTGCTTCGTCGGGGGCTTGCGTTGTGGGCCCGGTTGGGTGGATCCGCTTGGTCGGGGCCCCTACGGCGATCATGTGCTGCGGGCGGGAAAAGGCGGGCTGAAAAGACGCCCGCCCGTCCCGTTGGGTAGCACATGATCGCCTCCCCCGACCAAGCGAATCCACCCAACCGGGCAGGACCTTCTGCCCGGGCTCGGCTTCCTGGGGTGGTCGCCTTGTCGCCACTGCCCAGTCCCCCATAAATCCATGCTGGCGCGGGGGTAACCCGGGCAAGGGGACCCCTGTTTTCAACGCTACCGGCGGAGGGCGACGAAACTCGACCCCGGCGAGAGGGCTGTGGACAACTCGGGTGGGTGTGCACAGCTTGGCGAGGGTGGATGACCCGGGGTGACTTCCACTCTTCCCGGACTACTGGCGATCCCCGCACTGTACCGAATGGACGAACGGCGCCCGGGTCCACGAAGGACCCGGGCGCCGTCTGCGTCGATCGCTGCTGCTACAGGAACTTCTTCCCCTGCGTCACAGCGGCCCAGGCGTCCACGGAGCCGTTGCCGTAGAAGCTGTTGAAGTCCAGGTCGCCGGTGCAGGTGGCGGTGAACTCGGCGGGCCTGCCGACCGCGGTGTAGTCGACCGTGCGGGGGGTGGGGCAGGCGATGGGGGCGGCGGTGCCCTCCAGCACCTTGCGGACCTTGTCGGGGTTCAGGGTGACCGACTTGGCGCTGTAGGAGCCGTACTGGGACACGATGAGCGCCGCGACGCCGGAGGCGTGCGGGGCGGCCATGGAGGTGCCCTGGAGGTACTGGTAGTAGCCGCACTCGCCGGAGGGCTTGCAGGCCTTCTGCACGCCCGCGTCGAGACCGGCCTCGGTGATGTTGCCCGCCTCGTCGATGGCGCCCTCGGTGAGGGCGACGTTCTTCGGGTAGGCGGACAGGATCAGGTTCTCGTTGGTGCGGTACCAGTCGGTGCCGAGGCCGTCGCGGAAGTAGCCGCCGGGCGCGGAGACGGAGATGCCCTGGCCGTAGTTGGAGTAGTCCGCCTTGGCCTGGGAGGGGCCGTAGGAGCCGATGCCGATGGCGTGCGGGCCCTCGATGGGCAGCGACCAGCAGGTGTTCGGGTCGATGGTGCGCGGGTAGGCCGCGCCCGCCGGGTAGTCCGGGCTGGAGGCGTCCGGCAGCGGGTGGGCCAGGTCCATGTGGCCGTTGCCCAGGGACACGACCTGGGACACGCCCTTGCGGTGGGCGTACTCCATGGCCCGCGACACCGACTTGACGACCAGGCGCTGCTCGGCCTGGGCCTCCGGCGAGTCGGCCGGGTTGTTGGTGCAGTTGAACAGCCACGGGTCGATGTAGAAGGACATGTTGACCACGTCCAGGCCCGCGTCGCCCGCGTAGGTCATGGCGTCGACGACCGGCTGCAGGAAGAAGTAGCCGGAGTCCTGGCCCGCGCGGATGTTGACCAGCGAGACCCCCGGCGCCACGCCGGAGATGCCGAAGCCGTCGGCCGCCGCGGCGATGGTGCCCGCGACGTGGGTGCCGTGGCCGCCGTTGTCGACGTCGGCCGGGTCGACGCAGCCGCGGTACTCGCACGGGCCGTCGACCTCGGCGCCGTTCTCGTCGAACGGGATGTCGCGGGTGAAGTTGCGCGACAGCGCCCGGTCGAAGTTGGGCGCGATGTCGGGGTGCGACCCGTCCACGCCGGTGTCGAGGACGCCGACCTTGACGCGCTTGTCCCCGGCCTGCTTGGTGCGCGCGAGGTCCGAGCGGACCGCCGACAGGCCCCACAGCTGCGAGTCCAGCGGGTCCAGGCCCGCGGTGGAGCCGGGCTTGGCCCCGGCGCCCTTGGCCGCGCCCTTGTTCTCCTTCTCGACGGCCTTGGCCTTGTCCTTGGCCTTCTTCTCCGCCTTGGGGGCCGACCCGATCGAGCGGATGCGCGAGGCGCTGTCGACCGCCCCGTTGCCCTTGAGCCGCGCGGTGAACCCGTTCTCCGGGGCCGAGACGGTCAGCAGGCCGGTGGCCTTGTTGCTGACCACCACGGTGCCCCCGGCGGACCGCACGGCCGCCTCCACCGATTCGGTGGCGACCCCGTCGGCCGCGAGCACGTTGTACTCCACGGCCTTGCCCGACAGCGCCGGTGCCGCGGTGGCGACCCCCGGCGCGGCCACGAACGTCACGCCTGCCACCAGCGGCACGGCCAGTGCCGCCGCCAGCGCCTTTCCTCGCTCCACGCGCTTCCTCCTCATCCTGCTGATCCCCTGGACCTTCCCCGACATCAGGGGACGATTGACCGCTCCTCGGCGAAGTGGCACGCGCTGGGGTGCCCGGCGGCGCGCTCGCGCAGCTCCGGCTCCTCCTCCGCGCACACGCCCTGAGCCTTCCAGCACCGGGTGCGGAACCGGCACCCGGAGGGCGGGGAGACCGGGCTGGGCACGTCGCCCTCCAGCCTGATCACCTGCCCGCGCCCGCGCAGCTCCGGGTCCGGGACGGGGACCGCGGACAGCAGCGCCTGGGTGTAGGGGTGCGTGGGCCGCTCGTAGATCTGCTGCTCGGTGCCGATCTCGACGATCTTGCCCAGGTACATCACCGCCACCCGGTCCGACAGGTGCCGGACCACCGACAGGTCGTGGGCGATGAACACGTACGACAGGCCGAACTCCGATTGCAGGTCCCCGAGCAGGTTCATCACCTGCGCCTGGATGGACACGTCGAGGGCGGACACCGGCTCGTCGCAGATGACGACCTTGGGCCGCAGGGCCAGGGCGCGGGCGATGCCGATGCGCTGGCGCTGCCCGCCGGAGAACTGGTGCGGGTACCGGTTGAGGTGCTCGGGGTTGAGGCCGACGACCTCCAGCAGCTCGCGCACCTTCGCCGGGCGCGAGCCCTTGGGCGCGACCTCCGGGTGGATCTCGAACGGCTCCCCGACGATGTCCCCGACGGTCATCCTCGGGTTGAGCGAGGTGTAGGGGTCCTGGAGCACGACCTGGATGTCGCGGCGCAGCGCGCGCAGCCCGGCGCCGCGCAGGGCGAAGATGTCGCGGCCCTCGAAGGTGGCGCTGCCCGAGGTGGGCGGTTCCAGCCGCATGAGCACCTGGGCCAGGGTGGACTTGCCGCACCCGGACTCGCCCACCACGCCCAGGGTCTCCCCGGCGTGCAGGTCGAACGACACCCCGTCGACGGCGCGCACGTGCCCGACGGTGGACTTGAACAGCACCCCGACGCGCACCGGGAAGTGCTTGACCAGGTCGCGGACCCGCAGGATCGGCTCAGCCACCGGCGAGCACCTCCTCGGCGAAGTGGCAGGCGCTGGCCCGGCCGGGGGCGGGCTCGTGCCGGGCGGGCACCTCGGCGCGGCAGCGGTCCTGGGCGCGCGGGCAACGCGGGTGGAACGGGCAGCCGTCCGGGATGGCCAGCAGGCTCGGCGGCAGGCCCTTGATGGTGTTGAGCGCGGTGCCCTTCTGGTCGAGCCGGGGCAGCGAGTCGAGCAGGGCGCCGGTGTAGGGGTGGGCGGGGGTGCGGTAGAGCGAGCGGGCGTCGGCCTGCTCGACGACCCGGCCCGCGTACATCACCGCGATCCGGTCCGCGACCTGGGCAACGACGCCGAGGTCGTGGGTGATGAGCACCAGGCCCATGCCGCGCTCGCGCTGGATCTCGGCGAGCAGGTCCATGATCTGCGCCTGCACGGTGACGTCGAGGGCGGTGGTGGGCTCGTCCGCGATGAGCAGCTCGGGGTCCAGGGCCAGCGACATGGCGATCATGGCGCGCTGGCGCATGCCGCCGGAGAACTCGTGCGGGTACTGCCGGACCCGGCCGCGCGGGTTGGGGATGCGCACCTGGTCGAGCAGCTCGACCGCGCGGGCGCGGGCGTCGCGGCGCGACATCCCCCGGCGCACCCGCAGCTGCTCCTCGATCTGGAAGCCGACGGTGAACACCGGGTTCAGCGCCGACAGCGCGTCCTGGAAGATCATCGCCATGCCCGCGCCGCGCACCTCGCGGCGGCGCCGGGGGCTCGCGGTCAGCAGCTCCTCGCCGCGGAAGCGCACCGAGCCGCCGGTGACGACCCCGGGCGGGGTGTCGAGGATGCCCATGACGGTCTGGGCGGTGACGCTCTTGCCGGAGCCGGACTCGCCCAGCACCGCCAGCGTCTCGCCCGCCGCGACCTCGTAGCTGACCCCGTTGAGCACGGTGGCCACGCCGTCGCGGGTGCGGAACTCCACCCGCAGGTCCTGCACGGCCAGCAGCGGCTCGGCCGCCGGGTCCGGTCCGGTCACCCCGCTCACCTGCCCTTCGGGTCGAGCGCCTCGCGCACGGCGTCGCCCAGCATGACGAAGGCGAGCACGGTGGCGGTGAGGAACGCGGCGGGGAACAGCAGCGCGTGCGGGGCGACGCGGACGATGTCGCGCGAGTCGGCGATCATGACGCCCCAGGACACCACCGGCGCGCGCAGGCCGATGCCCAGGAACGACAGGGTGGCCTCGGCGCCGATGAACCCGCCGAGGGCGATGGTGGCGTACACCAGCACCGGGGCGACGGCGTTGGGCAGCAGGTGGCGCAGGATGACCCTGGCCGGGCTCGCGCCCAGCGCCCTGGCCGCCTTGACGTAGTCCTGCTGCTTGGCGGTGATGGCCGCCGAGCGGGTGATGCGCATGGCCACCGGCCAGGACAGCACCGAGATGCACAGGATGACCAGCAGCTCGATCTCCCACGCCTCGGTGGTGCTCGTGCGGTCGAGGCTGGCGAGGATGACGATGGCGCCGAGGACGAACGGCAGGCCGAAGAACACGTCGGCGACGCGCGACATCAGCCCGTCGAGCCAGCCGCCGAAGTACCCGGCGAGCAGGCCGAGCGCGCCGCCGATCAGCACAGTGAGCGCGGTCGCGCAGACGCCCACGACGATGGAGGCGCGGGCGCCGTGGATCACCCTGGCGAAGATGTCCGCGCCCTGGTTGTCGTAGCCGAACCAGGCCTGGGCGGACGGGCCGGTGCGGCTGCGCGAGAGCTCGGCGTAGTTGGGGTCGACCGAGGTGAACAGCGACGGGAACGCCGCCATCACCAGCACCACCGCGATCACCAGGGCGGAGATGAGGAACAGCGGGCGCCTGCGCAGGTCGTGCCAGGCGTCGGAGGCCAGGCTGCGGGTCTTGCCGGACCCGGCGTGCTCGGCCGCGGTGACGTACTCGTGGGCCTCGACCCCGGCGGCCGACGCCGCGGTGGACGGGTCAGTCATAGCGGATCCTCGGGTCGATGACGGCGTAGAGCAGGTCGACGAGCAGGTTCGACAGCAGGTAGACCAGCACCAGCAGGGTCACCACCCCGGTGACCACGACCCCGTCCTTGCCCAGGATGCCGTCGTAGACCAGGTTGCCGATGCCCTTGATGTCGAACACGCCCTCGGTGACGATCGCCCCGCCCATCAGCGCGCCGATGTCGGTGCCCAGGTAGGTCAGCACCGGGATGGCGGAGTTGCGCAGCAGGTGCACCCCGACCACGCGCGAGCCCGGCTGGCCCTTGGCGATGGCCGTGCGCACGTAGTCGGCCCGCCGGTTCTCGGCGATCGAGGCCCTGGTCAGCCGGGTCACGTAGGCCATCGACAGGCTGCCGAGCACGAACCCGGGGACGATGAGGTCCGCCCAGGGGGCGGGCGACTTCGACACCACCGGCTTGATCCAGCCGAGCTCGAAGCCGAAGAGGATCTGCAGGGCGAAGCCGGTGACGAACACCGGCAGCGAGATCAGGAACAGCGTGGAGACCAGCACCAGGTTGTCCAGGAACCCGCGGCCGCGCAGGCCGGTGAGGATGCCCGCGGCCAGGCCGATGACCGCCTCGATGAGCAGCGCCACCACCGCGAGCCGGATGGTGTTCGGGTAGGCCGCGCCGATGAGGTCACCGACGTCGAGGCCGCGGAAGGTCTGGCCGAAGTCGCCGGTGACCAGGTCGCCCAGGTAGCGCAGGTACTGCACGACCAGGGGTTCGTCGAGGTGGTAGCGCTCGCGCATGAGCGCGATGTAGGCGTCCGGGCACTGGCGCTCGCCGCACTTGCCGACGAACGGGTCGCCGGGCAGCTTCCAGACCAGCCAGTAGATGAGGAACGTGGTGCCGAGGAAGACCGGGACCAGCTGGAGCAGGCGGCGCAGGACGTAGCGGCCCATCAGCCCTCCCGGGGGTCGCCCCCCGCCGGGCGCGCGGCTCGCGCGCCCGGCGGGGGCGGGTGTGCTGTGCTCACGACCGGCGCGTCAGCCCGTGACCCGGATGGTGGTCAGGTCCAGGTCGCGCGAGGTGTTGAGGCGCACGTCGGCCACCCGCTCGGACCAGACGTACTGCGCGGTCTGGTTCCACAGCGGGATGACGGGCATGTCGTCGCGCAGCATGCGCTCGGCCTCCTGGTAGAGCGCGTTGCCCTGCTCCACGGTGGGCGCGGCGTCGGCCTTGGCCAGCAGCGCGTCGAGGGCCGGGTTGGAGTACTCGCCGTCGTTGGACGAGGCACCGGTGCGGTAGAGCTGGTTGAGGAAGTTCTCGATCGAGGGGTAGTCGGCGATCCAGCCGGTGCGGTAGGGGCCCTTCATCTGCCGGGCGTTCTGCGCCTTGCGGGTCTCGTCGAAGGTGGGGATGGGGGCGTAGACGCAGTCCAGGCCGATCGCGTTCTTGATGCTGTTGCAGGTGGCGGTGATCCAGTCCTTGTGCCCGCCGTCGTTGTTGGCCACCAGTTGCAGCTGCCCGGTGAACCCGGACTTGGCCAGGTACTGCTTGGCCTTGGCCGGGTCGTAGGTGCACAGGTCGGCGCACTGGCCCTTGACGTAGCCGGGGACCGCGGGGTTGACCCAGCCGTCGGCGGGGATGCGGGTGCCGTCGAAGATCTTGCTGGTGATCTCGTCGCGGTTGATCGCCAGCGAGATGGCCTTGTGCAGGTCGGCGTTGCGGTACTCGGGCACGTAGTACGGGAAGGAGATCGTCTGGTTGCCCATGTACGGGGTGGAGCCGTTGCGGCCGGGCAGGTCCTGCTTGTACTTGCCGCCCGCCAGCGCCGAGGTCGGCACGACCTCCAGGAAGTCCAGCTCCCCGGAGATCACCGCGGCGTAGGCGGCGTCCGGGGTCTCGTAGCTGCGCAGGACCAGGTCCTTGAACTTCGGCTTGCCCGCGCCGGGGTACTCGTCGAAGCGGGTCAGCTTGATCTCGGAGTTGGGCACCCGCGAGACGAACTTGAACGGGCCGTTGCCGATGGGGTTGGCCTCGAACTTCTTCGGGTCCGCGAAGTAGGCGTCGGGCAGCGGCAGGAACGCGTTGTAGCCCAGCTTGATCGGGAACACCGCGAAGGGCGCGCTGAGGGTGACGGTGAAGGTGTGCTGGTCGACGACCTTGAGCCCGGACATCTCCTTGGCGGTGGGCTCGGGCGCCTTCTGCGGCCCGTTGGTGCCGTCCGGGTCCTGGGTGTGCACGTCGGCGTAGCCCTGGATCTGCTCGAAGAAGCTCGCCGCCTGGAAGCCGTTGGGGCTGTAGGCGGTGGTGTTCCAGGCGTCGACGAAGTTCTTGGCGGTCACCTCGGTGCCGTCGTGCCACTTCCACCCGGTCTTGAGCTTGATCGTGAAGGTCTTGGAGTCGGTGGTGTCGATCGCGTCGGCCACCGCGTTGACCGAGTCGCCGGTGACCGGGTCGTAGGTGGTGAGGCCGGTGAACAGCGCGCGCACGACCCGGCTGCCACCCGACTCGGTGGTGTTGCCGGGGACCAGCGGGTTCTCCGGCTCGGTGTTGAACACGGTGATGGTCCCGTCGGCGCCGTCGGCCGCCGCGTCGTCACCACCCTGCCCGCACGCGGCGGTGGCGAGCGCCACCGCCAGCGTCACCGAGGACACCGCGATCCAGCGTGGTCTGCGCATGGGTCTCCCTCCCGGCTCGTCCGCCGGGGGTGCGCGGTGGCCCGCGCCCGCCCCGGCGGAAAGTGAGTGGAAGTTAACCGGCCGGGGTGAATCGGACACAGGCGGTCAGCGTCACAACCGGGTCACGATAATGCCCCGCTGCGCCGTTCGGCCCAGGCGCGCTGGTCCGCTCACCGGATGCCGGGATGCGTTGCGGCGGCGATAATCCCGGGCCGCGCACTACTCCACCCGGGCCAGGACGGGCCGCTGTTTCAGTCCAGTAGGGACAATGCGATGCCGTCGAGGATGTCGTGCTCGCTGACCACCACCTCGACCGCGGCGGAGTCGGCGAAGACCCGCTCGGCCAACGCATCCACGATGATGGCGCCACCGCCGATGACGTCGACGCGGCCCTCGTGCATCACCCCCACCGCGGCGCGCGCGGCCCGGTCGGCGCCGATGAGGAACGCCGTGGTCGCGGCCAGTTCCGCGGGCTTGAGGGCGGACAGGTGGATCTGCTCGGGGTCGTACGCCGGGAGTTCCTTGTGCGTTCCCGCGATGGTGGTGGCGGTGCCCGCCACGGCCACCCACGTGCGCGCGCGCTCGACGGGCACGGCGGCGAAGCCCCCGGCCAGCACCTCGCGCGCGATCGCCGCGGCGGCGGCGACCTCCGCCGGGGTGGGCGGGTCCGAGGGCAGGGCGCGCTCGGTGAGCCGCACGCAGCCGATGTCGGTGGACCGGGCGGCGAGCACGTCGGCGGTGGTGCCGTCCCAGGTGCCCAGCACCAGCTCGGTGGACCCGCCGCCGACGTCGGTGACCAGGAACGGGCCGTCGTCGGGGTCGAGGTCGCCCACCGCGCCGGTGAACGACAGCCTGGCCTCCTCGTCGCCGGTGATGACCTCGGCGGGGGCGCCGAGCAGGGCCTCGGTCATGGCGAAGAAGTCGTCCTTGTTCGCCGCGTCCCGGGTGGCGGAGGTGGCGACCATGCGGACCCGCTCGACGCCCTTGCGCCGCAGCACGCCCACGTAGTCGGTGAGCGCGGCCCTGGTGCGCGCCAGCGCGGCGTCGGAGATGCGGCCGGTGGCGTCCACGCCCTCCCCGAGGCGCACGACGCGCATCTCCCGGTGCAGGTCGCGGGTGACGCGGCCGTCGGCGACCTCGGCGACGAGGAGCCGGATGGAGTTCGTTCCGCAGTCGATGGCGGCGACCCTGCTCATGGCCCGATCCTAGTTCTCGCCCGCACCCCCGGTGCGCGCGACGGCGGACGCCCCCGGGTGCGCGCACCCGGGGGCGTCCTGGTGGACCGGCGTGGCATCAGCCCTTGGCGAGGGTGATGTCCAGGTTGTTGTACTGGCTGAAGACGAACGGGCCGATGAAGTCGTTCAGCGGGCCGCAGCCGTCGGCGCGGGTGAGGTTGTAGACCGAGGTCAGCTTGCCGCCGGAGGCCGAGAAGCCGGTGCCGGTGAGCTTGATGTCCGCGGGCTTCTGGGTCTTGCAGGTGTCGCCGGAGTAGATGGGCAGCCCGAAGACGCTGACGGTGGTCAGCTTGATGTACAGCGACTGGGTGAACGTGGCGCTGCCACCGGAGAGGGTGCCGCTGATGTCGCTGGTGGTCTCGAAGTCGATGTCCGCGGCCACCGGCAGCGCGCCTGCGATCTTGAAGTCGCCCTTGGTCTTGTTCAGCGCGAGCTTGCCGGTGAACTTGTCCCCGGCGAGCGTGCCGTCGACCGAGCCGGACAGCTGCACGGTGCCGCTGAGGCGCTTGAGCGTCGTCGAGCCGGTCAGGGCGAACTTCAGCGGGCCGCCCGGCGGGTTCGTCGGGGCCGTGGTCGTGGTGGTCACCGGGGGCGTGCTGGTGACCGGCGGGGTGGTGACCGGCGGGGTGGTGCTGACCGGGGGCATCGTCGTGGTCCCGTCACCGCCGGAGGTGACGGTGAAGGTGTGCAGGACCGCGTTCTGCCCGGCCACGAGCTTGCAGGCCGAGTCGAAGGTGCCCAGCCCGGTCTCCGCGCCGTCGGCGGTCTTCGGCGTCAGGGTCAGCTTGAGGTCGCCGACGGAGATCTTCGCGGAGCCCGGCGTGGCGAAGACCATCGAGGGGGCGCTGCCCTCGGCGGTGACGTCGAACGCGCCGGAGGCGGGGACGTTCGTCTTGGGCACGGTGATGGGCACGTCGACCGGCAGGGTGATGCCGGACGCCTCGACGCGGGCGGCGGCCTGCGCCGTGCCCTCGACGGTCTTGGCGCCGACCAGGACCAGGCCCTGCGTGGCGGTCTCGGGCACCGTGGTGACGGCCTTGACCACGATCGCGCCGGTCTGCTCGCCGACCGCGACCGAGGTGGGCAGGTCGGTGGAGATGACCGCCTTGATCTGCTGGTTGCCGATGAGCGGGAACGGGCAGTCGTAGTTGAGGGTCAGCGACACGGGCACGGCGCCCGCGCCCCCGGAGCCGAGCAGCAGCCCGGTGGCGACCAGGCCTGCCGCGGTCGCGGCACCGACGGCCGCCACGAGCGGCCGGGTGTACTTGCGAGGACTCACGGTCATCCTTCCTCGATATCTGCGGTGATACGAGACCGAATTTCGCTAGGTGAACGCGGTACCGGGGAAATGGCTCCACCCGATCCCGCCCGGCGCCAGACTAGGGCGTGGAGAGAACCGCGCACAACCGCACCGTTCATTTTGTCAGGCCGCCACCAAGCACCTTGGCGAGTCTTGTTCCGTGCGAAAGATGCGCAGGTGGGAGCCACATGAAACGGCCGCAAGCGATCCTGGTACTGGTTCTTACCCAAGCTCAGAAGCGTCCGGTACCGCTTGATATCGCAACGGTCGCCCAGTCGAAGCAACGAGCGTCGAAAAAAGCGCTCGCCTGCGCAGTCCCGCGCAAAGTCGTACCGCCGGTTCTGTCAGCCCGCGCGGGCGTCGGCAGGCGCGCACCGCCCCCGCGCGGGCGCGCGGGAGCCCGCGTCCGCGCACCCCCGTCGATCACGATGCGTGTCCGGTCCGGGGAGTTGACCCGGCGGTCAGTCCCGTCCATCACGGCGTCGTCACACGCGGTCCGGTAGGAACCGGGGACCGGAAAAGTTGTCGACCGCGGACTAACCGCCCCTGCGCTAAGGGGCAACAGGTGATGACTTCTGGGCTTACTTCCGGCGATCTTGTTTCAAGCCCGTGACTGAGTGCGATGCATGAGGCAGGGTGGGTGGCCGGAACGAGCCACCGGGCCGGATCGGATGACCGGCTCCGCGCCAGGAGCAGACGAGGGACGGAGTTCACGCTGTGAAGTCGGGCAAGGCGAGAGGCAAGCACAGGCACCAGCGGCCGAGGGCGCGGGGAGCGCTGGCGGCGGCGGGGGCGCTGCTGCTGGTCCCCGTGGTGGCCTCGGGGGAGCCCGCGAACCCGTTCGGCCAGTCCGAGGAGATCACCCCGGCGGCGCTGGCCTCGGGCGCGCTGGTCGAGCTGACCGACCCGCGCACGGTCGGGGCCGACGGCAGCGGTGGCGCGTCCACCCTGAGCGCGGCCGTGCTGGCCGCCGCGGGCAACCCGAACCTGCTCGCCTACGGCGCGGGCCCGGAGGTCTCCGCCCCCACCGGCGCGCTCGGCATCCCCGGCAACATGCTGCAGGCCTACCAGCGCGCGGCCCAGGCGATGGGCACCGCCCAGCCGGGCTGCCGGATGGACTGGCCGCTGCTGGCCTCCATCGGCCGCATCGAGTCCAACCACGCCCGCGGCGGGCGCACCGACGCGGCGGGCAAGACCGCCTCGCCGATCCTGGGCCCGGTGCTCAACGGCGCGGGCTTCGCCGCCATCGCCGACACCGACGGCGGCAAGTACGACGGCGACGCGCGGTGGGACCGCGCGGTCGGCCCGATGCAGTTCATCCCGTCGACCTGGCGCGGCTACGCCTCCGACGGCAACGGCGACGGCGAGACCGACCCCAACAACGTCTTCGACGCGGCCGTGGGCGCGGCGAAGTACCTGTGCTCGGGCGGGATGGACGTGTCCAACCCGCAGCAGCGCGCCACCGCGGTGTTCCGCTACAACCACTCCGACAGCTACGTGCGCACCGTGCTGATCTGGGCCGACGCCTACGCCAGGGGTGTCACCCCGATCGCGACCTCGCCGGTGACCGCGGTCGACGTGGCGCTGCCGAGCGCCCCCGGCGCCGTGGTGATCCCGCAGCCCGCGCCCCCGGCCCCGCCCGCCCCGCCGGTGCCCCCGGGCCCGCCGACCACGGTGCCCCCCACGACGTCGGTGCCGCCGACCACGGTGCCCCCGACGACGACCACCCCGCCGACCACGGTGCCGCCGACGACGACGCCGCCGACCTCGCAGCCGTGCACGACCACCCCGAGCGCGCCGCCCACCACCGGCCCGACGGCCACCACCGCGCCGTCGACTTGCGCGCCCAGCACCACCCCGTCCGCCCCGGCGAGCTCCACCGCGGGCTCGACGACCGGCGCTGCCCCCACCTCCGCGGTCACCTCGACCCCGAAGTAGGGCAGTGACGAACGAGTAGGGCACTGACGAACGAGCAAGGGCACGAACGCGAGGAGGCCCCGGGTGCGCGCACCCGGGGCCTCCTCGCGTCAGGTCGACCGGGTCAGCCCGCCGCGCACGCGCCGGTGGGCCACTGGTCGCGGATCAGCTCCAGCGCCTCGTCGCCGAACGGGTTCACCCCGGGGCCCTTGGCCAGCGCGTGCGCCACGTGCACGTGCAGGCACTTCACCCGACCCGGCATCCCGCCCGCGGTCACCTGGGTGCCCAGGGAACCCAGCGCGTCGCGCTCGGCCAGGTACGACTCGTGCGCGCGCAGGTAGGCCGCGGCCAGGTCCTCGTCGGTGGCCAGCCGCTCGGTCATCTCCTTCATCAGCCCGGTGGTCTCCAGGGTCGACACCGCGGAGTTCAACCGGGGGCAGGTCGAGTAGTACAGCGTGGGGAACGGGGTGCCGTCCTCCAGCCGCGGGTTCGTCTGGATCACCGCGGGGTGCCCGCTGGGGCACCGGGCCGCGACGGCCCTGATCGCGCGCGGCGCGCGGCCCAACTGCTCCGCCACCACGTCCAGGTCCGACTGCGCGACTGGCACTGCGCCCACTCCCGTTCCGCTCACTTCCCGTTCACCGAGTCCCAGAGGTCCTCGTACCACGCCCCGCGCCGCGGCGGGGCGGTGGTGGTCTGGTCGACCGGGCCGCCGCCGGTCTGGCCGGGCAGCTCCACCATGTACGGCGTCTCCCCCGGCATGACGTAGCGCAGCCGGGTGCGCGCCTCGGCCCGCACGTGCGCGGGGTCGGCCAGCTCCGCCCTGCGCCGCTCCAGCTCGTCGACCTCGCGGCGCAGGTCGGCCTGCTTCTGCTCCTGCGCGGCCACGTCCGAGCGCTGCGACAGGTAGGTGCGCAGCGGCACCGACACGCTCAGCGCCAGCGCGCACACCACCGTCGCGAACACCGCGGCGCGGCGGGTGGTCGAGAGCCCGAACAGGGCCGCGCGCGGCTTGCGCACCTCCGCCGCGGGGGCGGCGGGCACCGGGTCGGGCACCGAGGCGCCGACCCGGCGGCGCCGGACGCGGGTGGATGTCCGGGCGGGCGCGCTGCGCCCCCGCCCGCGCTCGCCCCCGCGCCCGGCCACGGCTCAGCCCTCCGGGGTGAAGCGCGGGAAGGCGAGGTCGCCCGCGTAGCGCGCGGCGTCGCCCAGGGTCTCCTCGATGCGCAGCAGCTGGTTGTACTTGGCCGTGCGCTCGCCGCGGGCCGGGGCACCGGTCTTGATCTGGCCGACGCCGGTGGCCACGGCCAGGTCGGCGATGGTGGTGTCCTCGGTCTCGCCGGAGCGGTGGCTCATCATGCTGCGGTAGCCGTACTGGGTGGCCAGGTTGACCGCGTCCAGGGTCTCCGACAGGGTGCCGATCTGGTTGACCTTGACCAGCAGGGCGTTGCCCGCGCGGCGGGCGATGCCCTCCTCCAGGCGGTCGGGGTTGGTGACGAACAGGTCGTCGCCGACCAGCTGCACGCGCTCGCCGATCTCGGCGGTCAGCCGCACCCAGCCGTCCCAGTCGTCCTCGGCCAGCGGGTCCTCGATGGAGACCAGCGGGTAGGCGTCGAGCAGCTCGCCGTAGTAGGCGGCCAGCTGCTCGGCGGACTTCTTCGCGCCCTCGAAGGTGTAGGCGCCGTCGGAGTAGAACTCGGTGGCGGCCACGTCCAGCGCCAGCGCCACGTCCCGGCCCGCGGTGTAGCCCGCCTTGCCGATGGCCTCCAGGATCAGGTCCAGCGCCTCGCGGTTGTTGCCCAGGCTCGGGGCGAAGCCGCCCTCGTCGCCCAGGCCGGTGGCCAGGCCCTTGGCCTTGAGCACCGACTTGAGCGCGTGGTAGACCTCCGCGCCCCAGCGCAGGCCCTCGCGGAAGCTCTCCGCGCCGATCGGCGCGATCATGAACTCCTGGATGTCGACGTCGGTGTCGGCGTGCGCGCCGCCGTTGAGGATGTTGAGCATCGGCACCGGCAGCACGTGCGCGTTCGGCCCGCCCAGGTACCGGAACAGCTCCAGGCCGGAGGACTCCGCGGCGGCCTTGGCGACCGCGAGCGAGACGCCGAGGATGGCGTTGGCGCCCAGCCGGGACTTGTCCGGGGTGCCGTCGAGGTCGACCAGCTTCTGGTCGACGATGCGCTGGTCCACCGCGTCCACGCCGGTCAGCTCGGGGCCGATCTCGTCGAGCACGGCGGTGACCGCCTTCTCCACGCCCTTGCCCAGGTAGCGCCCGGTGTCGCCGTCGCGCAGCTCGACGGCCTCGTGCTCACCGGTCGAGGCGCCGGAGGGCACCGCCGCCCTGGCCAGGGTGCCGTCGTCGAGCGCGACCTCGACCTCGACCGTGGGGTTGCCCCGCGAGTCCAGGATCTCGCGCGCGCCGACCTGCTCGATGACCGCCACGTGGTACTCCTCACAACGTCGCTGTTCCGCCCGTCCGAGCCTAGCGGGGCAGGCCCGCGGCGCGCGGGAGGCGTGGCTCACCCAGCGTCACCACCCCGGCGGCGGGTGGGCCGAGGGGGTCCCGCGGCGTAGTGTCGACCGGACGATGAGCGAACAGCCAGCGAACCCGGTCGCGGCCTTCCGGCACGCGGAGACCCTGGTCGACCAGCGCCGCCCCCTCGACGCGCTGGCCGCCCTGGCGCCGCTGCTCGACGCCGACCCGGACGCCCCCAGCGTGCTGCAGCTGGCCGGGCGGGCGTACCTGGGGTCGGCGCAGCTGCGCCGGGCCGAGGCGGCGTTCCGCCGGGTCCTGGAGCTCGACCCCACCGACCACTACGCCCTGTTCGCCCTGGGCAAGGCGCTCCAGCGGCAGAGCAGGCTCACCGAGGCGCACACCCAGCTGCGGATGGCGGTGGCGATGAGCCCGCTGCCGGAGTACCAGGAGGCGCTGGGCGAGGTGTCCGCGCGCATCTCCGTCGAACGCGGCTGACCAGGACACGCCTGAGCAGAACGCCGCTGAGCAGAACGCCGCTGGGCCGAGCGCCGCTGGACCGGGCGCGCCCGCCGACCGGCGGTGCCGCAGACAGAGCGGACCCGGGCAGGATGCCCGCATGGACCCCGCCACCTCCGCGATGATCGATGCCATCGAGGCCAACTGGGACGCCCGCACCCCGGTGCACGTCGCCAGCCGGTTCTACGACGTGCCCGGCCGCGACCCGGCCGACTGGTTCGCCGACTTCGAGTGGGCCGACCTCGGCGACCTGACAGACAAGCGGGTCGCGCACCTGCAGTGCCACATCGGGTCGGAGACCCTGGCCTTCGCCGCGCGCGGCGCCGAGGCGACCGGCCTGGACATCTCCGGCGAGTCGGTGAAGGCGGCGCGGGCCATCGCCGCCGAGAAGGGCCTCGCCGTCGACTACGTCAAGGCCGACGTGCACGACGCGGTGTCCGCGCTGGGCGCGGGTGCCTTCGACGTCGTCTACACCGGCAAGGGCGCGGTCTGCTACCTGCCCGACCTGGACCTGTGGGCCGAGCAGGTGGCCGGGCTGCTCACGCCGGGCGGCACCTTCTACCTGGTGGAGTTCCACCCGCTGCTCAACGCGCTGGGCCCGGTACCGCCGCCGGACGGCGACGAGTCGCTGCTGCTGCGCCACGACTACCTCGGCGGCCGCGGCCCGATCCCGCGCGACGGCGCGCACACCTACACCGACGGCCCGGCGCTGCCCGAGCCCGTGCCGCACGTGGAGTGGGCGCACGGCCTCGGCGCGGTGGTGACGGCGCTGGTCGGCGCGGGCCTGCGGATCGACCTGCTGCGCGAGACCGAGCGGCTGCCCTGGCCGCGCTGGTCGTCGATGGGCCCCTCCGGCAGCTGGTTCGCCCTGCCCGAGGGGGCGCCGCGGATCCCGCTCATCTACGCCCTGCGCGCCCGCCGCTGACCCGTCCGGCCCAGCGGGACCGGTGTGCGGGTGGGAATTTTCGTTTTCCCGCTATCGTGTTTGCGCTGGTGGGCTGGGGGGTACCCCGGCGTACTGCCGGTATGACCCCCCAGCCGGGTCGGATCGGGGGCCGCGGGGACGTAGCCTGGATTTCGTGGCCGCCACCCCGACACCCCCGCCGACCACGTTCCCGGAAGCTCCCACGCCCGGGGCGCCGCCGCCCCCACCCCGGCCCCGCCGCCGCTGGGTGGCCAGGGTGGGTGCCCTGGTCGTGCTGCTGGCGTTCGGCACCGGCGCGGTGGTCGTGGTGTGGAAGGCGACCGAGCCCCAGCCGCCGCGGCCGCGTGCCTACCGGTTCGCGGTGCCGGAGGTCGCGGTGGCACCGGGCACCGCCGCCCCCACCGCCAGCCCCGTCCCCGGCAACGACCGCACCGCCTGGGTGCAGCGGATGGCCGACCTGACCGACATGCCCGCCAGGACCGTGCAGGCCTACGTCACCGCCGAGGACCGCACCCGGGCCGCCACCCCCGGCTGCAACCTCACCTGGACCACCCTCGCGGGCGTCGGCCGGGTCGAGTCCCACCACGGCGAGTACGACGGCACCGACGTCGCCCAGGACGGCACCCTCACCAAGCCCATCGTCGGCGTCCCCCTCGACGGCTCCCCCGGCGTCCAGGCCATCCCCGACACCGACGGCGGCCGCCTCGACGGCGACCCGGTCTGGGACCGCGCCGTGGGCTCCATGCAGTTCCTCCCCGCCACCTGGGCCAGGTGGTCCCAGCGCGCCAACGCCGACGGCCAACCCCCCAACCCCCAGAACGTCGACGACGCGGCCCTCACCGCCGCCCGCTACCTCTGCGCCAGCGGCGGCGACCTCGCCACCGGCCCCGGCTGGTGGAAGGCCGTCCTCACCTACAACGCCTCCACCAAGTACGCCCGGGACGTCTTCAGCGGCGCCGAGGCCTACGCCCGCAAGTCCGACGAGGTAGTCCGCGGCAACCGCTGACCCCCCGCCCTGACTGTCGACAATCGACAGACGGCAATCAGCCGTCGGCCATCGGCCCTTCGTCTTCTCCCACAACGCAACCACCTAGACCGCAGGAAGTCCGGCTACAGCACTGCGCAGCGCTTTTCTGTGCCCACAAGGCAACCACCCACGCAGCAGGAAGCCCGGCTACGCCCCTGCTCGATGCGGTGGTCCTGTTTGGCTGGGGTGGGCGATCATGTGCTACCCACGGCGGGGGGTGGGGCCGAAGGCCTCACCTTTTCCCCACCCCGAGCACATGATCGCCGCAGGGGCCCCGGCCAAACAGGACCACCGCATCGAACCAGCCACCAAACGACCGGGCTCTACCAACGCCGAAGCCGAAGGCGAGGCGACCGAAACACCCCCTACAACGGAGGGATCTCCGGCGGCACCGCCGCCCCCCGCTCCCCCAACCGCTCCAACGCGATCTCCACAGCCCGGTCCAGCTGCGGATCGCGCCCCTCCGCGTGGTCCCGCGGCGTCACCACCACCTCCACGTCCGGCTCCACGCCGTGGTTCTCCATCCCCCACCCCGGCCCCTCGATGTACGTCGCGTACCGGGGCTGCGTCACCGACGTCCCGTCGACGAGGTGGTAGCGCATGTCGATCCCGATGACACCGCCCCAGGTCCGCACCCCCACCACCGGGCCGATCCCCAGCGCCTTGATCGCCGCGTTGACGATGTCCCCGTCCGACCCGGAGAACTCGTCGGCGATCGCGACCACCGGCCCGCGCGGGGCGTCGCCGGGGTAGGTCTCCACGGCGTAGCCGTCCCGGCCGACCTGCCAGCCGATGACGCGCCGGGCGAGCTTCTCCACGACGAGCTGGGAGAGGTGGCCGCCGCTGTTCTCGCGCAGGTCGACCACGAGCGCGTCGCGGCGGACCTCCAAGCGCAGGTCGCGGTGCAGCTGCGCCCAGCCGTTGGCGACCATGTCGGGCACGTGCAGGTAGCCGACCCGGCCGCCGGTGGCGGCGTGCACGTGGGCGCGGCGGTCGGCGACCCAGGCCTGGTAGCGCAGCGGGACGTCGTCGAGCAGCGGCACCACCACGACGCGGCGGGCCGCGCCGCCCGCGGCGGGCAGGACGGTCAGCTCGACGGGGTGGCCCGCGGTGCCCGCGAGCAGCGGGGCCGGGCCGGTCGCGGGGTCGACCTCGCGGCCGTCGACGGCGGTGATGGCGTCGCCGGGGCGCACGGCGGCGCCGGGGGCGCGCAGCGGGGAGCGGGCGCGCGGGTCGGAGCTGTCGCCGGGGACGACGGCGCCGACGCGCCACCGGCCGTCGTCGTCGCGGACCAGGTCGGCGCCGAGCAGGCCCAGCCTGCGCCTGCCGTCGACGGGCCCGCGCGGCGGGGAGACGTAGGAGTGCGAGGTGCCCAGCTCGCCCTGGACCTCCCAGAGCAGGTCGACCAGCTCGTCGTGGGTGGCCACGGCCTCGACGAGCGGGCGGTAGCGCGCCAGCACGGCCTGCCAGTCGACCCCGCCCATGTCGGGGCGCCAGAAGTGGTCGCGCATCAGCCTTCCGGTCTCGTCGAAGGCCTGCCGCCACTCCCCGGCCGGGTCCACCAGCACCCGCAGGCGCCCGAGGTCGACGGTGGTGGCGTCGTCGCCGTCGTCGTCGGCCTTGCGGTCGGCGGGCAGCACCCGCAGCCTGCCGTGGTCGCGCACGGCCAGCCGGGTGCCGTCGCCGCTGGGCCGCACCGAGTCCAGGCCGTCGACGAGGGTGTCGACGCGCAGCTTGGCCAGGTCGAACCGCTCCAGCCGGGGGCGGGGGGCGGGTTCGCCCAGCTCGTCGAGGTCGTCGCCGAGGGTGCCGGTGAGCGGGTCGCGCAGCCACAGCACCCCGCCCTTGGCCGCGAACAGCCCGGAGTAGCGGGCGGTGGGCACGGGGAAGGGCACCACCCGCTCGGTGATGCCGTCGAGGTCGACCGCGGTGCGCGGCCGCTCGTCGGCGGCGCCCTTGTGGCCCTCGTCGTCCTTGGCCTCGTCCTCGCCGCCGAAGGCCCGGCCCTCGCGCACCGGGTCGAACGGCGAGGGGGTGGCCGCGGCCAGCGGCACCAGGTACGGCCGGGACCCGGCGGCGAAGGACAGGTCGAACACGTGCACGTCGTAGACCGGGTCGAAGCTGCGGCTGGACAGGAACGCCAGGTGCTTGCCGTCGAGGGTGAACGCCGGGTCGGTGTCGGCGAAGCGCAGGTCGGTGACCTCGACCGGGGACGGGTCGGCGGTGGCGGCCACGCGGATCTGCCGCAGCGGCGCCGGGCCGGGGTGCGACCAGGCCAGCCACGCCGAGTCCGGGGAGAACACCAGGTCGGCGGGCTCGCCCTCGGCGGAGCGGTCGACCTGCTCGACGGCGCCGGAGGCCACGTCCACCAGCAGCAGCCGGGAGTCGTGGGTGGCCAGGGCGACCTTGCGCCCGTCCGGGGACGCCGCCAGCTCCAGCACCCGGCCCAGCTCCCCGCCGCCCACCCGGCGCGGCGCCACGCCCGGCTCGCGCCCGGTCACCGGGGCGAACTCCAGCGCGTCCTCGCCGTCGGCGTCGGTGACCCACACCGCCTGCCCGGTGTCGCCGAGCACCGCGGGCAGCCTGCCGCGCACGCCCGGCTCGGCGGCCAGCGCGCGCGCCGGTCCGTCGCGGTGGGTGAGCCAGTGGATCGTGCCGCGCACCTCGACCGCGCTGGCCCGGCCGGTGCGGTCCGGCGCCACCGCGCCCAGGTGCTTCGACGGCGCCACCGGGTAGGGGGTGCGCGCCCCGCGCGGCCCGCCCAGGCGCACCTCGACCCGGCGCGGCTCGGCGTCGAGCCCGTCGAGCAGCCACAGCTCACCGGCGCAGTGGTAGACCACCCGGCTGCCGTCGGAGCTGGCGTTGCGGGCGTAGAACTCGTGGTCGGAGTGCTTGCGCAGGTCGGAGCCGTCCGGCGCGCAGGAGTAGAGGTTGCCGACGCCCTCGTGGTCGGACAGGAACGCCACCCGCCCGCCCACCCACACCGGGTCGACCAGGTTGCCGTCCAGCTCCGCCAGGATGCGGGTGAAGTCCCCGCTGCCGTCGACGTCGACGAGGACCTTGCCCGCCGTGCCACCGCGGTAGCGCTTCCAGTGCGCGGGCTCGCGGAAACCGGCCGTGCCCAGCAGCACCGCGCCCGAGGCGGCCACGTCCAGCGCGCTGACCGGCCCGTGCGGCAGGCGCTCGGTGGGCCCCGGTTCGACCGGCACCGCGTGCGCCCAGGTGCGCGTGGTGGCGGCCTGGCCGGTGGCGCTGCGGGCCAGGACCCGCCCGTCGGGCGACCAGCCGATCACCCGGGTGCGGGTGTCGCCCCAGTGCGTCAGCCGGGTCGCCCGCCCGCCGTCGACCGGGGCCGCGTGCACCTCCGGCTCCACGTCGCGGGTGCTGGTCCAGGCGATGAGGGCGCCGTCCGGGGAGAACCGGGGCGCCGAGACCGGCACCCGGTCCGCGCTGACCCGCCACGCCCGGCCGCCGTCGAGGGGCGCCGACCACACGTCGTCCTCAGCGACGAAGGTGATCAGGTCGGCGTGCAGGTGGGGGAATCTGAGGTAGGCCTCGGTCACCCCGCCAAATTAGCGACCGCGGGCCCGACCGCGCGCGGATTTCGCCGCACACCGCACCGCTGGACCACGCCACCCCACCACCCGGCGGCAGCGAGCGGGATCGCCCGCGGTCAGGGGGTCGGCCAGTGCTTGCGCCAGGACTCCGCGTCGAGCCGGGTCTGGTCGAGGCCGTCCTGCTTGGCCGAGTGCTCGGCCGTGCGCACGGCGACCTCGAACGCCCTGGCCACCCGGCGCAGCGCGTCCTCGGGGTCCTCGCCCGCCAGCTTGGCCTCGGCGGCCAGGGCGAACAGCCGCTCACCGACCGAGCCGCCCGCGGGCAGCAGGTCCTCGGGCAGCCCGGCGCGGGTGGTGCGCTGGGTCAGCTTGGCGGCCAGGGCCACCGCGGGCTGACCGGTCGCCACACCGTCCACACTGGACTCGCGGCGCTTCTCGGTGCGCTTGAGCTCGTCCCAGCGCAGCTCCTGGGTGCCCGCGTCGCGCACCGCCGGGTCGCCGCCCGCGAAGACGTGCGGGTGCCGCCCGACCAGCTTGGCGACGAGGTCGCGGGCCACGTCGTCGACCGAGAACGGGTCGGTGCCGTCCTCCTCGGCGACCCTGGCGTGGAAGAGGACCTGGAGCAGCACGTCGCCCAGCTCCTCGCGCAGCGCGGCGCGGTCACCGGAGTCGATCGCGTCGAGCAGCTCGTAGCACTCCTCGACCAGGTACTGCCGCAGCGAGTCGTGGGTCTGCTCGGCGTCCCACGGGCAGCCGCCCGGGGAGCGCAGGGTGTCCATCACCCGGGCGGCGGCGACCAGCCCGGTGCCCGGCGCGGACACCACCGGCGCGCCCGGCAGCAGCCCGGCGCCCGCCTGGTCGGTGACCAGCACGACCGGCTCGGCCGCGGCCAGCGCCACCAGGTCGGCCGGGGGCGGGTCGCCCAGGGCGGGGTCGGTGGCGAAGACGCGCGCCGCGGCGCGCAGCAGCGGGAGCGCCGCCGCCGGGAGCACGCCCTCGACGGCCAGCACGACGGCGCTGCCGGGGTGGTGCGTCACGGGGTCTTGGCGTCCTTGAGGTGCAGGACCGCGCCGTTGGTCTCGCCCTCGCTGGGGGCGATGGACAGGGTGGCGCGGTCGAACACGCCGTAGCGCGGGCTCAGCTCCAAGCCGAAGTCGTTGACCACCGAGTGCAGCGCGCGCTGCCCGAAGGCGACGTTGCGCGCGGAGAACGCGTTCGCGGCCTGCCCGGCGGAGACCTTCGGCCCGTCCTTGACCGCCTTGATCACCCCGAGGTACCAGACGGTGGAGGTCTCCCCGGACTGGGAGGGCTGGTCGTACTTGAACACCACGACGCTGCCGGGCGCGCTGCCGAACAGCGGGGTGTTCACGATCGCGTCCGGCACCTGCTCGGCGTCGCCGGAGGAGAAGGTGGCCCCGGTCTGCCACAGCGGCACCGTCACCGGCTGGCCCGAGGCGTCCTGCTGCTGGGCCTTGGCCCGGTTCTCCGCGCTCTCCTTCTGGATGAGCGCGTCGGCCTCGGCGGTGGTCAGCGCCGCGAGCTGGTTGGCCTTGGCCATCGCCCGGTCGCGGGCGGTGCCCTCGGAGCTGGCCGCGGCGTCGTCGAAGGCGACCAGGTCGACGGTGACCTGCTGGGTGTTGCGGGAGGACCCGATGGCGTTGAGCAGCAGCAGGTCGCGGATCTGCTCCTGGGCCGGGAAGGACTTGGTGACCGCGTTGTTCACGATCGCCTCCACCGGCACGCCCGCGCCGTCGGCGGGCAGCTGGTCGGTGGTGGCGGCGAGGCGGTCGGCGCCCTGGGCGACCAGCGACTCGTCGATGGTGACCGGGGTGCGCTTCTGGTAGGCCTCGATCAACCGGTGGTTGATCAGCTTCTCCAGCACGCCGCGGGACAGGTAGGGCAGCTTGCGCTGGGTGGCGAGCACCGCGGTGGCGGGCTCGGCGCGCTGCGCCTGGGCCACCAGCTCCTGCACCTGGCCGACGGAGATGACCTCCCCGTCGATGATGGCGGCGGCGTTGACCTGGCTCGGCCCCGAGGCGCAGGAGCTGAGCACGAGTCCGAGGACAGCGGTCAGCGCGGCGGCGGCGGCGCCCCGGCGGCGGATGACTGTGGTCACAGTGGCACACCCTCTCACAACCACGCTCCGCCACACACCGGCACCCGTGTGGGTGAAGCGGACCGGGGACCGCGGCGCCGCGGGGTGTCAGGCCAGGTCGGTCCTGGTGCGCTCCAACGCGGTCCCCAGCCACCGGTGCAGGCCCGCCGGGTCGACCGGGAACAGGTGCGCCCAGTCCGGTCCGGCGCCGGGCGCGGTGCGCACGAGCCCGTAGCGGCCGTCGCCGGGGACGTCGAACCAGGACAGCACCGGCCCGCGCCTGCGGTCGACCCGCACGCCCAGCTGCCCGGCCCGCGCCCGCGGGGCGTGCACGACCTCGCTGTAGCCGGGGTGCCTGCGCGCCTGCTCAGCGGGCCAGCGCCCGCCCGGCCGCCTGCCCGGCGGGACCGGGGGCAGGGTGCGCACGACCGCGTCCAGCAGCGCGGACACCCCGATGTCGCGCACGGTGACCTGGCCGCCGGTGAGCTTGTCGCGGCCGGGGGCCTGCACGGCCAGCACGGCCCGGCGCCCGGTGCGCACCGCCAGCGCCCGGTGCGGCGACTCGCCGCCGCGGGCGTCGAGCCACACCGAGTCCACCGCCGCCTCCGGCGCGGTGAGCTGGCGCAGCGCGGACTCCAGGTCGGCGCCGATGCGCCCGCGCGGGTCGAGCAGCCCGGCGGCGCGCAGGCCCGCCCTGATCCGCTCGCCGGCGACCTGGGCCTCGGCGTCGGTGAGCCCGACCCGGCGCACCTGGATGGGGTAGGGCAGGACGTCGAGCCCCATCCGGTCCCAGAGCTGGGCCAGCTGCTCGGGGGTCAGCGACCAGTCGCGCGTGGTGGTGGCGTTCACGGGTCTCCCGATCACCGGGTCCTGGGGGTCACTGGGTCTCGCCGATCACCGGGGTCACCGAGGACAGGCCGTGGCTGAACACCGACCCGGACTCGCCCTCCACCACGTACTTCGACCGGTGCTCGGCGTCGTCGTCCCCGCCGCCGTGCGCCCCGGCGCCGCCCATGGGCATCCCGCCGCCCATCGGGGCCGCCCCCGTGGCCGGGCGCGGGTTCTCGGCCAGCGGGCGGGCGAAGGCGGCGGTCATGCCCGGCTGCACCGGGCCGCGCCCGCCCGCGGCCGCGCCGCCGCCGAGGTGGTCCTGGCCCGCCGACGCGGCGGGCGGGGCCGCGGCGGACCCGGAGTACCCGCCGCCGGAGTAGCCGCCCGCCCCCGCCGACGACGCCCCCGAGCCCCCGAAGACGCTCGCGGCCGAGGTCTGCGTGGTGACCTCCTGGCCCAGCGGCACCACCGGCCCGACCGCGCCACCGGGCACGGCCTGCGGGGTCGGCTGGGCGGGGCCCCAGTCGGAGTAGGTGGGCGGCACCGGCGCGCCGGTGGCCCCGGCCGGGGCGGTCGACGACTCGGTGAACGGCACGGGCACGCCCAGCCCGGTCCACATCGGGTAGCTGCCCCCGGACGTCGGGGCGCCCAGGTACGACCCGCCGGGCCCGTACTCCACCGGCGCGCTGCCCTGCACCAGGCCGGGCGGCTCGGGGAAGGCGGGCACGGTGGCGTCGGCCTCGCGGTAGCCGCCGGTGATGAAGGTGTCCATCACCCGCACGGCCTCGGCCTTGGCGTTCTCCTGCGCGGTGTGCTGCTCGAACAGGTCCAGCTCGGGGTCCGGGGCGAACATCGCCCGCTGCCAGTCGAAGTCCTGCGGCACCGGCAGGTGCGTCCTGGCCTGCTGGGCGGCCAGGTCGGCGGCGAGCATCCGCACCCCCGTGACGGCGGTGACCTGCCCGAGCTGCTGCCCCCACTGCCCGATGGGCGTGGTCGCGGCGGCGGCGCTGTCTGCGGCGGCCCCCTGCCACCCCTCCCCCAACGCCCGGTTCAGCTCCTCGTCGAAGGCGGCGAAGTCCTCGGTGATGGCCGCGCCCAGCGCGCTCCACTCGTGCCCCGGCGTGCCCCCGGTGCCCGAGGTGATCTGCTCGACCAGCGCCACCATGTCCCGGTGCCGCCAGGCCTGCCAGTTGTCCACCGCCCGGATGGCCTGCGGGTCCATGTCGGTGCCCGTCGCCGCCAGGTCGTCGGCCACGTGCCGCAACCGGGCCAGCAGCTCGGCGTCCGACCGCGCCCGCTCCCCGCTCACGCCTGCTCCAGGTTCCCGGTGAACCGCAGCGCCCGCTCGGCCCCCTCCTCCGTCGCCCGGTACGCCGCCGCCGTCGCCTCGAAGTGCCGGGCCGCCGACTCCAGCCCCTCCCGGGCCATCCGCAACCGCGCGATCAACCCGTCGCCCGCAGTCCGCTTCTCCACGAACTTCCCGCTCAACCCCCGCCCCAGCGCGCACGCGCCGAAGTCCGGGTCCGCCAACCCCTCGGCCGCCCGGATGTGGACGTCCAACCGCGCGATCTGCGCCCGACAAGCCCCCGCCGCCCGCTCAGCGGCGCCGGGGTCGACAGCCAGGAACCCGGTGCTGGACACGTGCAACCTCCCCTGCTGCTTATGCCAAGAACTTCGCCCCACCACAACCACCCGTTACGACGCGCACCATCCCCCCAGGTTCCCCGTCGGCAACGACCCACCCACCCCGCCCCCACCCGGTGACCTCCCACCAGGCCACCCCATCGAGCCCGCAGAGCGATCCGCGTTCTCCACAGAGCTGCGCAGCAGTTCCCCGAAACCCGAAGGCCCCTACACCCCAGCGGGCGCGGGAGCTGCCGCCAGCGACTCCAGGAACCGCGCGCACCAGTCCAGCAGCTCCCGGTCCCGCAGCACCGGCGCCCCGATCCGCCCACCCGCGGCGCCCTCCGTGGGCCGCGGCACGGTCACCGTGTTGGTCACCGCCTTGTGGTTGGCCTTCGGGTACAGCCGCTTCAACCGCACCAGCTGCGAGTCGCGCAGCGGCATCGGCGCGAACCGGATGCCGCTGCCCTGGGCGATCACCTCGGTGACCCCGTGCTGCCTGCACACCTGCCGGAACGCGGCCACCGCCAGCAGGTTGACCACCGGCTGCGGCAGCTCGCCGTAGCGGTCGGCCAGCTCCTCGCGGACGGCGTCGAGCGCGGCGCCGTCGGGGGCGGCGGCCAGCTTGCGGTAGGCCTCCAGGCGCAGCCGCTCGCCGGGCACGTAGTCGTGCGGGATGTGCGCGTCGACCGGCAGGTCGACCCGGACCTCCAGCAGCTCATCGTCGTCCTCGGCGCCGGGGGCGCCCGCGCTCCTGCGGAACGCCTCGACGGCCTCGCCGACCAGGCGGACGTAGAGGTCGAAGCCGACGCCCGCGATGTGCCCGGACTGCTCGGCGCCGAGGATGTTGCCCGCGCCGCGGATCTCCAGGTCCTTCATGGCCACCGCCATGCCCGCGCCCAGCTCGGTGTTCTGGGCGATGGTGGCCAGCCGGTCGTGCGCGGTCTCGGTGAGCGGGTTCTCCGGCGGGTAGAGGAAGTAGGCGTAGCCGCGCTCGCGGCCGCGGCCCACGCGCCCGCGCAGCTGGTGCAGCTGGGCCAGGCCGAGCATGTCGCCGCGCTCGACGATGAGGGTGTTGGCGTTGGAGATGTCCAGGCCGGTCTCGACGATGGTGGTGCAGACCAGCACGTCGTGCTCGCGCTCCCAGAACCCCTGGATGATCTTCTCCAGCCGGTCCTCGTTCATCTGCCCGTGCGCGGTGACCACCCGCGCCTCGGGCACCAGCTCGCGGATCTGCCGGGCGGCCTTCTCGATCGAGGACACCCGGTTGTGCACGTAGAACACCTGGCCGTCGCGCAGCAGCTCGCGGCGGATGGCGGCGGCGACCTGCTTGTCGTCGTAGGAGCCGACGTAGGTCAGGATCGGGTGCCGGTCCTCGGGCGGGGTGAGGATCGTCGACATCTCCCGGATGCCCGCCAGCGACATCTCCAGCGTGCGCGGGATGGGCGTCGCGGACATGGTGAGCACGTCCACGTGCGTGCGCAGCGCCTTGATGTGCTCCTTGTGCTCGACGCCGAAGCGCTGCTCCTCGTCGACGATCACCAGGCCGAGGTCCTTGTACCGCAACCCGGTCTGGAGCAGCCGGTGCGTGCCGATGACGATGTCGACGGTGCCGTCGGCCAGGCCCGCGATGGTCTTCTCCGACTCCTGCGGGTCGGTGAACCGGGACAGGCCCTTGACCACGACCGGGAACTGCTGCATGCGCCCGGCGAAGGTGGACAGGTGCTGCTGGGCGAGCAGGGTGGTGGGCACCAGGACGGCGACCTGCTTGCCGTCCTGCACCGCCTTGAACGCCGCCCGCACGGCGATCTCGGTCTTGCCGTAGCCGACGTCGCCGCAGATGACCCGGTCCATCGGGACCCCGCGCATCATGTCGGCCTTGACCTCGTCGATGGCGGCGAGCTGGTCGGCGGTCTCGGTGAACGGGAAGGCGTCCTCCAGCTCGCGCTGCCAGGGGGTGTCCTGGCCGAAGGCGTGCCCGGGGGCGGCCTGGCGGGCGGCGTAGAGCTGGACCAGCTCGGCGGCGATCTGCTTGACCGCCTTGCGCGCCTTGGCCTTGGTGTTCTTCCAGTCCGAGCCGCCGAGCTTGTTCAGCGTGGGCAGCTCCCCGCCGACGTAGCGGGTGACCTCGTCGAGCTGGTCGGTGGGCACGAACAGCCGGTCGCCGGGCTGGCCGCGCTTGGAGCTGCCGTACTCCAGCACCAGGTACTCGCGGGTGACCTTGCTGCCGCCGGTGTCCTTGACCGCGCGCTGCACCATCTCCACGTACCGGCCGATGCCGTGCTGCTCGTGCACCACGTAGTCGCCGGGCTTGAGGGCCAGCGGGTCGACCGCGTTGCGCCGCCGGGACGGCATCTTGGTCGACATGTCGCGGGTGGAGGTGCCGTGCCTGCCGCCGGTGAGGTCGGCCTCGGTGAGCACGACCAGGGCGGCGCCGGGGGCGGTGAACCCGTCGTCGAGCGCGGCGCGCACCACGGTGACCCGCCGGGGCTCGGGGGCGCCGTCGAGGCCGTCCTCGGCGAGCACGGCGGCCACCTCGGCCTCGGCCAGCTGGTCGACGGCCCGCTTGGCGGTGCCCGCGCCGGGCACCACGAGCACGGCGGTGCCGCCCGCGGCGGTGTGCGCGCGCAGGTCCGCGAAGGCGCGGGCGACGTCGCCGCGGTAGGACTCCACCGGGCGGATGGCCAGCGCGAGCGCGCTCTCGTCGGTGAGCTGCGACAGCGTCCACCAGCAGCGGCCCGCGTCGCGGGCGTGCGCGGCGACCTCACCGAGGTCGCGGTAGGCCGAGGCGCCCAGGTCGATCGGGGCGGTGCCGCCGCCCGCGGCGGCCATCCAGGAGGCCTCCAGGAACTCCTGGCCGGTGCGCACCAGGTCGTGCGCGCGGGTGCGGATCTTCTCCGGGTCGTTGAGCACGACGTGGGTGCCAGCGGGCAGCGCGTCGGTGAGCATCTGCATCTGCCCGGGCAGCAGCGCGGGGATCAGCGCCTCCATGCCCTCGGAGGGGATGCCCTCGGCCAGCTTGGTGAGCATCTCGTGCAGGTGGGCGTCCGCCTCGTGGTGGGCGGCCAGCGCGGCGGCGCGGGTGCGCACGTCCTCGGTGAGCAGCAGCTCCCGGCACGGCGGTGCGGTGACCTCGGTGGGCCCGCCGGGCAGCGACCGCTGGTCGGCCACGGCGAACGCGCGGACCTCGGAGACCTCGTCGCCCCAGAACTCCACCCGCAGCGGGTGCTCGGCGGTCGGCGGGAACAGGTCGACGATGCCGCCGCGCACGGCGAACTCGCCGCGCTTCTCCACCATGTCGACGCGGGTGTAGGCGAGGTCGGCCAGCCGCGCCAGCACCTGCTCGAAGTCGGCCTCCTCCCCGACCCGCAGGCGCACCGGCGCCAGCTCGCCCAACCCGGGGGCCATCGGCTGGATGAGGCTGCGCACGGTGCTCACGACCACCTTCAGCGGCCCGTCCGGGTGCTCCTCCGGGTGGGCGAGGCGGCGCAGCACCGCCAGCCGCGCGCCGACGGTGTCCGCGCGCGGGGACAGCCGCTCGTGCGGCAGGGTCTCCCAGGACGGGAAGTCGGCCACGGCACCGCGGCCGAGCAGGTCGCCCAGCACCGCCACCAGCTCGTCGGCCTCGCGCCCGGTCGCGGTCACCGCCAGCACCGGCTTGCCCGCGGCGACCAGCGCGGAGACCACCAGCGGCCGGGCCGCCACCGGCCCCTGCATGGCCAGCGCTGGGGCACCCGCCGCCTCGACCACGTCCCGGCACGCCGGGTCGGTCAGCAGGACGTCGAGGAGACCGTGCAAGGGGGCTGCGGACACTGGTGCGCCTGTCCTTCGCGTGGGGGGTTGTCGAAACAGGTGTCAAGCCTACGCACTGGCACCGACACCGTGCGCGCCGCTAGCGTCCGGCCATGCCGCACGAGGTGTGGGCCCGCGCGGGCCTCCCGACCGACCTGCTGACCGCCCTGCTCGCCCGCTGGTCCGAACCCCACCGCCGCTACCACACCCCCCACCACCTCGACCACGTCCTGCGCGCCGTCGACACCCTCGCCCACCACGCCACCACCCCGGACCTGGTCCGCCTCGCCGCCTGCTACCACGACGCCGTCTACCAGGGCCGCCCCGACGACGAAGAAGCCAGCGCCCGCCTGGCGGAGGCCGACCTGACCCCCCACCTCCCCGCCCCCGACGTCGCTGAGGTCACCCGCCTCATCCGCCTCACCAACGGCCACCACGTCGCCCAGGACGACCCCAACGGCGCCGTCCTCTGCGACGCCGACCTGCGGATCCTGTCCAGCCCCCCGAGCACCTACACCGAGTACACCCACGCCGTCCGCGCCGAGTACGCTTACGTGCCCGACGACCAGTTCCGCGTGGGCCGGGCGCGCGTGCTGGAGTCGTTGCTGGCGCTGCCTTCCCTCTACCGCACCCCGGAAGCCCGGGCGGACTGGGAACCCCGGGCCCGGCACAACCTCACCACCGAACTGGCCGCCCTGAGCGCCTAGAACCTGGGGGCGCGCTTCTCCAGGAAGGCGGTGACGCCCTCGGCGTAGTCGGCGCTGGCGACGGAGGCGGAGTAGAGCTGGTCGACCTCGTCGTCGGCCTGGGCGGCGCCCGCGACGATCTTGGTGATGATGGTCTTGGCGCCGCGGATGGTGACCTGGGAGCGGGCGGCCATCAGGGTGGCCAGTTCCTCGGCGCGCTTGGGCAGGTCCTCGGCCGGGTGCAGCTCGTTGACCAGGCCGATGCGCAGGGCGGTGGCGGCGTCGAGGATGTCGCCGGTGTAGAGGATCTGCTTGGCCCAGGCCGGGCCGACGACGTCGACGAGCTGCTTGGTGGAGGGCAGGTTGAACACGATGCCGAGCTTGGCCGGGGTGATGCCGAACCGGGAGGCGTCGGTGGCGATGCGGATGTCGCAGGCCAGGGCCAGTTCGCAGCCGCCGCCGATGCAGAAACCGGTGATGGCGGCGATGGTGGGCTTGAGCAGGCCGGTCAGCGCCGCGGTGGCGGCCTCCACCGCCTCGCCGTAGCGCACGGCGCCCGCGGCGTCGCGGCGCAGGGTGGTGAACTCGGAGATGTCCGCGCCCGCGGAGAAGGTGTCGGTGCCGCGCAGCACGAGCACGCGCACCGCCGGGTCGGCGGCGACGGTGGCCACGTGACCGGGGATGGCCGCCCACATGTCGTAGCTCAGCGCGTTGCGCTTCGCCGGGCGGTCGATGGTCAGGGTGGCCACCGGCCCTTCGACGGCCAGGCTCAGGTGCTCGCTCACCGCCCCACCGTAACGGGCACCCCCGCCCCCCTCCCCGAGACGCCGATCACGCCCCGAGCAGGTGGCGCAGCTCGGCCAGGTCGCGCGCCGCCCGCTCCTGCCTGCCGCGCAGGTCGGCCAGCGCGGCCGCGGCGATCCGCTCCGCCTGCTCGGCCTCCCGCGCGGCCCGCGCCCGCCCCTGCTCCAGGGCGGCGACCCGCTCGCGACCCGCCTTGGCGTGCCGGGTGAGCTGCACCGCGGCGCCCCCCGCGGCCAGCACGGCCGGGACGGCCCAGCCCCACCCCGCGACGAGGGCCAGGACCAGGGCCACCAGCGCCACGCCCGCCAGGGCGGCGCCGACCACCCGGCGCGTGCCGTCGACCTCGGGGACGCCCCGGGCCGCCGCGCGCTCGACGGACTGCTCCGCGACCCGCCCGCCGCGCACCACCATCGTCCCGACGCCGGGGCGCACGCTCACCTCCTCGGGCAGCTCGGTGGCGGCGTCGGCGGCCAACTGCTCGGCGGTGGCGAGCACGTCCCGGCTCGACGCCCGCAGCGCGAGGGCCCGCCTGCCGGGCCGCGCCTCGTCCACCCCGTCGGCGCGCAGCAACGCGGCCGGGTCGCCCGCGTGCTCGGGCAGCTCGTCGGGGCTGCCGCCGCCGACGGTGGCCCGCAGCTCGCGCACCCGCCCCAGCAGCTCCTGCTCGCGCGGCGCGCCGGTCTCGACCACCCGCTCCAGGGTGCTCTTGACCAGCGGGTCCAGCTCGTCGCGCTGGTCCGGGCGGGGGGCCAGGGCCTGCCGCACGTGCGCGCGCAGCAGGGCGATGCGGGTGCACGCGTCCGCGATCGTGCGCAGCCGGGGGCCGTCCGCGATGCCCTGGGGGAGCTTGTACTCGGCCTCGTGGTCGGGCTTGAGCGCCTGCCGCCAGGTGGTCACCGCCGCCGCCACCTCCTCGGGCGGGCGGCGGGCGAGGTGGGTCGCGCCGCGCTGCTCCGCGAGCTTGCGCCCGGCCGCGCCGTAGTAGCCGTCGGCCGCGAGCACCCACACCGCGCGCACCGAGGTCGGAAGCGGGTCGGTGAACTCCGGCAGCGCCTCGCCGAGCATCCCCGCGGGCACCGACTCCCCGAAGCCGAACACCCCGGCGGTGAGCACGTGGAAGACCGCCGTCGACGCCGCGTCCCGCTCGACCGCCAGCGCGAGCGGGGTGGCGACGTCCCCGCCGGTGCGCAGCGCGCGCACCGCCAGCAGGGCCTGCGGCAGCCAGTAGCCGGGCACGTCGACGACCTCGTCGAGCCGGTCGACCCCGGCGAACAGCGACCGGGCCAGCCTGCGCGCCTCGGCCTCCCGGTCGAACAGCTCCAGCCGCGGGCCCAGCTGCGACAGCTCGACGAACGCGTCGAACGCCGCCGACAGCTTCGCCAGCCGCTCCTCCAGCGAGCCGGTGGCCTTGGACAGCTCCGCCCGCAGCCGCGCGGTGTCGGCCCGGTGCGCGGCCCGGCTCTCCTCCAGCCCCCGCAACCGCCGGTTCTGCCCGAGGTCGCCGCCGAAGAAGTCGCTCCACGCCCAGTCGACGTCGCCGTGGTGGTCGAACCCGCCACCGGAGTCAAAGGACACCGCGCACCTCCCTCACCCGGCGACACCCCCGCCAAAGCGGCATTCTGGACACATGCCCAGAACCCGGATGCTCGCCATCACCGCGGCGGCCGTGCTGGCCACCTCCGCCTGCTCCGACTCCGGGTCCGTCGGCCAGGTTCCCGCCGGGTTCTCCGCGCCCCCGAGCACCCCCACCTCGGTGGCCGCCCCCGCGCTGTCGGTGCAGACCGTGGCGGGCGGGCTGGAGCACGGCTGGGACATCGGCTTCCTGCCCGACGGCAAGGTGCTCGTCCCCCAGCGCAACGGCCAGTTCGCCCTCATCTCCGGCACGACCCCCGGGTCGACCGTGACGACCCTGCGCGCGGACACCTCCGACATCCAGGTGCGCGGCGAGGGCGGCCTGCTGGGCATGGTGGTGCACCCCGACTTCGCCACCTCCCGCCAGTTCACCACCTGCCAGACCCACACAGAGGGCGGCAACCCCGTCGACATCCGCCTGGTCACCTGGCGCCTGTCCGACGACTCCACCTCCGCCGCGAAGGTCAAGGACCTGCTCACCGGCCTGCCCCTCAACGCCTCCGGCAGGCACTCCGGCTGCCGCCCCACCCTCGCCCCCGACGGCGCCCTGCTCGTCGGCACCGGCGACACCGCGGTCGCCGCCGTCCCCCAGGACCGCGCCAACCTCGGCGGCAAGGTCCTGCGCGTCGACCTCAACACCGGCGCCGCCCTCCCCGACAACCCCACCCCCGGCTCCCCGGTCCTGACCTACGGCCACCGCAACGTCCAGGGCGTCGCCACCCGCCCCGGCACCGACCAGGTCTTCACCGCCGAACACGGCCCCGACAAGAACGACGAGGTCAACCTCCTCAAGCCCGGCGCCAACTACGGCTGGGACCCCTCCCAGGGCGGCACCGTCCAGCAGTACGACGAGGACGTCCCCATGACCGACCTCACCCGCTTCCCCGACGCCGTCCCCGCCACGTGGGAATCCGGCGACACCACAGAAGCCATCTGCGCCGCGACCTTCCTCGACGGCCCCCAGTGGGGCCCCCTCGACGGCACCCTGGTCATCACCGCCCTCAAGGGCGCCAAGCTCCTCCTCCTCACCCTCGACCAGCAGGGCGCCGTCACCTCCGTCGCCATCCCCCCGGAGTTCACCGACACCCACGGCCGCCTCCGAGCCGCCCGAACCGCCCCCGACGGTGCCCTCTACGTCACCACGTCCAACGGCACCGACGACAAGCTCCTCCGCATCACCCCCACCACCTGATCCCCAACAACTCACTTCACCCATCCCCCAGCCAGCCCAAGCACGGCACTGCTCACTGCACCTTCTTCGCCCACGGAGCAACCACCTACGCAGCAGGAAGCCCGGCTAAGCCCCTGCTCGATGCGGTGGTCCTGTTTGGCCGGGGAAGCCGAAGGCGAGGCGAGCCAACACCAACCCAGCAAGCACCCACACCTCACCGCTTGCTGCGCAGCACCGGCTTCCCCTCCAAGTGCGACAACCCGTTCCACGCCAGGTTCACCAGGTGCGCCGCCACGTCGTGCTTCTTCGGCTTGCGCGCGTCCAGCCACCACTGCCCGGTCAGCGCCACCATCCCCACGAGCGACTGGCTGTAGAGCGCCGCCAGCTTCGAGTCGTACCCGCGCTTGGAGAACTGCACGCCCAGGATGTGCTCCACCTGGGAGGCGATGTCGTTGAGCAGGCTGGAGAAGGTGCCGGTGGCGGTGGCCACGGGCGAGTCCCGCACCAGGATGCGGAACCCGTCCGTGGAGCCCTCGATGTAGTCCAGCAGCGAGCAGGCGGCCCGCTCCAGCAGCAGCCGGGGGTGGGCGTCGTCGTCGGAGAGGGCCTCGGTGATGCCGGTGAGCAGGGCGTGCATCTCGCGGTCGACGACAACGGCGTAGATGCCCTCCTTGCCGCCGAAGTGCTCGTAGACCACGGGCTTGCTCACGCCGGCGCGGTGGGCGATCTCCTCCACGGAGGCGCTGTCGAAGCCCTTCTCCGCGAACAGGGCGCGGGCGACGTCCAGGAGTTGCTGGCGGCGCTCCTTGCCCGTCATGCGCACGCGCGGCTCCTGGGTGCGTCGGCCTCCGCTCACCTGGTCACCCTAGTTGCTCACCGGGCGGCGAGCTTCTCCAGGCGCTGCGGGGTGGGCCAGCGGACGTCGGTGGCCCAGCCGAGCTTCTCGAACACCCAGATCAGCCGGGCGGAGGTGTCGATCTGCCCGCGCTTGACACCGTGCCGGGCGCAGGTGGGGTCGGCGTGGTGCAGGTTGTGCCAGGACTCGCCGAAGCTGAGGATGGCCAGCGGCCAGAAGTTGGCGGCCCTGTCCCGGCTGGTGAACGGCCGGTCGCCGACCATGTGGCAGATCGAGTTGGTCGACCAGGTGACGTGGTGCAGGATGCCGATGCGCACCGGGCCCGCCCAGAAGAACGCGGTGACCGCGCCCCACCACGACCAGGTCAGCAGGCCGCCGAGCACCGCGGGCAGCAGCAGGGTCAGCGTGGTGAACAGCCAGAACAGCTTGTTGACCCGGACGATGTCGCGGTCGGCGAGCAGGTCGGGGGCGAAGCGCTGCTTGTTGGTCAGCTCGTGCTCGAAGATCCAGCCCATGTGCGCGTGCCAGAAGCCCTTGGCCAGCCCGGCGGGCGAGGTGCCGTGCAGCCACGGCGAGTGCGGGTCGCCCTCGCGGTCGGAGAAGGCGTGGTGGCGGCGGTGGTCGGCGACCCAGATGATCGGCGGGCCCTGCACGGCCATCGACCCCATCGCGGCCAGCGCGATCTTCAGCGGGCGCTTGGCGCGGAACGAGCCGTGGGTGAACAGCCGGTGGTAGCCGACGGTGATGCCGAGGCCGGAGAGGTAGAAGAAGAACACCGCGAGCGCCACGTCGACCCAGCCCAGGCCCCAGCCCCACAGCAGCGGCACGGCCGCGACCAGCGCGACGACGGGGGCGAGGATGAAGATGTAGACCCCGATGATGGTCTTGCGGTCGCGGGTGCCCTCGAGGATCGGCTTGGGGCCCCGGGAGGTCCCCCCGCCGCGCTCGGCGTCGAGCGTGCTCGTCATGCTCTGTCCCTCTTTCCGGAACCCGGTGGTAAGGCCAGGCTCACTTACGGCGCCGTAACTTACGACAGCGTAAGGAACGGCCGCGCCGACACGCCAGGGCTCCCCCGGGTGTTTGGGCCACCCGCGCGGGGAGCGGGACGCTGGGCACCCGCCCGCCTGCGCAGCGTGATCACCACCGGCCCGCGGTGACCGGACTAACACCCGATCGGACGCGAGCGGCGGCCAACCGGCGGGTACTGGTGCTGCGGGGGGCGCGGTCGTGACACCATGTCGGCACCGGTCGACGGCCCCCTCCCGGGGACGGTCGACGGCCGTTCCGCCGTGGTGTAATGGCAGCACCTTGGATTTTGGTTCCAATGGTTCAGGTTCGAATCCTGGCGGCGGAGCTCCCGGCAGGCGACCAGCGGGCGCGCAGGCCACACCCGCGAAGACGACACCGCGAAGACGACACCCGCGAAGCACCGGCCCGAAGGGGTGCACCGACGCACGTGGACGACGAGCAGCGTGACGAGGCCGAACTGCCCGCGTTGGACGAGCGCTCCGACGCCTGGCTGGTCGGGCGCGCCCGCGAGCTGCTCGCCATCATCCAGACCGTGCCGCTGGCCGAGCGCCCGCGCTGCACCGCCGAGGTCGACCGGCTGCTGGCCGAGGCCCAGTCGCGCGGCGAGCCCAGGATGGTCGCCCAGCTGCTGCGCTCGGCGGTGGCCGTGCGGGTGGTCAACAACGAGCTGGCCGACAGCGCCGAGCCGCTGCTGGACGAGATGCTGGCGCACACCCGCAGGCACGGGCTGGTCGTGCTGCAGGCCGACGCGCACGCGCTGCGCGGGCGGCGGCTGCTGCTCGCGGGCGCCGAGGACGCCGCGCTCACCGAGGCCGCGGTGGCGCTGGCCATGCTCGACGAGGACATCACCCCGGACGTGATGCTCGGCGGCCGCACCTGGGACATGATCATGGCGTCGACGCTGCTGGACATCGGCACGGTGCTCACCCAGCTCGGCGTCTACGAGGTCGCCGACCAGGTGATGACGCGGGCGCACAAGTGCATCCGGGCCTCGGCGGGCCCGCACCTGATCTCGGTGCACCTGATCAACCGGGCCCGGCTGCTGGTCGGCTGGGGCCTGCGGCTGGAGCGCATCGGGGAGGACGAGCGCGCCGCCGAGCGGTTCGCCACCGCCGCGGCCATCGCGATCGCGGTGGAGGCGCCGTTCCGCGAGTCGCTGTTCCCGCGCGACCCGCGCTCCACGGCCGCCGACCAGAACCCGATCATCGCCGCCGCGCTGGCGCTGGCGCAGCCCTCGCAGGCGCACGAGGCCAGGCTGCGCGGGCTGCTGCGCGCCTCCCGCTACCCGCGCGAGCTGGTGATCACCTCGATCGCGCTGGCCCGCTGCCTGGAGCACGAGGGCCGCGAGGCCGAGGCGGTCGAGGTGCTCGGCGCCGCGCGCGCGGAGATGTACGACGAGGCCGCCGAGCCGACCCTGCGGCTGTGCCTGATCCGCGAGTTCGCCCGGCTCTCGGGCCCCGACGGCGGCGAGCGCACCACCTCGGCGCTGGAGCACTACGCCACCGAGCTGGAGGCGCAGCTGTGGGACATGCGCGAGTCGCGCATCGCCACGCTGAACACCCGCCGCGAGCACGAGCGGCTGTCGCGGATGCACTCCTCGATCGCCCGCCAGGCCCTGCAGGACCCGCTGACCGGGCTGCCCAACCGGCGCGCGCTCGACGAGCGGCTGGAGGCGCTGGCGTCCTCGCCTGCCAACCACCCGCTCGCCATCGCGCTGGTCGACCTCGACGGCTTCAAGGGCGTCAACGACCGCATGTCGCACGCCGAGGGCGACGACGTCCTGCGCGTGGTCGCGGCCACCCTGCGCGACGCGCTGCGCGGCAGCGACATGGTGGCCCGCTACGGCGGCGACGAGTTCATCGTGCTGCTGCCCGGGGCGCCGCTGCCCGCCGCCGAGGCCGCCCTGCGCCGCGCGCTGGTCGCGGTGTCGGGCCTGCCGCAGGACCTCTCGCACGGGGTGACGCTGTCCATCGGCGCGGTGTCGCTGCGCCCGCAGGAGAGCGCGGTGCGGGCGCTGGCCCGCGCGGACGCGGCCATGTACCAGGCGAAGCGGGCGGGCGGCAACGACATCGTGGCGATCTCCGCGGCCGAGGCCGCGCCGGTCGCGGGCGCGGTCGGGGCGGGGCAGGCGGGCGACCGGGCGTGGGTGCTCCCGGAGACCACGTAGGATCGGGTCCCGGCCGCGACCCCGCAGCAGCGGACCCCCTGGGGTCCGGGTCGGTTCGGACCCCGCGGCCGGCTGTCCGCTGTTGACGACGACGAGCCAGGGAGCGCCGTGCCGCAGAACGTGCCGCCCACCGACCAGCCGGACGCCGCACCCCGCGCCGGGGGTGCCGGGCAGGTGAGCGCGGTCGTGCTGGCCGCGGGCGAGGGCACCAGGATGCGCTCGGCCACCCCGAAGGTGCTGCACCCGGTGGCGGGCAGGCCGCTGGTCGAGCACGCCGTGCGCGCCGCGGCGGGCCTCAAGCCCGAGCACCTGGTGGTGGTCCTGGGCCACGGCCGCGAGGCCGTGGGCGCGCACCTGGAGGCGCTGTCGGCCACCCTCGGGCTGACCATCACCACCGCGGTGCAGGAGCGGCAGAACGGCACCGGCGACGCGGTCGCCTGCGGCCTGGCCCCGCTGCCCGACGGGCTCACCGGCACCGTCGTGGTCACCTACGGCGACGTGCCGCTGCTGGACACCACCACCCTCACCGCGCTGCTCGACGAGCACACCGAGCGCGGCAACGCCGTGACGGTGCTCACCGCGGTGCTGCCCGACCCGGCCGGCTACGGCCGGATCGTGCGCGGCGCGGGCGGGGCGGTCACCGCGATCGTCGAGCACAAGGACGCCACCGAGGCGCAGCGGCAGATCACCGAGGTCAACTCCGGGGTGTACGCCTTCGACGCCGCCGTGCTGGCCGACGGGCTGTCGCGGCTGTCGACCGACAACGCCCAGGGCGAGCTGTACCTGACCGACGTGCTGGGCACCGCCGCCGCCGACGGCCGCCGGGTGGGCGCGCTGGTGTGCTCCGACGCCTGGCTCACCGAGGGCGTCAACGACCGGGTGCAGCTGGCCAGGATCGGCGCCGAGCTCAACCGTCGCACCGTGGAGCGCTGGATGCGCTCGGGGGTCACCGTCGTGGACCCGGCGACCACCTGGATCGACCTGGACGTCGAGCTGGCCAGGGACGTCGTGGTCGAACCGGGGGTGCAGCTGCGCGGGCGCACGGTCGTCGGCGAGGGCGCCGTGCTCGGGCCGGACACCACGCTCACCGACGTCACCGTGGGGGCGCGGGCCAGCGTGGTGCGCGCGCACGGGTCGGGCGCCGAGGTGGGCGCCGGGGCCACCGTCGGCCCGTTCGCCTACCTGCGCCCGGGCACCCGGCTGGGGGCCGGGGGCAAGATCGGCACGTTCGTGGAGACCAAGAACGCCGACATCGGCGCGGGCTCCAAGGTCCCGCACCTGTCCTACGTGGGCGACGCGACCATCGGCGAGCACAGCAACATCGGCGCCGCCAGCGTGTTCGTCAACTACGACGGGGTCGACAAGCACCGCAGCGTCGTGGGCTCGCACGTGCGCACCGGCTCGGACAACATGTTCGTCGCGCCGGTGACCGTGGGCGACGGCGCGTACAGCGGTGCGGGCACGGTCATCCGCGCGGACGTGCCCCCCGGCGCGCTGGCGGTCTCCGGGGGCCCGCAGCGCAACATCGACGACTGGGTCCTGCGCCGCAGGCCGGGCACCGCATCCGCGGAGGCGGCCCGGGCGGCGCTGGCCCAGCAGGCAGCCGACCCCGAGCACGAGGAACGCGCATGAGCACGAAGACCGGCGGGATCCCCACGAAGAGCCTGATGCTGTTCTCCGGGCGGGCACACCCGGAGCTGGCCGAGGAGGTGGCCAAGCACCTCGACGTCGAGATCACCCCGCAGGCCGCCTACGACTTCGCCAACGGGGAGACCTTCGTCCGGTTCGAGGAGTCGGTGCGCGGGTCGGACGCGTTCGTCATCCAGAGCCACACCGCCCCCATCAACCAGTGGGTGATGGAGCAGCTGATCATGGTGGACGCGCTCAAGCGGGCGTCCGCGAAGCGGATCACCGTGATCATGCCGTTCTACCCGTACGCGCGGCAGGACAAGAAGCACAAGGGCCGCGAGCCGATCTCGGCGCGGCTGATCGCGGACCTGTTCAAGACCGCGGGGGCCGACCGGATCATCTCCGTCGACCTGCACACCGCGCAGATCATGGGCTTCTTCGACGGCCCGGTGGACCACCTGTTCGCCCAGACGCTGCTGTCGAGCTACATCAAGGAGCACTACCCCACCGACAACATCACGGTGGTGTCCCCGGACGCGGGCCGCACGAAGCTGGCCGAGAAGTGGGCCAACGACCTCGGCGGCGTCCCGATCGCGTTCATCCACAAGACCCGCGACCCGCTGCGCCCGAACGAGGTGGTCGCCAACCGGGTGGTCGGCGAGGTCAGCGGCAGGCTGTGCGTGGTCATCGACGACATGGTCGACACCGGCGGCACCATCGCCAAGGCCATCACCCAGCTGCTCGACGAGGGCGCGGCGGACGTGGTCATGGCCGCCACCCACGGCGTGCTCTCCGGCCCGGCCAAGGACCGGCTGTCGGCGTGCGGGGCCAAGGAGGTCGTGTTCACCAACACCCTGCCCATCCCGGAGGACAAGCGCTTCCCCGGCATGACCGTGCTGTCCATCGCGCCGCTGCTCGCCAGGGCCATCAAGGAGGTCTTCGAGGACGGCTCGGTCACCAGCCTGTTCGACGGCGACTCCTGACCCGGTCCCCGGGTCGCACCCGCGTCCCCGGCCCGTCCCGACCTGGGGCGGGCCGGTCGCGTCCCCGGGGCCGGGGCCGGTGGTGGACCCCCCGTTGGACCGCCGGGGAACGACCGCCTAGACTGCTTGAGTTGCCTCGGCGAGGCGGGCATCGCGCCTGGCGTGATCGACGTGGCGGTTCTCGGGACCGTGCTTCCGCGGTCCCCGGGCCTCCGCGTGCCCCTTGCCGCAGGCCAACCGCCGCCGACTTGCCACGAGTCGCGCCCCGCCGCCGTTGATTGACCGCAAGGAGTTTTCGTCGTGTCCGAGGTAAAGCTGGCCGCCGAGCAGCGCACCGAGTTCGGCAAGGGCGCGGCCCGCCGCACCCGCCGTGCGGGCAAGATCCCCGCTGTGCTGTACGGACACGGCTCCGACCCGCAGCACCTGGCCCTGCCCGCCCTGGAGTTCGCCCGCGTCGTGCGCGAGCACGGCCAGAACGCGGTGCTGACCCTGAACATCGCGGGCAGCGCGGAGCTGGCGCTGACCAAGACGGTCACCACCCACCCGCTGAAGAACTACATCGAGCACGTCGACCTGCTGCTGGTCAAGCGCGGCGAGAAGGTCACCGTCGACGTGCCGGTGGTGCTCACCGGCGACGCCGAGCCGGGCACCCTGGTCACCCAGGACCTCTCGGCCGTCCAGGTCGAGGTCGACGCGCTGAACATCCCCGACCAGGTCGAGGTCTCGGTGGAGGGCGTCGAGATCGGCACCCAGATCACCGCCGCCGAGCTGTCGCTGCCCTCCGGCGCCACCCTGGTGACCGACCCCGAGGCCCTGGTCGTCGCGGTCAACCCGGCCCCGACCGCCGAGCAGCTGGAGTCCGAGCTCGACATCGAGGGCGCGGGTGTCGTCGAGGACGCCCCGGAGACCCCCGCCGAGGACTGACCCAACACCGCCCCCACGGGCGACCTGCCAGAATCGCCGATGCCCCGGTCCGCGCACGTTGCGGACCGGGGCATCGGGCCATGTCGCCAGGGGAGGAGGACCCGTGGCCGAGGACGACCTGCCGCGGCTGGTGGTGGGCCTGGGCAACCCGGGCCCGCGCTACGCGGGCAACCGGCACAACATCGGCTTCCTGGTCGCCGACGAGCTCGCCGCCCGGGTCGGCGGGAAGTTCAAGGCGCACAAGTCCGGCGCCGAGGTGCTGGAGGGCAGGCTCGCCGGGCAGCGGGTCGTGCTGGTCAAGCCGCGCTCGTTCATGAACACCTCCGGCGGCCCGGTAGCGGGCGCCGTGCGGTTCTTCAAGGTGCCGCTGGACCACCTCGCCGTCGTCCACGACGAGCTCGACCTGCCGTTCGGCGCGATCAGGCTCAAACTGGGCGGTGGTGAGAACGGGCACAACGGCCTGCGGTCGATCACGAAGTCGCTGGGCAGCCGCGAGTACCACCGGGTCCGCTTCGGCATCGGGCGGCCCCCGGGGCGCCAGGACCCGGCGGACTTCGTGCTGCGCGACTTCGGCCCGGTCGAGCGCAAGGACCTCGCCTTCGAGGTCGACCGGTGCGCCGACGCGGTGGCGGCGCTGGTCGGGCAGGGCCTGCTCGCCGCGCAGAACAGTTTCCACGCGACCTGAGTCGCGGCTACCGTCTGAGGAGTGCAGCCGAACATGCCGCTGACCCCGGAGGCCATCCGGTCGGCCACCTTCGACAAGGCGCCCTTCGGCAGGCGCGGCTACCACGAGGACCAGGTCGACGCCTTCCTGGACCGGGTGGAGGCCGCCCTCGACGGCGGTGCGCCGATCACCGCCGCCGAGGTCATGCAGGTCGAGTTCGACGCCGCCCCGCTGGTGCGCCGCGGCTACCACGAGGGCCAGGTCGACGAGTTCCTCGACCTCATCGTCGAGCACCTGGAGCAGGTCGAGCGCGACGCCGAGGACGCGGGCGACTTCGACGACGACGACGGCTTCGCCGAGGACGGCTCCGGCGCCGGGCAGGCCCCCGCCGAGCGCCCCCGGCAGGTCGGGCAGGTCAGCAGCCCCCGGGTGCAGCTGCCGCCCACCCCGCCGGGCAAGACGGCGCTGGAGCTGCCCCCGGGCATGGACGCCGACCCCACCCCGCCCCCGCGCCGCCGGGTGATCGCCGCCGAGGCCGAGCAGGCCGCGGCACCCGCCCACCAGCCCGCTCACCAGCCCACCCAGCAGCGCCCGCAGCAGCCCCCTGCCGCGCCGCAGACCCCGCCGCCCGCGCCCGCCCGGCAGCAGCCGCAGGCCCAGCCCGCCGCCGCGTCGGCGGGCGAGTTCGAGCCGTTCGTGCTGCTCGACGACCTGCCGGAGAACCAGCGCCCCGCCCGCGCGGCCGCGCCGCCCCCGGTCCAGCAGCGCCCGCCCGCGCGCCCCGCGGTGCCGGTGGCCGACCGGCGCGGGGTCTTCCTGCCCCCGGGCACCAACGGCAGCGCCCAGCGACCGCCGCAGGTCCAGCGCCCGGCCGCGCCGCCGCACCAGGCCGTGCGCCACTCGCACCAGGCCGAGCCGGAGGTGCCCGCGGGCCGGGAGTGGTTCGGCGACCAGCACGCCCAGGTCGTCCAGCAACCGCCGGTCCAGCAGCAGCCGGTGCAGCACACCCCGGCCCCGCCCCGGCAGGCACCGCAGCAGGCGCTGCCCGCGGTCCAGCAGCCCCAGCGCAGGCACGCGGCCCCCGAGCAGCTGCCGGTCGACTCCGACGTGCCGTTCCTGCCGCTGCCCCCCGCGCCTGCGGGCGTGCGCGGCTACCGCACCGGCGACGTCGAGCGGCTCGCGGCCATCCTCACCAGGGCGGCCACCGCCCTCGACGACGTCCCCACCGCCGACGAGCTGGAGGCGGCCCGCCCCGGCCTGACCTTCTTCGTCGGCCAGGGCTACCACCAGGAGGCCGTCGACGCCCTCATCGACGCCTGGGTGGGCGAGCTGCGCAGGCGGGAGCACTGACCGCGATGACCCCGGAGGAGGTCCGCGCGGCCCGCTTCGACAAACCCGCCGTCGGCCGCCGGGGCTACGACGAGGACCAGGTGGACCGCTTCCTCGCCGTGGTCGCGGAGGCGCTGGCGGGCCGGGCCGCGCTCACCGCCGAGGAGGTCGACGAGGTCAGCTTCGCCAAGCCCCCGATCGGCAGGCGCGGCTACCGCGAGTCCCAGGTGGACGAGTTCCTCGACCGGGTCCGCGCCCACGTCGCGGCCAACCCGCCCGCGCAGCGGGGCGGGCTCACCGACCACGACGTGCGCACGGCCCGGTTCCGCCCCACCCCGTTCGGCAAGCGCGGGTACGACGCCACCGAGGTGGACGCGTTCCTGCTCAAGGCGGAGGAGGCGCTGCGCGGCGGTCTGGCGCTGACGGCCCAGGACGTGCGCGACGCCCGCTTCGGGCCCTCGCCCCGGCTCGGGCCCGGCTACCGCGAGGGCGACGTGGACGCCTTCCTCGACGCCCTCGCCGCGGAGCTGTCCCGCCGGGAGGGCTGACCCGGCGGGCGCCCACCCGGGGTCAGCCCTGGGACTCGGCCGCGATCGAGCCCGCCAGCTGCTGCCCGGCGGCGGCCCGGCGCAGCTTGCCCGAGGGCGTCTTGGGCAGGGTCCCCGGCGGGAGCACCAGCACGGCGGTGGGCCGGGCGTTCACCGACTCGAAGACCCGGGCGCCGACGTCCTTCTTGATGCGCCGCTCCTGCTCGGCCTCGCCCGCGTGCTTGGACTCCACCACGACGGCGAAGCGCTCGCGGCGGCTGCCCGCGTCGATGCGCACCGCCACCGCGTTGCCCGCCCGCACGCCCGCCACGGTGTTCGCGGCGCGCTCGATGTCGGTGGGGTAGATGTTGCGGCCCGCGAGGATGATGACGTCCTTCTGGCGGCCGCAGATGACCAGCTCGCCGTCGACGGTGTAGCCGATGTCGCCGGTGGCGAGCCAGCCGTCGGCGTCCTGGGTGGCCACGGGGCCCTCGACCGTCAGGTACCCGGGGGTGACGGCCTCGCCGCGCAGCTGGATCTCCCCGACCTCGCGCTCACCCCGCACCTGCCCCTCGGGGGAGACGATGCGCGCCTCGATGCCGCGCAGCGGCTTGCCCAGCAGGGCGAAGGAGCGCCCCTGCTCGGCCGGGACGGCGCGCTGGCCCGACTCCAGCTCCTCGGCGTCGACGGTGTCCAGGCGCAGCCCGGACAGCAGCGGCGCGAAGGACACCGCGAGGGTCGTCTCGGCCATGCCGTAGGCGGGGAACACGCACTCCGGGCGCAGGCCGAAGCGGGCGCCCTCGGCGGTGAACGAGGCCACGGCCTTCTCGTCGATCGGCTCGGCGCCGTTGAGCGCCAACCGCAGCGTGGACAGGTCGTACCGGTCGTCGTCGTCCACACCGGACAGCCTGCGGCCGAGCAGGGCGTAGGCGAAGTTCGGCGCGGCGGTGATCGTGCCGCGGTGGCGGGTGATGAGGTCGGCCCAGATCAGCGGGCCGGTCAGGAACTCGACGGGGGTGACCTTCACCAGCTCCAGGCCCACGGTCATCGGCACGGTCAGGAAGCCCACCATCCCCATGTCGTGGAACAGCGGCAGCCACGACACCATGATGTCGTCGTCGACGTCGAGCTCGGACGCCTCGACCATGGCGGTCATGTTGGCGAACAGGTTGCGGTGCAGGATCCGCACCGCCTTGGGGTCCGCGGTGGACCCGCTGGTGAGCTGGAGCAGCGCTGGCTGGTCCTCTTCGGACTCCACGACCTCGGCCAGCGGCTCGCCCGCCTCCAGCTCGCCGAGCAGCAGGTAGCCGATGCCGCGCTCGCGCAGCACCGGTGCCAGCTGGTCGAAGGGGGCGCCGAGCAGGACCAGCTTCGACTCGATCATGTCCAGCACGCGCACGGTGTCCTCGGCCCACTCGCCCAGGTCGGTGCGCGGGGTGGGCTGGTGCAGCATGGTGACGCTGCCGCCCGCGAGCCACACGCCCTGCACGGCCGGGGCGATCATCACCGGCTCGCCCGCGAGCACGGCCACCGCGGTGCCCCGGCCGACCCCGCCGCGCACCAGCGACCCCGCCATCCGCAGCGCCCGCTGGTGGACCTCACCCCAGGTGGACCGGACGGGGGCGTGCGGCTCCCCCGTGGTGATCCCGCGCTCGGCACCCCGGGTGCGGGCGGTCTCCAGCAGCAAGTCGACGAACCGGCTCATGCCCCCACCCTAGGACGCGGGTCACACCGCCGTGGGACGAACCACCCGGCACCGCGCGGTGCCGGTCAGCCAGCGGCGTCGGCGACCTCCAGCCAGCGCGCCTCCAGCTCGTCCTTCTCGCCGACGACCCCGCGCAGCTGCGCGTCCAGCTCCAGCAGCCGCCCGCTGTCGGTGGCCGCGGCGGCCAGCGCGGTGTGCAGCTCGGCCTCCTTCTTCTCCAGGGTGGCGATCTGCCGCTCCAGGCGCGCCAGCTCCTTCTGCGCGGCCCGGCGCTCGGCGGCGCCCACCTTGGGCTCCTCCTGCGCCCGCGGCGCGGGCGCGGCGGGCGCGCGCGGGCCCGCCACCGCCGCCGCCCGCCGGGTCAGGTACTCCTCGATGCCGCCGACGAGCTGGGTCACCTTGCCGTCGCCGAACAGGGCCACCACGGTGTCGCACACCCGCTCCACCAGGTACCGGTCGTGCGAGACCACGACCATCGTCCCCGGCCACGAGTCGAGCAGGTCCTCCAGCTGCTGGAGGGTGTCGATGTCCAGGTCGTTGGTCGGCTCGTCGAGCAGCAGCACGTTCGGCTCGGCCATGAGCAGCCTGGCCAGCTGCAACCGGCGCCGCTCCCCGCCGGACAGGTCGCCCACCGGGGTCCACTGCCGGTTGGCCGGGAACCCGAACCGCTCGGCCAGCTGCGAGGCCGACAGGTCCTGCTTGCCCAGCTGCACCCGGCCCGCGACCTCCTCGACCGCCTCCAGCACGCGCAGCGCGGGCGGCAGCTCGACGAGCTCCTGGCTCAGGTGCGCGAGCCGCACGGTCTGGCCCTGCACGCGCTTGCCGCTCGACGGCTCGGTCTCGCCCGCCAGCAGCCGCAGCACGGTGGTCTTGCCGGAGCCGTTCACCCCGACGACGCCGACCCGGTCGCCCGGCCCGATCCGCCAGGTCTCGTGGTCGAGGATGGGCTTGGTGCCCGCGGCGATGGAGGCGTCCTCCAGCTCGATGACGGTGCGGCCGAGCCTGCGCTTGGCGAAGGCCAGCAGCTCCACCGAGTCCCGCGGCGGCGGCACGTCGGAGATCAGCGCCTCGGCGGCGTCGATGCGGTAGCGCGGCTTGGAGGTGCGGGCGGGCGCGCCGCGGCGCAGCCAGGCCAGCTCCTTGCGGGCGAGGTTGCGCCGCTTCTCCTCCAGGGTGTCGGCGAGCCGGGCGCGCTCGGCGCGGGCGTAGACCCAGTCGGCGTAGCCGCCCTCGTACTGCTCGACGCGGCCGCCCACGACCTCCCAGGTGCGCGTGCACACCGTGTCGAGGAACCACCGGTCGTGGGTGACGACGACGAGCGCGCTGCCCCGGGAGACCAGGTGGTCGGCCAGCCAGCGCACGCCCTCGACGTCGAGGTGGTTGGTGGGCTCGTCGAGCACCACCAGGTCCAGCTCGCGCACCAGCGCGGCGGCCAGCGCGACCCGGCGCCGCTCGCCGCCGGACATGGTGTCGACGGTGCTGTCCAGGCCGAGGTCGAGCACGCCGAGGCCGGTGAGGATCGACCGGGCCCGCGGGTCGGCGGCCCACTGGTGCTCCTCGGTGATGCCCAGCGGGGCCAGCACGGCGTCGCGCACGGTGGACCCGGCGGGCAGCTCGGTGCGCTGGGTGACCACGGCCATCCGCAGGTCGCGCCCGCGCGAGACCCGGCCGGAGTCGGCCTCCTCGACGCCGGCCAGCACCTCCAGCAGGGTGGTCTTGCCGCCGCCGTTGAGGCCGACGACGCCGATGCGGTCGCCCGCGTTGACCCCGAGCGAGACGCCGTCGAGCAGCGGCTTGACGCCGTAGCTCTTGTCGACGTTCTCCAGGTTGACCAGGTTGACCATGGCAGTTCTCTCCGCGCCCTCGTCGGTGTCGGCGTGCTCGGGTGGTGCGGTGCGCTCAGGCGTGCGCCTCGGGCGGCACCGGGCGCGGCGCGTCCTCGGTGACCACCCGCGCCCCCGGCACCGGCCCGTGCGCCACCCGCACCGTCCGGCACACGCCCGCGCCGGAGAGCTCGGCGGCCACCCGCAGCGCGGCGTCGCCGTCCTCGCACAGGAACGCGCAGGTCGGCCCGGAGCCGGAGACGACGCCCGCGAGCGCGCCCGCGCTCACCCCGGCGCGAAGCGTGCGGCGCAGGCCCGGCCGCAGCGACACCGACGCGGCCTGCAGGTCGTTGCCCAGCAGCGGGGCGAGCTTGCGCGGGTCGCCGGAGGCCAGCGCCTCGATGACCGGCTCGACGGGCCCGACGCGCGGCGGGTCGCCGTCGGCGCGCAGCCGGTCGAGCTCGCCGTAGACGTCCGGGGTGGCCAGCCCGCGCCGGTCGAGGGCCAGCACCCAGTGGAAGGTGTGCCTGCTCAGCACCGGCACCAGAAGTTCGCCGCGGCCGGTGCCCAGCGCGGTGCCGCCGTGCAGCAGGAACGGCACGTCGCTGCCGATGCGCCCGGCCAGGGTGGCCAGTTCGTCGCGGCCGACCTCCAGCCGCCACAGCGCCGCCAGGGCGACCAGGGTGGCCGCGGCGTCGGCGCTGCCGCCCGCCATCCCGCCCGCGACCGGGATGCCCTTGCGGATCACCACCCGGACCTTGGGCTCCTCCGGGTCGCGCCCGACGTGGCGGGACAGCTCCTGCACGGCCCGCCAGGCCAGGTTGCTGGGGCCGGTGGGCACCGAGTCGGCGCCCTCGCCGTGCACCTCGACGCCGGGTTCGTCGGCCACCGCCACGGTGACCTCGTCGGTCAGCGACAGCGCCTGGAAGACGGTGCCCAGCTCGTGGTACCCGTCCTCGCGCAGGTCACCGACACCCAGGTGCACGTTGACCTTGGCGGGGACTCGGACGCTCACCGGCGGGGGCACGACTGCTAGCACCCTCCCAGCCTACGGGCGCGCCCGCGGGCGGCCGCCGCAGAGGTGACCGGGGCCGGGACGCAGCACCGCCCGCCCCCGGGGCCGGGGACGGGCGGTGCTGTCGTGCGGGGTCAGGCGCAGGCGACGAGCTGGCGGGGGGCGGCGTCGTGCGCGGCGACCTTGCCGCCGCGCTCGGCGATCCAGCCCAGCGCCGAGTCGGCCTGCGCGCCGGAGAGACCGAGCAGGAACCGGGCCACCGGGGTCTCCCCGATGCGGGTCATGCCGCCGCCGACGACGGAGATGGCGGTGCCGAAGCGGGAGGTGGCCTCCGGCAGCAGCGCGCCCACCGCAGCGAAGCCGACGAGCACGACCTCGGCGAGCCGCTCGTGCCGGGCGCGCAGCGCCTTGGGGGCGTCGACCTCGGGCAGCAGGGCCTGGGCCACGGCGCTGGTCGGGTCCTGGATGAGCGAGAGCAGGTGCCCGGACTCGGTGACCTGGCCGTCGGTGAGCAGGGCGACGTCGTCGGCCACGCGGCGCACCACGCCTGCGTCCGGGGTGGCCAGCAGCACGGTGGCGCCCAGCTCGGCGCGCGCCCGGTCCAGGACGGTGAGCACGCCCGCGGCGCCGTCGGTGTCCAGGCCCGCGGTGGGGTCGTCGGCGAGCAGCAGGCCGGGCTCACCGACGAGCGCGCGGGCCACCTCGACGCGGGCGAGCTGGCCGGGGCTCAGGGCCTCGGGGTAGTGCGCGGCCTTGTCGGTCATGCCGATCAGGTCGAGCAGCCGCCCGACCTTCTCCCGGCGCTGCGGGCCGTCCACGCCCGCCTGCTCCAGCGGCAGGGCGATGTTGCCCGCCGCGGTGCGCTGGGCGAGCAGGTCGCCGTGGCGGACGACGCCGATGCGCCTGCGGGCGGCGCGCAGCCTGCGCGGGTCCAGCCCGGAGGTGTTGTACCCGTCCACGCGGATGACGCCGGAGTCCGGCCGCTCCTGCAGGGCCAGCAGCCGGGCGAGGGTGGACTTGCCGGACCCGGTGGGGCCGACGACCCCGGTGATGGTCCCGGTGGGCACGTCCAGGGTGACGTCGCGCAGCGCGACGACGGGACCGCTGTCCCCCTGGAAGGTCTTGCTCAGGTTCTCGACGGTGATCACAGTGCTGCTCCCAGCGCGGCGCGTGGACAGCCCGCGCTCGGCGGCGCGCGCCCGGGGACCGGGCGCGCGGGAGCAGGCGGGCTGTGCGGGGTTTTCGGGGGTGCGGAGACGACGATCTACTGGTCTGCTGTGCTGATCAGGCAGAGTCGCGCGTGCTGCGACACCCGGTCGCCGTGCGCCGGCACTGGTCGATGACCCGCCGTGAGGTGAGGACTCGCATCCTGTTCTCCTCCATCGCTCCTGGCGGTAGCACCTGCCCCCCACGGGGTGGTTGCTGCGGCGTCTTCGAGCCAGGTCTCTCAGCCGCTCGGGATGGATGTGCCCACCGAGTAGACCCGAACACCGCGCCGCGCGCAAGCTCCTCCCGGGTCCCGTTGGCGGACATCACACCCCTGGAGCAACCCCCGCCGAGGCAATCCGCGCGAACGCGTCCACATCCAGCTGCTCGCCCCGCAACCCCGGGTCCACCCCGGCCGCCACCAGCACCGCCTCCGCCCGCGCCGCCGACCCCGCCCACCCCGCCAACGCCGCCCGCAACGTCTTGCGCCGCTGCGCGAACGCCGCGTCCACCACCGCGAACACCGCCGCCCGGTCCCCCTCCGGGCTCGGCCGCCGCACCATGTGCACCAACGCGGAGTCCACGTTCGGCACCGGCCAGAACACCGTCCGCGGCACCGTCGCCACCCGCTTCGCCCCGGCGTACCACGCCACCTTCACGCTCGGCACCCCGTACACCCGCGACCCGGGCCCCGCCGCCATCCGGTCCGCCACCTCGGCCTGCACCATCACCAACACCGTCCGCAGGCTCGGCAGCTCCGCCAACAGGTGCAGCACCACCGGCACGGCCACGTTGTACGGCAGGTTCGCCACCAACGCCGTCGGCTCCCCCAACTCCGCCCGCCCCACCCGCATCGCATCCCGCTCCAGCACCCGCAACCGCCCCACCAACCCCGGCGCCTGCTCCCCCACCGTGACCCCCAACCGCCCCGCCAACACCGGGTCGATCTCCACCGCCGTCACCCGCTCCACAGCGGGCAACAACGCCAACGTCAACGACCCCAACCCCGGCCCCACCTCAAGCACGTGGTCATCCGCCCGAAGCCCAGCGGCCCCCACGATCCGCAGCACGATGTTGGGGTCGTGCACGAAGTTCTGCCCCAACTTCTTCGTGGGCCGCACCCCCAACTCCCCCGCCAACCGCCGCACATCAGCAGGCCCCAGCAGCCCAACCCCACCCACATCCACCCCCGAAGCCTACGACCCCCACCCCGCCCCCACAGCCGAGCCCCTCCCCCCGCACCCCATGCCCCGCGGCAAAGCCCATCCCCCAAAGCCACCGTTCGGCCAGCCCCCACCCCACAACCCCCATGCCCCGCGGCAAAGCCAATCCCTAAAGCCATCGTTCGGCCACCCCACCCCCACCCCGCAAACCATGGCGCCCAGCCCCACCAACCCCCCGGCACACCCCACACCGCTCAGCTGAGCAAGAAGTCACGGCGTTGCCTACACCCCGGCCTGACCCAGTCCCGGCCGCACGTAGCTCGGTGGAGGCGGTGTCCAGGGTGGGCGAAGCCCATCGCGAAGCGACGCCGAAGGCGCCCTTGACTCCGCCTCCACCG
>NZ_MKQR01000028.1:102056-446296 GCF_001940455.1 Actinokineospora bangkokensis | reverse complement strand
CTACACACTCGCGGCCCCCGAGGACAGGCCCCTCACTAGGCCAAGAACCCCCGTCCACACCGAGCCCACTCCACCCGCCCCCACCGCGCCTCAAAATCCCGTCCCCACCGAGCCAAGATCAACTCCACACGCCCCCACGCGTCACCATCCGCAGCCCCCACCCACCCAAGGGGCTCTGGTCCCTTGCGGCCATTCTACCCGCCGACCAGCGCAAACGCCCCGAAAACGATCTCCCTGTGGACAACTCGCCCACCCCCGAGTGACCCCCACCCGAGCGAACAACACCCCCGGAAAAGCGCCGTGCCCGCCCCCGGACGACCGGGTGGCGGGCACGAGGCGACTGCGACGACTACCGGGGCAGCCCCAGCTTCGAGGCGCACGCGGGCCAAGCGCCGTACCCGCCGCGGTTGTCGCGGACCTTGGTGGCGATGGCGATCTGCTGCTCGCGGGTGGCCTGGTGGGGGTAGGCGGCGTACTGGCTGCCGCCGTTGGCGTCCCAGGTGCTCTTGTTGAACTGGAGGCCGCCGTAGTAGCCGTTGCCGCTGTTGATGGCCCAGTTGCCGGTGGCCTCGCAGTGGGCCAGGCGGTCCCACACCTCGCCGTCGCTGATGACCGGCTGCGGGGGCTTCTTGGTGCCGACCTTGACGACCTTGGGCTGGGCGGGCTTGGTCTCCTTGGCGCCGATCTCCTCGCGCTTGGTGACCTTGCCGTCCTTCTCGGTGATCCGGTAGGTCGCGATGCGCTCGCCGGGGACGCCGGGCTCGACGACGACCTCGGTGCCCTTCTCGGCCTCGGGGTCCTCGACCTCCTGCACCGGGGGGGCGATCGGCTCGACCTGGTTGATCACGGTGACGCCGGTGCGGCTGATGCGCACCTCGGCGCCGGAGGCGACCTTGACGTCGGCGCCGGGCAGCAGCGCGTCGTCCGGCCCGAGGGCCAGGCCGCGCTCCTTGAGGAACTCCCCGACGGTGACCGCGGTCGTGCTCACCGGGACGGGGGCGTTGCCGCCGTCGAACAGGGTGATCGACTTCGCGGTCTTGATCTCGACCGACAGGCCCGACAGCGGCACCTCGGCGCCGCCGTCGTGGGAGATCCAGGAGCCCTGCACGGGGGCGTTGGCCTGCTTGAGGGCCTCGCCGACGGTGGTGGCGCGGACCCAGGCCTGGCGCTGCTCGCCGTCGACGGTCATCGTCAGCTGGCGGCCGCGCTGCAGGACGATCTTGCCGTCGTCGCCGATCTCGGCCGACGGGGACGGGCTCACCGTGTCGTGGGAGCCGAGGGCGATGCCCTCCTCCTCCAGCACCTCGCCGACGGTGTCGGCGTAGGTGTTGACGGTGTGCGCCTCGCCGTCGACGTCGACGGTGACGGTGTTGTTCATCGCGATGGCCGCCGCGCCGCCACCGGTCAGGGTGACCAGCACGGCCGCGATCGTGGCCTTGAGGAAGGTCGACTTCCAGCGCTTGACGGCGGCGATGAGGCCGGGGGCCTCCTCCGCGCGCACCTTCTGGCGCTGGTGGACCGTGTCGTCCTCGCTGAGCTCGTCCGGCAGCACGGCCAGGGACGGCAGGACGGTGGTCTCGGCGTTGATGAGCCGGATCAGCTCGTCGACATCGATGCCCGCGGTGGCCATGATCTCGTCGGCCTGCGGGCCCAGGGCGTAGCGCACGTCCTGGTCGGTGATGTTCAGCGAGCCGGAGTAGCCCGAGTCCAGGTCGTAGTCCGGGAACTCCGAGCGCCAGGCGGAGAAGTCCGCCTCGTGCTCGTCGAGCGCGGTCGCGCCGCTGACCGGGGTGAACCAGTCGGTGTCCGCGAAGCCGTCGCGCTCGGGACGGCGGGGGCCGTCGGTATGGATGCCGCTCACAGGGTCGTTTCCTCCAGAAGGCGGGAGCCGCGCTCCGCGGGTGGGGTCAGGTCAGCCGTCGAACCGATGGCCTTCTCCCTCACCGCTCGGGCGCGTTCGCGCTTTCGTTCGTCTCGACGTCCCGCAGTCGCGCCACCCCGACTTCACTGGCGTCCCTCCGGGTGCTCCGCCTCGGGGTCTTCCCCGAGGTGGGTCACGGTCACGGGACAGTAACGAGCCCCGGGAGGTTGCGCAAACACATCCGGCAAGGTTATGAGCCCTGTCACAACACGACCGGAGCAGTTGTGTCGTCCGTTCAACGCAGCGCCTCACAGGTCGAAAGGTCGGATGTTGCGGTGGGCAACCGGAACACGCGCTCAGCGGTCGCTGAGACCGCTCGTGCGAGGTCCGCCACATCCACCCCGCGCAGCTGCGCGAGTCCCCTGATCGTGTAGGCGGCGCAATAGGGCTCGTTCGGCCTGCCGCGGTACGGGTGCGGGGTCAGGAACGGCGCGTCGGTCTCCACGAGCAGCTGCTCCACCGGACAGTGCGCGGCGGCCTCGCGCAGGTCCGCGGAGTTCTTGAACGTGACGGGGCCCGCGAAGGACAGCACGAACCCCTGCTCCAGGCACCGCTCGGCGAAGGCGAGGTCGCCGGAGAAGCAGTGGAACACCACCGTCTCCGGGGCGCCCTCCTCCGCGAGGACCCGCAGCACGTCATCGTGGGCCTGCCGGTCGTGGATCATCAGCGGCTTGCCGACCCGCTTGGCCAGGTCGATGTGCCAGCGGAACGCCTCCTGCTGGGCCGCCGGGGGCGAGTAGTCCCAGTAGTAGTCCAGCCCTGTCTCGCCCACCGCCACGACCCTGGGGCGGGCGGCCAGCGCCTCCAGCTCGGCCTTGTCGGCGTCGGTGAAGGTGGACGTGCGGGTGGGGTGCAGGGCGACCGCGGCCCACACCCGCTCGTCCCACTCGCTCGCGTCGGCGGCCCACCGCGCCGAGGGCAGGTCGTCGGCGACGGTGACCACCCTGGTCACCCCGGCGGCCTGCGCGCGGTCGAGGAGCACCGCCACGTCGGTGGCGTTCTCGGCGCCGCAGGCGTCGAGGTGGGTGTGCGCGTCGACCACCGGCGCCGGGAGGCGCTCCGGCACCGGTGGCCGCTCACCGCGTCGCGGGGTCATCGCCCGGTCACCGCTGCACCGGCGCCCACTCGGGGCCCGTCTCCCCGAGTTCGGGGTCCAGCTTGGCGAACAGCGGGGTGGGCTTGGCCAGGGGCTTGCCCACCTCCACCTCGCGCGGCTCCCAGCGGGCCGCCTCGGCGGCGTAGTCGCCGGTGAGCACCGGGTAGGGCTTGCGGTCGGGCACGTCGAGGTCGTCGACCTCGTGGATCTCCGGCTGCGCCGCCCACACCCCGGTGCCGCCCAGCGCCTCGTGCACCTTCTGCGCCGAGTGCGGCAGGAACGGGGTGAGCAGGGTGTTGGCGTCGGAGACCACCTGCAGCGCGGTGTGCAGGATGGTGTCGCGGCGCTCCGGGTCGTCCTTGCGCTTCCAGGGCTCCTCGTCGGAGAGGTACTTGTTCGCCGCGCCGACCACCCGCATGGCCTCGGTGATCGCCGCCTTGAACCGCGACCGGCGCAGGTTCGCCCCGACGGTGTCGAACGCCGCCCGCGACAGCGCCTTGAGCTGCTCGTCGGCGGCGGTGGGGGCGGTCGGGCGCGGGATGGCGCCCACGTTCTTGTGCGCCATCGACACCGACCGGTTGACCAGGTTGCCCCACTCGTTGGCCAGCTCGAAGTTCGTCCGCCGGACGAACTCCTCCCAGGTGAAGTCGGCGTCCTGGTTCTCCGGGCCCGCGACGGAGATGAAGTAGCGCAGGGTGTCCGGGCCGAACTGCTCCAGGAAGTCGCGGACGTAGATCACCGTGCCGCGCGAGGTGGAGAACTTCGACCCGCTCATCGTCAGGAACTCGCTGGAGACGACCTCGGTGGGCAGGTTGAGCGCGCCGAAGCGGCCCGGCTCGCCGCCGCGGTCGCCCGCGCCGTTCTGCCCGAGCAGCAGCGACGGCCAGATCAGCGAGTGGAAGACGATGTTGTCCTTGCCCATGAAGTAGTAGCCTTGGGCGCTCGGGTCGGTCCACCACCGCTTCCAGGCGTCGGCGTCGCCGCTGCGCCTGGCCCACTCCACCGAGGCGGACAGGTACCCGATCACCGCGTCGAACCAGACGTAAAAGCGCTTCATCGGCGCGTCGCGCCAGCCGTCCAGCGGCACCGGGACGCCCCAGTCCAGGTCGCGGGTGATGGCCCTGGGCCGCATGTCCCGCACGAGGTTCTGGGCGAACTTGAGCACGTTGGGCCGCCACTCGGTGCGGGTGGACAGCCACGAGCCCAGGGTCTCGGCGAAGGCGGGCAGGTCGAGGAACAGGTGCTCGGTCTCGACGAACTTGGGCGTGGCGCCGTCGATGCGCGAGCGCGGGTTCTTCAGGTCCACCGGGTCGAGCTGGTTGCCGCAGTTGTCGCACTGGTCGCCGCGGGCGCCGTCGTAGCCGCAGATCGGGCAGGTGCCCTCGATGTAGCGGTCGGGCAGGGTGCGGCCGGTGTTCGGGTCGATCGCGCCCATCTGGGTCTTGGGCGTGACGTAGCCGTTCTTCCACAGCGCCAGGAACAGGTCCTGCGTGACCTGGTAGTGGTTGCCGGTGGTGGTGCGGGTGAACAGGTCGTAGCCCAGGCCGAGCCCGTGCAGGTCCTCGACGATGACGCGGTTGTACTTGTCGGCGAGCTCGCGGACGCTCATCCCCTCCTTCTCGGCCTGGACCGAGATGGGGGTGCCGTGCTCGTCGGTGCCGCTGACCATGAGGACCTGGTGGCCGGACATGCGCATGTAGCGGGAGAACACGTCCGAGGGAACACCGAACCCGGAGACGTGACCGATGTGGCGGGGCCCGTTGGCGTAGGGCCAGGCCACTGCGGTCAGCACGGAGGCACTCATACCGGAAGCGTAGAGGGGCCGGTCGCGCCGCCGCCGCCGGGTTTCGCGGCCTGTGGACAACCCGGCCCCCTGTGGATGGGTGCGGCGGTCCCGGCGGCGCGCGGCGGTCGGCCCCGGGGCCGCGGCGGGCAGTCCCGGCACCCCCCGATCCCACGGGCTGGAAGCCGGTGACCCGGGAGCAGCGCCCGTTTTACGGTCGGTGCTCCCCTTCGTCCCCCGGAGCGAACGATGAGCGACGAGCCAGGTCGGCGGTTGAACGAGGACTGGTTGGCGGTGGTGGTGGGCCTGGTGCTGTTCGGGCTGACCATCGCGGGCGTGATCACCCCGGGGCTGGTCCCGTGACCGAGGTGCGGCAGGTGCGGCGGCCCGTGCTGTGGGCCGTCGGCGGGGTGGTCGCGGTCGTGGCGCTGTCGGCGGTGGCCCGGTGGCTGTCGGTCGGGGTGCCGGGGTGGACGAAGGGCACCGCCGCCGAGGGGGTCGGCGCGGCGGTCGAGTTCCCCGTGTACGCGATCCTGCTCGGGCTGCTGGGCAACGCCGCGCTGGGCGCCACCGGGCTGCGCGACCGGCTCGCGGGCGGGTTCCGCACCGAGTTCTTCATCAAGACCGGGCTGGTGCTGCTCGGCGCGTCGATCAACCTCACCGTGATCGTCAAGGCCGCCGGTCCCGCGATCGCCCAGTCGCTGCTGCTGATCACCATCGTGTTCGGCTTCTCCTGGTGGCTCGGCGGGCGGCTGGGCCTGGACGAGAAGCTGCGGGCGCTGCTGTCGGCGGCGGTGGCGATCTGCGGGGTCAGCGCGGCGATCGCGGCGGCGGGCGCGGTGCAGGCGAAGAAGGAGCAACTGGCCTACAGCGCCAGCCTGGTGATCGTGTTCGCCCTGCCGTCGATCTTCCTGCTGCCCTGGCTGGCCGGGGTGCTGGGGCTCTCCCCCGCGGTCACCGGGGCGTGGATCGGCGGCAACATCGACACCACCGCCGCGGTCACCGCGGCCGGGTCGCTGGCGGGCGAGGAGTCGCTGCAGCTGGCCGCGATCGTCAAGTCCACGCAGAACGCGCTGCTCGGCGTGGTGGCGGTGGCCCTGACCGCCTACTTCGCGCTGCGCGTCAACAAGGACGCGGACGAGGCCGGGGTGCCGAAGCGGTCGGTGCCGCGCCAGCTGTGGGAGCGGTTCCCCAAGTTCGTCCTCGGGTTCCTGCTGACCTCGGTGCTCGCGACCGTCTACCTCAACTCGGTGCCCGCCGCCGAGGGCAAGGAGACGATCGCGGTGGTCAACGACCTGCGCACGTGGTTCCTGATCCTGGCGTTCGTCTCGATCGGCCTGGAGTTCCGGGCGGCGCCGCTGAAGGAGGCCGGGTGGCGGCCGGTGGGCGTGTTCGCCGCGTCGACCGCGGTGAACGTCCTGGTCGCCCTGGGCCTGGCCGCCGTGCTGTTCGCGGACTTCTAGAGCGGGGTGCGCATCAGGGAGACGTTGTAGGACTCCCACTGCGACATCGTCCAGCGGATGTCCGGGCCGTCGTCGGGGAGCAGGAACCCGCCGTAGAGGCCCGGGTACTCCGCGCCGGTGGCCACGACCTCGCCGGGCGACCACGGGCCGGTCAGCTCGGGGGCGGTGCGCAGCACGATCACCGACCGGGCCTCGTCGAGGTGCATCGCCAGCCACCGGCCCGCGCGGGGGCTGTAGCGCACGGACAGCTCCGCCACCGGGCCCGGGAGCACCGGCCGGGCCAGGAACGGGTCGCGCTCGGCCCACGACGACCCGGTCCAGTACTGGTAGGCGGCCGGTTCCAGCAGGTACGCCGGGTCGACCCGGGCCAGGCAGGCGTCGCCCCAGCGGCCGTTGGGCGTGCCCAGCAGGTGGAGCCAGTCGCCCGCGAGCGCGAAGGCCCCCATCTGGAACGGGTGGTCGTGCTCGGCGCGGTTGACCCACCACGCGCGGCGCGGCTTGTGCCACGTCTCGCCGTCGTCGGTGGAGTGGGCGATGCCCGCGTAGTTGGTGAACCACTTGCCGCGCGCGCCCCAGTTCCGCACGGACATGTAGTGCAGGTAGTGCACGCCGCCGATCTCGATGCCCGAGCACGGGATCACCGTCTCCTCCTCGGAGTCGGCGTCGCGCGCGAGCACCTGCCCGCCGTCGGCGATGACGCGGCTGAAGGCCAGGTCGCCGTCGGCCACCGCGAGGACGTTGCACCGCCAGTCCGGGTCCGTGCGCGGGCCCGCGCCGCTGCCGCCCCAGGCCGGGCCGTAGGTGTCGCCGAAGACGATGAACACCCGGTCCCGCGACGCCCAGCAGATGCCCAGGTCGGTCGCGTGCACCCGGCCCGCGCAGCCGTTGCGGGACCCGTGGCCGGTGATGGTGGCGACCCGTTCGCTGCGCACGCCCGGGACCCTACCCGGGAACCCCCGCCAGCTCCGCGATGAACGCCGTCGACCGCTCCGGGGTCCAGGCGTGCGCGACGATGCGCTGCCAGGCCAGCCGGAACACCTCCACGTCCTCGGGCTCGTCCAGGAACACGCTGCGCGCCCGGTGCTCGGTGTAGGCCACCGTGGGGTCGGCGGGGAAGTCCATCAGCACGAACGAGCCCTCCAGGCCCGGGTGCGCCTCGGTGGCCGCGGGCACCACCTGGAGCACCACGCGCGGGCGGCGGGCCACCTCCAGCAGGTGCCGCAGCTGCCCGAGGTGCACCGCGGGCCCGCCGACCGGCACCCGCAGCGCCCACTCCCCGAGCACGGCGTGCAGCAGGGGCGGGTGCTCGCGGCTGAGCACCGCCTGCCGGGCCAGCCGCGCGGCGACCTTGCCGTCGAGCTCGGCGGGCGAAAGCGGGCCGGGGGCGGTGCCGCGCACCACCGCGCGGGCGAAGTCGGCGGTCTGGAGCAGGCCGGGGACGATCAGCGGTTGGAAGTTGCGCAGCCCGCTCGCCCGGGACTCCCAGTCCACCAGCGCCTGCCACTGCTCGGGCAGCCCCCGTCCGTGCACCTGCGCCCACCCCGGTTCGGCCGCCTGGCGCACCAGCTCCAGGATCTCCACCCGGCGCGGGGCGGGCACCCGGTAGAGCCCGAGCATCGCCTCCACGTCCGGGATGCGCAGGCCGGAGCTGCCGGTCTCCACCCGGCTCACCTTGGCCTGCGACAGGCCCAGCCGGGCCCCCACCTCCCCGGTGGTCAGGCCCGCCTGCTTGCGCAGCCTGCGCAGCTCGCCCGCGACCTGCCGCGACCTGATCGTGGGACGTCCAGGAGGCACCCCGCACCCCGTCTTCGTCGCGCCTACTACCGCCGCACTCCTTGCTACCGCCTCTGAGCAGGGCGAACAACTACACGATCAGTGGATTCCGGGCCGCTCGCGCCGGTCCGACACCAACCGCACACCGCGGCGCCTACCATCCCGGGCGTGAGCGCGCTCCTAGTCGAGGACACCGCCGGTCGGGTCCCCCCGCCGGACCCGGCGCAGTCCCCCGGCGGCACCGAGGGGCCGCGGGAGCGGCTGCTGGGCAGGCCGATGCCCGCCGACCGGCTGCGCGGGTGGCTGGTGACCGCCGTGCTGGGCGTCATCGGCGCCATCGTGCGGTTCCAGAACCTGGGGTCACCGACGGACAACGGCACGCCGGTCTTCGACGAGAAGCACTACACCCCGCAGGCGTGGCAGATGCTGCGCAACGGCGGGTTCGAGGACAACCCCGGCTACGAGCTGACCGTCCACCCGCCGCTGGGCAAGACCATGATCGCCTTCGGCGAGCAGCTGTTCGGCTACTCCGGCTGGGGCTGGCGGTTCACCGCGGCGCTGTGCGGGGCGCTGATGGTCGTGCTGGTGGTGCGCATCGCCCGGCGGCTGACCCGCTCGACGCTGCTCGGCGCGGTCGCGGGCGTGCTGCTGATCTCCGACGGGGTGTCCCACCTCCAGTCCAGGATGGGGATGCTCGACATCTTCCTGGCCTTCTTCGTGCTCGCCGCCTTCGCCTGCGTGCTGGTCGACCGCGACCAGGTGCGGGCGCGGCTGGCCACCGCGGTCGAGCAGGGCTGGGCCACCGAGGACCGGTGGACCACCGGGGTGCGCGGGTGGCTGCTGGCGGGCACCGGGCCCCGGCTGGGCATCCGCTGGTGGCGGCTGGCCGCGGGGGTCCTGCTCGGCCTGGCCTGCGGGGTCAAGTGGTCGGGCATGTACTTCATCGCCGCGTTCGGCCTGCTCACGGTGCTCTGGGACGTGCTGGCCCGGCGCTCGGCCGGGGTGCGCAAGCCGTGGAAGGGCGGGCTGGTCCGCGACACCCTGCCCGGCCTGTGGGCGCTGGTCGCGGTGGCCGCGCTGGCGTACCTGTCGACCTGGTGGGCGTGGTTCGGCTCGGAGACCGGCGTCGACCGGCACCTGGTGGAGACCTACGGGTCGAGCCCGCTGGCGGTGGTCAAGGGCGCCTTCGGGTCGCTGCTGCAGTACCACGACCACGTGCTCGCCTTCCACGAGGACCTCAAGACCAAGCCCGGCCAGCAGCACCCGTGGGAGTCGAAGCCGTGGACGTGGCCGATGGGGCTGCGGCCGATGCTCTACTACTACGAGGGCAGCACCACCGGCTGCGGGGAGACCCGCTGCGTGTCCGCGACGATGCTCATCGGCACCCCGGCGCTGTGGTGGCTGTCGCTGCCGATGCTCGGGTGGAGCCTGTGGCGGGCGGTGTTCCGGCTGGACTGGCGCTTCGCCGCGGTGGCGGTGGCGTACCTGGCGGGCCTGCTGCCGTGGTTCCTCAACCTCGACCGGCAGATGTACTTCTTCTACGCCACGCCGATGGCGGCGTTCCTGGTCCTGGGCATCACGCTGTGCCTGGGGCAGGTGCTCGGCGCCGCGCGCGCCGGGGTGGAGCGGCGCGGCACCGGGCTGCTGCTGGTGGCGCTGTACGTCGGGGCCGTGGTGGCCAACTTCGCCTGGCTGTGGCCGGTGCTCAACGGCGACCCGATCACCGAGAGCCGGTGGCAGGCCGAGCTGTGGCTGCCGTCCTGGCGCTGACCGGGCGGCGGTGGGCGGGCGCGGGCGGCGCGGGCCGGGGCTCGCGGCTGCGCAGCTCGGCCACCACGCGGGCGGTGTCGCGGTCCTCCAGGTGGGTCGGGCCCGCCAGCGGCGCGCGGGTGAGGTCGGTGTCCGCGCGGCTGAGCAGCCACAGGACCAGGGCGAACAGGGCGAGGGAGAGCAGTACCGGAGTCATGGCAGCAATGCTCCGCTGAATCAAATACTGCCACCAGTGGCAGGACCGACCTTGCCCCGCAAAATCCTGCCACCTACGCTGTCGGCATGCTCCGCTCCGCCGCCGCCCTGCTCATCGACGACTTCGCCGCGTTCGAGTTCGGCGTGCTCTGCGAGGTCTTCGGCATCGACCGCCGCGACGAGGGCGTCCCGCTGGTCGACTTCCGCGTGGTCGGGGAGGTCCCGGGCGCCCCCCTGCGCACCACCGGCGGCCTGCGGGTGGTCCCGGACCTGGGGCTGGACGCGCTGGCGGACGTCGACCTGATCGGCGTGCCCGCCGCCACCGTCCGCGACGAGTACCCACCCGCGGTCCTCGACGCCCTGCGCCGCGCGCACGCCCGGGGCGCCACCCTGCTGTCGGTGTGCAGCGGCGCCTTCGTCCTCGGCGCCGCGGGCCTGCTCGACGGCCTGGCCTGCACGACCCACTGGCGCCACGCCGCCGAACTGGCCGACCGCTTCCCCGCCGCCGCCATCGACCCGGACGTCCTGTTCGTCGACGCGGGCAGCATCATCACCAGCGCGGGCACCGCCGCGGGCATCGACGCCTGCCTGCACCTGGTCCGCCGCGAGATCGGCTCCGCGGCCGCCACCACCATCGCCCGCCGCATGGTCGTCCCCCCGCAGCGCGACGGCGGCCAGCGCCAGTTCATCGACCTCCCCGTCCCGGAGTGCCACGCCGAGAGCCTCGCCCCCGTCCTCACGTGGCTCCAGCAGAACCTGCGCACTCCCCACACCGTCGCCGACCTCGCCAAGCGCGCCACCATGTCCGAACGCACCTTCGCCCGCCGCTTCGTCGCCGAGACCGGCACCACCCCCCTCAAGTGGCTCACCACCCAACGCGTCCTCCACGCCCGCCGCCTCCTGGAGGACACCGCCCTCACACTCGACGAGGTCGCCGACCACACCGGCTTCGGCACCGCCGCCCTCATGCGCCACCACTTCCAGAAGCACGTCGGCGTGGCCCCCCAGGAATACCGCCGCACCTTCGCCCTCCGCTAACCCCCATCACCAACAGCCCGCTCCCCAATCCCACCCCTCGGCCTTTCCCCCAACGCAAACCCCACGCAGCAGGAAGCCCGGCCAAGCCCCTGCTCGATGGGGTGGTTGTGCTTGGTCGGGGGAGGCGATCATGTGCTACCCAACGGGACGGGCGGGCGTCTTTCCAGCCCGCCTTTTCCCCGCCCGCAGCACATGATCGCCGTAGGGGCCCCGACCAAGCGCAACCACCGCATCGAGCCCGCCCCCCGAATCCCGGGAAGATCGGGCGAAGCCCGATGCTCAACACCGAAGCCGAAGGCGAGCCGACCCCTCGTCACCCCCGCAGACGACGAACCCGGTCCACCGCCGCGGGGTGCGACGCCAACACGCGCGCCCGCCAGGTCCGCTTCTCCCCGCCGGACCCCGCGACCCACCCCTTCAACAAGTCCTGCAACGCCACCCCGTACCCCAGCGACGCGGCGGCCTGGTCAGCCCGGTACTCCCCCGCCCGCGCCACGGCCGCCATCACCGGCGCCATGACCGGGATCAGCAGCAGCCACGGGTTGAGGAACACCACGGCCGCGGCCAGCAGCAGCACCAGCAGCACCGAGGCGAGCGCCACGGCCGCCCCGCCGTGCCGGGAGAACGACCGCCCCACGGCCAGGATGCCCTTGGCCACCAGCCCCACCAGCAGGATCGCGCCGCGGGCGGGCAGCGAGTACCACCAGCCCAGCAGCGACACCCGCGCGTGCCCGTGCACGTGGTGGCCCAGCTCGTGCGCCAGCACGGCCTCCAGCATCGGCGGCGGCAGCTCCAGCGCCCGGCGGGTGACGGCCACGGTCCGCCCGCCCGCGGCGAAGGCGTTCAGCCCCTGCGAGCCCTCGATCCACAGCCGGTAGCGGTCCGGGTTGACCCCGGCGGTCCGGCACACCGACTGCCACGCGGGCTCCAGCCGCTGCAGGTCGCGGGCGGAGGGCTCGCGCATCGAGAACAGCCTGCGCGCGAGCAGCGAGTCGAACGCGGGGATGAGGACGACCGCGCCCGACACCACCCACAGCACCGGGATGACCCAGGCCTGCGCGGGCCAGGCGATCGATCCGATGAGCGCCATCACCACCAGGCTGCTGATCGACGCCGGGACCATCAGCGCCAACCCGAGGTAGGCGGCCAGGTCGGGGCCGCGGCGCTGCTCGACCGGGAGCACCTTGGTGCGCGGCCTGCGGATGCGCGGGACGGCGTCGGGGTCGATGCCGAGCTGGGTGGGGGCCTCGGGGTCGGGCGCGTCGAACGGCCCGCGCGGCGGGCGGGGGCGCGGTGCGCGGGGGTCTCGTCCGTCCTGCGGGGGTCGCGTGTCCACCTCGGGTCCTCGCCTCGGCCCTTCACTGCTCGTCGGGTCGCCGTCCACCCCAGGGTGCCCGGGGAACGGCCCGGCTGTCCACCGAGCCGGGTCCGGGGGTGGGCTCAGCGCACCTTCTCCTCGGTGAACCGGTCGCGGACCTCCTCGTTGAAGAAGGTGCCGCAGCTGTCCGCGGAGGCGAACCGCCAGTACAGCTGCTTGGGCACGTCGAGGTAGCGGTAGACCCGCCCGCTGTGGAACTCCACCTCCAGCGTGCCGGTCGTCGCGTCGTAGGCGATCGAGGCGATCACCGTCGAGTCGACCTGCCTGCGGTGCACCGGGCACCTCCGTCCGGGTCGGCGTCACGGCGTGGGGCCGCCGCGCAGCACGCCGCGCAGCGCGTCGAGCACGGCCGGGTCCTCGATGGTGGAGGGCACCGGCTCGTCGCGGCCGTCGGCGATCGAGCGCATCGTCTTGCGCAGGATCTTGCCCGACCTGGTCTTGGGCAGCCCGTCGACGACGGAGACGTCCCGGAACGCGGCCACCGCCCCGATCTCCCGCCGCACCGCGGCCACCAGCTCCGCGCGCAGCTGCTCCCGGTCGACCTCCACCCCGGCCTTGAGCACCACGAACCCGCGCGGCAGCTGCCCCTTGAGCTGGTCGTGCACGCCGATCACCGCGCACTCGGCCACCGCGGGGTGCGCGGCCAGCACGGCCTCCATCGACCCGGTGGACAGCCGGTGGCCCGCGACGTTGATCACGTCGTCGGTGCGGCCCATGACGAAGACGTACCCGTCCTCGTCGATGAACCCGCCGTCGCCGGTGAGGTAGTACCCGTCGAACGCGCTGAGGTACGACTCGCGGAAGCGCTGGTCGTCGCCCCACAGCGTCGGCAGCGCGCCCGGCGGCAGGGGCAGCGTGACGACGATGGCGCCCTCCTCGCCCGCGGGCAGCTCGGCGCCGGACGCGTCGAGCACCCGCACGTCGTAGCCGGGCACCGGCACGCTCGGCGACCCCGGCTTGAGCGGCAGCGGCTCCAGCCCGCGCGGGTTCGCGCAGATCGGCCACCCCGTCTCGGTCTGCCACCAGTGGTCGACCACCGGCACCCCCAGCTTCTCCGAGGCCCAGTGGTAGGTCTCCGGGTCCAGCCGCTCCCCGGCGAGGAACAGCGCCTGGAACCCGCCCAGGTCGTGGTTGCCCAGTTCGGCGGCCTCCGGGTCGACCCGCTTGATGGCCCGGAACGCGGTGGGGGCGGTGAACAGCACCTTGGCGCCGGTCTCGGAGATCACCCGCCAGAAGGCGCCCGCGTCCGGGGTGCCGACCGGCTTGCCCTCGTAGAGCACCGTCGTCGCCCCGGCCAGCAGCGGGCCGTAGACGATGTAGGAGTGGCCGACGACCCAGCCCACGTCGGAGGCCGTCCACATCACCTCACCGGCCCCGACGTCGTAGACGTTGGCCATCGACCAGGCCAGCGCGACCGCGTGCCCGCCGTTGTCGCGCACGACGCCCTTGGGCTTGCCGGTGGTCCCGGAGGTGTAGAGGACGTAGAGCGGGTCGGTGGCCGCGACCGGGACGCAGCCGACCGGGGTGGCCCTCGCCATCGCCTCGTCCCAGTCCAGGTCGCCGGGCAGCGGCTCGGTCCTGGCCTGCTCGCGCTGGAGCAGCACCACCCGCTCGGGCTGGTGCTCGGTGAGCTCCAGCGCCGCGGTGATGATCGGCCGGTACTCCACGACCCTGGTGGGCTCGACCCCGCAGGTCGCGGCCACGACGACCTTGGGCTTGGCGTCCTCGACGCGCCCGGCCAGCTCGCGCGGGGCGAACCCGCCGAAGACCACCGAGTGCACCGCGCCCAGCCGCGCGCAGGCCAGCATGGCGACCACGGCCTGCGGCACCATCGGCATGTAGACCACGACCCGGTCGCCCTTGACCACGCCCAGGCCCTGCAGCACCCCGGCGAACCGCGCGACCTGGTCCAGCAGCTCGGCGTAGGTGAACCGGGCTTTGGCGCCGGTCACGGGCGAGTCGTAGACCAGCGCCACCTGGTCGCCGCGACCGGCGGCGACGTGCCGGTCCAGGGCGTTGTGGCAGGTGTTGAGCACCCCGTCGGGGAACCAGCGGTAGAAGGGCGCGGCCGAGGCGTCGAGCGCCGTGGTGGGCGGCCGGTCCCAGTCGACCGCCCGCGCCGCCTCCAGCCAGAACCCCTCGGGGTCGGCCAGGCTCCGCCGGTGCGCTTCCGCGTACCCGCCCATGGGGACCTCCCGCTCACGCCGTCGTGACCCGGTCCGGGGACCGGGCGCCCGCGGGCTCCGCACCGGGGCCTGTTCGATACCTTGCCACCGGGATCAACCCCGTGACCGGGGTCGACCTCGCTGGTACCGACCCTGCCACCGGCGCGGGCCGCGCGCCCACCCCCGGCGCGGGCCTGTGGACAAGTCGGCGGAACCCGGGTGGGCCGTCCGGCGTCCTGTGGACAACGGGGTGCCGAACGGCGCGATCCGGTCACAGGTCGACATACCCTGGGACGTGGACCACGGCGCCCTGCTCGGATGGGCGGGACGACCGCACGAGAGAGGAGCTGGTGGACGCGGTGCTGGAACTAGCGGCTTCGCTGCTGTCCCTCGCGCACAGCATCTTCGGCCCCGGGCTGTGCCCGGGCGACTGGGTGTGGGCGACCGCGACGGCCGGTGCGCTGGTGGCGCTGCTGCCGGTGCTCGCCTCGCTGGCGATCGCGCTGGTCCGCAAGGGCACCGGCAACACCTACAACCCGGTGACCCTCGGCGTGTTCGGCGGCATCGGGTTCGTGGTGGTCTTCCTGTTCCCGTGGCTGCTGTTCAACGGCGTCAACGCCGTGTTCGGCGCCATCCACCGGGGTGAGCCGGTGCCGCTGACGCAGGCCGAGCTGGCCTCGTTCGGCGAGGAGCAGTGCATCGGCTCGCAGGCGGAGTACCTCGGCGGCCGCGCCAACGCCTACGAGGTGCTGTTCTACCCGCACGAGGCGCTGCCGATGTACCTGCTGCGGCTGGCCGTGCTGGTCGCCCTGCCGGTGCTCTGCGCGCTGTTCGTCTGGCTCCAGGCCCGGGCCGCGTTCCGCCGCGGCCCGATGTGGCCGAGCCGGTTCGTGTGGATCCCGTTCGCGCTGCTCGTGGTCGCCAGCCTGCCGGTGGAGGCCAACACCCTGGCCTACCTGTGGGGCGGGTTCCTGCCGATCAGCGTGCTGGGCCTGATCCCGGTCTACGTCATCGGCGCGCCCAGCTGGTCGACCATCGAGCAGCAGTACAAGGCGGCCGGGCAGGACTCCCCGGAGCGCTCCGGCAGGCAGTCGGGCCAGCCGCCCTACCAGCCGCCGCGCCAGCAGCAGCCGGTGCAGAAGTACGTGCCGCCGCCGCAGCAGTCGGTGCGCCGCCCCCCGCCCTACCAGCCCCCCACCGGTCAGCCCCCGCGCCCGCCGGTGCCCCCGACCAGGGCCGAGCCGCAGCCCGACCGCGCCGCCCTGGCCCGGTTGGCCGCCGACCCGGGCCCGCTGCCGTTCACCCCGCGCGGCCAGCAGCCCCCACCCCCGCCGATCAAGCCCTCCGGCGGTCGGTTCCGCCGCGTCCGCCAGCTGGGCGCGGGCGGCTTCGGCACGGTGTGGCTGTGCGTGGACACCCAGCTCGACCGCACGGTCGCGGTGAAGATGGCGCACGCCCCCGACGCCGAGACCGAGGAGCGGATGCTGCGCGAGGCCCGCGCGCTGGCCGCGGTGCACCACCCCAACTGCGTGCGCGTGTACGACATCGTCTCCGAGCACGACGGCCTCGGCCTGGTCATGGAGTACATCGAGGGCCAGCCCCTGGCCGACCGCGTCACCAAGGGCGGCCCGCTCGACGACGTCGCCGCCGCCCGCCTCTGGATCACCATGGCGGGCGCCCTGTCCGCCGCCCACGCCAAGGGCGTCCTGCACCGCGACGTGAAGCCCTCCAACGTCATCATCGACCCGGAGGGCAACGCCCACCTGATCGACTTCGGCATCGCCCGCTCCAAGGGCGACTCCACCCTCACCGCCACCGGCATGATGGTCGGCACCCCCGACTTCCTCGCCTCCGAGACCGCCGCGGGCGCCAACGCCACCCCCTCCTCCGACGCCTGGCAGCTGGCCGCCACCGTCAGCTACGCCCTCACCGGCCACCCCCCGCGGGGCACCCGCGAGAACGCCATGCAAGCCCTCATGGCCGCCGCCAAGGGCGACCCCCTCACCCAACTCCCCCTCGGCAGCGCCCACCGCCGCCTCCTCACCGCCTCCCTCGACGCCGACCCCGCCCACCGCCCCACCCTCAAGGCCGTCGCCCGAGACCTCAGCGACTGGCTCGCCCGGGAAGGCCACACCGAAACTGGCCCCGTCACCCAGATAGTCCGCCGCAAGGACATCGACGAGGCCGACCGCACCAAGCCCATGCGCTGACCCCAGGGTCACCCCCACCCAGCCGCGCTTCCCACCCCGCGGCTCTTCCCCCACCCAACAGCCACTCCTCCCGAGCACCCGGCCACCCCGCCAACTCGCTCCCCAAAGAACCGGAGCACGACGCAACCAGCCCCAAAATCCCGAATCTTCTGCTCTGCACTGGACCCTCTGCACAAGCAGAGACCCCTCGGCAGTAGCGCCCCAGCGCCAGCTACCCCGCCTTCCGATACACCGTCACACCCACCGACGCGGTCACCGCCACCTCGTCCCCCACCGCCCCCACCTCCACCCCGTGGAACGCGCTGGGCCCCATCCCCACCAACGCCCCCACCTCCCCCGCCGTCAACCGCATCGGGAACTCCACCAACTCCTCCCCCACCACCTCGAACAACCCAGCCAGCTTCGCGTCGATCCCCTCCCGCTTGCCCTCCCCCACCTTCAGCAGCCCCAACGCCCCCACCAGCTCCCCGAGGTGCCGCGGCGTGGGCGCCACCACCGCCAGCACCCCGTCCGCCCCCAGCACCCGGTGCAGTTCCGGGGCGTTGCGCGGCGCGAACACGTTCAGCGCCAGCCCCGCGCACCCGCTCCGCACGGGCAGCGGCTGCCACGCGTCGCACACCACCGCGCCCACGCGCGGGTGGGCGCGGGCCGCCCGGCGGAGGGCGTGCTTGGACACGTCCAGCGCCAACCCCACCCGGTCGGGCAAGGACTCCAGCACCGTGGACAGGTAGTAGCCCGTCCCCGCCCCCAGGTCGACCACGCACCCCTCGCCGGGGGTCACCCGGGTGAGCGCCGAGGCGATCGGGGCGTAGTGGCCCGCGCCGAGGAAGTCGACGCGGGCGGCCACCATCTCCGGGGTGTCACCGGTGAAGGGGGCCGCGCCGCGCAGGAGGCTGACGTAGCCCTGGCGGGCGATGTCGAAGGAGTGGTGGGCGGGGCAGCGCAGGGTGCGGTCGGTGAGGGTGAGGTCCGCGCCGCAGTGGGGGCAGGTGAGGAGGGGGACGGCGGCGGCGAGCATCAGGAGCGCAGGTCCGCCAAGGCCGATTCGATGGCGCGGTGGAAGGTGGGGTAGGCGAAGATCATGCCGCGCAGGGTGTCCACCGGGACCTCGCCGTGGACGGCCACGGCCAGCGCGCCCAGGACCTCGCCGCCGCCGGGGCCCATCGCGGTGGCGCCGACGAGCACGCCGCGGTCGGCGTCCTCGACGAGCTTGATCAGGCCCTCGTTGCCGAGCTTGTGGATGAAGCCGCGCGAGGACGCCGGGATCTGCGTGGTGCCGGTGCGCACGGTCAGGCCCGCCTCGCGCGCCTGGGCCTCGGTGAGCCCGACCGCGCCGACCTCGGGGTCGGTGAAGGTGACGCGGGGGACGGCGCGGTAGTCGGCCTTGGTGTCCTGCCCCAGGATGTCGTCGCCCGCGATGGCGGCCTGGTACATCGACATGTGGGTGAAGGCGCCCTTGCCCGCGATGTCCCCGATGGCCCACAGGCCCTCGGCGGCGCGCATGCGGTCGTCGACGGTCGGGCCCTTGGCCGACTCGTCCAGGCCGTACACGCCCAGGCCCAGGGCGGCCATGTCGGTCTTGCGGCCCGCGGCGACCAGGACCGTGGCGGCGGTGACGGGCTCGCCACCGTCGATGTCGAGGGTCACCGAACCGTCGTGGTGGGTCGCGCGGGTGATCTTGACCCCGGTGCGGACGTCGACGCCGTCGGCGCGCAGGCGCTCCGCGAGCAGCTCGCCCGCCTCCGGCTCGTCCTGCGGCAGCAGCCGGGCGTTGGACTGCAACAGGGTGACCTGGGCGCCGAAGCGGGCGAAGACCTGGGCGAACTCGCAGCCGACCGGCCCGCCGCCGATGACGACCAGCGACTCGGGCACCGCCAGGGCCTGCACGGCCTCCCGGTTGGTCCACACGGGCCCGTCGGCTAGGCCCGGGATGGGCGGCACGGCCGGGGCGGTGCCGGTGTTGAGCACGATGCCCTTGGTGGCGGTGACGACGGTGGTGCCGTCGGGGCCGGTGACGGTCAGCTCACCCGTTCCGGTGATCTTTCCCGTGCCGCGCAGGAACCGCGCCCCCGAGCCGACGAGCCGGTCGACCGCGGCCTGGTCGTCCCAGTCGGCGGTGGCCTCGTCGCGGATGCGCCCGGCGACCGGCGCCCAGTCCGGGCTGACGCTCACGGTGCCCGCCAGCTGCCCGGCCCGGCGCGCCTCGGCCAGCGCGTCCGCCGCCCGGATCATGATCTTGGTGGGCACGCAGGCGTAGTACGGGCACTCCCCGCCGACCAGCCGCTCCTCGACGCCGACGACGGACAGCCCCGCCTCCGCCAGCCGCGCCGCGAGCGCCTCGCCGCCCGGCCCGAGTCCCACGACTGCCACGTCCACGGTCAGCTCGGCCATGCGCCCACTCCTTCACCCGGTGTCGGCCCCCACCTCACCACGCCGGGACCGGCGGCACAGCACCAGGGTGGCCACCGCGGGCACCAGCGCGAGTCCGATCAGGACATAGGCGTTGCCGAGCAGCAGCTGCCACCCGTGCCAGGTCAGCTCCACCTTCGCCCCGCTGGGGGTGAGCGCGTACTCCCACCCGGTGAACAGGGCCGCGAGCGGTGCCAGCAGCAGCGGGTGCCCGCGCCGCACGAGCCACCCGGCCAGCGGGACCAGCCACACCCAGTGGTGGGTCCAGCTGACCGGGCTCACCAGCAGCCCGGCGAACGCGGTCACCAGCAGCGCGCCGAGGGCGTCCCCACCGCGCTCCAGCACGCGCACCGCCGCCGCGGCGAGCGCCAGCACGACCGCGCTGACGGCCAGCCACACCGGCAGGGCCGGGCCGCCCTCGCCGGTGAGCCGCTGGAGCAGCCCGTTCACCGACTGGTTGCCGATCCAGGAGTTGGTGGTGGCGTCGTTGCCGTCGACGAGCGCGTCGGTCCAGAACGACCAGGTGTCGCCGGGCAGCGCGAGCGCGGCGAGCAGGTTGAGCCCGGCGAAGGTGGCCAGCGCCCGGCCGGCGTCCGCCCACCGCCGGGTCAGCGCCAGGTGCGCGACGAAGATCAGCGGGGTGAGCTTGACCGCCGCGGCCACCCCGGTGAGCACCCCGGCGGCGGGCCTGCCGCGCAGCACGAGCACGTCGACGGCCACCAGCGCGGCCAGCGGCAGGTTGACCTGGCCCAGCGCGAGCGAGCGCCACACCGGCTCCAGCACCACGGCGACGGCGGCGACCAGCGCCACCTGCCACGCGGCGGTGCCGCGCGGCAGGCTCACCAGCAGCAGCACCGCCAGGGAGGCCAGCGACAGCCCGGCCAGCAGCGCCCAGCCGAGCTGCGCGGGCACGAGGGTCAGCGGGGTGAACAGGATCGCCGCGATGGGCGGGTAGGTGAACGGCAGCGCGGGCGCCCACGGCTCACCGGTGGTCAGCGGCGCGTACAGCGGTTGGCCGCGCAGGTAGGTCAGCGCGCCCGCCCGGTAGATCGAGCTGTCCACGCCGAGCCCGCGGCCGGTCAGCCACGCGTGCGTGGCGAACCCGACGAGGGCCACCGCCACGACGGCGACGACGCCCGGCCGGAGCAGCCGTCGACCGATGGCGTCCCCCATGCCGCCCACCCTAGGACCTGCCGGGCGCACCCCGGACGCGGAGCAGCCCCCGACCGGCCGGTCGGGGGCTGCCGCGTGGTGGGAGCGGTGGTCCGCGGGGGCTACTCGGCCTGCTCGGCGGCGGCCTGCGCCTCCGCGACCTTGGCCTTGACCTCGGCCATGTCGACGGCCTTGACCTGGGTGATCAGGTCCTCCAGCGCGGGCGCGGGCAGCGCGCCCGGCTGCTGGTAGAGCACCACGCCCTCGCGCACGGCCATCACCGTCGGGATCGAGGAGATGCCGAAGGCCTGGGCCAGCGCCTGCTGGGCCTCGGTGTCGACCTTGGCGAACACCACGTCGGCGTGCTTGTCCGAGGCGGCGTCGAAGACCGGGGCGAACTGGCGGCACGGGCCGCACCAGGACGCCCAGAAGTCCACGAGCACGGTGTCGCCACCGCCCACGACCTCGTCGAAGTTCTCGGTGGTCAGCTCGACCGTTGCCACTGGGGCCTCCTCGTGTCGGTGCCTTGCACCCACCTCAACGAACGTGCCCGCCGGGTAATTCCCCGGCCCGCGTTCCCACCAGCGCCGCACGCGCCCGCGCGGGTGCCCCGGTGCGGTGGTCGGTGCGCCCCAACCGAGCCGCACCGGGGCGGTCTCACAGCAGCGACAGCTCCCGCATCTCGTCCTCGGTGAGCAGCCGCGACCTGATCAGGAACCGCACGCCCTCGGGTGCCTCCAGGGAGAAGCCGGAGCCCCGCCCCTTCACCACGTCGACGGTGAGCGCGGTGTGCTTCCAGTACTCGAACTGCGACGCCGACATCCAGAAGGGCACCTTCTCCGCCACGCCCTCCACCGCCAGCTCGCCCAGCAGCACGTCCGAGCCGCCCGTGCGGAACTCCCCCGCCGGGTAGCACATCGGCGCGCTGCCGTCGCAGCACCCGCCGGACTGGTGGAACATCAGCGGCCCGTGGGACTCCCGGAGGCGGCGGAGCAGCTCAGCCGCCTCCGGGGTGTAGGTGACCCGGTCGACCATCAGAAGAACCCGAGGGCGTTGTCCGAGTAGCTGACCAGCAGGTTCTTGGTCTGCTGGTAGTGGTCGAGCATCATCTTGTGGTTCTCCCGGCCGATGCCGGACTGCTTGTAGCCGCCGAAGGCCGCGTGCGCGGGGTAGGCGTGGTAGTTGTTCACCCACACCCGGCCCGCCTGGATCTCCCGGCCCGCCTTGTACGCGGTGTTGCCGTTGCGCGACCACACCCCGGCGCCGAGGCCGTAGAGGGTGTCGTTGGCGATCTTGATGGCGTCGGCGTAGTCGTCGAACCGGGTGACCGAGACGACCGGGCCGAAGATCTCCTCCTGGAAGATCCGCATCTTGTTGTCGCCCTCGAAGATGGTGGGCTGGACGTAGTAGCCCCCCGCGAGGTCGCCGTCGAGCTCGGCCCGCGCGCCGCCGGTGAGCACCTTGGCGCCCTCCTGCTTGCCGATGTCGATGTAGGACAGGATCTTCTCCAGCTGGTCGTTGGAGGCCTGCGCGCCCATCGTGGTGGCGGTGTCGAGCGGGTTGCCCTGCTTGATCGCCTCGGTGCGCTTGGTGACGTCGGCGAGGAACTGGTCGTAGATGCCGGACTGGATGAGCGCCCGCGACGGGCAGGTGCAGACCTCGCCCTGGTTGAGGGCGAACATCGTGAAGCCCTCCTGCGCCTTGTCGTAGAAGGCGTCGTTGGCGGCCGCCACGTCGTCGAAGAAGATGTTGGGGCTCTTGCCGCCGAGCTCCAGGGTCACCGGGATGATGTTCTCCGAGGCGTACTGCATGATCAGCCGCCCGGTCGTCGTCTCCCCCGTGAAGGCGATTTTGCGGATCCGCGGCGAGGACGCCAGCGGCTTGCCCGCCTCCACGCCGAAGCCGTTGACGACGTTGAGCACGCCCGCGGGCAGCAGGTCGCCGATGAACGACAGCAGCACGTGGATCGAGGCCGGGGTCTGCTCGGCGGGCTTGAGCACCACCGCGTTGCCCGCGGCCAGCGCCGGGGCGAGCTTCCACACCGCCATGAGGATGGGGAAGTTCCACGGGATGATCTGCCCGACCACGCCCAGCGGCTCGTGGAAGTGGTAGGCGATCAGCCCGTCCTCGATCTCGGAGATCCCGCCCTCCTGCCCGCGCACGGCACCGGCGAAGTAGCGGAAGTGGTCGATGGCCAGCGGGATGTCGGCGGCCAACGTCTCGCGCACGGCCTTGCCGTTGTCCCAGGTCTCGGCCACCGCGAGGGCCTCGAGGTTCTCCTCCATCCGGTCGGCGATCTTGTTGAGGATGTTCGCCCGCTCCGCCGCCGAGGTCCGGCCCCACGCCGCCGCGGCGCCGTGCGCGGCGTCGAGCGCCTTCTCGACGTCCTCGGCGGTGCCCCGGGCGACCTCGCAGAACACCTGGCCGGTGACCGGGGACGGGTTCTCGAAGTACTGCCCCTTCGCGGGCGGCACGTACTCCCCGCCGATGTAGTGGTCGTACCTCGCCTCGAAGCTGACGACGCTGCCGTCCGCCCCGGGGACCGCGAAGGTGCTCATCCAAGCCTCCCGCATCAGTGGTGGAGAGTGATGCCGGACACGTTATGGTCGGCAACGTTGCAGCCACGTTGCAGCGGACCCGCGGTTGCCGGACCGACCAGGGGGGACGCATCATCGAGGGGATGACAGATCCCGAGGAGTACGCGCGCTTGATGGCGCGCGTGCACGACGCCGTGCTCAGCGGGGGACCAGCCCCCGCGCAGCCGCGCGCGGTCGTGTCGGACTCCTGGCGCCGGTCGCTGGCGGGCGGGGTGGACCCCGACGGCCACGTCCCGCCGCTGGTCTACGCCGCCGACGAGCTGCGCGAGCGGCGCGCGGCGCACCCGCTGGCCGAGGTGCTGCCGGTCCTGCGCTCCACCCTGGTCAGCATCGCCGACGAGGCCATGCACCTGATGATCGTCACCGACGCCGACGGCGGCATCCTCTGGCGCGAGGGCCAGGCCGACGTCTGCCGCCTCGCCGACAGCGTGGGCCTGGCCGAGGGCACCAGCTGGAGCGAGGACGCCATGGGCACCAACGCCATGGGCACCACCCTGGCCGTCGACCGCCCGGTGCAGATCCACTCCGCCGAGCACCTCGTGCGCACCATCCACGCCTGGACCTGCGCCGCCGCCCCGGTGCACGACCCCGACACCGGCGCGGTGCTCGGCGCCATCGACGTCACCGGCCCGCTGCGCACCCGCCACCCGGCCACCCTCGCCCTGGTCACCGCGGCCGCCCAGCTCGCCGAGGGCCAGCTGCGCGTCCGGATGACCGCGCGCGACGAGCAGCTGCGCAGGCGCAACCTCCCCCACCTGCTCGGCCTGCGCGGCGCCGCCCTGCTCTCCCCCACCGGCCGCGTCATCGCCATGGAGTCCTGCGACCGCCTCCCCGAGCGCCTCACCACCCGCCCCGGCGCCCTGTCCCTGCCGGACGGCCGCGAGGGGGTGCTGGAGGAGCTGGAGGAGGGCTACCTGTTCCGCCTCTCCGGCGGCACCCGGGTGGCCCCCCGCAAGCCCGCCCTCCGCCTGCGCTTCCTCGGCGCCACCCACCCGGTGGTCACAGTGGACGGACGCGAACAGCCGCTGTCCCCCCGCCACGCCGAGATCCTGACCGCCCTGGCCCTGAACCCGGCGGGCATGACCGCCGAACAGCTGACCCTGGCCCTGCACGGCGAGACCGGGAACCCCGTCACCGCGCGGGCCGAGGTCCACCGCCTCCGCACCGCCCTGGGCAACGACGTCATCAAGACCCGCCCGTACCGCCTGGCCGCCGAGGTGCACGCCGACTTCCTGGACCTGCCGAACCTGCTTCGGACAGACCTCCGCACAGCCGCCGCAGCGGGCCCCCTGCTCCCCCGCTCCGACGCCCCCCTGATCCGGGACCACCGCAACGAACTGGAAGCAGCCCTCCGCCAAACCCTCCTCACCGCGGGCGACGCCGAGGACCTGTGGACCTACGCCCACAACCCCGCGGCCGCGGAAGACCTGGAAGTCTGGGAAACCCTCCTCGACACCCTCCCCCGCTACGACCCCCGCCGCCCCCAAGCCACAGCCCACCGAAACCGCCTACGCACACCCTGAGTCCGGTCGGCTCATCGACCTCCAGCCGATCGGAAAAGCCCGCGATTTCTTGGTGCGGCTCGATGCGGTGGTTGCGCTTGGTCGGGGCCCCTGCGGCGATCATGTGCTGTCGGGCGGGAAAAGGCGGGCTGAAAAGACGCCCGCCCGTCCCGTTTGGGTAGCACATGATCGCCTCCCCCGACCAAGCACAACCACCCCATCGAGCACCTGGGTAGCCGGGCCGCCACTCCCGTAGCCCCTTACCTCCAGAACAACCCCACCCCACCTCGCCCACTCATCCCACCCAACGCCGCACCCACTTGTCGCGGCGCAGCCGCACCACCTGTCGCGGCGCAGCCGCACCCACTCCCCTGGCCTTCACGCTGGTTCCGCACCCACCGCACCGTGGGGGTCTGGGGGGTCGCCCCCCAGAACGAAAAACGGACGACCCAGGTCCACGTTTTCCGTGGACACGGATCGCCCGTCGTGCGTGGAGCTGAGGGGAATCGAACCCCTGACCTTCTCGATGCGAACGAGACGCGCTACCAACTGCGCTACAGCCCCTTGGTGGTGCTCGCAAAGAGTATCAGGGGGCGAGCACCGGGGTGAAACCGGGGGTCCTACTCGCCGACGGCGCGGCGGTAGGGGAGGGACGGGGCGTCGTCGAGGTCGTCGAACCAGGGGTCTTCGTCGTCGAGGTCGACGGCGGTGGCGCCGGGGTGGACGGCTCGGGGGACGGCTTGGACGGGGGTGCGGCGGGGTTCCTCGTACTCGGAGTCGGGGTCGTCGGCCTCGTCGTCGGTGTCCTCGGGTTCGACGGGGTGGGCGTGCGAGCGGCGGGCGGCGAGGGCGGCGGTCATCCTGGCCTGGCGGCGCTGGCGGATGTCCTCCTCGATGCGGACCTGGCGGCGCAGGTAGCTCAGGTAGCCGACCAGGGCGGCGTCGAGCAGGCCGTGGGCCCACCACAGCAGGCCGGTGAGGGCGATGGCGCCGACGAGGGTCAGCACGGCGGCGAGGATCATCAGCAGCACGACGCGCTGGCGGAAGGCGTACTTGGCCTTCGCGGCGCGGGCGGCCGCCTCCGGGTCGAAGCCGCCGCGGCCGGGGCGGTGCCTGCGCGGGTGCGCGGGGGGCTCGTCCTCGGCCGGGTCGTCGGAGAAGTCGTCGGTGTAGGTGAAGCCGTCGTCCTCGGGTTCCAGCGCGGTCACGGGCCTGCCCTCCTCCGCCGCGGGGTGGTCGGGGGCCGCCGCGCCGCTGCGCACGACGCGCGCCGCGAGCGCGGAGTCCGCCGTCCTGGCGATCTCCTGGCGCTTGCGCACGACCATCGGGACGAGCACGACGAGCCACGCGACCACGAGGGCGACCACGATCAGAGAACTCGGCATGCCCGGCACCTCCCCTGAACCGCTCCGAGGACTTCGTGAGCCACGTTAGTCACAACAGTCACACGCGTGGCGGAGGCGCGCCGGAGCTACTCACCCGTTCGGGTTGTCGGAGGTGGACCATTCCCCGTAACGGTTCTGGACAAACAATTAACTTTCGCCAGTGGCCCGGCTCACGCCCAGGCGGCGCCGCCGTCCGCGACCAGCCGGTTGACCAGGCCGTTCGGCACGTCCTCGGTGGTCAGCGCCAGGCAGGCGTGGTCGCGCCAATCCCCGGCGACGTCGAGGTAGCGCCGGAACAACCCCTCCTCGCGGAAGCCGAGCTTGGCCAGGACCCGCAGGCTGGGGCCGTTCTCCGGGCGGACGGTGGCCTCCAGCCGGTGCAGGCCCGCGCGGCTGAAGCAGTGGTCGACCGCGAGGGCCACCGCCGCCGTCGCCACGCCGCCCGACACCGCGGTGCTCGCCACCCAGTAGCCCACCCACGCCGAGCACAGCGACCCGCGCACGACGTTGCCCACGGTCAGCTGCCCCGCCAGCTCGCCGTCGACGGTGATCACGAACGGCAGGGACATGCCGCGCCGGGCCAGCGAGCGCAGCGCCGACCACTGGCCCGGCCAGGCGAAGGGCGCGTTGCGGTCGGCCCAGGTGCCCGGCGCCGTGGGCTCCCAGTTCTCCAGGTGCGCCTGGTCGCGCAGGCGGGCCCGGCTCCACGCCCCGCCGTCGAGCAGCCGGGGCGGGCGGAGGGCGACCTGACCGGCCTTGACCCGCAGCGGGCCGAGCTTGGCGGGCCAGCCGGGGTGGCGGCCGAGGGGGTGCTGGTTATCCACGCTGCGCCAGGAAGCTGACCTGCACCTCGTGCCCGACGGCGACCTCCACGGTGTCCTCGTCGACCAGGATCAGGCAGTTCGCCTCGGCCAGCGAGGTCAGCAGGTGCGTGCCGGACATCCCCAGCGGCTGCACCAGGTACTCGCCGGTGGCCTCGTCGCGCAGCAGCTGCCCGCGCAGGAAGCCGCGGCGGGCCTTGGTGGAGGTCAGCGGCGACAGCAGCCGCGCGCTGACCACCCGCCGGTGCGGGTTGCGCTTGCCCTGGGCGGCCCGGATCAGCGGCCGCACCACGACCTCGAACACCACCAGCGCGCTCACCGGGTTGCCCGGCAGCAGGAAGGTCGGCACCGCGTCCGGGCCCAGCCGCCCGAAGCCCTGCACCGACCCGGGGTGCATGGCCACCCTGGTCATGTCGACGTCGCCCAGCTCGGAGATGGCCGACCGGATCTCCTCGGCCACCTCGCCGCCGACCCCGCCCGCGATCACCACGACCTCGGACTGGGCCAGCCTGCCCTCGACCACCTCGCGCAAGCGCTTGACGTCGGTGCTGACGATGCCGACCCGGTTCACCTCGGCGCCCGCGTCCCTGGCCGCGGCGGCCAGCGCGTAGGAGTTGACGTCGTAGACCTGCCCCTGGCCGGGGCTGCGGTCGACGTCGACCAGCTCGTCGCCCACGGAGATCACCGACACCCGCGGCCTGGGGTAGACCAGCACCTTCGACCGGCCCACCGCGGCGAGCAGGCCCACCTGCGCGGAGCCGATCACCGCGCCGCGGCGCACGGCCACGTCGCCGGTCTGCACGTCCTCGCCGGTGCGCCGGACGTAGCCCGCCGACGGCACCGGGGTGTGCACGGTGACCTTCGCGTGGTGGCCGTCGGTGAAGCCCAGCGGCAGGACGGCGTCGGCCAGGGTGGGCAGCGGGGCGCCGGTGGCGACCCGGACGGCCTGCCCGGGCTGCAACCTGCGCGGCTGGCGGGACCCGGAGGCGATCTCACCGACCACGGGCAGCTGCACCTCGGCGCCGTCGGCCGCGGGCTGGGTGTCGATGCTGCGCACCGCGTACCCGTCCACCGCCGCCTGGTCGAAGCCGGGCAGCGAGCGCTCGGCCACGACCTCCTCCGCGCACAGCAGGCCCTGCGCCTCCGCGATGGCGACCCGCACCGGCGCGGGTCGCACCGCGGCCGCCAGCGCCCTGGCGAGTTGCTCGTCGACTGACCTCATCCGCTCGTCCCCGTACTGTCCTCGGTGCCCCTACCGGCTGATCCGCGCCCGCAACCACTCCAGCAGGCTGGGGCCATAGTCCGGGTCGTCGAGGGCGAAGTCCACGGCGGCGCGCAGGAACCCGCCGGGGTTGCCCAGGTCGTGGCGCCCGCCGCGGTGCACCACCACGTGCACCGGGTGGCCCTCGGTGATCAGCAGGGCGATCGCGTCGGTCAGCTGGAGCTCGCCGCCCGCGCCGGGGGTGATCCGCTTGAGCGCGTCGAAGATCGCCCGGTCGAGCAGGTAGCGACCCGCGGCGGCGTAGGTGGACGGGGCCTGGTCGGCGGGCGGCTTCTCCACCATGCCGTTGACCTTCTTGACGTCCTCGTCGCCGGTGTCCTCGACATCGAACACGCCGTAGGCGGAGATCTGCTCCTTGGGGATGTCGAAGGCGCATAGCACGGTGCCGCCCTTCTCCGCGCGCACCTGCGCCATCCTGGCCAGCACGCCGGTGGGCAGCACCAGGTCGTCGGGCAGCAGCACGGCGACGGCCTCGTCCTCGGGGCGCAGGTTCGGCTCGGCGCAGCCGACGGCGTGGCCCAGACCCAGCGCCTCGGCCTGGGTGGCGGTCTCCACGGCCAGCAGCGCGGGCGCCCGGCGCACCTTGGCCAGCAGCGCGTCCTTGCCCCGCTCGGCCAGCGTCGCCTCCAGCTCCGGCTGCGGCGCGAAGTAGTCGGCGACCGCCTCCTTGCCCGGCGAGGTCACGATGACCAGGCGCGACGCGCCCGCCTCCGCGGCCTCGGCGGCCACGTGCTCGATCCCGGGGGTGTCCACGACCGGGAGCAGTTCCTTCGGCACCGCCTTCGTGGTGGGCAGGAATCGGGTGCCCAGCCCGGCTGCGGGCACGATGGCGGTGGAGAATGCGGTGGACGCGCTCATGGACTCAGAGCCTAACCTCAGGGGCGTGGCAGGCCCGGGCAACGATCTCGAAGCGACGCGAGCGTGGTCGAAGGACCAGTGGCGCCGCGCCCTGCTGGCCAACCGCCGCCGGGTGCCCGCCACGACCCGCTTCACCGAGGCCATGCAGCTCACCGCCCAGCTGACCAGCGGCAGGGTGGTGCGCGGGGGGCAGACGCTGTGCGCCTACGTGCCGATCGGGTCGGAGCCGGGGTCGGTGCAGATGCTCGACGAGGTGGCCGAGGCCGGGGTGCGGGTGCTGCTGCCGATCGTGAGCGGGCGGGGTCCGCTGGACTGGGGCTGGTACGACGGGCGGGAGTACCTGCGGCCGGGGCCCTACGGGTTGCGCGAGCCGATCGGGGAGCGGTTGGGCGAGTTCGCGCTGCGGATCGCCGACGTGGTGCTGGTGCCCGCGCTGGCGGTGGACCGGGCGGGCAACCGGCTCGGCCGCGGCGCCGGGTACTACGACCGGTCGCTGGCGGCGATCTCCCCGGACACCCCGCTGGTGGCGGTGGTGCGCGACCCCGAGCTGTTCGACGTGCTGCCCGCCGAGGAGCACGACGTGCGGATGACCGCGGTGCTGACCCCGGGGCGCGGGCTGCTCAGGTTGCGCTGATGTGACCTGCCGCCGGGGGGTTTGCGCTCGGCGTGCGAGGTGGCGCACAATTCGTTAGCACTCTCCAGCGTCGAGTGCCAGTTTGGGAGGAAGGGACCCGTGCCCACGTACCAGTACGCCTGTACGGCCTGCGACCACCGCTTCGAGGCGGTGCAGTCGTTCTCGGACGCCTCGCTGACCGAGTGCCCGCAGTGCGGCGGCAAGCTGCGCAAGCTCTACGGCTCGGTGGGCGTGGTCTTCAAGGGCAGCGGCTTCTACCGCAACGACAGCCGGTCGTCCTCGTCGAGCAGCACCCCCGCGGGCAAGTCCGACTCGGGCTCCTCGGACTCCGCGGGCTCGGGGTCGTCGAAGTCGGAGTCGACCACGTCCGGGTCGTCGAGCACGTCGGGCTCGTCGGCAGGCACGTCCTCCACCAGCTCCTCCAGCTCGTCGAGCACCGGCTCGTCGTCCTCGTCGAGCGCGGCGAAGGCCTCCTGACCCCGGCTGCCCGGGCTGTGTCCACAGGTCGCCCATCCGGGTGACCCCGGAGTTGTCCACAGCCCGGCGGCCCTCCTTGGCCGCGCCCCCGGGCCTCCCTAGCGTCGAAGGCACCACACCTCCGACGCCCGGGGAGCCCCGATGCGCCTGCCCACCGCACTCCCGCGCCTGCCGCTGACCGCCCGCCGCGCGCTGGCCGCCCTGCTCGCCATCGCCGCCGCCGTCACCGCGCTGTGGCCGCGCTCCGCCCCGGAGACCGTGCCGGTGCTGGTGGCCGCGCACGCCCTGGCGGCGGGCGCGGCGCTGTCACCACAAGACGTGCGGGTCGTCCGCGCGCCCCCGGACCTGCGGCCGGAGGGCGCCCTCGCCGAGCCCGCCGAAGTCGCGGGCCAGGTGCTCGCGGGTGCCGCGGCGGCGGGGGAACCCCTGACCCGGGTGCGGCTCGTCGGCCCGGAGGGCACGGCGCTGGCCGCCGGGCCCGGTGCCGCCGCGGTGCCGGTGCGCCCCGCCGACCCCGCCCTGTCCGCGCTGCTGCGCCCGGGGTCCCGTGTGGACGTCGTGGCCCCGGCGGACGCGTCGTCGGCCGCCCGGGTGGTGGCCGACGACGCGGTGGTGCTGGCCGTCCGGCCGGATGAACCGGACACCGGTCCGCTGCTGCTGCTCGGCCTGCCCCGCACCGCCGCGCACGAGGTCGCCGCGGTGTCGTTGCGCGGTCCGGTCACGGTTACCCTCCGATAGGTCCGCACCGCAGAAGAGAACGGAGAGCAGCGTGCTGAAGGGCTTCAAGGACTTCCTGATGCGCGGCAACGTCATCGAGCTGTCGGTGGCGGTGATCATCGGGGCCGCGTTCACCTCCGTGGTCACCTCGTTCACCGACGGGATCATGAAGCCGCTGATCAACTCGGTGGGCGGCACGAAGATGGCCGAGGGCCTGGGCTTCCGCATCGTCGGCAGCAAGGAGTCCACCTACGTGGACGTGGCGTCGATCATCAACGCCGCGATCAACTTCCTGCTGGTGGCCGCGGTCGTCTACTTCGTGATCGTCATGCCGATCAAGAAGATCCAGGACCGCCGCAAGCGCGGTGAGGAGCCCGGCCCCGCCCGGCCGACCGACATCGAGCTGCTCATCGAGATCCGCGACCTGCTCCGCCAGCAGACCGCCCCCAGCGCCGCCCCGGCCCCCAAGCCGGACGCCCGCTGACGTGCCCGACGACCCCCGCGAGCCCGGCCGTCGATCGGAGCCGGACGGTGCTGCCGAGCCGGGCAGCGCGGCACATCCGGGCGGGACGGCCGAGTCGAGCGGTGCAGTCGAGTCGAGCAGTGCAGTCGAGCCGGGTAGGACAGCCGAGCCGAGCGGTGCGGCCGGGTCGAGCGGCGCGGTGACACCGGAAGGCGCCGGGGGGCGTCCGTCCGCGGCGACGGGCGGGGCTGCGCCGCGGGCGCGGCGCAAGCCGTCACTGGCGGAGATCTTCGGCGACGTCCTGCCCGACACCACCTCCGACGAGCGCGACCCGGCGCCGCCGGAGGCGGACGACTGGTACGAGCGCAACCGCCCGCCGCACCACGGCACCTGATCGGGTGACCGCGGGTCGCGCGGACGCGGGACCGGGAGCAGACGCCAGGCGCACAACGGGGTGCGCCAGGCGTGTGCGAGTCGCTGGGACGGGTGGCCGGGCCCGGGCCCGGCCCACCGCGCCTCAGAGGCCGGACAGTTCCCCGATGACGTAGGGCACCAGGGACGACAGGGTGGCCATGCCGTCGCGGACGGCGCTGCGGGAGCCCGCCAGGTTGACCACGAGGGTGCTGCCGGAGACGCCGACGAGGCCCCGGGAGATGCCCGCGTCGACGGCACCCGCGGCGATGCCGGAGGAGCGCAGGGCCTCGGCGATGCCGGGGATCGGGCGGTCCAGCACGCCCTGGGTGGCGTCGGGGGTGACGTCGCGGGGGGAAACACCGGTGCCGCCGACGGTGACGACGAGGTCGGCGCCGCCGATCACCGCGGTGTTCAGCGCGTTGCGGATGGCGACGGTCTCGCCCTCGACGACGACCACGCCGTCGACGATGAAGCCCGCCTCCTCCAGCAACTCGGTGACCAGCGGTCCCACGGTGTCCTCGTGCTCCTTGTGGGCCACCCGGTCGTCCACGATCACCACGAGTGCCCGGCCAAGCCGCTGCGCGCTCCGTTCCATGCCGCCAACCGTAGCCGTCCCGGGCCATCCCGTCCCAGGAGGTGAGGCCGTCCCCTCACCGCCGGGCCGGGCTCAGGCGCGGACGGGGTCGCGCAGCGGCGCGGTGGCGAACTCCCGCACGCCCTCGGCGAACCCCACCGCCGCGGCGAAGCCCAGCACGTCCCGGGCCGCCCGCGGGTCCGCTACCACGTGCCGCACGTCGGCCGCCCTGGCCCCGCCGACGACCCGGGGCTCCGGCCCACCGCAGGCGGCGGCCAGCTCGCGGGCCAGGTCCCCCACGGTGTGCGGCGTCCCCGAGCACACGTTCACCGGCGTCAGCGCGCCTTCCTCCCCCGCCCGCTCGCAGGCGAGCACGTTGGCGAGTGCGATGTCGGAGACGTGCACGAAGTCGCGCCGTTGGTTGCCGTCCTCAAGCACCGTCGGGGCCTCGCCGCGTTCGAGGGCCGAGCGGAACAGGCTCGCCACACCGGCGTACGGGGTGTCGCGGGGCATCCGCGGGCCGTAGATGTTGTGGTACCGCAACGCCCACACGTGCCCGCCGGTCTGCCGGGCCCACGCCGAGGCCAGGTACTCCTGGGCGGCCTTGGTGGCCGCGTAGGTGCTGCGCGGGTCGATCGGGGCGTCCTCGGGGACCAGCTGCGGTTCCAGCGCGGCCCCGCACACCGGGCAGGGCGGCTCGTAGTCGCCCGCGTCGATGTCGGACTGGCGGCGCGGTCCCGGCCGGACGACCCCGTGCTCGGCGCAGCTGTACCGGCCCTCGCCGTAGACCACCATGGACGACGCCAGCACCAGCCGCCGCAGGCCCACCCCGTGCATGGCGGCGAGCAGCACCGCGGTGCCGTAGTCGTTGTGGCTGGCGTACTCCGGGGCGTCCGAGGGGTCGAGCCCGTGGCCGACCACGGCGGCCTGGTGGCACACCAGGTCCACCCGCGGCAGCAGCGACGCCAGCAGGTCGTGGTCGCGGACGTCGCCCACGACCAGCTCGTGCCCGCGGGTCCAGGCGGGCGGCTCGCTCGTCCCGTGCGCCTTGGGCAGCAGGTTGTCCAGCAGCAGGACCTCGTGGCCGCGCTCGGCCGCCAGGTCCGCCACGTGCGAACCGACGAAGCCCGCACCACCGGTGATCAGCACTCGCATGCCGCTGACCGTAGGTCCCCGCCGCGCCTGCCGCTCACCGCGCCTGCCCGACGTCACCGATCGGTCATGACTCGCCGGCATTTCTGCGGCTGTGGGGGCTCGGGCCGGGCGCGCCGGGCAATCCCCACCGGCAAAAAGGTTCCGGGCGCCCCCGCGTGCGCGCGCACCAGCGGTCCACCGGGTTGTCCACAGGGTGTGGGCGGGCTGTGGGTGGTTCAGGCGTGGGCCAGCGGCAGCCGCACCTCGAAGCAGCAGCCGTCGTCGTGGTTGCGGGCGGAGATGCGCCCGCGGTGGGCCTCCACGAGCCCCTTCGCGATGGCCAGCCCCAGCCCGCCGCGGGTCTCGGTGCCGGGGGTGCGGGCGGAGGTGCCGCGGAAGGCGACCTCGAACACCCGGGGCAGCTCGTGCTCGGGGATGCCGCCGCAGGCGTCGGAGACGGTGAGGGTGGCGTCCGCGCCGTCCGCGCCGATGCGGACGTGCACGGTGCCCTCGGGCGGGGTGTGCCGGATGGCGTTGGAGAGCAGGTTGCGCACGACCCGGCCCAGCTCGGGGTCGGAGCCCAGGACGACCGCGGGCGCGGCGGTCGTCGCCAGGACCCGCACCCGCTTGCGGTGGGCGAGGTGCTCCTGGGTGGCCACGGCGTCGGAGACGACCTCCTGCAGCGGCACCTCGCCGGTGTCGAGCCGCAGCGCGCCCGCGGTGATCCTGGACAGCTCGAACAGGTCGTCGACCATGCCCGACAGCCGCCGGGTCTCGCTGCCGATCCGGGTGGCGTACCCGGTGACGCCGCGGTGGTCGGCCACCACGCCGTCGGCCAGGGCCTCGGCCATGGCGCGGATGCCCGCCAGCGGGGTGCGCAGGTCGTGGCTGATCCACGCGACGAGTTCGCGGCGGGCGGCCTCGGCGGCGCGCTCGCGCTCGCGCGCCTCCCGCTCCCACACGCTGCGGCGGCCGACGTGCCTGCCGTAGACGACCGCGACCGGCACCGTCACCAGGGTCACCAGCAGGCACACGAGCAGGGTGGTGGTGAGGGTGTCGGTGAACATGAACCCGGCGACGCCGAGGATGCCCGCCACCAGCCCGGCGACCGGCACGAGCACCAGCACGGTCATCGTCGTGGTGAGCGAGCCGCCGCGCAGCACCCGCAGCAGCAGCCCGCCCGCGAGGACGACCGGCAGCACCAGCGCCGCCGCGACCGGCAGGATGTGCAGCAGGTGCGCCAGCAGTTGCTGGAACGACTCGTCAGCGCTGATCACGGCGACCACCGGTGGGGTTCGGGGCGGGCTGGGGCGGTGTTGCGGCCGGGCGCTGTCACTGCCGCGCGGGGTCGTACCGGTAGCCCACGCCCCACACCGTCGTGATGCGGGTGGGGCGGGCGGGGGTGGCCTCGACCTTCTCGCGCAGCCGCCGGACGTGGACGGTGACCGTCGACTGGTCGCCGAAGGTCCACCCCCACACCCGTTCGAGCAGCTGGTCGCGGGTGAACGCCTGGCCGGGGTGGGTCAGGAAGAACTCCAGCAGGTCGAACTCCCGCGTGGTCAGCGGCAGCTCGACCCCGCGCAGCGACGCCTTGCGGGCGCCCGCGTCGAGCAGCAGGTCCCCGTCGTCGACGGTGCGCGCGGCGGGGGTGGCCGCGGCGGCCCGGGAGCGGCGCAGCACCCCGTCGACGCGCAGCGCCAGCTCGCGGGGGCTGAACGGCTTGGTGACGTAGTCGTCCGCGCCGAGCTGCAACCCCGCGATGCGGTTCTCCTCCTCCCCCAGGGCGGTGAGCATGATGACCGGGACCGCGCTGTCGCGCCGCAGCCGCCTGCACACCTCCAGCCCGTCGATGCCGGGCAGCATCAGGTCGAGCACGACCAGGTCGGGCGGGTCCGCCGCGGCGCTGCGCAGGGCGTCCTCGCCGTTCTCGACGAGCACGACGCGGTGGCCGCCGCGTTCGAGGTAGCGGCGGACGACGTCGGCGACGGTGGTGTCGTCGTCGACGACGAGCACGGTGGACGGCTCGGGCACGGGCGCCTCCGGAGGTGGGGACGCGGGAAGGGTAATCAGCCCAGGATGCCCCCCGATCACCAGTTGGTGAGCAGCAGGTGGTTGACCGCCAGGGCGAGCACCGCCTGCCCGGCCAGCCACCAGCGGTGGGTGCGCCGCGGGAGCAGGGCGCAGGCGGCCACCAGCCACACCGCGAACGGCAGCCAGATCCGCTCGACCTCGGACTTCGACAACCCGGACAGGTCGGCGGCCAGGACCGCCAGCAGCGCCCCCCTGGTCATCGCGACCGTGGCCGAGGGCCGCAGCCGGAGGAACCCGTCGACGGCCGAGCGGCGCAGGCCGGCCGCCGTCGCCGGGCCCAGCACGAACACCAGGCTCGCCAGGTCCGCCCAGACCCAGTAGCCGTACGGCCGGAAGTTGGCGATCCCCTGGTAGTACCGCTCCACGACCAGGTGGTAGCCGTCGACCCACCAGAAGCCCGCCACCAGGAACGCGGCGACCACCACCAACGCCCCCGGGACCGCCCACGCCAGCGCCTTCCAGCTGCCCGCGACGAGCACGGCCGACAGCGCGATGACGCCCATGAGCATCAGCCCGTAGGACAGGAAGATCCCGCACCCGAGCAGCACCCCGCCCGCGAAGCACAGCGCCCACCGCTGCCGCACCGCGCCCACCGCCAGCAGCGCCACCCCGCACGCCGTCACCCCGGCGAACAGCGCGTCGGCCGAGACGCCCATCCACACCGCGCCGGGGAACAGCGCCAGGAACGGCAGCGCCAGCCGCGCGCGGTCCGGGTCGCCCAGGGCGGCGATGGTCGTGGGGACGGCGACGGTGACCAGCCCGCCGACGAGGACGCAGACGACCGCGGCCCACGCGCCCCCGCCGAGCCCGATCCGGTCCAGCCAGACGAACAGCAGGGTGATGCCCGGCGGGTGGCCCGCGACGTGGGTGATCCACGAGTCGGGCTGGTAGTCGAGGATGCGGCCGGCGAACGTCTCCAGCATGCGCGGGATGTCGGTGATGCCGGGGACGGCGGCCAGGTACTCGTCCTGCGAGGTGAGCTGGTTGGCGATGCCCCGGGTCCACCCGTCGACCAGCGCCAGCGAGAACGTCCACGCGATCCCGAGGCCGTAGGTGGCGGCCAGCGCCCGCCGCCAGCTCAGCCGCTGGGCCAGCGTGGGCCCCCAGGTGATGCCGGCGACGGCCACCACGACCGCCAGGGGCGTGCCGGGCCCGACGTGCGGCAACCACTGCGCCAGCACCGGCCACTCGCCGAAGGAGTCCGGGGCGCCGGGGAAGTGGGTGCTGCCGAAGAGCCGCACGCCCGCGCCGAAGCCCACCGCGATCGCGGCGGCGACCAGCGCGAGCGCGGCGCCCGCGGCGATCAGGTCCGCGCGCAGACCGCTGGTGCGGGTGGGGGTTCGGGTGGCCATGCGGGGAACCTACCGCGCGGGGCCGACACCCTCCGACCGCGCAGGGGATTCGGACCGGGCGTCAGATTCCCGTAATGGCGCTGACGAGATCATTGCGGTCACCCCGCCGGGGGGCGTTCGAGTGTCCGAGCGCGACCGCCGGTCCTACGGTTGGCGCCATGGACGTGCGAGAGGTCGACGTGGTGCTGCCCTGCCTGGACGAGGCGGCCGCGCTGCCCGGGGTGCTCGGCGCGCTGCCCGCGGGGTACCGGGCGATCGTGGTGGACAACGGGTCCACCGACGGGTCGCCCGAGGTCGCGGCGGCGCTGGGCGCGAAGGTGGTGCACGAGCCCCGGAAGGGGTACGGCGCCGCCGTGCACACCGGACTGGAGCACGCGACGTCCGACGTCGTGTGCTTCCTCGACGCCGACGGGTCGCTCGACCCCGGTGAGCTGCCCAAGCTCGTCGCCGCCGTCGCGGGCGGCGAGGCGCGGATGGCCGTCGGCAAGCGGGTGCCCGCGCAGCGCGGGGTGTGGCCGTGGCACGCGCGCGCGGGTAACGCCGTCCTTGCGGCGATGTTGCGCAGGCGCGGTCTCCCCGTCACCGACATCGCGCCCGCGCGCGCGGTGGGCAGGGAGGACCTCCTGGAGCTCGGTGTGCAGGACCGCGCGTTCGGGTATCCCCTGGAACTCCTCATCCGCGCCGCGGAGGCGCGGTGGTCGGTGTGGGAAGCACCTGTGGCCTACCGGCCGCGCGCGGCGGGGACCAGGTCCAAGGTCTCTGGTTCGGTGCGCGGCACGGTCCGCGCCATCCGGGACATGGCGGGGGTCCTGCGATGACGTGCTTGCTGGTGGTGGCGAAGGCCCCGGTGGCCGGGCTGGCGAAGACGCGGTTGACCCCGCCCGCGACCCCGGAGGAGGCCGCCGACATCGCGGCGGCGGCGCTGCTGGACACCCTGGACGCGGTGCTGGCGGTGCCCGGGGTCCGCCCGGTGGTGGCGATGACGGGTGACCTCGTGGCCGCGCAGCGCTCGAGCGAGCTGGCCGGGGTGCTGTCGCGGTTCGTCGTGTTCGCCCAGCGGGGTGACGGCTTCGCGGAGCGGCTGGCCCGCGCGCACGCCGACGTGGCCGACTGCTTCCCCGGTGAGCCGGTGTTCCAGATCGGCATGGACACCCCGCAGGTGGACGCGGACCTGCTGGGCTCCGCGGTGTCCGCGTTGGAGGCGGGGGAGGACGGCGTCCTCGGCAGGGCGTTCGACGGCGGGTGGTGGGGGCTCGGCCTGCGGGACCCGAGCTGGGCGGGCGTCCTGCGCTCGGTGCCGATGTCGTGCGACGACACCGGCGACCGCACGGCGGAGGCGCTGGCGCGGGCCGGGGTCGAGCTGTCCGACCTGCCTTCCCTATCCGATGTGGACACCATGGAGGACGCGCTGGCGGTGGCCGCGGGCTGCCCCGGTGGTCGCTTCGCGCGGGCCGTCGCCTGCTTGGCGGTCCGATGACGGCCGGGTTGTTCGACGGGGGCCTGCGCGGCGAGCAGTGCTGGCTGGAGACCTCGGCGGGCTCCCGGATCGCGCTGGAGGTGCAGCGCTGGGGCGCCGCGCCGTGCGTGGGCGACTCGCCGATGCTCGACGCCTGCGACGGGCCGACCCTCGACGTGGGCTGCGGCCCCGGCAGGTTGACCGCCGCGCTCACCGGGCGCGGGGTGCCCGCCCTCGGCGTCGACACCTCACCGGTCGCGGTGGCCCTGACCAGGGGTCGGGGCGCGGCGGCGCTGGAGCGCGACGTCTACGACCCGCTGCCCGGCGAGGGCCGGTGGGCGCACGTGCTGCTGGCCGACGGCAACGTCGGCATCGGCGGCGACCCGGTCCGGCTGCTGCGCCGGGTGCGGCAGCTGCTGGCGCCGCACGGGTCCGCGCTGGTGGAGGTCGACCCGCCCGGCGCGGGCGTCGGCAGCGGGCGGGCCAGGGTCGCGGACGGGGCGTCGGCGGGGCCGTGGTTCGACTGGGCGTGGTTGTCCGCCGAGGCGGTGCCCGCCGTGGCGGCCGAGGCCGGGCTGGTGGCGCGCTGGGTGCGCGAGCAGGCGGGCCGGTGGGTGGCCGAGTTGGTGCCGACGTGGTGAGGTTCGCCGCCCCGGCGCACGACGAGCGGGTGACCGCGCGCGTCGGCCGCTGGCTGGGCATCGCGTTCGCCGTGTGCTTCGTGACGGGGCTGCTCAGCCACCTCATCCAGCACCCGCCCGGGTGGTTCGCCTGGCCCAGCTCACCGGTGTGGTTGTACCGGGTGACGCAGGGCCTGCACGTCATCACCGGCATCGCGTGCGTCCCGCTGCTGCTGGCGAAGCTGTGGAGCGTCTACCCGAAGCTGTTCGAGCGCCCCGTGGTGAAGTCGTTCCTGCACGCGGTGGAGCGCGGCTCGATCCTGGTGCTGTCGGGTGCCGCCTTCTTCGAGCTGTTCACCGGCTTGTTCAACGTCGCGCAGAACTACCTGTGGGGCTTCTACTTCCCCACCGCGCACTACGCCGTGGCGTGGATCGCGATCGGGTCGATCCTGGTGCACGTGGCGGTGAAGCTGCCGATCATCAAGCGCGCGCTTCAACCGCGGGTGGACGCCGACCGCAGGCAGTTCCTGCGCACGACGGGCCTGGCGACGGGGTTGGCGGTCGTCGCCACAGCGGGTGCGACCGTGCCCCTGCTGCGCCGCGTGTCAGTGCTGTCCTGGCGCGGCACCACAGACCTCCCCGTCAACCGCACGGCGTCCGCGGCCGGGATCACCGTCCCCGCGGACTGGCGGCTGGAGGTCGTCGCGGGTGGTGTCACCCGCTTCTCGCTGGAGGACCTGAACGCCCTCCCGCAGGCGACGGAGGAGCTGCCCATCTCCTGCGTCGAGGGCTGGAGCGCGTCGGCGGCGTGGGGCGGGGTGCGGATCGCGGAACTGCTGCGGCGGTGCGGCGTGACCCCCGGGGTGGACCTGCGGGTGTCGTCGCTGGAGCGCAGCGGGCTGTACAGCACGTCGGTGCTGCCGGGCACCCACACCGGTGATCGTCGGACGCTGCTGGCACTGCGCGTGTTCGACGCGCCGCTGTCGCCGGACCACGGGTACCCGTGCCGGGTGATCGCCCCGACCCGGCCAGGGGTGTTGCAGACCAAGTGGGTCACGCGGTTGGAGGTGCTGTGAGGGCGGCGCTGTTCGTGGCGGGGCTGGCGATGCTGGCCTGGGGTGCCTGGCTGGCGGTCGAGTTCGGGTCGGCGTCGTTCCGCGACGCCTGGCAGGGGCTCGCGATCTTCGTCGGCGGCCCGCTGCTGCACGACCTGCTGATCGCCCCGGTGGTCGGCGGGGTGGCCGTGCTGATCGGCCGCCTGGTGCCGCGGTGGGCCGGGCCGGTCAAGGCGGGGGTGGTGGCGTCGGCGGTCCTGGCGCTGCTGGCCGTCCCGCTGCTCTGGCGGCCGTTCGGGGTGCCGGTCAACCCCGGGCTGCACGACCGCGACTACTGGGCGGGCCTGGGGATCGCGCTGGGCGTGGTGTGGGTGGGCGTGCTGGCGTTCCTCGGCGTGCGCGCGCTCGTCCGGTCGCGTCAGACCGGGGCGGCGCCCGAGGCCTGATCGAACGCCTCGACGCGGTTGCGCCCCTTGCGCTTGGCCTGGTAGAGCGCGGCGTCGGCGTTGGCGAAGAGGCGGTCGAACGGCCCCGGGCCCGCCGCGACCCCGATCGAGACGGTGGGGCGCTGCACCGCCCCCAGCACGGTCGTCCAGTCGTGCCGGTCGACGGCGGTGCGGATGCGCTCGGCCACGGCCGGGCCGATCGGGGACGGCTCGTCGCCGGGGTGGGTGAGCAGCACGACGAACTCGTCGCCCGCCCACCGCGCGATGAGGTCGCCCACCCGGCACTCGGCGCGCAGCACGCCCGCGATCTCGCGCAGCGCGGCGTCGCCCGCGGCGTGCCCGGCGGCGTCGTTGACCGACTTGAACCAGTCGATGTCGATCACGATCAGCCACGGGGTGCGGGCCGCGTTCGCGGCGTGGGCGAGGATGTGCGGCGCGGCGCGCTCCAGGCCGAGCCGGTTGGCCAGCCCGGTGAGCGGGTCGCGCTCGGCGGCCTCCTGCGCCGCGGTCGCCAGCCGCTGCGCGCGGATGGCCACCCGCCGCTGCTCCAGCGCCTGGGCCAGGCCCTCCTGCAGGGTCTCCACGGCGGTCGCGCGGGCGGCGAGGGTGCGGCGCAGCGCCTCGGCCTCGCCCGCGTGGTCGCCCGCCTCCCGGCAGGTGTCGGCGAGGTCGGTGGAGTAGCGCTGCACCAGCGAGGTGTCGTTGACCGCCTCGGCGTCGGCGAGCGCGGCCTTGGCGTGCTCGACCGCGGCGGCGGTGGACCCCTGCGCGCGGCGCACCCTGGAGAGCACCCAGTTGCCCACCGAGCAGGCCCACCGGTTGCCCTCGGCCAGCTCGATCGTGCGCCGGGCCGCCTCCTCCGCGGCGGGCAGGTCGCCCACCCCGGCCAGCGACGCGGCGTGCGCGGCGAGCAGCGCCAGGTGCACCCGGCCGCCGTCGACGAGGGCCAGCCCCTCCTCCAGCAGCGCCTTCGCCTCGGCGGACACCGGCAGGGCCCGCTCGGGCGGCAGCTCGCAGGCCCGGAAGTTCAGCATGCCGCCGAGGTTCTGCAGGGCGTGCGCGCACACCTCGACGTCGTCGCCCGCCCTGGCCACCGACACCGCGACGCGCAGCGCCTCGGTCGCGGCGTGCCGGTGGCCGATGCCCTCCAGCAGGTAGCCCAGCCTGCCCAGGGTGTCGGCGGCGTCGGAGCCGCGCGGGTGCTCGATGTCGATGTCGGTCCAGCCCTCGGCGGCCAGCTCCAGCGCGAGCGGGATGCGGCGCAGCCGCCACGCCGAGACCGCCCGCCGGGTGAGCAGCGCGGCCCTGGTCCACGGGGCGAGGTTGGGCGGGACCTTCGACAGCAGCTGGTCGAACAGGGCGTTGGCGGCGTCGGTGCGACCGGCGTCGATGAGCATGGCGACCTCGCGGTCGGCGCGCAGCGCGGCCGCGGCCCCCTGTGACTGCCCGTCCTGACCCAACACCGTCCCCACGCTCACCTCGGCCTCGCCGACGCCAGGCGGCAGGGCCCGCGCCCACCCGCGCGGTGCCGCGAAGGCTACAGGCGGACCCGGCGTGACCCGTTCGGAGTAACGCGCACCCGCGGCGCGGACCGTCGATCCGCGCCGCGGCCGGGAACGGCGTTGCCGTCCGCGCGGGACACGGGCGCCCGGGGGCGCGCCGCGCCCCGACGCCTCAGCGGTCCTCGCGGAAGTCGACGTGCCTGCGCACCACCGGGTCGAACTTGCGCAGCACGAGCCGGTCGGGGGTGGTGCGGCGGTTCTTGCGGGTGACGTAGGTGTAGCCCGTGCCCGCCGTGGAGCGCAGCTTGACGATGGGGCGGATCTCGTTGCCCGCCATCAGACCTTCTCTCCCGCGGCGCGCAGGCGGGCGACGACCCGCTCGATGCCGTGCCGATCGATGGTGCGGATGCCCTTGGTGGACACCCGCAGGGTGATCCAGCGGCGCTCACCCGGCAGCCAGTACCGGCGGGTCTGCACGTTGGGGTCGAACCGCCGCCGGGTGCGCCGGTTCGAGTGCGAGACGCGGTTGCCGAAACCCGGCTTGCGCCCGGTGACCTGGCAGATCGCGGACATGTGACCTCACAGACATGGGAATCGTTTTCAACTGGACGGCGACGAGGGTACGCTCTCGGGCAGTCAGTTGGAAATGGTTGTCATGTGGAGGTGGCCGTGCTCGCACTCGTGGCCGGACTCGACCGGGCGGCGGCGGCCGGGGTCGCCGCGCGGCTGGTCGGACCCGGCACCGCCCTGGTGGCCTACGACCTGCGCGACGGCATCCGCCGCACCCTGCGGGTCGACGGCACCGCGGGCGCGCACCTGCTCAGCGGGCACTGCGCGTCCTGCGCCCTGCGCGCCGACCTGGCCATGCTCGCGGACGCGTTCGACCGGCTGGTGGTCCACCTGGACCCGCTGCTGGAGCCGGGGCCCATCGCCCGCGAACTGCCGGTGACCGCCGTCGTGTCGGTGCTCGACGACGACTGGCTCGCCGCGGCCACCGGCGACGACCTCGTCGACGGCGACCGGACCGTCGCCCAGGTCGCGGTGGGCCACGCCGAGGCCGCCGACCTGCTCGTCCTGCACGGCGCGCTCGACCTGCGCACCAGGGCCGTCCTCGACCGCCTCGCCGCGCCGGTGCGGCGGGTGCACGCCATGCAGGTGGCCCCCGACCTGCTCGACGGCGTGCGCCACGCGCCCGTGGACGAGGTGTTCGGCCCGCTGCTGCGCGGTCAGCCGCCGCTGTCGGCCGAGGCGGGCGTGCAGGTCGTCACGTTCCGCGCCCGCGGTCCGTTCGACCCGCGGCGGCTGGACGACGCGCTCGACGTGCTGCTGCACGGCGTCGTGCGCGCCCGGGGCAGGCTGTGGATGGCGAGCAGGCCGGACGAGGTGCTGCTGCTGGAGTCCGCGGGCGGCGGCCTCGCGCTGTCCCCCGTCGACACCTGGCTCGCCGCCTCCGACGACTGGGGCGCGGCGGCGCCGCACCGGCGCGCCAGGGCGGCCATGGACTGGCACCCCGCCTGGGGCGACCGGGTCCAGGAGCTCGCCGTGATCACCCACGCCGCGGACCCCGACCGCATCACCCGGGCCTTCACCGAGGCCGTCGAACACGAGAGGACAGCGCTGTGAAGAAGGGCATCCACCCCGACTACCACCCGGTCGTCTTCCAGGACCAGTCGACCGGGAAGCAGTTCCTGACCCGGTCCACCGCCACCTCGGAGCGGACCGTCGAGTGGTCCGACGGGGCGACGTACCCGCTGATCGTCGTGGACGTCACCAGCGACTCGCACCCGTTCTGGACCGGCAACCAGCGGGTCATGGACACCGCGGGCCGGGTCGAGCGCTTCTACCAGCGCTACGGCAAGCGCTGATGGCCGTCCCGAAGCGCCGCACGTCGCGCGCCAACACCCGGTCCCGCCGCGCGCAGTGGAAGGCGTCGGCACCCGAGCTCGTGCCGGTCAGCACACCCGACGGGCGCAAGCTCCTGGTGCCGCGCAGGCTGGTGGCCGCCTACAAGCGCGGTTACCTCTGAGGATCACCGTCCACCCACACGGGTGAAGTCCGCGCGGATTCGCCGAGAAGCGCCGCGCAGCAGCGAAAAGTGTCGGTGGGGCTGTCCACACTCGGTGCCATGACGAACACCAGTTCACCATCCACACTGACCTCCACTCCGCTTTCCCCTGCTTTGCACGCTTGTGCGGCAGGGGAAAGCGGAGCGATCGCTACTGCACGGTCCCGTCCGGGGAGTCGCGCCACTGCTCGAACGGCCGGTCGAGCACCCACCTGTCCCCCGTCCGCTCCAGCACCCGCACGGCGCAGTGCCCCGGGTTCGACAGCGACTCGAACAGGTCGATGCTCCACGAGAACACCCGCCTGCACAGCAGGCGCACCGTCAACCCGTGCGACACCACGAGCGCCGTGTCCGGGTGGTCCGGGTCCTTGGCGATGCGCAGCTCCAGTTCGGACAGGAAGCTCGCGACGCGGTCGTCCACGTCCGCCCCCGACTCCCCGTGCGGGAGCCGGTAGAAGAAGTGCCCGAACTCGTGGCGCAGCCGCTTCTGCTCCTCCTGCTCGTCCGGGTCCTGGAGGTTGCCCCAGTCCTGCTCGCGCAGCCGGGGCTCCCACACGCACCGCTCCACCGCGGGCAGGTCCAGGAGCCGGTAGGTGTCCACAGCCCGCGCGTACGGGCTCACGTAGGCCGCCACCGGCGCCGCCCCGATGAGCGAGAGCACCTCGGGGCTCGCCGCCGCCGCTTGGGCCCGCCCGAGGTCGGTCAGCGGGAGGGCGTGGTCCGGCGTCCGGCAGTAGGCCAGCTCGTCGACGTTGCCCAGGCTCTCGCCGTGGCGCAGCAGGATGATCCGCATGCCGCAATGTTCACACGCCACCCCGCCCGGGTGGCTGATAAGAAAGGGGTCCGACCAACGGAGGAGGACTGGCGTGGGCGTTCCGGCAACCACCGCGGTGATCGGCGGGGGGACGATGGGCGCGGGCATCGCGCACGTGTTCCTCGCGGCGGGTGGCTCCGTGGTCCTGGCCGAGGCGGGCGCCGAGCGCGCCGAGGCCGCCCGGGCCGCGGTGGCGGCCTCGGTCGGCAAGGCCGAGGACCGGGGCAAGCTGCCCGACGGCACGACCGCGGCGGCGCTGCTGGAGCGGCTGGCGGTGGTGCCCGACCTCGCTGACCTGCCCGCGGACGCGGAGCTGGCGGTCGAGGCGGTGCCCGAGGACATCGCGCTCAAGCGCGGCGTGCTGTCGCGGGTGGCGCGGGCCTGCCCGGAGGCGGTACTGGCCTCGAACACCTCGTCGCTGTCCATCGGCACCCTCGCCGAGGGGCTGCCCGGGGAGCGCGTCGTCGGGATGCACTTCTTCAACCCGGTGCCGGTGCAGGCCCTGGTCGAGCTGGTGCACCACGCGGGCCTGCCCGCCGGGGTGCTGGCCACGGTGCGCGGGTGGGCCGAGGCGCTGGGCAAGACCGTCATCGAGGTCCGGGACTCCCCCGGCTTCGCCACCTCCCGGCTGGGGGTGGCGGTGGGGCTGGAGGCGATCCGGATGGTCGAGGAGGGCGTCGCGAGCCCGGAGGACATCGACACCGGGATGCGGCTGGGCTACGCGTGGCCGATGGGTCCGCTGCGGCTGACCGACCTGGTGGGACTGGACGTGCGGCTGTCGATCGCCGAGCACCTGGAGCGGGAGCTGGGACCGCGGTTCACCCCGCCCGCGCTGCTGCGGGAGAAGGTGGCCCGCGGGGAGCTGGGCCGCAAGAGCGGGCAGGGGTTCTTCGCGTGGTGAGCGGGTCCGCGGGCGGCGCGGTGGTCGTCCGGCCGTGCGTGCGGGAGGACGCCGCCGCGGCGCAGGCGCTGCGCGGGCTGGCCTTCGGCGGGCCCCGGGAGGCCGACCCGTCCTGGGTGGACTCCCCCGGGTTCACCGCGGCGGTGGCCGAGCTGGGCGGTGCCGTGGTCGGGTTCACCCGGGTGTGGGCGTTCCGGCAGTTCTTCGGCGGGCGGGCGGTGCCGTGCGGCGGCGTGGCCAGCGTGGCGGTGGCGCCGCACGCGCGGGGGCGCGGGGTGGCCTCGGCGCTGCTCGACGACGCCCTGGTGGGCATGCGCGAGGCCGGGCAGGCCGTGTCGGCGTTGTTCCCGTACGTCAAGCGGCCCTACCGGGCGCGCGGCTGGGAGCACGCCGGGGCGCTGGAGCGCGTCCGGGTGCCGCTGGCCGAGCTGCGGGTGCCCCGGGTGGACGTCGAGGTGCGCCCGGGCACCGCCGCCGACCTGGCCGGGGCGCAGGACGCCTACCTGCGCACCGCGCGCGACATCGACGGGATGTTCGACCGGACGACGCCGGGGTTCACCGTGGAGCGGGCGCTGGCGGAGGACGTGTTCACCGTGGCCGTCGACGGCTCCGGGGTGCGCGGGTACCTGGTGGCCCGGCGGCCGGACGGGTCCACGGTGGACGTGCTCGACCTGGTGGCCGACGACGTCGACACCGCGCACGCCCTGCTCGGGCAGGTGGCGAGCTGGGCCGGGTACACCCCGGAGGCGGGCCTGCGGGTGCTCGACCCGGCGCTGCTCGACCTGGTGCTGCCCAGCTCGGTGACCCGGGGCGCGCACGTGGAGACCTGGATGCTGCGGGTGGTGGACCTGCCCGCGGCGGTGGCCGCCCGGGGCTGGCCGCACGCGCCGGACCTGGCGGTGGACGTCGAGGTCGTCGACGAGCACGCGCCGTGGCAGGCCGGGCGGTGGCGGCTGACCGCCGAGGGCGGGCAGGTGCGGGCCGAGCGCGGCGGTGAGGGGTCGGTGCGGCTGCTCGCGCGGGCGCTCGGGCCGTGGTTCGCCGGGGCCGCCTCGTCCGGGCAGCTGCGCAGGTCGGGGCTGCTCGACGGGGACGCCGAGGCCGCGCGGGCGCTCGACCGGCTGGTCGGGGGGCCGGGGTTGCCGAGGCTGGCCGACGCGTTCTGACCCGCTCGTCCCCGGTGCCCGCGGCGTCCTGGCTGGTCCGGATGTCCCAGGTTGTCCTGATGGGCCTCTCAGGCGCGTCTCAGCCGCGCAGGACAGACTGACCGCCATGCGCATCCTCGTGGTCGACGACGATCGGGCCGTGCGCGAGTCGCTGAGGCGGTCGTTGCAGTTCAACGGGTACCAGGTGGAGCTCGCCAGCGACGGCCAGCAGGCCCTGGAGGCCGTGCTGGGCGCCGACCGGCCCGACGCCATGGTGCTCGACGTCATGATGCCCAGGCTGGACGGGCTGGAGGTCTGCCGCAGGCTCCGGGGGGTCGGCGACGACCTGCCGATCCTCGTGCTGACCGCGCGCGACCTGGTGTCCGACCGGGTGGCCGGGCTCGACGCCGGCGCCGACGACTACCTGCCCAAGCCCTTCGCCCTGGAGGAGCTGCTGGCCAGGCTGCGGGCGCTGCTGCGGCGGGCCACCCACGAGCAGGCCGGGGCGCCCGCGGCGGCGCCGCTGCGCTTCGCGGACCTGGAGCTGGACCCGGGCACCCGCGAGGTGCGCCGGGGCGAGCGCGGGATCAGCCTGACCAGGACCGAGTTCGCGCTGCTGGAGCTGTTGCTCTCGCACCCGAAGCAGGTCCTGACCCGCAGCCGCATCCTGGAGGAGGTGTGGGGCTACGACTTCCCGACCTCGGGCAACGCGCTGGAGGTCTACGTGGGCTACCTGCGCCGCAAGACCGAGTCCGAGGGCGAGCCGCGGCTCATCCACACCGTGCGCGGGGTGGGCTACGTGCTGCGCGAGACGCCCCCGTGAGCCTGCTGGGGCGGACCGAGCGGCGCCCGGACCGGGTGCCCGACCACCAGCGGGTCTCGCTGCGCTCGCGCATCACCCTGCTGGCCGCGCTGTGCGTGGGCGGCGCGGTGGCGCTGGTGTCGCTGGGCGCCTACATCACCGTCTACCAGGGCCTCTACCAGCAGGTCGACGACAGCCTGCAGGACCGGGCGGCGACCGTGCTGCGCAGCTCGCAGCCGATCACCGCCACCCGCGCGCAGATCCCCGGGGTGTTCCTGGAGCTGACCGACATCCGGTTCGACGTGGTCAACACCAGCGGCGACTCGCTGTTCGAGGACGTGGCCATCGACCACCCTCCGGTGACCGCGGAGGAGGTGGCGGTCGCCCGCGGGCAGCGCGGGCAGTCCTTCCGCACCGACCAGGCCAGCGACTCGCGCATCCTGGCCGTGCCGTACCCGCTGATCAGCGGCACCGCGCTGGTGCTCGCCCAGCCGCTGGACTCCACCAAGTCCGTGCTGGGCAAGCTGGCCGTGGTGCTCATCGTCATCAGCGGGTCCGGGATCATCGTCGCCGCGCTGGCGGGCACCGCGGTGGCCCGCGGCGGCCTGCTGCCGGTGCAGCGGCTGACCGCCGCCACCGAGCGGGTGGCCCGCACCGGCGACCTGCGGCCCATCCCGGTGCTCGGCGACGACGAGCTGTCCCGGTTGACCTCCAGCTTCAACTCGATGCTGGGCGCGGTGGCCGAGTCCCAGGAGCGGCAGCGGCGGCTGGTGGCCGACGCCGGGCACGAGCTGCGCACCCCGCTGACCTCGCTGCGCACCAACCTGGAGCTGCTCATCGCCTCCGAGCAGCCCGGCGCGCCGACGCTGGACCCGGAGGACAAGACCGAGATCCAGGCCGACCTCGGCGCCCAGCTCGACGAGCTGACCCAGCTCATCGGGGACCTGGTGGAGCTGGCCCGCGAGGACGCCGCCCCGGTCGCCCACGAGCACGTGGAGCTGACCGAGGTCGTCGACGCGGCGCTGGAGCGGGCGCGGCGGCGCGCGGGCGACGTCACCTTCGAGGTGCGCACGCAGCCCTTCCACCTGGTCGGGCACGCGGCCTCGCTGGAGCGCGCGGTGCTCAACCTGCTGGACAACGCGGTGAAGTTCAGCCCGCCGGGGGGCGTGGTGCGGGTGTCGCTGGAGCCCAGCGGCGACGGGCACGCGTTCATCCGGGTCGCGGACGCGGGCCCGGGCATCTCCGACGACGACCTGCCGCACGTGTTCGACCGGTTCTACCGCTCGGAGGAGGCGCGCACCCTGCCCGGCTCCGGGCTGGGCCTGGCCATCGTCAAGAGCGCCGCGGAGCGGCACGGCGGGACGGTGTACGCCAGCCGGTCGGCCGACGGCGGCGCGCTGATGGCCATGCGCCTCCCCGGCGAGCCGGGGTGAGCGTTCCTAGACTGCCCACGTGAGGCGCACAGTCCGGACCCTGGCCGACGGCCGAGAGATCACCTACTTCGACGACACCCCGGACGCCCCGGCGCGGGAGGCGGTCGACACCCGGGACCTGCCGGAGAGCGCCACCGCGTCGCAGGTCCGCCGCGACCCGCTGACCGGCGAGTGGGTGGCCCTGGCCGCCCACCGGCAGACCCGCACGTACAAGCCGCCCGCGGGCCTGTGCCCGCTGTGCCCGTCCACCCCGGGCAAGCCGACCGAGGTCCCCGAGCCCGCCTACGACGTGGTGGTCTTCGAGAACCGGTTCCCCTCGTTCTCCCAGCACGCCACCGGCGAGGTGCGGCCCGGCCTGGTGCCGGTGGGCCCGGGGATCGGCAAGTGCGAGGTCATGTGCTTCACCGACCAGCACACCACCTCCTTCGGGGAGCTGCCCCCGTCACGGGTGCGCACCGTCGTCGACGCGTGGGCCGACCGCACCGAGGTGCTGGGCGCGCTGCCCGGCGTGGAGCAGGTGTTCCCGTTCGAGAACCGCGGCGACGAGATCGGCGTGACGCTGAGCCACCCGCACGGGCAGATCTACGGCTACCCCTTCGTCACCCCGCGCACCGCGCTCATGCTGGCCGAGGCCGGGCGCTACCTGGCCGAGCGCGGGCGCCCGGTGATGGGCGACGTGCTGGAGCTGGAGCGCTCGGCGGGCACCCGGGTGCTGTTCGAGTCCGAGCACTGGACGGCGTTCGTGCCCTCCGCGGCGCGCTGGCCGGTCGAGGTGCACGTGGTGCCGAACCGGCAGGTGCCCGACCTGCCCGCGCTCAGCACCGCCGAGCGCGACGACTTCGCTGAGCTGTACCTCATGGTTTTGGGCAGGTTGGACGGGCTATACGACCGGCAACTGCCCTACATCGCCGCCTGGCACCAGGCGCCGGTGCGCACCGGGCGGGACCTGGCCTGGCTGCACCTGGAGGTGTTCTCGATCCTGCGGACCGCGGACAAGCTCAAGTACCTGGCCGGGTCGGAGTCCGGCATGGCCGTGTGGGTGAACGACGTGACCCCCGAGGACCTGGCCGCGCGGCTGCGCGCGGCACCCGCCCGCTACGGCCGCTGAACTCCCCAGCGATCGCACAGGCGCGTCTCAGGTCCTTCTCAGTCGAGAGGTTCAAGGTGGAGCCATGACCGAGAACGAACCCGATTCCGGAGCCGGCAAGGGACCCGGCGACGTCGACCCGTGGTCGGCGCGAGCGGCGGCAGGGGCCGCGGGCGCGCACGGGGCGGCGGCGGACTCAGGCGAGCATCGGGCTTCGACCGGGGAGCAGGGCCCCGGTCGACTGGAGTCCGGCCCCCCGGCCGGTGGGGAGCAGGGCCCCACCGCGCCGGGGGCCGGCTACTCCGCCCCGGAGCAGCAGCACTGGTCGCCGTGGTCGGCGCAGGGCAGCGGCACCGGGGCCGACCAGACCGCCGCCTTCGGGTCCACCCCGGGGTCCGCGCACGACACCGGCGCGCACCAGCAGGTCCTCTACGGGTCCGCGGCGCCGCACCCCGGCTACGCGGGGCAGCCGGTCGCCAACCCCTACCAGCAGCAGCACACGGGCCAGCTCCCCCAGCAGCCGCAGCAGCGGCGCCGGGGCGCGGGCGGCCTGGTCGCCGGGATGGCGGTGCTGGCGCTGCTCGTCGGCGGCGCCGCGGGTGCCGCGGGCGGCTACCTGGTGGCCTCCGACAACTCCTCCGGCGGCACCGGGGTGTCCGCATTGGACACCCCGCCCACCGCCCAGCAGAGCGCGTCCGCCCCGGCCGGTTCGGTCGAGTCGGTGGCGCAGAAGGTGTTGCCGAGCGTCGTGCAGCTCCAGGTGCGCGGGCAGACCGCGGCGGGTGAGGGCTCCGGCTTCGTCATCAGCAGCGACGGCCTGATCGTCACCAACAACCACGTGGTCGAGCCCGCCGCGCAGGGCGGGCAGATCCAGGCGGTGTTCCAGAACGGCAAGACCGCCACCGCCACCGTCGTCGGCCGCGACCCGACGTCCGACGTCGCCGTGGTGCGCGCCCAGGGCGTCAGCGGCCTGACCGTGGCCGAGCTGGGCCGCTCCGACGACCTCAAGGTCGGCCAGGAGGTCGTCGCCATCGGCTCGCCGTTCGAGCTGGCGGGCACGGTCACCTCGGGCATCGTCAGCTCGCTCAACCGGCCCACCCGGGCGGGCGGGGAGAACGGCAGCCAGGCCACCGTCCTCGACGCCATCCAGACCGATGCGGCCATCAACCCGGGCAACTCCGGCGGCCCGCTGGTCAACATGGCGGGCCAGATCATCGGCATCAACTCCGCCATCTACAGCCCCACCTCCTCGGCCAGCACCCAGGGCGGGTCGGTCGGCATCGGCTTCGCCATCCCGATCAACCAGGCCCGCCGCACCGCCGACGAGATCGTCAAGACCGGCAAGGCCACCCAGACCGTCCTGGGCGTCTCCGTCCGCGACAACCCCAACGGCCAGGGCGCCCTCATCGCCGAGGTCGTCGGCGGCGGCGCGGGCCAGGCCGCGGGCCTCAAGCAGGGCGACGTCGTCACCCAGCTCGACGACCGCCGCATCGACGACGCCGACGCCCTCGTCGCCGCCGTCCGCTCCCACGCCCCCAACGACAAGGTCACGCTCACCGTCGACGGCAACAACCAGGTCGAGGCCACCCTCGGCGGCCAACCGGTCGACGCCAACTAGACGCTGGGCCGCTCCTGGCGGCCCAGACCAACCCCGGTCCGCTGCCCCCGGACCGGTGCTCCATCCCCGGAGCAGACAAGAGCCGCGAGCTCGGACCTCCACCCCTGGGTCCCCGCTCGCGGCTCTGTCGCGTTCCTGGGTTGCTCGGCCTGGCGGGGCCCGTCCTCGGTCAGGCGATGAGGCCGCCGCGGTAGGCGACGAGGGCGGCCTGGACCCGGTTGGCGGCGCCGATCTTCCCCAGGACGGCGGAGACGTAGCCCTTGACGGTGGCCTCGGAGAGGTGGAGGGCGGCGCCGATCTCGGCGTTGGACATGCCCTGGCCGATGAGGCCGACGACCTCCAGCTCGCGGTCGGAGAGGGAGGACAGGAGGCGGCGGGCGGGTTCGGCGGCGCGCTCGCCGTCGGCGACGGCGGAGACGACGCGGGCGGCGACCTTGGGGTCCAGGACGGCGCCGCCGCGGGCGAGGTCGCGGACGGCCTTGATGAGCTGGACGGGTTCGGTGTCCTTGAGCAGGAAGCCGGAGGCGCCCGCGCGCAGGGCGACCTGGACGTACTCGTCGACGTCGAAGGTGGTGAGCATCGAGACGGCCGGGGGCTCGGGGAGGGCGCGGAGCCTGCGCAGGGCGGCGATGCCGTCGGCGGCGCCCATGCGGATGTCCAGCAGGACCACGTGCGGGCGGTGCTGGCGGGCCAGGTCGGCCACGTGCGACCCGTCCGAGCACTCGGCCACGACCTCGATGTCCCCCGCGGAGGACAGGATGGTGCGCAGGCCGGAGCGGACGAGGTCCTCGTCGTCCGCGATCAACACCTTGATCACAACGCCTCCCGACTGGCGTTCCGACCCCCGGGTGGGGCCGGGTCGGCACCCGGACCTCACCCGTCCAGGGGTACGCCGTCCGGTGGATCGGCGTGCGCGGACGAGGCCCAGGCTCGCGTCGGATGCTACCCCGGCGACCCCTCCGACCCGGCCGTTCACGCCGCCGGGGCCACCCGACCCAGCCTCCTACCGCTCCACTTCCCCCAGCTCAGCGACCTCAAACCCGAGATGTGTTCACACCCTTGCCAGAGCGGACCGGGGGTCCCACCCGCGGGTGGGACCCCCGGTCCGGGGTCAGGCAGCGCGCAGCGCGTCGCCCAGCTTGACCTTGACGCCGCTGCGCATGACCGCGTTGCCGTAGATGCGCCCCGCCAGCCACACCAGCAGCGGGATGACCGCGACCATCAGCACGACCGCGAGCCCCGCCTCCCAGGCGGGCACGCCGCCCATCGCCAGGCGCATCGGCATCAGCGTCGGGGCGAACAGCGGGATCACCGACAGCACCTCGACCAGCTTGTTGCCCGGGTCGCCGGGCAGGATCGAGATGCCCAGCACGTAGCCGAGGACCACGAACATCAACGGCGGCGTGATCACCCCGCCGACGTCCTCCTGCCGCGACACCAGCGCGCCCAGGGCCGCGAACACCAGCGAGTACGCCAGGAAGCCCAGCAGGAACCACACGACCAGCCACACGACCGTGCCCACCGCCGCCGACAGCGGGATGGTCAGCACGCCCGTCCCCACCGCGACCGCGGCACCACCGCCGCCGATGATCACCATCTGCACGAGCCCGACCACCCCGATGCCGAGCACCTTGCCCGCCATCAGCTGCCACGGCCGGATGGTGGCCAGCAGCAGCTCCACGACCCGGCTCGACTTCTCCTCGACCACGCCCTGCGCCACGGCCTGCCCGTTGATCAGCAGCGACATGTAGATCAGGATGCCCGCGATGATGCCCAGCGTGAGCTGCTGCGGGTCGTAGGAGCGCGGCGGCTCCAGCGGCTGCACCTCCGCCTTGGCCGAGGCCACGCCCGCGTTCACCGCCGCCGGGTCACCGCCGAGGTCGCTGATCTCCTGGTTGAGCGCCACCTGCTGGGCCAGCACGTTGAGCGCGTTGCGCAGCGGGTCGTCGATGTCCTGCTGGACCACCACGACGATCTTCGAGCCGTCCCCCACGAGCAGCGCGTCGAGCGTGCCGTCCGCGACTTGCTTGCGCCCCTCGGCCTCGTCAGCCACGGTCGTCGTGGCGATGTCCTCCCCCACGGCGGACGCGGTGGCCTTCAGCGGCGCCTCCAGCGCGGCGCTGGGCCCGGTGAAGCCGATCGTCGCGTCGGTGCCGCCGCTGGTGAACTTCATGACCAGCGCGAACCCGACCAGCAGCAGCAGGGTGACCGCGGTGGTGACCTGGTAGGCCTTCGACCGCAACCTGGTGCCGATCTCCCGGCTCGCCACCAGCCCGACCGCCGACCACTTCCCCATCTGGATGTCCGGCGTGCTCACGCGCCCTCCCCCTCGGTCACGACGTTGCGGAACAACTCGGTCAGCGACGAGCGTCGCCGGGAGAACTCAGCCACCCGACCGGTCGCCAGCGCGGCGCGCAGCACCACCTGGTCGTCAGCGCCCTCCCCCAGCTCCAGCACCGTCTGCGACCCCACCTGCTCCTTGACGGCCACCCCCGGCAACCCGTCGGCCCACCCGGGCCCGGCGTCCGGGACGTCCACCACCAGCTGCACCGACCCGGTGTCCCGCAGCGCGTCCACCGTGTCGCAGGCGACCATCCGACCACTGCGCACGATGCCCACCCGGTCGCACAACCGCTGCACCAGGTCGAGCTGGTGGCTGGAGAACACCACCGGCACCCCCTCGGCGGCCTTGTCCTTGAGCACCCCGCTCATCACGTCCACCGCCACCGGGTCCAGCCCGGAGAACGGCTCATCGAGCACGAGGATCCGGGGGTCGTGCACCAGCGCGGCGGCCAGCTGCACCCGCTGCTGGTTGCCCAAAGACAGCTTCTGCACCTCGTCGTCCCACCGCTTTCCCACCCCCAGCCGCTCGGTCCACTCCCGCGCGGCCTTCCCCGCCGCCCCGGCCGAGAGTCCGTGCAACCGGGCCAGGTAGGTCAGCTGCTCCCCCACCTTCATCTTGGGGTAGAGCCCCCGCTCCTCGGGCATGTACCCGATCCACCTCCGGGTCTCGGCCGTGATGGGCTCACCCGCCCACCGCACCTCCCCGGAATCCGCGGCGAGCACCCCGAGCGCGATCCGCATCGTGGTCGTCTTCCCCGCCCCGTTGGACCCCACGAACCCGAACAGCTCCCCCGCCCGCACGTCGAACGACATCCCAGCCAAAGCCACGACGTCCCCGTACCGCTTGGAGACCTGATCGATCTCCAACCGATCGCCGTCACCCACAGCGCGTCCCCCTCCTGGTTGACCCGGGTAGCCCCACCCGAGCCGCGGCACCTCACCGCGGCTCTACCTTGCACCTGCCGGCGACCCGGGGCATCCGGGAACGCCCCTAGTGGACCAGCCCCGGGGCGCACCCGGCATCCACCCACGGGTCCACCTGCATCCGCCTGCGGGAGGACCAGGTAGGGTGTGGCCGCAGGCCCTCGTAGCTCAGGGGATAGAGCATCGGTTTCCTAAACCGTGTGTCGCAGGTTCGAATCCTGCCGGGGGCACCAACATGATCAAGAATGTCCGTTGACCAGCACCGCTTCTTCACAAGCCTCAGTGCAGAGTAATAGCACACAAGCCTAGGTGAATGCTGTTCTCGTTGGTCTCCTACAGGGTGCGCGACCTAGACTGAACGTTCAATTCGACGTCGCTTGAGGTTGTGAGCACACGTTGGATTTCGGCACTGAACTCGATGGCTTCTTACAGTGATTCCACGACTGGCGCCCGGCCAGGCTCAGTCGAGGTGACCGTGGGCTTGCTCAGCGGCCTCGCACCCGGACCCGGGCGTGGCTCACTCGTGGCGCGCGTCCCGTCGGTCGCAATGCCCGCCGCGTCGAGGAGAACACCCGGGCAGCCGATGTCGCGCTGATCGAAGCCGATCTCACTTCCATTATCAACATCCTGCCCGTCGTGGGCGTCGGCGTTCGCCACGCCGACAAGTCCATCTGGACTCGGTCCCAAGCGTGACTGCCCGATCTTCACATCGGTGGTCTGCGACACCCCACCGGTCCGCTTGCTGTGTGTCAGTGGCGAAGCTGCGCTGGTGTGCGTGGAAGACGGGGGACCTCCCGGCCTGCACCATCATGTGCATAAGGTCGAACGCTGGGTCTCGGCGATGTCACCGTGGGCCACCGCGATGGCGACGATGTTGATCGCCTCCCGGGTCGTTATGCCTGGCGGGGAGGGAGGATGCGGACCTCGACGCCTCGTACGCGACCGCTTCGGTCCATCTGCCGCGCTGGTTCAGCGCCGATTCGAGCAGGTCGAGGCGATCGACAGCGGCGAAGTTGCATAACACCGTGTTGTCCGAGAACAGGAACGTGTTCACGAAGCGCCGTCCACCACCGTGTTGGCCTCGATCGAGTCGCGGAGGACGTCGACATTGACTCCGAGAAGGTTCGCGTACGGCCTGAGCGTAGTCTTCCCTGCCTCATAGGCGGCGTAAGCGTCTTGTACTAGAAGGCCGGGTAGCCGCGTCGTGCTCGACGCAGCGACTTGTCGGGCGAACTCGTCGCCTCGACCCGCCATGTGTGCGGCCTTGGCGGCGGTGATCGTCTTGTAACGGTCACAGGTCCCCGCGTCGATGAATCTCAGGTGAAGCAGGCGGTAGGCGAGCGCGGATGGACTGACGACCAGGTCGCACGCGAGCGAGGCGAAAGCCGCTTCCGTGATGCCCGCCTGCACAGCACTACGCAGCGCAGCCTCGGGCATGAGGAACGCGGAAGCAAAAGCGTTGGCGCGCGCCTCCCCCGGATCTCTGGTCTGCGCGCGGTCGAAGACATCCCGGTCGAGGTGAATGTCCTGGTCGTCACCGGCGAGCAGGTGCCCGAGTTCGTGGGCGAGCGTGAATCGTTGCCTCGACGGGAGCGGGCTGGTGGCGAGCACTATCAGCTTTACGTTGGCCGAGGAGACAGCCAGACCGTCGAAGTCGCTGTCGAGGTCCACTACGGCCACATCGGCGCCGAAGACCGCTTCGACCAGGCTGCTCAGGTCCTTGGTGGTCGCGGGAGGGCCGGACTCGCCGCACACCTCGGTTGCCCAGTGCGCCAGGTCTCGGCCTTCGTCCGCGTACCGGTTCGCCACACGGCGAGACGGCGGGGTTCGCCACTGCTGGGAGTAGCCGAGCGTCGCCAGGTCGGCACGGGTAGCGCTGAAGCGCGTCGCGGCTTCGAGGGCCGACCGCGCGCTACCGCCGCTCGCTCTGGCGGCCATGCTCACCGCGGGCGTGTCTCCCGTAAGCAGCCAGTCCACGGTCACGTCGCAGGTTTCGGCGATACGAGCGAGGTCGACCGAGGAGAAGCGTCGTGTACCGCTCAACGACTTGGACAGCTTGGACTCGTCGAGACCGATCCGCGCGGCGAAGGCACGGCGGGTCAGGTTCGACGCTTTGATCAGGTCGCGCACGCGGTCCGGAACGCTTGTCACACGGCCGACCCTAACCGGACTTGCGAAAATCGCAAGAGAGCATGATGATAACTGGCAGTGACTTTCGGAGAGGGGAACCACGTGACCGTCGTGTCCGACGACCCGCCCAGGTCGGCAGCCTTGCCGCCAGTGCCTGAACCCGGGCAGGTCGTCAACGTCCGGGGGTCGACGTGGGCGGTGGCGTCGGTCCGTCGGCAGGGCCTGCCACGCAGCCCTGCCGACGAGGGGGTCGCAGGCATCACCCACGCCGTCAACCTCCAGTCGTTGGAGGAGGACCGCCTGGGGCAGGAGCTCACCGTGGTGTGGGAGCTGGAGGTCGGGCACACCGTCGCGCCCGACCAGGGTCTGCCGGAGACCATCACGCCCGACGGGTTCGACGACCCGACCACGCTGGCAGCCTTCGTGGACGCCGTGCGCTGGGGTGCCGTGACCTCGGCAGACGCGGATTCCTACCAGGCACCGTTCCGCAGTGGCGCGAACGTGGAGGCGTACCAGCTCGAACCGCTGCGACGCGCTCTCCAGTCGTCACGAACGAACCTGCTGCTCGCCGACGACGTCGGCCTGGGCAAGACCATCGAGGCCGGGCTCGTCATCCAGGAGCTGCTGCTTCGGCACCGCGCCCGATCCGTGGTCATCGTCTGCCCGCCCAGCCTCGCGCTGAAGTGGCAGGACGAAATGCGGGAGAAGTTCGGCCTGGAGTTCGTCATCGTCAACAGCGCCTTGATGGCGCGGGTCCGGCGCAGCCACGGACTGGCGGCCAACCCGTTCCGGCTGTTCCCCAGGGTGATCGTCAGCATGTCGTGGTTGCCCGCCCTAAGGGCGCAGCGCCTGTTGCGTGATGTGTTCGCCGATGTGTCGGACACCAAGTCGGCGCGCCGGTTCGCGTTCGACGTGCTGGTGGTCGACGAAGCGCACCACGTCGCTCCCGCAAGCCCGTCGACAGCCCCAGGAGGGCGGGGTTACGCCGTTGACAGCCAGCGCACCATTGCGACGAAGACTCTCGCTGAGAAGTGCGAGCACCGCCTCTTCCTCAGCGCGACCCCGCACAACGGCTACTCAGAGTCGTTCACCGCGCTCATGGAGATGATCGACGGCCGTCGGTTCACCCGCGGCGCGATGCTGGACAAGCGTGCGCTGCGGGAGGTCGCGGTGCGCCGGTTGAAGTCTGAACTGCCGGAGAAGGGGTTCCGCGCTCGGGAGCTGAAGCAGATCCCCTTCACGCTCGACGATCAGGAGGAGCGCCACTTCGCCCTGCTGGACCGCATCCTCGCCGACAGCGCCCGTGCGAACGGGCGAGGGCACGCCGGCGGGCTCGTGGCCATGCTGCTGAAGAAGCGCTTCCTGTCCAGCCCTTGGGCCTTCGCCCGCACGCTGGAACTGTATGAACAGGCTGCGGGCACGGGACGCCAACTCGACTTCGACGACGAGGACCAGTACTACACCGAGGTGTTGGGCAGTGGCCAGTCCGACGAGGAGGAGGGTGACGCCGAGCACCCCGAGTTCACCGCTCTGCGGCAGAGCAAGCGCTCCGACCCGTTGGTCGCCGCCACCGGCCGGGAGATCGAGACCCTGATCGCCTGGGGGAGCCGGTACGAAAAACGACCGGACTCGAAGCTGGAGGCGCTGATCCGTTTCCTCGACGGGGTGTGCCGCCCGGATGGCCGCACATGGACCAACGACCGCGTGGTGGTGTTCACCGAGTACGCGGTCACCCTCGAGTGGATCGCGGACGTGCTGACTCAACGCGGCTACCGCGACGTGCTGGCGACGATCCAAGGCTCCACGCCCACCGAAGAGCGGGAGCTGATCCGCGCCCAGTTCACCGCCCACCCGTCGAAGCACCTGGTGCGCGTTCTGGTGGCGACCGACTCCGCAGGCGAGGGCATCGATCTCCAGGACCACTGCCACCGGCTGGTCAACTTCGACATCCCGTTCAACCCGTCCCGACTCGAACAGCGGATCGGTCGGATCGACCGATACGGGCAGCGCGAGACGCCACAGATCTTTCAGTTCGTCCCCGACATCTCCGACGGCACGTACGCGCGGGACGCCAGGTTCCTGGTGGAGCGGGTGGCGAACAAGATCGGGACAGTGGCCGCCGACCTCGACTCGGTCAACCAGGTCGTGCAAGACCACTTCGCCCCTGCACCCGGTGGGCGCAAGGCACGGCGCACGGCCCCCGACGACGGCAACGCCGTCATCAACTCCACACTTGCCGGCGGGCAGGAGCTCAACCGCAGGCTTACCGAGCTGTCCAGTACCTACGATGCTCGGAAGACGGAGATGCATCTGACTCCCGCCAACGCCCGCCGCGTTGTGGACACCGCCCTCACCCTCACCGCCCAGCCTCCCCTGGTGGAGGACTTCTCCTTCGCCGAGGACACCGACGCCCCGGTCTTCTCGGTGCCGAACCTGGGTGCGGCGTGGCAGGTTGCCCTGCGCGGTCTGGACACCCGGTTGGAACCTGGCAAGCCCCGGCCGATCACGTTCGACGACACGGCCGCGCGAGGAAGGCCCGACCTGGTGCACGTCCACCTCGGTCATGGGCTCATGCAGCGCGCCACGAGGGTGCTGCGCAGCGCGCTGTTCGGCGTGGACTCGCCGGTGAACCGCGTGACCGCGGTCGTCGCCGAGGACCTGCCGGAGTCGTGCGTGGCCGCGGTGTCCCGACTGGTCCTGGTCGGCAGGGGTGGACTGAGGCTGCACGAGGAGGTCTTCCTGACCGGCATCCGGGTGCACGGCAACGCGATGGCCGAACAGAAGGTCGAAGACGTGCTCGACGCCACCTTGGACGCCGAAGACCTCTCGCTGGCCAGCGAGAGCGTGCGCGCGACGCTGAGCGAGATGTGGAACGCGGAGGGTTCCCGGCTGCGCACGCGGTTGGAGGCCGCGATGAGGCGTAAGGCGGAGACGCGGCAGACCCGAGTGACCGAGGACCTGGAACGCCGTCGGAACTCCGACATCGCCCGCGTGCACGAGATCTTCGGCGCCTTCCGGGAGAACCTGCGGGAGTCCCGCGACCGGTTGGCGGGCGAGATCCGCGCCGAGGAGGAGAAGCTGTTCACCGACGACCAGCAGGCCCAGCGCCGCCGTGACCTGCGCGCGATGGAGGACCGGCTTGCGGGCTTGGACGAAGAGGAACGGCGTGAGGTCGCCTCGATCGAGGAGCGTTACCGGGACATCAGGCCGCACGTCTCCGCCGCGGCGGTCGTGTTCGCGCTGACCCCGGCGGACGCCGAGGCCGGGATGGTGCGCGCATGACGCGCCCCGGCCGCAAGTCCCCGCCGAACGAAGCCGAGCTGCACCGCCGGTGGCTGGAACTGGTCGACACCGACGGGCCTTTCCTGGCGGTGCCAGCGTTGAAACGCGTCTGGCCGCAGGGGATGCCGCGACCGGACGCGGATGCGGTAGCGGCCCTCAAGGACGCCAAGCCAGCGTTCGAGAAGGCGTGGGAGGACTGGGACTTCCGGCGGGACGACCCGGGCTCATTGGAGCTGTACCGCAAGGAGCGGGACATCTGGGTGGAGACCGTCCTCCGTGACGTGTTCGGCTGGGGCGAGTCCTACCGCGCGGACTCCACTGCTGAGGTACGCTCTCCGGACCACAGCGTGACCATGCGCGCCAGCGGCGAGGTGGTCCACAGGGAGGCTGTCGGCGCGCTGGTGCTCGTGGTCGACCCGGTCGAGTCGCTGCGCGATCCGCTGGACGACGGGTGGGCCGCTTCTCCGATTGATCGCGTGGAGGAGCTGCTGCGCTCCTCCGGTGTGCCCATTGGTGTGGTCACCGACGGCCGCTGGTGGGCGATCGTCAGCGCTCGCAGGGAGACGATGGCCGCCTCGGGCATCGTGGACGCACAGACGTGGATCGAGGAAGCCCAGACACGCGACGCGGTGATCGCGCTGCTCCAGCGCCGCAGGCTGATCGGCGGCAAGCCCGAGGACCGACTGACCGAGCTGTTCGGCGAATCGGTCGCCGCCGCCGAAGAGATCACCGAGGCCCTGGGCACCCAGGTGCGCCGCGCGGTCGAACTGCTCGTGCAAGCCCTGTCCGAGGCGGCGCTGGGCGCCGAGGACGACCCGCTGCCCGAGGACCGGGGCGAGGTCTACGAGGCGGCCGTGACGGTGATGATGCGGGTGGTGTTCCTGCTGTTCGCCGAGGAACGCGGCCTGCTGCCGCAGGGGCGGCTGTTCAACTTGGGCTACGGCATCAGCGAGGAGTTGGACGCACTCGACACCCGCGTCCGCGAGGAGAGTGCCGAGGCCCTCGACAACACCTACCTGACCTGGCACCGCCTGCTCGCCACCTCTCTGGCGCTGTACCAGGGTGCGTCCTTCGAGGACATCCGCCTACCGTCCTACGGCGGCTCGCTGTTCGACTCGGGCCGCTTTCCTTTCCTGACCGCGTGGGGCCGGTCCGGTGGGCTCGCGATCACCGTGTCCGACCGGGTGATGCTGGAAGTGCTGCGGGCCGTGCAGGTCGCCAAGATCAAGGGGCAACCCGCCCGGCGCATCTCGTTCCGCGACATCGACGTGGAGCAGATCGGCTACATCTACGAGGGCCTGCTGGGCTACTCCTGCGCCGAGGTCGATGAAGTGATGGTCGGCCTCATCGGGAAGGAGGGCGAGGAGCCCGAGGTTCCGCTGGCCGTGCTGGAATCCTTCGCCGAGTCCAAGCGCACCGACACGGCACTGGCCGAAGCCCTGCTCGCCTGGGCCAAGGAGAACCAGCCCGCCGCCACCCCGCCGTCCAAGGCCGCGCTGACCAAGGCGATCCGGGAGAGCTCGCAGGTCGAGGACGCGGAGCGGGCGCTGCGCGCGGTCACGACGGACGAGGAGCTGCGCCACCGTCTGCGTCCGTTCGTCGGGATCATCCGCCGGGACCTGCGGAACCGGCCTCTGGTTGCCGTGCCGGGTGGTGTGCTGGTGGTGGAGACGCCGTCGCGCGCTTCGGCGGGTGCGCACTACACACCCAAGTCATTGGCCGAGGAGGTGGTGCTGCACGCTCTGGAGCCGTTGGTCTACGACCCGGGGCCGCACCAGACGGCGAACCGGGACGCCTGGGCGCCGGTGTCGTCGGACCGCATCCTCGACCTGAAGATCGCCGACATCGCGTGCGGCTCGGGCGCCTTCCTCGTGGCGGCGGCGCGGTACCTCGCGGCGCGGCTGGTGGAGGCGTGGCGGCGGGAGGGCGTCGCCATCGGCACGCCGCACGACCAGCAGACCCACGCTGTCCGGACCGTGGTGGCCAACTGCTTGTACGGGGCGGACATCAACGGCATGGCTGTGGAGATGTGCAAGCTCTCGCTGTGGCTGGTGTCGCTGGACGCCAGGTTGCCGTTCTCGTTCGTGGACGACAAGATCCTGCACGGCAACTCGCTGCTGGGGATCACCGACGTGCGGCAGTTGAAGTTCCAGCACATCGACCCCGACTCCGTGCGCCAGATGCCGCTGTTCCAGCCTGACTTGGACGGCATCCTGAGCCGGGCGGTGCGCTTGCGGGAGAAGCTAGCCAGCGAGGTCGACAACGCCGATCCGCAGCGGTCCGCGACCACCAAGCGCCGCCAGTGGGGTGAGTACCGGGAACTGGTCGCGCGCCTGAACGAGATCGGCGACGCCGTGACCGCGGCCGGTCTGAGACCCGGAGGCAAACCGAGCAAAAAGCTCAACGCCGAGTACGAGAACCTGCGCATCGCACTCAGCGACGCCTACGCGCCCGATGGCGACCGCGCCATGCTCGACGGGATTCTGACCGCCGGACTGACTCCGACCGTGCGCACCGACTACGAACGCTGGAAACCGCTGCACTGGCCGGTGATGGTGCCGGACGTGATGACTCGCGGCGGTTTCGACGCGGTCATCGGCAACCCGCCCTTCCTGGGTGGTCAGAAGCTGACCGGCACGATGGGCACCAATGTCCGGGACTGGTTCGTGAACGCGGTGGCGGGCGGCACCAAGGGCAGCGCCGACCTTGTCGGGTACTTCTTCCTGCGGGCGAGTGCACTGCTCAACGCTCATGGCAATCTCGGGCTCATCGCCACCAACACTGTGGCGCAGGGCGACACCCGTGAGGTGGGGCTGGACCGGATGGTCGCCGGTGGCTTCACCATCACGCGGGCGATCCAAAGCAGGTCGTGGCCGGTAGCCAGCGCCAACCTGGAGTACGCGGCGGTGTGGGGCACGCGGGAGGCGGTCGCGGGCGAGGTTCCCCGGGTGGCCGATGGCGTGGCGGTGGCGGGCATCTCGACCCTCTTGGAGCCCGCCGGGCGGGTGGACGGCGCACCGGTCCGGCTGGCCGAGAACACCGGCATGGCCTTTATCGGTTGCTATGTGCTGGGCATGGGGTTCGTGCTGGAACCCGAGGAAGCCGCCGACTGGATCGAAGCCGACGCGAAGAACGCCGAGGTGCTCTTTCCCTACCTCAATGGTGAAGACCTCAACTCCCGCCCGGACACGTCCCCATCCCGCCGGGTGATCGACTTCAATAATCTTACCGAGTCTGCCGCAAAGCAATACGCTGCCCCCTTTCAGCGTGTTTATGGAAGGGTCCGCCCAGAACGATTGAAAAATAAAAGAAGTGCGCGACGAGATCGATGGTGGCAGTTTGCGGAGCTGGCGCTTGGTATGCGAAAGGCTGTCGCGGGCTTGACCGACGTGTTGGTCATCGCGCGAGTCAGCAAGACCGTAATGCCTGTGCGAGTAAGCGGGAAACTTGTTGCCAGTGAAGCTACGGTCATTTTCGCGACGGAGTCGTTCGCTGATCAAGCGGTGTTGTCGTCGAGTATGCACCAGACCTGGGCGATCAAGTATGGATCGGGGATGCGGAACGACCCCCGTTACACTCCGTCCGATGTGTTCGAGACGTTCCCTCGCCCTGAGCCGACCGAGCGACTGGCGGAGGTTGGGCGGGTGTTGGACGGCGAGCGGCGGGAGATCATGTTGCGGCGCCAGCTTGGGTTGACCAAGCTGTACAACCTGGTCAACGACCCCGGCACCGCCGATTCCGACGATGCCGACGTGGCGCGGATGCGGGAGATTCACGTCGAACTCGATCGCGCCGTGATGGCCGCCTACGGCTGGGACGACGTGCCGCTCGACCACGGTTTCCACACGTACCGACAGATGACCCGCTGGACGGTCAGTCCGGCCGCCCGCGTGGAAATTCTGGACCTGCTGCTCGAAGAAAACCATAAGCGCGCCGCCGCTCAGGGCGAGGCACCGCCGCCCATACAAGAAGAGGAGGGTGGCGAGTGACCGCGCCGCACGAGCGTGAACAGCAGTACCGCCTCGCGCACGAGCCGGACGGAACGTCGCTGACGGTACGGGAGAACCTGGTCGACATCCTCGAACGGGAACTCCTTGGGCCCGCCAACGGTCCGGAGGAGGTGCTCGACGGCCCGCCGGACGTGGTGTACCTGGTCGGGCGGATCGCGCCGTTCAAGCTCAAGGCGGGTCGTGACGATCCGTCTGACGCCGAGGAGGACGAGGCCGCCACCGATGTCGGCGACGCCTTCGACGCCGAGCAGGTGCAGGGCGTGCCAGTCACCGCTGTGGACGAGAGCGGCGCGGGCGCCGACGAGGACGAGGTCGAGGACCAGCCGCAGCAGCGCGGTTTGATGATCCCGGCGTCGATGGGCCTGCGCTGCCAGATTCCCGACGACCTCGCCGAGTTCACCGTCACCGCCTCGTGGGGGCAGTACGAGCCGATGAAGGACAAGGAGAGCAAGGTCCGGCGGTACAAGCGCACGCCGATCGAGTTCGTCAAGAAGGTCGTCGTCGCCGACCTCAGCCCCGCGCGGACGACGACGATCCACCTCCGCGACACCGTGGTGCTGCGCATCGACCGGTATGACGACGTCACGGACGGCAAGCGGCTCATCGAGGTGGCGCTGTGCAACGACCGGGTCGCGCCGCGCAAGATCCCGGTCAACGCGTGGCTATATCAAACAAGGGTCAAGGTCGACGCGGGCGGTGCGGAAGTGTTCATGCCGGTGACGGACCGGCTCACTGACGCCCGCGAGGAACGCGACGACGAACTCCGCAGGCTCAACCTCCAGTACCGCGACCGGTTGGAGTTCGCTATCGGCCGAACCTGTTCCGTGGACTGGGAGTCGTCCGCTGGAAGCAGGCGGGCGAGCGCCGTGTGGACGACCTGGCTGCCGACCGCCGAGACGCCGCAGACCACCGCCGAGGAGATCGGGTCGGCGCTGCTGGATATGCGCGCATTGAGCACCGCGACCGAGGAGGAGTTGCGCGCCGGGTTGGAACCCATCGTCCGTGGCTATGGGACTTGGCTCGATGGTGAACTCACCCGCGCAAAAGCGCTGCCGGAGCACCTGCGCGAGGACGGGATCGAACTGGTCGAGGAGGCCCGGCAGGTTCAGGCACAGCTGGCCGCCGGGCTAGAGCACCTGCTCTCCGACGAGGAAGCTCTGCGCTGCTTCCGGTTCATGAACCAGGTCATGGCCGATCAGCGAATCCAGTCGCAGGTGGCGCAACGGCGGGCGAAGAACCCGCGGGAAACGATCGAGCAGGCGCGGACCGCAGTGCTCGCGCAGGGCCCGAAGGCACATTCCTGGCGAACGTTCCAGCTCGCGTTCGTGCTGATGCAGTTGCCGATGCTCACAGACCCCGCAGCCGAGCGCCGCTCCGGCGGTGATCCGAAGGCGCAGTTGCTGTTCTTCCCGACTGGTGGTGGCAAGACCGAGGCGTACCTGGGCCTGGCCGCGTACACGTTCGCGATCCGCCGTCAGCAGCGCGAGGTGTTTACACCGGATGGACCGCTGGACGGCAACTCCGGCGTGGCAGTGCTGATGCGTTACACACTGCGACTGCTCACCGCGCAGCAGTTCCAGCGCGCCACGGCCCTGGTCTGCGCGGCGGAGGTCGCCCGCCTCGCCGATGTCGACACGTGGGGTGCCGAACCGTTCCGGATAGGGTTGTGGGTCGGAACGGACGTCAGCCCGAAGCGGTTCGACGAAGCCGAGGCTCAGCTCACCCGCGCCAACAACACCGGTGTCGGATACCGGCTCACGGTGTTGCAGATCCAACGCTGCCCGTGGTGCGGAACCAAGATCACGTCCAAGGACGTCGTAGCCAGGGCTGAGACGCGGCGGGTGCACGTGTACTGCGGCGACGACCTCGCCGAGTGCCCGTTTGCTGAAGGCGGCGACTCGCCCGACGGTCTGCCGGTGCTGACGGTCGATGAGGAGATCTACCGCCTGACACCGTCCTTCGTCATTGCGACCGTCGACAAGTTCGCACGGCTCGCACGTGAAGGTGAGGCTGCTTCGCTTTTTGGGTACGTCTCGCGTCGGTGCGAGCGGCACGGAGTGGTGCACCCCGACTACAAGCACTGCGAGATCAAGGTCGGGAACAAACATCCCGTCAAGGCTGGTCTGCCTGTGGCACCTGTACGTCCCGGGATTCGTCTGCGGCCGCCGGATCTGATCATCCAGGACGAGCTGCACCTGATCACCGGCGCGCTCGGCACCACAGTAGGGCTCTTCGAGGTCGCGATCGACGTCATGAGCATGTGGCGCACCGCCAATGGGCAGCCAGTCCGCCCGCTGCTCGTCGCCTCGACCGCCACCGCCCGCAATGCCGCTGATCAGGTCAAAGCGCTCTACGGGCGAGATGTGACTATCTTTCCCCCACAGGTTCTCGACGCCGGCCGGACGTTCTTCTCCAAGGAGGAGGAGATCTCGGATAGGTTCCCAGGGCGCCGCTACATCGGGCTGTCCACCACGGGTGTGCGTCTCACCACCGCCGAGATCCGCGTCGCCGAGGTGCTGCTGGCGGCGGGCCAGTTGCTGTTCGACCGGTCCCGCGAGGCCGCCGATCCGTACATGTCGCTGGTGGGCTACTTCAGCGCGACCCGCGAATTGGCAGGCATGGCCCGGTATATGGGCGACGACATCCAGACGGCGCTGTCGAAGGGCCGCCCGTGGTCTGCGCTGCCGAGGCGGACCGGGACCAACTTCGGGTCCCTGCACGTCGCCGAACTGACCTCACGGGTGGCGAGCGCGGACATCACCGCCACCCTGGACCAGATGGCTGTGGGTTTCTCCCCCGAGTTCGACACCACCGCGGGCAAGCGGGAGATCATGGCGCAGCGCGCAGCGAAGAAGCCCGTGCCGACCCGCGAGGTGAGCCCGTTCGACGCGGTGCTCGCGACGTCCATGCTGCAGGTGGGTGTGGACGTGACCAGACTTGGGCTGATGCTGGTGGTCGGGCAACCCAAGAACACCGCCGAGTACATCCAGGCCTCCTCTCGCGTCGGGCGCGACGCCGCTCGCCCCGGCTTGGTCGTATCCCTGGGCAACTGGGCCAGGCCGCGCGACCTCGCCCACTTCGAGCAGTTCCGGTACTACCATGAAACGTTTTACGCCCAGGTCGAGGCTTTGTCGGTCACGCCGTTCTCCGCGACCTCGCTGGACCGAGGTCTGGACGGTGTCCTCGTCAGCGCCGCGCGTGTCCTTCAGGCCGCCGAGGCGCAAGGGCTGTCCCCCGAGCACAACGCCGGAGCCATCGACGGACGACGGGACGTCGTCGTCGAGATCATCGACGCCTTGGTGGACCGGGTGCTGCGGGCTGCGGACGAGGACACCGCGCTCAGGACGTCCCACCTGCTGCGCAACCGGCTGGACAACTGGGAGAAACGCCGCCGGTTCCTGGCCGACCACCGCAAGTCCATGGTCTACGAGCGGGTCACCGACGACACCAGGCACGACGCGTTGATGATGAGCGCCGAGAACTCCAAGTCCCGAACTGGTTCGCGGGACGCGCCGCCGTTCGTGGTGGCCAACTCGATGCGGGAGGTGCAGCCGGAGATCAACCTCTTGGTGAGCCCCGTGAAGGAGAACCTCGTCTACATCGCGCCGCCCGGAGCGCCGCGCTGGCAACCGCCCTCGGAGCCCTGATGACCACCGACACCCGCTTCATCTACGACCCCGCGACGGCTGTTGACCCGCTGGGGGACGCCGAGAGGGAGGCTGAGAAGGCGATCAAGCACAATCGTGCGAAGGTCGGCTCCGGCCGCCCGTCGTCGTTGCTCTACACCTACGGGCCCGGCGCGATCATGGATCTGCCGCAGTTCACGATCATGCCCACCGGCCTGGACGACTGGGACCGCATCTGGCGGCGGCGCGACAATCCCCAGGAAATTCGCGCGCCGCGCCTGCGCGACGTGGTGGCGAAGCTGCTCCGATCGAGGGACGTGCGGCTGCGCCCACACCCCAACCAGCCCAAGAAGATCAGTTTCTCGACCGAGGGCAACGACCTCGGCGTGCCCGCGCGGATCTTCCCGCAGTGGATGCGGTGCACCGGCTGCGACATGCTCGGCAGCCTGTCGCAGTTCGCTTACACCAACACTCACCCGTTCCGAACCGATCTCGCGTGCTTCGAGCACGCCAAGTGCACGGGACGCGCGGGCAATCGCGGCCGCAAGCCCGTACGGCGCATCGCCGTGCCTGCCCGGTACCTGCTCGCCTGCGTAGACGGCCACCTCGACGAGTTCCCTTACGACGAGTGGGTCCACCACTGGTCGCCCTGCCCGAACGCCGAGTTCCCCGCGTTGAAGATGGTCGATCGCACTGCGGGCAAGGGCGCGTCTGCCGTCATCGGCTGCGAGTCGTGCGGCGCGCGGCGACCGATGAACGAGGCCCAGGGCGAGGCGGGTCGCGGCAAGTTGCCTGGATGTCGAGGTCGTCACCCGCACTTGGACGCGTTCGAGCCGAGCGGTTGCCGCAAAGAGACGCGGCTGATGCTGGTGGGCGCGTCGAACCTGTGGTTCCCGGCGACGCAGTCGATCATCGTCATGCCGGAGTCCCAGCAGGAGACCACTGGGGACCTCGCGGTCCGCATCCGCACCGTGCTCGGCGATAGGCTGGCCAAGTACGCCGACGACCTGGACACCTTGCGCGACGTGCTCGAAGGCAAACCGGGCAGTCCGCCGGACCTCGCGACGATTCCCGACGACAAGCTCGCCCAGGCGGTCGCCGCCGCGCTGGCGCCTGGCGAGTCCGACGAGGAACTGGATCGGTGGCGCGAGGACTGGGACCCGGTCGACCTCCTCGTCCCGGAGTGGCAGTACCTGCTCAAGGACCCTCTCGGGTTGCGGCACGAGGATGAAACGAGCGGGTTGACACTGTCCCGTCGCGAACGGGACCCGTCGCTGCGTCCGCAGGTAACGCGCGTGCTGGCGGTCGAGCGTCTGCGCAAGGTCAACGCCCTCGTCGGCTTCACCCGTATCGACGACATGGACCGCGTCGGCGATCTCTCGCGGCTGGTCCCGCTCGCCAGGGCGGAGCGGCCCGCGTGGACGGTCGCCACCGAGGACCGAGGGGAAGGTGTGTTCCTCCAGCTCGACGAGTCCGCGGTGGCCGAGTGGGAGGCGATGGTCGAGCACGACCCGGTCTGGATCGCCCACCGCGAGGCTCACCGGCGCAACTTCGAGCGGCGCTCCTCCGAGACCGCGAAACCGGTAGACCACAGCACCCGCCTGCGACCGCCGCGCTACTGGCTCGTGCACACCTTCGCCCACGTCTTGATCAGAGAGATGGCGATGAAGTGCGGATACTCCGCCGCGAGCCTGTCCGAACGTCTCTACGCCTGGCCCGAGACCGACAGCCGTCCGGCAGCCGCCGGTTTGCTGATCTGCACGACAGCCTCTGACAGCGACGGGACCCTCGGCGGCCTGGTGCAGCTCAGTGAGCCGGAGCGGCTGGAACGTGTGGTGTCGGGAGCGCTCTACCGTGCTCAACGCTGCTCCTCCGACCCGATTTGCGCCATGCGCACTCCCCAGGACGCGGAGGACTTCCTGCACGGAGCCGCCTGCCACTGCTGCGCGATGGCGTCGGAAACGTCGTGCGAACGGGCGAACCGGTTCCTCGACCGGCGTTTCCTCGTCGACCTCCCCGGGAGCGGCATTGGCTTTTTCGGCCGAGTGGATTGATCCGGCGTCAGCCCGCGAGCTTGGGGAACGGCTCACTGGCACGGAGGCTGGCCTGCTCGCCGACCGCCTGTCCCGGGGCGACACGCTCACCAGCGCTGTGCGCGCCGTCGCTCAGAGGCAGCGCGGCCGTGTTCGGGAACTGCTGCGGGAAGGGTCAACACCTGCCCAGATCGCGGTGCTTCGCGCTGTCGAGGGCGCACGGTCAGCACCGACCACGGCGACGCCCCTGTGGACGATGCCAGGCCACCTCGCCCGAGGCGGACCGCTCACCGCGTCCTCCCCACACCTGGTGGACGCCGCCCGTCACTCCGTGACGTGCTCGACGTTCAACTTCCAGCGGACCTCCGGTCTGTGGACGGCACTTCGCCGGGCGGCGCAGCGTCCCGGTGTCGCGGTTCGGGTGTACCTCGACGCGTCGGCCTCCGGCCGGGGAGCTCCTACCGCCGCCGAGGTGGCGGACCACCTCGCACCCGCCGTGATCCTGCGAACCGTCGAGTTCGGTGGTGCGGTAGTGCGCAACCACGCCAAGTTCGTCGCTGTCGACCACCGGTTCCTGCTGGTGTCCAGCGCGAACTTCTCCTGGAGCGCGGAGCACGGCAACGTCGAGTTCGGGGTCCTGCTCGACGACCGCAACCTCACCGAGGCCGTGGAGCGGCAACTGCGTGATGTCGAGGACACCCTTTACGAGGTCGCGCCTTGACCGCCGAGCCCACGCAAATCCTCTCCGTTCTACCGACCCGCGGAGCCTGCTCCGACCGCGAGGTCTGACAGCAGCAGGGTAAGCACCCGCTCCTCATGCACCGGGAGGCGTGCGAGGTCGTAGGCGACGCGCAATCCGGCGACAGCCGCCGCGAGATCCTCGGGGGCGTCGTGGTGGCCGCTCAGGCCGCGCTCCTCGGCATAAGTTCGTGCGTTGAACCGCCACGACAGCGCGTCGGGCGCCACAGAAAGCACTTGGTCTGCGATGGTGAACCCCGCCGGGTCGAAGTCTGCCCGCGCGTGGATCGTGCAACCGGCGATGGCGAGTCCGGCAAGGAGGTCGAGGGCAGCGCCTGAGGCGATCCCATCGGTGCACACCAGTGGTGGACAGGTCAAGCCGAGCGCATCGGCGGCAGCTTCCGCGATCGTGGGGTTCTCACACACGAAGACGTCACTCGCGGAAGCAGTCCAGGAGCCCGTGAGTGAACGAAGCGTCAACCAGACGGGCTCGCCGGGAGCGGCGACGCACAGCCTCGCGGCCGGGGATTCACCGGTCAGCGGGAGGTTCAGCGCCAGCACGCGGGACGACACGCCGTCGCACGCCACCCCCGCAGCGGTCCACGCCGCGCGCCAGGCTCGACCTGCTCGTTGTGGTCGGGGCAGGTCGTGCTCGATCGCCAGGAGACGCGCCACCCCGCGTCCCAGTTGCCGATCTGCATCGAGCGCGTGGGCGTCATGCACGGTGTCCGCGGCAAGTTGGGCGAGCCTTGTCCCGCTGCTCGTGGTGCGCAGTCTGGTGAGCACGGTCGCCACCTGTTCGGCCAAGGTCTGGAGCTGACCTGAGCCCGGCCGAGGCAAGCCGGTGTCGGCCAGCCATCGCTCCGCCACATCTACGGCCACACCCGACTCGATCAGGTGTGTGGCCGCGCGGTCGCGCTCAGCGGTCGCCACGGCTTGGGCACGGCTGCGGTATTCCTTATCGGGTTCGATCTGTTCGCCGTGCAGTACTTCGACGAGTCCGCGGACGGTCAGGTGGTGTTCGGCCAGCTTCACCGCCATGTCCTGGAGACGGACGGGCCTACCGGACAGTTCCCACCGGGTGCCGAGCAGCAGCGCGACTTCCCGACGCTGCTGCGCGGTCAGCGCGAGGCCGGTGAGCGTTCCCGTTTCGGTGCGGTGCCCGCGTCTGGCCCGGGTGTGCACGGCGTCGAGTACCGCTGCGGGTCCTGGGAGGCGTGCCCAGCCCTCGATGCCGGGTGGGATCGTGTTCGTCACTCAGCGTCCATCTCGGCGAACAGGCCATCCGCTGCCATCAGCGCCTCATCCGGGCGTTCGTCGGAGATCGGCAGTGCGACCGCGGTCCAGTCTCCGCCACACCACAGGTATGGAACGGCGTCGACTCCGGGTAGTCCCTTGTGCCTGGCCAGGTCATATACAGCCACCGCCGGGACGGTCGGGTACTTGCACCACTCGTCGTGGGCGGTCAGCATCACGTCCAAGTCGAAGCCCACCGTCAGGCCCATGAACGACGCCTTGATCTCGTCGTCCACGCCGGTCATGGCCTCGTCCAGCCAAACGCAACGCGGAGCGTGCCCACCTGCGGCGTTGTAGGCAACCACCGCGGCTGCGAACAACGGCTGGGACAGCAGCACGACCTTCTCACCGCCGGACTTGGCACCGTGTTTGGCTGCGTCGAACGGCACCCAACGGCTGGTCGAACCCGGACGGTACTGCAGCGAGATCTTCAGCCAGCCGCGGTAGTCCAGCGCGGTGGACAGGTGCTCCCGCCAGTCGGCGGAGCCCTCGGAAGCCGCATCCGCCCTGGCAGCGTCGATCTTGCGGGCGAGGAAGGAGCGCACCGTATCCTGACGTCCGGGTGACAGCTGCTGGTAGCCCTGGGTCAAAGCGTCCACGACGGCGCCCGCGTCCGGGTCAGTGGGGTCGGGTTCCCACTTGAGCTGCACGGCGTTGCCGTGCCGGGTCGGGTGGCTGGTCAATTGCTTGTTGATGTCGGTGAAGGTCCGGGCGGTGTAGTCCAGCCGGTCCTTGAGGTGTTCGATGAACGTGGATCCGAGCAGGGTGGTCAGCACTTGTTGCTGTTCGGAGTCAAAAGCGTTCTCCTGCTCGTGCACCTGGTGGGCGAGCAGGTCAGCAGCGGCTGGAGGGGCCTGCCAGCCAGCCGAGCTGTCGGCCAGGACGACCACGCGCGGGATCGCGCGGTCGTGTTCCGGCTCCTGCACGCGGGCGTCGCGGTCGGGCAGCAGGTCCTGTCGCAGTGCTTCGAGCTTGCTGTAGCAGAGCCTCCAGGCGCGGTCCTCCTCGCCTGGGTCAGGTAGTTCCCGGCGTGCGGCGCGGGTCGACTCGCGCGCGGACTCCACGCTTCGGCGTTCCGGTTCCTCCAGCCCGAGGGGCTGCGCGATGCCCGCGTCGTACACCTCCCACCACACCGACAGCGCGGCATCCCGCCTGCGTTCCGCGCTTTGCCTCCGTTCCTCGTGCCGATCGAGGGTTTCCTCGGCTCGGGTGACCGTGACGAGCGCGGCCGTGAGCCTATTCCCCAGTTCGTCGAGTTTGCGGTCGACCTGCTCCACCAGACGGTCAAGCTCGGCGCGGCGGTTCAACTGCGCGTGGACATCGCTGGTGATTGCCTCTTCCGCGGTGCGCAGGCGGACCTCAGCCTTGCGCTTTCGCCCTCGCAGGTCGTGCAGTTCCGCATCAACGCCGGCAAGCCTGCGATGAGCGGCGGCCAAATCGTTTTGCACGCGTACGAGGGTCACTGTGCGTAGGCCGAGCAGTTCCTTTCGGTGGGCCAGTTCATCCAGGGCCTCATGATATTTCCGCAAAGCCGCGTCGTGGAGCGCCAGGTCGCCCAGTGGGAAGGCGTGCTCGCCCGCATACGCGGAGAAGTCCGCCCAAGCGGTATCCCTGGCAGCTTCGATCGTACGGTGGGCATCCCTGGCCGAGGCCACCTTACGTTCGCTGTCGGCTGCTTGCCGTTCCCTCTCTCGCATGGTGGAGACGGCGTCGGTGACCACGCGCTCTCCCGGAAGCCTCCCTGACTCATCGGCGAGGCGGCGCAGGTCGTCGTCGAGTTTCCCGATCCTGGCCGCGAACGCGCTGGTCGATTCCTCGAGTGCCGCCAGTCGGGTCCGCAGCCGGTCGATCTCCCGCTGCCTGGCGGACTCACGGGCGGTGGCCCCCAGGTAGGAGGCGGGTCGGGCGACCTCGGCGCGTCCGGACACGGTGGCACACCGCCACGTACCGTCCGCCGCCAACCAGGTTCCAGCCCCATTGCCGCGGGGGCGGGAGTCGTGCCAGCCGATCGAGGCGAGCACGGCGTGGATGGCGGTCTCCGTAACACCGCCAGCCGGGGTGGGTTCCAACACCTGCGTCAGGTTCGCGTCAACTGGGATACCACTCGCGCGCACCACCGTGTCCGCTTGTTCCCCGCCTTCCAGAGTGATCAGCTCGCCGTCGGCGCTCAGCCAGGCGTCGAGCACGCCCGCGGCGGCCAAGGTCGCCTCCAGCAGGTCGACCTCATCCATCGACAACTCGTCGACGGGCTGCACGCACCGCCAGAACGGCGCGCCCAGCCCGCTGTCGGGCTCCGGCCGATCGCGACGGCGCCACGAGTCCGGAGGGGTCGGCGGGCGCTCCGTCCGGTCGAGCACCCCGGCCAATTCCGCTGTGACCTGCTCGTGTTCCGCCACGAGCGCCCGGTGCTCGTGGACCAGTGCCGCGCGTCGCGACTTCAGCGTGTCGCGGACCCCCTCGACGTGCCGGGCGACCTCCGCCGCAGGGGAGACGCCTCGCTGTTCGGTCGAAGCGCCCGACGGGTCCACGGCGGTCAACTCGGCCACCAGATCACACCACGACTCGACGGTTCGCTCGTCAGCCTTGGCGAGGACGACGTTCGCGTTCCACTCCCGGAGCTGCCTGCGCAGGGTGTCCACTGCGGTCTCGACCCCATCACGCGCCAGTTCCCGCTGTTCGGCGGCCTCGTTCAGGTCCGACTCCCGGTCGGCCAGCAAGTCGGCCGAACGCGTCGCGTTCGACTCGGCCCGGTCGAACTCCGCACGCAAGCGCTGCAACCGGGTGAAGCGCTCACGGCGTACCGAAAGGTCGGCGCGCAACGCGGGCACGTCACGAGCTGGCAGGTGTCGAGCAGCCGACTGGTGCAGTCCGGCGGGACGCCCGGCTGCCTGGACGCGGCGGGACGCATGAACCACATCCGACTCAGCCTGCTCAGCGGCGGAAGCGGCGGTTGCCTCCGACTCGGCGACCTCCGCCACATCCTCAGCCGCCCTTGCGTGGCGCTCGTCGACTCCCACCAGTTGCTCTGCCAGGGCACCGAGCTGGTCACGAAGCCCCTCGACGCGGCCAGCCGCGCTCACGGCGTCCTGAAATGCCTGGCTGTCCAGCAACTCGCGCAGCTCCGTGCCGAGGTCACCTCGTTGCAATCGCGTCCCGCTGATGTCCTTGTCCAGCTCGTCGGCTTCACCCCGGGCCGTGGTCAACGCGGTTTCCGCAGCCCGACGATCTTTGGTGGTGCGGTCCAGCTCAGTGGTCGCCGCAGCCAGCGCATCGGCGCGGTGACGCACGACGGTGCGCGCCCATGGGCTCCAACCGGTGCGCACGAAGTCCACCAGTCGCACGGCCGCACTGCGGGTTTGCTCCACGGCCGTTCGCAGCTTCTCCAGGTTGTCCCACCCGTCGGCGAGCTGGGTGATCTCCGCGGTCGCGAGCGGTGGCAGGGCTGCACGCAGCGTCTCGGCGAGGCTGGTGGGGTTGAGCCGTTCCCCCAGCTTGGGCTTGCGCAGTTGCTTGAGCAGCTCGGTCAGATTGTCGTAGGCGTCGGAGCCCAGTCCGAACAGCTCCGATGCCACCCTGGCGCGGTATCGCGCGGCGCTGTCGGGCACCGTGACGCCGGGGACCTTCTTGAGCTCTTTCTGGTCGAGCGGCCGGTTGGCCGTGGACAGCTTCAGGTCGCGTCCCGGCCGCAGGTGAGTGATCAGGTGCCACGTGGTCACCGCAGAGGTGCCGCTGCCGCGACGGGCGCTGACACCGAGCCCGCAGACGAAGAACCGCGCCGTGCCGTCGTCGTCGAGCCTGCCAAACTCAGCCCAGGCGTAACCCAGACCGGCATCCGATGGCGGACGGGGGTCATCATCCTCACCCGTGGGCAACAGGTTGAAACGCATGGTGCGGTGGTGAGACCCGAACGGGTCGAGCACGGAGGCGCCGATCTCCCCGCGCAGGAGCATCAAGGTCGTCAGTTCGAGCACTTTCGTCTTGCCCGCTCCATTGCCGCCGCGCAGCACCAGACGGCCGTCGGCGAACCAGAACTCCGCATGGTCGTACTCCCACAGGTTGACGATGCCCACGCGCAAGGGCTGCCAACGGCGGAGACCCGGCTCCGGGAGGCCACCCGTCATGGCTGCCGCCAGCCACCGCTCGCGGTCAGGTGCCGGTCGGGTCACCCTTCACCCTCCTCGTCGAGCCTCGCGTTCACGGCGACCACGCGCGGGTCACGGTAGCGGGCCGCAGCGGCGGTCAAACGCCATCTGTCCGGTACTCCGGTCGGACGCAACAGGTCCAGCGCACCCAGCAGGTCCAGCGCCGTGGATTCCACGGCGTTGCCCACGCGCAAGTCATTGGTCATCGCCTGGGAGTGCCGCTCCCGGACAGCGGCGGCCGCTGAACCCAGCTCGTCGGCTGTGACGACCGAACCCGCACCATACGTCCGCACCAGCTCGTCAAGAACCATCAAGGCAGCGAAGTCGGCGGCACGCAACCGCGGAAACGGCAGGTCCGTGTCTGCCTCATCGGCGGCGATAAGCGCCATCCCTTCCGCCCGTTGCTCAACCACCCAGCCGGTCATCTCAGCGCACCAAGCTAGGACACGGTGCCGCTGACCGGTCAGGTAGAACCGCTCCGCGTCGGTGAGGTCCTCGTACAGGACCACGGGCAATTCGAGCAGCTTGCGCATCAAGCCGATCCGCGCCGCTGCCTCGTGGGGCGCCCCCGCATCGTGCCCTCCGGTGAGTGCGGCGCGCAATGAAGCAGGGTCGACCAGTCGCAACAGCAACTCGCGGCGGACTTCGTAAGCGCCGCCGATCGCATCCCGGCGGTGCGCCCACCCCTCACGTTGATCCTCGTCGTCACGAGCAGTCGGCCGCAACGCCCCCACGGACACCAGCAGGTGGACAGCCTTGACGAACAGGGTGCGCTCGGCGAACCGGTCGGGGTCGTAGTGGGCGAGCTCAACGTCCTCGTGCGCGGAGAGCACCCGGACCCGGTCGGACAGATCCTGGGTGGTGGTGATGTCCTCGGCGTCCTCAGCCCCGGCCGCGGCCAGGATGGCCAGCACGAGCACCCGCCGGGTCGGCGGCCTGAACCGTCGGGGCGCCACGACGGCACCGTCAACAGGGAGCCGGAACAACCGGGCCGCGGAGTCAGTCACCACCAGTCGGTAACCGAGCCGCTGGGCGAACCACTCGCCCAACGTCACGCGGTTTGCCCGCACCAGCGGCCATATCTCGGGGTGGGTACGACGGCCGAGCACCGGCGAGCGGAGCAGAGCGGTGAACGCCCGTTGCCGGTTGGCAGCCTCGCGGTTCACGCAGGCTCCATCTCGAAGTACCAGTTCAAGGTCGTCATGCTGCCACTGCCAGCGTGCAAGCTCATGGTGTCGTGCACCTGCGGTGGTCGGCGCAGCGTGATTCGCCACCGGCCGTCTCCGGTCACCGCGCTCTCCGACCGCGCCCGCCGCACGACGCCGACAAACTCCAACAGCAGGTTCAGTTCGGCGTCGGTGATCTCGCCCCAGTCGGCCAGGTGTGTTCCGGAACGTTGACGCAGCGTCGCCTCTGCGCCGCTGCGGGCGGCTTGGGCCGCGAGCCTGGCCCGACGGGCGGCGCTCTTGCCCGTCGAGTAATCCGGGATCTTGGTCCGCCTGCCGACTGCAGCGCGAGCGCCCTGTTCGCGGAAGCGGGCCGTGACCGGCGCGGGCGGTGCGGTGGTCCAGCTCAAGTCACTGTCATCGGCGGAGTTCGGCGCCATCAGCAGGTGGCGTGCGGAGAACGCACCGACTGCGGTGTCCCAGATCCGCCAGGCGCTCTCTTCGTCGGGAGCGCGTTCGACCGCGACGGCCAAGGCCAGGAGTTCAGCGCGGCGGGTGACCGCGCCACCGGTGTCCAGCAGGAGGTTCATGTTGCGCGCCCACGGAGCGACCAGGTCACGCAGCTGGCGCCGCAGCCTACGGGCCTGGCTATCAGCACCACCGAACCACGAACCAAGGGCCTCCCAGATGTGCTCCCAGCGGCGTGCCTGGGAGGTAACCACCTCGTCGTCCGCATCGGTGTCCAACGCGGCGCGAACGCACGCCCGCCACACGTCAGGTGTCAACAACGGGTCCAGCTCGACCACCAGCTCCGCGATCCGCGGTGTGTGGACATCGACCTGCTCACCCCACATGCCGATGTAAGAGCGCAACGTCTGCCACAGCAGGTCCTGCTTGGCTTGGTCCGGCCCACCTGACAGGGCGTGCGCCAGCGTGCGCTGCCACCCGCGAGCCGCCGTGGCCATCGCTTGGTGCATGGCTCCGACCTGCTGGAACTCCGTCGCCGCATCGGTGTACACCGCCTGGCGAATCGACTCCGCGAAGGCGAGCAGCCGTTCATGGATGGCACGCGGCGCCAGTGTGAGATCACCCGCGGCCTCCTCGGTGTCGTCGACCGACGACCAGAAGACGTGCAGACCGGCTGCTCTCGGGGTGAGCTGGTACCGGTCGCGCCGCCGCAGGAAGTCCTCCCCCGAGCGAGCGGGTTCCTGCCAACGGGTCAAGACCCGCCACTGCACTAACCGCTCCAGCCGCGCGTCAAGGTGCAGAACCCCAGGAGCGAGCAGGCGGTCGACCACCTCGGCCGGTACCTGCTCGGCGAGGCGAACGCGAACACCGGCGGCCACCTCGTCAAAGGACAACCCGGTGAGACTCGTGTCCTGCTCGGCCAGCAGGACGTCGACGATCACCCGGTACTGCGCCGCAAACCGCGAGGTCAGATAGGCCGGAACGAATTCCTGCCCGGGAAGGAGAGCCGACCACGCATCAGCGGGCTCCTCCGTCTCCGGCATCTCGTCGTGATCGATCACGGCCCCAGGGTACGAAGGCAGGGTGCCAAGCCGGGGACAACAGCGACACATCACCCGTTCTGGTGAATCCGTCCCATCGAACGATGGTCTGGACGGGTTAGGCGGCGAGATGTCCCCCACCCCGGAAAGCTCTTGAACGATGACCCCGCGCTCCCCTTCGCACTTGGACGTGCTCGAACGGCGGTTCCTGGCGATGACCGCCGGACCGCACCCGCTCACCCTGACTGCGCGGCACCGGAATGTGGACTGCCGCCGAGGGTGCTTCCGCCGGACGAGGTGCACGTGCTATTGCTGAAGCGCTAAAAGAGCTGGGTGATTAAAGACGCCGTGTAGCAGGAGCCGGTCCGCTGGGCGTAAACGGGAGCCGGAGCCGTGGACGACGGTGGCCGCCATCACGATGGTACCAGGCCTGACACACATCGGCGGCAAGCCTGGTTCCCGGTTCCCCAACAAACGCAACGACCTGGACTCCGTGATCCGTGAGGGCTTCCTCGAAGCGCTCGACGTCGCCGACGCGCGGGCGCGGAAGACGTACGGGCAGCTCCACTGGGCCGCGTTCCGACACGGGCATAAAGCCTGCAAAAGCGAGCGGCGACGCGCCATTGTGCGATCCGAACTCGCCGATGTCGCCGATCTCAGTTCAGCAGGCGGTCACAATTATGCAGGCATAGCAGCACGAACGCGACAACCAATCCCAGGCAACAAAACCACCCAGCGGCAACGTAAAGCCCCGGACTCGTCGAGTTGAACCCCATCGACGGGACACTGGAGGCGCGGCGATTCACACACAAGTCCTGGGCGACCAGGTCGGCGGCGGCCTGGGTCATGTCGCGCTGTCACGAAGAAGATTAATTCATGAATAAGCCTTATCCTGCCGGGGAACCTTGCGGTCATAGCCCCAGCGTTGCAGCAACGTGGTTCACCAGCTCATCTTCGCCGAGTGATCCGTGCACGTCGACGAACGGCAGGCCGAGGCCCTCCACTTCACGACGCAGGCGTTCGGTGAACAAGTGGTCACGTTTGAGGAGATTGCATTGTGCGGTGCGGGGGTCGCTCGTCGCGTTGGGGATGTCCCACATCGTCCCGCGGTTGTCGAAGGCGGCGGACCGGAATTCTGGGGTGGGAAGCAGCCACACCGCTTGCCCCGGGTCGATGAGAAGCGGCCGAACGAGGTGTGGGAGCAGGCGGAAGCCCTCCGCGATGACGCCACCCGGCTTGGCCGCCGTGGTCAGCAGGTCCTCGACCACCAGGTCGAAGCATTCGCCGCGGAACCAGTGGAAGGAGTCCACCATGGCCTCCGGCGTCTGCCCCAACCACCGCTCGTCCATGGACATCTCCAGGAACCGGGTCAGCTGTGGCGCGCTTTCCGGGGTGCTCCGCCGTGCGTGGTCGAGCATGGCGTCGTCGGTTGCGTAGATCCGCAGGCCGTGGCGGGCGGCGAGGTGGCGGGCGATGGTCGACTTCCCCGCCCCGCTGCCGCCGCCGATCCACTTGACGTGACGGAGCCGCTGTTGGACGTCTGGCCGCACCGCCCCAGTCATAGCCCCCAGTCATAGCACAGGGTGGTGGCGGTAGCGGGTCAGTAGACGTCGCGGAGGTAGCGCTTTTCGGTGGTGAGGCGCTTTACGTAGGCTTCGGCTTCCTGGGGGTCGAGGTGGGCTTGGTGGGTGATGATCTCCTTGAGGGTGCGGTCGACGTCCTTGGCCATTCTGGTGGCGTCGCCGCAGATGTAGAGGTGGGCTCCGCTCTCCAGCCAGGAGTAGAGGGTGGGGGCCTGTTCTCGCATGCGGTCCTGGACGTAGACCTTGGTGCGCTGGTCGCGGGAGAAGGCGGTGTCGAGGCGGGTGAGGGTGCCGGTGGTGCGGTGGGCGGTGAGCTCGTCCTCGTAGTAGAAGTCGGTGGCCCGCTGCTGCTCGCCGAAGAAGAGCCAGTTGGGGGCGTGGTCGCCGCGGGCCCTGCGGTGGTCGAGGAAGGCCTTGAAGGGGGCGATGCCGGTGCCGGGGCCGACCATGATGGCGGGGGTGGCGGGGTCGGCGGGGGGCTTGAAGTGGGGGGTGCGCTGGATGAAGAGGGGGACCTCCAGGCCCGGCTCGGCGTCGGCCAGGTAGGCCGAGCAGACGCCGGTGCGGGGGCGGGTGGCGCCGTAGCGGATGACCGAGACGGTGAGGCTGACGCGGGTGGGGTCGGTCAGGGGGCTCGACGAGATGGAGTACTGGCGGGGTTGCAGGCGCTTGAAGGCCGACACCCACTCCTGGGCCGTGGCGCGCAGCGGGTAGGCCGCGGCGACGTCGACGGCTTGGCGGCCCCAGGACCACTTGGCCAGCGCGTCGCGGTCGTCCTGGCGCAGCAGGATGGCCAGGTCGCGGTCGTGGGTGCGCTCGGCGAGGAAGCGCACGAGGCCGGGGGTGACCTTGGCGATCTCCAGGTGCCTGGCCAGGGCCTCGGCGAACGCGACCTCGCCCACGGAGGCCACCTCCACGGTCTCCGCGCCGGTGAGGCCGGTGACCGCCAGCCACTCCTCGACCAGGGCGGGGTGGTTGTCCGGCCACACGCCCAGGGCGTCGCCCACGTCGTAGGCCAGGTCGGTGCCGGAGAGGTCGAAGGTGAACTGGCGGACCTCCTTGGCGGCGCCGGGCAGGCTCAGCAGGCGGTTGCCGACGAGCGGGGCGAGCCGCACGCCGGGCTTGGCGCGGCCCGCGGGTTCCGGGGCGCGCTCGGTGGTCCTGGCCGGTGCGGACGGGCCCGCGAGCGCCGCGACCACCTGGTCGAGCCACTGGCGGGCCGGGCCCTCGTAGTCCGGTTCGCAGTCGACGCGCGGGGCCAGGCGGCGGGCGCCCAGCTCGTCGAGGCGGGCGTCGAGGCGCTTGCCGTGGCCGCAGAAGTCGTCGTAGTTGGAGTCGCCGAGGGCGAGCACGGCGTAGCGGACGCCCTCCAGGGAGTCCACGGTGGACAGCTCGCTCCAGAAGCCGGTGCCGTTGTCCGGGGCGTCGCCGTCGCCGAAGGTGCTGCTGACGAAGAGCAGGTCGACCTCGCTCGGCAGGGCCGACGGGCTGATGTCGGCCATGCACACGAGCTTGGTCGAGTGGCCCGCGCCCGCCAGCGCCGCCGCGACCGAGCCCGCGAACTCCTCGGCGTTGCCGGTTTGCGAGGCCCACAGCACGAGCACTTCACGCGTCCCGGCCCCCGCCGCCGCGCGGGAGAACAGCCCCGCCAGCAGGCCGTTGACCCACTGGCTCTGCGCGGGGGACAGCGGCGAGCCCGCGGGCAGCACGGGCACGCCCGGCGCGCTCCCCGCGGTCTGCACGCCCTGCAGGAACGCCGCGAGGTAGGTCCTCTCCGCCTCGCCCAGCACCGGCGGTTCGACCCCGCCCACGCCGAACCGCGCCGCCAGCGCGTCGGACGGCTCGGCGGGGGCGGTGGTGGCTGTGGCGGCTGTGGCGGCTGTGGCGGCTGTGGCGATCTTGGTCAGCGCCACCGCGCACACCTTCAGCTCCGGCTGGAACGACAGCGGGTCCACCGCGTCGTTGGTGACGGCGTTGACGCTCAGGTACTCCCCGAACAGGTCGTTCCAGTGGAACGGCGCGAACACGCACCCCGGCCGGACCCGGTCGGTCACCACCGCGGGCAGCACGGCCCGGCCGCGGCGGGAGGCGACCTCCACGGTGTCGCCGTCCACGATGGACAGCGCGCGGGCGTCGGCGGGGTTCACCTCGACGAACGGGCCCGGGTTGAGCTTGGTGAGCTTGGCGATCTTGCCCGTCTTGGTCAGGGTGTGCCACTGGTGCTGGAGCCTGCCGGTGTTGAGCGCGAACGGGTAGTCCTCGTCGGGCATCTCCGCGGGCGGCATGTGCGGGCGGGCGAAGAACTGCGCCTTGCCGCTGGGGGTGGGGAAGCGCAGGCCGTCGCCCTCGCGGTAGCGGATGGGGTTGCGCGGGCCGCTGCCGGGCGGGGCGGGCCACTGCACCGGGGTCTCGCGCAGCCGCTCGTAGGTCACCCCGCGCAGGTCGTAGCCGGTGACCGGGTTGTGGAACTGCTTGATCTCGTCGAACACCTCCTCGGCGCTGCCGTAGGTGAACGCGTCGGCGAAGCCCAGCTCGCAGGCCACCCCGGCGATGAGCCGCCAGTCCGGCAGGGCCTCGCCGGGCGGCTCGACGGCGGCGGGCACCAGGGTCAGCGTGCGCTCGGAGTTGATCATCACGCCCTCGCCCTCCGCCCACATCGCCGCGGGCAGCACCACGTCGGCGTAGGCGTTGGTCTCGGTCGCGGCGAACACGTCCTGGGTGATGACCAGCTCGGCGCGCTCCAGGCCCGCCAGCACGGTCTTGCGGTTGGCCACCGAGCCCACCGGGTTGGTGCAGATGACCCAGCAGGCCTTGACCTCGCCCGCGGCCATCCGCTCGAACAGGTCGACCGTCCCGGCCCCGGCGTCGGTGCGCAGGGTGCCCTCGGGCAGCCCCCACACCCGTTCGGTGAACGCCCGGTCGGCGGGGGCGAGCACGCTGCGCTGCCCCGGCAGCCCCGGTCCCATGTAGCCCATCTCCCGGCCGCCCATGGCGTTGGGCTGGCCGGTGAGGGAGAACGGGCCGCTGCCCGGTCGGCAGATGGCCCCGGTGGCCAGGTGCAGGTTGACCAGGGCGTTGGTGTTCCAGGTGCCGTGCGTGGACTGGTTGAGGCCCATGGTCCAGCAGCTCATCCACTCCCCCGCGGCGCCGATCAGCTCGGCGGCCGCGCGCAGGTCCGCGGCGGGCACACCGGTGATCTCCGCGACGGCCTCGGGGGTGTAGTCGGCGAGGAACCCCGGCATCGCGTCCCAGCCCTCGGTCCACTCGTCGACGAAGGCCCGGTCGACGTGCCCGCCCGCCACGAGCAGGTGCAGCAGGCCGTTGAGCAGGGCGAGGTCGGTGCCGGGGCGCAGCTGGAGGAACAGGTCGGCCTTCTCCGCGGTGGCGGTGCGCCGGGGGTCGACGACGATGAGCTTGGCGCCCGCCTTGACCCGGTCCATCATGCGCAGGAACAGGATGGGGTGGCAGTCGGCCATGTTGGCGCCGGTGACGAGGAAGACGTCCGCGCGGTCGAAGTCCTCATAGGACCCGGGTGGGCCGTCGGCGCCCAGGGAGAGCTTGTAGCCGGTGCCCGCGCTGGCCATGCACAGCCGGGAGTTCGACTCGATCTGGTTGGTGCCGAGGAAGCCCTTGGCCAGCTTGTTCGCCAGGTACTGCGCCTCCAGCGTCATCTGCCCGGAGACGTAGAGCGCCACCGCGTCCGGCCCGTGCTCGTCGAGGATCGCCCGCAGCCGGGCGGCGACGTCGCGGATGGCCTGGTCGACGGGGGTGGGCACGGGTTCGGCGCCCCGGTCGGGGCGGACCAGGGCGGTGCCCAGCCGGTCGCCCGCGGCGAGCAGGTCCGCGCTGGTGGCGCCCTTGGTGCACAGGCGACCGCCGTTGGTGGGGTGGGCCTTGTCCCCGCTGGCCTTGAGTGCGGTGCGCCGCCCGTCGGGCCCGATGCCGACGTCCAGCAGGACGCCGCACCCGACACCGCAGTAGGAGCACACCGTGCGCACGGTCGTCGACACACGCCCTCCTCGGTCACCGGCCGCTGACGGCGAAGCTAGGGAGCGCGCGTTACGGCGGCGTGTCCGCGGTCCCGAAGGCGCGTTACGGAGCGCTCCTGCCGCGGGCGGGCCCGTTGTGCGCGACTGAGGCGCCGTTCACACCGGGCTGGCGGTCAGCGACGCGGTGGACCAGTCCCCGGACGCCGCCGACCCGGGCGAGGGCGCTGCGCCGTCACGGCCGGGCGGGGGCGGGCGCGGCGGGGCCGTGGGCGCGGGTGGCGGGGCGGACCAGCCACAGCACGAGCAGCCCGCCGACCACGCCCGCGGCGGCGGCCACCAGGTAGCCGTCGCGCAGGCCCGCGGCGACGGCCTCGCGCACCACGTCGGTGCGGGGCGCCTGCCCGGCGGCGATGGCACCCGCCAGGCCGTCGTCGTCGACGCGGCCCTGCACGGTCTGCTTGAACACCAGCCCCAGCACGGCCACGCCCAGCGCGTACCCGAGCTGGCGGGCGGTGTTGAGCGCGCCCGCCACCATCCCGCCCAGCTGCGGCGGCGCGGCGGACATCGCGGCCGAGGTGAGGGTCGGGATCGCCAACCCGACGCCGACCCCGGTGACGGCCAGCCCCGGCACCAGCACCCACGCGGTCGAGTCGCGGTCGACCAGCGCCTGCAGGGCCGCGCCGACCCCGACGAGCACCATGCCCGCCCCGACCACCCACCGCGGCGAGACGTCCTGCAGCGCCCTGCCCGCCAGCGCGGACACCAGGAACGAGCAGATGGCCAGGGGCAGCATCGCCACGCCCGCCGCCACCGGGGTCAGCCCGAGGACGCCCTGCAACCACACCGACGTGTAGGCCAGCACGGCGAACGCGGCGGCCATGAGCAGCAGGCCCGCGGTGATGGTGGCGCTGAACGACGCCGAGCGGAACAGGCCCAGGTCCAGCAGCGGGTGCTCGGCCCGGCGCTCGACGGCGAGGAACACAGCGAACGCCACCGCGGCGGTGGCGAGGAACCCCAGCGTGGCGGGCGCGGTCCAGCCGCTGTCGCCCGCGCGGATCAGCGCGTAGGTGAGCGCCCCGGCGAACACGCCGAAGGAGACCACCCCCGGCACGTCGACGCGCACGCCGGGCCTGCGGGTCTCCTGGGTGACGGCCAGCGCGAGGGCGAGGGTGACCACCGAGACCGGCAGGTTCACCAGGAAGATCCACTCCCAGCCCGCGTGCTCGGTGAGCAGCCCGCCGACCAGCGGGCCCAGCGCGGACGCGGCGCCGTTGGTGGCGCCCCAGATGCCGAAGGCCACGCCCCGGTCGCGGCCGGTGTAGGTGGCGTTGAGCATGGCGGTGGTGGTGGCGAACATGAGCGCGCCGCCGATGCCCTGCAGGCCGCGGGCGGTGATGAGCACGGCCGCCGAGGGGGCCAGGCCGCAGGCCAGCGAGCCGAGCGCGAACAGCACCAGGCCCGCGGCGTAGGCGCGGCGGCGGCCGATGATGTCGCCCACCGAGCCCGCCGCGAGCAGCAGGGCGGCCAGGGCCAGGGCGTAGACGTCGAGCACCCACTGCAGGGCGCTGAACGAGGCGTGCAGGTCGGCGGCGATCTGCGGCAGCGCGACGGTCACGATCGTCACGTCCAGCAGGAGCATGAAGGAACCGAGGCAGATGGCCACGAGCGGCCACCACCGGGAACGCGTGGAGGGCATGGTCACAGGGTGGGGTCCCGGTGGGTGAAACCGCGCCTCACAGGGCCATGATGGGAGCATCCGACGCGAACGGGGGCCGCAGTGGTGGATATCGACGCGCTTGACGTGCGCATCGTGCACGCCCTGAGCATCGACGGCCGGGCGCCGTTCGCCCGGGTCGGGGAGGTGCTGGGCGTCTCCGACCGCACGGTGGCCCGCCGCTACGCCCGGCTGCGCGAGGGCGGGGTGCTGCGGGTGGTCGGGGCCGTCGACGCCGCCCGGCTCGGCGGCGCGCGCTGGTTGATCCGCCTGCACTGCCAGCCGGGGAGCGCGCTGGAGGTGGCCGCGGCGCTGGCGCGGCGCGAGGACACCCGGTGGGTGCACCTGCTGTCGGCGGGCACCGAGATCAGCGCGAGCTTGCAGTCCTGGTCACCGCAGGAGCGCGACGACCTGCTGCTCCAGCGGTTGCAGAACACCGCCCCGGTGGTGTCGGTGACCGCGCACAACGTGCTCCAGGTCTACGGCGGCGGGCCGGACGTCTTCGGCGGGTTCCGGGTGCTCGACGAGGCCCAGGTGGCCGCCCTGCGCCCGCGGCTGGCCGCGGCGCCCGCCACCGACTTCGCCGACGCCGACCGCCCCCTGCTGCGCGAGCTGTCCCGCGACGGCCGCGCCCCCTACCCGGTGCTGGCCAGGGCGGCGGGCTGGTCGGAGTCCACCGCGGCGCGCCGGGTGGAGGCGCTGCGCGCGGGCGGGCTGGTGTTCTTCGACGTGGACGTGGACGCCGCGGGGCTGGGCTACCACGCCAACTGCCAGCTGTGGGCGGCCGTGCCGCCGTCGCTGCTGGAGGAGACCGGCCGCGAGCTCGCGGCGCACCCGGAGGTCGTGTTCTGCGCGGCCACCACCGGCCCGCGCAACCTGGTGGCCTCCGTCGTCTGCCGCGACACCGGCGACCTCTACCGCTACCTGACCCGGCGCATCGGCGCGCTGGCGCACGTGCGGGAGGTGGAGATGAGCCCGATCATCCGCACCGTGAAGCGCGCGGGCACCGTGCACCCGTAGGCCGTGCTCCCCGCACCCGGCACGGCGGCGGACGAGCCCTGCCCGCCCGCGGGCCCCGGCCGGCTAGCCTGGCGGCGTGGCGATGACGATGATCGACCTGTTCGCGGGCTGCGGCGGCCTCAGCCAGGGCTTCCGCGCCGCCTTCGACCCCGTCCTGGCGGTCGAGCACGACCACGCCGCCGCGGCCACCTACGCCGCCAACTTCGGCCCCGAGCACGTCCACCAGGGCGACATCGCCACCGTCACCGACGTCCCCGAGGTCGACCTGGTCGTGGGCGGACCGCCGTGCCAGGGCTTCTCCGCCCTCGGCAGCCGCGACGTCGACGACCCCCGCAACGCCCTGTGGCGGGAGTACTTCCGCGTCGTGCGGGCCGCGCGCCCCCGCGCGTTCGTCATCGAGAACGTCGACCGCTTCCTGGGCTCAGCCGAGTTCGCCCTGCTGCGCACCGAGGCCGCCGCCGCGGGCTACGAGCTGAGCTGGGGCCTGCTCCTCGCCGCCGACTTCGGCGTCCCGCAGCGCCGCAAGCGCGCCTTCGTCCTCGGCTCCCGGGTGGGCGCGCTCCCCCTGCCGACCCCCACCCACACCCGCGCGGACTGGGTCGGCGTCCGCACCGCCATCACCGGCCTGCCCGCCGCCCCCGCCTCCACCACCCTGCCCAGCCGCAGCGTGCGCGCCTTCGGCCGCACCCTGCCCGGCGACTTCCGCGGCCTGGACCTGCACGTCGGCCGCAACCCGACCCCGCTGTCGCTGGCCCGCTACCGCGCGATCCCCCCGGGCGGCGGCCGGTTCGACCTCCCGGACGACCTGCTCCCCCGCTGCTGGCGCGAGAAGCGCACGGGCACCACCGACGTCATGGGCCGGATGCGCTGGGACCAGCCGTCGCTGACCATCCGCACCGAGTTCTTCAAACCGGAGAAGGGCCGCTACCTGCACCCCGAGCACCACCGCCCCATCACCCACCTGGAGGCGGCCCGCCTGCAGAGCTTCCCCGACACCTTCCGCTGGCGCGGCTCCAAGATCGAGATCGCCCGCCAGATCGGCAACGCCGTGCCGCCGCTGCTGGCCGGGGCGGTCGCGGCCCGGGTGGCCGACCACCTCGGCTGACGCGGCTCGGGGCCGGCGGGGGTGGGTCAGGGGATTGCGTTGCGGGCCCGGCTTCCTGGGGTGGTCGCGTTCTTCGGAAAACTCGGAAGAACCGAATCGAGGGGCGGCTTCGCCGTCGCTCGTGCTTCGTCGCAGGCTGGCGCGGGTGTACCCCGGGCAAGGGGAACCCTGTTTTCAACGCTACCGGCGGGGGGCGACGGAACTCGACCCCCACCGACAGGGTGTGGACAACTCGGCGGGCTGTGGACGGCTCGGCGGGCTGGGGTTCCGGGGGCGGTCCAGGTCACATAGGCAGCTCGTTGCACTGCACCTCGTTGCATAGCTACGGTGCTCCCATGGCGCTGGAGCACGCGATCCTGGTCTCGCTGGCCGAGCGGGAGGGTTCGGGCTACGAGCTGACCCGGCGGTTCGACAGGTCGATCGGGTTCTTCTGGCGGGCGACGCACCAGCAGATCTACCGGGTGCTCAAGCGGATGGACGAGGCCGGGTGGGTCAGCTCCGTGCACGTGCCGCAGGAGGGCAAGCCGGACAAGAAGGTGTACTCGGTCTCGGCCGCGGGGCGGGTGGAGCTGGAGCGGTGGATCGCCGAGCCCGGGGAGCCCGTGGAGGTGCGGGACGAGTTGGCGGTGAAGATCCGGGGGGCCGCCCACGGGGACCTGGCGGCGCTGCGGGCGGAGGTGGCGCGGCACCGGGACGCGCACGCCGAGCGGTTGGCGCTGTACCGGCGGTTGGCGGACAAGGACTTCCCCGAGCCCGGGGCGCTGAGCGGGACCGCGCTGCACCAGTACCTGGTGCTGCGCGGGGGGATCAGCGCGGAGAGCGGTTTCGTCACGTGGTGCACCGAGGTGCTGGACGCCCTGGAGGGCCGATGAGCGAGTACCCCACCCTGCTGTCCCCCCTGGACCTGGGGTTCACGGCGTTGCGGAACCGGGTGGTCATGGGGTCCATGCACACCGGGCTGGAGGACAGCGCGCGGGACGTGCCGAAGCTGGCCGCCTACTTCGCGGAGCGGGCCAGGGGCGGGGTGGGGCTGATGATCACCGGGGGGTTCGCGCCGAACCGCACCGGGTGGTTGAAGCCGTTCGCGTCGAAGATGACGACCCGGCGTGAGGCGGCGCGGCACCGGGAGGTGACCGGGGCCGTGCACGAGGCGGGCGGCAAGATCGCGATGCAGCTGCTGCACGCGGGCCGCTACGCCTACCACCCGTTCAGCGCCTCGGCGTCGGCGATCAAGGCGCCGATCAACCCGTTCAAGCCGCGGGCGCTGTCCGACCGCGGCGTGGGGCGCACGGTGGACGACTTCGCCAGGGCCGCCGAGCTGGCCCGCGAGGCGGGGTACGACGGCGTGGAGATCATGGGGTCCGAGGGCTACCTGATCAACCAGTTCCTCGCGGAGCGCACGAACAAGCGCACCGACCGGTGGGGCGGGTCGCCGGAGAACCGGCGGCGGTTCCCGGTGGAGGTGGTGCGCCGGGTGCGGGCGGCGGTGGGGCCGGACTTCATCATCGTCTACCGGCTGTCGATGGCCGAGCTGGTGCCGGGCGGGCAGAGCTGGGCGGAGGTCGTCGCGCTGGGCCAGGAGGTCGAGGCCGCGGGCGCGACCATCATCAACACCGGCATCGGCTGGCACGAGGCGCGCGTGCCGACCATCGTGACCTCGGTGCCCCGGGCGCAGTTCACCGGGATCACGGCGGCGTTCAAGCCGCACGTGTCCATCCCGGTGATCACCTCGAACCGGATCAACATGCCCGAGGTCGCCGAGGAGGTGCTGCACCGCGGCGACGCCGACCTGGTGTCGATGGCGCGGCCGCTGCTGGCCGACCCGGACTGGGTGCGCAAGGCCGGGTCGGGGCGCACCGACGAGATCAACACGTGCATCGCCTGCAACCAGGCCTGCCTCGACCACATCTTCGCCAACCGCAGGGCCTCCTGCATGGTCAACCCGCGGGCGGCCAGGGAGACCGAGCTGGTGCTGCTGCCCGCGCGGCGCGCCAAGCGGATCGCGGTGGTGGGCGCCGGGCCCGCCGGGTTGGCCGCGGCGGTGGAGCTGGGGCAGCGGGGGCACTCGGTGGAGCTGTTCGAGGCGCAGCCGGACCTGGGCGGGCAGTTCGCCATCGCCCAGCGCATCCCGGGCAAGGAGGAGTTCGCCGAGACGATCCGCTACTTCACCCGCAGGCTGGCGGTGACCGGGGTCACCGTGCACCTGTCGACCACGGCGACCCCGGAGGTGCTCAACGCCTTCGACGAGGTGGTGCTCGCCACCGGCGTCGCGCCGCGGGTGCCCGCCATCGAGGGCGTCGACCACCCGTCGGTGCTGACCTACGCCGACGTGGTGCGGCACGGCAAGCCGGTCGGGGACACCGTGGCCGTCATCGGCGCGGGCGGCATCGGCGTGGACGTCACCGAGTTCCTGACCCACTCCGGCGCCGACTGGGCCGCGGAGTGGGGCGTGACCGAGCGCGGCGAGCTGACCGAGCCCAAGCCCGCCCCGCCCGCGCGCACGGTGTACCTGCTCCAGCGCAAGCCGGGGCCGATCGGCAAGAACCTGGGCAAGACGACCGGGTGGGTGCACCGGGCGGCGCTCAAGGCCAAGGGCGTCGAGCAGCTGCGCGGGGTCAACTACGAGCGCATCGACGACGAGGGCCTGCACATCACCTTCGGCAAGGAGCGCACGGACCCGCGCACGCTGCGGGTGGACACCGTCGTGCTGTGCGCGGGCCAGGAGCCGGTGCGCGACCTCGCCGACGCGCTCTCCGTGCCGGTGCACCTGATCGGCGGCGCCGACGTGGCCGCCGAGCTGGACGCCAAGCGCGCGATCGACCAGGGGACGCGGCTGGCCGCCACCCTCTGAGCACGCACCCCGCAGGAGCCCGCGCCACCCGGCGCGGGCTCCTGCGTGTTCACAGTGGACACCGCGGCCCCCGCGGTGCGCCGCGCGGACGGCACGCGCCCGCGCGTCGGATGCCTTGTCCCGCAGGCACGGGACCGACGACCGGCGGCCGGGGGCCACAAGACCCTGGCGCCTAGCTGAAACGTTCTCGTGTTACGCCGCACCCCCGTCCCCGTAACGGCGGGACACGTCCCGGAAACCGCCGGGAGCGGTACCGGGAAACATCGCGTCCCTAACTTTCCCGCCAGCACCGCCTGAACACAGCCCGGTCGACACACCTGGACACAGCAGGCCACCGCACGTGCGACCCCCACCCCGGGGCCTGCTCTCCGACACCGACCACCGAAAGGCACCCCTGTGAGCGTTGTGCCCCGGCGCGCCCTGCGCGTCACCGCCCTGTTGTCCACCGCCGTCCTGGTCGCCACGGCGTGCGGGAGCAAGACCGGCGACACCGCGTCGGGTGGTGCGTCCTGCGTGGACACCTCCGGCGACTCCGTCAAGGTCGGGTTCCTCAACTCGCTGTCGGGCACCATGGCCATCAGCGAGAAGACCGTGAACGACTCGCTGAACCTCGCCGTCGAGCAGATCAACGCCGCGGGCGGGGTCAACGGCAAGAAGCTGCAGGTGGTGACCGAGGACGGGGCCTCAGAGCCCACGGTGTTCGCCGAGAAGGCGGGCAAGCTGATCAGCTCCGACTGCGTGGCCGCGGTGTTCGGCGGGTGGACCTCGTCGTCGCGCAAGGCGATGCTGCCGGTGTTCGAGGGCGCCAACGCGCTGCTGTTCTACCCCGTGCAGTACGAGGGGCTGGAGTCCTCGCCGAACATCTTCTACACCGGCGCCACCACCAACCAGCAGATCGTCCCGGCCCTGGACTACCTCAAGGAGAAGGGCGTCAAGTCGCTGTTCCTGGTGGGCTCGGACTACGTCTTCCCGCGCACCGCGAACAAGATCATCCAGGCTTACGCCAAGGCCAACGGCATCGAGGTCAAGGGCGAGGAGTACGCCCCGCTCGGCCACACCGACTTCGCCACCATCGTCAACAAGGTCAAGGCCTCCGGCGCGGGCGCGGTGTTCAACACCCTCAACGGCGACTCCAACGTCGCCTTCTTCAAGGAGTACAAGAACGCGGGCCTGACCGCCGCCGCCATGCCGGTGGTGTCGGTGTCCATCGCCGAGGAGGAGGTCGGCGGCGTCGGCGTCGACAACCTGGCGGGCCAGCTGACCGCGTGGAACTACTACCAGACCGTCGACTCCCCGGCGAACAAGGCGTTCGTGCAGGCGTTCAAGGCCAAGTACGGCGCGGGCCGGGTGACCTCCGACCCGATGGAGGCCGCCTACACCTCGCTGTGGCTGTGGAAGGCGATGGCGGAGAAGGCCAAGTCGTTCGCCCCGGACGACATCAAGAAGGCCGCGGGCGGCACCAGCTACGACTCCCCCGAGGGCACCGTGACCGTCAACGGCGAGAACCACCACATCGCCAAGACCGCGTTGATCGGCAAGGTCGGCACCGACGGGCTCATCTACACGGAGTGGAGCAGCGGCAAGCCGATCGAGCCGGACCCGTTCCTCAAGGGCTACGCCTGGGCGGGCGGGCTGAGCAGCTGACCCGGCGCCCGGGGGCGGGTCCGGCGCGCCGGGCCCGCCCCCGGGCCGAGCATGGAGGTTGTCGATGGAGGCACTGTTCGGGCAGTTGTTCGCCGGGGCGTCGCTGGGGTCGGTGCTGCTGCTGGCCGCGCTCGGCCTGTCGCTCACCTTCGGGCAGATGGGCGTGATCAACATGGCCCACGGCGAGTTCATGATGGCGGGCGCCTACACGGCGTTCGTGGTGCAGGGGGCGATCGGCGACGCGGGGGTGGCGCTGGTCGTGTCGATCCCGCTCGGGTTCCTGGTGGGCGGGGTCCTCGGGCTGGTGCTGGAGATGACCCTCATCCACCGGATGTACCACCGGCCGCTGGACACGCTGCTGGTGACCTGGGGCGTGGCCCTGGTGCTCCAGCAGGTCGCGCGGGACGTCTTCGGCGCGCCGAACGTGGACGTGCGCGCGCCGAGCTGGCTCTCCGGCAGCGTCGACCTGGGCGTGACGGAGGTGGCCGCGTCGCGGGTGTTCATCCTGGCGCTGTCGCTGGCCGCGGTGGGCGGGCTCGCGCTGGTGCTCGCCAGGACCGCGCTGGGCAGGCGGATCCGCGGCGTGGTGCAGAACCGCGACCTCGCCGAGACGGTCGGGATCTCCACCCGGGGCACCGACCGGCTGACCTTCTTCATCGGGTCCGGGCTGGCGGGCGTCGCCGGGGTCGCGCTGACCCTGCTCGGCTCCACCGGGCCGACGCTGGGCACCAACTACATCGTCGACGCGTTCCTGGTGGTCGTCGCGGGCGGCATCGGGCAGGTCAAGGGCACGGTGATCGCCGCGTTCGGGCTCGGGGTGCTGCAAGCGGCGTTCGAGTACTCCACGACGGCCTCCATCGCCAAGGTGGCCGTGTTCGTGGTGGTCGTGGTCTTCCTGCAGGTGCGCCCGCAGGGGATCTTCAGCATCCGGACGAGGAGCCTGGCATGACGGCCACCGAGGACGACCTGGCCCGGCAGGCCCCCGCGCCCGCCGAGCCCGCCGGGCCCGCGCGGCGCCGCGAGTGGCCCACCGCGCTGGGGTTCATCGCCGTGGGGCTGGCGCTGCTGGTGCTCGCGCCCGCGGTGCTCTCGGACTTCCGGCTGGCGCTGCTGGGCCGGTTCGTCTGCTACGCCATCGTGGCGGTCGGCATCGGGTTGGCGTGGGGGCGCGGCGGGATGCTCACCCTCGGGCAGGGGGTGTTCTTCGGCCTCGGCGCCTACGTCATGGCCATGCACCTCAAGCTGGCCGACGCGGGCGCGGGCGGCGTGCCGGACTTCATGAAGCTCTACGGCGACGGGCGGGTGCCGGGCTGGTGGGAGCCGTTCCGCTCGCCGGTGGTCACCCTCGTCGGCGTCGTGGTCATCCCCGGCCTGGTGGCGCTGGGCCTCGGCGCCGCGGTGTTCCGGCGGCGGGTGCGCGGGGCGTACTTCGCCATCCTGTCCCAGGCGCTGGCCGCGGCGTTCGCGATCCTGCTCATCGGGCAGCAGGCGGCGATCGGCGGCACCAACGGGCTCAACGGGTTCAAGTCGTTCTTCGGCTACAACCTGTTCGACCCGGTCAACAAGCGGATGCTGTTCTACATCGCCGCGGCGGTGCTGCTCGTGGTGCTGCTGATCACCTGGCAGCTCTACCGGTCGCGGTTCGGGGAGCTGCTCGTCGCCGTGCGCGACCAGGAGGAGCGGGTGCGCTTCCTGGGCTACGACCCGGCCACGGTGAAGATCGTCGCCTACGTCTTCGCCGCGGTGGTGGCGGGCGTCGCGGGCGCGTTGTTCGTGCCGATCGTCGGGATCATCTCCCCGGCGAGCGTCGGCGTGGTGCCCTCCATCGCCTTCCTCATCGGGGTGGCCATCGGCGGCCGGTCGACGCTGTTCGGCCCGGTCGTCGGGGCCATCGCGGTGGCCTGGGCGCAGACGTCGCTGTCGGAGGCGTTCCCGTCGTTCTGGAGCTACTTCCAGGGCGCGCTGTTCGTGCTCGTGGTGGCGTTCCTGCCGCGCGGGCTGTCCACGGTCGGGTCGCTGCTGAGGAGGAAGGCGTGAGCGGGTCGCTGGAGCTGGCGGGCGTCGGGGTCTCCTTCGACGGGTTCGTCGCGGTGGACGGGGTGACGATGTCGGTGCGCCCCGGGGAGCTGCGGTTCCTCATCGGGCCCAACGGCGCGGGCAAGACGACGCTGGTGGACGCCATCACCGGGCTGGTGCCCGCCACCGGGTCGGTCACCTTCGGCGGGCACGAGCTGGTGGGCAGGAAGGTGCACCGGATCGCCCGGCTCGGCGTGGGGCGCACCTTCCAGACCGCGAGCGTGTTCGAGGAGCTGAGCGTCCTGCAGAACCTCGACATCGCCGCGGGCGCCGGGCGCGGGCCGCTGACGATGCTGCGCCGCCGCTCGGCGGTGCCCGCGGCGGTGGCCGAGGCGCTGGAGGTCGTCGGCCTGGCCGACCTGCGCGACCGGCAGGCGGGCGTGCTCGCGCACGGGCAGAAGCAGTGGCTGGAGATCGGCATGCTGCTGGTGCAGGACGCCAGGGTGCTGCTGCTCGACGAGCCGGTGGCGGGCATGAGCGCGCACGAGCGGGAGGAGACCGGGCAGCTGCTGCGGCGCATCGGCGCCGACCGCACGGTCGTGGTGGTGGAGCACGACATGGACTTCATGCGCTCCTTCGCCACCTCGGTCACCGTGCTGCACGCCGGGAAGGTGCTCAGCGAGGGGACGGTCGCGCAGGTGCAGGCCGACCCGCGGGTGCAGGAGGTCTACCTGGGTCGGGCGTCGGAAGGGGCGCGGTGATGCTGGAGCTGGAGGACGTGCACGTCGGGTACGGCCGCACGACGGTGGTGCACGGCGCCACCGTGTCGGTGCCCGCGGACTCCGTCGTCGCCGTGACCGGGCACAACGGGGCGGGCAAGACGACCCTGCTGCGGGCGGCCGCCGGGCTGCTGCGCCCGTCGTCGGGGCGGGTGCTGCTCGACGGGGAGGACGTCACCAAGCTGCGCCCGCACGAGCGGGTCAAGCGCGGCCTGGCCTACGTCCCGCAGGGCCAGCAGTGCTTCCCGCAGCTGACCGCCGAGGACAACCTGCGGCTGGTGGCCGACACCCGCAAGGACGGGCGGGCGGCCACGGCCGAGGCGCTGGAGCTGTTCCCGGCGCTGACCGCGGTGCTCGGGCGCCGGGCCGGGCTGCTCTCCGGCGGCCAGCGCCAGCAGCTCGCGATCGCCCGGGCGCTGATCACCCGGCCGCGGCTGCTGGTGCTCGACGAGCCCACCGAGGGCATCCAGCCGTCGGTGGTGGCCGAGATCGAGGCGACGATCCGGTCGCTGGCCTCGGGCGCGGGGCTGGCGGTGCTGCTCGTCGAGCAGCACATCGGCTTCGCGCTCTCGGCCGCCTCCCGGTACTACGTGCTGGAGGCCGGGCGGGTCACCGCCAGCGGCGACGGCGGCCCCGCCGCGGTCGACCGGGTCCGCGCGGCGATGGCCATCTAGCGTGCCGGACTCCCTGGGGGACCAGGTCTACCTGCGGCTGCGCGCGGAGGTGCTGGGCACCCGCTGGTCGGTGGTCGACCGGTTGACCGAGCCCAAGCTGGCCCGCTCGCTCGGCGTCTCCCGGACCCCGGTCCGGGAGGCGCTGACCCGGCTGCTGGCCGACGGCCTGGTGCGCCGCCACGACTACGGCTACTCGGTGGTGGTGCCCGACCCGGCCACCGCGCGCGAGCTGTACGAGGTGCGGGCGGCGCTGGAGCTGCGCGGCATCTCCCGGGCGGTCGACGACCCCTGCGCCCGGCACGACCCCGAGCCGCTGGAGGCGGAGCTGGCGCGCTGGCGGGACGCCCGGTCGGTGCCGTCCGGGCCGGAGTTCGTCGCCGCCGACGAGCGGTTCCACCTGGTGCTGCTCTCCAGCGCGGGCAACGCGGAACTGGTCTCGGCGCTGGAACCGGTGGCGCGGCGGCTGCGCTCGGCGCGGGTGCGCGCGTCGGCGGGGCGGGCCAGGGTCGAGGCGGCGGCGCGCGAGCACGTGGAGATCGCCGAGCGCGTGCTGGCCGGGCGGCTGCCGGAGGCCTGGGAACTGCTGCGCGGGCACATCGCCCGCGCGCAGGCCCGCGTGGACGGGTGAGCGGCGGGCGGGTTCCGGGCGGCCGATCCGGCCACAGGACAGCTACAAAAAGCTTCCTGGACCAGGGCGTGTTTCGCGGTCGGGGCACCGAGGGGGCCACGGCATCATCGCCGGGTGCCCGCCGCCCGCGTCCCCGAACCGCAGCTCGACGAGCTGTCCCGGGTGATCGCCGCGGCGCGGGAGGACCGGGGCTGGTCGGTCGTCGGCGCCGCCCAGGAGGCGGACGTGTCCAAGTCCGCGTGGCAGAACCTCGAGCGCGGGCGGCGGTTGGACGGCAAGCCGTTCAAGCCGACCGAGGACCTGGTCGTGGCGGTGGCCGAGGCTCTGGAGCTGGACCCCGCGCGGCTGCTGCGGTTGGCGGGCGTGGTCCCCGGGCGGCCGCGGGGACGGGGGCGGCGGGTGGGACCCGCGTCGCCGAAGGACATCGAGCGGTTGGCGGGGCGGTTGACCGCGCGGCAGCGGGCGGCGGTGGCGGAGCTGATGCGGTCGTTCGTGGAGCCGGAGGACGGGGAAGTGGCGGAGCAGGCGCGGTCGGGGGTCGCGGAGGCGGCCGAGCGCTCGGAGTGAGCCGCTGCGCGGTGCCGGGACTGTTCGGGGGCACGGGTCTGCTGCGCAGACCGTGAAAGAACCGGGACAGGCAGAGCAAAGATCCGGGATTTTGGGGCTTGCCCGGGTGGGTGGTTGCGCTTGACAGGGGCCCCTGCGGCGATCATGTGCTCGGGGTGGGGAAAAGGTGAGGCCTTCGGCCCCACCCCCGGCCGTGGGTAGCACGTGATCGCCTTCCCCTGTCAAGCACAACCACCCACCCGGGCATCCCCGTAGCCGGGCCGCCGGTGTCGTTGTGGTGCTGTTCTTCGGGAAGCTCCTTGGGAAGCGGGAGTGGCGCGGTGTGGGTGGGGGCCGCCGGGGTGGGCGGCCCCCGGGGTCAGGCGGTGGAGTGGTGGCGGGCGTCGTGGAGGGCGTCGGCGAGCATTCCTCGTTCCAGGGTGGCGTCGAGTTCGCCCAGGGGGTAGCAGCGGCCTCGGCGGATGGTGGTCTTGCCGTTCTCCACCGCGTAGGTGCGGTAGAGGACCACCGCGTGGGTGAGGATGCGGCCGGGGGGCAGGCAGCCCTCCTGGGTCAGGAAGTCTTGCAGGGCGGTGTTCAGCGGGTTGTCGTTCGGCATGACGGGCTCCCCAGTTCGGTTGGTTCCAGTAGAGCACCGGGGGGTGTCAATAACCGCTTCCGCTGCAAGGGTTGTGGATGGGCTTCACACGGAAGTGGTTGTCCTGTCAGTCCACGCAGAGGGGGTCGCCACTGGCGGGCAGGGGGGCGCTGGGGGTGGTGGGGGAGGGTTGGGGGGTGAGCTGTTGGGCGGTGAAGGCCTTGGCCTGCGCGGGGTCCACCACGAGGGACCGGGCGTAGGTGACCCAGGGGAGGGTCCTGGTGTCCACTGGGGACTGGGAGGTGAGGGTGGCCGCCAGGGTGAGCAGGTCCCAGCCGGGGTCGGTGGTGATGGCGCGCTGGGCCAGCGAGACGAGCTGGGCGCGCTTCTGGGGGTCGGTGGTGAAGCCCTGCAGGATGAGTTCCTGCGCGAGGTTGCGCAGGAACAGCTGCGCGCGGTCGATGCGGGAGAGGTCGGCTGCCGGGAGGCCGTGGCGCTGGCGGAGGTAGGCCAGGGCGGCGGTGCCGTCGAGGGTTTGGGGGCCCTGGCGGAAGGTGGCGCCGGTGACGGGGTCGCGGGTCGCCTTGGCCACGCAGACGTCCACGCCGCCGAGGGCCTCGACCAGGGGTGGGAGGGATGCGGTGGTCAGGGTGGCCGTGTGGTCGGGGCGGACGCCGGTGAGCTGTTCGACGGCGGTGGCGAGGGCCTGCCTGCCCGCGGACTGGGCGGTGACGTCATCGGCGCCGGACTGCTTTGCGGCGTCGCGGGCGCTCAGGTAGGTGGTGCTGATGCGGACGTCCCCGGTGAGGGCTGGGACGTCGGCGGTGGTGTCGCGGGGGATGGAGACGGCGCGGACGGTGCCGTCGGTGTGGACGCGGCCCAGGACGATGGTGTCCGCGGTGCCGTTGTCGTCGAGGCCCGCCAGGAGCACCGTCTGGGGTGCGGGGGTGGGGGCGGGCTGGGTGGCGATCTGGTTGACGGGGGCGGTCGCGGTGTCGCGGAAGGCCAGGGGCAGCAGGACGGCGGCGAGCACGACGGCGGCGGCCGCGGCGGTGATGACCACCAAGCGGGGCCAGGTGGGCTTGGGGCGGGCGGCCGCGCGCAGGAAGGCCCGGACGGACTCGGGGTCGGCGGAGCGGGCGGCCTCGGCGGCCACGGCCTCGCGGATCAGGTGCTCGTGGTCGGTCATCGCAGTGCCTCCGGGGCGGGCGCGGGGGTGGTGGCGCGCAGGGTGGCGAGCGCGCGGGAGAGGTGGCTGCGGGCGGTGCCCTCCGAGCAGCCGAGGACGTGGGCGACCTGCGCCGTCGTGCAGTCCTCGTAGTAGCGCAGCACCACCGCGGCGCGCTGGCGGCGCGGGAGGGCGGCGATGCGGGCGCGCATGGCGTCGCGCTCGGCGTGCGCGGTGGTGAAGTCCGCGACGGGCGGGGCCACCGCGTCCAGGGCCGCCGAGGACGCCGGGACGTCCCGGGCGGCGCGGCGCCTGCGCCAGGACAGGTACTCGTTGGTCACCATCTTCTTCACGTACAGGTAGGGGGCGTCGACCTCCCCGATGCGGGACCACTTGCGCTGGGCGCGCAGCAGCACCTCCTGCACGACGTCCTGCGCCAGGTCCCGGTCGCAGGTCAGCGCGGTGGCGTAGCGGAGCAAGCGGTCCAACCGCTCGGCGATGAAGTGGTCGAAGCTCTGGCGCACCGTGGCCCTCCTGGCGGTCTGTCGAGTGCGCCCCTGGGAAGCCCGCCACCGCCCCGGATGTTGAACCCCCGGGGTGTGACGGTGCTCACCTGCGCCGTGCGACGACCTCCCGGACGCGCTCGGCGGCCACCGCGGGGTCCTCGTGCTCCCACACCCGCACCACCGCCCAGCCCGACTCGGCGAAGCGGCGGTCGGTGTCGCGGTCGCGGGTGCGGTTCGCCTCGATCTTGGCGCGCCAGAACTCCGCGTTGTTGCGCGGCCAGGTCGCGTGCTCGGGGCACCCGTGCCAGAAGCAACCGTCCACGAACACCGCGACGCGCGCCCGGCCGAACACCACGTCGACCTCGCGGCGCACCCCCGGCAGGGGCTTGCGGTGCACCCGGTAGCGCAGGCCGAGGGCGTGCAGCGCCTTGCGCAGCGCGACCTCCACCCCGGTGTCGCGGGCGCGCTGGCGGCTCATCCGACCCCGGACGGCGTCGCTGGTGGGCAGTGCGGGCACCGGACCATCATCCCTGCGTGACCGGCGGCCGACCCGGTGGGCTCCCTTCGGGTGAACAAGTCCCGCGCACCCCGTGTGACGTGCCACGATGGTGCTCCACACCGGGGCTCCAAGTGGGAATGAAACGGGAACGACGGCCTCCGACCGCCGCCTTGTGGCAGCGGTGACCGACCAGTCACCATTCGTCCGGATAGTCGGGGTCCGCACGAGGAGACCGGCGAGCGCACCGCCCAGTCCACAGTGGTCGGTGCCGGCCACCAGAACCTGCGCCCCGGGGCCGCTGAACCCTGCCGCGGTCCCGGGGCGTTCCCACACGCACCCCCTGCGACTTCCGGGCCCACCCCTGCCAACCGGGTCCCGGGAAAGGAAGAGACTGTGAGCGAGGGCACCAGAAGCGGTTCGTGGTCCAGCCGGATCCGGCGCGCGGCGCTGGTCGTGGCCGGGGCCGCGACCCTGGCCGCGGGCACCGCGGCGCACGCGTCGGCGGCACCGCCCGCCGACGGCGGGACCTACACCCCGCAGGTCGTCGGCGGCACCCAGGCCGCCCAGGGCGAGTTCCCCTGGATGGTCCGGCTGTCCATGGGCTGCGGCGGCGCGATGTACACCGACCAGCTCGTGCTGACCGCGGCGCACTGCGTCAACGGCACCGGCAACAACACCTCGATCACCGCCACCTACGGCGTGGTCGACCTGCAGAGCTCCAGCAAGGTGACCCGGCAGTCGACCTACGTCTACCGCAACCCGGGCTACTCGACCTCCGCGGGCGGTGACTGGGCGCTGATCAAGCTGGCCAGCCCGATCAGCGGCGCGGCGACCCTGCCGCTGGCCACCTCCACCGCCTACGACAGCGGCACCTTCACCGTCATCGGCTGGGGCGCGGCGACCGAGGGCGGCGCCCAGCAGCGCTACCTGCTCAAGGCCCAGGTGCCCTTCGTCGACGACACCACCTGCAAGAGCAGCTACCCGTCGATGAAGACCGCCGTGGAGATCTGCGCGGGCTACCCGCAGGGCGGCACCGACACCTGCCAGGGCGACTCCGGCGGCCCGATGGTGCGCCGCGACGGGGCGGGCAACTGGATCCAGGTCGGCATCGTCTCCTACGGCCAGGGCTGCGCCCGGCCGAACTACCCGGGCGTGTACGCCCAGGTCAGCGCCCTGTCCTCGGCCATCGCCACGCAGGCGGCGCAGCTCGGCGGCGGCACCACCCCGCCCACCGGGACGGTCTTCTCCAGCTCCGGCACGGTGACCATCCCCGACCTGGGCACCGCCAGCGCGAACGTGGTCGTCTCCGGCATCTCCGGCAACGCCCCCAGCGCCCTGTCGGTCTCGGTCGACATCCGCCACACCTACCGCGGCGACCTGGTCGTGGACCTGGTGGCGCCGAACGGCACCGCGTTCCGGCTGAAGAACTCCAGCTCCAGCGACTCGGCCGACAACGTGATCGCCACCTACACCGTCAACGCCTCGGCGGTGGCGGCCAACGGCACCTGGAAGCTGCGCGCCCAGGACGTCTACAGCGGTGACACCGGTTACATCGCGAGCGCGAAGCTGACCTTCTAGGACGGTCCGCTCCGAATCAGTTCAGACCAGCGCAGCGCGGGGCCCCGGCCCGGTGGTGGAGCCCACCGGTCGGGGCCCCGCGGCGCGCAGTTGTCACGCCATGAGAACGGAAGGGCCGCGTACTCTGGCTGAACGGAGTAGTAACAGGCAAGATACGGACGAAGTTACCCACGCGTAGCACGTCCGGAGGAGAAGGCCCATGCGCGAGTTCGCCGTGCCCGCCGTCGCGAAGCGAGAAGAGGCTGGCGGCCTCGCCGACCTGGTGTTCACCAACGCCGGGACCGACCCGGCCAACGTGCAGTTCCGGCGCAAGGTCGGGGAGCGCTGGGAGGACGTCACCGCCGCCCGCTTCGCCGACGAGGTCACCGGCGTCGCCCGCGGCCTGATCGCCGCCGGGGTGGGCGCGGGCGACCGGGTGGGCATCCTGGCCGCCACCCGCTACGAGTGGACGCTGCTCGACTTCGCCATCTGGGCCGCGGGCGCGGTGCCGGTGCCGATCTACGTGACCTCCTCCGCCGAGCAGATCCGCTGGATCCTGTCGGACTCCGGCGCGGTCGCCGTGGTGGTGGAGACCGAGGAGCACGAGAAGCGCGTCGCCGCCGTGCAGAACGACCTGCCCGACCTCAGCAGCGTGTGGCGGCTGGACGCGGACGCGGTGGCCGAGCTGGTCCGGGCGGGCGAGGCGGTGGACGCCGCCGAGGTCGACGCCCGGCGCACCGCGGTCAAGGGCGGCGACGTCGCCACGATCATCTACACCTCCGGCACCACCGGCCAGCCCAAGGGCGTGGCGCTGACCCACGACAACTTCTTCGCCGAGGTCGGCTACGGCACCGACGTGCTGGGCAAGCTGTTCAAGGGCACCGACATCCCCGAGGACGCCTCGACGCTGCTGTTCCTGCCCATCGCGCACGTCTTCGGCCGGATGGTGCAGGTGGGCTGCGTGTACTCGCAGGCCACCATGGGCCACGCCCCGGACGTGAAGAACCTGCTGCCCGACCTGGCCGCGTTCCAGCCCACGTTCATCCTCTCGGTGCCCTACGTGCTGGAGAAGGTCTACAACGGCGCGCGGCAGAAGGCGCACGCCGAGGGCAAGGGCAAGATCTTCGACGCCGCGGTGGCCACCGCGATCGCCTTCAGCGAGGCCGACGGCAAGGCGGGCCTGGGGCTCAAGGTCAAGCACGCGCTGTTCGACAAGCTCGTCTACGGCAAGCTGCGCGCGGCGCTGGGCGGCAAGGCCCAGTACGCGATCTCCGGCGGCGCCGCGCTGGGCATGCGGCTCACGCACTTCTTCCGCGGCGTCGGGGTCAAGGTGCTGGAGGGCTACGGCCTGACCGAGACCACCGCCGCCGCCACGGTGAACCACCCCGACCGCATCAAGCCCGGCACGGTGGGCCAGCCGCTGCCCGGCACCGCGGTGCGCATCTCCGAGGACGGCGAGGTGCTGCTCAAGGGCGGCCAGGTCTTCCACGGCTACTGGCGCAACGAGCAGGCCACCGCCGACGCGCTCGACGCCGACGGCTGGTTCGCCACCGGCGACCTCGGCTCGCTCGACGCCGACGGCTTCCTCAAGATCACCGGGCGGAAGAAGGAGATCCTGGTGACCTCCGGCGGCAAGAACGTCGCCCCGGCGGTCATCGAGGACCGGATCGCCTCGCACCCGCTGGTGGCGCAGGCCATGGTGGTCGGCGACGGGCAGAAGTACATCGCCGCGCTCATCACCATCGACCCGGAGTTCTTCGCGCACTGGAAGAAGGGCGCGGGCAAGGACGCGGGCGCGAGCGTGGCCGACCTGGTGGACGACCCGGACCTCATCGCCGAGGTGCAGCAGGCCGTCGACGAGGGCAACCTGGCGGTGTCGAAGGCCGAGTCGGTGCGCCGGTTCCGCATCCTGGCCACCGAGTTCTCCCCGGAGACCGGGCACCTGACCCCGTCGCTCAAGCTCAAGCGCAACGTGATCATGAAGGACTTCGGCGCCGAGGTCGACGCGCTGTACTCCTGACCCGGCCGCGGGTGACGCACGACGCCTGGACCTCCCTGGCAGCCCGTCGCCTGCCCTAACCTGCGGGGCGGACCGGCGGATCCAGGGAGGTTCAGCGCGATGGGGCGTCACTCGTCCGGCCGCGGCGGCGCACGCCCCGCCGTGCTCGCGGTGGTGGGGGCGGTCGTGGTGGGGCTGCTGGCCTGGCTCGGCGTCGCCGTCGTCCCCGGCTGGTTCGGCCCCACCTGCGACCGCACCACCGAGCTGGCGGTGACCGCCGCGCCGGACATCGCCCCGCTGGTGGACGAGCTCGGCAAGCGGGCGGCCGCCGACCCGCAGGCCTGCTACCGCGTGGTGGTGACGGCCCAGGACTCGGTGGCCGTCGCGGAGTCGCTGGCGGTGTCGGCCAGCGGCACCCTGCCCGACGTGTGGATCCCCGAGTCGACCCTGTCGCTGGACCGGGCGCGGGCCAACGGCGGGTTCACCGGCCGGGTCAACGGCACCTCCCTCGCCTCGTCCCCGGTCGTGCTCGCCACCACCGACGACGTGGCCGGGGCGCTGGGCTGGCCGCAGCGCACCCCGACGTGGGCCGACCTGCTCGCCGTCCCGGCGGGCACCGCCCTGGGCGTGCCCGACCCGGCCCGCGACCCGGTGGGCACGTCCGCGCTGTTCGGCGTGCGGGCGGTGGCGGAGCGGGCCCCGGACCCCAGCGCCGCGCTCACCAGCACCCTGCGCCGGGTCGCCGCGGGCACCGCACCCCGGGCCGCGGACCTGTTCGACCGGCTGCCGGGCGGGTCGGCCGACCAGCCGCTGGGGGTCATCGCCGCCACCGAGCACGACGTGCTCAGGCACAACGCCCGCGAGGGGTCGACGAAGCTGGTCGCCGGGTACGCCGACCCCCCGGTGCCGTCGATGGACTACCCGTACACCGTCCTGCCCAGCACCCCGCAGGACAGGCGGGACGTGGCGCTGGCGTTCGCGGGCAGGCTGCTCGACGAGTCGTCGGTGCGGTTCCTCGGCGACGCCGGGTACCGGGCCGCCGACGGCTCGGTGCTGCGCGACCGCTCGCAGGACCAGCGGACCTCCAGCGCCCGGGTCGCGCGCACCACCACCCCCGACGACGACGCCGTGGCCGCCCTGCTGGAGCAGTGGGCGGGGGCGAACCGGTCCTCGCGCACGCAGGTGCTGCTGGACGTGTCCGGGTCGATGGCGCAGGCCGTGCCCGGCACCGGCAAGGACCGCATGGCGATCACGACCGAAGCCGCGTCGCTGGGCATGACCCTGTTCCAGCCGACCTCGGAGTACGGGATGTGGTTGTTCTCCACCAACCTCGACGGGGACAAGGACTACCGCGAGCTGCTGCCGATGGGCCCGGTGCGCGACCACCTGGCGGCAGGCGCGGCGGAGAGCGTCAAGGGCGTCAAGGCCGTGGCGGGCGGGGCCACCGGCCTCTACGACAGCGTGCTCGCCGCCTACCGGCTGTCGCGCGAGAACTGGGAAGCGGGGCGGATCAACGTGGTCATCGTGATGACCGACGGTCGCAACGAGGACGCGAACGGCATCAGCCGGGAAGGGCTCCTGGCGGAGTTGGCGGAGCTCCAGGACCCCAGGCGCCCGCTGCCGCTGGTGGGCGTGGGCATCGGGCCGGACGTCGACGAGGCCGAGCTGAGGTCGATCGCCGAGGCCACCGGCGGGAAGGCCTACACCACCCCCGACCCGACGAAGATCGCGGACATCTTCTACGCCGCCCTCGCCGCCGTGATGTGCCCGCCCGCGGGGTGCACGCCGTGACCGGGCCGCGCCGCGAACCCGTGCTGCCCGACGAGACCGGCATGCTCGACGTGGGCGACGGCAACCTCGTCTACTGGGAGACCTCCGGCGACCCGGACGGCCCCCCGCTCGTGTGGGTGCACGGTGGTCCGGGCATGGCCACGGGCATGCGCTGGCGCCGCAAGCTCTCCGCCCACGGCCACCGCGTCGTCATCTTCCACCAGCGCGGCTGCGGCCACTCCACCCCGTCCGCGGCCGACCCGGCGACGGACATGTCGGTGAACACCACCGCCCACCTCATCGCGGACATGGAGGAGCTGCGCGCCTTCCTGGGCATCCAGCAGTGGGTCGTGGTCGGCGGCTCCTGGGGCTCGACCCTCGCGCTGGCCTACGCGCAGGCGCACCCCGACCGGGTGCGGGCGATGGTCCTGCTGGCGGTGACCACCACCCGCCGCCGCGAGATCGACTGGCTCTACTCCGGACTGGCCCGCATCTTCCCCGAGGCGGCCGAGCGCTTCCGAGCGGCGGTCCCCGAAGCCACCCGGGATGACGAGGTGCTGGCCGCCTACGCGCGCCGCGTGTCCGATGTGGACCCGCAGGTCCGCCTGGCCGCGACCCGGGCCTGGTGCGCCTGGGAAGACGCCGTGCTGGCACACGAAGCCGGGCCGCCGTCGCCGTTCAGCGGCGAGGTGGGCGAGCAGGAGGTGGCGCTGGTCCGCATCTGCTCGCACTACTTCTCGCACGGGGCGTGGCTGCCCGAGGGAGTCCTGATCCGCGAAGCCGGGCGGCTGGCGGGCATCCCCGGCGTGCTGGTCCACGGCCGGATGGACCTCGCGGGCCCGCTGGAGACGGCCTGGGAACTGGCGAAGGCCTGGCCGGACGCGGAACTGGTCGTGCTGGAGGGATCCGGCCACCAGTCCACCGCCGCCTCGAACGCCGAACTGTCCAAGGCCCTGCTGCGATTCCGCTGACCCGCACGGGCGGTTCAGCACCCGCCCGGGGAGTGATCCGGTGGTAGTGTGCCGTGTCGGGACGAAGCGCTGGTAGGCCCAGGCCCGCTCGTCGGGATCGCACGCGATTCACTCGTCCGGGTTGTGGATAGCTGCCTTGAGGCTCTGATTTCTGTCGTACCTCCCGATTACGCTTGAGCAGAGGAAGAGCGCGGGGGCGGCGGCCGCACACCGAACACCAGGCCCCACCGAAGCCGGCCACCCCAACAGGCCCAGAACGACACCGCCGCAGTTGCCCGACCCGCGCCCGCAGCACAACGCACGGGCAGGCGCGCAGGGCGAGGCAACGCGGGTGACCACCTCCGCTGGCGACACGGGGTGGTGGACTTGCCCCGGGGCGCCCCGCGCAGCCGCGGGGACGGGGCCCGGGGAGGTGCCCGAATGCGGCGGCCCGGCCGCCGTCCCCGGCCGTCAGCAGGCCCCCGCAGCCCCTGGCCCTCCGCTGCGGCGGCCCTGGCCGTCGTCCCCGGCCATCACCCCGCCCCCACAAACCCTGGCCCTCCGCTGTGGCGGCCCCAGCCGCCGTCCCGCCATCAGCAGGCCGCCGCAGCCCCGCCCCTCCGCAGCCCCGCCCCTCCGCTGCGGCGGCCTGAGCCGTCGTCCCGCCGTCAGCGGGCCCCGCGGCCTTCGGCCCTCTGCTGCCGTCCTGGCGCGCGGCGATGCCCGGGGACCCGGACGGTGCCGGTGGCCGTGCGCCCCGGCTGCGGCGCGTCGTCGGGGTGGACGCCGGCGCCGATGGCTCGGGGCGCGGCGCTGTTCACCCGCGGCGGCGCCGGTGCGGGCGTCGTTCGCCTCGGCCTGATCAGGGGTCGAGGCGGGCGGACTCCAGGGCGAGGTACAGCTCGGCCACCGCGCGCGGGTCGTCGAGGTCGCGTTCGGTGAGCTCCTGGACGCGGCGCAGGCGGTAGCGGACGGTGTTGGGGTGCACGCCGAGCACGTCCGCGACGTCCTTGGCCTGGCCGCCGTGGTCGTACCAGAGGCGCAGGGTGCCGAGCAGGTCGTCGCGCTCGCCGTCGTCCAGCTCGGTGAGGGCGGACAGGACCTCGGCGGCGACCTCCTTGGCCAGCTTGGGGGCGCCTGCGACGAGGGTGCTGATCGGGTGTTCGCCGAAGACCGCGACGCCGGTGTCGCCGGGGGCCAGGCACCGGCGGGCGATGCGCGCGCGGCGCAGGGCGGCGGGCACCCGGGTGAGGCCGACGACGGGGCGGCTCATGCCGATGACCTGGCCGGTGCCCGCCAGGGCGGCGCGCAGGCCCTCGAAGTCGGAGACCTGCTCCACGGCCACGATGCCGATCTCGGCCTCGGGCAGGCTGCGCCAGACGATCACCCGGCCGCGGGCGGGGTCGACGGCGGTGACGCTGACCTCGGGCCGGGCCTCGTCGGTGGCGCCGTCGCCGTAGAGGACCACGAACAGCCCGTCCTCGGGCAGCTCCAGCACCCTGGCGGCGTCGTCGAGCTCCGAGCGGCGGCTGAACCGACCCTCCAGCAACCGGTCGACCAGCTCGCGGCGCACCTTCTCGTCCGAGGGCACGCCACCGAACTCCTGGTACACGGTCACGTCGGCCATCTCTGGGCCCGGGGCGAGGTCGACCACCGCCGGAGCGTATCCCCTGCGGGCGCCGCGTCCCAGGGTCCGCGCGGTGCTTGTCGCGGGGTGAGGGGTCCGGGCCGGGGGTCCAGCACCCCGGCGCACCCCCGCAACCGGCCGAGCCGTGGCCGGTGCCCGCGGGCGGTTCAGCCGAGCGGGGGGAGGCCCAGGCCGCGCAGGAGGGTGGCGAACTTGGCCGAGGTCTCGGCCAGCTCCGCGTCCGGGTCGGAGTCGGGCATGATGCCCGCTCCGGCGTAGAGGGTCATCTCGGTGCCCGCGAGGCGGGCGCAGCGGATGGCCACGACCCAGGTGCCGTCGCCGGAGTGGTCGGTCCAGCCGACGGCGCCGCCGTAGAAGCCGCGGTCGAAGGGCTCCAGCCGGGCGATGGCGCGGCGGGCGTCGGTGGTGGGGGTGCCGCAGACGGCGGGGGTGGGGTGCAGGGCGGAGGCCAGGCGCAGGGCGGAGACCGAGGGGTCGGCCAGTTCGCCGGTGATGCGGGTGGACAGGTGCCACACGGTCGGGGTGGCGACGAGCGAGGGGCCCGCGGGGACCCGCAGGTCGGAGCAGAAGGGGGCGAGGGTGTCGGCCACCGCCTCGACGACCACGCGGTGCTCGGCCAGGTCCTTGGCGGAGGCGGCGAGGGCGGCGGCGCGCTCGCGGTCCTCGGCGGGGGTGCTGCCGCGCGGGGCGGACCCGGCGAGCGGGTTGGACACCACCCGCGGGCCGCGGCGGGAGACCAGCAGCTCGGGTGAGGCGCCGAAGAGGGTGGCGCCGCCGGGCAGCGGGGTGGCGAAGGTGTGCGCGTGGGGGGTGGCCGCGGCCAGGCCCGGCAGCAGGGCGGCGAGGTCGGGGGCGGTGTCGAAGGCCACGCGCAGCGCCCTGGCCAGCACCACCTTGCGCAGCGGGCCGCCCGCGCGCAGTTCGGCCACCGCGGCGGCGACCGCCGCCGCGTAGTCGGGGGCCGCCGGGTCGGGTGACACCCTTGTGGGGGTCAGCCGGGGGGGCGAACCTGGTGTGAGCTGCGCCGCGCCGCCCGTTTTGACCGATTCTGGGACCACCAGGTGGGACGGGGCGCCCACGTCGAAGGGCAGGGCGCCGACCGCGAGCGGCGCGCCGGTGTCGGCGAGGGCCTTGGCCACGGCGTCGGCGGGGTCGGTTCGGCCCGTCTCGGCCACCCGGGCGCGCTCACCCTCAGCGACCAGCAGCGATGTCGGACCGGCCAGCGCGAACGCCCCCGGCCGGTAGTTGAGCACCCCGTCGTCGACCACGACACCCATCATGCGCCCGGTGCGGGCACCGCGGCCGGGCCACCCGGGGTGGGGTGGGCCACGACGCGCCGGGGGCGGGCGGCCGGTCGGCCGCCCGCCCCCGGCGGAAGTCCTCGCGAGCGGTCAGCCGAGCGCCTCGATGAGCGCGGCGCGCTGGCGGTCACCCAGGCCCGCCGCGCGGCGGTCGGGGTCGATCCCGGCCTGCTCCAGCAGGGCGGCGACCTTCACCGCGCCCAGGCCGGGGACGGCCTTGAGCAGGGCGGAGACCTTGGTCTTGCCGATGGTCTTGTCGTCCTTGGCCTTGCCGAGCACCGACGCGACGGTCTGCTCGCCGGACTTGATCGACGCCAGCAGCTCCGAACGCGCCTTGCGCGCCTCGGCGGCCTTGGCCAGCGCCTCGGCGCGCTGCTCGGGAGTCAACGTGGGCAGAGCCAACGTGGTTGTCCTTTCCTTCTTCACCCGCCGCGGCTGGCGGCGGGCCTGCGATCACGAGGCGTCGCGACTACCGACAGTCACCGGGGCGGGGAGCACTGCCCACCCCGGACACACCGCGCGACCCGGCCGCCCGACGCCTTTCACCAGTAAACGACACCTCGGGGGCGAACATACCCCCGACACGCGCAAACCTCCTGGGGAGGGCGGGCGGCACGCGGGGCGCACGCTGAGTGACAGCATGATCGTTTGGCGACCGTCCGGGTTCCGGAAAGCGACATCGTGGACAAGCGCCCGTGCGTCCGGGAGTGTTGCGCACGCCACTTCCGGACTATCGTTCTTACCGCGAGTAGGTTTTGTCGGGGCCCGCTGACCACCGACGGCCGCGGCCGTGATCCCCAGGGAGCTTGATCAACGATGTTGAGCACCATGCAGGACGGGAACCTGTCCATCGGCGCGCTGCTGCGGCACGGGGCGACCGTGCACGGTGGCACGCAGGTCCACACCTGGACCGGCGCGGGCAGCCGGGTGACCACCTTCGCCGAGATCGGCGAGCAGGCCGCGCGGCTGGCCAACGCGCTGCGCTCCCTCGGGGTCACCGGCGACGAGCGGGTCGCGACCTTCATGTGGAACAACGCCGAGCACCAGACCGCCTACCTGGCGGTGCCCGCGATGGGCGCGGTGCTGCACACCCTGAACCTGCGCCTGTTCCCCGAGCAGCTGACCTACATCGCCAACCACGCCGAGGACCGCGTGGTCATCGTCGACGCCACGGTGGCCCCGCTGCTGGCCAAGCAGCTGCCCACGTTCACCACCGTCGAGCACGTGGTCGTGGCCAACGGCCCGGCCGAGGCGCTGACCGCCCCGGAGGGCGTGCAGGTGCACTCCTGGGACGAGCTGCTGGCCGCCCAGCCCGCCGAGTTCGAGTGGCCGGACGTGGACGAGCGCAGCGCGGCGGCCATGTGCTACACCTCCGGCACCACGGGCAACCCCAAGGGCGTCGTCTACTCGCACCGGTCGATCTGGTTGCACTCGATGCAGGTCTGCATGGCCGACGGCATGGGCCTGTCCCCCACCGACCGCTCGCTGGTGATCGTGCCGCAGTTCCACGCGATGTCCTGGGGCATGCCGTACGCGGCGTTCATGTCCGGCGCGTCGCTGGTGATGCCGGACCGGTTCCTGCAGCCCGAGCCGCTGGTGGCGATGATCGAGCAGCTGCGCCCCACCCACTCCGCCGCGGTGCCGACGATCTGGCAGGGCGTGCTCCAGTACCTCGACGCGCACCCGGACTCCGACCTCAGCTCGCTGCGCGAGGTCGTGGTGGGCGGCTCGGCGTGCCCGCCCGCGATGATGCACGCCTTCCAGGAGAAGTTCGGCATCCACATCGTGCACGCGTGGGGCATGACCGAGACCTCGCCGCTGGGCACGGTGTGCCGCCCGCCCGCGGGCCTGGCCGAGGACGAGGAGTGGCGCTACCGCTACACCCAGGGCCGCCTGCCCGCCTCGGTGAGCGCCCGGCTGGTCGGCGACCAGGGCCAGGAGCTGCCGTGGGACGGCGCCTCGGTGGGCGAGCTGGAGGTGCGCGGGCCGTGGATCGCCGCGTCCTACTACCGGCTCGACGAGGACGGCGAGGGCAGCGAGAAGTTCCACGACGGCTGGCTGCGCACCGGTGACGTGGGCACGCTGACCCACGACGGCTTCCTCACCCTGACCGACCGGTCCAAGGACATCATCAAGTCCGGCGGCGAGTGGATCTCCTCGGTGGACCTGGAGAACGCGGTGATGGGCCACCCGGCGGTGGCCGAGGCGGCGGTGATCGGCGTGCCGGACCCGAAGTGGGACGAGCGGCCGCTGGTGGCCGTGGTGCTCAAGGAGGGCGCCGCGGCCGGGCCGGAGGAGCTGCGCGAGTTCCTGACCGACAAGGTCGCCAAGTGGCAGCTGCCGGAGAACTGGGCGTTCGTGCCGGAGGTGCCCAAGACCAGCGTCGGCAAGTTCGACAAGAAGGTCCTGCGCGCCCAGCACGCCGACGGCCGGTTGGACGTGACCCGGCTGGGCTGAGGCCCGGCCCGACCGCGCGGGTGCCCGCCGGGCGCCCGCGCGGTCGGCCGTCCGGCGGCGGGCGCTGGGCCGGACGCGGGCGCGTCCTGCGCCACCGCGGCTAGCCTGGGCTGGGTAGAGTCGCCGGCGGGCGGGACGAGCAACCTGGGGAGGTGGCCGAGCTGGCGAACCGGTCCGGTGGGCGCGCGCGCAAGCTCAACGCCACCTCGTACGTGGTCCTGGGCATGCTCAGCGCGGGCCCGGCCACCAGCTACGACCTCAAGCAGCGGGTCGGCTACACCATCGGCAACTTCTGGGCCTTCGCGCACTCGCAGCTCTACGACGAGCCGAGCAGGCTGGTCGAGGACGGGCTGGTCGAGGCGAGCACCGAGGAGGGCGGCAGGCGCAGGCGCACCTACTCGATCACCGAGGCGGGCCGCGCGGCGCTGGGCGACTGGCTCTCGGCGCCGACCCACGACCAGACCGAGGTGCGCGACCTGGGGCTGCTCAAGCTGTTCTTCGCCGGGGAGGGCGACCCGGCGGTGCTGGCCGGTCTGGCCCGCGACCGGCACTCCTCGCACAAGGCCCGCGCCGACGCCTACGTGGCGCAGTACGCGCAGGTCTCCGGGGTGGCGACGCCCTGGCAGCTCAAGTCGCTGGAGCTGGGCATCCGGTTCGAGCGCTGCGTGGAGGAGTTCTGGTCGGACTTCCTCGCCGAGCTGGAGGCAGACGGCCGGGCCTGACCCGCGGGTGACACCCATTTACACACCGCCGCGGTGCCGCGAAAATCTCCCGCATGAGACCCATGCGCCTGCTCACCGCGGGGGTGGTCGCGCTGGCCGCCACCACGTCCGCCGCCCTGCCCGCGACCGCGACCGGGGGTGCGGCCGACCCCGCTCCGGTGGACTACCACCAGTGGACCCTGCCCCGCGACGCGGGCGCGGGGCGCGCGGAGGGCCTGCTGCCGGGCCAGCGCGGGCTGCGGATCGGGCGACCGGCCGGTGCCGTGGAGCACACCGAGCCCGGTCTGGGGACCACCCGCCGCTACGAGTTCGGCAGCTGGACCTCCCCGGTGTACCGGCCGGGCTTCGACGCCACGCAGCTGGTGGCGTCGTGGAACGCCGACACCCCGGCGGGCACGTGGTTGCAGGTGCAGGTCAAGGGCGAGGGGGCCACCTGGTTCACCCTGGGCCGCTGGGCGTCGGGCGACCAGGACATCACCCGGACCAGCGTGCCCGACCAGTCCGACGACACCGGCTACGTCGACGTGGACACGTTCGTCGCGGCGTCCGGGCACCCGCTGCGCGCCTACCAGCTCAAGGTGACGCTGTACCGGCTCGCGGGCACCCGGGCCACCCCGGTCGTGCGCACCCTCGGGGCGATGACCTCGGCGGTCCCGGCGCGCTTCGAGGTCCCGGCGTCGCGGCCGTCGCTGCCGCGCGGGGTGGAGCTGCCGGTGCCCGCCTACTCCCAGAACGTCCACGTCGGCGAGTACCCGCAGTACGGCGGTGGCGGTGAGGCGTGGTGCAGCCCCACCTCGACGCAGATGGTCATCGAGTACTGGGGCGAGCGGCCCTCGCCCGAGGCGCTGTCCTGGGTGGACCCCACCTACGCCGACCCGTCGGTGGACCACGCGGCGCGGGGCACCTACGACGCGGACTACGACGGCACGGGCAACTGGCCGTTCAACACCGCCTACGCCGCCACCTACGGGCTCAAGGCGCACGTGACCCGGTTGCGGTCGCTGAACGAGCTGGAGTCCTACATCGCCCGGGGCATCCCGGTGGTCACCTCGCAGTCGTTCGAGAAGCAGGAGCTCGACGGCGCCGGGTACGGCACGGCCGGGCACCTGATGGTGGTCATCGGCTTCACCCCGGCGGGCGACGTCATCGCCAACGACCCGGCCTCGCCCGGCAACGCCGCCGTGCGCCACGTGTACAAGCGGGCGCAGTTCGAGACGATCTGGCTGCGCACCAAGCGGCACACCAGTTCCGGCGGCACCGCGTCCGGCTCGGGCGGTGTGGCCTACATCATCACCCGCTGAGGCCCGGCGGCGTGCTGGCCGGGCCCGAGCCCAGCTCCCCCACGGGCCAGGGCCCGGCGAGCACGCGCATGCCGTCCACCGGGTCGGTCCACAGGTACGTCCAGGCGAGGGCCCCGTCCACCACCACGCGCACACGGGTGTACTCGGGGCCCTCGTAGTCGTCGAGCGCGGCGAAGTCCACCCGGGACGCCAGCGGGACGCGCCAGCCGTCGATGCCGGGGCCGTCGTCGAGGCGGATCGCCGGGTAGCCGTGGCCGGTGTCGTAGAGGGTGCCGGGCAGGTGCGCGCGGGTCGGCTCGCCCGCCGACCAGGGGCGCAGCAGCGGCCAGGCGCGGCCACCGGGTTGCAGGGTGCCGTAGACGAACAGGCTGCGGGGGAAGGAGTCCGGGTCCGGGGCGCCCTCGACGACCGTGGTGCGCAGCCCGTCGCCCGCGGCGGGGACGCCGACGAGCCCGACCGCCTCGGCCTGGGGGACCTCGGCGCAGCGCACGGGCGCGCCGCGCACCAGCAGCGGGCGGCGGATCTCGGCGGCGCCGACGTAGGCCAGCACGTCGTCGAGCCGGGTGCCGTCGTCGAGCTGGGTGGTGGTGCCGGTGTGCACGCGGGCGAGGGCGTAGCGGTGGCCCCGGCCCTCGCACACGTCCAGGACCGCGATCTGCTCGGGGGTCAGCATCAGCACGGCGTGGTCCTCGCTGCCGCCCGCGGCGGCCAGCACCGCCGGGCGCTGGTCGTCGACCACCCGGAACCCGGCCGCCCACACCGCGGCGAGCCCGGTGCAGCGCACCCGCAGGACGACGACGGGACCGGGCAGGCCCAGGGCCTCGCGCAGCCAGGTCAGCTTGGCGGGGCAGGGGTTCGAGCCGTAGGACAGCACCGGCAGGCGGCCCGCCATCGGGGCGCCGCCGTGCGCGGTGAGCCACGCGTCGAGGTCCGCGCCGCCCGCCAGCCACCCGGACGGGGAGGTCGTGACGCGCACGCCCGCGCCGTCGACGTGGGCGTAGGAGTAGGGCGGGCGCGCGCCCGGGTACGGGACCGCGGGGAACTCCGCGTCCCGGAAGTCCCACGGCACCGCTCGCGCCTGTTCCACGGCCAGCCCCCTCGTGCCCGACCCGCCACGACGACCGGAGGACGCGCCTAGCGGGCGGCCTTGCGCTCGTCGTAGGCCTGCTGGGCGGCCTGCACGTCCGGCGCCGCGCGCTCGATCATCGTGTACAGGGTGGTGATCGTCTCCGCGAACGGCCTGCCCAGGTCGGTGAGCGAGTAGTCGACGTGCGGCGGGATCACCGGGCGCACCTCGCGCAGCACCATCCCGTCGCGTTCGAGGGCTTGCAGGGTCTGGGCGAGCATCTTCTCGCTCACCCCGCCCACGGCCGCCCGGATCTCCCCGAACCGGTGCGTGCCGCGCAGCAGCACCCCGAGGACGAGCACGCCCCACCGGCTCACGATGTGCTCCATCACCGCCCGCCCGGGGCAGTTGGGGTCGAACAGGTTGAACCGCTCGGGGGTGACCTCGGCCACAGCGGCGGGCGCTGACCTCATTTCTTCCCTCCGGGTAAGTATGGGAGCTTGAGGTAGGTACTTACTCAAGGAGAGTAACACTCCTACGGTGAGGGAACACCAGTCGAAAGGGAGTCCTCCACCATGAAGTACCTGGTCACCGGCGCCACCGGCCACTTCGGCGCCCTCGCCGTCCGCCACCTGCTGACCCGGGTGCCCGCGGCCGACGTCGTCGTCTCGGTCCGCGACCCGCGCAAGGCCGCCGACCTCGCCGCGCAGGGCGTCGAGGTCCGCCGGGGCGACTTCACCGACCCCGCCTCGCTGGACTTCTCCGGCGTCGACAAGCTGCTGCTGGTGTCCTCCGACGGCCCGAACCGGGTGGCCGACCACCGCGCCGCCATCGACGCGGCGGTGCGGGCGGGCGTGCGGCACATCGCCTACACCAGCGTCACCGACGCCGACTCGTCCCCGGTGAACCTGGCCGCCGACCACAAGGCCACCGAGGAGGCCCTGCGCGCCTCCGGCGTGGCGCACACGTTCCTCCGCAACGGTATGTACCATGAAAACTACACTCCGTCACTGGCCCAGGGTGCGGTCGTCACCGCCGCAGGCACCGGTCGCATCGCCTCCGCGAGCCGGTCCGACCTGGCCGAGGCCGCCGCGGTCGTGCTCACCGGCGAGGGGCACGAGGGCAAGGCCTACGAGCTGACCGGCCCCCGCGCGTGGGGGTTCGACGAGCTGGCCGCGCTCGCGGGCCTGCGGCACACCGCCGTCACCGCCGCCGAGCGCAAGGCGGGCCTGGTCGGCTTCGGCCTGCCCGAGCCGCTGGCCGACCTGCTGACCGACATCGAGGTCAACATCGGCGCGGGCGTGTTCGAGCGGGTGCGCCCCGACCTGGCCGAGCTGCTGGGCCGCGCGGCCACCCCGGTCGAGGACGCCGCCAAGGCCGCGCTGGGCTGACCGGGCGCCGGGGCGGCCCGCCCGCCCCCGACCCGCCGCGGGCCCCGGTCGGCGGCGCTGCGGACCCTGGGCAAAGGCCCTGCCGTGGTGGACCCTTCTGGCATGAGCGACGAGCAGCCACCCGCGCAGGCGACCCCGGAGCCCGGCCCCGACCCGCTGGCCGCGATCACGCTCACCCCGCGGCGGTTCGCGGGGGTGCTGGTGGTGGCCGCGCTGCTGCTCGGGCTCGTCCTGCTGCTCGTGCCCGTGCACGTCGCGGGCACCGACCCCGCGGGCGGCCCGGTCACCTGCGGCAACGCCGTCGGCGGGGTGGAGACGGCGTGGGTGGACGAGGACCTGGGCAGGCCGGACAAGCTGACCCTGGTGTCCTACCTGGGCACCTGCGAGGAGGCGCTGAGCGACCGGGGCACCACCACGATGGTGCTGCTCACCGCGGGTGTCGTCGGCGGGCTCGCGCTCACCGTGGTGCGGTGGGGTCCTCGGGGAGCAGCTTCCCGGGGTTGAGCACGCCCTCGGGGTCCAGCTCCCGCTTCACCGCGCGCAGCACGTCCACGCCGAGCTGCCCGATCTCGGCCGCCAGGTGCGGGGCGTGGTCGACGCCGACGGCGTGGTGGTGGGTGATCGTGCCCAGCCCGCGGATCGCCGCCGAGGCGGCCTCCTTGGCCCGCGTCCACTGCCCCACCGGGTCCTCGGGGTCGCGCGGCACGAGCACGGTGAAGTACAGCGAGGCGCCGGTCTCGTAGGTGTGCGAGACGTGGCAGGCCACGACCGGCCTGCGGCCCGCGGTGGTCAGCTCGGCGGTCAGCGCCCGCGCCACCGCGGCCCGCAGCTCGCTGAGCTTGGACCAGTGCGCGGCGGTCTCCAGCGTCTCGACGCACACGCCCTGGTCCATCAGGGCGTCGCGCTGGCGCGGTCCGGCGAACCGGCCGTGCCGCCACGCCTCCCCCACCGGCCTGCCCAGCGCCACGGCGCCGCGCAGGGACGCCCTGGTGGCCTTGCGCTTGGCCCGCAGCTGCGCGGCGGTCCGCGCCTCCCAGCCGACGATCAGCAGGCAGGGCTCGCGCACCCCGCGGGCGGCGAGGTACCCGCGCACGGCCCGGGTCTTCCAGCCACCCTTGAGCTCGAACCCGACCTCGGTCTCCTGCGGGTCCGACAGCCGGGTGACCGCGCCGCGCACGCCGTCGTGGGTCAGCGCCCGCACGGCGTCGACCCCCGCCGCCCAGCCGTCGAGGACGAACCCCTCGTAGCGGGTGAGCACCGGCTTGGGGCGCACCCGCAGGGTCAGCTCGGTGATCACGCCGAAGGCGCCCTCGCTGCCGATGACCAGGTGCTTGAGGTCCGGGCCCGCCGCGCTGGCCGGGGCGACGCCGAGCCGCCAGTCGCCGCGCGGGGTGGCCAGCCGCACCCCCGCCACCATGTCCTCGAACCGGCCGTAGCCCGCCGAGGCCTGCCCGGAGGAGCGGGTGGCCGCGAAGCCGCCGAGGGTGGCCCGCTCGTAGGACTGCGGGAAGTGGCCCAGGGTGAACCCATGCCTGCCCAGCAGCTCCTCGGCGCGCGGCGCGGTGACCCCGGCCTGCAGGACGGCCAGCCGGGAGACCGGGTCGACCGAGACGAGCCGGTCGAGCCGGTCGAGGTCGAGCACGACCACCGAGTCGAACCGCCCGCGCAGCGCGGCGACCCCGCCGACGACCGAGGTGCCGCCGCCGAAGGGCACCACGCCGACGCCGCGCTCGGCGCACGCGGCCAGGACGCGACCGACCTCACCCGGGTCCGCCGGGCGCACCACCGCGTCGGGGACGAGCAGGTCGCCGGCACCGCGGCGGCGCAGCAGGTCCACGTAGGACAGCCCGCCGGAGCGGCCCAACCGGTCGTCGGCCTCGACCAGGACGTGCTCCACCCCGACAATGGTCCCCAGCTCCGCCCGCACCGACGCGGGCAGCGCCGACGGCGGCACCGGCGCCACCGCGCCCGGCGCGGCCGGTGTGCCCGCCGGGGTCCACCCGGTGCGCGCGGCGAGCCAGCGCCCCGCGTGCGCGGGCAGCGCGGCGGCCGCGTCCCCGGCCCGCGCCCACCCGCTCCGGGCGAGGCGGTCCAGCTGGTCCGGCCGGTCGGGGTGGTTCCTCTCAGCGCTCACGGGATAGAGTGTGACACATGACGGATAAACGTCACAGCAACACGGTCTCCAGGGGCACCGCGCCCACCCGGGTGGAGGACGACGTGCTGCTGGACGCGGCCCGCGACTGCGTCCTGGCCAACGGGGTGCGCCGCACCACGCTGACCGACGTCGCCCGCCGGGCCGAGGTCAGCCGGATGACCCTCTACCGCCGCTTCCCGGACGTGCGCGGGCTGCTGGCGACCCTGATGACCAGGGAGTTCGGCCAGGCCCTCGCGCGCACCCAGACCGAGGTCGCGCACCGCCCCGCCGCCCGCGACCGGCTCGTCACCGGGGCCGTGGCGGGGGTGCGCGCGATCGCCGCCGACCCGCTCATGCGCACCATCCTCGACCGCGACGGCGACCTGGTGCTGCCCTACGTCGTCACCCGGCTGGGCAGCACCCAGCAGATCGCCGAGGAGTTCCTGCTGGCCCACATCACCGCGGGCCACGCCGACGGCACCGTCCGCCGGGCCGAGCCGCGGGCGCAGGCCAGGGCGCTGCTGCTGGTGGTGCAGTCGTTCGTGCTGTCCCACGCCCCCGCCACCGCCGACCTCGACGCCGAGGCCCTCTACGCCGAGCTGGCGCACCTGCTCGACGCCGCCCTGTCCCCCTGAGGAGCACCCCGTGTCCGACCGCCCCACCGCCCTCAACGCCCGGCGCCGCGCCCGCGACCTGGCGGCCGCCGCCGACGGGGTGGCGGACGTGGTGGTCGTCGGCGGCGGGGTCACCGGGGCGGGGGTGGCGCTGGACGCGGCCGCGCGCGGGCTGTCGGTGGTGCTGCTGGAGGCGCACGACCTGGCCTTCGGCACCTCGCGCTGGTCGAGCAAGCTCGTCCACGGCGGCCTGCGCTACCTGGCCAAGGGCGACGTCGGGCTGGCCAGGGAGAGCGCGGTGGAGCGCGGCGTCCTGATGACCCGCACCGCCCCGCACCTGACCAGGGCCCTGCCGCAGCTGGTGCCGCTCACGCCCGGGGTGTCGAGCCGGGACGCCGCACTGACGATGGCCGGGCTCGTCGCGGGCGACGGCCTGCGCCGCTCCGCCCGCACCCCGTCGTCGCTGCTCCCCCGGCCCCGCCGGGTGTCCGCGCAGGAGGCGCTGGCGCTGGCCCCGGGCCTGCGCCGCGACCTGCGCGGCGGGCTGCTGTCGTTCGACGGCCAGCTCGTCGACGACGCGCGGCTGGTGGTGGCGCTCGCCCGCACCGCGGCGGGCCTGGGCGCGCGGGTCATCACCCGGGCGCGCGTGCTCGAAGCGCGGCGCGACGGCGTGTCGGCCGAGGACGCGCTCACCGGGGAGCGCTTCGACGTGCGGGCGCGGGTGGTGGTCAACGCGGCCGGGGTGTGGGCCGGGTCCCTGGTGCCGGAGGTGGTGCTGCGGCCCTCGCGCGGCACGCACCTGGTGCTCGACGGCACCCGGCTGGGGATCACCGGCACCGCGCTGGCCGTGCCGATCTCCTTCGGCCGCTACGGGCTCGTGCTGCCGCAGCCGGGCGGGCGCGTGTACGTGGGGCTCACCGACGAACCGGTGGACGGGCCGGTGCCGGACGTGCCCGAGGTCCCGGAGTCCGATGTGGACTTCCTGCTCGGGGTCGCGTCCTCGGCGCTGGCCGCGCCGGTGCGGCGGGCGGACGTGCTGGGCGCGTTCGCCGGGCTGCGCCCGCTGCTCGACGCCCCCGGGCGCAGCGCCGACCTGTCCCGGCACCACGCCGTCGTGGTGTCGTCGGAGGGGGTGGTGACCGTCGTCGGGGGGAAGCTGACGACGTACCGGCGGATGGCGGCCGACGCGGTGGACGTGGCGGTGGTGCGCGGCGGGTTGGCCTGCGGGCCTTCGGTTTCCGCCGATCTCCCGCTGGTGGGGGCGGCGTCGCGGGAGGAGCTGGCGCGGGTGGACGCGCCCGCGGGATTGGTGGGGCGGTACGGGGTCGAGGCCGGGGTGGTCGCGGCGATGGGAGAGGTCGACGCGGAGTTGGGGGAGGTGCTGTGGGGGGACGTGACCGCGGGGGAAGTGGTGTGGGGGGTGCGCAACGAGGGGGTGTTGACGGTGGAGGACGTGGTGGAGCGGCGGAGCCGGGTGGGGTTGGTGCGGGCGGAGGGGGACGCTGTTCGGGGGGTTGTGGAGGGGTTGGTGGAGCGCGCTCTCGCTGGGTTGTGAGCGTGTGGTCGGGCATGGAGCTGCTGCGCAGCTAAGAAGAGAACGCGGATTGCTTTGCTGGCTCGATGGGGTGGTCCTGCTTGGTCGGGGCCCCTGCGGCGATCATGTGCTGTCGGGCGGGAAAAGGCGGGCTGAGAAGATGCCCGCCCGTCCGCTGTGGGTAGCACATGATCGCCTTCCCCGACCAAGCAGGACCACCCCATCGAGCAGTCCTTGCAGGGCGCGTTGCGTTGGGTGGGTGGGCGCGCTGCCTCAAGGACAGGGCAGGCGAGATGAGGGGTGGGTGAGGTGGGGGTGGTTTGTAGGTGGGACAGGAAGAGGGCCGCTCCCGGGGGGAGCGGCCCTCTCTGTGTGGTGCTGTGGTGGTGCGGGTCAGGCCTGGATGGTCATGGGGCCGGTGCCGGAGGTGCCGCCGTTGAGGGCGTTGAGGGCGTCCATGATGGAGCCCCACTCCTGGACGAGGTGCTTGATGCCCGCCAGCATGTTGTCGACGGGTTCCCAGATGTTCTGGTAGCCGGGGACCTGGTGCTGCTGGAACTGCTGGTCGGTCACGCCCATGATGCCCTTGGGGGCCTGGCCGTCGGCGGCGCCGGGGGCCGACATGTCGATGGCGTGCGGGTTGCCGCCGGACTGGCGGTCGACGATCTGGGCGATGAGGCCGGGATCGATCTTGGAGGGGTCGACGCCGTGGGCGACGAGGATCTCCACGGCGCTGCCGATCCAGCGGGCCCGGTCGACCATTGAGGCGGGGGCGCCCGGGGTGGGGGGCGGGCCGGAGGTGCCGTAGTTGGGCGGGGTGACCTGGCCGGGGGTCGGCGGGAGGGTGCCCGGGGTCGAGCCGCCCGGGGTGTACGGGGTGGGCTGCTGGATGGGCTGGTAGCCGCCGTAGCTGGGGGTGTTGCCGCCGTAGTTGCCGTAGGTGGGGGGCTGCTGGTAGCTGCCCTGGCCCGCCGGGGGCTGGTAGCCGGTGTAGCTGGGGGTGGTGCCCTGGCCGTAGTTGGCGGGGTTGGTGTAGCCGCCCGAGGGCTGCTGGTAGCCGCCGTAGCCGGGGGTGGGGCGCTGGCCGTAGTTGGCCGAGTTCGACTGGCCCTGGGGCAGCGGCTGGTAGCCGCCGTAGCCGGGCACCTGCTGCTGGCCGTAGTTGGCCTGGTTGGTCTGGCCGTTGTTGCTGTACTGGGTGTTGGCCGCCTGGTCGAGCTGGCCGGGGTTGACCTGCGGGGCCTGGGTGGTCTGCGCCGGGGCGGTGCCCGCGGCCTTGCCGCCGATGGTCTCCAGCAGCTGCTTGACCGCCTTGGCCAGCTGGACGACCTTCTGCACCGCCTGGATGATCTTCTGCAGCGAGGAGACGAACTTCTGCACCTTCGAGGCGATCTTCTGCGCGGTCTGCACCGCGGTGGCCACCGAGCGGGCGATGCCCTCGGCGATCGAGGCGCCGAAGCTCAGCCAGGCCTTCGCCAGGGCCTCGATGATGATCTGGATGACCTTCTGCACGCACTTGTTGATGAAGTCCAGCACCGCGTTGCGGACCTCGGCCAGCAGCTGGCCCGCCTGCTTGACCGTCTCGCCGATGGCCTTGCTGACCTGGGCCAGCGCGTCGAGGCCCTGGGCCTGGGTGGCGGCGGCCTTGCGGTAGCCGTCGGCCGCGGCGCCCACCCAGCTCGTCGTCTCCTTGACCGCGGCCTGGCGGAACGACTCGGCGGTCTGGGTCAGCTGGGAGCCGGTTTTGGTCCAGCCGCCCGCGCTGCCCAGGATCGAGTTGACGTCGCCGAACAGCGCCTCGAACGGCTTGCGCAGGAACGAGATGTGGCTGATGATCCAGCCGAACCCGGCCGAGCCCGCCGCCTGCAGCGGGTCGCCCATGATGCCGATGACGTCCATCGCCACGTTCGTCGCGCCCAGGCCCGCTTCCAGCCAGTCGCCGCGCTCGATGGAGGACTTCACGCTGGTGATGTCGTTGGTGAGGTTCTGCGCGCCCTGCTCGGCGGTGCGCGCGCCGGACGCCGTCGTCGTGGAGGTCGTCGTGCCGGTGGTCGTCATGCCCGCCTCACAGCTTCCCGGCGAACGTGCCCGCGTTCGCCGCGTCGATGTCGGAGTAGGTCTTGGCGACCGCCTCCAGCCCCTTGCGCACGTCGTCCACCGACGTCGCGACCTTGACGATCCCCTGCACCACGTCGCCGCAGGCGCCGATGACGGCCTGGGCGAAGAACTGCCCGATCACCCCGAAGGCGTCCCCGTTGACCGCCTGGGCGGAACTGGTCACGGCCTGCACCTGGTGGGAGATGTTCGCCACGGTCCGCGCGTGGCTCACCAACTCCGGCACGTTGACGTTGAAACCTTGGCCCATCGGATTCCGCCCCGTTCTAGTTCACGACTTCGGGTGGGTTGTCGAAGTACTCGTCGTCGGACCGCTTGTCCCGGCGCGGCGCGGGCGCGCCGCCGTCCTCGGCGTCCCCGCGGAAGCCCACCGGCATGCTGGACTTGACGACGTCGAGCGCCTCCCCGTCGCCGACCAGGCCCTCCATGGCCGCCACCACCTGGGCGCTGGCGTCGCGCTGCGCCTGCCGGGTGGTCTCCATGATCAGCCTGGCCAGCTGGTCGGGCTCGTGCTCGCGGGCGCCCTGGCGCAGGACGAGGCCGGTGGTCACGCCGTTGGCGCTGACGTGCACCGACACCTCGCCGTCGGAGGAGGTCGCGGACCCGGAGATCTCCTTGAGCGCCTTCTCCGTCTTCGCGGCCTTCGCCGCCACCTGCTGCAGCTCCTCGTCGTACTGCGCGAGCCACTGTTCAGGGTTCATCCTGACCTCTCCAATGGTCCTACCCGGAGCATCCGCCCCTGTATGACGGAGCATCCTCCGATCGGTTCCGGCTCGTGCCGGAAACGCCGAACTCGTTTGCGGTCGCACCGGGCACCGGCGTGCCGACCCGCCCGCACCCGGGATACTGGACCACGACGGAGCAGCCGGGAAGGGGTACTTGGTGCCTTCTGCGAGGGCGGGGGCGGCGCACGCCGGGGCCGCGGGGCTGCTGGTCACGGCGGTGAGCAAGCGGTTCGGCCCGGTGACCGCCCTGGACCGGCTCGACCTGCGGGCCGACCCCGGCGAGCTGGTCGGCTTCGTCGGCGGCAACGGCGCGGGCAAGACCACCGCCATGCGGGTGGTGCTGGGCATCCTGCGCCCCGACTCCGGCGCGGTCACCTGGGGCGGCGCCCCGGTCACCCCGGCCGACCGGGTGCGCTTCGGCTACCTGCCCGAGGAGCGCGGCCTCTACCCCCGGATGCGCGTCCTGGACCACCTGGTCTACCTGGCCGAGCTGCACGGCGCCGACGTCGACACCGCGCACCGGGCCGCCGAGGACTGGGTGGCCAGGCTGGGCCTGCGCCCGCACCGCGGCACCGAGGTGCAGCGGCTGAGCCTGGGCACCCAGCAGCGCGTGCAGCTGGCCGCCGCCCTGGTGCACGACCCGGTGCTGCTGGTGCTCGACGAGCCGTTCTCCGGCCTGGATCCCGCCGCGGTCGACGTGCTCGCCGACGTGCTGCGCGAGCGGGCCGCGGCCGGGGTGCCGGTGCTGTTCTCCAGCCACCAGCTCGACCTGGTGGAGCGGGTCTGCGACCGGGTGGTCATCGCGCGGGCGGGCCGGGCGGTGGCCGCCGGGACGGTGCCGCAGCTGCGCGCGGGCAGCGGTGAGGTGCTCGTCGTCGACGCCCCCGGGGCCCGCCCCGGCTGGGCCGACGGCGTCCCCGGCGCCCGGGTCACCGGCGTCGAGGGCACCAGGACCGTGCTGGCGCTGGCCGAGGGCGCCGACGAGCAGCTGGTGCTCGCCGCGGCGCTGGCCACCGGCCCGGTGCGCGAGTTCCGCCTGGCCCGCCCCGCCCTGGTCGACCTCTACCGCGAGGTGGTCGACCGGTGACCAGGACGGTCTGGGTCATCGCCCGCCGGGAGCTGCGCACCCGGCTGCGGGCGCGCTCGTTCCTGCTCGGCACCGCGGTGTCGGTGGCGGTGCTGGTGGCGTTCGTGCTGGTGCAGACCTCGCTGTTCACCGACCGGCACGGCCCCCGGGTCGGCCTGCTCGGCCAGGCCACCGCCATCGCCGAACCGCTCAAGGACGAGACCAGGGCCCGCGGCCTGGTGGTGGAGACCACCACCATCCGCGACCAGGCGGACGGCACCGCCCAGGTCGCGGACGGCACCCTGGACGCGCTGGTCACCGGCACCCCCAGCGCCCTGCGCGTGCTCGTGCGCGACTCGGTCGACGAGAACCTGCGCGGCGCCCTCACCGCGCTGGTGCAGCAGGAGGTCCTGCGCGGCCTGCTCGCCACCCTCGGCGACGACGTCGACCCGGCCGAGGTCCTCGCCACCGTCTCCGACGCCACCGTGGACGTGCACGCCATCGACACCGGCGACCCCGCCCGCGGGCAGCGCCTCGCGGTGGCGCTGGTGGTGGTCGTGCTGCTCTACACGTCACTGCTGCTGCACGGCACGATGGTCGCCCAGGGCGTCGTGGAGGAGAAGTCCAGCCGCGTCGCGGAGCTGCTGCTCGCCGCGGTGCGGCCCTGGCAGTTGCTGCTGGGCAAGGTGATCGGGCTCGGCGTGGTGGGCCTGGCGCAGCTGTCGGTGATCGGCGGCGCGGGGGTCGTGCTCGCCTGGGCTACCGGCGTGCTGACCATCCCGGCTGCCGCGGCGGGGACCCTGCTGTGGGGCCTGGTCTGGTACCTGCTCGGCTACCTGTTCTACGCGGCGGTGTTCGCGGCGGCGGGATCGCTGGTGTCGCGGCAGGAGGAGACCCAGTCGGTGCTGCTGCCGGTGACCTCGGTGCTCGTGCTGGCGTTCGTGCTCGGCTTCGGCCTGCTGTCCCGGGCACCCGGCGGCGCCGCGACGGCGGTGCTGTCGCTGCTGCCGCCGTTCGCGCCGATCCTCATGCCGGGGCGGCTGGCGCTGGGGGTGGCCAGCGGGTGGGAGGTGGCGGTGGCGCTGGTGCTGATGGTGGTGGCGGTGGCGGGGCTGGCGTGGGTGGGTGGGCGGGTGTACGCGGGGGCGATCCTGCGGACGGATGGGCGGGTGCGGGTGCGGGAGGCGTTGCGCGGGGTGTGAAGGGGGCTGCTGCGCGGCTTGGGGAGCGGGGAGCTGCTGCGCAGCTCTGTGAAGAGCGCGGATTGGTTTGCGGGCTCGATGCGGTGGTTGTGCTTGGTCGGGGCCCCTGCGGCGATCATGCGCTGTCGGGCGGGGAAAAGGCGGGCTGAAAAGACGCCCGCCCGTCCCGTTGGGTAGCACATGATCGCCTCCCCCGACCAAGCACAACCACCCCATCGAGCAGTCCTCGTGGGGCGCGTTGCGGTTTGTGGGTGGGCGCGCTGCTTTGAAGGCAGCGGGGTGGGGCGTGGAAGGTGGGGTTAGGCCTTGATCTTGTTGTAGCGGTCCAGGGCCACTTGGCGTTCGTGGGCGTGGTCGACGATGGGGGTGGGGTAGCCGTTGGGGGGGTTGTCCTGGGGCTGGTGGACCTTCTTGCCCTCGATGCCGCGGAGTTCGGGGACGTACTTGCGGACGTAGTCGCCGGTGGGGTCGAACTTCTCGGCCTGGGTGGTGGGGTTGAAGACGCGGAAGTAGGGCGAGGCGTCGGTGCCGGAGCCCGCTGTCCACTGCCAGCCGTGCTGGTTGGAGGCGAGGTCGCCGTCGACGAGGTGCTGCATGAAGTGGCGGGCGCCGCGCCACCAGGGCAGGTGCAGGTCCTTGGCGTAGAAGGAGGCGACGATCATGCGGACGCGGTTGTGGACCCAGCCCTCGGCCAGCAGTTGGCGCATGCCCGCGTCGACGATGGGGAAGCCGGTGCGGCCCTCGGCCCAGGCCCGGTGGTGCTCGTCGGCGTGCGGGCCGGAGTCGTGCTCGATGGCGTCGAAGCGCTCGTTGAAGTTCTCCCTGGCCGTCCGGGGCTGGTTCCACAGGACGTCGGCGTAGAAGTCGCGCCAGGCCAGTTCGGTGCGGTAGGTGTCGGGGCCGTCGCCGGAGTGCCCGGCGAGGTCCGCGAGGAGGGTGCGCGGGTGCACGCAGCCCCAGCGGAGGTAGGCGGACATGCGGGAGGTGCCGTCCACACCGGGCTTGTCGCGGTCGCGCTTGTAGTCGCGCAGCGGGCCTTCGAGGAAGTCCGACCAGTGCTCCAGCGCGGCCCGCTCCCCCGGCTCCGGCAGGGTGGCCGAGTGCGCGGGCGCGGTGGGGACCCGCACCCGCCGCGGGCCGCCGGACTTGTCCCCGGGGTCCACCCACTCCACTGTGGACTTCGACGTGCTCGCGGGCGCGCGCCAGCCGTGGCGGGCCCAGGCGCGGCTGAACGGGGTGAAGACCTTGAAGGGGGTGCCGTCGTCCTTGGTCACCCGGCCGGGGGTCACCGCGTACGGGGAGCCGGTGCGCACCAGCTCGACGTCGCCGAGGGCCTGTTCGACCCGCTCGTCGCGGCGCCTGCCGTAGGGGCCCGCGTCGGCGGAGACGTGCACCGAGCCCGCCCCGAACGCCCGCGCCACCCGGGGGACGGCGTCGACCGGGTCGCCGTGCACCACCAGCAGCCTGCCGCCGAGCTGGTCGTCGAGCGCGCGCAGGCAGCCGTAGAGGAAGTCCAGCCGGGGGGCGCCGGAGCGGTCGCGCAGCGCGTCGTCGAGGACGTAGAGGGCGACCGCCGAGCCCGCGCGGTCCGCGGCCTCCAGCAGCGCCGGGTGGTCGCCCAGGCGCAGGTCGCGGCGGAACCAGACGATCGCGGGGGATGCTGCCACGGCGGCAGACGCTACCCACCCCGGCGGGTCCCCGCACAGCGGAGGGCCGCCCCCGGTGCCGGGGGCGGCCCTCCTGGCGGGACCGGGCTCAGCGCTCGGTGATCGCCTTGAAGTCGCGCTCGGTGTGGCCGGTGTAGACCTGCCGCGGGCGGCCGATCTTGGTGGCCGGGTCGTTGATCATCTCGCGCCAGTGCGCGATCCAGCCCGGCAGGCGGCCCAGGGCGAACAGGACGGTGAAGAACTTCGTCGGGAAGCCCATCGCCCGGTAGATCAGGCCGGTGTAGAAGTCGACGTTGGGGTAGAGCTTGCGCTCGACGAAGTAGTCGTCGGCCAGCGCGTGCTCCTCCAGCTGCTTGGCGATGTCGAGCAGCGAGTCGTTGCCGCCGAGCTTGCCGAGGATGTCGTCGGCGGTCTTCTTCACGATCGCCGCGCGCGGGTCGTAGCTCTTGTAGACCCGGTGGCCGAAGCCCATGAGCTTGACGCCGTCCTCCTTGTTCTTCACCTTCTTGACGAAGGTGTCGACGTCGCCGCCCGAGTCCCGGATGCCGACCAGCATGTCCAGCACCGCGGAGTTGGCGCCGCCGTGCAGCGGGCCGAACAGCGCGTTGATGCCCGCGGAGATGGAGGCGAACAGGTTGGCCTCCGACGAGCCCACCAGCCGCACCGTGGAGGTCGAGCAGTTCTGCTCGTGGTCGGCGTGCAGGATGAACAGCAGGTCCAGCGCCCGCACCATGTCCTGGTCGAGCTCGTAGGTCTCGGCCGGGAAGCCGAAGGTCATCCGCAGGAAGTTCTCCACCAGGCCCAGCGAGTTGTCCGGGTAGAGGAACGGCTGGCCGACCGACTTCTTGTAGGCGTAGGCGGCGATGGTGGGCAGCTTGGCCAGCAGCCGGATGGTGGAGATCTCGACGTGCTCGGGGTCGAACGGCTTGAGGCTGTCCTGGTAGAAAGTGGACAGCGCGGAGACCGCGGAGGACAGCACCGGCATCGGGTGCGCGTCGCGCGGGAACCCGTCGAAGAACCGCTTGAGGTCCTCGTGCAGCAGCGTGTGCCTGCTGATCTTGTGGGTGAAGTCGTCCAGCTCGGCCTGCGTCGGCAGCTCGCCGTAGATGAGCAGGTAGCTGACCTCCAGGAAGGTCGACTTCTCGGCCAGCTGGTCGATCGGGTACCCGCGGTAGCGCAGGATCCCCGCGTCGCCGTCGATGTAGGTGATCGCCGAGGAGCACGACGCGGTGTTGACGAACCCGCTGTCCAGGGTCACCAACCCGGTCTTGGCCAGCAGCTTGCCCAGGTCGACGCCGGAGGTGCCTTCGGTGGCGGGGGCGATCGCCATCTCGTGCTCGCCGCCGGGGTAGTGCAGGGTGGCGGTCTTGTCGGTGGGCGCAGCGGTCCCGTCGGGCATGTGCAAGTACCTCTCACACTCGGTCAGGGCGGTGACGGCCGAGCCGGTGCGGCCCTGGTCGGGTGCGATCGCGGCTCGATGTCGCCGCAGCGCAGCACCGCCCCGTTGGGGTCCTGAGCTTCCTACGCTAGTGCGCCCGCCGCAGCACGGACAGCCGTACCCCGGCCTGCGGCGGGCTCATGGGACACGTATCACAAGGCGGCGGCGGGTTCAGCGGTCGTCGGCGCGCGCGAGCCCGCCGAGCAGCAGGTCGGACAGGCCCGCGAAGGCCGCGGAGTCCGACACCCCGGCCCGCTCGCCGATCACCCCCGACTGGATGCCCTCGATCAACCAGCCCGCCATCTCCCCGACCAGCCGGGCCGGGACGTCGCGGAAGCGGCCCTGGGCGACGCCCTCGGTGATGAACCCGCGCAGCCGGGCCGCCGCGGCCTGGGCGTTGCGCTGGTACACCGCCCGGGTGGGCGGGAAGTCGACCACGTCGCGGACGAACGCGGCCGAGGCCACGCCCAGCTCCCTGGCCGCGCCGGAGAGGTAGGCCGCGATCCGCTCGCGCGCGTCGCCCGCGCCCGCCACGTCCTTCTCCACCCGCTCGGTGGCCACCCGGAAGAACTGCCCGACCACCTTCAGCGCCAGCTGCTCCTTGCTCGGGGCCAGCGCGTACAGCGTCGACTTCGAGCAGCGCAGCCTTGCGGCGTAGTCGTCGAGGGTGACCCCGGCGAAGCCCTCGACCAGGAACAGCTGGAGCAACTGGTCGAGCAGCGCGGCCTGGCGGGCCGTCGGGGTGCGCCGGGTGGAGCGGGTCATCGGCCCAGGTTATCGACAGCCCAGCACCCCGCACAGTACGCTGGAGGGCACCCCAGTACAGCTGCGCGTACCGCGTGTTCCCCGGAGGACCCCGATGACCGTCGACCGCGTGCTGCCCGACACCGACGCCGAGGACCTGCTGGCCCTCGTCCGCGAGATCGCCCGCGACGAGCTGGCGCCGCACGCGGCCAAGCACGAGGAGGCCGGGCAGTTCCCCCGCGAGCAGTTCCGGCTGCTGGGCCGCAGCGGCCTGCTGGGCCTGCCCTACGCCGAGCGCTGGGGCGGCGCGGAGCTGTCCTACGAGGTCTACCTGCAGGTCTTGGAGGAGGTCGCCGCCGCGTGGATGTCGGTGGGCGTCGGCCTGTCGGTGCACACCATGTCGTGCTGGGCACTGGCCCACCACGGCACCGACGAGCAGCGCGACCGCTTCCTGCCCGACATGCTCGGCGGCGACCTGCTCGGCGCCTACGCCCTGTCCGAGCCGCACGCGGGCTCCGACGCCGCCGCCCTCACCACCCGCGCCCGCCGCGACGGCGACGCCTACGCCGTCACCGGCACCAAGGCCTGGATCACCCACGGCGGTGAGGCCGACTTCTACACCACCATGGTCCGCACCTCCGACGACGGCAGCCGCGGCATCAGCTGCCTGCTCGTCGACGCCGCCACCCCCGGCCTGTCCGCCGCCGCCCCCGAGCGCAAGATGGGCCTCACCGGCTCCACCACCGCCCAGATCACCTTCGACGCCGCCCGCGTCCCCGCCGACCGCCGCATCGGCCCCGAGGGCGCGGGCCTGCGCTTCGCCCTGGAGGCCCTCAACTCCGGCAGGCTCGGCATCGCCGCCTGCGCCGTCGGCCTCGCCCAAGCCGCCCTCGACGAGGCCGTCGCCTACGCCGCGGGCCGCACCCAGTTCGGCAGGCCCATCATCGACTTCCAGGGCCTGGAGTTCGTCCTCGCCGACATGGCCGCCGCCGTCGACACCGCCCGCGCCACCTACCTCGACGCCGCCCGCCGCCGCGACCGCGGCCTGCCCTTCGTCCGCCAGGCCTCCGTCGCCAAGCTGGTCGCCACCGACGCGGCCATGAAGGTCACCACCGACGCGGTCCAGGTCCTCGGCGGAGCCGGTTACACCCGGGACTTCCCGGTGGAGCGCTACATGCGCGAGGCCAAGGTGACCCAGATCTTCGAGGGCACCAACCAGATCCAGCGCATGGTCATCGCCCGCCAGCTCAAGTCCGCCTGACCACCCCGTCGAGCCCGCAGGGCAATCCGCGTTCTTTGAGGCTGCTGCGCAGCAGCTCCACGTCCTCCCCCCGCTGCGCAGCAGCCGAACCCCTCACGCCTCCCGGTAGTACGGGTCCTCCGTCACGCCCAACCCCGTCGCCTCGTCGAAGTGGTAGACCTGCCTGCCGTTGACGAAGACCTGCATGGCTCGGCTCATCACGTCGAGCGGGTCGCCCGACCAGAGGACGATGTCGGCGTCGAGGCCGGGGGCCAGGGCGCCGACGCGGTCGTCCAGGCCGAGCATCTGGGCCGGGTTGTGGGTGATGCTGCGCAGGCCCACCTCCGGGTCCAGGCCCTCCTTGACGGCCAGGGTGACCTGGTGGACGAGGAAGTTGATGGGGATGACCGGGTGGTCGGTGGTGATGGCGATGCGCACGCCCGCGCGGGCGAGGATGCCGGGGTTGCGCAGGGTGCGCTGGCGGAGCTCGACCTTGCTGCGGGTGGTGAACAGCGGGCCGATGACGACGGGGATGTCGCGCTCGGCGATGAGGTCGGCGAGCAGGTGGGCCTCGGTGCCGTGGTTGAGGACGAGGTTGTAGCCGAACTCCTCGGCCAGGCGCAGGGCGGTGGCGATGTCGTCGGCGCGGTGGGCGTGCTGGCACCAGGGGAGTTCGCCGTCGAGGACCTTGACGAGGGCCTCGTTGGTGAGGTCGCGGTCGAAGGGGCCCTCGGCGGCGTCGCGCTTGGCCTTGTAGTCCTGGGCCTTGGTCAGCGCCTCGCGGATGACCGCCGCCACGCCGAGGCGGGTGGAGGGCATCTGCTTCTTCTCGCCGTAGACGCGCTTGGGGTTCTCGCCCAGGGCGCTCTTCATGCTCACCGGGTCGCGCAGCAGCATCTCGTCGACGGTCTTGCCCCACGGCTTCACCGCGACGGTCTGGCCGCCGATGACGTTGCCGGAGCCGGGCTTGACGACGATGGTGGTGACCCCGCCCGCCAGCGCGTCGCGGAAGCCCTCGTCGTCGGGGTTGATGCCGTCGAGCGCCTTGACCTTGGCGGTGACCGGGTCGGTCATCTCGTTGGTGTCCTGGCCCGCCCAGCCCTCGGCCTCCTCGTGCACGCCGAGGTGGCCGTGCGCCTCGACGAAGCCGGGCAGCACCCAGCGGCCGGACGCGTCGACGACCTCGGCGTCGCCGGGCACGGCCACGTCCGCGCCGACGGCGGTGATCCGCCCGTCCTCGACCAGCACCGTGCCGCCCTCGACGACCTCGCCCAGCACGGGGACGACCCGGCCCCCGGTGATCGCGACCTTCACGCGCCCTCCCCCTCGACCCACGAGATGCCCCACGACCCGGTCCAGCTGTCCCCCGGGGCGAGCACGAGCACGTCCTCACCGGAGTTGAGCGCGTCCGGCGGGCAGGTCATCGGCTCGACGGCCACGGCGCGCTGCCCCTTCCCGGGGAACTCCGCGGCCGTGTAGACCTGCACCCACTTGAACACCGCGTCCGCCCACACCTCGACGCCGCCGCCGGGGCCGGTGACGGCGTGGCGGACCAGGCCGTCGGCGCCGGGCTCGCAGCCGCCGAAGGCGTCGTCGAGCACCACGCCGCGCAGCGGCTGGCCCGCGGCGAAGTCGAAGTCGGTGATCGGTTCGGCGGGACCGCTGGGCAGCAGGCGCTCGGGGTCCACCGGCAGCCGCGTGGTGGCGGCGAGGGTGAGCGCGCAGTCGTCGACGTCGGCGTTGCCCGGCCTCGGGTACGGGTGGGTGCCGACGCCGAAGGGCATCGGGTCCTCGCTGAGGTTGCGCAGGCCGTGGGTGACGGTGAGCCCGGAGTCGTCGACGAAGTAGGTCACGGTGGTCTCGAAGGTGAACGGCCAGCCGGGGCGGCGGTCGACGAGCACCGACAGGGTGACCGAGTCCTGCGCGCGGGCGGTGGCGGTCCACTCCTCGTGCCGGACGAGGCCGTGGATGGCGTTGCCGCGGTCGGGCTCGGTGAGGTTGAGGTGCTGGGTCACCCCGTCGAGCGGCCACTGCCCGTCGGCCACCCGGTTGGGCCACGGGACCAGCACCGCGCCCGCGCCCATCGGCGGGGCCTGGTCGGCGGCGTAGGTCTCGGCGTAGGGCACCCCGTCGCGCTCCAGCACCCGCAGGCCCGCGCCGTGCGCGCTGACCACAGCGCGGGCCCGACCGGACCGGATCTCCCACTGCTCAACGTCCATGGCCGGAAGCCTACGGCCCGGCGCGCCCGCCCACAGACCTCTGGACCCGGGGCCCGGGAGCGTGTTGGATCTCCCCGGCCGGTCCTCACCTGGAAGGTGTCCCCCATGCGCGTGCACCACCTCGACTGCGGTCCGATGCGCCCGCTCGGCGGTTCCCTCGTCGACGGCCGACCGGGGCTGCTGCGCACCGCGCGGATGTGCTGCCACGTGCTGCTCGTGGAGTCCCCGGACGGGCTCGTGCTGGTCGACAGCGGGCTCGGCCGCGGCGACCTGGCGAACCCGCCGGGCACGATGCCCCGGCCGTTCTGGTGGCTGGTGAACCCGCGCCGCGACCCGGCCGCCGCGGCGGTGGAGCAGGTGGCGGCGCTCGGGTTCGACCCGCGCGACGTGCGGCACGTGCTGCTCACCCACCTCGACCTCGACCACGCGGGCGGGCTCGTCGACTTCCCGTGGGCCACGGTGCACGTGCACGGGCCGGAGCTGCGGGCCGCGACGAACCCGGCGACGGCCGGGGAGAAGCAGCGCTACGTGGCGGCGCAGTGGGCGCACCAGCCGAAGTGGGCCGTGCACGAGGACACCCCGGGTGAGCGGTGGTTCGGCCTGGACGCGGTGAAGGCGCTGCCCGGCCTGTCGGAGGACTTCCTGCTCGTCCCGCTGCCCGGGCACACGCGCGGGCACGTCGGCGTCGCCGTCAAGGGCGACGACGGCTGGCTGCTGCACGCGGGCGACGCCTACTTCCACCGCGCGCAGCTGGACCAGAAGCCGTCGACGACGCCGGTGCTGCGCGTGTTCGAGGGTGCCGTGCAGACGTTGGCCAAGGAGCGCAAGGCGAACCAGCAGCGCCTGCGCGACCTCGTCCGGCAGCACGGTTCGGAGGTCGCGGTGTTCTCCGCCCACGACGACACCGAGCTGTCGCGCTTCACGTCCTAGCGGGCGACGGGCGTCCTCCTGGCGCAGCACGAGCACGGCGGCGCCAGCGAACACCAGCAGCGGCAACGTGGTACCGCCGAGCAGTGAGATGTCCACTATGGACACCAGCAGCACGGCGGTCGCGACCGCCGGGTCAGCCCTGGAAGCGGTAGCGCCAGAACGCGGGGGCGCAGGCGACCGCAACCCCGGTCAGCACGACCACCAGCGCGCCACCCGCGACCAGGGCCACGCTCGCGCCGACGGCCTCGGCGCCCCAGCCGTGCAGCACGTCGGCCAGCCGCGGCCCGCCCGCCACGACGACGGTGAACACCCCCTGCATGCGCCCGCGCATCTCGTCGGTGGCCTCCGTCTGGAGCATGGCGCTGCGGTGCACGGCGCTGACCAGGTCGAACCCGCCCGCCAGGGCGAGCAGCAGCACGGCCAGCCACAGCGCCGAGGTCAGCCCCGCCGCGGCGACGCACAGCCCCCAGGCGCAGACCGCGAGGGTGATCACCGCGCCGCGGCGGGTGAGCCGGGAGAACGTGCCGGAGAACAGGCCGAAGACCACCGACCCGATCGGGATGGCCGCGTAGAGCAGGCCCAGCGCCACTCCCCCGCCGCCGGGCGGGTCCCCGAAGGAGCGCTCGGCCAGCTCGGGGAACAGCGCCCGCGGCATCCCCGCGACCATGGCGATGATGTCCACCAGGAACGACATCAGCAGCAGCTTGCGGGCGGCGAGGTAGCGGAAGCCGTTGAGGATGTCGGCGATGCCCGCGGTGCGCGAGGAGGTCTCCCCTGGCGGGATGGCGGGCAGCCGCAGCACCATCAATAGCGCGATGACCAGCGCGGCGGTGTCGACGAGGTAGAGGGTGGGCAGCCCGAGCAGCGGGATGAGGGCGCCCGCGAGCAGCGGCCCGAACACCGAGCCGAAGGTGAACGTGGTGAAGCTGAGCGCGTTCGCGGGCGGCAGCAGCTCCGGTGGCACCACCCGGGCCACGGCGGCGCTGCGGGTGGGCATGTTCACCGCGGCGAACGCCTGCTGGACGGCCAGCAGCACCAGCAGCGCGGGCACCGAGCCCAGGCCGAGGAAGGCCTGGGCCCAGAACAGCCCGGAGGTCACCGCGATGCCGATGTTGCTGACCACCATGACCTTGCGGCGGTCGACGGCGTCGGCGATGGCGCCGCCCCAGAGCCCGAACACCAGCAGCGGGACCAGGCCGACCCCGCCCGCCACGCCGACCCAGCCGGAGGACCCGGTGAGGTCGTAGACCTGCTTGGGCACCGCCACGGCGGTCAGCTGGCTGCCGATGGCGGTGACCGCGGTGGAGTACCAGAGCAGGCGGTAGTCGCGCACCCGCAGCGGGCGGGTGTCGATGACGATCTTGCCGATGACCTCGCGCAGCCTGCCGCGCGGTCGCACCTCGTTGCTCACGAGCGGAGCTTAGCCCCGCTAACCTTTAACGCCGCTGTGATGTCCCCAGGTCACCGGACACACCAGGCAGGCGGCACGGGCAGCGGGGCGCGAGGGCCCGCGGGCCTCACGGGCCGAGGCGCTCGACCTTCCAGCCGCCGCGGGTGTTCTTGAACCGCAGCCGGTCGTGCATCCGGTCGGCGCGGCCCTGCCAGAACTCCACCGACTCCGGCTGGATCCGCCAGCCGCCCCAGTGCGGCGGCACCGGGATGGTCTCGGCGTCGGCGAACTGGCGCTCCACATTGGCCAGCGCGGCCTCCAGCGAGCCGCGCCCGCTGACCACGATGGACTGCGGGGAGGCCCAGGCGCCCAGCTGCGAGCCGCGCGGGCGCTGCGCCCAGTACTCGGCGGTCTCGGCGCTGCGCACCTTCTCCACGGTCCCGCGCACCGTCACCTGCCGCTGGAGGCCGTACCAGGGGAAGGTGGCCGAGGCGTAGCGGGTGGCGAGCAGGTCGTGGCTCTTGGCGGAGGTGTAGTTGGTGAAGAACACCACCCCGCGCTCGTCGAGGCCCTTGGCCAGCACGGTGCGCGAGGACGGCAGGCCGTCGGCGCTCGCGGTGGCGAGCACCATGGCGTTGGCGTCCGGCAGCCCCTGCGACGCGGCCTGGTCCAGCCACAGCTGGAGCTGCTCGTGCCAGGTCGGCAGCAGCTCCCCCTCGGCGAGGGTGCCCTCCTCGTAGGCGACGCGCATGGTCGGGAGCTTCAGTGCGATGTCGCCTGCCGTCATGGGGGCCTCTCCTCGCTGCTCAGGGGTCACCTCGCAACCTGAAAGGTACGGGGATTCCCGGTGAACGGAAACCGCTCGACCGGTGACGGGTACCACCGGATCCGTGCAGTTCACGGGGTTTGGATCACCCCTTGGAGGGTTTCGGACACCTGAATCGTTCCACTGGATCGTGACCGACGACACCGGCGGGAAAGATTGCAGGCTCGTCCGGCACAGGGGAAGGTCGGAGCCAGCCGTGCACTGGTGCCCGGCGCTCGCGCGCTGCCACGAGCTGCCTGCCGCAGGGTGCCGACCGGACACGGCCGCGGACCGCAACATGGGCATCGGGAAGGGCAGAGGCGAATGACGAACGCGGTGCACGACGGCAAGGCACAGGACCCCGCCCCCGCGGAGCCCGACGACGGCTTCCGCCCGGGGTTGGAGGGCGTGGTCGCCTTCCGCACCGAGATCGCCGAGCCCGACCGCGACGGCGGCGCGCTGCGCTACCGCGGCGTGGACATCGAGGACCTGGCGGGCAAGGTCACCTTCGGCGACGTGTGGGCGCTGCTGGTCGACGGCCGCTTCGGCACCGGCCTGCCGCCCGCCGAGCCGTTCCCGCTGCCGGTGCACTCCGGCGACGTCCGGGTCGACGTGCAGGCGGGCCTGGCCATGCTGGCGCCGATCTGGGGCTACCAGCCGCTGCTCGACATCACCGACGCCGAGGCCCGCGACCAGCTGGCCCGCGCCTCGGTGATGGCGCTGTCCTACGTGGCGCAGTCCGCGCGCGGCATCTACGAGCCCGCCGTGCCGCAGTCGCGGGTCGACCAGTGCTCGACGATCACCGAGCGGTTCATGACCCGCTGGCGCGGCGAGCCCGACCCCCGGCACGTGCAGGCCATCGACGCCTACTGGGTCTCCGCCGCCGAGCACGGCCTCAACGCCTCCACCTTCACCGCCCGCGTCATCGCCTCCACCGGGGCCGACGTGGCGGCGTCGCTGTCCGGCGCGATCGGCGCGATGTCCGGCCCGCTGCACGGCGGCGCCCCGGCCCGCGTGCTGCCGATGATCAAGGCGGTGGAGGAGTCCGGCGACGCCCGCGGCTTCGTCAAGGGCCTGCTCGACCGCAAGGAGCGGCTGATGGGCTTCGGGCACCGGGTCTACCGGGCCGAGGACCCGCGCGCCCGCGTGCTGCGCCGCACCGCCAAGGAGCTCGGCGCCGAGCGCTACGAGGCCGCCGAGGCGCTGGAGCAGGCGGCGCTGGCCGAGCTGCGCGAGCGCCGCCCGGACCGGGCGATCGAGACCAACGTGGAGTTCTGGGCGGCGGTGATCCTGGACTTCGCCCAGGTGCCCACGCACATGATGCCCGCGATGTTCACCTGCGCGCGGACCGCGGGCTGGTGCGCGCACATCCTGGAGCAGAAGCGCACCGGCCGCCTCGTGCGCCCGGCCGCCAAGTACATCGGCCCCGGCCCGCGCAAGCCCGAGGAGGTCGAGGGCTGGGGCACCACCGCCTGACCCGGCACCTCGTCGCGGAAGCCGCTTCCCCCCGCGGGAGGCGGCTTCCGCCGTTCCCGGGGTTGTCCACCGATCGGTGGACAGCGGGGTCAACCCCGCGGTCGTCCCACCGCGACGGTCCACACGCGATGCTCGACGGGTGGACGTGATCGAGGTGACGGGGTTGCGCAAGAGCTACGGCGGCACGACCGCGGTGGACGGTGTGGGGCTGGGCGTGCGCTCGGGGGAGGTGTACGCCCTGCTGGGCCCGAACGGCGCCGGGAAGTCGACGACCGTCGAGGTCCTGGAGGGGCACCGGCGCCGCGACGCGGGCCGGGTGCGGGTGCTGGGCGAGGACCCGGCGCGGGCCGGGCGGGCGTGGCGGGCCCGGATCGGGATCGTGGCCCAGTCGGCCACCGACGCCGGGGAGCTGTCGGTGCGGGAGGTCGTGCGGCACTTCGCCCGCTACTACCCCGACCCGCGGCCGGTGGACGAGGTGCTGGAGCTGTGCGGGCTGCGCGACCGGGCGGGGGCCAGGCTGGCCTCGCTGTCGGGGGGCCAGCGGCGCCGGGTGGACGTCGCGCTGGGCATCGTGGGCAGGCCGGAGCTGGTGTTCCTGGACGAGCCGACGACCGGGTTCGACCCCGAGGCGCGGCGGCGGTTCTGGGACCTGGTGCGGTCGCTGCGCGACAGCGGCAGCACCGTGCTGCTGACGACGCACTACCTGGACGAGGCCGAGGCGCTGGCCGACCGGCTGGCGGTGATCGCGGGCGGGCGGATCATCGCCGAGGGCACCCCCCGCACCGTCGGCGGCCGGGACACCGCGCCCGCGCTCGTGCGCTGGACCGACGGCGACGGCGAGCACGAGACGACCTCCGCCGACCCGGCGGGGCTGGTCGTCGAGCTGGCCCGGCGCGGGCCGGTGCGCGGGCTGGCCGTGCGGCAGCCGAGCCTGGAGGACGTGTACCTGCGGTTGATCGGGGCGGCGGCGTGACCCGCCCGGTGGCGCTGCCCAGCCCGCTGCGGATCGGCCTCGCGAGGGGTGTGGCCGAGCTGCGGATGTTCTTCCGGGCCAAGGAAGCCGTGCTGTTCACGTTCTGCCTGCCCGCGCTGGTCCTGCTGCTGCTCGGCGGGATCGGCGGCGGCGGGGCGGGCCCGGAGCCGTACTCGCACGTGCTCGCCGCGAGCACCGTCGCCTACGGCGTGCTGTCGACGGCGTTCCTCAGCGTCGGCGTCGGCATCACCGCCGACCGGGAGGACGGCACGCTCAAGCGCCTGCGCGGCACGCCCGTCCCGGCGGGGGCGTACTTCGCGGGCAAGGTCGTGCTGGTGGCGGTCAGCTCGCTGGCCGAGGTGGCGCTGGTCCTGCTCGTGGCGGTGGTGGCATTCGACCTGCCGCTGCCCGCCGACCCGGGCCGGTGGCTGACCTTCGCGTGGGTGTTCGCGCTCTCGGTGCTGGCGTGCTCGCTGCTGGGCATCGCCGCGAGCAGCCTGGTCCGGTCCTCGCGGGCCGCGGCGGCGGTGCTCAACGTGCCGGTGCTGGCCCTCCAGTTCACCTCCGGGGTGTTCGTGCGGACCAGCGCGCTGCCCTCGGTGATGACCCAGGTCGCGGCGCTGTTCCCGGTGCGGTGGATGGCCCAGGGCTTCCGCTCGGTGTTCCTCCCGGACACGATGGCCGCACAGGAGGTGGCGGGATCGTGGGAGCACGGGACGGTGGCGCTGGTGCTGCTCTGCTGGTGCGCCGTCGGCGCGGCGCTGTGCGCGGTGGTGTTCCGGTGGACCGACCGGCGGTGACGGCGCGGGCCGAGGACAGCCGGTCGCTGCGCCTGTGGGACGCCTACTACGCGGTGGGCTACCTGTTCGTGCCCGCGCTCATCGCCTCCGGCGACGCGCCCGGCCGGTTCTGGGCGGCCGGGGCGGTGCTGGCGATCGGCGTGCTCTACGCCGCCTACGGCCGCGACCGGGCCGTGCTGCGGGAGCGGGCGCCGCACACGTGGGTCTTCACCGCGGTGTCGCTGGTGCTGTTCGCGGTGGCGCTGCGGCTGGCCCCGGCGAGCGCGTTCGCCCTCTTCGCGCTCTGCCCGATGGTGTTCATGGCGCTGCCGCTGGCCGCGGCGGCACCGGTGGTGGTGCTGGCCAACCTGCTGCCGCTGCTGGTGCCCGCGCTGACCGGGCAGGGCGTCGGCGACCTGGGCGGGCTGCTGCCCACGGCGGTGCTCGGGCTGGCGCTGTCGCTGCTGATGGGCACGTTCATCCACCGGGTCGTGCGGCAGAACGGCGAGCGGGCCCGGCTCATCGGGGAGCTGGAGGCCAGCCGGGCCGAGGTCGTCCGGCTCTCGCACGAGGCCGGGGTGGCCGCCGAGCGGGCCCGGCTGGCCGGGGAGATCCACGACACCCTCGCCCAGGGCTTCACCAGCATCATCACCCTGCTCCAGGCCGCCGAGGCCGACCAGGACCGGGACAGGGTGGACCGGGCGCTGGCGCTGGCCACCCGCACCGCCCGGGAGAACCTGGCCGAGGCCAGGGCGATGGTCGCCGCGCTGGCCCCGACCGCGCTGGCGGGCGGCGGCCTGGTCGCCGCGCTGCGCCGCCAGGTCGAGCGGCTGGCCGCCGAGACCGGCACCGCCGCGGACTTCCACGCCGAGGGCGTGCCCGGGGGCGGGCTGCCCACCGGGGTCGAGGTCGTGCTGCTGCGCACCGCCCAGGAGGCGCTGGCCAACGTCGGCAAGCACGCGGGCGCCACCGCCGTCACCGTCGACCTGGTGCACGCCGCGGGCGCGGTGGTGCTCACCGTCACCGACGACGGCGCGGGCTTCGACCCCGGCGCCCCCACCGACGGCTACGGCCTGCGGGGCATGCGCGCCCGGGCCGAGCAGGTGCGCGGCGAGCTGGCCGTGCAGTCCGCCCCCGGCCAGGGCACCACCGTCGTGCTCAAGGTGCGCCCGTGATCACCGTCCTGCTGGTCGACGACCACCCGGTCGTGCGGCAGGGGCTGCGCGGGATGCTCGCCGCCGAGCCCGACCTCGACGTGGTGGGCGAGGCCGGCTCCGGGGCGGAGGCCGTGGCCACCGCGCGGGCGCTGCGCCCGGACGTGGTGCTGATGGACCTGCGGATGCCCGGCCTGGACGGGGCGGGCGCCACCGCCCGGATCACCGCCGAGCTGCCGGGCACCCGGGTGGTGGTCGTGACGACCTACGAGACCGACGCCGACATCCTGCGCGCGGTGGAGGCGGGCGCCGCGGGCTACCTGCTCAAGGACGCCTCCCGCGCGGAGCTGGCGGCGGCGGTGCGGGCCGCCCACCGCGGCGAGACGGTGCTGGCCCCCTCGGTGGCGGGCAGGCTGGTGCACCGGGTGCGCGCGCCCGCCCGACCGGAGCTGTCCGGCCGGGAGGTGCAGGTGCTCGCGCTGGTGGCCACGGGCATGACCAACGCCGAGGTCGGCCGGGAGCTGCACATCGGCGAGGCCACGGTGAAGACCCACCTGCTGCGCGCCTTCGCCAAGCTGGGCGTCTCCGACCGCACGGCCGCGGTGACCACCGCCATGGCCCGCGGCCTGCTGCCCGGCTGAGCCCCGGGGGAGGCCGCCGCCGGGCATGGCCGACAATCGCCGGCATGCTGCAGACCACTGAGCACGCGCTGCTGCGCAGGCTGGCCACCGAGCAGTCCACCTCCCGCGCCCCGTCGCTGGTCGCGGGGGTCGTGCGCGGCGACGCGCTGGTGTGGCACGGCGAGCGCGGGCGGGTGGACGGCGCCGCCCCCACCACCGACACCCAGTACCGGATCGGGTCGATCACCAAGACCTTCGTCGCGGTGCTGGTCATGCGGCTGCGCGACGAGGGCGTGCTCGACCTCAACGACCCGCTGGAGGCGCACGTCCCGGGCACGAGCTTCGGCCGGGCGACCATCGCGCAGCTGCTCTCGCACACCGCCGGGCTGACCTCGGAGTCGCCGGGGTCCTGGTGGGAGCGCACGCCGGGCGCCGACTGGGACGCGCTCAACCGGTCGCTGACCCCGGACACCACCAAGCTGCGCCCCGGGTCGCGGTTCCACTACTCCAACGTCGGCTACGGCGTGCTCGGCGAGGTCGTGGCCCGCCACCGCGGCACCGACTGGTACTCGGCGCTGCGCGCGGAGGTGCTCGACCCGCTGGGCATGGCCCGCACCACCCCGCACCCCGAGGGGGCGGCCGCCACCGGCTACGCCGTGCACCCGCACGCCGACGTCCTGCTGCACGAGCCCACCCCGGACGCCGGGGCGATGGCCCCCGCGGGCCAGCTGTGGTCGACGGTGGCCGACCTGTCGACGTGGGCGCGGTTCGTCGGCGGCGACACCGGCGGGGTGCTGCACCCGGACACCGTCGCGGAGATGCGCGAACCCGCCCACGTCGAGGACGCCGACGCCTGGACCACCGGCTACGGCCTCGGCCTGCAGACGATGCGGGTGGGCGGGCGCAGGCTCGCGGGCCACGGCGGGTCGATGCCCGGCTTCCTGGCCATGGTGCTGGCCGACCCGGCGACCGGCACCGGGGCGCTGTGCTTCGCCAACTCCACCTCCGGGGTCGGCATTGGCGCGCTCGCGGTGGACCTGATCACGACCGTGGAGCAGCTGGAGCCGTCGCTGCCCGCCGAGTGGGAGCCCGACCCCGCCGCCGACCCGGCCCTGCTCGCGCTGACCGGGCACTGGTACTGGGGGCCGACCCCGTACGTGCTGCGGCTGCTGCGCGACCGGTGGCTGGAGCTGGTGCCGGTGTCCGGCCGCGGCCGGGCCTCGCGCTTCGAGCCCGCGGGCACCGACGAGTGGGTCGGCCTCGACGGCTACTACGCGGGCGAGACGCTGGCCCTGCGCCGCGACGCCGCCGGGGACCCGTCGCACCTCGACCTGGCGACCTTCGTCTTCACCCGCCTGCCCTACGGCACCCCGGAGGCCGTGCCCGGCGGCGTCGAGGAGGGCTGGCGGACCACCTGACCCGCGCTGCCGGGCCGGGACGGTGCCGGGCGGGGACGTGGGGGGGGTGGCGGGAGGAATCCCACCCGGGTGGGTGGCGGGAGGAAATCCACCCGGGTGGGCAGTACCACCAACCCAGCCGCCTGCCGCGCTGCCGGGCCGGGGACGGCGCCGGGCGGGGACGAGGGGGTGGGTGGCGGGAGGAAATCCGGCACAGCGAGGTCAACCCAGCCGCGTTCACATCGTGGACGGGCCTAGGGTGGGTGTCGACCGTGGACGTGCTTCCCGTTCCCGAAAGGCGCAGGAGATGACGCAGACCGCCGATCCGAGCACGCTTCAGCTCCCCGAGGAGCTCAAGCCTTCCGATGGGCGCTTCGGCTGCGGGCCGTCCAAGGTGCGGCCGGAGCAGCTGGCCGCGCTGGCCGCCGAGGGCGCGGCGCTGATGGGCACCTCGCACCGGCAGAAGCCGGTGAAGTCGCTGGTCGGCCGGGTGCGCTCGGGGCTGCGCGAGCTGTTCTCGCTGCCCGAGGGCTACGAGGTCGTGCTGGGCAACGGCGGCACCACCGCGTTCTGGGACGCCGCGGCGTTCGGGCTGGTGCGCGAGCGCGCGCAGCTGTTCACCTACGGCGAGTTCTCCTCGAAGTTCGCCTCGGTGAACAAGAAGGCGCCGTTCCTGCAGGACCCGATCGTGGTCAGCGCGGAGCCGGGCAGCGCGCCGGAGATCGCCTACCAGGCCGGGGCCGACCTCGTGGGCTGGGCGCACAACGAGACCTCCACCGGTGTCGCGGTGCCGGTCGTGCGGCCCGCCGGGTCCGAGGGCGCGCTGGTCGCGATCGACGCGACCTCGGGCGCGGGTGGGCTGCCGGTGGCGGCGGAGGACTTCGACGTCTACTACTTCGCCCCGCAGAAGTCCTTCGCCTCCGACGGCGGGCTGTGGATCGCGCTGATGAGCCCGGCGGCGCTGGAGCGGGTCGCCGAGATCGGCGGGTCGGACCGGTTCGTCCCCGAGTTCCTGTCGCTGACCACCGCGCTGGACAACTCGGTCAAGGACCAGACCTACAACACCCCGGCCGTGGCGACGCTGTTCCTGCTGGCCGAGCAGCTGGACTGGATGAACGGCAACGGCGGCCTGGACTGGACCACCAGCCGGACCAGGGACTCCTCGCAGCGGCTCTACGGCTGGGCGGAGAAGACCTCCTACACCACCCCGTACGTGGCCGACCCGGCGCACCGGTCGCAGGTCGTGGGCACCATCGACTTCACCGACGAGGTGGACGCGGCCGCCGTGGCCAAGGCGCTGCGGGCGAACGGCATCGTCGACGTCGAGCCCTACCGCAAGCTGGGCCGCAACCAGCTGCGGGTGGCGATGTTCCCGGCCATCGAGCCCACCGATGTGACGACGCTCACCAATGCCATCGATTGGGTGGTGGAGCACCTCGGCTGAGGTACCCCCCTGCCGCAGGGCCACCGCCCGATCACCGTGGGCGGTGGCCCTGCGGCGTGTCCAGGGGGACACGCGGCGCGAATGGGTGAAGGTTCACCCAATCGGGATGCGACCCCCCAGGTGGATACGGCAAGATCACGAAGGGATGTCACGGCGATCGCGGCGCGCCTGCCGCGCCAGGCCCCAGGGCCGATCTACCGTGGGACGCTGACGAGTGATTTCTGCTCATGCCGTATGGGAGGTGCACGGTGCGCGCGCTGCGGGTCGTCGGGCTCTCGGATGACGGCAAGACCGTCATCTGCGAGGACCACGCGCGGGGCGAGCGCTTCACCCTCCCGGCGGACGAGCGGCTGCGCGCCGCCGCCCGAGGAGACGTCACCCGACTCGGCCAGATCGAGATCGAGCTGGAGAGCCAGATGCGTCCTCGCGAGATCCAGGCCCGCATCCGCGCGGGCGAGTCGGTGGAGCAGGTCGCCGAGGCGGCGGGGGTGCCCACGCACAAGGTGGAGCGCTTCGCCTACCCGGTGCTGCTGGAGCGCTCCCGCTACGCCGAGATGGCCCAGCGCGCCCACCCGGTGCGCGAGGGCGGCCCGGACGTGCAGACCCTCGACGAGGTCGTGCAGCACGCGTTCACCCTGCGCGGCCACGACTACGCCGAGGTCGCCGAGTGGGACTCCTGGCGCGGCGAGGACGGCAAGTGGGTCGTCCGGCTGTCCTGGACCGCGGGCCGCAGCCACAACCGCGCGCACTGGACCTTCGCCCCCGGGGTCAACGGCGGCACCGTCACCCCGGTCGACGAGCACGCCCACGACCTGCTCGACCCCCAGCCCAACCGGCCGCTGCGCACGGTCCGGCCGGTCACCGAGCTGGCCCAGGCCGCGATCAACCTGGAGACCACCGACGTCGAGCCCGCGGCGCACGAGCCGTACCCGGCGTCGCCGGTCGCCGCGGAGCTGCCCGCCGCGCCGGTGCGCGACGCCGAGCAGGAGTTCGTCGAGGACTTCGAGCTGACGCCCGACCCCGTGCCCGCCGCCGCCCTGGACGACACCGCCCTGGACGACACCGCGCCGGACGACACCGCGGGGCCCGCGGCGGAGCAGGCGGCGGTCGTGGAGTTCCCGGACGACGTGGTGCACCCGGAGCAGGCCCCCGGGCCGCAGTCCCCGCCGTCGTCGCCCGAGGGCGCCGACGAGCAGGAGGCGCTGATGGAGGAGCCCCCGCGCAAGGCCGAGCCCGCGGCGGCGGTCCGGCGGCCCAAGAGCGGGAAGAAGGCCCGCCCCACCGTGCCGTCCTGGGAGGACGTGCTCCTGGGGACCCGCTCCAACCGCGGGTGATCTCCCCGACCCCGTGGTCGAGCCGCGGGTCTGACGTGCCTGCGCCGCGCGCGGGGGCGTAGGCGCTCGACGCCGCGCGGCGGAAAACCAGGTGCTCCCCCACCAGGTACCGCCCTAACCTGTCTCCTCGGGCCACAACCCGAGGGGACCCCTGATGACCTCCGGCGAGACCGACACCGACTCCACGACCAGCGGCACGAGGTTGCGCACGCTCCTGCGGCTGCTGCCCTACGTCAAGCCCTTCCGCTGGTACCTGATCGGGTCGGCGGGCGCCGTGCTGGCCGCGATGGTGTGCGGGCTGGCCACCCCGCTGGTGATCAAGGCGGTGCTGGACGGGCCGGTGGCCGGGCGCGACCCCGGGTCGCTGGGGTGGTTGATCGCCCTGATCACCGCCCTGGGGGTGGCCGAGGCGCTGCTGGTGTGGGCGCGGCGGCGGCTGGCCTCGGCGCCGGGGCCGCGGATCGAGGCGAACCTGCGGGCGGACCTCTACCGCCACCTGCAGCGGCTGCCGGTGGCGTTCCACGACCAGTGGCAGTCCGGGCAGCTGCTGTCGCGGGCGGTCACCGACCTGTCGACGCTGCGCCGGTTCATCGGGTTCAGCGCGGTGTTCATCGTCGTCAACACCACGACGATCCTGCTGGGGATCGGGGTGCTGTTCGTGCTGGACCCGTGGCTGGGGCTGATCACGCTGGCCTGCGGGGTGCCGCTGGTGCTGGTCTCGGCCCACCACGAGACCCGGTACGCGGTGCTGGCGCGGCGCTCGCAGGACCAGGCGGGGGACCTGGCCACGACCGTCGAGGAGTCGGTGCTGGGGATCCGGGTGCTCAAGGCCTTCGGCCGGGGGCCCGACATCGCCCGCCGCTTCGCCGGGCAGGCCGCGGCCTGGCGGCGCACGGAGCTGGCCAAGTACAAGGTGCTGGCCGCGCTCATCGCCGTGATCATCCTGCTGCCCGAGCTGGGGCTGGGGCTGCAACTGCTGGTGGGGGCGCTGGGCATCGCCGACGGCACGATGACGGTGGGCACGCTGGTCGCCGCGGTCACCGTGGCCGGGTACCTGCGCTGGCCCATCGACTCGATCGGCTGGCTGCTGGCCGACGCCAACCAGAGCGCCACCGCGTGCGAGCGGTACTGGGAGGTGCGCGACGCCGAGGTCACCATCACCGACCCCGCCGAGCCCGCCGACCTGCCCGCCACCGGCGGTGAGCTGCGGTTCGAGGGCGTGCGGTTCACCTACCCGGGGGCGGGCGCGCCCGTGCTCGACGGCGTGGACCTGGTGGTGCGGCCCGGGGAGACGCTGGCGCTGGTGGGGCCCACCGGTTCCGGCAAGACGACCCTCACCGCGCTGGTGCCGCGCCTGGCGGACGTGACCGGCGGGCGGGTGCTGGTGGACGGGGTGGACGTGCGCGACGCGCGCCTGGCCGACCTGCGCGCGACCGTGGCCACCGCGTTCGAGGAGCCGGTGCTGTTCTCCGCCAGCGTGCGGGAGAACGTGGCCCTGGGCTCCCCGGGCGCCACCGACGACGACGTGTGGCTGGCGCTGCGGGTGGCCAGCGCCGAGGACTTCGTGCGCGCCCTGCCCTGGGGCCTCGACACCCGCATCGGCGAGCAGGGGCTGTCGCTGTCCGGTGGGCAGCGGCAGCGGTTGGCGCTGGCCAGGGCGGTCGTGGGCAGGCCGAGGTTGCTGGTGCTCGACGACCCGCTCTCGGCGCTGGACGTGCACACCGAGGCCGAGGTGGAGCGCGCGCTGCGCCGGGTGCTCAGCGGGGTGAGCGCGCTGGTGGTGGCGCACCGCTCCAGCACCGTGCGGTTGGCCGACCGGGTGGCCGTGCTCGACGGCGGCCGGGTCACCGCCGTCGGCACGCACGCTGAGCTGCTGGCCACCGACCCCGGCTACCGGGCGCTGATGTCCGCGTTGGACTCCGAGCAGGAAGGCGCGGTGGCGTCGTGAGCGAGCAGGTCCCCGACGACGAGCTGTCCTGGCGGGGCGTGGCCGCCGAGGACGACGACGAGCTGCTCGCTGGCGTCGGCACCCAGCTGCGCAGGCGGTCGCGGGCACTGCTCGGGTCGCTGCTGCGCCCGCGCCGGTGGGTGGCGCTGGCCGCGCTGGCGCTGGTGGTGCTCTACAACGCGGCCACGCTGTCCGGGCCGCTGCTGGTCGCGGTGGCGCTCGACTCCGGCATCCCGCGCGCGGTCGACGGGGACCCGACGACCCTGCTGTGGTGCGTCGTCGGCTACTTCGCCACCGCGACCTCGGCGTCCGGGCTGTTCTACGCGTTCATGCGGCTGTCCGGGCGGCTGGGCCGCGACGTGCTCACCGACCTGCGGCAGCGGGTGTTCGAGCACTCCGGGCGGCTGTCGGTGTCCTTCCACGAGGAGTACACCTCCGGCAAGGTCGTGTCCCGGATGACCAGCGACGTCGACGCGCTGGAGGAGCTGCTGGACACCGGCGTGGAGAACACGCTGAGCGCGGTGCTGTCGCTGCTGGGCATCGCCGGGCTGATGCTGTGGCTCGACCCGCCGCTGGCGGCGCTGGTGCTCATCGGCTTCCTGCCCGTCTACCTGGCGACCCGCTGGTTCCAGAAGCACTCCGACGCCGCCTACCGGGGCACCCGCGGCGCGATCGCCAAGGTGATCGTGCAGTACGTGGAGACCATGAACGGCATCCGCGCCGTGCAGGCCTACCGCCGGGAGGAGCGCAACGAGCGCATCTTCGACGCGCTCAACGACGACTTCCGCCGGGCCAACCACCGCGCGTTCACCGTGATGGCCCACTTCACCCTGGCCGTGCGGCTGGTGGGCAACCTGTCGCTGGCGCTGGTGCTGGCCATCGGCGCCTACCGGGTGATCGGCGGCGGGCTGGAGCTGGGCGTGCTGGCCGCGTTCACCCTGTACCTGCGCCGCTTCTACGACCCGCTCGACGAGATCGCCATGTTCGCCAACGCCTACTCCTCGGCCTCGGCGGCACTGGAGAAGATCTCCGGCCTGCTGGAGGAGCGCCCGGACGTCGCCGAGCCCGAGCACCCGCGCCCGCTGCCCGCGCGCGGCGGTGGGCGGGCGGTGGAGTTCGGCGGGGTGGTGTTCCGCTACCGCGCGGACACCCCCGTGGTGCTGCACCGGCTGGACCTGGTGGTCCCGGCGGGCCAGACGGTCGCGCTGGTCGGCCCGACCGGCGCCGGGAAGTCCACCGTGGCCAAGCTCGTCGCGCGCTTCTACGACCCCAGCGAGGGGGCGGTGCGGCTGGACGGGGTGGACCTGCGGGAGGTCGCCGACGCCGACCTGCGGCGCGCGGTGGTGATGGTGACGCAGGAGAACTTCCTGTTCAGCGGGTCCGTCGCGGACAACATCGCGCTGGGCGCGCCGCGGGCCACGCGCGCGGAGGTGGAGGCGGCGGCGCGGGCGGTCGGCGGGCACGAGTTCATCTCGGCGCTGCCGGAGGGCTACGACACCGACGTGCGCAAGCGCGGGGGTCGGCTGTCCGCCGGGCAGCGGCAGGTGATCGCGTTCGCGCGCGCCTACCTGGCCTCCCCCGGTGTGCTGGTGCTCGACGAGGCGACGTCCAGCTTGGACGTGCCGACCGAGGCGGTGGTGCAGCGGGCGCTGGAGTCGGTGCTGGTCGACCGCACGGCGTTGATCATCGCGCACCGGTTCTCGACGGTGCTCATCGCCGACCGGGTGCTGGTCGTCGACGGCGGGCGGGTCGTGGAGGACGGGTCCCCCGCGGAGCTGATCGCCTCGGGCGGGGCGTTCGCCGGGCTGCACCAGGCCTGGCGGGAGTCCCTGGTGTGAGGCAGGCCCGCCCGCGGCGCGGCACCGGGAGGACAGGCGTCAGGAGAACAGGACGAACGGGAGCACGAGCCAGCTCAGGGCGATGCCGGTGGCCACGCCGTAGGAGACCCAGCGCCAGGTCGGGGTCCGGCGGGCCAGCCAGATGGAGGGGAGCAGGCCCGCGGTGACGACCAGGTTGGACACCAGGGGCAGCACGGGGTTGGTGTCGTGCAGGGTGATGGCGAGGGCGACCACCGCCACGACCGTGATCGCGGCGAGGAAGGCCGAGAGGGTGAGCCCGGTGAGCCACGGGGTCGGCTCGCCGGTGGGCGCGGGGGCCGGGCGGGCCTGCCGCGGGGCGGGGCGGACGGGGGTCGTGCCGCCGGTGATCGGGTCGACGTAGTCGATCGGGTGGTTCATGGCGGTGGCCAGGCGGGCGGCCAGTTGCAGGCCCCGGCGGGTGACCAGCGCCCCGGCGTCCTCGCCGTCGACCGCCCGGGCGACCCTGGCCCACTCGGTGAGCGCGGTGACGAGGTCCCGGTCGAGCGGGAGGGTGGCGGGGTCGACCGCCCGGGGGCCGGTGCCGTCGTCGCCGGTGAGGACGGGGTGGTCAGCCTCGACGTGCAGTCGCACCGGGATCCCCTTCGGTGTGCGGGTGCAGGGCGTAGAAGGCCACGGCGGCCGCGGTGGCGACGTTGAGCGAGTCGACGCCGCGGGACATCGGGATGGCGACGGCCGCGTCCGCCGCGGCAATGGCCTCGTCGGTGAGGCCGGGGCCCTCCGAGCCGAGCAGCAGCGCGGTGCGCGGGGCGGGGGGCAGCGCCGCCAGCGGGGTCGAGCCCGCCCGCGGGGTGAGCGCCAAGACGCGGAAGCCGTTGTCGCGCAACCGCTCCAGCCCGTCCGGCCAGGGTTCGAGCGGGGCGAACGGGACGGCGAGGACGTGGCCCATGGAGACGCGGACGCTGCGCCGGTAGAGCGGGTCGCTGCACCCGGGTCCCAGCAGGACGGCGTCGACGCCCAGCGCGGCGGCGTTGCGGAAGATCGACCCCAGGTTCTCGTGGTCGCCGACGCCCTCCAGCACCGCCACGGCGCGCGCGCCCGCGACCAGGGCGGCGGGGTCGGGTGGGGCGGCCCGGTCGGCGGTGGCCAGCACGCCGCGGTTGAGGTGGAAGCCGACGACCTCGGCCATGACCTCGGCGGTGGTGACGTAGGCGGGGGCGTCGACCCCGGTCAGGTCGTCGGCCAGCGCCTCGACCCGGCGGCGCACCCCGAGCAGGGCGCGCACCGGGTAGGCCGAGGCCAGCAGCCGCCGCACCACCACGACGCCCTCGGCCACCACCAGCCCGCGCCCGCCCGGGCGGTCCGGCCTGCGGTCGGCGGTCGACAGGTCGCGGAAGTCGTCCAGCCGCGGGTCGGCCGGGTCGTCGACCTCGATCACCTGCGCCACGGCAGCAGTCTCCCACGCCGCGCCGCGGTCGCCGGGGGGTGCGCGGGTCATCGCTGAGGGTGATGACGACATAACGCAGAGCACCGCTTTGGCCGCTGGCAGGGCGCGCGGGCAAGTGCGACCGTGGGCATCCGCAGCGGACCGGGAGGCGGACATGGGGCGCGACGTGCGGGTGGCCGGGGGTCCCCGGGAGGACCACGACGACCACCGCGACAAGGTCCGGCGCGGCCTGGCCGCCCTGCGGGTGATGCTCGCCGACGGCGCCTTCGCCCCGTCCGCCCCCACCGTGGGCGTGGAGCTGGAGTTCAGCCTCGTCGACGCCGACCACCAGCCCGCCATGCGCAACCGGGCCGTGCTCGACCGGGTCGACGACCCCGCCTTCACCACCGAGCTGGGCCAGCACAACCTGGAGCTCAACACCGCGCCGCGCCCGCTCACCGACGACGGGCTGCGCGCGCTGGAGGACGACATGCGCGGCGCGCTCGACCGCGCGGCGGTGGCGGCGCGGGCGGAGGGCGCCACCCCGGTGCTGATCGGCAGCCTGCCGACGCTGCGCGCCGAGCACTTCGACACCCGCTGGCTGTCGGCCAACCCCCGCTACCGGCGGCTCAACGACCGCATCGTGGCGGCCAGGGGCGAGCGGGTGCGGCTGGCGCTCGACGGCGCGCCGCTGCCGGGCGGGGCCGCGGCCGAGCGGCTGCGCAGCCTGCACGACTCGATCCTCGCCGAGTCCGCCTGCACCTCCACCCAGCTGCACCTGCGGGTGGCGCCCGCGGACTTCGCCGCGCACTGGAACGCCGCGCAGTGCCTGGCCGGGGTGCAGGTCGCCATCGGCGCCAACTCCCCGTTCCTGCTGCGCACGGCGCTGTGGCACGAGACCCGCATCCCGCTGTTCCTCCAGTCCACCGACACCCGCCCGGACGAGCTGAAGAACCAGGGCGTGCGGCCGAGGGTGTGGTTCGGCGAGCGCTGGATCTCCTCGGTCACCGAGCTGTTCGAGGAGAACGCCCGCTACTTCCCCGGCCTGCTGCCCGAGGTCGACGACGAGGACCCGATCGAGGCGCTGGCCGCCGGGGCGGTGCCGCGGCTGGCCGAGCTGCGCCTGCACAACGGCACCATCTGGCGCTGGAACCGCCCGGTGTACGACGTCACCGCCGACGGCGCGCACCTGCGGGTGGAGAACCGGGTGCTGCCCTCGGGCCCCACCACCACCGACGTGCTGGCCAACGCCGCGTTCTTCTACGGCGCCCAGCGCGCGCTCGCGACCACCACCGACCCGCTGTGGGCGCGGCTGTCGTTCCAGGCGGCCGAGGAGAACCTGCACGCCGCCGCCCGGCACGGCTTCGGCGCGCACCTGTACTGGCCCGGCGCCGGGTGGACCGACCCGGCGACCCTGGTGCTCGACCACCTGCTGCCGCTGGCCGACGCGGGCCTGGCCGAGCTGGGGGTGGGCGCGGCCACCCGCGACCAGCACCTGTCGGTCGTCGAGGCCCGCTGCCGGACCCGGCGCAGCGGCTCGGCCTGGCAGCGCGACACCGTGGCCGACCTGGAGCAGCGCGGCCTCGACCGGGACAAGGCGCTGGCCGCGATGCTCGGCCGCTACGCGGAGCTGAGCGCCACCGGCGCCCCGGTGCACACCTGGCCGGTCGAGGGCTGAGCCCGGCGGGCGTCCCACTCCCCGGGGCCGCGTGCGCCCGCCACTTCTTGCAAGTAGATTGCAGTTGACACCTGCTGGCGAGAAGAAGCGAGGACCGCGCGTGGCCCCCTACGTCCTGCCCGACCTGGACTACGACTACGGGCAGCTGGAGCCGGTGATCATCGGCGAGATCAACGAGCTGCACCACGGCAAGCACCACGCCGCCTACGTCAAGGGCGTCAACGACACCCTGGACAAGATCGCCGAGGCCAGGGACAAGGGCGACTTCGGCTCGATCGTCGGCCTGGAGACCACGCTGGCGTTCAACCTGGCGGGCCACACCCTGCACATCCAGTGGTGGAAGAACCTCAGCCCGGACGGCGGGGACAAGCCCACCGGCGAGCTCGCCGCCGCGGTGGACGAGCACTTCGGCTCCTTCGACGGCCTGCGCGCCCAGCTCACCGCCGCCGCGAGCACCATCCAGGGCTCGGGCTGGGGGCTGCTGGCCTGGGACCCGGTGGGGCAGCGGCTGGTGACCCAGCAGCTCAAGGACCACCACTCGAACCTGTCGATCGGCACCACGCCGCTGCTGGCGTTCGACGCGTGGGAGCACGCCTACTACTTGCAGTACAAGAACGTGAAGGCCGACTACATCGACCGCCTGTGGAACATCGTCGACTGGGCGGACGTGGCCGCCCGCTTCGAGGCGGCCCGAGCGGGCACCGTCGTGGGCTTGCAGCCGCCGACGCCCAAGGCCTGACGCCGAGGGCCGCGGCCCTCCCGAGACCTGACGGGGTGCTCCGACAAGCCCCCCGCGCAGGGTCTGGCGGGGTGCTCCGACAAGCCCCCTCGCCGGGCGGCGCAAAGCGCGAGGCCCCGGACTCCCGGACGCTGGGAGTCCGGGGCCTCGCTGTTTCCCGAACTGACTGCCGCTCCCACCACGAAGCGGACGAGACTTAGGTTAGCCTTACTTCACCACCAGCGCAACCCCCCGGTCGACGAAAGGCCGCCACCCGCTCGGGTGACGGCCTTCCCCCTCCTGCCTGCGCGGTGTCAGGCCCGGCGCAGCACCCGCAGCCCGCGCACCCGCGCGGGCAGCCGGACCCCGCCGCGGCGCGCCAGCACCAGCCCGCAGACCAGCGCCGCCAGCGCGGCCACCGACCCGCCGACCAGCAGCGGCGACCGGCCGCCGAACTCGTCGGCCAGCCACCCGGTCATCGGCGCGCCCAGCGGGTTGCCGCCGACGAACACCAGCATGTACAGGCCCATGACCCGGCCGCGCATCTCCGGCGACACCGCCAGCTGCACGGTGGAGTTCGCCGTGGTCATGAAGGTCATCACGAAGAAGCCCACCGGGACCAGCGCGATGGCGAAGGTGAGGTAGCTGGGCATCAGCCCCGCCACCACCTCCAGCACGCCGAACACCAGCGCGGCGGTCAGCAGCCTGCGCGTGCTCGGCGCCCCCCGGTTCGACATCCGCGCCGCCAGCAGCGCGCCCGCCAGGGTGCCGACCGCCAGCGTCGTCGACAGCAGGCCGTAGCCCGCGGCGTCGCGGTGGAAGACGTTGGCCGCCACCACGGCGAGGCTGACGAAGAAGGTCATGCCGAAGGTGCTGACGAAGAACACCAGCACCATCACCGTCATCAGGTCCGGGCGGCGCCACACGTAGCGCAGGCCCTCGCGCAGCTGCCCCTTCGAGCGCTCCAGCCGCGGCCCGCGGATCAGCCGCGCCGGGTCCATCGCGAGCAGGCCGACGATCACCGCGACGGTGAACACGGCGTTGCCCAGGAACAGCCACCCCGTCCCCACCAGGGTGATCATCACGCCCGCGATGGCGGGGCCGACGATGCGCGCGAGGTTGAAGCTGGTGGAGTTGAGCGCCACGGCGTTGGTGACCTGGTCGCGGCCGACGATCTCGACGGTGAACGACTGCCGGGTCGGCACCTCCACCGCGGAGAACGCCCCGAGCACGAAGCACAGCACGTAGACGTGCCACACCTGCACCGCGCCGGTGACGTCGAGCAGCCCCAGCACCAGCGCGCTGGCCGCCATGCCGGTCTGCACCAGCACCAGCATCCGGCGCTTGTCGAACCGGTCGGCGAGCACCCCCGCCCACAGCGACAGCATCAGCGTCGGCAGGAACTGGAGCGCGGCGGCGATGCCGAGGGCGACCGGGTCGTTGCCGGTGAGCTGGAGGACCAGCCAGTCCTGGGCGATGCGCTGCATCCAGGTGCCGACGTTGGAGATGATCTGGCCGGAGAAGAAGTACCGGTAGTTGCGCACCCGCAGCGAGGAGAACATCCCGGGCGGGGCGGTCGTGGGCTCGGCCTCCGCGGCGGTGTCCGCGATCGCCGCGGTCTTGGGGGTCGCGGTCGCGGCGGGCTCGGGCGGGTCGGGTTCGGGTGGGCGCTCGACGTGCTGCCGAGCGGGTTCGCGGAGGTCGGTGTCGTCGGTCGGTCTGTGCTCCCGGGTACCACCCGTGTAGGCCCGCATCTAGTCCTTGTTCCCCGCCATCCTGTCGATGATCTCGGCGGCCCGGGCGAGGACGTCGCGCTCCCCCGGGTCCAGTTCTGCCAGCCGCCGGTCCAGCCACGCCTCGCGGGCGCAGATGTCCTCGCGGATGCGGGCCAGGCCGCTGCCGGTGAGCGCCACGATCGCCTGCCGCCCGTCGTCGGGGTTGGGCCGCCTGCTCACGTGCCCCTGCTCCTCCAGGGCGGCGATCACCCTGGTCATCGAGGGCGGCTGCACCCCCTCCGCTGCCGCCAGCTCCCCCGGCGACATCGGCCCGCACTTGTGCAGGCACGACAGCGCGGACAACTGCGTGAGGCTCAACCCCTGCCCGGCCCGCTGCGCCCGCAACCGCCGGTTGAGCCGCACCACCGCCAACCGCAGCCTGCTGGTCAACTCCCCATCCGACGCCTCGGGCACAGTAGTTAGCTTACCTCAACAACTAATCAACCTCCAGGTGTCCGCCCTCACCGGGCCCCGGACGTGCGCGGAGGCGGCCCCCGGGTGGGGGCCGCCTCCGGGCGGGGGTGCGGCGGATCAGCCGAGGGCGGCCTCGATGGGGCCGATGACGAAGTACACGGCGAAGGCGGCGGCGACGAACCACATCAGCGGGTGGATGCGGCGGGCCTTGCCGGTGACCACCTGCAGGACGACGTAGGTGATGAAGCCGACCCCGATGCCGTTGGCGATGGAGTAGGTGAACGGCATCACGACGATGGTCAGGAAGGCGGGCAGGGCGATGCTGAAGTCGCTGAAGTCGATCTCGGTGACCTGGGCCATCATCATCGCCCCGACCACGACCAGGGCCGGGGCGGCGGCCTCGATGGGGATGACCTCGTAGAGCGGGGTGAAGAACATGGCGACGAGGAACAGCAGGCCGGTGACGACGTTGGCCAGGCCGGTGCGGGCACCCTCGGCGATGCCCGCCGCCGACTCGATGTAGACGGTGTTGGAGCTCGACGACGCCGCGCCGCCCGCCACCGCGCCCACGCCGTCGATGAACAGGGCCTTGGTGGTGTTGGGCAGCTGCCCGTCCTTGTCCAGCAGCCCCGCCTCCTTGCCCAGGCCGGTCATGGTGCCGATGGTGTCGAAGAAGTCGGTCAGCACCAGGGTGAACACCAGCAGCGCCGCGGTCAGGGCCGGGATGCGCCCCCACGCGCCGAAGGACACGTCCCCGACCAGGGACAGGTCCGGCAGGGAGAAGAAGCTGTCCGGCAGGCCGGGGTAGCCCAGGTTCCAGCCCTTGGGGTTGGTGCCCGCCGACGGCCCGGCCTTGACGATGGCCTCCAGGACGATGGCGAACACCGCCGTGCCCAGGACGCCGATGAGGATGGCGCCGCGCACCTTCTTGGCGACCAGGATGCCGGTGAGCAGCAGGCCCACCAGGAACACGAACGTGGGCCAGGAGGCGATCGAGCCGTTGATCCCGAGTCCGACCGGGACGGTCGTGCCCGCCGCGTCGGGCAGCCTGCGGACGAAGCCCGCGTCCACCAGGCCGATCAGGGTGATGAACAGGCCGATGCCGACGGCGATCGCGGACTTCAGCGGCCCCGGCACGGCGTTGAACACCGCCTTGCGCACGCCGGTGACCACCAGCAGCAGCACCACGACGCCGTTGACCACGACCAGGCCCATGGCCTCCGGCCAGGTCATCTGCGGGGCCAGGGTGACCGCGACCAGGGTGTTGATGCCCAGCCCGGTCGCCAGCGCGAACGGGGCGTTGGCCACCATGCCGAACAGGATCGTCATCACGCCCGCGACCAGCGCGGTCACCGCGGCGACCTGCCCCACGGGCAGGACGTTGCCGAAGATGTCCTTGTGCGCCCCGGCGTCGTCGGCGGCGAAGCTGCCGATGATCAGCGGGTTCAGCACGACGATGTAGGCCATGGTCACGAAGGTGACCAGCCCGCCGCGCACCTCCCGGCCGATGGTCGAGCCGCGGTCGGAGATGTGGAAGAACCGGTCCACGCCCGAGCGCGGCGGCGGGGCGGGGTCGGTGGCGGGCTCGGGCTCTGGCGCGCTCGGCGCGCTCGCCTCGGGCTGGTGCTCGGTGGCCATGGCGTAGCCTCCCGGGTGTGTCCGGACCGGCGGAGAACGCAGAGCCAGAGCACCAGCGCCGAACCCCGCCGCTGCCGCGGCGGCTGCTCGCGCTGGGCCCCGTGGTGTACGTCGGCACCGGCGGGTGGGTGGTGGCGGCGGTCGCCCTGCTCGTGGCCCGCTACGGCTTCGACAGGACCCCACCGATCTGGTTGTGGACCGCGCTGTCCGGTGTGGCACTGGGGATAGTAGGGGCTGGGATCATGCTGTGGCAGCAGCGAGCGTCGGAACGGGGCTCCCGGACGGCGCAGAAGGTCGACTGAGGCGCCAACCGTTACACGCGTTCACACGGCGCGCACCTGGCGGCGCCCGCGGCCACCCGTCAGGGGCGGCGCAGGTGCACCAGCGGGAACGGCCTGCCCTCGCCGTCGAGGGGCGAGCGGCCGGTGGCGGTGAAGCCCCGCGACTCGTAGAAGCCGCGGGCGGCGGGGTTCTGCTCGTTGACGTCCACCAGCAGCACGGGGTGGTCGCGGGCGACGTCGTCGAGCAGGGCGGTGCCGACGCCGGTGCCGTGCGCGACCGGGTCCACGAACAGCATCGCGACCTCCCCGCCGGACTGGCCGATGAACCCGACCGGGTCGCCCGCCGCGGACAGCGCGACCCGCAGGTCCGGCACCAGCGGCAGGTGCTCGGCGACCACGCCCGCGTAGAACTCGACGTCCGCCGGGGTGAGGAAGTGGTGCGTGGCCTCGACGGCGGCCCGCCAGATCCGCAGCAGGGCCGCGTGCTGCTCGGGACGCGCCCGCTCCACCCTGGTCACTTCCGCACCTCGCTCACGTCGCCCCCGGGTCAGGTCAGGTAGTGCGCCGGTTCCTCGATGAGCGCGGTGAGCAGGTGGCGCTCGGTCCAGCGGTCGGTGGTCCAGGCCAGGGCGCGGGCCAGCGCCTCGGGGGTGTCCTCGCAGTGCGCCACGCCGTCCGGGGTCACCCACCAGGTGACCGGGTGGTCGCCGGAGTCGGTGCGCACGACCAGCTTGTCGTGCACCACCGCGCTGCCCCGCGGCGGGTCGACGCCCAGCAGCTCGCACGCCGCGGCCACCGCGCCCAGCTCCGACCACGGCACCGGCTCGCCGTCGGCGACGACCTCGGCGTCGACGACCTCGCTGGCCAGCTCCAGGTCGAGCAGCTCGGCCAGCGGCTCCGCGAGGGCGAAGTCCGGGCCCGCCGAGACCACCTGGTCCTCACCGAGCACCGCGAGCAGCCACGGCGCGTCGAGCACGGCGCAGTCGGCGGCGACCGTGCCCGCCAGCGTCCGCGTGTGCTCGGGCAGCCGCACGTCGGCCGGGTCGAACACGTCGTCGGCCACCGCCTCCGCGAGCGCGGCGTGCGTGCGCAGCACCGCGCCGGGGTGCAGGCCGCGGTCCGGGTCGCCCAGCCGCACCAGCAGGTCCTCGGCGTCGTCGGCGTCCGCCACGACCAGCTCGGCGCGCACGCCGATGGCGGCGAGCACGCGCTCGTCGACGCCCAGGTCCGGCACCGGGTCGTACAGGCCCGCCAGCTCCTGCGCCGAGGGCAGCCGCCAGTGCGCGGGGGCGTGCCCGGCCAGCAGGGCGTTGCGGCTGATCCACCAGGCGGTGTGGCCGCCGGGCTGGTGCAGCGCCCGCCAGGTGTCGGGCTCGGCGGCGAGCAGGGTCAACGCGCGCGGCCAGGCCTCGTCGGTGACCAGGTCGAGGTCGCGCACCGCCAGCACCCGCGCGGGCGGCTCGGGCTGGGCGTCCCACCACAGCGCCTCGTCGACGAGGGCGTGGTCGGGGCCGGTGGGGGCGTCGTCCTCGACGAAGGCGAACGCGTCGAGCACGCCGAGGGCGGTGAGCACGTGCGCGGGCCACCGCTCGGCCAGCTCCGCGGCCAGCACGCCCACCGGGGCGTCGGCGTCGAGCACGTCGAGCAGCGGCGAGCCGGGCAGCGCCAGCTCGTCGGCGCGGCGCCAGTCGCCCACGGAGTCGGGCAGGGCCAGCGCGCCCAGCCACGGCCGCTCCCCCGGGCGCACCCCGGCGTCGCGGGTCAGCCGCAGCACCACCGAGGCCAGCCCCGCGACGTCCACACCGGACTCGACGTCGTCCAGGCTGCGCTCGACGGCGTCCTGCAGGCCGCCCGCGTCGAGCAGGTCGGCGGGGCCGCCGACGCGGGCGCCCAGCCGTTCCAGCACCGGGTGCGCGGCCTCGGCGTGCAGCACCTTGAGCGCGCCCACCTCGGCGTGGGTGAGCAGGTCCAGCAGCTCCGGGTCCTCGACCATGAGCGCGCCCGCCGGGCCGGGCAGGGTGCGCCCGTCGGCCAGCGGCACGGGCAGCCCGCCCAGCTCGGTGCGCGCGGTGGCGTCGGTCTCGATCGCCGGGGCCAGCGCGGAGTACAGCCGGTGCCACCAGGACGGGGGACGGCTCACCCCGGTGATGGACTCGACGACCTCGCCGAGGGTGCGGCGGGTGACCTCCAGGGCGGCCAGCGCGGCGGCGTGCGGCTGCCCGGACAGGAACCCGGCGGCGACGTCGGGCAGCACGGCGGACACCAGGTCGGCCAGCCCGTCGCCCTCGACGTCGAGCACGTTGGCCCGCGCGGGGGTGAGCAGCCGGGGCTCGCCCTCGCCCGCGGCGGGCAGCCAGGCGCTGCGGCGCAACCGGTCCAGCAGCAGCCCGCGCAGCCGGTCGTCCACCTCGGACAGCGGGAACCCGGCGACGGGCACCAGCGCGGTCCGGTGCGGCGCGGGGAACCGCGCGACGAGGTCGGGGTAGGCGCGGGCGGCCTCCGCGAGCACGGCGTCGGCCGCGGGACCGGGGCGCAGCCTGCGCCGGGAGGGTTCGATCGGCAGCGTCGCGATCAGCCGCGCGGGCAGCGACAACCGCTCGTCGGTGGGCGTCGGCGCGTGCAGCACGTCCTCGCCCAGCGGCATCGGCACCCCGTCGGCGTCGACCCGCACGGCCCACGTGGCCGACCACCCCGGCCGCTCGCGCGCCTCGACCCCCAGCTTGGCGACCACCTCGTCGGGCAGCACGCCCGCGACCCGGTGCACCCACCACCGGGCCACGCCGCCGGGTCCGTGCACCGCTCGCCGGTCGTCCTCGTCGACCCGCCACCACGCCTGGTCACCGACCTCGACGCGGGCCAGGCCGGGCAGCGCGAGCAGCACCTCCTCGGCCTGGGCGGCGAACCCGGCCAGCAGCGCCGCACCGTCCACACCGGAGCGCAGCGGCAGCCGGACCTCGGTGGCGAACCCCTCGGGCGCGGTCTGGTCGGTGGGCCACACCAGCCGCAGCACGGGCACGCGGCCGCCGCGCTCCTCGGCCTTGGCCACCAGCTCGGGGTGCTCGGCCAGCGCGGCCCGCGTCCGCTCGGCGGAGAACAGCACCCCGCCGCCCGCGGTCACCACGCTCGGCTCGTCGGTGACGGCCAGCACGGCGGAGAACCCCACGCCGAACTGCCCGACGCCCTGCTCCTTGGACGAGGCGCGCAGCGAGGCCAGGGCGGCGACGCCGTCGGCGTCGAGCGGCGTGCCCGTGTTGGCCGCCCGCAGCTCCCCGTCGACCAGCGCCAGCCGCAGCACCCCGCCGCCGCCCGCGGCGTCGGCGGCGTTCTGCGCCAGCTCCACGAGCAGCCGATCGCGGTAGCCCCCGAGGTACAGGTCCTCCTCGGCGTTGGCGTCCTCCCGGAACCGCGTGGGCGAGGACGCCCACGCGGTCAGCACGGAGGTGCGCAGCGCCCCGGTGCCGAACGGATCAGCACCCGACACGTCGCCGCTCACCCTTCGGACTCGGCCCCGCGCTCGGCCGCGGCGGGGTCGACCTGCGCGGTCCCGTCCGCGGGCTGCGTCGACCCGGTGGGCGCACCCTCCGGGGCGGCCTCGGCCGCGGCGGCGGGGTCGACCCCGGGCAGGTCGTCCTCGGCGGGCAGGTCGGCGTCGGCGGTGACGTCGGTCTCGACGGCCACCACGGCCTCGACCGGCGCGGGCGCTTCCGCGCCCGCCAGCTCGGCGGAGGTCTCGACGGGCTCGGGCAGCGCGGTCCCCTCGACCTCGACGGGGGCCTCGACGGCCTCCGGCTGCTCCGCGGGCTCAGCGGCGCCGTCGAGCACGTCCAAGTGCTGCTCGACGGACCCAGCGGCCACGATGGCCTCGGCGGCATCCGGCTCAGCGACCTCGGTCAACTCCGCACCGGCGACCTGCTCCTGCCCACCAGCCAGCGCGGCGTCGTGCTCCGCCTCCAGCACCGCGGCGTGCACGGCGTGGTCCACGGCGTCGGCGGCGGGGTTCTCCGGGGCCAGGGCCTCGGCGGCCTCCTGGGCCTCCACGACCGCCTCGGCCTCGGGGGTGAGGTCGGCGGGCGGCGCGGTGGTCTCGGCGGGGGCGGCCTCGTCGACGCCCGCGACCTCGGCCACCTCGGTGACCTCGTCGGGGCCGGGGACCTCGGTGCGCTCGTTGGCGGCCACGTCCAGCAGGGAGTCGTCGTAGATCAGGTCGGCGACCAGCACCGGGGAGACCTGCTCCACCTCGGCCTCGGAGTGCGCGCCGCAGCCGTACTCGGCGTGGACCACGCGGCCGTCGGCGGGGGCGACCTCGTTGGCGCAGACGCCGAAGGCGGCGCCGAGCGAGCCCGCGACCGCGGCGTAGAAGCCGCAGCTGCCGCAGTGCGCCGGGGCGCCCTTGGCCATGTCGGCGCCGGGGCCGAACTCGCCCGCGCGCCAGCGGTCGGCGGCGTCGAGGCGGCCCTCGCGGGAGAGCACCCGCTTGCGGCCCAGGCCGACCTCGGTGGCCAGCGCCTCCACGGCCGGGTCGTCGGACTGGACGTACCCGGGCACCAGGCGCGGGTCGTCCGGGTCGGTGGGGAGCAGGTCGCCGACGCCCATGTCGCCGTGGCGCACCCGCTCGCTCCACGGCACCCAGGCCGGGGCGACCAGCGCGTCCGGGCCGGGCAGCAGCACGACCTCGCTGGTGGTGACCGCGGTGCCCGGGCCCGCCGAGGCCACCGTCACCGCCCACCGCCAGCCCAGGTACCCGGGCAGGTCGGCCTCGAACAGGTGGGTGGCGGCCGCGGCGTCCTCGGCCACGACCGCCACGTGCGCGCCCACGTCCCGGCCCGCCTGGTCGGCGGCGGCTGCGCGCGCGAGGTCGACCGCCGCGATCAGCGCGGGGTCGGTCTCGGCTTCTGGTGCTCGCGTCGAGGTCATCACCGCTGATTGTGCCCCACGCCCCCAACGCGCCGGACAGCCGTGCCAGGCTGGGTGGGTGCCCGCCGCCCGGATCGCGCTCGCCGCGCTGCTGCTGACCGCCGCCACCGCCTGCACCAGCCAGGCAGGCCCCACCTCGACCCCCAGCTCGACCCGCCTGCGCGCCGAGGTCGTCGAGCGGTTGCCGCACGACCCCTCGGCGTTCACCCAGGGGTTCGAGGTGGCCGACGGGGTCCTCTACGAGGGGACCGGGTTGGAGGGCAAGTCGCAGGTCCGCGCGCTCGACCCGGCCACCGGCCAGGTGCGCTCGTCGGCGGACCTGCCCGCGAACTTCTTCGGCGAGGGCATCACCGTCGTCGGCGACGACCTCTGGCAGATCACCTGGAAGAACGGCGTCGCGATCAAGCGCGACCGCGCCACGCTGCGCGAGCAGGGCCGGGTGACCTATGAGGGCGAGGGCTGGGGCATCTGCCACGACAACGGCAGGCTCGTGATGAGCGACGGCACCAACACCCTCACCTTCCGCGACCCGCGCAAGTTCACCATCCGCAGCCGGGTGTCGGTGCTCGACGCCGACGGCAGGCCGGTCGACAAGCTCAACGAGCTGGAGTGCGTCGACGGGCAGGTGTGGGCGAACATCTGGCAGACCGACCGGATCGTGCGCATCAACCCCGTCAACGGCCGGGTGACCGGGGTGGTCGAGCTGACCGGGCTGCTCACCGACGCCGAGCGCCAGGGCGCCGACGTGCTCAACGGCATCGCGGCCGTGCCGGGCACCGACGAGTTCCTCGTCACCGGCAAGCTGTGGCCCGCGATGTTCCGCGTCCGGTTCACCGAGGCGCCCTGACGGGGTCGGACCTGCCCGTCCTCCTGCTGGGACGGGGGTCGATGGGGGAGGATGGCAGCGTGTTCCGCTCGGGATCAGACGACCACACCCCCGACCGCAGGCGCGGCCGCAAGCGCGGGTGGGGCTTCGCCGCGCAGCCGGAGCCGTCCCCCGAGCCCGCCCCCGAGCCGGAACCCCCGCGCGCGCCCCGGCGCGGCCCGGTGGGCTGGGCCGAGCGCCCGCGCACCGAGCCGCCACCCCCGCCGCGCCGCGGGTCGACCCGCCCGCTGGAGCAGCCCGACCAGCCGCAGTACGAGACCTACGGCGACCTCGACCGCCGGGCCCTGCGCGACCGGCCGCCGCGCTACCACGGCGACGACCGCGGCCCCGACCCCCGCGACCAGCGCCCGCACGGCTACCGGGAGACGCCCCCGTGGCGCCAGGAGCCCGGCTACCGCGACGACCGGTACGACCGGCGCGAACCGCCCCGCCGCGACCACCGCGACGACGGCTACCGCGACGACGGTCACCGAGGCGGCTACCGCGACGGACATCGGGACGGCGGCTACCGGGACGACGGCTACCGGGACGATCGGTACGACGACCGCCGCAGGGACGACCGGTACAGGGAAGACAGGTACAGGGACGAGCGCGACAGCCGCCACCCCGACGACCGGCGCCCGGACCCGCGCGACGACCGCGGCCCCGAGCCCGGCGGCCCGCAGTACCCGCGCAAGCTGACCGTCACCCGCGTCGCGGCGATGCGCGGCAGGCAGCTCACCACCCAGGCCGTCTCCGCCTTCCGCCGCGCGGCCAACGCCGACGGCGCGGACAAGTCCGGCCTGACCTCGCTCACCTACGCCACCATGCTCAACTACGCCGGGGACGCGGCGATGGCCGTGGCGCTGGCGAACACCCTGTTCTTCTCCGCCGCCAGCGGGGAGTCCAAGGGCAAGGTCGCGCTCTACCTGCTCATCACCGTCGCCCCGTTCGCCCTCGTGGCGCCGGTCATCGGCCCGCTGCTGGACCGGTTGCAGCGCGGGCGGCGGCTGGCGATGTGCGCGGTGTCGCTCGGCCAGGCGCTGATGTGCCTGGTCATGGCCCTGCACTTCGACGACTGGCTGCTCTACCCGGCGGCGCTGGGCAAGATGGTGCTGTCCAAGTCGTTCACCGTGCTCAAGGCGGCGATCACCCCCAGGGTGCTGCCGCCGGAGATCACCCTGGCCAAGACCAACGCCCGGCTGACGGTGTTCGGCCTGGTCGCCGGGGCCGTGTTCGGCGCGGTGGCCGCGGGCCTGGCGAACCTGTTCGGCTCACCGGGCGCGCTGTGGTTCACCGTGGTGGTCTGCCTGGTGGGCGCGGCGCAGGCGCTGCGCATCCCGTCCTGGGTGGAGGTCACCGAGGGCGAGGTGCCCGCCTCGCTCAAGGCGCACCCGGCCAAGGCCAAGCGCAGGCCGATGGGCAGGCACGTGGTGGTGTCGCTGTGGGGCAACGGCACCGTGCGGGTGCTGACCGGGTTCCTGATGATGTTCACCGCGTTCGCCATCCGCGCCCAGAACGAGGCCGAGCCGTTCCAGCAGCTGCTGCTGCTCGGCGTGGTCGCCGCCGCGGCGGGCGCGGGCAGCTTCGCGGGCAACGCCATCGGCGCCCGCCTGCACACCGGCAGCCCCGAGCAGCTGGTGCTGGGCTGCGTCATCGGCTGCCTGGCCGCGACGGTGGTCGCCGCGGTCGCCCCGGGCATCGCCATGGCCGCGGTCGTCGGCCTGGTCGGCGCCATCGCCTCCGCCCTGGCCAAGAACAGCCTCGACGCGGTCATCCAGGACGACCTGCCGGAGGAGTCGCGCGCCTCGGCCTTCGGCCGCTCGGAGACCGTCCTGCAGCTCGGCTGGGTCCTCGGCGGCGCCGTCGGCGTGCTGCTCCCGCCGATCTGGTGGGTCGGCTTCCTGGTGGTCTCGGCCATGCTCGCCCTCGGCCTCACCCAGACCCTGCTCACCCGCCGCGGCACCTCCCTGATCCCCGGTCTCGGCGGCGAACGCCCCGCCCGCCCCACCGCCACCCGCCGCGGCCCCACCCCCGCACCGGTCCCCCCAGGTCAGCAGCCGTAGGGTCACCCCCGTGCGCCGAGCCCTCACCGCAGCCCTGGCCGCCACCACCGCCGTGCTGGCTGGCTGCGCCGCCCCCAGCGACCCCGAGGTCACCTTCTACGCCGACGGCCACGCCGCCGCCGCGGGCCCCAACCTCCGCTTCGACCTGGCCCAGGGCCGCGAGTACCGCGACCCCGACGCCCTGGTGTCCCTCCGCGTCCGCCCCGACAAGCCCGTCCAGATCTCCGTCCCCGCCGAGGTCTCCGACGGTGTCTGGGCGGTCGCCTTCTCCTACCTCGACGCCCAGGGCCAACGCGTCGACGGTGCCAGCAAGGCCTTCTACCCCTCCGACAACCAGCACGCCTTCACCCTGACCCTGCCCCCGGGCTCCCAGAAGCTCCTGCTGGCCTCGGTCCAGAAGGTCGAGTTCGTCAACGGCATCGAACCCCTGGTGACGACCTACTGGAACATGGAAACCCCACCCGAGTAGCCCAGCCCCCAAGCCCCACGCCCACGCAGGCGTCCCCCGGGCAAGGGGACCCCTGTTTTCAACGCTACCGGCGCAGGGCAACGAAAATCGAGCCCCACACAAGCCCTGTGCACAACTCAGCAGGCTGTGGACAACGCCAGCCGCCCAACCCAAGCCGCCGTCTTCGTCCACAACGCCACCACCCACGCAGCAGGAAGCCCGGCTAAGCCCCTGCTCGATGCGGTGGTCTTGTTTGGCCGGGGAAGGCGATCATGTGCTACCCACGACCGGGGGGTGGGGCCGAAGGCCTCACCTTTTCCCCCACCCCGAGCACATGATCGCCGCAGGGGCCCCGGCCAAACAGGACCACCGCATCGAGCCCGCCACCAAACGACCGGGCCTTTCCCAGAGCCGAAGCCGAAGGCGAGGCGACCCGGCGAGGCGGGACAAGCACCCCCGTTACGGGTCCAGCTCCCGAGCCACCGCGCGCATGACCTCGGCGATCCGCTTGGTCACCTTCCGGTCCGGGTAGCGCTTGCGGGCCAGGTCGGGCTGGACGACGCCCTCCAACATCTTGATCATGTCTTCGACCAGGCCGTGCAGCTCCTCGGCGGGGCGCCTGCGGGCCTCGACGACCGAGGGCGGGGCGTCGATGAGGCGCACCGAGAGGGCCTGGGGGCCGCGCCTGCCGTCGGCGACGCCGAACTCGATGCGCTGGCCCGCCTTGAGGCCGGGGACCCCCGCGGGCAGCGCGGTGGAGCGGACGTAGACGTCCTCGCCACCGTCCTGCGTGACGAACCCGAAGCCCTTCTCCGAGTCGTACCACTTGACCTTGCCGGTCGGCACTGATCTCACCGTTCCCTCGTCGTCAAACGTCGCGCCCAGCGCGGGTGGCGTCCGCACAAGGCAGACGCGCCCGGGGGGCGTGCCCTGGACGCGTCCTGTCCAGGGTAGGGCACACCGGGGCGGGCGCGCCGCCGAGTTCGCCCCCGGGGAGTTCGCGCGGGGACCGCCCGGTGTTGCACGGCGGGCGAACTATCCTGGTCGCATGACCGCTCCCGCCCGCCGCAGCCGCGCGTTCACCGCCGGGCTCGTGCTGTTCGCCGTCGGCCTGCTCGCCGTGGTGGCGATCTTCGTGCTGGCCGCGCTCGGCGGGCAGGCGCCGTGGCTGTGGGCGGTGTCGATGCTGCTACCGCTGGGGCTGGTGGTCGCGGTCGTCGACACCGTGCGCCGACGCTAGGTACCCGTCGAGCCAGGCGGGGAACTCCAGGAGGCTGGCGAGCACCACGTCCGCGCCCGCCTCGGCCAGCTGCTCGGCGGTGAACGGGCCGGTGGCCACGCCGACCGCGACCGCGTCCGCCGCCCGCGCGCCCAGCACGTCGCCGCCGTGGTCGCCGACGTAGACCGACGCGCCGTGCTCGCGCAGCGCCGCGCCCTTGGCGTCGGCCCACAGCTCGCCCGCCAGCGCGTCGACCTCCCAGCCGAAGTGGTCGAGGTGGCGGCGGGCGTTGAGCGCGTACTTGCCGGTGACGACCAGGGTGCGCCCGCCGCGCTCCTTGACCGCGCGCAGCGCCTCGGCGGCGCCGGGCAGCGGCAGCGTGGAACCGATCACCACGTCCGGGTACAGCTCGCGGAACCTGTCGATCAGGCCGGGGATGCGCTCCTCGGGGGCCTCGAACCCGCGCAGCACCATGTCCAGCGGCGGCCCGAGGTTGGCCGCGAAGTGGTCCCCGTCGAGGGCGAGCCCGGACTCGCGGCCCAGGGCGTGCATCGCCGCGGCCATGCCGGGGCGCGCGTCGATGAGGGTCATGTCCAGGTCGAAGCCGACGGCGAAGCTCACGACCCGAGTCTAGGGACGCCGCCGCGGTGCTCCCGGCGACCGGGACGGGCGGGCGCCGGCGGACCCGGGCGGGCGGCCCGGCCGGGTGCCACCCGGCCGGGCCGCCGGTCACGGGGTGCTGTCGAGCAGGACGTCGATGTAGGGGCCGAACAGGTTGGCCACCGAGCGGGCCGAGACCGCCGGGTCCGGGCTCGGCGAGGCGGCGTGGCTGACCGCGAGCCGCACCAGGTTCTCCGCCACGATGCGCAGGTCGGCGTCGGGCAGGTCCGGCCAGGTGCGGCGCAGGCACACCGCCAGGCGGGTGGTCGCCTCCGACAGCACCGGCCCGGCCTGGTCGGTGACCAGCGAGATCAGCCCGTCGCCGCCGTCGCCCGCGACGATCGCGCGCACCAGCGGCTGCTCCTTGGCCGCGGTGAGGAAGACCTCCAGGGCGGCGGCCACGGCGGCCTTGGGGTCGGCGGCGTTGTCGCGCACGGCGTCCTCCACCGCGCGCAGGAACCGGTCGACCTCGCGCTGGACGTACTCCTGGGCGAAGGCGGGCCTGCTGCCGAACTCCTTGTACAGCGTCTGCCGGGAGACCCCGGCCGCGGCGGCGACGTCGGCCATGGTCAGGTCCGACCAGCCGCGGTGGCGCAGCAGTTCTCCCGCCGCGTCGAACAGGGTGTCGCGCAGCAGTGCCTTGGCCGCCTCGGCATAGGGAACGCGCGCCCGGAAGGTGGTCATGGAGCCACGTTGTCAGCGCGTGCCGAAGGTGTCAAAGAGGTGGACGCCACAAATCCGATTTCGATTCATTTCTTGTCATCCGATGCCAATCCCCAGGTCAGGACCATGTTATCCGACCCAAGGCGGCACGGCGGCCACCTTTGCGGACCCCATCCGCAACAGCAAGATGCACGCGCGTCCGAAATGTGCGCACCCGCTCGGGCACTGCCCGGTGATTGCGCGCGCACAAATCTTTTCAGGCGGTCTGCTCCGGTGCCGCCAATCCCAGGATCTCCACCGCGGCGGCGCGCATTTCCACCTTGCGCACCTTCCCGGTGACCGTCATCGGGAACTCGTCGACCACGTGCACGTAGCGCGGCACCTTGTAGTGGGCGAGCTTGCCCGCGCAGAACTCGCGCACGTCCTCGACGGTCAGCGGCGCCGCGCCCTCGCGCACCCGGATCCAGGCCATCAGCTCCTCGCCGTACTTGGCGTCCGGGACCCCGATGACCTGCGCGTCGAGCACCGATGGGTGGGTGTAGAGGAACTCCTCCACCTCGCGCGGGTAGACGTTCTCGCCGCCGCGGATGACCATGTCCTTGATCCGGCCGGTGATGTTGAGGTAGCCCTCATCGTCCATCACCGCCAGGTCGCCGGTGTGCATCCAGCGGGCGGCGTCGATCGCCTCGGCGGTCTTGTCCGGCTGGTCCCAGTAGCCCAGCATCACCGAGTACCCGCGGGTGCACAGCTCGCCGGGCACCCCGCGCGGCACGGTGGTGCCGGTGTCCGGGTCGACGACCTTGACCTCCAGGTGCGGGTGCACCCGGCCCACCGTCGACACCCGGCGGTCGACGGTGTCGTCGGCGCGGGTCTGCGTCGACACCGGCGAGGTCTCGGTCATGCCGTAGCAGATGGTCACCTCCGCCATCCCCAACCGCTCGATGACCTGCTTCATCACCTCCACCGGGCACGGCGAGCCCGCCATGATCCCGGTGCGCAGCGCCGAGAGGTCCAGCTCGTCCACCCCCGGCTCGGCCAGCAGCGCGATGAACATCGTCGGCACCCCGTACAGCGAGGTGCACCGCTCCTCGGCCGCCGCGCGCAGCGTCGCCGCCGGGTCGAAGCCGGGCGCGGGGATCACCAGGCAGGCGCCGTGGCTGGTGATCGCCAGGTTGCCCATCACCATGCCGAAGCAGTGGTAGAACGGCACCGGCACGCACACCCGGTCCTGCTCGGTGTAGGAGCACAGCTCGCCGACGAAGTAGCCGTTGTTGAGGATGTTGTGGTGGCTGAGGGTGGCACCCTTGGGGAAGCCGGTGGTGCCCGAGGTGTACTGGATGTTGATCGGGTCGTCGGCGGAGAGGGTGGCGCCGATGCCCGCGAGGGCGGCCGGGTCGCCCCCGGCGGCCAGCAGCGCCTCCCACGCGCCGGTGCCGATGATCACCACGTCGCGCAGCGCGGCGCAGTGCGGGCGCACCTGCTCGACCATCCCCGCGTAGTCGGAGGTCTTGAAGCTCTCGGCGGCGATGAGGGTGCGGATCCCGGCCTGGTTGAGCACGAACTGGAGCTCGTGCACGCGGTAGGCGGGGTTGATGTTGACCAGGACCGCACCGATCTTGGCCGTGGCGTACTGGGTGAGCACCCACTCCGCGCAGTTCGGCGCCCAGATCCCCACCCGGTCGCCCTTGCCCACCCCGAGCCCGAGCAACCCGTGCGCCACCGCGTCGACGTCCCTGGCGAACTCGGCGTAGGTCCACCGCCTGCCCGTCGCCCGGTCCACCACGGCCTCGCGGTCCGGGTGCGCGGCCGCGGTCCGGTCGAGGTTGCCGCCGATGGTGTCGCCGAGCAGCGGGACCTCGGAGGTGCCGGAGGAGTAGCTGGGCAGTGCGGTCGTCATGGCGGGTCCCCTCCGGCGCTGGATGTGCTCCCCGTCACCTTAGATCGGCGCCCGCCCCGACGGGGGACCCGGATTTCCTGGACACTGGGTGGCGTGCGCCTGATCCTCAACATCGTCTGGCTCGTCCTCAGCGGCTTCTGGATGGCCGTCGGCTACGTCATCGCGGGCATCATCTGCTGCGTGCTGGTCGTGACGATCCCGTTCGGCCTGGCCAGCTTCCGCATCGCCAACTACGCCCTGTGGCCCTTCGGCCGCACCATCGAGACCCGCCGCGACGCGGGCGCGGCCTCCGTCGTGGGCAACGTCATCTGGGTGGTCTTCGCGGGCCTCTGGCTGGCCATCGGCCACGTCATCACCGGCGCCCTGCTCTGCGTGACGATCATCGGCATCCCGCTGGGCATCGCCAACTTCAAGCTGGTCCCCATCAGCCTGATGCCCCTCGGCTCGGTCATCGTCCCCACCGACCGCTACGTCCCCGCGGGCACCTACTCCCGCTACTGACCCCTGCCTGTTAGTCGGGCTTGGTCGTGTCGTCGGGGGTGTCGGGTTCCCCAGGGGTGTCGGTGTCCTCGGGGGACGGGTCCTCGTCCTCGTCGTCTTCGTCCGCCCAGGAGGTGTCTTCGGGGGTGGGGGGCTGCCAGGGGAGGGGGACGACGAGGCAGGGGCCGCCGACGAACAGGCCCGCGTCGACGCCCAGGGCCTTGCCGCCCGCGTAGTGGTAGGGGCCCTCGATGAGGGCCGGGGGCAGGCCGACCTGGTCGGCGATGACGCTGTGGCCGTGGATGACCATGGTGCCGCCGAAGGCCGCCAGGCACTCGTCGACGGCCCGTTCGCCGTCGGGGCCGCGGAAGGCGTAGCGGGTGGTCATGCGGCGCCAGAGCTCCCACCACTCGACGATGTCGTCGGAGTGCAGGACCTCGCGGACGCCGTCGTTGACCGAGTCGACGTCGTCGCCCCAGTAGAAGTACTCGGTGGTGTCGGAGTGCATGAGCAGGTCGTCGCCGACGAGGGCGACGACGGGGCGGGTGGTGAGCCAGTCGACGTGCTCGTCGGTCAGGCCCTCCTGGTCGGAGAGCAGGCCGCCGTTCATCTCCCAGCTGCGGGCGAAGCTGCGCGGGCCGAAGTCCGAGGGCACCTCGGTGCCGCCGAAGCGGTGCATGCCCAGCAGCAGCACCTCGTGGTTGCCCAGCAGCGCCTCGACCTGCCCGCCCGCCTCGGCCGCCTCCCGGCCCAGGCGCATGACCAGGTCGATCACGCCGATGCCGTCCGGGCCCCGGTCGACGAAGTCGCCCAGGAACCACAGGTGGTCGGTGCCGCCGGTCCAGCCGCCCGCGCGGTCGACCAGACCGGTGGCGTGCAGGGCCTCGACCAGTTCGTCCCGGTGCCCGTGCACGTCTCCGACCACGTAGGTACGGGCGACACCGGCTTCAGCAGGGTCGTGCTCCACCCCGTTGACGATAGGCGAGCCCCGCGCCGCCCGCGCAGCCCCCGCCCCGCCGGTGACCTGGGAGATCATCCGGCGCCGAACGGATCCGCCGTTCGGCCCACCAGGTCCGCGACCGAGCCGAGCACCAGGGTGGGCCGGTAGGGGAAGCGCTCGGCCGTGTCGGGGGCCGAGATGCCGGTGAGCACCAGGATGGTCCGCAGGCCCGCCTCCAGGCCGCTGCGCACGTCGGTGTCCATCCGGTCACCGATCATCAGGGTGGACTCGGAGTGCGCGCCGAGGGCGTTGAGGCCCGAGCGCATCATCAGCGGGTTGGGCTTGCCCACGTAGTACGGCGACCGGCCGGTGGCCCGCTCGATCAGCGCGGCGACGGCGCCGGTGGCGGGCAGCGACCCCTCCCGGCTGGGGCCGGTGGCGTCGGGGTTGGTGGCGATGAACTTGGCGCCCTGCTCGATGAGCCGGATGGCCCGGGTGATCGCGGAGAAGCTGTAGGTGCGGGTCTCCCCGAGCACCACGTAGTCCGGGTCGGTGTCGCTGAGGACGTAGCCGACCTCGTGCAGGGCGGTGGTCAGCCCGGCCTCCCCGATGACGAACGCCGACCCGCCCGGCCGCTGGTCGGCCAGGAACTTCGCGGTCGCCAGCGCCGAGGTCCAGATGCACCGCTCCGGCACGTCCAACCCGGTGCGCAGCAGCCGGGCGCGCAGGTCGCGCGGGGTGTAGATGGAGTTGTTCGTCAGCACCAGGAACGGGTTGCCCGCCGCGGTGAGCTCCGCGATCAGCTCGTCGGCGCCGGGGACCAGGTGCTCCTCGTGCACCAGCACCCCGTCCATGTCCATCAGGTACGTCCAGCCCATGCGCTGCACGCTACTGCGGCGCGGCGGTCCCGGCTGGGGGCTGCGCCGGGTGCACCCCGACCGCGGCGGCCTTGACCGCCAGGTGCACCGGGGTGCCCGGCTCCAGGGCGAGGTCGGCGACGGCGGCGGGGGTGAGGTCGGCGGCGAGCCCGCGCAGCCACGGGTGGGCCCCGGTGACCTTCACCCGCACGGTGTCGCCGTGCGGTTCGAGCGCGGTGACCTCGGCGGGCAGGACGTTGCGCGGGCTGCCGTGGCCGGGGTCGAGGTAGAGGGCGACGTCCGCGGGCCGGAACACCGCCACCGCCCGCCCGCGCCCGGGGGTCGACGCGGCGGCGATGCGGGTGCCGTCGGGGGTGCGCAGGCCCTCGGGGGTGGCGGTGCCCTCGACGAGGTTGAGGCCCGCGATGCTGGCGGTGAAGGCCGTGCGCGGGCGGGACAGGACCTCGCGGGTGGGGCCCTCCTCGACCACCCGGCCCGCACCGAGCACGACCACCCGGTCGGCCAGGGCGAGCGCGTCGAGCGGGTCGTGGGTGACCAGGAGCGCGGTCTGGCCCGCGGCGGCGAGCACCCGGCGCAGCACGCCGCGCAGCGCCGGGGCGGCGTCGACGTCGAGCGCGGCGAACGGCTCGTCGAGCAGCAGCAGCCCCGGCCCGGCGGCCAGCGCCCTGGCGAGGGCGACGCGCTGGGCCTGCCCGCCGGAGAGGGCGGCGGGCTTGCGGCGGGCGAACTCCGCCGCGCCCACCTCGGCCAGCCACCGGTGGGCCAGCTCGGTGGCGCGCCGCCTGCCCGAGCCGGTGGCCCGGGGCCCGAAGGCGACGTTGGCCAGCGCGGTCAGGTGCGGGAACAGCAGCGGGTCCTGGGCGAGCAGGCCGACGCCGCGGCGGGCGGGCGGCAGGTGCGCGCGGCGGGCGGTGTCGGTCAGCACCCGCCCGCCGACCTCGACCAGGCCGTCGTCGGGGCGCAGCAGGCCCGCGACGGCGCCGAGCAGCGTCGACTTGCCCGAGCCGTTGGGGCCCAGCACCGCCAGCACCTCCCCCGCTGAGACCTGGACGTCGACGTCGAGGTCGAACGAGCCGCGGCGCAGCCGCACCCTGGCGCGCAGGCCGCTCACCGCACGCCCTCCAGCGCCCGGGGCCGCGCCACCGCGATCACCAGCACGGCGAGCACGACCAGCAGCAGCGACAGCGCCACCGCACCGTCCACATCGGTCTCGGCGAGCAGGTAGACCTCCAGCGGCAGGGTCCGGGTGACCCCCTCCAGCGACCCGGCGAAGGTGATCGTGGCGCCGAACTCCCCCAGCGCCCTGGCGAACGAGAGCACCAGGCCCGAGCCCAGGGCGGGCAGCACCAGCGGCACCGTGACGCGGCGGAACACCGTCCACGGGCGCGCGCCCAGGGTCGCCGCCACCGCCTCGTACCGCTCCCCCGCCGTGCGCAGCGCGCCCTCCAGGCCCACCACGAGGAACGGCATGGCCACGAACGTCTGCGCGACCACCACCGCCGCGGTGGTGTACGGGATGCGCGGGCCGGGCAGGTGCGAGCCCAGCAGGCCGTTGCGCCCCAACAGGTACAGCAGCGCCAACCCACCGACGACCGGCGGCAGCACCAGCGGCAGGAGCACGACGGCGCGCAGCAGCCGCACGCCGGGCACCCGCGACCGCGCGAGCACCACGGCGAGCGGACCGCCGAGCAGCAGGCACAGCCCGGTCGACACCAGCGCGGTGGCGACCGACAGCCGCAGCGCCGCGAGGGCGCCGGGGCTGGTCACCTCCGACGGCAGCTCGGCGAGGTCCGAGCGCGCGACGAGGCCGACGACGGGCAGCACCACCAGGGCGAGCGCCGCGGCGGCGGGGACCCACAGCAACCCCGGCAGCGCGCCGGACCCCGCGCGCCTCACGCCGCGCCGAAACCGGCCTGCGCCAGCGCGGCCTTCCCCTGCGCGCCGAGCACCAGGTCGACGAACTCCTGCGCCAGCGCGGCCTGCGGGGCATCGGTAAGCACGGTGATCGGGTACTTGTTGACCGCCTTGTCGGCCTCCGGGAACCGCACGGCGGTGACGTCGGCCCCGGCCGCCTCGGCGTCGGAGACGTAGACGAGCCCGGCGTCGGCCTCCCCGGCTCGCACCTTGGTGAGCACCGCCTTGACGTCCTGCTCCTCGCTGGCGGGCTTGACGTCCACCCCGGCGGCCCGCTCCACCTTCTGCGCGGCCGACCCGCACGGCACCTGGGGCGCGCACAGCACCACGGTGACGCCGCCCCTGGCGAGGTCGGCCAACCCGCTGACCTTGGCCGGGTTGCCGGGCGGGGTGACGATCACGAGCTTGTTCGTGGCGAAGACGCTCGCGGGCGAGGCCTGCTGCGCCTGCACCTTCTCCATGTTGCCCTCGTCGGCGGAGGCGAACACGTCGGCCGCGGCGCCGTTGGTGATCTGCTGGGCGAGCGCGGACGACCCGGCGAAGTTGAGCTTGACGTCGACACCGGCGTGGGTGGACTCGAACTGCTTCTCCAACGCGGTGAACGCCTCGGTCAGCGACGCGGCGGCGAAGACGGTGAGGGTGCGGGGCTGGGCCTGCTGGGGCGCGGCCCCGGTGTCCGAGCCGCCGCACCCGGCGAGGGCGAGCGCGGCGGCGGCGAGGGCGGCGGCGAGGGCGCGCATGCTGGGTCTCCCGGGTTCGGTGTTGGGTGCGTTGCAGCGCAAGGGGTTCGGCGGCAACGGGCTCAGGGCGTTTCGACGATGACGGTGGTGGCCTTGACCACCGCGACGGCGAGCGAGCCCGGTCGCAGGCCCAGCTCGCGCACGGCCTCGGCGCTCATCAGCGACACCACGCGGTGCGGGCCGCACTGCATCTCCACCTGCGCCATCACCGCGTCCGCCCGGACCTCGGTCACCAGGCCGGTGAACCGGTTGCGCGCGGAGCTGCCGACGCCCGTGGGGTCCGGCACGGCGGTGGCCTGCGCGCGGGCGAACCGCGCCAGTTCGGCCCCGGAGACGACCTTGCGGCCCGCGCCGTCCACCCCTGCGGCGAGGTGGCCCGCGTCGACCCACCGGCGCACGGTGTCGTCGCTCACGCCCAGCAGGCGCGCGGCCTCGGAGAACCGAAATTGCGGCATGCCCGGAACCATACTGCCGCACCTGCGGATCGGAGCGGCGAAAAGCGTCGCACCTACCCCGAGAGGGCCCCGAGCGGCCACGCACGGCGACTACCCTTGAAGCGGTGAACATGGTCGATCTGGGTGTCCCCAGCGTCCCGAGCCGGACCCCCAGGCCGGACGACCGCAGGCTGGTGGACCGGTACGGCCGCGTCGCGACCGACCTGCGGGTGTCGCTGACCGACCGCTGCAACCTGCGCTGCACCTACTGCATGCCCGCCGAGGGCCTGGACTGGCTGCCCGGCGACGAGCTGCTGACCGACGCCGAGCTGACCAGGCTGCTGCGCGTGGCCGTCACCGAGCTGGGCGTCACCGACATCCGGTTCACCGGCGGCGAACCCACGCTGCGCAAGGGGGTGGAGGGGATCATCGCGGCGGCCGCGGCGCTCGACCCGCGCCCGTCGCTGTCGATGACCACCAACGCCATCGGCCTCGCCCGCCGGGCACCCGCCCTGCGCGCGGCGGGCCTGGACCGGGTGAACGTCTCCCTCGACACCCTGCGGCCCGACCGCTACGCCGCGATGACCCGCCGCGACCGCCTCGACGACGTCCTGGCGGGCCTGGCCGCCGCGCACGCCGCGGGCCTGGCGCCGGTGAAGGTCAACGCCGTGCTGCTGCGCGGGGTCAACGACGACGAGGCCGCCGACCTGCTGCGGTTCTGCCTGGAGCACGGCTACCGGCTGCGGTTCATCGAGCAGATGCCGCTGGACCCCCAGCACGGGTGGGACCGCTCGGAGATGGTCACCGCCGCGGAGATCCTGGAGCTGCTGCGGGCGCGGTTCGACCTCACCCCCTCGCCCCGGCCGCGCGGGGCGGCCCCGGCCGAGCGCTGGCTGGTCGACGGCGGCCCCGGCGACGTCGGGGTGATCGCCTCGGTCACCCGGCCGTTCTGCGCCGCCTGCGACCGCACCCGGCTCACCGCGGACGGCTCGCTGCGCTCCTGCCTGTTCAGCCGCACCGAGACCGACCTGCGCGGCCCCCTGCGGGCGGGCGCCTCGGACGCGGAGCTGGCGGACCTGTGGCGCGCGGCGATGTGGGGCAAGCTCGCGGGCCACGGCATCGACGGCGGCGGGTTCACCCAGCCCGACCGGCCGATGAGCGCGATCGGGGGCTGAGGGTGGAGCAGGAGCTGCGCGACGACCTCGACCACGGCGGGGCCCGCGGCACGGGCGCGCTCGTGCGCGTGCGCCACTTCGCGGCCGCGCGGGCGGCCGCGGGCGTGCCGGAGGAGGAGCTGGACCTGGCGGGCGAGGTGGACCTCGGCGCGGTGGTGGCGGAGCTGGAGCGCAGGCACGGCGACCGGATGGCGCGGGTGCTCGCCTCGGTCAGCTTCCTCGTCGACGGGGTGGCGGCGCGGGGCCGCGACACCCCCCTGCCCGCCGTCTGCTCGGTGGACGTCCTGCCGCCCTTCGCCGGTGGCTGAGCGCGCCTCGATCGGCCTAGCGCGGGTCCGTTCAGGGTTAGCCAGGTCTCACCGAAAGTCATTGATCTCGGACAGGACACGGCCAAGTAACAAGCAGATGCGCGCCTCTGAGCTGCGCCGATGGCGGCGATCGGACTCGGTTGCCCACCGTTACCGTGATGACGGTCACACCTTCTTCCGTTTGGCGCGGGCCCCGCGGTTACGTACCGTCGCTTCTCGGTCGGACCCGAAACCGACCGAGCAGCACGACCCGGGTGTCCGCAGTGCCAAGCCCTGTCCGGCGGGCCCCCGGGAACCAACCCCGAGCGAAAGCGACTTCCGGACAGGGGCGAGGGACCACCGCCCGACCCCAGGGTCGAGGTGGCGCCGGTAGGACACCGGCCGGACCGGACACCCCGGACCGACCCGCAGGCCAAGGCCCGCAGGCACGGGAGGAGAGATCTCAATGTCCTACCGAGGCAAGCACCGCAAGCCGTCCGCCACCAAGCGCACCATCGCCCGCGTCGTCGTCGCGGGCGTCGCGGTCGGAGCCCCGATGGCCGCGCTGGCCACCCCCGCGTCGGCCGACACGGTGAACTGGGACGCGATCGCCCAGTGCGAGAGCGGTGGCAACTGGGCCACCAACACCGGCAACGGCTACTACGGCGGCCTGCAGTTCTCCCCGAGCACCTGGCGCGCCAACGGCGGCTCCGGCTCGGCCCACAACGCCAGCCGCGAGGAGCAGATCCGCGTGGCCGAGAACGTCCTGCAGTCCCAGGGCATCGGCGCCTGGCCGGTGTGCGGCAAGAAGTCCGGCGCCGCGTCGTCGGGCACCGCCAAGAAGTCGACCTCCAGCACCACCAAGAAGTCGACCACCACCGCCAAGAAGGCCACCCCCAAGGCCAAGGCCAAGACCACCACCAAGAAGGCGGCCCCGGTCCAGCGGACCGCCCCCGCCACCCCCGTGGTCGCGACCTCCAACCCCGCGGGCGACTACACCGTCATCGCGGGCGACACCCTCTCCAAGATCGCCCAGTCCCAGGGCGTCACCGGCGGCTGGCAGGCCCTGGCGGAGAAGAACAAGGACTTCATCAGCGACCCCAACCTGATCCTCGTGGGTCAGAAGATCGCGACGAAGTGACGCAGTAGCCCCGCGCTACCGTCCCCGGAGCCCCCCGTGCGCCAGCACGGGGGGCTCCGCCCATCCCCGGGCCAACACTCACCCACGCAGCAGGAAGCCAACGGCGCCAACCCTCGCCCCCACCCACTCCGCTTTCCCACAACGCCACCACCTACGCAGCAGGCGGCCCGGCTACGCCCCTGCTCGATGCGGTGGTTGTGCTTGACTGGGGGAGGCGATCATGTGCTACCCACGGCGGGGGGTGGGGCCGCAGGCCTCACCTTTTCCCCACCCCGAGCACATGATCGCCGCAGGGGCCCCGGTCAAGCGCAACCACCACATCGAGCCCGCAAACAAACGACCGGGCTCTTCCAACGCCGAAGGCGAGGCGTCACCGGCAAAGCCTCAAGGACAGTTCACCCACTCGTCGGAACCGTCCGCGAACACCTGGTGCTTCCAGATCGGCAACCGCGCCTTGACCTCGTCCACCAGCTCGGCGCACGCCACGAACGCCTCCCGCCGGTGCGCCGCCGACACGGCGACGGCCAGCGCCACGTCCCCGATCGCCAGCGCCCCGACCCGGTGCGACACGGCGACGGCCCGCAGCCCACCCCGCCCCGCGAACTCCGCGGCGACCTCCGCCACGACCCCCTGGGCCGAGGGGTGCCCCTCGTACTCCAGCGAGGCCACCTCCCGCCCCCCGTCGTGGTCGCGCACGACCCCCTCGAACGTCACCACGGCCCCGGCCGCCCGGTCGGCCACCAACGCCGCGTGCTCGGCCGCGGAGATGACCCCCTCGGTCACCTCCGCCCGCGCCACCACGCCCGGCCGCGCCTCGCCGCCCAGTGCCTCGCCGCCGCGCGGGTGGTCGCCCCCGGCGACCTGGTCCACCGCGTGCTCCAGCACCCCCGCCAGCACGCCCAGCCCGTCCTTCACCCCACCGGAGGACCCCGGCAGGTTCACCACCACCGTCGCCCCGGCGACCCCGGCCACCCCCCGGGACAGCACCGCCGTGGGCACCCCGGGCAGCCCGGCGGCGCGCACGGCGTCCGCCAGCCCCGGGATCTGCCGGTCCAGCACGGCCAGCGTCGCCTCCGGGGTCCGGTCGGTGGGGCTGAGCCCGGTCCCGCCGGTCGTGATCACCACCGCGGGCGCGTCGGCCAGCGCAGCGCGCAGGGCGGCCTCGACCTCGGGGCCGTCGGGCACCACGCGCGCGTCCGGCGTGTCGTACCCGCGGTCGCGCAGCCAGGCCGCGATGACCGGGCCCGTCTTGTCCGGGTAGGTGCCGCGCGCCGCGCGGGTGGAGGCGGTGATGACGCGGGCTGTCCTGCTCATGCGGGGCGCTCCCAGGTGCCGGTCTTGCCGCCCTCCTTGCGCTCGACGCGGACGGCGTCGATGGTGGCGGCGGGGTCGACGGCCTTGACCATGTCGTGCAGGGTGAGGGCGGCGACCGACACGGCGGTCAGCGCCTCCATCTCCACGCCGGTGCGGTCGGTGGTCCTCACCGTGGCGCGGATGCGGACGTCCGCGCCCACCGGGTCCAGCTCCACCCGCACGCCCGCGATGGCGATGGGGTGGCACAGCGGGATGAGGTCGGGGGTGCGCTTGGCCGCCATGATCCCGGCGACGCGGGCCGTGGCCAGCGCGTCGCCCTTGGGCAGGCCGTCGCGGCGCAGCAGGTCGACCACCTCCTCGGTGGTGCGCAGCACGCCGGAGGCGACCGCGGTCCGGGAGGTGGCCGGTTTGTCGGTGACGTCGACCATCCTGGCTGCGCCGGTGGCGTCGACGTGGCTGAGTTCGCCCACGCCGGCCAGCCTACGGCCGACCGGCGGACCCGGCCGCCGGGCGCCGGGTCAGGCGGTGGCGGCCTTGCGGACGGCGTCGGCCACCGCCGGGGCCACCGCGGCGTCGAACACGCTGGGCACGATGAACGAGGCGTTGAGCCGGTCGCCGTCGACCACGTCGGCGATCGCGTCCGCGGCGGCCAGCAGCATCAGGTCGGTGATGCCGTGCGCCTGGGCGTCGAGCAGGCCGCGGAACACCCCGGGGAAGGCCAGCACGTTGTTGATCTGGTTCGGGTAGTCCGAGCGGCCGGTGGCGACCACGGCGGCGTGCCGCTGGGCCTCCAGCGGGTCGATCTCCGGGTCCGGGTTGGCCAGCGCGAAGACCACCGCGTCGTCGGCCATGGTGGCCACCTGCTCGGCGCCGAACAGGTTCGGGGCCGACACGCCGATGAACACGTCCGCGCCGACCAGCGCGTCGTGCAGGCCACCGGCCTTGCCCTCGCGGTTGGTGTTGGCCGCCACCCAGCGCAGGTTGCCGTCGGTGTCGCCGCGGCCGGAGTGGACGATGCCGTCGACGTCCACGGCCAGGATGTCGCCGGGGCCGCGCTGGAGCAGCAGCCGGATGATCGCCGAGCCCGCGGCGCCCACCCCGCAGACGACGATCTTGCAGTCGGCCAGCTGCTTGCCCACGACGCGCAGCGCGTTGCGCAGCGCGGCCACCACGCAGATCGCGGTGCCGTGCTGGTCGTCGTGGAAGACCGGGATGTCGAGCTTCTCGCGCAGCCGGGCCTCGATCTCGAAGCAGCGCGGCGCGGCGATGTCCTCCAGGTTGACCCCGCCGTAGACCGGCGCGATCAGCTCGACCGCGCGGATGATCTCCTCGGTGTCCTGGGTGTCCAGGCACACCGGCCAGGCGTCGACGCCGGCGAACTTCTTGAACAGCGCCGCCTTGCCCTCCATCACCGGCAGCGCCGCGGCGGGGCCGATGTTGCCCAGGCCCAGCACCGCCGAGCCGTCGGTGACCACCGCGACGGTGTTGCGCTTGATGGTCAGGCGGCGGGCGTCGGCCGGGTTTTCCGCGATGGCGGTGCACACCCGCGCCACGCCGGGGGTGTAGGCGCGGGAGAGGTCGTCGCGGTTGCGCAGCGCGACCTTCGCGCTGACCTCGATCTTGCCGCCGAGGTGCATGAGGAAGGTGCGGTCGGAGACCTTGCGCACCTCCACGCCGGGCAGGGCCTGGAGCGCGTCGGTGATGTCGCGGGCGTGGTTGGCCGACATCGCGTTGCAGGTGATGTCGACGACGACCCGGTCGGAGTGCGACTCGACGACGTCGAACGCCGTGATCACCCCGCCCACCCGGCCGACCGCGCTGGTGAGGTCGCCTGCGGCGCCCGCCGACGGGGGCGCCTCGACCCGGACGGTGATGGAGTAGCCGGGACCGGGGACGGGCATGCTGCGCTCCAGACTGCGTCGTGCCTGCGATCGGCGTGCCGATCGGTCTTGTGGGCCGGTGAGCCCCCGCGCAGCCTATCCCCGCACCCCGGTCACAAATGCGACCGGTTCCGGCCGCCCCGGGTCAGCGGTTGATCTCGGTGGTGGGGTGCACGTAGGGCACGCTGTCCAGCGGGAAGGTGGTGTCGCCGAACGGCGAGAGCGCCCCCTGGCGGTCCGAGTGCAGCTCGGAGACGGGGTGCGCGCCGTCGTCGTCGGCCCGCCACTCGGGGTCGACGCGGTCCTTCTTGGAGACCTTGGCCACGGGTCCTCCTCGGGTCAGGCCTGCTGGTCCGGGCAGTGCCAGAGGTTACCGGAACCGCCCGCCGTATACCGTGGTCAGGGTGTCCGGCACCACGCTCACCGACTGGCTGCGCAGCAGGGACGACGAGGCGCTGGCCGCCGTCCTGCGCGCCCGCCCCGACCTGGCGACGCCCCGGCCCGCCGACACCGCCGTGCTCGCCACCCGGGCCACGACCCGGGCGTCGGTGGCCCGCGCCGCGGAGGGCCTGGACACCTTCACCCTGGCCGTGCTCGACGCGCTGCTGGCCGCCGGCGCCGACCAGGCCCCGGTGCCCGTCGCGGACCTCACCGCGCGGCTGGGCGCCACCCCCGCGCAGGTCGCCGCCGCCGTCGAGCGGATGCGCTCGCTGGCCCTGGCCTGGGGCCCGGACGACGCCGTGGCGCTGCCGCCCGCCGCCCGCGAGGCCGCGGGCCCGGCGGCCGCGCTCGGCAGGCCCAAGCCCGACCTCGACGGGGTCGACGTGCCCGGCCTGCTCGCCGGGCTGCCCGAGGACGAGCGCAAGGTGCTCGACGCGCTGGCGGGCTCGCGCCCGGTCGGGCGCACCCGCGACGCCGCCGAGGTGCTGCCGCTGGAGCGGGCGCGCACGCCGATCCAGCGGCTGCTCGCCCGCGGCCTGCTGACCAGGGTCGACGCCGAGACCGTCGAGCTGCCCGCCCAGGTGGGCGCGGCCCTGCGCGGCACCCTGGCGGGCGGCTCGGCGGTCTCGGCCGAGGAGCCCGCGCTGCGCACCACCCACCGCAAGGTGGCGCTGGTCGACTCCACCGCGGGCGGGGCGGCGCTGGAGCTGGTCCGGCGCACCGAGGCCCTGATCCGGCTGTGGTCGGCCGAGCCCGCCCCCGTGCTCAAGTCCGGCGGGCTGGGCGTGCGCGACGTCAAGCGGGTCGCCAAGGCCACCGAGCTGCCGGAGAACGAGGCGGTGCTGCTGGTGGAGGTGGCGGTGGCCGCCTCGCTGGTGGCCGACAGCGAGTCCGCGTCCTCCCCGGAGTGGGTGCCCACCCAGCACGCCGACCTGTGGCTGGCCGGGGGCCCGGCGAACCGCTGGTCGACCCTGGCCGCGGCCTGGCTGGACCTGCCCCGGCTGCCCGGCCTGGGCGGGCTGCGCGACGCCAAGGACAAGATCCTCGCCCCGCTGTCGGACGACCTGCGCCGCCCGATCGCCCCGGTGGAGCGGCTGCGGGTGCTCGACGTGCTGGCCGCCCTGCCGCCCGGCACCGCGGTCACCGACCCCGACGACGTGGCCGCCCTGCTGGCCTGGCGGGCGCCCCGGCGCGGCGGCAGGCTGCGCGACGAGGTCGTGCGCTGGGCGCTGGCGGAGGCGACCACCCTGGGGGTGGTGGCGCTCGGCGCGCTCAGCGGCCCCGGCCGGGTGCTGGTGGCCGAGGGCGCCGCCGCGGCCGCCAAGCGGATGACCGACGCGCTGCCCGAGCCGGTGGACCACGTGCTCGTGCAGGCCGACCTCACCGTCGTGGCGCCGGGCCCGCTGGAGCCGCACCTGGCCGCGCTGATCGACGAGGTGGCCGACGTGGAGTCCGCCGGGTCGGCGACGGTCTACCGGGTCAGCGAGACCTCCATCCGCCGGGCGCTGGACGCGGGCCGCTCCGCCGCGGACCTGCACGAGCTGTTCAAGACCCGCTCCAAGACCCCGGTGCCGCAGTCGCTGGAGTACCTGGTCGACGACGTGGCCCGCCGCCACGGCAGGCTGCGCGGCGGCTCCACCACCAGCTTCCTGCGCTGCGACGACCCGGCCCTGATCGCCGAGGTGCTGGCCAACCCGGTCGCCGCCGGGGCGCAGCTGCGCCGGATCGCCCCCACGGTGCTGGTGAGCCCGCTGCCGCTGCTGGAGATCCTCGACGACCTGCGCGCGGCCGGGTTCGCCCCGGTGGCCGAGGGCACCGACGGCGAGGTCGTCGACCTGCGCGCCGCGGGCAGGCGGGTGCAGGCCCCGGCCAGGGCGCTGCGCCGGGCGGTGGCCAGGACCCCCGGCCCGGAGCAGCTGCTGGACATGGTGCAGGCGATGCGCGCGGGCGACCGGGCCGCCGACAGCCGCCGGGGCCGCGCGGTCTCCGCCCGGCCCAGCGGCGCGGCGGGCACCGCCGACACCCTCGCCCTGCTCCAGGAGGCGGCCAGGGCGGGCAGGCGGGTGTGGATCGGGCTGGTCGACGCGCACGGGGTCGCCAGCCAGCGGGTCGTGGCGCCCACCAGGGTCGGCGGCGGCATCCTGGAGGGCACCGACCCCGACAGCGACGACCTGCGCCGCTTCCCGCTGCACCGCATCACCAGCGCCGCGCTGGTCGAGGAGGGCTGAACGGCGGCAGGCCCGCCCCGGGGGTCCGGGACGGGCCTGCCGCGGTCGCCCGCGGTGGCGGGGCGGGCGCTCAGCCCGCCCGCGACATCCGCTGCTGCATCGCGTGCTCGACGAGGGTGATCAGCGTCTCCTTGGTGGAGTCGCGGTCGCGCGCGTCGGTGGTCACGATCGGCACCGACGGCTCGACGGTCAGCGCGTCGCGCACGTCGTCGATGCGGTGGTGCAGCACCCGGTCGAAGCAGTTCAGCGCCACCACGTAGGGCAGGCCGCGGTCCTCGAAGAAGTCGATCGAGGCGAACGCGTCGGCCAGCCTGCGGGTGTCGACCAGCACGATCGCGCCGATCGCGCCGCGCACCAGGTCGTCCCACATGAACCAGAACCGGTGCTGGCCGGGGGTGCCGAACAGGTACAGGATCAGGTCGGAGTCCAGCGAGACGCGGCCGAAGTCCATGGCGACCGTGGTGGTGACCTTGTTCGGGGTCGACGACAGGTCGTCGACGTCGACCGACGCCTCGGTCATGACGGCCTCGGTGGTCAGCGGGACGATCTCGGAGACGGACCCGACCAGGGTCGTCTTGCCGACGCCGAACCCGCCCGCGACGACGATCTTCGCCGAGGTGGTCGGCTGCGGGGCCGCGCCGCGCGCGCTGAGGGGACTAGAGCCTGCGGAGCCCACTGAGCACCCTTTCCATGAATTCGATCGACGGCCGGTCGCCCACGACCATGCCGCTCTGGTGGATCGAGACCAGGCCCATGCCCGCCATGTCGCCGATGAGCACCCGCGCGACGCCCAGCGGCAGCCGCAGGTGGGCGGCGACCTCGGCGACCGAGCGGGTGTCCAGGCACAGCCCGCAGATGGACCGGTGCTCCGGGCGGACCGCGGCATCGGGGACCCGCCCGCGCTCACTGGTGGAGACCAGGGCCTCGATCGCCAGATCGTAGTCGGAGCGGGTGCGCCCCCCCGTCTTGGTGTACGGGCGGACCAGCGAACCGGTCTCGTGCGGTGCCGGGTCGTGGAAGCCGTGGCCGCCGACGCCGACGCCGTCGAAGCGCGGCTCGGCGCGGCCGTCGTCGGCGAAGGGCTGGTAGCCGTCGTCGGCGTAGTCCTCGGCGCCGTAGTCCTCGTCGCCGTAGCCGTCGCCGCGGTACCCGTCGTCGGCGTAGCCCTCGGCGTAGGCCGACAGGGCGCGGTCGACCTGGTGGTCGGGCTGGTGCCCGGACAGCTCGGCCACGGCCGGGATCTCCTTGGAGTCCCAGTCGCTCTGCGCCGGGATGCCCGCGTCGCTGCCCGGGTCGCCGTAGAGGGTGGCGCTGGGCCCGCCGAAGAGCCTGGCCCGGAACCCGTCGATGTCGAACCGGTTCGGCGGTTCACCGAATTCGGTGTCGGAGAGGTTCTCCCACCCGCGCTCGGTCATGTCCGTCAGCCTCCGCTCGGCACTCATCGCCTGATCACCCTCGACGCCACTACCTGCGCTGCGAGCCCTGCAGCTGCGCGCGCAGCTCGGGGGTCATCTGCTGGCCGACCCGCTCGACGAGCAGCGTCATCTCGTAGGCGACCAGGCCGATGTCGCAGTTCGGGGCGGCCAGCACCGCCAGGCACGAGCCGTCCGAGATCGACATCAGGAACAGGTACCCGCGGTCCATCTCGACCACGGTCTGGTTGACCCCGCCCGCCTCGAAGCAGCGCGCGGCGCCCGCGGTCAGGCTCACCAGGCCGGACGCGACGGCGGAGAGCTGCTCGGCGCGGTCGCGCGGCAGGCCCTGCGAGCCCGCCAGCAGCAGGCCGTCCGCGGACACCACCACGGCGTGCGCGGCGCCGGGCACCTGGCGGACGAAATCGGTGATGAGCCAGCCGAAGCTGCCGGGCTGGTGAACGGACGCGGTCGTCACTCCTGCTCCTCGTCTTGGCGGCCCTCTGCGGAACCGGTCTGGTCTCCAGGGTAGGCGTCGACGAGGGCGTGCCGCCCCCGCCTCACCCCTTGCTGGAAGCTGGCCATGCGCCCGCGGACGGCGTCCGCGGTGCGGGGCGGGAGCTGAGGGGCCGCGGTGCGCTGCTCAGCGGCCTCCTCCCGTGGTGCGGCCGATCCCGGGACCAGGTGCGCCTTCGGGACCCGCTTGGGCAGCCCGGCGCTGGTCATCGCGTCGGCGCTGGTGTCGAGCAGTGCCTTGGCCCGCTGCCAGCCGTCGTCGCCGGGCGACTGCCAGGCGGCGGCGCGGGCGGCGGAGACCTCCTCGGCCGCGACCCGCTCCGGCTCGGCGGCGGGCCGCTGGTCGTCCTCGGCGGGACCGGGCTCGGCCTCGCCCTGGTCGCGCCCGTCCGGCTCGCCCCCGGCCAGCGGGTGCGGGCTGGAGGTCGAGTCCGACGCCTCGAACCACTGCGACAGGACCGCCTCGTAGATGGGCAGCCGCTCGGTGGGGGCGTCGAGGGACCGGTCGGGCTGCGGCCGCTCCGGCGCGCCCCCGGTCCGCGGGGTGAACGGCGAGTACGGGTCGAACCCGCCGTCGCCGAAGCCGTTGATGTGGCCGTTGGCCGGGGCGTAGTGCTCCTCGGCGGCGGTGTCGCCCGCCTCGTCGGCCTCGACCGGGGTGGCGGAGGCGAACAGGTCGTAGCCGCTGTCGGTCAGGCCGCCGTCCGGGGTGCCCGCGGGCTCCTCCAGCGGTTCGTCGGCGTAGTCGCCCGCTCGGTCATCGTCGCGGTCGTCGCGGTCGTCGCCGGGGGCCCGGTCGTCGGCGCCGTCGCCGTCGGCGGCGAAGGGGCTGAACGGGCCGCCGGAGAAGTCGAAGCCGTGGCCGTTGAGCTTGGCCGCCACCTCGGCGGGGTCGGCGGGCGGGCCCCAGCCGCCGGTGTCCTCGATGCCGCCCGCGCCGCCCCACTGCGGCTCGAAGGCGGGGAACCCGGCCAGGTCGTCGGCGGAGCGCTCGACCGGGGACTCGGCGAGGATGCCGCCCTCCGAGCGCGGGCCCGCCGCGGCGCCGCCGCGACCGCCGCCGCCGAAGGCGCCCGCGATGCCGCTGGCCTTGACCGCGGTGTCGCCGAGGCCCGGGGTCTGCTGGATGGTGCTGGTGTGCCCGGAGCCGCTGGTGACCAGGGCGGCGGGGACGGTGATGCGGGCGATCAGGCCGCCCTCGATGTCCTCGTTGTCGCGCAGCCGCACCTTGATGTCGTGCCGCTTGGCCAGCCGGGCGACCACGTACAGGCCCATCCGCCTGGTGACCGCGACGTCGAGGTCGGGCGGGTCGGCCAGCCGGGAGTTGGTCTGCTCGATCTCGTCGGCGGTCATGCCGACGCCGGAGTCGGTGATCTGGATGGCCAGTTCCTTCTTGCGGGTGGTGGCCATCCGCACGTAGACCTTCTTCTCCGGCTCGGAGAAGGAGGTCGCGTTGTCCAGCAGCTCCGCGATCAGGTGCACCAGGTCGGACACCGCGCGGCCCTGCACGGAGATCTCCGGGGCGGAGAGCACCTCGATGCGGGCGTACTGCTCGACCTCGGAGACCGCCGCGCCGACGACCTCGGCGGCGGGCACCGGCCGCGACAGCTGGCGGGACAGGCCGGAGCCGGAGAGCACCAGCAGCGACTCGGAGTTGCGCCGCATCCGGGTGGCCAGGTGGTCCAGCTCGAACAGGCTGGCCAGCTGGTCGGGGTCCTGCTCGTCCTGCTCCAGCCGGTCGATGAGGGACAGCTGGCGCTCGACCAGGGTCTGCGACCGGCGGGAGAGGTTGACGAAGATCGAGTTGATGTTGTCGCGCAGCAGCGCCTGCTCGGTCGCCATCCGGACCGCCTGGTCGTGCACCGCGTCGAAGGAGCGGGCCAGCTGCCCGGTCTCCTCCCTGGTGAACACCGGCACCGGGTCGACGGCGGACTTCGAGGCCTCCACCGGGTCGGGGTCGGCCAGGATGCGCTGCACCGTCTCCGGCAGCCGCCGGTTCGCCACGTCCAGCGCGTCGCGGCGCAGCACGCGCAGCGGCACCAGCAGCGAGCGGGCGACCAGGACGGTGACGCCGAGCGCGGCCAGGATGGCCAGCAGCACGATGGCCGCGTCGCGCCAGGCCTTGAACGCCGCGTCCGAGGCCAGCGAGTCCGCGGTCTGGCGCAGCTTGTCCAGCAGCACCCGCTCGACCTTGCGCATGGAGTCCGCGGTGACCCGCGCGTCGTTGACCAGGTCCGCGACCGGGATGGCCAGCGGGCGGCCCGCGTCGGCGTTGTTCAGCGCGCCCTGGGCGATGCCCTCGCGGCCGTCGACCTCCTTGCCGGAGAAGGTGTCGGCGAAGAACTGCTGCTCGGTGGAGTCGGCGTTGGAGCGGAAGTTGGCGATCGCGGCGTTGTAGGAGGCCTCGGCGGCGCGCGCCTGGTCCTGCATGCCCGAGGGGAACGCGTCGCGCGCCGCGGCGATCATGAGGATGGCGTTCTGCCTGCTCAGGAACTCCTTGGCCTGCACGATGCCGAGCGAGGCAGCGCCCAGCCGGGAGATCTCGGGCTGGCCGAGGGTGGAGGTGAACTCCGCCCCCGCCGACAGCACGGTCTCCAGCAGCGAGGTGTAGGCGCCGTAGACGGCGACGTCGGGGTAGGCGCTCGACAGCGCCGCCTCGCGGACGGCGCCGACCGCGCCGAGCCTGCTGGTGAGGTTGCCCAGCAGCGGGCCGTTGGGGGTGTCGGTGCCGCTCGCGGCCTGCTGGAGGCGGTTGAGGCCGCTGTCGGTGGCGGTCATCTGCGCGCGCATCTGGGCGGTGTCGCCCTGGCGCCCGGCGGCGACGTAGGACACCACGAGGCTGCGCTCGTTCTGCAGGTCGTGCACCAGCGACACCACGTCGAGGGTGGCCGAGATGCTGGTGGAGGCGTCGCCGAAGGTGCCCGCCCGCTCCAGCTCGCCCGCCGCGCGCAGCACGCCGAGGGCGATCGCGGTGAGGATGGGGACCAGCAGGACGGCGATCAGCTTGGTGCGCAGCCGCCAGTTGCGCAGCCGCCAGCGCGAGCCGCCCTCGACGATCTTGCGACCGGAGCTCCTCGCCTTGGCCGCCGCGCCCGCCTCTACCTCGGACGCGGTGGGCCCACCGCTGTGGTCGGGCACTGCCAGCACTCTCCCTGCACTTGAACCGCCCGTCGAGGTGGGGCCCCGATCCGGACACGCACCACAGCACGAGGACGCGGCCGTGCGGCCCGCGGTCTCCGTGCTGCCGCGCTGAGCGTACTCCTGGCTGTGCGCACAGAAGGTAGCGAAGTCTGGGGCGGGACGTAACCCTTCCAGGGCATCGTCACCGGACGTGATGATCACCAGTGGCGGACGTTATCGCACCAGGGTGAAGTAAACGCGGTTTACCGTAGGGGGGTTATCACCCGTATGGACCAGTCAATTCGGGTAACGCCGAAAACCTGCTACGGACAGTAAAACCCAGGTCAGGGCGGGTCTGTGATTCGTCCGTACGGGGCAACAGGTGTACCCGATTCAGTGAGAGAGTTCACCGCACGACATCCTGTGCGCACTCATTGTGACCCGCATGCCAAGTCTCTACAGTGCGACTCGGTGTCCAGGGGCAAAGAGCCGCCCCCCATCCCCACGCTCCTACGAGGAGAGGCTGCAATGCTTCGAGGCAACACCCGCGGACGGGCCCGTGCCCGCCTGCCCATCGCCGCCCTGGCGATGACCCTGCTCGCCACCCTGAGCGGCTGCGGCCTGCTCGGCGGCGACGACGCCGGGAGCACGGCAGCGCCGCAGGGCACCGGCGCGGTCGAGAAGGCCAAGATCAAGGTGGGTGTGCTGCCGGTCGTCGACGTGGCGCCGTTCTACCTGGCCGTCGAGCAGGGCTACTTCAAGGAGCAGGGCCTCGACGTCGAGCCGGTCGTGATGGGCTCGGGCCCCGCGGCGATCAGCGGCATCCTCAACGGCGACCTGGACATCGCCTTCGCCTCCTACCCCGCGCCGCTGCTCGCGCAGAGCAAGCGGGTGGCCGACTTCAAGATCGTCGCCGACGCGCTGGCCGCCAAGCCGGGCCACCTGGTCGTGGTGTCGCCGCCGAACTCGACGATGAAGAAGCCGTCGGACGCCCCCGGCCGCAAGATCGCCATCACCGCGAAGAACTCGATGACCGACCTGGCCCCGATGTCGGTGCTCAAGACCCAGGGCGTCGACTACACCCAGGTCAACTGGATCGAGATGCCGTTCCCGAACATGATCACCGCGATGCAGAACGGCGAGGTCGACGGCGCCGTCGTCGTCGAGCCGTGGGTGACCGTGGCGGAGAAGCAGCTGGGCGCGACCCCGGTGTTCGACGGCGCCTCCGGCCCGACCGCGGAGATCCCGATGTCGGGCTACGTGGCCATCAGCGGCAACGGCAAGTTCGCCACCACCAGCCCGAACACCATCGCGGCGTTCCAGCGCGGCCTGGCCAGGGCGCAGTCGCAGGCCACCGACCGGCCGAAGATGGAGGAGATGTTCGTCAAGTACGCCAAGGTCGACCCGCAGACGGCGAAGCTGGTCACCATCTCCACCTACTCGACCTCGCTGGAGGCCAACCGCATCCAGCGCGTCGCGAACCTGATGACCGAGTTCGGGGTGATCAAGGGCGAGCTCGACGTGTCCACCATGATCCCCAACACGGGCGCCACCGCCGGTAGCTGACGTGCGGTTCGGTTCGCGGTTCACCGCCGGGCTGGCCGGGCTGGCGGGCCTCTTCCTCGTCTGGGAAGCGGTCAGCCGGTCCGGCCTGGTCCCGGAGAACTACCTGCGCCCCCCGTCGGTCGTGCTGGTGACCCTGGTGCGGCTGCTCGGCGACGCCGACTTCCTGCGTGCGCTGGTCGCCACCGCGCTGGCCACGCTGATCTCGGTGGTGCTGGCCACCGCGATCGCGGTGCCCGCGGGGCTCGTGCTCGGCAGCGCCGCGGTCGTGCGCCGCGCGGTCATGGCGCTGGTGGAGTTCCTGCGGCCGATCCCCTCGGTCGCGCTCATCCCGCTGGCCCTGCTGACCTTCGGCACCGGCCCGGACACCAAGATCGTGCTGGCCGTCTTCGGCGGGGTCTGGCCGATCCTGTTCAACACCGTCTACGCCCTCGACGAGCTCGACCCGCTGCACGTGCAGACCGCGCGCGCCTTCGGGGTGGGCAGGCTGGGCGTGCTGGGCCGGGTGGCGCTGCCGAGCGCGGCGCCGTTCGTGCTCACCGGGGTGCGGCTGAGCACCGCCATCGCGCTGGCGGTGGTGGTCAGCGTCGAGCTGTTCTCCGGCGGCACCATCGGCCTCGGCCAGACGATCATGGAAGCCAGCCAGGGGGCGGCGGAGATGGACGTGGTGCTCGCGGGCACCGTGCTGGCGGGCGTGCTCGGCTACGCGGCCAACGCGGGGCTGGAGAAGCTCAACGACCGGCTCTTCGCCTGGAACGCGCGCGGGGGTGGGCGGTGAACCTGCTCAAGGGCGCCGCCCAGCGCTGGGTCGTGTTCGTGGTCGCGGTGCTGCTGTGGGAGCTGGCCACCCGGGCCGCCGACGACGTGTTCTTCCCGCCGCCGAGCACCATCGCCGAGGCCGCGGGCGGGCTGTGGTTCTCCCCGCTGTTCGGCGAGCACGTGGTGCCGGGGGTGGGCCGGATGCTGCTGGGCTTCCTGCTCTCCGGGGTGCTCGGGGTGGCGCTGGGCATCGCGCTCGGCCGCTCGCCGCTGGCGATGGCCCTGCTCGGGCCGGTGTTCACCTTCATGCGCTCGATCCCGCCGCCGCTGCTGGTGCCGTTCTTCGCCGCCACCATCGGCGTCACCTCCATGCAGCTGCCCACCATCGTCTTCGGCGCGGTGTGGCCGGTGCTGCTCAACACCGTCGACGGCGCCCGCTCGGTGGACGCCACCAAGGTCGACACGGCCAGGGCGTTCCGGCTGTCGCGGGCGCAGTGGCTGCTGGGCGTGGTGCTGCCCGCCGCGCTGCCGAAGGTCTTCGCGGGCCTGCGGCTGAGCCTGTCCATCGCGCTGATCCTGATGGTGGTCTCGGAGCTGGTCGGCTCCGAGGACGGCATCGGCAACCAGCTGCTCACCGCCCAGCGCGACTACGACCTGCCGACGATGTGGGCCTGGATCGTGCTGCTCGGCGTCCTGGGCTACCTGTTCAACACGCTGCTCCTGCTGGCCGAGCGCCGGGCCCTGGCCTGGCAGCCCCGGCACTCGCTGGAAGCACAGACCCTCGCCACCGGAGGCTGACGTGAGCACCATGCTGGAGGTCACCGACCTCGGCCACACCTACCCGGGCAAGGACGGCCCGCACACCGCGATCGACGCCCTGGGCTTCACCGTCGCCGCGGGCGAGCTGGTGTGCGTGGTGGGCCCGTCCGGCTGCGGCAAGTCGACCCTGCTGCGCACCATCGCGGGCCTGGTCACCCCGAGCCGGGGCCGGGTCAGCCTGCACGGCACCCCGGTCGACGGCGTGCCCGCCGACCTGGCGGTGGTGTTCCAGGACTACAGCCGGTCGCTGTTCCCGTGGCTGTCGGTGCAGAAGAACGTGGAGTTCCCGCTGCGGTCGCTGCCGCGCGCCGAGCGGGCCGCCCGGGCCGCGGAGGCGCTGACCTCGGTGGGCCTGGAGGGGGCCGGGCGCAAGTACCCCTGGCAGCTCTCCGGCGGCATGCAGCAGCGGGTGGCCATCGCCCGCGCGCTGGCCTACCGCCCGGCGCTGCTGCTGATGGACGAGCCGTTCGCCTCGGTCGACGCCCAGACCCGGTTCGAGCTGGAGGACCTGCTGCTGCGGGTGCGCCGCGAGCAGGACACCACCGTCCTGCTGGTCACCCACGACATCGACGAGAGCGTCTACCTGGCCGACCGGGTGCTGGTGCTGTCGAAGTCGCCCGCGACGGTGGTGGCGCAGCTGCCGGTGGAGCTGGGCGCCGAGCGCGACCAGATCACCACCCGGGCCAGCGACGAGTTCGTCGAGCTGCGCGCGAAGGTGGCGGGCCTGCTCCAGGGCACCCCCGCCCCCGCGGCGGAGCCCGCCACGCGCTGACCCCACAGGTAGCGCCGAACCCCAGGCAGCCCAGAACTCCAGACAGCGCAGCGCCCCCGTCCCGGTCGTCCAGGGCGGGGGCGCTGCGCTGCGGGGTCAGGAGGCGAGCTTGACGCACATGACCTTGGCGGGCTCGGTGTAGGCCAGGGCGCCGGTGACGTCGGCGACCTCGGCGCAGGCCTGCTCGTCGCTCTGGCCGGTGATCACGTCGAGCACGGTGACCTGGGGGTTGCTCGCGCAGTCGACCTTGCGCGCCTTCTCCGGGGAGTCCAGGTCGTTGAAGCACTCGCCCTTCTCGGCGTTGAGCGCCAGGCACAGGGTGAACCCGGAGCTGCCGCGGCCGCGGGCGGAGTAGGTCTCGTACGCGCCGCCGCTGCACGTGGCGTAGCCGGAGTCCTGCTTCTTCGCCACGACGTAGACGGCCTCGTCGGTGCCGCAGTCCACGGTGTCGATCTTCGCGTCGTCGGTGCTGGCGTCGACGACCTTGATGCACTCGCCCACGTCCGCCCCGGTCGGGGCGAAGATCACCTGGCGGAGCACGGCGAACCCGACGGCCACCACGATCGCCACGCCGATGCCGACCAGCGCGCGCAGCACCTTCTTCGGCTTCTTCTGCTGCGGCTGCTCACCCGGCGGCGGCATCGGGACGGGCGCGCCCTGCGGGGCGGGCGGCTGCTGGCCCTGGTCGAAGGGGGGCTGCCCCTGCGGCGGGTACACCGGCTGACCCTGCGGCGGGTGCTGCGGCAGCCCCTGGGGCGGGTACGGCTGACCCTGGGGCGGCGGCATGGGCGGACCCGCGGGCGGCTGGGGGTTGGTCATCGTGCACCTCTGAACTCTCGCTGAACGGGGGCAGCTCCCACCGGAGCTACCGCGCGTAGCGGAATTTAGCGGGCGACACCGACAACCGAGGTGGTTTTGGACCAACCGCCACCCGGCCGTGACGACAACCGGCTCAGGGCTTGGCGCCGCAGATGGTGCGGGGCGGGGCGGTGTAGAACTGGACCGGCTCGCCGCCCTCGGCGCAGTCGGCGGCCGGGTCGCCGTCGACCACCGCCGTGACGCGCACGGCGGCGCCCGCGCAGTCGACCCTGGCGATGCGGTCGGAGGGGCCCGCCAGGTCGGTGAAGCAGTCGCCCACCCGGGTGTTGAGCACCAGGCAGAGCGAGAAGTCCGAGGACCGGCCGCCCTCGGCGTAGCGCACGTAGTTGCCGCGCGGGCAGGTCGCCGCGGACGAGTCGAGCCGCTCGGCCACCTGGAACACCGCGCGCGGGTCGGCGCAGTCCAGGGGGTCGACGTCGGCGTCGGAGACGCTGGTCACCACCACGCAGTCGCCCGGCTCGGCCCCGGCGGCGCCGAAGAGCACCGGGCGCAGCCCGAAGAACGCCACCAGGGCCACCGCCGCGACGACCCCGGCCACCAGCGCGAGCCGCTTGCGCCGCGCCGGGTCGACCACCGGCTCCTCGTCGACCTCCGCCAGCCGCACCGGCAGCTCCAGCCCGATGGGCGGGGTCGGCGGGTCCTGCGGCTGCTGCGGGTTCGACATCGGTGGCACCCCTGCGGCTGGAGGAGGTTGAGCATCGCACCTTATCCCGGTGCGGGCGGGCCGGGATACGTGCGTCAGGGGGCTTGCACGCAGAAGACGACGGGCGGTTCGCGGTAGTCCAGGCCGTTGCCGCCGGGGCAGGCGCCCGCGTCCGTGGCGCCCTGCCGCACCTCGGTGACCCGGAAGGCGTCGTCGGCGGCGCAGTCGGACAGCACCAGGGAGCGGTTCTCGTCGTCGGGGGCGTAGCAGCGGCCCGCCTTGAAGTTCGGCATGAGGCAGTAGTGCTGCCCGGCGGAGGTCAGCTCGCGGTACACCCCGTCCGGGCACCCCGGCGCGCCGCCGGTGGAGACGACGGTGAAGGAGGCGCCGTCGTCGTCGCAGTCCAGCGCGGTCAGCTCGGCGTCCGCCGCGGCCCCGCTCACCGCCGCGCACCCGCCCGCGGCCAGCGACGGCTCGCCCACCGAGAACAGCCGCATGAGCAGGAACGCCACCACGAACACGGCCGCGGTGCTCGCCGCCACCGCCCAGCCCGGCAAGCGCTTGCGCGCCGGTCGCTCCCCCTCGTCAGCCACGGCGCCACGGTAGTGGACGGGACTAAGCTGCCCACCTGCGGTGTTTGGCAGACTGGATCCCCCCGCGGGTCCACCGCCCACCCCGAGCGAGGAGCGAGCACACCGTGACCGACGGTCCGCTGATCGTGCAGTCCGACAAGACGCTGCTGCTGGAGGTCGACCACGAGCGCTCGGGCGAGGCGCGGATCGCCATCGCGCCGTTCGCCGAGCTGGAGCGGGCCCCCGAGCACGTGCACACCTACCGCATCACCCCGCTGGCGCTGTGGAACGCGCGCGCCGCGGGCCACGACGCCGAGCAGGTGGTCGACGCGCTGTCGACCTACTCCCGCTACCCGGTGCCGCAGCCGCTGCTGATCGACATCGTCGACACCATGGGCCGGTTCGGGCGGCTGACCCTGCAGAACAGCCCCGCCCACGGGCTGACGATGGTCTCCCACGACCGCGCGGTGCTGGAGGAGGTGCTGCGCAACAAGAAGATCAACCCCATGCTGGGCGCGCGCATCGACGACGACACCGTGGTCGTGCACCCCAGCGAGCGCGGGCGGCTCAAGCAGGTGCTGCTCAAGGTCGGCTGGCCCGCCGAGGACCAGGCGGGCTACGTCGACGGTGAGGCGCACCCGATCGCGCTGGCCGAGGACGGCTGGCAGCTGCGCGACTACCAGCGGCTGGCCGCCGAGTCGTTCTGGGCGGGCGGCTCCGGGGTGGTCGTGCTGCCCTGCGGCGCGGGCAAGACCCTCGTCGGCGCGGCGGCGATGGCCAAGGCCGAGGCCACCACGCTGATCCTGGTCACCAACACCGTCTCCGGGCGGCAGTGGAAGCGCGAGCTGGTGGCGCGCACGTCGCTGACCGAGGACGAGATCGGGGAGTACTCCGGCGAGCGCAAGGAGATCCGCCCGGTCACCATCGCCACCTACCAGGTGATCACCCGCAAGTCCGGGGGCGAGTACAAGCACCTGGAGCTGTTCGACTCCCGAGACTGGGGCCTGGTCGTCTACGACGAAGTGCACCTGCTGCCCGCCCCGGTGTTCCGGATGACCGCCGACCTGCAGTCCCGGCGCCGCCTCGGGCTCACCGCGACCCTGGTGCGCGAGGACGGCCGCGAGGGCGACGTGTTCTCCCTCATCGGCCCCAAGCGCTACGACGTGCCCTGGCGCGACATCGAGGAGCAGGGCTGGATCGCCCCGGCCGAGTGCACCGAGGTGCGGGTGACGCTCACCGACAACGAGCGGTTGCAGTACGCGGTGGCCGAGCCGGAGGAGCGCTACAAGCTGTGCTCCACCGCGGCGACGAAGGTCCCGGTGGTCAAGCGGATCCTGGAGCGCCACCCCGGCGAGCCCACCCTGGTCATCGGCGCCTACCTCGACCAGCTCGACGAGCTGGGCGCGGCGCTGGACTGCCCGGTGATCCAGGGGTCGACCAAGAACAAGGAGCGCGAGGAGCTGTTCGACCGGTTCCGCACCGGCGAGCTGCGCACCCTGGTCGTGTCCAAGGTCGCCAACTTCTCCATCGACCTGCCGGAGGCCTCGGTCGCCATCCAGGTCAGCGGCACCTTCGGCTCCCGGCAGGAGGAGGCGCAGCGGCTCGGCCGGATCCTGCGCCCCAAGGGCGACGGGCGGCAGGCGCACTTCTACTCGGTGGTCTCCCGCGACACCCTCGACACCGACTACGCCGCGCACCGGCAGCGGTTCCTGGCCGAGCAGGGCTACGCCTACCGCATCTGCGACGCCGACGACCTGCTGGGCCCGCCGCTGCCCGAGGTCGGCTGAGCCGGGTTCGGCGGCGGCGGGCCCGGGTACCCCCGGGGCATGAGCGACGCAGTGGACCTCAGCAAGCACGACACCGACGGCCACCTCGCCGAGCACAGCAAGCAGACGATCGAGGAGGCCAAGGAGCTGGCGGAGGAGGCGGTGGGCCGCCACGCCGTCGAGCCCGACCCGGCCCCGGAGTCCGACGGCCCGCCGCGCCCCGGCACGCCGGGCTGATCGGGTCCGGTCCTCAGCGGTGGTCGGCGAGGACCTGGTCGCTGAACGGCGGCCAGGCCTCGACCGCCCACGGCCCGAACTGCCGGTCGGTCAGCGCCACGCAGGCCAGCCCGGCCTCCGGGTCGACCCACAGGAAGGTCCCGGACTGCCCGAAGTGGCCGAAGGTGCGGGCGGAGTTGGCCGTGCCCGTCCAGTGCGGCGACTTGCCGTCGCGCAGCTCGAACCCCAGGCCCCAGTCGTTCGGCTTCTGCATGCCGTAGCCGGGCAGCACGCCGTTGAGCCCGGGGAACACCACCGAGGTGGCCTCCGCGAACAGCTCGCGGCTCACCAGCGTGGGGTTCTGCAACTCCCCCGCGAACACCGCGAGGTCACCGCACGTCGAGACGGCCCCGGCCCCGGCGTGCCCCTCCAGCGCCGTCGACGCCATGCCTAGCGGCTTCAGCACGCCCTCGGCCAGGTAGTCCGCGAAGCCGATGCCGGAGGACTCCGCCACGGTGTCCGCGAGCACCTGGAACCCCGCGTTGGAGTAGATGCGCCGCGTGCCGGGGGCGGCCTGCACGTCGGTGGAGTCGAACGCGTAGCCCGCGGTGTGCGCGATGAGGTGGCGGACGGTGGCCCCCTCCGGGCCCGCGGGCTGGTCCCACTCGACCGCGCCCTCCTCCACCGCGACGAGCACGGCGTAGGCGGACAGCAGCTTGGTCACCGAGGCCAGCCGGTAGCCGCGCTCCTGGTCGCCGGAGCTGTCCACCACGTCCCCGCCGCGCACCACCGCCGCCGCGGCGTTCTCCACCGGCCAGTCCTCGATCAACCGCATGCCCGCAGCGTACTGAGCCGCGCGCCCCGGGGACGGGCAGGATGACGGGGGTGCAGGTCTACGCCATCCCCATGCGAACGCGCTTCCGCGGCATCACCACCCGCGAGGGGCTGCTCCTCGACGGGCCCGCGGGGTGGGGTGAGTTCTGCCCCTTCCTCGACTACGACGACGCCGAGTCGGTGCCCTGGCTGCTCAGCGCGCTGGAGGCCGCCCAGGTGGGCTGGCCCGAGCCGGTGCGCGACCGGGTGCCGGTGAACTGCACGGTGCCGGTGGTCCCCCCGCAGCGGGCGCTGGAGATCGTCGCGGCCTCGGGCTGCACCACGGCGAAGGTGAAGGTCGCGGACCCGGGGTCGACGCTCGCGGAGGACGCCGACCGGGTCGCGGCGGTGCGCGAGGCGCTGGGGCCGGGCGGGCTGATCCGCGTGGACGCCAACGCCGCCTGGGACGTGGACGCGGCGGTGCCCGCCATCCAGGCGCTGGAGAAGGCCGCGGGCGGCCTGGAGTACGTCGAGCAGCCGTGCCCCGCGGTCGAGGACCTCGCCGCGGTGCGCCGCCGGGTGTCGGTGCCGATCGCGGCCGACGAGTCGATCCGGCGGGCCGAGGACCCGATGAAGGTCGCGGTCGCGGGGGCGGCGGACATCGCCGTGCTCAAGGTGGCGCCGCTGGGCGGGGTGCGCCGGGCGCTCGCCGTGGCCGAGGCGTGCGGGCTGCCGTGCGTGGTGTCGTCGGCGGTGGAGAGCAGCGTGGGGCTCGCCGCCGGGCTGGCGCTGGCGGGCGCGCTGCCGTCGCTGGAGCACGCCTGCGGGCTGGCCACGACGTCGCTGCTGACCGCGGACAACACCTCGTCGCCGCTGGTGGTCGAGGGCGGCACGATGGCCGTGCCGCGCCGCGCGCCCGTGCCGGACACCCTGGTCGAGGCCGACGCCGAGACCACCGCCGCGTGGTTGGCCCGCTACCTGCGCGTGAGCTCGCTGGCCCAGCAGCGCTGACGATCAGTGGCTGACGATCAGTGGCTGACGATCAGTGGATGCGGCCCGCGCCGTCGCTGAGCCTGGCGCCGTCGCGGCCCCACCGGCGGGCGATGACCTCCGCGGCGATCGACACCGCCGTCTCCTCCGGGGTCCTGGCGCCCAGGTCGAGCCCGATCGGGGAGGACAGCCCGGCCAGCTCGCGGTCGGTGAGCCCGGCCGCGCGCAGCCGGGCGATGCGGTCGTCGTGGGTGCGGCGCGACCCCATCGCCCCGACGAACCCCAGCCCGCCGCGCAACGCCACCTCCAGCAGGGGGACGTCGAACTTGGGGTCGTGGGTCAGCACGGTCACCACCGTGCGCCCGTCCACCCGCCCCGCCGCCAGCTCGGCGGCCAGGTAGCGGTGCGGCCAGTCCACGACGACCTCGTGCGCCTCGGGGAAGCGGGTGGTCGTGGCGAACACCGGCCGGGCGTCGCAGACGGTCACCCGGTAGCCCAGGTAGGCGCCCATCCTGGCCATCGCGGCGGCGAAGTCGATCGCGCCGAAGACCAGCATCCGCGCGGGCGGCTCGAACGACCGCACGAACACCGACAGCCCCTCGCCCCGCCGCTCGCCATCCGGGCCGTAGTGCAGGGTGGCGTCGCGGCCCGCCGCCAGCAGGCCCCGGGCGTCGTCGACCACCGCCGCGTCGACGCGGGCGCTGCCGGTGCCGCCGGTGTGCCCGCCGGGGGTGATCACCAGGCGCTCGCCCAGCAGGGTCGGGTGCTCGACGACCACCGCCGCGGCCACCGGCTCCTCCGCCGCCACCAGCCCCGCCACCGGCGCCCAGTCGCCGTCCACCCGCTCGACGAACACGTCGATGATCCCGCCGCAGGTCAGGCCCACCGAGAGGGCGTCGTCGTCGCTCACCCCGTAGCGGCGAAGCACCGGCACCCCGGTGGCCAGGACATCCAGTGCCACCGCGTGCACGTCGCCCTCCACGCAGCCGCCGGAGACGCTGCCGACGACCGCGCCGTCAGCGGTGACCAGCATGGCCGCGCCGGGCGGTCGGGGGGCGGAGGCGAAGGTGGCCACGACCGTCGCCATGGCCACCGGTTCGCCCGCCGCCCGCAGGCGGGTCAGCTCGTCGAGGACGTCGCGCACCGCACCAGCCAAGCAGCCGGAGCGGACCAGGGCCAGCGCTGGAGCCGCGCCGACCCGCCCGCCCTCGCCTGCCCTAGTCCGCGACGTCGTCGGCCAGCTCGGTGAGCACCGCGCGGCAGTCGGCCAGCGACTTGCGGCCGCGCTTGGTGGTCCGGTAGCGCACGACGCGCTTGCCCTCGACCACCTCGGACCGGGACTTCAGCAGGCCTGCCTCCTGCAGGCGGTGCAGCAGCGGGTACAGCGTGCCGGGCGAGACCTTGTGCCCCGCCGAGGCCAGGTGCTCGGTGAACACCGCGCCGTGCGGCTCCCCCGAGGTCGCCAGGTGCAGCACGCGCAGCCGCAGCGCACCGTTGCGGAAGTCCTTCACCACGTCCATCGGTCCAAGATATCAGCCCACGATATCGGACTCCGATACCTGCTGGACGCGCTGCCGCACAAGGGCATCCGCACTGCTATCGGAATCCGATACGTGCGATCGCGTTGCCGCGCCGAGCGTTACGCGTAACTCATCTGTGTGAAACATGCCACGAACACCCCGGTCACGGCGCCCTCGCCGCGGTGACGACCGGTAATGTGCGCTGGTCAGGCTCTGCCCCCGCACCGAAAAGGTGAGAAATGCGAACGCAGCGATGACGGTGATCGAGCACACGCCGTCCCTGCTCCAGGCCGACGACCCGCTGGCCGCGGCCGCCGCGCGCGGCCTCGCGGTGTTCCGCTCCGGGCCCGAGGCCGCCCCGCGCACCCTGCTCGACGTGCTGGCCGCCACCGCGGCGCGCCACCCGGACGCCCCCGCGCTCGACGACGGCACCACCGCGCTGACCTACCGCGCGCTGCTGGCCGAGGTCGCCAGGACCGCCCAGGCGCTCGGCGCCGCGGGCGTGGGCCTGGGCGACCGGGTGGGCGTCCGCGTGCCCTCGGGCACCACCGACCTCTACGTCGCCATCCTGGGCACCCTGGCCGCGGGGGCGGCCTACGTCCCGGTCGACTTCGACGACCCCGACGAGCGCGCCGAGCTGGTCTTCGGCGAGGCCGCCGTCACCGCCACCCTCGGCGCGGGTCTGGCCATCACGACCCTGCTCGACAGCGGCAGCACCCCCGGCAACCCGACCCCTGACCACGACGCATGGGTCATCTTCACCTCCGGCTCCACCGGCAAGCCCAAGGGCGTGGCGGTCAGCCACCGCAGCGCCGCCGCCTTCGTCGACGCCGAGGCCGGGCTGTTCCTGGCCGACGAGCCGATCGGCCCCGAGGACCGGGTGCTCGCCGGGCTGTCGGTGGCCTTCGACGCCTCCTGCGAGGAGATGTGGCTGGCCTGGCGCAACGGCGCCTGCCTGGTGCCCGCGCCGCGGGCGCTGGTGCGCACCGGCGTCGACCTGGGCCCGTGGCTGGTCGAGCGGGAGATCACCGTGGTGTCCACGGTGCCGACGCTGGCCGCGCTGTGGCCCGCCGAGGCGCTCGCCGAGGTCCGGCTGCTGATCTTCGGCGGCGAGGCGTGCCCGCCCGAGCTGGCCGCCCGGCTGGCCGTCGAGGGCCGCGAGGTGTGGAACACCTACGGCCCCACCGAGGCCACCGTGGTGGCCACCGCCGCCAGGTTGACCGGCGAGGGCCCGGTGCGCATCGGGCTGCCGCTGGACGGCTGGGAGCTGGCCGTGGTCGACGAGGACGACCAGCCGGTGCCGCTGGGCGGCTCCGGGCAGCTGGTCATCGGCGGCGCGGGCCTGGCCCGCTACCTCGACCCGGCCAAGGACGCCGAGAAGTACGCCCCGCTGCCCGCCCTGGGCTGGGAGCGCGCCTACCGCAGCGGCGACCTGGTGACCGCCGAGGCGGCCGGGCTGCTGTTCCTCGGCCGCGCCGACGAGCAGGTCAAGCTGGGCGGGCGCCGGATCGAGCTGGGCGAGGTCGACGCCGCGCTGCAGGCGCTGCCGGGCGTGGCGGGCGCCGCCGCGGCCGTGCGCGCCACCGCCGCGGGCAACCAGCTGCTCGTCGGCTACGTCGTCACCCAGGACGGCTACGACGCCGCCGCCGCGGTCGAGGCGCTGCGCAGGCAGCTGCCCGCCGCCCTGGTGCCGCTGCTGGCCGAGGTCGACACCCTGCCCACCCGCACCTCCGGCAAGGTCGACCGGGCCGCGCTGCCCTGGCCGCTGGACCTCGACACCGCCGAAGCTGACACCGACGCGCTCTCAGGCACCGAGCAGTGGCTCGCCGGGCTCTGGCGCGACGTGCTCGGCGTCGCCCCGGGCAGCCCCGACGCGAACTTCTTCCACCACGGCGGCGGCAGCCTCACCGCAGCGCAACTCGTCTCCCGCATCCGCGAGCAGGCCCCCGGCATCGCCGTCGCCGACCTCTACCAGCACCCCACCCTGGGCGCGCTGGCCGAGCTGGTCGACGCCGCCGCCGCGGGCGTGCAGTCCGAGCGCGCCATCACCCCCACCCCGCGCCGGGCGCAGGTCGTGCAGGTGCTGGCGACCGTCCCGCTGCTGACCATCGTCGGCGCCCGCTGGGTGGTGGTGCTGGCCGCCCTGGCCAACCTCGCCGCCGCCACCGGCACCCTCGCCTGGGCGCCGACGACCCCGTGGTGGGCGGTGGGCACCGGCTGGCTGCTGGTCCTGAGCCCCTGGGGCCGGATGGCCATCGCCGCGGGCGGCGCCCGGCTGCTGCTGCGCGGGGTCACCCCCGGCGACTACCCGCGCGGCGGCAGCGTCCACCTGCGGCTGTGGGCCGCGGAGCGGATCGTCGACCTCACCGGCGCCACCACGCTCGCGGGCGCGCCCTGGATGACCCACTACGCCCGCGCGCTCGGCGCCAGGATCGGCGCCGACGTCGACCTGCACTCGCTGCCCCCGGTCACCGGCATGCTCAAGCTGGGCCGGGGCGCGGCCGTGGAGCCCGAGGTGGACCTGTCCGGGCACTGGCTCGACGGCGACGTGCTGCGCATCGGCCGCATCCGCGTCGGCGCGGGCGCCACCGTGGGCTCGCGCAGCACCCTGTTCCCGGGCGCCCGGGTCGGCAAGCGCGCCGAGGTGGCCCCCGGCTCCGGCGTGCTCGGCGCGGTCCCGGCCGGGGAGCGCTGGTCGGGCTCGCCCGCCAGCCGCGACGGCAAGGCCCACCAGCGCCCGGCCCGCCCACCGCGCAGGCGCCGCTGGGTGCTGGCCTACGCGGTGGCCTCGCTCGCGCTGAGCCTGTTCCCGGTGCTCGCCGCCGTGCCCGCGCTGCTGGTGCTGGGCGCGTTCGTCTCCGGCGCCGCCTCACTGCCCGCCGCCCTCGGCTGGGCCCTGGCAGGCGTGCCGGCCGCCACCGCGACCTGGTTGGTGGCCTACGCGCTGCTGGTGCTGGTCTCGGTGCGGCTGCTGTCGATCGGCCTGCGCGCGGGCCTGCACCCGGTGCACAGCCGGGTCGCCTGGCAGGCCTGGGCCACCGAGCGGGTCATGGGCCTGGCCAGGGTCGGGCTGTTCCCGCTCTACGCCTCGCTGGCCACCCCGGTGTGGCTGCGCGCGCTGGGCATGAAGGTCGGCCGCCGGGTGGAGGCCTCCACCGTGCTGGCGCTGCCGAGCATGACCACCGTCGGCGACGGCGCGTTCCTGGCCGACGACACCATGGTCGCCTCCTACGAGCTGGGCGGCGGCTGGCTGCGCATCGAGCAGGCCAAGATCGGCAAGCGGGCGTTCCTGGGCAACTCCGGGATGACCGCCCCCGGTCGCGCGGTGCCCAAGCGGGGCCTGGTCGGGGTGCTGTCCTCGACGCCGAAGAAGGCCAAGGCGGGCTCGTCCTACCTGGGCATGCCCCCGATGCGGCTGCCCCGCACGGTCGCGGGCGGCGACGAGAGCACCACCTTCGACCCGCCGCGGCGGCTGGTGCTGGCCCGCGCGCTGGTCGAGGTGTGCCGGGTGCTGCCGGTGATGGCGACCGCCGCGCTCGGCGTGCTCGTCGCCGCCGGGTTCCTGTGGCTGGGCTGGTGGCTGGGCCTGCTGCTCGGCGGGTTGCTGCTGCTCGGCGCGGGCATCGCGGCGTGCGAGGTGGCCATGCTGGCGAAGTGGCTGCTGGTGGGCCGCTTCCGCGCGGTGGAGCACCCGCTGTGGAGCTCGTTCGTGTGGCGCAACGAGCTGGCGGACACGTTCGTGGAGGTGCTGGCGGTGCCGTGGTTCGTCCCGGCCACCACGGGCACCCCGCTGCTGTCGGCGTGGCTGCGCGCCCTCGGCGCCCGGGTCGGCCGCGGCGCGTGGGTGGAGACCTACTGGCTGCCGGAGATGGACCTGGTCACCCTCGGCGACGGGGCCACGGTCAACCGCGGCGTGGTGGTCCAGACCCACCTGTTCCACGACCGGATCATGAGCATGGCCCCGGTCACCGTGGGCGCGGGCGCCACCCTGGGCCCGCACGGCATCGCCCTGCCCGGCGCCACCGTGGGCGACAGCACCACGGTCGGCCCGGCGTCGCTGGTGATGCGCGGCGAGTCGGTGCCGCCCGGCACCCGCTGGCTGGGCAACCCGATCTCGGCGTGGCCCGCGGGCCGCTGATTAGATGGCCCCATGACCGCAGGTGACCACGGGGCCCCCACCTCGGGCGACAGCTACCTGCCCGCCCACGGCAACGGCGGCTACCGGGTGCGGTTCTACGACCTGGAGCTGGACTACAAGGTCGGCCCGGGCCGCCTCGCGGCCCGGGCCAGGATCACCGCGGTGGCCACCCACGCGCTGTCCCGCTTCACCCTGGACCTGCACGGCCTGCGCGCCACCCGGGTCGCGGTCGCGGGCAAGCAGGCCAAGCACGCCCAGCGCGCCGGCAAGCTGGTCATCACCCCCGCCCGCCCCCTCCCGGCGGGCGGGGTGTTCGAGGTCGACGTCCGCTACGGCGGCTCCCCCGGGCCCATCCCCACCCCCCAGTGGGGCGACCTCGGCTGGGACCACCTCGACGACGGCGTCATCGTCGCCAGCCAGCCCCTCGGCGCCCCCACCTGGTTCCCGTGCAACGACCACCCGTCGGACAAGGCCGCCTACCGCGTCGTCGTCACCACCGGGTCGGCCTACCACGTGGAGGTCACCGGCGCCCTGACCTCCCGCCGCAGCGCCGCCTCCACGACCACGTGGGAGTACGTGCTGCCCGCCCCCACGCCCACGTACCTGCTGAGCCTCCAAATAGGACGGTACGGCACCTTCACCGCCGACACCCCCGTCCCCCAGCGCTTCGCCGTCCCACCCCGCGTCGCCGCCGCCGCCCGCCACGACTTCGCCAGGCAGGGCGAGATGATCGCCGCCTTCACCACCCTCTTCGGCCCCTACCCCTTCCCCACCTACGCCGTCGTCGTCGCCGACGCCGACCTCGACGCCCCCATCGAGGCCCAGTCCCTGTCCGTCTTCGGCACCAACCACGTCGACGGCCACCGCGGCTCGGAGAACCTCATCGCCCACGAACTCGCCCACCAGTGGTTCGGCAACAGCCTCACCGTCGCCGAGTGGAAGCACATCTGGCTCAACGAGGGCTTCGCCACCTACGCCGAGTGGCTCTGGTCCGACCTCGCCCACGGCCCCAAGGCCGACGTCCTCGCCGACCGCGCCTGGCGCTCCGTGGCGACCCAGCCCCAGGACCTCATCCTCTCCGCCCCCGGCAAGGACAACCTCTTCGACGACCGCGTCTACCAGCGCGGAGCACTCACCCTCCACGCCCTGCGCAAGGAGCTCGGCACCGACCGCTTCTTCCAATTGGTCCGGGAGTGGACCCGAGAGCACGAGCACGCCACCGTCACCACCGACGCCTTCGTGGCCTTGGCCGAGCGCCACGCGGGCAAGTCCTTGGCCCCCCTCTTCACCAACTGGCTGCACACCACCGCCCTACCCCGCCTCTAGCCTCTTCTTCCCCGCTTCGCTCTCTCCACGCGCTTCGCTACTTCCTGGCGCTTCGCGCACCACTACGCGCTTCGCGCGGCCTCGGCGCTTCGCGCCCACTCAGCGCTTCGCGCATTCCCCTACGCGCTCCGCACACTATTGGCGCTTCGCGCCCCACAGTGCGCTTCGCGCATCCCCCGCGCGCTTCGCGCCCGCCGCCCCTGCCCACCGCCGCCCGAGCGCTGCTTGTGCAGCAGCGCAACCACCCCGCTGACGCAACACGCGCCACTCGGACTGCTCGATGGGGTGGTCTTGTTTGGTCGGGGGAGGCGATCATGTGCTACCCACGGCGGGGGGTGGGGCCGCAGGCCTCACCTTTTCCCCACCCCGAGCACATGATCGCCGTAGGGGCCCCGACCAAACGAGACCACCACATCGAGCACGCCCTTCAGGTCGCGGTCTTTCCTCCGGGGCGGAGCCCCGGGCACCGGCCTGCGGCCGGTCGTGAAAAGAACGCCTGATCTGAGAGAAGAGCCCGGCTGGGTGGACTTGCTTGACCGGGGCCCCTATGACGATCATGCGCTGTCGGGCGGGAAAAGGCGGGCTGAAAAGACGCCCGCCCGTCCCGTGTGGGTAGCACATGATCGTCACCCCCGGACAAGCAAGTCCACCCACCCGGGCACACCGTTGGCGGGTGCGGTTGGGCGGGTGGTTGCGCTGCTTTGAAAGCCGCTTGAGGGTGCGGTTGTGGGGGTGGTTGCGCTGCTGCGAAAGCGGCTTGGGGGCGCGGTTTGGTGGGTGGTTGCGCTGCTCAAAAGGGGGCTTCGGGGGCGGCTGAAAGCCGCCTGTGGGTTTTTCCTGTGTGGGGTGGTGCTGTCGCGAAGCGGCCTTGGGATTGGCCTCGACGTGGGAACCGTTGCGCGAGAGGGGAAAGGGGGACTGCTCGGCGTGCCGCTAGAGCACGACGGTGGGGGTGACGACGGTGCGGGGCTTCTGGCCGCCGGTCATGCGGACGAGGATCTGGGTGGTGCCGCGGGGGACTTCGGTGAGGACGAAGCGGCCGCCCTCGTCGGCCGTGGTCTTGGCGGAGTCGTGGTCGGCGACGCGGACCTCGACGGCGTGTTCGCCCGCGGGGACGAGCCAGCCGTCGATGCGCTGCCTCTCGCCGGTGCGGGTGACGTTGACCATGACGGTGAGGTCGCCGACGAAGAAGGTGATGGTGCCGGGGGCGCCGCCGCGCACGCCCGCGAGGGGGCGGGAGTCGGCCCAGCGGGCGGCCTCCAGCTCGACCTCGGCGTCGATGTCCTCGATGGCGAGGGCGAACTGGGTGCGCTCGACCAGGCCGGGGGGGACCGGGTCGAGGTCGTCGACCAGGTGGGCCACCTCGGCCAGCCAGTGCTCCCGCTCGGCGGGGTCCATCTCGTGGTCGTCCATGGTCCTCATCTGCCACCGTCCCCCTCGTCGTACAGGTCGCGCAAGTTCTGGATGCAGCGGCCGCGGGTGGGGCCGATGCTGCCCCTGGGCATCTGCATGGCCTCCGCGACCAGGCGGTACTCCGCGCGGCCGTCCAGGACGGTGAGGCGCAGCAGCTCCTGGCAGCGCTGGGGCAGGGCGTGGAAGGCGCGCCACAGGCGGTGGTCGCGCTCGCCGCGCAGGGCCTCGGCCTCCGGGAGCGGTTCGGTGCTCTGGACGCCCTCGGCGACCTCGGGGGCCAGCTCGACCTCCGCGGCGCCGCGGCGGCGGGTGCGGACCGCCTCGCGCTTGGTGGTGATCACCAACCAGCCCACCAGGGCCTTGGGCTCGGTGACCTTCTCCAGGTTGCGCAGCAGCGTGAGCCACACCGTCTGCACCACGTCCTCCGCGGCCGAGCGGTCCAGGCCGACGCCGCGGGAGATGTTCCACACCAGCGGGGTCAGGTCGGCCACGAGGGCGTCGAGGCCCGACTTGTCGCCTGCCCTGGCCGCCAGCAGGCAGGCCGCGTGGCGGTCGACGCCCTGCAACCCCTCCCACGGCGGTGGATCGGTCCCGACCGCGCTGATCACCTCGTCCACCCCACTCCTCGTCGTCCGGGGTCGTGCTCGCCGGTGGCGACAAGTGCATCGAACCAGGAGGTCCGGGCGCGCGGGCACCTGCCCGGTATCACCCGTCCGGGCTAAGCACCCGTCGTCGACCGGCGTCCGGCCTAGGGGGCGTGCAGCACGAACGTGAACGCCTGCGCCGCCTCGCCCTCCCACGGCCGCGCCAGCTCCACCCGGAACTCGTGCAGGCCCGAGGCGGTGACGGCGAAGGTCAGCGTGCGCCCGCCCGCGGTGCCCGGCCGGTCGGCGACCAGCCGCAGCGCCTCCGGCAGCAGCCAGCGCCAGCCCAGCTCGGCGGCGGGGCAGGCGGGCAGCCGCAGCTCCACGGTGTCCCCCCGGCACACCCCGGTCAGCCCGTCGGCGTTCGCCGACGACAAGCGCACCACTGCCATCGCCCGCTCCTCGCCCGTGTCCGCGGTGGCGGAGCGGGCCCCCTGCGCCCGCTCCGCCGCCACCGTGTCCCCCGCTCACACCAGGATCTGTTCGATCCGGCCCACCGCGTCCACGCGGTAGTCCACCAGGCGCCCGTCGTGCGCGGCCCCCACCGCGGCCACGACGAGGCGGTCGAACCCCTCCCCGGGGCACAACCGCGTCCACCCGGTCCCCTCGACCCAGACCCAGACCCCGGTCGACGCGTCGTGCGACCACAGCCGGGTGAGGGTGCGCCCCCGCACCCACCCCCCGGCCGCGGTCGCCCGCGCCGGTCCGGCCGCGCCCCCCGGCGCGGACCGGACCCCTTCCCCCCGTGCCGACCGGGCGGCGCTCCCCCGCACCGCCGCGGCCGACCCGGACCCGCCGCCCACCCGGCCCCCAGCCCTGCCGGGCGCGACGCGCACCGCGAGATCCGGTGCGCTCGTGCTGGTCGACATGGCTTCCTCCCCCGGGTGGTCGGCTCGTCCGGACACCCACTAAGAGCCGGGGCCCCGACCGGGGATACACCGCACCGCGGCGAATTTGCGCCGTGTCAGCGTTGCGCCAGATCGGTCAGCCGCGCAGCAGCAGCGCCAGCACCACCACGGCGAGCGCGCCGCCGAGCAAGACCGCGCCGCCGCCCGCCAGCAGGATGGCCCGGCTCGTGCGGCCCCGCGCCGCCAGCACCACGCCCAGGGCCAGCGCCACCAGCAGGATCCCGGCGAAGGCGGCGAGCGCCGCGCCCGGGTTCCCGCTCAGCAGCGGACCCGCCAGGGCAACCGCGAACGCGGTGGCGCTTCCCGCCGCCGCCAGCAGCGCCGCGGCGGCGAAGACGACGGCCCGCGCCACACCTGTCCGCTGCTCGCCGCCCACGCCCACAGGCTAGGGCCTGCCCCCGGGGAGGTGCCGCAGGCTCGTCCGCCCCTGTGGCAGGCGCACGACCTAGTACGCCGGGGCGTCCTCCTCGGGGATGAGGATCCACGCGGCGAGGTAGATGAGGGCACCGGCGCCGAACCCGAGCAGGGTCGCGGCGACGAGGCCGATCCTGACCAGCGCCGCGTCGACGCCCAGGGTCTTCGCGAGCCCGCCGCACACCCCCGCGACCATCTTGTCGGTGCGGCTGCGGCGCAGCGTGCGCGTGGTGGTGGCGGTGTGGCCGTTCAGGTCGCTGTCGCTGTCGTTCGTCATGGCACCAGCCTGCCGGGCCGCGGCCGCGCCGCCATCGGGGAACGACCCGGGTTCCCGGCTCGGGGTGAACCCTGACCGTTGACGTATACCCATATGGGTATGTATTGTTCCCCGCATGGCGAGAGCACCGGCCGCGGCGGACGCGTTCACCGCGGTGGCAGAGCCCCGGCGCAGGCAGATCGTCGACCTGCTGGCCGCCGGGGAGCGCTCGGTCTCCGACCTCGTCGAGGCGATGGGCGTCGTGCAGCCGCTGGTGTCCAAGCACCTGCGCGTGCTGCGCGAGGTCGGCCTGGTCGAGGTGCGGGAGGTCGGCAGGCAGCGCCTGTACCGGTTGAACGGGGCCCCACTGCGCGAGGTCCACGACTGGGTGAAGCAGTACGCGCGCACGTGGGAGCGGCGGTTCTCCGCCCTCGACGACGTGCTGCGCGACCTCACCCTGGAGCAGGGCGCCGCGCAGGCGGACGGCGAGCAGGACAGGCCCGAGCAGGACAGGCCCGAGCAGGACAGGCCCGAGCAGTACAGACATGAGCAGGACGAGAACGAGCAGGAGGAGCACGGAGATGGCGATGGCGACCAAGGGCACGGCCGTGGTGACGACCCCCGGTGACACCACGATCCTCATCACGCGCGAGTTCGACGCGCCCAAGCACCTGGTGTACCGGGCGTGGACGGAGCCGGAGCTCATCGCCCGGTGGTGGGCGGGCGACATGGGCACGGTGACCTCGGTCGAGGTGGACCTGCGCGTCGGCGGCACCTGGCGCTACGCCATGGTGGCCGAGGGCGGGTTCGAGGTGGCCTTCCACGGCGAGTACCGCGAACTGGTGCCCGACGAGCGGATCGTGTCCACCGAGGTCTACGAGGGCGCCCCCGAGGGGTTCGCGGTGAACACCCTGACCCTCACCGAGGCGGACGGCCGCACGACCCTGACCGTCCTGGTGGAGCACCAGAACCAGGAGCACCGCGACATGCACATCAACTCCGGCATGGAGCACGGCATGCAGACCTCGATGAACCACCTGGAGGAGGTCGCGATCTCCCTGCGCTGACCGGTGGCGGCCCGGGCGCGTCAGGCCCGGGCGGCCATCGCCCGCAGCGCGGGGGGCAGCTCCTCGGCGTGCACGACGCCGAGCCGCTGGGTGGCGCGGGTCAGCGCCACGTACAGGTCGTTGAGCCCGCGCGGGGACGCCGCGACCACCGCGGCCGGTTCCACCAGCAGCACCGAGTCGAACTCCAGGCCCTTGGCCTCCCGCACGGTCAGCACCGCCACCTTGCTCTCCAGCTCGGGGTGCTCGCCGACGGCGGCGTCCGGCACGGCGGACTTCACCGCCGCGCCCACCTCGTCCACCAGCGACTCCGGCACCAGCACCGCCACGGTGCCCGGCGCGGTCGCCTCCTCCTTGGCCAGCTGCGCCGCGGTCTCGGCCAGCGACGTCGTCCGCTGCGCCCAGGGCAGCACCCCGGTCTCGCGGACGGGGGCGGGCGGCGCCAGGGACGTGCCCAGCTCGGCCAGCACCTCGGTGGCGAACTCCGCGATCTCGGCGGGGGTGCGGTAGTTGACCGTCAGCTCGGTCAGCCGCCACCGGTCCTCGACGTAGGGGCCGAGGATGTCCTCCCACCGCGTCGACCCGGCGAGGTCGCCGGTCTGCGCGACGTCGCCGACCAGGGTCAGCGAACGGGACGGGCAGCGGCGCATGAGCACCCGCCACGCCATCGCCGACAGCTCCTGGGCCTCGTCCACGATGACGTGCCCGAAGGTCCAGGAGCGGTCGGCGGCGGCGCGCTCGGCGGCCGTGCGGTGGTCCTCCTCCTCGGTGCGCTGGGCGAGGCGGTGGGCGTCGATGAGGTCGTAGGCGGTGAGGATGTCGGGGTCGGCGTCGTCCTGCATCTGCAGGATGTCGAGCACGCCCTGGGCGTAGTCGCGGGCGTCGCGCTCCTCGGCGGCGCGCCGGGCCCTGGCCAGCCGGTCGTCGACGCCGAGCAGCTCGGCGGCCTCGTCCAGCAGCGGCGCGTCCGCCGGGCTCCAGCCGTCGCCGGGGGCGCGCAGCAGCAGCGCGCGCTCGTCGTCGGTGAGGTCGGGGAAGGCGACCGCCAGCCGCTCCGCGCTGGTGTAGAGGTCGGCGAGCAGGTGGCGCGGGGTCAGCTGCGGCCACAGCCGCTCGATGGCCTCCTGCACGTCGTCGTCGTCGGCCAGCTCGCGGCGGATGTCGGCCAGGTCGCCCTCCTCCAGGAACTCCGCGCCGAGCCGGTCGGCCTCCTGGCGGGCCAGGGCGGCGACGACCTCGGCGGCGAAGATCGGCCGGGCCTCGTTGTGCGGCTTACGCGAGCGCCGGGCGCGGTCGGCGGCGGCCCGCACGGTCGGGCCGTCGAGCACCAGCTCCTCGCGCTCGAAGATCAGCACCACCGGTTCCTCGGGCACCACCTGCCGGTCGCGCACCGCCCGCTTGAGGGCGTCGATCACGTCCAGCCGCCCCTTGATCAGCGCGGCCCGCGGGTGCTCCGCGCGCGTGGCCCGCACCCCCGGGTACAGCTCACCCACGGTTTGCAGGAGCACCCCCGTCTCACCCAGCGACGGCAGCACCTGCCCGATGTACTTGAGGAACGTCTGGTTCGGGCCGATCACCAGCACGCCGCGCCGGGACAGCTTCTCGCGGTGGGTGTAGAGCAGGTAGGCGGCGCGGTGCAGCGCGACCGCGGTCTTGCCGGTGCCGGGGCCGCCCTGGACCACCAGCACGCCGGTGAGCCCGGAGCGGATGATGTCGTCCTGCTCGGCCTGGATCGTCTCGACGATGTCGGACATCCGGCCGGTGCGGGTGGCGTTGAGCGCCGAGAGCAGGGCCGCCTCCCCGGTGACGCCGTCGTGCACGTCCTTGCCGGTGGCCAGGTCCAGCACCTCGTCGTCGACCCCGGTGACCCGGCGGCGCGAGGTGCGGATGTGCCTGCGCCTGCGCACGCCCTCCGGGTTGGCCGCGGTCGCCAGGTAGAACGGGCGCGCGGCCGGGGCGCGCCAGTCCATCAGCAGCGGTTCGTAGTCGCCGCGCTCGTCGTAGAGGCCGATGCGGCCGATGTAGCGCGGGCCCGCGTCGGTGAAGTCCAGGCGGCCGAAGCACAGCCCGTTCTCCACGGAGCTGTACTGCGCCAGCGCGGCGCTGTGGTGGGCGGTCTCGGCGTCCCGCTCGGTCATCGCGGTGGTGCTGCTGCTCTTCTCCGCGAGCGCCTGGGCCAACCGCCGGTCCGCGTCCGCGCGCAGCCCGTCGAGCCGCGCGTACAACATCGAGACGTACTCCTGCTCGACGTCGATCTCGGTTGACAAGTGCCCTCCACCGGCTTATCATCACTTCCACGACGCCGATTTCCCGGCGTCTTTTTTCTTTTTCGCGGAAGTTCTGACACTACCGCGTCCCGGCGCCCGCCTGCCACCACCGCCCGCGCACGCGCCGGGGCCCCGGTCCGCTGGTGCGGACCGGGGCCCCGGTGGTCGTGCTCAGGCCTGGATCAGAAGTCCATGCCGCCGGTCGGGTCGCCCGCCGGGGCGGCCGCGGCCTTCTCCGGCTTGTCGGCCACGACGGCCTCGGTGGTGAGGAACAGCGCGGCGATCGACGCGGCGTTCTGCAGCGCCGAGCGGGTCACCTTGGTCGGGTCCGGCACGCCCGCGGCGAGCAGGTCCTCGTACTGGCCGGTGGCGGCGTTGAGGCCGTGGCCCTGGGGCAGGCCCTTGACCTTCTCCACCACGACGCCGCCCTCAAGGCCCGCGTTCACCGCGATCTGCTTCAGCGGCGCCTCGACGGCCACCTTGACGATGTTGGCACCGGTGGCCTCGTCGCCCTCGAGCTTGAGGCCCGCGAACGCGGCCTCGGCGGCCTGCAGCAGGGCCACGCCGCCACCGGCGACGATGCCCTCCTCCACGGCGGCCTTGGCGTTGCGCACCGCGTCCTCGATGCGGTGCTTGCGCTCCTTGAGCTCGACCTCGGTCGCCGCACCGGCCTTGATGACCGCCACGCCGCCGGAGAGCTTCGCCAGGCGCTCCTGGAGCTTCTCGCGGTCGTAGTCGGAGTCCGACTTCTCGATCTCGGCGCGGATCTGCGACACGCGACCGGCGATCTGCTCGGCGTCACCGGCGCCGTCGACCACGGTGGTCTCGTCCTTGGTGACGACGACCTTGCGGGCCTGGCCCAGCAGGGTGATGTCGGCGTTGTCGAGCTTGAGGCCCACGTCCTCGGAGATGACCTGGCCACCGGTCAGGATCGCGATGTCCTGCAGGATCGCCTTGCGGCGGTCGCCGAAGCCCGGGGCCTTGACCGCGACGGACTTGAAGGTGCCGCGGATCTTGTTGACGACCAGGGTGGCCAGCGCCTCGCCCTCGACGTCCTCGGAGATGATCAGCAGCGGCTTGCCCGACTGCATGACCTTCTCCAGCAGCGGGAGCAGGTCCTTGACCGAGGAGATCTTGGAGCCGTAGAGCAGGATGTAGGGGTCCTCCAGGACCGCTTCCTGGCGCTCGGCGTCGGTGACGAAGTAGCCCGACAGGTAGCCCTTGTCGAAGCGCATGCCCTCGGTGAGCTCCAGCTCCATGCCGAGCGCGTTGCTCTCCTCGACGGTGATGACGCCTTCCTTGCCCACCTTGTCGATGGCCTCGGCGATGAGGTCACCGATGGAGGAGTCACCGGCGGAGATCGACGCGGTGGCGGCGATCTGCTCCTTGGTGTCGATCTCCTTGGCGGACTTGTGCAGCTGCTCGATCACGGCCTCGACGGCCTGCTCGATGCCCCGCTTGAGCGACAGCGGGTCGGCACCGGCGGCGACGTTGCGCAGGCCCTCGCGCACGAGCGCCTGGGCGAGCACGGTGGCGGTGGTGGTGCCGTCACCGGCGACGTCGTCGGTCTTCTTGGCGACCTCCTTGACCAGCTCGGCCCCGATCTTCTCCCACGGGTCCTCGAGCTCGATCTCCTTGGCGATCGACACACCATCGTTGGTGATGGTGGGCGCGCCCCACTTCTTCTCCAGCACGACGTTGCGGCCGCGCGGGCCCAGCGTCACCTTCACGGCGTCGGCGAGGGTGTTCAGTCCGCGCTCGAGACCGCGGCGCGCTTCCTCGTCGAACGCGATCAACTTGGCCATTGCGGTGTGGTCCTCCACTGATCGACAAACACCTGCGGCCAGGCGGTGCCCGCGACGGACGACCGGCTGCTGAGCCGGCCTCACCACTCCCGACCTAGTCTGTTGGCACTCGGCGACCCCGAGTGCCAACACGTGTTTAGCACTCGACGGGGGCGAGTGCAAGAAGCGCAGGTGGGGGGCGCGCCAGCGCCACCCGGTCAGGGCGCGGGGATGATGGTGATCGAGGGCGGCAGCGGCTTGCGCGACCCGGACGACGACGGCCCCGAGGTCGGGTCGCCGGAAGGCTGGGGGCCCACCGGGATCGTCGGGCCGGGGCGCTCGGGCTCCTCGCCGCCGCCGGGGTCGGACCCGCCGAGGAACACCACCGCGAGCACGATCGCCACCACCGCGACGACCCCGACGACCACCGGCACCAGCCAGCGGTTGCCCGCCTTGCCGGTGCTGCCGAACGCGCCGCTGCCCACCGGCGCCACCGGTGGGCGCAGCCGCACCGGGTCGGACTGCTGCGGCACCGGGCGCTGCCCGGTCGGCTGGTAGGACCGCTGCTGGCCGGGGTGCCCCGCCTGCTGCGGCCCGGTCTGCTGCGGCCCGGTCTGCTGGGGTCCGGTCCGCTGGGGACCCCCCTGCTGGGGGCCCAGCGGCCGCGGCCCGGTCTGCTGGGGACCCATCTGCTGGGGGCCCGTCTGCTGGGGGCCCAGCGGGGACATGCCCGGGCCCTGCGGCCCGCGCTGCTGCTGGCGCGGCGCGCCGGACAGGGCCACGCGCGCGGCCGCCACCAGCTCGCGGCAGGTGGCGTAGCGCTGGCCGGGGGTCTTGGCCATGCCCCGCCGGACGACGTCGTCGATCGCCGGGGGCAGCTGCGGCACCTGCTCGGTCAGCGCCGGTGGCTCCCGGTTGAGGTGGCCCTGGATCACCTCGGGCACCTGCCCCTGGAACGGCGGGCGCCCCGCCAGGCAGGCGAAGAGCACGCAGGCCAGCGAGTACTGGTCGGTGCGGCCGTCGACGGGCTCGCCGCGCAGGTGCTCCGGCGCGGCGTAGGTGGGCGAGCCGAGGAAGTCCCCGCCGCGGGTGCGGTGGCCGGTGGCCCCGCGCCGGGTGAGGCCGAAGTCGGCCAGGTAGATGTGCTCGGTGGCCGACTCGCGGGTCGTCACCAGCACGTTCGCCGGCTTGACGTCGAGGTGCACCAGGCCGCGCTCGTGCAGGTTGTCCAGCGCCTCGGCGACCTGGCTGAGCAGGCCGAGCGCGCGCTGGGGCCGCATCGGCCCCTCCTTGATGAGGCTGGCCATGTCCGAGCCGTCGACCAGCCGCATCGCGATGTAGAGCAGCCCGTCGACCTCGCCGAAGTCGTAGAGCGGCACGACGTTGGCGTGGTCGATGGCGGAGGTGTTGCGGGCCTCGTCGACGAACCGCTCGCGGAACTCGGGGTCCTCGGTGAGGTGCTCGGCGATGACCTTGAGCGCCACCCGCCTGCCGAGCCGGACGTCGGTGGCCCGGTACATCACGGACATGCCGCCCTTGCCCAGCACCCCGTCGATGCGGTAGTGGCCAAGGCGACGCCCGGTGAGGTCCTCCGACACGCACCGCAGCCTAACGCCCGTGGCGCGCGCGGCGTGGCCGGTAGTCCCAACCAGCGCGCCGCGCCCCGCACCGGCGCCCGGCGGCGCGGCTCAGTGCCCCAGCAGCGCGGCCATCGCCCGCGGCGTGCGGGTCTGGGTGAGCACCGTGCCGGGCCCGGCGAAGTCCAGGATCAGCCCCTCCCCGGTGCGCACCGACTGCGGCCCGGACTGGCTGATCGCCCGCAGCCGCGCCTGGGTGTCGTCGCTGTAGCCCAGCAGGTGCGCGGGGTCGACGCTGATGAACTCCCCCGGCGACAGGGTGATCGTGTCCAGCGCCCCGCAGCAGGCCAGCACCAGCGTCCCGGACCCGGTGGCGTGCTCCAGGAACCCGTGCTCGGCCCCGAACAGCGCGTGGAACCCGGGCCACTGCGCGTCGGCCCGCAGCGTCGCCGTCACCGCCAGCCAACTGCCCCGCGACACGCACCACCCCTGGGTGCCGTCCAGGTCGATGGTGTGCACGTCGCCGGGGAACGCGGGGGTGATGTCGACCCACCCGCCCTCGGTGCCCGCGGTGAACACGGCGGGCTTCGACCGGCCGCGACCGCCGCGGCTGCGCGGCTCGATGTGCACCCCGTAGCTGGTCGCCAGCATCGCCGACGCCTCGGCCTGCACGGCCTCCCCGGGGGCGAGCAGCAGCCGCGCGACGCCGAACGCGGGCGTGTGCCGGGTGCGGACCTGCATGCGTTGGCTCCTCCTGCGACCTGGGACGGCGCGCGCAGTCTCCCACGCGCGGGCGCCCGCGCGTGGGAGAGGCGCACCGGACCCCTCCCGGGGGGTGCCCGCCGCGCCGCTGGGACAGGATGGTGCCGTGGCCGACGCGACCTACACCCCCGCCGAGTACCGCGCCGTCGTGGCCGGGCTGGTGCCGGAGATGCCCGTGGTGCCGACCCCGCTCGCGGACTGCCGCGGGCTGGTGCTGGCCGAGGACGTGGTGGCCCCGGTGTCCCTGCCGCCCTTCGACAACTCCGCGATGGACGGCTACGCCGTGCGCGCCGAGGACGTCGCCACCGCCCCGGTGTCGCTGCCCGTCGCCGACGACATCCCGGCAGGCCGCACCGACGTGCGCCCCCTGGAGCCCGGGACCGCCCACCGCATCATGACCGGCGCCCCCCTGCCCCCGGGCGCGGACGCGGTGGTCCAGGTCGAGCTGACCGACGCGGGCACCGGGACAGTGCACATCACCGCGCCCGTCCCCGCGGGCAAGCACCTGCGCCGCGTCGGTGAGGACGTGCGCGCGGGAACGGTGGTGCTGCGCGCGGGCACCGTCCTGGGCCCGCCCCAGCTCGGCTTGGCCGCCGCCGTCGGCGCCGCCGACCTGCCCGTCCGCCGCCGCCCCAGGGTGGTGGTGCTGTCCACGGGCTCGGAGCTGGTGGAGCCGGGCACCCCGCTGGAGTTCGGCCAGATCTACGAGTCCAACAGCGTCCTCATCGCCGCCGCCGTGCGCGAACTGGGCGGCCTGGCCACCGTCCTGCGCGCGGTCCCCGACGACGTCCCCGCCTTCCGCCGGGTCGTCGCCGACGTCGACGCCGACGTCCTGGTCACCTCCGGCGGCGTGAGCGCGGGCGCCTACGAGGTCGTCAAGGACGCCCTCACCGACCACGGCGTCCGCTTCGTCCGCGTGGCCATCCAACCCGGCGGCCCCCAGGGCTCCGGCACCGTCGACGGCCTGCCCGTCATCGCCTTCCCCGGCAACCCCGTCTCCGCCGCCCTCTCCTTCGAGCTGTTCCTCCGCCCCGCCCTCCTCACCGCCATGGGCCACCCCACCCCCGACCGCCCCCGCACCCGCGCCCGCGTCACCACCCCCCTCACCTCCCCGAGCGGCAAGGTCCAGTACCGCAGGGCCCACCTCGACTCCGGCCGCGTCCAGGTCGTCCCCGTCGGCGGCCCCGCCTCCCACCTCCTCGCCTCCTTCGCCGCCGCCAACTGCCTCATCGAGGTCCCCGCCGCCACCACCGCCATCCCCGAGGGCACCGAAGTGGACGTAGTGCTCCTCACCTGACCCCCCGCACCGCCTCGCCCTTCCCCCTCTCCTGATCCCCACCTCCTTTCTTCCCTTCTTTCTCTTTGCCCACAACGCCACCACCCACGCAGCAGGAAGCCCGGCTAAGCCCCTGCTCGATGCGGTGGTCTTGTTTGGCCGGGGAAGGCGATCATGTGCTACCCACGGCCGGGGGGTGGGGCCGCAGGCCTCACCTTTTCCCCACCCCGAGCACATGATCGCCGCAGGGGCCCCGGCCAAACAGGACCACCGCATCGAGCCCGCCACCAAACGACCGGGCTTTTCCACGCCCCGAAGCCGAAGGCGAGGCGACCACAACCACACGCCAGAGCCAACAGCGACGCCGCAGGCGAGACACCCGATACCCTGCCCCCATGGGCATCGTGGCGTGGATCGTGTTCGGCGCGATCGTCGGCTGGGCGGCCAACCTGGTGGTCGGCGGCCGCGACCGCCGCCCCCAGGGCTGCCTCGTCAGCATCCTGGTCGGCGTCGTCGGGGCGGCCCTCGGCGGCCTGCTCTACCGCGCCTTCACCGGCGACAGCTTCACCTTCGAGTTCGACCTCCCCAGCCTCGGCGTCGCCGCCCTCGGCTCGGTCCTGCTGCTGGCCCTGCTCCGCCTCGCCCAGGGCCGCACCAACCCCCGCGGCCGCAGGTGAACCCCCGGTTACCGATTCACCAAGAACCGAACCGAACTGGTCCACCATTGCCCACACCCACCCCCACCACGTAGACTCGACCCGCTCCAAGACGGGGCACCCGGTGGGTCGCCTGCGTCGTCGGGGGGCGCAGGCACCCACCGGGAGCCCCGTCGTCCCACCTCCCTGAACAGGCGTCATCGCCTTGAAGTGAGCCCACCCGCGGCGCGGGTGGTGGCACACTCGGGACAGATCGACGCACTCCGGAGGCGGTGACACCCGTGGCTTTCCCGACGAACCTGACGTCGGTGCTGACCGGTGCCACCCCCAGCAGGCTCCGGCACTGACACCGCACCGGGCTGTTCTCGCCCGAGGTGGCCGTCCGGCCTGCGCTGCTCTACTCCTTCCGCGACCTGGTTGCGCTCCGCACGGTCGTGCGCCTGCGGGCCCGCACCTCGCTGCAATCCATCCGGCGGGCCTTCGAGGCGCTACCCGCCCTCGACCTGACCGAGCACCCCTCGCACTACCGCTTCGGCACGGACGGCCGCACCATCGCCGTCGTCAACGACGACGGCGTCGGGGTGGACGTCGTCGGCAACCGGGGGCAGTACGAGGTGCTGAGCCTGGCCGAGATCTTCGGGCCGTTCGAGAACAAGCGCGGCGACCAGGTCGTCGATTTCCTCCACCCGCGCGGGAACCTGGAGGTCCGGGCGGCGCGCCTGGGCGGCTGGCCGACCATCGCCGGACCAGGGTGCCCTACGACGCGGTGGCCACGCTGGTCTCCACCGGCGATGTGCCCCTCGACGGCGTGGACTACTACTACCCGGGGGTCTCCGCGGACGCGGCCCGCGACGCGGTCGAGTTCGACCTCGCCGTCCGAGGAGCGGAGTGAAGTTCTTCATCGACCACAACCTCAGTCCCCGCCTCATCCCCAACGTGGCCGCGATCCACGGCGCGCAGCAGTTCTCCTGCGCTCGGGACGAGGGCTTGGCCGCCGTCGACGACATCCCGCTCTTCGCCGAACTCCGCGGGCGGGGCTTCGACGCGATCGTCACCCGGGACGCCAACCAGCTGGCCGACCCCCAGGAGCGGATCGCGCTCATCGAGTCCGGGCTGCACTGGATCGGGCTGCGCGGCGCCAAGGTCGCCGGCTTGGCCGGGCTGGCGCTGGACTCGGCCGCGATCACGGTGGGCCTGACGCTCGTGCTGCCCGAGCTGGCAGCGGGGACACAGGCCGCCTACCCGCTCAAAGCGATCCCCCACCAGCGCGAACAGCGGATCAAGGCCATCGCGCTGTCCCGCTCCTGACCAGCAGCGAGCCGCCGCTCGCGGCGCCGGCGTACCGTGTGCCGCAATCACCCGGTCCCGACGCGAGGAACAGCCTGCTGATGAGCGCCGCGCCGCAATCCACGATCAAGCACCTGGTCGCGCTGACGAGGAGCATCATCCCCCCGGTGCACCCGGGTGGGCGGCCCTTCGTCGCGGGCGGGGTGGTGGGGACGCTGCTGGTGCGGCGGTTCTCGAAGCGGGCCGGGGTGGCGGGCGGGGTGCTGACCGCGTGGCTGGCCTGGTTCTTCCGGGAGCCGGAGCGGGTGACGCCGCAGCGGCCGGGGATCGCGCTGGCGCCCGCGGACGGGACCGTCTCGCACGTGGTGGAGGCCGTGCCGCCCGCCGAGCTGGGGCTGCCCGCCGAGCCGATGCTGCGGGTGAGCGCGTTCCTGTCGGTGTTCGACGTGCACGTCCAGCGCATCCCGGCGGCCGGTGAGGTGGTGCGGGCGGTGCACCGGCCCGGCCAGTTCCTCTCCGCCGACCTGGACGAGGCCAGCGAGGTCAACGAGCGCAACAGCCTGCACGTGCGCACCGCCGACGGGCACGACCTGGCCGTGGTGCAGATCGCCGGGCTGGTCGCGCGGCGGATCTTCAGCTACGTGCGCGAGGGCGAGAAGGTCGTCGCGGGCAAGACCTACGGGCTGATCCGGTTCGGGTCGCGGGTGGACCTGTACCTGCCGCTGGGCAGCCGGGTGCTGGTGGAGCCCGGGCAGCGGACCATCGGCGGCGAGACCGTCCTGGCCGAGCTGCCGGGGGTCTGACGGTGCCCGCCTCCCCCGGCGTCCGGCTGCTGCCGAACGCGGTGACCGTGCTCGCGATGTGCGCGGGCCTGTCCGCGGTGCAGTTCACCCTCAAGGGCCAGCTGGGCTACGCCATCGCCTCGATCGCCGTGGCCGCGGTGCTCGACAGCCTCGACGGCCGCATCGCCCGCCTGCTCGACGCGACCTCGAAGATGGGCGCCGAGCTGGACTCGCTGGCCGACGCCATCTCCTTCGGCGTGGCCCCCGCCCTGGTCCTCTACACCTGGCGCTTCGGCGGCGACCGGGTCGGCTGGGTCTGCTGCCTGGTCTTCGCCGTCTGCATGATCCTGCGCCTGGCCCGCTTCAACACCCTGCTCGACGACGCCGAGCAACCCCCGTACGCCAAGGAGTTCTTCGTCGGCGTCCCCGCCCCCGCGGGCGGCCTGCTGGCCCTGCTCCCGATGATCCTCACCATCGAGTACGGCGACACCGGGCACTGGTGGCAGTCCCAGCCGGTGGTGATGGTGTGGACGATCGCGGTCGCGGTCCTGCTCATCAGCCGCATCCCCACCCTCTCGGTCAAGACGGTGAAGGTGCCCGCCCGCGCCGTCGCCCCCCTGCTCGTCGGCGTCGGCCTGCTCGCCGCGGCCGTCATCACCTACCCCATGCTCGCCCTGGCCGTCCTCCTCGTGGCCTACCTGCTGCACATCCCGTACGCGGTCCGCCGCAAGCAGTGGCTCGCCCACCACCCCGAGGCCTGGAACGTCCCCCCGAAGGAGCGCCGCGCCATCCGCCGCGAGAGCGGCTACCGCCGCCGCCTCGGCCTGCGCGCCCCCGTCCGCCGCGTGGCGGGCGCCGCCCGCCGGGCCGTCCGCCGCCCCATCCGCGGCGCCGAGGAACCCCTCCCGATGATGCTCCCCCCGGAGCGCCGCCCGGGCCCCCGAGGCCGCTCCTGGCGCCGCACCGGCCTCCGCCGCCAGTCCCGCCCCGGCGCGGGCTCCGACCGCTGACCCACCGCTCCCCCTCCGCCCGGGCCCCGCGCCCGGGCGGAGCTGTTTCACCCCCTGTGGACACCGTCCCCCGCAGCACGCCATCTCCCGGAAGAATGGAAAACGGGGGATCCCCTGGGCCTGTGGATGGCCAGCCCCGACCTCGCGCCTTGGGTGGAAGAATAGATTTTGGGGGTCCCCAGGCCCTGTGGATGGCGAGACCCGGTGTCGCGCTTTTGGTGGGAGAATGGAAATCGGGGGTTCCCCGGGGCCTGTGGACAACTCGATGCGGCCAAGCGTGGTGTGCGGGAGGATGGGCATGGGGGCTGCCCAGGCCCGGTGAGCGGTGGGTTGGGTGGGTGGTTGGGCTTCGCGGGGGGCTGGGGCGTGGAAGACTTCGGGGTGTGGAACCGCAGATCACGTTGACCGTCCGGTTGTCGCCGTCCGCGCTCGACACCCGCCGGGGGGTTGTGCGGTTGCACCCGGAGGTGTTGGCCGCGCTGGGGTTGCGGCAGTGGGACGCGGTGCGGTTGGTGGGGGGTCGCACGAGTGCGGCGTTGGCGGCGGCCGGGGACGGGGCCGGGGCGCCGGGGGTGGCCTACCTGGACGACATCACGTTGTCGAACACCGGGTTGACCGAGGGGTCCGAGGTGGTGGTGGGGCCGGTCGAGGTGGCCAGGGCCGCGGCGGTGACGGTGGCGGGGTCGCGGTTGGCGTCGACGTCGTTGACGCCGGAGACGTTGCGGGCGGCCCTGGTGGGGAAGGTGCTGACGGTGGGCGACGCGGTGTCGCTGCTGCCGCAGGACCTGGTGCCGGGGGCGGACGTGGGGGAGGTGCGGGGGAAGCTGTCGCGGGCGATCGGGGCGACGTGGACGAACGAGCTGCTGACCGTCACGGCCGTGGAGCCCGCCGGGGTCGTCACCGTGCACTCGTCCACTGTGGTCGGGTGGCGGGACGGGGCGCGCACGGGTGAGCGGCGGGAGGCGGTGCCCGTGGGCGGGTCCCCGGTCGCGGTCGGGTCGGCGGCCGAGCCGGTGGCCTACCAGCCCGCCGAGCAGGAGCGGCCGGAGCCGCTGCCGCTGGCCGACCTGGTGGGGTCGCAGGAGGCGGCGCGCACGCTCGGGGAGTGGTTCGAGCTGGCGTTCAGCCACCCGGAGCTGCTGGAGCGGTTGGGGGCGCGGGCCCGGCTGGGGGTGCTGGTGACCGGGCCGGAGGGCGTCGGCAAGGCGAGCCTGGTCCGGGCGGTGGCCCGCGAGCAGGGGGCCGAGGTCGTCGAGCTGGTGGCGCCGACGGTGGCGGTGCTGGAGGCGAACGCGGCCGCGGCGGCGGTGACCGCGGCGGTCGAGGCGGTGCGGCGGCACACCGGGGGCGGCTCGCCCGCGGTGCTGCTGGTCGACGACCTGGACGCGCTGCTGCCCGCCGCGTCCCCGCCGCCGGTGGCGACGGTGGTGCTGGACATCCTGCGCCGGGCGGTGGCGCTGCCGAAGGTGGCGCTGGTGGCGACCTCGGCGCGGCCGGAGGCGGTGGACCTGCGGGCGCGCGGCGTCGAGCTGATCGACCGGGAGCTGGCGATCCCGCTGCCGGACGCGAAGGTGCGGGTGGAGCTGCTGCGGGTGCTGCTGCGCGACCTGCCGGTGGAGCCCGGGGTGGACCTGGGCGCGCTGGCCGAGCGCACCCCCGGCTTCGTCGCCGCGGACCTCATCGCGCTGCGCCGGGAGGCGGCGATCCGGGCGGCGCTGCGCGACCGGGAGGACCCGCGGATCTCCACCGAGGACCTGACCGGCGCGCTGGGCGTGGTGCGCCCGTCGACGCTGTCGTCCTCGCTGCGCACCGGCGACCTCAGCCTGGAGGACGTCGGCGACATGGTGGAGACCAAGCAGGCGCTCACCGAGACGGTGCTGTGGCCGCTGCGCTACCCGGACTCCTTCGCCCGCCTGGGCGTCGCCCCGCCGAGGGGCGTGCTGCTCTACGGGCCGCCCGGGGGTGGCAAGACGTTCCTGGTGCGGGCGCTGGCGGGCACCGGTCAGCTCAACGTGCTCGCGGTCAAGGGCGCGGAGCTGATGGACAAGTGGGTGGGCGAGTCCGAGCGGGCCGTGCGCGACCTGTTCCGCCGGGCCGCCGAGGCCTCCCCCGCGCTGATCTTCCTCGACGAGGTCGACGCCCTGGCGCCGCGCCGCGGGCAGTCCTCGGACTCCGGGGTGTCGGACCGGATCGTCGCGGCCCTGCTCACCGAGCTGGACGGCGTCGAGCCGCTGCGCGACGTGGTGGTCGTCGGCGCCACCAACCGCCCCGAGCTGGTCGACCCGGCCCTGCTGCGGCCGGGCAGGTTGGAGCGGTTGATCTACGTGCCGCCACCGGACGCCGAGGCCCGCACCGCCATCCTCACCGCCACGGCGAAGAGCACCCCGCTGGCCGAGGACGTCGACCTCGCCGCGTACGCCGAGACCCTGGAGGGCTACTCGGCGGCGGACTGCGCGGCGCTGGTCCGGGAGGCGGCGCTGACGGCCATGCGGGAGTCGCTGGAGGCCACCGAGGTCACCTCGGCCCACCTCACCGCCGCCCGCGCCGCGGTGCGCCCGTCGCTGGACCCGGCCCAGCTCGCCGCCCTGGAGGCCTACGCCGCGGGTCGCGGCTGAGGGTCGCGGGCCGCGGGCCGCGGCTGAGGGGTCAGCCGAACGGGTCGGGCTCGGTGGCGGGGTCCCAGGACAGGCCGGGGGTGTTCCAGCCGTTGGCCTTGAGCATCCGCTTGGCCTCGCGGGCGTAGCGGCCGGTGAGGCGGCTGAGGTAGAGGCGGCCGTCGAGGTGGTCGGTCTCGTGCTGGAGGCACCGGGCGAAGAACCCGGTGCCCTCGACCTCGACGGGGTTGCCCGCGACGTCGAAGCCGGTGACCTTGGCCCAGGAGGCGCGGCCGGTGGGGTAGGACTCGCCGGGGGCGGACAGGCAGCCCTCGAAGTCGTCGTCCGGGTCGGGCATCCCCTGGGGCAGCTCGGAGGTCTCCAGGACGGGGTTGACCACGACGCCGCGGTGGCGGACCCGGTCGTCGTCGGGGCAGTCGTAGACGAACACGCGGCTGGGGACCCCGACCTGGTTGGCCGCCAGGCCGACCCCGTGCGAGGCGGCCAGCGTCTCGAACAGGTCGTCGACCAGCGCCGCGAGGGCGTCGTCGAAGGCCTCGACCGGGGTGGTGGGGGTGGTCAGGACCGGGTCACCCGCGATCACGATGCGCCGCACTGTCATGAGCGCAGGTTAGCCAGAACCCGCCGGGGACGCGCCGACGCCGGTGACGATCACATCCGGTGGTGACGTGGTGTAATGGCCGCGGCAGATCCGCACCCGGATGCGAGGAGATCGATGGACGCCGCCGAGGTGCCCGCGGAGGCGGGCGGGGGCGCGCGGTCGACCGGGCTGAGCGAGCGCGAGCTGGCCGTCCTCGCCTTCGAGAAGCAGTGGTGGACCTCGCCGGGCTCGAAGGAGCAGGCGGTCCGCGAGCGCTTCGGGCTGTCCAGCACCCGGTACTACCAGGTGCTCAACGAGCTGATCGACAAGGACGCGGCCGTGGCGGCCGAACCGATGCTGGTCAGGAGACTGCGTCGGCTGCGAGCGAGCAGGCAGCGCGCCAGGGCGGCGCGCAGGCTGGGGATGGACCCGCGATGAGCACCGAACCCACCGGACCGGCCCGACCCGGGCGCCTCGTCGGCCTCGCCCTCATGGGCGTGGCGGCGGTCGCCGCGGTGATCGGGGTCGTCACCCTCGTGGGCGGCAACGGCGACAGCACCGCCGAACCCGCCCCCACCAGCACCACCGCCGCCGCCCCCACCAGCGGCGACCTCACCAGCTCCCCCGCCGCCACCTCCGGCCCCCCCGCGTCGTCCGCGTCGTCCGCCGCGCCCACCACCAGCACGGCACCGCCGACGACGACCACCACCACCACTGCGGCACCCCCGGTGACCACCACCGCCGCCGCCCCTCCCCCGGCCGGAGGCGGCGCCCCCGACGCGCGCACCGCCCCGATCCGCGTCTACAACAACAGCACCATCAAGAACCTCGCCGAACGAGCCAGCCAGGACGTCTCCGGTCTGGGCTGGACAGTCACCGAAGTGGGCAACTACTCGGGCGGCACCATCCGCGAGACCACCGTCTACTTCACCCCGGGAACAGCGGAGGAAGCGGCCGCCAACCAGTTGGCCAAGGACCTGGGAGTCCGGGTCGAACCCCGCTTCGAAGGCATCTCCCACGCCAACCCCGGCGTCATCCTGATCGTCACCAGGGAGTACGCGGGCCCCGGCAAGTAGCAGGCCCAAGCCCGAGATAGCAATGGGGTGTCGTCCCGCGCAGCGGGACGACACCCCATTGCCGTTAAAGCAGCGCAACCACCCACCCAACCGCACCCCAAGCGGCCTTTAAAGCAGCGCAACCACCCGCCCAACCGCACCCGCCAACGGTGTGCCCGGGTGGGTGGACTTGCTTGACCGGGGGTGACGATCATGTGCTACCCACACGGGACGGGCGGGCGTCTTTTCAGCCCGCCTTTTCCCGCCCGACAGCGCATGATCGTCATAGGGGCCCCGGTCAAGCAAGTCCACCCAGCCGGGCCTGTCTTGCAAATCCGGCGCTCTTTCACACCGGCCGCAGGCCGGTGCCCGGGGCTCCGCCCCGGAGGAAAGACCGCGACTTGAAGGGCGTGCGCGCGGAGCGCGTTGGGGGAATGCGCGAAGCGCCGAGTGGGCGCGAAGCGCTGGGGTGCGCGAAGCGCTGGGAAAGAACGGAGTGGAGGAGGGAGGGGGAGGGGGTTAAGAACGCCAAGGGAGGGTGGGCAAAGACGCCATGTGGGCAATGCTGGTGGCCTCGGAAAGCTCATCCTCCCGACCAGCCATCAGGTGCATCCGGATCCGCCGGGCTTGGACGCGGGTGGGGGTCTCCCCGGTGAGGAGGAAGGGGAGGACGAGCTTGCAGAAGCTGACGACGCCGGGGCGGCCGCGTTCGGCGGAGCGGAGGCGGGTGACGGCTTGGCGGAGGGCCTTCTCGTTGGGGTGCATGCGGTCGGTGGGGGCGAGGTGGGGCCAGGCCCAGCGGCTCTGGTCGGCGGAGGCGCAGGAGAGGCAGTCGAGGGCGCCGGAGCCGAGTTCGGCGCGGCACTCGGGGCAGGGGGTGCGGCGCATGGCCCAGTCGTCGCAGGTCCAGGGGTGGTGGCCGGGTGGGGCGGTGAGGACCTGGGCGGCGAGGTCCTTCTCCTCCTGGGTGCCCTCGGCGACGCCGCTGCCGGAGAGCAGGGCGCCCCAGTCGGCGAGCCAGTAGGCGTCGACCTCGGCGGCGCAGGCGGTGCAGTCGGGGTAGCCGCGGCCGGTGGGGTTGCCGCAGGTGGGGCAGGGCGTGGCCGAGGCGGGGCGGGCCAGGAGGCGGGCTCCGGGCGGGAACGGCTGGGCCATGGCGCAACTGTAGTGCGGGGTGCGGCCCGGAAGCGATGATCTTGCGGGAAGTCGTGGGGGTTGGCAGCGCGCGGTGGCGTCTGGCAGCCTCGGGGGCACAACTGAACACGCACCGCGGGAGCTCGCGCCATGGCGGGCTGAGAGGGCGGCTGGTGTCCATTCGCAGGACCCGGTGCCGCCGACCGCTGAACCTGACCGGGTAATGCCGGCGTAGGGAGGCCTCCTTGTCCACGCTCGACGACCGTTCCGTGCACCCCTCGGTGACCACCGGGCCCATCTCCGGGTCCCGCAGGGTGTACCGGGAAGCCGGGGACCTGCGGATCCCCGAGCGGCGGGTGCTGCTCAGCAACGGCGAGCACCTCGACCTGTACGACACCTCCGGCCCGTACACCGACCCGGACGCCGCCATCGACGTCCACAGCGGACTCCCCCGGCTGCGCGAGCCGTGGGCGCTGGAGCCGGTGGGCGGCGCGGTGACCCAGTTGGCCTACGCCAAGGCGGGGGTCATCACCGACGAGATGCGGTTCTGCGCCGCGCGCGAGGGCACCACGCCCGAGTTCGTCCGCGACGAGGTCGCCCGCGGGCGCGCTGTCATCCCGGTCAACCGCAGGCACCCCGAGTGCGAGCCCGCGGTGATCGGCAAGAACTTCCTGGTGAAGGTGAACGCCAACATCGGCAACTCCGCGGTGTCGTCGAGCATCGAGGCGGAGGTGGACAAGATGGTGTGGGCGACCCGGTGGGGCGCCGACACGGTCATGGACCTGTCCACGGGCAAGCGCATCCACGAGACCCGCGAGTGGATCCTGCGCAACTCCCCCGTGCCGGTCGGCACCGTGCCGATCTACCAGGCGCTGGAGAAGGTGGGCGGCGACCCGGCGGCGCTGAGCTGGGAGGTCTACCGCGACACCGTGCTGGAGCAGTGCGAGCAGGGCGTGGATTACATGACCGTGCACGCGGGCGTGCTGCTGCGGTACGTGCCGCTGACCGCGCGCCGGGTGACCGGGATCGTCTCCCGCGGCGGGTCGATCATGGCGGCGTGGTGCCTGGCCCACCACCGGGAGAGCTTCCTCTACACCCGCTTCGACGAGCTGTGCGACATCCTGCGCGCCTACGACGTCACCTTCTCCCTGGGCGACGGCCTGCGCCCGGGGTCGATCGCCGACGCCAACGACGAGGCCCAGTTCGCCGAGCTGCGCACGCTCGGGGAGCTGACGCACCGGGCGCGGGCCAAGGACGTGCAGGTGATGGTGGAGGGGCCGGGGCACGTGCCGCTGCACAAGGTCGCGGAGAACGTGCGGTTGGAGGAGGAGCTGTGCGGTGAGGCGCCGTTCTACACCCTCGGTCCACTCGCGACGGACATCGCGCCGGGCTACGACCACATCACCTCCGCCATCGGCGCGGCGCAGATCGGCTGGCTGGGCACGGCGATGCTCTGCTACGTCACCCCCAAGGAGCACCTGGGCCTGCCCGACCGCGACGACGTCAAGACCGGGGTGATCACCTACAAGATCGCCGCGCACGCCGCCGACCTGGCCAAGGGCCACCCCCGGGCGCAGGAGCGCGACGACGCGCTGTCGCGGGCGCGGTTCGACTTCCGCTGGCAGGACCAGTTCAACCTGGCGCTGGACCCGGACACCGCCCGGTCGTTCCACGACGAGACGCTGCCCGCCGAACCGGCCAAGACCGCGCACTTCTGCTCGATGTGCGGGCCGAAGTTCTGCTCGATGAAGATCACCCAGGACGTGCGGCGCTACGCCGAGGAGCACGGGCTGTCCTCGGCGGAGGCGATCGAGGCGGGCATGGCGGCCAAGGCCGAGGAGTTCGGCGAGGCGGGTGGGCGGGTGTACCTGCCGGTGGTCCGGTGACCCCGCCGCGGGCGCTCACCATCGCCGGGTCCGACTCCGGCGGCGGCGCCGGGTTGCAGGCCGACCTGCGCACGTTCTTCGCCTGCGGCCTGCACGGGATGACGGCCGTGACGGCGGTGACGGTGCAGAACTCGGTGGGTGTCAGCGGCTACCACGTCGTGCCGCCGGAGGTGGTGGCCGCGCAGGTGCGCGCGGTGGTCACCGACATCGGCGCGCAGGCGGTGAAGACGGGCATGCTCGCCACCGCGGGGACGATCGCCGCGGTGGCGGGCGCGCTCGACGAGGTGGACGCCGGGCCGCTGGTGGTGGACCCGGTGGCCGCCTCCATGCACGGCGACCCGCTGCTGCACGAGGAGGCGCTGGCGTCCTACCGGTCGGCGCTGTTCCCGCGGGCGACCCTGGTGACGCCGAACCTGGACGAGGTGCGGCTGCTCACCGGGGTGGCGGTGACCTCGCGGGCCGGGCAGCGGGAGGCGGCGCGGGTGCTGCACGACCTGGGCCCGCGCTGGGTGCTGGTCAAGGGCGGCCACCTGCGCGACGACCCGGAGTGCCTGGACCTGCTCTACGACGGCACCGACTTCCACGAGTTCACCGGCCCGCGGTTCGCCACCGAGCACACCCACGGCGGCGGCGACACCCTCGCCGCCGCCATCACCTCGGCGCTGGCCCTGGGCCGGTCGGTGCCGGAGGCGGTGGCGTTCGGCAAGGGGTTCATCACCGAGTCCGTGCGCGCCGCGTACCCGCTGGGCCGGGGCACCGGCCCGGTCTCGCCCCTCTGGCGGCTGACCAGCCCGCTGCCGTGACGCGCCCGCGCCGCCCCCGACCCGCTCGGGGGCGGCGCAGGTCGCGGGGCCGGGCAGACCAGAATGGCCCCCATGACGACCACGCCGCCGCGGACGCTGACGATCGCCGGTTCCGACTCCGGGGGCTGCGCCGGGTTGCAGCAGGACCTGCGCACCTTCTTCGCCTGCGGGGTGCACGGGCTCACCGCCGTCACCGCCGTGACGGTGCAGAACTCCCTGGGCGTCACCGGCGTGCACACCGTCCCGCCGGAGGTGGTCGCGGCGCAGGTCGAGGCGGTGGCCACCGACATCGGGGTGCAGGCGGCCAAGACCGGCATGCTGGCCACCGCGGAGATCATCGAGGCGGTCGCGGGCGCCTGCGACCGGGTCCACATCGGACGCGGCCGCACCCCGTTCGTCGTCGACCCCGTGGCCGCCTCGATGCACGGCGAACCGCTGCTGCACGCCGCGGCCATGGACTCCTACCGCACCCTGCTGTTCCCCCGCGCCACCCTGGTCACGCCCAACCTCGACGAGGTGCGCCTGTTCACCGGCCTCGACGTCACCACCCGCGCCCAGCAGCGCGACGCCGCCCGCGCCCTGCACGACCTGGGCCCGGAGTGGGTCCTGGTCAAGGGCGGCCACCTGCGCGGCGACCCGGAGTGCCTGGACCTGCTCTACGACGGCACCGACTTCCACGAGTTCGTCGGCCCCCGCTTCGCCACCCCCCACGTCCACGGCAGCGGCGACACCCTCGCTTCCACCACCACCGCCGCCCTCGCCAAGGGCCACGACGTCGTCTCCGCCGTCGCCGCCGCGAAGGACTTCATCGTCGAGTCCGTCCGCGCCGCCTACCCCGTCGGCGCGGGCGTCGGCCCGGTCTCCCCCCTCTGGCGCCTGCCCGACGCGGCCACCTTCCTCACCCCCTGACCCGGGCGCAAGCGCTTGCCCGTGGGGTGCGCCGATCTCGGCACCGCTCGTGACCTGGGAAGATCGACCGCGGTGTGGTAGACCAGGGTGGGTCCTCGGAGCGGAGGTGCTGGTGGCGGACAGGCGTGCTGGGGCCGTGGGGGCGGTGGGGCGGGTGGTGGACCCGTTCCTGCAGGTGGCGCGGTTGTTGCCGGGGGCGGGGGTGGCGGAGCGGTTCCTGTTCGGGGAGCCCGAGCCCGCGCCGAGGGCGCTGACCGCGGGGCGGGAGCCGCTGCGGGCGGGGATGGCGGAGCTGCTGGAGCGGGCGGTGACCGAGAGCCGGGCGGCGGCGCGGGACGCCTACTTCCGGGCGGTGGTGGACCAGCTGCTGCCGGACGAGGCGCGGATCGTGGCGGCGTTGAGCGACGGGGCGGCGCACCCGCTGGTGCACCTGGTGGCGCGGTCGGGGCGGCCGCTGGTGGAGAACGCGTCGAGCATCGGCACGGCGGCGGGGGTGGCGCAGCCGGGGCTCACGCCGCAGTACGTCACGCGGTTGCGGCACTTCGGGCTGGTGGAGGTGGGCGGCGAGGAGCCGGGGCTGCGGACGCAGTACGAGCTGCTGCTGGCCGACGAGCGGGTGCGCGCGGCCGAGGAGCGGGCGGGCGGGCGGTGGGGGCCGAAGGTGGTCAAGGAGGTGCTGCGGCTCTCCGAGCTGGGCCGGGCGTTCTGGGCGGTGTGCGACCCGGGCACCCGCACCCTGCGCCCGGCCTGAGGCCCGGCGTGGACGCGCTGCTGGCCGACCTCGCCCGCAACTGGGCGGTCTACCTGTCCATGCCGGTGATCGCGGCGGTGATCGGGTGGGTCACCAAGGTGGTGGCCATCCGGATGATGTTCCAGCCGCTGGAGTTCGTCGGGAAGCGGCCGGTGTTCGGCTGGCAGGGCATCGTGCCGCGCAAGGCGGCGCGGATGGCGGCGATCGCCTGCGACACCATGACCGACAAGCTGATCTCCCCCGGTGAGGTGGTCGACCGGCTGGACCCGGAGCGGGTGGTGGCCGAGATCCAGGGGCCGCTGCTGGCGGGCATCGCCGAGATCACCGAGGCGGTGGCCGACGAGGTGCGCCCGGGGCTGTGGGCGACGCTGCCCGAGCCGGTGCGCCAGCGGATCACCGAGGGGGTGCGGGCCGAGGCGCCGCAGCTGGTGCGGGAGCTGCTGCGGCTGGTGCGCGAGGACGTCGACGGGGTGTTCGACCTCAAGGGCATGGTGGTCGGCAGCCTGGTGCGGGACAAGGCGCTGCTCAACCGGATCTTCCAGGAGGCCGGGCGCACGGAGTTCCGGTTCATCGTGCGGTCGGGGGCGGTGTTCGGCTTCGCCATCGGGCTGGTGCAGGCGCTGGCGTGGGCGACGCTGAAGAACCCGTGGGTGATGCCGGTCTTCGGCGGGCTGACCGGGTGGTTCACCGACTGGCTCGCCCTCAAGATGATCTTCTACCCGACCCGGCCCAAGCGCTTCCTCGGCGGGCTCGTGGAGTGGCAGGGGATGTTCCTGCGCCGCCGGGAGCAGGTCGCCCAGGAGTACGGCGAGCTCATCGCGCGGGAGATCATCACCCCGCGCAACGTGATCGACGCGGTGCTGCGCGGCCCGCTGTCGGACCGGTTGTTCGCCCTGGTCGAGCGGGTCGTGCGGGACGCGGTGGACCGCCAGGGCGGGCCGGTGCACCCGCTGGTGGTGCTGGCCGTGGGCAGCACCCGCTACCACCGGCTCAAGCAGCGCGTCGCCGAGATCACCACCGCCCGGCTGCCGGAGGCGCTGGCCTCGATCGAGGAGTACGCCGAGCACGCCATGGACATCCGGGGCACGCTGGTGCAGCGGATGCGCGAGCTGTCCGACGAGGAGTTCGAGCGGCTGATCCGCCCGGCGTTCGAGCAGGACGAGTGGATCCTCATCACCGTGGGCGCGGTGCTCGGCTTCGGCGTCGGCGAGCTCCAGGTGCTGCTGGTGGAGGCGCTGGCGCGCTGAGCCGGCTCGCGCGGGCGCTGGCCGCTGGGTTGGATGGGCGGAGCACGACTACCGGAGGAGAACCATGCCGTACCTGGCCGATGACTCCCGCTACGACTCGACGCCCTACCGGCGCACCGGGCGCAGCGGGCTCAAGCTGCCCGCCATCAGCCTCGGGCTGTGGCACAACTTCGGCGAGGACCGCCCGTACGAGACCAGCCGGGCGATCCTGCGCCGGGCGTTCGACCGCGGCGTCACCCACTTCGACCTGGCCAACAACTACGGCCCGCCCTACGGCAGCGCCGAGCGCACCTTCGGCAAGGCGCTGGCCGACGACTTCCGGCCGTACCGCGACGAGCTGGTGATCTCCACCAAGGCGGGCTACGACATGTGGCCGGGCCCGTACGGCGACCACGGCTCCCGCAAGTACCTGCTGTCCTCTTTGGACCAGTCGCTGCACCGCATGGGCCTCGACCACGTCGACATCTTCTACTCCCACCGGTTCGACCCGGAGACGCCGCTGGAGGAGACCATCGGCGCGCTCGTCTCCGCGGTGCAGCAGGGCAAGGCGCTCTACGTCGGCATCTCCTCCTACTCCCCCGCCAAGACCCGGGAGGCCGCGGAGATCCTGCGCTCGGCCGGGGTGCCGCTGCTGATCCACCAGCCGTCGTACTCGCTGCTGAACCGGTGGGTCGAGGGCGGCCTGCTCGACACCCTGGCGGAGCTGGGCACCGGGTGCATCGCGTTCTCCCCGCTGGGCCAGGGGATGCTCACCGACAAGTACCTCGACGGCGTGCCCGAGGGCTCGCGGGCCAGCCGGGACTCGTCGCTGAGCACGGACCTGCTGTCGGCGGAGAACCTGGCGCGGGTGCGCGGGCTCAACGGCATCGCCCGGCAGCGCGGGCAGTCGCTGGCGCAGCTGGCGATCTCCTGGGTGCTGCGCGACGAGCGGGTGACCAGCGCGCTGGTCGGGGCCAGTTCGGTGGCGCAGCTGGACAACAGCCTGGACTCGCTGGCCGCCCCGCCGTTCACCGAGGACGAGCTCGCCGCGATCGACGAGCACGCGGTGGACTCAGGGATCGACCTGTGGGCGCCGTCCCGCAACGCGGGCTGACCCCGGACCGCTCCACCGCGCAGGCGGCCACGCGGTGAGCGCCTCGACCGCCCGCGCGTGACGTCGGCGGCACCCGGTAGCGCCCCGGGCGTGCAGCGCCGCGAGGCGGGGGACCACTGGGCTGTCCAGGTGACCCGGCTGTGGTGGAGCGGGTGCGCGCTGTTATGTTCGTGTTGCGGACGCCACAGCGCGACCGCTCGCTCCACCGCTGCCGACCGCGGGCGTGCGGGGTTTCCCGCTCGGGGTGGGTCCTGTTCCCCCGGGTCAGGCGCGGGGAGTCCGGCCCCGTGGCCGCCGATATTCGGGATCGGCGGCCACGGGGCCGCACCCCTGGACCGGGTTAGGCCGTCCGGTTGACTCCGCACACAACCGCTGCCCCAAGACGAGGCAGGCTTTACGTTTGCCCCAGGGGTTGGTCGATCGGGGGGTGGCGGATGGCCCAGGAGCGGTACGGCGCGGTCGCGGGCCCGAGGTTCTGCGTGCTCGGCCCGGTCGGCGCGGTCGTCGACGGCCGCGCGTCGGTGCCCGGCGGGCCCGGCATCGGCGGCCTGCTGGCGATGCTGCTGCTGGAGCCCAACCAGGTGGTGCCGGTGGAGCGCATCGTCGACGTGCTCTGGGACCACGAACCGCCCGCCACCGCGCGCACCATCGTGCAGGGCTACATCTCCCGGCTGCGCAAGTGGCTGTCCACCGTGGACCCCGACGGCACCGCGCAGATCCAGACCACCGGCGCGGGCTACCGGTTCGCCGTCGACGAGGGCCGCATCGACGTGGCGCTGGCCCGGCGGCTGCTGGCCGAGTCGCGCGGCGAGCCCGCCGACGTGCGCGCCGAGCTGCTGGCGCGGGCGCAGTCGCTGTGGCGCGGCCCGGAGCTGTCCGACATCGCGGGCCGGGTGCGCGCCCCGGAGCTGGCCGAGCTGCGGCTCACCGTGCTGGAGGCCCGGCTCGACGCCGACCTGGAGCTGGGCCGCCACGACGAGGTGATCGGCGAGCTGGTCGCGCTCGTCGACACCCACCCGTTCCGCGAGCACCTGGTGCACCAGCTGGTCCTCGCCCTCTACCGCTCCGGGCGGCGCGCGGCGGCGCTGGAGTTCTACCAGCGCTTCGCCCGGCGGGCCGCGCGCGAGCTGGGCATGGACCCCGGGCCCGCGCTGCGCGAGCTGCACAGCCGGGTGCTGCGCGACGACGCCACCCTGCTGCAACCCCGGCGCAGCGCGGTGATCAGCCCCAAGCTGGGCGTGCTGGTGCCCGCGGAGCTGCCCCCCGCACCGTCCGGGTTCACCGGCCGCGACGAGGACCTGCGCTGGCTGGACGGGCTGAGCGCGTCCGGCGACGGCGTGGCGCCCGCGGTCGGGGTGCTCGCCGGGCCCGCGGGCGTGGGCAAGTCGGCGCTGGCCGTCGTGTGGGGGGCACGGGCCTCGGCCCGGTTCCCGGACGGGACGCTGTTCGCCTCGCTGTCCGGGTTCGACCCGGCGAACGCCCCCCTCGACCCGGCCGCGGTGCTCGGCCGGTTCCTGCTCGCCCTCGGCGTCGCCCAGCACGACGTGCCCGCCGAGCAGGCCGACCGGGTCGCGCTCTACCGCACGCTGCTGGCCGACCGCCGGGTGCTGGTGGTGCTCGACGACGCCCGCGACACCGACCAGGTGATGCCGCTGCTGCCCGGCGGCGGCGCGGCGCTGGTGCTGGTCACCAGCAGGCGCAGGCTCGACGGGCTGGTCGCCTTCGGCGCCGCGCTGCGGGTGGTCGAGCCGCTGGCCCCCGCCGACGCCCAGGCCGTCATCGCGCACGCCGCGGGCGCCACCGGCGCCGACGAGCTCGCCCGGCTGGCCGAGCTGTGCGGGCACCTGCCGCTGGCGCTGCGCATCGTCGGCGCCCGGCTCGCCGCCAGCCCCGGCTGGTCGGCGCGCGAGCTGGTCGACCGGCTCGCCGACGAGCGCACCCGGCTCGGCGCGCTGCGGGTGGACGACACCGACTCCGGGGTGCGCGCCGCGCTCGACGTCACCGTCGGCGCGCTGGGCGCCGAGCGGGTGGAGGCGCTGCGCCTGGTCGGCGTCCTGCCCGGCCGCACCACCGGCCCGCACCTGGTGGCCGCGCTCGCGGGCGTCCCGGTGGACACCGCCCGGGACCGGTTGCGCGGGCTCGCCGCCACCTTCCTGGTCACCGAGGTCGAGGAGGACCGGTTCGACACCCACGCCCTCGTCCGCGCCTACGCCCGCGACCTGGCGGGCGGCGACCGGGCCAAGCGGCTGCCCGAGGTGCTGCGGTTCTACCTGGCCGTGGCCGACGGCGCCCGCAGGCACCTGCGCGGCCCCGCCGACGACCTCGACGAGTCCGCCGACGACCTGCCGCTGCCCCCGGTCACCGACCGCGCGGGCGCCCTGGCGTGGTTCGAGCGCGAGTGGGGCAACCTGCTCGCCGCCGTGGCCGAGGGCGCCGCGGCGGGCCTGCACGACCAGGTGTGGCGGCTGGCCAGGCTGTGCGGGGAGTTCCGCCGCACCCGCCCGCGCCGCGACGACTGGCAGTGGTTGCTGGAGACCGGGCTGGAGTCCGCGCGCGCCGCGGGCGACCAGCGCGGCGAGGTGCTGGTCCGGTTGAGCCGGTGCGTGCTGCTGAGCCGGTACAACCAGGAGGCCGAACTGCTCGCCGACGGCGAGCGCGCGCTGGCGGTGGCCACCGGGCTGCGCGACCAGGTGCTCATGGCGATGGCGTTCAACACCGTCGCCAGTGCCCACTTCGGCAGGCAGCGGCACGCCGACGCCCTCGCCGGGTACCGCAAGGCGCTGGAGCTGGCCGAGCGCGGCGGCTACCGGCTCGGCGTGGCCAACCTGCACAACAACATCGCCCAGGTGCTGCGCGAGCTGGGCGAGCTCACCGCCGCCCTGGAGCCGCAGGAGCGCGCCGTGCGGGAGTTCCGGGAGACCGGCGACCTCGGGTTCATCGGCCTGGCCCTGGCCAACCTGGCCGAGCTGGAGCACGAACTGGGCGACGGCGCGGCGGCCGAGGCGCACGCCCGCGAGGCGGTGGAGCTGGCCGCGGCCGACGGGCTCGGCCTCACCGAGGCCTTCGGCCGCGACGTCATCGGCCGGGTGCTCCACGACCGGGGCCTGGGCGCGCAGGCGCGCGCCGAGTGGGAGCGCGCGCTGCGGCTCTACCAGGAGGCGGGCTCCCCGCTCGCCGCGACCGTCCACGAGCGACTGGCCGGTTTAGCGAGCGGTTAGCCGTGACCGGTCGGGCACTGGCAGTGTCCACCCCGGCGCCGACCTCGCTGTCGACGGCGCCGCGGCGGCGGCACGTGGGGGTCCGCCGCCCGCGCACCGGCCGGTGCAGCGGGGGGAGTCGTGCCGGCCGGTCCGTGGCCCGGGACGCGGCGGGGGCGGGGTGGGGGACGCCTCCGCCGCGGGGGGCTGCGCCCTGTGGCTGGTGAACGGCGGGTTTTTGGGGGTCTGCCCGGCTGGGTGGTTGTGCTTGGTCGGGGCCCCTATGACGATCATGTGCTCTCGGGCGGGAAAAGGCGGGCTGAAAAGACGCCCGCCCGTCCCGTTTGGGTAGCACATGATCGTCACCCCCGACCAAGCACAACCACCCACCCGGGCACTGTGCTGTCGGGCCTGCGGTGGGTGGGGGTTGGGTGAGACGGAAGGACGAAAAGGCGAGTGGGTGGGGGTTGGTCCTTTGTGTCCGGTTGGTGGGGGCCGGAGGCGGGCGGGGAGACGGGGTGGGGGGACTAGAAGACGTGGTGGTGGGTGCGGTCCACGGCGTAGGGGGTCAGTTGGGGGCGCTTGGGGGTGAGACCGTCGCCGAGGGATTCACCGCGGAGTTGGCGGGCCACCCAGGGGAGGAGGTGGGTGGTGGTCCAGGTGAGGTCGTCCTGGCGGAGGCGGAGCCAGGGCTTGGGGTCCTCGGGCGGGAGGGGTTCGCGCCAGTCGTCGACGACCGGGACGCCGAGGACCTCGGCGGTGCGCAGGGCGATGCGGCGGTGGCCGTCGCTGGAGAAGTGCAGGCGGTCCTCGCACCAGGCGCGCTTGTCGTGCAGGGCGTCCATGGACCACAGGTCGACCAGGCGGGCGCCGTTGCGCTCGGCGATGGCGTGCAGGTGGCCGTTGTAGATGCCGACCTTGCCGCGCACCCGGCGCAGCAGCGGCTGGACCTTCGGGTCCGGGCCGGTGAACAGCACGACCTCGCTGCCCGCCGCGCGCAGCCGGGCCACCGCGGCGTCGAAGTCGGCGGCCACGTCGTCGGGGTCGGTGCCTGGGGTGATGATGTCGTTGCCGCCGCCGCACAGCGACACCAGGTCGGGCGCGGCCTCCTCGGCCAGCGGGACCTGCTCGGCGATGATCTCGGCCAGCATCTTGCCGCGCACCGCCAGGTTCGCGTACTGGAAGCCGGGGCGCTGCACCGCCATCAGCTCCGCCAACCGGTCGGCCCACCCCACGCAGGAACCGTCCGGCGCCATGTCACCCATGCCCTCGGTGAAGCTGTCTCCGATAGCGACCCAGCTGTCGTAACCGTGCACGGCCGGCCTCCCCTCGCCTCGAAACATCCCTTGACCGTTGCCCATCCCAACCAACTCGCGGCAGCACCCAGCCATTCCCACCGCGGGCGACAGGCAGGGGGACAAGCCTAGGACCCGTGTCCTGCCCGCTCCACTCCATTGGCCGTGATGCTGGGAGCATCCCCAACCGGGGTTAGGGCTACCTCACCACGGCCCGTTGGTGCAGGCTGGAGGGGTGAGCACCTCCACCGACTCCCTCGCCGACCTGTTGGGCGGCAGGCGCGGGGCGCTCGACGCCACCGTCCCGCCGGTCGCCTTCGCCCTCGGCTGGCTGCTGTCCGGGCAGGTCATCGGGTGGGGCGCGGGGGCGGCCGTGGTGGCGGCGGGCGCGGTCGCGGTGTGGCGGACCTCACGCGGCGAGAAGGTCACCGCGGTGCTCGGCGGGCTCGCCGCGGTCGTCGTCGGCGCGCTGGTGGCCCTCTACACCGGCCGGGCCGAGGACTTCTTCCTGCTGCAACTGCTGTCCAACACCGCCAGCGCGCTCGCGTGGGCGCTGAGCACCCTGGTGCGCTGGCCGTTCCTCGGGATCGTCGTGGGGTTGCTGCTGCGGCAGCGGACCCGCTGGCGCAAGGACCCCGACCTGCTGCGCGCCTACTGCCGCACGAGCTGGGTGTGGACGGCCACGTACGTGCTGCGGGTGGTCGTGTTCGGACTGCTGTGGTGGTCCGGGCAGGTCGTCGCGCTCACCGTCGCCCGGGTGGCGCTGTCCTGGCCGCTGGTGGCGCTGGCCGTGGGCATCAGCGCGTGGCTGGTGCCCAGGAGCCTGCCCGCCGACCACCCCGGCTTCCTGCACCCGCGCGTGCCCGGCGAGCAGCGGCCCGAGGGGGGCGGGCCCGCCGCCGGGTGACCGCTCAGCCCGACGCCGGGTGGGCGAACCCGCCGAAGGCGTCCAACCCGGCCAGCCACGCCGCGCCCAGCGCGCCGTCCACGGCCGCCACCACCCGGTGCGCGCCCAGCACCTCGCGCAGGCGTCCCCCGATGGGGTTGCCCGCGTGCGCCAGCGCCCCGGCCAGCACCACCGGCCCGGCGACCCAGGCGGCCTCCGCCTCGGCGCACAGGGCCAGCGCGGCGCGCTCGACGATGTCCGCCGCCACCGGGTCGGCCAGGGCCGCGGTGACCAGCGGGGCGTAGGACGCCAGCGCGATCGGGGGCCGCGCGTTGCACGCGGTGATCAACCCGCCGAAGTCGTCCACCCCCGCGGCGCCGAGCACCGACCGCGCCAGCGGGCCGGGCGCGGCGCCGGTCTGCAGCGCCCGCAGGGTGGCCCGCACCGCCTCCCGGCCCACCCAGAACGCCGAGCCCTCGTCGCCGAGCAGCCAGCCGAACCCGCCCGCGGTGGCCACCCGCCTGCGACCCTCGACCCGGCAGGCGATCGAGCCGGTGCCGCCGATGAGGACGGTGCCGTCCGGCTCGTCCGTCCCGGCCGCGAAGGCCACCTCGGCGTCGGTGAGCACCAGCGGCGGCCCGGTCAGCCCGGCCCCGGCGAACGCCCGGTCGAACAGCGCCGCCACGGCCGGGTCGGCGCGCAGCTTCGCGGTGCCCGCCATGCCGACCACGCAGCCCGCCGGGGTGTGCGGACCCAGGGCGGCGGCGATGGCCTCGGCCACCCGGGCGGCCGCGACCTCCGGGGGGTGCGAGTTGGGGTTGACCCCGCCGCCCGCCGCGCGCCCGACGACCTGCCCGGACGGGTCCACCGCCACGGCCCGCACCGCCGTGCCGCCCCCGTCGACGCCGACCACGACACGCCGTGCGGTGTTCACCCGATCCCCCCAAGCCGCGCTGCTCCGTTTGGCGTACCATCGGCCTTGCCCGCTCCGTTAAACCCCCTCGACGGAGCGGGCACCTCCGTCTTCCGGCCCGGTGCTCGCCCGCCGCGCGCGGGCCCGCTCCGCCCTGGCCAGGAAGGCCGCCGCGGTGTCGGCGTCCATCCCGGGCCCCGGTTCCACCCGCACCCCGCGCACGTCCAGTTCGCCGTCGCACTCCGCGCAGCGGACCACGGCCGCCGTGGCGTGCCCGCAGTCGCGGTGGCGCAGCACCATCGGCGGGCCCTCGCCGCCGTCGAGCCAGCGGTCACCCCAGCGGATGATCGCGGCCAGCGCGGGGAAGAAGTCGCGGCCCATCTCGGTCAGCGCGTACTCGTAGCGGTCCGGCCGCTCCTGGTAGCGCACCCTGGCCAGCACGCCCGCCGAGGTGAGCCGGTCCAGCCGCTCGGTGAGCGTGTTGCGGGCGATGCCCAACTCCTCGTGGAACGCCTCGAACCGCCGGGTGCCCAGGTAGGCCTGGCGCAGCACGAGCAGGGTCCACTGGTCACCGAGCAGGTCCACGACCCTGGCGACCGAGCACGACCAGTCGGCGAACGACGTCCTGCGCACGCCACCCAGTCTAGGAGCACCGGCTACCGGGTCTGGGTGACCTTGTTGAGCCCGCGCGGGCGGTCGGGGTTGCCGCCGCGGGCCAGCGACAGCTCCAGGGCCAGCCGCTGCGCGGGCAGCACCTCCAGGATGGGCGCCACCTCCTCGGCCGTGCGCGGCACGCCCACCCGCACCGCGGCGGGCACCTCGGCGGCGGCCGAGCCGACGGCGACGACGTCGGCCCCGGCCTCGCGGACGGCGGCGAGGACGGGCTCCATCGCGGCGCCGCCGCGGCCCGCGCTGGTGAAAGCCAGCACGGCGGTGTCGGCGCCGACGGCGGCGACCGGGCCGTGCAGCAGGTCGGCGCCGCTGTAGGAGCGGGCGGACAGGTAGCTGGTCTCCGCGAGCTTGAGGGCGGCCTCGGCGGCCGTGGCCGACGAGTAGCCCCGGCCGGTGGTGACCACCCGGTCGACGAACCGCAGCCGGGTCACCGCCTCGGCCACCGGCCCCTCGGACCCGGCCAGCGCCGACGCCGCCAGCTCCCCGAGGTCCGCGACGTCGGCACCGGTGCCGCCGCGCACGGCGTCGACCAGCAGGTAGAGCGCGAGGAGGGTGGCGCTGTAGGTCTTGGTGGCCGCCACCGCCAGCTCCGGGCCCGCCCCGATGTCCACCGACAGCTCCGCGACCTCCGCCAGGGGCGACCCCGGGGTGTTGGTCACCGCCACGGTCAGCGCGCCGCGCTCGCGGGCGGACCGGGTGGCCTCCACCAGGTCGGGTGACCCGCCGCTCTGGCTGACCGTGACGTGCAGGACGCCCGACAGGTCGGGCCGGGCGCCGTAGAGCGTGGTGGTCGACGGGGACACCAGCCCCGAGGGCAGCCCCAGCAGCACCTCGGTGAGGTACTTGGCGTAGAGGGCGGCGTGGTCGCTCGACCCGCGCGCGGCGAACAGCGCGAACCGCGGCGCGAACCCCCGCACCCGCCCGGCCACCGGCGCCAGCGCGCCGCGCCGCTCGACGGCGGCGCCGAGCACCCCCGGCTGCTCGGCGATCTCGGCGCGCATCCGCAGCCCCGGCTCGTCCACCACGACCGACTCCCCTCGCCGTCACCACCAAGGTCTAGACCAATGCTAGCAGCAGCCGCCACCCGTGCGGGTGGTCGTCGCGGCGGGTGTGATCGCGGCGACCCCACCGGACAGGGCATCCTGTACCCGGGACGAGTTCAGGAGGGGACACCATGCTCGACACGTCCACGGCCGACGGGCCGGACACGGCGCGGGTGCAGCGGGAACCGAAGTACTGGGGGCTCAAGCGGCACCTGCTGGACCTGCTGGGGTCGCTGCCCCCCGGCTCGCCCATCCCGACCGAGCGCTCGCTGGCCACCGAGTTCGACGTCTCCCGCACCACCGTCCGCCAGGCGCTCGCGGAGCTGACCGTCGAGGGCAGGCTGCTGCGCGTGCAGGGCAAGGGCACCTTCGCCGCCGAGCCCAAGGTCGCCCAGCGGTTGCAGCTGTCGTCCTACACCGAGGACATGCGCGCCCAGGGCCGCGAGCCCTCGTCGAAGCTGCTGGAGGTCTCCGAGATCACCGCCGAGGCCGACCTGGCCAGGCTGCTGGCCATCCGCGCCGGGGCCAAGGTGCTGCGCCTGCACCGGCTGCGGCTGGCCGACGGCGAGCCGATGGCGGTGGAGACCACGCACCTGCCGCTGGGCCGCTTCCGCGGCCTGCGCCGCCACATCAGCGGCGGCGCCTCGCTCTACCAGGTGCTGCGCGAGCGCTTCGACGTCGAGATGGGCCAAGCGGAGGAGACCATCGAGACCGCGCTGGCGGGCCCGCTGGAGGCCGACCTGCTCGGCGCCGACGTGGGCATGCCGATGCTGCTGCTGTCCCGGCACTCCTTCGACACCGAGCAGCGCCCGGTGGAGTGGGTCCGCTCGGTCTACCGCGGCGACCGCTACAAGTTCGTCGCCACCCTGAACCGGCCCTGAGTGGACCTCCGCTGGGGCACCCCCGCCGCCCGGGGCGTGCTCGCCACCACCATCCTCGGGTCCGGCATGGTCATGCTCGACGGCAGCGTGGTCAACGTCGCGCTGCCGCGCATCGGCACCGAGTTCGGGGCGTCGGTGGCGGGCCTGCAGTGGATCCTCGACGGGTACCTGCTCGCGCTGGCCTCGCTGATCCTGGTGGCCGGCTCGCTGGGCGACCGGTATGGCCGGCGCCGGGTCTTCGTCATCGGCGTGGTGTGGTTCGGCGCCGCGTCCGCGCTGTGCGGGTTGGCCACGAGCACCGAGGTGCTGGTGGTGTCGCGGGTGCTCCAGGGGATCGGCGGCGCGCTGCTGACCCCGGGGTCGCTGGCGATCCTGCAATCGGTGTTCCACCGCGAGGACCGGGCCAGGGCGATCGGCGCCTGGTCGGGGCTCGGCGGCATCGCCGCGGCGGCGGGCCCGCTGATCGGCGGGCTGCTGGTGCAGCTGTGGTCGTGGCGGCTGGCGTTCCTGGTCAACGTGCCGGTGGCGGTGGTGTGCGTGCTGCTGGCCCTGCGCTTCGTGCCCGAGACCCGCGACGAGCAGGTCACCGGGCACCCCGACTACCTCGGCTCGGTGCTCGGCGCCCTCGGCCTGGCCGGGGTCACCGCCGCCCTGGTGGAGGGCCCCGTGCGCGGCCTGGACTGGCTCGTCGTCGGCTCGGCGGTCGGCGGCGCGCTGGCCCTGGCGGCGTTCCTGCTGGTCCAGCGCCGCCACCACGACCCGCTGGTCCCGCCGGGGCTGTTCACCAGCCACACCTTCGCCGTGGCCAACCTGCTCACCCTGGTCATGTACGCGGCACTGGGCGGGGTGCTGGTGCTGATGGTGCTGCAACTCCAGGTCTCGCTCGGCTACTCCCCCACCGCGGCCGCGGTGTCGAGCGCCCCGATGACCCTGGTCATGCTCACCCTGTCCTCCCGCAGCGGCGCCCTGGCCGCCCGCTGGGGCCCGCGCTGGTTCCTCGTGGTCGGCCCCCTGCTGGTCGCCGCGGGCATGCTGCTCATGCTCCGGATCACCCCCGGCGCCACCTACCTGGGCTCGGTGCTGCCCGCCGTCCTGGTCTTCGGCCTCGGCCTGGCCACCACCGTCGCCCCCGTCACCGCCACCGTCCTGGCCGCTGCCCCCGACCGCTACGCGGGCACCGCCTCCGGCGTCAACAACGCCATCGCCCGCACCGGCACCCTCCTCGCCGTCGCCGTCCTGCCCGCCGCCGCGGGCCTGACCGGCACCGCCTACCAGGACCCCCGGGCCATGACGGCCGGTTGGCAGACCTCCCTGGTCATCTGCGCCACCCTCGTCGCCCTCGGCTCCGCCGCCGCCCTCACCATCCGCGACAACGTCCTGGCCGCCCCCGCGCCCGCCGCGGACTGACGCGGGCCGGGCGGTCAGCCCTCGGGGTTGTCCGCGAGCAGGGCCTCCAGGACGGGGATGCAGCGGATCAGCAGGTCGCGGTCGGGGTCGGGGAGGCTGTCGAGGCGGCGGCTGAGCTCCTGCATGCGGGTGCTGCGGACGCTGGAGACGACGCGTTCGCCCTCCTCGGTCGCGGTGACGAGCCAGGCCCGGCGGTCGGCGGGGTCGGGCTCGCGGCGCAGGTACCCGGCGTCGACCAGGCCCGCGACGATGCGGGACATGGTGGGGGCGGCGACGCCCTCCTTGGCGGCGAGGTCACCGAGGCGCAGGGTGCCGCAGCCCGCGAGGGTGGACAGGGCGGAGATCGAGCCGTGCCCCATGCCGGTGCTGCCCGCGCGCCGCAACGACCGCGACAAGCGCCCGATGGCGAGGTAGAGCCGAGCGGGGACGTCGCCGTCTGCCGTAGTCCGCATACTTCATTGTGCCGGGGGGCGGCGGGCGCGCGGGCACCTGCCCCGGGCCGTCAGCGGGGTGGGCTGGAGGCCTGCGCCCAGAAGCGGCGCGGGATGCGGCCCGCCGACCTGGCCAACCTGCCCGCGACCACCGCCGAGCGCATGGCCGCGGCCATCCGCTCCGGGTCGTCGGCGCGGGTGACGGCGGTGGCCAGGAGCACACCCGCGCAGCCCAGCTCCATGGCCAGGGCCGCGTCGGAGGCGGTGCCGATGCCCGCGTCCAGGACCACCGGCACGCCCGCCCTGGCCACGATCAGCTCGATGTTGTGCGGGTTGCCGATGCCCAGGCCGGTGCCGATCGGGGAGCCCAGCGGCATCACCGCCGCGCAGCCGACCTCCTCCAGCCGCAGGGCCAGGACCGGGTCGTCGTTGGTGTAGGGCAGGACGACGAAGCCGTCGTCGACGAGCTGGGTGGCCGCGTCCAGCAGCTCCACCGGGTCGGGCAGCAGGGTGCGGTCGTCGGCGACGACCTCCAGCTTGACCCAGTCGGTGCCCAGGGCCTCCCTGGCCAGGCGGGCGGTGAGCACGGCCTCGGCGGCGGTGCGGCAGCCCGCGGTGTTCGGCAGGGGGTCGATGCCCAGGCGGCGCAGCAGCTCCAGGACGCCGGTGCCGCCCTCGGTGTCGACGCGGCGCAGCGAGACGGTGGTCAGCTCGGTGCCGGAGGCCACCAGCGCCCGCTCCAGCACGGCCAGGTTCGCCGCGCCGCCGGTGCCGGTGATCAGGCGCGAGGAGTACTCCCGACCGGCGATGACCAGGGGGTCGTCCACCTCAGCCCCCCTGCACCGCGGTCAGCACCTCGACCTGCGCCCACGCGGGCACCACCGCCGCGCCGTGCTGGGTGCGGGGCACCACCACGCCGTTGACCGCGACGGCCACGCCGTCGCAGGGCAGCCCGAGCAGCCGCAGCACCTCGGCCACGGTGGACCCGTCCGGCACCGCGCGCTCGCTGCCGTTGACCTCGATCGTCACACCACACCTCCGAACCGCGACGGCGCCGCCGCGGCGACGGGACCAGGGACCGGGCCGCCGAGCACCAGGGCCGCGACGGCCTCGGCGGTGAGGGGCGCCATCAGCACCCCGTTGCGGTGGTGCCCGGTGGCCACGACCACCCCGGGCTCCAGCACGCCGACCAGCGGCAGGTTGTCGCGGCTGCCCGCCCGCAGCCCCGCCGCCGCCTCCACCAGCTCGTAGTCGCGCACCCCCGGCAGCACCCGCTCGGCGTCGGCGAGCAGGTCTGCGACCCCGCCCGCGGTGACCTCGGTGTCGAACCCGACGTCCTGCTGGGTGGCGCCGACGACCAGGTGGCCGCCCGCGCGGGGCACCAGGTAGACCGAGCGGCCGTCGACGTGCGCGCGGACCGTGCGGGTCGGCGGGGGCAGCGAGCGCGAGCGGGCGCGCAGCACGAGGACCTCGCCCTTGACCGGGCGGACCAGGTCGGCCAGCGCCGGGTGCAGGTCGCGGCTCCACGCGCCCGCGGCGACCACCACCGCGTCGCAGTCCACAGTGGAGTTTTCAGGGTTCTCGGGGTCTCCGGGGTCGTCGAGCAGCACGCCGCCGGGCACCAGCCCGACCGCCCGCCGGTCGACGAAGCGGACCCCCGCCGCGCGGCACGCCGCGTCCAGCCGGGTGAGCAGCTTGCGGGTGTCGACGCTGAGGTCACCGGGCACGTCGAGTCCACTGCGGACGGCGCCTAGCCCGGGTTCCAGCGCGCGCAGCTCCCGGCCGGTGAGCCGCCGGACCGCCCGGCCGCGCGACTCCAGGAAGTCCGCGAGCCGCCGCAGGTCGGCGGCCTCGGCGGCGTCGAAGGCCACCGCGAGCGTGCCGTGCGGGCGCAGCCCGATGTCCCCGCCCAGCTCCCTGGCGAAGGGCTCCCACGCGTCGAGCGCGGCGGTGCCGAGCGCGAGCACGGCCTCCTCGCCCAGCCACGCCTCGGTGACCGGGGCCAGCATGCCCGCGGCGACCCAGGACCCGCCCCCGGTGCGCGGCGCCGGGTCGACCACGACGACGGACCGCCCCGCGGTGGCGAGCCGGTGGGCCGCGGTCAAGCCCACGACCCCGCCACCGATGACGGCAACAGACATCTCCCACGCTCCCTGCGCCGGCATGACCCGGATCAGGTCCAACGGTCGGAGCAGCAGCTCCCTCTCAGCCCGTCCCCGGACTCCCGTGCGACCGCCTCCACCGTAGACCACGCGGCGGGGTGCGCGCAGGTGCCCACGGGCTACTGTCCACGCCATGCCTGGATTGAGCGGCGAGCAGATCAGGACCCGGCTGGCGGACGCGCGGCTCTACCTCTGCACCGATGCCCGGCAGTCCCGGGGGGACCTCGCGGACTTCGTGGACGCGGCCCTGTCCGGCGGCGTCGACGTGGTGCAGATCCGCGACAAGCGCGGCGGCGTGCCCCTGGAGGCGGGGCCCGAGCTGCGCGCGCTGACCACCGTCAGCGAGCTGTGCGCGGCCCACGGCGCCCTGCTGGCGGTCAACGACCGCGCCGACATCGCCCGCACCGTCGGCGCCGACGTCCTGCACCTGGGCCAGGACGACCTGCCCGTCCCCGCCGCCCGCGCCGTCGTCGGCGACGAGGTGGTCATCGGCCGCTCCACCCACGACCTCACCCAGGCCGTCGCCGCCGCCAACGAGCCGGGCGTGGACTACTTCTGCACCGGCCCCTGCTGGCCCACCCCGACCAAGCCGGGCCGCTCGGCGCCGGGCCTGGGGCTGGTGGAGGCGACCGCGCAGCTGGGGACGGCGCGGCCGTGGTTCGCGATCGGGGGGATCGACCTGGACCGGCTGCCGCGGGTGCTCGCGGCGGGGGCGCGCCGGGTGGTGGTCGTGCGGGCCATCACCGAGGCCGCCGACCCCCGGGAGGCAGCCGAACTGCTGTCGACAGCGCTGCGCGCGGAGCCCGTTCCCTGACGGCCGGGCCCCGCGCGCTCAGCCGCGCCCCCCTCAGGGCGTGGGGGTCACCGCGGGGGCGGTGGTGGTGGTCCTGGGGACCGTGGTCGTGGTGGTCGCGGGGGCCTGCGTCGTGGTGGTGGTCGTGGGGTCGGCGGTGGTGGTCGTGGTGGGGGCTTCCTCGGTGGTGGTGGCACCGGGGGCCTGCGTGCCGGTGGGGTCGGCCGTCTCCGTGACCGTGGTGACCCCGGGGTTGGTCACGACCACCGTCGTGGTGGTGGCGGTGCGGCCGGTGACGAGGCTGCCGACCGTGGTGGCGCCGCCGCCGGAGAGGGACCCGCCGCGGATCCACTCCAGGCCGGTGACCACGCCCATCCCCAGGACGAACACCAGGACGCCGCCGAGGACGAGGGCGACCGGGCGGCGCAACCACCCGGGCCGGGCGGGCGGCCCGACCTCCGCACCCCGCTCCGCGTCCTGGTCGGTGCTGCTCTGATCGGCGCCGTCCTCATCGGCACTGCTCGGATCGGCACTGCTCGGATCGGCGCTGGTCTGATCGTTGCTGGTCGGATCGGCGCTGGTCTGATCGGCCTCGCCGGGGTCGGCGCCGCCCGGGGTGGCGACGGCGGTGGCCGTGGTCTTCTCGACCGGCCCCGCGACGGTGACGACGCTGCCGCGGCCGGTGACCCGGGCCGTGACGACCCTGGTCACCTCCTTCGTGCGCTCCAGCGACTTGAGGTAGAGCGCGCCGCCGACCGTGCTGACGATGCTGGCGATGGCCGCGCCGATGACCGTGCCCGCCACCCCCAGGGTGGACCCCAGCACCGCCGCGGTCGCCGCGGCCAGCGCGGCGGCCGCCACCTGCGCGGGCCGGATGCCCGATTCCTTCTGCTCCTCGCTGCTGACTGCCTTGCCCATGCTCCCCGTCTTGCCCATCCTTCTCGCTTCAACCGTTTTCGTGTCGTCGACCAGTTCCGCGACGTGATCGGTTCCGTGCCGTGCTCCGCAAGGAAGACGAACGACCCCCCGGGAAAGTTCACCGAAAGTGAGCACCGCAACACCGTCGCTCCACAGTGGACACTTGACCGTGCGGCACAATGCAGGGGTGAACCTGGTCACCGCTGACGACATCGACGCCGCCGCCCGCCGGATCGCGGGCGTGGCGGTCCGGACCCCCCTGCTGCCCTGCCCGTGGGCGGACCCGGACCGTCCACTGTGGCTCAAGCCGGAGAACCTGCAGCCGATCGGCGCGTTCAAGGTGCGCGGCGCCTACAACGCCATCGCCGCCCTGCCCGACGACCTGCGGGAACGGGGGGTGGTGGCCTATTCGAGCGGTAACCACGCGCAAGCGGTCGCCTACGCGGCGAAGGCGTTCGGCGTCCGGGCCTGGATCGTCGTGCCGGAGGACACCCCCACCGTCAAGGTGGAGGCGACCCGCTCGCACGGCGCCGAGGTGCTGCTGTCCAAGGTAGGGGAGCGGGAGAAGCTGGCCGCCGAGGTGCAGGAGCGCACCGGCGCGTCGCTGATCCCCCCGTTCGACCACCCGGACGTCATCGCCGGGCAGGGCACCGTGGGCCTGGAGATCGCCGCCGACCTGCGCGCGGACCTGGTGCTGGTGCCGGTCAGCGGCGGCGGGCTCATCTCCGGCACGGCCGCGGCCATCAAGGCGGCGTCGCCGGGCACCCAGGTGTGGGCGGTGGAGCCGGAGCTCGCGGGCGACACCGCCGAGAGCCTGGCCGCCGGTGAGCTGCGCCGGTGGTCGGTGGCAGACCGCAACCGCACCATCGCCGACGGCCTGCGCAGCCAGCCCTCGGAGCTGACCTTCGCCCACCTGCGGGCCTTCGTCGACGGCATCGTCACCGTCTCCGAGGACGAGATCCGCGACGCCGTGCGCACCCTGGCCCGCCGCGCCCGCTTGGTGGCCGAGCCGAGCGGGGCCGTCGCCACGGCCGCCTACCTGCACCACGCCGCCGAGCTGCCCGCGGGCGTCACCGTGGCCGTGGTCTCCGGCGGCAACATGGACGACGCCCTGGCCAAGGACCTGCTCGGCTGACCGCTGCCCCGGGTGGCGCCCGACCGAGCGCCGCCCGGGCGGCGGCTACAGGCCGTGCATGATGTCGTCGTCGACGATGCCCGGGGCCTTGCCGACCTCGATGAAGTCCTCGATCCCGAACGCCTGGGCGAACGCGTCGTCGGGCAGCGCGAGGAAGAACGACTCCTCCGCGATCTGGCTGGGGTGCGCCCGCATGGCCCGGCGCTTGGCGTCCAGGTAGGCCGAGACGTCGACCGAGCAGGTCAGCTCGGCCTCGGGCTTGCCCATGGCGGGGTCACCGTCGCCCTCGCCCTCGGCGGGCGGCGGCATCAAGCCCGCCTCGCGGAAGCGCCGCATCCCCTCGCGCATCCGCTCCTGGCTCGTGGTGGCCTGGAGCACCCGGGGGGTGCCCGCCAGCTCGGCCGCCCGCAGGCCCACCCGGTGCACCTGGATGTGGTCGGGGTGGCCGTAGCCGCCGAAGTCGTCGTAGACGGTGAGCACGTCGGCGGACTCCTCGGTGAGGATGGCCGCGAGCCGGGTCGCGGCCTCCTCGACGTCGGCGGTCCAGAAGGTGCCGGGGGCGGTGTTCGTGGGCTCGCCCATCATCCCGGAGTCGGTGTAGCCCAGGAACTCCACGCGGGCGACGCCGAGCACGTCGGCGGCCGCGTGGGTCTCCTTGACCCGCCGCTCCCACAGCTGCTCGCCCTCGTCGAGGAAGCCGTCCGGGACCTCGCCCAGCTCGCCGCGGGTGGCCACGACGAGCACCACCCGGTGCCCCTCGTCGGCGGCCTTGCGCATCACGCCACCGCAGGAGATGCACTCGTCGTCCGGGTGGGCGTGGAAGGTGACCAGCGTTGCCATGCCCGCACCGTAGTCCGCCCGACCGACAGTCCGCCCGACCGACAGCCGGATCGACGGGTCAGCGCGCCTGGGCGAGTTCGGGCACGACCGCCACCTCGGGGGCCAGCACCGAGTCCAGGATCTCCCCGACCCGCACCGCCGTGTTCGACAGCAGGGTCGCGGTGATGCCGTGCGAGTGCTCCGAGCCGCCCTGGACGTAGATGCCCGCGCGCACGCCCGGGGCGGTCGCCAGCCGGTAGTCGCGGCCGATCACCGCGCGCCCGTCCGCGTCGCGCACGCAGGTGGCGGCGGCGCGGCCGAGCAGGTCGAACACGTCGATGTGGTGGAACCCGGTCGCGTAGACGACCGCGTCGCACTCCAGCACCTCGGTCTCGCCGGTGGGCAGGAACTCGACGGTGGCGTACACGGCCTCGTCGGTCTCCCGGGCGTAGACGACGCGGGAGGCGTTGCGGATGTCCAGCCTGCGCTCGCCGCTGACCCGCTCCCGGTACTCGCGCCGGTACAGCTCCTCGATGAGGTCGAGGTCGACGACGGAGTAGTTGGTGCCGCGGGAGTAGTCCAGCAGCGACCGCTTGACCTCCTCCGGGGCGCCGTAGAAGTGGTCGACCGCCTCGGGGTCGAAGATCCGGTTGGCGAACGGGCTGTCGTCGGCGGGGGCGTAGCCGTAGCGGGCGAAGACGGCCGAGACGGCGGTGCCGGGCAGCGCCGAGTGCAGCTCCGCCACCGCCTCGGCGGCCGACTGGCCCGCCCCCACCACGAGCACCCGCCGGGGCGCGGCGGCGACCAGCTCGGGCAGGCGGTGCATCAGCTCGATGTTGTGCCACACCCGGTCCGAGGGCATGGCGTCCTCGGGCAGCCGGGGGCGCAGGCCGGTGGCGACGACGACGTTGCGGGCCCGGTAGGTCACCGCGGCGCCGCCGTCGGAGGCCACGACGTCGAACGCGACGACCTCGCCGTCGCGCTCGACCGGGCGCACGGACACGACCTCGCGGTCGTAGTGCACCTGGTCGGCGACCCTGGCCGCGGCCCACTCGAAGTAGTCGTGGAACTCCGCGCGCAGCGGGAACATCGTCTTGTGGTTGATGAAGTCCACCAGCCGCCCGCGGTCGCGCAGGTAGCACAAGAAGCTGAAGTCGCTGCTCGGGTCGCGCATCGTGACCAGGTCCTTGAGGAAGGACACCTGCATGGTGGCGTCGTCGATCAGCATGCCCCGGTGCCAGCCGAAGGTGGGCTGCTTCTCCAGGAACGCGGTGCGCAGCCGGGCGCCGGGGGTTCGCCGGTTGTGCTCGTCGACGGCGATGGCCAGGGCCAGGTTGGACGGACCGAACCCGATGCCCACCAGGTCGTACACCTCGCTGCTCACAACCGATCCCTTCGCGTCGCCACACCGGAACATAGGTGAGGCTAACCTAAAAGATCGGCTTCCGGGAGTGCCTGGTGATGGTCGCGTCACAGGCCGCCGAGCCGCGGGCTCCCATGCTAAGTTAGGCGACCCTAAATCGCCAAGACCTCACTTTCCGGGCACGGGCCGGACCGTCCGCGACCCGGCCCGCGCGGCAGCGGCGTCAGGGGCGGGAGGTGAGGTAGCCGCCCATGTGCGTGAAGTACTTCTCCGCCGACAGCTCCTCCCCCTCGGGGGTGCGCACCGACTTCACCAGCAGGGCCTTGCTGCGCCCCCGCCGCGCCTGCGCCCCCGCGACGATCGCGACGCCGTCGCCCTCCCGGTAGAAGATGCGCCCCGGCGTGCCGCCGTAGACCTCGCGCGACACCTCGGCGGTGACGATCTCCAGCCGCTCGCCGCGGTGGAAGCAGAAGGCGCTCGGGTACGGCGCGGACTGCGCGCGCACCAACCGGTCCAGCTCCTCGGCCGACCACGTCCAGTCGATGCGCAGGTCCTCCTCCGCGCGCTTGTGGAAGAAGCTCGCCCGGGACCGGTCCTGCTTCTGCCAGTCCCGCTCGCCGGAGGCGATGAGCGCGAGCGCGTCGACGGTGATGGGGCCGAAGACGTCCATCGACCGGAGCACCAGGTCGCCGGAGGTGTCGCGCGGGCCGACCGGGAAGCTGCGCTGGAGCACGATGTCGCCCGCGTCCAGCGTCGCGTCCATCATGTGCGCGGTGACGCCCACCTCGGGCTCGTCGTTGATCAGCGCCCAGATCATCGCGGAGAACCCGGCGTAGGCGGGCAGCAGCGAGTCGTGGATGTTCAGCGTGCCCAGCGGCGGGAGGTCGAACACCTCGGCGGGCAGGTAGGTGCGCCAGTTGGCGGCGACGAAGATGTCCGCCCCGAACGCCCGCAGCTCGTCCACCAGCGCCGCGTCCGGCCGCTCGCGCAGGACGACCGGGATGCCGTGCTCGCGGGCCAGGTCCTCGACCGAGTCGCCCCACACCCGCTCGTACACCCCGCCGCCCCGCGGGTGGGTGACGACCGCGACGACCTCGTGGTCGGACTCGACCAGCGCCCGCAGGGTGCGGTGACCCCACGTCTGGAAGCCGAACATGACCACCCGCATCGAAACCCTCCTGGGCACCTCGGAGACACGTCGCGGTTAGGCTAGCCTCACCTCTCCTGCCCGGGCGACCCGCTGTCGTGGCGCGGCGGTTTTATTGCTGGTGGGGAGGGGTTTGTCAAGCGGCTCTCCGGGTCATGGTTGTGCACAGGGCTGTCCCCAGGCTGGGGAGAACTCGGGGGTTTCCGGCTGCGGCGGGCGGGGCCGGGCAGGGGAACGGCCCCGGAGCTGGGGGTCCACCGGGGCCGTTCACCGGGTGCATCGCCGGTGCGGGCCGGGTGTTTCACACCGGTTCACCGAATCCGCGTCGGAGAGTGGGGGCTGTGGGTGCGTGGGTTTGGCGGCTTGGTGGGTGGGGCTGTGGGTGGGGCCACTTGGCTTTGCCGGGGGGTGGGGGGTTGGGTGGGTGGCCCGGTTGGGTGGATTCGCTTGGTCGGGGCCCCTACGGCGATCATGCGCTGCGGGCGGGGAAAAGGCGGGCTGAAAAGACGCCCGCCCGTCCCGTTGGGTAGCACATGATCGCCTCCCCCGACCAAGCGAATCCACCCAACCGGGCAGAGCCGTCTGCCCCGGCTCGGCTTCCTGGGGTGGTCGCCTCCACTGCCAGCGGGACCACCCACCAGGGCGGGTTGTGCAGCCCGGGTTCGGGTTTGGGGGTGGTCGCCTTCCCGCACGACGGGACCACCAACCGGGGCGGGTTGTCGGCCTGGGTTCGGCGTGGTGGGTGGTGCGGGCGGGGGCTCTAGGTGCGAGTGCGGAAGGTGGTGAGGTTGAGGGCCGCGCGGGCGCGGTGGAGGGGGCTGGTGTGGGAGCCCATGGCCTTGCGGACGGCGTCGACGGTGGTCCAGAAGGTGGTGGCGGTGTGGTCGGTGGGGTCGTGGGGGCCGAAGACGGTGGCGTCGGCGGTGTGGGCGAGGGGGTGGACGGCCCGGTCGCCCAGGGCTCGGGCCTGTTCGGGGCGGGTGAGGCCCGGGGGGATGACCGCGCCCAGGTCCCTGGCGCGGTCGAGGACCTCCTGCCAGCCCGCGGCGACGCGGGCGGCCGGGGTGCCGCGGGTGCGGCGGCGGCGCCTGCGCCAGGCCTTGCCGCCGAGGACGAGCAGGCAGAGCAGGGCGGCGGTGGCCAGCGGGGGCAGGACCCAGGTGAGCAGGAAGACCACGAAGGCGGGCCAGGGGGCCGAGCCCTCGTCGAGGTCGCCGGGGCGGCGGGTGGCGTTGGGGTCGACCTGGCTGGCGTCGGTGAGGGAGCTGGGCGGGTGGACGGTGTTGGGCGGGGGGACGATCGAGGCGTCGGTGTTCTCGACCTGCTGCGGGGGCTGCTTGTCCGGCTTCTTCGAGCGGTCGGGCATGAAGTCCGCGGCGCGCAGGGGCACCCAGGAGCCGTCCGCGAGGTGCACCTCCACCCAGGCCTGCACCTGCTCGCCGCGCACCACCCCGTCCGGGCCGGGCTGGGCGCCGAGCACGACGCGGGTGGGCATGCCGAGCTGGTTGGCGATCAGGGCGAACACCGCCGCGTACTGCTCGTCGTCGCCCACCGGGCGCTGGGCGTTGAGGAAGGCGGTGAGCCTGCCGGTGCCGTGGCCGGGCAGGTACTCCTGCTCGCCGGGGCCGCCGTCGCTGTAGGCGCCGTTGTCGCGCAGGTGGGAGGCCACCGCGCGCAGCCGGGCGCCGAGGTCGGTCTCGCTGCCCGCCCACCCGGTCGCCTTCGCGTTGACGAAGGTGGACGCCGCGGTGGACACGGTGGGGCGGCCGAAGGGCTGGGGGTCCTCGGGCAGCTGGGTGCTCGGCAGCACCGCCTCGATGGTGTAGCTGTCGCCCGCGGAGAGCCGGTCGGTGACGATGCCGGAGAGGGTGTCGAGGTTGTAGCGGAAGCCGTCGGTGTGCCCAGGCTCGTCGAAGCTGATCCCGGTGGGCACGCCCGCGGTGGGCAGCCAGGCGTTCACGTCGTCGGAGGCGGCGTAGGCGGCGCCGATGGTGACCGTCACGGTCGCGGGGGTGCCCTGGGCCGTGGTGGTGATGCGCGGGCCGACCCGCTGGAAGCCGCTGTCGGCGCCCCAGACGGTGCCGGTGTAGTCGGTGAGCGTCGCGATGCGCACCAGGCCGCCCTCCGGCAGGCCCCGCACGGTGAACAGCGTCTGGTCCCACAGCTGGTTGGCGTCCTTGGTGTACTTGCGGAAGCCCACCAGCGGTGAGGGGTACTGGTCGATCTCGAACGGCGGGGTGACGTAGTCGCGCAGCACCGTGCGGTCGCCGCCCGCGCCGGGCAGCACCGGGCTCGCGACCACCGCGACGCCCGCGGCCACGGCGATGACCCCGGCGCCGGTGGCCAGCCGGGTCGCGCGGCGGCCGCCGTCGCGGATGGGCCTGCGGCGGCGCCGGGCGCGCACCGCCGACCAGCACAGCACCAGGCAGGCGAAGGCCGCGCCCTGCAGGCGCGGGGCGTCCGGTTCGTGCGTGCCGAGCAGGATCACCGCCACCAGCACCAGGGCGGGGGCCAGCGCCGGGGCCGCGCTCCAGCGCAGCCTGCGGGCCATGGTGAACCCGCCCGCCCCGCACAACAGGCCCAGGATGTAGGGGATCACCAGCATCGGGCCGCTGCCGTCGACCGGCGGGACGGTGGTCAGCAGCTCCTTCCAGCTGTCGACGCCGGACTCGGCCAGGCCGCCGAGCGCGTCCGGGCCGGGCAGGAAGCCCGCGACCGCCCGGTCGCGCATGACCACGGCCCCGCCGAGCAGGAAGAACACCCCGACGGTCATGGCCGCGACGGTGACCAGCGGCTGGCGCAGCACGTTCGCCACGTGCCCCACCACGATGCCCAGCCCCAGCCCGACCACGCCGACGAGCAGGAAGGCCCAGCCGGTGAACGTGCCTGCGAAGCCCGCGACCGCGACCAGGAACGCCAGGGTGAGGAAGCCCGCGTCGGTGACGTCACCGCGGACGGGCAGCAGCGGGCGGCTCATCCGAACGTGCCCCCTTCGACGACGGCGCGCAGGTCGGTCAGGTCGCGCACGGCCGCGATGGTCAGCGACGCGCTGCCGGTGAGCCCGGCGGGGCGCCCGGCGGCCACGGCGAACGCGGTCTTGCTGGTGTCCTGGGTGAACTGGGCGGCGGCCCGGTCCAGCTCGGCGAAGTCGCGGTGCGCGCCGGTCACCAGGGCGACCATGGTGGCGTCCGGGGCGATCCTGGCCGCCCGCGCGGTCAGCTCGGCCAGCGGCAGCTCGGCGGGGGTGGCCATGGCCAGCCCGTCCAGCGCCCGCTGCGCGGTGGCGTCGTGCACCACCTGCCCGGCGGCCAGCAGCGACAGGTCGATCTCGTCCTCCACCGCGCGCAGGCACAGCGACCCCGCCACGGACATGGCCACCTCGAAGTCGTCGGGCTCGGCGTAGGCGGCCGGGTGCCCGTCGACCACCACGACGAGCCGGGCGCGCCGGGTGTCGAGGTACTGGCGCACCAGGAACGTGTCGTTGCGCGCGGCCCCGGACACCTTCGCCGACGAGCGCCAGTGGATGTGCCTGCGGTCGTCGCCGGGGGCGTACTCGCGCAGGGTGTGGAAGGCCAGGTCGCTGTTCGACGGGTCGTTGGTGGTGTGGCCCTCCAGGTCGCGCAGCAGGCCCGCGCCCAGCGACGACAGCGGCGTGGTCACCGGGTGCACGTGCAGGTCGCGGCGGCGGTCCCAGGACAGCGCGCGGCGCACCACGCCCAGCGGGTCGCCGCGCACGGTCACCGCGGGCCCCACCGGGATCACGCCGCGGCGGGTGGTCGGGATCTCGAACCACTCCCGGTGCACCTGCCCGGCGGCCAGCCCCGGCACGTCCACCACCCGGATGTCGGGCCCGATCGGCAGCTCCAGCTCCAGGGCCAGCAGCCGCCCGCCGGAGCGCCGCCCGGCGACCTCCACCCCGCACCCGGTGGACTGCCCGGCCACCACCCGCTCGCGGTCGAGGCCGAACCGCACCTCCAGCGCCGTGCGCCCCACCGCCCAGCCGGTGCACAGGGCGAACACCAGCAGCCCGGTCGCGCCCACCACCAGCAGCTCCAGCCAGCCGAACGCGGCGGCCAGCAGCCAGCAGACCACCGACCCGCCGAGCACCAGCCAGCCCAGCGGCGTCACCACGCCCAGCCACGGCGCCCACCGGCGCGCGGCGCGGCGCGCCTCCCGCAGCGCCGCCGCGGCGGCGGCGCCCACCCTCACCCGGCCCGTGCCGGTCGCGCTGGACAACGGTGTCAGCCCCGCGCCACCGGCGGCGGCACGTCGGCCAGCAGCTTGGCGATCACGTCGTCGACGGACACGCCGTCGAACTGCGCCTGCGGGTTGAGCAGGACGCGGTGGCTGAGCACCGGGGTCGCCAGCTCCTTGACGTCCTCGGGGGTGACGTAGTGGCGGCCCTTGGTCATCGCCCACGTCTTCGCGCAGCGCACGAACGCCAGGCAGCCGCGCACGGACACGCCCAGCCGCACGTGCTCGTGCTCGCGGGAGGCCTCGGCGATCCGGGTGATGTAGCCGAGCACCGCCGCGTCCACGTGCACCTGGTCGGCGGTGGCCGACAGCTGCCCGACCGCCGCGGTGCTGATCGCGGGCTGCACCTGCACCGACCGGTCGCGCACGGCCGCGGCGGTCAGCAGCGCCACCGTCGCGTTGTGGTCGGGGTAGCCCAGCGAGGTCTTCATCAGGAACCGGTCGAGCTGGGCCTCCGGCAGCCGGTAGGTGCCCGCCTGCTCCACCGGGTTCTGGGTGGCGATGACCATGAACGGCTTGCCCACCTCGTAGGGCTTGCCGTCGACGGTGACCCGCCCCTCCTCCATGACCTCCAGCAGCGCCGACTGGGTCTTCGGCGAGGCCCGGTTGATCTCGTCGGCCAGCACGATCGCGGCGAAGATCGGCCCGCGGTGGAACTCGAACTCCTGCTTGCGCTGGTCGTAGATGGTGACGCCGGTGACGTCGGAGGGCAGCAGGTCCGGGGTGAACTGGATGCGCGAGTTGCTGCCCTGCACCGACCGCGCCAGGGCCTTGGCCAGCGACGTCTTGCCGGTGCCGGGGTAGTCCTCTAGCAGCAGGTGCCCGTCGGAGAGCAGGCAGGTCAGCGCCAGCCGCACCGCGTGCTCCTTGCCGACGATCGCCACGCACACGTTCGCGACCAACCGGTCGAACGTCTGCGCGAACAGCTGCGCCTGCTCCGGGGTGGCCGTCATGCGCCGTCCTTCTCTTCCTGGGTGGGGGTGTTCACCAGAGCGCCGATCCCTGCACGCCACCGCAGGTGACGTAGACGCGTTCGCCCGGGTAGCCGTAGTAGTTCTGGGACTGCCGCGCCTCGTTGGGCCCGTAGTTCTGGTTGACGAAGCCGCCGTTGCCGTGGTCGCTGTTGAACGTGCACGTCACGCCACCGGTGAAGTTCTTGGTGGTGACGAAGATGAACGCGCAGCTGACGTCCGTGCACCCGGCGCAGTTGCCGTTGCACGGGTTGCCCTTGGCGACCTCCACCGACGGCGGCGGGGGCGGCGGGTCCTGGGTGCGGGCCTGGGCCTGCTTGGTGAGGGTGGGCCTGCCCGCGTCGCTGACGGTCACGGTGATGGTGTCGGTGTAGCTGTAGCCGACGTTGTCGGTGAACGACTGCGACCACACCCCGCACGCGCAGGTCGTGAAGGACTCGTCGCGGCCGGCGCTGCTCTGCACCCGCACGGTGGCGGGCTTGCCGTTGGGGTCCACCGAGACGCTGTAGTTCACGCTCTGCCCGTTGGGGGAGGCGGAGACGGTGAGGTCCTTCATGTTGCCGTAGGTGGTGAAGGCGCCGCTGGTGGCCTGGTTGCACGCGTTGGGACCGGTGGAGCCGTTGCAGTTCTGGAGGGTCACCGTGTACTCGGTGCCGTTGGTGGGCACCGTGATCGCGTAGTAGGCGTTCTGCGCGCCGTCGCGGCCGTAGGTCCACGTTCCGCACGAGCCGCCGCCGTTGACCGTGCACTTCACCGTGTTCGTCTTGCCGCGGGAGGGGGGCACGTCGAAGTACAGGTCGGCGGTGTTGTCCCGGCCCGTGGCGGTGACGCGGATGTCGGACACCGGGTCGGGCTGGGCGGACGCCTCGACCTGCGCGGGCGGGCTGGGCGGGGAGGTGTGCCCCACGGAGTTCTTCGCCGTCACGGTGTAGCTGTAGACGGTGCCGTCGTTGGCCACGCCGTCGTCGGCGCACGTGGTGGCGGAGGTGTCGGTGCAGATCGCACGGCCGTCCCGGTTCACCGTGTAGGTGGTGGGGCCGGGGCCGTTGGACCCGACGGCCGCCCAGTCCAGCACGACCGCCGTGCGCGAACCGCCCGCGATGAGCGAGGTCGTCGCCGTGGGCGCGCCCGGCGCCGCGGGGGCGCCTGCGGACTGGCCGCGGCCGGTGTTGGCCGGGCCGGGTCCTTGGGCGTTCACCGCGACGATCGTGAACGTGTAGACGGTGTCGTTGTCCAGGCCGGTGATCGTCGCCGAGGTGCCCTGGGCGGTCGAGCGGCCGCCGCCGGTCCAGGCGATCTCGTAGCGCTGCACGGCCGTGCCCTCGTTCGGCGGGGCGCTCCAGCTCAGCCGCAGGCTGTGGTCCTGCGGGTCGCTGGCGGTGATCGCGCCCACCGCACCGGGGACGGTGTTGGGCTGCGCGGCCGCCGACCGGCCGGACAGCGGGCTCCAGCCGACGAGGTTCCTGGCCTTGACCGCGAAGCTGTAGTCGCGGCCGTTGGTCAGCCCGGTGATGGTGCACGGCGACGCGGCGCACGCCTGCGAGCCGCCGTCGTACTCCACCTCGTAGCCCTCGATCGGCGCGCCGTTGGACGCCGGGGTCGGCCAGGACAGCTCCACGACCTTGCTCAGCGTGGTGCGGCCGGGCACCGGGGTGCCGGGCGCGTCCGGCACGCCCAGGACGTTGAGCGTGATGCGCCCGGTGACCTGCCGGTCGGTGCGGGAGCGGTCGGGCACGTCGGTGACCACCACGTCGAAGGCCATCTGGCCGTGCGCGTCGGCGCCCGGGGTCAGCCGCACCAGCGAGCCCGCCACCGAGGTCGTCGCGGCCATGCCCGCCACCTGGCGCACCGACACCACGCCGACCTCGGGGTCGCGCAGCCGGGAGCGGACGTAGGCGACCATGGACACCTCGGCGGTGTCGCCCGCCTTGATGCCGTCCTGGATGACCGGGGCCACCGACGGCGGCGGGGCGGCGGCGACGACCACCGGCAGCGCGGCGGGGGCGGCGTCGGTGCCGTCGACGGTGACCTCCAGGACGCCGGTGGCGCCGGGGCGGGCCGCGCCCGCGGCGGTGAGCCGCAGCCGCCTGCTGCCGTTGCCGTCGATGTCGACGTCGCCGGGGTCGGCCTTCCACGCGCCCGAGTAGCGCAGGTCGCGGGCGGTCTCGGCCTTGGCCGTCCACACGTGGCAGACGGAGGTGACGTCGATGCCCGCGCTGGTGCCGCCCGCGGTCAGGGTGATCGCCCCGCTCGGGCAGCGCAGCACCGGCACCTCCGGGCCCACCTGCACCGGCACGGAGATGTAGGCGGTCTGCCCGTCGGCCAGGGAGGCGCCGTTGGTCACCTGGAAGGTCACCGCGGCCGGGCCGTTGTAGCCCGCGAGGCCGGTGAGCACGAGCTTGGCCTCGCCGTCCGCGGCCGCGCGCAGGCCCGCGGCGGGCGAGGTGGCGATGCGGTCGACCAGGGTCAGCTTCACCGGCTTGCCCGCCGGGTCCACCACGTACTCGGCCAGGTCGACGGTGGTGCTGCCGTCCACGTCGACCTCGATGGACTGCCCGGCCTTGGCGTAGGGGGCGCCGTTGCCGGTGGCGGGCACGTGCAGGAACCCGACGGCCTTGGCACCGCCCGCGTCGGTGACCTCGTAGGCGACCGTGCGCGGCTGGTCGGTGACCGGGACGGTCAGCTCGCCGCCGCTCACCACGGCCCGGGGGTCGCTGGTGCTGGTGACGGTCAGCTTGTCGGACGGGCCGTCGACGTCGCCCGCGTGGTCGAGGACGTTGACCGCGACGGTGCCGGAGCCCGGCGGCGGGGGCTGGGCGTAGGTGTCGGCCACGACCGGCGGCGCGTTGTAGTCCTCCTGCGCGCGCAGGGTGAGCGTCGCCAGCGACGGGTCGCCGAGGCCGCCCGCGATCGCGTACACGACCACCAGCGGCTTGCCGGTGGCCTCCGGCGCGGTCAGCTCGACGACACCGGTCTGCTCGTCGAGCTCGACCTCCGGCGGCAGCACCGGGTTGCGCTTGTCCAGCGGCTCCACCACGAGCGTGTCACCGGGGGCGCGCACGTCGTTGTCCAGCACCGACACCGCCACGCGGGACCCGGGCGCGGCCGTGACCACGTCGTCGACCGCGACAGCGGGCTGCGGGTCGCCGGGCGGCACCACGCCCACGCGCACCACCGACTCCGCGGACTTGCCGTAGGGGTCGGTGACGACGTACTTGAAGCTGTCGGTGCCCGCGGTGGTCGGGTACGCCTGGTAGGTGACCGAGGTGGCGCCCACGGCGAGCACCCGGCCCAGGGCGGGCGCGGAGCCGATCCCGGTGACGGTCACCGAGTCGCCGTCGGGGTCGACGCCGGAGGTGGGCAGGGAGATCTCCAGGGTGTCGCCCGCGGTCGCGCGCGCCTCGACGGGCTGCGGGGTGGGCGCCTGGTCGGGGTTGGTGGGCGAGGGCGCCGGGGTGATCGTGATGTGCGCGTACCCGAAGGCGGGCGAGCCCGAGGCGTTCTGCGCCACGTACTTGACCGTCACCTTCGTCGGCGCGTCCACGGCCGCGGGCGGCACGTAGCGGACGGTGCCGCCGTTGGTGTAGGCCGTGCCGACCTGGGTGTCCGGGTCCTGCACGCCGGTCACCGACAACATGCCGGGCCCGGGTGCGCCCTGGACGTTGGCCTGGAGCACGATCGGCGCCCCACTGGGCGAGGTGTCGTTGTCCAGCACCGGGATCGTCACGGCGTCGCCCGCGCGGACGGTCGCGTGGTCGTCCTTGGGCACCGGGGTGTCGTCGGCGGGCGGGGCGAGCTGGGTCACCTGCACCTCGCCGGTGACCTCACCGGTGGCGCCGCTGGTGATGCTGTACCGCACCACCTGCGGGTTCGGCAGCAGCGCCGGGGTGACGGCGTTGATCCGCAGCCAGCGCCCGCGCACGACGGCCACCTGCAACTGGGCGTCGGTGGTGGTCTCGGCGCGCTGCACCACGAGCAGGTCGCCCGCCGGGTCGAAGTCGTTGGCGAGCACGTCGACCAGGGTGGGCAGCTGCCCGCGCACCACCGCGCTGTCGGGCACCGCGACCGGCGGCAGCGGCGACGGCGGGGCCGGTGCCGCGTCCACCCGGATGCTGCCCTTGGCGAAGGGGGCGTTGCCGTAGGAGGCGGTGTACTCCAGGAACGTGGTGCCCGGCTTGGTGGCGGTCACCGTGACGGTGCCGGTCTTGAGGTCGGAGAGCACGGTGGTGCCCGGCGGGGTGGCGACCTCGGCGGCCAGGGCGAGCTGGGCCAGCGGGTCGGTCGGGTCGGCGCCGGGGCGGTCGTTCTCCAGCGGCCGCACCACGATGGGCTTGCCGACCTGGCCGCGGGCCACGTCCGGCTCCGCGGTGGGGGCGACCGCCGCGCCAGCGGCCGGGTCCTGCACGACGACGTTCTCGGTGCCGCCCACCGGTTCCGAGCGGCCGTCGGTGACCCGGAACCGCACGGGCTGGCGGCCCGGCTCGGCGGGGGCGGTGTACTCGACGAACCCGTCCGGGGTGGTGGTGACGGACCCGGCCTCGGCGGCCGCGTCGGCGAGCACGATGGGGTCGCCGTCGAAGTCGCGCCAGTCGGCCAGGGCGGGCATGACGAGGTTGCCGCCCGCGGGCACCGACCAGTCCCGGGGCTGGTAGGCCAGCCGGGGCTCCGGGGGCTTGTTCTCGGCCTCGGCGCGCGCCTGCACGGACACGGTGGCGGTCGCGGTGAGCCCGCGCCCGTCGTCCACGGTGTACTTGAACGACGCGCTCTGCCCGCCGGGCGGCATGGTGACCTGCACGGTCTGCCCGTCCGGGGCGACCGAGAGCTGGGAGCCCGCGACCTGGGTGGCGCTCAGCGCCGTGATCGACAGGGTGTTGCCCGCCGGGTCGGAGTCGTTGTCCAGCACGTGCAGCACGGTGGTGCGGCCCGGCCGCGCGCCCAGGGTGTCGTCGACGGCCTTCGGCGGCTTGTCCCGCGCGGCGTCGGTGTTCTTGTCGTCCTTGGACTTGTCGCTGTCGCTCTCGATCGGCGGGGGCTTGACCGCCGACCAGTCGTCGACCTTCTGCTGCGTGCCCAGGTCCCACACCGCGCCGGTGGCCAGGTCGTTGAGCACCACGGCCTGCCTGTTGACGCGGAACTGCGGTTTGACCAGGGCGGCCTCGTCGCGCAGGTTGCCCGGGGTGGCCTTGCCGCCGCCGCAGGCGCGCACGTAGCCGGGGGTGGACTTGGCCCACGCCGCGTAGACGCAGTCCCCGAGGCGCACCGGCGCGGCGGGCGCACCCGCGGCGCCCTCGTGCAGGGCGGTGATGGCGCCGTCGCCCATCCCCACAGCGAACAGCCCGCGGCTGGTGGCGACGAGCGCGGTGGCCGCGGACTGCGACGGCTGCTGCAAGCGGGCGTCGGCGTCCGCGCCGAGGGCGCGGGTGGAGCCGTCGGGCAGGTAGAGGGTGCCGTCGCCGGTGTCGAGCACGACCATCAGCTCACCGACGGCGGTGGCCTGCGCCGCGCGCGGCTTGCCGCTCAGCTGCCCGTAGTCGGCGGGCTCGAAGCCGCTGTCGCCGACCCGGACGGTGACCGTCTTGCCGCTGGCGGACACCGCGTGCACGGCGCCGTCGACACCGACCGCGAGCGCGGCGGTGCCGCCCCCGTCGAGGGTGGCCACGGCGGGCCCGGCGGGGTCGATGCCGGACAGGTCGGTGGTGCCCGCCCGCTCGTCGACCCTGGTCGCCCACACCTTGCCCGAGGCGGGGTCGAGCGCGGCCAGGGTGCCACCGCCCAAGCGCAGCCGCACGTCCGCACCGACCGGCACCGCGCCGTCCGGCAGCGCCCTGGCCAGGCCGACGTCGACCGGCAGCGCCCGGCCGGTGGCCAGGTCGCGGGCGACCACGGCGGCGCCGTCCTGCAGCACGTCGAGCTGGTAGGAGGTCTGCGCGCCGCCGGGCGGGTAGAACGCGGCGTCGAGCGAGCCGACCGGCTTGTTCAGCCTGCCGACGAGGCCGTCGGCGTCGCTGGTCACCCAGATCCCGCCGTCGTGCAGGTCGGCCTGGCGCACCGGGTAGCCGGTGGAGGACAGGGCGAAGGTGACCAGGGCGCTCGCGCCGAGGACCAGGACCGCCGTGGACGCGATCGCGGTGCGGTGCCGCTTGAAGAAGCCCACTTCTCCCCTTACGTCCCTGGCCTGTCACCCGCCGTTATCGCGGGCTGCGGCCCCGGTGTTGCAGGAAGGGGATAACGGACAGGTTTCTGTCAACTCGCGCAGCTCTGCGGCGACCACTCGGCGGAGGCGTTGCTGCCGTCCGCGCGCACCACCTTCACCTGCACGCACACCGGGGTGCCCGCGGGCGACGGCAGGGTGAGCACGGGTGTCGGGGAGGTGCCGGAGCGCTGTCCGTCGGCTGTCCGCCAGGCGTAGGTGTCGGAGCTGAACTGGGCGGAGTAGGTCCAGGTGAACCGGACCGTCGCCGGGTCGACGCGGGAGGCGACGAGCGTCGGCTTGCCCGGCGGCACGTCCTCCTGCACCACCTTCGGCGGCGCGGCGACGGTGCTGCTGGGCGATTTCCCGCCACCCCCACCGGTGAACAGGATCACACCGGTGACGACGGCGGCGAGGACGGCCACCGCGCCGAGCGCGATGGCGGCGAGGGGCTTCTTCTGCTCGGCGGGCGGTTGCGGTGGCGGGCCCTGGGGCAGCGTGTCCTGCCTGGGCTGCTGGGCAGGCGGCGGAGGAGGGGTGGGCCGGGGCGCGGGTTGGTCGTAGCGCGGACCCGAGTCGTAGCGCGGCGGCGTGGGCCTGCTGTCCGGGCGGGGGTGGCCCTGCGGGCCCGAGGTGCCAGGAGGGCGCTGCGCCAGGGGCGCGAAACCCTGTGGCGGCAACGGGTTGCGGGGTTGCACGCTCGTCTCCGGCGCGGCTTGCCCCCTGGGTCGGTAGCTCGTCTCGGCGGCGGGCTGCTGCTGGTGGCCCGTCTCGGGGGCGGGCTGCCTGCGGGGGCGGAAGCCCGTCTCCGTCGGCGCCTTGGGGGTGTAGGACGTCTCGGCCGGGGCCTCGTCGACGGGGTCGTCGTCTCCATCGCGCTTGACGGCGGTCTTGTCGAGGTCCTCGGGCTCGGGCTGCGGCGTCCCCCGGGGGCCGAACGTGTGCTGGTACAGCGGTTCGGCCGGGCGCGGGGTGCTGACCATGGTGATGGTCGTCGTCGGCGTGCCCTGCCGGTACTCCACCGCTTGCAGCGCCAGGGCGAAGTCGCGCGCGGCCTGGTGCCGGTGCGCCGGGTCGCGGGACAGCCCGCGCAGCAGCACCTTCTCCAGCTCCGCGGGCACCCCGGGCGGCAGCGGGAAGGGGCGCGCGGCCGGGTCCTGGATGCGCCGGACGAGGGCGTCGGTCGAGTTGTCGCCCGCGGGCACCTCGAACGGCGAGCGCCCCGCGAGCAGGTGCCAGGTGGTCGCGGCCAGCGAGTAGATGTCCGAGGTGTAGGCCGAGGCGTGCCCGGCCACCACCTCCGGCGACGCCCAGGGCACCGACATCGCCACGTCCCCGGTCTCGGTGACCCCGACCCGGCCCGCGATCCCGAAGTCCGACAGCCGCGGCGCCCCGTGCTTGTCCACGAGGATGTTGGCGGGCTTGATGTCCCGGTGCAGGATGCCGCCCCGGTGCGCCGCGTCCACCGCCCCCGCCACCTGGATGCCCACCGACAGCGCCTCGGCCACCGGCAGCGGCCCCCGCCGCGCCCGGTCGGCGTAGTTCTCCTGCGGGTAGTACGGCATCACCAGGTAGTGCCTGCCGTCGTCGCTGACACCGGTGAAGTACACCGGGGTGATGTTCGGGTGGTCCTCCAGCTCCACCATGGCGTCGGCCTCGGCGGTGAACTGCTCCCGCAGCGCGGGCTCCAGTCCTTTGAGGACCTTCACGGCCACCGACCGGCGCGGCCGCGCCTGCCGGTACAGGTGCACGTCGGCGAACCCGCCGGACCCGATGAACCGCTGCCACCGCAGCCCCTCGATGCGCGGCGCGCTCACCCGGTCACCTCGTAGGTGAACCCGGTCCCCCCGGTGCCCAGCGCCACGTAGGCCCACGGCGCCAGCTCCACCGCCCGCTCGGCCCCCACCTCGAAGGTCACCTCCATCTGCGGCGTCACCGACGTCCCGTTGCGCGACCCGAGGTCGACCACCAGCACCCGCCACCCGTCCAACCGCACCTCGGCGTGCGTGCGCGAGATGTCGTCCCCGGGCACCTTCAGCACGTGCCGCACCCCCTGCGCGGTCGCGGAGGCGTCCGGCGCCCGCCCGATGACGACCCCCCGGTCCAGCGGGATGAGGTCCCCGGTCGAGAACCGCAGGGCCCCCAGCACCGGCCGGGGCACCTCCTCGATCTCCTGCTCCGCGATCGGCCCCTGGCACGCCCGGCACTGCCGCGCCTCGGGCGGGTTCAGGTGCGACTGGGAACACCGGACGGCGAGCACGTGCCCGGGCGCGAGGGCGCGCGGGGGCGGCGGGGTGGCCGCCCAGTCCAGGTGCGTGATGACCTGGGTGGCGTCGCGGGGGATGAACTCGGTGGCCCCGGAGGCGGGCTGGGCGAGGGCGGACACCATCGCGTCGACGGCGGCCACGGTGGTCGTCGCACCGCCCGGCACGACCTCCGTCATCCCGGTCGGCTCCGGCGGCACCTCGTCCCGCTGATCAGGCACCGCGACCTCGGCGGGAGGCGGCTGCGCGAGCACCGGGTCACTCGTCGGCTTCTCAAGCGCCACAACATCGGACGACACCGGCTGCCCGAGAGCCGACGGCGCCGGCGCGTCGTCTGGCTGCGCAGGTTCCGTAGACACGGGGGGCACCGGCTGCTCCGGTGCTTCGTCCCGCTGCTCAGGTGGCGCGGCCTGGGAGGCGATGGGCTGCGCTTGTCGTGCTTCGGGTTCGTCAGGTGCCCGCCCGGCGGGGTGAGGCTGCGCTGTGCCTGCGAAGTCGACGTGCAGTTCGCCCGCGGCGACGATCCCGCCCAACAGCGGCAAAGCAGGTCCGGTGGCGTCCTCGGCCACCAGCGTCACCGCGCCCACACCCTCGGCCAGCGGCACTTCCCGCCACGTGCTCACCCCAGCGCCTGCGAACTCCTCGTCGCCCACCACCGCGCGGGCCGCCCCGCGCAGCAGGAGCACGCCCTGCCCGGCGATGGCGAAGTCGGGTGCACCGCGCAGCGCGCCCCCGGTCGCGGCGGCGAGCAGTTCCAGGGGGTCGGCGTCCACCTGCGCCCAGCAGGCGGCCACCACCGGCGAGTCCGGCGGTACCGCGAGGAGCAGGGCACACCGGCGGCCGAGCACCGCGGTCCACCCACCCGCGCGGTACCGCGACGGCATCGCTAGGTCACCTTCCTCGGCGCGGTCTCCCCGGCGTCGTCGGCCGCGGAGCGCACGTGGTCGAGGACGACGGCGGTGACGTTGTCCCGGCCACCGGCGGCCACCGCGTCGGCCACCAGGCGCTGGGCGGCCTCCTTCGGGTCGTCGACCCTGGCCAGCACCGCGGCGATGTCCTCGTCGGGCAGCTCGTTGGTGAGCCCGTCGGAGCAGAGCAGGAACCGGTCGCCCTCGGTCGGCGGCAGCACCAGCAGGTCCGGCTCGGGGGCCACGGCCGACCCCAGGGCGCGGGTGACGACGTTGCGCCGGAAGTCCACCGCCGCCTCCTCCGGGGTCAGCTCCCCGGCGGCCACCAGCTCGGCCACCTCGGAGTGGTCGGTGGTCAGCTGCGCGAACTCCCCGTCGGCGAACCGGTAGACCCGCGAGTCCCCCACGTTGAACACCACCCAGTGCGGCGACCCGGCGAAGTCCACCAGGCAGATCCCGGTCACCGTCGTCCCCATCCCCGACCGCCCGGGGTCGCGCACCCCCGCGGCCACGATGTCGGCGTTCACCCGCACCAACCGGGCGCGCACGTCATCGGCCCGCTTCCCCCCTTCGGCGTCGAGGCCGCGCAACCCCTCCACCGCCATCGCGCTGGCCACGTCCCCGGCGGCGTGACCACCCATCCCGTCCGCCACGGCGAACACGGACTCCCCCACCAGGAACGAGTCCTCGTTGGCGGCGCGCACGGCCCCCACGTCACTCGCGGCCCCCACCCGGACCACCGGAACACTCACGACGACCTCCACCCGGACACCTGCCGACGACATCGCCGGGACTCGCAGGAACGTTGCACTCCGTGAGCATCCACCCCCACCCCCGCTCACCGCAGCCGGGAGCGCACATGCGCCACAGCGGGCCGCGCGGTGGCCAGGGGTGACCCCGTGCCGCCGCACGCACCCGACGCGGTCGGGCGCCGCACCCGAACCCGTTCCCGACTTCGCCGCGAAGGGTTGACGTACTTCTCACCTCGCGGCAATAGTAACCATCTAGCGAGACCGGTTATCACTGTATGAAAACTGGAGGCGACATGCGGGCGACGGTCCTGGGGCTGGGCGAAGCAGGCGCGCTGTACGCGGCCGGGCTGGTGGAGCAGGGCTGGGAGGTCGCGGGGTACGACCCCGTCGCCGGGACCACCCCCGCGGAGGTCGTGCGCGCCGAGTCGCCGCAGGCCGCGGTCAGCGGCGCGCGGCTGGTGGTGAGCCTGGTCGGCGGCGCCGCGGCCGAGGGCGCCGCCGCGTCGGTGGCGCCCCACCTCGCGCCGGACGCGGTGTTCGCGGACCTCAACACCGCCGCGCGGGAGGTCAAGCAGCGGATCGCGGCCGTCGTGGGCGAGCACCGGTTCGCCGACGTCGCCGTGATCGGGCCCGTGCCCGCGCGGGGCGCCGCGACCTCGGTGATCGTCAGCGGGCAGGCCTCCACCGCGGTGACCGAGGCCTTCGCCGCGCTCGGCGCCGCCGCCGAGGACATCGGCGGCGCCCCGGGTGACGCCTCGGCGCGCAAGCTGTTGCGCAGCACGTTCATGAAGGGGCTCGGCGCGCTGCTCGTCGAGTCGGTGGCGGCCGGGCACGCGGCGGGCGCGGAGGCGTGGGTGCGCGAGCAGATCGCCCGCGAGCTCTCCGGCGGCGACGAGGCGCTGGCCAGGCTGCACGACGGGACGCTCAAGCACGCCGCGCGCCGGGCGGGCGAGTCGGAGGCGGCGGCGGACCTGCTGGAGGAGCTGGGGATGCGGGCGGTGATGACGCGCGCCACCGCGGAGACCCACCGCGCCGCCGCGGACGCCGCCCTGGCCCCCTCCGACGACCTGTTCGACCGGTTCGCCGGGCTGCCGGTGGCCAACATCGGTGACGCGCGCGACCGCATGGGCATGCTCGACGGCGGCATCCGCGCGCTGTGGCGCGGCGCCAGGGTGGTGGGTCGCGCGCGCACCGTCTGGGTGCGCAACGGCGACAACCTCGCCCTGCACAGCGCGATCGCCTCGTCGAGGCCCGGCGACGTCCTCGTCGTCAACGGCGGCGGGGACACCAGCCGCGCGCTGATCGGGGAGCTGATGGCCGAGCGGGCCAAGCGGCGCGGCGTGCGCGGGATCGTGGTCGACGGGGCCGTGCGCGACGTCGTCGAGCTGGAGGACATCGGCTTCCCGACCTGGGCGCGCGGGGTCTGCCCCGCCGGGCCGTACAAGAACGGGCCCGGCCGGGTGAACGTGCCGGTCGCGGTCGGCGGCGTCGTCGTGCGGCCCGGCGACCTGGTCGTCGGCGACGACGACGGCGTCATCGTGGTGCCCGCCGCCGAGGTCGGGGCGAGCCTGCGGGGCGGGCGGGCCGTCGAGGCCGACGAGGCCCGCCGCCGGGCCGCGATCCTCGCCGGGACCGCGTGATGACCGGGGTGTGGGCGCTGCTGGCGTTCGTCGGCGTGATCGTGTTCTGGAACGCGGTCGTCAAGCGCAACATCGGCGAGGCGATGGCCATCGGGTTCGTCGCGGTCTGCGGGTTCGCGCTGGTCGGCGGCGTGGCGGGCGGCTCGGCGTGGCACTCGATCGGGGAGGCCGTGCTCGACGCGATGCAGGAGGAGGTCACGTTCGCGGGCCTGGCGTTCGTGTTCATGTCCTACCTGCTGACCAGGACACCGGTGCTGGACCGGTTGATCGACCTGCTGAACTCGGGCCTGGGCCGGTTGCGCGGCGGGTCGGTCTACACCGCCACCGTCGCGGGCGGCGCGTTCGGCGCCATCGCCCACGTCGGCGCCGCGGTCACCGCCGCGGTCGGGTCGGTGACCGTGCCGTGGATGAAGCGGTCGGGCGTCAAGCCCGAGCTGGCGGCCACGGTCGTCGCGGGCGGCGCGGGCATGGGCGTGTCGTTCCCCTTCTCCGCCACGATGTTCATCCTCGTCGGCGGCCTCGCCGCCCAGGGGGTGATGCAGCCCGACGAGATCGTCGCGCCGCTGGCGCTGGCCGGGTTGTGGTGCCTGGGCTACCGCATCGTGCTGGTGTGGTACCTGGTGCGGCGCAACGGGATCGAGCCCATGTCGCGGGCCGACCTGCTGCCGCTGCGGCAGAGCCTGCGCACCGGGTGGACGTCGTTGCTGCTGTTCCTGCCCATCCTCGTGCCGCTGCTGCTCACCCGCGGGCCGGTCGCCGAGGCCCTGGGCACCTACTCCGGTGTCGGCGAGCAGCTCAAGAAGCCGGTGGTGCTCTCCGACGGCACGGCGCTGGCCGCCCAGCCGTACGCGATGCCGGACGTCATCAGCCTCGTCACCTGGATCCCGGTGCTGATGATCGCGCTCGTGCTCGTGCTGGGCCGCAGGCACCTGCCGCGCACCGCCGCGGGCTGGCGGACCACGATCGCCGGTGCCGCGCCGTCGTTCGGTGTCATCGGCATCACCATCGTGGCCGCGTTCTCCGCCTCCAACGTCCTCGCCGACCTGGGCCTGGCGGGCCAGCTCAAGCAGGTCCTCACCGGCCTGGACGCCCCGGCGTGGCTGATGGCGGTCGCGATCGGCGTGATCGTCGTGGCCACCGCCGTCCCGCTGACCGCCAGCGCCACGATGGCCGCCATCGGCCCGGTCGCGGTCGTGGCCCTGGTCGGCGCGGGCATCCCGGCGCCGGTCGCCGCCGCGGCCGTGCTGATCTTCGCCTCCACCGAGGGCGCCTCACCCCCCTCGGGCGCACCGATCTACGTCGCCTCCGGCATCGCGCGGGTCGACCCGGTGAAGACGTTCCTGCCGCTGCTGCGCTACTACTGCCTGCCCATCCTCGGCCTCGGCGTGCTGATCGCCGTCGGCGTCCTGCCCGTCTGACCCCTCGCCCGACCGCCCTTCGCACTGAACCAGGAGAACCAGTGAGCGCACACCTCTCAACGCCGAGCAGGGCAGCGACCGCGACATCCGTCCTCTTCGGAGTGTCCGTGGTGTTCTTCCTCCTCGCGGGCCTGGCGATCGTCCTCGGTCAAGCCGCGGCGCTGGCCCTGGGTGACGCGAGCGCCGCCCGGCAGTGGGCGAGCACCCTCGCCCCCTTCGCGTTCGGCGGGGCGTCGGTGGCGGGCCTGCTGTCGTTCGCGCTGTCCTACGGCAAGCAGGACCAGCATGGCTGACGTGCCCACCTACGCCGAGCTGCTCACCCGCCACCCGCCCGGCTCCAGCTGGGGCGTGTTCGACCGCGACCCCGAGCGCGGCACCGCCAACTTCGCCGGGCCGGCCGAGGTGGCGGCCGCCGCCGCGTCGGTGGAGCGCGGCGCGGTGTTCAGCCTCGACCACGCGCTGGACGCCTTCGACCCGCCCATGGCGCGGGCGCGCTCGGCGCCGCGCCACGAGGTCGTCGCGGCGCACGAGAACTCCCGCGACGACGTGCTGCGCGAGTTCTGGCTGCAAGCCACCTCCCAGGTCGACGGGCTGCGCCACCGGCGCGCCTCCGGCCACGGCTTCTACAACGGCGTGCCGGACGAGGACGTCCGCGCCGGGCACCCGGCGCTCGGCGTGCAGCGGTGGGCGGAGAAGCCGATCGTCGGCCGCGGTGTCGTCGTGGACGTCGAAGGCCTGCTCGCCGCCGAGGGCACCCCGCTCGACCACCGGTGGGGACCCGCGCTCGACGTCGACGTGCTGGACCGGGCCCTCGCCGCCCAGGGCGAGCGGGTCCGCCCCGGCGACCTCGTGCTCGTGCACACCGGCTGGGCGCGGTGGTTCCTCGACGCCGACGACGAGCGCCGCGCCGAGGTGCGGGAGGCCCGGCGCGCCACCGGCTTCCGGCAGACCCGCGACCTGCCCGCCTGGCTGTGGGACCACCGGGTCGCGCTCCTGGCCACCGACACGTTCGCGGTCGAGGTGCTGCCGGTCGCCACCGACACCTTCCTGCGCACCGCCCCCGAGGACGGGGGGATGGTGCACCAGGAGCTCATCGCCAAGCTCGGCGTCCCGCTCGGCGAGCTGTGGGACCTGACCGCCCTCGTCGCGGACAGCCGCGAACACCAGCGCTGGGACGCGCTCGTCGTCGTCAAACCGCTGCACCTCGTCGGCGGCGTCGGCTCACCGCCCAACGCCACCGCCCTGCGCTGACCGCTCACGGTACTCATTACCACTGTGTGGAAGGATGGTGCCGTCAGCGATCACCTCGCAGGGGGCACCGTGCCGGACCAGCCGAAAACCGCGACCAGCATGCGGTCGCTGGAACGCGCGATCGACATCCTGGAGGTCGTCGACAGCAGCCACCACGCCCTGCGGCTGACCGACATCGCCCGCCGCGCGGGCCTCCCCATCCCCACCACCCAGCGCATCCTGAGCGTGCTGGAGGCGCGCGGCCGGGTCGAGCGCGACGCCCACGGCTACCGCCCCGGCGTCGGCCTGGTGTTCGGCGCGCACGCCTACCTGACCACCAGCCCCCTGCTCACCGCCGCACGACCCGTGCTCCAGGACCTGGCCGCGGCGACCGGCCTGACCGCGTCGCTGTTCAAGCGCATCGGCTGGTCCCGCGTCGTCCTGGCCCGCGTCACCGGCGCGGCCCCCCTGCGCTACGAACTACCCGTCGGCGAACGGCTCCCCCTGCACCTGGGCGCGGGCAAGGCGCTCGCCGCGCAGATGTCCGACGAGGAGCTGACCGCCTACCTGGACCAGCTCACCGACCACACCCGCACCGACGGCACCGTCGTCGACCGCGCCGCCCTCGCCGCCGAACTCAGCTCGATCCGCGCGCTCGGCTACTCGCAGGCCCGCGGCGAGCGCGAACCCGGCATGGCCTCCGTCGCCGCCCCGGTCCCCACCCCCGACGGCGAGGCCACCGCCGCCGTCCAGGTCACCGGCACCACCGCCGACCTGCCCGAGGACCGCGTGCAGGAACTCGGCGCCGAACTCCAACGCGCCGCACTCGCCATCTCCCGCCGAATCCCCTGACCCGGGGCGACGCGCCGAGCGGTCCGGTCAGACCACGCCTGAACTGCGGTGGAGCCGGTACGGGGACTCGAACCCCGAACCTTTCGCTCGACCCCGCGCCCCTGCCGTTGTCCCTCATGGACTGCCAGAAGCGCCCGTTAGCAGCACAGATAACGAGTGCAAACGTTCGTCATCGTGCATCTTTGACGTCGACTGGCAGGGTGTTCATGGGTAAAGCATGGGTGCTCAGCTTGATCATCCGCCCAGCTCAGGCTCACTAAGCCGCGGCTCGCATCCCCGCTGCTTACTTCCCCCGCTCCTTCGTACAGACCATCCCTAGCCCCGGGAGGGGGGTCGTCAAGGGTGAGCGCCTCATGGCGCCAGCGACGCCGCAGGCGCCCTTGATGACCCCCTCCCGGAGCTAGACGATCGAGGGCGAAGGAGCACTCACGCGTCCAGCGGTGACGCTGCCCGCTGGGGAGGCGTGGCCTCACGGGAGTCCCGGTGCCGTGCCGCCTGGCGCGGCGTGGCAGCTCCGGCACCGGCCAGGGAGCTGTGCCGCGTGCTCGCGGCCGGAGCGAGGCGGGAGCCCGTGCCGTGGCACGGCGGACACCGCACCCGAGCGGCCTGGACCGGCCCACCGCTGCCGCGCCGCGCAGGCGGCGGTGCCTTGATCCCCTAGAGGCAGATTCAGCAAGCTAAAGCAACCATACGCCGCATGGCTACGCGGTAGGCGACCTCGACCAGTACAGTAACAGCATGCTAACCCGACTTGAAGTAAAAGGCTTTAAAAATCTCTATGACACATCTGTCGAATTTGGACCCTTTACGTGCATCGCAGGAACGAATGGCGTAGGAAAGTCCAATATATTCGACGCAATCGAGTTTCTATCTTATTTGGCCACAGATTCATTGATGGAGTCTGCACAAATGGTTCGTAGCGCCAGCTCTGGCCGAGCGGGCGATATTAGGGATCTTTTTTGGGACGGTTTTCGATCTAGTGATAAAGTTATAAGTTTTGCGGTTGAGATGTTGGTGCCCGACGAAGTAGAAGACGATTTGGGATCATCGGCGAGAGCCACGACAACGTTCTTGCGCTACGAGCTGAAGCTCGGTTATTCGCCCCCAGAAGGGGAAGGAGGCGTGGGCAGACTTACACTCCTATGGGAAGAATTGCGCCATATAATCAAGTCAGACGCACCGCGGCACCTGAAGTTTCGGCATAACGCTCAGCATTTTCGCAATTCGGTAGTAAAAGGCCACCGAAGCGGCAAGGCTTACCTTTCTACAGAATTGCGAGATGATGTCATAATCATTAATGTTCACGGGGATGGTGGTAGTCGAGGAAAACCTCAACCGCGGCTTGCAGAACGCGCAGGCAGGACTGTATTGAGCACTGTTAGCACCAATGACTATCCGACGATTCTTGCGGCGCGACGCGAGATGCAAAGCTGGCGACGTCTAGCACTCGAACCCTCAGCTCTGAGAACGCCAGACAACTTTACTGATCCTCGACGAATGGAAACTAACGGGCGCCATCTCGCTTCCTCTCTGTATAGAATCGTACACGAAGCGGGTCGCACTAATGAAGCAGACGGCGAAGAAGCTGTATATGCCCGGGTTGCTGGCAGGCTATCCGATCTAACGGGTGTAACGGTTGAGGAGATTGAGGTTGTTTCGGACCCAGTACGTGAGGTTTTTACCCTATTTCTTCAAGAACGTGGCGGCCTAAGACTGCCCGCTCGCGCCCTATCGGAAGGAACACTTCGATTCCTTGCTTTGTGTGTTCTCCTAGAGGACCCCGAGTTTACGGGCGTGCTTTGCATGGAAGAACCGGAGAACGGGATTCACCCCGCCAATCTGACTGCAATGCTGAATCTCATCAGAGATCTTGCAGTGGATGCCACCGAAGCTATCGGGCCAAGTAATCCATTCCGCCAAGTCATTGTTAATACCCATTCTCCTGGGGTAGTACAGCTATGTGATCCTGGAGATCTCCTACTTGCGGAAGCCAAGCAGCAAACAATGGATAAGAAGAACATCGTCAAGTCAGTAAGACTGACTCCATATGAAGGGTCTTGGCGCGCCTCTTGGAATCAATCGTTGGGTTTCACCAAAGCTGACATAGTCGCATACTTGACAGCACCGCCTCACGCCCAATTGTCTTTGCCTATGAGGAGCGCTTAATGGAAAAGCGCGGCCTGTACCTCTGCGAAGGCACGTCCGATTCCGCTCTCGGCGAAATCTTCGAATCGCTTTTCCTGTTTCGCGGCATTCAGCTTCGAGTTACTTCGCTCGACTTCGAACTTCTTCCACATCTCAAAGACAAGACGGTTGCCGGACGAGTTTCGAGCGGACTAGCATTTCAAGGGCAGTCTTCCGTCCCCGATCTGATAATCGTGCACCGCGACAGTGACAACGTAGAACCGGCCGTAAGACTTGACGAGATAACAAAAGGATGCACTGCCGCTGGATTCTTCGGCCGGATACTTCCAGTCATTCCAGTAAGAATGACAGAAGCTTGGCTACTACTCGACGAACAAGCGATACGCAGAGTTGCCGGGAAACCTAATGGAAGGAGTCAACTACCCCTGCCCTCCCTCCGCGAGGTAGAGAGAAGATCGGATCCTAAGCAGATTCTCGCAGAATGCCTGGTTGCCGCCTCCGAAACAACCGGACGTCGACGCCAGCAGATGCACGCTAGATTTTCTTCTCACAGAAGACAGCTATTGGAGTCCTTGGATCTGCATGGAAAAGTGAATCAGTTGAGCGGATGGAAAGCAATGCTGAAAACAATAGATTCCGTAGTGAACGAATGGCATCAATAAGACGTCACAAACAGTTTGACGATGTGGACACCTCGAACCAGTCGATAAGAACGTCGCTGTACAACTCCAGAATTTCGCGCTTGTTCGTCCTATTAGCGTAGGCCAGACGTAGGATTCGCGCCGCAGTTGCAGCCTCCATATCAGTAATAGGCGTCGGGGGTGCACGGGAAGATCGTGCTGAGGAGGATCTTCTCGTTGGCGGTGCGGCACGACGCCCGGGAGGACAACCCGGTTCGGGAGCTGAGCCCGGCGCGGCTGAGGAAGGCGCAGCCGAAGATCGTGCTAACCGAGGACTCTACGGCGCGGCGGCAAGGTCACCTGCGGACGTTGCCGTACACCGAACGGCACGATCTGCCGGACTTCGTTACCGCGCTGTCCGGGGTGGGGTGCCGGATCGGGGAGCTGTTGGCGCTGGACTGGTCGTGGGGCGACTTCGAGGCGGGGACGGTGCGGTTCGAGGGGACGGCGACGCGGATCGCGTGTGAGGGCCTGGCGGTGCAGCCGCACACCAAGACCAGCGCGGGGATGCGGACGATCAAGCCGCCTCGGTGGGGCGGTGGAGTGTCTGCGGGCACGATACGAGCAGCGGTGGTCGGAGTTCGTTTTCCGGTCCTCGCGGGGCACGCTGCGCGACCCCAACAACGCGCGGACGGCGCTGCGGAAGGTGCCGGACGGAACCGTCCCGGCGGAGCTGCACTCGTACATGTTCCGGCACTAGTGGCTGACCGGCTCAACCGGGCCGGGCTGAGCGCCCGGGAGATCGCGGACTACCTGGTGCACAGCAACGTCCACACCACGCAGGAGGTGCAACTGGCGTGCAAGGTGGTGGGGCACGCGGCGGCCGGGACGCGGACCGAGATTCGCGGGCAAAGCATAGGTTAACCATGGGCGGATTCGGACAGCTCCCGCCAACACCCCTGCTGACCAGGGGGAAGAGAGCCGGTACGGGGACTCGAACCCCGAACCTTTCGCTTACAAGGCGAGTGCTCTGCCAATTGAGCTATACCGGCGTGGCGCACAGGGCACCAGGGGACATCCTAGGGCCCTGACCCGTGCTGTTGCGGGGCGGGCCGGGGTTGGACACTGTCGCTGGGATTCATCCGATGTGTCTGACGGGAGGCGGTTTCGGTGCGGTTGGGGCGCTCCGGGCGTGAGCGGCGCGGTGGCGGTGGGGCCGGGGTGGAGCGCGCGGGGGCCGGGTGGTGGCGGGTGCGGGAGGAGGAGCGCGCGGCGCCGCCCGCGCGGGTGCCGCGCGAGGTGGTGATGGGGCCCGCGCTGCCCGCCGAGCGCACGGTGCACTTCGTGCTGGACCTGGCGATCCGGATCGGGGAGGTGCAGATGACGTCGGGGGCGGGGGCCTCCGACGTGACGGCGACGATCATCGCGGTGGCGTCGGCGTACGGGTTGCCGCACTGCGAGGTGGACGTCATCTTCACCTCGATCACGGTGGCGTGCAGGCGGGGCAGCGAGGAACCGCCGATCACCAGCCTGCGGGTGGTGCGGTCGCGGTCGCTGGACTACACCCGGCTGGCGGCGGTGGAGGACCTGGTGCGGCGGATCACCGCGCAGCGGGTGAGCGCCGAGGACGCGCAGGTGGAGCTGGAGCGGATCACCAGCGCCGAGCACCCGTACCCGCGCTGGGTGGCGACGCTGGCGTGGGCGGGGATGGCGGTGGCGATCACGATCCTGATCGGTGGGGCGCCGCTGAGCGCGCTGTTCGCAGGGGGGATCACGGCCGTCATCGACCGGGTGGGGCGGCTGCTGAACCGGCGGGCGCTGCCGTTCTTCTTCCAGCAGGCGGTGGGCGGCGCGCTGGCGACCGGGGGCGCGCTGGCGATCTTCACCAGCGGGCTGGTGCCAGCGGACCGGCCGACGGTGCTGGTGGCGGCGGCGATCACGGTGCTGCTGTCGGGGTTGTCGGTGGTGTCGACGGTGCAGGACGCCATCAGCGGCTACAACGTCACCGCGGCGGGGCGGGCCATGGAGGTCTCGCTGATGACCGCCGGGCTGATCACCGGGGTGGTGCTGGCGTTCAACGTCGCCACCGCACTGGGGATGCAGTACACGCCGCTGGCCGACCCGCTGCCGCCGAGCCCGCTGCGGTTGCCCGTGCAGGCGCTCGCCGGGGCCGCGGCGGCCGGGTGCTTCGGGCTGGCCAGCTATGCCCGGCCGCGCGCGCTCGCGGTGTCCGCGGCCGCGGGCGGGGTCGGGACCGCGGTGTACGGGGCGCTGGCGCTGACCGGGACCGGGCCGATCGCGGCGTCGGCGGCCGCGGCCGCCGCGGTCGGGTTCGGCGGCGGGGTCGTCTCGCGGCGGCTGCGGATGCCGCCGCTGGTGGTGGCCGTGTCCGGGATGGTGCCGCTGCTGCCGGGCATCACCACCTACCGCGGTGTCTTCCAGCTGGCCGTGGAGCGGTCGGTGGCCGGGCTGCCGACGCTGATGCTGGCCGCGGCCATCGCGCTGGCGCTGGCGGCGGGGGTCGTCCTCGGGGAGTACCTGGCCCAGCCGGTGCGCTCCGGGCTGGGACGGCTGGAGCGGCGGCTGGCCGGGCCGCGCATGTCCGGGCCGCTGCGGCCCACCCGGCGCAGGCTGGAGTGACCCACGGCACGCGCCGGGGGCCCCGCCCGCAGGGCGCGGGCCGGGCCCGCGGCCGTTAGCCTCGAACCCACCACCCCGTCCCCGGGCCGACAGGAGGCGCAGCCAGCGTGAGCAGCGGAAACGGACCCGGGGGCGCGGACTTCATCGTCGCGGCCAACCGCCTGCCGGTCGACCTGGAGCGGCTGCCCGACGGCACCCAGCGCTGGAAGCACAGCCCGGGTGGCCTGGTCAGCGCCCTGGCGCCGTTCCTGCGCAGCCACAGCGGCGCCTGGGTCGGCTGGCCCGGCGTGCCCGACGTCGAGGTCGACGAGCTGGTCGAGGACGACCTGCGGCTGCACCCGGTGGCGCTGTCGGCGGTGGAGGTGCGCGACTACTACGAGGGCTTCTCCAACGGCACCCTCTGGCCGCTCTACCACGACGTCGTGGCCACCCCGGTGTTCGACCGCGGCTGGTGGGACACCTACGTCAAGGTCAACCACCGCTTCGCGGAGGCGTGCGCGAAGGTCGCCGCCCAGGGCGCGACGGTGTGGATCCAGGACTACCAGCTGCAACTGGTGCCGTCGATGCTGCGCGAGCTGCGCCCGGACCTGCGGATCGGCTTCTTCCTGCACATCCCGTTCCCGCCCACCGAGCTGTTCATGCAGCTGCCCTGGCGGGCGGAGATCGTGCGCGGCCTGCTCGGCGCCGACCTGGTCGGCTTCCACCGGCCCGGCGGCGCGCAGAACTTCCTCTGGCTGGCCCGGCGGCTGCTGGGCCTGGAGCCCACCCGCGGCGCGGTCGGCGTGCGCACCCGCCCCGGCGTCATCCAGCTCGGCGACCGGGCGGTGCGGGTGGGCGCGTTCCCCATCTCCATCGACTCGACCGGCCTGGACGCGCTGGCCCGCAAGAAGGAGACCATCGCCCGCACCCAGCAGGTGCGCGCCGACCTGGGCAACCCCAAGAAGGTCATCCTCGGGGTCGACCGGCTGGACTACACCAAGGGCATCGACCGGCGCCTCTACGCCCTGCAGGAGCTGCTCCAGGAGGGCAAGGTCGACCCGGAGGAGGTCGCCATGGTGCAGCTGGCGACGCCCTCGCGCGAGCGGGTCGAGCACTACCAGCGGATGCGCGGGGAGATCGAGCAGATCGTCAGCCGCATCAACGGCGAGTTCGGCAAGGTCGGGCGGCCGGTCGTGCACTACCTGCACCAGTCGGTCGGGCGGGCGGAGCTGGCGGCGTTCTTCGCCGCCGCGGACGTGATGCTGGTGACGCCGGTGCGCGACGGCATGAACCTCGTCTGCAAGGAGTACGTGGCGTGCAGGCACGACCTGGGCGGTGCCCTAGTCCTCAGCGAGTTCGCCGGGGCCGCGGCCGAGCTGACGAGTAGCTTCCTCGTCAACCCGCACGACCTCGACGGCGTCAAGAAGGCCATGCTCGCGGCCCTCACGATCGATCCAGCCGAAGGTCGCCGTAGGATGCGCGCGCTGCGGCGACAAGTGCTGACCCACGACGTCGACCGGTGGGCGCGCTCCTTCCTCGATGCCTTGGACCCGGAGCACGGCCACTAGCCCCCTGACACCGATGTCCCCAAGGAGAAGGCGTTGACCGCCGAGGCCCTCCCCGCCGAATTGCGGCGCGCGATCGTGCAGCTGGCGCGCACCCCGCGCCTGCTGGTCGCGTGCGACTACGACGGAACTCTCTCGCCCATCGTCGAGGACCCCGAGAAGGCCCGCCCGAACACCGACTCCGTCGCGGCCCTGCGCTCGCTGGCGGGCCTGCACGAGACCACCACCGCGGTGATCTCCGGCCGGGCGCTGCGCGACCTGGCCACCCTGTCCCGGCTGCCGTCGGAGGTGCACCTGGTCGGCAGCCACGGCTCGGAGTTCGACGTGGGCTTCGTGCACGCCCTCGACGGCGCCGCCCGCGCGCTGCACCAGCGCGTGGAGGACGAGCTGGCCAAGCTGGTCGACGGCGCCACCGGCGTGCAGCTTGAGGTCAAGCCCGCCAGCATCGCCGTGCACGTGCGCCGGGCCCCGGCCGAGGTGGCCGAGCGGGTGCTGTCCGCGGTCCGCGGTGGCCCGTGCACCTGGGACGGCGTGCAGGTCACCGAGGGCAAGGCCGTGGTCGAGCTGGCCGTGGTGCAGACCGACAAGGGCCACGCCCTCGACGTGCTGCGCCACCAGGTCGGGGCGACCGCGGCGGTGTTCGTCGGCGACGACGTCACCGACGAGAAGGCCTTCGCCCGGCTCTCCGGCCCCGACCTGGGGGTCAAGGTCGGCGACGGCGAGACGCTGGCCGGCTACCGCATCGACGACACCGTGTCGGTGGCGAAGATGCTGGCGTTCCTGCTGGAGGAGCGGCGCAACTGGCTCTACGGCGACCAGGCCCCGCCGATCGAGCGGCTGTCGATGCTGGCCAACGAGCGCTCGGTCGCCCTGGTCACCCCGGACGCCCGGCTGACCTGGCTGTGCCACCCGGAGCCGGACTCGGCGGCGGTGTTCGCCGACCTGCTCGGCGGGCCGACCGCCGGGCACTTCTCGGTGCGCCCCGAGCACGGCGGCCTGCCGCTGGGCCAGCGCTACCTGCCCGGCACCATGACCGTGGAGACCCGCTGGTCGGGCCTGCTGGTCACAGACTACCTCGACCACGAGGCCGCGGAGTTCCGCACCGACCTCACCAGGGTGCTCACCGGCACCTCCTCGGTCGTGGTGGAGTTCGCGCCGCGCCCGGAGTTCGGGCAGGTCCAGGTGCGCCTGGAGGCCACCGCCGACGGCATCCGCGTGCTGGGCACCTCCGACCCGATCGCCCTGCGCTCCCCCGGTGTGGCGTGGGAGGTCGTCTCCGACGGCATGTGGGACACCGCCCGCGCCGTGGTGGCGCTGCGGGCCGACGAACCGGTGGTGTTCGAGCTGCGCTGCGGCACCGGTGACCTGGGGCCGAACCCGGTGGCCGAGGCCGACCGCAAGGCCCGCGCCGGGGCGTACTGGTCGCGGTGGCTGGACGGGCTGACCCTGCCGCCGGTGGAGAAGGACCTGGTGGGGCGCTCGGCGCTGACCCTGCGCGGGCTCTGCCACAGCGGCACCGGCGCGATCATGGCCGCGGCCACCACGTCGCTGCCGGAGGAGATCGGCGGCGTCCGCAACTGGGACTACCGCTACTGCTGGCTGCGCGACGCGTCGATGACCGCCAAGGCGCTGGTGTCGCTGGGGTCCACCGCCGAGGCCGAGGCGTTCCTGGGCTGGGTGCACGGCGTGCTGGAGACCGTCGCGGGCCCGGAGCGGCTGCACCCGCTGTACACGATCGCGGGCACCACCCTGGGCCCGGAGGCCGTGATCGACACCCTGCCCGGCTACGCGGGCTCGCGCCCGGTCCGGGTGGGCAACCTGGCCAACCAGCAGGTGCAGCTGGACGTCTTCGGCCCGGTCGTCGACCTGGTGATGGCCCTGTCCGAGGCCCGCGGCTCGCTGACCGACGGCGACTGGGCGATGGTGCGGGCGATGGCCGAGGCGGTCACCCGCCGCTGGCACGAGCCCGACCACGGCATCTGGGAGGAGCGCCACCGCCCCCGCCACCACGTGTACTCCAAGGTCATGTGCTGGCTGACCGTCGACCGCGCGGTCAAGCTCGCCCTCGCCCACGGCCGCGAGGTCGAGCCGGGCTGGGAGCAGCTGCGCGACCGCATCGCCGACGACGTGCTCACCCACGGCTGGAACGACGAGGTCAAGTCCTTCACCACCGCCTACGACGGCACCGACCTCGACGCGGCGACCCTGCTCATCGGCATGGTCGGCCTCATCGACCCCACCGACCCCCGCTTCGTCGCCACCGTCACCGCCACCGAGGCCGAGCTGCGCTCCGGCTCCACCGTCTACCGCTACCACCGCGACGACGGCCTCCCCGGCGACGAGGGCGGCTTCCACCTCTGCGCCGCCTGGATGATCGAGGCCTACCTGCTCACCGGCCGCCGCACCGAAGCAGAAGACCTCTTCGCCCAGATCGTCGACGCCGCGGGCCCCACCGGCCTGCTCCCCGAGGAGTACGACCCCATCGCGGAGCGGTCCCTGGGCAACCACCCCCAGGCCTACTCCCACCTCGGCCTGATCCGGTGCGCCCAACTCCTCTCCGAGTGACCGACTAGCCCGATCGGGGCATTCCGCCGGAACACGCGGAACCCGAGGCCCGCACTAGTAGTCTCTCCCCCTGGAAGCGCGGCATCCAGGGGGAGAGGCACATGCCGGACGGCACCACACCACCAGGCGACCCGGACCAGCAGATCGACGCCTCGGTCTCGGTCGCGGAAGCCGGGCGCAAGGCCGCCGAAGCGTACGAGCACCTGCGCCGCTGGCTGGACGGCAGCGGCATCCACCTGCCCGCTCCGGGTACCCCGTACACCACCGGCGGTGGCGGGGGCGGCGGCCAGTTCCAGGTGCACAGCGTCGCCGAGCTCGACGCCCTCATCCAGCGCTGGACGGACTTGCGCACTCAGGTCGAGGCCAGCGGTCGGCGGATCAGCGCGGCCATGGAGGCGCTGGAGCCGCCTGCCCGTGACGAGGTGAGCAAGCAGTTCACCAAGGCGGTCGCGGGCAACCTCGCCTTGGCCCACCAGCACAACTCCGACATGTTGCGCTACACCGACGAATACGTGGCCAAGCTGAAGCAGGCCAGGGACGCGTACGCGGGCACCGACAGCGGCAACGCCGCCGCCTTGCAGGGGAGGACGGGGTGAACCGGGCCCTCCCCGCGGCATTCGCCGCCCTTGTGCTGCTGTCCGCGTGCGCAGCGGAGACGGGAAAGCCGGTCCCCGCTCCGCTTGAGCAGACCTCCGGCGGATCGACCCCCTCGTCCACGCCCGATGAGGAGAATGGGGCCCTCACGGTCGACAAGCCACTCGACGGCCGGCCCTTCTACGGCGACCCGTGCAAGCTCCTGACGCCGGATCAGGCCACTGCGCTGGGCCTCGTCCCACCGGGCACGTCGGACCTGACGCTCAAGTCCTCCCCGGCATGCGATTGGCAACCACCGGAAAACCGCGGCCAGTACTCGGTCAACTTCACCCTCAACCTGGAACACGGCCTGCGGACCCAGTACCAGGCGCAGGCGGAGCTGGACAAGTTCGAGTTGTGGGAGCCGACCGAGGTCAGCGGCTACCCGGCCGTCTTCGCCGACATCACCGACAACCGCGAGCGCGGGGGGTGCAACGTCATCGTCGCCATCAACGACGAGGTGACGATCAGCGCGCGGCGGCAGTTCGCCGGTGGTCAGGACGTGTGCGAGCGGGTCGTGGCGGTGGCGGAGCAGGTGCTGGTCACGTTGAAGGGGGCGTGAGGTGGGCCGGGGCATGAGCGGGTCGCAGATCTACGCGAACTTCCGGGCGGGGTCGACCGAGGCGAACCTGCGGGCGCTGGAGGACCTGCGCGCCGTGGTCGACGAGTACGAGGCGCACGCCGCGGAGGTGCGGCGGATGACGTCGAGCATGGAGGGCGGGTGGAGCGGGGAGGCGGCGGGGGCGGCGCAGCGGGGAGCGGCGCCGCTGGCGGTCGAGCACGAGGTGTCCGGGCCGGACATCCGGCAGGCCGGGTACGCGGTGGAGGCGCAGGCGGCGATGTTCCGGGTGACCGGGGCGACCGTGGTGCCGGTCCCCTCGAAGCCGCAGGAGCCCGGCTGGTTGTCCTCGGTGCTCACCGACGCGGATGAGACCTACGAGCGGCAGCTCGGCGCCTATGACGAGGCGAACGCCATCAACGCCGCGGCGATGGAGCGCTACGAGGAGACGACCCGGGCGTACCTGGCGGAGCTGCCCGTCACCTACGGCACGCTGCGGCCGGACGAGGCGTCGATCGCCGTCGTGCCACTGCCACCTGCGCAGGCGCGGGAGTTCGGCGGCGAGGTCGACCCGGGCGGGTCCGGCGGCGGGGACAGCACGCGGACGGCGGGGTACGCACCGCCCCCGGTGACCTCCGGGCACGACGTGCAGGTGGGTGGCGGGCAGCCCGCGCCGCCTCCCGCACCGGCTCCCGGCAACGGCGGAACGGCGCCGTCCGGCGTGACCTCGCCGGTCGTGGCGCCGCCCAGCGCGGGCGGTGCACCCCGGCCGGTCCCGGGACCACCGAACGCGTTCGACGGCGGACACCCCCCGCTGGGGCCCGGCGACAGGGCACCCGCCCCTTCTGATGGGCGCGGCGTCACGCGGGGCACCAGCGGCGACGGCAGGTCGTCCACCGGTCGCGGCGCGCCGCTGGCCAGCCTCGACGAACACGCCCGGCGAGGTGCCGCGGCCGACCCGGAAGGCAGGGGGGCGCCCCGTGGGGCGCACGCGGGCGGCGAGGAGGCCAGGGGCTCGCGCGGCGCGCTGGACGAGCGCGGGGCCAGGGCGGGGCAGGGCGGCATGGCCGGAGCGGACGCCGAGGGCAGGGCGGCCAACCGCGGGGGCCTCGGCGTGCCGGGCTCCGGTGAGCGTGGTCGCGCGGGCGGTCCTGGCGGAGCGGTGGGCAGCGGGGCCGGTGCGGGTCGGGAGGAGGACCACGAGCACTCCCGCCCGGACTACCTCGTCATCGATGACCCGGACGCGGTGTTCGGCAACGACATCCCCACCGCCCCGCCCGTGATCGGCGAGTGAGCGGGTCGGCGTGACGCTGGACCGCGTGGTGGTGCTGCCGGTCGACGCGCTGGACCGGGTGGTGCGCTCGCTGGGCCTCGGTGAGCTGCACGTCGCGCTGCGGCCGGAGGCGGGCTGGCTGCCCCGCGACGACCGGGAGCGCGCCGAGGCCCAGGCCTGGGACCAGCTGCGCGGGCAGGGCGGGGTGGACGAGCACGGCCGAGTCGACCGGGACGTCGAGGCCACGCTGGCGTTGCTGTGCAGGCCCGCGGTGGAGTTCTACGGTTGGATCTTCCACCGCGGCAAGCACATCGGCGTGCTGGCGGCGGCCACCGGCCGGGACGCGGTGCTGGCCGTGCGCGACGGCGGGACCGTGACCCTGGCTCAGGCCAACCCCGAGGCGCTGCCCGCCACCCTGGTCGACCAGGCACCGGTGTGCCCGCCGGGTCGCGGTCAGCCCGTGCAGCTCGACCCGGCGGAGCTGCGCGGCAAGCCGCCCGCCGGGGTCCGCCGCCCGGCCGTGGAGCTGCGGCGCGCCCGCCACCTCATCGGGCTGCCCACGACCGGGGGCGCGGAGCTGCACGTGGCCGTCCGGGACAGCGCGGGGCGCAGGGTCGCGCTGCCGAGCCCGCTGCGCGTCGCGGACACAACCGAGGGCCGCTACCTGAACGTGCGGGTGGGCGCGGAGGTGCTGCTGACGCCGGGCAGCAGGCAGGAACTGGTGCGCAGGCTGCGCGAAGCGAGGGCCTCGCTGACCAGGCCGTGACCGGGAGCGGCAGGCCCGCCGGGTCCGCTCAGGACTTGCGGAGGACGGCGAGGTTGTGCATGGCGGAGGCGAGGTCGGGGACCTCGCGGACCTGCATGCCCGGGGGGTGCTCGCCGGAGTCGGTGGGGACGAGGGCCTTGGTGAAGCCGAGGCGGAGGGCTTCGGCGAGGCGGGAGCGGACGCCGGAGACGCGGCGGACCTCGCCCGCGAGGCCGACCTCGCCGAGGACGACGAGGTCCGGGGGGAGGGCGACGTCCTTGGCGGCGGTGGCGACGGAGAGGGCGACGGCGAGGTCGGCGGCGGGTTCGGGGATCTTCATGCCGCCGACGGTGGCGGCGAAGACGTCGGAGTCGCCGAGGCGGACGCCGCCGCGGCGCTCCAGGACGGCGAGGACCATGGCGACGCGGGCGGAGTCCAGGCCGCTGACGGCGCGGCGGGGGGTGCCCAGGGGGGAGCGGGCGACGAGGGCCTGGACCTCCCCGAGCAGGGGGCGCTTGCCCTCGACGGCGACGGTGACGGCGGTGCCCGCCACGCCCGCCTCGCGCTTGTTGAGGAAGAGCCCGGAGGGGTCGGGGACGCCGACGATGCCGCCCTCGACGAGTTCGAAGCAGCCCACCTCGTCGGCCGGGCCGAAGCGGTTCTTGACCCCGCGCAGCATGCGCAGCGAGGAGTGCCGGTCGCCCTCGAAGTGCAGGACGACGTCGACCAGGTGCTCCAGCACCCGCGGGCCCGCGATGGAGCCCTCCTTGGTGACGTGGCCGACGAGCACGACCGGCAGGCCGCGCTCCTTGGCCAGGGCGACCAGCGCCGCCGTGACCGCGCGGACCTGGGTCACCCCGCCGGGGGAACCGTCGGCGGTGGGGGTGGTCATGGTCTGCACGGAGTCGACCACGAGCATGCCCGGCTTCACCTCGTCGACGTGGCCCAGGATGGTCGGCAGGTCGCTCTCGGCCGCCAGGAACATCGACTTGTGGACGTTGCCGGTGCGCTCGGCGCGCAGCCGGACCTGCCCCGCGGACTCCTCGCCGGTGACGTAGAGGGTGGGGCCGTGGTCGCCGTCGCGGGCGGCCCAGCGGTAGGCGACCTCCAGCAGCAGCGTGGACTTGCCCACACCCGGTTCCCCGGCCAGCAGGACGACCGCGCCGGGCACCAGGCCGCCGCCGAGCACCCGGTCCAGCTCACCGACCCCGGTGCGCCGGGCCCTGGCCTGCTCGACGTCGACCTCGTCGATGGGCCGGGCGGGGGTGGCGGGCGCCCCCGCGGCGACCCTGGCCAGCCCGGGGCGCGGGGCGCCGACCTCCTGCAGCGTCCCCCACGCCTGGCACTCCGGGCAGCGGCCGAGCCACTTCGGCGTGCCGTGCCCGCACTCGGCGCAGGTGTAGGTGGGCTTGGGGGTCTTGGTGGTGGCCACGGGGACAAAGCTACGGGCGGGCACCGACACCCGGCGCCCGCCCGCGGCTCGTGCCGGGGATCAGCCCTCGTGCTCGCCGTGCTCGGACTCGGTGCGCGGGGAGCTGGGGGCGGCGATCGGCAGCTGGGCGGTGACCTGGCCCGCGTTGGCGAACACGAAGGTCACCGGGTAGGTCTCGCCGGGCACCAGCTTGGTGTTGACGCCGGTGAGCACGACCCGGATCTGGCCCAGCGGCAGGGCCGCCGAGCTGGGCGCGCCGCTGGTGGTGCTGGGCGCGCTGCTCGCGCCGCTGCTCGGGGCGGCGGAGGACGAGCCGGGGGCGCTGGTGGCCGACGCGGACGCGGAGGTGCTGGTCCCGGCGCCGCCGGGGACGTCGACGCCCGGGGTGCCGACGGCGAGGGCGAACCCGCCCGGGAGGTCGGTGTTGCCGGTGATGGTGGCCGAGGCGGCGACCGGGGTGGTCACCGAGGTGAGCTTGTCGGCGTTCGCGCCGGTGTTGACGATCGTGAGCACCAGGGGCGCGTCGGCGCCGGACTTGTACGACCCGCCCTCGGGGTAGGCGATCGCGGCGTCGCGCAGCACGACCGCGCCCTGGCCCGCCTCGACACCGTTGACCGCGGGCAGCATGGAGTCGGTCTGGGTGATCTGACCGGCCCCGCACCCGGCCAGCGCGAGGGCCAGCCCGAGGCCGACCACCGCCGGGGCCAGGCGCGCCCGTCCGGTCCGGTTCTGCTGTGCACGACTCACGAAGGACTCCCGCGTCCGGTGCCGACATTGCCGCCCAGGAGCCTAGCCGCAGCGCCCGCCCGCGCCCGCGTGTGGTCGGCCATAGCGGCGCCCCCGACCCGGTGGCGGGGCGTCCACAGTGGATCCGGCAGGCGCGCTGGCAGGCGCCCCGGCGCGGGGGCTGAGTACGGGCCGGGGGCGTTTGTCAACCCCACGCGCCTCCCCCATTTGGCCCTTGACCTGCGAAGACGGATCACAGGTCGGTCACCGGGCGCGGCCGACCCGTGTTAAGATGGGGTCAGCGAAAGGGGCAGAGGACACATGGTTTTCAAGGTCGGAGAGACCGTCGTCTACCCGCACCACGGTGCCGCACTCATCGAAGCGATCGAGACCCGCGTGATCAAGGGCGAGGAGAAGAAGTACCTCGTCCTCAAGGTCGCGCAGGGTGACCTCACGGTTCGCGTCCCCGCAGACAACGCCGAGATCGTGGGCGTGCGGGACGTCGTGGGCCAGGAGGGCCTCAATCGCGTCTTCGACGTCCTGCGCGCGCCGCACACCGAGGAGCCGACCAACTGGTCGCGTCGGTACAAGGCCAACCTGGAGAAGCTCGCGTCCGGTGACGTGAACAAGGTGGCCGAAGTGGTGCGAGACCTCTGGCGGCGGGAGAAGGACCGCGGCCTGTCCGCGGGCGAGAAGCGGATGCTGGCCAAGGCCCGGCAGATACTGGTCAGCGAGCTGGCGCTGGCCGAGGGCACCGACGAGGACAAGGCCGAGGTCCTGCTGGACGAGGTCCTGTCCACCACCCCGGTCTAGGTCGCGGCCGGACCGCTCCACCCGTTCCACCCGGGGTCCTCGACCCCACCCGACACCCCCAGGGATGGCTCCCGGTGAGCACGGTCGTGCTCGTGCCCGCCGCGGGCCGAGGTGAGCGCCTCGGCCACGGCGTGCCGAAGGCGCTGGTCCCCGTCCGCGGGGTCGCTCTGCTCGTCCACGCCGTGCGCGGCCTGCTCTCAGCGGGCCGCGTGCGGCACGTGGTCGTCGCGGCCCCGCCCGCCGAGGTCTCCGCGACCTCCGCCCTTCTCACCGCGCACGGCCTGGTGGCCGAGGTCGTGCCCGGCGGTGCCGACCGCACCGCCTCCGTGCGGCTGGCCTTCGAGCACGCGCTGCGGGTTCACCCGGACGTGCGCACCGTGTTGGTGCACGACGCCGCCCGCGCCTTCACCCCCCCGTCCGTCGTCAACGCGGTGGTCGCCGCTGTCGAGTCGGGCTCCCCCGCTGTGATCCCCGTCCTGCCGGTGGCGGACACCGTCAAGCGCGTGGACGCGCACGACGTGGTGCAGGACACCCCCGACCGCGCCGCGCTGCGCGTGGTGCAGACCCCGCAGGGCTTCGACGTGGCCACGCTGCGCCGCGCGTACGCCGAGGCGGGCGATTCCGCGACCGACGACGCGGGCCTGGTCGAGAAGATCGGCGTGCCGGTGCTCACCATCCCCGGCCACCCGCGTGCGATGAAGGTCACCACCCCGTTCGACCTCGCGATCGCCGAGGCCGTCCTCGCCGAAGGAGCACCAGCGTGAGGGTCGGTGTCGGCACCGACGTGCACCCCGTCGAGGCGGGCCGGGAGTGCTGGGTGGCCGGGCTGCTCTGGGAGGGCGTCGACGGCTGCGCGGGCCACTCCGACGGCGACGTGGCCGCGCACGCCCTGTGCGACGCGCTGCTGTCGGCCGCGGGCCTGGGCGACCTCGGCGCGGTGTTCGGCACCGGCGACCCGCGGTGGGCGGGCGCGCGCGGCACGACCCTGCTCGCGGAGGTGCGCAGACTCGTCGAGGCCGACGGCTGGCAGGTCGGCAACGCCGCGGTGCAGGTCATCGGCAACGCCCCCAAGATCGGCAAGCGCCGGGCCGAGGCCCAGGGCGCGCTGTCGGCGGCGGTCGGCGGCCCCGTGTCGGTCTCCGGCACCACCACCGACGGCCTCGGGCTCACCGGTCGCGGCGAGGGCATCGCCGCGATCGCCACCGCCCTGCTGGTGCGCGCGGACGGCTGAGCCCGTGGCTCTCGTCACAGACGCCCTCCCGGCCGCGCTCGGGCCCGTTTCCCGCCAACAGGGGTGACCTCGCGCTGAGGGCCGCGCCCGCGGTCGCCTGCTGTGGTGCAGGGGCCAAGGGGGTGGCTGGTGGGGCGTGACCATGGTCTAGCGTGGGCGCCGTGGCCATCCGCGGCGTCCTGCTGGACTTCTCGGGCACCCTGTTCCGCCTGGAACCCGGTGCCTCCAGCGAGCACACCTACCTGGCCGCCGACGGCACCGAGATCAGCCCCGAGCGGGTCGTCGAGCTGTTCGCGCTGATGACGATCCCCACCGGCACCCCGGAGCACCTGCCCGCCGACCTGCACCAGGCCTGGCACCGGCGCGACCTCGACCCCGAGGTGCACCGGGCGTCCTACGAGGCCTCGCTGGGCTCCCCCGCCCTCGGGCTGGCCGAGGGCGTGCCGAGCAGGCTCTACGACCGGATGCTCGACCCCGCCTCCTGGGTCCCCTACCCCGACACCCCCGAGCTGCTGCGCCTGCTGCGCGCCGCGGGGGTGAAGGTCGCGGTGGTCAGCAACATCGCCTGGGACCTGCGGCCGACCTTCGCCGCGCACGGGCTGGCGGACCTGGTCGACGAGTTCGTCCTGTCCTACGCCGAGGGCGTGGTCAAGCCCGACCCGAAGATCTTCCGGCTGGCCTGCGACCGGCTGGGCGTCGAGCCCGCGGACGCGCTCATGGTCGGGGACAGCGCCGAGGCCGACGGCGGCGCGGCCCGGATCGGCTGTCGGTTCGAGCGGGTGGAGCCGCAGGCGACGAAGGACCGCCCCGACGCGCTGCTCCGCGCGGTGCGCGCGCACAGCGCGCTCTGACAGCGGTGGACTGACAGCGGCGCGCTGACCGGGGACGACGTCCGGCCGAGTCCGGTGCGGTGGTGCGTGCCGCCACCCGCACCGCGTGCCCGTACCATCATGACCCGATCACACGCTCCCGACCAGGAGATCGCCGTGCCCCTGCACCTGTTCGACAGCGCCAGCCGGACGCTGCGCGAGTTCGCGCCGCGCGAGCAGGGGATCGCCTCCATCTACGTCTGCGGGGCCACCGTGCAGGGCGTGCCGCACATCGGGCACGTGCGCAGCGGGCTCAACTTCGACGTGCTGCGCCGCTGGCTGGCCCGCGGCGGCCTGGACGTGCGGCTGGTGCGCAACGTCACCGACATCGACGACAAGATCCTGGCCAAGGCCGCCGAGGCGGGCAGGCCGTGGTGGGAGTGGGCGGCCACGCACGAGCGCGCCTTCGACGAGGCGTACGCGCTGCTGGGCTGCCTGCCGCCGTCGGTGGCGCCGCGGGCCACCGGGCACATCACCCAGATGGTGCAGATGATCGCCGAGCTTATCGAGCGCGGGCACGCCTACGCCGTCGACGGCGACGTGTACTTCTCGGTGACCTCCTTCCCCGCCTACGGCGCGCTGACCAGGCAGAGCCCGGACGAGGTGAAGCAGGGCGAGCCGACGACGACCAGCAAGCGCGACTCGCGCGACTTCACCCTGTGGAAGGCGGCCAAGCCGGGCGAGCCGTCCTGGCCGACGCCGTGGGGCCCCGGGCGCCCCGGTTGGCACCTGGAGTGCTCCGCGATGGCGCGCACCTACCTGGGCAGCGCGTTCGACATCCACGGCGGCGGCATCGACCTGGCGTTCCCGCACCACGAGAACGAGCAGGCGCAGTCGCACGCGGCGGGCGACGGGTTCGCCAACTACTGGGTGCACAACGCCTGGGTGACCCTCTCCGGCGAGAAGATGGCGAAGTCGCTGGGCAACACCGTGCTGATCCCGCAGCTGCTGGCGAAGGTGCGCCCGCAGGAGCTGCGCTACTACCTGGTCGGCCCGCACTACCGGTCGAACATCGAGTACTCCGAGGCCGCGCTGGACGAGGCGGTGCGCGCCTACCAGCGCGTCGAGTCGTTCGTGCGCAAGGTCGTCCAGCGCACCGGGGAGGTCGCGGTCGGTGACCTGCCCGCGGAGTTCACCGCCGCGCTGGACGACGACCTGGGCACCCCGGCCGCGCTGGCCGCGGTGCACGCCGCGGTGCGCGCGGGCAACTCGGCGCTGGACTCCGGCGACGACGCCGCGGCCCGCGCCGAGGCGGCCGCGGTGCGCGCGATGACCGACGTGCTCGGGCTCGACCCGCTCGCGCCGCGGTGGGCCGCCGGGTCGGCCGCGGCGGACGGGCTGCACGACGCGGTCGACGCGCTGATCTCCGGCCTGCTGGCCGACCGCCAGCGCGCCCGCGCCGAGCGCGACTTCGCCGCCGCGGACGCGATCCGCGACCGCCTGCAGGGCGCGGGCATCGCCGTCGAGGACACCCCCGACGGTCCGCAGTGGACGTTGAAGGACAGCTGACGTGGCAGGCAACTCCAGGCGCCAGGGCGCGATGCGCAAGCCGGGCACCAAGAAGGGCATGGTCAAGGGGTCCGGCGGTCAGCGCCGCCGGGGCCTGGAGGGCAAGGGCCCCACGCCCAAGGCCGAGGACCGCCCCGGGCACAAGGCGCACCGGGTCGCCAACGCGCAGGCGCGCCGGTCGGCGGCCACCACCAAGGACAAGCCCGCCAACGAGCTGATCGCGGGCCGCAACCCGGTGGTGGAGTGCCTGCGCGCGCGCATCCCGGCGACCGCGCTGTACGTGGCGCTGGGCATCGACGCCGACGACCGGGTGGCCGAGGCCGTGCGGCTGGCGGCCGACCGGGGCATCTCGGTGCTGGAGGTGTCGCGGCCCGAGCTGGACCGGCTCACCCAGGGCGCCATGCACCAGGGGCTGGGCCTGCAGGTGCCGCCGTTCGAGTACGCCCACCCCGACGACCTGCTGGCCGCCTCCGGGCAGACCGACGAGCCGCCGCTGCTGGTCGCCCTCGACGGGGTCACCGACCCGCGCAACCTCGGCGCGGTGATCCGCTCGGCGGCGGCGTTCGGCGCCAACGGGGTGCTGCTGCCGCAGCGCCGCAGCGCGGGCATGACGGCCGTGGCCTGGCGCACCAGCGCGGGCACCGCGGCCAAGATCCCGGTCGCGGTGGCCACCAACCTCACCCGCGAGCTGCGCTCGCTGGCCGCCAAGGGCCTGATGATCGTCGGCCTGGACGCCGACGGCACGATGGACATCGACGAGCTGACCCTGGCCACCGGCCCGCTGGTGGTGGTCGTCGGCTCCGAGGGCCGCGGCCTGTCCCGCCTGGTCCGCGAGGCCTGCGACGCCACCGTGAGCATTCCCATGGCCGCGGGGGTGGAGTCGCTCAACGCCTCCGTCGCCACCAGCGTCGTCCTCGCCGAGGTCGCCCGCCGCAGGCGCGTCGAGGGCCGCACCTGAGCGCTGTGTTTCACGCCCCCGCCCCCCGCCCCCACGTCCCCACCCGGCATCGTCCCCGACCCGGCACCACGGCCGTCTGTCCCGCCTGAGGCGACCCGGCACAACAACGCAGCGCTCGACGGACCGCTACTGACCCCCGCGTCCCCACCCGGCATCGTCCCCGACCCGGCACCACGGCCGCCGGTCCCCGAGGCAACCGGGTACAACGACGGATGAGCTGACGCCGCCTCAGCGGTGAACGTCCGGCGGACTCCCTACCCGCGTCCGCGCGGGGGTGGGGCGTGCGGGCACGAGGTCGTCGGGTCGGGCGAGTTCGTGGCGGGGGCGGTACCCGGACGGACCAGGACGGTTAGGGTCTGGGGGCCGTCTGGCCGCCGAGGGGGCAGGGATGTCGTTCGCCAGTCCGTTGTTCCTGTGGTACTTCACGCCGATCGTGCTGGTCGCGGTCCTGGTGTGCCCCAGGCACTGGCGCAACGCCATCATCGCGGTGGCCAGCCTGTTCTTCTACGCGGCGGGCGCGGGCTCGACCACGCTGCTGCTGCTCACCTGCATGGCCGTCAACTACGTCGCCGGGCTGTGGCTGGAGCCCGACGAGTGGGACACCTCCCGCTCGCGCAGGCGCACCCTGCTCATCGGGGTCGTCGGGTTCGACGTGCTGGTGCTGGTGGTGTGGAAGTACGCGGGGTTCGCCACCGAGCAGCTGGCGGGCTTCGCGCGGATCCTCGGCGGCGACTTCCCGGTGGTGCACCTGCTGCTGCCGATCGGCATCTCCTTCTACACCTTCCACCACATCTCCTACGTGGTGGACGTGTACCGGGGCGAGCGGCCCGCCAGCCGCGACCCGGTGTCGTTCATCGCCTACATCGCGATGTTCCCGCAGCTGGTGGCGGGCCCGATCGTGCGGTACAGGGAGATCGCGGACCAGCTGCCCCAGCAGCGCACCCACCGGCTCGACGACATCTCCTCCGGCTTCCCCCGCTTCGCACTGGGCCTCTGCAAGAAGGTGATCATCGCCGACTCGCTGAGCCCGCTGGTGGAGCAGTGCTTCGCCACCCCCGGCGACAAGATGACCTTCGCGGTGGCCTGGCTCGGCGCGATCGCCTACACCCTGCAGCTGTACTTCGACTTCTCCGGCTACTCCGACATGGCCATCGGCCTCGGGCGCATGCTCGGCTTCCGGCTGCCGGAGAACTTCGCCCGGCCCTACTCCTCGGTCACGATCACCGAGTTCTGGCGGCGCTGGCACATGTCGCTGTCGCGGTGGTTCCGCGACTACGTCTACATCCCGCTCGGCGGCAACCGGCACGGCGCCGCCCGCACCTACCGCAACCTGGGCATCGTGTTCGTGCTCACCGGGTTCTGGCACGGCGCCAACTGGACGTTCCTGGTGTGGGGGGTCTTCCACGGCGCCCTGCTGGTGGTCGAGCGCGGGTTCGGCCTGGAGCGCACGCCCGCGGACCCGTGGCGGCGGCTGGGCAGGCGGGTGCTGACGATGCTGCTGGTGGTCGTCGGCTGGGTGCTCTTCCGCGCCGCCGACCTCGGGCAGGCGCTGCTGATGGTCGGGCACATGCTGCTGCCGGACTTCACCGGCCTCACCGACCAGGTCGACATCGCCGTGACCCACCAGGTGCTGGTGACCCTGCTGCTCGCCGCGGTGGTCTTCCTGCTGCCGCCGGGCCCGGTGACCGGCCCGCTGCTGGAGTCCTCTCGCGGCCGGGCGGCGCAGGCGCTGCGGGTGGCGGTGATGGTGCCCGGACTGCTCTGGGCAGCGGTTCTTGTCGCGTCGGGCACCTTCAGCCCCTTCCTTTACTACCAGTTCTAACACCCCTGGTCGTGACTTCGGTCACGCCCTACCGGACGCCACGACTGGTGGTTATGTTCCCTTCACCAACCTGAACCGGTGAACCGGTGACAGCGCGGACACGGGCGTCCGCGCGGAGGGAGAGTCCACCGTGAGTCTGCTGTCCACCACCCGCGCGGCCGCGCTGACCACCGCCACCGCGGGCGCGCTGGCCCTGGCCGCTACCCCCGCCCTCGCCGCACCGGCCGCGGACGTGCAGGCCGACCTCAACGGCGACGGCACCGCCGACCAGGTGAGCGTCGCCGCCCAGTCCGAGGGCACCGAGCAGAAGATCACCGCGGTGGTGGGCGGCCAGACCTACGAGCTGGTCATCCCGCTGTCCACCCCGGACGGCGGCGTGGTGGCGCCGCGCGCGGTGGACGTGAACAAGGACCGCAAGGCCGAGCTCGTCGTCACCGAGTCCGTCGGCCCGGACACCGACACCCTGGAGCTGGTCGACCTCGGCCCCGACGGCCTGCGCCTGCTGAAGACCCCGGACGGCAACGAACTGCGCTTCTTCGAGGGCGGCGGCACCACCGCCCGCGCGGGCTACACGTGCAAGGACGACTTCTTCGCGGGCCGCACCTTCACCATCCTGTTCGCCATCGCCCAGGACGACTCCGCCAACCCCGACTTCATCGGCGCGCTCGCCAGCTACACCAGCGCCGGCGGGACCATCACCCCCACCAACCAGATCCCGATCTTCGGGGTCAAGGGCGACAACTCCCAGCTCGTCGTCGACCCCACCGCCTGCGACGCCTGACCGCGCGGGAGGGGGTAGCGGCGAAGGCCACCGCTACCCCCTTTCCCTTTGCCCGCAACGCGCAGCCCTCCGGAGCAGCAGGCCACGACGGGCACGCCGCCGCTCGCCGCCGCGCCCCACCTGCACTAGCCTGGCCGCCAGTTGAGCGAAGGGGCCCGGTTGCAGATGTTCTCCGACGGGTTCTCCCAGCACTGGGTGGTGTACGCGGCGATGCCGTTCATCGCCGCGGTGATCGGGTACGTCACCAAGCGGGTCGCGATCGAGATGATGTTCCGGCCGCTGCGGTTCGTCGGGCTGTGGGACCCCTGGCTGGGCTGGCAGGGCGTGGTGCCGCGGCACTCGGCGCGGATGATCCGGGTCTCGGCGGAGCTGATCACGGGCAAGCTGGTGGACCCGGCGGAGATCGTCGCGCGGCTGGACCCCGAGCGGGTGGTGCGCGAGGTCCAGGGGCCGATGCTGGTGGCGGTGGACCGCATCGCCAGGGAGGTGGTGGCCGCCGAGCACCCGCAGCTGTGGGCGCGGTTGCCCCCGCTGGCCAGGGACCTGGTGGTCAAGCAGGTGCAGGCGGGGACGCCGGAGCTGGTGCGCGCGGTGCTGGCCCGGGTGCGCGCCGACATCGGGGAGGTGCTCGACGTCCAGGCCGTCGCGGTGGCGGCGCTGGAGCGGGACAAGGCGCTGCTGGTGCGGCTGGTGCGCGACATCTCCCGGCCGGAGATGGCCTTCATCGCCCGGTGCGGCATCTACTTCGGGTTCACCCTGGGCCTGGTGCAGACCGCGGTGTGGGCGCTGACCCACCAGGCGTGGGTGCTGCCGGTGTTCGGGGCGCTGATCGGGTGGTTCACCGACTGGCTGGCGATCAAGCTGGTGTTCTTCCCGCGCACACCCCGGTTCGGCTTCCAGGGCGTCTTCCAGCGGCGGCGGGTGGAGGTGGCCAGGCAGTACGGGGACCTGATCGCCCGCGAGGTGATGACGGTGCCGAACATCGTCGAGGGGGTGCTGCGCGGGCCCCGGTCGGACAAGCTGCTGCACGGCATCCGGCAGCTGGTGGAGCAGTCCGTCGCCGAGCAGGCCAGGGTGGCCGGACCGCTGGTGGCGGTCGCGGTGGGCCCCGAGCGGTTCGCGCGCATCCGCGAGGCCGCCGCGGACCGGGCGATGGCCCAGCTGGAGTCGACCGCGCTCGCCGCCGAGCCCTACGCCCGGGAGGCGCTGGACATCGGCAACACCATCGCGGCGAAGATGAACCAGCTCACGCGCGTGGAGTACGAGGGCCTGCTGCGCCCGGCCTTCCGCCAGGACGAGTGGAAGCTGATCGCCGTGGGCGCGGTGATCGGCGCCCTGGTCGGGGAGCTCCAGGTGCTCCTGCTCCTCGGCCAGTTCTGACCGGCCCGGCCCGCTGGGGCGTGGTTCACCAGGGGGCGTCAGCTCGTGCCGGGCGGGGACGCGCGGGGTGGGTGGCGGGGCCGTGGAACAGGGCTCAGGCGAGCGCCGTGCGGCGGGCCTTGCCGACGAGCCAGCAGACGATGTAGATCAGGAACGAGATCGCCGTGACGAAGGCGCTGACCGGGGCGCCGGGGGCCAGGGACAGGATGATCCCGCCGACCGCCGACAGCTCCGCGAACAGCACGGCCAGCAGCGTGGCGCGCAGCGGGCTCGCGGTCACGCGGGCGGCGGCCGCCGCGGGGGTCACCATCAGGGCCAGCACCAGCAGCGACCCGACCGTGCGCACGCCCAGGGCCGTCGCGACGCCGACCAGGACGGCGAAGAGGACCGCCAGCGCCGTCGTCGGCACGCCGCGGGCCCTGGCCACGTCGGGGTCGACCGAGGCGAACAGCAGCGGGCGGTAGACCAGGGCGAGCACGACCAGCACCACCACCGCGGCACCGGTGAGCAGGGCCATGCTGGCGAAGTCCTGGCCGACGATCTGCCCGGTGAGCAGGCCGAACTTGTTGGCCGCGCGGCCCTTGTACAGCCAGAGCATGAGCACGCCCAGGCCCAGGCCGAACGCCAGGACCACGCCGATGACCGAGTCGTACTCGGTGCTGCGGCGGGTGAGCAGGCCCAGCACGAGCGCGGCGACGACCGCGCCCGCCAGCGCGCCGTTGCCCACGTCCCAGCCCAGCAGCAGCGCCGCGGCGCCGCCGGTCAGCGCCAGCTCCGAGGTGCCGTGCACGGAGAAGGCCATGTTGCGGCTGACGATCAGCGGGCCCAGGACCCCCGCCAGCAGGCCCAGCACGGCGGCCACCAGCAGGGCGCTGAGCACGAAGTCCAGCGAGAGCAGCCGCAGGGTCAGCTCGGGGTCGAAGAAGTCGGACACCTCAAGTCCTCAGTGCTCGGCCAGGTGGGAGTCCTCGCAGACCTCGCCGTGCGCCCCGACGACGTGGATCTGGTCGCGCACGCGGACCACCTCCACGTCGGTGCGGTACAGCTCGGTGAGCGTGCGCGAGGTCATCACCTCGGCGGGCGGGCCGATCCGGAACCGGCCGTCCACCAGGTACAGGACGCGGTCGACCAGGTGCAGCACGGGGTTGATCTCGTGGGTGACGAACAGCACCGCCGTGCCCGCCGAGCGCCGCCGGGCGTCGATCAGGTCGCTGACCGCCCGCTGGTGGGCCAGGTCGAGGGAGAGCAGCGGCTCGTCGCACAGCAGCACGGCCGGGTCGCCCACCAGCGCTTGGGCGACCCGCAGCCGCTGCTGCTCCCCACCGGAGAGCAGGCCGACCGGGCGGTCGGCGAAGCCCTCCGCGCCCACCGCGGCGACCGCCTCGGCCACCCGGCGCCCGCGCTCGCGGACCCCGCGCAGCCCCAGGCCCCACCGGTGCCCGTCCCAGCCCAGGCCGACCAGGTCGCGGCCGCGCAGGGCCAGGGTCGGCTCCAGCGCCCGCTGCTGCGGGATGTAGCCGATGCGCCGGTTGGCCCGGCCGGGCGCGGCGCCCGCGACGCTCACCCGCCCGGCCGAGAGCGCGCGCAGCCCGAGCAGCACGCGCATGAGGCTGGTCTTGCCCGACCCGTTGGGGCCGAGCACGGCGACGAACTCGCCGGGGGCGACGTCGAGGTCGAGCCCGTCCCACAGCACCCGCTCGCCGTAGGCGAGGCGGGCGCCGGAGAGGGAGACGACGGGTGCGGTGGTCACGATCGGGCTCACGTTCCGGAGACTGCTCCCGCGAGGGAGTCGACCTGCTTGGTCATCCAGTCAAGGTAGCCGGTGGCGCCCTCGGGCAGCGTCTCGGTCACCGCGACGACCGGCACGCCCGCCGCCGCGGCCTTCTCCTTGAGCTGCTTGGTGACCGGCGTCTCAGTCTGGCCGTTGTAGACGACCGCCGCGACCTGCTTGGACCCCACCAGGGTGTTGACCTCCGCGACGGCGGCCGCGGGCGGGTCGGTCTCCTCCTCGATGGCCTCGGAGAACTCCTCCGGGGTGGCGTCGGTGAGGCCCGCGGTCTCCAGCAGGTACCCGGCGACGGGCTCGGTGGCGAGCACCTTCGCGCCGGGCTTGGCCTTGCCGATGGCCTCGGCCTTGGTGGTGAGCTGGGTGAGGCCGTCGCGGAAGGTGGCGGCCTTCGTTGCGAACTCGTCCTTGCGGGCGGGCACCAGCTCACCGAGGTCGGTGGCCAGCTCGTCGGCCACCTTGCCGACGGTGGCGAAGTCGTACCAGACGTGCTCGTTGACGGCGTGGTCGTGGCCGTGCCCGTCCTCGGCGTGCCCGGCCTCGCCGCTGCTCGCGGCGGCCGACTCGCCGTGGTCGTGGTCCCCGCCCTTGCCGGAGAGGTCGAAGGCCACGATGCGGCGGGCGTCCTTGGCGTTGTCGGCCAGCCCGTCGACGAAGTCGTCGTAACCGCCGCCGTTGGAGATCACGACCTTGGCGTCGGTGAACTTCGTGGCGTCGGCGGGCTTGGCCTCGTAGCCGTGCGGGTCCGCCCCCGGGTCGCTCAGCAGGGCGTTCACGGTGATCGCGTCGCCGCCGACCGCCTGGGCGACCGAAGCCCACACGTTCGTGGAGGCGACGACCACGACCGGGCCATCCGCGGCCGCGGAGCCCTGTGAGCCACCACACGCCGTGACCGAGGCGAGGGTGACGGCGGCGAGACCGAGCGCGGTGGTCGCGGAGCGGGGGGACGGGCGTCTCATCGGGCTTCTCCCAGGGCAGTTGCGGCACAAGATCGCGATAATGGAAACGGTTGTCGGTTTCAGACTACGGCAGACCCCGCGCGCCGTGTCCGCCGACCGGGTGACACCCCACCTGCGACCGGGCGGTAACCGGGCTTCTGCCGGCGGTTCTGAACCGTTACGGTCAGTCCATGGCGCGGTCAATGCACGTTCGACGCCCGGCGACCCTCGCATCGCTCGCGGCCGAGCTCGGGGTGTCCAGGACCACGGTGTCCAACGCCTACAACCGCCCAGACCAGCTCTCACCGGAGCTGCGCCGCCGCGTCCTGGACACCGCGCGCCGCCTGGGCTACCCGGGCCCGGACCCGGTGGCCCGGTCACTGCGCACCCGCAAAGCGGGCGCGGTCGGGCTGCTGCTGACCGAGAACCTGTCCTACGCCTTCCGCGACCCTGCCGCCCTGGGCTTCCTGGAGGGCCTGGCGCTGGCCTGCGAGGGCGCGGGCCAGGGCCTGCACCTGGTGCCGGTCAACCCCGAGCGCGAGGACGTGGCCGCGGTGCACCGCGCGGGCGTCGACGGCTTCGTCGTCTACTCGGTGCCCGACGACGACCCGCACCTGGCCGCCGTGCTGTCGCGGCCGGTGCCCACCGTGGTCGCCGACCAGCCGATCGTCGACGGCGTCGACCGGGTCGGCATCGACGACCGGGCCGCCATCACCCGCCTCGCCCAGCACCTGATCACCCTGGGCCACCGCAGGGTCGGGGTGGTCTGCATGCGCCTGGCGCGCGACCGCAACGACGGCTTCGCCGCGGTCGACCGGCAGGAGGCGGCGCACTTCCACGTGCAGCGGGCCCGGCTGGCGGGCATCGCCGACGCCTTCGGCCCGGCCGGGGTCGAGTGGGCCCGCATCCCGGTCGTGGAGCGCTTCGACCACACCACCGCCAGCGGCGCCTCGGCCGCCGGGCAGCTGCTGGACTCCGACCCCGGGCTGACCGCGATCATCGCCACCTCCGACATCCTGGCCCTCGGCGCGATCACCGAGGCCCGCAGGCGCGGGCTGCGGGTGCCGCAGGACCTCACCGTCACCGGCTTCGACGGCATCCCCGAGGGGGAGCGGATCGGGCTGACCACCGTGCGCCAGCCCGTCCTGGAGAAGGGCAGGGCCGCCGGTCGGCTGCTGCTGGGCACCCCGGACCCGACCCGGCCCCGGGAGGTCACCCTCGACACCGAGCTCGTCCAGGGCACCACGGCGTCGACCCCGCGCACCACCGAGGAGCGCTGGTTCGGCCCGTGACACCGCTCAGGCCGTGAGCTCGAACGGCACCGGCGCGCCCACCAGCCCGCCCAGCCGCGGCACCAGCCGGTAGGCCCCCGCGGGCACGGTCACGCGGTCCTGCGGGCAGCCCGGCGCGGAGGTCCGCCCGGCCCACACCACCTCGAACACCTGCCGCTCCCCCGGCTGGAACACCTGCGGCTGGGCGCCCTCGGCGCGCGCGCAGTCGTTGTTCGACCACAGCCGCGCGCCGTCGGCGCCGACCACGACCAGCTCGCGCAGCGCCCGGCCGACGTCGCGGGTGCACGGCACCTGCCCGCCGTTGGTGACCACCAGCCGCAGCACCGGCCGCTGGCCGACCCGGTAGCCCGGCGCGCCCAGCTCGGCCGTCACGGCCACCGCCGGGTCGGCGCACGGCGCCCCCGGGTCCGGCGGCGGCGCCGGGGCGGGCGCGGCACCCGACGGCGGCGGGTCGGCGCCGGGGGCGGCGGTGCTCGGGTCGGGGGCGGCGGTGGTGGGCGCGGTCGTCGTGGTGCGCGGGGCGCCCGCGGCGGGCGCGACCTCGGGGTCGCCCTCGCCGATGACCAGCGCGATGAGCCAGACCAGGCCGACGACGCCCGCGGCTGCGGCGACCACCGCGACCGCCCGGCGGCGCACGTACACCGACTTCGGCAGGGGTGCGGCGGGATCGATCACCCGCAGGACGGTAACCCCGGCCCGCGGCCGAACAGGGTAGCGACAGGACACCCGATCAGGGGCTATCGGTGCGGGACACATGCACCATGAGTGATGTTGACCGAAAGCACCTTGTCGCGCGCGCCACGGACCGGTTGCATGGAAACGAACACTGTGGACCAAACGGAAAGGGTGGCCGTGACCGCGATCGACGACCTCCTGCAGCGCCACGCCGACGGGCCCGACCTGGGGGCCCCGGAGCTGCCGACCCCCGTGCCCAGCCTGCACGTGGCGGTGGTGACCTGCATGGACGCCCGGATCAAGGTGTTCGACGTCTTCGGCCTGACCCACGGCGAGTCGCACATCATGCGCAACGCCGGGGGCATCGTGACCGACGACGTGATCCGGTCGATCTCCATCTCGCAGCGCAAGCTCCAGACCCGCGAGGTCATCGTCATGCAGCACACCCGCTGCGGCCTGGCCACGTTCACCGACGACGAGTTCCGCGCCGAGGTGGCCGCCGAGACCGGCCTGCGCCCGCCGTGGGCGGTCGAGGCGTTCACCGACGTCGAGCAGTCGGTGCGCGAGTCGGTCGAGCGGGTACGGCGCAGCCCGTTCATCCCGCACACCGACAAGGTGCGCGGCTTCGTCTACGACGTGCAGACGGCGAAGATCACCGAGGTCGAGTAGGACCCGCGCGCGGCGTCCACCGGGGCTTCCTAGACTGCCCCGGTGGACGTCCCCGCCCTGCTCGACTGGTTCGACGAGACCGCCCGAGACCTGCCCTGGCGCGCCGCCGGGACGACCGGCTGGGGGGTGCTGGTCAGCGAGGTGATGCTCCAGCAGACCCCGGTGGCCAGGGTCGCGCCGATCTGGCAGGAGTGGATGGCCCGCTGGCCCAAGCCCTCCGACCTGGCCGCGGCCACCCAGGGCGAGGTGCTGCGCGCCTGGGGCAAGCTGGGCTACCCGCGCCGCGCGCTGCGCCTGCACGCGGCCGCCTCGGCCATCGCCGACGACCACGGCGACGTGGTGCCCGCCGACGTCGACACCCTGCTCGGCCTGCCCGGCGTCGGCGCCTACACCGCCCGCGCCGTGGCCGCCTTCGCCTACGGGCAGCGCTGCCCCGTCGTGGACACCAACGTGCGCCGGGTGGTGGCCCGCGCGGTGCACGGCGCCGGGGACGCGGGTCCGCCCTCCACCACCAAGGACATGGCCGACGTGGCGGCCCTGCTGCCCGAGGACGCGGCCGCCGCCGCCAAGGCCTCGGCGGCGCTGATGGAGCTGGGCGCGGTGGTGTGCGTGGCGCGCGGGCCCCGGTGCGCCGACTGCCCGGTGTTCGACGGCTGCGCCTGGCAGCGCAACGGCCGCCCCGCCTACGCGGGCCCGGCGAAGGCCGTGCAGAAGTTCGCCGGCACCGACCGCCAGGTCCGGGGCCTGCTGCTGGACGTGCTGCGGGACACCGACGAGCCCGCCACCAAGGCGCGGCTGGACCGGGTGTGGTCCGACGCGGGCCAGCGCGACCGGTGCCTGGACTCCCTGCTGGTGGACGGCCTGGTCGAGCAGACCCCCGACGGCCGCTTCGCGCTGCCCGGCGAGCACGGCGCGGTGTCCCCGCGCGGGTGACCCGGTGTGGGGGAACCGGGCAGGGGTCACCCCTGAAATCGTTCCACGCATTAGCTCGATGGTTGGCGAACCATTGCCATCCAGCGGTGCCCCGAACTACGGTCGGCCACGCCACGTCACCGATCTGGGGCCGCCGCGGCCCCGCAGTCGAGGGAGATCGCGATGGCCTTGACCAGGCGAGACCTGTTACGCACCAGCATCGCGGTCGGCGCTGCGGGGGTCACCCTGCCGGTGTTCACCGCCACCGCCCGCGCCGCCACCGCCAGCGCCGCCGCCCCCACCATCGCCTCGTGCGACACCTGGGGCGCGCGCCCGCCGAGCGAGGCCATCGAGGTGCTGGCCCGCACGCCCACCTACATCGTGGTGCACCACACCGCGGGCCCGAACTCCAGCGACACGTCGCTGGCGCACGCCTACTCGCTGTCGCGGTCGATCCAGAACTACCACATGGACAGCAACGGCTGGATCGACTCGGGCCAGCAGCTGACCAACAGCCGCGGCGGGCACGTCACCGAGGGCCGCCACCGCAGCCTGGAGGTGCTGATCAACGGCGGGCAGCACGTGCTCGGCGCCAACGTGGGCAACCACAACAGCGAGGTCATCGGCATCGAGAACGAAGGCCTCTACACCAGCGTCGACGTCCCCGGCGCGCTGTGGAACTCGCTGGTGAACCTGGTCGCCTACATCGCGTCGCAGTACGGCATCGCCCCCTCGCAGATCCGCGGCCACCGCGACTTCAACAGCACCGAGTGCCCCGGCGGCGTGCTCTACGGCCGCCTGCCGGAGCTGCGCTCGGCCGTCGGCGGGGTGCTGGGCCGCGAGGTCGTGCACCCGGAGTCCTGGCCGCTGCTCAAGCCCGGCGACACCGGCGACCGGGTGCGCGTCGCCCAGCACCTGCTGCGCGAGAACGGCACCCGCGACCTGCCCGTCGACGGCGTCTTCGGGGAGCGGACCACCGCCGCCATGCGCCGCTTCCACGACACCGCGGACCTGCCCTACGAGCCCTGCTACGCCAGCCGGGTCGCCGACGAGCGCGGCTTCGTCGGCGCGGGCGCCTGGCCGTCGCTGGTCCGCCCGGTCGAGCTGTCCGGCACCAGCGAGGCCGCCGCCGCGGCCCGCCTGCTGGTCGGCACCCGCCCCCGGGCCAGGGCGCTGACCAGGCTGGAGACGCAGGACTGGCGCGCCCTCCTCAAGGACTGACCCGCGCCGGGCCCGGCCCCGCACCCGGGGCCGGGCCTGGCACACTCCGCGCATGCCCCAGGCCGTCGTCGCGACCTTCGACCCCGCCGCCGACGCCGCCCTCCGCGCCCTGCGCGCCCGCACCGGCGCCGCCGAGCACCCCCTGCCCCCGCACCTGACCTTCGCCGCCGCCTCGGAGATCCCCACCAGGACCCGCGCTGCCCTCGCGGCCGAGCTGCGCCTGCTCTCCCTGCCCGCGGTGTGGCTGTCCTCCCTCGCCACCTTCGCCACCACCGAGAACGTCCTCATGCTCGGCGCGGTCACCGACGGCGAGCTCCTCGCCGTCCACACCGCGCTGCACGACGTGCTGGCGGGCAAGGTCCGCAACCCCAACACCTACTACCTGCCGGGCAACTGGGTCCCCCACGTCGCCCTCCTCTCGGGCGCCCCCGACGACCACGTCGTCCGCGCCTTCGGCGCCCTGTTCCCGGTCGACCCGATCCGCTGCCGCGTCCACAAGGTGTCGGTGATCGACAGCGCGGGCCCCGAGGACGTCCTCTACACCCGCTGAGCAGGCCGGGTCAGCGGGCGAGGACGTCGGAGAGGAAGGCCTCGACGGCGCCGCGGTAGGTGTCCGGGGCGGAGTCGTGGATGAGGTGGCCGCTGCCGGGGACGACGAGGTGGGTGGCCTCGCCCGCGCAGCGGCGGGCGACCTCGGCCTGCTGGCCCGGCGGCATGACGGAGTGCTCGGCCTCCAGGACGAGCAGGGGGCAGCGGACCGCCTCGACGTCGGACCAGAAGTCGCGGGTGCCCCACTCCTCGGCGGTGGCGAACAGGTCCTCCAGGTCCGCGATGAGGCGGTAGCCGCCGTCGCGCTCCTCGACGCACTCGGCGAAGTAGTCGCCCGCGGGGCCGAAGAAGTCCCGGACGTGCGACAGCGACGGGAACGGGACCGGCCACCGCGCGAACAGCGCCCGCCAGGAGTCGGCGGTGCGACCGCGCAGGTCGACCCCGACGTCCTCGGTGACGACGGCGCGGACGAGGTCGGGGCGGCGGGCGGCGGCGACGAGGGAGTGCAGGGCGCCCATCGAGTGGCCCACCAGCACGGCCGGTTCGCCCAAGCCTTCGAGCACGCCCACCAGGTCGGCCACGAAGTCCTCGGTGCGCTGCGGGCCGCGGTGGGGGTTGCGGCCGTGGGCGCGGGCGTCGTAGCCCAGGACCCGGCCGTGGCGGGTCAGCCAGGGGGCGCAGGACCACCAGGTCGCGGCGCGGCCCATCAGCGCGTGCTGGAGCAGCAGCGGGGTGCCGGTGCCGCCGAACTCGACGAGGTCCACGCGGGCGAGTTTGCCCGACGCCACTCGGAGCACACGGGTGGGCGGTCATGATGGGCGCCATGGCACCCCCGTTCCGGACCACCGCGACGCTGCTGGCCGCCGTGGCGCTCGCCGGGTGCACCAACGCCCCGCCCGCCCCCGAGGCGCCGTCCTCCGCGTCCACCACCACCCCCCGGGCGCAGCAAGCCGGGGCCGGGGCCGGGGGCATCGGCGACGCCTACTACCCCGAGGACGGCAACGGCGGGTACGACGCGCTGGACTACGCCGTCGGCATCACCTACGACCCCGCCGGGAAGCACCTCGACGGCGACACGACCGTCACGGCCAAGGCCACCCAGGACCTGTCCCGGTTCAACCTCGACCTCTCCGGGTTCGACGTGCGCGCGGTGCAGGTGGACGGCCAGGACGCGCAGTTCGCCCGCGACGGCGAGCACGAGCTGGTGATCACCCCGAAGCCCCCCGTCGCCGCGGGTGCGACGTTCAAGACCCGCGTCGTCTACTCGGGCACGCCCACCACCGACGAGGGCGGCCTCGGTGAGAACGGCTGGCAGGTGTCGCGCTCGGGCGGGGCGTACGTGGCGGGCGAGCCGCACTCGGCCTCGACCTGGTACCCGGTCAACGACCACCCGCGCGACAAGGCCACCTTCAGCGTCGACGCGAAGGTGCCCAACGGCTGGTCCGTGGTGTCCAACGGCGTCGAGGAACCGTCGCGCGAGGACGGCGGGTGGACGACGTTCCGCTGGGTGGAGAAGGGCAGGGTCGCGCCCTACGTGACCACCGTCGCCATCGACAAGTGGACGTTCGTGCGCTCGCAGCTGCCCGACGGCACACCGGTCGTGGACGCCTACGCCCCCGGCGTGGAGGGCAAGAGGGCCGACGAGTCGCGGGTGCCGGAGGTGCTGGCGTTCCTCGCCACCAAGTTCGGCCCGTACCCGCAGACCTCGGCGGGCGGGATCTTCCTCAACGAGAACATCCGCTTCTCCCTGGAGACCCAGGGCAGGCCGATCTACGCCAAGTGGGCCGACCTCGACACGATCGTGCACGAGCAGGCCCACCAGTGGTACGGCGACAGCGTGTCCGTGCAGAGCTGGGCCGACATCTGCCTCAACGAGTGCCTGGCCTCCTACGCCTCCTGGCTGTGGGACGAGCACACCGGCACCGACCTCGACGAGCGCTTCCGCGACACCGTGGACGAGGTGGGCGGCAACAGCCGGTTCTGGAACCGCAAGCTCTACGACATGGGCGCGGGCAACGAGTTCACCGCCGTCTACGACAAGGGCCCGCTCGCGGTGCACGCCCTGCGCCGCAAGATCGGCGACGACAAGTTCGACGCGCTGCTCAAGCGGTGGTTCAGCACCCACCGCGACGGCAACGCCTCGTGGCCGGAGTTCGAGCGGATGGCCGTCGAGGTGTCCGGGGTGCCCGGCCTGGAGCCGTTCCTGGCGTCCTGGTTCCGCGCCGCGGCCAAGCCGGCAGGCGACGACCTGTTCCCCGGCACGCTGCGGTAACCGCGACCTGGGAAGCTGGACGGGTGCAGGTCGCCATCCTGGGCCCGCTGCGCGTCACCGGCGCGGGCGGCGCGGAGGTCGAGCCGGGCGGGACCCGGTTGCGGGTGCTGCTCGCCCGCTTGGCGCTGGACGCGGGCCGGGTGGTGGCGCCCGCCGCGCTCATCGACGCGCTGTGGGGCGAGCGGCCGCCCGTCGACGCCACCGGCGCCCTCCAGTCGCTGGTGTCCCGGCTGCGCCGCGCGCTGCGCCCGGCCGCCGAGGGCGCGCTGGAGTCCAGCGCCACCGGCTACCGGCTCGCGGTGGCCCCCGACGACGTCGACGCGCACCGGTTCGAGCGGCTGGCCGCCGCGGGCCGCCGGGCCGCGCGCGAGGGGCGCCCGGCCGAGGCGGTGGCGTGCCTGGACGAGGCGCTGGGGCTGTGGCGGGGCCCGGCGCTGGCCGGGTTGGGCGACGCGCCGTTCGCCCACGCCGCCGCGGCCCGGCTGGCCGAGCTGCGCGCCTCGGCCGCGGAGGACCGGCTGGCCGCCGTGGTGGACCTGGGCGGGCACGCCGACGCCGTCGCCGGGCTGCGCGAGCTGGTGGCCGAGCACCCGCTGCGCGAGCGCGCCGCCGGGGTGCTGGTGCGGGCGCTGGCGCTGTCCGGGCGGCAGGCCGAGGCGCTGGCCGAGGTCGACCGGGTGCGCCGGGCGCTGGCCGAGGAGCTGGGCGTGGAGCCCTCCGCCGAGCTGCGCGAGCTGCACCTGTCCGTGCTGCGCGGCGACCTCGCCCCGGCCGCGGCCCGCGCCGCCTCCCCGGCGCTGACCAGCTTCATCGGCAGGCAGGCCGAGCTGGCGGAGGTGCGCGCCCTGCTCGGCTCGGCGCGCCTGGTGACCCTGGTGGGGCCGGGCGGGGCGGGCAAGACCCGGCTGGCGCGGGAGGTGGCCGCCGCCGCGGGCGGCCCGACGTGGGTGGCCGAGCTGGCCCCGGTGCGCGACCCGGTGGACGTGGCGGGCGCGGTGCTCAGCGCGGTGGGCGCCCGCGACGCGCCCCTGGTGGACACCCCCGCCGGGCAGGCGGCGGCCCGGCAGGCGGAGCCGCTCGACCGGGCCGTGGAGTCGCTGTCGGCCCAGCCGGGGCTGCTGGTGCTGGACAACTGCGAGCACCTGGTGGAGGCGGCCGCTGAGCTGGCCGACGCGGTGCTGTCCCGCTGCCCCCGGCTGACGGTGCTGGCCACCAGCCGCGAACCGCTGGCCATCACCGGCGAGGTGGTGTTCGGCGTCGGCCCGCTGGGGCTGCCCGACGAGCAGGCGGGCACCGAGGAGGTCCTGGCGGCCGACGCGGTGCGGCTGTTCGCCGACCGGGCCGCCGCGGCCTCGCCCGGGTTCGCCGCGGCCGAGCACGCCGCCGAGGTCGCGCGGATCTGCCGCGGCCTCGACGGGCTGCCGCTGGCGCTGGAGCTGGCCGCGGCCCGGCTGCGGTCGATGACCCTGCGCCAGGTCAGCGACCGGCTCGACGACCGGTTCCGGCTGCTCACCGGGGGCAGCCGCACCTCGCTGCCCCGGCACCGCACGCTGCGCGCGGTGGTGGAGTGGAGCTGGGACCTGCTGGACAAGCCCGAGCGGCTGCTGCTGGCCAGGCTGTCGGTGTTCCCCGCGCCCGCCGCCGAGACCGCCGTGGTGGTCGTGGCCGCCGACGACGACCTGCTGCCCGCCGCGGACGTGGTCTACGTGCTGGCCTCGCTGGTGGAGAAGTCGCTGGTGCAGGTGGCCACCGGCCGCGACGGCCTGGTGCGCCACCGGGTGCTGGAGACCGTGCGCGCCTACGCCGCCGAGCGGCTGGCCGAGCAGGGCCCGGCCGAGGTGGCCAGGACCAGGGCCGCGTTCACCCGGGCGGTGCTGGAGTTCCTCGTGGTGGCCGACCCCGGCCTGCGCGGGCACGACCAGCTGCTGTGGATGCGGCGGATGGCCGCCGAGCAGGACAGCCTGCTGGCCGCCACGCGCACCGCCGCCGAGGACGGCGACGCCGAGTCGGCCGGGGCGCTGGCCCTGCGCGCGGCCTGGTTCTGGCTGGTCAGCGGCCAGCACCAGGAGGCCATGGCGATGACCAGGGTGGTCGCCCCGCTCGCCGACCGGATGTCCCCGGCGACCAGGGCCACCCTGCGGGCCATGCGCACCTTCGACGACGTGGGCGGGCTGCCCGACCGGGAGGCGATCCTGGCCACCCACGCCGAGCTGCGCGCGGCGGAGGCGGTGCTGGTGTACCCGATGCTGGCCATGCTCGGGCCGATGCTCGCCGCCTTCGGCGGGTTCGCCGAGCAGGCGCACGCCGACATCGCCGCGGTGGCCGACCACCCGGACCCGTGGGCGCGGGCGATGGCGCAGCTGGCGCTGGCGTTCCTGCTGGAGAACGAGGGCGACATGGCGGGCGCCGAGACCGCGGCGCAGGCGGCCCTGGCGCGCTTCCGCGAGGTCGGGGACCGGTGGGGGCAGGCGATGGCCATCGGCCACATCGCCGAGCGCCGCTCGCTGGCGGGCGACCACGCCGCGGCGATCGCGGCGAACGAGCGGGCCATGCGGCTGGTGGCCGACTTCGGCTCCCCCGAGGACACCCCGGGGATGCTGGCCAGGCTGGGCGAGCAGCGCGGCCGGGCCGGGGACGGCGCGGGCGCCGAGGCCGACTTCCGCGCCGCGCTGGCGATGCTGGTCGAGCGGCCCACCAACGACCTGGGCGTGCTGGTGCGTTGCTGGCTGGCCACGCTGCTGCGACGCCTGGGCAGGCTCGACGACGCGGTGGCCGAGCACGCCGCCGCCACCGCCCAGTTCGCGGGCCTGGGCAGGCGCTCACCGCACCTGGGCGCGCTGCACGCGGTGTGCGGGGCGGACCTGGCCATCGCCCGCGGCGACCTGCCCGCGGCCTGGGACCTGCTGCGCGCGGCGCTGGGCGAGACCTCCCGCGGCCCGGACATGCCGGTGGTCGCGGGGATCGCGGAGGTGGCCGCGCAGGCACGCTGGGCGGGCGGCGACGCGGTGGGCGCGGCCGAGCTGCTGGGCACGGCCGCGGCCCTGCGCGGCGGGCAGGACCTGGGCAACCCCGACCTGGTGCTGCTGCGGGCCGAGTTGGCCGCCGCGCTCGACGACGCGGGCGCGGTGCTGGCGCGGGCCGCGGCCGCGGACCGGGCGGAGGCGCTGCCCGCCCTGCACGCCGCGGTCGCGGCCCACGCCGGCGTCCACTGAGGACTCAGCTCATCCTGCGCTTGTAGGCGCGCAGCGCCAGCGGGAAGAACACCGCCGCGATGGCGACGGCCCAGACGAACGCCCAGAACGCGTCGCCCGCCCACTCCCCGCCGAGCAGCAGCCCGCGCGCGGCGTCGGCCAGCAGCGTCACCGGGTTGATGTTCACCCACGCCTGCAACCAGCCCGGCATGGTGGCCGCGGGCACGAACACGTTGCTGCCGAAGGTGAGCGGCAGGATGAACGCCACCATGGTGCCCGGCACCGCCTGCGGGCTCTTGACCAGCATGCCCACCAACACCGACACCCAGCACAGGCAAAGCCCGAACAGCACCATCAGCGCGACGGCGATGAGGAAGCGCACCGGGTCGGTCTGCACCCGGAAGCCGAGCACCACCGCGAACACGACCAGCACGCCCAGGGTCACCACGAACCGCACCACGTCGCCGAGCACCGCGCCGACCAGCGGCGCCGAGCGGGCGATCGGCATGGCCCGGAACCGGTCGAACACGCCGTTGGTGATGTCGGTGTTGAGCGCCATCCCGGTGCCCAGGCTGGCGAAGGCGATGTTCTGCACCATCAGCCCCGGCAGCAGCAGCTGGAGGTACTGGTCGGTGCTGCCCGCGATCGCGCCGCCGAACAGGTAGACGAACAGCAGCAGGAAGATGATCGGCTGGAGCGTCACGTCCAGCAGCGACGCCGGGTTCTTGCGGGTCTTGGTCAGCGAGCGGCCCGCCAGCGCGAGCCCGTGGCGCAGGGCCTGGGCCGGGGTGACGGTGCGGGCCGGTGCGACGGCGGCGGTCATGCCGGGCTCCCCTCGTGGACTCGGTCGGTGCGCCCGGTCAGGGTCAGGAAGACCTCGTCCAGGCTGGGCAGGCGCAGGGCGAGCTCGTCGGCGGTGATGCCCGCCTCGTCCAGGCGGCGCACCACCGCCGAGAGCAGCACCGGGTCGTCGACCGGGGTGCTCAGCAGGCCGCCCTCGGTGTCGGTGACCGGGTCGGCGCCGGTGAGGTCGCGCAGGATGGCCGCGACGGCGGGCAGGTCGGCGGCCACGGTGGGCCGCACCTGGAGCGTCTGGCTGCCGGTGCGCCGCTTGAGCTCGTTGGGCGTGCCGCCCGCGATGACCTTGCCGTGGTCGATGACGGTGATCAGGTCGGCCAGCTGGTCGGCCTCCTCCAGGTACTGCGTGGTCAGCAGCACCGTGACCCCGTCGGCGACCAGCGACCGCACCGTCGACCACACCTCGTTGCGGCTGTGCGGGTCGAGGCCGGTGGTGGGCTCGTCGAGGTAGAGGACCTCCGGGCGGCCGACCAGGCTGGCGGCCAGGTCGGCGCGGCGGCGCATGCCCCCGGAGTAGGTCTTCACCGCCCGCGCGGCCGCGTCGGTGAGCTCGAAGCGGTCCAGCAGGTCCGCCGCGCGCGCCTTGGCCTGGGCCTTGGCCATGCCCAGCAGCCTGCCGATGAGCACCAGGTTCTCGGTGCCGGAGAGGTCCTCGTCGATCGAGGCGTACTGACCGGTCAGCCCGATCAGCCCGCGCACGGCGTTGGCCTCGGTGACCACGTCGTGCCCGCCGACCCTGGCGGTGCCCGCGTCGGCGCGCAGCAGCGTGGCCAGCACCCGCACCGCGGTGGTCTTGCCCGCGCCGTTGGGCCCGAGCACCCCCAGCACCTTCCCCCTGGGCACGGCCAGGTCGACCCCGTCGAGCGCGGTGGTGGCGCCGAAGCGCTTCACCAACCCCTCGGCCTCGACGGCCAGCTCGGAGTTCATGGTTTCCCCCTTCTCGTGGATGCCACCAGCGTGCCCGCCGCCGCTGTCAGCGCGGGCACAGCGCGCTGTCAGGTCTCCTCTCGGTGACAGCGGCCGCCGCCGGACCCTGGCAGCGCCGCGCGTCAGGCATCCTGGGTGCATGGCCGTGCGACCACCGGCTCCGCTGGAGACCGGCTACTGGGAGGAGCACCAGGAACCACCCCGCCGCAGGCGCAGGCGCTGGGTGACGGTCCTGGTGGCCCTGCTGGTGCTGCTCCTGCTCGGCTTCGTCGTCCTGCGGCTGAGCGGGTGGGACGGCAACCGCTTCACCGTCGCCGCGGTCGCCCTGACCCCGTACGCGGGCGCCGCCGGGGTGGTGGTGGTCCTGTTCGCCCTGCTCGTGGGCAGGCGGATGTGGTCGTTCGTGGCCCTGCTGCTCACCGCGTCGATCGGCGTGGTGCTCACCCCCCGCGTCCTGCCCGACGGCCAGGCCCTGCCCGACGGCCAGCACGTGCGCGTGATGACCGCCAACCTGCGCCTCGGCCTGGCCGACCTCCCCGCCTTCTACCGCCTGGTCCGCGACGCCAAGGTCGACATCCTCACCCTGCAGGAGCTGACCCCGGCCGCCATCGCCGCCCTCGACCGCGAGGGCATCGCCGACCTGCTGCCCAACCGCGTCCTGCGCCTCAAGCCCGGCGGCGCGGGCGGCGGCATCCTGGCCAAGGTCCCGCTCCGCCAGATCGTCCTCAACGACCAGCCCACCACCTTCGAGATGCCCGCCGCCGTCGCCGACCTCTCCGGCAACCAGGACATCGAGGTCATGTCCGTGCACACCGTCCCCCCGGTCGGCTCCGAGTCCGACCGCGCCCAGTGGCAGCGCGAACTGGCCGCCCTCCCCAGCCCCGACGCCCGCACCCGCCCCCGCGTCCTCGCGGGCGACTTCAACGCCACCCTCGACCACGGCTCCCTCACCCGCCTCTTGGACCGCGGCTACACCGACGCCGCCGAGGCGACCGGCGAGGCCCTCCGGCCGACCTGGTCCCAGCCGCCCCTCGGGTTGCCGGTCGGGCTCGACCATGTCCTCTACGACCGCCGCATCGGGGCGCAGATGACTGCCGTCTACGAGATCGCGGGCAGCGACCACAACGCGGTGTTCACGGAGCTGGTCCTGCCTCGTTGATCCCGCCGGGTGCTTTCGCGAGCAGGAGAGCGCGGGATTTCAGGGGCGGGCTCGATGCGGTGGACCTGTTTGGGCGGGGCCCCTACGGCGATCATGAGCTGAGAGAGCGGGAAAAGCTGGGGCCACAAGAGCACCTCGTAACGCTTGCCTGACAGTGCGAAGCAGCGCGCCCACCCACACAACCGCCGGCCCGGCTACGGGGGTGCTCGATGTGGTGGTTGTGCTTGTCCGGGGAAGGCGATCATGTGCTACCCACGGCGGGGGGTGGGGCCGCAGGCCTCACCTTTTCCCCACCCCGAGCACATGATCGCCGCAGGGGCCCCGGTCAAGCACAACCACCACATCGAGCCAGCAAAGAAAATCCCGCGCCTTTCCATCCGCCGAAGCCGAAGGCGAGGCGACACATGCACCAGCCAAACCTCACACCACAGCGTCCAACGCCCGCAGTGCCTCCAACGCGGGCATGGCCAGCGACACCCCCCGCCCGTGCCGCACCTCAGCCTCCCGCACGTTGACCCGGATCAACCCCCCAGAAGCAGCACTGGCCAATTCCGCGTACCGCCGCACCGTGGGCACGGCCTTCCCCGCCCCCACCTCCACGACCACCAACCGCCCCGCAGACCGCCGCCAGTCGGTCAGCGCGTCGAGTTGTCCCTGGGAGCGGGACGGCACCCAGTCCCCGTCCCCGAACATCAGGATGTTCGGCCGGGCCAGACCACCGCAGTGCGGGCACGCGGGCAGCTCCCCCACCGCGCGCATGGTCTCCGGGTCCACCTCGACCTCAGCGTCGTTCACCCACACCTCCTGGCGGCAGGGCAGGACGCACTGGAGGTGGTGGATGCTGCCGTGCACCTCGGCGACGCCCGTAAAGCCCGCCCGCTGGAACTGGCCGTCCACGTTCGAGGTGAACACGCGCGCGCCCCACCCGCGCAGGACGTCGAAGCCCTCGTGGGGGGTGGTGGCGCGGTAGAGGTGGAGGCGGTGGCCGTAGAAGCCCCAGGCCAGCTCCGGGTCCGAGGCGAAGTGGACGGGGTCGGCCAGTTCCTCGAAGGCGAGGCCGAGGCGGGCGTAGGGCGGGTAGGCGCGCCAGAAGCCCTCGGTGCCGCGGAAGTCGGGCAGGCCGGAGTCGACGCCCATCCCGGCGCCCGCGGCGACCAGGACGGCGTCGGCCCCGCGGAGGAGGGCGGCGGCGCGCTGGAGCGCGTCGTCCACCGGGGCTACGGGGTGGGCTTGGGGGTGGAGCTCTGGACGACCTCGAACTCCAGGACCGAGGAGCCGGTGCCGACCGGGCGGGCGCGCTCGCCCGCGTGCGCGGCCTTGGCCGAGCCGGACATCCAGGCCTGGAAGTGCTCGTCGCTCTCCCAGCGGGTGAGCACGAAGTAGCGGGTCTCCCCGGCCACCGGGCGCAGGAGCTCGAAGCCGAGGAAGCCGGGCTCGTTGTCGACCGCGCCCAGCCGGGCGGCGAAGCGCCGCTCCAGCTCCGGGCCCGCGCCGTCGGGGACCTCGATCGCGTTGATCTTCACGACTGCCATGGGTCCAGGTTAGGTGATCGCGGCCGGGACCGGCGGGTGCCGCCGGACACGCCGGAAGGCGGCTCCCCCGAGGGGGAACCGCCTTCCGGTGGTCGTGCGCCCGGCGATCAGCCTTCGGCGCCGTCCTCGCCCTCGGGCGCGGACGGGGCGGACAGCTCCACCGGCGGGGAGTCGGGCACCGAGCTGGGCTTGGGCTCGCCGCGGAAGACGAACTTCGCCTTGTCGGCGTTGGCCTCCTCGCCGTCCCAGCCCTCGACGTCGGCGATGACGATCTGGCCGGCCTGGATCTCGCCGAACAGGATCTTCTCCGACAGCTGGTCCTCGATCTCGCGCTGGATCGTGCGGCGCAGCGGCCGCGCGCCCAGCACCGGGTCGAACCCGCGCTTGGCCAGCAGCAGCTTGGCCCGCTCGGTCAGCTCGATCGCCATGTCCTTGTTCTTCAGCTGGGTCTCGACCCGGCCGATCATCAGGTCGACCATCTGGATGATCTGCGGCTCGGTCAGCTGGTGGAACACGATGATGTCGTCGATGCGGTTGAGGAACTCGGGCCGGAAGTGCTTCTTGAGCTCGTCGTTGACCTTGTTCTTCATCCGCTCGTAGTTCGACCCCTGGTCGTTGCCGGAGGTGAACCCGAGGCCCACGGCCTTGGAGATGTCCTGGGTGCCCAGGTTGGAGGTGAAGATCAGCACGGTGTTCTTGAAGTCGACCGTGCGGCCCTGGCCGTCGGTGAGGCGGCCGTCCTCGAGCACCTGCAGGAGGGTGTTGTAGATCTCCTGGTGCGCCTTCTCGATCTCGTCGAACAGCACCACCGAGAACGGCTTGCGCCGCACCTTCTCGGTGAGCTGGCCGCCCTCCTCGTAGCCGACGTACCCGGGGGGCGCGCCGAACAGCCGCGAGGCGGTGTAGCGGTCGTGGAACTCGCCCATGTCGATCTGGATGAGCGCGTCGTCCTCACCGAAGAGGAAGGCCGCGAGCGCCTTGGACAGCTCGGTCTTGCCGACGCCCGAGGGGCCGGCGAAGATGAACGACCCGGACGGGCGCTTGGGGTCCTTGAGGCCCGCGCGGGTGCGGCGGATCGCCTGGGAGACGGCCTTGACGGCGTCCTCCTGGCCGATGATCCGCTTGTGCAGCTCGTCCTCCATGCGCAGGAGGCGGGTGGTCTCCTCCTCGGTGAGCTTGAAGACGGGGATGCCGGTCCAGTTGGCCAGCACCTCCGCGATCTGCTCGTCGTCGACCTCGGCGACGACGTCGAGGTCGCCGTCCTTCCACTGCTTCTCCCGCTCGGCCTTCTGGCCCAGCAGCTGCTTCTCGTTGTCGCGCAGCTTCGCGGCCCGCTCGAAGTCCTGCGCGTCGATCGCGCTCTCCTTCTCCCGGCGCACGTCGGCGATCTTCTCGTCGAACTCGCGCAGGTCCGGCGGCGCGGTCATCCGGCGGATGCGCATCCGCGCGCCCGCCTCGTCGATCAGGTCGATCGCCTTGTCCGGCAGGAACCGGTCGTTGATGTACCGGTCGGCCAGGGTGGCGGCGGCGACCAGGGCGGCGTCGGTGATCGTGACGCGGTGGTGCGCCTCGTACCGGTCGCGCAGGCCCTTGAGGATCTCGATGGTGTGCTCCAGGGACGGCTCGCCGACCTGGATGGGCTGGAAGCGGCGCTCCAGCGCGGGGTCCTTCTCGACGTACTTGCGGTACTCGTCGAGCGTGGTGGCGCCGATGGTCTGGAGCTCACCGCGGGCCAGCATCGGCTTGAGGATGCTGGCGGCGTCGATCGCGCCCTCGGCCGCGCCCGCCCCGACGAGGGTGTGGATCTCGTCGATGAACAGGATGATGTCGCCGCGGGTCTTGATCTCCTTGAGGACCTTCTTCAGGCGCTCCTCGAAGTCACCGCGGTAGCGCGAGCCCGCGACCAGCGAGCCGAGGTCGAGGGTGTAGAGCTGCTTGTCCTTGAGGGTCTCGGGCACCTCGCCCTTGACCACCATCTGCGCCAGGCCCTCGACGACGGCGGTCTTGCCGACGCCGGGCTCGCCGATGAGGACCGGGTTGTTCTTGGTGCGGCGGGACAGCACCTGCATGACCCGCTCGATCTCCTTGGTCCGGCCGATGACCGGGTCCAGCTTGCCCTCGCGCGCCGAGGCGGTGAGGTTGCGGCCGAACTGGTCGAGGACCAGCGACGAGCTGGGGGTGCCCTCGCTGCGGCCGCCGGTCTCCGAGGACTCCTTGCCGCCCTGGTAGCCCGACAGCAGCTGCAGGACCTGCTGGCGGACCCGGTTGAGGTCGGCGCCGAGCTTGACCAGCACCTGGGCGGCCACGCCCTCGCCCTCGCGGATCAGGCCGAGCAGGATGTGCTCGGTGCCGATGTAGTTGTGCCCGAGCTGCAGCGCCTCGCGCAGCGACAGCTCCAGCACCTTCTTGGCCCTCGGGGTGAAGGGGATGTGCCCGCTCGGCGCGTGCTGGCCCTGGCCGATGATCTCCTCGACCTGCTGCCGCACGCCCTCCAGGGCGATCCCCAGCGACTCCAGCGCCTTGGCGGCGACACCCTCACCCTCGTGGATCAAGCCCAGGAGGATGTGCTCGGTGCCGATGTAGTTGTGGTTGAGCATCCTGGCCTCTTCCTGGGCCAGGACGACCACCCGCCTCGCGCGGTCGGTGAACCTCTCGAACATTCGCACTCCCTGACTGCTGCGCCGGCGGCCCCTTGTCCGCGCTCCCGGGTGGGCCGGGAGCCGGATTCAGCACCGTGGGACCACTGTAGTAGGCCCGAGCGACGGCCTCAGTGCCACTCGCGGCCGAAGCCACCCGGCGCCGTTGCCTGGCGGTCCCCTCGTCCTGGTCCAACGTGCGGTGGCCTGGAGGGATTCCGCAAGCGGGGGAGGTTCCGCTCAGCGCGAACAGCCCCGTCGAGGGCGCCTCGGGCGGTGCTCCGCGGGCCGCTGTCAGGCCGCTGTCATCCGCCGGATAGCCGAACCGGGGGTCCACAAGGTAAGGTTAGGCATACCTTCATCACCCTGTGGAGCAGGAAGGTCACGCCATGTGGAGCAGCGGCCGCGTCGCACACCGTGACGGTACGCCGTCGTGACCACGGCGCAGCGCCCCCGCCCGCGGGCGGTCACCCCCGGCGGCCCGCTGGCCGCGTCGCTGGCCCGCATCGACCCCCAGCAGGGCCGCGTCGAGCTGCGCCACGGCGACCAGCGCGGGGTGCCCGGCTGGCGCACCTGCGCCGACTTCCTCGCCGACCCCGGGGCCTTCGGCAGCTGGCGCGCGGGGCTGGCCGCCTGGCTCGACCACCAGTACGGGGAATCACCGGATCGGACGACCGCCGGTTACGTGATGTCCTGGTACCTCTGGGTGCCCGGGTACGTCGCCGGGCTGCTGTTCCACCACGAGCGCCGGGTGCCCTCGCTGCGCCCGGAGCACCTGGCCTTCCGGATGGCCGAGCCGCGCCCGCACCCCGAGGCCATCGCCGTGCTCACCCCCGGGTTCACCTGCCTGCCCGACGACCCGGACGCGGGCGACCCGCACGCCACCGCCGTCCCCGACGAGCAGGCCCTGGCCGCGGTGCTGCGCGGCCGGTTCACCGCGCACGCGGCCCGCTTCGTCGAGGTGTTCGCCGACCAGGCCCGCTTCGGCAGGCGCATGCTCTGGTCGGCGGCCACCGACGCCCTGGACAACGCGCTGTGGCTCGCGGGCCGCTACGGCGGCGACGAGCGGGCCGGGGTGGCCGACGCCGCGCTGGTCCTCGCGGACGGCCCGCGCCCGCTGACCGCCCCCTCCACCCTGCGGCAGGTCGTCGCCGCCGACGGCTCGGCGGAGTGGACCCGCCGCCGGGAGAGCTGCTGCTTCCACTACCTGCTCGACCGGGGCCAGGGCACCTGCTCGACCTGCCCCCGGCTGTCCCGCCGGGGCGGCTGAGCCCGCTCAGGCCTGCTCGTTGTAGGCGTCGAGCACCTCCGAGGGGATGCGCCCGCGGTCGGAGATGGTCATCCCGTGCTTGCGCGCCCAGTCCCGGATGGCCTGGTTCTGCTCGCGGTCGGCGCTGGCCGAGCGCGGCGCCTTCGCCACGAGCTTGCCGGTGGCGCGCTTGCGCCCGCCCGCGCGGCGCGCGCTGTCGATGAAGTCTGCGAGCAGCTCGCGCAGTTTCTCGGCATTGTCCGCAGACAAGTCGATCTGGTAGGACGCGCCGTCGAGGCCGAACTCGACCGTCTCCTCGGCGACCGACCCGTCGAGGTCGTCGACGAGGGAAACGGTGACCTTCTGCGCCATGGCTGGCCTCCTCCGTATCGCGAATGCGGACGCGCGATGGGCGATTCGGCCACCCGGTGCTGAATTGCCGCGCGCAACCACATTAGCGCAAATCCAGCGGATTGCGTGAGCCCGCGATACCCGAACGGGTCACCCCGGTCGGGCGCGCCGCCCACGGCGAATGCGGAATCGGGGCGAGTGGGCCGCTCGACCGCGGCCACCACCCGGATCCCCCGCCACCGCACCGGCGGCGGGAGCGGCGGATATACCGTTGCGCGCATGGAACCGGAGTTGTTCGCCAGGCGCGCCTCCTCCTTCGGCGCGGCCGCGGCCGACTACCACCGCCACCGCCCCGGGTACCCGGTGGAGGCCGTCGCCTGGGCGGTCGGCGACGCCGAGCGGGTGCTCGACCTCGCGGCGGGCACCGGCAAGCTCACCGAAGCCCTGCTCGACCTGGGCATCGAGGTCACCGCGGTGGAGCCGGACGAGCGCCTGCGCGAGTGGTTCCACCGGCTGTTCCCCGACGTCGCCGTCCGCGACGGCACCGCCGAGGCCATCCCGCTGCGCGACGCCTGCGTCGACGCCGTCGTGGTCGGCCAGGCCTACCACTGGTTCGACCAGGCGGCCGCCATCCCGGAAATGCTGCGGGTGCTGCGCCCCGGCGGCGTGCTGGCCACCCTCGCCAACCACGACGACCAATCGGTGCCGTGGGTCGCGGAATTGGCGTCCTTGGCGACCACCTCGATCGGCCCGCCCCGCAATCACGCCGCGCGCGTGCCCGAACACCCCGGGTTGAAGCCGCCCGAGCAGGTCCAGGTCCACCACGCCCAACGCCGCACCGCGGCCTCAATGCTGGAAACGGTGAAGACCCACAGCAACGTCTCCCAAGCCCCCGCCGCAGAACGCGCGGAGGTCCTGACCCGCGTCCGCGACTTCCTCTCCGCGAACCCCGCGACTTCGACCGGCGAGTTCGACCGCCCCCTCATCACAACCGTCATCCGCGCCGCCAAGCGGTGAGCCGGATTCGATTTCCGACCGACCGGTCGACTAGCGCCGATTCCGCTCGAAGATCAACCGCAGGCCCTCCAGGGTGAGGTCCGGGCGGTGGTGGTCGATGGTGGTGGCCTCACCGACCACGATGGGGGCCAGGCCGCCGGTGGCGATGACGGTGGGGTCGCCGGGGTGGCCCGCGGCGCGCAGTTCGGCGCGGATGCGGTGGACGAGGCCGTCGACCTGGCCCGCGTAGCCGTACATGATGCCGGATTGCAGGCACTCGACGGTGCTCTTGCCGATGACCGAGCGGGGGCGGACCATCTCGACCTTGCGCAGGGCGGCGGCGCGGGCGGCGAGGGCGTCGACGGAGATCTCGATGCCGGGCATGAAGACCCCGCCGAGGAACTCGCCCTTGGCCGAGATGACGTCGAGGTTGGTGGAGGTGCCGAAGTCGGCCACCACGCAGGCGGTGCCGAACTCGGCGTGCGCGGCCAGGGTGTTGGCGATGCGGTCGGAGCCCACCTCCTTGGGGTTGTCGACCAGCAGCGGCACGCCGGTGCGGATGCCCGGCTCCACCACCACGCGCGGCACGCCCCGGTAGTAGCGGGCGAGCATCGCCCGCACCTCGCGCAGCACCGCGGGGACGGTGGACAGGGCGGCGACCCCGGACACCCGCTCGGCGTGCTCGCCGAGCAGGCCGCGCAGGGTCATCGCCAGCTCGTCTGCGGTGGTGCGCGCGTCGGTGCGGACCCGCCAGCCGCGCAGCAGGTCGGTGCCGTTGTGCAGGCCGAAGGCGGTGTTGGTGTTGCCGACGTCGACGGTGAGCAGCACCGTCAGCGCTCGTGGGCGAGCAGGGCGTCGAGCCGGGTGGCGTCGTCGGTCTCCGAGGCCAGCAGCGCCTCGACGTCGGTGACCGCGCCGGTGCGCAGGCCGTGGCCGGACGGGACGAACGCCGCGTCGCCGCCCAGGTGCACCTGGCGGTTGTCGGCGTCGACGAACACCACGCGGGGCTCGAAGGTGCGGGCCTCGGCGTCGTCCATGACCCCGTAGGCGATGAGGATGACGATGTCGCCGGGGTGCACCAGGTGCGCGGCGGCGCCGTTGATGCCGATCACGCCGGAGCCGCGCTCGCCCTCGATGACGTAGGTCTCCAGCCGGGCGCCGTTGGTGACGTCGACGATGGCCACCTGCTCGCCGGGCAGCAGGTCCGCGGCGTCGAGCAGGTCCGGGTCGACGGTGACCGAGCCGACGTAGTGCAGGTCGGCCTGGGTGACGGTGGCCCGGTGGATCTTGGACTTGAGCATGGTGCGGAACATCGGGTGCTCCTCGGGCTTGTCCCGCAAGAGGGGGCGGCAGCTCGTTAGTTTGTCGTGCCGGGTTGCCTTGCGGGGGCGGGCGGTCTTGGTGCCGGGTGGGGACGGGAGGGGTGGGTGGCGGGTCGTGGGGCGCGACCTAGCCGTGGGTGCCCAGGGCCGTGGGGCCCAGGGACAGCGGGACGTTGTCGATGAGCCGGGTGGTGCCCAGCCGGGCGGCGACGAGCAGGCGGGCGTCGCCGCCGTCGAGCGGCGCGGGCCCGAGGTCGGGGGCGCGCAGCTCCAGGTAGTCCACGGCCAGCTCCGGGGTGCCCGCCAGCACCGCCTGGGCGGCGGCGAGCGCGGCGTCGGGGCCGTGGGCGCCCGCGTGCGCGCCCGCGGCCAGCGCGGCGGACAGGGTGACCGCCGCCGCGCGCTGGCCCTCGTCGAGGTAGGCGTTGCGCGAGGACAGCGCCAGGCCGTCGCGCTCGCGCACCGTGGGGACCCCGACGACGTGGGTCTCCATGTTGAGGTCGCGCACCATCTTCTTGATGAGCACGAGCTGCTGGTAGTCCTTCTCCCCGAACATCGCGTAGTCAGGGCGCACGATGTTGAACAGCTTCGCCACGACGGTGAGCACGCCGCCGAAGTGCCCGGGGCGCACGGCGCCCTCCAGCTCCTCGCCCAGCGGCCCCGGGTGCACGGTGACCTGCGCGGCCTCCGGGTACAGCGCCTCCACCCCGGGGGTGAACACCAGCTCGGCGCGCTCGGCCTCGCAGGCGGCGATGTCGTCCTCGACCGGGCGCGGGTAGCGCTCGAAGTCCTCGCCGGGGGCGAACTGGAGCGGGTTGACGAAGATCGACACCGCGAGCACCGTGTTGGGGATGCGGCGGGCGCGCGCCATCAGCTCGCGGTGGCCCGCGTGCAGGGCGCCCATGGTGGGCACCAGCACGACCTTGCGGCCGGTGGCGCGCAGCGCCCTGGTGACCCTGGCCAGCTGCTCGGGGTCGCTGTGCACGTGGGTCTTCCCGGCGGTGAAGCGCGGGGCGGCGGCGGTCATCGCTGCTCCTGGGGTGGGTCGTCGTCGAGGGCGGCCAGCACGTCGGGCACCCGGTCGGCGGGCAGCAGGCCCGCCGCGGCGGCCCGGCGGGCGGTGCGGTCGGCCAGCGCGCGGTAGGCGGTCAGCAGCTCGGGGGCCCGCTCGGCCAGCACCCCGGTGTGGGTGCCCACCGTGCCGGTGTCGCCGCGGGCCACGGGGCCGGTGAGCGCGCGGTCGCCGTGGCGCAGGGCGTTGTCCAGCGCCGCGGACAGCAACGGCCCGAGCACGCGCTCGGCGGTGCCCGGGGTGCTGATCCCGGCCGCGCGCAGCAGGTCGGCGCAGTCCCCGACCAGGGTCATCAGGTGGTTGGCGCCGTGCGCCAGCGCGGTGTGGTAGAGCGGGCGGGCCGCCTCGGGCACCCGCACCGGCTCGGCGCCGACCTCCACGACCAGCGCCTCCGCGACGCTCCAGCCCACCTCGTCGCCGTCGGCGGCGGTGACGCCGAAGGAGCAGGCGGCGACCCGCTGGAGGTCCTCGGCGCGGCCGGTGAAGGTCATCACCGGGTGCAGGGCGAGGGTGAGCGCCCCCACCGCGGCGGCCGGGGCGAGCACGCCGACGCCGTTGGCCCCGGAGGTGTGCACCACGATCTGCCCCGGTCGCAGGGCGCCCGCGGCGGTGAGGCCGCGCACCATGCCGGGCAGGGCGTCGTCGGGGAGGGCGAGCAGCACCAGGTCGGCGGCCGCGGCCACCTCGTCCGGCGGGCGGACGGGCACGCCGGGCAGCAGGTCCTCGGCGCGGCGCAGCGAGGCGCGGGAGACGGCGGCGGTGGCGGCGACGGTGTGCCCCGCGCGGGCGAGGGCGGCGCCGAGCACGGCACCGACGCGACCGGCGGACACCACGCCCACGGTCAACCGGGCGGGCCTGGTCACGGGCCACCCCGGGGCGCCCGGGCACCGAACGACATCGTCGCAGCTCCTCGCACTCGTTCCAGTCCCGCATCGGCGCGGGTACCGGACGACGGCCGCGAGAGTAGCCGCCCCGGCTCGGCCCGGTGGCGCCCGGGTGACCGCCACCACGGTGTCCGCTGGGCCACAGCGCTCACCCGTCGCGCTGCGCCGAGGCCAGCACCGCCCGCTTGCGCGCCTGCTTGAGCACCGCGACCAACTCCTCCCGGTGCTGCTGCCCGGTGCGCCCGGCCGTGCCCGCGGCGATCGAGCGGTCCAGGAAGGCCAGCTCGCTGACCGCCGCCTGGTACTCCCCCACGGCCGCGGCGGCAGCGCGCCCGCTGCGCCTGCGCACCCGGGAGCGCCAGTGCCTGCGCCCCTTGAGGCTGCTCAGCGGCTCCACCTCGGCGGGCAGGATCCACCGCTGCTCCACCATCCCCGGCAGGGCGGCGGCGATCACCCGCTGTTCGCGCCTGCGGTGCCAGGTGATCAGCCACAGCACCGCCCCGAACAGCGGCACCATCACCAGGAAGTACACGGTGAGGAAGGTGGTGCCGCTGCCGAGGGTGGCCGAGGCGTTCCACAGCGCGTGCAGCACGACGGCGCCCGCGTAGCCCAGGGCCGGGGCGAGCACCCTGGTGCGCCGGTGCGCGCTGCGCGCGGCCACCCCGACGCCGATGCCGATCATGATCGTGAACAGCGGGTGGGTGAACGGCGAGAGCACCCCGCGCAGGATGAACGCGGCCACCACGCCCGGCGAGGTGCTGTCGCCGAAGCCGTAGTCGGAGAACGCGCGGCCGAAGTAGTAGATGTTCTCGGTGAAGGCGAACCCGGCCGCGGTGAGCCCGGCGTAGACGATGCCGTCGACCACCCCGTCGAACTCCCCGCGCAGGAACAGGTACACCGCCAGCACGAACGCGCCCTTGGCCGCCTCCTCGAACAGCGGCGCGGACACGATGGCCGAGAGCTTGTCCCCGTTGCCCGACCCGAGCAGCAGGTCCCCGACCGCCTCGGCGGTGTTGTTGATCAGCAGCGCGGTGATCGTGGCCCCGCACGCCCCCCAGGCGAACGCCGACCACAGCAGCTTGGCGGGCTCGGGCTCCCACCGGTCCACCCACAGGAAGGTCGCCACCACCGGCCCGACCGGCAGCAGCGCGGCCCCCACCCCGACCAGCTCGGCCTCCAGCCCGACCCGCGCGGTGCTCAGCGCGATCAGCACCAGCCCGCACCCGGCCAGCGCCAACAGCCCGACGACGGGCAGCAGCACGGTCAACCGGCGCGGGGTGTGCCTGCTCAGGCGCGGATCGGACACGGGACGCGATCTTACGGACGCCCTGCGCGACGCCGGGAACCCCCGGACGCGGGGCGGGGGTCAGTCGTCGTCGTCGCGGCGGCGGCGCCTGCGCGGGGTGGCGCCGGTGCCGTGGGCGGCCAGCAGCTCCTCGACGGACAGGCCCTGGGTGTGCGACCCGGTGTGCCCGGCCTCGCCGCCGCCGTGCCTGCCCGCCGGTTCCGGCGCCCGCCTGCGGCCGCCCTCGTCGGCGGGCTCGGCCGCCGGGGTGGGGCGCCCGCCCGGCTCGTCGACGGGCGGGAACGTGCCGGTGGGGGCCCGGCGCCTGCCACCGGCCTCGGCCGCGGCGGGGTGGGCGCCGGTGGGGGTCGGGTCCGCGGGTGCGCGGCGCGCGGGGTCGGCCACCGGCGGGATCGCCGCGCTCGGCGCGCGGCCCGGTTCGGCGACCGGGGGGAAGGTGCCCGTGGGGGCGCGGCGGCGGCCCGCGTCGACGGGCTCGGCCGGAGCGCGCCGGGCCGCCTCGGCGGGCTGCCTGCGGGCGTCGGGCGCGGGGGCGCCGCTGGGACCGCGCCTGGCCGCTTGCTCGGCGCTCGGGAACTCGCCGGTCGGCGGGCGGCGGCGGGCCGGGTCCGGTGGCGGGTTGGGGTGGCGGGTGGACCCGCTGGGCTCGGTCACCGCCGGGAACGTGCCGGTGGGCGTGCGCCGCCGCACCGGCTCGGCGGGGTTGTGGCGGCGGGCCGGGTCCGCGGGGTCCGCTGGGCGGCCCACGGGCGGGAACGCGCCCGTGGGCGTCCGGCGCCGCACCCCGGGCTCGGCCGGGGGCGCCACCCGGGCGACCGGCTCAGCGGGCGCACGACGACCCGGCTCCGCCACCGGCGGGAACGTGCCACTCGGGCTTCGCCCCTGGTCGACGGGCGGGAACTGGCCAGTGGGCGTGCGGCGCCTGACCCCCGGCTCGGCCGGGGGCGCCACCCGGGCCACCGGCTCAGCGGGCCCACGACGACCCGGCTCCGCCACCGGCGGGAACGTGCCACTCGGGGTGCGCTGCTGGTCGACGGGCGGGAACGTGCCACTGGGGGTCCGCTGCGGGTCGACGCGCCCCACCGGTTCCACGCGGGGCCTGCCCGCGGGGACGCGGCGCGTGTCGTCCGCGGCCGGGCGCGCGGGGGGCGGGGGGCGCAGGTCGGCGCGGGTGGGTTCGTCGGCGGGGCGCCGGGGCGCGGCGGTGGGGATGGCACCGGTGGGCGGTTCGGCGCGGGACCCGGCGTCGGGGTTCAGCCTGCGGTCGAGCTGACCGGTGGGGGCGGAGTCGGCCGTGCGGCGGTCCGCGGGCGGGGCGGCGCCCGGCGGGTGGACGCGCTCGGGGTCGGGGGCCTGGCGGGTGGGGGCGCGGTGCTGGTCGAGGTCGCGGCGCTGGGGGACCTCGTCGGTCCGCAGGGGGCGGCCACCACCGGGGTTGGGCACCGGGGTGACCGCCAGCGGTCTGCGCCGGGTCGCGGTGGGCCGGGCGGGGCCGACCGCCGGGGCGTCCCCGGTCTGCCAGGACGGCTGCCACTCGTCACCGCCGCGCTGGCCCTCCACCGAGCGCATCCTGGTGGCCTCGGCGTGCAGGGCGATCCGCTCCACCAGCACCTCGCCGCCGAGCAGCTGGTGCAGGTGCTCGCGCAGGGCCGTGAGCTCCTCGCGCAGGGCGGCCAGGTCGGCGGCGGCCTTCTCGTCGGCCTGGCGCTTGACCTCGGCCTCGGTCTCCAGCTCGAACTCGCGGCGGGCGGCGACCTCGCGCTCCAGCTCCAGCTCGTAGACCCGGGCCAGCTCGGCGGCGTGCTCGGCGCGCTCGGCGGACTGGCCCCGGTAGCGGGCGGCCAGGAAGGTCCCGGCCAGCGCCGCCCACAGCGCGGCCACCACGCCCAGGCGCATCCAGCGCAGCGAGTCGCTGAGCACCAGCACCGCGGTCGCGCCGACCGCCAGGACCAAGCCCACCACCAGCAGCGCGCGGGCCCCGGCAGCGCTGCGATCGCGCTCGTCGTCGGGGTCGGGGCGGCCGGTCATGGCCCCACCGTACCGGTCCGTTACCGCGACGAGATCAAAGAGAGCTCAGCCGGTGGACCGCGCGTCGTCCTCGCGGGGGTCGTCGGGGGTGCGGCAGCAGTGCTCCAACCACAGCGCGGCGCCGATCAGCAGCGCCGAGCACACCGCGCCGACGGCCGCCGCGGGGATGTCCGACTTGGCCGCGGCCAGTCGGGACGCCGCGGGCACCACGTACCCCAGCACCCCCAGCCACACCCCCACCATGATCGCCCCGAGCAGCGACGACGCCTTGGCCAGCGCCACCGAGCGGGCCGCGGTCAGCGCCTGCACCGGCCTGCCGCCGCCCTTGCCCCGGATGCGGTTGCGCAGCGAGTACCCCAGCAGCGCCTCGACCACCGCCAGCACCGCCAGCGGCAGCCCGGCGAGGGTCGGCAGCGGCGGCAGGTCGCCGTAGACCAGCCTGCACCCGACGTAGCCCACGACGGCCGCCACCGCGCCAGCGGGCACCAGGTCGGCGGCCTTGGTGGCCCGCATCTGCGCGCTCACCGCAGCTCCAGGTCGTCGCGGCGGCGCACGCCGGAGGTGTCCAGCCCGGCCAGCAGGTCGCGGGCGGGCCCCACCCCCGGCACCACCGCGTCCGGTTCCACGTCGAGCCACGGCACCAGGACGGTGGCGCGCTCGGCGGTGCCCGGGTGCGGCAGCAGCAGCTCGGGGTGGTCGCTGGTCACCCCGTCCACGGTGACCACGTCCACGTCGAGGGTGCGCGGGCCCCAGCGCCGCTCGCGCACCCGGCCCGCGGCGTCCTCGGCGGCCTGCCCGCGGCGCAGCCACCCCCACCCGTCGACGCCGTCCGCGGCGACCACGACCACCGCGTTGAGGAAGTCGGGCTGGTCGGTGACGCCCCACGCGGCCGTCTCGTACACCGGCGAGACGGCGACCAGCTCGTCGGCGAAGGCGGTGACGGCCGAGCGCAGGTGCGCCAACCGGTCACCGAGGTTGGACCCGAGGGACAGCACGGCCCGGCTCACCGGGCACCGCCCCGGCCGCCGCGCCGCGAGCGGCGCACGGTGACGGCCACGTCGGCGAAGGTCAGCGGGATGGGTGCGGCGGGCTTGTGCACGGTGACCTCCACCGCGTGCACCCGCTCGTCGGCCAGCTCCGCGTCCGCGATCCGCGCGGCCACCGTCTCGATGAGGTCGCGCGGCTCGCCCGCCACCACCGCGGCCGCCCGCTCGGCCAGCTCGCCGTAGTGGACGGTCTTGGCCAGGTCGTCGGTGGCCGCGGCCTCGGCCAGGTCGAGCCACAGGGTGATGTCCACGACGAACTCCTGCCCGTCGCGCTTCTCGTGCTCGAACACGCCGTGGTGGCCGCGCACCCGCAGCCCGGTCAGCGCGATCCGGTCGGTCATCCGGCCTCCCCGGCCACCGCTGCGGCCACCGCGACCGCGTCGAGGGATCGGTCCACGTCGTGCACCCGCACACCCCAGGCGCCCGCCGCGGCCACCAGGGCGGTGACGGCGGTGGTCGCGTCCTCCCGGCCGTCCGGCGGGCGTGCTGCCCCGCCGTGACCGGCCAGCAGGGTGCCCAGGAAGCGCTTGCGCGACGCCCCGACCAGCACCGGGAAGCCCAGCTCCACCAGCGAGCCCAGCTCGCGCAGCAGCGCCCAGTTGTGCTCGGCGCGCTTGGCGAAGCCAAGCCCCGGGTCCAGCACGATCCGGTTCTCGTCGACCCCGGCGGCCAGCGCGGCGTCGACCTGGCGCAGCAGCTCGGCGCGCACCTCGGCCACCACGTCGGTGTACTCGGCGAGGGCGTCCATGTCCCGGCTGTGCCCGCGCCAGTGCATCAGCACCCACGGCACCCCGGTGGCGGCCACCACCGGGCCCATGCCCGGGTCGGCCAGGCCGCCGGAGACGTCGTTGACGACCGAGGCGCCCGCCGCGACCGCGGCCTCGGCCACCTCGGCCCTGGTGGTGTCGACGCTGACCGCGACGCCCTCGGCGGACAGCGCGCGCACCACCGGGACCACCCGGTCGGCCTCGGTGCGCGCGTCCACCCTGGCCGCCCCCGGCCGGGTCGACTCGCCGCCGACGTCGACCAGGTCCGCGCCGCGCCGCCACATCGCCAGGCCGTGCCCGATGGCGTCGTCGAGGTCGAGGTAGCGGCCGCCGTCGGAGAACGAGTCCGGGGTCACGTTGAGCACGCCCACCACCGCGCAGCGACCCGGCCTGGGCAGGGTCACCGGGTGCGCCCGTTGATCAGCTGCATGGCCTCCGCCCGCGAGGAGGCCGAGGTCTGGAAGATCCCGCGCAGCGCGGAGGTGGTGGTCCGGGCGCCGGGCTTGCGGATGCCGCGCATCGCCATGCACAGGTGCTCGGCCTCGATGACCACGATCGCGCCGCGGGCGTCGAGCTTGCGCACCACCGCGTCGGCCACCTGCGAGGTCAGCCGCTCCTGCACCTGCGGGCGCTTGGCGTAGAGGTCGACCAGCCTGGCCAGCTTGGACAGGCCGGTCACCCGGCCGGTGAGCGCGGGGATGTAGCCGACGTGCGCGACGCCGTGGAAGGGCACCAGGTGGTGCTCGCACGTGGAGTACATGGGGATGTCGGTCACCAGGACCAGTTCCTCGTGGCTGACGTCGAAGGTCTTGTCCAGGACCTGCTCCGGGTCGGTGTAGAGCCCGGCGAACAGCTCGGCGTAGGCGCGGGCGACCCGGGCGGGGGTCTCCAGCAGCCCCTCGCGGTCGGGGTCCTCACCGCAGGCGAGCAGCAGTTCGCGCACGGCCCGCTCGGCCCGGTCCTGGTCGAAGGCCGGGCTCGGGGCGGTCGCGTCCGCCCCGAGCCCGTCGGTCGTTGTCGTCATGGGTGCCTCCGGCTCCTGCTGGGTGGACGGTGGCGGCCGTCCGCCGCCACCATCGCATCAGGAACCGGCCGGGCGCCCGTCGGAATCCCCGTCTCGGGGGTTGGACTTCTCACCCTGGGGGGGTTGCGGCGGCTGGGGCTGTCCGCTCCACCCCGGCCGCTGCCACTGCGAGCCCTCCGGCGAGGTCGCCGGGGTCCACCCGGGCGGGGCGCCGTAGTGCGGCGGCCCGGAGGTCGCACCGGGCTGGTGCGGCTGGTAGGGCTGGCCGTACGGCGGGGTCCCGTTGGTCGGCGGCGCCGGGTGCGACCCGTAGGGCGGCGGCGTCCCGTTGGGCGGGGTCCCGTTGGACCCGCCGCCGTAGGGCGGCAGCTGCGGGGAGCCGTGCGGCGGCCCGCCGGGCAGGTCACCCGCGCCGGGGACCGCGCCGACCGGGGTCGGCACCTCGGCGCGCTGGTCGTCCTCCGGCCACGGCTCGCCGCGCTCGATCGCCAGCTCGCGCCGGGTCTTGATCGGCGGCTTGTCCGAGGGGGTGCGCTCGCCGAAGTCGTTGAACGCGGTGATCCTGGGCCGCTTCTGCACCCCGGAGAAGATCCGCTCCAGGTCCTTGCGGGTCAGCGTCTCCTTCTCCAGCAGCTCCTCGACGAGCTCGTCGAGGACGTCGCGGTAGGTGTTGAGCACCTCCCACGCCTCGGTGTGCGCGGCCTCGATGAGCTTGCGCACCTCCTCGTCGATCTCGTGCGCGACCTCCAGGGAGTAGTCCGCGCCGTGGCCCATCGACCGGCCCAGGAACGGGTCGCCCTGGTCCTGGCCGTAGCGGACCGCGCCGAGCCGGGCGCTCATGCCGTACTCGGTCACCATCGCCTTGGCGATCTTGGTGGCCTGGTCGATGTCGCTGGAGGCGCCGGTGGTCGGCTCGTGGAACACCAGTTCCTCGGCCGAGCGGCCGCCCAGGGCGAACACCAGGCGCGCGATCATCTCCGAGCGGGTCATCAGCTGCTTGTCGTCCTCGGGGACGACCAGCGCGTGCCCGCCGGTGCGCCCGCGCGGCAGGATGGTGAGCTTGTACACCGGCTCCAGGTCCGGCATCGCCCACGCGGCCAGCGCGTGCCCGCCCTCGTGGTAGGCGGTGATCTTCTTCTCCTTGTCGGAGATGATCCGGCTCTTGCGCGCCGGGCCGCCGACCACCCGGTCGACCGACTCCTCCAGCGCCGGGCCGGTGATCAGGTTCCCGCCCTGGCGGGCGGTGAGCAGCGCCGCCTCGTTGAGCACGTTGGCCAGGTCGGCGCCGGACATCCCGACGGTGCGCTTGGCCAGCGAGTCCAGGTCGACGTCCTGGGAGATCGGCTTGCCCTTGGAGTGCACCTGCAGGATCTTCTTGCGGCCCATCAGGTCCGGCGCGGACACCGGGATCTGGCGGTCGAACCGCCCCGGGCGCAGCAGCGCCGGGTCCAGGATGTCCGGGCGGTTGGTGGCCGCGATGAGGATGATGCCGCCGCGGGCGTCGAAGCCGTCCATCTCGACCAGCAGCTGGTTGAGGGTCTGCTCGCGCTCGTCGTGGCCGCCGCCGAGGCCCGCGCCGCGCTGGCGGCCGACCGCGTCGATCTCGTCGACGAAGATGATGCACGGGGAGTTCTGCTTGGCCTGCTCGAACAGGTCGCGCACCCGGGAGGCGCCGACGCCGACGAACATCTCCACGAAGTCCGAGCCGGAGATCGAGTAGAACGGCACGCCCGCCTCGCCCGCGACCGCGCGCGCCAGCAGCGTCTTGCCGGTGCCGGGCGGGCCGTAGAGCAGCACGCCCTTGGGGATCTTCGCGCCGAGGGCCTGATAGCGGCCCGGGTTCTGCAGGAAGTCCTTGATCTCGTACAGCTCTTCCACGGCCTCGTCGGCGCCCGCGACGTCGGCGAAGGTGGTCTTGGGCATGTCCTTGGACAGCTGCTTGGCCTTGGACTTGCCGAAGTTGAGGACCCGGTTCCCGCCGCCCTGGACGTTGTTCATCATCCACATCAGCAGCAGGAGCAGCAGCCCCAGCGGGATGAGGAAGATCAGGATCTGGGTGAGGAACGAGTCCTGGGTGACCGTGGTCTTGAACTCGGTGTCGGCCTTGGCGATGAGGGCGTTGTACACCTCGCCGGTGGCCCCGGACGGGTACTGGGTCACCACCTGGGTGACCTGCTGGCCGTCCTGGTCGATGGGGTTGCGCAGGGTCAGCTTGAGCTGCTGCTCCTTGTCGCCCAGCTCAGCCGTCTTGACGTTGCCGGCCGTGATCTGCGCGACGGCCTTGGACGTGGACACGTTGGTGTACCCGCGCGTGTCGTCGAACAGCATGCTGAAGGCGAAGTAGATCAGCAACACTGCCAAGATCCACAGCAGCGGGTTGCGTAGCAGGCGCTTGCGGTCCATGCACTTACGGCCGCGGTGGCGGCCTCCACCCTCCCTGACGTGCCTGTGAGGGCAATGACGACCATTGCCCCACCGGACGGGGCCTCCGGTCCCACCAGAGTACCGTCCGCGAGGCCACCCCCACCGGACGAAGTGCGGGGAGGGCTGCCTGAAGACGTCAACGGACGAGCCGCCCGCCCGGTTCCCGCGGGCCGGGCACCCCCCGTGTGGCCTGCGCTACCCCAGGTCAGGACCCCCCGCCCTAGGCGTACACCTTCGGGTCGAGGGTGCCGATGTAGGGCAGGTCGCGGTAGCGCTCGGCGAAGTCGAGGCCGTAGCCCACGACGAACTCGTTGGGGATCTCGAAGCCGACGTACTCCACCGGCACCTCCACCTTCACCGCGTCCGGCTTGCGCAGCAGGGTGCACACCTGCAGCGAGCGCGGGTTGCGCGACTGGAGGTTCTTGAGCAGCCAGGACAGGGTCAGCCCGGAGTCGATGATGTCCTCGACGATGAGCACGTCGCGGCCCGCGATGTCGCGGTCGAGGTCCTTGAGGATGCGGACCACGCCGGAGCTGGAGGTCGACGAGCCGTAGGAGCTGACCGCCATGAACTCCAGCTGCGCGGGCACCGGCAGCGCCCTGGCGAGGTCGGTCATGAACATGACCGCGCCCTTGAGCACGCCGATGAGCACCAGGTCCTGCTCGCCCTCGGGGTGGTCGGCCGCGACCTGCTTGGCCAGGTCAGCGACCTTCTCGCTGATCTGCTGCTCGGTGATGAGCACGGAGGCGATGTCGCCGTCGTACACGGGGCCCCTCTCAGGTGTCCGGGCGGTCGCAGGCCAGCCTGCCATGCGCGCGCCGCGCCTCCAAGCCGCCGGGGAGGGCGACCCCGCCCTGACCGCGCCAGCGGGTGACCAGCGCCTCCACCGCGCGCAGGTGCGGATCGGTCAACTCGGGCACGCCGGAGGCCAGCAGCCACCGGCGCAGCACCCGCCTGCGCAGCGCGGCGGGCACGGTGGCGACGACCTCGACCGGCAGCTCCCGCAGCGCCGGGTCGAACAGCCCGTCGGCCAGCTCGTCGAGGGCGGCCAGGTCGTCGCGCAGCTGCGCCGCCGTGCGCGCCAGGGCGCCCGCCACCCCGCCCTGCAGGACCTCCTCCAGCAGCGGCAGGACCTCCCGCCGCAGCCGGACGCGGGTGTAGCGCGGGTCGTCGTTGTGCGGGTCGTGCCAGGGGGTCAGGCCCAGCGCGGCGCACGCCGCCTCGGTGGTGGCCCGCGCCACGCCGAGGAACGGCCGCGCCCACGGCGGGTCGAGCGGGCGCATCCCGGCGATCGAGCGCGGCCCGGAGCCGCGGCCCAGTCCCAGCAGCACGGTCTCGGCCTGGTCGTCGCGGGTGTGGCCGAGCAGCACGGTGTCCTCGCCCGCGGCCGCGCGCAGGGCGGCGTAGCGGGCCCGGCGGGCGGCCGCCTCCGGCCCGCCCCGACCGGTGACCTCGACCGCGACCACCCGCACCGGGTCGAGCCCGAGCCCGCGCAGCTGCTCGGCGGCGGTGCGGGCGACCTCGGCCGAGCCCGGTTGCAGGCCGTGGTCGACGACCACGCCCGCGACCCGGTCGGCGCAGTGCCGGGCGGCGGCGGCCAGGGCGAGCGAGTCGGCGCCGCCGGAGCACGCCACGACCAGCCCGCGGCCCCGGTCGGGCAGCAGGGCGCGGACCGCGACCCTGGTCTCGGCGACCGCCGGGTGCGGCGCCCGGCTCACGGGGCGACGCGGCGGATCCAGGCCTGCGGGTCGGCCAGCTCCGAGCGCAGCGGCAGCGTCTGCGGGGAGGTCCAGATGGTGTTGAACGCGCTCATGCCGACAGTGTCGACCACCTCGGTGGTGAACTTCGCGCCGACCGCGTACTGCTTCATCTTCGCGTCCACGCCGAGCAGCGCCCGCAGCACGCGGTCGAACAGCCCGCCGCCGCGGCGCCGGGCGTTGAAGCGCTTGCGGATGGTGGCCACCGACGGCACGACGATCGGCCCGACGGCGTCCATGACGTGGTCGGCGTGCCCCTCCAGCAGCGTCGACAGGGCGATCAGCCGGTCGAACACCTCGCGCTGGGCGGGCGACTGCATCAGCTCCACCAGCCCCAGCGGGCCCGACGAGGCGGTGGGGTCCGGCTTGGCGCGGGCGGCCTTGAGCAGCTCGGGGAACCGGCTGAGGACGTTGTCGGCCGAGTCGTCCAGCCCGCCGATGAAGGACGCCACCTGCTCGCGGAAGTAGCCGCGCAGCCACGGCACCGCGGTGAACTGCAACCGGTGGGTGCACTCGTGCAGGCACACCCACATGTCGAAGTCGACCGGGTCGACGTCGAGGGACTTGCGGGCGGCGACGATGTTCGGCGCCACCAGCAGCAGCCGCCCGGTGCCCCCGGCGAACGGGTCGTACTGGCCCAGCACCCGGCTGCTCAGGTACGCCAGCACCACCCCGGCCTGCACGCCCGCGGTGCCCGCGAGCACCCCGGCCAGCGCCCTGCCGCCCGCCCGCGCGGGCAGGGCGCCGTCGGTGAGCGCGGCGATGCTGTCGGCGGCCGCGGCGATCCAGCTGTCCCGGTCGACCACGTCGCCGTCGAGCAGCGGCAGGTCGTGCCCGAGGCCGGTCAGCGACCGCACGTGCCCCTCGGCGTCGGCGGTGATCGCGCGCAGCCGGGCCACCGACTCGGCGGCCTCGCTGCGCGGCACGGCCGGGCCGGGCCGCACCAGCCTGCGCGCCGCCGAGACGGCCACGCCCCAGTCGATGGGCGACACCCGCGCTGCGTCCGTGCTGGTCGCTGTCACCCCTGCGACGCTACCCGAGCCGCACAAGGCCCACCGGTCCCTCAGCGGCAGCCGCACCCGCGCAGCGCGGCCGCCACGGCGTCCAGCGCCGGCCGCGCCGAGGTCGACACCGAGCCGTTGGACATCAGCGCGAACACCAGCACCCGGCCGTCGGTGTCGAGCACCACCCCGGCCAGCGAGTTGACCCCGGACAGGGTGCCGGTCTTGGCCCGCACCCAGCCCTTGCCGATCGCGGACTGGGGGCCGGCGTACCGGCCCGCGAGGGTGCCGCTGCCGCCCGCGACGGGCAGCCCGCCGAGCAGCGGCCGCAGCTTCGCCGCGCGCGGGTCCGACCCGTCCGGGGCGGCGGCGACCTTGAGCACCTCGACGAGCAGGTCGGCGGAGATCCTGTTCTCGGTGGACAGTCCACTGCCGTCGGCCAGCACCACGCCGGTGGTGTCGAAGCCGTTCTCCTGCAACACCTGCAGCACCGCGTCGCGGGCGCCGGTGAACGACACCGGCTTGCCCTTGGCGCGCGCCACCTCCCGCGCCAGCGCCTCGGCGAGGACGTTGTCCGAGCGCTGGAGCGCGTTGTCCACCAGCTCCACGACCGGCGCCGACCGCACCTCGCCGAGCACCTTGGCCCCCTCGGGCGCCTGCGCCGTCGCCTTGGCCGGGACGGTCGCGCCGAGCCGCTGGGCGAACTCCTCGGCCAGCGACCGCGCCGGGTTCGCCGACCGCGGCGAGACGTCCTTGGTGGGGTCGGAGCGGCCGCCGTCGAGCATCGCCGGGACCATCGGGGTGATGTTGCCGCCCGCGATGTCGGCCTCCAGCCACCCCTTCGCCAGCGGGTCGCCGGTGTAGCGGTCCAGGTCCAGCAGCACGGTGTCCACCCCGCCTGTGGCCTTCACCTGCTTGACGAGGTCGTCCAGGTGTGCCGACCCCGCGTACACCGACTGCTTGCCCGCGGGCAGCGAGTTCAGCGTGACGTCCCCGCCGCCGACGATGATCGCCGTCCCGGGCTTGTCGCCCTGCACGACCTTGGTGGTCAGCTGCTCGGCGTGCGGCAGCGCCAGCAGCGCGGCCGCGGTGGTGAGCAGCTTCGTGGTCGAGGCGGGCACCAGCGGCGTCTTCGGGTCCTGGGAGAACAGCACCTGCCCGGTGGCCGGGTCCAGCACCTCACCGGTCAGCGTCCCCAGCGCCGGGTCCGCGATCGGCCCGGCCAACGCCGCCTGCACCCCGGCGGGCGTCGGCGCCGCCCCCTGCGCCGACGGCCCCCGCAGCGTCGGGTTGAACTCGACCGCCGGGGGCGCGGGCGCGATGTCGGCAGCGGGCACCCCGCCGCCGATGCCCAGCTTGTCGGCCAACCCCGGCACGAGGAACACGGCACCCGCCGCCAGCGCGAGCACCACCACGACCACCGCAGCGACGAGCACCCCGCGCCGGGACTTCGCGGGCGCGCCCCGCTCCTCGCCCTCCGGCTCCGCCTTGGCCTCACCTGCGGGCAGGATCCGCCGCGGCGCCGCCCGCTCCGGCTCCACGGCCGCGATGTACTGCGTCCGCTCCGCGGCCTGCTCCGGCACCCGAGGCGCCACCCGGGCCCGCTCACCGGTCCGGTCCGCCCCCGGGGCGCGCGCGGCCACCCCCGGCGCCTGGTCCCGGTCCCCCGCCCGCGACACCGACCCGGGCGCGACCTGCGTGCGCTCACCGGTCCGATCGCCACCCCGGGTGCGCTCACCGGACCGCTCCGCCACGCCTGGCGCCGCTTGGCCGCGGTCCCCGGTCCACGCGCCGGGCGCGACCTGCGTGCGCTCGCCCGTCCGATCCGCACCCGGACCAGTCGCCGCCTGGGTGCGCTCGGGGGACCAGGACGGCTCCCGGGTGCGCTCGCCACCCCGGTCCGGCACCGCCGGTGCCACCTGGGTGCGCTCGGCGGGCGACTCCGGCGGCGCCACGCGGCCCACCGGCGCCATCCCGGTCACCTGCGTCCGCTCCCCCGGCGCCTCCGGGGGCACGAAGCGGGTCCGCTCACCCTGCGGCCCCCGCAACCCGACGCGCTCCGGGCCCACGCCCTCCGACCGCTGCGGCGGCGCACCCGGCGCCCGCCCCCAGCCCGGCCTGCGGTTGGGTGCCGTCCGGTCCGGGTCCTGCGGCCGCCGGTGCGGCGCGGTGCGGTCCTCCGCCTGCCCCCGGCCCGCGACGTCGTCCTCGGCCGGGATCGGCGGCAGGGGTGTGATCGTCGTCCGCTCCGCGGCGGACTCCGGCGGCACCGGCCGCGTCACCCGGGTCGGCTGCTCCGGCGGCCGCACCAGCGCGGCCGGGTCCACCGGCCGGACGAACTGGGTCTCCTCGGCCCCGCTGTCGGGCCTGCGCAACTCCTGCGTCGCCCCAGCGGGCGCCGCACCGGCCTGCCCTCCCGACCCGGGGTCCCCGCCGCTCGGCGCTTCGCCGCCCCGGTCCTCGCGCTCGCCGGGCGCCTCACCCCGGACCTCAGCGCCATCCCGAGCCGGATGCCAGCGCTCCGGCTCCCCCTGGTCCTCCGCCTCGCCCTGGGAGCTGTCCCCGGGCTGGGCGGCACCCCACGGCTCGGGCTCCGCCGGGACCGTCTCGCCGCGGTTCTCGGCACCATCGTCGTGAGCCCAGCGCTCGGCAAGCCCTCGGTCCTCGGCCGCGTCATCCCGTGGGCTGCCCCAGGACCGGGGAGCACTCCACGGCTCAGCGTCAGCGCCCGGCTCATCCTCAGCACCGGGCGTCTCAACCGGGGACTCGTCGTGGGCTTGGCGCTCGGCCTGCTCAGGACTATCAGCCGGCTCGTCCTGGGCCTGATGAGGCTGGTCCCGGCCTTCCGCCGCCTCATCCTGCGGCTCGGCGCGGGAGCTGTCCCAGCGGTCGGCCGGGGTCGGGGCGTCGGGCGCCGCGGCCTCGCGCTCACCGCCCGCCTCGGCGTCGGCGAAGGCCTCGTGCTCGTCGAGGGCGTCCTCGTCGAGGTCGTCGACGAGGCGGTAGACGCCTGCGACCTGCTCCGGGTCGACGCGCTCGACACCCGGGTCGACGTCGAGGTCCTCGACGGGCTGCGGCGCGTTCCAGCTGAAGGTGAACGTGGGCAGCTCGCGGGTCGCCCCGGGCGGCTCGACGTCCTCGGCCCGGGGAGCCCCGGGCTCACTGCCGGGGTGATCAGCCTCAGGCTCGGCCGACCCGTCCGGCGAGCTGGTCTCCTGCGCTTCTGCGGGGGTGGGCTCGGCGTCCGCGTCCTCCGCGTGCTGGTCACCCTCGATGCCCTGCTCGGGCTCATCGGACTCCGGCGCCTCCACGTCAGCGGGCTGGTGCTCAGCACCCGCCTCTGGCGCTCCGCGCTCGGGCTCGTCCTCCACCCGCGCGTCGGTGGCCCGCTCCGGCTCAGCACCAGCGCTCGGTCCAGGTTCGTCCTGGCCGGGGTCGGCGTCGGCCCGCGCACCAGCGACCGGTTCCTGCCCCGCACCCGTGCCGGGCGCGGTCGCCTCCGACCCGTCCTCGGCACCATCCCCACCCGGATCAGGTTCGTCCCCAGCCTGGGCACCAGCAGAAAGCTCCCGCTCGACACCCGTGTCCTGGGCCGGGCTCGACTCAGCATCCGGCGGTGCGGTGGCAGGGTGCTCACCGTCGGTGTCCGCACCTGCGGCCGGCTCGGGTTCCGGCTCAGCCTCCGGGCGCGCGGCGGCAGCCTGCCCGTCCTCGACATCCGCACCGGCCAGCGCCTCGGAACCCGGTTCAGCCCCCTCGCGCGCAGGGGCCTGCCCAGCAGCAGCATCCCCACCCGGGGCCAGCTCGCGCTCGGACTCCCCTTCCGCGCGCGCAGCAGCGGACGACTCATCCGCAGCGTCCGCGGGCGCCTCGGGGCTCGACTCAGCCCCCGAGGCGGGCTGCTCGTCCTCACCACCGGCGCTGCCGGCAGGCACCGCAGGGGCAGGGGTCGGCTCGTCATCAGACTGGACGCCAGTGCCCTCAGCCGACTCCGACTCCGACTCCGGGCTCGGCTCGGTCTCCGGCTGCGGCTCACTGTCCGCATCGGCGCTGGTCAAAGGCGCTGCCTGGGGTTCACCAGGCCGCTGCCGCTCGGCATCCTCGCTCGAAGCGGGAGCCGCTGGGGCCGGGTTCGCAGCCTCCGGCCGCTCGGGGTCTGTGCCCTGCGCAGGCGCTGCGGGGGTCGCCGCATCGGCATCCGCGCTCGCGGGAGAGACCTCCTGCGACGGCGCAGGCTCGGCGTCCACCGGCGGAGCGGACTGCTCTTCAGCCTGCTGAGCTGGGGTTTCCTCGTCCGCGGGCGCCGCGGCGGGCTGCGCAGGCTGCTCGCCCTCAGACTCCTCCGACGACGCCTGAGGCGCGCTCGTGCCGCGCTCGGCCTCGGCCGGAGACCCAGGCTCGGCGGTCGGCTCCTCCGGCCACCCGGCGGCGTCGTCGTCCGCCGGGGCGTCATCTGCTGGCTCGTCGGCGTCGGCGGGGTGGTCCGCGTCGGGCCACCCCGCGACGGGCGTTTCGTCCGCTGAGACGGATTCGTCCGGGTCGCCGGTGGTCGGCCACGCGGCCGCGGCGGGGGTTTCACCCGGGTGGGTGGACGGCTTCACCGGGTCGGCGGGGGCCTGCGGGACGTGGTCCTCGTCACTCCCAGGCGTCCCGGGGGCGTCGCGGCGGGGCTCGGGAGCGCCGGTGGCGGGGGTGTCGTCGTCCTGGCCGGGCCAGCCGGAGTCGTCGGCGGCGGGCCAGGCCGGGGTGGTGTCGGGCACGTCCTGGGGACGTTTCGGCTGGTCACCAGGTTGCCGCCGACCGCCGTCCGACGGCCTCCGCCCGTCCGGGTCCTGCTCGGGCACGCGTGGTCCTCCCCTGGTGGCCTGCGAACGTCACACCCCGCCGGTCGGGATCGGTGCCGGCCGCCCGTCCGGTGTGGTCCACACTAGTGAGGTAGCAAACGGCAGCCGAGACGAGCGAGGGACGGCGTGGAGTTCGACGTCACCATCGAGATCCCCAAGGGGAACCGGAACAAGTACGAGGTGGACCACGAGACGGGTCGCATCCGCCTCGACCGCACGCTGTTCACGGCCACCCAGTACCCGGCCGACTACGGCTTCATCGACAACACCCTGGGCGAGGACGGCGACCCCCTCGACGCCCTGGTGCTGGTGCAGGAGCCGACCTTCCCCGGGTGCCTGATCCGCGCCCGCGCGATCGGCATGTTCCGCATGACCGACGAGAAGGGCGGTGACGACAAGGTGCTGTGCGTGCCCGCCAAGGACCCGCGCACCGAGCACCTGCGCGACATCCACCACCTCGCGGAGTTCCACCGCCTGGAGATCCAGCACTTCTTCGAGGTCTACAAGGACCTGGAGCCGGGCAAGTCGGTCGAGGGCGCGAACTGGGTCGGCCGCTCCGAGGCCGAGGCCGAGATCGAGCGCTCGTTCAAGCGCCTGAAGGAGTCGGGCCTGACCCTGCACTAGCCGGGTCCCGGGCCCGCGGGGCCCGGACACCGGACCTGACCCGCGCCGGGTCGGGTCCGCGCGGGGCCCCGGGACGACCCGGGGCCCGGGGTCACAGCGGGCGCACAGCCGCGCCCCAGCCCCCACCCGGTTCCGGCGGCGACCCTGGTCCCATGCACCCCGACCAGGACATCCCGGACACCCAGGCGAGCGACCACGACCGGGGTCTCGCCTTCGACCTGGCCACCCTCGGCCGCCGCCGCGTGCTCGCCCTGCTGGGTGGCGCGGGCCTGGCCGCCGTGGCCGCCTGCGCCCCCGCCGCCACCGGCTCGTCCGGCGCGACGACCACCACCAGCGGGTCAGCGGTGGCCGCGGGCCTCACCGAGATCCCGGACGAGACCGCGGGCCCGTACCCCGGCGACGGCAGCAACGGGCCGAACGCGCTCACCGAGTCGGGCATCGTCCGCTCGGACATCCGCTCCAGCTTCGGGTCCTCCACCACGACCGCCCAGGGCGTCCCCCTGACCATCGACCTGACCGTCATGGACGCGGGAGCGGGCACCCCGCTGGCGGGTTCGGCGGTCTACCTCTGGCACTGCGACCGCGACGGCAACTACTCCCTCTACGCCCGCGGCCTCACCGGCGAGAACTACCTGCGCGGCGTCCAAGAGGCCGGCACCGCGGGCAGGGTCAGCTTCACCTCGATCTTCCCCGCCGCCTACTCCGGGCGCTGGCCGCACGTGCACTTCGAGGTCTACCGCTCCCTCGCGGACGCCACCTCGGCGGGCGACCCGGTCAAGACGTCGCAGCTGGCGCTGCCGGAGGAGGCGTGCAAGCAGGTCTACGCCACCGACGGCTACTCCCGGAGCACCGGCAACCTCTCCCGGACCAGCCTCGCGCGCGACATGGTCTTCAGCGACGGCTGGACCTCCCAGCTCGCGGCCGTCTCCGGCGACACCGCGGGCGGGTACACCGCGACCCTGGTCGTGGCCGTCTGAAACGAGGCGGACCCCGCACCTGGAGCAGGTGCGGGGTCCGCCTCGTGCCGCGCGTTCAGCGCCCGATCAGTGCACCACGGCCGGGACCGGCTCGGCCGCGTCCTCGTCGGCGGCGCGCTGGATGCCCGACTTGGTCGACAGCGGCACCTCCTTGAGGAACCAGATCAGCGCGAAGGCCACCACGGTGACCAGGCCGCCGACCAGGAAGACGGTGTCGAGCGAGCTGGCGAACCCGCTCAGCACCGGGCGGGCCAGCACCGGGTCGATGGTGCTCAGGAACTCGGTGTTGTTCAGGTCGATACCGCCCGCGCCACCGGCGAACTGCGGGTTCTGCGCCGCCGCGGCCAGGAACGCCGGGTCGGTGCGCACCGCGGCGAAGGCGCCCGCGATCCGGTCGCCCACGATGCTGAACAGGATGGACAGGAACACCGCGGTGCCGACGGTGCCGCCGATGGAGCGGAAGAACGCCGCCGAGGAGGTGGCCACGCCCATGTCCTTGACCGGCACGTCGTTCTGGATCACCAGCACCAGGGTCTGCATGTTCAGGCCGAGGCCGATGCCCGCCAGGAACATGATCGCCATGGACTGCCACAGCGGGGTGTCGACGCCGATCGTGGCGAACAGGAACATCGCCGCGGCCAGCACGCCCAGGCCCACCACCGGGAACACCTTGTAGCGCCCGGTCTTGGAGATGACCGCGCCGGAGCCCATCGCCGCGCCGAGGATGCCCACGGTCATCGGCAGCGTCATCAGGCCGGACTCGGTCGGCGTCGCGCCCTTGACGATCTGCAGGTACAGCGGCAGCGACATCATCATGCCGAACATGCCGACGCCCATGATGAAGTTGACGACGTTGGCCAGGGCGAAGGTCGGGCGGCGGAACAGCCGCAGCGGCAGCAGCGCCTCGTCGCCCATCCGGCGCTCCACCAGCACGAACGCGGCCAGGCCCAGCACGCCGACGGCGTACATCAGCAGCGAGCGGCCCGAGGCCCAGCCCCACTCGCGGCCCTGCTCGGCCACGACCAGCAGCGGCACCAGGCCGACGGTCAGCGCCGCCGCGCCCCAGTAGTCGACGCGGTGGTCGACGCGCTTGTGCGGGACGTTGAGGAAGCGGGCGACCACGACCAGCGCGACGAGCGCGATCGGGATGTTGATGAGGAAGACCCAGCGCCACCCGGCGAAGCCCGCGAAGGTCTGCAGGCCCGCGAAGAACCCGCCGACCACCGGACCGGCCACTGAGGACAGGCCCCAGATGCCCATGAAGTAGCCCTGGTACTTCGAGCGCTCGCGCGGCGAGACCATGTCGGCGATGATCGCCAGCGCCAGCGACATGAGGCCGCCCGCGCCGAGGCCCTGCACCGCGCGGTAGGCGGCGAGCTCGTACATCGAGCCCGCGATGCCGGAGAGCACCGAGCCCGCGAGGAAGACCGAGATGGCGGTCAGGTACATCGGCTTGCGCCCGTAGATGTCGGACAGCTTGCCGTAGAGCGGGGTGGAGATGGTGGCCGTGATCAGGTAGGCGGTGGTCGCCCAGGCCTGGATCGTCTGGCCGTGCAGCTGGTCGGCGATGGTCTTCATCGCCGAGGCCATGATGGTCTGGTCGAGCGCGGCGAGCAGCATGCCGAGCATGAGTCCGGACAGGACTGTCATGATCTGGCGGTGGCTCAGCTGCCCTGGTGCGGCGTCGTGAACCGGTGTGGACATACCTACGAATCCCCTTCGGAACGCGCCGGGGGGGCGCATTCGGTGATGAGTCGAGCCAGGTGATCGCGGTGGTCGTCGAGGAACCGCTCGAACAGCGCGATGAACGCGTCGACGTCGGCGGGCTCCCAGTGGGCGACCACGCGGGCGATGGCCAGCGCGAAGCGGGCGCGCTGGGCGTCGAGCAGCGCCACCCCGCGGTCGGTCGCGGCCAGCAGGCTGGCGCGGCCGTCCGCCGGGTCGGCGCGGCGCTCGACGAGGCCGTCCCGGACCAGCCCCGCCACCTGGCGGCTGACCGTGGACGGGTCGGAGTGGACCTCCTCGGCGAGCGCCCGCGAACGGCTCGGCCCGAGGTGCACCAACGTCTTGAGCAGCACGATCGCGGACCGGTCCAGCCCGCCCTTGCTCATCCGGGCGGCCACGCTGGCCTGCTGCTTGCCCATGCCGAACAGCGCGTTGGCCAGCCGCGTCCCCCGCTCGAGGTCCGCCGGGGACAGCTCCCCACCCGCCCCCTCGTCCGGCACACCCACGATGAGCACTCCCCGAGTTGCTTGCAACACCCAATTAGTTGGTAGCTACAAGCATGCGCTTGCGGACGCGCCCGGAGCAACTCGGTTTCGTGCGATGGCGGTCACATGAGCTTGCTGTTCGCCGGGGGTGACTGTCCGTGGAGGAGGTTTCGGTCGTTTCGCCCAGTGCGAACGGGGTGGGGTGGCATCACCCGATGGTGGGCGAGTTGTCCACAGGCAAGATCGTCGCGGGGGTGGGCGGGAGGGGTCCTCAGTAGACTGGCCGCAAGGGACCAGAGCCCCTTGGGTGGGCGGGGGTTGCGGATGGTGACGCGTGGGGCGTGGTGATCTTGCTCGGTGTGGACGGGGGTGCTTGGCGTGGTGGGGCCTGTCCTCGGGGG
>NZ_MKQR01000028.1:40822-101554 GCF_001940455.1 Actinokineospora bangkokensis | reverse complement strand
CCGTGACTTCTTGCTCAGCTGAGCGGTGTGGGGTGTGCCGGGGGGTTGGTGGGGCTGGGCACCATGGTTTGCGGGGTGGGGGTGGGGTGGCCGAACGACGGCTTTACCGACCAGGGGGCTTGCCTTCGGCTTCGGGGGGGTGGGGCGGGGAAAAGGGAGCGGCCCCGCTGGGGGGCGGGGCCGCTGGGGAGGGAGGGAGGGAGGGTGGGGGGGAATCAGGCCCAGCCGGGCATGGGGAAAGAGGTGAGGAGCTCGCGGATCTCGGTGGCGATCTTCTCGTGGTCGGCGGGGTTGTCGGTGGTGATGGCCCGGTCGATCCAGCCTGCGAGGTGGGGCATGTGGGCGGGGGTGAGGCCGCGGGTGGTGATGGCGGCGGTGCCGAGGCGGATGCCGGAGGGGTCGAAGGGCTTGCGGGGGTCGAAGGGGACGGTGTTGTAGTTCAGCTCGATGCCCGCGGCGTCCAGGGCCTTGGCGGCGGGTTTGCCCGCGATGGACTTGGAGGTGAGGTCGACGAGGATGAGGTGGTTGTCGGTGCCGCCGGAGACGAGGTCGAAGCCGCGTTCGACGAGGGCGTCGGCGAGGGCCTTGGCGTTGGCGACGACGGTGTGGGCGTAGTCGCGGAAGGCGGGTTGGGCGGCTTCCTTGAGGGCGACGGCGATGGCGGCGGTGGTGTGGTTGTGGGGGCCGCCCTGCAGGCCGGGGAAGACGGCCTTGTCGAGGGGCTTGGCGAACTCCTCGTCGGACATGAGCATCGCGCCGCGGGGGCCGCGCAGGGTCTTGTGGGTGGTGGTCGAGATGATGCGGGCGTGGCCCACCGGGGAGGGGTGGGCGCCGCCCGCGACCAGGCCCGCGATGTGGGCGATGTCGGCGACCAGCACGGCGTCGACCTCGGCGGCGATCTCGGCGAAGGCGGGGAAGTCGATGGTGCGCGGGATGGCGGTGCCGCCGCAGAAGATCAGCCGCGGGCGGTGGCGCTTGGCCAGGTCGCGGACCTCGTCGAGGTCGACGCGGCCGGTGTCCCGGCGCACCCCGTACTGCACCGGGGTGAACCACTTGCCGGTGGCCGAGACCGACCAGCCGTGGGTCAGGTGGCCGCCCGCGGGCAGGGCCATGCCCATCACCGCGTCGCCGGGGTTGACCGTGGCCAGGTAGACGGCGAGGTTGGCCGGGGAGCCGGAGTAGGGCTGCACGTTGGCGTGGTCGACGCCGAAGAGGGCCTTGGCGCGCTCGACCGCCAGGGTCTCCACCGGGTCGATGAACTGCTGGCCCTCGTAGTAGCGCTTGCCCGCGTAGCCCTCGGAGTACTTGTTCGTCAGGACGGTGCCGGTGGCCTCCAGCACCGCCTGCGAGACGTAGTTCTCCGAGGCGATCAGGCGGATCTTGTCGTGCTGGCGGCGGGCCTCGCGCTCGACGAGGTCGGCGATGTCCGGGTCGGTCGCGGCGAGGGCGGTGACGGGCGGCTGGTGCATGGCGGCTCGGCCTTTCCGTGCGCGGCAGCGGGACGCCAGGTGGCGTCTGCCAGGTGTCGGTGTCGTCGCGCGGGACACCCAGGCGTTCGGTGTCGTGGCTGCGCCCCGGGCCGCTCCCCGGTGGTCGCTTCCACCCTCGTGCACGCCAGTCACGGCCCAGGCCAGGAGCCTATCAGCCCCGGCCCAGATGTTACCGATGAGTAATGCGTCATGTTACCGGCGGGTAGTACGGTGGGCGCATGAGCACCGACTACGCGTGGGTCGCGGACGCGATGAAGCAGTCCGTCCCCTGGGTCACCACCGCGGGCATCGAGTTCACCGAGGTCGAGGCCACCCGGGTGGTGTGCTCGCTGCCCGACGTCGAGGGGCAGCGCAACCACGTCGGCGGCCCGCACGCGGCGGTGGTGTTCGGGCTGGCGGAGACCGCGTCGGGCGCGGTGGGCCTCGCCGCGTTCAACCACGTGATGTCCGCCGCGACGCCGCTGGTGGTCAGCTCGGAGATCCGCTACAAGAAGCTCGCCCTCGGCCCGCTCACCGTCGAGGCCGTGCTCACCCGGCCCGCCGCCGAGGTCGTCGCGGAGCTGGAGGCGGGCACCCGGCCCGAGTTCGCCGTCGACTGCACCATCACCAACGCCGAGGGCGTCACCACCGCGGAGATGACCGTGGTCTGGACGCTCAAGCCGCACCGCAAGTAGCGCCGCACCGCGAGCGGCTACGACGGGCTGCTGGGGCGGGGCAGGCGCAGCGCCAGGTCCAGCTCGGCGTGGGCCTCCGGGTGCTCCCGCCACCACCGCGCGTAGGTGGGGTTGCGGTCGACGATCGACCGGTAGGCGTGCGCCACGCACGAGAACACCTCCTGCCTGCGCCCGCCCAGCGGCCCGTCCAGCCGGATCACCACCACCACCGGCAGGGTGAGCACCGACCCGCGCAGCGGCCGGATGACGAACCCGGGCCCGCCCAGCGACGCAGGCTGCGCCAGGCACACCGCGCCCGCCGCCGCCAGCGCCATCGCCGTGCGCCCCTCGGTGACGTGGTGGGTGATCCGCGGGGTGAACCCGGCCGCCTCGCACGCCGCCCGGAACCGCAGCCGGATCGAGTCCTGGTCCGGCGGCGGCACCACCCAGTCCAGGTCTGCCAGGTCGGCCAGGTCCACCTCGGCCCGCGCGGCGATCGGGTTGTCCGAGCTGAGCGCGACGAACTGCGGCTCCTCGACGATCGTGCGCACCTCCACCTCGCGCAGCACCCGGTTCTCCATCCCCTCGAACCGCTCGAACACCGCGATGTCCGCCCGCTTCGAGCAGATCATGTCCAGCAGCGCCGACCCCGACGAGTCGATCTCCGTGCGCACCTGCGAGCAGCGCACCCACGCGCGCAGCTCCGCGATCAGCGCCGAGGCGAACAGCATCGGCGACGCCGCCACCACCAGCGGCGACCCCGCCGGGTCCGCCGCGTGCCTGCGCGCCCCCGCCAGCAGCGCCGCCACGTCCTCCAGCACCACCCGCGCCGACCGGATCACCCCCCGCCCCAGCTCCGTCGGCACCGACCCCTGCGCCGACCGCACGAACAGCTCCCCGTCCAGGATCCGCTCGATCGACCGCAGCTGCGCCGTCAGCGCGGGCTGGGTCACCCCCAACCGGATCGCCGCCTTCGACACGCTCCCCTCGTCGGCGATCGCGCAGAGCGCCCGCAGGTGCCGCAGCTCCAGTTCGCCCATGCGATGTTGATACCCGCGCGAGCACCCGCAGACCAGACCACTCGGCGCATGGCCGTTTCACCCGAATCGGTGAGGTGAGGACGGGCATTTCGGGCGGAGTTGTCCACAGGCAAGATCGTTTAGGGCTTGTTTGCGCTGGTCAGCGGGTAGAATGGCCGCAAGGGACCAGAGCCCCTTGGGTGGGTGGGGGCTGCGGATGGTGACGCGTGGGGGCGCGCGGAGATGATCTTGGCTCGGTGTGGGACGGGTGGGATCGGCACGGTGTGGACGGGGTTGCTGGGCCTAGCGGGGCCTGTCCTCGGGGGCCGCGAGTGTGTAACTCGGGAGGTGGCGCGTCAAGGGCGCCCTGCGGGCGTCGCTTCGCGATGGGCTTCGCCCACCCTTGACACGCCACCTCCCGAGCTACGAGCGGCCAGGACTGGGTCAGGCCGGGGTGTAGGCAACGCCCATGACCTTTTGCTCAGCTGAGCTTCGGCGGGGTTGCCGAGCCTGCTGGTGGGGCTGGGCACCATGGTTTGCGGGCTGGCAGAGGCGCTGGCCAAACAACGGCTTTAGGGATGGGCTTCGCCACGGGGCATGGGGGTACGAAACGGTTGGTGGGGGTGAGCGACGGCTTTAGGGATGTTGGGGGCCGCCTTCGGGGTCGGGGGTGCTTTTGGGTGCGTGGGGGGTGGGGTGGGGTCGTAGGGTTGGGCCATGAAGGTGGACTCGGGTGGGTATGCGCGGACTGTGGGGGAAGCGGCCGAGGGGGTGGTGGCCGCGGAGGTTGCGGGGTACGACGGGGCTTGGGTGGCGGAGACGCAACTGGACCCGTTCTTGGCGTTGGCGGTGGCCGCTGAACGGACGGAGCGGATCGAGCTGGTGACGGGGATCGCTGTGGCGTTCGCGCGGAACCCGATGACGGTGGCGGTGGCGGCGAATGACTTGCAGGTGCATTCGCGGGGGCGGTTCGTGCTGGGGTTGGGGTCGCAGATCAAGCCGCACATCACGAAGCGGTTCGGGATGCCGTGGTCGGCTCCCGCGGCGCGGATGCGGGAGTTCGTGTTGGCGGTGCGGGCGATTTGGTCAGCCTTTGAGAGCGGGGAGCGGTTGGCCTTCCGGGGGGAGTTCTACCAGCACACGTTGTTGACGCCGTTCTTCAACCCGGGGCCGAATCCCTACGGGCAGCCGAAGGTGCTGCTCGCGGCGGTGGGTGAGCGGATGACCGAGGTGGCGGGGGAGGTCGCGGATGGGATGTTGTGCCACAGCTTCACGACCGAGCGGTACCTGCGGGAGGTGACGATCCCGGCGTTGGAGCGGGGGCGGGCGAAGGTCGGGAAGTCGTTGGCGGGGTTCGAGATCAGCGGGCCGTCGTTCGTGGCGGCGGGGGAGAGCGCGGAGGAGTTGGCTGCTTCGATCGCCGAGACGAAGAAGCAGATCGCGTTCTACGGGTCTACGCCCGCATATCGGCCGGTGTTGGAGCTGCACGGGTGGGGTGGGTTGCAGGACGAGCTGTACGCGCTGTCGAAGCGGGGGCGGTGGGACGAGATGGCGGCGTTGGTCGACGACGAGGTGCTGCACGCGTTCGCCGTGGTGGGGACGCCGGTCGAGGCGGCGGCGGAGGTGCGGAGGCGGTACGGGGACGTGGTGCAGCGGTTGACGCTGACCACGTCCGACGCGCCCAACCCCGCTCGGTGGGAGCCGGTGTACCGCGCGCTACGCGAGGCGGAAGGCGGCGGCGCCCGCTAGGACGAAGAAGACCAGGACGACCAGGGTGGTCGAGCTGCCGCTGCTGCTGCTCGTGACCACCTGGTCGACGGAGCCGGTCAGGACGATGCCGCAGTCGGCGGTGATGGTGTGCCTGCCCGGCTCCACGCGGGTGAACTCCAGCGGGGCGGTGAAGCGGCCGCCCGCGTCGGCGGTCGCCGTGCCCACGCGCTCGCCCCCGGAGGTGAGGACGACCCGGGAGCCGGGGTCGCAGCCGCGGCCGGTGGCCGACAGCGGGTCGCCCGGTTGCAGCGTGTGCCGGTCGAGTTCCAGGGCGCCGTCGCGGGGCTCGGGCGTGGTGGGTGGCTGCGTGGGCGGGGTGGGCGGTGGCGTGGCAGGGGTGGTGGTGGTCGTGGGGTCCGGGGTGATCGAGGTGGTGCGCGGGGTCGTCCGACGCGGTGGGGTGGTGGGCGTGGTGCGCGGGGGTTGTTGGACGACCGGGGGCGCGGTGGTGGCGACGACCGGGGGTGGTGTGGTGACCGGAGGGCGTGGCGGGGTGGTGGAGGTCGGGGGTTGGGAGCTGGTGGGCTGGCTTGAGGTCTTGACGGTGAAGCGCAGGGTGGTGCTGTAGCCCTCACCCTCGCCGTAGGAGCAGTACACCCCGATCGGGTACGTGCCGTCCTCCACGTCCGGCACCACGGCGGTGACCGAGCCCTCCCGCCAGGACGCGCTTGGGAGCTGGAAGGTTTCCGTGGCGAACCAGACCGTGTCGCAGGGGGTCCCCTCCACCCAGTCGGTGTACCAGCTGATGGTGAAGGTGGAGCCGCGCGGGCCGCTGCCGGGCGAGATGGTGGCGCCGAAGGCGGTCTGGGCCTGGGCCGGGGACGCGATCAGCGCCATGGGGATTACGAAGACGCCCACTGCGGCGATTCTCAGAGTGCGCACGACGACCTTTCCTGGCCCGCCTCGAACCGGAGTTCCTCCATGCGACGTGTTATCGGCACAGCGCTCGCCCTCGTAACGGCTCTCTGCACGGCCGCCGCGCCCGCCGCCGCCCAAGGATCGGATGATCCCGTGCAGGTCGTGGTGGCGGTGGACGGGCAGGACGTGGCGGGCCGGACGGTGGAGTTCGACCCGGGCAGACCAGTGGAAGTGGAAGTCCGGGTGCGCAATTCGGGTCGGGAAACCGCGAAGGTGCGGCTCGTGCGGGTGTCCGGGGAATCGCTGGCGCTCACCTTCTTCGCCTACGACACGACGGTGCCGTTCGAGGTGGCGCCCGGCGGCGAGGAGACCCGGGCGTTCCCGCTGGACGTGCGCGACCTCGACGGGCAGGCGATCGGGCTGCTGCCCACCAGCGTCGAACTGCTCGACGACGACCGCGAGGTGGTCGCGGCCGCGGACACCGTGGTGGACGTGCGCGGGTCGCTGTGGTCGGTCTACGGGGTGTTCGGCCTCGCGCTGCTGGCGCTGACCGCCGCGCTGTGGGCCGGGGCGCTGCTGGCCCTCGCCCGGCACCGCGTGTCCCCCAACCGCTTCCGGCGCGCGCTGCGCTTCCTGCCCGCGGGCGTCGGCACCGGCCTGGTGGCCGTGGTGACGCTGTCGGTGCTGCGGCTGGTGGCGCCGGAGCCCGCGGTGGAGATCCCGGTCGTGCTGGCCGCGGCGGCGATCGCGCTGCTGCTGGGCTTCTCCACCCCGCACCCCACCGCCGAACCGGAGCCGCCGGTCGTCGACGACGGCGAGACCGTCGCGCTGAGCACGCAGCGGGTGGTGTCGTGACCGCTTCCCCAGGGCTGGCCGCCGCGCTGCCCCAGTACGAGGTCGGGGTCGAGATCGGCTCCGGCGGCATGGGCGTGGTGTTCGCAGGCGTGCACCGCTCCCTCGGCAGGCAGGTCGCGATCAAGCGGCTCCCGGCGCAGGTGGCCGGGGACCCCGACGTCAACGAGCGGTTCGACCGGGAGGCCAGGGTGCTGGCCAGCCTGGACCACCCGCACGTCGTGCCGGTCTACGACTACGTGCAGACCGGCGCGGACAACCTGCTGGTGATGGAGAAGCTCGACGGCGGCACGGTGCACGACGCCTTCCGCGGCCGCGGGCTCACCGGCGAGCAGTCGTGCGCGATCGCGCTGGCGACGCTCGCCGGCCTGCACGCCGCGCACGGCGCCGGGGTGCTGCACCTGGACGTCAAGCCGAAGAACCTGCTGTTCACCGCCGCGGGCGTGGTGAAGGTGGCCGACTTCGGCATCGCCCAGGTGGTCAGCGAGGGCGCCACGATGATGACCAACTCCGGCGACGTCCTCGGCACCCCCGCCTACCTCGCCCCGGAGCAGGCGCTGGGCAACCCGCTCTCGCCCGCGGCCGACGTGTACTCGGCGGGCACCGTCCTCTACGAGCTGCTCTGCGGGGAGCTGCCCTTCGACCGCAGCCAGGGCGCCGTCGCCCTGCTCCGCCAGCGCGCCTTCGGCGAGCCCGCCCCGCTGCGCGGGGTGCCCGCCCGGCTCGCCGCGGTGGTGATGCGCAGCGTGGCCAGGGAGCCGCGCGACCGCTACCCGGACGCGGAGACCTTCGCGGTGGAGCTGGGCGCGGCGGCGACGTCGGTGTTCGGCGCGGGCTGGGTGGAGCGGTCGCGGGTTCCGGTGCACCTGGGCCCGCGGGTGCTGGGCGCGATCGCCTCGGCCAGCGCCCCGGAGGTCCCCACCATCGCGACCCGCCCGGTGCGCGCGGCCACCGAACCCGAGCGCACGCGGCTCATCCGGCCGGACGAGCTGCGCCCGGCGCACGAGGTGCTGGCCGAGCGGGCCCCGGCCGCACCGTCGCGGGTCCCGGCGCTGGTGGCGGGCCTGCTCGCGCTGCTCGCGCTGGTGGCGCTCGTCGTGCTGCCGCTGACGGCCCCCGCCGCCCTGGCCCACCCCGACGCGGGGACCGGGCTGCTGCTCGACGGCAAACCGGTGTCGGGGGCGGTGCCGGTCGACCTGAGCAAGCCGTTCACGGTGAGCGGCAACGCGGGCTCCCCCGCGCCGTTCGTCCTGGCGTTCGAGCTGCGCTCGGCGGCGATCCCCCTGGGCACCGTGCAGGTGCCGATGACCCCGGCGGCGGACGGCGCCTTCACCGCCCGCGTCGAACCCCAGGCCGTCATGCGCTGGCTCGTCGGCGGCGCGGCGACCGGGTCGCTGCGGGTGGGCGGCGCGGCGGCGCAGGAGTTCACGCTCCGCACGCCGCAGCACCCGCTGGCCAGCGCCCTCGGCGGCGGCGCGCTGCTGCTCGGGCTGTTCGCGCTGGCCTCGGTGGAGTCGCTGATGCGCGCGCTGCGCCGCAGCCACCGGCGGCCGTCGGCACCCGTGGCGGCGGTGCCGCTGGGAGCACTGCTGGGCGCGTCGGTGTGGTCGCTGCTGTCGGCGCTGCTGGGCCACGAGCCGTCGACGGGGGTGGGCATCGCATCGGCTGCCGCGGGCGCGGCGGCGGCCTTGCTGCTCGTGGTCACCACCAAGCTGGCGGCCCGCGCCTGACCCGCGCGGGGGCGGGGCGTGCTGCACCGGGAGGTGCGCTCGCCCCGCTGGGGCCGGCCTCGCTGACCTGGCGCGTCATGGCCGACGCCTGGACCGCGCTGTGCGGCGGCCGCGCCCTGCCCCACACCTGGGCATCCCGTGGATCTCGCGGACCAGTCCGCCTTCGACCGCCGTCCGCACCACCCTGTCCCGGCTGCCCCGGTGGGACCCGCCAGTACCCGGCGGCGATCGCCTAACTCCGCGCGAGGAACCGGCGGTGGTAGTCCAGGTGCCTCACGTCGATCTTGTGGTCAGCCGCCACGGTCAGCTTGCCGACGGCCGGACCCTCGCCCGCGGCGGTGACCTCGTGGATGAACAGCTCTTCGTCGATGGCGAGGGCGAACCCGTCGAAGCGGGTGTGGCAGTTCGGGCAGAGGCAGAGCATGTTCTCCACCGCGTCCTCGCCGTCGTGCGGGGCGCCGAGCCCCCGGATGTGCGCGGCCTCGCTGTAGCCGCGCCCGAGCAGGTCCAGCCGCGTCCCGCACACCTGGCACCGGTCGTCGTACAGGTCACTGATCCGGCGCTTGTTCGCGGCGTTGCGCTGGACCTCCTGCCGGGTGACCAACTTCCGGGGGACACCCGCCGCCGTCCCGCACCCGGTGAGCCCCACGGCGTCCACGATCGCGTCCGCCGCCACCGCCGCCAGGTAGGTGCGCCGCACGATCGCCACCGCCCGCGCCCGGTGCGCCGGGTCGGAGAGGACCGAGTACGCCCCGTCGGTGAACCCCGCCTCCGGGTCGTCCGCGTCCAGCGCGGTCCTGGTGGGCGCAGACGTGTACGAGGCCCGCAGCTCCCAGAAGCCCCCGCTGCTCAGGTGCCAGAACGGGTAGTAGGACGTCGGCTTGGAGGTCGCGGAGGCGTACACCCGCAGCAGCTCGTCCACGGCGGGCCCGAACTCGCGCCAGCGCACCCACCGCTGCCCCGCCGCCACCCGCCCGAGCACCCACAGCACCGCCAGCGGCTTGTGCAGGGCGCCCCGGTTCGGGCGCAGGTTCCCCATCCAGTCGAGCACGGCTCCCGGCGACGTCACCCCTCCAGGTGATCACCTGGACGCGTCCCGGGCAAGCACCGCTGTTTCACCGATCCGGTGTTCCACCCGGGAGGGCGGACCGCGTACGGCCATGAGCTGCATCACAGGGCTGACACGGGAGGGAGAGGGTGAGAGCGGTGCGGGCCGGGAACGGGTCAGGCCCCCTCCACCTGCTGGTGGAGGGGGCCTGACCTGCGAGCCGCCTAAGGGAATCGAACCCTTGACCTATTCATTACGAGTGAATCGCTCTGGCCGACTGAGCTAAGGCGGCGTGCGTGGCCCACTATAGCGGGGTCCCCTGGCGTCACCACCAGGGGTCTGCGTCGTTTACCGCACAGGCACCCGTGGAAACGGTGATGCACTGCTGCACGCTCGGAGGAGGTTCCGGACCATGCGTCGACGACTGCCCGTGGTTCTGGCGTTGCCGGTGGCCGCGTCGGTGTTGGCGCTGAGCGCGCTGCCCGCGGCCGCGCAGGTGGAGACGACGCCGGTGCCCGCACCGGTGGACCCGTCGGGGCCGCCCGCGTCCTCGCCCGCCCAGCCGCAGCCCAGCGGGCACGCGGTGGGCGACGCCGGGACGGGGTTGGCGGTGATCCGGGTCCTGCCGAACTCCACCCCGACCAGCTCGATCATCCCGGGGGCGGAGGACAAGCTGCCGAAGCAGTCGGCGGTGGAGCTGGGGTTCGGGCTGGCGACCGCGCAGGCGAACTCCGAGGCGTACCTGTCCTACGAGAAGTCGATCGCGCAGGCGGCGCCCGGGGGGATCGCGGTGCAGGGGGCCAGCCCGCAGGCGCCCGGGTCGCTGGCGCAGACCGCGCCGCCGAACAACCCCAACCCGGTGGTCGGCGGGATCACGCCGCCGTCGACCCCGCTGGACACGCTGCTCAAGGTCGGGCTGCTGAACGGGTCGGCGCACGCGCAGTGGAGCGACACCCTCGGGCCGTGCGTGGGGACGATCTCGGACGCGACCACCAGCATCGCCAGCATCTCGGCGCTCAACGCCATCCCGACGCTGCCGAGCACCACCGACCTGACCGGGGTGTTCAACGCCCCCGGGCTCGACAGCGCCACGAACAACGCCGTCATCGACCAGCTCAAGAAGCTGGCTGGCCCGCTGAGCACGCTGGGCGGCATCCTCGGCGGGCAGGGCAGCACCAGCGGCGGGTCGGTGCTGAGCCTGCCCGACACGCTCTCGGCGCACTCGACGGTGAAGCTGGTCGACATCCCCGGCTCGGCGAACAAGGCCGTGCAGTCCACCTCCACCCTCCAGGTGGCGGCGGTGAAGCTGCTCTCGGGCACGCCGTTCGAGATCTCGATCAACGTGGTGAGCCAGCCGACGCTGACGGTGACCTCCACCGGTGACGCCGCGACCTCCAAGGTCGAGTACACCGCCCCGGTGCTGGAGGTCGTGCAGGGCGGCAAGAGCCTGGGCAGGCTCGACGCGGCCAACCCCACCTTCGACGTGCCGATCAGCCTGCCGCTGCCCAGCGCCACGGCCATCCCGGGCCTGAGCGACCTGCCGATCATCGGCGGCCTGCTGGCCGACGGCTCCCCGCTGCAGGACGCGCTGGCCAAGGGCTTGCAGAAGCTCGACCTGGGCCTGCTGCGGCTCTCGGTCGCGGGCCTGAACCAGACCGGGGCCGCCGCCGCGCAGCCGTTCAAGGGCTACCAGCTGGGCGCGACCGCGCGCATGCTCGACGTGCAGGTGCTGCCCACGCAGGCGCTGGGCCTGCCGAACCTGCCCTCGGCGCTGGCGCAGGTGTCGCTGGGCGAGCAGGTCGCCAGGGCGTACGCGCCGGAGGGCGGCGTGGTGTGCGCGGCGGCCTCGACCCCGCAGACCCCGCCCGCCCCGGCCCCGCAGGGCTCGGCGGGCACCCCGCCGCTGGCCTACACCAACGCCGCCTACCAGGCCGTCCCGATGTTCTGGGTGGGCACGGGGATGCTGCTGGTCGGCGTGGTGCTGGTGGCCGCGCTGCCGACCCGCCGCCGCACCTCGAAGTAGTCCGCACCGCGGGGGCCGGGGGTCACACGACCCCCGGCCCCCGCCCGCGTCGAGGGCCGGTATTCCTATACCGGCGCCGTGCTACCGTCTCCCCGGTATAGGAATACCGGTGCTACGAGGACGCGAGGTCGCCGTGATCGAGTTGAAGACACCCGCCGAGGTCGAGCGGATGGCCGTCGCCGGGCGCTTCGTCGCCGAGGTGCTCACCGAGGTCGCCCGCCTCGCCGACGTCGGGGTCAACCTGCTCGACCTGGAGCAGCACGTGCGCGGCATGATCAAGGACCGCGGCGCCGAGTCCTGCTACTGGGACTACGCCCCGTCCTTCGGCGACGGTCCCTTCCGCAACGTCATCTGCCTGTCGGTCAACGACGCCGTCCTGCACGGCCTGCCCCACGACTACACCCTCCGCGACGGCGACGTCCTGACCGCGGACCTCGCCGTCGGCATCGACGGCTGGGTGGCGGACTCCGCCCGCACGGTCATCGTCGGCACCGCCGCCGAGGAGGACCTGCGCATCGTCCGCGCCACCGAGGAAGCCCTGGCCGCCGCCATCGCCATCGCCCGCCCCGGCAACCGCCTGGGCGACCTCTCCGCCGCCATCGGCGCCGTCGCCCGCGCCCACGGCTACCCGGTCAACCTGGAGTTCGGCGGCCACGGCATCGGCCGCACCATGCACGAGGACCCCCATGTCTCCAACGACGGCACCCCCGGCCGCGGCCTCAAGCTCCGCCCCGGCCTCACCCTCGCCGTCGAACCCTGGTTCGCCCGCACCACCAACAAGATCGTCTACGACCCCGACGGCTGGACCATCCGCTCCGCCGACGGCTCCCGCACCGCCCACTCCGAACACACCATCGCCATCACCGAGGACGCCCCCCTGGTCCTCACCCGCCGCGAGGACGAACTCGCCCCCTGACTGTCCCTTCCCCACACACCACCCGCGCCCTTTGCCTCGCCCGCAACGCCCCCCTGCCGCCAGACCACCCGCCAATCCCCACAAGCTGCCGCAGGAGTACCCCGGGCAAGGGGACCCCTGTTTTCAACGCTACCCGCGCAGGGCAACGAAACTCGACCCCTGCGCAGATTCTGTGGACAACCCAGCAGGCTGTGGACAACCCCGGAACTCAAGCTCCCGCCACGCTTTCCCCACAACGCAACCACCCTCACAGCAGGAAGCCCGGCTACGCCCCTGCTCGATGCGGTGGTCTTGTTTGGCTGGGGTGGGCGATCATGTGCTACCCACGGCCGGGGGGTGGGGCCGAAGGCCTCACCTTTTCCCCACCCCGAGCACATGATCGCCGCAGGGGCCCCGGCCAGACAAGACCACCGCATCGAGCCAGCCACCAAACGACCGGCTCTTTTGATCTTCCAACCCCCGAAGCCGAAGGCGAGGCGAGACAAGCAAGCCCAGCGCTCACCCGAAGTGCAGCGCCGTGATCATCGCCTCGACAGCGATCCGCGGCTTGACGTTCTGCTCCAGCGCCTCCCGGCACGCCAGCACCGCCTCCAGCCGCCGCAGCGTCGACTCCGGGGTCCACGACCGCGCCGCCTGGGCCGCCCCCTCGGCCTGGTCCGGGTGGTTGAGGTCCACCGCGGCGCCCGCGTGCGTCACCAGCACGTCCCGGTAGAACCCCGCCAGGTCGACCAGTGCGAGGTCCAGCGCGTCGCGCTGCGTCCGGGTGGCGCGGGACTTCTGCCGCTTCTCCAGCTCCTTGATGGCGCCGGCGCTGCCGCGGGTGGCCGTCGCGGCGCCCTTGCCGGTGCCGCCGTGGCCCAGCGCGGTCTTGAGCGCCTCCTTCTCCGCCTCGTCGCGGGTGCCGCTGACCTCGACCGCGTCGGTCTCGGCGGCCTTGACCAGGTCGTCGGCGGCGTCGAAGACGTCGGAGAGCCTGCGCAGGTTGAGCGGGATGCGCAGCACCTTGGCCCGGCGGGCGCGGGCGGCGTCGTCGGTGGCCAGGCGCCGGGCGCGGCCGACGTGGCCGCCGGACACCGAGGCCGCCCACTCCGCGGTCTCGGCGTCCACGCCGTCGCGCAGGCGCAGCACCTCCGCGATGGCGGCCGCCGAGGGGGTGCGCAGGCCGATGGCGCGGCAGCGCGAGCGGATGGTGACCGACACGTCGTCCGGGTGGTCCGACGGGGCGCAGAGCAGGAACACCGTCCGCTCCGGGGGTTCCTCGACGGCCTTGAGCAGCGCGTTCGCCGCGCCCTCGGTGAGCCGGTCGGCGTCGGCGATGATCACGACCTGCCAGCGGCCGCCGGTGGGGCGCCGGGCGGAGGTCTGCACCAGGGCGCGCATCTCCGCGACCGAGATGGACAGCCCCTCGGGCACCACCAGGCGCACGTCGGCGTGGGTGCCGGACAGGGCGGTGTGGCAGCCCTGGCACTCCCCGCAGCCCGGCTCGCCCGGGGTGGTGCACTGCAGGGCGGCGGCGAAGGCGCGGGCGGCGGTGGAGCGGCCGGACCCGGGCGGGCCGGTGAACAGCCACGCGTGGGTCATGCCCGCGCCGCCGGTGCCCTCGACCAGGCCGCGGGCGGCGGAGGCGGCGGTGGTCAGCACCGCGACGGCGTCGGGCTGGCCGACGACCTGGGACCAGACCGACACCTCAGCCAGCCTCCACCGGGGTGCGCGGGGTCTCCCGGTCCAGGCCGGTCACCCCGCGGGTCGTCAGCGCCACGTAGACCGCCGCGCTGACCCGGGCGGCGACCTCCTCGGGGGTGCCGTCGCCGTCGACCACCACGTACCGGTCGGGGTCGGCGGCGGCCATGTCCGCGAGCACGCCCTGCACGTGCCAGTGGTGGTCGGCGTTGCCGAAGCGCGGCGGCAGCTTGGCCGGGTCGCGGTCGAGCAGGATGGTCAGGCTGGGGCGCAGCCGGGCGGTGGCCCAGTCGGCCAGGCCTTCCACCTCGGCCGGGTCGAGGTCGGCGGCGGCGGACAGGTGCGCCAGCGGGCTGTCGACGAAGCGCTCCATGACCACCAGGGCGCCCCGGTCGAGCGCCGGGCGGATCTCCCGCTCCACCAGGTCGGCGCGCACCGCGGCGGCGACCAGGGCGTGCGCGCGGGCCGAGGACAGCTGCGCGCCGGAGAGCACCGCGCGCAGCTTGGCGTCGTCGAGGACCGGGTCGGTGGCCAGCAGGACCTCGCGGTCGGCGCTGCCCAGCCACTCCGCGAGCCGCTTGGCCTGGACGGAGGTGTCCAGGTGGGCGTTGCCCTCGATGGCTATGAGCAGGCCGCTGCTGCGCCGGGGCTTGCCGCGCACGGCCGAGACCAGGTCGGACAGGATGCTCTCGGACCGCCGGTCGTCCATCTGCCGGTAGGCCACGACGCCGACGAGGGCGGCCAGCACGCCCGCGCCGAGCAGCACCGGGCGGGTGCCGTCGACGAGCATGTCCCGGCCGAACAGGGTGATGTGGTGCGGGCGGACCAGGCCGACCAGCAGCGGGGTCAGCGCCATCGCCCCGGCCAGCACGATCTTCATCATGGACTGGTAGATGGCGTTGATCCGGCCGCGCACCGAGTCGTCGACCTCGGTGCCGATGATCGTCACGCCGGTGAGGAAGGCCGCTCCCGCGCACGCGCCGAGCAGCAGCACGAACGGCAGCGACACGATCGGGTGCGGGGAGAGCGCGAGCATCAGCTGGGACAGGCCGGCGACCACGATCGCGATGCCGAACAGCCGGTTGCGCGGCAGCCTGCGCACCAGCTTGGGCGAGCCGGTCATGCCGGAGACCAGGCCGACGAACAGCGCCACGAACAGCAGGCCGAAGGTGGAGTCGCCGCCGCGCAGGCTCAGCGCGTAGGCCTGGGCGGAGCCGACCAGGGCGCCCGCGGAGGCCATCGCGCCGAGCATGCCGATGAGCAGGCCGCGCACCAGCGGGGTGCTGCGGACGAACCGGCCCGCGTCGCGGACCATGGCCAGGAAGCCGGTGCGCGGGGTGGGCGTGGTGGCCCCGGTGGCGACGGCGGGCACCTCGGCGGCCGCGGCGGGGGCGGCGGCCCGGCGCGACAGCTCCGGGATGCGCGTCCAGATCAGCAGCGAGCTGGTGAGGTAGAACGCGGCGTTGAGGATCAGGATGACCTTGACGATGCCCAGGCCGGTGTCGTCGAAGGACAGGTTGAGGTTGTTGCTGACGCCGGTGATGAGCGCGTAGAGGCCCGCGCCGGAGATCACCGAGATGCCGTAGGTCATCACCAGCCCGAGCTGGTTGGCCGTCTCCACCTGGTCGGGGCGGCGCAGCAGGTTGGGCACCGCGGCGTCCTTGGACGGGATCCACAGCAGCGAGCAGCAGCCGACCAGGAAGTTGCCCGCGAACAGCCACCACGGCGAGCCGACGACGGCGATCGACAGCAGCAGCCCGAACCGGCCGATGTCGGCCAGCGCCATCACCTTGCGCCGGTCGAACCGGTCGGCGAACAGGCCGCCGAGCGGGGCGAACAGCAACCCGGGCAGCAGCTGGGTGAGGACGACGCCCGCGAAGGCGAAGCTCTGCGTCTTGTAGTCCTCGGTGAGCTTGTTGGCCAGCCCGCTCAGCGCCAGCAGCGACAGCCAGTCGCTCATGCTGCACAGGTACGTCACGCCCCACAACCGGCGGAACGGGCGGATCGACAGCACGCTGCGCGCGCGGTAGGCCATCGAGCCCTCGGCCTCGCCGGTGCGCTCCCCACCGGCCCCGGTGTCCCCGTCGCTGCTGATGCCCGCCACCCACTTTCCACGCCGCGGTCGGCGCCAGCGTAGCTGGGCCTGCCCCGCGACGTGGTCCTACTCCGGGTGGATGTGACGCCACCCGCCAGGATGATTCAGCCCTTGGACTTGGCCGGGGCCTTCTTGGCGGGGGGCTTCTTGGCGGTGGTGGCCTTGGCCGTGGTCGACTTCGCGGTCGTCGACTTGGTGGTGGTCGAGCGCGCGCGGGTGGTGCGCTTGGGGGCCGGGCCCTTGGCGCGCTTCTCCGCGAGCAGCTCGGCGGCCCGCTCGTCGCCGATCTCCTCCACGCTGTCGGCCTTGCGCAGCGAGGCGTTGGTCTCCCCGTCGGTGACGTACGGGCCGAACCGCCCGTCCTTGACCACCATCGGCTTGCCGGAGACCGGGTCGTTGCCCAGCTCCTTGAGCGGCGGGGCGGCCGCGGCGGCGCGCCGACCGCGCTGCTTGGGCTCGGCGTAGATCTTGAGCGCCTCGTCCAAGGTGACGGTGAAGATCTGGTCCTCGCCGGTCAGCGACCGCGAGTCGGTGCCCTTCTTCAGGTAGGGCCCGTACCGGCCGTTCTGCGCGGTGATCTCCTCGTTGGTGGCCGGGTCGACCCCCACCACCCGCGGCAGCGACAGCAGCTTGAGCGCGTCCTCCAGGGTCACCGTGTCCAGCGACATGGACTTGAACAGCGAGCCGGTGCGCGGCTTGGGCTTGGCCGCCCGCGACCGGGTCTTCTTCGCGCCCTCGGCCGGGGCCTCCTCCTCGGGCAGCACCTCGGTGACGTACGGGCCGAACCGGCCCTCCTTGGCGACCACCTCGTGCCCGGTGACCGGGTCGGTGCCCAGGCTGCGGCCCTCGACGGGGGTGGCGAACAGCTTCTCGGCCACCTCCAGGGTCAGCTCGTCCGGGGGCAGGTCCTCGGGCAGGTTGGCCCGCTGGGCGCTGCCGTCGACCTCGCGCTCCAGGTAGGGGCCGTAGCGCCCGACGCGCACCACGACCGCGCGGCCCTCGTCGTCGTCGAAGACCGGGATGGAGTTGACGGTCTTGGCGTCGATGTTGTCCACGCCGGAGCCGACGAGCTGCTTGAGCCCGCCGGAGCGGCCCACCGACCCGTCCGGGCCGACCTCGCCGCCGAAGTAGAACCCGGACAGCCAGTCGGTGCGGTGCTGGGTGCCCGCGGCGATGCCGTCGAGCTCCTCCTCCATCGCGGCGGTGAAGTCGTAGTCGACCAGCCGCTCGAAGTGCTGCTCCAGCAGGCCGACCACGGAGAAGGCGATCCACGACGGGACCAGCGCCGAGCCCTTCTTCCACACGTAGCCGCGGTCCTGGATGGTGCCGATGATCGAGGCGTAGGTCGACGGGCGGCCGATGCCCAGGTCCTCCAGCGCCTTGACCAGGCTGGGCTCGGAGTAGCGCGGCGGCGGGGAGGTGGTGTGCCCGTCGGCGGACAGCTCGGTGGCGGTGACCGGCTGGCCCTTGGTCAGCACCGGCAGCCTGCGCTCGGCGTCGTCGGCCTCGCCACCGGCCTCGGTGTCGACGGCCTCGACGTAGGCGCGCAGGAAGCCGGGGAAGGTGATGGTGCGGCCCGAGGAGGAGAACACGCACTCCTCGCCGGAGGAGGCGTCGCCGGTGATCCGCACGGTCATGGTGGTGCCGCGCACGTCGGCCATCTGCGAGGCGATGGTGCGCTGCCAGATCAGCTCGTAGAGGCGGAACTCGTCGCTCTCCAGCTCGCCCGCCACCTGGCCGGGGGTGCGGAACACCTCGCCCGCGGGGCGGATGGCCTCGTGCGCCTCCTGGGCGTTCTTGACCTTGCGGTTGTACTGGCGCGGGCTGGGGTGGACGAACTGAGCGCCGTAGAGCTCGGTGGCCTGGGCGCGGGCGGCGGTGATCGCCGTCTCCGACAGCGTGGTGCTGTCGGTGCGCATGTAGGTGATGTAGCCGTTCTCGTAGAGCCGCTGGGCGGTGCGCATCGTGCGGTCGGAGCTGAACCGCAGCTTGCGGCCCGCCTCCTGCTGGAGCGTGGAGGTCATGAACGGCGCGTAGGGGCGCCGGGTGTAGGGCTTCTCCTCGACGCTGGTGACGGTGAGGTGCGCGCCTTCCAGGGCGGCCTGCAACCGGGTGGCCTCGGCCTCGTCGAGCAGCAGCACCTCGGTGCCCGCCTTGAGCTTGCCGTCCTGGCCGAAGTCGCGGCCGGTGGCCAGCCGGGTGCCGCCCACCGACAGCAGCCGGGAGGAGAAGGTCGGCGGCTCGGCGGACTCGCCCGCGTCCATGGTGGCGGCGATGTCCCAGTAGTGGGCGGCCACGAACGCCATCCGCTCGCGCTCGCGCTGCACCACGATCCGGGTCGCCACCGACTGCACGCGGCCCGCCGACAGCCGCGGCATGACCTTCTTCCACAGCACCGGGCTGACCTCGTAGCCGTAGAGGCGGTCGAGGATGCGCCGGGTCTCCTGGGCGTCGACCAGGTCGCGGTCGAGGTCGCGGGTGTTCTCCGCGGCGGCGCGGATGGCGGGCTCGGTGATCTCGTGGAAGACCATCCTGCGCACCGGCACCTTGGGCTTGAGCGCCTCCAGCAGGTGCCAGGCGATCGCCTCGCCCTCGCGGTCGCCGTCGGTGGCGAGGTAGAGCTCGTCGACGTCCTTGAGCAGGCCCTTGAGCTCGGTGACGGTGGACTTCTTGTCCGGGGTCACGATGTAGATGGGCTCGAAGCCGTGGTCGACGTTGACGCCGAGGTTGGACCAGGTCTCGCCCTTGAACCGCTCGGGCACCTCGGCGGCCTTGCGCGGCAGGTCGCGGATGTGGCCGCGGGAGGACTCGACGACGAAGTTGCGCCCGAGGTAGGAGGCGATCTTGCGCGCCTTGGCGGGCGACTCGACGATCACCAGCCGCTTGGGCTCGGCACCCGCGGTGCCCGCACTTCTCTTCGTCGCTGCCACGCCGTCCTGCTCTCTGTGAACCCCGTACCTAGCTCCCGACAGCCTGCCAGTGTGCACGCCGAACGGGAAAAGACCTACCCGGGACCCTCGCGGGCGCCCTCGTCGGGCCGGGCGAGTATGACCCCTTTTCCACCAGTAGCACGCTCAGGACACGACGCGCATCCGGGATGGGGCGGGCCACACGTCCGCGCACCCCGGTCCGGCGGGCGGCCCGACCAGCTCCAGCAGCCGCCCGAGCCTGCGCCTGCCGACCACCCGCAGGCCCGGGACCTCGCCCTTCGCGGTCGGGGCGGTGGTCGGCAGCCCGCAGCGCTCCAGCGCCTCGGCCAGCGGCCCGTGGGTGGCGGGCGCGGCCGGGTCGACCGGCAGCAGGTAGCCGCCGTCGGTCCAGCGGCCCGCGGCGAGCACCCACATCCGCAGCACCCCGCCGTCGGGCAGGAAGCCGGGCGGCACGGCCTTGCCGCCGGGGTCGGTCCAGGCCGCCGCCAGCGGTGCCAGGTCGCGCCGGAAGGCGGTGCCCACGCCGGTCTCGCCGGTCTCCTCGCAGCGGCTCACCCGGGCCGCCACGCCGCGCTCGGCACAGGCCTTGACCAGGGCGTTCGCCCGCCACTGGTCGGTCACGGGCAGGCTGAGGCGGGCCGTGGCGCGGGCGAAGACGACCACCTGGGCGGGCCCGCAGAGCAGCCCCGCGAGGTCGCCGAGCCGGGGTCGGCTGGTCTCCGCGGAGAAGATCGACAGCTGGCGGGCCACGAGGGGAAGAGTAGAACAAGAGTTCGACGCGGGAAAGCCGTCGTGATCGGTTCAGCCACGCAGCGCGGGCACGTGTGCGCACTCCGGAGCCTGTTGCGACCATCGGGTGAATTCCGGGCCGGGTGCCGCCGCGGGGCCGCCCGCGGCCGTGCCCGCGGTGATCCGGGGCACCACGTCGGCGAGGGCGGACAGCGTCGCCGCCGGGCTCGGGTCACCCGACAGCGTGGTCATCGTCGCCCGGAGGGGGTCGCGCAGCCCCCGGTACCCGCGCTCGACGGAGTCCAGCACCGCGTCACCGCCGGGCACCGGTGAGCCGCGCAGCTGCCCGGCGGCGTCGACGACCTGGTCGAGCCCGGCCGTGACGGTCCCCAGGTAGGCGGTGAGGGCGGCGCGCAGGGCGGCCGGGTCGGCGGGGTCGGCCGTCGGCGGGCGGGTGGCGAGGACGGCGTCGGCGGTGCCGACCGCGGCGCACAGCCTGCCCGCCCAGGCGACCTTCTCGCCGTCGCCGGGCGCGCCCGTGCAGGCCGCGGTGAGCGCGCCCACCGCGGTCACCAGCGCGGCGGCCCGCAGCACGTCAGCCCGCAGCACGTCAGGAGGTGGGGGTGGCGCCCGCGCCGCCGCCGATGGCCGCGCAGCTCGGCGTCGACCGCAGGGCCTGGGCCAGGTCGGCGTCGCCGTTGAGCCCCTCCAGCGGGCTCTGCTTCGTGCCGACGGCCTGGAGCTGCTGGGCGACCTTGAGGAAGCCCTGCTGGAACGCGGCGGGGTCGGTGGTGCTGGTGGCGTCGAGCTCGGTCCTGGCCTGGCCGATGGTCGTGGTGATCTCGTCGATGCGGGTGCCGAAGTCGGCCAGCAGCTTGTCGCCGTTGGCCACCGGCGGGGCGCCCGCGTCGGCGAAGGCCGCCTTGATGGTGCGCATGGCGCCGTCGAGCTTGCCCAGGAACTCCCCCATCGCCGCCTTGGCCGCGGCCGGGTCGCCCGGGTCGATGTTCGGCTGCTTGGCCAGCTCGGTGAACTCGTCGGCCACCCCGGAGCACACCTTCTCCGCCCACGCGTCGACAGGGCTGGCGGCCGCGGTGGTGCTCGCCGCGCCCCCGTCACCCTGGCTGGTCGAGCCGCACCCGGCGAGGGCGAGGGCGGCGGCCGCGGCGACGACCAGGCGACGGGTCACGGGGACTCCTCCGGTGCGGCCGGGGGCGGTCCCCGGGCGGACCCGGGAATGCTCGCACGCCGCACGGCCCGCGGCCGGGGGCGGACCCCCGACCGGGCGACAGCGGGTCACCCCGTCGACGACCTGCCCGGGACGGCCGACGGGGCCGGTCCCACCTGCTCAGGACCGGCCCCGTCGGCGCGGCGTCACGGCCGCGGCGCGCTCACGCCCCGGCACCCGCCGCCGCGGGCTCCTCCGCGATCGCCGTGCCGCGCCGCTTGGAGACCACGACCGCCACGACGATCAGCACCACCGCCACCAGCGCGATGCCCACCCGCAGCCCGGTGGAGGCGTCCGCGCCCACCGAGAAGGTGACGATCGCGGGCGCGATGAGCACCGAGACCAGGTTCATCACCTTGATCAGCGGGTTGATCGCCGGGCCCGCGGTGTCCTTGAACGGGTCGCCCACGGTGTCGCCGATGACCGTGGCGGCGTGCGCGTCGGAGCCCTTGCCGCCGTGGTTGCCGTCCTCGACCAGCTTCTTCGCGTTGTCCCAGGCGCCACCGGAGTTGGCCAGGAACACCGCCATCAGCGTGCCGGTCGCGATCGCGCCGCCGAGGTAGCCCGCCAGCGGGCCGATGCCCAGGCCGAACCCGACCGCGATCGGGGCCAGCACCGCCAGCAGGCCCGGTGTGGCCAGCTCGCGCAGCGAGTCGCGGGTGCAGATGTCGACCACCCGGCCGTACTCGGGCTTGCCGGTGCCCTCCATGATCCCGGGGATCTCCCGGAACTGGCGGCGCACCTCGAACACGATCGCCCCCGCCGCCCTGGTCACCGCGTTGATGGCCAGGCCGGAGAACATGAACACCACCGCGGCGCCGATGGCCACGCCGACGAGGACGTTCGGGCTGGTGATCGTGTAGGTGAACGCCGAGCCCGCGTCGGTGAAGCTCGCCCCCACCGACGCGAAGGCCTTGGCGATGGCGTCCTGGTAGGACCCGAACAGCGCCGTCGCGGCCAGCACGGCGGTGGCGATCGCGATGCCCTTGGTGATGGCCTTGGTGGTGTTGCCCACCGCGTCGAGCTCGGTGAGGATCTGCGCGCCCTCGCCGTCGACGTCGCCGGACATCTCCGCGATGCCCTGGGCGTTGTCCGACACCGGGCCGAAGGTGTCCATCGCGACGATCACGCCGACGGTGGTCAGCAGGCCGCAGCCCGCCAGCGCCACCGCGAACAGCGCCACCACGATCGAGCCGGACAGCAGGAACGCGCCGTAGACGGCGGCGCCGATGACGAGCGCGGTGTAGACGGCGGACTCGAAGCCGACCGAGATGCCGGACAGCACGACCGTCGCCGCGCCCGTCAGCGACGTGCGGCCCACCTCCTGCACCGGCTTGTGCTCGGTGCCGGTGTAGTAGCCGGTGAGCCAGAGGATGACGCCCGCCAGCACGATGCCGATGATCACCGCGACGGCCGCGATCACCGCCGGGCTGCCCGCGGTCGCGGTCTGCTCGCCGTCGGTGCCCGCGAAGGAGCTGGGCAGGAACAGGAACGCCGCCGCGGTGCACAGCACGGCCGAGACGACCGCGGAGATGTAGAAGGAGCGGTTGATCGCGGTGAGGCCGCTCTCGCCGGGGCGCGCCTTGGTGATGTAGACGCCCAGCATCGCGGTGATCACGCCGAGGGCGGGCACGATCAGCGGGAACAGCAGGCCGGTGCTGCCGAACGCGGTGGAGCCCAGGATCAGCGCCGCGACCAGGGTGACCGCGTAGGACTCGAACAGGTCGGCGGCCATGCCCGCGCAGTCGCCGACGTTGTCGCCCACGTTGTCGGCGATGGTGGCGGCGTTGCGCGGGTCGTCCTCGGGGATGTTCTGCTCGACCTTGCCGACCAGGTCGGCGCCCACGTCCGCGGCCTTGGTGAAGATGCCGCCGCCGACGCGCATGAACATGGCGATGAGCGCGGCGCCGAAGCCGAAGCCCTCCAGCACCTTCGGGGCGTCGCCGGTGTAGACGAGCACCACCACCGCGGCGCCGAGCAGGCCCAGGCCGACGGTGGCCATGCCGACCACGCCGCCGGTGCGGAAGGCGATCCTGGTGGCCTTCTCCCGCCCGCCCGCCTCGGTCGCCGCGGCGGCGACGCGCAGGTTGGACTGGGTCGCCAGCCACATGCCCAGGTAGCCGATGGCGAACGAGAAGACGGCGCCGACCAGGAAAAACAGCGACCGGCCTATCCGCTCCCCCCAGCTGTCCGACGGCAGCAGGAACAACAGCAGGAACACGATCGTGCCGAAGACCAGCAGCGTGTTGCGCTGCCGCTTGAGGTACGCCGCCGCGCCCTCCTGGACCGCCTTGGCGATGCCCTGCATCGTGGTGGTGCCCTGGCCCGCGGCCAGCACCTCCTTGAGCAGGACGTATCCCACGGCGAGCGCGGCGAGGGCGACCACGGCGACCACGACGACCACGCCGCGGTCACCACCGGTCAGCGTCAGATCTGCCGCGAGGAACTGCCCGGACATCCGGCCTCCTGAGGATCTGCCTGATGGGTTCAGCGCCGGCTGGCCGCCTCTACCACACGACGTCCCACCGACCCCTTCTTGACGTGGGCGCCACCACAATCAGTGGGCCACCGCCGGAGTCTATTGGTAAAGCGGATCACTGACGCGACTTGTTGACCACCGTGCACCCTGCGTCATGTGACGCAGTCGTAGTGTGATCGAAATCTCATGATCACACGGCGTGCCGCGGCCGACGGGCCGGTCGCGGGAACACCTGTGCGAAAATCGGCGGGTGCGCATCGAGCAGGCAGACCTGGCGGTGGGCGCGGAACCCGACCGCGGGGTGCGCCTGCTGCGCCGCGTCCTCGCGGGCGTGCCGACCGGCGAGGACCCGCTGACCCACGTCGCCGAGCTGCCCGAGCGGGCCGCCGCCGCGGTGGACTGGCCGGCGTGGGCCGACGAGCGGGTGGTGGCCGCCTTCCGCGGGTGCGGGGTGGACCGCCCCTGGTCGCACCAGGTCGAGGCCGCGTCGCACGCGCACGCGGGCCGCAGCGTCGTGCTGGCCACCGGCACCGCCTCCGGCAAGTCCCTGGCCTACCAGCTCCCGGTGCTGACCGCGCTGGCCGCCGACCCGAAGGCGACCGCGCTGTACCTCTCCCCCACCAAGGCCCTCGGCGCCGACCAGCTGCGCGCCCTGCGCGGCCTGGGCGTCGACGACGTGCGCCCGGCGGCCTTCGACGGCGACACCCCGCTGGTCGAGCGGGACTGGGTGCGCGCGCACTCGCGGTGGGTCTTCACCAACCCGGACATGCTGCACCGCGGCGTGCTGCCCGCGCACGAGCGCTGGGCCATGTTCTTCCGCAGGCTGCGCTACGTCGTGGTGGACGAGTGCCACTCCTACCGGGGCGTGTTCGGCTCGCACGTGGCGCTGCTGCTGCGGCGGCTGCGCCGGGTCTGCCGCCGCTACGGGTCCGACCCGGTCTTCGTCCTCGCCTCGGCCACCGTGTCCGACCCGGCCACCTCCGCCTCCCGGCTGTCCGGGGTGGACTGCGTGGCGGTCACCGAGGACGGCTCACCGCGCGGCGCCCGCACGGTGGCGCTGTGGGAGCCGCCGCTGCTGGACGCCGTCACCGGCGAGAACGGCGCCCCGGTGCGCCGCTCGGCGGGCGCCGAGGCCGCCAGGATCCTGGCCGACATGGTCATCGAGGGCGCCCGCACGCTGGCCTTCGTCCGCTCCCGGCTGGGCGCCGAGCTCACCGCCCTGGGCGCCAAGCGGATCCTCGCCGACGTCGCCGCCGACCTGCCCGACCGGGTCGCGGCCTACCGCGCGGGCTTCCTGCCCGAGGAGCGCCGCGAGCTGGAGCACGCCCTGGCCGACGGCCGCCTGCTCGGCGTCGCCTCCACCAACGCCCTGGAGCTGGGGGTGGACATCGCGGGCCTGGACGCGGTGGTGGTGGCGGGCTTCCCCGGCACGCTCGCCTCGTTCTGGCAGCAGGCGGGCCGCGCGGGCCGGGCCGGGGACGGCTCCCTGGTCGTGTTCGTCGCCAGGGACGACCCGCTGGACACCTACCTCGTCCACCACCCGAAGGCCGTGCTGGACAAGCCGGTCGAGGCCACCGTCACCGACCCGGGCAACCCGTACGTGCTGGCCCCGCAGCTGGTGTGCGCCGCCGCCGAGCTGCCGCTCACCCCGGACTGCCTGCCCGACTTCGGCGGCGCGGCGGCCGAGCGGGTCCTCGCCGACCTGACCGCCGAGGGCACCCTGCGCAGGCGCCCCAACGGCTGGTACTGGACCCAGCGCGACCGCCCGCACGGCGCCGTCGACATCCGCGGCACCGGCGGCGACCAGATCGCCGTGGTGGAGACCGACTCCGGCCGAATGCTCGGCACCGTCAACCCCGGCAGCGCCTGCGCCACCGTCCACCCCGGCGCGGTCTACCTGCACCAGGGCCACTCCTACGTCGTCGACGACCTCGACCTCGACGCGGGCCTGGCGATGGTGCACGCGGAAACCCCCGACTGGAGCACCTCCCCCCGCGAGCTCGTCGACATCACCATCCTCCACACCCAGTCCGCGGTGGAGCACCAGGCGCCCGGCGGCGGCACCGTCACCGTGTGCCTCGGCGACGTCGCGGTGACCTCCCAGGTGGTCGCCTACCTCCGCAAGCTCCCCACCGGCGAGGTCCTGGACCAGATCCCCCTCGACCTCCCCGAGAACACCCTCACCACCAAGGCCGTCTGGTACACCGTCAGCGAGGACCTCCTGGTGGGCAAGGGCCCCCACCGCGCGGGCCTCAAGCGCTCCCAACTCCCCGGCGCCCTCCACGCCGCCGAACACGCCGCCATCGGCCTCCTCCCCCTCTTCGCCACCTGCGACCGCTGGGACATCGGCGGCGTCTCCACCGCCCTGCACCCCGACACCGGCCACCCCACCGTCTTCGTCCACGACGCCCACCCCGGCGGCGCGGGCTTCGCCGACCGGGGCCACGCCGCCCTCCGCCCCTGGCTGCACGCCACCCGCCACGCCATCGCCGCCTGCGACTGCCGAGAGGGCTGCCCCTCCTGCGTCCAAAGCCCCAAGTGCGGCAACGGCAACGACCCCCTCGACAAACACGCCGCCATCGCCGTCCTCACCACAGTCCTAGCCACCCTCCCCTCCTAACCCCCACGTACCAAGCCCCCCATGCCCCGTGGCGAAGCCCATCCCTAAAGCCGTTGTTCGGCCAGCGCCTCCGCCAGCCCGCAAACCATGGTGCCCAGCCCCACCACCAGGCTCGGCAACCCCGCCGAAGCTCAGCTGAGCAAGAAGTCACGGCGTTGCCTAAACCCCGGCCTGACCCAGTCCCGGCCGCTTGTAGCTCGGTGGAGGCGGTGTCAAGGGTGGGCGAAGCCCATCGCGAAGCGACGCCGAAGGCGCCCTTGACTCCGCCTCCACCGAGTTACACACTCGCGGCCCCGAGGACAGGCCCCCACGCAAGCGGCCCCCACAACGCACGCCCCAGAAAACACGCCCCCACACACCCGGAGAAACGCAGCAGCGCCGGGGGGCGCCGCGATTTCGCGGCGCTCAACCCCGGCGCGCTGCCTGCCCACCGAGCCCGCGGCGATCGGCCTGCCACCGCAGCGCTGCCCAGGACCTTCCGTCGGCTGAGGGACTACCCGTGGCCGGACACCGGGGAGGCGGTCGGTGTCTCGTGCGCTGGCATCCCGGGGCGGGTTTCGCCGACTGCGGCTGGCGGAGCCGCTGGTCCCGGACCGGGCGCGGTGCGGGAGGCGTCGCCTCCAGCGGGTGCTCGGTCGGCTGCCGGTCCGGGGCCGTCCCCGCGAAGGGCGGGAGCGGGTTCGGCCACCTGGACTGGCGGGGGTGGTCAGCGCGGTTCGTGGCGGACGAGCCGCGACCGACCACTGTGGTCTGTCGTGTTCAGTTGTCGTTGTCGTGCACCGCGGACCGGGTCAGTCCGCGGCGACCAGCTCGGTGACGAGGCTGTCGAAGGTCGGCAGCCCGAGCGCGGTCAGCAGCGCGTCCTGCACCGTGCGGGAGTCGGGGATGCGCCACCCGCACACCTCCGGCTTGACCCGCCAGTGCACGACGCCGTGCGCCGCCGGGCTGGGCGGCAGGGTGATCCACTCGCCCGCGCCGTGCAGGACGGCGCCCGCGGCGGCGAGGTCGGTGCCGAGCGCGCCGCCGGAGGTGGTCAGGAACAGCCAGCGGCTGTCCGGGGTGCCGATGATCGGCACGGGGACGCCGACCGACCGCAGCACCCTGGCCGCCTCGCGCCCGAGGTCGACGTCCACCTCGATGGCGTCGAACCCGGCGCCGGTGGCCAGCAGCAGGCTGTGGGGCTGCCCGGTCCACCAGGTCGCGACGACCTCGGCGGCGGTGCCGACCCTGGCCTGCCAGTCCGCGTGCACCGGCACCGGACCGGAGGCCGCGTACCCGTCGCGCCCCGCCCACACCGACCCGGCCGGGTAGGTGCCGGGCAGCACCGGCCAGCCGCGGAACGCGAGGCCGATGGCCTCCGCCCGGAGCTCGACCTGGAAGGCCCTGCGCCAGCTGTCCGACCTGTCGCTGCTGATCATCTCGGGCGCTGCCTCCTCGGGTGGGCGGGACCGGGCCGGTCCCTCGACACCAGACTCAACGGCATCGGCGGCCCGGGCGGAACGCCCCTGTCGACCACTGGTCGTTCTGGAGAGGTGAGCGCCGGGTGCGGTGTCGGCCGGGGCTAAACCGGGCCGACCGGTCACCGCCGCCGCCCGCGTCACCCGGTCGAGCAGCGCCGAACCCGCCCGCTCCCCCCGCGCCGACCCCCGGCGCACCGCTGTCCACCTGCGACAACGGCGGCGGTCACGCCCTGCGAGCAGCCGAGCGCGGCGCGCGGTGACCAGTGTCGGTGATGCCGCTCACCGCCCGCCGACGACCGCTTGCCCCGCTTCGACCGGTCCCGCCCGCGCAGCCGCGCGTCCGCGACCGAAGCCGCCCAGCACCCCCGGGGCGCGCCCGAGCACGTCCACGGCGACCACGGCCCCCTCGACCCGGCACCCGGTCAGCTCCACGCCCATCCGACCGGCGACCCACCCGGCGGCGGAGCAAGCACCCCGTTCCCCCTCGACGGCCCGCACCGCCCCGGCGAGCGCGGCGAGGTCGGCGCTCGCCTCGGCGCGGTGCCGTTCGACGACGACCAACCCGAGCACGACACCGGCCCACGCGGCGGCGACCACCACGGCGATCAGCCCGACGGACCACACGGTCGCATACCCATCGTCCTCCTTTCCCCTTCCCGCACCGTCAGTCCTCTCTTGTACGGCTGCACTCCTCTCCTGCTCAGCGGCGCTCCTGTCCTGTGCACCATCACTGCCTCGCGTTCTTCTTCCGCACGGTGTCACCGCATCACCCCCCCCCGCTCCGACAACGCCGTGGTCGCTGCCAACCTGCGAGCGAGCGCGCAGAGAACGAAGTGGCCGACCGAGCGCCGCCGGGTGACAGCACCGGACTGCTCGCCCGCAAACCCAGTCGTGGTCATGGCACCACGACCTCCTCCGGCTCGGCGATGGCGTACGCGTCCGCGCTGAGCGTGACCCCGGGCAACAACCCCGCGGCCGCGGGGACGCGCACCGTCGCGGTGATCTCGTCGCCGCTGCGGGTGACGGTGACCTCCGCGCCGTCCGGGGCGATCGCGGCGGCCGCGGCCTGGCCGCGCTCGGGTTCCCCCCGCGCGGCCAGGCGAGCGGCCTCCCGGGCGGCGTCGACGCACCGCACCTGCTCGGTGACGGCGGCGATGCCCGTGAGGACCAAGGCGAGCACCATCACCACCGCCCCGAGCGCGATGGCCGCCTCGACGGTCACCGCCCCGCGATCACCCCTCATGTCCCGTCCCCGCGCACCGAGGCCCGGCCACGAGCACCGAGGGCACGCGCCGTCGCGGCTCACGTCGCGGAGTTGATGGCGCCGAGGATGAGGTCGTTGATCGCTTTGAGCACCTTCCCGTCCTCGATGACGTTGAGCAGCACCAGGGCGAAGGCCGCGGCGACCACCGTCCCGAGCGTGTACTCGACGGTCGTCATCCCGGGATCGCTGCGACCCGCGGGGCCGGGAGCCCGTTCCGGGTCCACCGCTGTCCCCTCGATCTCCTCCGCCACTGCGCCATCAGCCGCTGCCTCGTGCGCTGTTCCTGTCTCGTCCACGTCTGCTCTCCTTGGATTCCTGGTCGTGTGTCGGTGTTCGTCAGAAGTGCGCGGCCAACCGGGACACCACCCCGATGACCACCGGTGCGATCCCCAGGCAGAGGAACGCGGGCAGGAAGCACAGCCCCAGCGGCCCGGTCACCCGCACCGACGCCCGCTGCGCCTTCTCCTCCGCCAGGTCGGCCACCCGCTCCCGGGCGCCCGCGGCCAGGTCCCTGGCCACCCCGGCGAGCGCGGCACCGGAGCGGGCGCTGCGCCGGGCACCCCGGGCCAGCTCGGCGGTCTCCGGGCACTCCAGGGCACCCGCCCACGCCGTCGCCGGGTCGGCCCCCATGGCGAGCAGGTCGGCGGTGCCGCGCAGGACGGCCCCCGCCCGCTCCGGCAGGTCGTCGGCGACGACCCGGACCGCGGTGGGCACGGGCAGGCCGGCGACCAGGCAGGCCGCGAGCAGGTCCCACCCCGCGGCCACGCCGAGCTGGTCGACCGGCGGCGGGCGCGGGCGCAGCAGTCGCGTCGCGCCCCACCAGCCGCCCGCACCCGCCACGGCCGCGAGGAGAGCACCGCCGAAGGACCACCCCACCGCGGTCCCGGCCGCGCAGACCAGCCACGGCAGCGGGAGCCGGGTCTCCCGACGCGGGTCAGGACGGGGCCGCAACGCGGTGAGCCGGGCGGCGGCTGTCCTGGGTGGCCCGCTCGTCCAGACAGCCAGGGCGATCAGGGCGAGCGGCAGGGCTGCGCTCATGGCTTCCTCCTTGCGGTGGGCGGTCAGTGGAAGACCGCTTGGTTGGTGAGGCGGGACGTCCACGCCAGCCCGGCGGCGACGAGCCCGGTGCCGAGGACGAGGAAGACGTGGCCGAGCGGGGTGGTGAACACGTGCAGCGGATCGGCCCCCGCCGCTTGCCCGAGCAGGACGCCCACGACGGGGAGGCTCGCCAGTGCCGTGGCGCTGCTGCGCGGACCGGCCATGCGGGCCGACACCTGTCGCGCGAAGCGCGCCCGGTGGTCGAGGTCGAGGCGGACGGCGTGCAGGACGTCGGTGAGCGGCAGGCCGTGCCGCGCGGCGAGCGCCCACGCCCGCGCGACCCGCCGCGCCGCCGGGGCGAGGGTGGGTGGCAGGTCGGCGTCAGCGAGTGCGGCCTCGACGTCGGTGTTGAGGCGCAGCGCCGTCGCGGCGGCCCGCAAGGCCTTGGCGGGCAGCGCGTCGGCGTCGGCGGACACCCGCTCCGCCGCGGTCGCCGGGTGCGCGCCCGTGGCCAGCTCGGCGACGAGGGCGCGCACCGCTTCGGCGAAGCTCTCGATGCCCGCGAGGGTTTCGCGCGCTCCCCGCTGCGCTGCCCGCCTCCGGCGAACGGTGATCCCGATGATGACCGCGGAGATGGCGCCACCGAGCCCGAACGCGATCCACCCGACGACAGCGCACACGAGCGCGACGACACCAGTGCGAGGTGTGGGCACGACCAGTGCGCGCGCACCGGCGCCCCGCAAGGAACGCAGGCGCCGCGCCGCTCCAGCGCGGGGCCACAACAGCAGCGCGACCGCGCTGAGTGCCAGTGGCCACTGTGGACTGAGCGTGTTCACGTGCGCTCACATCCTTCCGCTGATGCGGGTGCTGCGAGCAGGGCCTCCAAGGCGCGGCGAGCCGGGTGCCAGGTTCCGTTCCGCCACACGGTCGTCGTCGTGGTCGTCGACGGCGTTCTGTCCAGCAGTGCGATCTCCACCAGCCGACGTGGCCCGGCGGGGTGCCGCTGCATGTGCAGGACCACCTGGATCGCCGCAGACAGCTGGCTGTGCAGGGCCGGTCGGGACAGCCCGCCCAGCGCCGCCAACGCCTCCAGCCGCGCGGGCACCTCGGCGGGCGAGTTGGCGTGCACGGTGCCCGCACCCCCGTCGTGGCCGGTGTTGAGCGCCATGAGCAGGTCGCACACCTCGGCGCCGCGCACCTCGCCCACGACGATCCGGTCGGGCCGCATGCGCAGCGCTTGGCGGACGAGGTCGCGCAGCGTCACCGCGCCCGCGCCCTCGACGTTGGGCGGCCGGGCGATGAGGCGGATGAACTGCGGGTGGTCCGGGTGCAGCTCCCCCGCGTCCTCCACGCACACCACGCGCTCGCCCGCGGGCACCTGCCCGAGCAGACCGGCGAGCAGCGTGGTCTTGCCCGAGCCGGTGCCGCCCGTGACCAGGAAGGCCAGCCGGGCGCGCACCACCGCGACCAGGACGCGGTGGACCTCAGCGTCGATGGTGCCGGACGCAGCCAGCGCGGCCAGGTCGTGCGTGGCGGGCCGCAGCACGCGCAGCGAGAGGCAGGTGCCCGCCGCCGCGACCGGCGCCAGCACCGCGTGCACGCGCACCCGGCCCCCGGTGGGCCCGTGCGGCAGCCACCCGTCGACGAACGGCTGGGCGTCGTCGAGGCGGCGGCCCGCGGCCATCGCCAGGCGCTGCGCCAGCGAGCGCACCGCGTCCTCGTCGGCGAAGCGGACCGCGCTGCGCCGCAACCCCTGCGCGCCGTCGACCCACACCTGGTCGGGCGCGGTGACCAGGACGTCGGTGACGGCGGGGTCGCGCAGCAGCGGTTCGAGCGGCCCGGCGCCGACGAACTCCTGCTCCAGCAGGGTCAGCGCGGCGAGGACGTCGTGGTCGCCCAGGACGCCCGCCGCCTCGGCGCGCACGGCCTCGGCCACCGCCGCGGCGGTGACGCCCGACTCGCGGCCCGCCAGCCGCCTGCGGACGCGGTCGACCAGGTCCGGCATGGTGCTCTCCTCCCGTGCGGGTGCCCGGTCTCAGACCCGGACGAGGAACGAGCGGGCGCGGGGCACCCGGCTGGTGGGCGGGGTCGCGAGGGTGCGCAGCACCGCCCGGGCGCCCTGGCCGAGCGAGCGGCGGACGCGGAACCTGCCCTCCTCCACCGAGCGGGCCACCGCCGGGTCGGTGCGGACGACGGCCAGCAGCGGGATGCCGACCGCCTCCGCGACGGCCTCCGGGCGCAGCGCGGCGGGCCCGGGGGCGCGCGCCACGAGCTGCGGCCGGGCGCCCCGGTCGTGCAGGTGCGCCACGACGCGGCGGGCGGCCGCGACGGCCCGCACCTCCGCGGGCACCACCACCACGACGAGGTCGGCGCGGTCGAGCGCGGCGTGCGCGGCGGCGTCGGGTGCGCGCGGCAGGTCGCACACGACCGTCTCCCCGCCCCGGCGCCCGGCCTCGACGACGGCGGCGACCGCCTCCGGTGCCGGGCCCTCGCCGTCGCGGGAACCCGACAGCAGGGTCAGCCGGGCACCCGCGCGGGTGGTGCCGGGCAGCGCGGAGTGCAGGCTGGCGATGGGCACCCGGCCCGAGCGCAGCCGCACGTCGGGCCACCGCAGGCCCGGTTGATCCTCGGCGGACAGCACCAGGTCGAGCCCGCCGCCGAGCGGGTCGCAGTCGACGAGCAGGGCGCCGCAGCCCAGCTCCAGCGCCGAGAGCCCGACCGCGGCGGCGAAGGTGGACGCGCCCGCGCCGCCCCGGCCGCCGACGACGGCGAGCACCCGGCCCGCCGCCCCGGCCGGGGTGTCGGCGGCGTCGGCGAAGGCGCCGGTGAGCCAGGTGCGCTCGGCGGGCAGCCGCGCCACGCGGGTGACCCCGAGCGCGACCGCCCACTCCCACACCGCCGCCGCGGGTGGGTCCGAACCGACGAGCACGACGGATTCCCGCCGCGGCAGGCCCGCCGCGTGGCACTCCTGCGCCACGGCGGCGTCGAGCACCACCAGCGGGGCGGCGGACCAGTGCGCCCGCAGCCCCTCCACGCCCCCGACCCGGTGCGCCTCCACCCCGGCGGCCGCCGCGGTGCGCAGCACCTCGGCCACCAGCTCGGTGTCGCGCACGCACACCACAGGTCGTTCCACGGCTTCCTCCTCGGGTCGTCGCGGACCCGGCGGACCCGCTGCGACCAGGATCGGAAGTCCGGCGGTGGCGCGGAAGGGACGCCGCGAACCTGTGGACAGCTCGGGGGCCTGTGGACAACCCAGCACCCCGAACGGCGCCACAGCGGGCTTTTGTCGTACCCCCGTGCCAGGCTGCGGGAGGGTTCCCGTGCACATGCGAGCACGATTCCCATGCACACAAGCGCATGGGACAAGCGCTGCGAGCAGGAGCGGGGGAACGGACGGGCTGCCCCGGGGGTGGGGACGCCGCGGGACACCGCGGCCCGGCGGCGGGTCCGGCCGGGTCGACCGGCCGGACCCGCTGCGGGAAAAGGGACGACCCCCGCCAGGGGGGAGGGGCGGGGGTCGTCAGAGGTTCAGCCCCGGGGGGTCGGACTGAACCGCCCCGGCTCGAAGGCCGGGCAGGGATACTGTATCCCCTCCGGGCGCCCGCTGGGCACTGAACGCGCGAGAACGCCGCTCGAACACGGGAACCCGCACCCGTACCCCCTACGCCCGTGCGTGCCACGGCGCTGCTGGGCGCGGGGCTCCTATGCTGACCGGGTGAGCACCCCGGGCGCTGAGGCGGGTCGCGGCGCGGCGGCCTGCCGGGCAGCCGCCTTCTTCGACCTCGACAAGACCGTGATCGCCGCGTCGAGCGCGCTCGCGTTCAGCAGGCCGTTCTTCCAGGGCGGCCTGATCAACCGGCGGGGCGTGCTGCGCAGCGCCTACGCGCAGCTGGTCTTCGCCGCCTCCGGTGCGGACGCCGAGCAGGTGGCGCGGATGCGGGCGCACCTGACCTCGCTGTGCACCGGCTGGGACGTGGCGCAGGTGCGCTCGATCGTCGAGGAGGCGCTGCACGACGTGGTCGACCCGCTGGTCTACGCCGAGGCCGCCGCGCTGGTCGCCGAGCACCGGGCCGACGGGCGCGACGTGGTGATCGTGTCGGCGTCGGGGGCCGAGATCGTGGCCCCGATCGCGCGGATGATCGGCGCGACGCACAGCGTGGGGACCGAGATGGTCGCGGTGGACGGCCGCTACACCGGCGAGATCGCCTTCTACTGCTACGGCCCGCAGAAGGCCGCCGCGGTGCGGGAACTGGCCGAGCGCAACGGCTACGACCTCGCCGCCAGCCACGCCTACTCCGACTCCAGCACGGACCTGCCGATGCTGGAGGCGGTGGGGCACCCGTCGGTGGTCAACCCCGACCGGGGCCTGCGCAAGGTGGCCGTCGAGCGGCAGTGGCCGGTGCTGACGTTCTCCAAGCCGGTGCCGCTGCGCGGGCGGTCCGGGACGGCCATCGGGATCGGGATCGGCGCGGTCGCGACCGTGGCCACCGCGGGCGCAGCCTGGTACGGGTTGCAGCGCAGGCGCAGGCGCTGACCCGGTTAGGTTGCCCCGCAAGGCAGAACCGGGTCCACGGCCGGTGGAGGGTACGCGCACGCGGAGTGCGCATCGACCCGTCGGGGGACCTTGACCGGTGCACCCGAACGAGCCCTTGAAGTGACCTGCGCCACTGGGTACAAAGGAGGGGCGGACATCGCGGAGGCCAGGGCCCCGGCGAAGAGGAGCCAGGCGCCACCCCGAAGCGATCTCCGTGCGCGGACACCGGAGCACCCACGCGCAGCACGCCGCGGGAGGCATGTCGTCCGGGGCCTGCGTACCGGGACGCCGGACGCCGAGGCCAGAGTTGTACGACACCGTTGCACGCTTGGTAGACCGAGCTGTCCGCGCGGACGGACCCCGGGCGCCCCCGCTCCCCGGAGCGGGGGCGCCCGATCCGTTCCGGCCCCCTCCCCGCCGCGGGCGGGTTGTCCACAACCGCCACGTCAACCCGTTGACACGCACCCGGTCCACGTGGGTAACTTGCCGCTGAACACTTGTTCTTGGTGAACAAGTTTCAGCTCACCCAGGAGGCCGTGGTGCCCGTTCACCGGTCCGTCCGCCGCGCGCTCACCGCCTCGGCGGCCACCCTCACCGCCGCCGCGCTCGCCGCGCCGACCAGTTCGGCCGCCGCGCCCGAGCCGCCCACCCAGGTCACCGACGCCGAGCAGACGGCGCAGGTGTCCTGGACCGAGGCCGTGCTGCGCAGGATGACCCTGGAGCAGAAGGTCGGGCAGCTGTTCGTCGCGACGGTCTGGGGCAAGTCCGCCGACGAGGTGAACGCGACCAACCGCGCGCACTACGGCGTCGACACCGCCGCCGAGGTGGTGCGCCGCTACCAGGTCGGCGGCGTCATCTACTTCAACAACAGCGGCACGGACAACGTCGACAACCCGCGCCAGCTCGCGGCGTTCTCCAACGGGTTGCAGCGCGCCGCGCTCACCTCGGCGCCGCACCTGCCGCTGGTGGTGAGCATCGACCAGGAGGGCGGCAACGTCACCCGGGTGGAGGCACCCGCCACCGAGTTCCCCAGCAGCATGGCCGTCGGCGCGGGCCGCAGCACCGCCGACGCGCGCACCCTGGCCGCGGTCAACGGCCACGAGCTGCGCGCGATGGGCATCAACCAGGACTTCGCCCCGGTGGCCGACGTCAACTCCAACCCGCAGAACCCGGTGATCGGCGCCCGCTCCTTCGGCGCCCGCCCGGACCTGGCCAGCGCGCTGGTGGGCGCTGAGGTCCGCGGCTACCAGGCCAGCGGCAAGCCGACGGAGACGGTGTCCTCGGCGGCCAAGCACTTCCCCGGCCACGGCGACGCGGCCACCGACAGCCACACCGGCCTGCCGGTGATCAACCGGACGGCCGAGCAGTGGCGCGCGGTGGACCTGCCGCCGTTCCGGGCCGCGGTCGACGCGGGCATCGACGTCATCATGACCGCGCACATCCAGTTCCCCAGCCTGGACCCCAGCGGGGTGCCCGCCACCCTGTCCAAGCCGATCATCACCGACCTGCTGCGCGGGGAGCTGGGCTACCGGGGCGTCGTGGTCACCGACTCGCTGGGCATGCAGGGCGTGCGGGAGATGTTCGGCGACGCCGAGATCCCGGTGCGCGCCCTGGAGGCCGGGGTGGACCAGCTGCTGATGCCGGTGGACCTGGGGCTGGCGCAGCGCTCGGTGCTCGACGCGGTGCGCAGCGGCAGGCTCACCGAGCAGCGCATCGACGAGTCGGTGCGCCGGGTCCTGGCGCTGAAGTGGAAGCGCGGCATCCTGGCCAAGCCGTTCGTCGACGAGCGCGCGGTGGACCGCCGGGTGGGCATCCCGACGAACAAGGCCGCCATCCAGCGGCTCACCGACAAGACGACGACGGTGCTGCGCAACGACGCGGGCCTGCTGCCCCTGCGCGCCAAGCCGCAGAAGGTGCTGGTGGCGGGCATCGGTGACACCGTCACCCCGGCGAACTCCCCCGCGAACCTGGCCGCCAGCATCGCCGCGCGCGGCGTGCAGGCGACCCCGCTGGCGACCGGTCTCAAGCCGAACGCCACCACCATCGCGGGCGCGGTCAGCGCGGCGCAGTCCCACGACGCCGTCGTGGTGCTGACGAACAACCTCGCGGGCAACCCCGACCAGCGCGCCCTGCTCACCGCGCTGCTCGGGACGGGCAAGCCGGTGATCGCGGTGGCGGCGCAGGTGCCCTACGACGCCGGGTTCGTCGACGCGCCGACCTGGGTGGCCACCTACTCCTGGCGCGCGGTGTCCCTGGAGTCGCTGACCAAAGTGCTCTTCGGCGAGGTGTCCCCGCGCGGCAAGCTGCCGGTGGACGTGCCGGACGGCGCGAACCCGTCGGTGGTGCGCTACGCCTTCGACCACGGCCTGACCTGGTAGCCCCCGGTGGACAGGCGACGTTTCCTCACCTCCACCGCGCTCGCCGCCCCGCTGCTCACCGCGGCCGCCGCCCCGGCGGCCGCCGAGCAGCCCGCGCGGCCGGGCACACCGCCCGCGGGCCGGGTCACCACCGGCGCTGACCTGCTGGCCGCCCAGCGCTGGCGGCCCCTGGCCGGTCGCAAGCTGGGCGTGGTGTCCAACCCCACCGGCGTGCTGGGCGACGGCACGCACGTGGTCGACTCCATGGTGGCCGCGGGGCTCCGGCCGCTGGCGGTGTTCGGCCCGGAGCACGGGTTCCGGGGCACGGCCCAGGCGGGCGGGTCCGAGGGCGACTACCTCGACCCGCGCACGCGGCTGCCCGTGTTCGACGCCTACGGCGCCACCACCGAGTCCCTGGCGGGCCAGTTCCGCAAGGCGGGCGTGGACACCGTGGTGTTCGACATCGCCGACATCGGCGCCCGCTTCTACACCTACATCTGGACCATGTACACGGCGATGGCGGCCGCGGCGGTGACCGGGGCCGGGTTCGTCGTGCTCGACCGGCCCAACCCGGTCGGCGGTGAGGCGTTCGGCCCCACCCTCGACCCCGCGTACGCCTCCGGGGTGGGCCGCAAGCCGATCGCGCAGCAGCACGGCATGACCGTCGGGGAGCTGGCCGGGCTGTTCGACGCGGAGTTCCTGCCCGCCGACACCGGGGGCGGGCGCCTGCCCCGGCTGGAGGTCGTGCGGGTCCGCGGGTGGCGGCGGGACCAGCTGTTCGCCGAGACGGGCCAGCAGTGGGTGCTGCCGAGCCCGAACGTGCCGACCGAGACCACCGCCCTGCTCTACCCCGGCACCTGCCTGTTCGAGGGCACGGTGCTCTCCGAGGGGCGCGGGACCACCCGGCCCTTCGAGATCATCGGCGCCCCGGGGATCGACTGGCGGTGGGCGGAGGCGCTCACCGCGCTCGGGCTGCCGGGCGTGCGGTTCCGCGAGCACTACTTCGTGCCGACGTTCGGCAAGTTCTCCGGCGAGGCCTGCGGCGGCGTGCAGGTGCACGTCACCGACCCGCGCCGGGTGGACGCGATCCGCACCGCCGTGGCCATGCTCGTCACCGCCCGGCAGGTGCACCCCGACGTGTTCGCCTGGCGGGCGGACGGCTACATCGACAAGCTCTCGGGCTCGGGCAGGCTGCGGCGCATGGTCGACGCGGGCGCGGGCGTGGACCAGGTCGTCGCGGCCTGGTCCGGGGAGCAGGCCGCGTTCCGCGACCTGCGCAGACGACACCTGCTCTACCGGTGAGGTGGCCATGGGGGGATGGAAGCCGGGCAAGCTGCTGTGCGCGCTGCTCGTCGTCGCGGCGAGCGCGAGCAGCGCGGTAGCGGTGGCCGAGCAGTCGCGGCCGGGTGGGCGCGCCGAGGGGCGCTTCGACCTGCCGCAGGCGGGGTTCGCGCCCGCGTCGACGGTGCTGCGGCCGGGGAGCCCGGAACAGGTCGGGCTGGACCCGGGGCCGATCCGGGAGGCGGACGCGGCGATCGCGGGGTGGACGCGGCCCTCACCCGCGCACCCGCTGTTCTCGGGTGCGGTCACCCTCCTGGTCCACCACGGTGTCGTGGTGGACCGGACAGCCACGGGCCAGGCGCTGCGCTACGCCGACGCCGCGGGCACCGAGCTGCCCGCGGACCAGCAGGTGCCGATGCGGCCGGACACGATCTTCGACGTGGCGTCGGTGAGCAAGCTGTTCACCTCGGTGGCCGTGCTCTGCCTGGTCGAGGACGGGAAGGTGGCGGTCGACCGGCCGGTCGCGGCCTACCTGCCGGAGTTCGGGGTCAACGGCAAGGCCGCGATCACCGTCCGGCAGCTGCTCACCCACACCTCGGGCCTGGAGCCGTTCATCCCGCTCTGGCGCGACTGGCCGGACCCGCCGTCGCGGATCAGGGCCGTGCTGGAGCGGGCGCCGGTGACCCCGCCCGGGTCCACCTACACCTACTCCGACCTCAACCTGATCACCCTCGGCGTGCTGGTCGAGCGGCTGAGCGGCCGGACCCTGGACCGGTTCGTCGCCGACCGGATCACCCGACCGCTCGGCCTGGTCGACACCGGGTACAACCCGCCGGCGGAGAAGCTGGGCCGGATCGCGGCGACGGAGTTCCAGACCGCCCCGCCGCGCGGGCTGGTGCGGGGGCAGGTGCACGACGAGAACGCGTGGTCGCTGGGCGGGGTCGCCGGGCACGCGGGCGTGTTCTCCACCGCCGCCGACCTGGCCGTCCTGGGGCAGATGGTGCTCAACGGCGGCAGCTACGGGGGCGTGCGCGTGCTCAGGCCCGAGACGGTCGCGACCATGCTCACCAACTACAACGCCGCCTTCCCCGGCGACGACCACGGCCTCGGCTTCGAGCTCGACCAGCGCTGGTACATGGGCGGGCTGTCCGGGCCGCGCACCGCCGGGCACACCGGCTTCACCGGGACGTCGCTGGTCATCGACCCGGCGTCGCGCTCGATCGCGGTCCTGCTGACAAACAGGGTTCACCCGACCAGGGAGTGGGGATCCGTGAACGTGGCACGCGAACGGCTGGCATCCGGTTTGTCACTCGCCATGGCCGTCCGCCCGCGGGTCGGGCCGGACGCCTGGTGGGCCCCGCCGGGCGACGCGACCACGGCGACCCTGACCACCCCTGCGCTGACCGCGAGGAGGCCGATGCGGGTGCGGTTCGACGCGTTCGTGGACACCGAGCAGACCGACGTGCTGGTGCTGGAGTCGAGCACCGACGGTCAGGTGTGGACGCCCGTCGCCGTGCGGGCGACCGGGCCCGGCGCGCCGGTGGGCCGAACGGAGCAGCTCGCGGGATCGGGGCACCGCAGTTGGTGGAGGGTTGACGGCGACGTCCCACCAGGTCGGGATGTCACCCTGCGTTGGCGATCCACCACGGATAGTCGTTACACCGGCCGGGGGATCGCCGTTGACGCCATAGTCGTAACCGACGGTGATCGGACGCTGCTCAACGGTGAGAAAGAACCCCACGTGTTGAGACCGCTCGGGTGGCGCCCGCGAACTCGATGAAGGTTGGACGCTAACAAACTGCACCCGACCAGCGATTCCGTGGGCAAGCCCCGCACAGGGGCGGCGGCGGTCGCACGACCGTCCGGGTGGCCCCCCGCCCGGTCGACGCGCACCACCACGTTCGACCCCTATACTGTTGGTAAGTTTCCGACCTGAGTGCGAGTGACATGACGACGACAGAACACAGCGAGTCCAGCCCGTTGGTCCGCATTCGCTCGCTCCTGCCCGGCTTGGCCAGAGCGGAGCAGCGGGTCGCCAAGGTCGTGCTGGACAGCCCGCACACCGTGGCCCGGCGCAGCATCACCGAGGTCGCCGAGGCGGCGGGCACCAGCGAGACCACCGTGACCCGGTTCTGCAAGGCCATCGGCGTCGGCGGCTACCCCGAGCTGCGCATCGCGCTCGCGGCCGACACCGCCCGCTCCGAGGCCCGCGTCGACCGCGACCTCGGCGGCGAGATCGCCCCGGACGACGACCTCAAGACCGTGGTCGGCAAGGTGACCTTCGCCGACGCCCGCGCGGTCGAGGAGACCGCCGAGCAGCTCGACGTCGCCGTGCTGACCGAGGTCATCGGCGCGGTGGCCACCGCGGGCCGGGTGGACGTCTACGGCGTGGGCGCCAGCGCGTTCGTCGCCGCCGACCTGCAGCAGAAGCTGCACCGCATCGGCCGGGTGAGCTTCGCCTGGAACGACACGCACATCATGCTGACCTCCGCGGCGGTGCTCAAGCAGGGCGACGTGGCGATCGCCATCTCGCACACCGGCGCCACCGCCGACACCGTCGAGGCGCTGCGGGTGGCCCGCGAGCACGGGGCCACCACCGTCGCGCTGACGAACTACCCGACCTCGCCGATCGCCGAGGTGGCCGACCACGTGCTGACCACCGCGGCCCGCGAGACCACGTTCCGCTCGGGCGCCACGGCCAGCCGCATCGCCCAGCTCACCGTCGTCGACTGCCTGTTCATCGGGGTCGCCCAGCACCACCTGGACACCTCGATCCAGGCGCTGGACTCCACCAGGGACGCCGTGGGCGCGCACCGGCTGGAGACCAGGCACGACGGGCGCCGCAAGCCGAGGGAGACCGGGAAGTGATCCAGGGTGCGCGGGTTCGCGCTGGGCAGAAGGGGGAGGCAACCATGACCGTGCCTCGGCAGGTGGTCCACGTCGAGTCCCCCACCGAGCGGCGCAACCCGCGCACCGCCGAGATCGACCGGATGTCCACCCTCGACATCCTGCGCACGATCAACACCGAGGACCACCTGGTGCCCGGGGCGGTCGCGGCGGCCCTGCCGCACCTGAGCCGCGCGGTCGACGCCGCCACCGAGGCGCTGCGCACCGGCCACCGCGTGCACTACGTCGGCGCGGGCACCTCCGGCAGGCTGGCCACCCTGGACGCCGCCGAGCTCAAGCCGACGTTCAACATCCCCGACGGCTGGTTCCAGGTGCACCACGCGGGCGGCTCCGGGGCGTTCGCCACCGCCGCCGAGGGCGCCGAGGACGACGACCGCGCGGGCGCGGCGGAGATGGTCCGCGACGCCCGCCCCGGCGACTTCGTGCTGGGCCTGGCCGCGTCCGGGCGCACCCCGTTCGTGCTGGGCGCGCTCGCCGCCGCCCGCGAGCTCGGCGCCACCACCGCCCTGGTGTCGAACAACCCCGACGCCGTGCGCCCCCCGGGCGTCGACGTCCACATCACCATCGACACCGGCCCGGAGGCCATCTCCGGCTCCACCAGGATGAAGGCGGGCACCGCCCAGAAGATCGTCCTCACCGCGTTCTCCACCGCCGTGATGATCAAGATGGGCCGCACCTACTCCAACCTGATGGTCAGCATGCGCGCCTCCAACGCCAAGCTGCGCGGCCGCACCCTGCGCATCCTGCGCGAGGCCACCGGCCTCGACCAGCAGGAGTGCTCCGCGGCCCTGATCGCCGCCCAGGGCGACCTCAAGGTGGCCATGGTCCACCTGCTCTCCGGGGTCCCCGTGGACGCCGCCACCAAGGCGCTGGCCGACACCAACGGCCACGTCCGCCAGGCCCTCGGCCTGCTCAACGCCACCGGCGCGGCGACGGCCTGACCGCCCACCGGGCCACGTCCCGCCGACGTGGCCCGGGCGGTGCCGTCCCTCGCCGGTGTGTCAGCCCCGGCGGACCGTCATGCGTGGCGAGAGCGCTTCAACTTGGCGCACGCGCCGTTGACCTTGCGCTGTCCCGTGGCCCTTCGCCGCGCTGTCCCTGGTCGTGGTCCCGGATGCCCTGCCGCGCGGGTCAGGGGGCGACGGCGGCCTCAGCGATGCCGGTGGCTTCCTTGGCGCCCGCCACCAGGGCCTCGCAGCAGAAGGTGATCCAGCCCGCGACGCCGTCCTCGCCGCCGAGGGCGAAGGCGTCGGCCGAGTCGCGGTAGCGCTGCGCCTGGCGCATGCAGAAGACCTCGGGGACGGCGAGGCCCTTGGGGTCGAGACCGGTCTGGATCGTGGTCAGCCGGGCGGCGGCGCGGGCGACCACGCCGTTGGCGGCCGCGAACGGCCGCAGCGCCAGCAGCTCGCCGTGCACGACCGCGGCCAGCACCGGGCCGGGGGCCTTGGAGCCGCCCGCCACCAGGGTCGCCAGCAGGTCCAGCCGGGACGCCACGCCGGAGCCCCCGCGCGGGCGGCCCAGCTCCTCCCCCTCGGGCACCAGGTCCGCCGCCGCGAGCACGTGCAACCGGGCCAGCGCCTGCATCGGCGCCCGCTCCCACGTCGCCAGCAGCGGCCCCAGCGCCTCCGCCACCCGCAGCGCGCCCGCCGTGGTCGGGTCGCTGACCCCGCCCTCCTCGGGGATCTCCGGGTCACCCCCGTCCAGCACCGCCGACGCCCGCGCCGCCCGCACCGACGCCTCCGCCGACGTCGCGGGCCACCCCCGCCGGTTCGTGGGGTGCCGGTGCACCTCGGCCACCGCCTCCCGCGCCCGGCCAACGGCCTCGGCGACACCGGGGAGGTCGAGCAGCGGAGCCAGCGGATCAGTCACGGCGCCGACCCTACCGCGCGGCGGGCGCGGTGGATGACGCTGTGGACAACTCTCGGTGGGGGTGGGGCTGAGCTGGGAGAATGGATGTTGGGGGTCCCCGGGGGGTGTGGACAACTTGGTGCGTGGTGGGGGGTGAGCTGGGAGAATGGAAAACGGGGGGTCCCTGGGGGGTGTGGATAACTTGGCGTGGGGGCGGGGGTGAGGTGGGAAGGTGAGGGGTTGGCTCGGTGTGGACGGGGTTGCCTGGCCTAGTGGGGGCCTGTCCTCGGGGGCCGCGAGTGCGTAACTCGGGATGTGGCGAGTCAAGGGCGCCTTCGGCGTCGCTTCGCGATGGGCTTTGCCCACCCTTGACACGCCACCTCCCGATCTACGAGCGGCCGGGACTGGGTCAGGCCGGGGGCTGAGCAAAGCCCATGACCAATTGCTCACCTGAGCTTCGGCGGGGTTGCCGGAGGGTTGGTGGGGCTGGGCACCATGGGTTGCGGGGTGGGAGTGGGGCTGGCCGAACGACGGCTTTTAGGGATGGGCTTCGCCACGGGGCATGGGGGTGCCGGGGGTGGTGGCTGGGCACCGTGGTTTGCGGGAGAGGGCGGGGCGTTGGCCTAACGGCGGCTTTAAGGGGATGGGGGCTCGCCTTCGGCTTGGAAGGTTTGGGGGGTGGTGGACAGTCGGGAGTGGAGGGTGTGGTGGGGGTTAGTGGGGGTCGTGGGCTGGTTGGCGGGTGGGGAGGGGGGTGGGGTGGACGGGGGTGGGGGCGATGCGGATGCGGTTGCGGCCCATGTCCTTGGCCTCGGCCAGGGCGAAGTCGGCGCGTTCCTGGAGGGTGGCCAGGTCGGTGCCGTGGTCGGGGGAGAGGGCTATGCCGCCGGAGATGGTGAAGCCCGCTTCGATCTCGGTGCGACCGCCCGCGGCCTTGGTGAGGGGGACGGTCATGTCCTCGACGGCCATGCGGATGCGTTCGGCGGTGGCCCAGGCGTCGACGGTGGCGGTGCCGGGGAGCAGGACGGTGAACTCCTCGCCGCCCCAGCGGCAGACGAGGTCGTCGCGGCGGACGGTGGTGCGCAGGACGGTGGCGAGGGCCTTGAGGACCTCGTTGGCGCCGAGGTGGCCGAGGCGGTCGTTGACGCCCTTGAAGCGGTCCAGGTCGAACATCATCACGGCGGTGGGGCGGCGGCGGGCCTGGTCGGCGACCAGGGCGAGGGCTGCGGCGGGGTTAAAGCCGCGCTGGTTGGCCAGGCCGGTGAGCGGGTCGTGCAGGGCGTCGACCTCCAGGCGGTCGCGCTCGTGCTCCAGGTGCTCGATGCGCTGGGTGTGCCGGGTGTAGCCGATGACCACGGCGGTGAGGGCGAACAGCAGCAATCCGAACGCGACCGGGGCGGCCCAGGCCGCGATCAGCCCGAGGCACAGGGTGATCACCAGGTCGGCGTTCTCCTTGCGGTCGCCCAGGATCGCCCGCCACTGCCAGTCACCGCGCAGTCCCCGTGCGACACCGATGACGGCGGTCTGGGCGGTGTAGTAGGCGGCGAAGGCGGCCAGCACCGCCGCGCCCGCCGCGATGACCCGGTCCGGGGGCAGGTCGGCGCCGCGGATCCAGGCGTGCACCGGGGTCGCGGTGGCGATGGCCTGGGTGGCCAGCGCCGAGGAGGTGATGGCCAGGGTGGTGAACACGTAGCGGCCCGGGGGTTTGCGGGCGATGAAGTACCGGCGCAACCGGATGATCAGCACCAGGGCGACGACCAGCGGCACCGGCAGCACGAACGCCCCCGCGCAGGTCCACACCCCCGTGTGGTCGATGTGCTCGCCGCCCAGGTGCGCGGCGCGGCGGCGCTCCTCGGCGGGGCGCGTCGCCTCCATGTGGATGATCGCGAACCCGGTCAGCAGGGCGAACAGCCGCAGCGACAGGCCATCGGGCACCCCGGCGGCGACCGAGGCCGCCACCGCCCAGGCGCCGATCGCGGCCTCGGTGGCCAGGATCCACAGCAGCCCGCGGCGGGTGGTGTGCGAGACCAGGTCCAGCCGCCGCCACCAGCGCCCGCCCGGCACCTCGGCCGCGCGGCCGCCACCCGGTGTTGTCAGACTGGGCATTGTCCGCCTCCGCCGCAGACGGGACACTGCCCGGGGCGCTCCGCCCCACCCAGTCCAGCCGCACCGGACCTGATCGGGAGGTGCTCAGATGCGCAACCGCGAGTACTGAGCCGCGGGCGTTCGTCCCGCCAGCAGGAGACCGGTCCGGCCGTCGAGCCCGGGAGCACCGAGGAGGGCACCGCGATGCGCAACCGCGAGTACTGACCGCACCTCACGCCGCCTCCTCCACCGGTGCCACCGACCGGCCCCGGTCCCACAGGACCCCGGCCACGACGCAGCCTACGACCCCCACCGCCCCGCCCAGGGCGATCGTGACCGCCGCCGACCCGGTGAGCTCGGTCAACACCCCGCCGACGAGCACGCTCACCCCCTGCCCGGCGCGCAGTCCGGTTCGGACGATCCCGGTCGCGCGACCGGTGACGGCGTCGGGGAGCAGCTCCACGTAGGCCGACTTCGCCAGGATCTGGTACGCCGCGCCGACCCCGCTGGCGGCGAGCAGCACCCCGGCGACGACCGGGTGGGGCCGGGTGGCGAACAGCACCATGGCGCCCAGGCACAGCAGCGCGAGCGGGGCGATCAAGGCGTTGCGCGACTCCCGCGACCGCCCCGGCCTGCAGAACAGGTAGGCGCCGACCACCAGCCCGAGCGGGTCCGCGGCCAGCAGCAGCCCCACCGCCCAGGTGGGGGCGTTCAGCTCGGCCACCAGGGGGACGACCAGACCGTGCGGCAGCACGGTGAGCGCGGCCAGCAGCGACATCGCCGCGACCGCGCGGCGCTGCCGGTCCGGGGCGAGCCGGACCGCGGCCGTGCCGCGTGCCGCCGCGCGCGCGGCCGGGCGGCGGGCGAGCCCGAAGCGCAGCAGGGCGGCCGAGGCCAGGAAGGTCACCGCGTCGATGGCCAGGGCCGTGCTCGTGCCGAGCAGGCCCACCACCGCGGCGGCCCCCACCAGGCCCAGCAGCTGCCCGACCTCGCGCAGGGTGGTGAGCCGGGCCTGGCCCGCGGCCAGGTCGTCGTTGCCCAGCACCACCCTGGCCTCAGCGGTCTGCGCGGCCTTGAACGGCGCCTGGGCGGCGGCCTCCAGGGCCACGCACACCGCGACCAGCCCGAGCGGGGCGCCGGGCACGGCCATCACCGCCACCAGCAGCGCCTGGCCCAGGGCCGCGCCCACCAGCACCGCCCGCCGGGGCAGGCGGTCGGCCAGCCCGGACAGCAGCGGGCCCGCGACGATGTCGGGCAGGAAGGTCAGCGCGTAGGTGAGCGCGGTGAGCCCGGCCGAGGCGGTGCGCTCGTACACCAGCACGGAGATGGCCACCCTGGCCAGCTGGTCACCCGCGACCGACTGGGCCTCGGCCACCCAGAGCGCGCGGAACTCCCGCCCGCGCAGCCCCGCCCGCGTCGCCGCCATCGCCACCACCTCCCCACGGCCTCCCGTGGCCCGCCCGGCCACCCTCCGTCCGGACCAGGCTACTTTCCGGCGTCCGGGTTGCAGACGGCCGAACGGAGCAGGTCACCCGGTGCGAGCGGCCCCGGCTGATCCACAGTGGCCGGTAACCGGCGCCCGCGCAGGGGTGCAGCCGGGCCGCCGTTCGCACTAGATTCGGTGGTGAGGACCGGCCCGCGCCCGCCACCGATGCCGGATACACCGAGGAGGTCACGTCCATGACCGAGCAGTCGGGTCAGAGCCCCGCCCTGGACAACCTGTCCACGGAGAGCCGGGTGTTCCCGCCGGACCCGGCGTTCACCGGCGCCGCGAACGTGCGGGAGGGCGCCTACGCCGAGGCCGAGGCCGACCGCGAGGCGTTCTGGGCCGAGCAGGCCAGGCGGCTGACCTGGGACGCCGAGTGGTCGCAGGTGCTGGACTGGTCGGGCGCGCCGTTCGCCAAGTGGTTCGTCGGCGGCAAGCTCAACGTCGCGGTGAACTGCGTGGACCGCCACGTCGAGGCGGGCAACGGCGACCGGGTGGCGATCCACTGGGTCGGTGAGCCCGGTGACACCCGCGACATCACCTACGCCCAGCTCAAGGTGGAGGTGTCGAAGACGGCGAACGCGCTGGCCTCGCTGGGGCTGGTGGCCGGCGACCGGGTCGCGATCCAGATGCCGATGGTGCCCGAGGCGATCTTCTCGATGCTCGCCTGCGCCCGCCTCGGCCTGGTGCACTCGGTGGTCTTCGGCGGCTTCTCCGCCGCGGCGCTGCGCTCGCGCATCGATGACGCCGAGGCCCGGGTGCTGATCACCACCGACGGCCAGTACCGCCGGGGCGCCCCCGCGCCGATGAAGGACGGCACCGACGAGGCCACCGCGCACACCCCGTCCATCGAGAAGGTCGTCGTCGTCCGGCGCACCGGCTCCGACGTGCAGTGGACCGAGGGCCGCGACGTGTGGTGGCACGACCTGGTGGACGGCCAGCCCGAGGAGCACACCCCGGAGTCCTTCGACGCCGAGCACCCGCTGTTCATCCTCTACACCTCGGGCACCACCGGGAAGCCCAAGGGCATCCAGCACACCTCCGGCGGCTACCTCACCCAGGCCGCCTACACCCACCACGCGGTGTTCGACCTCAAGCCCGAGACCGACGTGTACTGGTGCACCGCCGACATCGGCTGGATCACCGGGCACACCTACATCGTGTACGGCCCGCTGGCCAACGGCGCCACGCAGGTCGTCTACGAGGGCACCCCGAACACCCCGCACGAGGGCAGGCACTGGGAGATCATCCAGCAGCACCGGGTGTCGATCTACTACACCGCGCCCACGCTGATCCGCACGTTCATGAAGTGGGGCGCCGACATCCCGGAGAAGTACGACCTGTCGTCGCTGCGGGTGCTGGGCTCGGTGGGTGAGCCGATCAACCCCGAGGCGTGGGTCTGGTACCGGGAGCACATCGGCCGCGGCACGGCGCCGATCGTCGACACGTGGTGGCAGACCGAGACGGGCGCGATCATGATCAGCCCGCTGCCCGGGGTGACGAAGACCAAGCCGGGGTCCGCGCAGCGGGCGCTGCCGGGCATCAGCGCGAAGGTCGTCGACGACAACGGCGTGGAGGTCGCGCACGGCGGGGGCGGCTACCTGGTGCTGGACAAGCCGTGGCCGTCGATGCTGCGCGGCATCTGGGGCGACCCGGAGCGCTTCCGCGACACCTACTGGTCCCGGTACGCCGAGCAGGGCTTCTACTTCGCGGGCGACGGCGCCAAGTACGACGCCGACGGCGACATCTGGCTGCTGGGCCGGGTGGACGACGTGATGAACGTCTCCGGCCACCGGATCTCCACCACCGAGGTGGAGTCGGCCCTGGTGTCGCACCCGACGGTGGCCGAGGCCGCGGTGGTGGGCGCCGCGGACGAGACCACCGGCCAGGGCATCGTGGCGTTCGTGATCCTGCGCGGCACCGCCAAGGCCGACGACTCGACGGTGAAGGTGCTGCGCGACCACGTGGCCGCCGAGATCGGGCCCATCGCCAAGCCGCGGCAGGTGCTGGTGGTCAACGAACTGCCCAAGACCCGCTCCGGCAAGATCATGCGCAGGCTGCTGCGCGACGTGGCCGAGAACCGCGAGGTCGGGGACACCACCACCCTCGCGGACAGCACGGTGATGGACCTCATCTCCTCCGGGCTCAAGGACAGCGCCAAGTCCGAGGACTGACGAATTCGACGCAGCGAAAAGGCCCCCGACCAGCGTCGGGGGCCTTTTCGCTGCACTGAGGCAAGGCTTTGCTGAATAAGGTATGGCTATCTTCCGCCGACCAGGCATTCGTAGCCGGGACCATTCTCGTTGTGCCATTATCCTGCTGTGACGCAAATGGAGGAGAAAGCGCCCGAGCACGGGCACGAACCGCACTCCGGCGGGCTCGGCAGCAGGCTGAACTGGTTGCGCGCGGGGGTGCTGGGGGCCAACGACGGCATCGTCTCCACCGCGGGCCTGGTGGTCGGCGTCGCGGGCGCCACCGCCGACCGCACCACGATCCTGCTCGCGGGCCTGGCCGGGCTGGTCGCGGGCGCGCTGTCCATGGCGGGCGGGGAGTACGTCTCGGTGAGCACCCAGCGCGACACCGAGAAGGCCGCGCTGCGCAAGGAGAAGCGCGAGCTGGCCGAGATGCCCGAGGCCGAGGAGCGCGAGCTCGCCGACATCTACGAGGGCAAGGGCCTGTCCCGGGAGCTGGCCGAGCGGGTGGCCCACGAGCTGTCGGAGAAGGACGCCCTGCGCGCCCACGCCGAGGCCGAGCTCCAGATCGACCCGGACGAGCTGACCAGCCCGTGGACGGCGGCGTGGGTGTCGCTGCTGTCGTTCTCGGTGGGCGCCCTGCTGCCGCTGCTGGCCATCACCACCCCGCCGGTGGGCGCGCGGGTGTGGGCGTGCGTGGTCGCGGTGGTGCTGGGCCTGGTGGCGACCGGGGCGATCAGCGCGCGCCTGGGCGGGGCCAGGGTGCGGCCCGCGGTGGTGCGCAACGTGCTGGTGGGCTGCCTGGCGATGGCCGTCACCTACGGGGTGGGCCTGGTGTTCGGCGTCACCGTCGGCTGACGGCCCGGCGGGTGGGCGGCTCAGCGGGTGGGCGGCTGCTCCCCGCGCAGGTCGGCCAGCAGCGCGGTGATCGCGTGCATGATCCGCTTGGTGGCCTCGTCGAGGGTGGCCCGGTCGACCACGGCCCGCTGCGCGAGGTCGGACAGGTCGACCGGGTCGCCCGCGACGATGTCGATGCGCGGTCGGGTGAGGCGGGGGAACGCCGCGCCCGCGGGCAGCAGCCGGTGGGTGCCCCAGTTCACGACCGGGACCACCGGCGCCCCCGTCTCCAGCGCCACGCGCGCGACGCCGTTCTTGACCCGGTCCGACGGCCAGTGGTCCTCGCGGTCGGAGAAGCCCGCTTCGGGGAAGAACAGCACGCACTCCCCGGCCCGCACCGCCGCCACGGCGTGCTGGTAGGCGTCCGCGGCCTGGGCGCTGCCCCGGGTGACCGGGATGTGCTTGCCGCCCGCCAGCACCCGCCCGACGACCGGCACCCGCCACAGCTCGGACTTCGCCAGGTAGCGGGGGATGCGGCCGCGGGTGAGGGTGAACGCCGTGACGGACACGGGGTCGGCGTTGGACAGGTGGTTCGACGCCAGCACCACCGGCCCGGTCGCGGGCAGCTCCCCCCGGAAGCGCCACCGCGACGACAGCGCGAGCAGCGGCCAGATCAGGTCGATCGCGACGCTGTACCAGAAGCCGCGCCCGCGCCTCGGTGCCCGGAACATCAGCGCCAGCGACCGCAGCAGGCCCATCGGCCGTTCGCCTTCCACGGACCCCATCTTCGTCCACACGAGTGAGCCCGCGCCGCTAGGGCCTGTCCTCACAGCCTGCTCTGTGAGAGTCGTGATCAGATCGGACGCAGGCGGTGCCCGGACGAGGGACCTCGTACTGGATGTACTCGGTCCCTCGGCCGGTGCCGCCTGCGTTCGATCTGGCGCGGCTATCGCCGGGCGAGGCTGTGAGGACAGGCCCTAGGATGGACAGCGGTGTGCCGGGAAGCCTGGTCGGCGACGCGATCAGCCGACCCCTGGAGCCGCCCGTGAACGCCTTCGCCCGCTACCTGCGCACCGAGACCGTCGGCGGGGCCGTCCTGCTCTGCGCCACCGCCATCGCCCTGCTCTGGGCCAACTCCCCGCTGCGCGGCGCCTACACCGGCCTGCGCGACTTCCCGCTGCTCGGGCTGAGCGTGGGCGACTGGGCCAAGGACGGGCTGCTCGCGCTGTTCTTCTTCGTCGCCGGGCTGGAGCTCAAGCGCGAGCTGGTCGTGGGCGAGCTGTCGCGGGTCAAGGCCGCGGTGCTGCCGGTGATCGCCGCGGTGGGCGGGATGGTCGTCCCCGCCGCGATCGCCTTCGCCGTCTCCGGCGGGGCGCCGGGGGTGTGGGCGATCCCGGTGGCCACCGACATCGCCTTCGCGCTGGCCGTGCTGGCCATGGCCGGGACGGGGATGCCGAGCGGGGCCAGGGTGTTCCTGCTGAGCCTGGCCGTGGTGGACGACCTCGGCGCCATCCTGGTGATCGCCGCCGGGTTCACCGGGTCGTTCGAGCCGCTGTGGTTCCTCGGCGCGCTGGTGCTGCTTGCCTGCTACTGGTACCTCCAGCGCCGCCGGGTCACCGCCGCCTGGGTGCACGTCCCGGTGGCGGTCGCGACGTGGGTGGCCGTCCACGAGTCCGGGGTGCACGCCACGATCGCGGGCGTCGCGCTCGGCCTGCTGACCAGGGTGGTGCCCGACGACGGCGAGGAGCAGGCGCCCGCGGAGCGGCTGGCGCACCGGTTGCAGCCGTGGTCGGCGGGGCTGGCGGTGCCGGTGTTCGCCCTGTTCGCCGCGGGGGTGCCGGTGAACGGGTCGGCGCTGGCCGCCATCGCCACCGACCGCACGGCGCTGGCGGTGGTGGCCGGGCTGCTGGTGGGCAAGGCCGTCGGGATCGCCGGGTCGGCGCTGCTGGCCGTGCGGCTGGGGGTCGCGGAGCTGCCGCGCGGGACCACCGGCCGGGACCTGCTGGCGATGGGGGTGCTCGGCGGGGTCGGGTTCACCGTGAGCCTGCTGATCGCGGAACTGGCGCTGGCGGGGGTCGAGGCCGAGCGGGCGAAGGCGGCGGTGCTGCTGGCCTCCGCGGTCGCCGGGCTGCTCGCCGCCGCGCTCCTCGTGCGCCGGGGCAGGGTTCGCCGGGCGGGATGATCACGCCGCGCCGAGGAACACGCGGGGACCCGCCCGCCCGGTGTGCGCGGGGGCGGCATGGCACGATGTCGCAGGTGACCAGCGCGCACGGAAACGCAGACGGCTCGGGGCTGCCGCCCGTCCCCTCGATCCCGCTCGCCGACGACCTCGCCCTCTCCGCAGGCCGCGACGCGTCCATCGGGGCCTTGGTCAAGGACGCGACCACGCACCTGTCGACCCTGGTCAGGGCCGAGGTGGAGCTGGCGAAGTCCGAGGTCACCAAGGAGGTGAAGAAGGGGCTCAAGGGCTCGGTCTTCTTCATCGTGGCCCTGGTGGTGCTGCTCTACAGCTCTTTCTTCCTGTTCTTCGCCATCGCCGAGCTGCTGGCCGACATCGGCCTGTACCGGTCGGCGGCCTACGGCATCGTCTTCGGCGCGATGCTGCTGTTCGCGGGCCTGTTCGGCTACCTGGGCTACCGCAAGGTGCGGGCCATCCGCGCGCCCAAGCGCACCATCGAGACGGTCAAGGACACCGCCGCGGTGCTGGGCAGGCGCGGCGGCCACGCCGACACCGACTGACGCGGGCGTGGCTGGCGCGCCGGACCCCTCCAGCGTCCGCGTCGAGGGGCCCTGGACCCACCGCGACGTCTACGCCAACGGCATCCGGGTGCACGTGGCCGAGGCGGGCAGCGGCCCGCTGGTGCTGCTGCTGCACGGCTTCGCGGAGTTCTGGTGGGCCTGGCGCCACCAGCTGCCCGCGCTCGCCGGGGCGGGCTACCGCGCGGTCGCGGTCGACCTGCGCGGCTACGGCGACACCGACAAGCCGCCGCGCGGCTACGACGCCTGGACGCTGGCGGGCGATGTCGCGGGCCTGGTGCGCGCGCTCGGTGAGGACACCGCGCACGTCGTCGGGCACGGCTGGGGCGGGCAGCTGGCCTGGTCCGTCGGTGCCCTGCACCCCCGGCTCGTGCGGTCGATCACCACGGTGTCCGCCCCGCACCCGCTCGCGCTGCGCGGGCGCATCCGCCGCACCGCGCTGCGCGGCCGCTCACGCAACCAAGCGCTCGCGCTGGGCCACGTGTTCCGCGCGCAGCTGCCCGTGCTGCCGGAGCGGTGGCTGACCAGGGAGCGGGGCGCGGTCGTGGAGACCCTGATCCGGCGCTGGGCCGGGGAGCGCTGGCAGACCACGCCGGACTTCGTCGAGTGCGTGAGCCGCTGCCGCGAGGCCGCGCTGGTGCAGGGCGTGGCGCACTGCTCGATGGAGTACTACCGCTGGGCCGTGCGCTCCCTGCTGCGCAGCGAGGGCCGCCGGTTCACCGAGGCGCTCAGCAGGCCCGTCGACGTGCCCGCGCAGCAGCTCTACGGCGCGGGAGACCCGTGCATCCTGCCCGGGAGCCGGGAGGCGTCGAAGGACCACGTGGCCCACCACGTGCGCCACGACATCCCCGAGACCGGGCACTTCCCGCACGAGGAGGACCCGGGCACCACCAACGCCCTGCTGCTGCGCTTCCTCGCCGCGCACTGAGACTCCCGCGGGTCAGCTCGCGCAGCGGCCCGTGCCGACCGGCTGGGTGAGCGACGGCGCGCGCCCGACCTCCTCACGCACCTCGGCGGCGGTCAGCGCGAAACCGGTCTCCGAGTTGTCCACGGCCGCGCCGAAGACCACCCCGATGACCTGGCCGTTGGTGTCGACCAGCGGGCCGCCGGAGTTGCCGCTGAGCACCTTGGCGCGCAGCGTGAACACGTCGCGGTTGACCGTGGCGGAGTCGTAGATGTCCGGGCCGCGCAGCGGGATCCGGTCGCGGATGCGGGCCGGGGCGGCGGTGTAGGGGCCGTCGAGGGGGTAGCCCAGGACGATGCCGTCCTGCCCGGAGGTGGCGTCGCCGGGGGCGAACGGCAGCGGCTCGGCGCGCAGGCCGGGCACCGCCAGCACCGCCACGTCGGTCTCCGGGTCGTAGAGCACGACCCTGGCCCGCAGCGAGCGGCCGTCGGACTCCACCGACACCTCGTCGGTGCCCGCGACGACGTGCGCGTTGGTCATCACCCGGTTCGGGGAGATGACGAACCCGCTGCCCTCCAGCGCCCGCTCGCAGCTGGGCGCGCGGGCGTTGACCTTGAGCACGCTGCCCGCCACCCGCTGCACCACCCCGCTGGCCTGCAACGCCGGGTCCGGCGGGTCGACCTCCTTGTTCGGGGTGCGGTTGAACGGGTCGACCGCGGCCGGGAAGCCGGAGACGTCGAGCAGCTCGCGCAGCTCGTTGGGCAGGCCGCGGGCGGCCTGCGGCATCACGTCGTCGACGCCGCCGAGGATGGTCGAGTTGTTGATGGCCGAGGCCAGGCCGGGCAGCCCGCCCACCGAGGTCAGCGGGAGCGCGATCAGCCAGGCCACGACGAACACGACCGCGCCCTGCACCACCGCGCCCAGCGCGCTGTCGACCCCGGCCAGCTTCGGCGACTCGATCTTCTGCCGGACGGTGCGCCCGATCCACACCCCGAACGTCTCGCCCAGGGCCACCAGCAGCACGAAGATCGCCACCGCGAACGCCACCCTGGTCGGCGTCGACTCGATCCGCGCCACCACCAGCGGCGCCACCTTGATGCCCGCCACCGCGCCGAGCAGCACGCCGACGAAGGCGGGCAGGGCGGTGATCACGCCCTGCCGGGCCCCGGACACCGCGGCCAGCACCGCCAGCGCGATGACGAGCAGGTCCACCCAGTTCACGTCGCTAGACCTCCGCGCCCGTCGATCCCACCGCGCGCCACGCCGCCGACAGGTCGCGCACGTCCCCGGTGTCCCACGGCCGCTCCCAACCGCCCGCGTGCAGCACCGCCGTCAGCAGCCCCGCCGTGAAACCCCAGATCAGCATGCCCGGTGCGGAGAACGCGGGCCCGGTGAACCGCGAACCCGGGCTGGTGACCATGAACCGGTTCGCCGGGTCGGCCAGGTGCGCGAGCGGGATGCGGGCCACCGCCTGCGACTCCGCCGGGTCGACGGCGCGCACGTCGCTCGGGTCGCGCCACCAGCCCAGCACCGGGGTCACCCGGAACCCGGACACCGGCACCACCACCTGAGGCAGCAGCGCCGCGGGCACCACCCCGGCGGGGTCGAGCCCGGTCTCCTCGACCGCCTCGCGCAGCGCGGTCGCCACCGGGCCGCCGTCGCCGGGCTCGGCCGACCCGCCGGGGAAGGCGACCTGCCCGGAGTGGCTGCCGCCGCTCTCGGCGCGCAGCTGGAACAGCAGGTCGGGGCCGTGCTCGTCGGTCTCGCCGAACAGGACCAGCACCGCGGCGTCGCGGGTGGCCCCGCGACCGCCGGTGACCCGCCGCCAGGCGTCGGCGTCGACCTCCCCGGTCGCGCGCACCAGCGGCGCCAGCCACCCGGGCAGCTCCGCCGGGTCGACCAGCGGTCCGTGCGTCATCGGGTCCCCCCGCCCAGGCGCGCCGCGGTGGCGCGCACGTCGTCGACCGAGCGGAACAGCCTCGGCTGCGTGATGAACTCGGCGGTCCCGTCGGCGCGCACGAGGTAGGAGGCGGGCAGCGCGTCGGGCACCCGCAGGGCCCTGGTGACCGAGCCCGCGCCGTCGAGCAGGTTCGGGAAGCGCACGCCGAGCGCGGTGAGCAGTTGCAACGCGTCGCCCTCGGGGCTCTGCACGGCCAGCCCGACGACCGGCAGCGCGCCCGGCCCGGCGGCGTACTCGGCGAGCACCGGCAGCTCCTCCCGGCACGGCTGGCACCAGGTCGCCCAGACGTTGACCAGCACGTCCCTGCCGCCCAGGACCGCGGCCGCGTCGACCTGCCTGCCAGTGGCGAGGCACGTGGCGGTGGAGTCGGCAAGCGCTTGCGCCCGCTGCGGGGACACCGCGCAGCCCGTCAGGGCCGCAGCTTGGCGCGCCGGGGCGAGGTCGGCGGCCGGTGTGGTGGGTGCCGCGGGCGCGGCGGGGTCGTCGGAGCGGGGCCACAGCGCCACGGCCGCGGCGACCACCAGCACCACCGCGACCAGCGCCCACCGCAGGCGTGGGCTCACCCGCCCGACTTCCCCGGCCGGTAGCCCTCGTCGCGCACCCGCTCGGCCAGCGCCAGCAGGTGCTCGGCCTCCTCGCCCTTGACCAGCTTCGCCGCCTTGACCGGGTCGACCTCGCCGGTGCCGCTGGCCGGGCAGTCCGGGGCCAGGAAGCAGGCGCCGCACGCGGGCTTGCGGGCGTGGCAGACCCGGCGGCCGTGGAAGATGATCCAGTGCGAGGCCATCGTCCAGTCCTTGCGCGGGATGATCGCGCCGACGGCGTGCTCCACCTTGACCGGGTCGTCCTCCGCGGTCCACTCCCAGCGGCGCACCAGCCGCCCGAAGTGGGTGTCCACCGTGATCCCCGGGACGCCGAAGGCGTTGCCGAGGATGACATTGGCGGTCTTGCGCCCGATCCCGGGCAGCGTCACCAGCTCGTCCAGCCGGGCGGGCACCTCGCCGTCGAACCGCTCCACCAGCGCCGCCCCCAGCCCCATCAGCGAGCTGGTCTTGTTCCGGTAGAACCCGGTCGGGCGGATCATCTCCTCCAGCTCGGTGCGGTCGGCGCCCGCGTAGTCCGCGGCCGACCGGTACTTCGCGAACAGCGCCGGGGTGGTCAGGTTGACCCGCACGTCGGTGCACTGCGCGGACAGGATGGTCGCCACCGCCAGCTCCAGCGGGGTGGTGAAGTCCAGCTCGCAGTGGGCGTCGGGGTAGCCCTCGGCGAGCGCGCGGACCATCCGGCGGGCCCGGCGGGTCAGCGCGAGCCCCGGGGTGGCGCCCGCCTCGGCGGTGCGGGGCGGTCGTCGGGTGGTGGGAGGCACCTCGCTAGCCTACGGGCCGTCGGACAACCCGAGATGGGCCCCGGACGTCTCCAGGGGCGACCACCACCGAGCGGACCCGGACCGCTCACGAGCCGAGCGAGGATCGACGACACCATGGCTGTCTGGTTCGTGTTCGCGGTACCGCTGATCATCATGTTCTTCGCGCTGTTCATGGAGCGCGTGGAGGCCCGGCTGCGCAGCATGAGCATGGCCGTGCAGGAGACCGACGTCGAGGAGTTCCTGGAGCAGGCCCGCCCGGACGAGGTGCGCGCGCTCTACGGCCACGGCATCGGCCGCGCCCTGGAGCTGTTCCGGCTGCGCCGCCTCGGCGGCCGGGCCGCCAAGCTGCGCGGTCGCCGGGGTCGGGGGTAGGGCGCTAAGGTCATGCGCTTGGGGCGGTGACCTGCGCCGGAGGTTTGTTACCGGACAGTCGGCGTGGCCCCCGGGATCTGCCGGGGCACCCCCTACACTGTCGGTAGTGATCGGCGGCGCAGCCTTGGCCGCCGGGTGGAAACAGGAGGACCGAGGTGGATGAGACCCTGGCCCGCGCGGGCATCTTCCAAGGGGTCGAGCCGGCCGCGGCCGAAGCCCTCGCCCAGACGCTGGAGTCGGTCGAGTTCCCGCGCGGACACGTGATCTTCGCCGAGGGTGAGCCCGGCGACCGGCTCTACATCATCCAGTCGGGGAAGGTGAAGCTCGGCCGCAAGTCCCCGGACGGCCGGGAGAACCTGCTGGGGATCTTCGGCCCGTCGGACATGTTCGGCGAGCTGTCGATCTTCGACCCGGGCCCGCGCACCTCGACCGCCACCACGGTCACCGAGGTCCGCGCGGTGACCATGGACCGCCCGGCGCTGCGGCAGTGGATCGGCAGCCGCCCGGAGATCGCCGAGCAGCTGCTGCGGGTCATCGCCCGCAGGCTGCGCCGGACCAACGGCATGCTGGCCGACCTGATCTTCACCGACGTGCCCGGCCGGGTCGCCAAGGCGCTGCTGCAGCTCGCGCAGCGCTTCGGCTCCCAGGAGGCGGGCCTGCTGCGGGTCACCCACGACCTGACGCAGGAGGAGATCGCCCAGTACGTCGGCGCCTCCCGCGAGACCGTGAACAAGGCCCTGGCCGACTTCGCCCACCGCGGGTGGCTGCGGCTGGAGGGCAAGAGCGTGCTGATCCTCGACCCCGAGCGGTTGGCGCGCCGCGCGCGCTGAGCACCGGCTCCCGATGAGGCCCTGGTCACCCGACCGGGGCCTCTTCGCGTTTGCGGGGGTGCCGTCCCGCGCGGGCCGAACTTCACCGCCGCAGAGGAACCGCCTCACCCGACCAGGTGGAAGACCGGAGGCCGGGCGCCGCCCCCGACGCGGCGCACCGGCCTCCAGCCCGTGCGTGGACCATCCCCCGACGACCCACGCTCCCCGCCCTCCGGCCCAGGCCCCGAACCTCTCGCCGGAGGGAACCTCTGCGGTAGAGGGTCGCACGGACCCCTACCCCGACCTCAAGGGTCTTCACCCTCAAGGACTCATCCACACCTGGTTCGTTGCCCGGTTCCTGCGCATTATCGACAATCCGTTACCGGATCGTGACCTGATTCCGCCCAGGTGGTGGAGAGCACCCCGGAATCAGTTTGGTACGCACGTACCAGATCGCGCATACTGGTACGCATGTCCCACTCCACCGGTCTCGCCGACTACCGCGCCGCCCTGACCTCCCCCGGCGCGCGCGTCCCGGTGCTCGCCGCCCTCTTCGCGCGCCTGCCCATCGCGATGATCGGCCTGGCGCTGCTGCTCTACGTGCAGCGCACCACCGGGTCGTTCGCGATCGCCGGGCTGGTGTCCGCCGCGGAGCTGATCGGCGTGGCGGTGGGGTCGGTCGCGCAGGGCCGGATCATGGACCGGGTGGGCCCGTCGCGGCCGCTGCTGGTCACGACCACGCTGTTCACCGGGGCGGTCGCCCTCGGCGTGGTCGTCGTCGAGCAGCGCGCGGCCACCCCGCTGCTGATGGCCGTCGGCTTCGCCATCGGCGCCTTCGAGCCCATGGTGGGCTCGGCCTCCCGGGCCATGTGGACCCGGCTGGTGCCCTCCGGGCCGGTCCGCTCGGCGGCCCTGGCCTACGAGGCGATCAGCATGGAGGTCTTCTTCATCCTCGGCCCGGCCCTGTCCGGCGTGCTCGTCGCCGCCCCCTGGGCGGGCACCGGCGTGGTCGCGGGCGCGGTGTGCATGGTGCTCGGCGCCTACTGGTTCGCCCTGACCCCGACCATCCGCCGCTTCCGCCCCGAGCCCGCGACGCCCTCCGGCCTGCTCGGCGTGCTGCGCTCCCGGGGCATGCGCACGGTGGCCCTGGCCGCGATGGGCTTCGGCGTCACCATCGGTTTCGTCGAGGTCGCCGTCCCCGCCGCCGCCACCGAGGCGGGCAACCCCCCGGCGGGCGGGCTGCTGCTCGGCCTCTGGTCGGTCAGCTCGGTGGCCTTCGGCGTCTACTACGGGGTGCGCCCGTGGCCGCGCCCGATGGGCCTGCGCCTGCCGGTGCTGCTCGGCGGCTTCTCGGTGCTGCTGGCCCTGCTGGCGCTGCCCGGCTCCCTGGTCGGCCTGGCCATCGCCCTGCTGGTGGCGGGCTGCCTGGTGACCCCGCAGTGCACCGCCCACTCCGCCGCGATCGAGCTGGTCACCCCGAGCAGCAGCGCGACGGAGGCGTTCGGGTGGGTGGTCACCGCGGTCACCCTGGGCCTGGCGGCGGGCCAGTCCCTCTCCGGCCAGCTCGTCGAGCTCGTCGGCGTGGAGGCCTCCTACCTCGCGGCCAGCGTCGTCGGCCTCCTCTTCACCGGCGTGCTCTACCTGCGCCGCGGCACCGTCAGCGCCGCCGACCGCCAGCAGGACTTCGCCCCGGTCGCCTGACCGCCCTGCTGTCCCAACGCGACACCGGTGCAGCACGGACCTCTTGGCGCACAGGGGATCCCGACGCCCTGCTGGTTACACGACCGAGTGAACCGCGGCGGGGGTGGCGGGCGCGGGTCCGGGATTGTCGGGGGGCGTCCCTAGCGTCAGCGGCATGACCCTGGACCTGACCGCGACCACCGACGGCCTCGCCGCGGCGGCGGCCGACCTCGTGCGGCTGGCGCCCGGCGCGCTCGTCGACCCGGTCCTCAGCGGCCTGCTGATCACCGCCGACGCCACCGGCGCCACGCTCGCCGCCAGCGACCGCGAGCGCTCAGCGGCCGTCCGGTGCTCGGCGTCGGTGCACGCGGACGGCCGCGTGCTGGTACCCGCCCGCCCACTGGCCGAGACCCTCAAGGCCCTCACCGCCCCCCGGGTCCGCCTGGTCGTCGAGGGCAGCAGGCTCGCCATCCGCACCGACGACGCCCGCTACGCCCTGCCCCTGCTCGACGCCGCCCTCCACCCCGGCGTCCCCGAACCCCCCACCCGCCCCAACGGCGTCGTCGCCGCCCACCACCTGTCCACCGCCCTGACCACGGTCGCGGGCACCGCCTCCCGCGACGACGCCCTCCCCCTCTTCACCGGCGTCCGCGTCCAGTCCGAGGACGACCACCTCGTCCTCCGCGCCACCGACCGCTACCGGATGGCCATCGCCACCCTCCCCTGGACCCCCACCGGCCCCCCGGTCGACGCCCTCGTCCCCGCCACCCTCCTGTCGGAGGTCGCCAAGCAGGTCGACGGCGACGTCCACGTGCACGCCGCCCACAACCACTTCACCCTGTCCTGGAACCGCACCACCGCCACCACCGCCGTCCTCGACGGCACCTTCGTCACCGAGGCAGCCGTCCAACTGTCCAAGGTAGACACAGAGGTCATCGTCGACGCGGACGCCCTCCTCGCCGCCACCCGCCGCACCTCCCTCTACGCCGACCCCCGCGGCGTCATCACCCTCACCCCCACCGACACCGCCCTCCACCTCCACGCCACCAACCCCCAGACCGGCGAAGCGGAGGAATCCGTCAAGGCCACCACCCTCGGCGGCAGAACCACCCCCGCCTACCAATCCCGCTTCCTCCTCGACGCCCTCCGCCCCTTCGCCGGCACCCAGGTCCGCCTCTCCATCCAACCCGGCCTCCGCGCCACCACCCTCACCGCCGAACACCCAGGAGAAGTCACCATCCGCTACATCCTCGTCCCCATCCGCCACACCCCCCACTAACCCAGCAGCCCACCGCCCCACCCGGCTCGTACCCCCATGCCCCGTGGCGAAGCCCATCCCCCAAAGCCGTCGTCCAGTCATCGCCTCCTACCCACAACCCACCGTGCCCAGCCCCACGCACCCCCAGCACCCCATGCCCCGTGGCGAAGCCCATCCCTAAAGCCATCGTTCGACCAACCCCACCCCCACCCCGCAACCC
>NZ_MKQR01000028.1:28406-39529 GCF_001940455.1 Actinokineospora bangkokensis | reverse complement strand
CCCCCAGGTGACCACCACCACCCACCCTCAGTGCTTTACCCCCACCCCAGTCGCACCCAGCCCACGCCCCTTGCCTCCCACTCCCATAGCAACGTCGCTAGTCCCCTCCCCACGCGCCCAGCGCCCGCCCAAGCAAGAAGCCAGCACCGTGGGGGCCCGGGGGGTCGCCCCCCGGAACGACGAAAGGCGATCCCCGTTCGCGCTCTCCGCGAACAAGGACCGCCCAATCGCCGTGTCGGGGTGACAGGATTTGAACCTGCGACCTCTTCGTCCCGAACGAAGCGCGCTACCAAGCTGCGCCACACCCCGGTGGAACGTCAGTAAGACTACCTGACGCCCGCACCGGGGTTGAAGCGGGCTCCCCTACTGGCCTCCGCGGCCGGGTCTGCGCTGGTGGTGCGGGGTACGAGGGTCAGCAGGCTGGCCTCGGGCGGGCAGGCGAAGCGGACCGGGGCGTAGGGGCTGGTGCCCAGGCCCGCGGAGACGTGCAGCCAGGTGTGGGCGCCCCAGCGGGAGGCGCCGCGGGCGCGGCTGCGGTCGAGTTGGCAGTTGGTGACGATGGCGCCGTAGCCGGGGATGCGGAGCTGGCCGCCGTGGGTGTGGCCCGCCATGACCAGGTCGTAGCCGTCCTCGGCGAAGCGGTCGAGGACGCGGGGTTCCGGGGAGTGGGTGACGCCCAGGCGCAGGGTGGCCTGCCGGTCGGGCTTGCCCGCGATGTCGTCGTAGCGGTCGCGCTTGAGGTGGGGGTCGTCGACGCCCGCGGCGGCGATGGTGCGGCCGTCGACGGTGAACAGGGTGCGGGTGTGGGTGAGGTCGTGCCAGCCGCGCTCCAGGAAGGCGGCGCGCAGGTCCCGCCAGGGCAGGGGGATGCCGTGGATGCGCTTGTTCGAGGGGAACAGGTAGCGGGCGGGGTTCTTCGGCTTGGGCGCGAAGTAGTCGTTGCTGCCGAAGACGAAGGCGCCGGGCCGGTTGAGCAGCGGGCCCAGGGCGCGCACGACGGCCGGGACGGCCTGCTTGTGGGCGAGGTTGTCGCCGGTGTTGATGACCAGGTCGGGGTTGAGCTCGTCGAGGGCGGCGACCCAGCGCTGCTTGGACTTCTGGCCGGGGAGCATGTGCAGGTCGGAGAGGTGCAGCACGCGCAGCGGCCGCGCGCCCTCGGCGAGGACGGGCAGGGTGGCCTGGCGCAGGGTCCAGTGGGTGCGCTCGAAGCCCGCCGCGTAGGCGAGGGTGGCGGCTCCCAGGGCGGTGGTGCCCAGGGCGAGCCGCCCGAGGGTCCTGACCGTGTCGTTCACGCTGTCGCTCACACCAAGAGGGTACGGGGCGGGTCCCTCGCCACCGGCAATCCGCTTGTCCAGGGGCGATACGCTCAGGTCATGGCTGAGCTGAAAGACCGGCTGCAGGCGGACCTGACCACCGCCATGAAGGCCCGGGAGAAGACCACGGTCGCCACCCTGCGCATGGCGCTCGCCGCGATCACCAACGCCGAGGTCGCGGGCGACCAGGCCGTCCAGCTCTCCGACGACGAGGTGCTCAAGGTCCTGGCCCGCGAGGTCAAGAAGCGCAAGGAGGCCTCCACCGCCTTCGCCGACGCGGGCCGCGCCGAACAGGCCCAGCAGGAGCTCGACGAGGCCGCCGTCCTCACCGGCTACCTGCCCGCCCAGCTCTCCGACGACGAGCTGGCCGCCCTCGTGGCCGCCGCCTACGACGAGGTCGCCGCCCAGGTCGGCGCGGCCCCCGGCATGAAGCAGATGGGCCAGGTCATGAAGGCCGCCAACGCCAAGGTCGCCGGCCGGGCCGAGGGCGGTCGCGTCGCCGCCGCCGTCAAGGCCAAGCTCGCGGGATGACGCCCAGGACGGGGGTGGGGCCGGCGGCCGCGCTGCTGGCCCTCGCCCTCGCCGGGTGCGGGGGGAAGTCCCCCGCCGAGGCGGCGGCGGAGTCGGTGCGGACCCTGGCCGCGGGCATCCCCGGCACCGTCGACAAGTGGCTGGCCTCGCCCCAGGCGCCCGCGGGCGGGGATGAACTGCTGGCCTACCTCGACGCCCGGGTGCCCAGCACCCCCGACTTCGCGTTCTACCTGCGCGAGGCCGACGGTCCCCGGGTGCGGCTGAGGATCGCCGTCACCGACCAGGAGCCGGGTACGACCTGGGACACCTCCCAGGAGGTCGCCCGGGTGTGCGTCGAGGTCACCGGCACCCGTGGCCCGCGCCCCGGCTCCACCATGACCGACGCCCCCTGCGACGACGACGCGATCCGCCGGGCTGAACCCGATGCGCGCGGCGGCACCGTCCACACCACGACACTCGACGGCTGACGACCGGCTAGAACACCTGCTCACGTGGTGAAGCCCCCGAGTCGCATCGACTAGGGGGCTTCACCACGTTCCGAGGTGGGGACAGTCACCCACCGCCTGGTGTCACGGAGCGGGGGCGCCGTTGCCGGGGCCGCCGGTGTTGCCACCGCCTCGGCCGCCGCCGCCACCCCGGCCGCCTTGGCCCGGGGGTTGCTGGCCGCCGGGGGTGCCGCCGCCCTGGCCGGGATCGGTGCCCGGGGGTGGCGGGGGGTTCTCGGAGGCGGGCGGGGCGTCGGAGGTCTGGGGCGGGGGGACGTAGCCGGTGCTGACCTGGATGGTGATGGTCTCGCCGGGGAGGGCGGCGCCGCGGGGGGACTGGCTGACGACGGTGCCCTTCTTGGCGGCGTCGTTGCGCTCCTTGACGGCGAGCTGGTAGCCGGCGCCCTGGAGGATCTGGGTGGCCTCGGCCTGGCTCTTGCCGATGACGTCCGGGACCTTGATCTCGGCGCCGCCGTCGATGTAGCGGGGATCGGTGGCGGGCAGCGGGAGGGCCGGTTGGCCGTCCAGGAGGGGGGTCATGGCCTGGAACCAGGTGCGGGCCGGGACCTTGCCGCCGTAGATGTTGCCGCCGGTGCCGCACAGGCGCGGGGGGTCGGTGTCGCAGATGCCCTGGGGCTTGGGGCTGTCGTTGAAGGTCAGGACGGCGGCGGAGTACTGGGGGGTGGCGCCGAGGAAGCCCGCGGACTTGTACTCCTGGGTGGTGCCGGTCTTGCCCATCATGGGGCGGGTCCAGTTCGACGCGCGGGCGGCCTGGGCCGAGGTGCCGCTGGTGTCGTCCTTGCTCAGGCCGGTGACCAGGGTGTTGGCCAGCGGCTCGGCGACGGCCTGCTCGCAGGGGGCCTCGTTGATCTCGACCTTCTTGCCGTTGCGGTCGCTGACCTCGAGGATCGGCGTCGGCGGGCACCAGACGCCGCCGCTCATCAGGGTGGCGCCGACGTTGGCCAGCTCCAGGGTGCTCACCGGGCCGGGGCCGAGGGTGAACGAGGCCTTGCCCGCGTTGTTGGCGGTGGGCTTGAAGAAGTCGGACTGGCTGAGCCGGTACTCGTCGGCGGTGGCCTGCGGGTCCGGGTCGACCCCGCCCATGCTGGCCGACATGGTGGTGCGCAGGCCCAGGCGGCTGGCCATGTCCACGATGGGGGCCATGCCGACCCGCTCCTCCAGGATGACGAAGCCGGTGTTCGGCGAGGTCGCCAGCGCGTCCTGCAGGGTCATCTTGCGGTCGCCGCCGGTGCCCGCGTTCTTCACGCAGTACTTCTTCACCCCGCCCTGCCCGGTGGGGCAGGACTTGGCGCCGCCGACGAAGACGTTGGAGACGTAGGTGTTGGGCACGTCGATCTGGTTCATGATGCCGCCGCCCTTCTCCAGGTAGGCGGCGGAGGTGAAGATCTTGAAGATGGAGCCCGCGCCGAACTTGTTCGCGACCCGGCTGGGCAGGCCGTAGGTGGTCTGGCCCGCGTTCGGGTCCAGGCCGTAGTCGCGGTTGGCGACCAGGGCGACGACCTGGTGGCGCTCCTTGCCCGGCTGCACGATCGCCATGGTGTTCGCGATGCCCGGCTGGGTCTTGGGCACCTCGTTCATCGCCGCCTGCTTGGCCAGCTGGGTGGCGCGGGCGTCGAAGCTGGTCTTGATCGTGTACCCGCCGGTCTTGATCTGGTCCTCGGAGAAGCCCAGGCGCTCCAGGTACTCGAACACGTACTGGCAGTAGAACCCGTACTCCGGGCCCGCGCCCACGCAGTTCGCGGCGGGCTTGCGCGGCTCGGGCAGGATGCCCAGCGGCTCCTTCTTGGACGCCTCGGCGACCTCGGGGGTCACCTTGTTGTTCTCCAGCATCTTGTCGATGACGAAGTTGCGGCGCTGCAGGGTCTCGCTGGGCTTGCGCCACGGGTTGTAGAGCACCGGGTTGTTGACCGCGCCCGCGAGCAGCGCGGCCTGGGCGACGGTGAGCTTGTCGGCGGTGGTGCCGAAGTAGGCGTTGGACGCGGCGCCGATGCCGTAGACCTCGTAGGCGAACTCGACCACGTTGAGGTAGCCGGCGAGGATCTCCTCCTTGCTCATCTTCTGCTCGAGCTGGATGGCGATCCTGGCCTCGCGCAGCTTGCGCGCGAGGGTCTGCTCCTGGGCCTTGGACTGCTCGGTCTTGTTGTCCCGGTTGACCACGTTGATCAGGTAGTTCTTGACGTACTGCTGGGTCAGCGTGGACGCGCCCTGGGTGTCGCCGCCGCTCTGGTTGGAGATCGCCGCGCGCAGCGTGCCCTTCCAGTCGACGCCGTGGTGCTCGTAGAAGCGCCGGTCCTCCACCGAGACCAGCGCCGCCTTCATCGTCGGCGAGATCTGCTCGGAGGTGACCGGGATCCGGTACTGGTCGTAGAGCGAGGCGATGGGGGTGCCCGCGCTGTCGGTGATCGTCGTGATCAGCGGTGGTGGCGTGGCCACCAGGTCCGCCGACACGCTGTCGATGGTGTCGCTGGCCCGGTTCGAGGCCACGCCGACCGCGCCGACCAGCGGGAACAGCATGCCCGCGACGAGCACCCCCGCCAGCAGGCACAGTCCCAGCAGTTTCAGCAGGCTGTCTCCCACACGCACGTCGACCAGGGTAACCGCCGCCCTGGTGGAGCACCCGGCGCGCCGGTCGGAGCATTGACTTTCTGTAACGGGTGGGTCTCCGGTGGTTCTGGTGGGAACCGCCACGCACTAGAGTCCGTCGATGTCTCACGACAGCGCTGATCAGCCAGGTCGCTCCCGCGGCGCGGCGGATCGGCACCCGGTACCGGGGGGTATCGGTTCGAGGTCGCTGACGACGACAGGGGTGGGGGATACATGTATCTCGGGAACCAGCAGCAGACCGACTGGCGCGTGCGGGCGACCTGCCGCGACGAGGACCCGGACGGCCTGTTCGTCCGCGGGGCCGAGCAGCGCAAGGCCAAGCTCGTGTGCATCGCCTGCCCGGTGCGCACCGAGTGCCTGGCGGAGGCCCTGGACAACCGCATCGAGTTCGGCGTGTGGGGTGGCATGACGGAGCGGGAGCGCCGCGCGCTGCTGCGCCGCCGCCCCGACGTCGACAGCTGGCGCGACCTGCTCGACGACGCCCGCAAGCGGCACGCCTTCGAGGACGAGGACGTCCGCGTCGGCTGACCTGGCGCGGCCCCGCTGACCCGCCCGCCGCGGGCGGGTCGGGGCCGCTGCCCGCCTGCCTCGCCTCGGGCACAGCGGGTGCTGTCGTGCCGGCCGGGGCTGCTTCCTCGGCCGCCGGAAATCCGCGCGCGCTGTGACGGGATTCTTTCGCGTTCGCCTAGCACGGCCGACTTGATCGTGGGGAAATCCGTCCACAGGCCCTGGGGACCCCCGATTTCCACTTTACCCGGGCGAGGCGACAGAACCGCTTTCAAGATCTCGACTTGTCCACAGCGCCGGGAGATCGTGGAATTCATCGGACCATGGGATTGGTTCGACTCGGGGTGACGGTGAGTGCGCCAGGTGCGACTGCGCGGCGTAGTGATCGCGGCTGTCGGATCAGGGAGCGCGGCTGATGGCCATCCGCGGCTGAGAGCTGTGGACAACTCGCTGAGATTCCGCGGCTGAGGTCCCGAGTTGTCCACAGGCCCCTCGGGGTCCCCCGAATTCCAGCCTACCCGGAGGGGGCGACGGGACGGGGTTCAAGATCGCGAGTTGTCCACAGGGCCTGGGGATCCCCCGTTTTTCATCCTGCCAGGTGGGGGCGGGGTGCGGTGGGGGTTGTCCACAGGGGTCAGGTCTTGGAGAGCTGGTCCCCGATGCGGCGCAGGGCGGTGATGTCGTGGACGTCCGCGGCGAGGGCGGGGACGTGCACGAGGGGGACGGCGGGGTGGGCCTTGGTGAAGCGGTTGACCAGGCGGCGCTCGCGCTGGGCGAGGGCGACGCGGTCGGCGTGCAGGCGCAGGACGGCGGCGGCGAGGGGGGAGCCCGCGGTGGACTCCAGGTTCTCGGCGGCGGCGAGGGCCTTGGCGGCGGGGAGCTTGGCCAGGACCGGGTGGGTGCGGTTGACGACCAGGCCCGCGAGGGGCATGGACTCGGCCTCCAGGCGCTCGACGAAGTAGCTGGCCTCGCGCAGGGCGTCGGGCTCGGGGGCGGCGACGACGACGAAGGCGGTGCCGGAGGAGCGCAGCAGGTCGTAGGTCTTGCGGGCGCGCTCGCGGAAGCCGCCGAACATGCCGTCGAAGGCCTGGACGAAGGCGGAGGCGTCGGCGAGCAGCTGGCCGCCGACGATGGTGGACACGGCCTTGGCGAACAGGCCGAAGGCGCCGCTGACGACCTTGCGGATGCCCCAGCCGCCCGCCTTCACCGGGCCGGTGAGCAGCTTGATCATGCGGCCGTCGAGCGCGGTGGACAGCCGCTGCGGGGCGTCGAGGAAGTCCAGGGCCGAGCGCGAGGGCGGGGTGTCGACCACGATGAGGTCCCAGGTGCCCTCGGCGGCGAGCTGGCCCAGCTTCTCCATCGCCATGTACTCCTGCGTGCCGGAGAACGACGAGGAGATGGTGCGGTAGAACGGGTTCGCCAGCACCTCCTGCGCCCGGTCCTCCCCGGCGTGGGCGAGCACCATGTCGTCGAAGGTGCGGCGCATGTCGAGCATCATCGCGCTCAGCTCGCCGGTGGGGTCGAAGCCCGCCACCGAGACGCGCTTGGGGGTGTTGCCCAGCTCGCGCAGCCCCAGGGCCTGGGCGAGCCTGCGGGCCGGGTCGATGGTCAGCACGACGGCCTTGCGGCCCCGGTCGGCGGCGCGCACCGCGATCGAGGCGGCGGTGGTGGTCTTGCCCACACCGCCGGACCCGCAGCAGACGATGACGCGGGTGGCGGGGTCGTCGATCAGCGCGTCGACGTCCAGCTCGCTCATCGGACCCCCTGCTCGACCAGGGCCTCGGCCAGTTCGTAGAGGGCGCCGGTGTCCACCCCGTCGACCAGGTCGGGCAGTTCCACCGCGGGCAGGTCGACCTCGGCGAGCTGGGCGCGGGCGCGCTGCTCGGCCTGCACCCGCACGGCGTGCTCGACGGTCTCCTCCACCAGGCCCTCCAGGTCGGCCTCGGCCAGGGCGAGCCCGGCGGCGGCCAGGCCGTCGCGCACCCGCCCGGCGTCGACGCGGCCGTCGGCGGCGGGGGTGACCGAGCGGGCGGGCAGCCGCGGCGGGCGCACCCGGTTGAGGATGATCGCGCCGGGGCGCAGGTCGGCGCCGTCGAGCTCCTCGACGGCCTCGACGGTCTCGCGCACCGGCATCTCCTCCAGCAGCGTCACCAGGTGCACGGCGGTGTCGCCGGAGTGCAGCAGCTTGACCACGCCGTCGCTCTGCCCCTTGATCGGGCCGACCTTGGCCAGGTCGGCCATGGCCTTGGTGACGTCGAGGAACTTCACGATCCGCCCGGTGGGCGGGGCGTCGACGACCACCGCGTCGTAGGTGTGCCTGCCGGTGTCCTCGGTGCGCGTGACGCACTCCTTGACCTTGCCGGTGAGCAGCACGTCGCGCAGGCCCGGCGCCAGGGTGGTGGCGAACTCGATGGCCCCCATGCGGCGCAGCGTGCGGCCCGCGAAGCCCAGGTTGTAGAACATCGACAGGTACTCCAGCAGCGCCGCCTCGACGTCGACGTGCAGGGCGCGCACCTCGCCGCCGCCGGGGGTCGAGGCGACCTTCTCCTCGGAGTAGGGCAGCGGCGGGGTGTCGAAGAGCTGGGCGATGCCCTGCCTGCCCTCGACCTCCACGAGCAGCACGCGGCGGCCACCGGTGGCCAGGGCGAGGGCGAGCGCGCCCGCCACGGTGCTCTTGCCGGTCCCGCCCTTGCCGGTCACCACGTGCAACCGGGCTCGGGCGACCTGCTCGGTCCAGCCGACGACGGGGGTGGTCACCGTTTCAGCGTAATTGCCCGGAAGGGGTGCTCGCCGCGCGACCGCCGCGCCGACCCGCCACCCGGCGCCGCCACCGCCTGCCGGGGGCGCGACCACCGGGGATGAGCAGGGCCTAGCCGACCAGCAGCATGACCAGGGCGGTGACCGACACCACCGCGACGACCACCCAGGCGGCCGGGGCGGGCAGGGCGGTGAGCACGAGCAGGGCCAGCAGGGCGAGCACCGTGACCGACACCGCGCCCGCGAGCGCGGCCGAGGCACCCCGGCCGGTGCGGTCGCGCACCTTCGCCATGACCACCAGCACGGACAGCAGCCCTGCCGCGACCAGCAGGGCCGCCGCGATCAACCGCCAGGTCTCCACCGGGCCACCGTACCCAGACCTCACCCCACCGTGATGCCGCCGTGATCTAGGCTGCGGGCATGACGAAGTGGGAGTACGCGACCGTTCCTCTGCTGATCCACGCGACCAAGCAGATCCTGGACCAGTGGGGCGAGGACGGCTGGGAGCTGGTGACCGTCCTGCCCGGGCCCACCGGGGACCAGCTCGTCGCGTACTTCAAGCGCCAGAAGGGGGCCTGATGTCCTGGTCGGACAAGCTGGCCGGGCTGGGGCTGGAGCTGCCCTCGGTGCCCGCGCCCGCCGGGTCCTACGTGCCCGCGCTGCGCACCGGGTCGCTGGTGTTCACCGCCGGGCAGGTGCCCTTCGTCGACGGCGGCTTGGCCGCCACCGGCAAGGTCGGCGCCGAGGTGAGCCCGGAGGAGGCGCAGGGCCTGGCCCGGCTGTGCGCGCTCAACGCGCTGGCCGCGGTGCACGACCTGGTGGGCCTGGACGCGGTCGTCCAGGTGGTCAAGGTGGTGGGCTTCGTGGCCTCCGCCGAGGGCTTCACCGGGCAGCCCGCCGTCATCAACGGCGCGTCGGACCTGCTGGCCGAGGTGTTCGGCGAGGCGGGCAGGCACGCCAGGTCCGCGGTCGGGGTGGCCGAGCTGCCCCTGGGGGCGCCGGTCGAGGTCGAACTCGTGGTGGAGGTCCGATGAGCACGACGCAGGTCGGTGAGGCGCACGAGCTGCTGCTGCGGCTGGCGGGCAGGCTGGGCGACCGGCAGCTGTGGCGCTGCCGGGACTGGCTGGCCGCGGGCGCGGTGGACGCGGTGGCCAGGGTGCTGCCGCTGACCCTGCTGCGCGAGCGGGTGGGGATCACCCCGGAGGAGTCCCGGCTGGTCGGGGCGGTGCTGCTGCCCGCGGGCGCGGACGCCGAGCGGCTCAACGCGATCCCGTGGGTGGACGAAATCTCCGAAACCGACTACACCTTCTCCGCGGAGTCACCCGACCGGCTGAACGTGGGCGACTCCACCTCGGTCGTGCTGGGGGCGATCCTCCGCGGCAGGCCCGAGGTCGTCGAGGCGCGCACGAGCTGGCGCCGCGACCGGGCGGGCTCGGCCACCCGCGTCGTGCTGGTCACCACGACCGGCGACGCCGCGCGGCTGACCGGCGAGCTGCAGCGGGTGCTGCGGGCGCTGGGCACCGCGGAGCCGGTGGTCGAGGTGCTCCCCGCGGGCTTCACGCCGACCGGCTACCACCGGGCCGCGTTCGCCGCCTCGGAGCCGCTCGTCGAGGGACACCTGGTCCCCAGCTAGTCCGCCCGGCCGCCGGGACACCACGTGGGAGGGGTTCGATCGTGACGCAGATCGCCAGTGGCAGGGGAGCTGCCTGGCCGGGGGTTGCCCTGCCGGTCCGGGTGCACGACCTGCTGCTCGGGCTGGCGGGCAGACTGGACGACGACGCGCTGTCCGACGCCAGGGAGCTGCTGGCCTCGGCCGAGGTCGACCGGGCGCTGGACCTGGTCGCCGGTTGCCTGGCCGCCGGGCCGGTGCCGGTCAGCCGCGCCGAGCACGACGAGCTGGCGCAGCTGTTCCTGGCCGCGCACGCCGACCCGGCGGTGGTCGAGCGGCTGCCGGTCGCCGAGCCGGACCTGGTGACCCGGCACCGGTTCACCGCCGCCCAGGTCGCGGGCGTGGCCGCCGAGGACGGCGTCGCCGACGCCGCCAACCGCGTCCTGGACGTGCTGCCGGACATCCGCGCCGTCTGGGCGGTCTGGCGCACCACCCCCGCGGGCCCGGCCACCGGCCCCGTCCCGCACCGCGTGGTGCTGATCGGCGTCGGCCAGCAGGGCTCCGCCCCCGCCACCGCCTACCGCGTCGAGCACGCCCTGCGCCGCGCGGGCATCCGCGCCTCCGTCGAGGTCCTGCGCGACGGCGCCGAGCCGACCGACTACCACCAGACCGCGATGCGCTACGCCAACGAGGTCACCGCGGCCCGCACCAACGTCATCGCGTCCCCCGCGGCCCCCAAGCCCGCACCGGAGCCGCCCCGCCGCGAACCGGAGCTGACGGCCCCCACCATCTCCTCCAACTCCGCCCCCCAGGTCCCCGAGCCGGAACCCTGGTCGAGCACCCCCTCCCCGGTCACCCCCGTCCCGGCCGCGCCGCAGGCCGCGGAGGACCCCGCCGAGTCGGGCACCGACGAGTCCCTCAACGACTCCGAACTCGACCTGCTCCGCCAGCTCCAGGAAGAACTGGCCCGCCGCGAGCAGACCGAGCCCGGCTCCTCCGCCTGGCAGGGCGATCTCAGCAGCGGCAACTCCACCTCGGCCTCCTTCGACTGGACCGAGGCCAACAGCACCACCATGGTCAACGGCATGCCCCTCCAGCCCCCCGAGACCCGCAGCTGACCAGCACCAAGCACACGAAGGGCCGGGACGGCAGCACCACCGCCACCCCGGCCCTTCGCGCTGTCCCGACCCCCCAGTCCCACGTCTTTCGCCCTGCCCGCCACTGCTCGACGCGTTCGTCGTTGTCCTTCGTCTTTGCCCACAACGCAACCACCCACCCAACCGGCGGCCCGGCTAC
>NZ_MKQR01000028.1:0-27854 GCF_001940455.1 Actinokineospora bangkokensis | reverse complement strand
GCGAGCCACTGCCGCGTCTCGGGCGCGAACCGCCGGATGAACACGACCACCGACGCCACCCCCGCCTCCGCGACCGCGGCGGCGACCCGCTCGGCGGACTCCAGCGAGTCGGCCAGCGGCTTCTCCAGGACCACGTGCTTGCCCGCCGCCGCGGCGCGCACCGCCAGCTCCCCCTGCACCGCGGGCGGCACGGCGAACGCGACGGCGTCGACGCGGTCGAGCAGGTCGTCCACGGTCGGGGCGGTGGTCGTGCCGAGCGAGCGGGCCAGCTCCTCGGCGGCACCGGGGCGGCGGGCCCAGACGCAGGTCAGCTCGGTGTCCGGGTGGGCGGCGAGGCCGGGGCCGTGGACGGTGCCCGCCCACGGCCCCGCCCCGACGAGCCCCACGCGCAGCGGTCGGTCCGTCATGCGGCCATCCTCGGGCATCGGGTCCCCGGCCCGGTCACCGGACCGGGCCGTCAGCCCAGGCCGAGGGCCTTGCGGGCGAAGACCACCTCGATCAGCGACTGCTTGAGCGTCTCCGCCACGACCAGGGAGCCGTGGCCCGCGTCGTAGAAGTAGGTCTCGTACGGCACGCCGCGCTCGGCCAGCCGGTCGAGGTAGTTGTGGATCTGGCGGATGGGGCAGCGCGGGTCGTTCTCGCCCGCCACCACCAGCACCGGCGCCGCGACCTTGTCGACGTAGGTCAGCGGCGAGCACTCCACGTACAGGTCGTGCTTGTCGGCCGGGCTGCCGCCGAACAGCGCCCGGTCGAACGCGCGCAGCGGCTCCATCTCGTCCTCGTAGGCGGCCAGGTAGTCGGCCACCGGGACGCCCGCGACGCCCGCCGCCCACAGCCCCGGCTGGGTGCCCAGGGCGAGCAGGGACAGGTAGCCGCCCCAGGAGGCGCCGTTGACCACGCACTTGTCCGGGTCGGCCAGGCCGGACTCCACGGCCCAGGCGTGCACGGCGGCGACGTCCTCCAGCTCGGTGAGCCCGGGGCGGCCCTCGATGGCGTCGCGCCAGGCCGAGCCGTAGCCGGTGCTGCCCCGGTAGTTGACGTGCACGACGGCGAAGCCCGCGTCCAGCCACATCGCCCGGTAGGCGCTGAACCGGTCCTCGTCGGCGGCGTGCGGGCCGCCGTGCAGGCTGAACACGGTGGGCAGCGGGCCGTCCGGGGCGCCCTGCGGGCGGGCGACCATGGCGTGCACGCGCCCGCCGGGGTGCTCGACGAAGGCGTCGGTGAGCGGCGACGACGGCGGGGCCGGGTCGCCGGGCGGGGTGAGCAGGACGCGGGAGTCGCCGTCGGTGAACAGCGCGCGGATGGCGCTCGGCTCGGCGGCGCTGGACCAGGAGTACTCGACGGTGCCGTCCGGGCGGGTGTGCGCGGAGCCGATGACCCCGGGCGGGGTGTCCAGGGTGGTCAGCTCGCCGGTGGCCAGGTCGTAGCGGTGCAGGGTGTTGCGCGCCTGGTGGGTGTGGGCGACGAGCAGCGCGCTGCCGTCGGTGTACCAGCCCGCGGTGACCTCGCCGGGCAGGTCCAGGGCCAGCTCCACCTCGGTGTCGGCGGCCACGTCCCAGAGCAGCAGCTCCTCGCGGCCGCGGCGCTCGTGCAGCACCAGCAGCCGCTGGTCGCCCTCGACGGGGCTGAAGGCGATGCCGTCGAGGCCCTTGCCCGGCCCGTCCCACTTCTCCGCGACGACCGAGCCGTCGGCCACCGACAGCACGCGCAGCGCGGGGTGGCGGTTGTCGCCGTGCTCGGAGTGGGAGAGGGCGAGCAGGGTCTCGTCGAACGACAGCGCGGCGACGCCGCCGTCGTGCTCGCTGCGGTAGACGACCTCGGCCTCGCCGCCGTCGCGGGACAGGTAGACGGTGGTGCCGTCGTCGTCGGCGACGCCGATGGCCGCGACGGTGTCCCCGATGTCGAGCCCGGCGGGGTAGCCCGCCTTGACCCCGCGCACGGCGACCTCGGCGTCCGCGCCCGCGGGCCTGCCGCCGAAGGGCTCGCGCCGCCAGGTGCCGAACTCGTCGCCGTCGGTGTCGTCGAACCACCAGATGTGCTCGCCGTCGGGGGTGATGACCGCGTGCAGCGTGCCGTTGGGCCGGTCGGTGACCTGCCGGTGGGTGTCGGTGGCCCGGTCCCAGGCGTGGATCTCCCACACCCCGCCCGCGTTGGACGAGTAGATCGTGCGGTCCGGCGCCTGCCAGGCCCAGTCCGGCAGCGACACCCTGGCGGCGTGGAAGCGCGCCCGCCAGCGCGCTTCCGCCTGCGGGTCGGCGAACAGGCGGTCCGGGACCTCGGCGACTGGATGTGTGGTCACCGCTCCGATCCTGCCAGGCCCGGTACCCTGGCGTCGCCCGCCGGTTCGCGCGGGTCGTGCCGGTCTGGGGGCGGAGTCGCGAATGCCTGATCCACAGCCGGGCCAGCACCCGTGGCCGGGGGAGCCCCCGCGCCCGCCCGCGACCCGGCCCGGCCAGTTCTTCCCCGGTGGGATGGCCGCCGAGCCGCCCAAGCGCTCGACCGGGCTGTGGATCGCGCTGTCGCTGCTGCTGGTGGCGCTGGTGGGGGCGACGGTGTGGCTGGTGGTGGAGACCTCCACCAGCGGGCGGCGGTCGGCGCCGCCGGTGGTGGACGAGTCGCTGACGCAGGTGGTGACCGCCACCGACGGGCGCACCCGGATCCGGGTGCCGTCGAACTGGCGGGAGCTGCCGGGCGACGTGCACCAGGAGACGGCGACGATCGAGTTCGGGCACCTGGTCCAGGAGCGGTACCTGACCGTGCTGCCGTGGGAGAAGGCCGACTACGCCGACTTCGCCGCGTTCGAGGAGCAGCGGATCGTCGAGCTCGACGGCGCGGGCGCGCTGACCGCGGCCGACCAGGGCACGCCGCTGCGGGTCGGCGGCCGCGAGGCGGTGCGCTACGAGCTGACCGGGAAGGTCGGCGGGCACCCGGTCGTCTACTGGGACACCCTCGTCGACGGCGAGCGCGGTTACTACGAGGTGTTGACGTGGACGTTGGCGGAGCGGCGCGCCGACGCCGAGCCGGTGCTGGCCGACGTCGTCGCCACCTTCGAGGAAATCACCCCCTGACGCACCCGGCGCTTGAGCCCGGAATGTGACCGGGGCAGTTTTCGATCAACGCCCTGAAATGCGCTGTCCCGGAATTGCGCCGGGGCGCGGGCAGCCGCGGCGCAGTGGGCTCGGGCGCGCGCGGCGGGACGGGTGCGCGGCGCTGGGCCGAGCGGGTGCGTCGAACCCCGGCAGACGGGGTACCCCCTGGTCAACGGATCAGGGAGGCAACGGTGAACGTCTACCGCAAGGGCAGCGAGGTCTCGTGGAAGTGGGGCAACGGCGAGGCCACGGCCAAGGTCGTCTCGTCCCACAAGGAGACCATCACGCGCACGATCAAGGGCGAGGAGATCACCCGCAAGGGCTCCGACGACAACCCCGCCTACGTGCTGGAGCAGGAGGACGGGAACCGCGCCCTCAAGCTGCACAGCGAATTGTCCAAGAAGTGAGACCGCGGGCGGCCTGAAACCGGCGGAGCGGCATTCGACACCCGTTCGTTCGAACACTTGTGTCATACCCCTGCGATAAAATCCAGGTAGTGAGCACGAGCTGCCAGGAGGACCGCATGGGCACCCGCACCACCCCAGCGCCGCAGGTCAGCGCACCGCAGGCAGGCAACCCGGCCAGCAGCACCCCGAAGGTCGTCGTCACCGCCCCCGCGTTCGCCGAGTACGCCGGGGCCGGGCGCCGCGGCCGCGGTGAGATCGTCGTCGACCAGCACGCCAGGGCCCTGGACGAGGGCCACCACGCGCACGTGTTCTACAAGCCGCTGGTCGAGGCGATCCAGGTGGCGGTGAGCGAGCCGGACCCGGCCGCCGTCCTGGCGGAGGCGGCCGGGCGCGCCGAGCTCAACGGCCAGGCCCGCGCGTTCGAGGAGGTCGCGGCGGGGTTCCTGCCGTGGTGGCGCAGGCTGCGGGCGACCCCGCTGGCGGTGGGCCGCTCGGCGGTGGACTTCGGCACGCTGGAGGTGTCGGTGGCCCCGCACCTGGCCTTCCGCGACCGGCACGGCGACGAGCACGTGGTGCTGCTGCACCTCAAGGAGCCGCCGCTGCCGCGCGACGCGGCGAACGCGGCGCTGCGGCTGCTGGAGCGCTGCGCGCTCGACCTGCAGCCGGGGGCCAGGCCGCTGGTGCTCGACACCCGGCGGGGCAAGGAGCTGCGGCTCTCGCGCAGCGTGAGCGTGGCCAAGCTCGACGCGTGGCTGGCCGCGGAGGCCTCGGCCTACCTCACCCACTGGTGCCGCACGGCGGCCTGATCAGCCGGGTCCCGCCGTCGACGCGCTCGGCCGCGGGACCCGGCTCAGCTCGTCGACGCCCCGGTGGCCACGCGGTCGCCGGGGCGCTCGGCCGGGGTGCGGTGCGCGCGGGCGAGCACCCAGGCCACCACCGCGAACAGCAGCCCGCCCACCCCCGCGGCGGCGAAGCCCCAGCCCGGGTTGGTGTGGTCGAGGACGAACCCGACGACCGGTGAGCCGAGGGCGGCGCCGGTGGTGAACGCCGAGCTCTGCATCCCGGCGGCCACCCCGCTCGCCGACGGCGGTGCCAGCGACGACACCGCCTCGCCGGTGGCGGCCACGGTGGGCGCGCACACGGCGCACCCGGGCACCAGGGCCAGCGCGAGCACCCACCACTGCCCGCCGAAGAACGCGCCAGCCGGGATGATCAGGGCGCTGAGCAGCACCATCAGCCGCAGCTGCCCGGGTGCCCTGCGCAGCGCGCCGTAGGCGATGCCGCCGAGGGCGGAGGCCACGGCGGTGAGCGCGACGGCGACCCCCGTCCAGTCCAGCTGCCCGGAGCCGCGCAGCGAGGCGACCAGCGACACGTCCACCCCGGAGAGCACGAACACCGCCCCGCCCGCGATGACGTACACCGCCAGCAGCCGGGGGGTGAGCCACGTGCGCAGCGCCACGCCCCCCGACCCCGCGGGCTCCGCGGAATCCGGGCGCACCTTGGGGTTGAGCCACAGCAGGGCCGACCCGCTGACCAGCACGGCGAACCCGAGCAGCGTGGTGGCCACCGCCGGGGTCAGCCGGGTGGCGGCGACCACCGCCACCACCGGGCTCACCACCCAGGTCAGCTCGCTGGCCACGGAGTCGACGGAGTAGCCCGCGCGGCGCAGGTCCGGCGGGGCCGCCGCGGCGATGGCCTGCCGACCCACCGACATCACCGGCAGCGCCACCAGGCCGCCGAGGAACGCCACCGGCAGCAGGGCCTGGTACGGCAGGTGGCGCACGGCCAGCCAGAACGCCGTCTCCCCCACGGTGGCCAGCACCAGCATCGGGCGCAGCCCCCACCGGTCGACGACGCGGCCGAGGTAGGGCGAGCCCAGGGCCATGCCGATGGTGACCGCCGCGCCGACGAGGCCCGCTTGCCCGTAGCCGCGCCCCAGGCTCACCACGACGTGCAGGGTCAGCACCATCGAGGCCCCCGCGGCGGGCAGGCGCGCGAGGAACAGCAGGACCGTCAGGGCGGTCATGCCGGGGACGCGGAAGAAGGCGCGGTACTGCTGCACACCCTCGATGCCACACGCTGCGCGGGCGCGGGTCAACCGAGTTAGCGCTGTAGTGCGGCGCGCGGAGTGCGCACGCCCGACAGCGGGTACCCCGGTTCCCGGACGACGAACACCGAACCCACCACCAGGAGGCCCCGGCGTGACCCGGCCAACCACGAACAACGCTGGCATCCCCGTCGGCAGCGACGACGACTCGCTGTCGGCGGGGCCCAACGGACCGCTGCTGCTGCAGGACCACTACCTCATCGAGAAGAACGCGCAGTTCAACCGCGAGCGGGTCCCGGAGCGGGTGGTGCACGCCAAGGGCGGCGGCGCCTTCGGCTTCCTCCAGGTGACCGAGGACGTCAGCCAGTTCACCAAGGCGGCGGTGTTCCAGCCCGGCACCCGCACCGAGAGCCTGGCCCGGTTCTCCTCGGTGGCCGGTGAGCTCGGCTCGGCCGACACCTGGCGCGACCCGCGCGGGTTCGCCGTCAAGCTGTACACCACCGAGGGCAACTACGACCTGGTCGGCAACAACACCCCGGTGTTCTTCATCCGCGACCCGCTCAAGTTCCCGGACTTCATCCGCTCGCAGAAGCGCCGCGCCGACAACCACCTGCGCGACCACGACATGCAGTGGGACTTCTGGACGCTGCGCACCGAGTCGGCCCACCAGGTCACGTGGCTGATGGGCGACCGCGGCATCCCGTCGAACTGGCGGGAGATGAACGGCTACGGCTCGCACACCTACCTGTGGGAGAACGCCGCGGGCGCCAAGCACTGGGTCAAGTACCACTTCAAGTCCGACCAGGGCGTCGGGTACCTGGCCCAGGCCGACGCGGACCGGATCGCGGGCGAGGACGGCGACTTCTACATCCGCGACCTGTTCACCAGCATCAAGGCGGGCGAGCACCCGTCCTGGTCGCTGCACGTGCAGGTGATGCCCTACGAGGACGCCGCGGACTACCGGTTCAACCCGTTCGACCTGACGAAGGTGTGGTCGCAGAAGGACTACCCGCTGATCAGGGTCGGCACCTACACCCTCGACCGCAACCCGGAGAACTACTTCGCGCAGATCGAGCAGGCCGCGTTCGAGCCGTCGAACCTGGTGCCGGGCATCGGGACCTCCCCGGACAAGATGCTCCAGGGCAGGCTGTTCGCCTACCCCGACGCGCACCGGTACCGCGTCGGCGCGAACTACGCGCAACTGCCGGTGAACCAGCCGATCGCGGAGGTGAACTCCTACGCCAAGGACGGTGCCATGCGCCTGCGCAACCCGGCCGACCCGGTGTACGCGCCGAACAGCTACGGCGGCCCGCACGCCGACGCCGCGCGCGCGGGCGAGGCGCTGACCACCTACGGCATCGAGGACGAGGTGGTGCGCTCGGCGTACGCGCCGCACGCCGAGGACGACGACTGGGGCCAGGCCGGGACGCTGGTGCGCGAGGTCATGGACGACGCGCAGCGCGACCGGCTGGTATCGAACATCGTCGGGCACGCGGGCGACGGGGTGTCGCGACCGGTGCTGGAGCGGGTCTTCGAGTACTGGCGCAACGTCGACAAGGCGGTGGGCGACCGGGTGGCGGCGGCGTTCGACGCCTAGGCGGTCACCGGCGGGCGGGGGCCCGGTCCTGCGGGGCCGGGCCCCCGCCCGTTCCGCGCCCCCGCCGCCAAGAAGGTCCGAACGGGCGACCCCCGTCCCACCGTGGGGTCACGACCGGGCCCGGCTCTCGGCACCGGTGACCCTGCGGAGCAGCGCGGTCGCCGGTTTCACCCCATCGACCCGCATAAGCTGAATAAACGACAACTATTCGTCAGTACCATTTCCGTGCGATTTGCGGGCCGCGATACCGCTGCCGACAGTGGGGGTACCAACTGCACCGTTGGCATTCCCCCCGCAAGAGCAAGGAGACTTCCGGATGAACACCAAGCTCACCCGTTTCGTCGCCGCCGTGGTGGCGGGTTCCGCGCTGGCACTCGGCGGTGCCGGGATCGCGGAGGCGACCACCGCCTCCCCCGCCCCGGTGTCCGACCAGGCCCGCGGCGACCGGCTCAACCAGCTGACGGCCTCGCTCTACACAGCGGCGAAGACGGGCGACACCGCGGGCGTGTCCGCCGCGGTCGACGGGATCCGGACCGTGCTGGGCTCGGTGCGCAGCCGCAGCGGCGAGGTCGCCAAGGCCGACGCGCAGGCCGCGGAGATCCAGCGCGCGCTGCCCCTGCCCGGCCTGCCCACCCTGCCGCCGCTGCCCGGCGTCGGGGTCATCACCGGCCTGGTGCCCGGCCTGATCGCCACGCTGACCGGTCTGCTCAGCGGCCTGTTCGGGGTCATCCCGGTGCCGCTGCCGGTGGACCTCGGCTCGGCCACCGGTGGCCTGCCCGCCGTGGGCGGCCTGGGCGGCTGACCCCGCCCGACCGCTCCCGGGGCCTCCCACCCGCGGCGCGGTGACGTCGACGGCGTCGACCCGACCCGCAGTGCCCAGCGGGCCGGGTCGACGCTCCTCGATTTCCGCCGGGAAAAGCGACTACGCGCCCGAGCGCTGTTTCGCGGAATTGATCGCGAGGCCCGTGCGCAATGCGCCAGCCGCCTCCGAGAGGGCTTCCCGGAATCGCGTGCCGATCCCGGTGAAATTGATGTAGCCGTGGATCAGGTCGGCCTGCCTGCTCTTGACGACCGGCACCCCGGCCGCGGCGAGCGCGTCCGCGAACGCCTCGCCCTCGTCGCGCAGCGGGTCGAACCCGGCGGTGGCGACGTAGGCGGGCGGCATGCCGGTGAGGTCCTGGGCGAGCAGCACCGAGAACCGGGGGTCGTGGCGCTGGTCGACCGCGGGGAAGTAGTGGTCGATGAAGAAGTCCATGTGCTCGCCGGTGAGGAAGAACCCGTCGGCGAACAGCTCGCGGGACCGGCGCTTGGTCGTGCCGTCGGTGCCCGGGTAGAACAGCAGCTGGAAGGCGGGCACCGGTCCGCCCGCGAGCACCTGCTGGTGGGCGACGACGGCGGAGAGGTTGCCGCCCGCGCTGTCCCCGCCCACCGCGACGCGAGCGGGGTCGACGCCGAGCTCGTCGGCGTGCGCCACGGCCCAGCGGAAGGCCGCCACCGAGTCCTCGACCGCCGCCGGGAACGGGTGCTCGGGGGCCAGCCGGTAGTCCACGGCCAGCACCTTCACCTGGGCGCCGAGCGCCAGGTAGCGGCAGGCGTTGTCGTGGGAGTCCAGGTCACCGATCACCCAGCCGCCGCCGTGGTAGAAGACCAGCAGCGGGGCGTGGTCGTCGACGCCGCCGGGGGTGTAGAAGCGGGCGGGCACCCCGTCGAGGTCGAGCCCCCGCACGCTGACCGGCTCGATCGGCACGCCGGAGACGAGGTCCTTGGACGCGGCGAGCGCCCTGCGGGAGGCCACCGGGTCACCCACCACGAGCGACTGCCCGGACAGCCGCTGCAGGGTGAGCAGCAGCTGCGCGTCGAGGGCGAGCTCCTGCCCGTCGATGCGGATCGGCTTGCCCGCGATGGCCCGCCGCAGCGGCTGCGGCAGCGCGAACGCCGCCTTGAGGGTCATCGCCTGCACCCGCACCGGGACGCGGTTCACCAGCTTGGACATCGAGCCTCCTCGGTCGCCTTGCCCCCGCTGAGGCTACTCGCTGGTAACCGCCGGGGCGAGGGTGGGAACGCGCGGGGCCCGCGACCGTGCGGTCGCGGGCCCCGGTGGGCGCTCGGCCCGGGTGCTCGGGCGCTCAGGCGCGGGCCGCCAGCACCTCGGCGATCTCGTAGGTGTTCAGCGCCGCGCCCTTGCGCAGGTTGTCCCCGCACACGAAGAAGTCCAGCGTGTTCGGGAAGTCCAGCGCCTGGCGCACCCGGCCGACGTAGGTCGGGTCGGCGCCGACGACGTCGGCGGGGGTGGGGAACACGCCGTTGGCCGGGTCGTCGCGCAGCACCAGGGTCGGCGCCGCCTCGAACAGCTCGTGCGCCTGGGCCACGGTCACCGGCTCGGCGAAGGTGGCGTGCACGGCCAGCGAGTGCGTGGTCACCACCGGCACGCGCACGCAGGTGGCGCTGACCTTGAGGTCCGGGATGCCCAGGATCTTGCGGGACTCGTTGCGGACCTTGAGCTCCTCGCTGGCCCAGCCGTCCTCCTTGGCCGAGCCCGCCCACGGCACCACGTTGAACGCCAGCGGCGCCGGGAACGGCGAGTCGGCGGGCAGGCCCGCGGCGGCGATGGCCTCGCGGACGTCGCCCGCGCGGTCGCCGACGCCCTTGCCCGCCACGGCGGCGGCCTCGGCCTGCAACCGGTCGATGCCGTCCTGGCCCGCGCCGGAGGCGGCCTGGTAGGAGGCCACGACCAGCTCCCGCAGCCCGAAGGTGGGGTGCAGCGCGCCGAGGGCGGCCATCATCGACAGGGTCGTGCAGTTGGGGTTGGAGATGATCCCCCGCGGGCGGTCGTCGACCTTGTCCGCGTTGACCTCCGGCACCACCAGCGGCACGTCCGGGTCCATCCGGAACGCGCCGGAGTTGTCCACGGCCACCGCACCGCGCGCGGCCGCGATGGGCGCCCACTCGGCCGACACCGCGTCCGGCACGTCGAACATGGCGATGTCGACGCCGTCGAAGACCTCCGGCGCGAGCGCCCGCACGGTCAGCTCCTGCCCGCGCACGGTGATCTTCTTGCCCGCCGAGCGCGGGGAGGCGATCAGCCGCACCTCGCCCCACGGCCAGTGCGGCCGCGAGTTCATGATGTCCACCATCACGGTGCCCACGGCGCCGGTGGCGCCGACGAGGGCCAGCACCGGCGCCATCAGCGACCACTCCCGGCGTAGACGACGGCCGCTTCCTCGCCGCCGAGGTCGAACGCGGCGTGGATCGCCCGCACCGCCTCGTCGAGCTGGGTGTCGCGGATGAGCACCGAGATCCGGATCTCGGAGGTGTTGATGATCTCGATGTTCACCCCGGCCTTGGCCAGCGCCTCGCAGAAGGTGGCGGTGACGCCCGGGTGCGAGCGCATGCCCGCGCCCACCAGGGAGACCTTGCCGACGTGGTCGTCGTAGAGGACCTGGGTGAAGCCGAGCTCCTCGCGCACCTTCTCCAGCGCCTCGACCGCGCTGGGGCCGTTGCTCTTGGACAGGGTGAAGGTGATGTCGGTCTTGCCGGACACGGTGCTGGACACGTTCTGCAGCACCATGTCGATGTCGATCTCGCTGTCGGCCACCGTGCGGAAGATCCGGGCGGCCACCCCGGCGGTGTCGGGCACGCCGACCACGGTCACCTTCGCCTCGGACCGGTCGTGCGCGACGCCGGTGATCATCGCCTGTTCCACGGGCAGGTCCTCCATCGCCCCGGACACCGTGGTCCCGGGCTTGTCGCTGTAAGACGAACGGACATGGATCGGCACGCCGTAGCGGCGGGCGTACTCGACGCAGCGCAGCATGAGCACCTTGGCCCCGCTGGCGGCCATCTCCAGCATCTCCTCGTAGGTGACCTGTTCGAGGCGCTTGGCGTCGGGCACGATCCGCGGGTCGGCGGAGTAGACCCCGTCGACGTCGGTGTAGATCTCGCACACGTCGGCGTCGAGGGCGGCGGCGAGCGCGACCGCGGTGGTGTCCGACCCGCCGCGGCCCAGGGTGGTGATGTCCTTGGTGTCCTGGCTGACGCCCTGGAACCCGGCCACCAGCACGATGAAGCCCTCGTCGAGCGCGGCGCGCACCCGGCCGGGGGTGACGTCGATGATCCGCGCCTTGCCGTGCCGGGAGGTGGTGATGACCCCGGCCTGCGAGCCGGAGAAGGACCGGGCCTCGGCGCCCAGCGCGCTGATCGCCATGGCCACCAGCGAGTTGGAGATGCGCTCCCCCGCGGTCAGCAGCATGTCCATCTCGCGCTCGGGCGGCACGGGGTTGACCTGCTTGGCCAGGTCCAGCAGCTCGTCGGTGGTGTCGCCCATCGCCGAGCACACCACGACGACGTCGTTGCCCGCTTTCCTGGTCGCGACGATCCGCTCGGCCACCCGTTTGATCCGGTCGGCGTTCTCCAGCGAGGATCCGCCGTACTTCTGGACGACGAGCGCCACTGCGTGCAACCTCCTCCTGCCGCGTGCGGCCGCGGCCAGGACAGGCCGGCGCCGCATGTCCCGGGTGAGCCTACCTGCGCGGAGGCCGGTTGCCCGTGCCCCAGTGGTGGTCACCACTGCGCCGGATGGCCGCCCACTACCCTGGGGGGTCGACGCGCGCCGAGCAGCGACCGGAGGGGAGGGGCGGGGGGGTTGTCCGCGACCGACGTGACCAGTTCCGCGGCCGACAGCGACCCCGGCCCGCCGACCCCGCCCGACCCGGTGGCGCCGCCGCGGTCGCCGGTGTGGTCGCGGGTGTCCCACCTGGTCCTGCCCGCGGTGGTGTACCTGGGGGTGCGGCAGGTCGGGCTGCTGTTCCTGGCGTGGTTGGCCGACCGCGAGGGCTCCCGGGTGTCCGACGCCCTGCGCTCCTGGGACGGCGAGTGGTTCCTGGCGATCGCCCGCGGCGGGTACGGCGGCGTGCCCGCGAACCTCGTCGACGCCTACGGCAGGCACAACGCCGAGACGGCGCTGGCGTTCTTCCCCGGCTACCCGGCGGTGGTGGGGCTGTTCACCGCGGCGGGGCTCCCGGCGGTGGCGTCGGCGCTGGCGGTGAGCGTGGTGTCCGGTGTGGCCTGCGCGTACGCCCTGGCGCGCTTGGGCGAGCGGGTGCGCGGCGGGTCGCGGCGGGCCGGGCTGGTGCTGGTGGCGCTGTTCGCCGGGTCGCCGATGGCCGTGTCGCTGTCGATGACCTACTCCGAGGCGCTGTTCTGCGCGCTGGCCGCCTGGTCGCTGGTGTTCACCCTGGAGCGGCGGTGGGTGCCTGCCGGGCTGCTGTGCGCGGTGGCGGGCCTGGTGCGCACGACCGGCGCCGCGCTGGTGCTGGCGGTGGGGCTGGCCGCGCTGGTGGCGGTGCTGGCCCGCCGGGACGGGTGGCGGCCGTGGCTGGGCGGGGTGCTCGCGCCGCTGGGCCTGCTCGGCTACCTGGGGTGGGTGGCCACCCGCACCGGGTCGCTGACGGGGTGGTTCGACCTGCAGGAGCGCGGGTGGGACTCGCACTTCGACTGGGGGCGGGCCACGGTCGCCTTCGCCGCGGACCGGTTGGCCGACGGGCGGTCGGTGATGGAGGTCGGCACCGTCGCGGTCGTGGTGCTGGCCCTGGTGCTGGTGGGCGTCGCGGTCCGGTCCGGGCTGGAGTGGCCGCTGCTGGTGTACGGGGTGGCGGTGCTGGTGATGGACGTGGGCGCGAACGGGATGATGGCGTCGAAGGCCCGGCTGCTGGTGCCCGCGTTCACCCTGCTCGTCCCGGTGGCGCTCGCCCTCGCCCGGCGCCGGGCGTCCACCGCGCTGCTGGTGCTCGCCGGGTTCACCCTCGTCGGGTCCTGGTTCGGCGCCTACGCCCTGACAGCATGGGGCTATGCGATCTGACGAGCCGTCCGACGAGCGGGGCCCGGCGCGGGACCTGCACCCGCTGATCCGCGAGCGCTGGTCGCCGCGGGCGCTGGACCCGGCGGGCGAGGTGCCGCGCGAGGCGCTGGCGCGGGTGCTCGACGCCGCGCGCTGGGCGCCCTCCTACGGCAACACCCAACCCGCCCGCTACCTCGTGGGTCCGCGCGGGACGGACACCTTCGACGGGATCCTCGCCCTGCTCAACCGGGGCAACCGGGCGTGGGCGGGGAACGCGGGCGCGCTGCTGGTCGGCTGCGCGGAGACGGTCAACGCCAAGGGCGAGGTGCCCTACGCCGAGTACGGGCTGGGTCTGGCGACGGAGAACCTGGTGCTGCAAGCGGTGGCCGAGGGGTTGGTGGCGCACCAGATGGCGGGCTTCGACGCCGCCGGGGTCGCCGAGCGGTTCGCCCTGCCCGCGTCGGTGCGGCCGCTGGTGGCCATCGCCCTGGGCGTCCTGGGATCACCGGACCTGCTGCCCGAGGACCGACGGGCCCGCGAGACCGCCCCGCGCGAGCGGCAACCGCTGGCGGGCACCGCCTTCACCGGCCGGTGGGGAACGCCGTTCACCGCGGGCGGCTGACCTGGGAAATTTGGTCATACTGCTCAAAACTGTTCACGGATTCGTCTTTCCCGGACGTGGTACGCCGTCCGGCCAACCCGCTACCGTCACCCCCGCGAGCAGGCCGACGACAGGGGGATGGCGTGTCCGCCACCGACGTGACCGGGATGGCCACCGACGAGCAGGCCGACGACGCGGGCGGGGGCGAGGAGGGCGGGGTCGAGGAGAGCGGGGCGCCGGGGGGTACCGCGCGCCCGCGCTGGCGCCGAGCAGTGGGGGCCTTGGCGCCAGCGGTCATCTACTCATCGATCCAGGGCCTCGCCGTGCTGGCCCTGTCCTGGCTGACGTCCGTGCGCGGCACGTCGCTGGTCGACGCGCTGCGCTCCTGGGACGGCTGGTGGTTCCGGGCCATCGCGGAGGGCGGCTACAGCGGCGTGCCGACCTACTTGGTCGACTCGTTCGGGCACCGGGACGCGACGACGCCGCTGGCGTTCTTCCCCGGTTACCCCAAGCTGGTCGGGCTGCTGAGCACCACCACCGGGATGTCCAGCACCACCGCGGGCATCACCGTCAGCGTGCTGTCCGGTGTGGCCTGCGCCTACGCCCTCGCCGCGATGGGTGAGCTGGTCCGGGGCGGGTCGCGGCGGGTCGGGCTCGTGCTGGTGGCGCTGTTCGCCGCCTCGCCCATGGGGATCGCGCTGACGATGGTGTACTCGGAGGCGCTGTTCTGCGCCTTCGCCGCCTGGGCGCTGGTGTTCCTGCTGCGCAGGCAGTGGGTCTACGCGGGGCTGCTGTGCGCGTGCGCCGGGCTCGTCCGCACCACGGGTGCGGCGCTGGTGGCCGCCATCGGGCTCGCCGCGGTGGTGGCGGTGGTGTCGCGCAAGGACAGTTGGCGGCCGTGGGTGGGCGGGTTGCTCGCGCCGCTGGGGCTGCTGGGCTACCTGGGGTTCGTGGCCTACCGCACCGGTGAGCTGAACGGGTGGTTCGCGTTGCAGGAGCGCGGGTGGGACTCGCGCTTCGACTGGGGCGTGGCCACGGCGGGCTGGGTGGTGGACCGGCTCAGCGACGGGCGGTCCATCCTGGACTTCGTCGAGCTGCTGGTGCTGCTGGGCTCGCTCGTGCTGGTGGTGGTCGCCGCGCGCGCCCGGGTGGCGTGGCCGCTGGTCGTCCACGGCGCTGTCGTGCTGGTCATGACCTTCGCGTCGAACGGGACCATGGCGTCGAAGATCCGGTTGATGATCCCGGCGTTCACCCTGCTGGTGCCCGTGGCGATCGGGTTGGCCAAGCGCAGGACCTCGACGGTGCTGGTGACCTGCGCGTGCGTGGCCGTGGTCTCGTCCTGGTTCGGCGCGTACTCGCTCGTGCTGTGGGGCTACGCGATCTAGGTCGGGTGCCCCGGCGCCGTCAGCCCAGGCGGCGGATGAGCCGGGTGGCGACCGAGGCCACCACGAGCCAGAACACCGCGGCGAGCCCGTAGTTGACGAGCAGCCCGAGCTTGGCGTCCTCGGGGGTGAACAGCGTCTTGAACGCCAGCGCCAGCGGCTCGGCCAGCGACCGGACGAAGCCCGCGATCGGGTTGTCCGGGTTCGCGTTGCCCATCACCAGGACGACGTGCACGACGAGGACCAGGGCGATCAGCCTGCCGACCCACCCGACCGCGGACGCGACGAGACCCGCCGCCCTGGCCCGCACCTGGGTGGGGCTCCGGCGGCGGGTCTCCCGCCCGGTGTTCTCATCGGCCATGGGCGCAGTTTCGCACGCCGGGGCCGTCGTGGGTGGGCGGGTGGGTCACGCCGCCCGGGGGGACAGGGTGGTGCTCGGCGGACCGGGGTCACCCGGCCCTAGCGGATCAGCCGGGCGATGATGCCCGCCACGACCAGCCAGAAGACCGCGGCCAGGCCGTAGGTGACGATCACCGCCAGGTTGTAGTCCGCGATCGGGAACAGGCCCGGGAAGAACAGGGCCAGGGGTTCGGCGATCGAGGCGACGAAGCGGGAGAACGCGTTCGCCATGTTCGCGCCGAGGACCACGAGGAGGATGTAGACCACCTCGATGATGGCGAAGAGCGCTCCGATCCCGGACACGATCCGGGCGGCGCTCCCCCGAGTGCTGGTGCCGTGCCGTCGCAGAGTAGCCATGTCGGTGAGGTTCCTCGGACCACCCGGTCCCTAACTCGGCCGAACGGCGCAACGCGTGCGTCCACGATGTGGGAGTCCCGGTTGACGCCCCGCCGCCGATGCCGGCTAGTGTGGGTGCCGTGGCGCGTGCTCTCCTCCTGCTTCTCCGCCGCGACGGGGTCTGACACAGACCGGCTCCCCGTCGCGGAGGTCGGCGTGGCCGCCGGTCGATGACGACGCACTAGCAGGAGACCCCGCAGACATGAGCACCCCCGAGACGCCCAGCGCCAACGCGCCCAGCCGCCTGCGCACCCCGGCCCGCCCGGCCCCGCAGGACCAGCCCCGGTGGAACCCGCAGCTGGGCAGCGCCATGCCGGTGCACCGGTACCGCCCCTTCCACGAACTGGTGGAGAAGGTCGACGTACCCGACCGCACCTGGCCCACCAAGCGCATCGAGCGCGCCCCGCTGTGGTGCGCGGTGGACCTGCGCGACGGCAACCAGGCGCTGATCGACCCGATGTCGCCCGCCCGCAAGCGCCGGATGTTCGACCTGCTGGTGCGCATGGGCTACAAGGAGATCGAGGTGGGCTTCCCGGCCGCCTCGCAGACCGACTTCGACTTCGTGCGCGAGATCATCACCGAGGGCGCGGTGCCCGAGGACGTGCGCATCCAGGTGCTGACCCAGGCCAGGCCGGAGCTGATCGAGCGCACCTACCAGGCGCTGGAGGGCGCGCACAGCGCCATCGTGCACCTCTACAACTCCACCTCGATCCTGCAGCGCAAGGTGGTCTTCCGCGCCGACCGCGCGGGCATCAAGAAGATCGCCACCGACGGCGCGGAGTGCGTGCTGTCGTTCGCCGAGAAGTACCCGGACACCGACTTCCGCTTCGAGTACAGCCCGGAGTCCTACACCGGCACCGAGCTGTCCTACGCCGCCGAGGTGTGCAACGCCGTGGCCGGGGTGTGGCAGCCCACCAAGGATCGCCCGATGGTGGTGAACCTGCCCGCCACGGTGGAGATGGCCACCCCGAACGTGTACGCCGACTCGATCGAGTGGATGCACCGCAACCTGGACAACCGGGACGCGCTGATCCTGAGCCTGCACCCGCACAACGACCGGGGCACCGGCGTCGCCGCCGCCGAGCTGGGCTACCTGGCGGGCGCCGACCGCATCGAGGGCTGCCTGTTCGGCAACGGCGAGCGCACCGGCAACGTCGACCTGGTCACCCTGGGCATGAACCTGTTCAGCCAGGGCATCGACCCGCAGGTCGACTTCTCCGACATCGACGAGATCCGCCGCACGGTGGAGTACTGCAACCAGCTGCCGGTGGGCGAGCGCCACCCGTGGGGCGGCGACCTGGTGTTCACCGCGTTCTCCGGCAGCCACCAGGACGCGATCAACAAGGGCTTCGACGCGCTGCGCGCCGACGCCGAGGCCGCGGGCCACCCGGTCGACGACCACCCGTGGGAGGTCCCGTACCTGCCCATCGACCCCAAGGACGTGGGCCGCTCCTACGAGGCGGTCATCCGGGTCAACTCCCAGTCCGGCAAGGGCGGGGTGGCCTACGTGATGAAGACCGAGCACCAGCTCAAGCTGCCGCGCCGCCTGCAGATCGAGTTCTCCCAGGTCGTGCAGGCCGTCACCGACTCCGAGGGCGGCGAGGTCAGCCCCAAGGAGATGTGGGACGTCTTCGCCACCGAGTACCTCGACCGGGTCTCCCCGCTGCGCCTGCGCCGCCACCGCGTCTCCGGCAACGAGGACGGCACCCACGAGATCCACGCCACCGTCGACGTCGAGGGCGACACCCACGACGTCGACGGCCACGGCAACGGCCCGATCGCCGCCTTCGTCGACGCCCTGGCCTCCGTCGGCTACGACGTGCGCGTCCTGGACTACTCCGAGCACGCCCTCACCGCCGGTGACGACGCCCGCGCCGCCGCCTACGTCGAGTGCGCCATCGGCGGCAAGGTGCTCTACGGCGTCGCCGTCGACAACTCCATCGTCGCCGCCTCGCTGCGCGCCGTCGTCTCCGCCGTCAACCGCGCCTTCAAGTAACCCCTCCCGCACGAGCCGAGCCCCGGACAGCAGGCGCTGCCCGGGGCTCGGCTCGTGGGTGGTTGACGTCGTGGGGGGAAGGCGACCACCCCACGAAGCAGCTCAGGCCTCCACGGCGGCACCCGTCGGGTCGACCGTCAGCCGGTCGACGTTCTCCGGGAAGTGGCACGCCGCCCGGTGCCCCGGGGCCAGCTCCGCCAGCGGCGGCTGCTCCACCGCGCAGATCTCCTGCGCCTTCCAGCACCGGGTGTGGAACCGGCAGCCCGACGGCGGGTTGATCGGGGACGGCACGTCGCCCTGCAGGCGGATGCGCTCGCGGTTGTCCTTGCGGGCGGTGTCCGGGATGGGGACCGCCGACAGCAGGGCCACCGTGTACGGGTGCATGGGCCGCTCGTAGAGCGAGGTGCGGTCGGCGATCTCCATGATCTGCCCCAGGTACATGACCGCGACCCGGTCGGAGACGTGCCGGACGACCGAGAGGTCGTGGGCGATCATGACGTAGGTCAGGTCGAACTCGTCCTGCAGGTCCTCCAGCAGGTTGACGACCTGGGCCTGGATGGAGACGTCGAGGGCGGAGACGGGTTCGTCGGCGACGATGAGCTTGGGGCGCAGGGCCAGGGTGCGGGCGATGCCGATGCGCTGGCGCTGGCCGCCGGAGAACTCGTGCGGGTAGCGGTTGTAGTGCTCGGGGTTGAGGCCGACGAGCTCCAGCAGCTCCTGCACGGCCTTCTTGGTGCCCCCGGGCGGGGTGACGCCCTGCAGGCGGTAGGGCGCGCCGACGATGGTGCCGACGGTGTGCCGGGGGTTGAGGCTGGAGTACGGGTCCTGGAAGATCATCTGGATGTCGCGGCGCAGCGGGCGCATCCGCGACGGCGACAGGTGCGAGATGTCGCGGCCGTCGAGCACGACCCGCCCGCCGGTGGGCTCCAGCAGCCGGGTGAGCAGCCTGCCGGTGGTGGTCTTGCCGCAGCCGGACTCCCCGACCAGCGACAGGGTCTCCCCGCGCTTGACCGAGAAGGTCAGGCCGTCGACGGCCTGCACCGCGCCGACCTTGCGGCGCAGCAGGCCGCGGCGGATCGGGAAGTGCATCTGCAGGTCCTCGGCGACCAGCAGGTCGTCGGCGGTGCCGGTGGTGGCGGCTTCGGTGGTCACGGCGTCCTCGTTCACAGCTTCGGCCTGATCTCGGTGTCCCAGATGCGGGTGCGCTCGTCGGCCGTCAGGTGGCAGGCGATGTGGTGCCCGCCGCCGACGTCGCGGAACTGCGGGCGCTCGGTGGTGGACAGGTCGCCGTTGAGGGAGTCGTAGGCGCAGCGCGGGTTGAACGGGCAGCCCGCGGGCACGTTGATCAGGCTGGGCGGCGAGCCCGGGATCGGCTGCAGGCGCTCGCTGCGCTCGCGGTCCAGCCGCGGCATCGAGCCGAGCAGGCCCCAGGTGTAGGGGTGCTGGGGGGCGTTGAAGATCTCCTCGGCGGTGGCCCGCTCCACCGCCCGGCCCGCGTACATCACCATGATGTCGTCGGCCAGCTCGGCGACCACGCCGAGGTCGTGGGTGATGATCACGACGGCGGAGTCGAACTCGCGCTGCAGGTCGCGGATGAGGTCGAGGATCTGCGCCTGCACGGTGACGTCGAGGGCGGTGGTGGGCTCGTCGGCGATGAGCAGCTCCGGGTCGCACGACAGCGCCATGGCGATCATCGCGCGCTGCCGCATGCCACCGGAGAACTGGTGCGGGTAGTCGTCCACCCGCGACCGCGGGTTCGGGATGCCGACCCGCTCCAGCATGTCGATGGCGTGCTTGCGGGCCACCGACTTGCTGACCCGGTTGTGGATCCGGTACGCCTCGACGATCTGCGCGCCCACGGTGTAGAAGGGGTGCATCGCCGACAGCGGGTCCTGGAAGATCATCGCCATCCGCTTGCCGCGCAGCCGCCGCACCGCGTCGGGGTCCATGCCGACCAGGTCCTGCCCGTCGAGCAGGATCTGCCCGCTGATGTCGGCGCTGCCCTGCTTGTGCAGGCCCATCACCGACAGGCTGGTGACGCTCTTGCCGGAGCCGGATTCCCCGACGATGCCCAGGGTCTTGCCGCGCTCGACGCTGAAGGACAGGTCGTCGACGGACTTGACCACGCCGTCGTCGGTGGGGAAGTGCACCCGCAGGTTCTTCACTTCCAGGAACGGGGAACTCATGCGGCGCGCACCCTCGGGTCGACGACGGCGTAGAGGAGGTCGACGACCAGGTTCGCGATCACGATGAACAGCGCCGCCAGGATCGTCACCCCCATCACCTTGGGCAGGTCGTAGTTCTTGATCGCGTCGATGGCGTACTGGCCGAGCCCCTTGAGCGAGAACGCCGACTCGGTCAGCACCGCGCCGCCGAGCAGCAGGCCGATGTCCAGGCCGAAGATCGTCACGATCGGGGTGAGCGCGCCGCGCAGGCCGTGCTTGACCACGACCTTGCGCTCCACCAGGCCCTTGGCCCGCGCCGTGCGGATGAAGTCCTCGTTCATCGTGTCCAGCATCCCGGCCCGGGTCTGGCGGGCGTACTGGGCGGAGAACTGGAACGCCAGGGTGATCCAGGGCAGCAGCATCGCGTAGAACCAGTCGCCGAAGTTCTCGGTGATCGGGGTGTACGACCCGCCGGGGGCGAACCAGCCCAGCTGGTAGGAGAAGAAGGCCAGCGAGATCAGGCCGGTGAAGAAGATCGGCAGCGAGACGCCCGCGAGCGCGACGCCCATGGACAGCCGGTCCCAGATGGACCCCTTGCGCAGCGCGGAGAGCGTGCCGATGGAGATGCCCGCGAGCAGCCACAGCACGGCGGCGCCCGCGGCGAGCGAGAGGGTGACCGGCAGCCGGTCGAGCAGGTCCGGCAGCACCGGCTGGTTGCTGCGGAAGGAGTAGCCCAGGCAGGGGGCGGGGCAGAACTCGGTGCCCGCGCCGTAGCTGTAGTAGGCGCCCGCGAAGATGCCCTTGATCCAGTGCCAGTACTGCACGTGGATCGGGTCGTAGAAGCCGAGGCGCTCGGCGGTCAGCCGCACCGTCTCGGCCGTCGCCGCGCGCCCGACGTAGCGGGTGGCCAGGCTCTCCGGGGTCCCGCCGCCGAGCTTGGGGACGACGAAGAAGATCGCGAACGTGATCATGCTGACGATCACGAGCAGCACGACCGCGGCGAACAGCCGCCTGATGATGTATGTGATCACACTGGCCGGCACCGGCGGTGGTGCGGGGAGGTCGTCCCCGCACCACCGCCTGCTGCCTTCACCTGCCTATCGTGGGTTCCGGCTCGGTCTTCGGGGCGCGCGTCAGGCGGTGCCCAGGTTGAGGTAGTCGTACATGCCGTACGCCTCGGAGACGAAGACGTTCGTCAGCCCCTTGCCGCGCAGCAGCAGGCTCTTGGCGTACACGCCGGGGAGGATGACCGCCTCCTGCATGACGCGCTTGTCGATCTCACCCCACATCGCCTCGCGCTTGCCGGTGTCGGTCTCGGCGATCGCCGCGTCGAGCATCTTGTCGACCTCGGGGATGCGCACGGAGGTGTTCGACGAGCCACCGGTCTCCCGGATGACGCGGCTGTCGACGATCTGCGACAGGAAGCCGAAGCCGTCGTTCCAGTCCGCGCCCCAGCCGTTGATGGCCAGGCCCAGCTTGTTCGACACGACGAACGGCGGGTTGCCCGCGTACTGGGAGAAGTAGTCGCCCTGCGGGTACGGCTTGAGGGTCAGCTTGATGCCCACCGCGGCCAGCGACTGCTGCAGCGACTCGGCGGTCGCCTTCTCCTTCGGGCGCTCGGCCCGGTAGGCGATGTTGGTCTCGAAGCCGTTGGGCTGCCCGCAGGCCGCCAGCGCCTCCTTGGCCTTGGCCTGGTCGCCCTTGTTGTCCGGGCCCGCCGGGTACAGGTCGAACTTCTGGTAGCCCGGGATCAGCGGCGGCATCAGCGTGGTGGCGATGTCACCACCGGAGAACGGGCCGCCGTAGGCGGTCTGGTAGCTGGTGCGGTCCGCGGCGTACTCGATGGCCTTGCGGCAGTCGATGTTGTCCAGCGGCGCCACCGTCGGGTTGATCGAGGTGTACCACAGGCGCGCGATCGTCGGGTTGTCCGAGCTGGACTTGAGGTCGTTGTTGTTGAGGATGCGGCTCAGCGACGCCGGCTGCACGCCCGTGCCCGCGATGTCGATCTGCAGGTCGCCGTTGACCAGCCGGTTGTCGATGTCGTCGGCGTTGACGTTCATCTCGACGTCGTAGCCGTCCGGCAGCGCCTTGCGGTTGGGGTCGGTGGAGGCGTCCCACTGGTCGTTGCGCACCAGGTTGAAGCGCTTGTCGATCTCGTTCTTGTCGAACTTGTAGGGGCCCGTGGAGATCACGTGCTCCTTGTACTTCGCGCCGGTGTCCTTGGCCTGCGGGACCGGGACGGTCTGCGGCAGCTGGGCGAAGTAGTCGAACCCGCCGAAGGGCGCCTTGAGCTTGAAGACGATGGTGTAGTCGTCCGGGGTGCTGATCGCGGAGCTGGTGTCCACGCCGGGGGACTTGTACGGGCCCTTGTAGCCCTCGGGCAGGTTCAGGAACCCCTCGAAGTACGCCGGGCCGTTGGGGAAGGTCTCCTTGTCGGTCGAGCGCAGCACCGCGTAGGCGACGTCCTTGGCCTTGACCTCGGTGCCGTCCTCGTACTTGACGCCCTTGCGGATCTTGTAGGTCCAGGTCTTGCCGCCGTCGCTGGGCGTGCCCAGGCTCTCGGCCAGGTCGGGGACCAGCTCGTTGGAGGCCTTGCCCGGCGCGGGCTTGAACATCACCAGCGAGCGGCCGTAGAGGCGCAGGAAGTTCCAGGAGTAGCCGTAGTAGGTCTCGCCCGGGTCCAGCGAGTCCCAGGTGCCCGCGTTGGCGATCTTGATCGTCCCCCCCTTCTTGTCCGAGGGGTTGAGGACGGAGTCCATGGCGGCGTTGAAGCCCGCCCCGGTGCCGCTGCCACCGCCGCTGGAGCTGCCGCCGCAGGCGGACAGCGCCATCACGGCGGCGGCGCCGGTGGCCACCGCGGTGACCAGACGCTTCCTGTTCATCGTTGCTGTTGCACCCTTCTCTCCAGACACCTGAACTGCCACCTATCGGGCACGCGGGTCGAGCGCGTCGCGCAGGCCGTCGCCGAACAGGTTGAACGCGAGCACGGTCACGAAGATCGCCAGACCGGGCCACAGCATGAAGTGCGGCGACGTGTAGTAGGCGGCCGCCTCGGAGAGCATGCCGCCCCAGGTCGCGGTGGGGGCGTTGATGCCGACGCCGAGGAACGACAGCGCCGACTCGAACAGGATGTTCGTCGGGATCAGCAGCGTCGCGTACACCAGGATCGGTGCCACCAGGTTCGGCAGCAGCTCCCGGAAGAGGATGTGCGGCGAGCGCGCGCCCAGGCTGCGGGCGGCGTCGACGAACTCGCGCTCGCGCAGCGACAGCGTCTGCCCGCGCACGATGCGGCCCGCGTAGGGCCAGTTGAAGAAGCCGATGATGAAGATGAGCATGGCGATGCGCAGCGACTCGCCGCTGAGCCCGAACATCTCGTCGGGCACCACGCCGACCAGCGCCATGGCGAACACCAGCAGCGGGAACGCCAGGAACACGTCCATCGCGCGGCTGATCAGGGTGTCCACCCAGCCGCCGAAGTACCCGGCGGTGACGCCCAGGACGGTGCCGATGACCACCGAGAGCAGGGTGGAGAAGAACGCGATGAGCAGCGAGATCCACGCCCCGGAGAACACCCGGGCGGCGATGTCGCGGCCGTTCTTGGGCTCCACGCCCATGACGTGGTCCCAGCTCATGCCGCCCAGGGCGCCCTTGGGCTCCAGGGTGCCGAACTCGGTGTCGATCAGGTCCTCGTGGAACGTGTTGGGGTGCACCACGTCGAAGACCCGGTCGAGCAGCAGGCCCGCGACGGCCATCGCGATGAGCAGCACCACGAAGACGCCCGCGGCCATGGCGACCTTGTCGCGCTTGAGCCGCAGCCAGGCGATCTGGCCCAGCGACCGGCCCTGGATGGCCTTGTCGGACATGCCCGCGAGCGCGGCCTCCGGGTGCGCCTCGGCGGCGGAGCCCGAGGTGTCCGGCGGTGCGGTCATGCCGCGGACCGCCGGTGCCTGAGCGCGTGCGGTCCCGACCCGCCTGGTGCGGCGGTCGGCAGACCGGCTCGCGCGGATCGCTGGTGAGCCATCGCGCACTCCTCGTGTCCCGCGGCGGCCCCGCGTCCTGGGGCGCGCCGTGTGGTGGCCGACCATAGCCGTTCGGGCGCGGAACTCTTAACCACGGCAGGTCACGATCCGAACAACGGCCATCCACAGATGCGACTGTCCGGAAGTGTTCAGGGACGCTGAGCGACGAAGAGCCGCGATTTGTCCGCTCAGCGGACGGCAGGACCGCGCTTTCCGGTCAGCGGGCGCCGCCGGGCCGGACGGTGGTGGACGCACGGTCACGGGTGCCGTCCACGGCGAACCACCCGATCTCGAACGCCTGCCACCGGCGCAGCGCGGCGTCGCTCTCGCCCCCGTCGCGGGCGACCGCGCGCGCCAACCGCTCCGCGGGATCGGCCACCTCGCACCAGAACAGGTGGCCCAGCACCGGCGCGATCGAGCGCCTGCCCGCCGACACGCCTTCCACCACGAGCAGATCCGGCACCGGCACGCGCACCCAGGCGCCCGGCACGGGTTCGCCGCCGCGCCACTGCGTGCGCTGGTAGCGGCCAGGCCTTCCCGCCGCGAGCGGGCGCAGGACGCCGTCGACGAGCCGGGGCCACCACGCCACCGGGTCGTCCCAAGTCGCGAAGTCGTCCGTGGGCACCAGGGCCACCTCGGCCCCGCCCGCGCGCAGCCGCGCCACCAGGTCGGCGGCGAAGGTCGTCTTGCCCGAGCCGGACGGGCCGTCCACGGCCACGACCCGCACCCCGCCCAGCGCGGGCGGGGTGCGGGTGAGGTGCGCGGGGTCTATCGGTCAGACCGTGCGGCGGCCCGACAGCGCGCGGCCGAGGGTCAGCTCGTCGGCGAACTCCAGGTCACCGCCCATGGGCAGGCCCGAGGCCAGCCGGGTGACGGTGAGCCCGGGGAAGTCGCGCAGCATCCGCACCAGGTAGGTGGCCGTCGCCTCGCCCTCGGTGTTGGGGTCCATGGCGAGGATGACCTCGGTGACGTCCTGCGAGCCGATCCGCGACAGCAGCTGGCGGATGCGCAGCTGCTCGGGGCCGATGCCCGACAACGGGTCCAGCGCGCCGCCGAGCACGTGGTAGCGGCCCTTGAACTCGCGGGTGCGCTCGATGGCGAGGACGTCCTTGGGCTCCTCCACCACGCACACCGAGGTGATGTCGCGGCGGGGGTCCTTGCAGATGCGGCAGGTGGTCTCCTCGGAGACGTTGCCGCACACCTCGCAGAAGACCACGCCCTCCTTGACCTTCTGCAGGGCGTCCTGCAACCGGCCCACGTCCGCGGGCTCGGCGGCGAGCAGGTGGAAGGCGATCCGCTGGGCGCTCTTGGGGCCCACCCCGGGCAGCCTGCCCAGCTCGTCGATCAGGTCCTGGACCGGGCCCTCGTACACCGGCCCCTCACATGCCGGGCAGGCCGAGGCCGCCCAGGCCGAGCCCGCTGGTCAGCTGGGCGCGCTTCTCCTCGGCCAGCTTCGCCGCCTGGGCCGACGCGTCGCGCACCGCGGCCACCACCAGGTCGCCGAGCAGCTCGGCCTCCTCCGGGTCGATGACCTTGGGGTCGATGGTGATCGCCTTCAGCTCGCCGGAGCCCGCCACCGTGGCCACCACGGCACCGCCGCCGGAGGTGCCGGTGAACTCGGCCTCCTCGATCTCGCGCTGGGTGTCCTCGGCCTGCTGCTGCAGCTTGCTGATCTGCGAGAGCATCGCCTGCATGTCGGGTGCGCCGCCTCCGGGAAACACCGCGGCCCCTCTCCTGGCTGTGGTCGGTGCGCGGGCCGACCCGCTGGTCGGGCCCGAGGTCCAGTCTAGGCGCCCACCCGGCGTGGCACGCTGGGCGCCGTGCTGAGACGAGTCGCGCTGGTCTGCTCGCTGTCCGCCGCCGCCGCGCTGGCCGCGTGCGGCACCGAGGTCGCGTCGCCACCCCCGGTCGCGCCCACCACCGCCGCGAGCACCACGGCGTCGCAGGCCCCGGTGAGCCCGCCGCCCCCGCCGACGACCACCACGCGGGCCACCACGACGGCACCCGCGCCCACGACGACCACGACCACGACCCGCCCGAAACCGGTGCCGGGCAAGGTCGTCGTGCTCGACCCCGGGCACAACGGCGGCAACGCCGCGCACCCCTCGGAGATCAACAAGAAGGTGCCCGCGGGGCGCGGCCAGACCAAGGCCTGCAACACCACCGGGACCGCCACCGACGCCGGTTACGCCGAGCACGCCTTCACCTGGGACCTGGCCCAGCGGGTCAGCGCGCTGCTCACCGAGCGCGGGATCAAGGTGGTGCTCACCAGGTCCAGCGACACCGGCGTCGGCCCGTGCGTCAACACCCGCGCCGCGATCGGCAACGACTCCGGCGCGGCGGCCGTGGTGTCCCTGCACGCCGACGGCTCCACCTCCGCGGGCGCCCGCGGCTTCCACGTCGCCTACTCCGCCCCGCCGCTCAACGCCGCCCAGGGGGAGCCGTCGCTGACCCTCGCCAGGGGTGTGCGCGACGCGCTGGTGGCGGGCGGCTTCCCCGTCTCCACCTACATCGGCGCCCAGGGCCTGTCCCCGCGCTCGGACCTCGGCGGGCTCAACCTGTCCACCCGCCCGGCGGTGCTGGTCGAGTGCGGCAACATGCGCAACGCGGCCGAGGCGTCGGTGCTGTCGAGCCCGGCGGGCAGGCAGCGCTACGCCGCCGCGATCGCCGAGGGGATCGCCCGGTTCGTGGGCTGAGGGCCGTTCCTGCGCGACCCCGGGGTGTGACAGGCTTGCGATCATGTCCGGGATGCGGGTGCTCGACGTGGACGAGCGGGGCAGGCTCCTCAAGGCGGTCACCGACGGCGGCACGACCACGCTGGTCGAGGTCGACGCCAAGGGCACCCGCGAACGCGCCGCCGTCGGCGCGCTCGCCACCGCCCGCTACCTGCCCGGGGAGCGCACCGCCGTCGTCCAGCACGGCAGCCCGGCGCAGCTGTCCCTGCTGCACCCCAACGGCAAGATGGCGCCGCTGCTGGGCTCCCCCACCCACGACACCGAACTGGTCGGCGTCCTCCCCGGCCGCGTCGTCTACCGCGCCAACCGCCGCCACCGCCTGCTCTACACCCTCGTCATCCGCAACGTCCTCGTCGGCGAGGAGCAGGCCGTCTACGACCGCGGCGGCTCCGTCGAGGAAGCCGCCGTCAGCGCCAACAGCAGGCACATCGCCATCCGCCTGCCCCGCAAGCTCCTCCTCGTCGACACCATGCCCGTCACCGAGGACGACCACGTCCGCCTCATCACCCCCGAACCCCCCGGCGCGGGCCACCGCGACATCCAGTGGCTCCCCGACTCCCAACGCCTCCTCTCCCTCGTCCAGGACGGCGGCACCACCTCCGTCACCCGCTGGGACGTCGCCACCCAGGAGTGGGACGTGCTGGTCACCGGCCTCGCCCCCCAGGCCCGCCTGCACCTGGCCCCGGACGGCAGGCGCTTCGCGGTCGGCTCGGACAGCGGACTGGCGCTGTACGAAGCAGGCGCGGGCCGGTACCTGCGGGACGGGGACGTCGGCGGGGGCGTGGACAGTGCCTTGTGGACACCCGACTCCCGGCGGTTGGTGGTGGAGCGGGACGGGGAAGCGCTGTGGGTAGAGGCGGAGTCCGGAGCGGTGAGCGCCGTGGCGGGGTGAAGTTCCGCCCGTGTGGGTGACGTTGAAGCGGACGTTTCGGGCGGAGTTGTCCACAGGCAAGATCATTGCGGCCTTGTTTGCGCTGGTCAGCGGGTAGAATGGCCGCAAGGGACCAGAGCCCCTTGGGTGGGTGGGGGCTGCGGATGGTGACGCGTGGGGCGCGCAGAGTTGATCTTGGCTCGGTGTGGCCGGGGTTTTTGGGGCGCGGTGGGGGCGGGTGGAGTGGGCTCGGTGTGGACGGGGGTTCTTGGCCTAGTGAGGGGCCTGTCCTCGGGGGCCGCGAGTGTGTAGCT
>NZ_MKQR01000027.1 GCF_001940455.1 Actinokineospora bangkokensis | reverse complement strand
AGAGCCCATGACCAATTGCTCAGCTGAGCTTTGTCGGGGGGTGCCGGGGGGGTTGGTGGGGCTGGGCACCATGAGTTGCGGGGTGGGCGTGGGGCTGGCCAACGACGGCTATTGGAGATGCCTTGGGGAGGGGCTCGCGTGTGGCTTCGGGGGTCAGCCCTCTACGGGGCGGGCGCCCAGTTTGTCGGCCAGGAGGCGGAGCATGGCTGCTTCGGGGTCTTCCCGGGGGGTGTCGGTGGGGTCTGGCTTGTGGGCGGCCTGGGCCAGCATCTCCTCCTCGTCCTCCGGTTCCGGGGGTGGGGGGAGTTCTTCGGTCGGGGGTTCCGGGCCCACGTCTTCGACCCGGGCGACGCGCTTGGGGGTTTCGAACTTGCGCTCGGGGCGTTCGGGGGTCTTGGGGGTGGGGCGGGAGGACTGCTGGGTGGCGGCCGGGGGTGGGGCGCCGGGGCCGGCGTGGACGCAGCGGACCTGCCAGGTGCCGCCGAGGACGGCGGTGAGGGCCTTGGCGATGGCCTCGGTGTTGCGGGGTTCGGCGAGGCGGCGGACGAGGGGGGCGGCGGGGTGGCCGATGACGACCGTGTCGCCCTCGACGGCTTGGACGGTGGCGTCGGTGACCATGGCGGCGGTGCTGCGGCTGGTCTTGCGGACCTCGGTGAGCAGTTCCGACCAGATGCGGCGGATCGCGGCGGCGTCCAGGCCGCCCGCGGGCGGGGTCGGGGGTTCCGGGGCGGGTTCCTGCGCCGCG
>NZ_MKQR01000026.1:763314-931456 GCF_001940455.1 Actinokineospora bangkokensis | reverse complement strand
CGGGGAGGAACCAGTCGGTGGGGGTGGGGGACATGGTGTAGTCGAGGGTGGCGCCTGCGGTGAGGGTGGTGTGGGCGATGTGGGGGTGTCGGTGGGGTTCGCCGTTGACGTGGAGGGTGGCGACGTAGGGGGTGTGGGGGGTGTTGCCGGGGGCGTTGATGGTGAGGGTTCGGGTGCCGAGGCGGACGGTGGTGCGGGGGAAGAGGGGTGAGCCGAGGGCGTAGGTGCCGCTGGCGGGGGTGAGGGGGTAGAAGCCGAGGGCGCTGAAGATCCACCAGGCGGACATCTCGCCGTTGTCCTCGTCGCCGAGGTAGCCCTGGCCGATGGTGGAGCCCTGGTAGAGGCGGGTGCAGATGTCGCGGACGAGGTGTTGGGTGCGCCAGGGGCGGGTGGTGTGGGTGTAGAGGTAGGGGATGTGGTGGGCGGGTTGGTTGCTGTGGCCGTATTGGCCGAGGTTGACGTCCCGGGCTTCGCGCATCTCGTGGATGGTGTGGCGGTAGGAGCCGGGGCGGGCTAGCTAGCTAGACCAAACGACCGGCTCTTCCACCCCCCGAAGCCGAAGGCGAGGCGACCCAGCCACGAGGCAACCCGCCTACACAGCAGCCAACGCAGCGCCCACCCGATCCAACGTCCGCTGCACCCGCAACCCCCGCCCAGCGTCGAGCGCATGCCGCACCCGCCCCGCGCGCACCATCCCCGTGAAATCGTCCAGCAGCAACGCGTAGCACTGGTCAGCCCGCGTAGCCCGACCGCTCAGCACCAGCCGCCCCCCGTCGCCGTAGACGTCGACCTCGGTCACCGTCGGCCGCAGCGGCATCCGCATCGACAGCGTCAGCGCGCTGGTCGCCCCCGAGTCGTGCGCCAGCACCACGTTCCACAGGTCCGGCTCGGCGTGGTGCGCCACCGGCACGTCGACCACGGCCCCCAGCGCGGCGTCGAGCAGGTCCACCACGTGCGGCCCCACGTCCGCCAGGGCTCCCCCGCCGTGCCGCCACCGCGACGTCGAGTACGGCCCGCCGAGCAGCGCACCCGACAGCCAGCGGGCGTTCGCCCCGGCCCACGGCCCCCGCTCGGCCACCTCCCTAGCTAGCTAGCCCGATCGGCGTGCACCCCTCCAGGTGCACGCCGATTTCTTTCCCACCCCCCAAACGCACCCTTCCCCCACAACCGCACACTCGCCCCAACAACGCCAGTCCCCCCGGAAACCCCCACAACGCCCCCCACGCGCTAATCCCCCGGCACCGCACTCAAGCTGGCGGCTCGGGGGTCCGGGGGTCGCCCCCCGGGGGAAGATGACGAGACTCACCGCTGAGCGCATTCCGCGAAGACGAAGGGGGAGAGTCGAGGGCGGCCCGCTCAACCAGCCTGGGGGTCACTGGGAGCGGGCCGCCACGTACAGCTTAGGCACAAGACCCGGTTCCCGTCTAAGCGGGGGGCCGATTGCGCCGTGATTACTTCTTCACGGGGGTGGGCCACCATCGGGTGAGAAAGCAGGCAAACAGGTGAAGTGGCTGGTGAGCACCTGTGGGCCGACGGCGGGCGTGCCGATGTCTGTGGGATGACGGAACCGCGGTGGTGTGTCGGGTGTCATGATCCTTTCGGCCGGGACCGGGCGGTGACGGTGCTGGTGGACCGGGACCGGGTGGTGCTGGTGCCGCCGCCGGGGGCCTCGGCGGTGCTGTCGGTGGGGCAGACCCGGTCGCTGGACCGGGCGCTGGCGGAGGTGGCCGAGGTGGCGGGGCGGGCTAGCTAGCTAGGTGGGCGGGTGTACGCGGGGGCGATCCTGCGGACGGATGGGCGGGTGCGGGTGCGGGAGGCGTTGCGCGGGGTGTGAAGGGGGCTGCTGCGCGGCTTGGGGAGCGGGGAGCTGCTGCGCAGCTCTGTGAAGAGCGCGGATTGGTTTGCGGGCTCGATGCGGTGGTTGTGCTTGGTCGGGGCCCCTGCGGCGATCATGCGCTGTCGGGCGGGGAAAAGGCGGGCTGAAAAGACGCCCGCCCGTCCCGTTGGGTAGCACATGATCGCCTCCCCCGACCAAGCACAACCACCCCATCGAGCAGTCCTCGTGGGGCGCGTTGCGGTTTGTGGGTGGGCGCGCTGCTTTGAAGGCAGCGGGGTGGGGCGTGGAAGGTGGGGTTAGGCCTTGATCTTGTTGTAGCGGTCCAGGGCCACTTGGCGTTCGTGGGCGTGGTCGACGATGGGGGTGGGGTAGCCGTTGGGGGGGTTGTCCTGGGGCTGGTGGACCTTCTTGCCCTCGATGCCGCGGAGTTCGGGGACGTACTTGCGGACGTAGTCGCCGGTGGGGTCGAACTTCTCGGCCTGGGTGGTGGGGTTGAAGACGCGGAAGTAGGGCGAGGCGTCGGTGCCGGAGCCCGCTGTCCACTGCCAGCCGTGCTGGTTGGAGGCGAGGTCGCCGTCGACGAGGTGCTGCATGAAGTGGCGGGCGCCGCGCTAGCTAGCTAGCCGCCTCCAGCTCGTCGGCGGTGGGGACGTCGTCGAGGGCGGTGGCCGCCCTGGTGAGGATGGCCGCGAGCCGCTCGACGTCGCCGGTGCGGTAGCCGCGCACGCCCGCAGGCGCGGGGGGCAGCGGCAGGAACGGCACGTCGGAGTCGACCGGCAGCTGCTCGGGGGCCGCGTGCCTGCGCTGGGGCTGCTGGACCGCGGGCAGCGCCTGCTGCGGTGCCTGCCGGGGCGGGGCCGGGGTGTGCTGCACCGGCTGCTGCTGGACCGGCGGTTGCTGGACGACCTGGGCGTGCTGGTCGCCGAACCACTCCCGGCCCGCGGGCACCTCCGGCTCGGCCTGGTGCGAGTGGCGCACGGCCTGGTGCGGCGGCGCGGCCGGGCGCTGGACCTGCGGCGGTCGCTGGGCGCTGCCGTTGGTGCCCGGGGGCAGGAAGACCCCGCGCCGGTCGGCCACCGGCACCGCGGGGCGCGCGGGCGGGCGCTGCTGGACCGGGGGCGGCGCGGCCGCGCGGGCGGGGCGCTGGTTCTCCGGCAGGTCGTCGAGCAGCACGAACGGCTCGAACTCGCCCGCCGACGCGGCGGCGGGCTGGGCCTGCGGCTGCTGCCGGGCGGGCGCGGGCGGCGGGGTCTGCGGCGCGGCAGGGGGCTGCTGCGGGCGCTGCTGGGTGGGCTGGTGAGCGGGCTGGTGGGCGGGTGCCGCGGCCTGCTCGGCCTCGGCGGCGATCACCCGGCGGCGCGGGGGCTAGCTAGCTAGCCCGCAGGTCCCCCCGCCGCCCCCGGCCCCCCGGGCTCCCCGGACGACCTCGCGCTCTCCCTGCTCCTGCGCGGCCTCACCGTCGACCTGACCCGCTTCGCCCAGCTCTTCGGCGAGGCCAACGGCCTGCACCCCACCGACCTCAACGCCCTCGCCGTCATCCTCGACGGCGGCCCCGACATGACCCCCTCCCGCCTCGCCGACGCCCTCCACCTCAGCCCGTCGGCCACCACCTCGGTCCTCGACCGCCTCGAACGCTCCGGCCACGTCCGCCGCGACCGCAGCCCGGACGACCGCCGGAAGGTCCAGCTCCACCTGGAGGAGAGCGCCCGGGCGTTGGGACAGGCGCACTTCGGGATGCTCCAGTCGGCGCTGGGGGAGGCGTGGAGCGCGTTCAGCGATGAGGAGCGGGAGGTCGTGGGTCGGTTCTTGGCTTCGACGACCCAGGCTGTGGTGCGGGCTCGGGAGGAGCACTTGAGGTGAGCGCGGGTGTGTCGCCTCGCCTGCGGCATCGGGCGTTGAGTGCCGGTCGTTTTGTGGCGGGCTCGATGCGGTGGACCTGTTTGGGTGGGGCCCCTACGGCGATCATGAGCTGAGAGAGCGGGAAAAGCTGGGGTCAAAAGAGCCCCGCTCAACCCGGACAGGGTAGCTCATGATCGCCTTCCCCACCCAAACAAGTCCACCGCATCGAGCACCCCCTAGCCGGGCCGCCGGTATGTGGGGTGGTTGCCTTGTGCGCAAAGCAAAAGCAGCGCGCCTACCCACACGACCGCCGGCCCGGTTACGGTCCTGCTCTAGCTAGCTAGCGAGCCGCACCTTCGCGGTTTCCCGACCCGAATTGCGCACCCGGACTTCCACTTCCACTGGTCTGCCCGGGTCGAACTCCACCGTCCGGCCCGCCACGTCCTGCCCGTCCACCGCCACCACGACCTGCACGGGATCATCCGATCCTTGGGCGGCGGCGGGCGCGGCGGCCGTGCAGAGAGCCGTTACGAGGGCGAGCGCTGTGCCGATAACACGTCGCATGGAGGAACTCCGGTTCGAGGCGGGCCAGGAAAGGTCGTCGTGCGCACTCTGAGAATCGCCGCAGTGGGCGTCTTCGTAATCCCCATGGCGCTGATCGCGTCCCCGGCCCAGGCCCAGACCGCCTTCGGCGCCACCATCTCGCCCGGCAGCGGCCCGCGCGGCTCCACCTTCACCATCAGCTGGTACACCGACTGGGTGGAGGGGACCCCCTGCGACACGGTCTGGTTCGCCACGGAAACCTTCCAGCTCCCAAGCGCGTCCTGGCGGGAGGGCTCGGTCACCGCCGTGGTGCCGGACGTGGAGGACGGCACGTACCCGATCGGGGTGTACTGCTCCTACGGCGAGGGTGAGGGCTACAGCACCACCCTGCGCTTCACCGTCAAGACCTCAAGCCAGCCCACCAGCTCCCAACCCCCGACCTCCACCACCCCGCCACGCCCTCCGGTCACCACACCACCCCCGGTCGTCGCCACCACCGCGCCCCCGGTCGTCCAACAACCCCCGCGCACCACGCCCACCACCCCACCGCGTCGGACGACCCCGCGCACCACCTCGATCACCCCGGACCCCACGACCACCACCACCCCTGCCACGCCACCGCCCCTAGCTAGCTAGTGTCGAGGTCCTTGAGGTTCTCGTCGCGGCGGGCGGTGGCCCCGGCCAGCGCCTCCTCGGCCTTGGCCAGCTCCACCGAGGCGTGCTGCGCGTCCATCTCGACGGCCTCGCGGCGCTCCATCAGCTCCAGCAGGTCGTCCTCCAGCACCGACTGGCGGCGCTGGAGGGTGCCCAGCTCGTGCTCCACGTCGGTCAGCGCCTTGGCGCCGAGCTTGCCGCTCTGCATCATCGCCCGGTCGCGATCGGTGCGGGCGCGCACCGCGTCGATCTCCTTCTCCTGCCTGGCCACCTCGCGGTCGAGGTCGTCGAGCTGGGTCTGCACCGCGACCCTGGCGTCGGCCTTGGCCCGCACCGCCTGCTCGGCGGCGGCGATCTCGGCCAGCTCGGGCATGGTCGTGCGGCGGTGCAGCACGCGCGCGAGCTCGGTGTCGACCTCGGCGAGGTCGAGCAGGCGGCGCTGGGCGGCGGGTTCGGCTTTCACCCGGTGGACCTCCCGGTTCGGGACACCGCCCCGGCGACCTGGGCGGTCCAGGGATCGGTGCGGCGCGTGGAGACGACGACCCCGACCGTACCGCCGAGGGCCGAGCGCAGGACGGAGGCCGCCTGCTCGCACCAGGGCCACTCGCTCGCCCAGTGCGCCACGTCCACCAGCGCGGGCGCCCCCGGCCGGGCCAGGTGCTCCGCCGCCGGGTGGTGGCGCAGGTCGGCGGTGACGAACACGTCCACCCCGGCCGCGGTCGCGGCCCCGAGGTAGGAGTCCCCGGCACCCCCGGACACCGCCACCCGCCGCACCGACCGCCCCGGGTCCCCCGCCGCCCGCACCCCCCCTAGCTAGCTAGAGCAGGGCCGTAGCCGGGCCGCCGGTTCCATAGGTGGGCACCCTCTTTCGCTTTGCGCACAGGGCAACCACCGACAAACCGGCGGCCCGGCTACGACAATGCTCGATGCGGTGGACTTGTTTGGGTGGGGAAGGCGATCATGAGCTACCCTGTCCGGGTTGAGCGGGGCTCTTTTGGCCCCAGCTTTTCCCGCTCTCTCAGCTCATGATCGCCGTAGGGGCTCCACCCAAACAGGTCCACCGCATCGAGCCCGCCACCACACGACCGGCACTCAAACCCCGAAGCCGCAGGCGAGGCGAGCCCACCAGCGAGCCACCACCGAGCGACCCCGAAAGGCTTGCGCCGCACCAATCCCACCCGCACGGCAGTCACCACAGGTGATGGACGCGCAGCGTCCGGGTGAAACCGTTCCGGCGCCGTTCCGGAGGCCATCCCCGCGTCGCTACGGTTCCGGCTGGTTCGGAGTGGGAGACAGGGGAGGTTCATCGTGAGGTGGAGCCGGAGGGTCGCCGCCGTGGTGGCCAGCGCGGTGCTGGCGTTCGTCGCGGTTCCCGCGGTGGCGCAGGCGGCGCCGATCTCGCCGCGGGAGTGCTCGGCGGAGCTGTACCAGGGGGACCGGCGGTTGGGGCCGGAGGTGTTGCCCAGGACGGGATCGGTGGGGTTCCAGCTGTTCGGGTACAGCCGGACCGGGTGGCACAGCCAGGCGGACTTCCTGGGGAAGTTCTACGACAGCACCGCCAACAGCTGGCGGTACCCGCCGCAGGACGGGTACGTGCTGAAGTTCGACGGAACGCCCCTGAAGTGGGAGCAGACGTTGGTGCGGGGGCAGCGGATCGACCGGTACGGCAGTGAGTACGGGGCGTTCCTGGCGCCGGAGGGGTTGCCCTACTAGCTAGCTAGTCAAAGCCAGAGTGTGAGGGTGGCGAGGTCGATCATGGCCTGGAAGGACAGGGCGGTCTTGTCGTAGCGGGTGGCGATGGCCCGGAACTGCTTGAGTCGGTTGAAGCAGCGCTCGACGACGTTGCGTCGCCGGTAGGCGACCGGGTCGAAGACTGGTGGGCGGCCGCCTGCTCGGCCTCGTCGTTGTCGTCCGGCCTGTTGGTCGCGGCGTTCGGGGATGGTGGTGGGGATGCGCCGGGCCCGCAGCCAGGCGCGGATGGCGCGGGAGGAGTAGCCCTTGTCCGCGAGCACCCTGCGCGGGCGGGCGCCCGAGCGTCCCCGGCCGGGGCGTCGGAACCGAATCCCGTCCATGACCTGGGTGAACATGGTGCAGTCGTTGACGTTGCCGCTGGTCAACACCACCGACAACGGACGCCCGTGCCCGTCACACGCCAGATGGATCTTGGTCGAGGGCCCGCCCCGAGAGCGGCCGATGGCATGATCACCTGGTTCGCCCTGCCCGCCGCGGGATCGCCCCGCCCCCCGCGCCGGGGTCGACGGCGTGACGGGCCCCGGCCGCGTGCTGGTGCGCCCGCACGATCGAGGAGTCGACCGAGACCTCCCGGTCCAGCTCGTCGACCGCCTCGGCGACGACCCGCACCCTGGCGACCAGCGCGGCCAAGGTCCCGTTGCGCGACCACCGCCAGAACCGGTTGTAGACGGTCTTCCACGGCCCATACCGCTCCGGCAGATCACGCCACGAGATCCCCGTCTTGGCCTTGAACAACATCCCGTTCACCACCCTGCGGTCATCCACCCTCGGACGACCCCTCACACCCGAAGGCGGCAACAACGGCTCCACGACCTGCCATTGCTCATCGGTCAACTCATGCCTGCGCACCACGGGACAAGATCAAAGCAGATCAACCACACCCACTTTGAGGACAGGCCCCTAGCTAGCTAGACCGCCGCGGCGCTGGCCGCCCACCTCAGCGGGCAGCTCGGCGGCGCCGCGGCCCCCGCCGAGCAGGCCGCCGCCCCCGCCGGCCTGTCCGACTCGCTGGTCGCGCTGTACGCCAACGCCACCCGCACCGGCCGGGTCACCGAGGCCATGTCCATGCTCGCCACCGCGTCGCAGTTCCGCGACGCGTTCACCGAGCCCGAGGCGGCCACCGGCCGCACCACCCCGGTGCGCCTCGGTGCCGCCGCCGCGCCCGCCGAGGGTGCCCCGCCCGCGCCCACCGTGGTGTGCTTCGCCCCCTACATCGCCCCGGCGGGCATCCAGCAGTACGCCCGCTTCGCCGCCCACCTGCGCGGCGAGCACGACGTGTGGGCGCTGCCCGCGCCCGGCTTCGGCGCGGGGGAGCGGCTGCCCGCCGACATCGCCGCGCTCGGCGCCGCGCACGCCGAGTCGGTGCGCGCGGTCCGCAGCGCGGGCCCGCTGGTGCTCGTCGGCTACTCCTCCGGCGGCTGGGTGGCGCACGCCGTCGCCGCCAGGATGGAGGCCGAGGGCTGCCCGCCCGACGCGGTGGTCATGGTCGACAGCTTCTCCCGGGTGGTGCCGTTCGACCCGGAGTTCCTGCGGTCCATGGGCCACCAGCAGGCCGAGCGGTTCGAGTTCATGACCGCCGCGGGCGACCAGCTCACCGCCATGGGCGGCTACCTGCGCCTGTTCGACTCCTGGGAGACCCCGGAGGTCAGCGTCCCGACCATGCTCGTCCGCGCCCTGGAGCCGATGCCGGGCACCACGCCCGGGGTCGACAGCAGGCCCGCCCCGCCCGAGCACATCAGCACCGTGTTCGAGGTCCCCGGCAACCACTACTCGATGATGGAGGACCACGCCGAGACCACCGCCGGTGCGCTGCGCGCCTGGCTCGCCACCGTCGCCCTGCCGGTCTCCGCCCGGTCCTGAAACCCCCGACGTCGGTCCCGGGGCTCGTCCCCGCCCCGGGACCGACCCTCCCCCCGGGCGCCGCGGCCACCCGCCGGCCCCCCCCCCCCCCCCCCCCCGCCCCCCCCCCCCCCCCCTAGCTAGCTAGTGAGACGTGATGCATAGCCGAATGAGGCGAAGTAGAGTGATCCCATGCTGCCGAGAAAAGCCTCTAGTGAGTTTCCACGCGGCCCGTACCCCAAACCGACACAGGTGGTCAGGTAGAGAATACCGAGGCGTTCGGGTGAACTATGGTTAAGGAACTCGGCAAAATGCCCCCGTAACTTCGGGAGAAGGGGGGCCACAGGGTTTGAAGCTCTTTACGGGCTAGGACCAGGTGGCCGCAGAGACCAGCGAGAAGCGACTGTTTACTAAAAACACAGGTCCGTGCGAAGTCGCAAGACGATGTATACGGACTGACGCCTGCCCGGTGCTGGAACGTTAAGAGGACGGGTTAGTCCGCAAGGGCGAAGCTCAGAATTTAAGCGCCAGTAAACGGCGGTGGTAACTATAACCATCCTAAGGTAGCGAAATTCCTTGTCGGGTAAGTTCCGACCTGCACGAATGGCGTAACGACTTCTCGACTGTCTCAACCATAGGCCCGGTGAAATTGCACTACGAGTAAAGATGCTCGTTACGCGCGGCAGGACGGAAAGACCCCGGGACCTTTACTATAGCTTGGTATTGGTGCTTGGTTCGGTTTGTGTAGGATAGGTGGGAGACTGTGAAGCCCTCACGCCAGTGTGGGTGGAGTCATCGTTGAAATACCACTCTGATCGTACTGAGTGTCTAACCTCGGACCGTGATCCGGTTCAGGGACAGTGCCTGGTGGGTAGTTTAACTGGGGCGGTTGCCTCCCAAAGGGTAACGGAGGCGCCCAAAGGTTCCCTCAGCCTGGTTGGCAATCAGGTGTCGAGTGCAAGTGCACAAGGGAGCTTGACTGTGAGACCGACGGGTCGAGCAGGGACGAAAGTCGGGACTAGTGATCCGGCACTGGCTGGTGGAAGCGGTGTCGCTCAACGGATAAAAGGTACCCCGGGGATAACAGGCTGATCTTGCCCAAGAGTCCATATCGACGGCATGGTTTGGCACCTCGATGTCGGCTCGTCGCATCCTGGGGCTGGAGTAGGTCCCAAGGGTTGGGCTGTTCGCCCATTAAAGCGGTACGCGAGCTGGGTTTCTAGCTAGCTAGCCCTCGCTTGCCCTCCACCCCCCACGAGCTGCCCTTCACCCCACGAAAGCCGAAGGCGAGCCCCCGCAGTCAGCAGAAGCCGTCGTCAGCCACTGCCCCCCACCCTCAACCCATGCGGCCCAGTCACACCAACCTCCCGGCACCCCCATGCCCCGTGGCGAAGCCCATCCCTAAAGCCGTCGTTTGGCCAGCCCCACGCCCACCCCGCAACCCATGGTGCCCAGCTCTCGCAAACCCCCGGCACCCCCTGACAAAGCTCAGCTGAGCAAAAGGTCATGGGCTTTGCTCAGACCCCGGCCTGACCCAGTCCCGGCCGCTCGTAACTCGGGATGTGGCGTGTCAAGGGTGGGCGAAGCCCATCGCGAAGCGACGCCCGCAGGGCGCCCTTGACGCGCCACCTCCCGAGTTACACACTCGCGGCCCCCGAGGACAGGCCCCCACTAAGCCCAGCACCCCGTCCACACCGAGACCACATAGCGAGACGCATATTCCGCACCACGGGATAACTTAGCTACGTTAACAATATGACGACGACCCGCACGCGCAACCGCTGGGCCATCCTCGCGGTCGCGGTCGCCGCGCAGGCCGCGACCAGCAGCCTCGTCTACGGCCTCCCGTTCCTCCTCCCCGCCATCCGCTCCGCCGAGGACCTCTCCCTCGCGCAGGCGGGCAGCGTGACGGTCGCGCCGGTCCTCGGGGTCCTCGTGGCGCTCATCGCGTGGGGCGCGGCCGCGGACCGGTTCGGGGAGCGGGTCGTGATGGCGATCGGCATGACGGGCACGGGCGCGGCGGCGGTCGGGGCGTCCTTCGCGCCCGGGGTGGGTGCGCTCGTGGTGCTGCTGGTGGTCGCCGGGGTCTTCTCCGCGTCGATCAGCGCGGCGAGCGGGCGGGCGGTGCTGGGGTGGTTCGGGCCCGCCGAGCGCGGGTTGGCGATGGGGATCCGGCAGACGTGCCAGCCCATCGGGGTCGGGGTGGCGGCGCTCGCGCTGCCGCCGGTCGCCCAGCACGCCGACTACCGGGTGGCGCTGCTGGTGCCCGCCGCGCTGTGCCTGGGGTGCGCGGTGCTGGTGGGGGCCGTGCTCGTCGACCCGCCGCGCAAGCCCGCGAAGTCGGTGGAGGCGACCCGGTCGCCGTACCGGACCGCGCGGCTGTGGCCTAGCTAGCTAGGGGGTGTGGTGGGGGCCAGGGTGGCCACGAGGGTGGCGGCGAGCAGGCAGAGGGCGACCACCGACCACAGGGCGGGGGCGTGTCCGGCGTGGTAGGAGATCGCGGCGACGACGGGGACTCCGGCGAGCAGGGCGAGGGTGACCCCGGTCAGGACCAGGGCCACCGCCTTCGCGCGGTGCGGTGGTGCTGTGGTGGCGGCGGCGAGGGTGACGGCGGAGGCGGTGGCCAGGGCGGCGCCGAGGGCGGTGATGACCCGTCCGGCGAGCAGGGCGGGGTAGGTGGTGGCCAGGGCGGCGGTCGTGTTGCCGGTGGCGGTGACCAGCAGGCACCCGGTGAGCAGGGTGCGCCGGTCGAGTCGGGTGGTGGCCACGGCGAGGACGGGGGCGGCGAGCCCGCACACGAGGCCGAAGACGGTGGCGAGTTGGCCGATGGCGGCGGCGGTGGTGTGCAGGCTGGTGGCCAGGGTGGGCAGCAGTCCGGCGACGGCGTGGCCGGAGGTGCCGGTGGCGGCGGTGGCCACGACCAGCGCCCACAGCCCGGGACGGGGCCGACCGCGGCCCTGGTGGGGGCCGCGGTCGGGGTGGTGGTCGCTGGCGGTCACGGCAGGCGGGAGGTCGCGACGGTCAGGGCGGTGTCGGTGACCGCGCAGGCGTCGAGCCCGGGCAGGGTGCTGATCACCGTGACCCCGACGACGCCGCCCGCGGCGGGGACGAGGCCGACGCAGCCGGGCAGGGTCGCGCTGGCCACGGGGTCGATCAGCCCGGCCCGCCCGTTCCAGGTGCGGCCCTGGGCGCCGGCGCGCTTGGTCGGGTCGGTGTTGAGGTGCGGGCCCCACCCGACGACGAGGGTGAACAGCCTCGCCCCGGGCGGGGGCGGCCCGCCGACGGGGCCCTTGGCGTCGATCTTGACGTCGCCGTGGCTGAGGATGCACATGGTCTGCACCTCGGCGTCCCCGGTGTCGCCGGGGCGCTGCGGCGCGGCGGGGGTGGTGGTGGGTCGGGCGGCGGGCGGCAGGTCGTCCCACCCCACGACCGTGCACGGGTCGAACCCACCCGGCCCACCCCCGGCGGTGGAGGTGGCGGTGCCGCCGGCCACCGACCGGGTCGCCGCGCCGGTGGTGGTGGGGCGGGTCCCGGTGGGGGCGACGGCCTGGGTGGTGGGGGCGTTGAGGGCGCTGGAGAGGGCCTAGCTAGCTAGCCGCCCCCGCCCACTCCGGGTACGCCCCGAAGTCCGCGATCACCGCCATGATCGCCTCGGCGGGGGCGTCGACCACGATGGACTGTGTGGACTCATCGGCCATGGCTGAGGAGGTTACCCGCTCCACCCGCTCGGCACCGGGGGCCTGCCGCGCGGGTGCCGCCGTGCTCACCAGCGCAACACGTACGCGCGCTCGGTGCGCTGGAAGTGCCCCACGTTGACGCACTCCGTGCGGCCGAAGCGCAGCCGGGGTGCCAGCGGCTGGTGCACGTGCCCGAACAGCGACCACCGCGGCCGCTGCTCGCGGATGAGCCCGACCAGCGCCGCCGAGCCCAGCTCCGCCCGCCGGGCCACCACGTCGTAGACCAGTTCGGGCAGGTCCGGCGGCACGTGCGTGCACAGCACCTCGACCCCGGTCAGCCCGGCCACCCCGGCGGCGAAGTCCTCCGGCGTGCGCAGGTAGGGGCGGAACGCCGACCCCCGCCGCGGGGTGATGCCCTCGGGCAGCACGGTGCCGCCGACGAAGCCGAACCGCAGCCCGCCGATCTCGGTGGTGGCGCCGTCGAGCACGGTCAGCCCCTCGCGGGCGAACCCGGCCCACAGGTCGGGCGTGTCGACGTTGCCGGGGGTGGCGTAGGTGGGGGTGGGCAGCACCGCGAACAGGCGGGCGTACTGCTCCAGGACGGCTTCCTCGACCAGCGCGCGCGGGTCGTCCAGCTGCGACCACAGCTCGCGGATGTAGCCGGAGGCGCGCACGTGCGAGCGCTCCCGGCGCAGCCGCGCGTAGACGCCCACCTTCTCCGGGCCGAAGACGCGGCCCATGATCCCGCCGCCGTGGTCGTGGTAGTCGACGAAGTCGATCAGGTCGCCCAGCACGACGAGCGCGTCGGCGCCGTCGCCCGCGCGGGCCAGGGCCTCGGCGTTGCCGTGGACGTCGGACACGACGTGCACCCGGTGCCCGCTGCCTGCCACCGACCCTCGCCCTCTCCCGCCCGCCGCGCACCGGCGGGTCGCCCCCAACCAGCCTAGAGCGTTTCACGAAGTGGGGCGGCGTCAGCTCGTGTGTCGTCGTGCCGCGTGGCCTGGGGCGGGGCAGGCGGCCGTGGTGGCAGGTGGGGGACGGTGCCGGGTGGGGACGCGGGGGTGGGTGGCGGGTTGGTGAAACACAGCCGCGCCACAGGCGGGGGCGGGGGGCCCCCCTACTCCGGGGGGGGGGGGGGGGCGGGGGGGCGGCTAGCTAGCTAGCAGCCCTCTGTACCGACCATTGTAGCATGTGTGAAGCCCTGGACATAAGGGGCATGATGACTTGACGTCATCCCCACCTTCCTCCGAGTTGACCCCGGCAGTCTCCCATGAGTCCCCACCATCACGTGCTGGCAACATGGAACGAGGGTTGCGCTCGTTGCGGGACTTAACCCAACATCTCACGACACGAGCTGACGACAGCCATGCACCACCTGTACACCAACCACAAGGGAAGCCCCATCTCTGGGGATGTCTGATGCATGTCAAGCCCAGGTAAGGTTCTTCGCGTTGCATCGAATTAATCCACATGCTCCGCCGCTTGTGCGGGCCCCCGTCAATTCCTTTGAGTTTTAGCCTTGCGGCCGTACTCCCCAGGCGGGGTGCTTAATGCGTTGGCTACGGCACGGAAACCGTGGAATGGTCCCCACACCTAGCACCCACCGTTTACGGCGTGGACTACCAGGGTATCTAATCCTGTTCGCTCCCCACGCTTTCGCTCCTCAGCGTCAGTATCGGCCCAGAGACCCGCCTTCGCCACCGGTGTTCCTCCTGATATCTGCGCATTTCACCGCTACACCAGGAATTCCAGTCTCCCCTACCGAACTCAAGTCTGCCCGTATCGACCGCAGGCCCAGGGTTAAGCCCCAGGTTTTCACGGCCGACGCGACAAACCGCCTACGAGCTCTTTACGCCCAATAATTCCGGACAACGCTCGCACCCTACGTATTACCGCGGCTGCTGGCACGTAGTTAGCCGGTGCTTCTTCTGCAGGTACCGTCACTTGCGCTTCGTCCCTGCTGAAAGAGGTTTACAACCCGAAGGCCGTCATCCCCCACGCGGCGTCGCTGCATCAGGCTTGCGCCCATTGTGCAATATTCCCCACTGCTGCCTCCCGTAGGAGTCTGGGCCGTGTCTCAGTCCCAGTGTGGCCGGTCACCCTCTCAGGCCGGCTACCCGTCGTCGCCTTGGTAGGCCACTACCCCACCAACAAGCTGATAGGCCGCGGGTTCATCCCGTACCGCCGGAACTTTCCACCCCACACCATGCGATGCGGAGTCATATCCGGTATTAGACCCAGTTTCCCGGGCTTATCCCAGAGTACGAGGCAGATTACCCACGTGTTACTCACCCGTTCGCCGCTCGTGTACCCCGAAGGGCCTTACCGCTCGACTTGCATGTGTTAAGCACGCCGCCAGCGTTCGTCCTGAGCCAGGATCAAACTCTCCAAAGATGTTTGCTAGCTAGCTAGCGTGTGGTCGATGTCCCAGAGCACCAGAATGCGCGGAGAACCCGGAGAACGTGCAGCGATCTTGGACATGTGCAGCAGTGTGTCACCAGTTGGCATCTCGGGCAGCGGAGCGTAGCCTAGCGCAGGTCACGGGGGTGGAGCATGGCAAACGAAGAGCTGGCCGAAGCGATCGGGAGGCGGATCAGGCACATCCGCGCCGCGAACAGGCAGACGCAACTGGTTGTGGCCGACCTGGCCGGAGTGACCAGCGACTACCTCTACCAGATCGAGCGCGGGAAGAAGCTGCCCGCCGTTCCGGTCATGCTCGCCATAGCGAAAGCACTTCGCGTATCACCCTCTGAAATACTGAGCACCGACTCCAGCGCCCAACCCCGCTCGTCGGCATTCTCGGACGGACACAGCCTCCGCGTGGCGATGACGAGCCCCATCTTCGCCCAACCGGCTCTCTCGACCGCAAAGCTCAAAGAGCACATCGCCCTGGCGTGGAATTCCTGGCAACACTCCAGGTCTCGATACAGCACTCTCGACGGCCTGTTGCCGCAACTGGTAACCGCAACCCGAAACTCCCTGAGTTCGGACTCCGGGCCCGAAATCAACGCTTGCGCTGCGGAGCTCTACGGGCTGGTGCGGACCGTGGCAAAAAGACTTGGTCACGGAGATTTGGCCCTGCTCGCAGCAGATCGAGCGTGTCAGTGCGCCGACGAGACCCCGGACGTCCGCAACAAGGCGACCGCAGCCTGGAACATGGCTCACGTCCTGCTCGCGGGCGACCAAGCCGAAGTTGCGGCCCAAGTAGCGGATGGCGCCTTGTCGAACCTGCGCCTCCGCGCTATGGACGACGTGGAAGGCTTGGCACTTCACGGGGCGCTGCTCTGCGTGTCGGCCATGGCCAAAGCACGCCTTGGCAGGGAATGGCCCGCGCGAGATCAGTTGCGTGAAGCCCACAAGATTTCCCAGGTGACGGGCGAACGCAACACGGGCCATACGGCTTTTGGTCCAACCAATGTCGCGATGCATGCAGTGAGCGTGGAACTCGAAGCCGGCGACGTGGCCGAGAGTCTGCGCCTCGCCGAGAAGGTGCAGCCCGGCCAGCGCTTCTCGATCGAACGGCGCGTCGCGTTCATGGTGGACCAGGCCAAGGGGTTCAGCCGGCAGCGCGACTACGGATCGGCGCTGGTCATGCTGACAAGCCTTGCCACAGAAGCACCAGAAGACCTGGCACACAGGCCCGCATCCCGTCTCATCCTGGAGACGGTAGTGCAGCGCGGACGAGGCGCGGTCGCGCGACAGGCAGCACAACTCGCAGACCGCTTCAGCATCCCTGTCTGATACGAACTGCTGGCTAGCTAGCTAGGGTCAGGCTGTGTCGCGGTGGGGGTGGGGCTGGGGGGTTGGGGTGGCTATGGCGGCGAACTCGGAGAGGCCGTGGAGGAGGGCGGTGCGGGCGGGGGCGGGCATCGCGTCGAGGATGTGGGCGAGGCCCTCGCGGCGGGCTTCCTTGAGGCGGTGCAGGAGGCTGCGGCCGTCGCTGGTGAGGAGGAGTTCGACCTCTCGGCGGTCGGTGGTGGCGGGGCGGCGGTCGAGGAGGCCGGAGGCCTGGAGGCGGTCGCAGATGCGGCTGGCGGAGGAGGGGATGGTGCCCAGCTCCTCGGTGAGGCGGGTGAGGTTGACCGGTTCGTGGTCGCCGATGAACTGCAGGGCGCGGAGCTGGGCGGCGGGGACCTTGGGGTAGACCGAGGCGGTGGCCTTGGCCAGGACGAGGGTCAGGGCGGAGGCGTCGGCCTCCAGCCGGGTGTGGTCGGCGGGGTCGTCCCGATCCGGCCCCGGGGGCACGGGGCCCAGCGGCGCAGCCATACTTCAACTCTCGCACACCGGCGGCCACGCCTGCCTGTTCCCCCGGAGGAGCCCGTGACCACCGCCGCCGAAGCCCTGCGCGCGCTGGAGACCACCCTGAGAGCACTGCCCCTGCACGCCTTCGCCGGGCGATTGGGGCCGCTGCTCGCCGAGCACACCGGGTTGGGCGACCCGCGGGTGCGGTTGGTGGACTACGCCGCCGCCCGGTTGGTGTCGATCACCGACCCGGAGGACGTGGTGCCGACCAGCACCTCCACGCCCGGGGCGGCGTTCCGCGAGCAGCGGGCCGTGGTCGACGGGGACGGGGGTGTGCACCTGCCGCTGCTGTGCCGGGGGGACTGCCTGGGGGTGCTGTCGGGGACGCCGGGCGAGCCGGTGGGCATCGAGCGGTTGGCGGAGCTGGCCGAGGTGGCCGACGCGGTGGCCGACGCGCTGCGGGTGGCCGAGGTGGGCACCGACGAGCTGGCCAGGGCGCGGCGCGACCGGCGGATGACCGTGGCCGCCGAGATGCAGTGGGAGCTGCTGCCCGGGCGCGGGTTGGCCTGCCCGGAGTTCACCCTCGCGGGGCAGCTCGAACCCGCCTACGGGGTGCGCGGGGACAACTTCGACTGGAGCGTGGACCCCGGCTCGCTCACCCTGACCCTCACCAACGGCATGGGCGAAGGGCTGGAGGCGGCCCTGCTGACCACCATCGCCATCACCGCGATGCGCAACGCCCGCCGCTCCGGGCACGGCATCGCGGAGGCGGCCGCGCTGGCCGACCAGGCGGTGTGGGGGCAGTTCGGCGGGGAGCGGTTCGTCGCGGGCCTGCTGCTGACCGTCGACCTGCGCACCGGGGCGCTGGCGGTGGTCGACTGCGGGTCCCCGCAGCTGTGGCCTAGCTAGCTAGGGGGGGCGGGGTGGCGGGGCGGGGTGGGGGGTGGTCGGCGGGGGCGCCGAGGCGGCGGGCGCGGGCGGCGAGCCAGTCGGCGCCGCAGGCCTGGGCGAGGGTGAGGGCTTCGCGGGTGTGGTCGCCGGTGGTGGGCCCCTCCCCCGCTGCCCTGGCGCGGTCGAGCAGGGCGAGGGCCAGGCCGAGGGGGTCGTGGGCGGGGCGCAGGGTGGTGATGGCCTCGTCGAGCAGGTCGGTGGCCTCGGTGGGGGGTGCGAGGGCGGCGCGGACGCGCAGGGCGCGGCCGAGGGCGGTGGGGGCGGCCCAGTGGCGGGCGCGGTCGAGGTCGTCGTCGGCGAGGGCGCGGGCGGAGCCGGGGTCGCCGAGGGCGTGGTGCTGGCGGGCGGCCCAGGGGCGCCAGGGGAACAGGACGGGGTTGTCCCAGCCCGCGGCGGTGAGCAGGGCGCCGCAGGTGGTGAGGTGTTCCAGGGCGGTGCGGGGGTCGGTGCGGGCGGCGGTGGTGGCGCGCAGCATGAGGGTGGTGGCGCGCAGGTGCAGGCCCGCGGTGTGGTCGGTGTGGTGGGTGCAGAGGGTGAGGACGTGGGTGGCGAGGCGGTGGTCGTGGGTGGTGATGGCGACCGGGGCGAGTGCGGCGAGGGGGAACGCGGAGAGGGTGCGCAGGCCGTCGGGGGCGAGGTCGAGGGCGTGCCAGGCGGCGGCGCGGGCGGGGGTGTGCATGCCTGCTTGGGCGAGGGCGGCGGCGTGGTGGCAGAGCAGGGCGGCGCGGTCGGTGGGGGTGGTGTGATCGTGGTCGGTGGTGCGCAGGGCGCTGTCGAGCCAGGTGGTCGCGGGGGTGGGGGCCCCTGCGGCGAGCAGGGTGGTGAGGGCGAGGGTGGTGGTGCCGGTGGGGTCGCGGCGTTGGGTGGGTTCGTGGTGCAGGACGCGTTCGGCGTGGGTGGCGAGGGTGGGGGCGGGGTGCAGGGCGGCGAGGGTGGAGCGGTGGAGCAGGGCGGTGAGCAGTTCGCGGTCGGCGGTGGTGGTGGCGGGGGGTTCGGGGCCGAGGGTGTCGAGGCGGGTGCGGGCGGCGGTGGTGGTGGTCGGGTCCTCGGAGGTGGTGATCCAGTGGCGGGCCTCGACGCGGCGGGCGGGGTCGGTGCGGGTGGTGCCGGTGGTGGTCGCGGTGGTGTGGGTGGCGGTGAGGGTGGTGGCGGCGCGGGAGCCGGGGGTGGTGGGCAGGCCGGTGAGCGGGAGCAGGGCGAGTGCTTCGGCGCGGTCGCGCCAGGTGCGCAGGCCGGGGAGGGCTTGGGCGAGGTGGCGGTGGGCGGCGGTGGTGTCGTGGCGGGTTTCGGCGGCGGCGCGGGCGGGCCCGGGGGGGGGGGGGGGGGGGGGGGGGGGGCTAGCTAGCTAGAGCGTCCGGCACACGGACGCGCGGGAGTGGCGGGCGTGGGTGGAGGCGGAGTTGTCGGTGGGGTGAGGCAGGATCGGGGCATGGAGCGGGTGCAGGGCATCGGTGGGTACTTCTTCCGCGCGGCGGACCCGGAGGGGTTGGCGGCGTGGTACCGGGACTTCCTCGGCGTCGGCGGGGATGCCGGGGCGCCGTGGGAGCAGGTGGCCGGGCCCACGGTCTTCGCGCCGTTCGAGGCGGGGACGGACTACTTCGGGTCGCCCTCGCAGCAGGCGATGCTGAACTTCCGGGTGCGCGACCTGGGCGCGATGCTCGACCAGTTGCGGGGGCGGGGGGCCGCCGTGGCGGAGGAGACGCAGGATGTGGACGGCATCGGGCGGTTCGGGTGGGTGACCGATCCGGAGGGCAACCGCGTCGAGCTGTGGCAGCCCGCCTGAGCGGGGTCAGCCCCGGACCCAGCGCCGGTGGTCGGCCGGGTCGACGTTGCTGCCGCAGATGATGGTCGCGACGTGCCTGCCCGCGAACCGGGCCGGGTCCTCCAGCACCGCGGCGACCCCCAGGGCGGCCGACGGTTCGACGACGAGGCCCGCGTGCTCCAGCAGCAGCCTCATGCCGCGCCGGATCGAGCGTTCCTGGACCAGGACGGCGTCGTCGGCCACGACCAGCAGGTCGCTGAGGACCTCGGGGATGGGGTGGCGGCCCGCGACGCCGTCGGCGATGGTGTCGATCGAGTCGGTGTTGACCACCTGCCGCGCGTGGTAGGAGCGGGTCAGCGCCGGGGCGCCCGCCGGTTGCACGCACACCACCTCGACGCCCGGGGTCAGGGCCTTGACGACGTGGCCGATGCCGGTCGCGAGCGCGCCGCCGCCCAGGGCGACGAGGACGACGTCGATGCCGGGTGCGGCGGCCAGTTCGAGGCCGATGGTCGCCGCGCCCTCGCACGTCTCGACGTCGAGGCTGTCCTCCAGCAGCCGGGCGCCCCGGGTGCGGGCGATGGCCGCCGCGCGGGCGCGGGCGTCCTCGATGTCGCCGTCGACCAGGTCCAGGTCGGCGCCCAGCGCGCGAATGCGGTCGAGCTTGAGCGCGGGGGCGTGCCGGGAGGCGACGACGTGCACCGCGATGCCCCGGCGGCGGCCCGACCAGGCGAGGGCCTGGCCGAGGTTGCCCGCGCTGGCGCAGACGACCTGGGTGCGGCCCTGCCGCTGGAGCAGGCTCGTGACCAGTTCGGTGCCCCGGCCCTTGAAGCTGCGCACGGGGTTGGCCGTTTCGAGCTTGACGCTCAGCCCGCATCCGAGCACGTCGGCCAGCGCGTCGCACGGGTAGAGGGGCGTCCGCTGGAACAGGGGGGCGATGAGGGCTTGGGCAGCCCTGATGCGGTCGAGGTCGAGGCGCGTTCCTGGCACGGGATGACGCTACTGGTCCGACTGGCGGGCGGGGGCCGCAGGCCTAGCTAGCTAGGGCCCGGAGTTGGGGTCCCCCGCCCCCCCCGGACCCCGCCCCCCGCCGCACCGACCGCCCCGGGTCCCCCGCCGCCCGCACCCCCCACGCCGTCGCGGGCAGCGCCGCCGCCACCCGCTCGACGAACGCCGAGAACGGCTCGCCCTCCGCCAGCTCCCCCACCCGCCCGATCCCCGTCCGCCCGTCCGCCTTCGGGTCCAGCGGCCCGGTGACGGTGAGCCCCAACGCCGCAGCCAACGCGTCGGACACCCCGGGGTCGGCGGAGTCGGCGTTGGTGTGCGCGCAGAACAGGGCGACCCCGCTGCGGATCATCCGGTGCACCAGCCTGCCCTTCTGCGTGTCCGCCCCGACCCCGTGCACCCCCTTGAGCAGCAGCGGGTGGTGGGCGACGACCAACTGCGCCCCGAGCTCCACCGCTTCCTCCACAGTGGACTCCACCGGGTCCACGCACACCAGCACCGTGTCGACGACCTCCGCGGGGTCACCGCAGACGAGCCCCACCGCGTCCCAGCTCTCGGCCAACTCCGGCGGGTAGGCCCGCTCCAAAGCCGCCACAGCGTCACCGACAGTGCTCACGACAACCCCTCCTGGTAGTCCCGAACCGCCTCCACCAACACCCCGAACTCCCCAGGCGGCCGCACCGCGACCCGGAGGTGATCGGGCCCGAGCCCGGGAAACGTATCGCCCCGCCGCACGGCGATCCCCACACCCCGCAGGTGCGCGCGCAGCCCGGCGCCGTCGTCCACCCGGAGCAGCAGGAACGGTGCCCGGGGGTCGCCTTCGACGCGCACACCGGGGATCTCCGCCAGCGCCTTCTGCAACTCGACCCGGTGTTCGTCGAGCCGGACGGCCCCCGCTCGCGCCTCCGCGACGGCCCGGGGTTCCTCGCAGGCCCGGACGGCTTCGAGGACGAGCGTGCCGACAGGCCACTGTGGACGGTTCCAGGTGAGGCGGGCGAGGGTGCCCGGGTCGGACAGCGCGTACCCGGCGCGCAGGCCGGGGATCGCCCAGGTCTTGGTGAGGCTCCGGAACACCATCAGCCCGGGGACCCCCACCCCGCTCACCGCGGCGACGGACTCGGGCTCCCCCGGCACGGCGTCCATGAACGCCTCGTCCACCACCACCGTCCGCCCCGGCCGCACGAGCGCCAACACCACCTCCCGCGGGTGCAACGTCGACGTCGGGTTCGTCGGGTTCCCGACGACCACCAGGTCCGCGTCCTCCGGCACCCGCCCGGGGTGCAGCGCGTACCCGTCCGCCGCATCCAGCAGCACGTGCTCCACCGGCACCCCCGCCTGCCGCAACGCCACCTCGGGCTCGGTGAACGACGGGTGCACCAACGCCGCCTTGCGCGGCCGCAGGTTCGGCAACAGCGCGAACCCCTCCGCCGACCCGTTCAACACCACCACCTCATCCACCCCCCGCCCGAACCGCCCAGCCACGACCTCCCGAGCCCCCAGGTCATCCCCCGCGGACGGGTACGCCCCGACCCGCCCCCTAGCTAGCTAGCTTTGGGCGGTTAGTATCACCGGGCTCACCAGGGACGCGTCCACACGGGTACGGGAATATCAACCCGTTGTCCATCGACTACGCCTGTCGGCCTCGCCTTAGGTCCCGACTTACCCTGGGCGGATTAGCCTGGCCCAGGAACCCTTGGTCATCCGGCGGACGAGTTTCTCACTCGTCTTTCGCTACTCATGCCTGCATTCTCACTCGTCCAGCCTCCACGATTGGGTTCCCCCACCGCTTCCCCGGCTGAACGACGCTCCCCTACCCATCCACACCACTGCACCCGGTCCGAAAACCGGGCGGATGTATTGTGTGAATGACACAGCTTCGGCGGCGCGCTTGAGCCCCGCTACATTGTCGGCGCAGGACCACTTGACCAGTGAGCTATTACGCACTCTTTCAAGGGTGGCTGCTTCTAAGCCAACCTCCTGGTTGTCTGGGCGACCCCACATCCTTTCCCACTTAGCGCACACTTAGGGGCCTTAGCTGGTGTTCTGGGCTGTTTCCCTCTCGACTACGAACCTTATCGCCCGCAGTCTCACTGCCGCACTTCACACACCGGTATTCGGAGTTTGGTTGATTTCGGTAAGCTTGTGGGCCCCCTAGACCATCCAGTGCTCTACCCCCGGTGAGAAACATGCGACGCTGCACCTAAATGCATTTCGGGGAGAACCAGCTATCACGGAGTTTGATTGGCCTTTCACCCCTACCCACAGCTCATCCCCCAGGTTTTCAACCCTGGTGGGTTCGGGCCTCCACGACGTCTTACCGACGCTTCACCCTGGCCATGGGTAGATCACTCCGCTTCGGGTCTAGACCACGCGACTGGAGACGCCCTATTCGGACTCGCTTTCGCTACGGCTACCCCACACGGGTTAACCTCGCCACGCAGCACTAACTCGCAGGCTCATTCTTCAAAAGGCACGCCATCACCCCGCAAGGCTCTGACGGCTTGTAGGCACACGGTTTCAGGTACTCTTTCACTCCCCTCCCGGGGTACTTTTCATCTTTCCCTCACGGTACTAGTCCGCTATCGGTCATCAGGAAGTATTCAGGCTTAGCGGGTGGTCCCGCCGGATTCACAGCGAATTTCACGAGTACGCTGCTACTTGGGAACACTCTCAGGAGACACCGGGTTTTCGCGTACGGGACTCTCACCCTCTACGGTCACGCTTCCCAGACGTATTCCACTAACCACAGTGTTTTCTGACTCCTCGACCGTCCGGCAGAACGATCAGAAAGGTCCCACGACCCCGACCACGCAACCCCTGCCGGGTATCACACGTGACCGGTTTAGCCTCATCCGCTTTCGCTCGCCACTACTCACGGAATCACGGTTGTTTTCTCTTCCTACGGGTACTGAGATGTTTCACTTCCCCGCGTTCCCTCCACACACCCTATATATTCAGGTGCGGGTGACACCACATGACTGATGCCGGGTTTCCCCATTCGGACACCCTCGGATCACAGCTCGGTTGGCAGCTCCCCGAGGCTTATCGCAGCCTCCTACGTCCTTCATCGGCTCCTGATGCCTAGACATCCACCGTATGCCCTTACACACTTACTACAAAGATGCTCGCATCCACTGTGCAGTTCTCAAACACCAACCAGACAACCCCTAGCTAGCTAGCGGCCGCCCCGAGCACGAAATGTGCGCGCGCACCTGCCGGGGCGGGTCCGCGACCGGCCACGCCGCCCGCGGCTCAGGGCCCCAGGCGCTCGGCCGCGGCCACCGCCGCGCCCACGATCCCGGCGTCGTTGCGCAGCTCAGCGGCCACGACCTTGGTCCGCACGTCCAGCAGCGGCAGCCACTTGTCGGCCTTCTTGCTGACCCCGCCGCCCGCGATCACCAGGTCCGGCCAGATGAGGTTCTCCAGGCCCTGGATGTAGCGGCTCACCCGCTTGGCCCACTGCTCCCAGCTCAGGTCCTCCTCCTCCTTGGCCGAGGCCGCCGCCCGGGTCTCGGCGTCGTGGCCGTCGATCTCCAGGTGCCCGAACTCGGTGTTGGGGACGAGCTTGCCGTCGAGGAACAGCGCGCTGCCGATGCCGGTGCCGAAGGTCAGCAGCACCACCACCCCCGCCTGGTCGTCGGGGCGGCCGTAGCGGATCTCGGCCATGCCCGCAGCGTCGGCGTCGTTGAGCACGGTGACCTGGTCCAGCGGCCGGTCCAGCCGGGCGGCGAAGAGCGCGGCGGCGTCGGTGCCGATCCAGGTCTTGGCGATGTTCGCCGCGGAGTGCGCCACCCCCCGCTTGATCACCGAGGGCAGCGTGACGCCGACCGGCCCCCGCCACCCGAACTCCTCGACGATGTGGCCGACGACCTCGGCCACCGCCTCCGGCGTCGAGGGCTGCGGGGTGGGGATCCTGATCCGCTCCCCGTCGAGCTTGCCCCCATCGAGGTCCACCAGGCACCCCTTGATGCCGGAACCGCCGATGTCCACGCCGAAGCCCTGGGTCGCACCCATCCCTCGGGTCCCTTCCTTCTCGATTCAGCAGCGTCGACCGGTGACATTAGCCGTCGGTCGCCCGCTGTGGTCGGATAGCCGGGTGGGCACCACCGAACGCGACCTGCTCGCCACCGCCGAAGCCGTGGCCGCCGAGGCCGCCACCCTCGCCGAGACCACCCGCGCCACCGCCATCCGCGACGTCGGCACCAAGTCCACCAGGACCGACGTGGTCACCGCCGCCGACCGCGCCGCCGAGGACCTGATCCGCACCCGGTTGGCGGACCTGCGCCCCGGCGACGCCTTCCTGGGCGAGGAGAGCGGCGCCACCGCGGGCGACGGCGTCACCTGGGTGGTCGACCCCATCGACGGCACGGTCAACTACCTCTACGGCTACCCCTGGTACGCCGTCTCCGTCGCCGCCCAGGTCGGCGGCACCTCCGTCGCGGGCGTGGTCGTCGAACCCGCCACCGGCCGCCGCTGGACGGCCGTCAAGGGCGAGGGCGCCTGGCTCGACGGCCACCCCCTCCGCGTCAACGAACCGGACTCCCTCGCCCAGTCCCTGCTCGCCACCGGCTTCCCCTACTCCGCCCCCCGCCGCGCCGCCCACGGCGCCGTCGTCGCCCGCCTCCTCGACCAGGTCCGCGACATCCGCCGAGGTGGCTCCGCCGCCCTCGACCTCTGCGCCGTCGCAGCGGGCTGGCTCGATGCCTACTGCGAACGCGGCACCAACCCGTGGGACTGGGCCGCTGGCGCCCTCATCGCCGCCGAAGCGGGCGCCCAGGTCACCCTCCCCGGCGAAGACCCCGAACTCGGCCCGGACACCGTCCTCGCCGCCGCCCCCACCATCGCCACTGACCTCCGCCAAGCCCTCATCACCGCCGGAATCGCCACCTACCCCTGACCCCCCACAGCCACCCCGTAACCCCCACCACCTCCTAGCTAGCTAGCCCCCGAGGACAGGCCCCTCACTGAGCCAAGAACCCGTCCACACCGAGCCCAATCCCTCGTTCCACACCGAGCCCCCATCCCCCGTCCCCACCCGAACCAGAACCCTCACCCCCGCAAGTAAGCCAACTGCGCAGCCACGGACAACTCCGCAGCAGGCCACAACGCCCGATCCACGTCCCGGTACACCAGCTCCACCACCTGCCGAGCCCCCGCACCCTCCCCCAGCTCCACCAGCGCGGCCCGCACCTGCGCCAACCGCTGCTCCCGGTGCGCCAGGTACATCCCGGCCACCGCCCCGAGATCAGCCAGGTCCGGCCCGTGCCCCGGCAGCACCGCCGCGGCTCCCCGCCCGGCCAGCAGCCGCAGCGAGTCGAGGTAGTCCCCGAGCGTCCCGTCCGGCGGGATGATCACCGTGGTCCCGCGCCCCAGCACGGTGTCCCCGGTCAGCACGGCCTCGACCCCGTCGTGCGCCACGGCGAAGCACACCGAGTCGGCGGTGTGCCCGGGGGTGTGCAGCACCTCCAGGTCCAGCCCGGCGAGGCTCAGCCCCTCCCCGTGCCGCAACGGCGCGCCCCCCGCGCACAGCGCCGCGTCGAACGCCCGCACGGGCGCCCCCGTGCGCTCCGACAACCACTCCGCCCCGCCGACGTGGTCGTGGTGGTGATGGGTGATGAGCACGGCCTCCACCGCACCCGCCGCCGCCACGACCCGCTCCAGGTGCGCCACGTCAGCCTCACCGGGGTCGACCACCACCGCCCCCGCGGCCCCCGGTGCCCGCAGCAACCAGGTGTTGGTGCCGTCGAGCGTCATCACCCCGGGGTTGTCCTCCAGCAGCACCGACGCGAACGGCGTCACCTCCCGGACGACCCCGTACGCGGGGTGCGCGGTCACGGCCGCACCTCGTCGCCCGGCGCGGGGTCGACGCTGAACGGCGCGTCCGCGTAGGCGGGGTCGCTCGGCAGGATCACCCGCAGCACGTTCCCGTCCCGCACCACCTTGGGGATGACCTTCTCCACGGACCGCTCCACCCCCATCAGCTCGGCCACGCTCCCCCGCTCCCCCAATTCCGCCAGCGCCGTCCACGTCGGCGGCATCAGCCCCCGCGCCCCGCGCTGCCAGTCCGCGATCGCCTCCGCGGGCCGCTGCCACCCGGCGTCGTCCGCCTCGGTCGTCGCCCCGTCGGCCAACTGCCCCTCCGGCATGGCCGCCAGGAAGAACCGCGTGTCGTACCGCCGCGGCTCAGCCTCCGGCGTCACCCAGTTCGCCCACGGCCGCAGCAGGTCCGCCCGCAGCACCAACCCATTGCGCTGCAAGAACTCCGCGAACGAGTACTCCCGGTCCACCAACGCCTGCCGAGCCCCCCGGTAAGGCCCCGTGTCCGACACGACCGACCCCCCATCAGGCCCGGCCAACAACACCCCCGACTCCTCGAACGTCTCCCGCACAGCAGCGCACACCAACGCCCGCGCCAACGACTCAGAACATCCAAACCGCTCCCCCCACCACCCCGCCGAAGGCCCGTGCCACGCCACCGACGCGTCCAAGTCCCGCTTGTCCACCCCACCCCCGGGGAACACGGTCATCCCCCCGGCGAACGCCATCCCCACCACCCGCCGCAGCAGGAAGACCTCAACACCCCCACCCACGTCCCGCACCAACATCACCGTAGCCGCGTCCCGAGCCACCACCGGCGGCCCCGAACCCGCCTCCGGCACGAACTCCCCCGGCAACACCATCTCCTCAGGCAACTCCCGCACCCCCCGACCCTAACCCCCACCCCTAGCTAGCTAGGGGGTGGGTGCTGGGGTGCTCTGCGGAGCGGGGGTGCCCTGGGTGTTGACGGCCGGGAGCGGGGCCGGGGTGGGGCTTGGTTGGGGCGAGGGCGAGCCCTGCGGGGGCGTGGGCTGGGTGCTCTGCGGAGTGGGGGTGCTCTGGGAGGTCGGGGTGGTTTGCGGGGACGGAGTCGGCGCGGGGGTGCTTTGCGGGCTCGGGCCCTGCGGGGACTGGGACGGCGTGGGGGTTGGCGAGCCCTGCGGAGCCGGGGGGTTCTGCTGGTCTTGTGCGGTGGTGCCCTTCGGGCCTCCGTCGGCCTGCGGCTGCGGGCTCGGTGAAGGCGTTGGCGTGGTCTGGTCGTTCTGCGGGGCCGGTGTGCCCTGGGTGTTCGGGAGGGGCGTCGGGGCCGGGCTGTCCTGCGACCCCTGGGTGTTCTGCGGGGTCGGGGATGGAGTGGGGCCCTGGTTCGCCGGCGGCACGGGAGTCGGGGTCGGGGTGTTCTGCTGACCCTGCGGCGGCGTGTTCTGGGGGCTCGGGGTGGGTGTGGGCGCGGGGACACCCGGCTGCCCCTGCGCGGGTGGCGTGTTCTGCGGGCTCGGGGCAGGAGTGGTCGTGGGGCCCTGGTTCGCCTGCGGCGTGGGTGTCCCCTGTGGAGTCGGGGTTCCCTGGGCGCTGGGAGAGGGGGTGGGCGTGCCCTGCGGGGTCGGGGACGGCGTTGGGGTGGGAGTTGCCTGCTGCCCCTGGTCGCCCTGCGGCGGTGGGGACTGCGTGCCGCCCTGGGGACTCGGGGACGGGGTGGGCGCGCCCTGCGGCATCGGGGTCGGGGCGCTCTGCTGGCCTTGGTCGGACTGCGGCGGTGTGGGCTGGGCGCCCTGGGGAGCGGGCGTGCCCTGGTTCGCCTGCGGTGCTGGCGAGTCCTGCGGGCTCGGGGACGGCGCCGGGGTGGAGGAGGGCTGAGGGCCCTGGTTCACGTGCGGCGCGGGCAAGTCCTGCGGGCTCGGGGGCGGCGTTGGCGCAGGAGCGTTCTGCGGGGTGGGGGAAGGAGCGCCTTGCGAGCCCTGGTTGCCCTGCGGCGCGGGGGTGCTCGGTGGGCTCTGGTTGCCCTGTGGCACGGGGGATGGCGAGCCTTGCGGGGTAGTGCTGCCCTGCGGAGCCGGCGAGGGCGTGGGTGCGCCCTGGGGAGTCGGGGCAGGCGAACCCTGCGGGGCCGGAACGCCCTGCTGCCCCTCGTTGCCCTGCGGGGACGGCGCAGGAGTGCCCTGGGGAGTCGGGGTTGGCGAACCCTGCGGCGTCGGAGCGCCTTGCGGGACCTGGTTGCCCTCCGGGGTCGGGGCGGGCGAACCCTGCGGAGTGGGAGTGCCCTGCGAACCCTCATTGCCCTGCGGGGACGGGGCAGGGGCGGTCTGCGGGGTCGGGGCGGGCGAGCCCTGGGGAGGTTGGGCGCCCTGCTGACCCTCGTTGCCCTGGGGGGACGGCGCAGGCGTGGCCTGCGGAGTCGGGGCGGGGGGAGCCTGCGGGTTGGAGCCCTGCGGGGACGGTGCGGGGGCACCCTGGGGAGTGGGGGTTGGCGAGCCTTGCGGGGTGGGGGCGCCCTGCGGGGCCTGGTTGCCCTCTGGAGTCGGAGTCGGCGCACCCTGCGGCAGCGGGGACGGCGAGCTTTGCGGAGCCTGGTTGCCTTGCGGCGCCTGGGGCGGCGAACCCTGCGGCGTCGGGGCGCCCTGCGGAGCCTGGTTGCCCTCTGGAGTCGGAGTCGGCGCACCCTGCGGCGTCTGGGACGGCGAGCCTTGCGGGGCCTGGTTGCCCTGCGGCGCCTGGGGCGGCGAACCCTGCGGCGTCGGGGCGGCCTGCGGAGCCTGGTTGCCCACTGGAGCCGGAGTCGGCGCGCCCTGCGGCAGCGGGGGCGGCGAACCCTGCGGGGTGGGGGCGGCCTGCGGGCCCTGGCTGCCCTGCGGGGGCGGCGCGGGGGTGCCCTGGGGGCTGGGGCTAGCTAGCTAGGCCACACCACCCGAGAAGGGGCCCATGACCACCACCCACCGCACACCCCGGACCCGCAGACGACCGGCGACCACCGCCCTGCTGGCGAGCCTGGCCGTCGGGGCGGCGCTCGCCGCGTGCACCACCACCGTCACCGGCAACCCCCGCCCCGTCGCCGCGCCGCCCGCAGCGAGCGGGCAACCCCCGACCGGCACCCCGGGAACGTCCGGCGGGGCGCAGCCGGTGCCGGGCATCACCGCCAACGACGCCCAGGCGCAGACGATGCGCCGCAACGCCGAACTGCGCCGGATCGACCCGTGCGCCCTGCACGACACCGCCGCCGCGGCGAAGGTCACCGGCCTGCGCGCCTCGTCGCTCATGCCCACCCCGCACCTGGGTGACTGCTCGCTGAGCATGACCCCGCCCGGCGACCCCACCGCCGGGGTGGCGCTCAACATCTCGGTCGGGTCGATCCTCACCCCGGCGGTCACCACGAAGCCGTCCCGCGAGCACGCCGGGCTGGTGTTCCACGAACTCGGTGACCCCAGCGGCGCCCCGGGCCGCTCCTGCCTGCTGGTGCACCCGCTCGACGAGCGCACCGGCATCGACCTGTCGGTGCACAACCACGACACACCCGGCAAGGGCGGGGGCGGGCGACCCGCCTGCGAGATCGCCGCCGCCTACCTCGACGCGGTGGGCGCGCTCTGGCGCACCCCGGCCCTGCGCGCCGACGCCATCACCACCCCCGCCCTGCCCGCGGCCGCCGTCGACCCGTGCGCCGCGCTGTCGAGGGCCGCGGCCGCGCTGGGGCGCGCGGTGTTCCCGATGATGACCGACCCGTTCTCCTGCTCGCTCAACCCCACCCAACGCGCACCGGGGGACAAGACCGCGATCGGCGGCCTGGTCGCGCTGACCGTCGGCCTCGACTCGCTGCTGGACCCCAAGTCCGCCCTGCCCGGCGACACCGTCTCCCCGACCACCGTGGCCGGCCGCGAGGGCCGACGCCGCCAGTACACCGACCTGACCGGCGCGACCCGCTGCGAGATCACCGTGCAGCTCGACACCGACACCGTCGCCCTGGTCGAGGACGTCGAGCTCGCCGCGCTGGGCCCCAAGGTGCAGACCCTCACCGCCACCAGCGGCGACTGCGACCTGTCCACCACCGCGCTCACCAGCGCCCTCGACCAACTCTGACCACACAGCCGAGATGCCCCGGGAGGACAGCATGACCAAGCAGGACAGCATGAGCAGGGACGGCATGAGCATCGACCGGCGCTACGTGCGCGCGGCCACCGCCGCCACCGCGATGCTGGCGTTCATCACCACCACCGCCTGCACCACCACCGACCCCGACACCCCTACACCGTCCACACAGGCCACCGGGAGCGGTGGGGAGCCAGGTGGTGACGGGGACGCCGAGCAGCGCCGAGCCGGTCGAGCGACCGGCTCGGTCGCCCTCGGTGACCTCGACCCGCCCAAGAACGCCGAGCAGGTCGGTGCCCCGTTCGACCCCTGCGGGCTCGCCTGGGGCGACTTCCCGGCCCCGGTGCGCCCCACCGACGGCGCCGAGCACGCCCCGCAACTGCGCCCCGCGGGCGGCACGAACGGGGTCGGGCTGCGCTGCGTCTACTCCAACAGCGGCAAGGTCACCATCAACCCCGACGGCCCGCCCACCGGCCCCGAGGGCGGGGTCTTCTCCACCACCGTGGTCTGGGACCGCAACCTGCAGACCGACCCGGCCAAGGTCCCCGGCTCCACCACCAAGACCTGGGGCGGGCACCCCGGGTGGATCGTCACCACCGCCAACGACAAGACCGGCCCCCAGTGCTCGGCGGTGATCACCCTCGCCGACGGCGCCGCCGGGATCACCACAGCCAACAACCGCTTCCCCCAGACCCCGCCGTGCGAGGTCGTCGAGGCCTTGGCCGCCGTCATCGTCACCAAGACCCGATGAGCGCCCACCCCCACAACCCTCAGGAAGGCCCCCGCATGCCCACCCCCGCCACCTAGCTAGCTAGCCCGGCCACCGCGAGCAGCAGCGCGCCGCCCGCCGCGACCACCAGGCCCGCGGCGACCACCGCGGCCCTGGCCCACCACTGCCCGCCTGAGGTCGCCACGGCGGCCACGGCGGGCACCAGGCCCGCCGCGGCGAGCAGCACGCCGGTCACCCGCCGCATCCGCGGCCCGAACGCCAGCGCCGCGGCCACGCCCGCCACCGACAGCACCGCGATCGGCAGGACCGGGGCCAGCGCGTCCCCCACAGTCTGCGCCGTGCTGCGACCGGCGCCGGTACCGGGCACCGGTGCGGTGGTCGTCGCCCAGGTCAGCGCGGACGCGCCCCACAGGAAGGCGGCCCCGACCAGCAGCAGCCCCACGACGATCCACAGAGGACGTCGAGAGGGGGGCTCCTGGTCGCTCGGCCGCTCGCTCACCCGCGGGTCGCCCCCCGCATGGTGCCCGCGGCGGCGATGGCGGCCAGCACGGCGCCCGCCTTGTTGCGGCACTCGGCGTCCTCGGCGGCGGGGTCGGAGTCGGCGACCACGCCCGCGCCCGCCTGCACGTAGGCCACCCCGTCGCGGACCAGCGCGGTGCGGATGGCGATGGCGGTGTCGCCGTCGCCCGCGAAGTCCAGGTAGCCCACCACGCCGCCGTAGAGCCCGCGCCGGGTCGGCTCCAGCTCCTCGATCAGCTCCATCGCCCGGGGCTTGGGCGCCCCGGACAGGGTGCCCGCCGGGAAGCAGGCGGCCACCGCGTCGAAGGCGGTCTTGCCCTCGGCCAGCTCACCGCTGACGGTGGAGACGATGTGCATGACGTGGCTGTAGCGCTCCACCCGGAAGAAGTCGACCACCTGCACGGTGCCCGCCGCGCACACCCGGCCCAGGTCGTTGCGGCCCAGGTCGACGAGCATCACGTGCTCGGCGCGCTCCTTGGTGTCGGCCAGCAGGTCCTTCTCCAGGACCAGGTCCTCCTCGGGGTCCGCGCCGCGCCAGCGGGTGCCCGCGATGGGGTGGGTGGTGACCTTGCCGTCGCGCACGGTCACCAGCGCCTCCGGGCTGGAGCCGACGATGGCGAACCCGTCCAGCCGCAGCAGGTACATGTACGGACTGGGGTTGGTGGTGCGCAGCACCCGGTAGACGTCCAGCGGGTCGGCCTCGGTGCGCATCTCGAACCGCTGCGACACCACCACCTGGAACGCCTCGCCCGCCCGGATCGCCTCCTTCGCCGCGAGCACCGCGCCCTGGTAGTCCTCCGGGGTGCGGCGGCGGGTGTAGTCGGCGGGCGGGCGGTCGAACACCGCCGCGGTGGAGGGCGCGGGGCGGCTCAGCGCCTCGGTCATCGCGTCCAGCCTGGCCAGCGCGTCGTCGTAGGCGGCGTCGACGCGCTCGGGCGAGTCGTCCCAGTTCACCGCGTTGGCGATGAGGGTGATGGTGCCCTCGTGGTGGTCGAGCGCGGCGAGGTCGGTGGCCAGCAGCATGACCAGCTCCGGCAGCCGCAGGTCGTCCTCGGCCAGCTCCGGCAGCCGCTCCAGCCTGCGCACCGCGTCGTAGCCGATGTAGCCGACCATCCCGCCGGTCAGCGGCGGCAGGTCGGGCAGCGGGTCGGTGTGCAGCGCGCGGACGGTCTCGCGCAGCGCGTCCAGCGGGTCACCACCGGTGGGCAGGCCGACCGGCGGGGTGCCCACCCAGTGCGCCTCGCCGCCGGTGGCGGTGAGCGCGGCGGGGCTGTTCACCCCGATGAACGACCAGCGCGACCAGGACCGGCCGTTCTCCGCCGACTCCAGCAGGAAGGTGCCGGACCGGTCGCCCGCGAGCTTGCGGTACACCGACAGCGGGGTCTCGGCGTCGGCCAGCACCCGGCGCACGACCGGGATGACGCGGCGGTCGGGGGCCAGCGCGTGGAACCGCTCGCGGGTGGGGCTGACGCTCCCCATGCCCACCGACGCCGCGGCGGGTGTGGACGGGACGCCGATCGCACTCACCATGCCGACATTCTGCCGTGTGCCCCGGCGGCCACCCGGCACCGGGGTGATGGCCTTGGTGACCAGCGCGGATCCGGGTGCGCGGGGGGCATGCGGCATGATGTCGGCGGTGAGCGCGCTAGCTAGCTAGCGAGTCCAGCGGGGTCCACCCGGCGCGCACCGGGTGGTCGGCTCAGATCAGGCCGAGGCCCTTGACCGCGTCGCGCTCCTCGACCAGCTCGGCCACCGAGGCGTCGATGCGGGCGCGGGAGAACTCGTTGACCTCCAGGCCCTGCACGATGGTGTACTCGCCGTTCGCGCAGGTGACCGGGAACGACGAGATGATGCCCTCGGGCACGCCGTAGGAGCCGTCCGACGGCACGGCCATCGAGGTCCAGTCGCCCGCCGGGGTGCCCAGCACCCAGTCGTGGATGTGGTCGATGGCGGCGTTGGCGGCCGAGGCGGCCGAGGACGCGCCGCGGGCCTCGATGATCGCCGCGCCGCGCTTGGCCACGGTGGGGATGAAGGTGTCGGCCAGCCACGCCTCGTCGTTGACGGCCTCGGCGGCGTTCTTGCCGCTGACCTCGGCGTGGAAGATGTCCGGGTACTGGGTGGCCGAGTGGTTGCCCCAGATGGTCAGCTTCTTGATGTCGGCGACGCCGACGCCCAGCTTGGCCGCCAGCTGCGACAGCGCGCGGTTGTGGTCCAGGCGGGTCATCGCGGTGAAGCGGCCCGCGGGGACGTCCGGGGCGTGCTGCTGGGCGATGAGGGCGTTGGTGTTGGCCGGGTTGCCGACCACCAGCACCTTGACGTCCGAGGCGGCGCCTGCGTTGATCGCCTCGCCCTGCGGCTTGAAGATGCCGCCGTTGGCCTCCAGCAGGTCGCCGCGCTCCATGCCCTTGGTGCGCGGGCGGGCGCCGACGAGCAGCGCGACGTTGGCCCCGTCGAAGGCCTTCTTGGCGTCGTCGGTGACCTCGATGCCCGACAGCAGCGGGAACGCGCAGTCGTCGAGCTCCATCGCGGTGCCCTCGGCGGCCTTGACCGCCTGCGGGATCTCCAGCAGGCGCAGGTTGACCTTGGTGTCGGGGCCCAGCAGCGCGCCGGAGGCGATGCGGAACAGCAGGGCGTAGCCGATCTGGCCGGCCGCGCCGGTCACGGTGACGTTGACGGGTGCCACTTGGCGGATCCTCCCGATGGCGTGACGGATGTTCGTCGGGTCGACCACGCGGCAAGTTCTGCCCTGTCAGCAACGTCGCCCGGCTGGGGGCGAGGCTACCAAGGCGGCCCGGCGCGGCGGCCCGGCGGTGAGCAGGGTCTCCGCGAGCCGCCGACCACGATCGGGTGGATCTGCCCCGACAGGCCCCTGGCCTGCGCCGACCCCGGCCGCGACCGCCTGATCATGGTGGTCCGCGAGGGGTGGTCGACAGGGGCGGGGGCCGATGGGGTTGCGGGAACCGGACTCGACGGTCCGGCTTGAGCTGCTGGGCGAGGAGCTGCGGGCGCACCGGGAGGCCGCGGGGCTCAGCCTGGCCGCGGTCACCGGCCTGGTGGGCATCAGCACGTCCAAGCTGAGCCGCATGGAGAACGGGCGCAGGCCGCAGCGGCTGGCCGACATCGGCGCGCTGCTCACCGCCTACCGGGTGCCCGGGGCCCGGCAGGAGGAGCTGGTGGCGCTGGCCGAGGCCGCCGGGGCGCCGCTGGTGCGGCCCGAGCCGGTCGCCGGGCGCACCAGCACGCTGCGGGTGCTGGAGGCCAAGGCGGCGATGCTGGTGGACGTGGCGCCCGCGCTGGTGCCCGCCCTGCTCCAGACGGTGCCCTACGCCCAGGCCGTGCTGCGCGAGGTGCACATGCTCGACGACGCCAGGGTGGAGGAGTACACGGCGGGGCGCATCCACCGGCAGGCCGTGCTGCGCCGGGCCGACCCGCCCCGGTTCTTCGCCATCGTCCGGGAGTCGGCGCTGCGCACGGTGGTCGGCGGGGCGGAGGTGCTGCGCGGGCAGCTGCGGTACCTGCTGGAGGCGGGGGCGAAGGAGAACGTGTCGGTGCGGGTGCTGCCCGACGGCGACCACGGGCACCCGGCGCTGGCGGGGCCGTTCCAGCGGTTGCAGTTCGACCGCGGGCGGGCGGTGGTGGTACTGGAGGCGCGCGACGGGGTGGTGTTCCTGGAGGACCCGGAGCAGGTGCGCGGGTACGACCGGGCGGTGGTGGAGCTGTTGAGCGCGGCGCTGGACGAGCGGGGGTCGGCGGCGCTGGTGGAGAAGGTGATCGCCGGGTTGAGCGGGCTAGCTAGCTAGCCCTAGGGCCTGTCCTCAAAGCCTCGCCCAGCGATAGCCGCGCCAGATCGAACGCAGGCGGCACCGGCCGAGGAACCAAGTACATCCAGTACGAGGTCCCTCGTCCGGGCACCGCCTGCGTCCGATCTGATCACGACTCTCACAGAGCAGGCTTTGAGGACAGGCCCTAGCCGCCGCGCGCGTACCGGGTCGCGCCGACCGACGCGCCCACCACCAGGCACACCGCCACCCACTGCGCCGCGGCCAGCGCCTCCCCGAGCACGACCAAGCCCGCCACGGCGGCCACCGCGGGTTCCAGGCTCATCAGCACCCCGAACACCCTGGGCGGGATCTTCCGCAGCGCCTCCAACTCCAGCGAGTACGGGACCACCGAGGACATCAGCGCCACGCCGAGCCCGACCACCAGCACCCACGGCGTCACCAGGGCCTCCCCCGCCGACGCCACCCCGATCGGCAGCACCGCCACCGCCCCGACCGCCATGGCCAGCGCCAGCCCGGACCCGTCCGCGCTGGCCCGCCCGAGCGCGGCCCCCAGCACGATGTACCCGGCCCAGCACACGCCCGCCGCCACGGCCAGCAGCAGCCCGACCAGGTCGAGGTCACCGCCCCCACCGCGGGCGAGCAGGAAGACCCCGGTGGCGGCCAACAGCGCCCACACCGCGTCGAGCCAGCGCCGCGAGCCCGCGAGCGCCAGCGCCATCGGCCCCAGGAACTCCGCGGTGACGGCCACGCCCAGCGGGATCCGCTCCAGGGCCAGGTAGAACAGCAGGTTCATGGCGGCCAGCACGGTCCCGTACGCCGCCACCACCCCCCACGCCCGCTTCCCCACGCGCACGCTGGGCCGCCAGAGCAGGAGCAGGACGGCCGCCGCGAGCACCAGGCGGAGGGTCACCACGCCCAGGGCGCCCGCGGTGGAGAACAGGTTCTTGGCCAGCGCCGCGCCCACCTGGACGCTGACGATGCCCAGGAGCACCTGGACGGTCGGGGGGACGGCGCCGACCTTGCGCGGGGTCGCCGCGGCCCAAGCCCCCAGGCGCGCGCCGAAGCCCCGAGGAGCCCTGTCGACCTGGGCGACCACCACGGCACAGCCCTCCCTTCACCGCGAGACATCCTATGTTCGAGGTCGCGCCCGCCTCGACCGGGTTTCCGGTGGCCTGCGGCACGTCCCGCCGGGCGGCAGGGCCGTTCACCGCGGTCTCACCTGGTCGGTGGCACGCTCGGCGGTGAACGTGCAGGGGCAGGCGGGGAGGGCGGGCGACGCGTGAGGGTCGGACGGTGGGCCTGGTTGGTCCCGATCGCCCTGGTGGCCTCGTGCACCGCGGGGCCGTCGACCCGCCCGGGGATCGTGGTGAACGACGGCGAGGACGCAGGCTCCCCCGGGGTCGTCCGGCAGTCGGGCCCGGCACCGCTGCCCGAGCTGGAGGAGCCGCAGAGCACCAGGATCCGGTGGTCGGCCTGCGCCGCGGAGGTCGCCGCGACCCTCCCGCAGGCGGTGGCGGGCAGCGCCCAGTGCGCGCGGATCAACGGCGTGCTGGACTCGCCCTACCTGCCCGGCCAGGGGATCGCCCGGTTGCAGCTGCTGCGGGTGGGCGCGGGCAAGTACCCGCTGGTGGTGTTCAACGACGTCGACGGCAAGCCGGGGACGGCCTACGCCGCCGAGCTGGCGACCAAGCTCCCGCCCGCCTTCCTGGAGCAGTTCTTCCTCGTCGGGGTGGACCGGCGCGGCACCGGCCGCAGCGACCCGGTGCGCTGCGTGCCCGAGGAGGTCCGGGCCGGGATCCTCCAGGTGGACCCCCGCGTCCCCGACGTCGAGGAACCCCTGGACCAGGCGCGCTCGGCGGGCCAGCAGTGCTCCATCGCGCTGGAGGCGCGGCTGCCCGCGATCGACACCTGGCGCAGCGCGGGCGACGCCGAGTCGATCCGCTCGGCGCTGGGGGTCGGCAAGCTCAACGCCATCGGCCACGGCGAGGGCTCCCGGGTGCTGTCGGTGTTCGCCGAGCGCTACCCCGACCGCGTCGGCCGGGTCGTCCTCGACGGCCTGCCCGACTCCAACACCGACGCCAAGGTCGTGCTGGAGGCCACCGCCAGGGCCGCCGACGACACCTTCGCCGCCTTCGCCCAGGACTGCGCCGCCCGCGCCTGCGAGCTGGGCGACGCCAAGACCGCCCTGAACCAGGTCCTCGACCAGGCCACCAGCGCCCCCGCCGCCACCGCGGACGGCACCCCCCTCGGCCCGGGCGTCGTCCTGCGCGCCGTCCTCACCGGCCTGGCCGACAAGTCCACCTGGCCCGCCCTGTCCAAGGCCCTCGCCGACCTGCGCTCCGGCACCCCCGACGGCATCACCGCCCTCGCCGCCCCCCTGCTGACCGGCACCCGCGACCAGCCGTCGACCTTCGACGCCACCCTCGCCACCCGCTGCAACGACTAGCTAGCTAGTAGGGCGAGCGCCCCTGCTGGAAGATTGCACGGGTGATGTCCAACCCGTGGTGTTCGATCGAGCGCATCACCCGCAGCCCGGTGTCCGGGTCGTTCTTCGACAGGACTATGACCTCCACCAGCGGGTCGTCCGGTTGCGCGAGGTCGTTGAGGGAGAGCAGGCGCCTGACGAAGGAGAAGGCGACACCTGGTTGCAGGTGTTCGTCCAAGCGCTGCTCCTGGTAGCTGCGGTACGCCTCCTCCCCGCGGTTGCGGAAGACGGCGTCCGACTCGGACAAGTCGAACAGTGCGCTGGACGCCACCCCGATCACCAGCCGGTCTTCCAGGCTGTAGCCCATTGCATTCCTCGCCTTCTGCCACGAGGTCGCGTCCAGTCGATGCGCCTGGTCTGCCGCGTCAGCCCGCGGTGAGGCGGTTGCGGAGTTCGCGCTTGAGGATCTTGCCCGCGGCGGAGTAGGGGATGGCGTCGACGAAGTGGACTTCGCGGAGGCGCTTGTAGGGGACCAGGTTGGCGTTGATGTCGTCCTGGAGTTGTTGGGGGGTCAGGGAAGCCTGCGCGGGGACGACGAAGGCGACGGGGAGTTCGCCCGCGGTGGGGTGCGGGCGGCCGACGACGGCGGCGCCGTGGACGGCGGGGTGGGCGACGAGCAGTTCCTCCAGCTCGCGCGGGTAGACGTTGTAGCCCTTGTAGAGCAGCATGTCCTTCTTGCGGTCGACGATGAACAGGTAGCCGTCCTCGTCGAGCACGCCGATGTCGCCGGTGTGCAGCCAGCCGTCTACCAGGACCTCCGCGGTGGCCTCGGGGTGGTTGTGGTAGCCGCGCATCACCTGGGGGCCGCGCAGGCAGACCTCGCCCGGCTCGCCGGGGGGCAGCGGGTCCCCGCCGTCGACCGGCACCACGCGGACCTCGGTGTCGAAGGTCGGCAGGCCCACCGACCCCAGCTTGCGCACACCCGACCGCCAGGTCGGCCCGCCGGTGGCGCCCATGGTCACCTCGGTCAGGCCGTAGCCCTCCACGACCACCGCGTTCGGCACCCGCGCGCGCAGGCGCTCGGCGGTGTCGTGCGGCATCGGGGAGGCGCCGGAGCTGATGGTGAGCACCGACGACAGGTCGCGGGTGTCGAAGTCCGGGTGCGCGGCCAGCGCGGCGAACAGCGCGGGCGCGCCGCCCATGGTCGTGGCCCGGTGCTCCTCCACCGCCGCGAGGTAGGCGGCCGGGTCGAGCCGGTCGTGCAGCACCACGGTGGCGCCGGTGAGCACCGGGGCGTTCATGCCCGCGATCGTGCCCATGACGTGGAACCACGGCGTCAGGTTCACCACCACGCCGGTGCCCAGCCGGGCGGGCCACTCCTCGGCGCTGCCCACCTGCTCCAGCCGCAACCCGCCCTCGTCGTCGAGCGCGGGCACCGACCCCGTCCCCCAGCAGCAGTACTGGAGCAGGTTCGTCACCACGTTCGAGTGCGGCAGCAGCACGCCCTTCGACACCCCGGTGGTGCCGCCGGTGTAGGCCAGGTGCGCCAGGTGCTCGTCCACGTCGACCTCGACCCGCGGCGGCACGTCCGGCATCCCCTCGGCCAGCGGCGCCACGTCGCCCTCGCCGAGCACCAGCACCGCGCCCGAGTCGGCGATCTGCGCCCGCGCGGCGGCCTCCGGCAGCAGCGGGTTCACCGGCACGAACGCGGCACCGGCCAGCAGCACCCCGTAGTAGGCCACCGGGAAGGCGATCCGGTTCGGCATCCGCAGCGCCACCCGGTCGCCGGGCTCCACGCCGCGGGCGCGCAACCCGTTCGCGGTGCGCGCGGCCGCCCGGCCCAGCTCCGCGAAGGTGATCGACTCGGCGCCGCGGCGGAACGCCACCCGCTCGCCCCAGCGCCGGGCCGCGCCCAGCACCACCGCCCCCACCGGCACCCGCGGGTACTCCAGGTGCTCCGGCAACCCCGGCGGCACGATCCGGTTCGGCATGGAGCCTCCTGAGTGGACGGTCCCGGGGCCCGCGTCGGCCACCCGTTCGACTTAACACGACCGGGCAGGGGCGCACAAGGGCGCGAACGGCCCACCCGCGCGGTGATCCACTCCCGTAGGCTGGGCGGCATGGTATCGACGTGGGGCGACCTGGCCCAGTACATCCGCGAGGAGTACGAGGTCATCGACGAGCGCGAGGACGAGATCCGCATCGAGTTCGGCTTCGACAAGTACGACGAGGAGGACGAGCGCACCCAGGTCGTCGTGCTGGTGCGCGAGGTGCTCGACAACGTCCACGAGTGGGTGCAGATCGCCAGCCCCGTCGGCCTGGCCGCCGAGGTCGACCTCGCCGCCCTGCTGCGCGAGGTGGGGCAGGCCTCCATCGCCTGCGGCGCGGCCATCATGGGCGAGCACGTCGTCCTGCGCCACTCCCTGCCCCTGCGCGACCTCGACGTGCACGAGTTCGACGACCCGCTGGCCCTGCTCGCGGGCACCGCCGACCAGATCGAGGAGATGTTCTTCGGCGGCGACAACTACTGAGGCATTTCCTCCCGCCACCCGCCCCCTCGCCCCGCCCGGCATCGTGCCCGGCTTGAGGGGGCGGGTTCGGCTGGCGGGGGTTGGGTTGGGTGGCTAGCTAGCTAGCGCGCCCCGCCGCGGCGGTGGCCCGCACCACGTCCTCCACGCAACCCCCTGGCAAGCACCGGATCATCGGTCTGGCACCAGCTAAGCCGGGTGGGAGGAAGCGGTCAAAGTGTTGTTCCCCGCAGTGCGCACCAGTGTTTCCGCCGTGTGTCAACGACAAACGCGGGATGCGCCACACACCGCGGCGCTGCATCCCGTTCCGCGCACATCCACCCTGGTCGCACCGCGGAACCCCGTGGGTGGTCCTGCTGGTACCAGGTTCGGCTCGCCCTGCCTCCCCCCGCCGCGCGATGATGTACTCGTATGCGCAACACTTCACATGGGGAACGGGAGATCTGGTGCTCACTGTCAACGCCTACGCCGCCACTTCCGCGACCGAGCCGCTCGTCCCGACGACGGTGGACCGGCGCGACGTCGGACCGCACGACGTGCTGATCGAGATCAAGTACGCGGGCATCTGCCACTCCGACATCCACACCGTGCGCAACGAGTGGGGGGAGGCGCCCTTCCCGCTGACCCCGGGCCACGAGATCGCGGGCGTGGTGTCCGAGGTCGGCCCCGAGGTCACCCGGCACAAGGTCGGGGACCGGGTGGGCGTCGGCTGCATGGTCGGCTCGTGCCGCGAGTGCGAGAACTGCAAGGCGGGCGACGAGCAGTACTGCCGCAAGGGCTTCACCGGCACCTACGGCGCCACCGACGTGGACGGGACCACGACCCAGGGCGGGTACTCCACCCACGTCGTCGTCGCCGAGGACTTCGTCGTGCGCATCCCCGAGGGCGTGGACCTGCCCGAGGCCGCACCGCTGCTGTGCGCGGGCATCACCACCTACTCGCCGCTGCGCCACTGGGGCGCGGGCACCGACCGCAAGCGCGTCGCGGTCGTCGGCCTCGGTGGGCTGGGCCACATGGCCGTCAAGCTGGCCGCGGCCATGGGCGCGGAGGTGACCGTGCTCTCGCAGTCGCTGAAGAAGCAGGACGACGGCCTGCGCCTGGGGGCCAAGCACTACTACGCCACCGGGGACGCGGGCACGTTCGAGTCGCTGGCGGGCAGCTTCGACCTCATCATCAACACCGTCAGCGCCAAGCTCGACGTCGACGCCTACCTCGGGCTGCTCGCCGTCGACGGCGCGCTGGTCAACGTCGGCGCCCCCGCCGAACCGCTGTCGGTGAACGCCTTCTCGCTGCTCACCGACCGCCGCTCGTTCGGCGGCTCGATGATCGGCGGGATCCGCGAGACCCAGGAGATGCTGGACTTCTGCGCCGAGCACCACCTGGGCGCCGAGGTCGAGGTCATCCCGGCCGACAAGATCAACGAGGCCTACGAGCGCGTGCTCGCCTCGGACGTGCGGTACCGCTTCGTGATCGACACCTCCACCCTCTGACGGGTGGGGTGGGCGCAGCGGCGCGAGGGCGGGGCAGCGGGACGACCGCTGCCCCGCCCTCGTCGCCGTCAGGACGCGGACTGCGCCGCGAACAGGTCGTCGAACACCCGGAACCGGTCGAAGCCCAGCGCGTGCTCCCGGGCCGCCTCGGCCATCGCGCGCCGCTCCTGCTCGGACATGTGCAGCACGGCCCGGTCCAGCGCCGCGCGCAACCCCGGCACGTCGTTGGCGCCGACGATGACCGCGGTGTCCCCCACCGCCTCACCGGTGCCCCCGGTCAGGGTCGTGATCACCGGCCCGCCGCCCGCCAGCATCTTCTCCGTCAGCGCGATGCCGAACGTCTCGACGAACTCCTGCTCCGGCCGGGTCGGCAGCGCGTAGGCCGCGCACCCGGCCATGAGCAGCGGCTTCTCCTCGTCGTCGACGTCGGTGAGGAACTGCACGCGCTCGTCGCCCGCGGCCAGCGCGCGCATCGCCTCCAGGTTCGGGCCGGTGCCCGCGACGACCAGCTTGACCTTCCGCGCGGCCTGGGAGCCGGTGTAGGCGTTGATCAGGTCGTCGACGCCCTTGGCCCGCGCCACCCGGGACAGGAACAGCACGTAGCCGTCGCGGCTCAGGCCCCGGCGGGCCAGCGCGGCGTCCACCGCCGCCGGGTCGAGGTCGACGTAGGCGGAGGTGTCCACCGGCGGGTAGCTGATCTCCACCCGCCGCTGGCACTCCTGGGCGAAGCGGGTGCCGCAGTGGGCGTCCACGTCGCGGGCGGCGGCGGTGATCTCCTGCTTGGTGAACTCCGAGACCGCCAGCAGCCGGTCGTTGGCGAGGAAGGTGGTGAACAGCGCGATGGCCGCGCCGAAGGTGCCCTCGCGCAGGCACGAGCGGATGACGTTGGTGATGTCGGAGCCCACCGCCTTGGCCATCGTGCGCACGTCGGGGGCCAGGCCCGCCGCCCTGGCCGCGGTGACCGCGTCGCGGACGACGGCGTCGTGCGGGGCCAGGTACATCGACAGGCACGTGGTGGGCACGCCGTCGGCGAGCAGTTCGACCAGCCTGCCAGTCAGCCCGGCCATGAAGCGGCCGTCGGGGACGCGGTAGTCGCCCACCGGTTCCGGGCGCTCGACGGTGATCCCGTCGCTGTAGGGCAGGATCCGGTCGAGGGGCTTGAGGGGCAGGCCCGCCGCCTGCAGGGCCGGTATCGGCCAGGTCAGCAGGCGGACGTCGGCTAGCTAGCTAGGCCAGTCTAACTCCGGCTTCCAGAAGATCGACTCCAGCACCCCCACGGCGGCGGAGGGGGTCATCACCGGGTAGGTCACCCGCTCCACCTTCAGTTCCGGTCGGGTGAACAGCGCCCCGTCACCCCACACCTGCACCACCACCGGAGGTGCCCCGGAGGGTGATGTCGGCAGACTCGTGGTCACCACACTGTCTCCTCGCTCGTGTCACCGTCGTCGAGTCCCACTAACTGGTCGTAGTGACCGACCCACTCCCACAGGTCCCTCTGCCCTGCGACGACCGGGCGGAGCAGACTGGCCACCTCCGGTCTGGAGGCGACAGAACGGGGCAGGGAGAGCATGTACGGGCGCATGCGCCGCACCAGCGCCCCCAGCGGGCCGTCGCCCGCACGGACCCGGCGCAGGCACTCCCGGACCTCGTCGTTGTTGTCGTAGTCGGTGACCACCACCGTGACCTGGTCCTCGTCGATCATGCGGAACGCCAATCGGGAGTCGCGCAGAGGGCGGTCCGCGTCACCCAACCCGGTGACCGGGCCCTCGGCGACAGCCAGGTAGTCCAGCGCACCGCGATTGCGCTGAATCTCCACAGCCCGGGGATCGGCATCGACGTTGAGGGCGGAGTAGAGGCTCGCGTAGTAGCGGGCCAACACCTGCGGGTCGCCGGGATCGGCCTTGCCGGGCCCGAAGAACGCCAGGGTCTTGGCGACACCGGCCCGGTAGAACGCGGGGATCGTGGTGCCCTCGGCATCGAACACCACAACCCTGCCCAACCCGGAACGCCTGCCTTCACGGTTGGCCCGTCCTGCCGCCTGCTGCAACGACTCCGCAGGCGCCAAGGCCCGGAACACGACAGGGAAGTCCACATCGACCCCGGCCTCGACGAGTTGGGTCGACACCAACAGCACCGGGTCCCCCGACTTCACCAGGTCACATGCCTGGGCCAACACCCTGTCCCGGTGGACGGGAACCATCCTTGTCGACAGGTGCAGCACCGTCGCCGACGCCGCCGCCACCGCAGCCACCGCGCGGACCATCGCCCGCGCCTGGGGCACCGTGTTGACCACCACCAGCGCCTGCCCCACCTCGGCGGCCTCGGCGGCGATCTGGTCCGTGGTCGGCCTCGGATCGAGCCTCCACTCATACGCCGCGCGCCGCAGACCCGTCGACAGCGCGACCGCGTCACCCCCCAGTTCGACCACGTCCAGGGACTTCCACACCGCAAGCCGCTCGAACGGTGGTTGGGTTGCCGAGGCCAACAGCACCGTCGCCCCGAAGTGGCGGCACAGCAGCCGGAGACCATCGAGGATCGGCCCCAGCAGCGACAACGGCAACGCCTGCACCTCATCAAGCACGATCACCGCATTGGCCAACCTGTGCAGCTTCCGCGAGCGAGCAGGCTTGCGACCGAACAACGAGTCGAACAACTGCACGGTAGTGGTGACCACGAACGGCGCGTCCCAGTTCTCCGCCGCCAACCGCAGATCTCGGCCGTCGAACTCAGCGTTCGAGTGGTGCTCCAACACCACCTCCGGGCCCAACAAGTCACGGTATACCTGGGCGTTCTGTGAGGTGATCGTCGTGAACGGGACCGCGACCACCACCCGCGACATCCTGTGGCGCGCAGCATGGTGCAAGGCGAACCCCGCCGAGGAAACAGTCTTCCCCGACCCCGTCGGCGCCGGCAGCCGGTAAATGCCACGCCCACCGCCAGCAGCCCCCACAACCCGCGCGTACAGAGACGACCTGATCTCGTTGACCAGCGACGGGACCACACCGGAGAACCGCTCGGAACGCGCGCCCTCGAACCGGTCACGCAACACACCCATGTCCACCTGCGCCGCCACCCGGACGGTGTCCAAACCCTCGAAATGCGCCGCGGTGTCGAGATGGTCGGCATCCACCAACGCCGAGAACACCATCCGCACCCCCATCTCCCACACCAAAGGGTCCTTCCCCCACCCCGACGGCACAGGCGACACCCCCGAATCAAGACAAGCGGCCTCCGGAACCACCTCGAAGAACCGGGCCATCACCTCACCCACATCCTCGGAATCCGAATCCCGCAACAACCGAAGCAGCCAACTCCGCGAATGCAACCCGCCATGGTGACCCAGAACCGCCATCGCCGCCACCCCCGCCCGCGGCGCGATGAACGACGCCCCGACCTCCTTGTGCGGTACACCCACCCTGCCACCCGACGTCCCCGCGGCGAGCAACCCCTCCTGCCACGCACAACGCGCCTTACCCGCGTCATGCACCAGCCCCAACTCCCACGCCAGGTCCCCCGCGCCGAAAGGCTCGGCGAACACCCGCGCCCACCGAGCGGTCGAACGCACGTGATCAGCAAGCCCATGCAGCGCACCGGACACCTCACTCGGACTGTGCGCCCACATCACCCATCAGCTCCCATTCCTCGACCATCAACCACAACGCCAACGGCAGACCGTCTCGACACCACCGTGGCTTCCACGCCACACAAGACATTGTCGTTCGACATGACCAGTCGACGGCGATCCCGCCACGTCACCCCTCGAATCAACTCTCCCCGTATTCACGAAATCGATTCACTCCAAGTCTCCTCAACTCGGCACGTCCGCACTGCCATGAAGGCCAGGGATAGCCCAACAGTCGGCACCACACCTGACTTTCACTGCACTACCCGTCGTGAGGCAACCGCCAACGTTACACATCCATACGATCACCTTACGGTTCGCCGCAGCAATCTCAGAGACAAGAACACCACATCACCCGACAGGAGGACCAAGCTCATCACCCCGCGCAGCACCGTCGAACCATACCCACAGGACGGGCGCACGACAGCCAACCGAACATGCCAAAAACTCGACACCCTTACTGGAGGTAGAAGCTGTTCCGGCTCCCCTCCCCTCGGAACCCCCATCGCGGCACGAAACACCGACAGGTTCCCAGGCCGACCCCGGCGTGTCGTCCCAACTTCTGGGACTACCCGTGCGATACAACAGAAGCTCAGGAAAGACCCCCAGCTCATCCGGGGCTAGCTAGCTAGCGCCGCTCCCCTCCCCTCGCGGGCGTCGTTCTCCACCGGTCGTGCCCGGTAAGGCTGTCCCGGGCGGTGGGTGCCGTCAAACCGGCATCCACAGGTTTGTCCACAACTGTGCACGAAGGTATGGCGGACCCGGCGGGCCACCCCCCGTCGGGGTGGCGCGCGGTGCCCGGCGGTGAGCGGGACCCGGTTCCGTGCCGCGGGGCTCCCCCACCCGGCGGTCGACCAGGGGACCGCACGGTAACAATGGTGGCCCCCCGCCACAAGGCGCCCCCGTCCGGGCACCCCGGTTTGAGCCGCCGCGCGGCGGTGCGTACCCTCATAAGGTCTCCCGCTTGCGGCGGGTGGGTTCGGCGCGCCTGCGAGCTCGCCGCCACCGGCTGCCGCGATTCCGGCAGGGGGGCCGAGGAGACCCGCTAGAGCAGCCAGACCGGGAGATTGAGTCGTGAGCAAGCGCACCTTCCAGCCGAACAACCGCCGCCGCGCCAAGACGCACGGCTTCCGCCTGCGCATGCGGACCCGCGCGGGCCGCGCGATCATCGCCGCCCGCCGCCGCCGGGGCCGCGACAAGCTGTCGGCCTGACACCAGCTGCTGCCGTGCTCCCCGCGGCCAACCGGCTGACCGACGGCGCCGACTTCCGCCTGGTCACCCGGCGAGGTCGGCGGGCGGGGCGCCCCCGCTTGGTGGTGCACGCCCTGGTGGCGGCAGCGGAGCACGAAACCGGAGCCGACCCCCGCCCGCCGCGGACCCCCGCGGTGGCGAGGGTCGGTTTCGTCGTGAGCAAGGCCGTGGGCAACTCCGTCACCCGGCACCGGGTGGCGCGCAGGCTCCGGCACGTCGCCCGCGACCGCCTCGGAACTCTCCCGCCCGGCGGGGCGTTGGTGGTGCGGGCACTCCCGATGGCGGCGGGCGCGAGCAGCGCCGAGCTCGGTCGGGACTTCGACGCCGCGCTGCGCAGGCTGGGCCTGGCGGGCGGCGCGGCGCATCCGCGAAGTGGCGGTGGGGTGTGAACGGGTCAGCCGCGGTGGACGACCGCTCGGTCGGCGCTGCCCGCCCCGGCCCGGTGGCCCGCGCGCTACTGCTCCCGGTGCGGGCGTACCGCAGGTGGGTCTCCCCGTTCCTGCCGCCCGCCTGCCGCTTCCACCCCAGTTGCAGCGCGTACGCCGTCGAGGCGCTCACCACCCACGGGGCCCTGCGCGGCTCCTGGCTCGCCGCGCGCAGGCTGCTGCGCTGCGGCCCCTGGCACCCTGGCGGGCTCGACCCGGTTCCGCCCAGGACCCCCACGACCGATCCCGGGGCTCCAGCAGACCCGGCCGACCGATCAGCAGCCGAGGAGTAGTCCCGTGCTCGACTTCATCTACTACCCGGTGTCCTTCATCCTCTGGTGTTGGCACTGGGTGTTCGGCCACGTCTTCGGCGAGACCAGCGCGCTCGCCTGGGCGCTGGGCATCGTGTTCCTGGTCTTCACCCTGCGGGCGCTGCTGTTCAAGCCCATGGTCAACCAGGTGCGCTCCATGAAGAAGATGCAGGAGTTCGCACCCGAGATCAAGAAGATCCAGAAGAAGTACGCCAACGACCGGCAGAAGCAAGCCCAGGAGATGCAGAAGCTCCAGTCCCAGCACGGGGTCAACCCGCTGGGCGGCTGCCTGCCGATGATCCTGCAGATCCCGGTCTTCATCGGCCTGTTCCACGTGCTGCGCGAGTTCAAGCCGGGCAAGACCGAGAACTACTTCTTCGACGCCGCCGGTGTGGACTCCTACATCAAGGCCGACCTGCTCGGCGCCCGGCTGGGCAACTGGATCACCCAGCCCGCCGCCGAGCTGGCGAGCTTCCAGGTCTCCCGGGGCGCGATCATCGCCGTCGCCATCCCGCTGATGATCGTGGCCAGCGTGCTGACGCACCTGACCGCGCGCCACTCGGTGAGCCGCCAGAACCCGGAGGCCGCCACCGCGCAGACCGCGATCATGAACAAGCTGACCCTCTACGTCTTCCCGCTGGGCGTGCTGATCGGTGGCTTCTTCTTCCCGATCGGTCTGATCATCTACTGGATGAGCAACAACAGCTGGACCCTCTGGCAGCAGCGCTTCGTCTACAAGCGCATCGACGCCGAGGAGGCCAAGAAGAAGGAGGAGGCGCAGGCCAAGCGCGCGGCCAGCGCCCCGAAGCCGGGTCAGAAGCCGACCGCCCCGCGCCCCGGCCAGAAGCCCAGCGCCACCCGCAAGCCCGCGACCGACGCCACCGCGCAGACCCCCGCCGAGGGGACCGCGGCGAACGGCTCCACCGCGAACGGCACCGGCTCGACCGGCACCGCGTCGAGCGGGTCCGGCGCGAACGGCACCGCGGCAGGCGGCGACACCCAGATTCCCGGTCTGATCTCAGACCGTTCCCGCAAGAAGTCGGGTCGGAAGAACCGCTGACGCGGTCCGACCCGGAGAGGAGAAAGCGTGCCGGAGACGGTGCAGGAGACGGCCGAGCAGACCGGGTCCGCGGCGGCCCAGGACGACACCAGCGCGGGAGCGGAAGGCTCCTCCCCCGGCTCCACCGAGGAGCTGCTCGTCCAGGAGGGCGACATCGCGGGTGACTACTTGGAGCGCCTGCTGGACATCCTCGACTACGACGGGGACATCGACCTCGACGTGGAGGCCAACCGCGCGGTCATCAGCATCGACGGCGGGGAGGACCTGGAGAAGCTGGTCGGCCCGCGCGGCAGCGTCTTGGAGGCGTTGCAGGAGCTGACCCGGCTGGCGGTGCAGCAGGAGACCGGTGCCCGCAGCAGGCTGATGCTCGACATCGCGGGCTGGCGCGCCGACCGCCGCGAGGAGCTCAAGGACCTCGGCACCGCGACCGCGCAGAAGGTGCTGTCCTCGGGCGAGAAGGTGCGGCTCCAGCCGATGACCCCGTTCGAGCGCAAGGTCGTCCACGACGCGGTCGCCGCCGTCAAGGGTGTGCACAGCGAGAGCGAGGGCGAGGACCCGCGCCGCCGCGTGGTGGTCTTCCCCGAGTAGTCGGCGCACGACGAGCACGAGGCCCCCGGTTCCGCGGAACCGGGGGCCTCGTGCGTTTCACGTGAAACCCGGGAGCGGCGGGCGTGCGGTGTTCCACGTGAAACCGGCACCACGGGTGTCGCCGCGCCGGGCAGCGGTCCACGGGGAACTGCTCGCGCGACACCGACCGGGTGGCACCTCCGCACGCACCGTCATCGGCAAGAATGGGCGGCACAAGTTTCACGTGGAACACGGATGGGACCCGCATGGGCGACGCAACACCCCCGCAGGCGGCCGCCGTCTTCGGCGACCGGCTCGACCTCGCCGAGCGGTTCACCGCCCTCCTCGCCGAGCACGGGGTCGAGCGCGGCCTCATCGGTCCGCGCGAGCTGGACCGGCTGTGGACGCGGCACGTGCTCAACTCCGCCGTCATCGGGGAGCAGATCGCCGCGGGGGTCGCCGTGGTGGACGTCGGGTCCGGCGCCGGGCTGCCCGGGGTTCCGCTGGCGATCGCCCGACCCGACCTGTCCGTGACCCTCGTCGAACCGATGGCCAGGAGGGTGGCGTGGTTGGACGAGGTCGTGGAGACTCTGGGACTGTCGACCGTCACCGTCGTGCGCGGCCGGGCCGAGGAGCCCGCGGTGCGCGCTGAGGTGGCCGACGCCGACGTGGTCACCGCGCGGGCGGTCGCCCCGCTCGCCAAGCTCTGCACGTGGTGCCTCCCCCTGGTCCGCCCGGGTGGGCACGTGGTCGCGCTCAAGGGTGCGAGCGCGGCCGAGGAGGTCGAGCGCGACCGCGCCGCCGTGGCCAAGGCCGGGGGCGGCGCGCCCCGGGTGGCCACCTGCGGCAGCGCACTCGACGAACCGACGACGGTGGTCGTCATCGAACGCATCGCGTCCGCGGGCCCGAGCAGGCCGCGGCGGACCAGGAAGGACCAGCACCGTGCCTGAGACCGCACCGATGTTCCACGTGAAACCGACTGGAGGTCGCTGATGGTGGACCAGCCCTCCCCCGCCGCCGTGGCCGGGTGGACGCCGATCGCCGAGGAAGCGGCGCGCGCCACCCGCCTCAAGCACCCCGAGCGGATGTTCCCGCGCCCCACGCACCGGCGGGTGCTCACCGTCGCCAACCAGAAGGGCGGCGTCGGCAAGACCACCAGCACGGTGAACCTGGCCGCCGCACTGGCCCTGCACGGGCTCAAGGTGCTCGTCGTGGACCTCGACCCGCAGGGCAACGCCAGCACCGCCCTGGGCGTCGAGCACCGCTCCGGCACCCCCTCCATCTACGAGGTGCTGCTGGGCGAGATCACCCTGGCCGACGCCGCGCACGTGTCCGACCAGTCGCCCAACCTGTACTGCGTGCCCGCCACCATCGACCTCGCCGGTGTGGAGATCGAGCTGGTGGCGATGGAGAACCGGGAGTCGCGGCTCAAGGAGGCGCTGACCGCCGAGGCGCTGGACGCGATCGCGCCGGACTACGTCTTCATCGACTGCCCGCCCTCGCTCGGCCTGCTCACGGTGAACGCGATGGTCGCCGCGCAGGAGGTGCTCATCCCGATCCAGTGCGAGTACTACGCGCTGGAGGGGCTGAGCCAGTTGCTGCGCAACATCGAGCTGGTGCAGGCGCACCTCAACCGCAGCCTGGTCGTGTCCACGATCCTGCTCACCATGTACGACGGCCGCACCAAGCTCGCCGACCAGGTGACCTCCGAGGTCCGCCACCACTTCGGCGACACGGTGCTCAAGACCGTCATCCCGCGCAGCGTGAAAGTGTCCGAGGCGCCCGGGTACGGCCAGACCGTGCTCGCCTACGACCCCGGCTCCCGCGGCGCCCTGAGCTACCTGGACGCCGCCCGCGAGGTGGCCGACCGAGGAGCGGAGACGCACTGATGAGTGGACCAGCCGGACGCAAGGGCGGACTGGGCCGCGGCCTCGCCGCGCTCATCCCCCAGGGCCCACCGGCGGGCGGCGCTCCGCTGCCCGGCTCGGGCGGTGGGCTCGCGCTGCCGACCCCGCCGCCCGCCGACTCCCCCGCCGCCCCCGACCCGGTCGTCGAGCAGACCGTGGCGGGCGCGGTGTACCGGGAGATCCCCACCTCGGCGATCACGGCGAACCCGAAGCAGCCCCGGCAGGTCTTCGACGAGGACGCCCTCGCCGAGCTGGAGCACTCGATCCGCGAGTTCGGCCTGATGCAGCCGATCGTGGTGCGCGAGCTCGGCGGGGACCGCTACGAGCTGGTGATGGGCGAGCGGCGGCTGCGCGCCTCGCAGCGCGCCGAGCTGGAGCGCATCCCGGCGATCGTGCGGCAGACCGCCGACGACGCGATGCTGCGCGACGCCCTGCTGGAGAACATCCACCGGGTGCAGCTCAACCCGCTGGAGGAGGCGGCGGCCTACCAGCAGCTGCTCGACGAGTTCTCCGTGACGCACGAGGAGCTGGCCGGGCGGATCGGCCGCTCCCGGCCGGTCATCACCAACACCATCCGGCTGCTCAAGCTGCCGCTCCCGGTGCAGCGCCGGGTGGCCGCGGGGGTGCTCTCCGCCGGGCACGCCCGCGCGCTGCTCGGCCTCGACGACCCGGGCGCGCAGGAGGAGCTGGCCACCCGCATCGTCGCGGAGGGGCTGTCGGTGCGGGCGACCGAGGAGGCGGTGACCCTGGCCAAGGGCGCGGCCCCGGCCAAGCCCAAGGCGCCGCCGCGCAAGCCGTTGCAGGCGCCCGGGTTGCAAGCGGTGGCGGACCGGCTCTCGGACAAGTTCGACACCCGGGTCAAGGTCGAGCTGGGCCGCAAGAAGGGCCGGATCGTCGTCGAGTTCGGCTCGGTGGACGACCTGGAGCGCATCGTGGAGATGATGTCGGACAAACCGGCAAATCGGGCATGAGCGGGGCGCAGGGGATCACACCAGGGCGTTGTGTCACGGTGACGATTGCCCTGCGCCAGGGTTCGACCGCTCAGCGTGAGCGGGTCACGGCCCGCTCGACCAGGCCCGCGTAGATCTCCCCGAACGACAGACCGGCCGCCTCGATCGCCATCGGCACCAGCGAGGTCTCGGTCAGCCCCGGGGAGATGTTCACCTCCAGGAAGTGCACCGCGCCGTCGGCGTCCACGACGGCGTCGGTGCGCGACACGTCCCGCAGCCCGAGCAGCCGGTGCGCCGACACCGCCAGGTCGGCCACCGCCTCGGCCACCCCCGCGGCCAACCGGGCGGGGGTGTGGAAGGTCGTCAGCCCGGCGGTGTACCGGGCGGTGTAGTCGTAGACGCCCGACTGCGCCGCGATCTCCACCGCGGGCAGCGCGTACGGCCCGTCCGGGCCCTCGATCACCGTCACCGCCACCTCGACCCCGTCGACGAACCGCTCGGCCAGCACCGAGTCGCCGTAGGCCAGGCAGCCCACCATCGCCGTCGGCAGCTCCGCCGCCTCGCGCACCACCTGCGCGCCCAGCGCCGAGCCGCCCTGGTCCGGCTTGAGCATCATCGGCAGGCCCAGCCGCTCGACCATCGCGTCGAGCACCGGCTGCGCGCCCAGCTCCCGGAACGTCCCGTGCGGCAGCACCACCCAGTCCGGGGTGAGCAGCCCGGACCGGCGCAGCTCGGCCTTGGCCGAGGGCTTGTCCCACGCCCGCCTGCACGCGGTCACGTCGGCGCCCACGTACGGGATGCCCAGCAGCTCCAGCACCGTCTGGATGGACCCGTTCTCGCCCTCGCCGCCGTGCAGGGCGATGACCACCGCGTCCGGCCTGCTCTCCCGCAGCCGGGGCAGCAGCGAGGCGTCGGCGTCCCACTCCTCGACGGTCAGCCCGGCCGAGCGCAGCGCCGCGGACACCCGGCGGCCGGACCGCAGCGACACGTCGCGCTCGTGGGACAGGCCCCCGGCCAGCACGGCAACCCAGCGGTCGGACACGGTGCACTCCTCGATCGGCTCAGCACGGGCACCGGGACGGTACCCCGTCACCGGGGGTGCGGCCGTCGAGGGTCAGGCGGTGTCGGGCGAGGGCGTCTGCGGCCCGGACAGGGTGCGGCTGGTGGTCGGCCCGAAGGTGTTGAGCAGGTCGATCTCCTGCGCCAGCACCACGGCCAGCCGCCGCACGCCCTCGGAGATCCGCTCCGGCGGCGGGTAGCAGAACGACAGGCGCATCTGCCTGCTGCCGAACCCGTCGGCGTAGAAGCCGGTGCCGGGCACGTACGCGACCCGGGCGGTGACCGCGCGCGGCTGCATCGCCTTGGTGTCCACGCCCTCGGGCACGGTCATCCAGACGAAGAACCCGCCCTCGGGCTTGGTCCACGTGCACCCGGCGGGCATGTGCTGCTCCAGGCCGGTCAGCAGCGCGTCGCGGCGCTCGCGGTACATGGTCTGGAAGGACTTGATCTGCCCCTTCCAGTCGTGGGTCGCCAGGTAGCGGGACACCACGAGCTGGTTGAGGGTGGGCGCGCACAGCGCGGCCGACTCGGCGGCCAGCACCAGCTTCTCGCGCACCGCGTGCGGGGCCAGCGCCCAGCCGACCCGCAGGCCGGAGGCGAAGGTCTTGGAGAACGACCCCAGGTAGATGACGTTGTCCCGGTCCATCGACCGCAGCGCCGGGTAGACCTGCCCGTCGAAGCCGAGCAGCCCGTACGGGTTGTCCTCGATCACCAGCACCCCGTGCGAGGCGCAGATGTCGAGCACCTCCGAGCGCCGCGCGACGGCCATGGTCACGCCCGCGGGGTTGTTGAAGTTCGGGATCGTGTAGAGGAACTTCACCCGCTGGCCCGCCTGCTTGGCCGCGTCGAGCGCCGCCCGCAGCGCCTCGGGCACCAGGCCGTGCTCGTCCATCACCACGTGCCGCACCTGGCACTGGTAGGAGGCGAAGGTGCCCAGCGCGCCCACGTAGGACGGGCCCTCGGCCAGCACCACGTCGCCCGGGTCGCAGAAGATGCGGGTCACCAGGTCGAGGGCCATCTGCGAGCCCACGGTGACCACCAGGTCGTCCGGGTGCCCCGAGACCCCCTCCAGCGCCATGACCTCGCAGATCTGCTCGCGCAGCTGCGGCAGCCCGTGCGCCGAGCCGTACTGGAGCGCGACCAGCCCCTCCTGGGCCACGATCTGCGCGATCTGGTCCGACAGCGACTCCAGCGGCAGCGCCGCCAGGTTCGGCATGCCACCGGCCAGCGAGACCACCTCGGGCCGCGATGCCACCGCGAACAGCGCCCTGACCTCGGATGCGGTCATCCCCGCCGCCCGCGCCGCGTAGCGGTCGAGGTGCGGGTCCAGGCTGCGGGAGCCTGCTCTGTCGGGCTGCTGTCCAGGCGTGGTCATGGCTGCTCCGTCGCTGTCAACTGCGGACGAGTGTAACCGGAGGGGTGACGTAACTCCGAGAATCCCGCCCTCCGGTTCCCGCGCACGCCCGCAGCACCTATGGTTGTGCCGGAGATTCGCCGCGCCCCGACCTGCGGGCGCGCGAAGAGCGGGGAGGTCGGGTGTCTCGACGTGTGGTCGGCGTCACGCTGGACAACCTGGAGCACCTGCCCAAGCACTGCCGGGGTTGCGTCTACTGGGAGCTCGCGCCGCACCTGAAGGACCAGGCGGAGGAGTTCGGCACCACCGAGCTGGAGAAGGAGGCCTGGGTCTCCAGCGTCCTGCTGGAGTGGGGCTCCTGCGGCCGGGTCGTCTACAGCGACAAGCTCCCGGTCGGCTTCGTCCTCTACGCCCCGCCCAACGCCGTCCCCCGCGCGGGCGCCTTCCCCACCTCCCCCATCAGCCCGGACGCGGTCGTCCTCACCGGCTTCCACATCCTCCCCGAGTTCCGCGGCGGCGGCCTCGGCCGGATGCTGGTCCAGTCGGTCGCCAAGGACCTCACCCGCCGCGGCGTCAAGGCCATCGAGGCCTTCGGCGACGCCAAGCCCGACGAGGACCGCTCCTGCGTCGTCCCCGCCGACTTCCTCACCAGCGTCGGCTTCAAGACCGTGCGCCCGCACCCCCGCTGGCCCCGCCTGCGCCTCGAACTGCGCACCGGGATCACCTGGAAGGAAGACGTCGAGGCCGCCCTGGAGCGCCTCCTCAACACCGTCTCCATCTCCACCCACAGCCCCGCCCTCAACCCCGGCTGACCCCCCTTGCCTCGGTCGACCGCCCGCGCAAAGGCTTGCGGTGACCCCTCTGCGTGTCGCCGCCACCTCAGCCGCGTCGCTCCACAGGCCCCTGAGTTATCCACAGGCCGAGCCGATCACTTCCCCCGCTGCCCGACACCCCAGTAGCGTTGAAATCGGGGGTCCCCCCGGGCGGGTTACCCAGGCGAAAGCCTTGCCGCAGACCATTTCCGGCGATCGCGCGCCGCCACGCTCCCGGCGAGCAGCGCGACGGCACTTATCCACAGGGCGCCGAGTTATCCACAGGACTATCCCCAGGTCTTCCAGCGCCGCGCTCACCAGCGGTAACGTGAAATTCAGGGGTCCCCTTGCCCGGGGTACCCACGCGGCAGCATGCGCGGAGGGGCGGGGGCAGTGGTGGGGTGGGTCGTGGGACCCGGGATGGGGGGCGGGTGGGGTCTTGGGACCCGTGGGGGTGTGGGAGCGCGGGGTGGGGTCAGCCCTTGGCGAGGAGTTCGTGGGCCATGACGTCGGCGAAGGTGAAGGTGCCGGTGGGCTGGTCGTTCTCGCCGAGGAGGTAGAGGCGCTTGACGGCGACGACGATGCCCTCGGCGAGGACGTCGCGGAAGGCGGGGTCGGAGAGGCGGGCGCGGTCGTCGGCGTTGGTGAGGTAGCCGATCTCGATGCGGACGGCGGGGCAGCGGGTGAGGCGCAGCAGGTCCCAGGTCTTGGGGTGGGTGCCGCAGTCGCGCATGCCGGTGCGCTTGACCAGCTCGCGCTGGATGAGGCCCGCCATGGCCTCGCCGAGGGTGGAGGTGGCGCCGTTGCCGGTGCCGAAGTGGAACGAGGCGACGCCCTGGGCGTGCGGGGAGGTGTTGCGGTCGGCGTGCAGGGACAGCACCAGGTCGGCGCCCGCGTCGTTGGCGAAGCGGGCGCGCTCGGCCTCGTCGGGGCACTGGTCGGGGCCGCGGGAGAGCAGGGCCTCCATGCCGGTGGCGACCATCCGGCCCTCCAGGCGGGTCGCCAGGTCCCACACCAGGGCCGCCTCGGTGACCCCGCCGACGGCGATGCCGGTGTCCGCGCCGCCGTGGCCGGGGTCGATGACGATGCGCTTGCCGCGCAGGCGGGGGCCCGAGCGGCGGACGCGCTCCTGCTCGCGCAGCAGCACCGGGCGGCCGCCGCGGGCGCGCGGGGACAGCTGGCGCAGGGCGCGGACGGTCTCCGGGCCGCAGATGCCGTCGACGGTGAGGCCGTAGTCGCGCTGGAAGTTGCGCAGCGCCGCCTCGGTCTGCCCGCCGAACACGCCGTTGGGGCGGCCCGCGTCGTAGCCCAGCTCCAGCAGCCGCTCCTGCAGGGTGAGCACGTCGTCGCCGCTGATCGGGGCGGACACCATGTAGGCCAGCGGGCGGCCGCCGAGCTGGTGGGTGGCGTCGCGCAGGGCGCGGTAGGTGGCCGGGCCGACCAGGCCGTCGGTGATCAGGCCGCGCTGCTGCTGGAAGGCGCGGACGGCCTGCTCCACGGCGGCGTCGAAGACGGCCTCGCCGGTGGTGGCGGGCATCAGGCCCAGCGCGGCCAGCGTGGACCGCACCTCGGCCACTGCCGGTCCCCCATCGCCGCGGCGCAGTACCCGCATGCACCCTCGCTCTCCGGTCGGGCACCCGGGCGGAACGCGTGCTCGGGCGCGGATTCGGTGACAGTCGACCATTGTGCCTTGTCCACCTGGTTCGCACCCGGAAGGGGCGGGTCCAGGACGACGACGGGGCCCGCTCCCCCCGTCTCCGGGGGGCGCGGGCCCCGTCGGGGCAGTTCAGCCCAGGTAGTCGGCCAGCTCCTTGAGCAGGGCCGCCTTCGGCTTGGCGCCGACGATGGTCTTCTCCGGGCGGCCGCCGCGGAAGACGATCATCGTGGGCACCGACATGATCTGGTAGTCGCGCGCGGTGCTGGCGTTCTTGTCGATGTCGACCTTGGCCACGGTGATCTTGTCGGCGTGCTCGCCCGCGATCTCGTTGAGCACCGGGGAGACCATCTTGCACGGCCCGCACCAGGTGGCCCAGAAGTCGACCACGACCGGCTTGTCGCTCTGCAGGACCTCCTCGACGAAGGTCTTGTCGGTCACATCGATGGTGTTCTCAGCCATGCCCTCTGCCTCTTCCCTGGTCTCGATCAGTTGGAACCGTAGCCGCCGCCGACGAGCTCCGGGGCGCTCTCGGCCTCGGCGGACCCGTGCTCGGCCAACCAGCGCTCGGCGTCGATCGCCGCGGAGCACCCGGAGCCCGCGGCGGTGATGGCCTGCCGGTAGGTGCGGTCGACGAGGTCGCCCGCGGCGAACACCCCGTCGAGGTTGGTGTAGGTGGTCTGGCCCTTGGTCAGCACGTAGCCCTCGTCGTCCACGTCGACCTGGCCGCGCACCAGCTCGCTGCGCGGGTCGTGGCCGATGGCCAGGAAGAAGCCGCTGACGTCGAGCACCGACTCGGCGCCGGAGCCGGTGTCGCGCAGCTTGAGGCCCGCGACCTTGCCCTCGCCGTCGAGCACCTCGGTGACCTCGGAGTTGAGCTGCCAGCGGATCTTGTCGTTGGCCCGCGCCCGCTCCAGCATGATCTTCGACGCGCGGAAGTCCTCGCGCCGGTGCACCAGGGTCACCGACTTGGCGAAGCGGGTGAGGAAGGTGGCCTCCTCCATCGCGGAGTCACCGCCGCCGAGCACGGCGATGTCCTGGTCGCGGAAGAAGAACCCGTCGCAGGTCGCGCAGGCGGACACGCCGCGGCCGAGCAGCTCCTGCTCGCCGGGGACGTGCAGGTAGCGGGCGGCGGCACCCATGGCGAGGATGACCGCGCGGGCGGCGTAGCGCACGCCGTTGGCGGTCACGTGCTTCACCGGGCCGGTCAGCTCGACCTCGTCGACGTCCTCGGCCTTGAGCTCCGCGCCGAACCGCTCGGCCTGCGCGCGCATCTGCTCCATCAGGTCCGGGCCCATGATGCCGTCGCGGAACCCGGGGAAGTTCTCCACCTCGGTGGTCGTCATCAGGGCGCCGCCGAACTGGCTGCCCTCGAACACCAGCGGGTCGAGCTGCGCGCGCGCGGCGTACACGGCGGCCGTGTACCCGGCGGGGCCCGAACCGATGATGATCAGGTTGCGGATCTGGTCCGTTTCCGCGGCCATGCTGCCCCTCCGTCGACGTCGCCCGGGCCGTCCGCCGGGCGCGATGGTGTCAACGCGATCGTAGGCGCAGGTGTTCCGCGTCGAGGGGGCGAGTGCGCGCCGAGACCCGCCCGGGGTGCGGGCGGGCCTCGGCGCGGCGGTCAGCCGATGACGTTGTCGAAGATCTTCTGGCAGCCGGACTGGAGCACCAGCACCCGGAACTTGCCGAGCTGGCCGGAGCCGGGCAGCAGCATGACCATGGTGCCGGGGGTGCCGTCCAGGGTGATCGGGCGCACGCCGAGCACCGGGGCCTTGGCGTCCACCCCGACCTGGGACAGGCAGCGCTGCAACCCGGCCTCGTCACCGAGGTCGCCGTAGTCGCGGGCGCCGTTGACCTGGCCGATGGCCGCGCTCAGGTCGCCGCTGCTGGCCTGCACCCTGGGCTTGCCGCCGTCGCTCATCTGCGCCGACGGGACGCCCGGGGTGGTGGTGGGCACGACCGCGAACCCGATCGCCACGGCGGCGGCGGCCACCGCGACGAGCCCACCGGCCCAGGCGGTGAGCCTGCCGCGCTTGCGGCGGGCGGCGGCGATGTCGACCACCGGGGCCACGCCCGGCGGGCGCGGCGGGGCGGCGACCCCGCCGCCGAAGTGGCGGGCGGCCTCGGCCTCCAGCGCCGCGTCCAGCTCGGACGCGAAGCGTGACGGCATCGGCGGCACCGGGGCCGCACCCAGCTCACCCAGGCCGGTGCGCACCGACTCCAGCGCGTCCAGCACGGCCCGCGCGGCGGGGTCGCCGTTCACCTGCGCCCACAGCCGCTGGGCCTGCCGCGGCTCCAGCACGCCCGCGTGCAGGTCGGCCAGCAGGTCGACGGACCACGGCGGCCCCGAGGGGCTCGCACCGCCCCGAACCTCGTCCGTCATCGTCCCTCCCGCTGGCGCCTGGTCGGCACACCTCTACCGTCAACAGCGCTACCTGGGACGTTCGCATCTGCATCGGGGTTCCGCAGATGTCCGAGAACTTTCGCCAGCTTCGCCCGGCCCCGCGCGCACCTGCTCTTGACGGTGCCCTCGGCGATGCCCAGCAGCTTCGCGGTCTCGGCCACGGAGTAGCCCTCGACGTCGACGAGCAGGATCGGCACCCGCTGCTCCTCGGACAGCTCCTGCAGCGCGGTCTGCACCACCAGCCGCGTCTCCCGCTCGGCCATGGCGTCACGCGGGGTGACCGGCTCCCCCGGCCCGGTCTCCGGCAGCGGCACCGTGGGCCGCGCCTGGCGCCTGCGCACCCGGTCCAGGCAGGCGTTCACCACGATCCGGTGCAGCCAGGTGGTGACCTGCGACTCCGCCCGGAACGACCCGGCGGCGCGGAACGCGGAGATGAACGCTTCCTGCAGCGCGTCGGAGGCCTCCTCCGGGTCCCGGAGCGTGCGCAGCGCCACCGCCCACATCCGGTCCCGGTGGCGGCGCACGAGCTCGGCGAAAGCACGCGGGTCCCCCGCGGCATGAGCCGCGATGAGGTCGGCGTCCGAACTGGCAGCGGCTGTCACGCCGACAGGGTATAGGTCCCGGTCACCAGGCTGAACAGCACGTCGGGACCAGTCCGGGGACGGGTGGGCGGGCGCCCGGTCGTGGCGCGGGTCACCCGGCGGCGCGGACGAAGGTGACCTCGGTCAGCTCCGTGGTGTTGCCCTCGCCCAGCGCGGTGATCCACACCAGCAGGTGCTGGGTGGGCTCGGCGGAGTCGAGCTGGAGCTTGGTGGTGCCCGCCGACAGCGTCGCCTTGCCGATCACCTTGGTCTCGTCGAGCGACGGCTTCTCCGAGGGCGCGGTGCGGATCTCCACCACCGTGCCCGGCGACGGCGAGTCGATGCTGACCTCGGCGAACGACACCGACTCGGCGAACGACGCCATCAGCCCCACGCCCGGCTTGAGCACCGGGAACTGCTGCTTGTAGCTGTCGGTCTTCCACGAGGTCGAGGTGTCGCCGTCGACCGCCCGCGAGGCGCGCCTGGCGTTGTCGGCGGTGCCCTTGACGTTGAACACCGCCACGCTGGCCGCCGCGATCGGCTGGCCGGGCTGCGGCGGGGCGGGGGCGTTGTTGGCCGTGCTGCCCGGCGCCGGGGCCACCGCCACCGGGCCGCCCGCGGCCGGGCCGTCGTCACCGAGGAAGCCGATGAGCTGGGTGCCCAGCCAGGCCAGCACCGCGACCGTGGCCACCGCCAGCGCGGTCACGCCGATGGCGAGCTTGCGCCGCTTGGCCCGGTCGTTGCTGGGCCTGCGGGTGGTCCAGACCGTGCCGTCCTCGTCCTCGTAGTCCTCGTCGTCGGTGACGGCGGAGATGGTCTGGGTGGCGTCCGGGAGGGCCTTGGCCCGCTCCAGCACGCGCAGCAGGCCCGCGCTGGTGCGGATGCCGCCGGTGGCGTCGTCGGCGAGGCTGCGGACCGCGGCGGCGGACAGGTCGTGCGGGATGTAGCCGAACATCGACCGCGGCGGCACCACCCGCCCGTCCTGGAGGGTGGGCGCGGCGGGGATGCCCGCGGGCCCGCCCGGCAGCGGCCAGCGGCCGGTGAGCAGCAGGTAGAGGATCGCGCCGAGGCCGCGCACGTCGTCCTGCAGGCCCGCGTCGGGCAGCGGGCCGGGGAAGGCCAGCCGCAGCGTGCCGTCCGGGCTGACCCGCACCCGCTGCGGGTGGTCGACGCCGAGCACCAGGCCGCTGTGGTGGGCCAGCTCGACGGCCTGGGCCAGCGGTTCGAGCAGTCGGGCCGCGGTGGCGGGCGGCAGCGGGTGCTCGGCGATGACGTCGACCAGGTCCGTGCCCTGCGACCAGTCCGCGACGACCATGCCGAGCAGGCCCTCGCCGTGGCTGATGCCGCCGCCGGGGCTGAGCACGTCGAGGATGCGGGCCTGGCCGGGGTGGGTGACCCGGGAGGAGTGCGCGGCGCGTTCGAGGGTGCGCCGGGCGGCGGTGGCCGCCGCGCCGTCGTCCGGGTCGCCGAGCAGCAGGGTGAGCGCGACGTCGCGGCGCAGCTGCCCGTCCTGGGCCCGCCACAGCTCCGCGTGCGCCCGCGCGTCGGTGCCGAACTGGGCCAGCAGCCGGTAGCGGCCGTCGCCCACCACACCCCCGGGCACCAGGAAGCCGTCCCTGGCCCGCAGGCCAGGCGACTGGTCACCCCGGGGGGTCTCGACCCGTCTCGTCGTCACCGTTCTCTCCGCCTGACGCCGCTCTCCCGGCGGGCGTCTCCACCCCCGAGACTACGGGACTCCGACCCCCGCCCGCCGACGAGCGGATCAGCCGCGGCGCACCAACCGGGTGATCCGGCTGGTCGCGGGGGTGAGCTCCGGCACGCGCAGCAGGGCCAGCACGCCGAAGGCGACCACGCCCGCGACCAGCCCCTGCACCAGCAGCGCCACCACGGCCGAGAGCCGGTCCGCCACCCCGCCGGGCAGCACCACCTTCGTGACCAGCCACCCCGCGAGCACGCCCGCGACCCCGGCCAGCACGCTCTTGGCGATGACCTTGACGACGCGCTTGCTGTGCAGGTTGCCCAGCCGCACCCACAACCACATCTGGCCGAGCACCGCGCCCACGACGAAGGTCAGCGAGTTGACCAGCATCACCCCGATGACCACCTGATCGGGTTTCACCACCGCGGCGGTCATGTACAGCAGCGGCACCTTCACCACGGTCATCACGACCATGATCAGGGTGGGCGTGCGGGCGTCCTTCATCGCGTAGAACACCCGCAGCTGGAGCATGACCAGCGCGTAGGGCAGCAGGCCGAAGGCGGAGAACGCCAGCGCCAGGCCGAGCCGCTGGGCCGCGGCGAAGGAGGTCTCGCCCGCGTTGAACAGCGCGACGCCGATGGCCGAGCCGGACACGGTGAGCACCGCGCTGATCGGCACCAGCATCACCGCCGACAGCCGCGCCCCGGTCGACAGGTCGTCGACCAGCTTCGGGGTGTCGCCGTTGGCGGCGGCCTTGCTCATCCGGGGCAGGATCGCGGTCAGCAGCGACACCCCGATCACCCCGTAGGGCAGCTGGAACAGCAGCCAGGCGTTCGCGTAGATGGTGGCGCCGCCGTCGGCGGCGGCGGTGAGCACCCGCTGGGTGATCACCATGCCGACCTGGCTGATCGCGACGTAGCCCAGGATCCACAGCGCCAGCCCGCCGAACTCCTTGAGCCGGGCGTCGACCCCCCAGGTCCACCGGAAGCGGAAGCCGATGCGGCGCAGCGCGGGCAGCAGCATCACCGACTGCACGACGATGCCCAGGGTGACGCCGATGCCCAGGGTGAGCAGCTTGGGGTCGCCCATCGCCACCGGGTCGAGGCCGATCTCGCCGGGCAGCAGCGCGTAGGTGCCCAGGGTGGCGATGATGACCAGGTTGTTCACCACCGGCGCCCAGGCCGTCGGCCCGAACACGTGCCGGGCCTGGAGCATCGCCGAGAGCAGCGCGAACAGCCCGTAGAACAGGATCTCCGGCAGCAGCAGGTAGGCGAACGCCGTGACCAGGGCCGGGCTGGCCTGCCCGGTCGACCCGTCGACGTAGAGGCCGGTGAACAGCGGCGCGGCGGCCACGGCCAGCACCGTGCCCGCGGCCAGGCCGACCAGGCCGGTGGTCAGCAGCCGGTTGGTGTACTCGGCGCCGCCGTCGGGGTCGTCCTGCGAGCGCACCAGCAGCGGCACCACGATGCTGGCCAGCACCCCGCCGAGCAGCAGCTCGAAGATGATGTTGGGCAGCGTGTTGGCGATGGTGAACGAGTCGGACACCACGTCGGTGCCGACCACCCAGGCCAGCATGACCTTCCAGAAGAAGCCGGTGATCCGGCTGACGAGCGTGGCCACCGCCATCGACCCGCTCGCCTTGGCCAGCGACGGCTCGGCGGGGCGCGCCTGCTCCGGCGCGCCGTCCACGCCCCGCGCCTCCGGTGTGCTCACCCTGCTACCCCTACAGCTCGCTCGCGGCGGGTGCCCCGGCACCGCGCCTGGCCTTGATCCGCCGGAACACCCGCAGGCCCACCAGCAGCACCAGCACCCCGGCGGCGGTGAAGGTGACGATGAGGGTGATGCTGCCAAACGAGGTGGAGTTGAGCTCCACCCGGGAGGTCGAACCCAGCCGGGTGCCCTGCTCGGTGGTCAGCCAGACGTCCACGCTGAACCGGCCCGACCGGGTGACCTCGGCGGACAGGAAGCGCAGGAACTTGGCCTTGGCCGGGATGCGCACCACGGTCTGCTGCTCGGGGGCCAGCCCCGGCACCTCGCCCATGTTGATCTTCACCTGCACGGTGACCGGCAGGTCGTTGGTGATGTAGACCGGGATGGGGCTGTCCGAGGACGCCAGCGACAGCGGCGTGCTCGAATCGGTCACGCTCACCTGCCCGAGCAGCGCCGCCACCTGGTTCGACACCCCCGTCACCGCCGCCTGGGCGTCGCCGGGGTCGCCGCGCCAGCCCACCGAGGCGGCCCGCAGCAGCCCGTCGCGCAGCGGCTCCACCAGCGCCTGCGGGCTCACCAGCCGGGTGTCGTCCTCGAACAGCACCGAGGCCACCAGCTCGCGCTGCACCCCGTCGAGCTGGGCGATGGTGGTGGTCACCGAGGTCGGCAGCTCCGCGGCGGAGTCGGGCAGGTCGTAGGACAGCGCGCTCGCGGTGCCCCGGCCGGTGCCGTCGACCAGCGATTGCAGGCCCAGCGGCGCGGTGTACCCGCGGCTGACCAGCGACTGGAGCGTCTGCAGGAACACCGCCAGCTCGGCGGCCGAGGCGTTCCACCGCCGCGGCGGGGCCACCAGCACCGGCTGCCCGCTCTGGAACGCGGTGCGGAACACCAGCGCGGCCAGGCCGTTCTGCACCGAGGACGTGCGCACCCCGGTGCTGGTCGGGTTCTGCCGCAGCGAGTCGGCCACCAGCTCGTCGTAGGGCACCGCGTCGAGGTTGTCGGCCAGCCGGTAGGGCGCCGAGCCCGCCTGGTCGCGCAGCTTGCCCGGGTCGGCCAGCACGGTCGTGCGGCCGGTCTTGGCCAGTTCGCCCAGGGTGCGCGCGTCCAGCGTGCCGCCCTCGGGCCAGACCACCCCGGCCAGCGGCTTGGTGCCCAGCGCCGCGGCCACGCCCGTCGCCCCGGCCAGCGCGTCGGCCTGCAGGGCGGTCGCCCCGGCGCGGGCGAGCGCGGCCAGGTCGGCGTCGGCGTAGGGCAGGGCGACCACGCACTGCCCCCGGGTCAGCTCCTGCACCCGGTCCAGCCACAGCCGGGCCGCGCGGCCGCCGCTGCCGTCCACCAGCCGCCCGTCGGCGGTGCGCACCCGGTAGCCGGTGGTCATCGCCGCCACCGAGCCCAGCAGGTCCGGGTCCACCACGAAGCACAGCGACCGCAGCAGCGACACGTCCGTGCGCGCGGCCTGCTGCACCGCGTCGACCAGGGCGAACAGCCGCCCGCCGGACACCGAGGCGGACAGCCCGTCGTCGTCGAAGACCGGCAGCCCGCCGTCGAGCGGGGTCTCCTCCCGGCGCGGGTGGTCGTCGACCAGCGGCCACAGCACGCTGAGCTGGCGCGGCGCGGCGGGCGGGTTCACCCCGGCCTGCCCGGGGACGGCGAGCACCGGCAGCAGGGCGCTGAGCGCGCCGACCCGCTCGGTGCGCCCGTAGTCCGGGTCGCCGTTGAAGTTCAGCGCGATCGGGTAGACGCCCGGCTTCTCCAGCTTCAGCGCGCCCGCGTCACCCACCAGGGGGACGACCAGGGTGAACTGGGTGGACTGGCCGGGTTCGAGCACCGCGGTCACGTCCTGGAACGGCGAGCTGACCTGCGGGCGGTTCACCGCGTCGGTGCGGTCGGGCTCGTCGAGGGCGCCGCGCAGCTCGCGCTCGTCGTCGAGCACGGCGCCGCGCTGCACCCTGGCCTGGATGTTCTCGACCTTGCGGTCACCGGTGTTGGTGATGCTGCCCGTCAGCGTCAGGGTGGGGGTGGTGCTCTCCACCACGCGCGGTTGCAGCTGGCCGAGGTCGATGCGCAACCGGCTCCGCTGCTGCTGCTGCTGCTGCGCGCCCGCACCCCCCGCGGGCAGCACCAGCACGGCGAGGACCGCGGCGAGCACCGCGCAGGCGGTGCGGCGCAGTCGAGTGATCACGGGTTGGCTCCTGGCGTTCGGGGATCAGCCGCGGCCGATCTCCGGTAGGTCTCGGTCCACCGGACCGGGTGACAGCGGATGCTCGGAGAGTAGTTGGCGCGCCCGGCGGACCAGACGCCGCTCGTCGGCGTAGGCCAACCGGCCGTCGAGCTCGTCGAGCGCCACCCACGCCACCTCGGTGACCTCCAGGTCCTCGTCCGACAGCTCGAACGAGTGCGCGACCAGCAGGAAGTGGTGCACGGTCTTGTGGATGCGGCGGGTGCCGTCGGCGGTGAACCAGTAGTCGATGGTGCCCAGCGGGCGCACGACCTCGCCGTCGATGCCGGTCTCCTCGGCCACCTCGCGCACGGCGGTCTGCTCCGGGGTCTCCCCCGCCTCGATGTGCCCCTTGGGCAGCGACCACAGCATCCGGCCGCGGCGGTCCAGCCTGCCGATCAGCGCCACCCTGCCGTTCGCCGCGTCGATCACCAGGCCGCCCGCCGAGGTCTCGTCGACGGTGGTCAGCCTGCGCCCGCGCCGCCGGTACCGGCGCCCGGACCGGGCGCTGCGGGACCTGCCGGACGACGGGGGCATGCCCGCGATGGTAGTGCTCCCGGGCCGCCCGGTCGGGTCAGCACTGGGACGATCGGAGCAACCGGGGGCCCGCGGCGGGGACCGGGGGCGGTGGGGGCGCGCCCCCGGCCGATACCCTCGTCCACCGTGTCCCGAACCTCGGCAGCCCAGAACGCGGTGGTGGAGCTGCTGCGCGTGTCCCCCGTCGCCGACGACCTCGCGGCCCGCTTCGCCGCCGCGGGCCACCGGCTCTACCTCGTCGGCGGCAGCGTCCGCGACGCGCTGCTGGGCCGGTTGCACGCGGGCGACCTCGACTTCACCACCGACGCGCGCCCGCAGGAGATCATGCGGCTGGTCAAGCCGTGGGGCGACGCGGTCTGGGACACCGGCATCGCCTTCGGCACCGTCGGGGCGAGCAAGGGCGGGGCGGTCTGCGAGATCACCACGTTCCGCGCCGACGCCTACGACCGGGTGAGCCGCAACCCCGAGGTGCGCTTCGGCGACACCGTCGAGGCCGACCTGGTGCGCCGCGACTTCACCGTCAACGCGATGGCCGTCGACCTGACCACCCGGCGGTTCATCGACCCGCACGACGGCATGGGGGCGCTGGAGGCAGGCGTGCTCGACACCCCGGCCACCCCGCAGGAGTCCTTCGCCGACGACCCGCTGCGGATGCTGCGCGCCGCCCGCTTCGCCAGCCAGCTCGGGCTGACCCCCGCGCCGAGGGTGGTCGAGGCGATGGCCGCGATGAGCGCCGAGATCGAGCGGATCACCCCCGAGCGCGTGCAGGCGGAGCTGTCCAAGCTGCTGTGCGGCGCGCACCCGCGCGCGGGCGTGGAGCTGCTGGTCGACACCGGGCTGGCCGCGCACGTGCTGCCCGAGGTGCCCGCGATGCGGCTGGAGATCGACGAGCACCACCAGCACAAGGACGTCTACGAGCACTCCCTGGTGGTGCTGGAGCAGGCCATCGACCTGGAGGGCGGCACAGGGCCCGACCTGGTGCTGCGGCTGGCCGCGCTGCTGCACGACATCGGCAAGCCGGACACCCGCAAGCACGTCGACGGCGGCGGGGTGAGCTTCCACCACCACGAGGTCGTGGGCGCCAAGCTGGTCCGCAAGCGCTTGCGGGCGCTGCGGTACGCCAAGGACGTGGTCGAGGACGTGGCCACCCTGGTGTTCCTGCACCTGCGCTTCCACGGCTACGGCAAGGGCGAGTGGACCGACTCCGCGGTGCGCCGCTACGTCACCGACGCGGGCGAGCTGCTGCCCCGCCTGCACAAGCTCGTCCGCGCCGACTGCACCACCCGCAACCGGCGCAAGGCCGCCGCCCTGCAGCGCACCTACGACGGCCTGGAGGAGCGCATCGCCCGGCTCGCCGCCGAGGAGGACCTGGCCAGGGTGCGCCCGGACCTCGACGGCAACGAGATCATGCGCCTGCTCGGGCTGCCCCCGGGCCCGCAGGTCGGCAAGGCGTGGCGATTCCTCAAGGAGCTGCGCCTCGACCGCGGCCCGATGGAGCACGACGAGGCGGTGGCGGCCCTGCGCGAGTGGGCCGCCGAGCAGGGGCTGGGCGACGCGGCGCTAGCGGTCGACCAGGGAGAAGCCCACGACGCCGACCAGGTAGACCCCGCCCGCGGCGAGGACCAGCCCGGGTGAGGCGCCGTCGGGTGCCACCACCAGCGCGGCCAGCGCCACGGCGGCGACCTGCGTGACGTTGAACAGCGTGTCGTAGAGGGCGAACACCCGCCCGCGCACCTCGTCGCCGACGTCGCCCTGCACCGCGGCGTCCACGCACAGCTTCACCAGCTGCCCCGCGTAGGAGATCAGCAGCGCGGCGGCCAGCACGGTCGGCATCACCATCGGCAGCCCCAGCGCGACGATCGCGACCGCGCCCAGCACCAGCGCGGCCTGCACCGCCCGCCTGCGGCCCAGCCGGGCCACCACCCTGGCCGTGGTGAGCCCCGCGGCCAGGATGCCCGCCCCGAACAGGCCCGCGACCAGGCCCAACCCGCCCAGGCCCGCCTCGAACCGGAACCGGGTCAGCAGCACCACCAGCAGCAGCGCCACCCCGAACGCCACCCGGTGCGCCAGCAGCCCGGCGAACCCGCCGAGCACCGAGGGGGTGCGCACCACCGCGCGGGCCCCGTCGAGCAGCCCCCTGGCGACGGCCAGGACGGTCTCCCGGGGCTCGTCCACCTCGTCCGGGCCCAGCGCCCCGCGCCGGAACCGGACCGCGAAGAACGCCGCGCCCAGCGACCCGAGCACGGCGACGGCCGTGGTGGCGCCCGAACCCGCGTCGTCGTCGCCGAAGACCGCCCGCAGGCCGACCGCGCACCCGGCGCCGAGCACGGTCACCACCGACCCCAGGGTCGTGGCCAGCGCGTTCGCCTCGACCAGCACCCGCCCGCCCACCACGTGCGGCAGCGCGGCCGAGAGCCCCGACCCGACGAACCGGCTGATCCCGATCACCACCAGGGCCAGCCCGAACAACCCCGACCAGCCCACCGCGACGGCCACCGCCGACACCAGCACGAGCAGCCCGCGCAGCAGGTTCGCCACCACCAGCACCCGCCGCCGGTCCCACCGGTCGAGCAGCGCCCCGGCGAACGGGCCGACCAGGGAGTAGGGCAGCAGCAGCGCGGTGAAGCCCGCGGCGATGGCCAGCGGGTCGGCCTCGCGCTCGGGGTTGAACAGCACCGCCCCGGCCAGCCCGGCCTGGAACAGCCCGTCGCCCCACTGGGCGCAGAAGCGGGAGTAGAGCAGGCGGCGGAACCCCGCCCCGGCCAGCAGTGCGCGCGCCCCGACCCGCTCGACCGTCTCCACGGCCGCACAGCCTAGGCGCTGCCCCCGCCCCCACCAGCCGCCGACCTCACACCCCAGACCCGGTGCGGCACGCCGAGGTGGGGGTGGCTCGCGAGGGGTGAACGCCGCCAGGGGCGGTCCCGAAGGACCGCCCCTGGCGGGGTCGACACCCGGTCGCCTCACGGCGGTTGGCACGACGTGGCTCCAGCCGAGCGGTATTCCACGAAGGCTTTCTGGTTGAGCCCGGGGGACACGGTGGTGCCGACCACCCTGGACAACGAGCCGCGGCGCCGGGTTGTTCCCCGCCGGGCCGGCGAAATCTCGCGCGGCGCGCGCCCCGATGCGCGGCCGGGGTGGGATCATGTCGGGGTGCCCTCTGACGCAGCGGTCGAGCCGGGGACGCTGCTCGTCGCGGCCCCCGGACTGCTCGACAAGAACTTCCGGCGGACCGTCGTCTACATCATCGATCACCGCAGCGAGGGCACGCTCGGGGTCGTGCTGAACCGGCCGAGCGAGGTCCCGGTCGACGACGTGCTGCCCACCTGGGGCCCGCACGTCACCCGGCCCGGGTCGGTGTTCGTCGGCGGCCCGGTGGACCAGAAGACGGCGCTGTGCCTGGCGGCGATGCGCACCGGCGAGGAGCTGACCGGGGTCACCGGCCTGATCGGCGTGCGCGGCCCGGTCGCGCTGGTCGACCTCGACGCCGACCCGGACGTGCTGGTGCCCAAGTTCCGCGGCATGCGGGTGTTCGCGGGCTACTCCGGCTGGGACGTCGGGCAGCTGGCCGGGGAGATCGACCGCGGCGACTGGATCGTGGTGCCCGCGCTGCCCGGCGACGTGCTGGCCCCGGCCGAGCAGGACCTGTGGGGCCGGGTGCTGCGCAGGCAGGGCATGCCGCTGGCCCTGCTCGCCACCCACCCCGGCGACGTCAAGGACAACTGACGACCCGCCGCCGTCAAGCAGGGTTCTACGCCGAGAAGGCGCCGCAGCCGCCGCACTGGCAGCCAGCGCACCCGGCGGGCACCTCCGGGGCGGGCTCCGGCACGGCCTCGGCGGCCCGGTTGCCGAGCACGCCCGCGCCCAGGGTGATCACCACCAGGCCCGCGAACGCCAGCACCGCCACCGTGAGCAGCGCGCCCACCGACGGCATCGCCCAGGCGAGCACCGCGCCGAGCACGCCGACGGCACCCGCGACCACCGTGGGCAGGCCCGCGACCTTGTTGCCCACCCGGAACGCCTCGTCGCTGCGCATCGTGGCCGCCGTGCGCACCCCGCCGAAGCGGTTGCGCGGCAGCCGCCCGGTCAGCCCGAGCAGGCCGACGACGACCAGCGGGAGTCCGGCGATCAGGGGCGCGAGCGGCACGAGGTTCACAACCCTGATGGTAAGCGGCTGCCCGGAACCCGGTCGCGGGGGTGCGCTACCCTGGCCGCATGAGCTCGGCTCGCCTGCTCCTTACGTAGCCGCGCTGGCCACACGGCACGCGCGGCAACCCCTCACGCCCCCGACGGGCTGGGGGGTTTCTTGTTGTCAGGGGACGCAGGGACAGGCAGGGAGGAACCTCGGATGAGCGACGAGACCACACCGGGGCACCGGTACACCGCGGAACTGGCCGGTGAGATCGAGGCCCGCTGGCAGCGCGCCTGGGAGGACCAGGGCACCTACCACGCCCCGAACCCGGTCGGCCCGCTGCGCGGCGAGGTGCCCGAGGACAAGCTGTTCGTCCAGGACATGTTCCCCTACCCGTCGGGCGCGGGCCTGCACGTGGGGCACCCGCTGGGCTTCATCGGCACCGACGTGTTCGCCCGCTACCACCGGATGACCGGTCGCAACGTGCTGCACACGATGGGCTTCGACGCCTTCGGCCTGCCCGCCGAGCAGTACGCGGTGCAGACCGGCCAGCACCCCAGGGTCACCACCGAGGCCAACATCGACACCTACCTGCGCCAGATCCGCAGGCTGGGCCTGGGCCACGACGAGCGCCGCCGGATCTCCACCATCGACCCCGGCTACTACCGGTGGACGCAGTGGATCTTCCTGCAGATCTTCAACTCCTACTACGACGCCGAGCAGGGCAAGGCCCGCCCGATCGAGCGGCTGGTGGAGCGGTTCGCCTCCGGCGACCGCACCTGGGACGGCAAGACCTGGGCGCAGCTGTCCAAGGCCGAGCGGGAGAAGGTGCTCAACGAGCACCGCCTGGTCTACCTGTCCGACGCCCCGGTGAACTGGGCGCCGGGGCTGGGCACGGTGGTCTCCAACGAGGAGGTCACCGCCGAGGGCCGCACCGAGCGCGGCAACATGCCCGTCTTCCGGCGCAACCTGCGCCAGTGGATGATGCGCATCACCGCCTACGGCGACCGGCTGATCGACGACCTGGACCGGCTGGACTGGCCGGAGAAGGTCAAGTCGATGCAGCGCAACTGGATCGGCCGCTCGCACGGCGCCCACGTCGACTTCGCCGTGGGCGAGCACGAGATCACCGTGTTCACCACCCGCCCGGACACCCTGTTCGGCGCGACCTACGTGGTGCTGGCCCCCGAGCACGAGCTGGTCGAGGCCCTGGTGCCCGCCGAGTGGCCCGCCGGGACCGACGAGCGCTGGACCGGCGGGGCGGCCACCCCGGCCGAGGCCGTGGCCGCCTACCGCCGCGCCGCCTCGACCAAGTCGGAGCTGGAGCGGCAGGAGAACAAGGAGAAGACCGGCGTCTTCACCGGCGCCTTCGCGGTCAACCCGGTCAACGACGAGCGCGTGCCGGTGTTCATCGCCGACTACGTGCTGGCCAGCTACGGCACCGGCGCGATCATGGCCGTGCCCGCCCAGGACCAGCGCGACTGGGACTTCGCCACCGTGTTCGGCCTGCCCATCCGCCGGACCGTGCAGCCGCCCGAGGGCTTCGACGGCGAGGCGTTCACCGGCGACGGCCCGGCGGTCAACTCCGGGTTCCTCGACGGCATGGACGTCGCCGAGGCCAAGAAGGCGGTGATCAGCTGGCTGGAGGAGCACGGCCGCGGCCGCGGCACCATCAACTTCAAGCTGCGCGACTGGCTGTTCTCCCGGCAGCGCTACTGGGGCGAGCCGTTCCCCATCGTCTACGACGAGGACGGCACCCCGGTCGCGGTGCCGGAGAGCATGCTGCCGGTGGAGCTGCCCGAGGTCGACGACTACTCCCCGCGCACCTTCGACCCCGAGGACGCCGACTCCGAGCCGTCGCCGCCGCTGTCGCGCGCGACCGACTGGATCACCGTCGAGCTGGACCTGGGCGACGGCCCCAAGACCTACCGCCGCGACGCCAACACCATGCCCAACTGGGCCGGGTCGTGCTGGTACCAGCTGCGCTACGTCGACCCCACCGACACCGAGTCCTTCTGCGCCCCGGAGAACGAGCGCTACTGGCTGGGCCCGCAGCCCTCCCACGGCCCCGGCGACCCCGGCGGCGTCGACCTGTACATCGGCGGCGTCGAGCACGCGGTGCTGCACCTGCTGTACTCGCGCTTCTGGCAGAAGGTGCTGTACGACCTGGGCCACGTCAGCGGCGAGGAGCCCTACCGCAAGCTGTTCAACCAGGGCTACATCCAGGCCTACGCCTACGTCGACAAGCGCGGCGTGTACGTCCCGGCCGCCGAGGTCGTCGAGCGCGACGGCAAGCACTTCTTCGGCGACGAGGAGGTGCGCCAGGAGTACGGCAAGATGGGCAAGAGCCTGAAGAACGTCGTCACCCCCGACGAGATGTGCGACCAGTACGGCGCCGACACCTTCCGGCTGTACGAGATGTCCATGGGCCCCATGGAGGTTTCCCGCCCCTGGGCCACCAAGGACGTCGTCGGCGCCCAGCGCTTCCTGCAGCGCCTGTGGCGCAACGTCGTCGACGAGGAGACCGGCCAGGTCCGCGTCCAGGACGCCGACCCGGACGAGGCCACCCTGCGCCTGCTGCACAAGACCATCGCGGGCGTCCACGACGACTACGCCAACATGCGCTACAACACCGCGGGCGCCAAGCTGATCGAGCTGAACAACCACCTGACGAAGAACTTCCCCGACGGCGCCCCCCGCGCCGTCGCCGAGGCCGTCGTCCCCATGCTGGCCCCCCTGTGCCCGCACGTCGCCGAGGAGCTGTGGGCCAAGCTGGGCCACGGCGAGTCCCTGGCCCACGGCCCCTTCCCCACCGCCGACGACCGCTACCTGGTCGAGGACACCGTCGAGTACCCCATCCAGGTCAACGGCAAGGTCCGCGCCCGGGTCACCGTCGCCGCCTCCGCCACCCAGGACGAGGTCAAGTCCGCCGCCCTGGCCGAGGAGAAGGTGGCCGCCCTGGTCGGCACCACCACCCCCCGCAAGGTCATCGTCGTCCCCGGCCGCCTGGTCAACATCGTCCTGTAGCCACCGATCACGCGAAGGGGGCTGTGGCCGACCGGCCACAGCCCCCTTCGCGTTCGTCCTGGGGTCAGCCCATGAGGTCGCGAGCTATCAGCCCATTCGCTCCACAAGCGCGCTGCTGAACCTCGGAGCGGTCTTCCCGAGGACCGCGAGGAACTCCACGATCGTCATCTGAGGTCGTTGATACGCCTCGATCTGGGTGCGCAGGCACTCGATCGTGCGTCCCGGGTACAGGTCAAGCTGGTCAAGCAGGAAATCATCGGGATGCACAGCCGAGATGTCTTGCCCCAGTGGGCCTGCCACAGGAGCGTGTCGGCGAGGGACCTGGGCACTAGTACGCACGCGTCCAGCAGAGCGGGGAACGACACGAGGGCAGTCTGCCGGGTGGGTCACCGCGTCCGGATGAACCCCGAGCTCTCCTCGAGACTGCCGTCGGCCGCTGACTCCCGGGCCAGCTCGCTCAGCGCCGCCTGCCGCGTGGCCAGCATCCGCTCCTCGTAGGCGATCACGTCCGCCAGCTTCACCCGCCGGTGCCTGCCGCGCAGCGCGAACGGGATCGCACCGCTCTCCAACAACTTCACCAACGTCGGGCGCGAGACTCCGAGCAGGTCGGCTGCCTCCTGCGTCGTCAGCAGCGTGTTCCGCGGCGCGATGGTGATGGCCATTCCCTGCGAGAGCGCCTCGACGACGTCGCGCAGCACACCGAAGACCTCGGCGGGCAGCTCCACCCGCTCGCCACCGGGACCGATGAGCGCCGCCTGGTCGCCGTGCAGCGCCTCCAACACCGAGGACAACCGCGGCTCCGGCGCGGTGGGCGGGAAGATGGTGTGCTGGTCGACGACCGCGGTCATGGCCGGCTCCCTCCGGTGCGGGCTACGACGACCAGTCTCTTCGAAATATTCGAAAGCTGCCAGGCCGGGGTCAGCCCATGAGGTCGCGGGCCTTGGTGAAGGCGGTGGCGGCTCGTTCGACGTCCTCCGGGGTGTGGGCGGCGGAGAGCTGGGTGCGGATGCGGGCCTTGCCGTGGGGGACGACGGGGTAGGAGAAGCCGATGACGTAGATGCCCTGCTCCAGCAGCAGGTCGGCCATGCGGGCGGCCCGGGCGGCGTCACCGATCATCACCGGGATGATGGGGTGGTCGCCGGGGAGCAGGTCGAAGCCCGCGTCGGTCATCAGGCGGCGGAAGAGGGCCGCGTTGTCGCGCAGACGGGTGAGCAGGTCCGGGGTGATGAGGTCGAGGGCGGCGAGGGCCGCGGCGGTGATGCTCGGGGCCAGGGAGTTGCTGAACAGGTAGGGGCGGGAGCGCTGGCGCAGCAGCTCCACGATCTCCGCCCGGCCCGAGGTGTAGCCGCCGGAGGCGCCGCCGAGGGCCTTGCCCAGGGTGCCGGTGTAGACGTCGACCTGGTCGGAGACGCCGAAGTGGGAGGGGGTGCCCGCGCCGTCGGGGCCCAGGAAGCCGACCGCGTGCGAGTCGTCGACCATCACCAGGGCGTCGTAGCGCTCGGCCAGGGCGCAGATCTCGTCGAGGGGGGCGAGGTAGCCGTCCATGGAGAACACGCCGTCGGTGGCGATCATGCGGTGGCGGGCGTCGGCGGTGGCGCGCAGCTGCGCCTCCAGGTCGGCCATGTCGCGGTTGCGGTAGCGCAGCCGCTTCGCCTTGGACAGGCGCACCCCGTCGATGATGCTGGCGTGGTTGAGCTCGTCGGAGATGATCGCGTCCTCGGCGCCGAGCAGGGTCTCGAACAGGCCGCCGTTGGCGTCGAAGCACGAGCTGTAGAGGATCGTGTCCTCGGTGCCCAGGAACCGCGACAGCCGCCGCTCCAGCTCCTTGTGCGGTTCCTGGGTGCCGCAGATGAACCGCACCGAGGCCATCCCGAAGCCCCAGTCGTCCAGCGCCCGCCGCGCGGCCGACACCAGGGCCGGGTGGTCGGCCAGGCCCAGGTAGTTGTTGGCGCAGAAGTTCAGCACCCGCTCGCCGGAGACGGTGATGGCGGCCCGCTGCGGGGAGGTGATCACCCGCTCGTCCTTGTACAGGCCCGCGCCGCGGATCTCCCCGAGGGTGGCCCGCAGGTCCTCGCGCATGCTGCCGAACACGTCAGCCCTCCCAGTCCAGGACGACCTTGCCGCACCGGCCCGCGCGCGCCGTGGCGAACGCCTCCGCGAACCCGGTGTGGTGGAAGCGGTGCGTGACCACCGGCGCGATGTCCAGCCCGCCCTGCAGCAGCACCGACATCGCGTACCAGGTCTCGAACATCTCCCGGCCGTACACGCCCTTGATCGTGATCATCTTCTGCACCACGGCGGCCACGTCCACCGCGATCTCCCCCGCGGGCAGCCCCAGCACCGCCACCCGCCCGCCGTGGGTCATGCTCGCGATCATCTCGCGCAGCGCCGAGGGCTGCCCGGACATCTCCATGCCCACGTCGAAGCCCTCGGACATGCCCAGCGCGGCGAACGCGTCGGCGACCCGCCCGGAGCTGACGTCCAGCGCCAGGTCGACGCCGAGCTTGCGGGCCAGCTCCAGCCGGTGCTCGCTGACGTCGGTGACCACCACGTGCCGGGCGCCCGCGTGCTTGGCCACCGCGGCGGCCATCAGCCCGATCGGCCCGGCCCCGGTGATCAGCACGTCCTCGCCCAGCACCGGGAACGACAGCGCGGTGTGCACGGCGTTGCCGAACGGGTCGAACACCGCGGCGATGTCCAGGTCGACGGGGTGGCTGTGCACCCACGCGTTCTGCTCGGGCACCACCACGTACTCGGCGAAGGCGCCGTCGGTGTGCACCCCCAGCCCGACCGTGCGCACGCACAGGTGCCGCCGCCCGGCCCGGCAGTTGCGGCAGGTCCCGCACACCAGGTGCCCCTCACCGCTGACCAGGTCGCCGGGGCGCACCTTCGTCACCGCCGCGCCGACCTCGACCACCCGGCCGACGAACTCGTGCCCGACGACCAGCGGCGCCCGGATCGCCCGCGCCGCCCAGTCGTCCCAGGCGTCGATGTGCAGGTCGGTGCCGCAGATGCCGGTGCGCAGCACGCGCACCTTCACCGCGCCGGGGCCCACCTCCGGCTCGGGCACGTCGACCAGCTCCAGCCCGGGTCCCGCAGCGGTCTTGACCAGCGCCTGCACGTTGCCTCCGTCATCGCCTCGCCCTCCCGGCCGAGTCTGGCCGAGCCGCGCGCGGGCGGTCCATCAGGACTTTCTGCACTGCCTGTCCAGCGGGCCTGCACAGCCGGGCTGCCCGGCGGCGGCCACCAGCGCCGCGACCACCGCGGCGATCAGCGGGTGCTCCTCGCGGCCGCGCCGGGTCAGCGCGAACACGTGCCGGGCGGCGGGCACCACCAGCCCCACCCCGCGCCCCGGCGGCAGCGCCGTGCGCGGGATGAGCGCGACGGCCCCCGCGTCCACCAGGGCGAGCTGGGCGGTGAAGTCGTCGGAGGCGTGCCGGGTGCGCGGGCGGAACCCCGCCGCCCGGCAGGCCTCCAGCACCACGTCCCGGCACGGGTTCCCGGCGTGCGGCACCACCCACTCCTCCTCGGCGAGGTCGGCCAGGTCGAGCGCCCGCGCGCCGCGCAGCCGGTGGTCGGCGGGCAGCACGGCGTCGAACAGCTCCGAGTACAGCGGGGTGCTCGCCACCCGCCGGTCGCCCTCGGGCCGCATCGTCACGGCGACGTCGATCTCCCCGTCGAGCAGCATCGGCAGTGCCTGCTGCGCCTCGGCCTCGCGCACCTCCAGCGCCACGTCGCCGGGCAGCTCGCGCACCGCGGGCGCCACCACGCGGGTGATGGCGGTGGAGAACGCCGCCACCCGCACCACCCCGCCCAGCCCCGCGCCGAGCAGCGCCAGCCGCGCCTCGGCCCGCTCCAGCTCCCCCATCACCGCGTCGGCGTGCTCGACCAGCAGTTCCCCGGCGGCGGTCAGCCACACCCGCCGCCCCCGCCGCCGCAGCAGCTCGTGCCCCACCTCGCCCTCCAGCGCCGCCAGCTGTTGCGACACCGCCGACGGGGTCAGGTGCAGCGCCCGCCCGGCCGCGGTGACGGTCCCGTGGTCGGCCAGCGCCCGCAACACCCGCAACCGCCGCGGATCGATCACCGCACACCTGCCCACGTCGACGACACAGGGCCGAACTGTGTCACCTCCCCGCCTCCCCCGCGAGAGGGGCTTGCCGGGCTATCTCTACATAGATAGATTTGACTCATGTCCGCACCGTTCCGCGTCACCCCGGCGACGCTGGACGTGCTGGAGGCCCTGATGGGACCCGATGACGAGCTCTACGGCCTGCGCATCGCCCAGAACGCGGGCCGCAAGACCGGTAGCGTCTACCCCATCCTGGCCAGGCTGGAGGAGGTCGGCTGGGTGGTGAGCGAGTGGGAGCGCGACGAGCCCACCGCCCGCGGCCCGCGCCGCCGGTTCTACCGCCTGAGCCCGGAGGGCTTCGGCGGGGCCAGGGCACTGCTCGTCGAGCGCCGCGGCGCGGTCCGGCAGCGGACCGACCCGGCCAGGGGGTTCGCGCCGCGCCCGGCGCCCGGGTGGGAGGGGTGGGGATGAGTCCGATCGTCCTGTTCGTCCTGGGCAGCATCCTGCTGCCGCTCGCGCTCAACGAGGTGGGTGAGCTGGCACCGCGCCTGGCGCGCGGCCTGCTGCGCTGGGGCGCCCGCAGGCTCGGCGAGCCCGCCAAGACCGCGCGCTACACCGAGGAGTGGCTGGCCGACCTGCAGCACGTGGACGGCAAGCTGTCCAAGCTGACCTGGGCGATCGGCGTCGTCCTCCTCGGGATCGCCCGGCTGCGCACCCCGCGCCCGCCGCTGGACTGGCAGGCCGAGGAGGCACCCGCGCTGCGCGTGCCGTTCGCGGGCGACTCGGTGTTCGGTGCGGGCGACGCGTACTTCGACCGCGCCACGACCTCCCGCGCGCCCGCCCTGCCCGGCCCGCCTGCTCCGCGGCGGTCCCCCGAGGAACCGTCGCACCGGTGCACCGCCTGGTGCGACGCCTTCTGCACCCAGGGGCAACGGTCCGCGCCCCCGGTGGTGGGGGTGGATATCGGGCACCACCAGCAGCGGAGGGTCGACCCGCCGCCCCCGCAGCCGTGGCGCGGCCGGGACGAGGAGCACTCGCAGCTGCCCTACGGACAGCGGTTCTACCGCAACTACGCCGAGAACAACTTCGACCAGCCCTACCGCCGCCGGGTGCGGCTGGAGGGCAAGACCGAGGACATCTTCGGCCGCCCGGACAGGACGTCCCTGCCGGTCATCGGAACCGACTGATCAGCTGAGGCCGAACTCGGCCAGCATGTCGAGCAGGGTGGACTCGAACAGCGCCCCGGTGTTGGTGACCGGCGTGGGCACCTGCCCGAACACCTCCAGCGCCACCTGCCCGTAGAGCCGCACCCAGCACCGCAGCAGGGCGTGCGCCACCTCCACCGTCAGCACCTCCCCGGACAGCGGCGGGGACATCAGCTCCAGCAGTTCGGCGCGGAAGCCCTCCAGGTCCTCGCGCAGGGAGCCCGGCACCGCGTCGGGGCGGGCGGGGACGGCGCCGGTGGCGAGCACCTGGCCCGCCACGCCGAGGAAGACCCGGCCGAAGCTGTCCTTCTCCAGGTCCGGGGGGCCCGCGCTGGGGGAGCCGAAGACCAGGGAGAACTCCTGCGGGTGGGCCAGCGCCCAGGAGCGGAAGCCGCGGCAGAGCACGAGCACCCGCGCCACCGGGTCGTCCGCGGTGGACACCGCGGTGGTGAGGGCGGCGGTGAGGTCGGCGCACACGTCCGCGCGCAGGTGGGCCACCAGGTCCTCGCGGGAGGAGTAGTAGCGGTACAGGGCGGGGGCGGTGATGCCGAGTTCGCGGGCGATGGCGCGCAGGGTCACCGCCTGCGGCCCGTCGCTGACCAGCAGCGAGCGGGCCTGGGCGCGGATCTCCTGGTCGGTGCGGCCGCGGTCGCGCCGTGTGGCCTGCGTCATGAACTGCGCCCCGTCCTTGAGGTGGGTCAGCCGCCGCCCGTACCGTCCGGGTACTTCGGTGAACGGTGTTTACCGTACCGGACGGGCGGGAGGAACCGGTCGTGTTCAGCGCGTGGGGAGCCGTGGTGCACGCCCGGCGGTGGGTGGTGCTGGTCGTCGCGCTGGTGGTCGTGGTCGGCGGTGGGCTCTGGGGGCTCGGCGTCTTCGACGAGCTGGCCCAGGGCGGGTACGACGACCCCGGCAGCCAGTCCTACCAGGTCGACCGGGTGGTCGAGGACGAGCTGGGGAGCAAGCCCGCCGGTGTCGTGGTCCTCTACACCGCGCCGGACGGCGTGACCGTCGACGACCCCGGGGTCGCGCGGGCGGTGACCGCGAGCCTGGACGCCCTGCCCGCCGACGCGGTGGCGCAGCGGGTCGACTACTGGTCCACCCGCCAACCCGCGCTGGCCACGCCGGACAAGACCAAGGCACTGGCCACGCTGTCCCTGGTCGGCGACTCCCCGGCCGCGCTCCAGTCCGCCTACGACCGCATCAAGGACCGGCTCCCGGTCGACGGCATGCGCACCCAGGTGGGCGGGCAGGTCGCGATCGAGCACTCGATGACCGAGCGGTCCACCGACGACCTGGTGGTGGCGGAGGCCATCTCGCTGCCGATCACGCTGCTGCTGCTCGTGGTCATCTTCGGCACCCTGGTCGCCGCGGCGCTGCCGGTGCTCGTCGGCGGGCTGGCGATCTTCGGGTCGCTGGCCGTGCTGCGGCTGCTCAGCCTGGGCCTGGAGGTCAACACCTTCGCCGTCAACGTCGCCACGCTGCTCGGGCTGGGCATGGCGATCGACTACGGGCTGTTCACCGTGGGCCGCTACCGCGAGGAGTTGGCGGCGGGCGCCACCCCCCGCGCGGCCGTCGCGACCGCCGTGGCCACCGCCGGGCGCACCGTCGCGTTCTCGGCGACGCTGCTGGTCATCGCGCTGGCGGGGCTGCTGGTGTTCCCGATGGACTTCCTCAGGTCGATGGCCTACGGCGGCATGTCCGCGGTGGCGATCGCCGCGCTGCTGTCGCTGACCCTGCTGCCCGCGCTGCTGTCCGTGCTCGGCCACCGGGTCGAGCGGGGCGCGGTGCCGTGGCGGGGCAGGCGCGCGCCCACCGAGGCGGGGTTCCTGGGCAGGGTCGCGGACCGGGTGATGCGCAGGCCGCTGCTGTTCGCGGGCCCGATCGTCGCCGGGCTGGTGGTGCTGGCGATCCCGGTCACCGGCGCGTCCTTCGGCGCGGCCGACGAGCGGCAGCTGCCCCCGGGCGCGCCGGACCGGGTCACCGCCGAGACGATCGCCCGGGAGTTCCCCGCAGCGGGCCAGAACACCGCGACGGTGGTGCTGCGCGGCGTCGACCAGGCCGGGGTGGCGCGGGCGACCGAGCGGATCACCGGCATCCCCGGGGTGCTGGGCGTGCAGCCCATGGCGGCGAAGGGCGACGTGGTGGCGCTGACCGTCCCGCTGGCGGGTGACCCCGCGTCGCGGCAGAGCGCCGACGCCGTGCAGGCGATGCGCGCCATCGACGTGGGGGGCGACGTGCTGGTCGGCGGGTTCCCGGCCCGCACGGCCGACAGCGTCGACGCCATCGAGGCGGGCGCGCCGTGGATGGTCGCGATCCTCGTCGCCGCCACCCTGGTGCTGATGTTCCTGGCGTTCGGCTCGGTGCTGCTGCCGGTCAAGGCGGTGCTGGTGAGCGCGCTGGGCCTGACGGCCACCTTCGGCGTGCTGACCTTCGTCTTCGAGGACGGGCACGGCGCCGGGTTGCTCGACGTGACCCCGCAGCCGATGCAGGCGGGCATGCTCGTGCTGGTCGGGGCGGTGGTGTTCGGGCTGTCCACCGACTACGAGACGTTCCTGCTGTCGCGGGTGGTCGAGGCGCGCCAGGGCGGGGCGAGCACCCGCGACGCCGTGCGGGCGGGCCTGGTGCGCACCGGGCCGATGATCACCGCCGCCGCCCTGCTGCTGGTGGTGGTGACCGGCGCGTTCGCCCTGTCCGGGTTGCAGACGATGCGGCTGATCGGCGTGGGCATGATCGTCGCCCTGGTGCTCGACGCCACCGTGGTCCGGGTGCTGCTGGTGCCCGCGCTGATCCGGCTGCTCGGCGCCGCCGCGTGGTGGGCGCCGGGGCCGCTGCGGCGGGTGCAAGAGCGGGCCGGGCTGTCCGAGACCTGAGCAGCGGGGGTCCGGGCACCGGGCGGGTCCAGGGCTGGACCGCGCCACCGGCGGCGATCGCTCGGGGGGCTACGCGACCGACGCCGGTGGACACGGGTTCCGGTCCGGGCGAACCCGGTCCGGAGCCCACCGACGGCGAACCGGCGGTGGGAGTCGCACCAGCCCCCGGCCGTGCTCGCGCCCGGGGCCCTCTCCAGTGACGCACATTCTGGCACCGGGGATCCGCATACCCCCGAGATCGTTCACACTTGCGTACGTTCGCTATCGGCAACGGCCGCTGACGTGGCCCGATAGGGTCGCGGGGTGAGCGCCACCGTCGTCGTCCTCGGCTCCGCCAACGCCGACCTGGTGGTCGGCGTGCCCCACCACCCGGCCCCCGGGGAGACCGTGCTCGGCGCCGACGCCGTGGTCCTGCCCGGCGGCAAGGGCGCCAACACCGCCGTCGCGGCCGCCCGGCTCGGCGCCCGGGTCGCCTTCCTCGGCGCGGTGGGCCGCGACGCCCACGCCGACCTGCTGCTGGGCTCGCTCACCGGCGCCGGGGTGGACGTCTCGGGCGTCCGCCGCGCCGACCGGCCCACCGGGACGGCGTTCATCACCGTCAGCCCGGACGGGGAGAACGCCATCGTCGTCTCGCCCGGGGCGAACGCCTCGCTGGTGGCCGACGACGTCGACCCCGCCGCGCTGGCAGGCGCGGCGGTGCTGGTGGCGTCGCTGGAGGTGCCGCCCGCGGTGGTCGAGCACGCGGTCGCGCTGGCCGCCGCGGCCGGGGTGCGGGTCGTGCTCAACCTGTCGCCGGTGGCGGAGCTGTCCGCGGCGACGCTCGCCGCGCTCGACCCGCTGGTGGTCAACGAGCACGAGGCCGAGCGGTTGGGTGACCTGCCCGCGCTCGGCGTCCGCTCCGCCGTCATCACCCGCGGGGCGCAGGGCGCGCGAGTGGTGACGCCCGAGGGCACAACGGACCTGCCCGCGCCGCAGGTGACCCCGGTCGACACCACCGGCGCGGGCGACGCCTTCATCGGAGCCCTGGCCGCCGCCCTCGCGGCGGGTGAGCCGCTGGAAACCGCTGCGGTGCAAGCGATCCGCGTGGCCAGCGTCTCCACCACCCGCCAAGGCGCCCAACCGTCCTACCCGACCCGGGCTGAGCTGGATCAGCTGTAGCGGGCCTGCACGCCGCGCGATTCCCCCGCGGTGGCAACGGCTTCGCGCAGGTCGTCCAGGAACGCGCCCACGACGCGGTGGTGCTCCGGCGACACCATGAGGTGCAGCGCCTCCGGCTCGGTCTGCCGGTCCAGGTGCCAGCCGAAGTCGTCCATGCGGTCCCCGATGGCCATGGCGTTCGGCGCGGTGAACGACAGGATCGAGGCCCGCGGGTCGCCCAGGACCTCCAGCCCCAGCGCGGTGATCCCCTCCCGCAACCGCCCGGCCGTCTCCACCACGCGCCCCACCAGCCGCCGGTAGCCGGACACCCCGAGGTAGCGCATCACCGACCACGCCGCCGCCACCGGGGCCGCGGGCCGGGCGCCCGCCATCGCCAGCGACCCGTACAGCCCGCCGGGCCAGTCCTGGTAGAGGAAAGCCTGGTACTGCAACACGTGCGCGCCGTCGCGGTGCAGGACCACCGACGCGCCCTTGGTGGCGTAGCCGTACTTGTGGACGTCCGCGGACATCGTCGTCACGCCCGGCACGCGGAAGTCGAACGGCGGCGCGTCGTCGATGAAGGGCAGCAGGAACCCGCCCACGCACGCGTCGGTGTGGAACGGCACCCCGCGCTCCTGGGCCAGCGCCGCCAGCTCCGGGATCGGGTCGACGACGCCGTGCGGGTAGTTGGGCGCGGAACCCGCCACCAGCGCCGTGCGCCCGTCCACCAGCCGCTCGGCGGCGGCGACGTCGGCGCGCAGGTCGGCGTCGAGCGGGATCTGCACCAGCTCCAGGCCGAAGTACTTGGCGCCCTTGGCGAACGCGGGGTGCGCCGAGCGCGGCACCACCAGCGTCGGGTCGGTGACCCCGCGCTCGGCGACCGCCCGGTCACGGGCCACGCGCACTGCCTGCATGATCGACTCGGTGCCGCCGGAGGTCATCGACCCGGACGCGCCCGCGGGGGCGTGCAGCAGGCCCGCGGTCATCGCCACGACCTCGCGCTCCATGTCGGCCAGCGACGGGAAGCGGAACGGGTTGAGCGCGTTCTCGTGCAGGTAGAGCTCGTTCGCCTCGCGCAGCACGGCGTCGACGTCCTCGCCCGCGGGGTAGATCAAGCTCCAGGTGCGACCGCCCCGCCAGTCGGCGTCGGCCCGCTTGCGCTCGCGCAGCTCGGCGAACAGCTCGTCGCGGGGGGTGCCGTCGGCGGGGAGGCGGACCTCGGGGATCTCCATGGCGCCACCTTACTCAACCGTGTAACGTCTTACTCATGCAGGTAAACGCCGAGCGCGCCGCCGACCCCGCCCGCCGCGCCCAGATCGCGGCCTCCGCCATCGAGGTCATCGCCGACCTCGGCTTCGCCAAGGCGTCCTTCGCCCGCATCGTCGAGCACGCCGGCCTGAGCAGCACCCGCATGATCTCCTACCACTTCCGCGACAAGTCCGACCTCGTCCTGGCGGTGCTCACCACCGCCATCGGCGCCGCCGACGAGGCGCTCGACGCCCGCGTCCGCGGGGTCACCGACCGGCTGGAGCTGATCCGCGCGCACGTCGAGGCCCGCGTGGAGTTCCTGCGCACCCACCCCAAGCACCTGCGCGCCGTCGTCGAGGTCGGCACCGGCAGCCGTGACCCCCTGCACCAGGTGGTGCTCCAGGACTTCCGCACCGGCAGGCTGCACCGCCAGCTCACCCAGGGCCAGGCCGAGGGCGTGCTCACCGCCTTCGACCCCGCCGTCGCCGCCGAGACCATCGCCAGCGCCCTCGACGGCGCCGCCCAGCGCGCCGCCACCGACCCCGGCCTCGACCTCACCGCCTACGGCCGCGAACTGGCAGGCTTCACCCTGCGCGCGATCCGGGCTTGACCCTCACGCGACGGGAGGACCTAGCGTCGTCGCCGTGGAAGACACCAGGTGGAGCGTGGGTGCGCTGGCGAAGGCCGCGGGCCTGACCGTCCGCACCCTGCACCACTACGACGAGATCGGACTGGTCACGCCCTCCGAGCGGACCGCGGCGGGCCACCGCCGCTACACCCCCGAGGACGTCCGGCTGCTGTACCGGGTGCGCGCGCTGCGCTCGCTGGGCCTCCCGCTCGGCGACATCGCGGCCACGCTCACCGACCCGGTCACCCTCCAGGAGGTCCTGGAGAGGCAGCTGGCCCACCTGGAGGCAGAGGCCGAGCGATTGGGGGTGCTGCGCGAGCGGGTGAAGTCCCTGCTCGACGGCGCGGGCACCCCCCGACTCCTGGAGACGATGCAGATGATCGAGCAGTACTACACCCCCGAGCAGCTGGACTGGCTCGCCCGCAGGCGCGCCGAGCTGGGCGAGGAGCGGATCGCGGCGGCGGAGGCCGCGTGGCCGCCGCTCATCGAGCGCTTGACCCGGCACCAGCGCGAGGGCACCCCGGTGACCGACCCGGAGGTGCAGCGGTTGGCCGCCCAGTGGTCGGAGCTGCTGCACGCCTTTCACGGCGGCGACGAGGGGATCATGCGGGCGAGCCAGCGCCTGCACGAGGAGAGCACCTGCGAGGACGGCGCCGCGGCGGACAAGCCCGCGCTGTTCGACTACGTGCAGCGCGCGTGGAGCGCGACCGCGTCGACGAGCTGACGCCGTTCCCCTCGCGAAGCGCGAACCGGCCCCGCCGACACCCGCCCACCTGCCATGATGCAGCCGGGGGAGGTGGCAGGTGGACGACGCGGGGGACCCGACCGCGCCGCTGTGGCGCGCTGCCGTGCTGCTGCGGGCGATCACGCTCTGCTTCGCGGCCGCCGTGGTGGGCGCCCACCACGGCGAGTACGCGGGCACGACCGCCGCGTGGGCGATCATCGCCGCGATGGCGGTGTGGACGGTCGCCTCCGGCGCCTACTACCTGCGCCGCGGGCCCGCGCTGTGGTTCACGCTGGTGGACCTGGTGCTGTGCTGCGGATTGATGGCGCTGTCGCGGGTCGCCCTGACCGCCGAGCAGCTGGCGGGCACCGTCCCGCTGGTGCCGACCGTGTGGGTCACCGCCGTGGTCGCCTTCGGCGCCGTGCGGGCGGGGGTGGTCGGCGGGTCGCTGTTCGGGCTGGCCGTCGCCGCCTGCAACTTCGCCGTCCGCGGCTACGTCAACACCGACCTGGTCCGCGACCTGGTGCTCCTGGTGGGGATCGGCTCCGTCCTCGGCCTCGCCGCCACCACCTCCCGGCGGTCCGCCGCGCGCCTGGCCGCCGCCCAGCGCATCGAGGCCGCCACCGCTGAGCGCGAGCGCCTCGCCCGCGACATCCACGACTCCGTGCTCCAGGTCCTGGCCCGCGTGCGCAAGCGCGGCCTGGAGGTCGGCGGGGAGGCCGCCGAGCTGGGCGAACTCGCGGGCAGGCAGGAGGTCGCGCTGCGCGCCCTGGTCTCCGCCGCGCCCCTGGAGTCCGCGGGCGGTGAGGCCGACCTGCGCGGGCTGCTCCAGGTGCTCGGCACCGACCGGGTGCACGTCTCCGCGCCGGGCACCCCCGTGCTGGTGCCCGGCGCGGTCGCCACCGAGCTGGCCGCCCTGGTGCGCGAGGCGCTGGAGAACGTCGCCCGGCACGCGGGGGCGGGCGCCCAGGCCTGGGTGCTGCTGGAGGAGCTGCCCGACGCGGTGGTGCTGAGCGTGCGCGACGACGGCGCGGGCATCCCGCGGGGGCGCCTCGCCGAAGCCGCCGCCCAGGGCAGGATGGGCGTGGCCCGCTCGATCCGCGGCCGCGTCGCCGACCTGGGTGGCACGATCACCCTGGACACGGGGCCCGGCCTGGGCACCGAGTGGGAGCTGCGGGTGCCCCGGGAGTGGTGCTCGTGACCGGGGCGGAGCGGGGGTGCCGGTGGTCTCGGTGATGGTGGTGGACGACCACCCGATGTGGCGCGACGGCGTCGCCCGCGACCTCGACGAGCGCGGCTTCGAGGTGCGCGCCACCGCGGGCGGGGCGGCCGCCGCGGTGCGCATCGCCGCCGCCGTGCGCCCCGACGTCGTGCTCATGGACCTCAACCTGGGCGCGGACTCCGGCGTCGACGCCATCCGCGAGATCACCGCCGCCCACCCCGGCACCCGGGTGCTGGTGCTCTCGGCCAGCGGCGAGCAGGACGACGTCCTGCAGGCGGTGAAGGCGGGCGCCTCCGGCTACCTGGTGAAGTCCGCCTCCGCCGAGGAGCTGGTGGACGCGGTGACCCGCACCGCGGCGGGCGACGCGGTGTTCACCCCCGGCCTGGCGGGCCTCGTCCTGGGCGAGTACCGGCGGATGGCCTCCTCCCCCGAGGTCCCCCGGCTCACCGACCGCGAGACCGAGGTGCTGCGCCTGGTCGCCAAGGGCCTCACCGCCCGCGCCATCGCCCAGCGGCTCGTGCTCTCCCACCGCACCGTGGAGAACCACGTCCAGTCCACGCTGCGCAAGCTCCAGCTGCACAACCGCGTGGAACTGGCCCGCTACGCGATCGAGCACGGCCTCGACGACAATCCGTAGCATGGCGGGTGTGACCGAGCCGATCAGCCCCCGCGACCTCCGCGTCTCCGACGCCGAGCGCTCGCACGTGGTGGGCGTCCTGCAGAAGGCCACCGGCCGCGGCCTGCTCAGCCTCGACGAGTTCACCGAGCGCACCGACCGCGCACTGGCCGCCCGCACCCGCGGCGAGCTCAACGTCCTGCTGGTCGACCTCCCCGGCCTGGTCAACGCCGAGAACGCCCCGGCACCCTCGGCACCCCTGGAGCTGCGCGCCCGCATGTCCTCGGTGCGCCGCGAGGGCGCCTGGGAGGTCCCCGCCGAGCTGCGCCTGACCACCTACGCGGGCTCCATCGACCTCGACTTCACCGAGGCCGTCCTGCTCAGCCCCACCACCCACGTCCACGTCGACGTCAAGGCCGCCAACGTCACCCTCCTGCTCCCGGACAACTCCCCCTGCGACCTGCGCGACGTGGAGAGCAGCGTCGGTGGCCGCATCACCGACCGCGGCATCAAGGTCCCCACCGCCGACGGCCCCCGCTTCCGGCTGACCGGCACCGTCCGCGCGGGCTCCCTCACCATCCACCGCCCCACCTACGCCCGCTTCGGCCCCCTGACCCTCCGCAAGCCCTGGAAGGTCACCTGGAACGGCTGAGCGTCGCCGGGGGTGCTCGGGCGACGCGGCTCGCCCGTCAGGGCTGGGTGGTCTCGGCGTTGGGTTGGGACGCGGCGTCGTCCAGGGAGTCGACTTCCTCGGGGTCGGTGCCCGCGTCGTGGAGCAGGGAGCGGATGCCCGCGTTGAGGACGGCGAGGAGGGGGACGGAGAGCAGGGCGCCCGCGATGCCCGCGGCGAGCAGGCCCGCGGCGATGGCGAGGACGACCGCGAGGGGGTGGAGGCGGACGGCGCGGCCGAGGAGCCAGGGTTGCAGGACGTGGCTCTCCAGCTGCATGACGCCGACGAGGACGGCCAGGACGATGAGTGCGGCGATGGGGCCGTTGGCGACCAGGGCGATGAGGATGGCGACCGCGCCCGCGATGAGGGCGCCGATGATGGGGATGAAGGCGGTCAGGAAGACCAGGGCGGACAGCGGGATCACCAGGGGGACGCCGATGAAGTACAGGCCGATGCCCACGCCCACCGCGTCGACGACGGCCACGGCGGCGGTGGCGCGGACGTAGGAGACCAGGGAGGAGAAGCCGCGACGGCCCGCGACGTCGACGCGGTCGCGGACCGGGCTGGGGACCCCGCGCACGACGAAGGACCAGATGCCCTCGCCGTCGTGCAGGAAGAAGATCAGCACGAAGATGGTGAGCAGCAGGCCGGTGAGGATCTCGCCGATGGTGGCGGCGGTGGTGATCGCGCCGCTGGTGATGACCGCCTGGTTGGCCTTGATGGTGTCGATGGCGCTGTTGAGGAAGTTCTGCACCTGGTCCTGGCGCAGGTGCAGGGGGCCGTTGGCCAGCCAGCCGCGGATCGTCTCCAGCGAGGAGTTGACCTGGTTCTGCAGCTCCGGCAGGCCGTTGACGAACTCGCTGATCACGAACGTCAGCACGCCGCCGAGCACCGCGATGCCGCCGATCATCACGATCAGCGTCGCCAGCCAGCGCGGCACCCGCCACTGCACCAGCTTGGCCACCCCCGGGGCCATCAGCGCCGCGAGCAGGACCGCGATGCCGATCGGCACGGCGATCGAGGCGAAGTAGCCCAGCAGGTACAGGATCACGTAGAGGGCACCGATGATCACCAGGAAGCGCCACGACAGCGCCGCGGCGACCCGCAGGCCGCGCGGCACGGCGGGGGTCACGTCGCTGCTGAGGGCCTGCTCCCGGTGCTTGAGCCCGGCCACGCGGTTTCTGCTCACCGCCACAACGGTATCGGCCGGAACCCCCGCGTGCCGATCACTCCGTCTGATCTGATGGGGGTGTGACGGCCCGCATCCCGCCAGCTCAGCTCACGGACACCGAGCGGGAGGTGCGGGCGGCCTTCGCCACCGGCACCGCCGTCGACCTCGCCGGGCGCGCGGACCGGTCCGTGCGCGGGGAACTGCTCACCGGGCTGCTGCTCGGCGCCTACCCCCTCGACGAGGGCGCCATGCCCGCCCTGCGCGTGGACAACGCGCTGGTGACCGGCGAGTTCGAGCTGGAGGGGCGCACCGTCGGGCACCTGGTGAGCCTGCACGGGTGCGCCTTCGAGCGCCCGCTCGACCTGCGCATGGCGCAGCTGGTGGCGCTGAACCTGCGCGGCTGCGAGGTCCCCGGGCTGCGCGGGCGCAACCTGCGCGTCGGCAGCGACCTGCGCCTGGAGCTGGGCTTCCGGTGCACCGGTGTGGTCGACCTCACCGACGCCACCATCGCCGGGACGCTGCGGCTGTCCGGCGCCGCCCTGCACCACCCCGAGGGCGTGGCGCTGCGCGCGGAGCGGCTGCGGACCTCCGGCTCGGTGCAGGCGGTGGCGCTGGAGGTCGACGGGGAGCTGCTGCTCTCCGGCGCGGACGTCGGCGGCGGCCTGCACCTGTCCGACGCCGAGCTGCGCAACCCCGGCGGCACCGCGCTGGAGGCCACCGGCCTGACCGTCACCGACAGCCTGCACTGCGACAACGGGTTCAGCGCCGCGGGCACGGTCCGGTTCGCGGGCGCGCGCGTGGGCGGCGACGCGGTGTTCAGCACCGCCCGGCTCACCGACCCGCCTGCCCGCGGCAGCCGGGTGCTGGTGCACGTCCCCGACGCCGAGGCCACCCTGCTCGACGCCGACCGGGTGCGCGTCGAGGGCGACCTGCGCCTCGACCGCGGCTTCACCGCCCGCGGCGCGGTCGGCCTGCGCGGCGCGCACATCGGCGGGCACCTGCTGCTCTCCGGCGCCGTCCTCGGCCACCCCGAGGACGCCGCGGACCTGGCGCGGGCGTTCGCCGAGGGCCGGGCGGAGGACACCGTGCCCCTCGCGCTCGTCGCGGACGGCGTCGAGGTGCTGGGCGACGTCGAGGCGCGCGGACCGGTGCGCGGCAGGCCGCAGGGCGCGCTGCGCGCCTACGGGCAGGTGCGGTTGGTCGACGGCGTGGTGCACGGCAGCGCCAGCCTGTCCCGCGCCCGGCTGCGCGCAGCGGGCCGCGACGCGCTGTTCGCGGACCGGCTGCGCGTGGGCGGCACGCTGTTCCTGCGCCGCGCGCGCATCAGCGGGTCGGTGCGGTTGCAGAACGCCACGATCGGCTCCAGCCTCGACTGCTCCGGCGCCTGGTTGATCAAGCCGCGGCTGCGCCCCGAGGGCACCGTGAAGCCGTCGCTGGACGCCAGGGTCGCCACCATCGGCAAGGACCTGCTGTGCAGCCGCGGGTTCCGGGCCACCGGCGGGGTGCGGGTGCGGCTGGCCGAGGTGGGCAAGCGGGTCACCTTCGCGGGCGCCCGCCTCGGCGGCGCCACCAAGCCCGGCCACCCGGTCCCGGAGAAGGCGCTGCAGGCCTACGGGCTCAGCACCCAGGAGCTCGTGCTGCTGTTCCGGCCGGGCCGCCCGCCCGCCGGGCTGGTGAACCTGTCCCGGGCCACCGCCGCCTCGGTCGTCGACGGGCCGGGGCTGTGGGCCGCGCGCGGGGGCGTGCTGCTGGAGGACTTCACCTACTCCGCCATCAGCGCCGTGCCGGAGGTGTCGGTGCGGCAGCGGCTGGCGTGGCTGCGGGCGGTGCAGCCGGACTTCGCGCCGGGCCCGTACGAGCAGCTGGCCGCGGTCTACTCCCAGGGCGGGGAGGAGGAGATGGCGCAGGTCGTGCAGGTGGAGCGGCAGCGCCGCCGGTACTCCGAGCTGCACTGGGCCGGGCAGGTCTGGGGCAGGCTGCAGGAGTTCACGGTCGGCTACGGCTACCGGCCCTGGCTGGCGATCGTGTGGCTGGCCGGGTTCTGGGGCGTCGGGCTGCTGTGGTTCGCCGGGCACCGGATGCAGCGGCTGAACACCGACACCGAGCCGGTGTGGAACGCGCCGCTGCTGGTCACCGACCTGCTCCTGCCCATCATCGACCTGGGCCAGGACAACATGTGGAAGATGACCGGCCCGTCGCAGTGGATCGCGGGCACGCTGATCGCCGTGGGCTGGATCCTCGCCACCACCGTCGCCGCGGGCGCGACCCGGGTGCTCAAGCGCGGGTGATCCCCACCTGTGGACAACTGCGCGGGCGCGCCCGGGGCGACCTGGAGATGAGCACTCTCGGTGAGCTGTGGAAACACACTGTGCTGATCACACGATGAGGTGACTACTCCCCGTCGAACTCGCTTTTGCCGCGGCCCTGGTGGAAGTGTCCTCCCGGCACGGACGGTGACCGACCGGCCGCCGTGCGCACCACCGCACCGGGAGAGTCGAGGGCAACCGCATCGTGGGCCAGCTGCACAGGGGGACGACCGCACGGCTGCGGCGCGTGCTGTCCCGCGCGCTGCTGGTCGTCGGCGGCACCGCCGCGTGCACCGCCGCGGCGTGGGCCCTGTCCACCGGGTCCGCCAGCGCCGACAGCGCCGCCTCAGCTGCCTCCGCCGCTTCTGCCGACGCCGCGGGGCCCGCCGAGCCGGGCGCCCCCGCGCTCCGCCTGCCCGATGGCGCCGCCCTGGTCGAGGGCCTGCGCGACGGACTCAGCCGCCTGCTCGACCCGGCGCAGGCCCAGGCCGCCCTGGCGGACTTCGGCCACGCCGTCGACGACGCCGCCGCGCACCTGACCCCGCCCGCGGTGCTCCGGCCCGCCCTGCCCCCGGTCCCGCTGCCCGTGCCCGCGCCGCTCCCGACCCCCGCGCCGGTCGAGCCCGCGCCCACGGCGCCGCGGCCCGCCGCGCTGACGACCCCGGCCCCCCTCACCGCGCTCGCCGCCGTGCCGACCCCGGCCGCCGAGCGCACCGCGCCCGCGCCGCTCGCCGCCCCCGTCGTCGAGCGCCCGGAGCCCGCCCCGGCCGCGCCGCCGCGGCCCGAGCCGCGCACCCCCCAGCCGTCCCCGCTCACCGCGCCCGCGCCGGTGAACCCGGGGCACACCAGCGGTTCCGGCGCCGACGCGCCCTCGCTCGGCCTGCTCGCCGAGATCCCGGCCGACACCGCCCTGGTGCCTGCCCGCGCCCCGCGCACCGACTCCGACCTGCTGCCCGCCACCGCCGCCGCGCAGCCCGGGGTCACCCCCGACTGATCCGCCGCGCGGTCGCACCGGTGCCTCGCGCCCGACCGCGCCGCGCACAGCCACACCCGCGGGGTCCCACCCCGCGACGCCCCTGCGGGCGCAGCCGCCCCGATCCACACCGGCTGCCGCCCGTGCACCTCCCGCCAGGGAAACCCCTCCCCTCGGAGGGGAAACACGATGAAGGAGAACCACAGGATGCAGACCTGGGCGAAGCGCGGACTCCAGACCGCGCTCTTCACCGGTGGTTTGCTGATGCTGGGCACTGGCATCGCTTCCGCAGACGAGGACGTCAACCCCGACCGGCCGGCCTCCGCGCTGGACGCGACGATCACCGTCCCCATCCACATCGACAACAACGCCATCGGCACCCCGCTGGGGCAGCTGGACGTCCCGTCGGTCAACCGCACCCTCTCGATCAGCCCGAGCGAGGTCATCGAGCAGCTGCCCGGCGGCGACCGCCTGCTGGGCGCGCTGGCCCCGGTCGCCAACGGCGTCACCGAGAAGGCGGCGGCGCTCGACGGCGATGGCGGCCTGCTGCGCGGCAACAAGGTCGTCGGCGACCTGACCGTCCCGGTCGACATCTCCGGCAACGCCATCGCCCTCGGCGGCGACGTCCACGTCGACAACACCTCGACCCAGACCGCGGGCCAGGCCTCCCCGATCCAGACCGACGGCTCCGGCGACAGCCTCGCGGGCAACGTCCTCGCCCTCGACTGGGCCGCCCCGGTCCAGGTCACCGGCAACGCCGTCGGCCTCATCGGCGACGCCTCCACCAACAACACCGCCACCCAGGAGGCCGTCGCGGGCGGCTCGCTGAAGACCAGCGGGCAGCAGGGCGTGCTCGCGGGCAACGCGGGCGCCGTGCACGCGGCCACCCCGGTGCAGCTCAACGGCAACGCCATCGCGGGCCTGGGCAAGGCCGACGCCAACTCCACCACCGCCTCCTCGGCCACCTCCGGCGGCGTCGTCGTCACCAACGGCCAGGAGGGCGTCGCCTCGGGCAACGCCGCCGCGCTGCCGGTCGCGCTGCCGGTGCACGCCACCGGGCAGGCCATCGGCCTGGTCGGCATCGCCAACGCCGAGTCGGCCAACACCGCGGGCGCCCAGGCCGGGGCCACCGAGCCCGACTTCGCGGGCAACCCCACCTACGTGCACACCTACGCGCCGGACGCGGTGCTCTCGGGCAACATCCTGCAGCCCGCGGCCGCCGCCCCGACCACCGTCGACTGCACCTCCGGCGGCGCGGTGACCATCACCAACGCCACCTGCACCTCCGAGACCTCGGCCGTGGCGGGCGGCGGCAACCGCTCCGACGGCCAGGGCGGGGTCATCTCCGGCGGCATCGGCACCCTGCCGGTCGGCACCCCGGTCGACGTCATCGGCTCGGTCGCCACCGTCATCGGCAAGTCCACCGCGGACGACACCAACGACGTCACCGCCTCGGCGGGCGGCGCCTCGCGCACCCGCGGCCACGACAGCGTCCTCGGCGGCGCCCTGGTCTCCACCCCGGTGGCGGGCCCGGTCGACGCCTGCGGCACCGGTGCCGCCGTGGCGGGCACCGGCCTGGTGAACTGCGCCAACACCATCACCACCGGCGCGGGCGGCGACACCGCCACCACCGGCGACGACTCGATCGGCGGCGGCAACGGCGCGATCGTGCCGATCGCGGTCCCGGTCGAGACCATCGGCAACGTCGGCGGCGCGCTGTCGACCACCGAGGTCACCGGCTCCGAGGACAAGGAGACCGCGGCGGGCGGCGACAACAACACCGCCGACGACGGCGCGGTGCTCGGCGCCAACCTGGTGCAGGCCCCCCTGGCCACCCCGGTCCAGGTGTTCGGCAACGCCCTCGGCGCGGTGTCGCGCACCAAGTCGGCCACCGAGCTGGACAACACCACCACCGCGGGCGGCTACTCGCGCGGCTCGGGCATCGGCGGCGTGCTCTCCGGCAACCTCGCCCAGGCCCCCGGCGCCCTGCCGGTCCAGGTCTTCGGCGCCAACGGCGTGGTCGGCGGCATCGGCTCCGCCGAGGCCGCGAACACCACCACGACCACCTCCGGCGCCGAGGCGACCACCGACGGCACCGGCGGCACCGGCTCGGGCAACATCATCTCCGCCCCGATCGCCTCCGCCGCCCAGGTCTTCGGCGACTCGGTCGCGGCGCTGGGCAAGGGCACCAGCACCGCCACCAACCTCACCGACACCACCGCGGCGGGCGCCGCCACCACCTCCGGCGAGTCGGGCACCATCTCGGGCAACGTGATCAGCCCGGCGCTGCTGCCGATCGTGCAGGCCATGGGCATCAGCGCCGCGGCCGTCGGCGGCCAGAGCAGCGCCGAGTCCACCTCGTCGACCACCGGCTCCTCCGGTGGCGACATCACCACCACCGGCGACGGCGGGTTCCTCTCCGGCAACCTGCTGGACGTCCCGGCCGCGGTGCTGGCCCAGGCGCACGGCGACGCCATCGCCGCCATCGCCTCCCAGGCCGCCGCCACCTCGGACAACACCACCGGGGGCACCGTGGGCGGGCACTCCGAGACCAGCGGCGAGTCGAGCGACCTCTCCGGCCTGCGCGGCGTGCTGCCGGTCAAGGTCGACGCGCCGATCTACGACGTCCCCCTGGAGATCCTGGCCGACGCCGTCACCGACGCCACCCACACCTCCGACGTGCAGGTGGGCGACCAGGACCAGCAGCCGCTGTCGCTGCCGGTCGAGGGCGCGCTGCCGCTGACCAAGGCGCCGACGGTGCTGGCCGCCCACCGCGCCGCCCCGGTCGCGGGCCTGCCCGCGGGCGCCCTGCTGGGTGGCCTGCCGCAGGTCACCGGCCTGCTCGGCGGTCTGCCGGTGAACGGCCTGGCGGGCAACGGCGTCGGCGCCCGCGCCGAGCGCCCGGCGGTCAACCCGCTGACCGGCCTGGCCGCCCTGCCCACCGGCAACCTCACGGGCGCCCTGCCGACCGGGAACCTGGCGGGCGGCCTGCCCACCGGCAACCTGACCGGTGCCCTGCCGACCGGGAACCTGGCGGGCGGCCTGCCCACCGGGAACCTGACCGGTGCCCTGCCGACCGGCAACCTGACCGGCGCGCTGCCCACCGGCAACCTGGTCGGCGGTGCCACCGGCGGCCTGGTCTCCGGCACCCTCCCCGGCGTCTCCGGCCTGACCGGCCGCGCCACCGGCTCCCGCGCGCAGACCCCGGCCATGCCCGGCCTGGTCCCCGCCGCGGGCGTGTTCTCCGGGAACCTCTTCGAGGCCCCGGAGGTGCACACCCTCCCCGCGACTGGCGGGTCGGCCCTCACCTCCCTGACCGACACCCAGTCCAAGCTGGCCGACCTGTTCGGCCACTTCCCCGCGATCGACTGACCACCGGTCCACGAGAAGCCGAAGGCCCCCGGGACACCCGTCCCGGGGGCCTTCGGGCGTCCCCCGCCCCCGCGGGCGAACCCCGACCGCTCAGTCGAACTGCCAGGACCGCTTGGCCAACCCGAACCAGAAGCCGTCGATCACCGACCGCCGCTCCCCGGGGGCGTCCAGGGTCGCCCCGAGGGCCACGAACAGCGGCGCGAAGTGCTCGGTCCTCGGGTGCGCCAGCCGGGCCGCGGGCGCCTTGTGCAGGAAGTCGACCAGCCCGTCGACGTCCCCGTCCGCCAGCGCCCGGTTGCCCCAGTCGTCGAACTCCGCCGACCACGACGGCGGCGCGTGCCCGGCGCCCAGCCCGAAGTCGACCGCGCGCAGGTTGTGGGTGAAGAACCCGCTGCCGATGATCAGCACGCCCTCGTCCCGCAGCGGCGCCAACCGCCTGCCCAGCTCCAGCAGCTCCCCCGGGTCCAGGGTGGGCATGGAGATCTGCAGGACCGGGACGTCGGCCGCGGGGAACATCTCCACCAGCGGCACGTAGGCCCCGTGGTCCAGCCCCCGCTCCCGGTCGTGCGCCACGGGGGTGCCGTGCGACCGCAGCAGCCCGCCGACCTTCTCCGCCAGCTCCGGCGCCCCCGGCGCGGGGTAGGTGACCTGGTAGTACCGCTCGGGGAAGCCCCAGAAGTCGTAGGTCAGCGGCACGGTGTCCACCGCCCCGATGGTCAGCGGGTCCGCCTCCCAGTGCGCCGACACCACCAGGATCCCGGTGGGCCTGCCCAACCCCGCCGCCCACTCCCCCAGCTGCCGCGTCCACACCGGGTCGTCCGCCAGCGGCGGCGCCCCGTGGCTCAGGTACAGCACCGGCTGCCTGCTCGACGTCGCGGCGGTCATCTCGGCTCCCCGTGGTTGGTTGAATCTTAAACCAAAGTACCACGGGTGGGCCCGGGACCGGTGTTCCGCGGGTCACCGGGCCCCGGCCGCACCGCCCACCCGGGGCGGCGCGGGCCGGTCAGCCCTGGGCGAGGTCGGCGAAGCGGCTGTAGTGCAGCTGGTGGGCGACCACGACGGTGGCCGTGGGGCCCGCGCGGTGCTTGGCCAGGATCAGGTCGGCCTCGCCCGCGCGCGGGTCGTCGCGCTCCCAGGCGTCCGGGCGGTTGATGAGGATGACCATGTCGGCGTCCTGCTCCAGGGAGCCGGACTCGCGCAGGTCGGAGAGCATCGGGCGCTTGTCGGTGCGCTGCTCGGGGCCGCGGTTGAGCTGGCTGATGGCGATGACCGGCACCTCGATCTCCTTGGCCAGCAGCTTGAGCTGGCGGGAGAACTCCGAGACCTCCTGCTGGCGGGACTCCACCCGCTTGCCCGAGGTCATCAGCTGCATGTAGTCCACCACCACCAGCTTGAGGTCGTGGCGCTGCTTGAGCCTGCGGGCCTTGGCCCGGATCTCCATCATCGTCAGGTTGGGCGAGTCGTCGACGAACAGCGGGGCCTCGCTGATCTCGCTCATCTTGCGGGCCAGCCGGGTCCAGTCGTCGTCGGTCATCCGGCCGCCGCGCATGTCGCCGAGGCGGATCTTGGCCTCGGCGGAGAGCAACCGCATGACGATCTCGGTGCGGCTCATCTCCAGCGAGAAGATGCAGCTGGTCATGCCGTGCGCGATCGAGCAGGAGCGGGCGAAGTCCAGGCCCAGGGTCGACTTGCCGACACCGGGGCGGGCCGCCACGATCACCATCTGCCCCGGGTGCAGGCCGTTGGTGATCTCGTCGAGGTCGGCGAAGCCGGTGGGGATGCCGAGCGAGTTGCCGCCGCGCGAGGCGATGGCGTCGATCTCGTCCATCGTGGGCTGGAGCAGCTCCTCGAGCGCGACGTAGTCCTCGCTCATGCTGCGCTCGGTGACGTCGTAGATCGAGGCCTGGGCGCGGTCGACCACCTCGGTGATGTCCGCGCCCTCCGCGCCCTGGTAGCCCAGCTGCACGATCCGGGTGCCCGCCTCCACCAGACGGCGCAGGATGGCCTTCTCCGCGACGATCTCGGCGTAGTACCCGGCGTTGGCCGCGGTGGGCACCGTCGACATCAGGTCGTGCAGGTAGTTCGGGCCGCCGACGCGGATCAGCTCGCCGCGCCGCTCCAGCTCGGCCGAGACGGTGATCGGGTCGGCGGGCTCGCCGCGGCCGTAGAGGTCGAGGATGCAGTCGTAGATCGTCTGGTGCTTCGGGCGGTAGAAGTCGCCGGGCCGCAGCTGCTCGATGACGTCGGCGATGGCGTCCTTGGACAGCATCATGCCGCCGAGCACGCTCTTCTCCGCCGCCTCGTCCTGCGGCGGCATCCGCCCGCCGGGCTGCTCCGTCGGCACGGGCGGCATGGACCGGTCATCGGTCAGCGCCACCTGCGACCCCCCTCCTGGTCGACCTCCCGGTCGATGCCGTTCGCGCTGCTGCCCCGTCCGCCCCCGGGCCCGGCCGTCGAACACGCGTTCGACGACCCCATGGTAGGCCCAGGACGCACGGTAGGACCGCGGTACGACATTCCGGGGATGTGGACCCGACGCTAGGACCCCCGAACGGACGCGCGCAAACCGTCCTGGGGACGCACCTGTGGACAACTTGGGGATGGTTTCCCCCAGCTGAGCACAGGTGCCCACCTACCTGTGGACAACCTGGGGACAAAATCCGGGACAACCGGGATACGCGCTGGTCAGACCCTGTGGACAGGGTGTGGAAAAACTCGTCCGGCGTGTCGTGGCGTCTCCGCCCCTCGGCGTGTCGCACACCCGGCCGGACCCCGTCCCCAGCCCCGTCCACAGGGCGTTCTGTGGACAACCCTGTGGACAACCGAGAGCCCCCGTTCGGAGCAGTGCCGAACGGGGGCTCTCGGGGTCTGTCGTCTCACCGCTGATGCGCGACCAGCGGTGGTCGCATCACGCCGAGGCGCTCACCACGAGGGTGAAGGCGGCGGTGACGTCCGGGTGCAGGCGCACCGAGACCGAGTGCTTGCCGGTGGTCTTGATGTGACCCGGCAGCTCCAGGGCCCGCTTGTCCAGCACCGGGCCGCCCGCGGCCTTGACCGCGGCGACGACGTCACCGGGGGTGACGGAGCCGAACAGCTTGCTCGACCCGGCGGCGGCCTTGGCCGACAGCGGGACGGTGCCCAGACCGGTCAGCTGCGCCTTGACCTCGCGCGCGTGGTCGAGGTCGCGGATGCGGCTGGCCTCCTGGGCCCGCCGGATCACCTGCACCTGCTTCTCGGCGCCCTTGGTCGCCAGGATGGCGAAGCCGCGGGGCAGCAGGTAGTTGCGGCCGTAGCCGTCCTTGACCTCGACGGAGTCGCCGGGGCCACCCAGGCCGTCCACGTCGGTGGTGAGGATGAGCTTCACGTCAGGTCCCCTCCAGGTCAGCGGGCGGTCGAGGTGTAGGGCAGCAGCGCGACCTCGCGGGCGTTCTTGACCGCGATGGCCACGTCGCGCTGGTGCTGGCTGCAGTTGCCGGTCACCCGGCGGGCACGGATCTTGCCGCGGTCGGAGATGTACTTCCGCAGCAGCGTGGTGTCCTTGTAGTCGATGTTCACCGGGCGGTCCTTCTTCGCGTCCTTGCAGAACACGCAGACCTTCTTCTTCGGCTTCCTGATCGGTGGCTTGGCCACTGTCGTACTCCTGGGTCTTCAGTAAGAGGGGGTGGGTGCGCTCAGAAGGGAGGCTCGTCGTTGAAGCCGCCGCCGCCACCGCCGCCACCGGCGGGGGGAGCGGAGCCCCACGGGTCGTCGGCGGGCGCGGACGAACCGCCGCCGCCGCCGTAGCCGCCGCCACCACCGGTGCCTCGGCTCACCTTGTTCACCTTGGCCGTGGCGTAGCGCAGCGAGGGGCCGACCTCGTCGACCTCGAGCTCGATGACGGTGCGCTTCTCGCCTTCGCGGGTCTCGAAGGACCGCTGCTTGAGGCGACCCTGCACGATCACGCGCGCGCCCCTGGTCAGCGACTCCGCGACGTTCTCCGCCGCCTGCCGCCAGATGTTGCACCGCAGGAACAGCGCTTCGCCGTCCTTCCACTCGCCGGACTGGCGGTCGAAGGTGCGGGGGGTCGAGGCCACGGTGAAGCTCGCCACCGCGGCGCCCGACGGGGTGAAGCGCAGTTCCGGGTCGGCCGTCAGGTTGCCGACCACGGTGATCGTCGTGTCACCAGCCATCGTTGCCTCCGGTCCGTCGTCAGGCGGTCTCGCGCCGCATGACCTTGGTCCGCAGCACGGACTCCTGCAGCGACAGCTGGCGGTCGAGCTCCTTGACCGCGGCGGGCTCGGCGCTGATGTCGAGCACGGCGTAGATGCCCTCGGCGTGCTTGTTGATCTCGAACGACAAGCGGCGCTTGCCCCAGACGTCGACCTTCTCGACGTTGCCGCCGGACGTGCGGATCACGTTCAGGAACGTGTCCAGCGACGGAGCGACGGTGCGCTCGTCCAGCGTGGGGTCGAGGATGACCATTACCTCGTAATGACGCATGAAGACCACTCACCTCCTGTGGGCTCGGGCGGCCGCGGGACTTCCGCGGCAGGAGGGTCTTGCGTCCGTACAGGTTAACAGCCGCCCAGCTCAGCTCCTGCGCAGGACCCACGTGCGCACGAGTGCACCAGCCACCACCGACAGGAACAGGGCCGCCAGCAGGATCGGGGCGCCCACACCACCCGATCGTGCGTACCCGGCGCCAGGCAGCGCCTCGGCGCGGCCCGCGGTGTTCTCCACGGCCTGCTGGTCGTCCTGGCCGAGGATGCCGAACTGCGGCGCGTACCCGGGGATGCCCGCGACCGCGGCCGTGGGCTGGTACACCCCGGCGCTGGCGTAGGGGATGCCGCCGTAGTCGCGCGGCGGGGCGGTGCCGGTGGACCCGGCGGGCGCCTGCTGCGGCGGGTAGAGCCGCACCGGCGGCAGCGGGCTGGCCGACCCGACCGGCGTGCCCGGGGCGGGCTGGTTCGGTTGCCCCACCTGCGGCGGGGTCGTGGTGCCCGGCGCCGGGGTGGTGCTGGGCGGGGTGGTCGGCTTGGACGCGTCGAGCGCCTTCACGGACAGGCCGCAGCCCCGCAGCACCTGGTCGCGCACGCTGGCCACGACCGGGTCGGGGGCGCGGCGGATGTCGGCCATCGGCGCGACGACGGCGACGATCGCGTCCGCGATCACCTGCGCGCTGACCTCACCGGTGCCGTCGGGGATCGTGCCGACGGTGATGCCCGGGCCGAGCGGGAACGTCAGGCTCGTGGTGGTGGCCTGGAGCAGCCCGAGCTGCGGGGTGTCCGCGATGGCCTTGGCGAGCATGCCGTTGACCGCCAGCCGCGGCACCACGATCGGCTGGCCCTTGAAGCCCACGACGTTCTGCTTGCAGCTCAGCGCGATGAACGGCAGCGGGTCGGCCGACGCGGGGGCGGCGCCGAGGACCGCGGCCGAGGCCGCGATGCCGCCGAGGATGGTCGAGCAGAGGACTCGCCGCTTGCGCACGCGCTGCCACTCCTTCGCGTCGTCAGCACCTGATGGTGTGAACGATAGACGAAGAACACAGCGTTGTGGTTGTCGAGCGTCACCACTCCCGCATGCTGCGACGACCGGGGTTCCCCCGGGATCGGCCCCTGCTCAGCGCACTCAGGCGACCGTGCGGCGCAGGACCCAGGTGCGCACCAGGGAGGCGGTGACGCCGGAGAGCGCCAGCACCGCCAGCAGCACCGGGACGGCGATCCGGTTGCCCGTCGACCCGCCCAGCGCCTCGGCGTGCCCGGCCTGGGCGACCGTGCCGTCGGCGTCGTCGTCGGCGGAGCCGAGGATGCCGAACTCCGGGGAGTAGCCCGGCACCGAGCCGCCGTAGCGCACGCCCGGCGAGGGCGAGTACAGCGCGGCCAGGGCGTAGGGCATCGACGAGTAGTCCGCCATCGGGGAGCGGCCGAAGCTGTAGTTGCCGGTGTAGAGCGGCACGCCGCCGGGGGTGAGGCTGGTGGCGGTGCCGCCGCCGAGCCCGCCCGGGGTGCTCGTGCCGCCGCCGGGGTTGGTGCCGCCCGGGGTCGAGCCGCCGCCGCTGCCCGGGGTGGCCCCGCCGCCGGTGCCACCGCCGCCGGTGCCCGGGGTCGAGCCACCGCCGCCGATCGGGGGCAGCAGGTTCGGCAGCTGCGGGATGGGCGCGGTCACCGACCCCACGGTCTTGCCCACCCCGCTCACGCCCGACTGCACCGGGGCCGCCACGTCGTTGACGACCTTGACGGTGATCGTGCAGGTCTGCGCGAGCAGGGCGCCGACCTGGCCCGCGATCGCGCCGAGCTGGGTGTTCGCGAGCGCGTTGGTGGCCGCGGCGCCGATGGTGGCGCCCCCGACCGTGCCGTCCGCGGCGGGCACGGTGCCCAGCGGCACCGGCGGCAGCGCGGCGATCACACCGCCGACCAGCCCGCCCAGGGTGCTGCCGAGCAGCGGCAGGCCCTTGAGCACGTCGTTGACCGGCGTGAGCAGCGCGCCCGCGTTGAGCGCCAGCGGGGCGCCGGGCTTGCCCTGGACGGTGGTGCCGCAGCTGCCCGCGATCACCGGCTCGGCCGCCGCCGCGGTGCCGCTCCCCAGGAGCAGACCGGCCGTCGAGGTGCCGAACGCGAGCACCAGACCAGCCGCGAGGGTCTTCGCGCGACGCTGCATGGGGGGCCTCCGTGGACGCCAGGAACCGCTGTCTGCCTTGTGGAACGAAGGTAACCGCAGTTGGTGACGCTCAACCCGCCGATTGCCCCGAAATTCCTTCACGATCGCCCGACAGGCCCAACGCGCGCGCACCTGCGGGCGATCGCGCAGGTCGTCACCCCCGGCGACTACCCTCGGGCACCATGAGCATCGGCGCCCACGTCCGCGACGACGACCCGCTCTCGGCCGCCCAGGAGCGCGGTGCCGAGGTGGTGCAGTTCTTCCTGGCCGACCCGCAGGGGTGGAAGGCGCCCGCGCCGCACCCGATGGCCGACGAGCTGCTGGCCAGTGAGCTGACCGTGTTCGTGCACTCGCCGTACGTGGTCAACCTCGCCTCCACGAACAACCGCGTCCGCATCCCCTCCCGCAAGCTGGTCACCCAGCACGCCGAGGGCGCGGCCAAGGTCGGCGCGCAGGGCCTGGTGGTGCACGGCGGCCACGTCACCAAGGGCGAGGACCCCCAGGTGGGCATCGACAACTGGCGCAAGTTCTTCGAGCGCCAGGACGCCGAGGGCGGCTTCGCCGTGCCGATCCTCATCGAGAACACCGCGGGCGGCGACGGCGCCATGGCCCGCCGGTTCGACGTGCTCGCCCGGCTCTGGGACGCCGTGGGCGGCTTCGGCGCGGGCTTCTGCCTCGACACCTGCCACGCCTTCGCCGCCGGGGAGGACCTCGTCGGCATCGTCGACCGGGTCAAGGCGATCACCGGGCGGATCGACCTGGTGCACCTCAACAGCTCCCGCGACGAGTTCGGCTCCGCCCGCGACCGGCACGACAACATCGCCACCGGCACCATCGACGCCGACGAGCTGGTGGCCGTGCTCGCCGCGGCGGGCGCCCCGGCCGTGGTGGAGACCCCCGCCGAGGGGCAGGCCGCGGACATCGCCTTCCTGCGTGAGGCCCTCGGCCGGTGAGCGGGGGGCCGGTCGGCACCGCCACCGCCGAGGTGGTCGCCGGGCCCGCGGTCGCCCCCGGGCGCGCCGCGCGGCTGGGCCGGGGGGCGCTGGCGGTGCTGGTGCTGCTCTGCGGGGTGGCGCTGGCGCTGGGCTTCGCCAACAAGGACCGGTGCACCGGCACCACCTTCGACCAGTGGGGCCGCAGCACCCCGGACTTCGCCGAGCGCAAGTACCGGGAGGCCTGCTACTCCGACATCCAGTACCTGTGGGTCGGCCGCGACGTCGACCGGCACGTCTTCCCGTACGTCGACGGCGGCATCACCGCCGACGGCGAGCTGCGCGGCGGCACCGTCGAGTACCCGGTGCTCACCGGGCTGGTGATCTGGCTCGGCGCGCTGGCCGTGCACACCGACGCGGGCTTCCTGCTCGCCTCCGCGCTGATCATGGCGCCGTTCGGGCTGGTCACCGCCTGGTTGCTGGGCAGGCTCTCGCGCTGGCGGGCGCTGGTCTGGGCGCTGTCGCCACCGCTGGTGCTCTACGCGTTCCACAACTGGGAGCTGCCGGTCGTGCTGTGCGCGACCGCCGCCGTCTACGTGGTGCACCGCGGCTGGGGGCGCCGCGGGGTGGACCGCCCGCTGCGGCACCGCGCGCACGCCGCCGCGGTGCTGCTCGGCCTGGGGTTCGCGTTCAAGCTGTACCCGGCGATCTTCGTGCTGCCGCTGATGCTCTACGTGCTCACCGGCGGCCGGGGCGGCGCCGAGCTGCCCGCGGGCCGTCGGCGCGACGTCGCGGGCATGGTCACGACCGCGCTGGTGGCCATGGGCACCGCGGTGGCGGTCAACGCCCCGTTCGCGCTGGCGGGCTTCGACGGCTGGCTGGCCTCGTTCACCTTCCAGGGCCAGCGCAAGGCCGACATCACCTCGAACTCGATCTGGTACTGGGCGCTGCGCCCGGACTCCGAGCCGCAGAACGACGCGGTGAACCACCTGGTCAACATCGCCTCGCCGGTGGCGGTGTTCGCCTCGTTCGCCGTCGCCGCCACCATCGGCTGGGTCCGCTACCGCCGCGAGGGCACCTACCCGTGGGTGCCGGTGTCCGCGGCGATGCTGTGCGGGTTCCTGCTGCTGCACAAGGTGCACTCCCCGCAGTACGCGCTGTGGCTGGTGCCGATGTTCGTGCTGGTCCGGGTGCGCTGGGGGTGGATCGCGGCCTACTTCGCCGCCGACCTGGCCATGGGCATCGGGATCTTCGTGTGGTTCGCCGACATCGCCGACGACGTGCCCGCCGGGGTCTACGACGGGTTCGCCGCGCAGGCGGTGATGATCGGGGTGTGGGGCCGCGCCGCGCTGCTGGTGGGGCTGTTCACCGCCTTCCTCACCCACCGGTCCACGGTGGACGAGGAGGTCACACCACCAGTTCCGGCTGCCGCCGCGCCGCCAGCGCCAGCACCCGGCGCCGGTGCGCCAGCGACTCCGCGGTGATCACCACCAGCGCCAGCCACACCAGCCCGAACCCGATCCACCGCGGCCCCGGCATCGCCTCGTGGAACACCAGCACGCCGATGGCGAACTGGATGATCGGCACGAAGTACTGGAGCATGCCCATGGTCGACATCGGCACCCGCACCGCGGCCGCGCCGAACAGCAGCAGCGGCACCGCCGTCACCACCCCGGTGCCCGCGAGCAGCAGCGCGTTCACCCAGCCCGCGTGCCCGAACGTCCCGCCGCCGGAGGCGTGCACCACCACCAGGAAGACCAGCGCGACCGGCGCCAGCACCGCGGTCTCCAGCGCCAGCCCCTCCGCGGAGCCCACGCCCGCCTTCTTCTTCATCAGCCCGTAGGTGCCGAAGGAGAACGCCAGGGTCAGCGCGATCCACGGCAGCCGCCCGTAGTCCCAGGTCAGCTCCACCACGGCGGCCAGCGCCACGCCCAGGCCCACCCACTGCCCCGGCCGCAGCCGCTCCCCCATCACCAGCACGCCGAGCAGGATCGTCACCAGCGGGTTGATGAAGTAGCCCAGCGAGGTCTCCACGACCTGCCCGGAGTTGACCCCGTAGATGTACATGCCCCAGTTCAGGGCGATGGTGAAGGCGCCGACGGCGATGAACCCGAGCCGCGTGCGGTCGCGCAGCACCGCGCGCACCTGCGCCCAGCGGCGGGTGACCGCGACGAGCACCGCCACCGCCACCAGCGACCAGACGATGCGGTGCGCCAGGATCTCCACCGGGCCCGCCGGGGCGAGCAGCGGCCAGTAGAGCGGGAAGAAGCCCCAGGCCACGTAGGCCGCGACCCCGAGCAGGAAGCCCTTGCGCCCTGTGTCCACCACGCCTCCCGATCATCCCACCACCGACCGCTGGCAGTGTCGCACCAGGACACGTCCGGGTCACACCGGCTTTACGCGGGCACGGGCTCCCGCCGGGGCTTCAGCACGAACCTGTCCGGGGCGCCGTCCAGCACCCCACCTGCGGGGTCGTCGTCCCCGAGGGCCCGGACCAGGTCGCGAGCGGGGTGGTAGACCTCATAGATCACCAGCGCGCACAGCGCCAGGACGGCCAGGTCGCGCACCACCACGACGCCGAGGAACCACTCCTCCGGCAGGCCCTTCTTCGAGTCGCCCATGAAGTAGAACATCCGCGGCGCCCACACCAGCGCGTCCACGACCATCCAGGCCAGCAGCACCCGCCAGCGCGGCACCGCGAGCACCGCCAGCGGCACCAGCCACAGCGAGTACTGCGGGCTCCACACCTTGTTCGTGAGCAGGAAGAACGCCACCACCAGGAACGACAGCTGCGCCACCCGGGGCTTCACCGGCGCGCGCAGCCCGATGACCGCGACCCCCGCGCAGCACACCACGAACAGCACCGCGCTCACCGTGTTGAGCCAGAACGGCGACTCCCCGAACGGCAGGCCGGGGTCGAAGCCCTCCCACCCGGTGAACTTCTCCAGCACGTTGTAGAGCGAGTCCGGGTCCGCACCGCGCAGCGAGTTCAGCGTGAAGAACTGCGACCACCCCGCCCGCGTGTCCTCCGGCAGGTAGATGGCGGCGTTCACCGCCAACCAGGACACCGCCGCGGCCCCGGTCGTCCACGCCCACTCGCGCAGCTTCCCGCCGCGCAGGCACAGCACGAGCAGCGGCCCCAGCAGGAACAGCGGGTAGAGCTTCGCCGCGCCGCCCAGGCCGAGCATGATCCCCGCCAGCACCGGCTTCTTGCGCGCCCAGGCCAGCAGCCCCAGCGCGGCGAAGGCCGTGGCGAGGGTGTCGAAGTTCGTGAACGCGTGCACCATGACCAGCGGCGACAGCGCGATGAACGCCGCGTCCCACGGTCTGCGGCGCGCGGTCAGCAACGTGGCCCAGAGCGTGATCAACCAGGCCAGCGCCAACCAGAACGCGGTGATGTCGAAGTAGACGACCACCGGCAGCCCCGTGGGCAACCACCCCTGGTCCGCCAGCTGCACCCAGCCCTGGGCCATCTTGGCGTTCGCCCACTGGAACAACCCGGTGAGCACCGGGTACTCCATGTACCGGACCGTCTCGTTCGGCTTGCCCTTGTTCTCCACCCACGAGGTCTTGTAGGGGAACCCACCCCGGTCCAACCGCTCCGCCGAGTACAGCGGCACCACGTCCGAGTAGCACATCGCCACGTACGGCCTGCCGGAGCGCCAGTCCAGCTCCAGCTTGCCGTTCCCCGCGTCGAACTGCTGCACGCACGCCGCCTTGCCGAACCACGCCAGCGCCAGCGCGAACACCCCGAACAGCAGCGCCACCCGCAACGGCGTCCAGAACCAGTGCCTGCCCACCGCCGCGTGCTCGCCCACCGGCCCGCCCACCGGCGCCGACGCCGCCGCGGCCAACGGCTCGCTGATCGTCGGCAGGACCCGCTCCCGCGGCCCCAGGGACGCCGTGTCCCCGGCCCGCTCCCCGCTCACCGGTGACTCGGACACGGCGCGATGCTACGGGTGCCGGTGTGCGACGCGGGTTTGGCACGGCCGCTGCGCCGCTCCGTATTTCACTCGATCCGGTGGTTCGGAGTCGGGCTTTTCGGGCGGGGTTATCCACAGGCAAGATCGTTTGGGGCTTGTTTGCGCTGGTCAGCGGGTAGAATGGCCGCAAGGGACCACAGCCCCTTGGGTGGGTGGGGGCTGCGGATGGTGACGCGTGGGGGCGCGTGGAGTTGATCTTGGCTCGGTGTATGTGGGGTTCTTGGGGCGCGGTGTGGACGGGTTCTTGGCGCAGTGGGGGCCTGTCCTCGGGGGCCGCGAGTGTGTAACTCGGGAGGTGGCGAGTCAAGGGCGCCCTGCGGGCGTCGCTTCGCGATGGGCTTTGCCCACCCTTGACACGCCACCTCCCGAGCTACGAGCGGCCGGGACTGGGTCAGGCCGGGGTGTAGGCAGCGCCGTGACTGTTTGCTCAGTTGAGCGTTGTCGGGGGTGCCGGGGGGTTGTGGGGGCTGGGCGTCATGGTTTGCGGGGTGGGCGTGGGGTTGGCCAGACGACGGCTTTAGGGATGGGCTTCGCCACGGGGCATGGGGCATGGGGGTGCCGGGGGGTGGTGGGGCTGGGCCGCATGGGTTGGAGGGTGGGGGTGCATTGGCCTAACGACGGCTTTGAGGGATGGGTGGGCTCGCCTTCGGCGTCGGAGGGTGGGAGTGGGGAGGGGGCGGGGGTGGCGTGGAGGGGGGTGATGGGAGAAGCCCCCGGGCCTGGGGCTCGGGGGCTTCCTGGGGGTGCTGGGGGTTAACCGTTGGCGCCGTTGTTGCCGGGGCCACCGCCGCCTCCGCCGGGGAGGGGGAGGTCGGTGTCGTCGCCGGGGCGGGGGCGGGTGGGGCGGGTGGTGGTGGTTTCGCCCGCGTCTGCCTCGGTGGTGGTGGTCGGGGGGGCCTCGGCGGTGGTGGTGGTCGTGGGGGCGTCGTTGGGTTGGGAGTTGGTGGGCTTCTGGGTGGTCTCGTCGTTGTCGTCTTGCTTGGGGGTGTTCTTGCCGATCGGCTTGAAGGGGCCGAAGTCGAGCTTGGGCTGGTTCTTGAGGTAGGAGTCCATGAAGGTCTTCCAGATCTTGCCCGGGAGGCCGGAGCCGTAGATCTTGGCGCCGGAGGCGTCGCGGAGGATGGGGTTCTGGGAATCGCCGCCCATCGAGACCGCGGTGGAGATCTGGGGGGTGTAGCCGACCATCCAGGCCTTGGTGTTGTCGGCGGTGTCCTCGCCCTGCGGGTTGACGTACTGGTGGGTGCCGGTCTTGCCCGCGCACACCCGCTTGTCGTCGCAGGCGACCTTGGAGTAGGCCGGGATCGGGATCAGGGCCTCGGTGACGTTGCGGGCGATCTGCTGGTTGCGGTCGGCGTCGTTGGCGTCGAAGGCGGCCTTCTCGGCCAGCTCGGTGCGGCTGGTCGCGTCGAACGCCACCCCGCCGTCGGGGTAGGTGACCTTCTGCACCAGGTGCGGCTTGCGGTAGGTGCCGTTCGCCGCGAACGTCGCGTACGCCGAGGCCATGTCCACCGTCGTCACCTGGGTGGCGCCACCGCCGATGGCGATGTTGATGTCGCCGCTGGCCTTCGACAGGTCGGACTGGATGCCCGCCTGCTGGGCCGCGGTCACCACGCCGCCGGGCTTGACGTCGTTGTAGACCATGTCCGAGAACACGACGTTCAGGGACTCCTTCATCGCCTCGGCCACCGTGCACGACGAGCCGCACTTGGGGGTGGAGGCGTTGCGGACGATCTTGTTGTTCGCGCCGAAGGCCTTGGGCTTGGTGTCGTAGACCTCGCCGAGGCCCTTGCCCTTCTCCAGCAGGCCCACCAGGTCGAACGGCTTGAACGACGACCCCGGCTCCTGGCGGGCGGCCGCCCAGTCGAAGCCCGCTCCGTCCGGGCCGCCGTAGTAGGCGCGCACCGCGCCCGTGGCCGGGTCCACCGCCACCAGGCCCGGGTGCAGGTTCGCGGGCTGGCCGTCCATCACCGACGCCACCGCCTGCTCGGCCAGGTTCTGCGCGTTCGGGTCGATCGTCAGCGTGATCACGTAGCCGTTGCGCTTGACCGAGTCCTCGGAGATCCCGTAGGACTCCAGCTCCTTCATCACCAGATCGGCGAACCCGCGGCGGGGCGCGGGCAGCGCCGCCAGCTGCGAGTCGGCGGGGGGCACCGGCTCCGGGAAGGGCTGCTGGGCCTTGTCCGAGGCGGTCATCCAGTTGTTGGAGATCATCCGGTTGGTCACGTAGTCCCAGCGGCCGCGCTGGTACTCCACGTCCTTGCCGCGCGCCGGGGTCTGGATCATGCCCGCCAGCACCGCGGCCTGGGACTTGGTGATCTGCTTGATGTCCACGCCGTAGTACGCCTTCGCCGCCGCCGCGACGCCGTAGGCGCCGCGCCCGAAGTAGATCGTGTTCAGGTAGGCGGTGATAATGTCTTCCTTGCTGTACGTCTTGTTCATCTTGTAGGACTTCACGACCTCGACCCACTTGCGGGACAGGGTCGGGTCCTCGTTGCCCGATGCCTTCTTGATGTACTGCTGGCTGATCGTCGACCCACCGCCGGAACCGCCGGTGACCTGGAGGAACACCGCGCGCAGGATGCCGGTCAGGTCGAAGCCGGAGTTGGTCTCGAAGGTCTGGTCCTCGGCCGCGTACACCGCGTGCAGCACGTCCTTGGGGATGTCGGCGTACTCCAGCATGATCCGGTTGCCGCCGGACTCGGCCAGCCGCGCCATCGGCGAGCCGTCGGCGTACTGGAGCGTCACCACCTTGTCCTGGGCCAGGGCGACGTCGCGCGGGTTGTCGACCTCGACCATCTGGTAGGTGATGAAGAAGGCCAGCACCGGCACCACGATGGCCAGCGCCGTGCACACGTACAGGGTGCGCCGCACGCGGCGCCAGATCTTCTTGCGCCGCATCCGCTTCTCCTCCTCGGGGGTCAGCGAGTCGTCGGCGTCGTCGTAGTCGTCGTCGGCGGCGTAGTCGTCGTAGTCGTCGGCCGGGGTGGGGTCGTCGAACTCGCGGTGGGTGAGCAGCTGCGGCTCGGCGCGCTCGGTGGGGCTGGACTTCGACATGAAGACCGTGGGGTCCTCCGCCTTGTCCTGGCGCCCGCCCAGCGCGGTGCCGGTGACGCCCGCGGCGCTCAGCGCGCGGGTCGCCTCCTCGCTCAGCCCGCCACCGGGACCGGGGCGACCGGGACCCGCGGGGCCACCCGGGCGACCGGGACCACCCGGCCCGCCGGGACCACCCGGACCGCGCCCGCCGGGACCGGGACGGCCGGGGCCACCCTGCGGACCAGGCCCACCAGGGCCGGGCCGACCGGGGCCACCCGCACCACCAGGTCCACCAGGCCCGCCGGGGCCGTTGAAGCCGGGACCGCCCACGCCCGCGGCGCCTGCCGCGCCACCCGCAGCGGGGCGACCGGGCCCACCAGGTCCGCCGGGCCCACCAGGTCCGCCGGGCCCACCAGGTCCGCCAGGACCCGCGGGGCCGCGGCCGCCACTGGGCGGGCCGTAGTTGCGCTCGCCGGAGTCACCGCGCCCGCCGGGCGCACCGGCGGGCGGGAAGCCGTTCGGGCCGCCGCCGGGTCGACCGGGCGCGCCGCGCCCGGGACCGCCCGCGGGGGCACCGCCGTAGTTGCGCTCGCCGGACCCGCCGCGCGGGCCCTGGCCGTAGTCGCGCTCGCCCGAGCCTCCTCGGGGGCCTTGGCCGTAGTCGCGCTCGCCGGATCCGCCGCGGGGGCCCTGGTCGGGCCTGCCGCCCGCCGGGCCGGGGCCGCCCGCCGGGCCGCGCCCGGGCTGCTGGCCGCCACCGGGGGCCCGGCCGTCACCACGAGCGCCCTGACCACCCGGGCTGCCCGGTCCACCAGGGCCCCGCCCCTGGTCGGCCGGTCCACGTCCTGCACCACTGCTCATCGCCACGTCGCCATTCGAGCCGGGCCCCGACGGGCCTCCTGCACTGCGTCCACCGTCCCTGCCGCGCGCCCCGGGCGCGCCGGGCCGCTCCCCAGGGGACGCGCCGGAGGGGTCGCCGGTTGGCCACTGCGGCTCACCGGATCGGCCGGGGGTGTTGCGGTCGTTCACTGCGGGGCCTCCCAGACCGGCGTCGAGCTGCGAGGACGCCGTTCGGTGGTCGTGCTGGTCGATCTCGTGCCTGCCGGTCTCACTCGGCCGCCGATCGCCTGCGGGTGGGGCGCGCGCCGCCCGTGCCGAGCACGTACGACTGCACCAGGTGGTTCCACGAGCACGTCCGGCAGACCTCGACCACGTGGACGCTGAACTCCGCGAACGCCCCCGCCATCCGCTCCAGCTCCTCCGCCGCGCGGGCGGAGCCGGAGGCGTGCTTGAGCTCGTCGCCGAAGACCCAGCTCACGTGGGTGAGCTGCTCGCGGCGGCAGACCGGGCAGGTCACCCCGGTGGGCTGCCCGTGGAACTTCGCGGCGCGCAGCAGGTACGGGTTCGCGTCGCAGACCTCGTTGGTCCCGACGCGCCCGGAGTGGACCTCCGCGAGCAGCGACCGGCGCTGCAACGCGTAGTCGACCACCTGCCGCTGCGTTCGCACGCAAGACAGGGTACTGGGGGCCGATACCACGGCGATGGGCCGATCGGGCCAGGCGACATGCACGGTGGGTCACATTCGTGATGCGCACCCCCGCGGAGGGGCCGCTGACCGGGGGAAGCGCCCGGAACCCAGAACCCGGCGGTATACCCGCTCCCACCTGCGGTGTTCACGTGTCGATGGACACACGGCCACGAGTTGTCCACAGCGGTGATGTATCGGCACGATATAGTCGTCCAGTACATCGACCGGTGCCGTGATCGGGGGGTGGGCCCGTGCTCGAGTTCGCGATCCTCGGGCTGCTCCACGAGGCGCCGATGCACGGCTACGAACTGCGCAAGCGGTTGCACGACCTGCTCGGCACGCTGCGCGCGTTCTCCTACGGCTCGCTGTACCCGACGCTGCGCAGGCTGCTCAAGGCCGGGTGCATAGTCGAGGAGAGCCCGGGTAACGAGAAGGCGTGGGGCAGGCGGGCCAAGCGCGTCTACAAGCTCACCGCGGAGGGCAAGGAGCGCTTCGCGGAGCTGCTCGGCGACGCCGGGCCGCAGAGCTGGGACGACGAGGGCTTCAACGTCCACATGGCCTTCTTCTCGAAGACCCCGGCGGAGGTGCGCATGCGCATCCTCGAGGGCAGGCGGCGGCGGGTCGAGGAGCGCAGGGAGGGCCTGCGCAGCTCGATGGCCAGGGCGGGCGAGCAGATCGACCGCTACACCCGCGAACTGCACCGGTTGGGACTGGAGACCAGCGAGCGCGAGGTCCGCTGGTTGAACGAGCTGATCGCGCACGAGCAGCGCGAGCAGCGCTCGCAGTGAGCAACCCCCCGGCAGGCGATGGGGCCTGTGACGCGTCCCGCGTGCGAAGCCGCGGCTTGGAAACGAGAAGGAGAACCGGCATGGGCGAGAACCGCCGGAAGGTGCGGGTGGCCATCGTCGGCGTCGGCAACTGCGCCGCGTCGCTGGTGCAGGGTGTGCACTACTACCGCGACGCGGACCCGTCCTCCCGGGTCCCGGGCCTGATGCACGTCCAGTTCGGCGAGTACCACGTCGGTGACGTGGAGTTCGTCGCCGCGTTCGACGTCGACGCCAAGAAGGTCGGCAGGGACCTGTCCGAGGCCATCGTGGCCAGCGAGAACAACACGATCAAGATCTGCGACGTGCCGCCGACCGGCGTCACCGTGCAGCGCGGGCACACCTTCGACGGCCTCGGCGAGTACTACCGGGAGATGATCGAGGAGTCCGACGACGAGCCGGTCGACGTGGTGGCGGCGCTGCGCGAGGCCGAGGTCGACGTCCTGGTGTCGTACCTGCCGGTGGGCTCGGAGGACGCCGACCGGTTCTACGCCCAGGCCGCCATCGACGCCAGGGTCGCCTTCGTCAACGCGCTGCCGGTGTTCATCGCCTCCGACCCCGAGTGGGCGGCGAAGTTCACCGAGGCGGGCGTGCCGATCGTCGGCGACGACATCAAGTCCCAGGTCGGCGCGACCATCACCCACCGGGTCATGGCCAAGCTGTTCGAGGACCGCGGGGTGGAGCTCCAGCGCACCTACCAGCTCAACTTCGGCGGCAACATGGACTTCATGAACATGCTGGAGCGCAAGCGCCTGCAGTCGAAGAAGATCTCCAAGACGCAGTCGGTGACCTCCCAGATCCCGCACGAGATGGCCAAGGCCGACGTGCACATCGGCCCGTCGGACCACGTGCCGTGGCTCGACGACCGCAAGTGGGCCTACGTGCGCCTGGAGGGCAAGTCCTTCGGCGACACCCCGCTGAACCTGGAGTACAAGCTGGAGGTCTGGGACTCGCCCAACTCCGCGGGCGTCATCATCGACGCGGTGCGCGCTGCCAAGATCGCCAAGGACCGCGGGATCGGCGGCCCGATCCTGTCCGCGTCCAGCTACTTCATGAAGTCGCCGCCGGAGCAGTACTCCGACGACGCGGCGTTCGAGGCCGTCGAGGCGTTCATCCGCGGCGACGTGGAGCGCTGACGCGCGGTTCCCGGGGAGGGCGGCACGCCGGTGGCGGGCCGCCCTCCCGGCGTCCGGGGGCGGGGAAGTTCGCCCGCAGTTCACCCCGATGTCCGGTGCGCCCCGCCTTGCCCTCCTAGGTTCTGCGCGTTCCCACCACGAGCGAGGAGAACCCCGTGAGCACCACCGACGGCCGGATCGACCTGCCGCTGCTGCCGCCCGACCACCCGTTGGGCCGCTCGGCGGTCACCTGCGCCTACCGCTGCGCCAACGCGTGCGCGCACGAGGCGCCCAACACCTCCGACAACGGGTACTTCGGCGACGTGGTGCGGTCGGTGGTCAACCGCCGGGGCATGCTGCGCGCGGGCGCGGTGCTGGCCGTGGCGGGCGCGGGCGTGGCGGGCTTGGCGGGCACCGCGGCCGCCGACCGGGGCAAGCCCGGTCACGGCGGTCCCGGTCACGGCGGCCCGGCGCCCAAGGGCCTGGACTTCACCGCCGTCGCCCCCAACCGCGAGGACCGGATCGTCACCCCGGAGGGCTACCAGCAGAGCGTCGTGATCCGCTGGGGCGACCCGGTGCTGCCCGGCGCCCCCGCGTTCGACTTCGACAACCAGACCGCGGCGGGCCAGGCCAAGCAGTTCGGCTACAACAACGACTTCTGCGGCCTGGTGCCCTTCGGCCACGACCGCTGGCTCATGGGCTCCAACCACGAGTACACGACCGAGTCGTTCATGTTCAAGGGCTACAGCGCCGCCAACCCGACCGACGAGCAGATCCGCGTCGGCTGGGCCGCGCACGGCTTCTCCGTCGTCGTGGTCGAGCGCGACCGGCGCACCGGCAAGCTGCTGCCCAGGGTCGACCGCCGCTACAACCGCCGCATCACCGTGCGGACCGAGTTCGAGGTCACCGGCCCGGCGGCGGGCTCGGCGCTGCTGAAGTCGGCCGCCGACAGCACCGGCCGCACGGTCTTCGGCACCTTCGGCAACTGCGCGGGCGGGGTCACCCCGTGGGGCACCATCCTCTCCGGCGAGGAGAACTTCAACGGCTACTTCGCCAACGGCGACAAGATCACCGACCCGGTGGTCAAGGCGCGCACCAGCCGCTACGGCCTGCCCTCGGGCGCCTCCACCCGCAAGTGGGAGCGCCTGGACCCGCGCTTCGACCTGGCCAAGGACCCCAACGAGTTCAACCGGTTCGGCTGGGTCGTCGAGATCGACCCGCAGGACCCCGACGCCAAGCCGGTCAAGCACACCGCCCTGGGCCGGTTCAAGCACGAGGGCGCCACCATCCAGGTCGCCCGCGACGGCCGCGTGGTCTGCTACATGGGCGACGACGAGCGCTTCGACTACATCTACAAGTTCGTCTCCCGCGGCCGCTTCCAGCCGGGCTCGTCGCGCCGGGCGCGCGAGGAGAACAAGAAGCTGCTGCACGAGGGCACCCTCTACGTGGCCAGGTTCACCGGCGACAGCCCGGCCGCGGAGGTCGACGGCACCGGCAAGCTCCCCGCCGACGGCCAGTTCGACGGCACCGGCGAGTGGATCCCGCTCGCCTCCGGCTCCACCTCCTTCGTCGAGGGCTTCACCGCCGAGGAGGTCTACGTCTTCACCCGCCTCGCCGCCGACAAGGCGGGCGCCACCAAGATGGACCGCCCCGAGGACATCGAGCCCAACCCGGTCACCGGTCGCGTCTACGCCGCCCTGACCAACAACTCCGACCGCGGCAAGGCGGGCAAGGAGGGCGCGACCGAGGTCAACCCGCGCGTCGGCAACCGCAACGGGCACGTCCTGGAGTGGGAGGAGGCCCGCGGCGACCACACCGCCACCACCTTCACCTGGCGCCTGCTCCTGGTCTGCGGCGACCCGGCCACCGCCGACACCTACTTCGGCGGCTACGACAAGTCCCAGGTCAGCCCCATCAGCTGCCCCGACAACGTCGCCTTCGACAAGCACGGCAACCTGTGGATCGCCACCGACGGCAACGCCCTCGGCTCCAACGACGGCCTCTTCGCCGTCCCCACCGAGGGCCCCCGCCGCGGCCAGGTCAAGCAGTTCCTCACCGTCCCCGTCGGCGCCGAGACCTGCGGCCCGGTCATCCAGGACGACTTCGTCCTCGTCTCCGTCCAGCACCCCGGCGAGCTCGACGGCGCCTCCGCCGACAACCCCCTCGCCCACTGGCCCGACGGCGGCACCGCCCAGCCCCGCCCCGCCGTCGCGCAGGTCTGGAAGCCCGGCCGCGACATCGGCTGCTGACCCACCCCGCACCCCGGCGCCCGCCCGCTCCCCCGAGCAGGCGGGCGCCGGTGCGCTCAGGGCTGGTGGGGGCGGACGACGACCTCGGTGAGGTGGGCGTCGGGGCCCGCGAGGACGGCGGCGCGGATGGCGTGCGCGACGGAGTCGGGAGTGAGGTACTTGTCGGGTTCGTAGTCGCCGCCCTCGTCGTGGCGGACGGCTTGCTGCATGGCGGTGGCGGTGCGGCCGGGGTAGACGGTGGTGACGCGCAGGGTGGGTTCCTCGGCGCGCAGGACGTCGGCGTAGGCGCGGAGGGCGAACTTGCTGGCGGCGTAGGGGCCCCAGCCGGGGCTGGCCGTGCGGCCCTGGCCGGAGTTGACGAGCACGACGTGGCCTCGGGCGCGGCGCAGGGCGGGCAGCAGCAGGCGGGTCAGCTCCGCGACCGCCACGACGTTGACCTCCAGGATGGTGCGCCAGGCGTCGCCGGTGGCCTCGGTGAGGGGGCCGATGCGGACGGCGCCCGCGGAGTGGACCAGCAGGTCGAGCTCGTGGATGCCCGCGGTGGCCTCGGCCAGGGCGGCGGTGCTGGTGAGGTCGACCGGCCAGGGGCGGGCGTCGGGCAGGTCGGCGACCACGGCCCCGAGCGCGTCGGGGTCCCGGCCGCCGACCAGCAGCGAGTAGTCCTGCCCCAGGGCCCTGGCGACCGCCGCGCCGATGCCGCGGCTGCCGCCGGTGACCAGTCCAGTTCGCCGTGCCATGCCCGCCAACCTACCCAGGACCCACTCGGCCGCGCGGTCCCGTGCCCGTCCACCGGGCGAGGGCGGCGGCTCGCGCTCGACGGCGGGGGTCCCCGGCCGTCGAGCGCGAGCCGGTGCTCAGCGGGCGAGGAGGCGGGCGGTGACCGCGCCCGCGGCGGCCTGGGCGCGGTGGCGGTCGACGCGGGTGGGTTCGCCGGCCTCGACGACCTGGGCGCCGGCGACCCAGACGTCGGTGACGCGGCGGGAGCCCGCTGCCCAGACCAGGGTGGACAGGACCTGGGCGTCGGGGACGTCGAGGCCCGCGGCGAAGGCGGGGTCGTCGGCGGCGATGTGGACCACGTCGCCCCAGCGGCCGGGTTCGAGGGCGCCGATGTCGGTGCGGTGCAGGGCGTCGGCGCCGCCGCGGGTGGCCATCAGCAGCAGGTCGTCGGCCTTGACCACGGTGGAGTCGAGGGTGGAGACCCTGGCGAGCATGCCCGCCAGGCGCAGGTCCTCCCACAGGTCCAGGTCGTCGTTGGAGGCCGGGCCGTCGGTGCCCAGGCCCAGCCGCAGGCCCGCCTCGCGCACCTCGCGCATCCGGAACACCCCGGACGCCAGCTTCATGTTGGAGCCGGGGCAGTGGGCGATGCTGGCGTCGGCCTCCTGGTACACGGCGATGTCCTCGTCCGACAGGTGCACCGAGTGCGCGGTGAGCACCCGGCCGCCGAACACGCCCGCCTTGCGCAGCAGCAGCGGCACCGACCCGTGCGACTCGCGCTGGGCCACGTCCTCGGGCAGCGACTCGGCCACGTGCACCTGCAGCAGCGCCCCGCGCGCCCGGGACTCGGCGGCGACCTCGCCCAGCGCCTCCGGGGTGAGGGTGTAGCCGGAGTGCGGGCCGTAGCCGAGCTCGACGCGGTCGCCGGGGCCGGAGAGCACGCCGTCGGCGTCGATCCAGGCGTTGATCCCGGCCAGCTGCGCGCGCCAGTCGAAGCCGGGGACGTCCATCACCGCGGGGGCGATGACCACGCGGGCGCCGGTGTCGAGCACCGCGCGGGCGACCTCCTCGGCGTGGAAGTACATCTCCGCGCTGGTGGTGACGCCCGCGCGGAGCATCTCCACCGAGCCGAGCACCATGCCGTCGTAGACGTCGCGGGGCACCATGGTGGCCTCGGCGGGCCAGATGATCTCCTGGAGCCAGCGCACCAGCGGCAGGTCGCCGCCCATCCCGCGCAGCACCGTCATCGGGCTGTGCGCGTGCGCGTTGACCAGGCCGGGCAGCAGGATGCCGGTGAGCTCGCGGACCGGGCCGGTGTGCTCGGGGGCACCCGCGCGCGGTCCGACGTGGGTGATCCGGCCGGAGTCGTCCACGTCGACGACGGCGTCCCGCAGGACGGAGCAGGTGGGGTCGCAGGGCAGGACGACGGGGGCGGTCAGACGCAGACTCATGCGCGCAGATGATGCCACTCAGCGCACCCGCGCCTGCGCCTGGCGCAGGAACGCGGGCCCGCCGGTGGGCTCCACGGCGGGCAGGTAGGCCTCGGGGCTGTGCTGGACGGTGACCCCGGCCCGGTCGAACGAGTGCACCACGGCCCGGGTGAACTCGTGCGCGACCCGCTCCCGCCACAGCGTGCGGTCGCTGGAGGTGTCCAGGCCCAGCCGCTGGGCCACCACCGGGGCCAGGCCGTAGGCGCGGTCGGCGGCGAAGGCCTCCTCGCCGATGGAGCGGGCCAGGTAGACGCCGTTGAAGGGGGCGGCGGGGTAGTCGATGCCGCCGATGTGCAGGCGCAGGTTGCTGATCACCGGGACGGCGTGCCAGCGCAGCGCCATCCCGGCGAACCAGGCGTGCTCGGGGTGGGCGATGGGCACCTCCAGCACCGCCGCGCGCGGCACCGGGTGCGCGGTGACGCCCTCGTGCCCGGTCTCGACCACCAGCGGCAGCAGGTCGAACCGGCCGCGCTCGGCGGGCCCGTACCAGCCCAGGCGGGCGACGCGGGTGGTGAACTCGACCAGCCGCCGGTCGCCGGTGACGGTGCCGCCGTCGGCGTACCCGGCGTAGCGGACCAGCTGGTCGTTGCGGATGCGCGGCCCGGGCCGCCACGGGGTGTCCGGGGCGAACACGCTGACCAGCGGGCGCACGGTGCCGCCGCCGGTGGCCATCCGCAGGTGCCTGGCGCACTCGGCGGCCACGTCCGCGGCGTCGCGCACCCCGCGCAGGTCGCGCACGAGCAGCCCGCGCCAGGGCACGCCGTCCGGGCACCAGCCGCTGGCGCGCAGCGCGACCCGGGCGCCGTAGGCCAGCTCGGCGGGGGTGTGCCGGTAGGTGCCGGTGGCCGCGATCTCCGCGCGGACCTTGGCCAGCCGGGTGCCCAGGTCCCCGGCCTTGGGCCTGGCCTCGTGGAACCGGCGCAGGAACCGCTCCGCCACCGGGAACAGCGAGGCACGGCCTTCCCCCGGGAGCGATGCGGTGTCGTCGCGCAGAGCGGTCACGTAGCCACTATCGGCCCGAACGTGTGGGGACTGGAGTGCTCTAACGGGTGGACTTAACCGCAGATCAACTACGCCGAGTGATTAATCCGCGTTCGGTGATCAGGTGTTCACCGAACGTCACCCCGAGGTCACCTCAGACCCGCTCGAACAGCAGGTCGCGGCTGATCCGGCCCTCGGCGTCGGCGCGGGCCTCGAACTTCGTCCGGGGCCGCCACGGCGGCCGCGGCGCCCACCCGTCGTGCAGGTTGCGCAGCAGCGGCTCACCGGACAGCGCCGCCAGCATCTGCTCGGCGTAGTCCTCGATGTCGGTCGCGCAGTGCAGCACGCCCCCGGGCGCGAGCCGGGACGCCACCAGCGCCACGAACGCGGGCTGGATGAGCCGCCGCTTGTGGTGCTTCTTCTTCGGCCACGGGTCCGGGAAGTACACCCGCGCGCCGTGCAGCGAGCCCGGGGCGATGTGCTCGCGCAGCAGCACCACGGCGTCGCCGCGCAGCAGCCGCAGGTTCGCCAGCTCCATCGCCTCGGCGCGCAGCATCAGCTGCGCCAGGCCCGGCTGGTAGACCTCGACGGCCAGGTAGTTCAGCTCGGGGGCGGCCGCGGCCAGCTGCGCGGTCGTCTCGCCCATCCCCGACCCGATCTCCAGCAGCACCGGCGCCTCGCGGCCGAACCAGGCGGTCGCGTCCAGCGGCCCCTCGGGCAGGTCGGCGACCTCCCGGCCCAGCTCGGCCCAGCGGCGCGCCCACACCCGCTCCTGGCCCACGGTCAACCGGCCGCCCCGGTTGACGAAGCTGACCACACCGCGCCTGTGCTGCTGCTCGATCACGCCGGACAGGGTGTCACGCTGCCCGGCTCAGGGTGCCAGCGACTCCAGCCGGGCGAGGTTCTTGCGCAGGTCCACCAGCCCGCCGACGGCGATCGGCGCGGGGGCGGTGCCCGCGTGCACGGCCACCACGTCCAGCCAGCCCGGGTGGCGGTGGGTGTGGTTGAGGGTGGTGGGCATGCCCGGTTCGGCGAGCCTGCGCTCGGAGGGCATGTACTCCCAGTACCCGGTGTCGCCGTCGACCCCCCAGGGCACGAACACCCAGCCGGGGCGCGCGTCGAGCAGCTTGGCCACCCGGTCCTCCACGGCGAAGCCCTCCCGCCGCGAGGACAGCCCGCCCTCGGCCACCGCGCGCACCCACCACGGCGCGGGCGGGGCGATGTTCGGGGAGGCCGCGACCGCGGCCCGGTAGAGGGCGATGACCTGCGCCTCCGGCGCCCGGTGCACCCAGGCCCGGCGGGCGTCGGCGGGCACGGCGGCCGAGGCGCTGCCCGGCTGCTCGAGCGCGGCGGTCCACTCCAGGTCGACCAGCGGTTCGACGTGCAGGCGGCGCTGCGCTCCGCGCTGCTCGGGCAGGTTCTCAGCGGTGGCGGGATCGACGACCGTCAAGGTTCACCTCCACGGGCTCCGAGACGGGGTTCCAGGAACCATCTGACCGTGGAAAGTAGGCGAAATCCGCAAGCTGTGGGCCGCCTCACAGCGTCTTAACGTGGTCTTAATCCGATCAGCCGACCCCCGCGCCCCGGCGGCGGGCGCCAGGGGAAAAGGGCCTCGCCCGAACGAGATCGGTCAAGTCGTCCGTCCACTCCGGAAATGGGCGGCGGGCGTCGGGCACCCCCCGAAGGTGCCCGACGCCCGCCCTTTTCCCCGAACAGGACCGGTGCCGTCCCCGAAATCGCGGCGACCGGTCCCGCGATTTCACGCGTCGCGCTTGTCCGCCACCACCAGCGCGACCGCCAGCAGCACCGCGGCGACGGCCGCGAAGTAGCCCAGCGAGGCCCACGGGCCCAGCGGCGCGCCCGGCGCGCCCTCGCCCAGGAACCGCGAACCGACCTGGAACGGCATCCACTGCTGGATGTCGCGGCCCACCCGCGGGATGAGCGCGACCAGGGTCTCCACCAGCAGCGACCAGATCAGCACGACCGAGATGGCGCCCGCGGACTGGCGCACCAGGATGCCCACCGCGACCGCGACCACCGCGGCGACGGCGAACAGCGGCCCGACCCCGGCGACCTGGCGCCAGGCCGCCTCGCCCGCCAGCGCGATCGGCGCGGCGGACCCGGCGAACAGCTTGCCGACGGCCCAGGCGCCGAACCCGGCGACCTCACCGATGACCAGGGCCAGCAGCGCGACGACCCCGGTCTTGGCCAGCAGCGCCGAGGTGCGCCGCGGCACCGCCTGGAACGTGGTGCGGATGGTGCCGAACCGGTACTCGGTGGTGACCGCGAGCGCGGCCATCACCAGGATCACCATCTGCCCGAACTGGCCGCCCGCGAGCAGCAGCCCCAGGTCGAGGGTGGACTTGTCGGTGGTGGTCAGCGCGAGCAGCCCGGCGAAGCCCGCGACCAGGCCGACCGCCAGCACCGTGCTGAACCAGGGCGAGCGGGTGCTCATCAGCTTCATCCGCTCGGTGGCGAGCAGCGTCATCAGGCGTCCCTCCGGTTGACCGCGACCACCGCGGCGGCCAGCACGACCGCGGCGATGCCCGCGAAGTAGGCGAGTGCGGGCCACGGGCCCAGGACGGCGTCGGCGGGCGGCGGCCCGTACACCACGTCGCGCGCCGACGGGTCCGGGTCGCCGGTGATGAACTTGTCCGCGACGTTGAACGGCAGCCAGCGGAAGACGTCGTCGCCGACGCGCGGCACCAGCTGGACCAGCCCCTCGACGAGGAAGCTCCAGATGAGCAGCACCGACACCGCGCCCGCGGTGTGCCGCACGATGGCCCCCACGCCCACCGCCAGCACCGCCGCCGCGGCGTAGACCAGGCCGACGCCCGCGACCGCGCGCCACTCGTAGGCCGTCTGGAGCGCCAGGTCGGCGCCAGGGTCGACCAGCTTCGCGATCCCCCACGAGCCGAACCCGGCCAGCTCGCCCAGCACGAGGGCGACCACCGCGACGACCGCGGCCTTGGCGACCAGGGTGCCGGTGCGCCCCGGCGAGCCCAGGAAGCTGGCCCGGATGGTGCCGAAGCGGTACTCGGTGGTGACCGCGAGCGCGGCCATGACCATGACCACCGTCATGCCGAACCGGTAGCCGAACTGGGTCGAGGCCACCGTCAGCGGCACCTCGGGGACCGCGGTCGCCGCCATCAGCGCGGCGAACCCGGTGGTCAGCAGCAGCGCCAGCGCGGCGCACCACCACGGCGAGCGGGTGCTGACCAGCTTCATCCGCTCGACGGCCAGCAGCGTCACCTGGTCACGCCCTGCGGTCCGGTGGCCAGCAGCTGGGCGGCCTCGGCGGCGACGTCGGTGTGGTACTCCACCGAGTCGCCGGTCAGCTGCATGAACGCCTCCTCCAGCGACCCGCGCTGGGGGCTGAGCTCGTGCAGCACGGCGCCGGTGCGCGCCGCCAGCTCACCGATCTCGGCGGCGTCCATCCCGGACACCACCAGCGCGCCGCCGTCATCCTTGAGGTGGACCCCGGTCCGCCCCAGGGCCGAGCGCAGCTCGTCGAGCTGGGGGCTGCGCACCCGCACGGTGTTCTCGGTGGCCTGCGCGACGAAGTCCTCGGTGCTGGTCTGCGCGATCAGCTTGCCCCGGCCGATCACCACCAGCTCCTGCGCGGTGAGCGCCATCTCCGAGAGCAGGTGGCTGGAGACGAAGACCGTCCGCCCCTCCTCGGCCAGCCGGTGCATGAACCGGCGGATCCACAGGATGCCCTCCGGGTCCAGGCCGTTGACCGGCTCGTCGAACAGCAGCACCTGCGGGTCGCCCAGCAGCGCGGCGGCGATCCCCAGCCGCTGCGACATGCCCAGCGAGAACCCGCCCGCGTTCTTGCCCGCGACCGCGGTGAGGCCGACGACGTCGAGCACCTCGTCCACCCGCGCGGCCGGGATGCGGTTCGACCTGGCCATCCACGCCAGGTGCGCGCGGGCGGAGCGGTTGGGGTGCACCCACTTGGCGTCGAGCAGGGCGCCGACGGTGCGCAGCGGGTCCTTGAGGTCCCGGTAGCGCTTGCCGTCGATGCGGACCGTCCCCGAGGTGGGGGTGTCCAGGCCCAGCACCATCCGCATGGTGGTGGACTTGCCCGCGCCGTTGGGCCCGAGGAACCCGGTCACCCGGCCCGCCTTGACCGAGAACGACAGGTCGTCCACCGCCAACGTCTTCCCGTACCGCTTGGTGAGGCCCTGTGCCTCGATCATGCCGTCTCCCCTGTGTCGGTCCTGCGTCCCCCGGTTGACTGGGTCGAGCCTGTCCGACCCCGCACCGCGATCGCGTCGTCCTGTGGTCGCGCCCCCGGATCAGCTCCCGGGCGTAGCCTCTCGCCCCCGGCGTACCCCGGTCGATCGGTGATGACCCCGAGACGACCCTGATCCGGGCGCGACAGGGTTACTGAACCGTGGTTCAATAACTCTCGTGGCCCGCCCCCGCACGATCACCGACGAGCGCCTGCTCACCGCGGCGACCGCGGTGATCGCGCGCGGCGGGCCGGGCTTCACCCTCGCCCAGGTCGCGGACGAGGCCGGGGTCGCGGTGGGGACGGTGGCGGGCCGCTTCGGCTCCAAGCTGGGCCTGCTGCGCGCGCTCACCGAGCACACCACCGCCGAGGTCGTCGCGGCGATGCGCGCCGCGCGGTCCGGTGTGGACCCGGTCGCGGGCGTGCGCGCCGCCCTGGTGGGCAGCCACGCCGACCTCGGCGACGCCGCGTCGGCCGCCAACCACCTGCGCCAGCTCGGCGTCGACCTGAGCACGCCCGAGCTGTCGGAGCTGCTGGCCGCGCACTTCGCCGCGGTCGAGGAGGAGCTGCGCGCGGCGGTCGAGGCCGCCGCGCTGCCCGGCGCCCCACCCCCGCGGGTGGCGGCCAGGGTGCTGCTGTCGCTGGTCAACGGGGTGTCGCTGGACTGGTCGCTGCGGCCGGTCGGCACCCTGGTCGACCGGCTGTCCGAGGACGTCGACGCGGTGCTGGCGGGCTGGCACCGCTGAAGGGGGAGTGCACGTGGACCTGCGGGGCAAGGTCGCCGTCGTGACCGGCGCGACCAGGGGGTGCGGCCGCGCGATCGCCGTGGAGCTTGGCGCGGCGGGGGCGGCGGTGTACGTCACCGGGCGCAGCACGCGCGCGGGCCGGTCGCCGATGGACCGCGCGGAGACCATCGAGGAGACCGCGGAGCTGGTCGACGCCGCGGGCGGCACCGGCATCGCCGTGCGCTGCGACTTCACCGAGGTGTCCGACGTGGACGCCCTGCGCGACCGCGTCGCCGCCGACCACGGCCGGGTCGACGTGCTCGTCGACGACGTGTGGGGCGGCGACCAGCTGGCCGAGTTCGACAAGCCGTTCTGGGAGTCCGACCTGGACCGGGCGCTGCTGCTGGTGCACAACGCGCTCGACACCCACCTGATCGCCCTGCACCGGCTGCTCCCGCTGGTGGTCGCGGCGCGGGGCCTGGTCGTGGAGGTCACCGACGGCGACACCGACACCTACGAGTACGGCGTCGGCCTGCCCTACCACCTGGCCAAGTCCGGGGTCCGGGCCATCGGCCGGGTGCTGGGCCGCGACCTGGCCGAGCACGGCGCCACCGGGCTCGCGGTCACCCCGGGCTTCCTGCGCTCGGAGATGATGCTGGAGCACTTCGGCGTCACCGAGGAGAACTGGCGCGACGGCGCGCTCAAGGACCCCCACTACGTGATGGCCGAGTCCCCGGGCTACCTCGGCCGCGGGGTCGTGGCGCTCGCCGCGGACCCGGCGGTGTCGAGGTTCGCGGGCAAGACCATGGCCAGCTGGACCCTGATGCGCGAGTACGGCTTCACCGACCTCGACGGCTCCCGGCCGGACTGGGGCCGCTGGTACGACGACGTCGTCGTCCCCGGGGTGGACCCGACGACGGTCGACGCGTCGGCCTACCGCTGACCGCGCGGGCTCAGAGGTCGCCGGGGCGCACCAGCCCCGTCTCGTAGGCCAGCACCACCGCCTGCACCCGGTCGCGCAGGTCCAGCTTGGACAGCACCCGGCCGACGTGGGTCTTCACCGTGGCCTCGGACAGGAACAGCTTCCCGGCGATCTCGGAGTTCGACAGGCCCTGGGCGATGAGCACCAGCACCTCCCGCTCCCGCTCGGTCAGCGCGTCGAGCACCGCGGCGTCGCGCAGCTCCCCCGCCCCCGGCCCGCCGAGGAAGCGGTCCAGCAGCCTGCGGGTGACGCTGGGCGAGACCACGGCGTCGCCGCTGGCCACCGAGCGCAGCGCGTCCACCAGGTGCGCGGGCGGGGTGTCCTTGAGCAGGAAGCCGCTGGCCCCGCAGCGCAGCGCCGACAGCGCGTACTCGTCGAGGTCGAAGGTGGTCATCACCAGCACCTTCGCCGTGCCCGCCGCGGTGATCGCCCGGGTGGCCTCCACCCCGTCGAGCACCGGCATCCGCACGTCCATGAGCACCACGTCCGGGCGCAGCCGCGCGGCCAGGTCGACCGCGGCCCGGCCGTCACCCGCCTCGCCGACGACCTCCATGTCCTCCTGCGCGCCGAGCACCATGCGGAAGCCGACGCGCATCAGCTCCTGGTCGTCCACCAGCACAACCCTGATCACCCCGGTCAACCTATCCCTCCGCCACCGGCAGCACCGCGTGCACCCGCCAGCCGCCCTCGGGGCGCGGGCCCGCGCTGAGCGTGCCGCCGAAGACGTTGGCGCGCTCGCGCATGCCGATCAGCCCGTTGCCGCTGCCGGGGGCCACGACCCGGGAGCGGCCCGCGCCCTCGTCGAGCACCTCCAGCTCGACCTGGTCGCCGCCGCGGCGCACCCGCACCCGCGCCCGCGCGCCGGGGCCCGCGTGCTTGATCGTGTTCGTCAGCGCCTCCTGCACGATCCGGTACACCCCCAGGCCCACCCCGGCGGGCAGCGCGTCCAGCCCGCCGGAGAGCTCCAGCTCCACCGGCACCCCGGTGCCGCGCACCCGCTCGGCCAGGTCGGCCAGCGACTGCGCCCCCGGCTGCGGCGCCCGGTCGGACTCGCCGTGCTCGCTGCGCAGCACCCCGAGCAGCCTGCGCAGCTCGGTCAGCGCCTCCCGGCCGGTGGCCGAGATGGTGGCCAGCGCCTGCTCGGCGGTCTCCGGCGCGCCGCGCACGGCGTAGGCGGCGCCGTCGGCCTGCACCACGATCACGCTCACCGCGTGCGCCACCACGTCGTGCAGCTCGCGGGCGATGCGGGTGCGCTCGTCGGCGACGGCGATCCTGGCCTGCTGCCCGCGCTCGGTCTCCAGCAGCTCCAGCCGCCGCTCCACCTCCAGCTGGTAGGCGCGGCGGGCCCCGGAGAACTCCCCCAGCGTCCAGCACAGGGCGAAGATCACCGCGTACACGGCGACGACGAACACCCCGTTGAACCCCTGCAACCGCAGCAGCGCCCACACCACCGTGCCGATGGCCAGCCACACCGCGTACAGCCCGCCGTGCCTGCGGGTGGCGTAGGCGACCAGCGTGTAGAGCGAGATGCCCAGCGCCAGGTCGGCGAACCGCGCCCCCGGGTAGGCGTGCGTGACCAGCTGCACGAACCCGGCGCCGAGCACGCAGTACGCCGACAGCACCGGCTTGCGCCTGCGCACCACCAGCGGCAGCAGCAACCCGGCGCCCACCACCCAGTACCAGGGCTCCGCGACCCCCGTCGGGATGCGGGCCGCCCCCGCGATGAACTCGAACGCGGCCAGGACGAGCACCAGCACGACGTCACCCGCCGTCGGGTGCGCCTTGAACCACAAGCTGAGCCGCCGCACGGTCCCAGACTAGGAACACAGGGCCCCCGCCCGCGTCCTCCCGCCGTCGCACGAACGGGTCACCCCGCGGGCTGACGGCGGGCACCCCCGCGCCTGTCCGGAGTCGCGGACGCAACACTCGCGGGCATGGCACGATTCCCCCCATGTCGAGGGGAGGTTCGGCGTGACGAGCGCGACGGAGCAGCAGCACCTGGCGGGCCCGCTGTCGGCGGCGGTGGCCAACGTGTGCCAGCGGTTGCAGCCGCAGGTGTCGGCGCGCACCGCCGCCGGGTTCCGCGAGGTGCTGCGCAGGCTGTCCGCCCCCTTGCAGGTCGCCGTCGCGGGCCGGATCAAGTCGGGCAAGTCCACGCTGGTCAACGCCCTGATCGGGCGGCGGGTCGCGCCGACCGACGTCGGTGAGTGCACCCGGCTGGTGACCCGGTTCCAGTACGGCACCGTCGACCGGGTGGAGCTGGTGTTCTTCGACGGGCGCAAGCAGGTGCTCCCCTTCGAGGCGACCGGGATGATCCCCAACGACCTGGAGGTGGACTTCGACGAGGTCTCGCACCTGGAGGCCTACCTGACCAACGCCGTGCTGCGCGACCTCACGGTCATCGACACCCCCGGGCTCGGCTCGCTCGACGCCGCCAGCGTCAAGCGCACCGAGCAGCTGCTCGGCGCCGCCAAGCACGCCAAGCCCGACGCCGACGACGCCGACGACACCGACGCCGAGGAGGACGGGGACGAGCTCGACGACACCTCCCGCAACGCCGTCGCGGGCGCCGAGGCCGTGCTCTACGTCGTCACCCAGGGCGTGCGCGCCGACGACCAGCAGGCGCTCGCCGCGTTCACCGCCGCCACCGCCAGCCGCGAGGCCGGGCCGGTCAACGCCATCGCCGTGCTCAACAAGGCCGACACCATCACCCCCGAGTCGGTGACCGGCAGCGACGGCGACGTGTGGAAGGCGGCCACGCTGCTCGCCCAGAAGCAGGCCGCCACCCTCAAGCCCCGGGTCGCCGACGTCATCCCGGTGATCGGCCTGCTCGCGGAGTCGGCCGAGTCCGGCGGGTTCACCTCCGCCGACGCCGACGCGCTGCGCCAGCTCGCGGCGCTGGACGAGGCCACCTGGGAGACGATGATGATCTCCGCGGACATCTTCACCTCCTGGGACTGCCCGGTGCCCACCGGCACCCGGGTCAAGCTGCTGGAGCGGCTGGACCTCTACGGCATCCGCACCGCCGTCGACGCGCTGCGCGCCGACCCCGACCTCACCGCGGGCGCGCTGCGCCGCAAGCTGCTCGACGCCTCCGGCCTGGCGGGGGTGCGCTCCCGGCTCGACGCGGTGTTCCGCGCCCGCGCCGACGGCATCAAGGCCGCCGCCGCCCTGGCCAGCGTGACCGCCCTGGCGCACGCCTCCGGCGACCCCGGCGAGCGGCAGCGGGTGCACGACGCCATCGAGGTGCTGCTGGCCAAGCCCGAGGCCCACCAGCTGCGCCTGCTGGAAGCGCTGACCCTGGTCACCTCCGGCGCCGTGGCCATGCCCGACGACCTGGCCGAGGAGGTGCTGCGGGTGGGCAGCAGCGCCACCGTGGCCGAGCAGCTGGGCATGGCCGGGCGCCCGGCGAAGGAGCTGTCGGCCTACGCGCTGGAGCGGGCGGGCTGGTGGCGCTCGTTCGCCTCCTTCGGCGCCACCCCGGCGCAGAGCCGCGTCGCGCACGTGGTGCACCGCGCCTACTTCCTCATCTGGCAGCAACTCCGCGAACAGCAGGCAGGGTGAGATGGCTTCCTGGTTCCACCGGCGCAAGGACGCCGACGGCGACACCGTCGAGGTGCGCGCCCAGGTCATCGCGGACGCCGACCGCGCGGGCGAGCGACCGCAGCCGCCGCCGCCGGGCCCGCTGCCGACGCTGCCCAAGCTCTCGCTGCCCGGCGCCGAGCCGCCGCCCGCCCAGCCCGAACCGGAGCTGGAGGACGACTTCCGACTGGAGCCCGCCCTGGTGAGCATCGCCCCCGAGGTCTACGACCAGGCGCTGGAGGAGCGGCGGGCGCTGGTCCAGCTCGCCCTCTACGCCCACGACCGGGCCCGCAGCTCCGGGGTCGCCGAGCGGATCGAGTCCGGCCTGGCCGAGGTGGGGGTCACCGCGCTGCGCCCGGACGGGCAGGACTTCGACCCCGCGGTGCACGAGGCGGGCGGCACCGTGGAGACCGGCGACGAGGCCCTGGACGGCACCGTCGCCGAGACCGAGGTCGTCGGGTTCGCCGACCGCGGCCAGGTGCTGCGCGCCCCGATCGTCACCGTCTACCGGAGCACGGCGGCCACCGCGTGACCGCCCAGGCCACGCCGCTGCCGCTGCCCAAGCAGGTCGCCCAGGCCCGCGAGCAGCTGCTCGCCCTGCTGCGCGAGTCCGCCCCCGAGGCCGCCCGGTGGGTCGAGGAGCAGCGCGCCAAGCGCCGCAAGCTGCCCTCGGTGGTGGTCGTCGGGGAGACCAACCGGGGCAAGAGCTCGCTGGTCAACGCCATGGTCGACACCCCGGGGCTGTCCCCTGTGGACGCCGACGTCGCCACGGCCACCTACCTGGTGTTCGGGCCTGCCGAGCAGTGGCAGGCCCGCGCCTGCTACCCCGGCCAGCTCGCCCCGGTTCCCGTGCCGCTCGACCAGCTCGTCAACTGGGTGTCGGCCGCCCACGAGCTGCCCGACGGCGAGCTGCCGCCGCGCTACGTCGAGGTCGACGGGCCCGCCCCGCTGCTGCAGAAGCTCGTCGTCGTCGACACCCCGGGCGTCGGCGGCCTGGACTCGGTGCACGGCGAGCTGGCGGTCGAGGCCGCCGCCACCGCCACCGCGCTGCTGTTCGTCGTGGACGCCTCCGCCCCGTTCACCCAGGGCGAGCTGAACTTCCTGGCGGGGGTGGGCGACCGGGTGGAGACGGTGGTGTTCGCGCTGTCCAAGGTGGACGCCTACCGCGGCTGGCGGCAGGTGCTGGAGGCCAACCAGGCGCTGCTGGCCGAGCACGCGCCCCGGTTCAAGGACGCGGTGTTCCACCCGGTGTCCTCCCGCATGCACGACCTGGCGGCCAAGGCGCCCAGCGCTGAGGCCGCCGAGATGCTGCGCGAGCGCTCCGGGGTGCCGGAGCTGCTGGCCTCGCTGGAGTCGCTGCTGGTGGGCCGGTCGGTGATGCTCTCGGAGGCCAACACCCTGCGCGCGCTGTCGACGGCGCTGGGCGAGCTCCAGGTCAACCTGGAGAACGAGAAGCGCGCGCTGACCACCGGCGAGGACGAGGCCGAGGCGCTGCGCAGGCGCAAGGACGAGCTCACCGCCGAGCGCCGCTCCTCCACCCGCGGCTGGCAGGTGCGGCTGCGCAGCGAGGTGCAGCGGGCCCGGCTGGACAACGCCCACGAGGTCGCCAGGGAGATGCGCGACCTCCAGTCCTGGTTCCGCCAGGCCATCGACAACGCCGACCGCGACCAGCTCAAGCTGCTGCCCGCGCACGTCGACACCGCCATGCAGGTCGTCACCGGCAGGCTCAGCGAGCGGGTGGGCACCCGGCTCAACCAGGTGGCCGACACCGTGCTCGCGGAGCTGTTCTCCGCCGAGGAGCTGGCCGTCATCCGGTCGCAGTTCGCCCGCACCGGCGGCCCGCAGGTCATCGTGCGCGGCGCGGAGAAGCGGGCGCCGACGGCCGAGGACAAGCTGCTGGTGTTCATGGGCGGGGTCAGCGGCATCGGTGCGGGCAAGATGGCCGTGCTGCCGCTGGCGGGCGCGGTCGCCGCGCCGATCCTGCTGGTGCCCACGGTGATCATCGGCCTGGGCGCGGGGTGGTGGATCGCCCGCACCCGCAAGCACACCGCGGACAAGCAGCACATGAAGACCTGGCTCAACGAGTCGATCGCCGACACCCGGTCCACGTTGGACCAGCTGGTCACCGAGCAGCTCATCGACGCGGAGTCGCAGCTGTCGCTGGCCCTGGACGAGGCGCTGGGCAAGCGCATCCAGGGCATCGAGGAGCAGCTGCGCGAGGTGGACAAGGCGCTGCGGCTGGACGTGACCGAGCGGCAGAAGCGGACGGTCGCGGTGAACAAGAGGCTGGGCGAGGTCGTGACCGGGCGTGAGCGCGCGGAGAAGCTGCTCGCCGGGATCCGCACTGTTCGGGACAAGAAATAACCTGGTAGGCGGTACCGGATCCGCCGTAACGCCGGGAACCGGGTGGGCGAATCGAGAGTCATACCCACAACCGGACAGTGAACAGCACCCCCGCAGGGGACGGAGCAGGGAGAGCCCCATGTACGTGGACGAGACCGGCGCGGACGCCACCGACACCACCGCAGACGACCACGGCCACGACACCCTCACCGTCGAGGTCGACGGCCAGGAGTACGAGGTCACCGAGAACTACGACTACGACCAGGACGGCGACAACGACGCCGCGGTGGTGCAGACCGAGGACGGCTACATGGCGTTCTCCGACTCCGACGGCGACGGCCAGGCCGACACCGTCGTGCAGCTCGACGAGCAGGGCAACGTCACCGCCGCCGCCGAGTACGACGAGGCCACCGGTGAGTGGACCGAGGCCGACCCCGGCTCGGTGACCGCCCCCGGCGGCGACGGCGCCGACGGCTCGGGCACCGGCGCCGACACCGGGTCCGACACCACGGACGCCTCCGACACCGGCTCCACCGGCTCCGGCGACCAGATCGTCGTCGACACCCCCGACGGCGACGTGACCGCGGGCGAGGCCCAGTACGACGCCGACGGCGACGGCCGCAACGACACCGCCGTCGTCACCGACGAGCAGGGCAGCACCTACGCCTTCACCGACACCGACGGCGACGGCCAGGCCGACCAGGCCGTCGTCATCGAGGCCGACGGCGACGTCACCGTCGCCGCCCACACCGGCGACGACGAGTGGACCACCGTCGAGACCGGCCACATCAACGCCGACGGCAGCTACGAGGCCGACGGCGGCTCGGCGGGCTCGGACTCCTCCAGCACCCCCGCCACCGACTCGTCGAGCGCCGCGGGCGCCGCCGGTTCCTCCGCGGGCGCCACCACCGGCTCCGACGCCGCCTGGTCCGAGGCCTGACGGCCCCGCTCCACCAGCACGACCGGCACCACAGCAGGACCAGCAGAAGAGCACGACCGGCACCACGCGGTCACGCAGCCACCGGGCCCCCGGCACCAGCCGGGGGCCCGGTCTGCGTCCACCCCCACCCGCCCCGCTGCGCAGCCGAACCCCCCAGGCTCACCCCGCGGCTCCGCCCCCGCAAGCGGCCATCCACAGCCCCCCGGGGACCCCCGATTTCCACCCTTCCAGAGCGGACTGACAGCGACGCGGCGAGTGCGACGAGTTGTCCACAACCTCGACGGGGACATTACGGGCGGGATTCCTGGGCGTCGGTAATTGGTCATACCAATGCGGAATTCGCGGTCGGGGGTGACGGAAGACGCACCGCCGTCGTCGGTGATCGGCGGACGGGCGCGGACCAGTTCGGCGCGCGACCGCGCGCGGGCCCGGCAACTGCGGCAAGCGCCCTGCAAGAGGGGCCGGTGAGGGTGCGGTACAAGATCGACAAAGACTCAGTGGTGGACCTCACGTGATCCATGTGACTGTCCGGTAAACGGACGTCGGAAGCCTGGAATAGGCGCAGCATTCGAGTTCTGAATCGATTCCCTGATCGGTCTTGTGAGAGAGCCGACAGGTCAGACATCGGTTACCTGCGCGTCACTTCGCTAACCTCGGTGCATTCCCTTCACGGCCAGCACCCGCTCCCCGATGGGGCGGGCGCCGAGCCCAATCGATGAGGACGCCGGCGTCCCGGTCAGGAGCAGCGGCGTCCTGATCGGCATTTCGGCGTTCAGTCAGGAGACGAGGCGAGATGACGGCAGTGACCATCCCCGGTGTCGACCAGGCACCCACCACGCACAAGCGGCTCCTGTCCTGGGTGCGCGAGGTCGCCGAGCTGACGGCTCCGGACGCGGTGGTGTGGGTGGACGGGTCCGAGCAGGAGTGGACCCGCGTCACCGACAAGCTGGTCGAGGCGGGGACGTTCACCCGCCTGGCCAAGAAGCCGAACTCGTTCTACGCCGCCTCCGACCCCAACGACGTCGCGCGCGTCGAGGAGCGCACCTTCATCTGCTCGGTCGACGAGGCCGACGCCGGTCCCACCAACAACTGGATGGACCCGGCCGAGATGAAGGCCATCATGACCGAGCTGTACCGCGGCTGCATGCGCGGTCGGACCATGTACGTCATCCCGTTCTGCATGGGCCCGCTCAACGCCGACAAGCCCATGCTCGGCGTGGAGATCACCGACTCCGAGTACGTCGTGGCCTCGATGCGGATCATGACCAGGATGGGCACCCAGGCCCTGGAGCGCTTCGTGGCCGAGGACGGCACCGAGGCCGACTTCGTGCCCGCCCTGCACTCGATCGGCGCGCCGCTGGAGAAGGGCCAGCAGGACGTGGCCTGGCCGTGCAGCGACACCAAGTACATCGTGCACTTCCCGGAGGAGCGGCTGATCTGGAGCTACGGCTCCGGCTACGGCGGCAACGCGCTGCTGGGCAAGAAGTGCTACTCGCTGCGCATCGCCTCGGTGATCGGCCGCGACGAGGGCTGGCTGGCCGAGCACATGCTGATCCTCAAGCTCACCTCGCCCGAGGACAAGGTCTACTACGTCGCCGCCGCGTTCCCCAGCGCCTGCGGCAAGACCAACCTGGCCATGCTGGAGCCGACCATCCCGGGCTGGAAGGTCGAGACCATCGGCGACGACATCGCCTGGATGCGCTTCGGCGAGGACGGCCGCCTCTACGCGGTGAACCCGGAGAACGGCTTCTTCGGCGTCGCCCCCGGCACCGACTACCACACCAACCCCAACGCGATGCGCACCATCGAGAAGGGCAACTCGCTCTTCACCAACGTGGCGCTCACCGACGACGGCGACGTGTGGTGGGAGGGCATGACCGAGCAGCCGCCCGCGCACCTGACCTCGTGGAAGAAGGCCGACTGGACCCCCGAGTCCACCGAGAAGGCCGCGCACCCGAACTCGCGCTACTGCACCCCGATCGACCAGTGCGACACCAAGGCCGCCGAGTGGGACGACCCCAACGGCGTGCCGATCTCGGCGATCTTCTTCGGCGGCCGCCGGGCCACCACGATCCCGCTGGTCACCGAGTCCCGCGACTGGCAGCACGGCACCTTCATGGGCGCCACGCTGTCGTCGGAGACCACCGCGGCCGCGGTCGGCGCGGTCGGCGTGGTGCGCCGCGACCCGATGGCGATGCTGCCGTTCATCGGCTACAACGCCGGTGACTACTTCAACCACTGGATCGAGACCGGCAAGCGGGCCGACGCGGCCAAGCTGCCCAAGATCTTCTACGTGAACTGGTTCCGCCGCGGCGACGACAAGCGCTTCCTGTGGCCCGGGTTCGGCGAGAACAGCCGCGTGCTGAAGTGGGCCATCGAGCGCATCGAGGGCAAGGCCGCCGCGCAGGAGACCCCGATCGGCTGGGTGCCCACCGCCGACGAGCTCGACCTGTCCGGCCTCGACGACGACCGCGCCGACATCGAGGCGGCGCTGTCGTTCGACGCCGACGAGTGGCGCGCGGAGATCCCGCTCATCGAGGAGTGGTTCGACAAGATCGGCGACAAGCTCCCGACGCCGCTGCGCGACGAGCTGGAGGCCCTCAAGCAGCGCCTGGGCTGATCGAGCACGACCGCGAAGAGGCCACCCCCGCCCGGGGGTGGCCTCTTCGCGCGTCCGGGCTGTGGACAACTCCATCCACAGCTGTGCACAACCCCCCGACCAGCGATCCCCTGCTCAGGGCGTGTCACTCCACCCTCAAGAACCCCAAAAATCACACGCGTACCACGGTTGTCCACAGCCTGTGGACAGAGTTGTGCACAGCCTGTGGACCCGGCCGCGCGGCGGGCGGCAGGACCACCCCGAACGTTGCGATCCGGTGTTGACCGGTGACGGCGGCGCGCGGAGGTCATAGGGTCTCCCGGCACCACTACGCCGCATGATCGAGGTCACGCCATGGCACCGCCGAAGAAGTCGGTCTCCGGCCTGCGCTGGAGCCCGTGGAACCTGCTGCTGCTGGTCCCGCTCGCCCTGCTCATCACGCCCGTGTTCAACCGCCGCGGTCCCGAGCTCATCGGGATGCCGTTCTTCTACTGGTTCCAGTTCCTCGGCGTGTTCGTCGGGGTCATCTGCACGTCGCTGGTGTTCGCGATGACCAAGGACAAGCCGACCACCGCGCCCGGCGCGCCCGGCGACGTCGACGACCTCGACGAGGGGGTGCGGCCGTGAAGTGGACCGAGCTGGTCATCTTCGCCGTCCTGTTCCTGGGCGTGACCGTCCTCGGCTTCGTCGCGGCGAAGTGGAAGGCGGGCAGCACCCTCGACCACCTGGACGAGTGGGGCCTCGGCGGCCGCAAGTTCGGCAGCTGGGTCACCTGGTTCCTCATCGGCGGTGACATCTACACCGCCTACACCTTCGTCGCCGTGCCCGCGCTGATGTTCAGCTCCGGCGCGCTCGGCTTCTACGCGCTGCCCTACACGGTGGTGCTCTACCCGATCATCTTCCTGCCCGTGCTGCGCATGTGGTCGGTGTCGCGGGTGCACGGCTACGTCACCCCGGCCGACTTCGTCCGCGGTCGCTACGGGTCGAGCGTGCTGGCGCTGCTGGTCGCCATCACCGGCATCGTCGCCACCATGCCCTACATCGCGCTGCAGCTGGTGGGCCTGGAGGCCGTGCTGCGCACCATGGGCATCAACGGCTCGGGCATCGTCGGGCACCTGCCGCTGTTCATCGCGTTCCTGGTGCTCGCGCTCTACACCTACCAGTCCGGCCTGCGCGCGCCCGCGCTGATCGCGTTCGTCAAGGACATCCTGGTGTACCTGGTGATCATCGTCGCGGTGGTCTACCTGCCCATCAAGCTCGGCGGCTGGGGGCACATCTTCTCCTCCGCCCAGGCCAAGTTCGACGCCACGCCCAACCCGGCCGACGGGCTGCTGCTGACGCCGAACAACCAGCTCCAGTACGCGACCCTGGCGCTGGGCTCGGCGCTGGCGCTGTTCCTCTACCCGCACTCGATCACCGGCACGCTCGCCTCCAAGAGCCGCACGGTGATCAAGCGGAACATGTCGGCGCTGCCCGCGTACTCGTTCCTGCTCGGCCTGCTCGCGCTGCTCGGCCTGGTCGCGATCGCCTCCCCCGGCCTCAAGCCGATCCTCAACCAGGCCACCGGCAAGCCGGACTCCAACACCGTCATCCCGGTGCTGTTCCAGAACGAGTTCTCCCCGTGGTTCGCGGGCGTGGCCTTCGCCGCCATCGGCATCGGCGCCCTGGTGCCCGCCGCGATCATGTCGATCGCCGCGGCGAACCTGTGGACCCGCAACATCTACAAGGAGTACATCAAGAAGGACGCCTCCCCCGCCCAGGAGGCCAAGCAGGCCAAGCTGGCGTCGCTGCTGGTCAAGCTGGGCGCGGTGCTGGTCATCGTGTTCATCGACCCGCAGTTCTCCATCGACCTGCAGCTCATCGGCGGCGTGATCATCCTGCAGACGCTGCCCGCGGTGGCCATCGCGCTCTACACCCGCTGGCTGCACGTGCGGGGCCTGATCGCGGGCTGGGTCGTGGGCATGGCGTGGGGCCTGTGGCTGCTCTACAACATCGGCAACCCCAACACCGGCAAGGCGCACTTCGGCGGCTCGGCGCTCGCGCTGGACAAGCTGTCGCTGTTCGGCTGGAAGCCGTTCATCGGCTCGCAGGTGCAGATCTACGTCGGCATCGTCGCGCTGGTGGCCAACCTGCTGGTCGCGGTCGTCGTCACCGCCGTGGCCCGCAAGCTCAAGGCCGACAACGGCATCGACAAGACCAACCCGGACGACTACCACGCCGACGACGGCGACAAGAACCTCCGGGAGGTCGGGGCGCACTAGCTCTGATTTTTCCCGCCGCCCGCCCCCTCGTCCCCGCCCGGCATCGTCCCCGGCTTGGTCTCACGGCCGCCGGGGGACGGTGCGGGGTGGGGACGTTGGCGTAGTGCCTGGGGGTGCTGTGCGGCATCGTTCCCGGCTTGGCGCGACGGCTGTTCGGCATCGTCCAGGCTTGGTCCTGTGACCACCGGCGGCGGCGCCGGGTGAGGATTCGGCTGGCTGGAGATGGCACGCCCCGGCTCAGATAGGGGCGCCGGGCTTGGCCGGGGAGGCCGCTGCTCAGCGGCCTCCCCGGTGTGCACGAGGCCCCGCGCTCCTGGGGAGTGCGGGGCCTCGTCGCGGGAGGGACCGCCTACCGCCTGCGGGTGGTGCTGATGACGGCCGCGAGGCCGCCGACGCCGATGAGCGCGGCCAGCGGGCCGACGACCAGCGCGACGAACACCAGGAAGCCCACCATGGCGGCGAGCATCAGCAGCGCGGCGCGCAGGGTCGGCGCCCACCCGCCGACCAGGTGCTCGGCGATCACCAGCACCCGCTCGCGGGCGGTCGGCGCGGGTGGGTGCTGCCCGGGGCGGGCCAGGTCGACGGTGGGGGCGGTGGCGACGACGTCCACCTCCGGGTTCTCCGGGGTGAAGGTCAGGTGCAGGGTGCGTCGGACGTCCACCCGGGTGGACTCCGTTCCTGTCACGGCCAAGGCGACGAACTCCTTCGTGGTACTGCGGTTACGCATAGTCTGCACCCGCGCACGGCCCGGAGGGCCGTCTACTCCGGAGTAGACGATAAACGGAGCGTGTTCAGCGCCGAACGGTAGGCAGTGATGCGGGTCACCGATCGGGTGAGCTGTACACCCGTTGCTACGGCACTTGGCGCAGGTGCGCCAGGTTCGATCGTCCGCTGTCGGGACGGAGTACGTCACGATTAGTCAGTTGTCAACGCAATGACCACCCTGGGCGCCGGTGTCCACCGCTGTCCGATTACGCGGTTTCACGTCACCCTCCGCGCATAGCACCCGGAACGGGTGACACCCTCGTCGCCCCTGCGGCGAGGCCGGGGATGCGCTCCCCGGAGGGACGCACCGTCCACGCGCCCGAGCCGTGCACGATGCCGGTCAGGCCGGGCACGCCGGGTGGCGGTTCGCGGGACATGGCCTAGCGTCCGGTCATGCCGCTGAGCCGCTTCGAGGTCGTCGACCTGTCCGCCCTCCCGCAGGACCTGCGCGACCGGATCACCGCCATCGCCGACAAGTCCGGCTTCGTCCCCAACGTCTTCCTCGGCCTCGCCCACCGCCCGGCCGAGCTGCGCGCGTTCCTCGACTACCACGACGCGCTGATGGAGCGCCCCGACGGGCTGACCAAGGCCGAGCGCGAACTCGTCGTGGTCGCCACCTCCGGCGCCAACGGCTGCACCTACTGCGTCGTCGCCCACGGCGCCATCCTGCGGATCCGCGCCAAGGACCCCCACCTCGCGGACAAGGTCGCCACCAACCCCTGGGCCGTCGACCTGTCCCCCCGCCACCGCGCCATCGTCGACCTGGCCCTCACCCTCGCCCTCGAACCCGCCACCCTCACCGACGACGACCTCGCCGCCGCCCGCGCCGCGGGCCTCACCGACGACGAGGTCTGGGACACCGGCGCCATCACCGCCCTGTTCGCCATGTCCAACCGCTTGGCGCACCTCATGGCCCTGGACCCGAACCCCGAGTTCTACCTCATGGGCCGCACCCCCAGGTCCTGACTCCCCCACCGCGCCCCGCCCTCTATCCACAGGCCGCCCGAACCATCCACAGCCCGCCGCCCGTTCTTCCTTGCCGCCCTGACCAGCGGTAACGTTGAAAACAGGGGTCCCCTTGCCCGGGGGACCCCAGCGGGAGCGCGCGGGTGATCGGGGCGTCTGCGGGGTGGGTCAGCGGGGGACGACCAGGCCCGCGGCGCCGACGATGCCCGCGTCCTGGCCGAGGGTGGCGGGGACGATGGCGATGTCGCGGATGAAGTCCATGGTGGCGTGGGTGGCGACGGTGGCGCGGGCGGGGCCCAGGAGGAGGTCGCCGGTCTTGGCGACGCCGCCGCCGATGACGGCGAGGGTGAGGTCGCAGAGGGCGGCGGCGGCGACGACGGCGAGGCCGACGGCGCGGCCCGCGCGGGTGAAGGCGGCCCGGGCGAGGGGGTCGCCGTGGTGGGCGGCGGCGGCGAGGTGGGCGGCGTCGGCGTGCTCGGGGGCCTGCCAGCCCTGGGTGCGGGCCCAGCGGACGAGGCTGGGGCCGCTGGCCACGGCCTCGACGCAGCCGCGGCCGCCGCAGGGGCACGGGTCGCCGTCGGGGTCGACCACCAAGTGGCCGACGTGGCCCGCGTTGCCGGTGCGGCCCGCGAACGGTGCGCCGTCGAGGACCAGGCCGCCGCCGACGCCGGTGGACACCACCATGCCGAGCAGGGCCGACGAGCCGCGGCCCGCGCCGACCCACTGCTCGCCGAGGGCCATGCAGGTGCCGTCGTTGGCCAGGCGCGCGGGCAGGCGGGCCACCTCGGCCACGCGGTCGCGCAGCGGGAAGCCGCGCCAGGCGTGGATGTTGAGCGGGGAGACGGTGCCCGCGGGGGTGTTCATCGGGCCCGCGGAGCCGATGCCGACCGCCTCGGCGCCCGGGTGGGCGGCCAGGGCGGCGCGGACGAGCTCGGCGACGGGGGCGAAGACCTCCTCCGCCGAGGTCGAGCGCGGGGTCGGGCGCTGCTCGCGCCACACGACCACGCCGCTCGGGTCCACCACTCCGGCGGCGACCTTGGTCCCGCCCACGTCAACGCCGATGAACACGGCGGCAGTATGCCCTGCGCGGCCAGTCGCACCTACCCCGGACATGCGGAAACCCCGTAGTGCTGCCAGGTCGGGGGTCCGCCAGCACTACGGGGTCAACCGGTTCATCGTGCGGTGCGCCAGGGGTGTTACACGGAACGCGAGATGTGTTCCGGATCACTCCCGGGCGGGGCTCAGCGCCAGGTGTACTGCTGGTTCTGGGCCAGGGTGATCAGCTCGTGGCGCATCGACGGCGTGGCGGCCTGCTCGATCGCGCGGGACACCGCCCTCCGGTTGCGCGCCTGGACTCGGCGGGCACGGAGCTTGGCAGTGATGTTCATCGGTGTCGCATCCCCTTCGGCGGTTCATCGGTCTCGTGCTGCGATGCCTCAAGTATGCACGTAACACGATCGGAACACAAACGATTGGCCGGTGAGCTGCGGCACAGGCCGGCGATTCGCCGGTGAGATTCAAGATCAACCGGAGTCTGTCCGGTGAAGACGAACACGATGCGTGTGTGTACGGCTCTCTCGGGTGAGAGCTAGAGAGCCGCAGACACCGCTACTCCTCCATCTGCAGCAGGTACCGGCCGAAGTGCGGCACGGTGAAGGCGATCCGGCCGCGCTCGGCCGAGTACACGAGCCCCTTCTTGATCAGGCTGTCCCGGGCGGGCGAGAGCGAGGAGGGCTTGCGGCCCAGGAAGACGGCCACGTCCGAGGTGCCGACGCCCTCGTCGCGGCCGTGCGCCAGGTCGGCCATCGCCCGCAGGTACTCCCGCTCGGCCGGGGTGGCGCGCTCGTAGCGGGAGCCGAAGAAGCCCACCGCCAGCTCGCCCTCCGCCTCGGGCGCGGCGACCAGCACGTCCTCGGCGGTGATGGGGTCGGCGGGAGCGGCGTCCCAGGCGGCCTTGCCGAACGCCTGGATGAAGTAGGGGTAGCCGCCGGAGCGCTCGTAGAGGGCGTCGAGGGCCTGCGGGGTGATGCCCGCGCCCTCCCGGTCCACCGGCGCCAGCACCGCCCGGTCGGCGTCCTCGCGGTCGAGCCGGTCGATGCGGGCGTACCGGAACAACCGCTCGGAGTAGGACTTGCTGGCCGACAGCAGCGCGGGCAGGTGCGGCAGCCCGGCGCCGACCACCACCAGGGGCGCGCCCGACTGCGACAGCTCGTGGCAGGCCGCGCAGAGCGCGGAGACGTCGTCGGCGCCGATGTCCTGCATCTCGTCGATGAGCACGGCCACCCCGGTGCCGACGTCCTGGGCCAGCTCCGCCACCTCGGTGAACAGCTCCACCAGGTCGATCTCGATGTCGCCGGAGTCGGCCCGCCCGGTGGCGGCGGGCACGTCGATGCCCGGCTGCCAGCGCTCGCGCAGCTTGGCCCCGTCCGGGTTGGACTTCAGCGCGAACGCCTTGAGCACCCCGAGCACCTGCTCCACCCGCTCCGGGGCGCGGTGGCGCACGGCCAGGTCGCGCACGGCGCGGTGCAGCGCCGCCGACAGCGGCCTGCGCAGCTCGGCCTCCGGTCGGGCCTCGACCTTGCCCGCGCCCCAGCCGCGCCGGACGGCCATCGACCGCAGCTCGCCGAGCAGCACCGTCTTGCCGACCCCGCGCAGCCCGGTGAGCACCAGCGAGCGCTCCGGGCGCCCCCGGGCCACCCGCTCCAGCACCACCTCGAAGGCGGTCAGCTCCTTCTCGCGGCCTGCCAGCTCCGGGGGCCGCTGGCCTGCGCCGGGGGCGAACGGGTTGCGCACCGGGTCCATCGTCGAACGGTATCCGGCTTTCTAGCGATCCACCGATAGTCGCCCAGACGCCGCTACGCGCGCCGCTCCCGGACGGCCGCCACCAGCAGGACGACCCCCGTCGCCACCAGCAGCAACCCGGCGAGCAGCGCCAACCAGGCAGGCGCGCAGCCCCGCGCGCTCACCTCCGCCGCGCACACCCGCGCACCCCACCCGCCGTCCGCGGCGCCCAGCGAGCGCTGCCCCGCCCACGCCCCGGCGAGCAGGGCGACCACCCCGAACAGCCCGATCACGAGTGCGCGCGCCACCGCCCGCCTCCCCACTCCCGCTCGACGATCCCCTGGACCTCCGCCAGCCGCTCCCCGATCCCGGACCGGTCGCCCGCCCGGAAGTGCCGCAGGACCGCCGCGTCGCCGTCGGCGTCCCCGCACTGCACGTGCGCGGGGAGCGGGACCTGCTCACCCTCCGCGGACCAGGCGCGCTGCTCCCCGGAGACCCGCAGCACCAGCTTGCCGTCGACAGCGGCGGCGTCGGCCAGGTCTACCCAGCGCACCGCCAACCACGCCGTCGACCTCGGGGCGAGCACCCGCACCTCGTCCTCGGCCAGTTCCAGCACCGGCCACCTCTCCCGCGCCTTGAGCGCGGTGCTCACCGCCCCCCACGCGAGGCAGCCGAGGTACGCCAGCAGGAGCGCGGGCCCTGCCCACGACTCACCCAGCGGCAGGGTGATCAACGGGATCGGCGCCACGGCCAGCGCGAGGACTATCAGCACCACGTCCCTGCGCCACGACCACCAGCCCCGGGGCGCGCGACCCTGCAAGCCGCCCGTCAGGCCGATCCACCGCGTGCTCTGCTGCACGAACCGCACCATACAGACGAAACGACCCGCGCTAGAACGCTCTACCGATATCTAGTTCAGCGCCTATACAAACCAAGAAAGCGCTACCCGTGCGAACGCCGCGGCCCCCCGGTCGCAGGACCGGGGGGCCGCGGCGCGTGCGGTGCGCTGCCTACTTGGCGGCGGCCGCCTCCGGCTTCTCCATGATCGCGGTGACGCCCTGGCCGCCCGCGGCGCAGATGGAGATCAGGCCGCGGCCGGAGCCGCGCTGGTCCAGCAGCTTCGCCAGGGTGGCGACGATGCGCCCGCCGGTCGCGGCGAACGGGTGGCCCGCGGCCAGCGACGAGCCGTTGACGTTGAGCTTCGACCGGTCGATCGAGCCCAGCGGGGCGTCGAGGCCCAGCTTCTCCTTGGCGAAGTCCACGCTCTCCCAGGCGGCCAGGGTGGCCAGCACCTGCGAGGCGAACGCCTCGTGGATCTCGTAGAAGTCGAAGTCCTGCAGGGTCAGGCCCGCGCGCTGCAGCATCCGCGGCACCGCGTACGCCGGGGCCATGAGCAGGCCCTCGCCGCCGTGGACGTAGTCGACGGCCGCGGTCTCGGTGAAGGTCAGGTAGGCCAGCACCGGCAGGTTGTGCTCCTTGGCCCACTCCTCCGAGGAGAGCAGGACCGCCGACGCGCCGTCGGTCAGCGGGGTGGAGTTGCCCGCGGTCATGGTGCCGTCCGCGCCGCCGAAGACCGGCTTGAGCTTGGCCAGCTTCTCCGCGGTGGAGTCCGCCCGCAGGTTCTGGTCCTTGGTCAGCCCCTGGAACGGGGTGATCAGGTCGTCGAAGAAGCCGCGGTCGTAGGCGGCGGCCAGCTTCTGGTGCGAGGACGCGGCGAGCTCGTCCTGCGCCTCCCGGGTGATGCCCCACTCCTTGGCGGTGATCGCCGCGTGGTCGCCCATCGCCAGGCCGGTGCGCGGCTCGGCGTTCTTGGGGATGTCGGGCATGAAGTGGCTGGGCCGGATCTTGGCCGCCAGCGCCAGGCGCTGCTGGAGCGTCTTGGCGTTGTTGAGCGCGATCAGGATGTGGCGCAGGTCCTCGTTGACCGCCAGCGGCGCGTCCGAGGTGGTGTCCACGCCACCGGCGATGGCCGAGTCGATCTGCCCGAGGGCGATCTTGTTGGCCACCTCCATGATGGCCTGCAGGCCGGTGCCGCAGGCCTGCTGGATGTCGTAGGCGGGGGTCTCCGGGGACAGTGTGCTGCCGAGCACGCTCTCCCTGGCCAGGTTGAAGTCCCGGCTGTGCTTGAGCACTGCGCCGGCCGCCACTTCACCGATACGCTCGCCCTGCAGGCCGAAGCGGGCGACCAGGCCGTCGAGCGCGGCGGTGAACATGTCCTGGTTCGACGCCTTCGCGTACTTGCTGTTCGACCGGGCGAAGGGGATGCGGTTCCCGCCAAGGACCGCAACCCGGCGCACGCGACTGGGGGCCATTCCGTCCTCCAAGGCACAGGTTTGCAACTGGGGTAGCATCCTAACCTACTCTTGAGTAAGTTTACTAGCGAGTAGGGAGGCGCACACAGATGACTGACCGCTATCAGCAGTTCACGACCTCGGGCGTCGGGAAGCTTCTCGTGAAGCGTCTCGGGCTCCCCGAACCCACCCCGCTGCGCAGGTACAAGGCAGGGGCCCCCGCGCTGGAGGGTGCCGCGCTCGTCGGCGGCGCCCCGGGCGGGCGGCTCGGCGACGCGATCGCCACCGCCGCCAAGTCCGCGGGCGTCGAGGTGCTGACCACCGCGCCCGCCGCGGGGGGCGCCAAGCTCGGCGCCCTGGTCTTCGACGCGACGGGGATCACGGCGCCCGAGCAGCTGCGCGAGCTGTACGACTTCCACCACCCGGTGATGCGGCAGCTGGGCAGCTGCGGCCGCGTGGTGGTGCTGGGCACCCCGCCGGAGTCGGTGGCCGACCCGCTGGAGCTCATCGCCCAGCGGGCGCTGGAGGGCTTCACCCGGTCGGTGGGCAAGGAGCTCGTCCGGGGCAGCACCGCGCAGCTGGTCTACGTCCAGCCCGGTGCGGAGGACAAGGTGGAGTCCACCCTGCGCTTCCTGCTCTCGGCCAAGTCCGCCTACGTCGACGCCCAGGTCATCCGGGTCGGCGTGCACGGCGGCGACGCGGTCGAGCCGGAGGACTGGACCGCCCCGCTGGCGGGCAAGGTCGCCCTGGTCACCGGTGCCTCCCGCGGCATCGGCGCGGCCATCGCCGAGGTGCTGGCCCGCGACGGGGCGCACGTGGTCGCCCTCGACATCCCGGCCCAGGGCGCGGACCTGGCGAGCGTCGCCAACCAGGTCGGCGGCTCCTCCCTGCAGCTCGACATCACCGCGGCCGACGCGCCGCAGAAGCTCGTCGAGCACCTGACCCAGCGCCACGGCGGGGTCGACATCGTCGTGCACAACGCGGGCATCACCCGCGACAAGAAGCTGGCGAACATGAAGGAAGCGCTCTGGGACTCGGTGATCGCCGTGAACCTGAGCAGCCAGCTGCGCGTGAACGACGCCCTGCTCAAGGGCAAGGTGCTGCGGCCGAACGGCCGGATCATCGGCGTGTCGTCGATCGCGGGCATCGCGGGCAACCAGGGCCAGACGAACTACGGCACCAGCAAGGCGGGCGTGATCGGCATGGTCAACGCCTTCGCCCCCACGCTGGCCGAGTACGGCGGCACCATCAACGCGGTCGCCCCCGGGTTCATCGAGACCCAGATGACCGCCGCGATCCCGCTGGTCACCCGCGAGGGCGGCCGCCGACTCAACAGCATGCTGCAGGGCGGGCTGCCGGTCGACGTCGCCGAGACCATCGCCTGGTACGCCAACCCGGCCTCCGGCGCGGTCAACGGCAACGTGGTCCGGGTCTGCGGCCAGTCGCTGCTGGGGGCCTGATGTCCGGCGCACCGACGGTGCTGCGCGAGGCGCCCAACCTCGGCACGCTCTTCCCGAAGGCGGTCGTCACCGGCTTCACCAAGAAGGGCGGCAAGACCCTGCCCGAGCGCACCTACGTGCGCCAGGGCGTGCGGGTCGACCCGGGGCACCTCGCCGACTACAACCGGGTCTGCGAGTTCCGGCTGACCGACGCGCTGCCGATCACCTACCCGCACATGCTCACCTTCCCCATGCAGGTGAAGCTGATGACCGACGACGACTTCCCGTTCCCGCTCGTGGGTTCGGTGCACCTCGCCAACGTCATCACCCAGCACCGGCCGCTGCGGGTCGGCGAGACCTTCGACCTGCGGGTGCACGTGGAGAACCTGCGCCCGCACGCCAAGGGCAAGCAGTTCGACATGATCAGCGAGGCGATCGTCGGCGACGAGGTGGTCTGGCACGACACCAGCACCTACCTGCGCCGCGGCGGCGGGTCCCCGGACGCGCCCAGCGAGTCCGGGCCCGGTGAGCGCGGCGCGCTGCCCGCGCCCTCGGCGGTCTGGCGGGTGCCCGGGGACACCGGTCGCCGCTACGCCGAGGTCTCCGGCGACCGCAACCCCATCCACCTCTACGGGCTCACCGCGAAGCTGTTCGGCTTCCCGCGGGCCATCGCGCACGGCATGTGGACCAAGGCCCGCTGCCTGGCCGCGTTCGAGGGCAGGCTGCCCGAGGCGTACACGGTGGACGTCCGGTTCAAGCTGCCGGTGCTGCTGCCCGCCAAGGTGGGCTTCCACGCCGAGCAGGTGGGCAAGGACTGGAAGTTCGACCTGTTCGACGCGCGCAAGCCCAAGCCGCACATCGAGGGCCTGATCACCACCCTCTGACCGGCTCGCGCCAGGGCCCCCTCGCCGCGCGGCGAGGGGGCCCTGGCGCGTCCTAGGGTGGTGGCGTGGATCCCGGTGACTGGCCCATCGTCGTGACCAAGCGGGCCGCCGAGGCCGCGGCGGACCTGTTCGGCTTCGGCGACCGGTGGCGGGCCCAGGACTGGCTGGAGGACCGGATCGCCGCCGACGGCGTGGTGCTGGCGGAGGCGGAGCTGCCCGGCCCGGTGCGCGGCAGGCGCAGCCCCTCCGGGCACTTCGTCGTCGTCGACGGCGCGTTCGCCCTGCCGCTCGCCCCGCGCCGGGGCGCGGACGAGACCTGGGCGGCCACCGACTGCGTCGCCTTCCCCCGCGCCCGCTCCCGGGTCGACCCGCTGCTGCTGCGCGGCTGGGACCTGCTGGAGCTGGTCAACTTCCTGCCGCACGCGGTGGAGCGGTTCGTCGAGCGCACCGGCGTGCCCGAGCAGGACGCCCGGGGCGCGCTGGTGGAGCTGGTCGGGCCGACCGCGCGGGCGCAGACCAGGCCGCCGGTGTGGGCGGGCACCCGGGACGCGGACTTCCACCTGGTCGCGGGCGAGGACGACCGCTACTGCCTGCCGTGCCGCTCCGGCCCGGACGAGGTGCGCCCGTACGACGCGGTGACCTTCATCCAGCGCGACGAGGCACCCGCCCAGGGGCCTCCCGCGCCGACGGGGGAAGCGCTCTAGGACTGCTGCTGTCCGCGAGGGGCTCTACGGTGCCCGGCATGCGCACGATCTCGTGGAACAGCGAACTGCTCGACCAGCTCACCTGGCACTGGGACAACCAGCTGCGCCCCCGGCTCGACGGGCTCACCGACGCCGAGTACCACTGGGAGCCGGTGCCCGGGTGCTGGGGCGTGCGGCCCCGCACGGCCGATGACCAGCCGGGCACGGGCGAGTTCACCGTGGACTTCGCCTTCCCCGCCCCCGAGCCCGCCCCGGTCACCACGATCGCCTGGCGGATCGCGCACGTCGTCGTCGGCGTCTACGGCGCGCGCACCGCCGCCCACTTCGGCGGCCCCGCCACCGATTACGGCACCCACCCCTACGCGGGCGACGCGGCGACGGCGCTGCGCCAGCTCGACGACGCGCACGCGGCGTGGGTCGAGGGCGTGCGGTCGCTGGGCGAGGACGGCCTGCTGCGCCCGTGCGGCCCCGCGGAGGGCCCGTTCGCCGAGGCGCCGCTGGGCACCCTCGTGCTCCACATCCACCGCGAGGTCATCCACCACGGGGCCGAGGTCGCGCTGCTGCGCGACCTGCACGCACACCGGTAGTCAGCACCAACCGGTAGTCAGCACCAGAGGTGGGTGGGCCCTTTCCGGCGGCCGTCCGGCGAAGTCGGGGACGATGCCGGGCGGGGACGAGGGGGCGGGTGGCGGGAGGAACAGGCAGAGCCTCAGTGGTCGGCGGGCAGCCAGGAGGCGCCGTCGACGAGGTCCCCGAGGCCCATCCACACCAGGTTCATCAGCCAGGACGCGACGGTCTTCTCCGGCACGTCGGGGTGGTCGAGCCACCAGTCGGCCAGCGACTCGCCCGCGCCGACCAGGGCGACCGCCATCGCCTCGGTGGACTTCGTCGGCACGCCCCGGCTGGTGGCCGAGCGCACCAGCAGCGCGTCGACCAGGCTGATCGCCCGGCTGCGCATGCCCATCAGCTCCTCGCTGAACGGCCCGCCCTGCGAGGTGGCCTGCCGGTGCAGCACCCGCCAGCTCTCCCGCTGCTCGCCGACGAAGCGGAAGAACGCGCGCAGGCCCGTCCACAGCTGCATGTCCGGGTTGGCGTCGGCGGCCACGCCGTCGGCGATGGCCTCGACGAGCAGGCTGGCCTCGCGCCGGATGCACGCGGCGAACAGGTCCTCCTTGTGCCCGAGGTAGGCGTAGATCATCGGCTTGGAGACCCCGGCCACGTCGGAGATCTCGTCCATGGACGCGCTGTGGTAGCCGTGCGCGGAGAAGACCCGCACCGCCGCGTCCAGGATCTGGCGCTCGCGGACCTCACGCGGCAGCCGCTTGACCCGAGTGGGCCTGCGGTGCTCGTCGACGCTCACGCGACCTCCCCAATGCCCCACTTGCCGGTTCAACCTACCCACCCGTAGCCTACTCGTGAGTAGGTCTTGGAGGTGCCGATGCCCGAGTCACGTCACACCGGTGGGGTCAGCGGTGCGCCCGAGCCGCGGGAGCTCGTCGCGATGCTCGAACGCACCGACGCCGCGGGCGTCGCCGCGTCGAACATCGACGTGGATGCTATCGGGCGCGCAATGGATCCGGGAAAACTTGGCAAGGAAGACCTGATTTCGCTGCTGCGCTCGCTGGTGCGCCTCGCCGGGGCGGGCGCGGAGGTGGGGCTGCACCGGATCGCCCCGAAGACCTTCGCCCGGCTCATCGCCGACGCCCGCACCGACCAGGTGCAGGCGATCATGGCCGAGCCGGGGGTGCGCGCCGCGGTGCTCGACGAGGTCTTCCGCCGGATGGGCGACCACCTGCGCGAGGACCGCACCCGCGACCTGCACGCGGTGGTGCACTGGCGGCTCACCGGCGGCGCCGACGACGACGGCTACGACCGGTACGAGACCGTCATCAAGGGCGGCACCTGCACCGTGGGCCGCCACCGCACCGAGGACCCCAGGGTCACCATCACCCTCGCCCCCGCCGACTTCCTCAAGCTGGTCAGCAGCAACGCCTCCGCCCCGGTGCTGTTCATGACCGGCAAGCTCAAGGTGCGCGGCGACCTCGCCTTCGCCGCGGGCCTGATCAGCCTGTTCGACCTGCCGCGGCCCTGAGCCCGGGGCACACTCCAGCCATGACCCGCAGGCGCCGAGGCGGCACGTGGCACCGGCTCGCCCCCCAGGCCGTCGTCGACCTGGACGGCTTCGCCGCCGCCATCGACCCCGCCAAGCTCGACCCCGACCAGTTCGTCCAGCTCGTCGCCACCCTGGACATGCTCGGCACCGCGGGCACCGGCGTGGAGCTGGCGGGGATGCGCACCGACACCTTCACCCGCTTCTTCGCCCGCACCACCCGCGCCCAGCTCGACGCCCTGATGGCCCACCCCCGCCTGCGCCACGTCGTGTTCACCGAGGTCTTCCGCCGCATGGGGCTGCACCTGGACCAGGCCAAGGCGGCCGACCTGCGCGCGGCGGTCCACTGGCGCTTCACCGGCGGTTCGGGCGAAGGCGGCTACGACCGCTTCGAGACGCTCATCGCGCGGGGCCGCTGCACCACGGCCGACCACCCCTCCGCCGACCCCCGCGTCACCATCACCGTCGACCCCGTCGACTTCCTGCGGGCGGTCACCGGTGCCGCGACCCTCACCAAGCTCTTCCTGGCGGGCAAGGTGAAGGTGCGCGGCGACATCGCCTTCGCCGCCTCCTTGATCAACTACTTCGACCTGCCGACCGCCTGAACCGTCGGGCTCCCCGGAAAGCACCGGGGTGGGCCGAGCCGAAGCCCAGCCCACCCCGGTCCAGCACGCGGTGGTTCAGCAGGTGATGGCTCAGTAGGTGATGGCCATCGCGGGGTCGGCCAGCAGCGCGCCGACGTCGGCCAGGAACTCCGAGCCCTGCTGACCGTCGACGAGCCGGTGGTCGAAGCTCAGCGCCAGCTGGCACACCTTGCGCACCACGACCTCCCCGCCCACGACCCACGGGGTGTCGCGGATGGCCCCGAAGGCCAGGATCGCCGACTCGCCGGGGTTGATGATCGGGGTGCCGGTGTCCACGCCGAACACGCCGACGTTGGTGATCGTGATCGTCCCGCCCACCATGTCGGCGGGCGGCGTCTTGCCCTCGCGCGCGGTGGCGGTCAGCGCCTCCAGCGCCTCGGCCAGCTCGCGCAGGGACAGGGACTCGGCGTTGCGGACCTTGGGCACGATCAGGCCGCGCGGCGTGGCCGCCGCGATGCCCAGGTGCACGTGGTCCTTGTAGACGATCTCCTGCGCCGCCTCGTCCCAGGAGGCGTTGACCTCCGGGGTGCGGGCGACGGCCATCGCGACGGCCTTGGCGCAGAACGCCAGCGGGGTCAGCTTGACGCCGCGGAACTCCCGGGAGGCCTTGAGGCGCTCGCGGAAGTCCATCATCGGGGTGACGTCGACGGTCAGGAACTCGGTGACGTGCGGCGCGGTGAACGCGCTGCTCACCATCGCCGCTGCCGTGGCCTTGCGGACGCCCTTGATCGGCACCCGGCGCTCGCCGCCCGAGGCCGCGGCCGGGGCCGGTGCGGCGGGCGCCGAGGGGGCTGTGGGCGCCGCGGCGGCCTGCTGCACGTCGGACCGGGTGATCACGCCCTGGTCGCCGGTGCCGGTGAGGGTGCGCAGGTCGATGCCCAGGTCCTTGGCCAGCTTGCGGACCGGCGGCTTGGCCAGCGGCACGTACCCGCCCGGCAGCGCGGGCGGGGCGGCGACCGCCGCCACCGCGGGCACCGCGGGTGCCTCCTCCGCCGCGGGCACCGGGCCCGGGGCGTGCTCGAAGGCGGCGGCCACCGAGCTCTGCGCGGCCGCGGCGGCCGTCTCGGCGGGCACCGCCGGGCCCCGGCGCGCCCGGCGCTTGGCGGTGACGGTCTTGGAGCCGTAGCCGACCAGCGGCTTCATCTCCTCCTCCGCCGGGGCCGCCGCCGCGGGGGCGGGCCGGGCGGAGCCGTTGACCGGGGCGGCCGCGCCGCCGGGGTCGGTGTCGATGGTGAGGATCGGGGTGCCGACGTCCACCGTCTGACCGGGCTGCACGTGCAGCTCGGTCACCACCCCGGCCCACGGGCAGGGCAGCTCGACGGCGGCCTTGGCGGTCTCGATCTCGCAGATCACCTGGTTGACGGTGACGGTGTCACCCGGCTGGACCGACCAGGACAGGATCTCCGCCTCGGTCAGGCCCTCGGCGGTGTCGGGCAGCGGGAAGCTCTTGTAGGTGGGCACGGCTCACCACGCCAGCGAGCGGTCGACGGCGTCGAGCACCCGGTCGAGGTCCGGCAGGAAGTGCTCCTCCAGCTTCGCGGGCGGGTAGGGCACGTCGAAGCCCGCCACCCGCAGCACCGGCGCCTCCAGCGAGTAGAAGCACTCCTGCTGCACCCGCGCGGCGACCTCCGAGCTCAGCGACGACTCCGACGGCGCCTCGGTGACCACCACCAGCCGACCGGTGCGGCGCACCGACTCGAACACCGGGGCCAGGTCCAGCGGCGACAGCGTCCGCAGGTCGATGACCTCCAGGTCGTGCCCGTCCTCCTCGGCCGCGGTGGCCGCGTCCAGGGCGACCTTCACCGACGGGCCGTAGGCGACCAGCGTGGCGGTGGTGCCCCGGCGCAGCACCCGGGAGGTGAACAGCGGCGCAGGGGTGGCGCTGGTGTCCACGTCGGCCTTCATGAACCCCGAGTGGTAGAAGCGCTTGGGCTCGAAGAACAGCACCGGGTCGTCGGACCGGATGGCCTGCTGGATCATCCAGTAGGCGTCCACGGCGTTGGAGCAGGAGACGACCTTGAGGCCCGCGGTGTGGGCGAAGTAGGACTCCGGGGACTCCGAGTGGTGCTCGACCGCGCCGATGCCGCCGCCGAAGGGCACCCGGATCACCATGGGCACCTTCACCCGGCCCAGGGTGCGGTTGTGCAGCTTGGCGACCTGGCTGACGATCTGGTCGAAGCCGGGGAAGATGAACCCGTCGAACTGGATCTCGCACACCGGGCGGAACCCGCGCACGGCCAGGCCGACCGCGGTGCCGATGATGCCGGACTCGGCCAGCGGGGTGTCGAGCACGCGGTGCTCGCCGAAGTCCTTCTGCAGCCCGTCGGTGATGCGGAAGACGCCGCCGAGCTTGCCGACGTCCTCGCCCATGACGATGACCTTCGGGTCGGCCTCCATGGCCGCCCGCAGGCCCAGGTTGAGCGCCTTGCCCAGGGTCAGCGACCGCACCGCGGGGTCCGCGGCGGCCTGGTCGACAACGGGAGCGGCCATCAGTGCTCACCTCCGGCGAACCCGGCGTGGTAGGCCAGGAACTCGTCGCGCTGCTCGCGCACCTGCGGGCTGGTCTCGGCGTAGACGTGGTCGAACATCTGCGCGACCGGGGGTTCCGGCATGGCGAAGCAGAACTCGCGCAGGTCGGCGGCCAGCGCGTCGGCCTCGGCCTGCACCGAGTCGAAGAACTCGTGCTCGGCGTGCTCGTGCCGGATCAGGTAGGCGCGCACCCGCTCGATCGGGTCCTTGAGCTTCCAGGCCTCCAGCTCGTCGGAGAGCCGGTAGCGGGTCGGGTCGTCGGTGGTGGTGTGCGCGTCCATCCGGTAGGTGAACGCCTCGATCAGCACCGGCCCGTTGCCGTGGCGGCAGGTGTCCAGCGCCCAGCGCGACACCGCCAGCGTCGCCAGCACGTCGTTGCCGTCCACCCGGATGCCGGGGAAGCCGTAGCCGCGGGCGCGCTGGTACAGCGGCAGCCGGGTCTGGCGCTCGGTCGGCTCGGAGATGGCCCACTGGTTGTTCTGGCAGAAGAACACCAGCGGCGCGTCGTACACCGACGCCCACACGAAGCCCTCGTGCACGTCGCCCTGGGAGGTGGCGCCGTCGCCGAAGAAGACCATGGTGGCCTCGCCGTCGTCGTCGCCGACGCGGCCGTCGAAGCGCTGGCCCATGGCGTACCCGGCGGCGTTGAGCACCTGGTTGCCGATGACGATCGTGTACGGGTGGAACCGGGTGGCCACCGAGTCCCAGGTGCCGTGGTCGGTGCCGCGGAAGATGCCCAGCAGGTCCTTGGGGTCCACGCCGCGGCACCAGGCCACGCCGTGCTCGCGGTAGGACGGGAAGGCCATGTCGGCGGGGCGCAGTGCGCGCCCGGCGCCGACCTGCGCGGCCTCCTGGCCCAGCAGCGGCACCCAGATGCCCAGCTGGCCCTGCCGCTGCAGCGCGTTGGCCTCCCGGTCGACGCGGCGCACCAGCACCATGTCCCGGTACAGCCCGCGCAGGTCCTCGGCGGTGACGTCGGCGACGTAGGGGTCGAACTCGGCGTTGCCGACCCGCTCGCCCTCGGGCGTGAGGAGCTGCACCAGCTCCGGCCCGCCCTCGCTGGTCCCCCGCAGGCCCGCGATCACCTCGGTCGCCCGGCCACCGGCCGGACCACCCCTCTCGGTGTGCGTCCACTGCTCAGCAGACGACATGTGCGCTCCTCGTGTTGGTCGGGGCCGTCCGGCCGCTCGTGGCGGGCCGGGCGGCCGCGCCGGGGCGGCGCGCCACGGGTAGTGGCGTTGGCCACCGCCGGTGCGGTGGTGTCTCCCACATCCTGACACGGCGACCGGCGCGCGAACGAGGCGACGGACGTCGGGACTTGTCCACAGCGAGCGGCTGAGCTGGGAAAACGCTTGGACGGCCGACGTTCGGGCGTCGGAGCAGCCGCCGATCGGTCCAGCTCAGCCCGAACGGCGCCGGGCGGCCGGGAGCGCCCCCGCGACCTCGGGTGACCTACCTCACGTTGTCCTGCGCGGCGGGCGTGTCGCGCGTGGGAGGATCGGGGGCGTGGACAGCACAACCGCACGCCAGACCGTCGAGACCCTGTGGGCGCAGGAGATCCTGCCCAGCCTGCAGGAGTTCATCGCCATCCCCGCCCTGTCGCCCAACTTCGACGCGGACTGGGAGACCACCGGGGCGCTCGACGCCGCCGTCGAGCACCTGCGCGCCTGGATCTGCGGCCGCGGCATCGACGGCGCCGTGGTCGAGCCGGTCCGGCTGCCGGGGCTGTCCCCGCTGCTGGTCGTCGACATCCCCGCCACCGAGGGCGCCCCCGACAACGGCACCGTGCTGCTCTACGGGCACCTGGACAAGCAGCCGCCGGTCGGCGGCTGGTCCGAGGGCCTGGGCCCGTGGACCCCCGTGCTGCGCGACGGCAAGCTCTACGGCCGCGGCTCCGCCGACGACGGGTACGCGGGCTACGCCGCCACCGCCGCCGTCGAGGCCGTCCGCGCCGCGGGTGGTCAGCACGGGCGCTGCGTGGTCCTGCTGGAGACCGGCGAGGAGTCCGGCTCCCCGGACCTGCCCGCCTACCTCGACCACCTGGCCGATCGGCTGGGCGAGGTGTCGCTGGTCGTCTGCCTGGACTCCGGCGGCCACGACTACGAGCGGCTGTGGCTGACCACCTCGCTGCGCGGGCTGGTGTCGGTCGACCTCACCGTCCGCGTGCTGGAGTCCGGCAGCCACTCCGGCCTGGCCAGCGGCGTCGTCCCCAGCTCCTTCCGGGTGGTGCGCCAGCTGCTCGACCGCGTCGAGGACAGCGAGACCGGCGAGGTCCGGGTCAAGGAGATGCACGTCGAGGTCCCCGACGAGCGCGCCGCCGAGGCCGCCGCGTCGGTGGCGGCGGCCCCGGGCGCGGTCAAGGGCGCCTTCCCGCTCGCGGGCACCACCCGCACGGTCAGCGGCGACGAGGTCGAGCTGGTGCTCAACAACACCTGGCGCCCCACCCTGTCGGTGATCGGCGCGTCCGGCTTCCCCGAGCCGCTGGACGCGGGCAACGTGCTGCGCCCGTTCACCACCCTGACCCTGAGCTTCCGGCTGCCGCCCACCGCCTCGTCGGAGGTGGCGCTGGCGGCGCTGCGCGACGCGCTCACCGCCGACGTCCCCTACGGCGCGGGCGTGGAGCTGTCCCGCGTCGAGGCCGCCGACGGCTGGAACGCCCCGCCGCTGGCGCCGTGGCTGCGCGCTGCCCTGGACGAGGTGTCGACCGAGGTGTTCGGCGCCCCGTGGCGGGCGTCCGGCCTGGGCGGGTCGATCCCGTTCATGGGGCTGCTCGCGGAGAAGTACCCGACGGCGCAGTTCGTGATCACCGGCGCGCTGGGCTCGGACTCCAACGCCCACGTCCCGGACGAGTGGCTTCACGTGAAACAAGCCGAGCGGGTCACCACGGCCGTGGCGCACGTCCTCGACGCCCACGCCCGGTCCTGAGACCCCACCGCGGGCCGGGCCCGGCCCGGCCCGCGGGTCAGCGCTTGCCGACGACCCCGGCGATGAGCTGGCTGTAGGTCAGCTTGCCCAGCAGCAGCTCGCACGCCGAGCTCTCGTCGGGCAGCTCGACCAGGTGGTTCTTCTGCCCGCGCTCCATCCAGTACACCTGCCACACGCCCGCGGGCGTGCCGTGGATGCACCAGCACTGCTCGTCGCGGCCGCCGAGCGCCACCACACCCGGTTCCAGGCCGATGTCGTCGAGGGCGGTGCCGAGGGCGCGGAGGTTCACAGCGGGATCTCCCTGAGGTAGCCGGCGTTGACGAGGTCGACCACGGAGTGCGGGAGGACGTACTGGGTGCCGCCGCCCGGCTGCCCCATGGCCGGGGCGATCGGACCCTCCCACACCGGGATCGGCCGCACCACCTCGTACTGGTGGTACCCGGCCTGCAGGTTGTCCGGCGGCAGGCCGCGCTGCGGGTAGGGCGTGTCGGCGGGCGAGACGAAGTCGCCGCGCGGGCTGCCGAACCGGTCGATGGTGGTGCCGGTCGGCAACGTCGTCGGGGTGCGCGACTCGGGGCTGTGGAAGCCCTCCGGGTGCGCCTGCCCGTCCGGCCAGGTCAGCAGCCGGTTGCCGTACTGCCCGTACTCGCCGTCGTGCCAGTACTGCTCGCGCCAGCCCGCCTCGCCCAGGCCCGCGTTCGGGTCGTAGGTGTCGGGGACCAGCTCGCGGACGGACGGGTGGTCGGCGGGGGCGCCTGGCTGGTTGATGATGGCGTCTCGATTCGGGTTCGCCTTCGCCTCGGTGATCAGGTCCTGGTCGATCAGGTGGGCGTCGGGGTGCTGCAACTGCCGCGTCGGGACCGTCTTGCCGGTCGTCGGGTCGTAGTCGCGGGTGTTGACCGGGTGCGCGGGGGTGGGGTCGACCGGGTCGGTGCCGTGCGGCGGGGTGCCGCCGGTGGACCCGGTGGGCGGGTCGACGTGCGCGGGCGCGGTGGGGGGCGCCGACGCCGCTGTGGTGGTTGGCGCTGTGGACCCGGTGGGCGCGTCCACGCTGCTCGGCGTGGTGGTGGCCGACGACGGCGCGGTCGTCTGCGGGCTGCCCGACCCGGGCGGCGCGTCCACGTGGCTCGGCGTCGTCGTGGTCGCGGGCGGGGCCTGGAGCTGCGGGGACGTGCCCGAGGTGGGGGCGTCCACGTCCGACGGCGCCGACCGCACCGCGCTCGGCGCGTCCGGGGTCTCGGCGCCGTGCGAGGCGGTGCGCAGCTTGCGCATCCCGGACTTGATGGCCTCCCACACCTCGCCCAGCTTGGCCATGATCGGCCGAAGCTTCTCCACCGAGCGGGTCAGCTTGGTGATCACGTCGGTGATCCGGTTGACCCAGCGGGAGATCAGCGCCGCCGCCGAGGCCACGATGTGCGGGGTGGCCAGGCCCAGCGTCACGCCCGCCTCGGCCAGCCACTGCGGGATGCGCGCCAGCAGCGTCGAGACGCACTCGGCCACCAGGTCGCGCACGATGCCGCGGACCGTGCCGACCAGGGCGCCGACCACCTCCACGACGGTGCCGATGGTGCCCGCGCCGGTCGCCGCCGCCGCCATGTGCTGGTTCTGCTGCGCGGTGTTGCGCCGGTAGGCCTCCGCCGCCGGGCCCGTCCAGCCCGCGGTGCCGTTGGTGACCTCGGTCTTGAAGTCCGCGGCGACCCCGGACACCGCCTGCTCGACGTTCTTCCACGTCGCCGCGTACGCCGCGATCTGGTCGGCGTCGCCAGCCAGCCAGTTCAGCGCGTCCCGCAGCGGCTTGACGTGCTCGATCAGCCACGACACCGCGTACTGCCCGAGGGTGCCGATCGGGTCCAGCGCCAGCGACAGCACCTCCAGGCCGCCGCCCGCCACCCCCAGCCCGCCCTCGACCCACGACCCGTCCTGCACGCCGTGGTAGACGTCCGCCGCCGACTCGACGATGCCGATGCCGGTGTAGGCCCGCGTCGAGTCCTGCCGCTCCGCGACCAGCGGGTTCGTCACCGGGCACCGCCGGAGAAGGGCTGGGTGTTGGCGGCCTCGGTGTTGTCGTAGGACCCGGCCGTGTCGCGCACCCCGCGGGCGGTCTCGGCGACGGTCTGCGACGACTCCCCGATCGACTCCGCGCCGGGCGTGCTCACCGACGCGACGATCGGGACGAAGAACTGGCAGATCACGCCGTACGCCTGCGTCCCCAGGTTCACCTGGTTCGCGGCCTGCAACGCCTGGTCGAGGCGGTCGTGCAGGGCGTCGAGCCGGGACGCGTGCGCGCCCAGCTCGTCGACGAGGACTCCGTAGCCGTCGGGCACCGGGGGACTCCTTTGCGCTGGGGGTCGGCTGAGCGGGGTTCAGCTGAGGATGGAGCCGTTGCCCCAGGGGTTGTCGTCGTCATCGTCGTCGGGGCGGGGCCGTCGGGGCGGGCGGCGCCGCGGGGGCTGGGTGCCGGGGCCGGGGTCGTCCGGCCGGTCGAAGGAGATCTCCTCCACCGGGCTCCCGGTGTGACGCCCGTCCTCGGGCTCCGGTTCCGGGAACCGCTCGCGGTAGGAACCCACCACCGCCGCGACCGTCTGCGGGTCGTCGCCCACGGTCCGCTCCATCACCTCGGCCACCGACCCGGTGATCCGCGACTGGGCCCGGCGCATGGTGGTCAGCACCTCGCGGGACAGCTCCGCCCCGGACAGCTCGGCGTGCCGGTCACCGATGTCGAGGTCGGTCACCGCGCCGGTGGCGTCCACCGTCACCCGCACCACGCCGTCGCGGGAGGACTCGGTGACCGACACCGCCGCCACCTCGGCCTGCATCTGCTGGTAGCGCTGGGCCTTGGCCTCGACGTCGGCCGCCCACCGGCGCACCTCCTGCTCGGTCTGGTACCCGTCCCCGCCGAACTGCGGCTGGCTCACCACTGCCTCCTCCGGGAGTCGTCGCGGAAGGATCTCACCAAGCCGGGTAGCGGCGCTGCCAGTCCGGCACCGACAGGGAGTCGGCGGTGCTGAACTCCACCAGCGAGTCGCGCACCAGCTGCTCCATCACCTCGCGCAGCTCCAACCGGTCCAGCCACGTCCGCGGGATGGCGTCCGCGCCCAGCAGCGCGCCCATCAGGTTGCCGCAGATGGACCCGGTGGAGTCGCTGTCACCGGAGTGGTTGACCGCCAGGACGAGCCCGCCGCGCAGGTCGTCCCCGGCCACCAGCGCCGCGCACACCCCGATGGCCAGCGCCTCCTCGCCCACCCAGCCGCCACCCAGCTCGTCGGCCAGCTGCTCCGGGGTCGGCCTGCCCGACTCGGCCAGCTTCACCGCCTTGTCCAGCGCCTCCACCGTCTCCGCCGAGTCGTCCCAGGTCACCAGCTCGGCGCGCGCCTCGGTCAGCGCCGAGGGCAGGTCCGCGCCGTCGAGCAGCCGGTGCACCAGGAACGCCAGCGCGCCCGCCGACAGGTACCCGCTCGGGTGCCCGTGGGTCAGCGCCCCGGCCTGCGCCGCGACCACGAACGCGTCCAGCGGGTCCTCCGACCACAGCGCGCACGGCGCCGCCCGCATCACCGCCCCGCAGCCCTTGGAGTCGTTGAGCCGGTGCTTGATCGACCCGCGCTCGGCGCCCGCGGCGAACGACTTCAGCGCGGTCATCACCGTCCCGCCCGGGGCCCGCCGGGAGAACAGCGCCCGCTCCTTGACCAGCCACCCGTCCGGCTCGGCCTCCATCGCGTAGGACCCGCCCGCCCGGTGCCACTCCGGGCCCTGGGTGTGGAACCAGCGCTGGTAGGCGTGCTGCACCACCGACACCGGCTGCTGGTCGAAGTACCCCAACCGCCTGCCCACGTGCCCGCGGATCATCGCCTCAAGGGTGAACAGGGTCATCTGGGTGTCGTCGGTGATCTGCCCGACCCCGCCGTAGGCCCGGTCGTAGTCGGTGATCCCGTCCGGGCCGTACCGCTCCCGGATCTGCTCGATCCGCAGGAACTCCACGGGCGCCCCGAGCGCGTCGCCGACCGCGCCCGCCAGCAGCGAGCCCAGCCACTTGTCCCCGGGGATGATGCGTTCGTAAGGGAGGTCGCCGTCCACGACCCCGCAGGGTAGCCGGGCTCAGCCGATCGTGGCGTGCAGCTCAGCCAGCCGCTTGCGCAGGAACTGCGGCGCCCCCGGCACGGCGCTGATCGCCGCCTCCCCCCGCCCGCGCGCCCGGTAGAGCGCCCACCGCCCGTCCGGCAGGTCGATCACGGTCAACCAGTCCGCCGCCCGCACCCGGGTCCCCAGGTGGTTGCGCTTGGCCGTGTACAGCTTCGCGCCCCCGCGCCGCGGCGCCTTCAGCAGCGCGTCCAACCGCCGCGCCTCTGGCACCCGCGCCGACCGGGGCCCGCTCATCGCGAACCCGCCCCCACCCGGGGCGGCTTGAGCGAAGTCGGCCTCCAGCACCGAGATCGCCTCCCCCCGCGAGGCCTGCACGTTCGGCAGCCGGTAGACGAAGGAGTCCAGCACCCGGGCCGGGTCCACCCGCTCGAAGGTGACCCGGTCCCCCACCTTCTGCGCCAGCACCCCGGTCCGCCCCGCCTGCGCGGTCAGCACCGAGTACGGCCCCTCGTCGTCCTGCATCCACCCGTAGAACTCCGCCGCCGCCCGCTGCACCGCCTCCAGCAGCTCCAGGAACCCGGGGTCCACCCCCCGCACCCCGTTCACCCCGGCGGCCTCCAACTCCCGCCGCAGCTGCGCGTCCGCCTCCTGCCGCCGCCCGAGCGGGTAGTACCGCGCACCCCCCGCGAAGAAGGTGTGCGGCTCCCCCAACCCGTGCGCCTCGCACAACCGGTGGACCGACTCCGTCGACAGCTCCACCCGATCCGAGGTCCGCACCCCTAACCCCCGATCACCGGCGGCGCGGTCATCTCATCGGTGCCGAACACGGCCTCCGGGTCGTCCTCGATGAGGAACGAAGCCCGCTCGTGCTCCTCGTCCTCCCCGCCCTGACCACGGCCGCCCCCGGCCCCCATCCCGGCCCCCGCCTGACCACCACGCCCCCCGGTGGTCCGACCTTCCTCGGCGGCAGCGCCACCGAGCAGCCCGCCACGCCCGGAAGCCCCGTGCTCACCAGCGCCCGCACCTGCACCCGCGCCGGGCCGGGGGCCACCGTGCGCCCCTTCACCAGCGCCTGCACCAGCTCCGCCGCCGGTCCCGGCACCGCCGCCGACCCCTGAGCCGCCCGGCCCGAAGCCGCCGCGGGCTCCCGCCCCGCCAGCGCCGCCGCCGGTCCCGCTCCCTGTCCCGCCGCCCCCGAACGGCCGCCCGGGTCCGAACGGGCCGGCGGCGCCGTTCTGGCCCCATTGGCTGCCGGGGTTGTACGGCCCGTTCGGGTTGTAGTACGGCGGCCGAGTGCCACCACCGCCCACCGGCGTCGTCCCAGCCCAGGAAGGCGTCGTCTGGTTCGGGTTCGACCCCCCGGGCCCGGTCGTCACCGGCCCGCCGGTGCCACCCTGGGGCTGCACGTAGTGCGAGGGCGCAGTCTGCTGCTGCACATAGCTCTGCGAGTACGTCGACTGCGTCCCCCCGGGAACGCTCACCTCACTGCGCCCCCCGGGCGGGTTCACCCCCGGGTTCTCCGTCCCCCCGGGCGGCGGCGTCACCGAGATCTCCCCACCCGGGTCCACCAGGTTCGAGTAGTCCGTCGGCAGCTCATAGCTGTTCGCCTGGCTGGAGTTGTCGTAGGCGGCGTAGACCATGATGTTCTGCTGCGAACTCTGGTTGTACTGGTTGACCTGGTCCTCGGTGTCGGTGTCCCACGGCGTCAGGTCATCCAGGAACCCCGTCTCCGGCGGCGCCGCCGGGATCGGCTCCAACCGCGCCTTGCTGGCGCTGAACTCCTGCACCTGGTCCTGCAGCAGCGTGTGCGTCTGCTCCAGGTTCGCCGCCCCCAGCCGCGTCGCGTCCGCGATGGGCCCGGCCCCGCCGTACGCGGCGTCCCCGGCCTCCCCCTGCCACCCGGCCGCGGTCCGGTTGGCGAGCAGCCGGATCCGCTCCGCCCGCTCCGCCTCCTTCCGCGCCTCCACGTCCGCCGCCGAATACCCGTCGGCCAGCGAAGAGACCCCCGGCCCCGAGGTCATCGCGACGTAGATGTCGTGCCCGGTCATACCCGCCATGTCAGCCCCCAGCCTTCACGGTCTTCACCACCAGGTCCGCGACCCGCGTGCTCACCGAGCAGGGGTCGGTCGTGCCCACGTTCTCCCTCGACTGCGCGGTGGCCAGCGAGATCGTGCTGTCCTCGGCCACGCCCACCCACAGCGAGCACTCGCCCTTGCCCCGCCGGTCGTTGGTGAGCGCCACCACCGCCGGGTAGCCGTCCACGTCGTCCACCCGCTCGAAGTGGGTGAAGGCGCCCGACCGCTCCGCCGCGAAGATCGCGTCGAGACCGCGGTTGTCGAAGAACGCCAGGTTGACCTGGGCGCCATACTGGTTGTTCCAGGTGCAGCTCTTGCTCGCCGCCCCGGTGTCCGGCGTGCCGTTCTCGACACCCAGTTCGCCCGCTTGGGCCGCGGTCAGGCCCGTGCAGGGTTCACCAGCGAACTTCGACACGTCCAAGGGGTTGTCCACCCCGGGCGCCTGCTCGCCACCACCCCCCGACGACGGAGCCGTCGTCGGGTCCGCGGTGGAGGAGGTGCCGGGGTTGGGGGGAGACGTCGGCCTGCCCGCCTCCTGGCTGGTGCAGGCCGACAGGAGCAACACCCCCAGCGCACAGGCCACAGCTGCCGAACGCCCCACGTCAGATCCCCCCCGGGACGCGGCGACCACCGGTCGAGCCCCCGTTGCCCGAGTTGATCAGGTCGCGCACGTTGACCGAGTCCGTGCCCCGGTACGCGGCGAGCGAGTCGTGGAACTTCTGCGCCTGACCAGCGCTGTACTCGTACTTCTGCAGCAGCGACTCCCGGTACAGCTGCCACGACTGCATGGCCGCTTGGGCCTGCCCGTCACTGGCGTCCTCGTTCCCCGGCCCCACGATGACCACGCGCTCGGTGTCGTTGTAGGACGCGAAGTACTGGCTCGCCAGGTCGGTCCAGTCCTTGGCGATGCCTTCGATCTCCTCCGGGCTGAAGGAGAACTTGCCGCCACCCGCGGCTTGGGCGCCCGCTGCCGCGGCGACGGCGCCCGCGGCGCTGCCGATGGCGCCGAGTGAGTTGTTGATGCTCTGGAAGGCTGACGTCATGCTGGTGCTTCCCCCTGTGCGCGTGTCGTCACCTCTGTGTGACCGGAGGATACGGCACTGGGCTGATCGGGTTGTGCGGAATTGACCGGTTGCCCACCGGCTTGGTGGGTGGGCGCGGTGCCCGGGGGTGGCCGTTCGGCGTTGGCCGGGTGTCCGCATCACCGGGGGGCAACGAACGCGCTGCGTACGTGTGACAAATTCACGGTGACGGCCCGATCGGGGTGGGCGGTGGCAGGATGCACGCACTCGACCGAGGATGAGACACGAGGAGTGACGCCGTGGCGCTTCGATCCAAGCTGAAGGTGTTCGCCCTGCTGCCCGCGCTGGCGCTGGCGGTCACCGCCTGCGGGGGCGGGGGTGGGGACACCACCGCGAGCGGGGTCAAGCTGGTCAAGGCCGGTGAGCTGAACACCTGCACGAACCTGCCGTACCCGCCCTTCCAGTTCCGGGAGGGGGACAAGGTGGTCGGGTTCGACGTGGACCTCGTGGACCTGGCGGCGAAGAAGCTGGGGGTGACCCAGACGTTCGTGGAGATCCAGTTCGACAGCATCAAGTCCGGGGCGGCGCTGAACTCCGGGCGCTGCGACGTGGCGGCGGCGGGCATGACGATCACCGATGAGCGCAAGCAGAGCCTGGACTTCACCCGGCCCTACTTCGACGAGGTGATCGCCCTGATGGTGCCCAAGGGGTCCGGGGTGAGCAGCCTGGACCAGCTCAAGGGCAAGCGGCTGGGCGTGCAGCGGGGCACCACGAGCCTCGACTACGCCACCGAGAAGGGCTTCACGCCGACCGAGTACGAGGACTCGGCCAAGCAGCTGCTGGCGTTCCAGTCGGGGCAGGTCGACGCGCTGCTGCAGGACCTGCCGGTGGTCAACGACTGGCTCAAGCGGCCGGAGCTCAAGGACAAGTTCGAGATCTCCGCGCAGATCAAGACCGGTGCCCAGTACGGGTTCGCGGTGAAGAAGGGCGGCAACCCCGAGCTGCTCAAGACCCTGAACGACGCCCTCGACACCGCCATCAAGGACGGCACGTGGGCGAGCACCTACGAGAGGTGGATGGGCTCCAAGCCCGAGTCCACGCCCGCGGCGGGCTGACCCGACCGATGCCGGAACCGACCCCCGGGGCCCCCGCCAAGCGCAGCGGGATGAGCCCCAGGCAGCGCGCCAGGATCGGCCGCTACGCCCAGTACGCGGTGTTCGTCGCCGTCGTCGTGGTGGTGGCGCTGACGGCGGACTGGGCCGCGGTGCGCGAGTACTTCCTGGACTGGGACGTCGCCAAGCGGGCGTTCCCGAACATCATCACGACCGCGCTGAAGAACACCGTCATCTACACCCTGTCGGCCTACGTCGTCGGCTTCGTGGTCGGCCTGGTCGTGGCGATGATGCGGCTGTCGTCGGTGGCGGTCTACCGGGCCGTGGCGCTGACCTACGTCGAGGTCTTCCGCGGCCTGCCCGCCCTGGTGGTCTTCCTGATCTTCGGGTTCGGGCTGCCGGTGGCCTTCCCCGGGCTGACCTTCCCGTTCGAGCAGTACGGCACCGTCGCGGTGGCGCTGGGCCTGGTCGCGGCCGCCTACATGGCCGAGACGTTCCGGGCGGGCATCCAGGCGGTGCCCAAGGGGCAGATGGAGGCGGCGCGGTCGCTGGGCATGCCGCACTCGCGGGCGATGGTGTCGATCGTCATCCCGCAGGCGCTGCGGGTGGTCGTGCCGCCGCTGACCAACGAGCTGATCCTGCTGTTCAAGGACTCCTCGCTGGTGTTCGTGCTCGGCGTCAGCTCGCTGACCACCGAGCTGTCCAAGTTCGGCGGCGACCTGGCCAACGACACCGGCGACTCCACGCCGCTGGTGCTCGCGGGCGCCATGTACCTGGTCATCACGCTGCCGCTGGGCTACCTGGTGCGGCGGCTGGAGGCCAAGCAGGGGAGGGCGCGATGAGCCCCGCGGTGACGATCACCGGGCTGCACAAGTCCTACGGCGACCTGGAGGTGCTCAAGGGCATCGACTGCGAGGTCGAGGCGGGCGAGGTGGTGTGCATCATCGGCCCGTCCGGGTCGGGCAAGTCGACGCTGCTGCGCTGCGTGAACCTGCTGGAGCAGCCCGACCAGGGCAGCGTCGTCGTCGAGGGCGTCGAGCTGACCGACCCCGACGTCGACCTCAACGCCGCCCGGCGCGGGGTGGGCATGGTGTTCCAGCAGTTCAACCTGTTCCCGCACCTGACCGTCCTGGAGAACCTGACCATCGCCCAGCGCAAGGTGCTCGGGCGGGGCAAGGCCGAGGCCGAGGGGGTCGCCAAGGCGAACCTGAAGCGGGTCGGGCTGGCCGGGCGGGAGGGCTCCTACCCGGCGAAGCTGTCCGGCGGGCAGCAGCAGCGCGTGGCGATCGCCCGCGCGCTGTCGATGGAACCCGGGGTGATGCTGTTCGACGAGCCGACCTCCGCGCTCGACCCGGAGCTGGTCGGCGACGTCCTGTCGGTCATGCGCCAGCTGGCCCAGGAGGGCATGACGATGCTCGTGGTCACCCACGAGATGCAGTTCGCCCGCGAGGTGGCCGACAAGGTCCTGTTCATGGACGGCGGCAGCGTCGTCGAGGAGGGCCCGCCCGGGCAGGTGATCGGGAACCCGCAGCACGAGCGCACCAAGTCGTTCCTGGCGCGCGTGCTGAACCCGAACCACCAGGACTGACCGCGACCCCACCGGTCGCCTGACACACTGGGCGGCCGGTGGGCGGCGCGGCGTCGCCCCCGCTCGGGGCGACAGGGGGTGGCCGCGTGGCCGACGACGTGCGCATCGGCTTCGACCCGCACGACCCCGACCCGCCCGCCTCCGCCCGGCTGGCCGCCGCCGAGGTCGTCCGCCGGGTCACCGAGCAGCCCGACGAGCGCGGCGTGCTGCGCAGGCGGCGCAGCACCATCCCGGTCGTGCGGATCGCCGACCGGCACGTCACCGGCCTGCTGGACCTGCGCGGCGTGGAGTCGCCGTACCTGCTGGAGTTCACCCGCTGCCGCTTCGACGAGGCACCGGACCTGCGCCAGGCCAGGATCGCGGGCGTGGAGTTCAGCGGCTGCGCGCTGCCCGGCCTGCGGGCGCGCAACCTCACCAGCGACAACGACGTCCGCTTCGCCCAGCGCACCGCCGTGCGCGGCACCATCGACCTCACCGACGCCCAGGTGCGCGGCTCGCTGGTGCTCAGCGGGTGCCGCATCACCGCCGACCCCGGCGAGCCAGCCCTGCACGCCGACCGGTTGCAGCTCGTCGGCGCCCTGCTCGCGGCCCGGCTGGAGACCACCGGCGAGGTGCGCGTGCCCGGTCTGCGCTGCGGCGGCAACGTCAACCTCGCGGGCGCCCTGCTGCGCAACCCCACCGGGTTCGCCCTCAACGGCAACGGCCTGCAGACCAGCGGCAACCTCTACCTCAACGCCGACCCGGCGGGCACCCCGTTCCGCGCCGTCGGCCAGGTGTTCCTGCCCAGCGCCAAGGTGGACAGCGACTTCTCGATGCGCGGCGCCGCGCTGTCCCCGCGCACCGAGCCGGTGCCGCAGGTGGTGGCCGACGACCCGTTCTTCGACGCCAACGCCACCCTGGTCGCCGACCGCTGCCGGGTCGAGGGCAACGTCAACCTGGACCGGGGGTTCGCCAGCACCGGCACGGTCCGCATCGTCAACGCCACCGTCGGCGGGTCGCTGCGGTTCAACCACGCCCTCGTCGACCTCTCCGGCGGGCACCCGCAGGAGGAGCTGTTCACCGAGCGGGTCGGCGGCACCCGCCCCGGCGCCCCGTTCCCCGACCGGGCCGTGCACCTCGACGGCACCCAGATCCGCGGCGGCCTCGACGCCCGCGAGGCGCGCTTCGCCGGGCAGGTGCGGCTGGTCGACGTCACCGTCCAGGCCACCGCGCTGTTCGACGGGTCGGTGCTGAACAACCGCGACGGCGACGCCGTGGAGGGCAGGCGGTTCACCTGCGGCGGCAACCTCAACCTGCGCGGGGTGCTGGTGTTCGGCTCGGTGCTGCTGCCCGGTGCCACCGTCGCGGCCAACCTGGACCTGCGCGGCAGCAGGCTGCTGCGCCCCGGCCACTTCCCCGACGGCACCACCAAGCCGCTGCTGGACCTGCGCGTGGCCCGCATCGGCCGCGACCTCATCTGCGCCGCCGACGGCCCCACCCCGTTCGCCGCCTCCGGGGAGATCCGCGCCCGCCGCGCCGAGGTCGGCCGGATGGCCAACTTCGCGGGCGCCGAGCTGGGCGCGGGCCGCACCACGGTGGCGCTCAACGCCTTCGGCGTGCGCACCCTGGAGCTGGACGTGCGGGTGCGGTCGGTGCCGCGCGGGCGCATCGACCTGCGCTACGCCGAGTGCGCCACGCTCGGCGACAACGGCACGTTCTGGCGCGCCGAGGGCGGCATCGACCTGGAGGACTTCCGCTACGACGCGCTGTCGACGCCCATCGGCCTCGACGACGACGCGGCCGTCGCCGAGCGGCTGTCGTGGATGCGCGCGGCGATGTTCGGCGTCTACCGGCCCGGCCCCTACGACCAGTTCGCCGCCGTGCTGCGCGCGTCCGGCACCGAGGAGCTGGCCGCCCGCGTCCTGGTGGAGAAGCAGCGCCTGCGCTACCGGGCGCTGGCCGACGGCGCCCGGCTCGGCCCCGGCGTGCGGTTGTGGAGCCTGCTGCAGCGGCTGATGGTCGGCTACGGGTACCGCCCCGCGCGCGCCCTGGCCTGGCTGCTGGTGTTCCTGGTGCTCGGCTCGGTCTGGTTCGGCGCGCACGACGCCCCGGAGATCGCCAACACCGACGACCAGATCCACTGGAACCCGGTGCTCTACACCCTCGACCTGCTGGTGCCCATCGTCGACTTCGGGCACAAGAACAAGTGGGCGGTGGCGGGGGCGTCGCAGTGGATCTCCGCGTCGCTGATCGCCCTGGGCTGGGTGCTGGCCACCACGGTCGCCGCGGGCGTCACCCGCACGCTGCGCCGCAGCACCTGACCGGTGAGCGGCCGGACGCGGAGGGTAGCGTCGCGCCCGTGACCACCACCGGCGCGCAGATCCCGCTCACCCACCGCCTGTACGCCGAGGCGTGGGGCGACGACTGCCCGGTGGAGCTGGGCACGTTCAGCTCCTGCTCGTGGTGGCTGCTGGGCACCGCCGTCGCCCGGCTGCGGCTGTTCCCCGGCGAGGTGCTGCTCGACCTGGGCTGCGGCCGCGGCGGGCCCGGCCTGTGGCTGGCCCGCGCCACCAACTCGTCGGTGGTGGGGGTGGACCACTCGGCCGGGGCGGTGCGCGCCGCGACCGCCCGCGCCCAGTCCTTCGGCCTGGCGGGCCGCGCCACCTTCGTCCGCGGCGGGTTCGACGACACCGGCCTGGGCGGCGCGAGCGCCGACGGCGCCATCAGCGTCGACGCCCTGCCCTTCGCCCCCGACCGCGCCGCCGCCCTCGCGGAGGTGTTCCGGGTGCTGAAACCGGGCTCCCGCTTCGTGTTCACCGCCCGCGAGGGCGCCAAGAGCTGGACCCCGCTCATCCTCGGCGCGGGCTTCGAGCTGGAGGACCGCCTGGTGCACGAGGGCGCCAACGCCCGCTGGCTGCGCCTGTTCGACCTCTGGCTGCGCCACGAGGACGACCTGCGCGCCGAGGTCGGCGACGAGGCCGCCGCGGACATGATCGCCGAGGCCCGCGAGGGCCATCGACTCGTGGAGACCTCACCGCTAGTGTTCGTCGCCAGGCGACCACCCGTCGAGGAGGACTGACCCGTGCCGGACCCCACCGCCCACGCCCAGGTCCACGTCAACGCCACCCCCGCCCGCGTCTACGCCCTGGTCAGCGACCTCGCGGGCATGGCGTCCTCCGCCGAGGAGTACAGCGGCGGCACCTGGCTCGACGGCGCCACCGGCCCCGCGGTCGGCGCCCGGTTCAAGGGCAGGAACCGCCGCGGCTGGCGCCGCTGGTCCACCACCTCCCGCGTCACCGACGCCCAGGTCGAGCGCTTCGCCTTCGAGGTGAAGTCCTTCGGCCTGCCGGTGGCGCGCTGGCAGTACGACATCGAGCCCGCCGACGGCGGCTGCGTGCTGACCGAGTCGACGTGGGACCTGCGGCCCGCGTGGTACCGGCCGATCACGGCGCTGGGGACCGGGGTGGGGGATCGCGCGGCGGAGAACCAGCGGAACATCGAGGCGACGCTGGGGCGGTTGAAGGCAGCTGCTGAGGCTGGGTGAGATTCACCCGTTGGTGGTTGTTGGAATCGGGCTTTTCGGGCGGGGTTATCCACAGGCAAGATCGTTTGGGGCTTGTTTTAGCTGGTCAGCGGGTAGAATGGCCGCAAGGGACCAGAGCCCCTTGGGTGGGTGGGGGCTGCGGATGGTGACGCGTGGGGGCGCGTGGAGTTGATCTTGGCTCGGTGTGGGTGGGGTTCTTGAGGCGCGGTGTGGACGGGTGGAGTGGGCGCGGTGGGGACGGGGTGCTGGGCTTAGTGGGGGCCTGTCCTCGGGGGCCGCGAGTGTGTAACTCGGTGGAGGCGGAGTCAAGGGCGCCCTGCGGGCGTCGCTTCGCGATGGGCTTCGCCCACCCTTGACACCGCCTCCACCGAGCTACGAGCGGCCGGGACTGGGTCAGGCCGGGGTGTAGGCAACGCCCATGACCTTTTGCTCAGCTGAGCGTCGTTGGGTTTGCCGAGCCTGGTGGTGGGGCTGGGCACCGTGGTTTGCGGGCTGGCAGAGGCGCTGGCCAGACGACGGCTTTTAGGGATGGGCTTCGCCACGGGGCATGAGGGTGCTGGGGGGTTGGTGGGGCTGGGTGCGTGGGGGTGCGG
>NZ_MKQR01000026.1:430350-763083 GCF_001940455.1 Actinokineospora bangkokensis | reverse complement strand
GCTTTGGGGGTGGGTGGGGCTTGCCTTCGGCGTTGGGGGAGGGAAAGGAAGGGCGGCGTCCTGTGTGGACGCCGCCCTTTGTGATGGGGGTGGGGTGGTCAGGTTCGGTGGGCCTTGGCGGCGGCGAGGCAGTAGGCGCCGAAGGCTGCGAAGCCGAGGGCGACGGCGATGAGGAGGGCGACGCCGAAGGGTTGGGCGGCGAGGGTGTGGAGGGCCTTGTCGAGGCCGCCTGCTTCGCCCGCGTTGGAGTCGAGGGCGGCGAAGCCGAGGAGGAGGCCGACGATGCCGACGCCGATGCCCTTGGCGATGTTGCCGACCATGCCGAGCTTCTCGACCCAGGTGCGGGAGCCGCGGGGGAGTTCGGCGGTGTCGAGGTCGTCCATGAAGGACTTGCGGATGCCGGAGACGATGCTGGCGATGCCCGCGCCGATGACGACCAGGGCGGCGATGCCGACCAGGACGCGGCCGAAGGGGAGGGCGAGCAGGCGGGCGGTGAGCTCCTGCTGCTTGGAGTCGCCGCCCTGGGCGCCGCTGCCGGAGGCGATGCGGATGGCGGCGGTGCCCAGGGACAGGCCGACCACGCCGCGGACGGCGGCGCTGATGCGCTTGAGGACGCGCTTGTGGCCCGCCTCGACCCACTGGTAGCTGAAGGCGGCCATGAGCAGCTGCCAGACGCCGAAGGCGAGCAGGCCCACGGCGAGGACCCAGAGGACCACCGCGCCGAAGGAGGTGCTCGCGACCTCGCTCAGCGCGCCGGTCTGGTCGGCCTGCTGGTCGGAGCTGCCCACGGCGACCTGGATGGCCAGGTAGGCGACCAGCAGGTACACCAGGCCGTAGCAGGCCATGCCCGCTCGGCCGAGGACCTTCACCGCGTCGTGGTCGTGCGCTGTCCTGGCGGTGCTCGTCACGCTCGCCATCGGGGGTTCCTCCTCGGGGGTTCGGCCCTGAGGAGGTTTCACCTCCGACGGCGAGCGAAACGGCGTTGGGCTGTCCGGCCTAACCTTGCGGGGCTGCCGGGGGAGCCGGGCACACGATCTTCGGCTGCGGGTTGTAGCGCACGGTGCGGGTGTCGCGGCGGACCTCCCGGCCCGACCCGGCCTCGCGCAGCACCCGCGTGTCGGAGGTGGTGAACCCGGGGGCGCCGTTGCTCGGGGAGCACTTGCCGGTCGTCGGGCCCGCCTTCTCCTGCGGCTGCGTCTCGTTCGTGCGCGCGCCCGGGATGGACTCCACGTCGTAGCGCTTGGTGCCCCAGATCTTCACCGTGATCGACCCCGACGTCCACACCGTCTGGATGGCGATGCCGGTGGGGGCGTCGTTGGTGAACTTGAGGTCGATGACGCTGCTGCCGTCGTGGTTCTGGAAGACGGTGGCCTCGCGGGCCGCCGGGTAGCGGGAGATGTAGTAGCTGTGCTCCTTGTGCCCCGCGTCCTTGAGGCCCGCGAAGTACGAGGCGTTGTACAGCGTGGTGGCGAACTGCGAGATGCCGCCGCCGACCTCGCGGCCCGGGGCGCCGTCCTTGATCACGCCCGCCTCGACGTAGCCCTGGGCGGCGGTGCGCGGGCCGGTGTGGCCGTTGAGGCTGAAGGTCTCCCCCGGCTTGACGATCGCGCCGTTGACCTCCTGCGCCACCACCCGGATGTTCGTGCCGGAGTCCGCGGCGAAGCCCTTGGTGGTGAACTCGCCGATGACCTCCTTGATCCCGAAGGCGTTGGCCTGCTCGGTGGTCACCTTGGCGGGCTTCTTGGTGTACTCGACCTTGACCTCGCGGCCCTCGGTCTTCTTGAGCACGTCGAGCAGGGTGGCGAACGCGGCCTCGTAGTTGACGCCCACGCCGTCCTGGGAGGGGGTCACGGTCGGCTTGCCGCCCTCGAACACGACCTGCGCGTCCTTGCCCTCCTTCTCCGTCTCGGCCAGCTGCGGCTGCACCGCGGCGATGACCTTGGCGGTGTCGACCTTCGCGGTCAGCCCGCCGCCGTCGGCGGGCTCGAACACCAGCGCCGAGGCGATCACGCCCGGCTCGATGGTGGCGTCCTTGCCCTCGCCCTTGACCAGCACCGGGCCGGACACGGCGGGCTTGGCGACCTCTTCGAGGGCCTGGTGCACGCCCTCCTTCGTGGTCTTCACCGGCGTGCTGTCGACGGGCAGGTCCACGGGGGTGCCGTTGGCCCAGCCCGCCACCAGCGCCGCCCGCGCGTCGTCGACCTTGAGCTGCTGGCCGGGCACCGGGTCCACGGCCACGGCCTGCCCCTCGGGGAAGCCGATGCTGCCCTCGGCCGGGGTGCGCGCGGTCTCCACCCGCAGCTGCTCCATGGCCACGGTCAGCTTGCGCTCGTCGGTGCCGGTGACCACGCCGACCTCGGTGGAGGAGAAGAACGAGGTGATCCGGGTGATCGGGTTGAACGACTGGTCGCCCGCCTGGTCGAGCGTGGCCGACCAGTCCAGGGTCAGCCCGGTCGCCGCCGGGTCGAGCTTCTGCTCGACGACGCCCGCGCGCACGGTGACCGGCTGGGTCAGCCGCGGCTCGATCCGCTCGCGCAGCGCCGTCTCGGCCTCCGCGTGCGACAGGCCGCCGACCTCGACGCCCGCCACGCTCACCCCGCGCGGCACGTTGCCCGTCGACAGGATGATGTCCAGCGCGTAGAGCACAGCCAGCCCGCCCACGACCGCCCCGGCGATCAGCAGCGGCTTGCGCTTCGACTTGGGCTTGCCCGCGGCGCCCTGCCCCGGTTCGCCCTCGGGCGGCCGGGCGGGGGAGAACTGCACGGTGGCGGCGTCGGCCGCCACGGGGCGCAGCACCTCCGTCTGCTCGGTGTGCGGGTCCGGCCAGCGCGGCGCACCCGCCCCCGGCCAGTTGTGCTCGTCGGGCACGGCTGGAAACCCTTCTCCTCAGCAGGACAGTCGCTGTGTGGCCCTACAGGTACAACCCGGTCCCGTGCTCGGTGCGCTCGCTGGCGATGGCGTGCACGTCCCGCTCCCGCATCACCAGGTAGGTCTGCCCCTGCACCTCGACCTCGGACTGGTCCTCGGCGTTGAACAGCACCCGGTCCCCCACCCGGATGTTGCGCACGTTCGTCCCCACGCCCTGCACGTCCCCCCACGCCAGCCGCCGGGCCATCTGGGCGGTGGCCGGGATCACGATGCCCCCGGAGCTGCGGCGCTCGCCGTCCTCGGCGGACAGGCGGACGAGCAGGCGGTCCTGGAGCATCTGGATCTCGAGCTTTTGTTCCGCCACCGTGGAATGGTAACCGCCCCCGATCAGCGGTCCTGCAGGTGAGTGCGCAAACCGCGCGGGGTCGCAGCCGGTGACCGCGGCGTGGGCGGGTCGTGCCCGGTAGGGGGTGGCGAGCCACCCGGCCGAGACCGGCGCGTAACCTCCGCCTCACCAGCTTGACACGGAACCAGAGGATCCCGGCATGGCACCGACCCCCACCGTCATCGATGTCCACGTCCTGCTCGTCCGGGCGGGCGCGGTGCTGCTGACCCGGGGCGCGGCGACCTGGGCCCTGCCATGCGGGCGGCCCGAGCCGGGCGAGCCCCTGCCCGACGCGGCCGCGCGCGTGGCCCGCGCCCGGCTGGGCGTCACCGCCGCCGCGGCCACCCACGTGCACACCTCGCACGTCGTCGGCTGCGGCTCGCAGTGCCGGTTGGGCGCGTTCTTCGAGGTCGACGCCTGGACGGGCACCCCGGCGGCGGACGCCGACCTGCGCTGGGCACCGCTGGACGCCCTGCCCGCGGACGTCCAGCCGTACTCGCGGTCGGGCCTGGTCGCCTACCGCCAGGGCGTCACCTTCGGCGCGTTCGACTGGGACGCGCTGACCGCCCCCGCCTTCGCCTGAACCTAGGCCTGGTCGTCCAGGCCGCCGAGCACCAGGGCCAGCCGGGCGAGCCCGCCGGCACCCACCTCGACGGGCACGCCCCAGTCCTGCCTGGTCAGGTGGCACGCGCCGTGCTCGGCGTCGTCGGTGTCGCAGCTGGCCGCCTGGGCGACGACGTGCAGCACCCCGCTGCCCACGGCGTCGGAGATGACCAGCTCGCGCCGCAGGTCCGTGCTCTCCCCGGCCCCGCTGACCAGCAGCTCCGGCGGTGAGGACGTCACCTCCAACCGGGTCGACGGGCCGAACCGGTCGTCCTGCTTCTGCCCCGGCGGCGGCGAGAACACCACGTCGAGGGTGAACGCCCCCGCGGCGATGGCGGTGGTGGGCCGCACCACCTGCCGCGCCTCCCCCACCACCTCCTGCACCGCCACGGCCGTCCGCTCCAACCGGTGCGCGGCCGAGGCGACCACCAGCAGCTCGCCGTCGACCACCACGGCCCCCGACGGCTCGGCGATCCCCGTGGCCACCGTGCTGACCTGCCCGGTCGCCGGGTCGTACCGGCGCAGCGCGCCGTTGTAGGTGTCCGCGACGACGACGCTGCCGTCCGCCAGCGCGGTCACCCCCAGCGGGTGCTCGAACAGCGCCTCCGCGGCGTCGCCGTCCCGGTGCCCGAAGTCGAACAGGCCCTTGCCCACGACGGTGTGCACCGCGCCCGCGGTGTCGAGGTAGCGCAGCGCCGACGTCTCCGCGTCCACCAGCCACAGGCGTTCGGGGGTCGCGGCGAGCCCGGAGGTCTGCGCGAAGAACGCCTCCTCCTTCGGCCCGTCCTTCAACCCCTCCACCGTCGTCCCGGCGAACCGGCTCACCTGCTCGGCCACGGGGTCGAACAGCCCGAGCGTGTGGTTGCCCGCCATCGCGACGACGACCCCGCCCGCGGGCTCCCACCAGGTGAGGTCCCACGGGCTGCTCAGGTCGACCTCGGTGGCCTTGCCGCTGGTCGGCCCGTTGCGCCACGGCTCCCCGGTCCCGGCGACGGTGGTGACCTCCCCGGTCGCGGAGTCGACCCCGCGCAGCAGGTGGTTCACCGTGTCCGCCACCACCAGGTCGTACCCGACCCTGGCCGCCACGGCCTCGGGCAGCACGGCGACCGCGGAGGGCTCGGAGAACGTCGCCGCCACCCCGTCCTGCCGCCCGCGCTCCCCCGTCCCGTAGGCCGCGAGCACCGTCTCCCCGTCCCCGCCGAGCCGCACGACCCGGTGGTGCGCGGTGTCCGCCACGACCACCGACCCGCCCACCGCCACGGCCTTCGCCGGGAACCGCAGCTCGGTGTCCTCCGGCGCGCTCGGCACGTACGGCCCGTCCCCGCGGTGCAGCGTCCCCTTCTCCTCGTGGACCCGCACCACCTCACCGATCACCCGCCGCAGCGCCTCCGCGTGCCCCTCCCCCGCGGCGATGTGCACCACGTACCCCTCGGGGTCCACCACCACCAGCGTCGGCCAGGCCTTCACCGCGTACGCCTGCCACGTCGTCAGCTCCGGGTCGTCCAGCACCGGGTGCCGCACCCCGTACCGCTCCACGGCTGCTGCCAGCGCGCCCGCGTCCGCCTCGTGCCGGAACTTCGGGGAGTGCACCCCCACCGTCACCAGGACGTCGGAGAACTCCTCCTCCACCGGCCGCAGCTCGTCGAGCACGTGCAGGCAGTTGATGCAGCAGAACGTCCAGAAGTCGAGCAGCAGCACCTTGCCCCGGAAGTCCCCCAGCCGCAGCTGCGCCCCACCGGTGTTGAGCCACCCCCGCCCCACCAGCTCGGCCGCCCGCACCCTGCCACGCATCAACGAAGTCACGCCGGGAGTCAACACCAGCCCAGCCCCCGGAAGTCCAACGTCCAAATCCTGGACACCCGGGAGTGCCGGGTGCGGGACGGCGGACCGTCCCGCACCCGGTGTGCGGGCCCTGCGGGAACAGGGACCCGGTGTCCACTGGCTCGCCCGGACCAACGGGTGACCAAAGGACGCCGTGCCACAGCGTCCCCTGCCGACCTGGGAGAAGAGAAGACGCTCACCGCGTCTGTCCGCAAACTGTCGGCCAGAGGCCCGAGCCGTCACCGCTCTATGGTGGAGGTTGGAAGCGGGGGGACAATCTTCGGATGAATCGGGACGATGTCGGATCGCTTCGGAGGATCCTGAAAATGTCGCTGGCAAGCAAAATAGCAGTTCAAGACTTCGGAAGCCGTGCTGGAGAGTCGGCGGGAAGCGATCGGGGGTTGCGACATGATCTCCCCGATGTCCACACTCTGACTTGACATGGGTGCTGGCGGCGTGCGGGAACACGTGAGACGGCAGCTTCCCGAAGTGCTCGCCCGGACCAGGAGGAGATCGACGTGGACAAGATCCCACAGGCGTGGCTGGAACGTGGTGGGTGGCGGTGAGTTGGCGTGGCCCCGACGGGGGTGCGAAGCCGCAGCTCACCCGGCTGGTCCTCGGGCTGCGCCGGATGCGCGAGCGCGCCGGGCTGACGTTGCAGCAGCTGTCGCGGGCCAGCGGGGTGCCGACGAGTTCGCTGGGTGAGGCGTTCACCGGTGCCCGGGTCCCGGCGTGGCGGGTGGTCGAGGCCGTCGTGGTGGGGTGCGGGGGTGACCTGGCCGCCGCCAAGTCCGGCTGGCGGGCCGCGGTGGCCGAGCAGGCGGGCATCACCGGCACCGGTGACCCGCAGCGGGCGACCACCGCGGCGGGCTTCGCCTCGGAGCTGCGCGCGCTGCTGCTCCGGGAGGCCGACCTGGACAGCATCCGCGCGATCGCCAAGGCGGCGAGCCGGTCGAGCTCGGCGGTCCACCGGGCGTTCGACGGCACGCGGCCGCCTCCCGTCAGCTTGCTGAAGGACCTGCTGGAGCTGTGCGGGGGCGACGGGGAGACCCTGGACCGCTGGCTGACCGCGCGCGGGCGCCTGCTCGGGGAACCCGCGCTCCCGCAACCGCCCGGTCAGCGCCCCAAGGCCGCCCCCGCGGAGCGCCGGGCGCTGAAGGCGCCGATCCCCGACCCGGAGGTCGCGTGGGCGCCGGGCAGCCACGGTGGTGGCATCGCCGTGAGCGGACCGTTCGTCCCGGCCCACATCGACCAGAAGGCGTTGGCGGCGGACCTCGCGGACCTGGCGAGGACCACCGGCGCGGGGACGCCTCACCCGCGCATCGGACCGGTGTTGCGGCTGGCCTGCGACCTGAGCCCGGCACTCGCCGCGGACGAGGCGCACTCCGCGCTGGTCGTCCGGCTCGGCGGCTGCGCCCGCTTGCTGCGGGAGCCGCAGCCCGACGTGCTGCTGGCCGCGCTCGGCATCGACCAGCCCGCGACCGCCGTCCCCGGGTTCGGCGTGCGGTTGCGCCGGGTCGCGGACCTGATCGGCGGGGACGTCGCGGACGCGGCGCGCTACGTCGACCGGGCGTTCGACAACCTTGCCGCGGTCGTGCGCAGGCAGCACCTCCTGGGCTTCTCCGAGACGTCCGGGGGTGCCCGTGGCGCCGCGGGGTGACGGCGGGGGCGGTGATCCCGCCACCGTGCCCGGTTTGATCTACCGCGTGCTGTCCAGGCCCTTGTTGCTGCTCAGCGCCGTCCTGGCGCTGGCCGCGCTGGGCGGGGTGGTTGTGCTCGTGGTCCAGCTCGTCGGGGTGACCCGGATCGGCGTCGGTCCGGTTGAAGTGGTCAGGACGACCGCGGGCCCCTGAAACGGGCTGTGGCCCCGGGGACGTCCCCGGGGCCACAGCCTTGCGTCACGCACCGATCAGAAGGCGGCCTCGTCGACCTGCATGAGGTCGTTGTCGGCGGCCTCGACGATCTTGCGGCCCGCGGAGAGCTCGGGCAGGACGTTCTTGGCGAAGAACGAGGCCACGGCGACCTTGCCCTCGTAGAACGACTTGTCCTTGCCGGTGGCGCCCGCGTCGAGGGCGGCGATGGCGACCTCGGCCTGGCGCTGCAGGAGCCAGCCGACGAGCAGGTCGCCGGTGCCCATGAGCAGGCGGACGGTGTGCTGGCCGACCTTGTTGATGCTCTGCGGGTCCTGCTGGGAGGCGGTCAGGTACTGGATCAGCGCGCCCAGGATGCCCTGCACGTCCTCCAGGGCCTGCTTGAGCAGGGCGCGCTCGTCCTTGAGCCTGCCGTTGCCGCCCTCGGCCTCGATGAAGGCGCTGATCTCGCCCGCCACGTGCGCGAGCGCCTGGCCCTTGTCGCGGATGATCTTGCGGAAGAAGAAGTCCAACGACTGGATGGCGGTGGTGCCCTCGTACAGGCTGTCGATCTTGGCGTCGCGGATGTACTGCTCGATCGGGTAGTCCTGCAGGAAGCCCGAGCCGCCCAGGGTCTGCAGCGACTGGACCAGCTGCTCGGTGGCCCGCTCGGAGCCCACGCCCTTGACGATCGGCAGCAGCAGGTCGTTGATGCTGTTGGCCAGCTTCAGCGCCGCCTCGTCGCCGTCCTGGGTCCAGATCTGGTCCTGGAAGGTCGCGGTGTACAGGTACACCGCGCGCAGGCCCTCGGCGTAGGCCTTCTGCAGCATCAGCGACCGGCGCACGTCCGGGTGGTGGGTGATGGTGACCCGCGGCGCGGTCTTGTCGAGCATGTTCGGCAGGTCGGCGCCCTGCACGCGCTCCTTGGCGTACTCCAGCGCGTTGAGGTAGCCGGTCGACAGGGTCGCGATGGCCTTGGTGCCGACCATCATCCGGGCGTACTCGATGACCTGGAACATCTGCGCGATGCCGTTGTGCACCTCGCCCAGCAGCCAGCCCACCGCGGGGGTGCCGTGCTGGCCGAAGGTCAGCTCGCAGGTGGTGGAGGCCTTGATGCCCATCTTGTGCTCGACGTTGGTGACGAAGGCGCCGTTGCGCTCGCCCAGCTCACCGGTCTTGCTGTCGAAGTGGAACTTGGGGACCAGGAACAGCGACAGGCCCTTGGTGCCCGGCCCGGCGCCCTCGGGGCGGGCCAGCACCAGGTGCATGATGTTCTCGGTCAGGTCCTGGTCGGCCGAGGTGATGAACCGCTTCACCCCGTCGATGTGCCAGGTGCCGTCGGCCTGCTGCACGGCCTTGGTGCGGCCCGCGCCGACGTCGGACCCGGCGTCGGGCTCGGTGAGCACCATGGTGGCGCCCCAGGCCCGCTCGATCATGAGCCGGGCCCAGTGCTTCTGCTCCTCGGTGCCGTTGCGGTCCACGATCATGGCGAACGCGGGGCCCGCCAGGTACATGAACAGCGGCGGGTTGGCGCCCAGGATCAGCTCGGCGGCGGCCCACTGCACGGTGGGCGGCATGCCCAGGCCACCGAGGTCGTTGTTGAGCGCCAGCCGCCACCACTCGCCGTCCCAGAGGGTCTGGAACGACTTCTTGAACGACTCGGGCAGCGTGGCGCTGAAGGTCTTGGGGTCGTACACCGGCGGGTTGCGGTCGGCGTCGGCGAACGACTCGGCCAGCGGACCCACGGCGAGCTTGTTCAGCTCGGCGAGCGCGCCGCGGGCGGTGTCCTCGTCCGAGTCGGCCAGCACGCCCTTGCCCAGGCGCTGCTGCACCCCGAAGACCTCGAAGAGGTTGAACTCGAGGTCGCGGACGTTGCTCTTGTAGTGACCCATCGTGGTTGCTCCGTGTCCCTCACGCTCGTGCGGGTAAGCCAGCCGCGAGCAGTAGCGCGCTACTCGCCGGTAACAACCAGCTTATTACCTATCAGTAACCACGGCAAGGAAAGTCGCCCGGTCAGCGGTTGCGGGCCTGTGCTTCCGGTCACGTCCGCGCGGTCACGGCTCGCTCGCCGCCCGCCGCGCCGGGGCCGGGGCGATGAGCACGCCGGACTTGAACGCCACCGCCACCGCGTGCGTGCGGTCGCGCGCCGAGAGCTTGCGCAGGATCGACTTCACGTGCGTGCGCACGGTCTCCACCGAGACGTAGAGGATCTTGGCGATCGCCTGGTTCTCCAGGCCGTCCGCGATGAGCTGGAGCACCTGGAACTCCCGGCGCGACAGCGGCTGCTGCTCGTTCTCGCCCACGTGCGCCAGCCGCGCCCGGGGGGCGGCGACGGTGGCCGCCAGCGCCGGGTCGACGTAGCGGCGGTCGCGGTGCGCGGCGTTGATCGCCTCGATCAGCTGCGGCGGCTCGGCCGAGCGCAGGATCACACCGTGCACGCCCGCGGCGATCGCCGTCGCGACGTACTGGGTGGTGCGGTGCCCGTCGCGGACGAGGATGAGCACCACCAGGTCGGTGTTGGCCCCGGTGAGGGTGTGGCTGAGGTGGTGCCGCGGGTCGAGCCCGGAGTCGATCATCACCACGTCCGGCCGGTAGCGCTCGGCGAACTGGAGCGCGCCCTGCGGGGTGTCGGTGGCGCCGAGCCAGCGCAGCCCCCTGGTCCGCAGGACCATCGCCGAGAGCCCCTCGCGGAACATCGGCACCCCGTCCACCAGGGCGATCGAGAGCCCGGGCCCCTCGCCGCCGAAGCCGCCCCCCGGCCTGGGGGTGGTGCTGCGTGGCATCAGTGGTTCCTCCCTGGGTGTCACCCGTGCGAGCTATGCGTCGCCGCCCGCGCTGCGGCGTGACGTGCAGTGTCAGGTCCCGGACCACCCAGTCGCCAAGTCACCCCTAAAGGGGAGCACGCATGTGACTCACGACACAAGCATGGTGGAGGGGGTAACCGGGACTGTCCACCGGCCACGAGGGTGATTCATCCGCAACCTCCGCCGCGTGAAAACCGTCGGTGGGGCCGACTACTCTCGACCTCGAACCCGGTGACCGATCGATCGCGTCCCGTGAGCGGGCGACCCCCGTCCCACGGCCGCGCGCCCGGCCGTCCCCGGAGCGTGTCGTGGGGGCACGCCCGGCCCAGGGGTGCCGACGAGCTGTGAGGGGGCGGCCGTGGAAGCAGGGGCGATCAGGAACGCGCACCAGTGGTTCCAGCTGATGGTGCAGACCGACCTGGGACCGGGCCTGCGCGCGCTGGGCTTCTCCGGCGAGGGCAAGCGCTTCCGGCTGGTCGGCATCGGCCAGGTCGGGGAGATCGCCATCCTGCAGACCTCGACGAAGGCCACCACCCGGTTCACCCTGGTGCTCTCGGTCAACGCCACCGGCGAGTGGGCCTCGCAGCTGCGCATCCGCCCGTACCTGCGGGCCGCGGGCCACACCGCGGGCGCCTGGCAGGAGCGCATCGGCGACCTCATGCTGGTCGGCGCGGGCGAGCCCATCGGCGACCTGTGGTGGCAGGTCGAGGCGGGCAAGCCGTTCGCGGGCACCGCCGAGGAGGTGCTGACCGCCGTGCGCGAGTTCGGCCTGCCCGCGATGCGCGCCCAGATGAGCACCCGGGCGCTCACCCGCTGAACCGCGCCGGGGCCCGCCGCGGACCCGACGACGACGGCGGCCCTGTCCCGGGTGGGACAGGGCCGCTGAGCTGCTGGAACAGCGCTGGAGCGGATGACGGGAATCGAACCCGCGTATTCAGCTTGGGAAGCTGATGTTCTACCATTGAACTACATCCGCGTGACGTGGTCAGCCTACACGGTCGGCCGCGCGGGGTGATCTCGGGGTGGGCGGTTAGGGTCGTCGCATGCTGCTCAGCGACCGCGACCTGCGCAAGGAACTCGACTCCGGCCGGCTGGCCGTGGAGCCGTTCGAGCCGCTGATGGTGCAGCCCTCCAGCGTCGACGTGCGGCTGGACCGGCACTTCCGGGTCTTCAACAACACCCGGTACACCCACATCGACCCCAGCAGGCAGCAGGACGACCTCACCTCCCCGGTCGAGGCCGAGGACGGCGAGCCGTTCGTGCTCCACCCCGGGGAGTTCGTGCTCGGCTCCACCTTCGAGGCCGTCACCCTCCCCGACGACCTGGCGGGCAGGCTGGAGGGCAAGTCCTCGCTGGGCAGGCTCGGGCTGCTCACCCACTCCACCGCGGGCTTCATCGACCCGGGGTTCACCGGCCACATCACCCTGGAGCTGTCGAACGTGGCCAACCTGCCCATCACCCTCTGGCCCGGCATGAAGATCGGCCAGCTCTGCCTCTTCCGGCTCTCCTCGGCGGCCGAGCACCCCTACGGCTCCCGGGAGGCGGGCTCGCGCTACCAGGGCCAGCGCGGTCCGACCCCCTCGCGCTCCTACCTGAACTTCCACCGCGTCGACACCCGGCGGTAGGTCAGTTCCGCCCGTGCCGTCCCGCTGCGGGCCTAATCGCCCAGGGTCTCGCCGCGCACGGGGATGACCGCAACGGCCGCCAGGGGCACGGCGGCGGCGATGACCAGGGCCCAGGCCCACCCGGTCGCGGGGATGAGGACACCGAAGACAGGGGCGACGGCCAGCGCCACCGCGTTCTGCCCGGTGTTCTGCACCCCGAGCGCGCGCCCCGCCCAGAACGGCCCGGCCTGCTCGGCGGTCGCGGTGAAGCCCAGGCCGTTGTCCGTCACCGACACCACCGTCACCAGCACCACGCCCGCCACGGCCACCCACCCCCACGCGGCGTCGCCCGCCGCCCAGATCAGCAGGGACAGCGCCACGACGAGGGCGATGGTGCGCATCGGCCGCATCCGGCTGCCCGCGCGGTCCGACCACACCCCCGCCCCGATCCGCCCGGCCGCGCCGAGCACCTGCACCACCGCCAGCGCCGCGCCCGCCGCCACCGGGTCCCACCCCTGCTCGCTCACCAGGTAGGTCAGCGCGAACGTCCCCGCCACGAACTGCGGCACCACCAGCAGCGCGCTCGCCACGTGCACCCGCCACAGCCGCGCGGTCCGGTACGGCGACCGGGTCGCCTCCACCGACTTCGCGGGCTTGCGCGGCGGGTCGACGAGCACGGCCCCCACCAGCACCGCGCACCCCAGGCACAGCGCGGCGGGCACCAGCAGCGCCACCCGGTAGTCGGCGTGCTGGGCGACCGGCGGCAGCGCGAGCGCCGCCACCCCGACCCCGATGGGCTGGCACGTCTGCCGGATCCCCATCGCCAACCCGCGCTCGGCGGGCCCGAACCACCCCAGCACCGCCCGCCCGCTCGCCGCGCTGATCGACGCGGAGAAGACCCCGGCGACCACCAGCAGCACCACGAGCGCACCCACCCCGGGCGCGAAGGACGCCCCGACCGCCGCCGCGCCCGTGCCCGTCATGCCGATCGCCATCACGACCCGCTCCCCGAACCGGTCCGCGGCCGCGCCCCACGCGATGAGCGCCACGAGGACCCCGAGGACCGGCGCGACCGTCACGCTGCCCGCCTGCGCGAGGGAGAGGTCCTCGGCGGAGCGGATGGCGGGGAGGAGGAACGGGAGGCCGTAGACGAGGCTGCTGGTCGCGGCCTGCGCGGCGACCGCGACCGCGAGGATGGCCCAGCGGTTGCGCGTGCGGGTCGTCGTCATATTGTTAACGTAGCTAAGTTATCCCGTGGTGCGGAATATGCGTCTCGCTATGTGGTCTCGGTGTGGACGGGGTGCTGGGCTTAGTGGGGGCCTGTCCTCGGGGGCCGCGAGTGTGTAACTCGGGAGGTGGCGCGTCAAGGGCGCCCTGCGGGCGTCGCTTCGCGATGGGCTTCGCCCACCCTTGACACGCCACATCCCGAGTTACGAGCGGCCGGGACTGGGTCAGGCCGGGGTCTGAGCAAAGCCCATGACCTTTTGCTCAGCTGAGCTTTGTCAGGGGGTGCCGGGGGTTTGCGAGAGCTGGGCACCATGGGTTGCGGGGTGGGCGTGGGGCTGGCCAAACGACGGCTTTAGGGATGGGCTTCGCCACGGGGCATGGGGGTGCCGGGAGGTTGGTGTGACTGGGCCGCATGGGTTGAGGGTGGGGGGCAGTGGCTGACGACGGCTTCTGCTGACTGCGGGGGCTCGCCTTCGGCTTTCGTGGGGTGAAGGGCAGCTCGTGGGGGGTGGAGGGCAAGCGAGGGCGGGGTGGGGGTGGGGGGTGGGGACAGCAGAAGGGGTGGACCTCGGCTGGCGAGGTCCACCCCTTCTGGGTGTGGTGCTAGTTGCCCGCGGTCGGGGACTTGTCCTCGTCCGGGAGGGGGGTGCCGGTGCTGGTCTGGTCGGTGGGGGTGTCGGCGGGCTCGGGCTGGCCGCGCTTGACCGCGGCGAGGATGAGCTGGGCGACGTCGACGACCTCGACGGACTCGGCGGCGAGGCCGTCGGACTGGCGGGCGGTGACGCCGTCGGTGAGCATGACGCGGCAGAAGGGGCAGCCGGTGGCGATCTTGGTGGGGGCGGTGCCCAGGGCCTCGTCGACGCGGTCGACGTTGATGCGCTTGCCGATGCGCTCTTCCATCCACATCCTGGCGCCACCGGCGCCGCAGCACATGGAGCGGTCGGCGTGGCGGGGCATCTCGCGGAGCTTGGCGCCGGAGGCGCTGACCAGCTCGCGGGGGGCCTCGTAGACCTTGTTGTGGCGGCCCAGGTAGCAGGGGTCGTGGTAGGTGACGTCCTCGGCGACCGGGGCGACCGGGACGAGGCGGCGCTCGCGGACCAGCTTGTTGAGCAGCTGGGTGTGGTGGACCACCTCGTACTTGCCGCCCAGGGCGGGGTACTCGTTGGCGATGGTGTTGAAGCAGTGGGCGCAGGTGACGACGACCTTGCGCTTGCTCGCCTCGCGGCCCTCGAAGACCGAGTTGATGACCTCGACGTTCTGCTGGGCGAGCATCTGGAACAGGAACTCGTTGCCCGCGCGGCGGGCCGGGTCACCGGTGCAGGTCTCCTCCGAGCCGAGCACCACGTAGTTCACGCCCGCGGTGTGCAGCAGCTCGGCCACCGCGCGGGTGGTCTTCTTGGCGCGGTCCTCGAACGCGCCAGCGCAGCCGACCCAGAACAGGTACTCGGTCTCCGCGGCGAGCTCGCCGTCGAACACCGGGACCTCGAAGTCCAGCTCCTCGGTCCAGGCCAGCCGGTCCTTGGCGTTCTGGCCCCAGGGGTTGCCCTTGTTCTCCAGGTTCTTGAACATGCCGCCCAGCTCGGACGGGAAGTTCGACTCGATGAGCACCTGGTAGCGGCGCATGTCGACGATGTGGTCGACGTGCTCGATGTCCACCGGGCACTGCTCGACGCACGCGCCGCAGGTGGTGCACGACCACAGCACCTCGGGGTCGATGACGCCGTTCTCCTCCGGGCCGCCGATCAGCGGGCGCTCGGACTCGGCCAGGGCCAGCACGTCGATGCCCGCGTGCGGGTTGTCGCCGGTGAGGCCGATCTCCTCGCCCATCATGTCGCGCTTGCCGCCCGCGAGCAGGTAGGGCGCCTTGGCGTAGGCGTGGTCGCGCAGCTGGGTGATGACCAGCTTCGGCGACAGCGGCTTGCCGGTGTTCCACGCCGGGCACTGCGACTGGCAGCGGCCGCACTCGGTGCAGGTGGTGAAGTCCAGCCAGCCCTTCCAGCTGAAGTCCTCGACCTTGCCCGCGCCGAACACGTCCTTCTCCGGGTCGGCCTCCTCGAAGTCGAGGGGCTTGCCGCCGGACATCATCGGCTTCATGGCGCCCAGCGCCACCCCGCCGTCGGCCTCGCGCTTGAAGTAGATGTTGAAGAACGCGCTGAACCGGTGCCAGGCCACGCCCATCGTCATGTACTTGGCGACCACGTACACCCACACCATCGCGCCCATCAGCTTGATGAACGCCAGCGCGGAGACCAGGTTCGGGCTGGCGGGCAGCAGCTCGCCGACCGGGTTCGACACGAACGCCGCCCAGGTGGGCACCTCGTGCGCGCCCATGGCCGACTTCGCCGCGCGCACGCCCAGGATGCCGATGCCCTCGAAGACCACCACGGTCTCGACGAAGTAGGCCTGCCACATGTTCGAGCCCTGGAACCGGGAGAGCCGGTCGGCGCGCCGCGGGTGGTTGCGCTGGCGGATGACCGCCAGCCACAGGCCGCCGACGATGGTGCCGACGCCCAGCACCTCCATCAGCAGGTGCCAGACGCTCCAGTGGTCGAGCACCGGCCAGCCCCAGGTCGGGACGAACACCTCGCCGTAGGCCTCGAACAGCGCCGCGGAGCCGATCAGGAAGCCCCACATCACCAGCCAGTGCGCCCAGCCCACGTGCCGGAACTTCACCATCCGCGTGTGCGCGGCGAACTCCGCGACCATGGTCTTCATCCGCGGCACGAACGGGCCGTTGCGCGTGGGGTCGGGCTGGCCGAGCTTGATCGTCTTCACGAACCCGAGGATCGTGCGGACGAACATGCTCCAGGCCACGATGCTGACCGCGACCGCGACCAGACCGAGGATCAGTTGCACGGCACCCATGGCGTGGTGACCTTCCGTCAGTTCGGTTTCGGAGGGGGACCCTACTCGCCGGTAACTCGGTTAGCGAAGCCTAAGTCGGGCAAGTGTGGTGCAGAACTCCGAACTACCTGGACGCCTGTCCAGGTACTTTCAAGCGCATGTCGGCGTTCATTGTGCTGCCCGCGCGCACCGGTTGCGACACGACATCCGCGCACCCGGCGAACTTGTCACGCCCGTGCGCGAACCCGGTGCCGCCGGGTGTGCCCCGGTGGTGACTTCGGGGTTCCGCAAGGTCGACGGCAGGCGCGCCCGCGGCGACCGCAGGCGGGCGGGCATCGTCGAGGCGGTGCTGCGCGTCGTCGAGCAGGGTGGTGTGAGCGCCGTCACCCACCGCGCGGTGGCCGCTGAGGCGGGGGTGCCGACGGCGTCGATCACCTACCACTACGCCGCGCTCGACGACCTCGTCGTCGCCGCGCTCACCCGGGCCGCCGAGGACATGGCCGCGCGCGTGCGCGACCGCATCGAGTCCAGCCGGATCAAGGGGCGCAGCCAGGCGGGCGCGGTGGCCGAGGTGCTCGCCGAGGCGCTGGGCCCGCGCCGCGGGCCGACGATGGCGACCTACGAGCTCTACCTGCTCGCCGCCCGCAGGCCCGCGCTGCGCCCGGCCGCCCGCCAGTGGCTCGACGTGCTCGCCAGCCTGGGCAGGCAGCCCGACGAGGTGGGCTACCGGGCCTTCCTGGCCGGGCTCGACGGCATCCTGGTCCAGGGGCTCATCGACGACGACCCGCCGACCGCCGCCGAGCTGCTGCCCGTCGTGGAGCACCTGCTCGCGCCGCTGCGCTGACCCCGCCGACCCCGGGTGGGGTGGGGGCAACCCCAGGGTCGACTCGGGGGCTTCCCCGGTGCCGCGCGCGGCCGGTGGTCAATAACGTCCCCCGCACACGGATCGAGGGGGATGGCGGGATGAAGCGGCTGGCGATCGGGGTCGTGGCGGGGGCCGTCGGGGCGGCCGTGCTCACCGGGTGCGGGGCCTTCCACGGGGGTGCCGCCGCCGGGGGTGCGGGCGGGCAGGTGGTGCGAGGGGTCCACCTGCTCGACGCGGGCGAGCGCGGCCCGCTGCCGGTCGACCAGCACGTCGAGCTGGCCCCCGGCGGTGGTGTGACGGTCGCCGCAGCCTGATCCGGCGCGGTCGTCCCGGGTCGGGAACAACGCGGCGCGCCTGCTCGTTGGGGCTGTCAGAAAGGTTGAGCGGCCGGGGCTCAAGTCCCGGACTTGAGTGGAGTAGGCTCAACCCCGAACGGTCAACAGCGGTCAAGCAGGAGGAAGAAATGGCGCGAGCGGTCGGCATCGACCTGGGGACGACCAACTCCGTCGTCGCCGTCCTCGAGGGCGGTGAGCCGACGGTCATCGCCAACTCGGAGGGTTCGCGGACGACCCCGTCCATCGTGGCGTTCGCCAAGAACGGCGAGGTGCTGGTCGGACAGCCCGCGAAGAACCAGGCGGTCACGAACGTCGACCGCACCGTCCGGTCGGTCAAGCGGCACATCGGCACCGACTGGAAGCAGGAGTTCGACGGCAAGGACTACACGCCGCAGGAGATCTCCGCGCGCGTGCTGATGAAGCTCAAGCGCGACGCCGAGGCGTACCTGGGCGAGACCATCACCGACGCGGTGATCACCGTCCCGGCGTACTTCGAGGACGCGCAGCGCCAGGCCACCAAGGAGGCCGGGCAGATCGCGGGCCTCAACGTGCTGCGCATCGTCAACGAGCCCACCGCGGCGGCCCTGGCCTACGGCCTGGACAAGGGCGCCAAGGAGCAGACCATCCTGGTCTTCGACCTCGGCGGCGGCACCTTCGACGTCTCGCTGCTGGAGATCGGCGACGGCGTGGTCGAGGTGCGCGCGACCTCCGGTGACAACCACCTCGGTGGTGACGACTGGGACCAGCGCGTCGTCGACTGGCTGGTGGAGAAGTTCAAGGCCTCCAACGGCATCGACCTCACCAAGGACAAGATGGCGCTGCAGCGCATCCGCGAGGCCGCCGAGAAGGCGAAGATCGAGCTGTCCAGCTCGAACAGCGCCAACATCAACCTGCCCTACATCACCGTGGACGCGGACAAGAACCCGCTGTTCCTCGACGAGAACCTCTCCCGCGCGGAGTTCCAGCGCATCACCCAGGACCTGCTCGACCGCACCCGCACCCCGTTCAACAACGTGGTGAAGGACGCGGGCGTGTCCATCGGGGAGATCGACCACGTCGTGCTGGTCGGCGGCTCCACCCGGATGCCCGCCGTCGCCGAGCTGGTCAAGGAGCTGACCGGCGGCCGCGAGGCCAACAAGGGCGTCAACCCCGACGAGGTCGTCGCCATCGGCGCCGCCCTGCAGGCCGGTGTGCTCAAGGGCGAGGTCAAGGACGTCCTGCTGCTCGACGTGACCCCGCTGTCGCTGGGCATCGAGACCAAGGGCGGGGTGTTCACCAAGCTCATCGAGCGCAACACCACCATCCCGACCAAGCGCTCGGAGATCTTCTCCACCGCCGACGACAACCAGACCACGGTCGGCATCCAGGTGTTCCAGGGCGAGCGCGACTTCGCCGCGGACAACAAGAAGCTGGGCACCTTCGACCTGACCGGGCTGCCCCCGGCGCCGCGCGGCGTGCCGCAGATCGAGGTCACCTTCGACATCGACGCCAACGGCATCGTCCACGTCAACGCCAAGGACCTGGGCACCGGCAAGGAGCAGTCGATGACCATCACCGGCGGCTCGGCCCTGCCCAAGGACGACATCGACCGGATGGTCAAGGACGCCGAGGCGCACGCCGAGGAGGACAAGAAGCGCCGCGAGGCCGCCGAGGTCCGCAACCAGGCCGAGACCCTGGTGTACCAGACCGAGAAGTTCCTCAAGGACAACGAGGACAAGGTCCCCGGCGAGGCCAAGGAGAAGGTCACCGCGGCCATCGCCGAGGTCAACACCGCGCTGGCGGGCGAGGACATCGCCGCCATCACCGCCGCGGTGGAGAAGCTGGGCACCGAGTCCCAGGCGATGGGCTCGGCCCTCTACGCCAACACCCAGGCCTCGGCCGGGGCCGAGGGCGCCGAGGGCGGCGCGCAGGCCAAGCCCGAGGACGACGTGGTGGACGCCGAGATCGTCGACGAGGACAAGGACAAGAAGTGACCGAGCAGCAGCGCGACGAGAACTCCGCCCAGGAGCCGGTCGTGGTGCGCGACAAGCGCCGGATCGACCCGGACACCGGTGCGGTCCGCGCCGCGGGCGCGGCGGACGGGGACACCCCGGCCGCCGCGGCCGCGGTCGAGGCCGAGGTCGTCGAGGCGGACGAGGTCATCATCGAGCAGCCCGCCGAGCAGGCGGCCGACCCGGCCGCCGAGGTCAAGGCGCAGCTCGACGAGCGCACCGCCGACCTGCAGCGGCTGCAGGCGGAGTACGCCAACTACCGCAAGCGCGTCGAGCGCGACCGCGAGTCCGTCGCCGCCTCGGCCAAGGCCCAGGTCGTCACCGAGTTCCTCGGGGTGCTCGACGACCTGGAGCGGGCCGGGGCGCACGGCGACCTCACCGGCGCGTTCAAGGCGGTGGCCGACAAGTTCACCGCCGTGCTCACCAAGACCGGGTTGGAGGCCTTCGGCCACGAGGGCGAGCCCTTCGACCCGGCCGTGCACGAGGCGGTGCAGCACTCCACCTCCAGCGAGGTGGACGGGCCCACCGTCACCGGTGTGCTGCGCCGCGGCTACCGGCTCGGGGACAAGGTCGTGCGGGCCGCGCTGGTCGCGGTCACCGACCACGAGCCCGCCGCGGGCTGAGGGGGAGGAGGGACGTCCGGTGAGCGCCAGGGACTGGATCGACAAGGACTTCTACCGCGAGCTGGGCGTCTCCTCCGACGCCTCGGACGCGGAGGTCAAGAAGGCGTACCGCAAGCTCGCCCGCGAGCTGCACCCCGACGCCAACCCCGGCAACGCCGAGGCCGAGAGCCGGTTCAAGGCCGTCTCGGAGGCCTACGGGGTCGTCGGTGACGCCGAGAAGCGCAAGCAGTACGACGAGGCCAGGTCGATGTTCGGCGGGGGCGCCTTCCGCGGCGGGTTCGGCGGCGGCGCCCCCGGCGGCGGGGCCGGGTCGTTCAGCGACATCTTCGGCGGGGCCGCGGGCGGCGGCGGGTTCGGCGACATGCTCGGCAACCTGTTCGGCCGCGGCCGGGGCGGGGGCGCCCCCCAGCGCGCCCGCCGCGGCGCCGACGTCGAGACCGAGGTCCGCATCGACTTCGTCGAGGCGGTCAAGGGCGCGACGGTGCCGCTGCGGCTGTCGAGCCCGTCGACCTGCGAGACCTGCCACGGCTCCGGGGCCCGCCCCGGGACCCAGCCGCGCACCTGCCCCACCTGCCAGGGCGCGGGCCTGGTCAGCCGCAGCCAGGGCGCGTTCGCCTTCAGCGAGCCGTGCCGCGACTGCCGCGGCACCGGCAAGCAGATCGACGACCCGTGCCCGGAGTGCGCGGGCGAGGGGGTCAGCACCCGCACCCGCACGCTGACCGTCCGCATCCCCCCGGGGGTGGAGGACGAGCAGCGCATCCGGCTGTCCGGGCAGGGCGAGCCGGGCGGCAACGGCGGCCCGGCGGGCGACCTGTACGTCAAGGTGCACGTCACCCCGCACCCGGTGTTCGGCCGGGACGGGGTGAACCTCACCCTGAAGGTGCCGGTCAGCTTCACCGAGCTGGCCCTGGGCACCACGCTGACCGTGCCCACCCTGGAGGGGGTGGTGACGGCCAGGGTCGCCCCGGGCACCCCGTCCGGCCGCGTCCTGCGGGTCAAGGGCAAGGGCGTGGCCAAGCGGTCCGGGGAGACCGGCGACCTCATGGTCACCCTGCAGGTCACCGTCCCGCCCGCGCTCGACGAGGCGGCGCTGGCGGCCCTGCAGGCCTACGCGGAGGCGACCAAGCAGCACGACCCGCGGCCCGAGCTGACCGCGCTGGTCGAGAAGGCGAGGCAGTCGTGAACCCGTTCCCGCCCGGCGCGGACGAGGACACCCCGGTCTTCGTGATCTCGGTGGCCGCCCAGCTCTCCGGCCTGCACGCCCAGACCCTGCGCAGCTACGACCGCCTGGGCCTGGTCTCCCCCGGCCGCACCTCCGGCGGCGGCAGGCGCTACTCGGTCCGCGACATCGCCCTGCTCAAGGAGGTCCAGCGCCTCTCCCAGGAGCAGGGCGTCAACCTCGCGGGCATCAAGCGCATCATCGAGCTGGAGAACCAGGTCGACGCCCTGCGCGACGAGGTCCGCCGCCTCACCGAGGAGCTGGCCCACGTCCACGCCGCCGCCGAGCAGGCCGCGGCCGCCATCCACAAGAGCTACCGGCACGAGCTGGTGCCCTTCCGCCAGGAAACCGCCCTGGTGGTCTGGAAGCCCCAGCGCAGGCGCTGAGCGCAGAACACCGCTGAGCGCAGAACCCCAGCAGCGGGTCGGTCCACCAGGACCGGCCCGCTGCTGCGTTCTCCGCTCCCAGCGGCGTTCGGGGGCGGTCAGTCCCAGGGGACGGGGTCGTGGTGGATGCGGTGCTCGGGGGCGCCGCCGCGGCGGAGGGTGGCGACGGTGGCCTTGATCATGGCGGGGCTGCCCGCGACGAGGATGTCGCAGTCGTCCCAGGAGCCGTAGCGGGCGATGGCCTGGGCGAGGGTGCCGTGCTCGGCGCCCTCCTCGTCGGGGGCGTGCTCGACGACCGGGATGACGGTGAGCCAGGGGTTGGTGGCGGCGATGTTGCGCAGGTGGGGCAGGTCGTAGAGGTCCTCGCGGACGCGGCCGCCGTTGAACAGGTGGACGCGGGGGTTCTGGCCCCACTGGGCGAGGTCCTCGACGATGGCGCGCATCGGGGCGATGCCGGTGCCGCCCGCGACCATGAGCACGTCGCGGTCGCTGGTGCGGTCGACGGTGAGGTGGCCCATCGGGGCGCCGACGCGCCACTGGTCGCCGAGCTGGGCGTGGGCGACGATGGACCGGCTGACCCAGCCGCCCTCGACGGCGCGGACGTGGAACTCCAGCACGCCGTCCGCGCCGGGGGCGCTCGCCGGGGACAGGGAGCGCCACAGCCGGGGCCGCTGGGGCACCTCGACGCTGACGTACTGGCCCGCCCGGTGCGGCAGCGGCTCCGAGGGCAGGACCCGCACCACGGCCAGGTCCCAGCCGATGCGCTCGTGGTCGACCACCTCGGCGGTCCACAGCGGCGGGCCGTCGTCGGCCTCGGCGGCGTCGAGCATCGCCCTGGCCATGATCGTGTAGGCCTCGGCCCAGGCGCGCTCGACCTCGTCGGTCCAGCGCGGGCCGCTGTGCTCGCGCACGGCGTGGATCAGCGCCGTGCCGACGGCCTCGTAGTGCTCGCTGAGCACCCCGAACTTGCGGTGCTCGCGGCCCAGCTGGCGCAGCTGCGGCAGCAGGTCGTCGGGCCGGTCCACCAGCTGGACCAGCCGCACCAGGGCCAGCAGCAGCCGGGGGCGCTGCACCGACATGTTGATCGGGAACATCTCCCGCGCGCTCGGCGCGATGTGGAACAGGTTGCCGTGGAAGTCCCTGGCCACCTCGGCGGTGCGCGGCTCGACCAGCGCGAAGCTCTCCCGCACCAGCCGGACCACGGCGCTGAGCGCACCCGGCGGCTCCGGTCGCGGGTGCGGGCCGGGGAAGGGGTTCGCGGTGGGGGGCATGGTCCTGGCGGTGGCTCCACCTCTCGGGCGGGTCCCGAGGCGCCACCAGGCTACTCGACCCGCCCGGGGCCGGGTGCCCACACGGGCCCCACGGCCGCCCCGGTTGAATGCCCGGCACAGGACGAGGAGGGACCGAGGTGGCCGAGGCACGACCGGGTGGGCGCGAGGACGCCGCGCAGGACCTCGAGCGGGAGCTGTCGAAGCTGTTCGGCCGGGCCCGCAGCCTGTCGCTGACGCTGGCCGCCCGCGTGCACCCCGGCCTCGACGGCGCCTCCTACGCGCTGCTGCTGCACCTGTCCGACATCAGCCCGGTGCGCGCGGCCGAGGTCGTCGAGCGCACCGGCCTGGACAAGTCCACCGTGAGCAGGCAGATCGCCCGGCTGGAGGAGCTGGAGCTGATCGAGCGGGTGCCCGACCCCTCCGACGGCCGCGCGCGGCTGGTGCAGCTGACCGCGGTGGGCGCGCAGCGGCTCGCGGAGGTCCGCTCCGACCGCAGGGCGCGGCTGCGCGCCCAGCTGGGTGAGTGGTCGACCGACGACATCCGCGAGTTCTCCCGGCTGCTCGGCAAGCTGAACGCCGACCTCTGAGCGTCCTGCCTGCTCAGGGGCCCTGGCGACCGGTTGTCCACATGCCTGGGGAAGACCACCTGGGGTTTGTGGACAACTTCGCTCACAGTTGTGGACAACCCTGTTGAGCCAAGTGGGTGACCACCCGTCCCGGTGATTTCGCAGCGCAACCGCCGACGCTGCGTCACCTCCGCCCGGACCCGCCGGAAAGTTCTCCGGGTTGAGCGGAACACGCTCAACTTTTCTGACGTTGTACCTGTCGACAGAGTTGGGTGTGGTGAGACGAGGTGGAGATGGACGCGTTCAACCCGACGACCAAGGCGCAGGAGGCCATCAGCTCGGCGGCGCAGGCCGCCGCGGCGGCGGGGAACCCGGACGTGCGCCCGGTGCACCTGCTGGGTGCGCTGCTCGCGCAGGCGGACGGGATCACGGCCCCGCTGCTGACGGCTGTCGGGGTGGACACCGACGTCGCGCGCAAGGAGCTGGAACCGCTGCTGCGGGCGCTGCCCAGCGCGACCGGGGCCACGGTGTCGCAGCCGGGGCTGTCCCAGCAGGCGCTGCGGGCGATCACGCACGCCCAGAAGCTGGCGACCGACATGGGCGACGAGTACGTCTCCACCGAGCACCTGCTGGTCGGCCTGGCCGCCCAGGGCGGTGACGTGGCCGAGCTGCTCAAGCGGCACGGGGCCACCCCCGAGGCGCTGCAGGAGGCGTTCACGAAGGTGCGCGGCTCGGCGCGGGTCACCTCCCCCGACCCCGAGGGCACCTACCAGGCGCTGGAGAAGTACGGCGTCGACCTCACCGAGCGCGCCCGCAAGGGCGAGCTGGACCCGGTGATCGGCCGCGACGCCGAGATCCGCCGCGTGGTGCAGGTGCTGTCCCGGCGCACCAAGAACAACCCGGTGCTCATCGGCGAGCCCGGCGTCGGCAAGACCGCGATCGTCGAGGGCCTGGCCCAGCGGATCGTCGCGGGCGACGTGCCCGAGTCGCTGCGCGGCAAGCGCGTGGTCTCGCTCGACCTGGGCTCGATGGTCGCGGGGGCGAAGTTCCGCGGCGAGTTCGAGGAGCGCCTCAAGGCCGTGCTCAAGGAGATCACCGACTCCGCGGGCCAGGTCGTGACCTTCATCGACGAGCTGCACACCATCGTCGGCGCGGGCGCCACCGGCGAGGGCGCGATGGACGCGGGCAACATGATCAAGCCGATGCTCGCCCGCGGCGAGCTGCGCATGGTCGGCGCCACCACCCTCGACGAGTACCGCGAGCACATCGAGAAGGACCCGGCCCTGGAGCGCCGCTTCCAGCAGGTGCTGGTGGGCGAGCCCACGGTCGAGGACACCATCGGCATCCTGCGCGGGCTCAAGGAGCGCTACGAGGTCCACCACGGCGTGCGGATCACCGACAGCGCCCTGGTCGCCGCGGCCACCCTGTCCGACCGCTACATCACCGCCCGGTTCCTGCCGGACAAGGCGATCGACCTGGTCGACGAGGCCGCCTCCCGGCTGCGCATGGAGATCGACTCGCGGCCGGTGGAGATCGACGTGGTGGAGCGCTCGGTGCGCCGCCTGGAGATCGAGGAGATGGCGCTGGCCAAGGAGGACGACGCCGCCTCCCGCGACCGGCTGGCCGCGCTGCGCGCCGAGCTGGCCGAGAAGCGCGAGGAGCTGTCCGCGCTGACCGCCCGCTGGCAGAACGAGAAGGGCTCGCTCAACCGGGTCCGCGACCTCAAGGAGCAGCTGGAGACCCTGCGCGGGGAGTCCGAGCGCGCCGAGCGCGACGGCGACCTGGGCAAGGCCGCCGAGCTGCGCTACGGCCGCATCCCCGCCCTGGAGAAGGAGCTGGCGACCGCCACCGAGTCCTCCGCCTCCGCCGAGGGCGTGATGCTCAAGGAGGAGGTCGGCTCCGACGACGTCGCCGAGGTCGTCTCGGCGTGGACGGGCATCCCGGCGGGCCGGATGCTCGAGGGCGAGACGCAGAAGCTGCTGCGCATGGAGGACGAGCTGACCCGGCGGGTGGTCGGGCAGGCCGAGGCCGTGCGGGTGGTCTCCGACGCGGTGCGCCGCACCCGCGCGGGCGTGGCCGACCCGGACCGGCCCACCGGCTCGTTCCTGTTCCTGGGCCCCACCGGCGTGGGCAAGACCGAGCTGGCCAAGGCGCTGGCGGAGTTCCTGTTCGACGACGAGCGCGCGATGGTGCGCATCGACATGAGCGAGTACTCCGAGAAGCACTCGGTGGCCCGCCTGGTCGGCGCCCCGCCCGGGTACGTCGGCTACGACCAGGGCGGCCAGCTCACCGAGGCGGTGCGCCGGCGGCCCTACACCGTGGTGCTGCTCGACGAGGTGGAGAAGGCGCACCCGGACGTGTTCGACGTGCTGCTGCAGGTGCTCGACGACGGCAGGCTCACCGACGGCCAGGGCCGCACGGTGGACTTCCGCAACACCATCCTGGTGCTGACCTCGAACCTGGGGTCGCAGGCCATCGTCGACCCGGCGCTGGACGACCGGGGCAGGCGCGACGCGGTGCTGGCGGTGGTCCAGCGCCACTTCAAGCCGGAGTTCCTCAACCGGCTCGACGACGTGGTGGTCTTCCGGGCGCTGTCGACCGAGGAGCTGACCTCGATCGTCGACATCCAGGTCGCCAAGCTCGGCCGCAGGCTGGCCCAGCGCAGGCTGACCCTGTCGGTGAGCGACGCCGCGCGCGAGTGGCTGGCGCTCAACGGCTTCGACCCGGTCTACGGGGCCCGGCCGCTGCGGCGGCTGGTGTCCTCCGCGATCGGCGACCAGCTGGCCAGGGAGCTGCTGGCGGGCGGCATCCGCGACGGCGACGCGGTGTCGGTGGACGTCACCGACGACGCCACCGGCCTCGTGGTCACCCGCGGCTAGTCGGCAGACCAGGGCCCGTCCCCCCGCGGGGGGACGGGCCCTGGTCGTGCCCGGGGGCGCATTCGCGACACCCGGCGGCGCGGCGCGGGGGCCGTGATCTTGAAGAAGTGGCCGCGACGACTACGCTGCCCGGTGTGGGTGTTCCCGCTTGGGTCTGGTTCGTCATCGCCGTGGCCGCCTTCGTCGTCGGCGGCGGGTTCCTGCTGCGCGACCGGGCGGTGCTCACCTCCAGAAACCGCGAGCGCCGCCGCTGGGCCGGGCTGCGCGGCTGGCAGTTCGCCGAGACGGACATGGCGCTGCCGCGCCGCTGGAGCGGCGGGGCGGTGGCCTACTACGGCGACGGGGTCGCCCGCGACGTCGTCGCCGGGACGACCTTCACCTCCGACGGCAGGCGCAAGGTCTACGTCTACGACCTGGAGGCGGGCGGCCGGGTCAACACCGTGATCGCCGCCGTGCAGACCCGGCGCAAGCACCCCGTGGTCGTCGAGCTGTGGGTGCCGAGCACCCCGTTCCAGCGCGAGCACATGCCCGAGCTGCTCGGCCCGGTCGGGCAGCGCTACGCCTTCGTCTCCGACATCGCCGCCGCCCGCGCGCTGATCACCCCGGACCTGGTGGACGCCACCGAGGAGATCGGCCGCGACATCGCCGTGGTGTGGGTCGAGGAGGGCTGGGTGCTCGCCGCCGCGCCGCCGAACTCCAGCCCGTCGCGGCTGGAGCGGCTGCTGCGCGGGATCGGGGAGGTCGCCGACGTGGTGGACCCGTTCGACGCCGACGCCGACCCCGCGGGCGAGGTGCCCGAGCAGTCCGCCGACCCCGCCGCCGAGGTCGAGCCGCAGGCCACCCCGGACGAGACCGGGACCGCGCGGGGGGCCAAGTCCGACGCGGAGGCGTGACCGCGCGCCCCTCGCCCTTCCGGTGGGTGACTACCGATCAGTAACGTAGCGGCATGCCCACCGCCCTGATCACCGGCGCCACCGCAGGCATCGGCGCCGCCTTCGCCCGCAGGCTCGCCGCCGACGGCTGGGACCTCGTCGTCGTCGCCCGCACCACCGAGCGGTTGAAGCAGGTCGCGGCGGACCTGTCGGCGGCGCACGGCGTGCACGTGCAGCCGATGACCGCCGACCTGTCGACCACCCGCGCCCGCAAGCGCGTCGAGGCCCGCCTCGCCGACACCGACAAGCCGGTGGACCTGCTGGTCAACAACGCGGGCTTCGGCACCAGGGGCGCCTTCGCCGAGGCCGACCCGGACTGGTTGCAGGAGCAGCTCGACCTCAACGTCACCACCGTCCTGCGGCTGACCAGGGCCGCGCTGCCCGGCATGATCGCCAGGGGGCGCGGCGGGGTGATCAACGTGTCCAGCGTGGCGGGCTTCTTCCCGGCCACCGGGCCCTCCTACGCCGCGACCAAGGCGTACGTGACGGCGCTGTCGGAGGGGCTGGCGGCGAACCTGGCGGGCACCGGTGTGCGGGTGGTGGCCCTGGTGCCCGGGTTCACCCACACCGAGTTCCACGACCGCGCGGGCGACGACATGACCGACCTGCCCGCGTTCCTGTGGCTCGACGCCGACCGGGTGGTGGCCGACGCGCTGCGGGACCTGGCGCACGGCCGCGCGCGGTCGGTGCCCGGACCGCAGTACAAGGTGCTGCTCGCGGTGACCAAGCTGGTGCCGACGGGCATCCTGCGCGCGCTGGAGAAGCGCACGGCCAAGGGGCGCAACCGGGGCTGAGCGGGGGCGGTGAGCACCGCGTCACCCAGCGCGAGCCCGGCGGATCCGCCGCCGATCACCGGGTTGCCGGACTACCCTCCTCGCCCATGACGAACCCGCAGCCCGGGTGGTACCCGGATCGCCCTGGCAGCCCGCTGCTGCGCTACTGGGACGGTGCCCGCTGGACCGAGCACACCCAGCCCGCCCCGCAGCAGCAGCCCCACCCGGCCCAGCCGCAGCAGTACGGCCAGCAGCAGTACGCCCAGCAGCACGCGCCCCAGCAGCCGCGCAGCGACGCCTCCGCGTGGGAGCTGGAGCTCGGTGGCGCCGCCGATCCCGACCGGATCCGCGAGCAGCAGCGCAAGGCGGGCGTCGGCCAGGTCGGCCAGGGCGGCGGCACCCTGTTCACCGAGCCCGTGCTGGTGGTGAACCAGAAGGTCAAGCTCATCGAGATGGCCAACGAGTACTCGGTGTTCGACCAGCACGGCCGCCAGCTCGGCTCGGTGGCCCAGGTCGGGCAGAGCACCTTCAAGAAGGTCATGCGCTTCGTCAGCAGCTACGACCAGTTCATGACCCACCGCTTCGAGCTGCGCGACGCCCACGGGCAGGTGCAGCTGCAGCTGGTGCGCCCGGCGAAGTTCATCAAGTCGCGGATGCTGGTCACCCGCCCCGACGGCTCCCCGGTGGGCGAGATCTCCCAGGAGAACGCCATCGGCAAGATCCGCTTCGGCTTCCTGGTGAACGGCCAGAAGGTCGGCGGCATCCAGGCCGAGAACTGGCGGGCGTGGAACTTCGCCATCACCGACCACACCGGGCAGGAGGTCGCCAGGATCACCAAGACCTGGGAGGGCTTCGCCAAGACCATGTTCACCACCGCGGACAACTACGTCCTGCAGATCCACCGCCGGCTCCCCGACCCGCTGCTCAGCCTGGTCATCGGCTCCGCGCTGACGGTCGACACGGCGCTCAAGCAGGACAGCCGGGGCTGGGGCTGACCGGCGTGAGAGGGTAGGGACCCGTGCGAACTGCTCTTGACACCTCGGCGAAGTCCGAGCTGGCCAGGCTCGTCAGCGAACTGGCCGTCGTGCGCGGACGGGTGACCCTGTCCTCGGGCAAGGAGGCCGACTACTACGTCGACCTGCGCCGGGCGACGCTGCACCACGCGGCCGCCCCGCTCATCGGCACGCTGCTGCGCCAGCTCACCGCCGACTGGGACTACGTCGCCGCCGGGGGCCTGACCCTCGGCGCCGACCCGGTCGCGGTCGCGATGATGCACGCGGCGGCCGCGGCCGGGGAGGTGCTCGACGCCTTCGTGGTCCGCAAGGCCGCCAAGGAGCACGGCATGGGGCGGCGGATCGAGGGCATCGAGGTCGCGGGCCAGCGCGTGCTGGCCGTGGAGGACACCTCCACCACCGGCGGCAGCGTGCTCACCGCCGTCGACGCCCTCACCGAGGCCGGGGCCACCGTCATCGGCGTGGTGACCGTGGTCGACCGGGCCACCGGCGCCCGGGAGGCCATCGAGGCCCGCGGCCTGCCCTACCGGTACCTGCTCGACCTCGCCGATCTCGGTTTGGACAAGTCGGGCTGACCAGCGGCTACCGAGGTGTGCACCCCCCGGCCCCGGGTTACGGTGGAAAGTGACCGCCGTTCCACGGTGGCCGGGGGGAGGTGCCCGCAGTGGCCGGTCTGCTCGCAGGCGCGACCGTGGTCGTGCACTTCGCGGCGCTGCTCTACATCGGGTTCGGCGGGTTCCTGGCCTGGCGCTGGCCCCGGTCGATCTTCGTCCACGTGTTCTTCGCCGCCTGGGGCGTGGTGGTGAACGTGACCCCGCTGGCCTGCCCGCTGACGGCGCTGGAGAACCACTTCCGCCACCAGCAGGGGCTGGGCGACCTGCCGGGCGGGTTCAACGACCACTACATCTTCGGGCCGGTCATCCCCGACGGCATGACCGAGTACGTCGCCGTCATCGCCGTGGTGGTGCTGGTCGTGTCCTACACCGGTGCCTACCAGCTCTGGCGGCACCGCAGGGCCCCCTCCGCGCTCGTTCTCAAGTAGGCCAGCCATCATCGTCCGGTGGACGAGGAGGCGGGGCCGACCGAGTGGGTGGCCGGTGAACCGGTCGGGGTGGGGCCGTGGGTCGGGGAGCCGCCCGACGACCCGCGCTACGACCCGGTGCTGCTGGCCGAGGGCGACCGGCGCAACGTCGTCGACGCCTACCGCTACTGGCGCCGCGAGGCCGTGGTGGCCGACCTCGACCGGCGCAGGCACGACTTCCACGTGGCCATCGAGAACTTCGCCCACGACCACAACATCGGCACCGTGGTGCGCACCGCCAACGCCTTCGCCGCCCGCGCCGTGCACATCGTCGGCCGCAAGCGCTGGAACCGCCGCGGCGCCATGGTGACCGACCGCTACCAGCACGTCCACCACCACCCGGACACCGCGTCGCTGCTGGCGTTCGCCGCCGCGGCGGGCCTGGCCGTGGTGGGCGTGGACAACACCCCCGGCGCCGTCCCGGTCGAGCGGACCCCGCTGCCGCGCCGGTGCGTGCTGGTGTTCGGCGCCGAGGGCCCCGGGCTGTCCGCGCCGACCCGCGACGGCGCCGACCTGGTGGTGTCGATCGCCCAGTTCGGGTCCACCCGCTCGATCAACGCGGGCGTCGCCGCGGGGGTCGTCATGCACTCCTGGGTGCGCGAGCACGCCGACCTCGACCGGGCCTGGTGATCCCGACCGGGTGAACCCGGTGCCCGCCGGGGGCGCGCGGCGCGCCCGAGCAGCGATCATGGGGTATGACCCGCCACACCCGCAGCGCCGTCTCCCCCGCGCTGTGGGCCGCGCGCGCCGCCGTGGCCGAGCGGGCGGTGCGCACCCGGCACCTGCGCAGGCTGTGGGGGCTGCCCGGCACCGCGCTGGGCGTGGTGGGCTGGCCCGCGGCCCCCGCGGAGCGGCTGTTCGGGCGCTGGAACTACTGGTGGCAGGCGCACCTGCTGGACTGCCTGCTCGACGCGCACGACCGCGACCCCGGCGGCGGCCGGGCCCGGGTCGTCCGGCGGGTCGTGCGCGGGGTGCGCACCCGCAACCCCGGCTGGACCAACGACTACTTCGACGACATGGCCTGGATGGGCCTGGCGCTGCTGCGCGCCTCCGACGAGGTGGGCCTCGACACCCGCGCCGCGGTGTCCCGGCTGCTGGTGCCGCTGCGCGGCGCGTGGACCGACCACGGCGGCGGCGGCATCTGGTGGCGGCGGCACGACACGTTCAAGAACGTGCCCGCCAACGCCCCGGCGGCGATCCTGCTCGCCCGCGCCGGGGGCGCCCGCGCCGACCGCCAGCGCGCCCGGTCGATGGCGTCGTGGGTGCACCGGGCGCTGCGCGACCCGGACTCCGGGCTGGTGTTCGACGGGCTGCACGTCGCCGAGGACGGCTCGGTGGTCGACGTGACCCGCGTGTTCTACACCTACTGCCAGGGCGTGCACCTGGGCGCGTGCGTGGAGCTGGCCGCCGACGACCCCACCGGCACCTGGCTGCACCGGGCCGCGGAGGTCGTGCACGCCACCGCCGAGCACCTGGCGCCCGAGGGGGTCATCGAGCAGACCCCCGGCGGCGACGGCGGCCTGTTCGCGGGCATCCTCGCCCGCTACCTGGCCCGCTCGGCGCCGCACCTGCCCGGCTCGGCCGCCCGGGTGGCCCGGGGCCTGGTCCTGGACTCCGCCGACGCGGCCTGGCACCACCGCGCCATCGCCCCCGGCGGTCCGCTGTTCGGGCCCGACTGGTCGCGCCCGGCCGACGCCGCCCGCCGCGGTCGGGCGGAGCAGCGGCTGTCGGTCCAGCTCTCCGGGTGGATGCTCATGGAGTCCGCGGCCCACCTCGAGCGCGTCACCGCCCCCTGACCCTCCACACAGGACCCGGGTGGACCGGCCGAAGTGGTCGGAACGGGTGAGTGTCAGTCCCCCCGGCACCGGGTACCTCGCCCCACGACAGCGGACCAGCAGCGGAGGGACGAGACCATGGCGGACGGACTCACCGACCCGACCGACATCGACACCAGCCTGTCGGCGGAAGTCCGCCGCCGGGCGGCCCGGACCGTGGCCTCGGTGGCCGTGGACGCCGACGAGTGCGCGCAGCTGCTGGACATGCTGGGCCTGGCCCCGCAGGAGGGCAAGGGCGCCCGCGGCGCCAAGGCCGCCTGACCCCGCGGCGGGCGCGGCCCGGTCACAGGCCCGGGAAGCCCGCTCCCGCGAGGGGTTCCGGCGCCGGGGTGTCGCAGCCGCAGGAGGAGCGGTGGTTGAGGACCGGGGGCAGCAGCACCGTCTCCGGTGCCCGGTCGCGGTCCTCCAGGCGGGTCAGCAGGAGCTTGACGGCGGTGCGGCCGATCTCGTCGACCGGGTGCGCCATGGTGGTGATCGCGGGGCGGGCCAGCTCGGCCCAGTCGACCTCGTCGTGGCCCACCAGGGCGAGGTCGGTGCCGATGCGCAGGCCGTGGTCGCGGGCCTCCTTGTAGGCGCCCGCGGTCATCGCGCCGTTGCCGGTCACCACCGCCGTGGGGCGGTCCGGGACGGTCAGCAGCCTGCGCATGGCCAGGATGCCGTCGGCGGTGGTGGCGCCGCCGCCCGCGACCAGGTTGCTGTCCCAGCGCAGGCCCGCGCGGCCGAGGCCGAGCCGGTAGCCCAGGGTGCGCTCCTCGCTGGCGGTCATCCACTCCACGCCGCTGATGAAGGCGATCCGCCGGTGCCCGGCCTGGGCCAGGTGCGAGACCAGCGCCGAGGTGGACTGGATGTTCTCCGCGCCGACCTGGTCCAGCTTGATCTTGTGCGACACCCGGTCGACCAGCACGGCGGGCACCCCGGTGCGCTCCAGCTGCTCCAGGGTGGCGGTGTCGCCGGGCGCGGGGGTGAGCAGCACGCCGTCGACCCGGCGGGCCTGGAGCTTGCGGACCGCGGCGCGCTCGCCGTCCGCGGAGTCGAGCGTGTCGCCGAGCAGCACCTGGTAGCCCGCCGCGGTCGCCTCGGCCTCGACGGCGTGGATGAGCTGGGCCAGGTGCGGGTTGGCCAGCAGCGACATCGCCACCCCGATCGACCGGGTGCCCCCGGTGACCAGCGAGCGGGCGATGGCGTTGCCGGTGTAGCCGGTGGCCTCGATCGCCGCCTGCACCCGCTGCAGGGTGGACTTCGCCACCGGGCGGGTCCGGTTCACCACGTGCGAGACGGTGCTGATGGACACGCCCGCCAGCTTGGCGACGTCCTCCATGGTGGCCACGGTCGCCGCTCCTCCCTCCGCTGGCAAGCGCTTGCGCACCAACCCTACTCACCCGTTCGGAGTCGCCGTGGAGCCGCCCCGCACGTTCGCCGGGCTCGTCGACCGGGCCGCCGCCCTGGCCACCGGGCCGCGGCGGCTGCTGGGCATCGCGGGCGCCCCCGGCGCGGGCAAGTCGACCCTCGCCGCGCGCCTGGTGGCCGCCCTCGACGGCCGGGCCGCCCTGGTCGGCATGGACGGCTTCCACCTCGCCCAGGCCGAGCTGGAGCGGCTGGGCCGCGCCGGGCGCAAGGGCGCGCCGGACACCTTCGACGCCGACGGGTACGCCGACCTGCTGCGCAGGCTGCGGACCAGCGCCGACGAGGTGGTCTACGCCCCGGAGTTCCGCCGCGACCTGGAGGAGCCGATCGCCTGCGCGGTGCCGGTGCCGCGCGGGGTGCCGCTCGTGGTCACCGAGGGGAACTACCTGCTGCACTGGCCCGCGGTGGCGGACCTGCTCGACGAGGTGTGGTTCCTGGCCACCGACGACCGGCTGCGCCGCGACCGGCTCTACCAGCGCCACCGCGACTTCGGCCGCACCCCCGAGCAGGCCAGGGCCAAGACCGACGGCTGGGACGAGCGCAACGCCCGGCTGGTCGCGGCGAGCGCGTCCAGGGCGGATCTCGTCCTGCGAAAGATCCAATAACGACCGTGACCGGCGGCGCCCCGCTGCGGCACCATGGCGTAGGACCTGCCCCCGAACGGGTCAAGGAAGGACGGTCGGCGCCATGCCCGCTCTCACCGGTGCGCACCACGTCGCCCTCACGGTGACCGACGTGGACCGCAGCGTTCCCTGGTACGAGCGCGTCCTCGGCTTCACCACCGAGGCGCGCGAGGACGAGGCGGGCGACCACGGCGTGCGCCGGGTGTCGCTGCGCGGCTTCGGCATGGTCCTCACCCTGGTCCAGCACCCCGGCGCCTGCCGGGCCGCCTTCGACGAGTGCCGCCCCGGCCTCGACCACCTCACCCTGCCCGTCCCCACCCTCTCGGACTGGGCGCGCCGCCTGGCCGACCTCGGCGTCCCCTGCACCGAGGCGCCCGCCGCCGGGGAGCCCGGCACCCTCGCCCTGCGCGACCCGGACGGCATCAACCTCGTCCTGGCCGGGCCCCGCTAGCCCGTGTTCCACCAGGGGCGGGCAGCTACTCGGTCAGGGAGACCTCTTCGGCGGGCTTGCGCAGCTCCTGGCGGTAGCGCCAGATGCCCCACCCGGTGCCCACGGCGAAGAAGGCGATGCTGGCGATCACCGCGGCGGTCTTGAGCCACGGGAGCTGGTCGAGCAGGCCCGCCGCGTAGTAACCGGCCAGCACGAGGATGGGCACCCAGGCCAGGGCGCCGACGGAGGTGGCCAGGGCGAACCGGCGGGCGTCCATCCTGGCCGCGCCCGCCACCAGCGGGGCCAGGGTCCGCACCCACGGCACCCAGCGGGCGATGACGATGGCGAGGAAACCGCGCTCGTCGAGGAAGCGGCGGGCCTTGTCGAGCCTCTCCGCGGTGAGCACCCGCCCGCCGCGGCGGGCGATGACGTGGTGGCCGGTCTTGGCGCCGATGACGTACCCGGTCTGGTTGCCCGCGACCGCGACGAGGCTGGCCACCAGCGACAGCCACCAGGCCTGGTGCTCGTGGTGGTGCTGGGCGAGGACGACGCCCGCGGCGAACAGCAGGGAGTCGCCGGGCAGGAACAGGCCCACGATGAAGGCGCACTCGGTGAAGACCATCCCGAGCACGATCGCCCACACCAGCACCGGACCGGCCGAGTCGAGCCAGTCGACGACGAAGTCCACGTCCGACAGGTTAGGACGCCGCCCGCCCCGGGGCCGCCCCATCGGGGACAGTTTCATCGAGCCGTGGCCGCCGGGTCACCCGGAACTTCCCCCCGCGTCCCCTCGTTCGCTGAGCGTGACACCTGGGGACGGGATCGACGGTCAGGGCATGGGCATCCGCATCGGCGCCCGCTGGTTGCTGCACAAGCTGGACCTGCGGGTGCCCGCGGGGAGCTGCGCGGCCCTGCTCGGGGACAACGGCACGGGCAAGACGACGCTGCTGCGCGCCTGCCACGGCGAGCAGGAGCTGACCGAGGGCGCGCTGACCGTCGACGGCCGGGTGCCCGACGAGCGCGACCCGGCCTTCCGCGCGGTGGTGTCGGTGCTGTTCGACGACTCCGCGCTGTTCGACGCCCTCACCCCGCGCCAGCACCTCGACGCCCTGGGCCTGGACCTGGACCCGGAGTTGCCCGACACCCCCGCCTACACCCTGTCCTCCGGCCAGCGGCGCAAGCTCCTGCTGCTCGGGGCCCTGCGCCGCGAGCACCGGGTGCTGCTGCTCGACGAACCCGAGCGCGCCCTCGACGCCACCGCCCGGCGCTGGCTCGCCGACGAGGTCGTGGCGGCCAAGGGGCGCGGCGCCGCGGTCGTGCTCACCACCCACGACCAGCGGTTGGTCGAGCGGGTGGCGGACGTGGTGGTCGACCTCGGGTGAGGGGCGGCGAGTGGGTGGTCCCCGGGCTGGTGACCGCCGGTGTCCTGGTGACGCCGCTGGTCGACCCGCGGGCCCTGGACCCGTGGGTGGCGGACGACCCGGCCGCGGTGCTGCCGTTCGCCCTGGCGCTGAGCGCGCTCGCGGCGTACTCGGTGCTGCGCGGCGCGCACGTGTGGGCCGACCCGGCGCGGCTGACGTGGGAGCCCGGGGACGACCGCGACAAGCGCGTGCGCAGGCGCCTGCTCCTCACCGGCGGGGTGCGGTTCGCGGCCGTCTTCTACGCGGCGGTGGTCGCCTGCCTGGTGGTGGGCGAGCAGGACTCCAAGGCGCTGATCTCGGTGGCCGGGTTCGGGGCCGCCGCGCTGGTGTCGGCCTCCCGCAAGAGCCCAGACGGTCTCCTCGACCCGGCGGCCGCGGTGGTCGTGGCCTACTGGCCGGGGCTGTGGGTGGGGCTGGGGACGGTGCTGGGGTCCGCGCTGGGCGGGCTGTGGCGGCCGAAGCACGTCCCGACCCGCGACGAACTCGTGCGCGGGTGGCGGGCCAGGCAGGTGCGCTCGACGTCGGTGCTGTTCGGGGACCTGCTCGGGCTGCTGCCCGCGGCGCGCCCGGTGCGGCGGCTGCGGGTCCGCGGCGCGGGCGGGGTGGTGCTGGCCGGGGCGCTCGGCCGGTGGCCCGCCCTGCCGCTGGTCGCCCTGGTGGTCCTCACCGCTCCCCTGGTGGCCCGCGTGGTGACCGGGGTCCCCGGGCTGGTGTGGGTGGCCGTGGCCGCCTACCTGGCGGCGTTGCCGTTCGCGGGGGCGCTGGCCGAGGTGCACCGGGTGCGGGGGTTGGCGCGGTGGGTGCCCGCGCGCAAGCGGGTGCTGGTCGCGTGGACCGGTCTGCTGGCGCTGGTGGTGGGCGGGGTCGCGGTCGGTGGGGTGGCCCTGCTCGGGCTGCCGTTCGAACCGCTGGCGGCACCGGTGGCCGCGCTGGCCGTGCTGCGGACGGTGACCCGGCCGCAGGTCGACTACGCCGCCCTGGGCGTGGTGCCGGTCGGGATGGGTGTGCTGCCGGTGGGTTTGGTCTACCAGGTGCTGCGCGGGCCCGACCTGCTCGCCGCCGGGGCGCTGCTGGTGGGCCTGCTCTGACGGCAGCGGCGCCCGCCCCCGGGTGGGGACGGGCGCCGCAGGCGGCTCAGCTCACTTCCACTCGTCGTAGCCCAGGGTCACGTCGTGCGTGCCCGCCTCGCCGCCGCGCAGCGCGACCTGGTGGGCCGTGGGCGAGTAGCCGCTGGCGATCACCGTGTACTCACCCTCGGCCAGGTCGTCCACGGCGTAGCGGCCCTCGTCGTCGGTGGAGGTCACCGTGACCACCCCGCCCGCGGCGTCGAGCACGGTGATCCGCGCGTCCGGCACCGGCGCGCCAGCGGTCGTCCTGGCCACCCCGGACAGCTCCGCCCCGCCGACCAGTTCCACGTCGTGCCGGTGCTCGCCGGTCTCCGGGACGGCCAGCGGCAGCGCGGCGGGCCGGTAGGCCGGGGCGGTCACCACCAGCGTGTACGCCCCCGGCTGCACGGCGCTGAACCGGTAGCTGCCGTCGGAGGCGCTGGGCTGGGTGTCGACCACCGCGCCGCGCGGGTCGGCCAGGGTGATCCGCGCGGTGGTCACCGGGGTGTGCCCGTCGGCGGACATCACGTACCCGTGCAGGACCGCGGCGCCGACCAGCACGACGTCCACCGTGGACAGACCCGGCCGCACCTTCACCGCGGTGGCCCGCGGCTGGTGGTCGGGGGCGGAGGCGATGAGCGTGTACGCCCCGGGCAGCGGCGCGTCGAGCAGGTAGGTGCCGTCGTCGGCGACGCCCCTGGCCACCTGGCGGCCCTCGGCGTCGATCAGCGTCAGCGCCGCGCCGACCAGGGCGGACCCGCCCTCGCCGCGCACCTGCCCCGACAGCGCCGGGGTGGACCCGCCCGGTCCCGGGGTGCCCGCCGCGGGCTGCGGCGCGGACCCGTTGCGCTGTGGCTGTTCGGCGCTGTGCTCGGGCTGTTCGGCGCTGTGTGCTGGCTGCTCGACCTCGCCGTGGAAGCGCCCGTTCGCCGCACCGTCCGGGACGGCGTCCTCGGTGGGCAGCATCGCCTCGCCACCCTCCATGGTGGACGCGGCACCCGCGGTCATCCGCAGCGGGATCTCCTTGATGAACAGCGACACCAGGAACGCCAGGCCCATCACGAACGCGCCGGTGAGGAACACCAGGTGGATCGACTCGACGAAGCCCTGCTGGAACGGCAGCGCCAACCGCGCGTCGATGCGCTGCAGGAACGACGAGTCCTGCAGGACACCGCCGCCGCCCTCGGCGCCGCCGCCGTTGAGCAGCGCGAGCACCGGCTGGTTCTCCGGGTTCGCCCGCACCGCCGGGTCGGCCACCGCCGCCTGGAACTGCGGGGTCTGCGCCGCGGTGCGGAACGACGAGGCGATGTTGTCCCCGACGGTGCTGAACAGCATCGACAGGAACACCGCGACGCCGAGCGTGCCGCCGAGCTGGCGGAAGAAGGTCGCCGACGCCGTGGCCACGCCCATGTCCCGGCGCGGCACCGCGTTCTGCGCCGCGATGGTCAGCGTCTGCATGCAGTTGCCGAGGCCGAGGCCGAACACGACCATGAACACCATGGGCTGCCAGATCGGGGTGTCGACCTGGACGGTGTGGAACAGCACCATGCCGGTGACCAGCAGCGCCGAGCCGATGATCGGGAACACCTTGTAGCGGCCGGTGCGCGAGGTGATCTGCCCGGAGATGATCGACCCGGACATGATGCCCAGCATCAGCGGCAGCATGAACAGCCCCGCCTCGGTGGGCGTCTGCCCGCGCACGATCTGCAGGTACTGCGGGATCATCGAGATGCCGCCGAACATGCCGACGCCGATGATCGTGCCCGCGATGATCGTCATGGCGAAGGTGGAGGTCTTGAACAGCCGCAGCGGGATCAGCGCCTCGTCCCCCATCCGGTGCTCCACCACCAGGAACAGCACCAGGCCCACGGCGCCGAGGCCGTAGCAGACCAACGCCCGCTGGGAGTCCCAGCCCCACTCGCGGCCCTGCTCGGCGACGATGAGCAGCGGCACCACGCACAGCGACAGGAACACCGCGCCGAAGTAGTCGATCCGGTGGTCGTGGCGCTCGTGCGGGATGTTGAGCACCCGTGACACGACGATGAGCGCGATGACGCCGATCGGGACGTTGACCAGGAACACCCAGCGCCACCCGGTGATGCCCAGGATCGAGTCGGTGCCCGCGAAGAACCCGCCGATCACCGGGCCGAGCACGCTGGAGGTGCCGAACACGGCCAGGAAGTAGCCCTGGTACTTGGCCCGCTCCCGGGGCGGCACGATGTCGGCGATGATCGTCAGCGCCAGCGACATCAGCCCGCCCGCGCCCAGGCCCTGCAACGCCCGGAACGCCGCCAGCTCGTACATCGAGGTGGAGAACGTGCAGGCCAGCGAGCCCACGACGAAGATCGAGATGGCGGTGATGAAGAACGGCTTGCGGCCGTAGATGTCGGAGAGCTTGCCGTAGAGCGGGGTCGAGATCGTCGAGGTGATGAGGTAGGCGGTGGTGGCCCAGGCCTGCAGGCTCAGCCCGTTGAGGTCGTCGGCGATGGTGCGGATCGAGGTGCCGACGATGGTCTGGTCGAGCGCGGCCAGGAACATGCCCAGCATCAGCCCGGACAGGATCACCAGGATCTGCCGGTGGCTGAGCGCGGGCGCGGACTGCTCGGCCGCGGCGTGCTTGGCCGCCCCGGCGGTCTTCTTCTCGTCGAGCGCGGTCATGCGGGTTCCCCCTGGTGGTTCTCGAACTCGGTGTTGAGCCTGGTGAGCAGTCGCACCAGGGCCTGCTGGTCGGTGGTCGACCACCCGTCGAGCAGCTCGGCCAGCAGGCGGGTGCGGTGCTCGTGGTTGGCCCGGAACACCTCGCTGCCCTCGTCGGTGGGCGCCAGCACGCACGCCCTGCCGTCCTCCGGGTCCGGCTCGCGGCGCACCAGCCCCTGCCCGACCAGGGCGCTGACCTGCCGCGACACCGTGGACGGGTCCGAGCGCAGCGCGTCGGCGAGCGCGGTGGCGCGCAGCGGGCCGAGCTTGACCAGGGTGGCCAGCAGCGCGTAGTTGCTGCGCTCGATCGCGGGTTTGGCGCCCGCCATGATGTGCTGCTTGGCGTGGTGCGACAGCCGCAGGAAGCGGACCAGCTGCAACCCGAGCTGGTCGGCTGTGCGCAGCCGCTCGGCCTGGTCCCGGGCGGCGGGGGGTGCGGGTGCGTCCGCCATGGAATGTCCTGTTTGTGAGGTGTGGGGCCGTTGTCTTGGTTGTACGAGACAACTGGTTGTGTTGTCCAAGCATGTTCTTCTCGCCCGGACGGCGCAACCCGAGGACCCCGGTCAGGCCATGGCGTCCCTCACGCGACCGGCCCCCGCCCCGGGTCGGGGCGGGGGCCGGTCGGCGCTGGTGGCGGAGCTACGCCGCGGCGCGCTGGGCCAGGGCCGCGCGGACGAACGAGCCGACGTGCCCGATGGCCAGTCGCGCCTCGGGCACCAGCTGGTGGAAGGCCGGGAACACGTGCACCTGCCCGGGCCAGACCTGGAGCTCGCAGTGCCCGCCCGCGGCCAGCACCGCCGCGGCCAGCCGCTCGGAGTCCGGCAGCAGGCACTCGGCGTCGCCCACCTGCACCAGCAGCGGGGGCCAGCGCCGCTTGCTGCCGCGCAGCACGTCCAGCCGCGGGTCGTCGACGGCCAGCTCCCCCGCGTAGTGCCGGGCGGCCTCGCGCGCGCGGGCGGGCGGGATGTACGGGTCGCGCACCGCCGCGTCGCGCTCGTCGAGCCGCGCGCAGGTCAGGTCCAGGAACGGCGAGAACAGCACGCCCGCGCCCGGCATCGGCGCGCGGTCGCGGGTCAGCCCGCCGAGCAGGCCCGCGATCACGTGCCCGCCCGCCGAGTCGCCCGCCACGACCAGCTGGTCGCTGCGGTAGCCCTGGTCGAGCAGCCAGCGGTAGGCGGCCATCGCGTCCTGCTCGGCGGCCGGGAACCGGTGCTCGGGCGCCAGCCGGTAGTCCAGCAGCAGCACCGGCAGCCCGGTGGCCTGCGACACCGCCGCGGCCAGGTGCCGGTGGCTGCGCAGCGAGCCGAAGACGAACCCGCCGCCGTGCACGTAGAGCACCGCGCCCGCGGCCGGGTCGGCCTCCCGGGCGGTGATCCACAACCCGGTCACGTCGCCGTAGCCGTGCGACTCCGACACCGCGCGCACCCGGGTGCCGCGCGGCAGCGGGGCGAGCCCCACGGTGTCGAACGCCTCCCGCACCACCCGCAGCCCCGAGCCCTGCAACCGGACCCGGTCGGCCACCGGCCGCAGGCTGGTGCGCAGCACGTTGGCCAGGGTGCGGGCCGCGACGCTGGGTCCGGCCATCACCTCGCGCATCTCGACACCTCCCCGACGCGGGCGTCGCCAGTGACGCCTGCCACACCCAGTTTAAACCGGTTCACCAGGGAAAGCTCCTGGTGAATTCCCCATCGGTCGAATGGAGCACGCAATTTGTCGCCCGATGAGCGGTGCCCCGCGAATAGCGCTCACGGGTTAACGTCTTCGGGTGGACACCGAGGGCCTGATAGACCGCTTGCGGACAGCGCTGGGCGATGGCGCCGTCCTGACGGACGCCGACGTGGTCGCCGGCTACAGCCGCGACATGATGCCGCTGGCCCCCGCGGGCACCCCGCTCGCGGTGGTGCTGCCGGAGAGCACCCCCCAGGTCCAGGCGGTCGTCCGGGCCTGCGCGGAGGCCGGTGTCCCGATCGTGCCGCGCGGCGCGGGCAGCGGGCTCAGCGGTGCGGCCAACGCCGTCGACGGCTGCGTCGTGCTCGTCACGACCCGGATGAACGCCATCGTCGAGGTGGACGCGGACAACCGGCTGGCCGTGGTGGAACCGGGCGTGGTGAACCTCGACCTGCGCGCCGCGGTGGAAAAGCACGGGCTGTTCTACCCCCCCGACCCCTCGAGTTATGACTGGTGCACGATCGGCGGCAACATCGCCACCAACGCGGGCGGCCTCTGCTGCGTCAAATACGGGGTCACCACCGATTCGGTGCTCGGCCTGGAGGTGGTGCTCGCCGACGGCGAGGTGCTGCGCACCGGCCGCCGCACGGTCAAGGGAGTCGCGGGCTACGACCTCACGTCGTTGTTCACCGGCAGCGAGGGCACCCTCGGGATCGTCACCCAGGCCACCCTCGCCCTGCGCCCGCTCCCCCAGGCGCCCGGCACGCTCGTCGCCGCGTTCGGCACCGTCGCCGCGGCGGGCACGGCGGTCAGCCGGGTGGTGCGCGAGGGGGTCGTGCCGTCGCTGATGGAGATCATGGACTCGGTGTCCATCGCCGCGGTCGAGGAGCACCTCAAGACCGAGCTGGGCGCCGGGCGCGGCTGCGCGGCGCTGCTGCTGTGCCAGTCCGACTCCGGCGGCGAGGCGGCGCGGGCGGAGCTGGCCAGGGTGGAGCAGGTGTGCGCGGACGCGGGCGCCGAGCTGGTGCACACCACGTTCGACCTGGCCGAGGGGCAGCTGCTGCTGGCCGCCCGGCGCGCGGTGCTCATGGCACTGGAGGTCTACGGGACCTGGCTCACCGACGACGTGTGCGTGCCGCGCACCCGCATCACCGAGCTGATCGAGGCGTGCGAGCGGATCAGCGCCGAGGTCGGCCTCAAGGTCGCCGTCGTCGGGCACGCGGGCGACGGCAACATGCACCCCACGATCGTCTACGACCCCACCTCCGCCGACGAGGCCGCGCGCGCCCACCGGGCGTTCGAGGACATCCTCGCCGCGGGCCTGGCGCTGGGCGGCACCGTCACCGGCGAGCACGGCGTGGGCAAGGTCAAGCGGGAGTGGCTGGCCAGGGAGATCGGCCCGGTGGGGCTGCGCGCGCACCGCGCGGTCAAGGCCGCGCTCGATCCCGGCAACCTGTTCAACCCCGGGTCCATGTTCGACCAGGACCCCGGCTGACCGATACCGTACACCGCACCGGGCGCCCGCCCACCCGCTCAGCCCAGGGGAGCCGTCGAGTGGACGTCGCACACCACGCCACCGCGACCGAGGTCGCGCGCAGGCTGTCCGGCCGGTTGTCGGACGAGGTGGTCGCGGTGGTGCAGTCCTGGTTCGCCGCGGGCGAGCACGGGCTGGCCGTCGCCGCGCTGGTGCTCAACCTCCAGGCCGAGGGGGTCGCGGTCACCACCCAGGAGGCGGCGCTGGTGCGCGCGCTGGCCGCCGAGGACCCCTCGACCGCCGACCTCGCGCGCGCCGACCTGGCGCTGGCCGACCTGGCCCCGCCGCCCGCCTACCGGTTCAGCCCGACCGGGCCGCCGGAGGCCCCGGACCCCACCCCGGTCGACCGGGTGCTGGCCGCCGAGGCCCCGCCGCTGGGCGCCCGCCGCGTCCGCCGGGCCTGGCGCGACCCGCTGCCGGAGGCCCCCAACCGCCCCACCTGGGTGCACCTGGTGCAGGTGGCGGCGGGGGTGGACGAGCTGAGCGTGCTGGGCACCCTGGCCGCCCGGGTGTGGGTGCGCACCCAGCAGCGCTGGCCGCTGGACGTCATCGCCGACGGCGGGCTGCTGCCGCCCTACCACGCGGCGGCGGTGACCGCCGCCCAGCAGGTGTGGGCCGCGCCCTGACCGCTCAGGCGGCGCGCTTGCGCTCCCGCCGCGCCTTCACGTACTCGACGATGATCGGCACGATCGAGATGAACACGATCAGCACGAGCATGGCTTCGAGGTTGCGGTGGATGAAGTCGATCTGCCCGAGGAAGTACCCGAGCACGGTCACCCCGCTGGCCCACAGCACCGCGCCGACGGCCGAGTAGGAGAAGAACTTCCGCGCGTCCATCCGCCCCACCCCGGCCACGGCGGTGATGAAGGTCCGGATGACCGGCACGAACCGCGCCAGCACGATCGCCCGCGGCCCGTACTTCTCGAAGAACTCGTGGGTCTTGGTGACGTGCTCCTGCTTGAACAGCCTGGAGTCCGGCTTGTTGAACAGCGCGGGCCCGGCCTTGGCGCCGATCCAGTACCCCACGACGTTGCCCAGGAACGCGCACGCGGTGAGCAGCAGGCAGGTCAGCCACAGCGGCGGCATGTCCACCAGCCCGTCGCCCGCGGCCTCCTTGGCGATGAACAGCCCCGCGGTGAACAGCAGCGAGTCGCCGGGCAGGAAGAACCCGAGCAGCAGGCCGCACTCGGCGAAGATGATCAGGCACAGGCCGGGCACCAGGAACCCGCCCAGCCCGCTGAGGATCACCTCGGGGTCGAGCCAGCTGGGCAGCAGGGCCATGGTCACGGGCAGATCTGTCGCGTGCACGGGGGCCAAGGTACAGGGCGCGCTTGTGCGCGGGCTGAGAGCCTGGGCGCCGGTTATGCCCGGTTCGCCTAGATCAGCGTCAGCAACCCCACGACGGCGCCCGCCGCCACCCCCAGCATCACGGCCAACCCGAGTACCCACCACGCCCGGGGCGCCTCCGGCTCCCGCAGCCGCGCGGTCCGCTCCGGCCGTCGGTCCACCGCCCCGGTGCCCAGCGCCAGCGGCAGGTCGCTGCCGGAGAGCAGCCCGTACCCCGCCACCGGCCCCGTGGTCCCCCCGGACCCGGCCACCGGCTCGCCGGGCGTGCCCGCGGTCCCGTCGCCGTGCCCCACCGGGGTCCGGGCGGCCTGGGCCCGCAACGCCTCGGCGAGCAGCCGCTCCGGATCCGCTTCGCCCATGCCCCCGACCCTACTCAGGCGCGGGTGAGGGCGTGCGGCTCCGACCAGGTGCCGCGGCGGCACACGCGGGTGAGGCAGAGGTCGCGGTCGAGCAGGACGAGGTCGGCGGCGAGGCCCTTGGCCAGCTTGCCGGTGGTGTCCGCCAGGCCCAGCAGCGCGGCGGGGCGGGTGGCGGTGGCCTGGACCGCGTCGGTGACGTCGAGGCCGCAGTGGTGCACCAGGTTGCGGAAGGCGGTGTCCATGGTGAGGCTGCTGCCCGCGAGCGCGCCGGTGTCGGCGAGGGTGGGCACGCCCTGGCGGACGTCGACGGACAGGCCGCCGAGGTCGTAGCGGCCGTCACCCGCGGCGGCGGCGGCGATGGCGTCGGTGACCAGGACCGTGCGGTCGGGGCCCGCGTGCCGGGCGGCCAGCCGGACGACGGTGGGGCTCAGGTGCACCAGGTCGCAGATCAGCTCCACGCTGACCCGGTCGTCGTCGAGCAGGGCGCCGATGGGGCCCGCCTCCCGGTGGTGCAGCGGGCGCATCCCGTTGAACAGGTGGGTCGCCACCGTGGCGCCCGCGTCCACGGCGGGCAGCACCTGCGCCTCCTCGGCGTCGGTGTGGCCGAGGGCGGCGATCGCCCCGCCGTCGACGAGCTGGCGGACGGCGGTGGTGGAGCCGGGCAGCTCGGGGGCGAGGGTGACCATCCGCACGGCACCGCGGCCCGCGGCCAGCAGCGCGGCGACGGACCCGCGGTCCGGGGCGCGCAGCACGGCCGGGTCGTGCGCGCCGCAGCGGGCGGCCGACAGGAACGGGCCCTCCAGGTGGATGCCCGCGACCAGGCCCTCCTCGACCAGCTCGCGCAGCGCCGCGACCTGCTCGACCAGCTCGGGGACCGGCCGCGACACCAGGCTCGCGACCAGGGTGGTGGTGCCGTGCGCGGCGTGCGCGTCGGCGGCCCGGCGCACGTCCTCGGCGCGGGCGCTGGTGAACGCCGCCCCGCCGCCGCCGTGGCAGTGGATGTCGACGAAGCCGGGCACCACCCAGGAGCCCGCGGCGTCGAGCACCTCCTCGGCGCGCGGCGGCTCACCGGTGCCCAGCGCGGCGATGTGGCCGTCCTCCACCAGCAGCCAGCCGTCGTCGAGCACCCCGTCCGGGGTGACCAGCCTGCCGCCCGCGATGACCTGTCCCGCCATCCCACGCCCCTCCGAGGGTGTCCGCCGCCAGCCGCCAACACTGGCAAGAATTGGTCTGGACCGCAATGGTCTGGACCAAATATGACCCGGAGGGGTGCGCGTCAGGGCTGGTTCATGATCTTCTGCAGCGCCTCCAGGGCCCGGCTGGCCGTCGACTTCACCGTACCCTTGGAGATGCCCGCCGCCTCGGCGATCTCCGCCTCGGTGAGGTTGCCGTAGTAGCGCAGCACCAGCACCTCGCGCTGGCGCGGCGGCAGCTGCGACAGCGCCCGCACGACGCCCTGGTGCTCGGCGGTCAGCATCGCCAGGCTCTCCGCCGAGCGCGCGTTCACCGCGTGCGGCGGGGTGTACTCGCGGGCGGTCTTGCGCCTGCGCAGCACGCTGCGCGAGCCGTTGACCACCGCGGTGCGCAGGTAGCCGACGGCGGCGGCGGCGTCGCGCAGGTTCCCCCAGTTGCGGTGCAGCCCGGTGAACGCCTCCTGCACCACGTCCTCGGCCGTGGCGGGCTCGTCGACCAGCAGCAGCGCCAGGCGGATGAGCCGCATGCGGTGCGTGCGGTAGAGGTCTTCGAGGGTGAGCGGCGCCTCGGGCGCCGGGGGCGGGGCCGTGCGGGTGTCGATGGCGCGCAACCGCGTCAGCGTCTGCTCGACGCTGCGCTCCGCCTGCCCCTCGACCTGCCCCCCGCGCGCGGGAGTGTGCTCACCGGAGTGTCGACCGCCGTCCCCTGCCACGCTGGAACCCTACCGGTCCCAGGTGGTGAGCACACCGCCCTCCGGTGGGAACGGCGGTGCGAGGATCACCCCCATGACCTGGTTCATCATCGACACCACCTACACCGACGACCGCGACCTGCTCCAGGCCACCCGCCCGGCCCACCGCGACTACCTGCGCGCGCTGGTCGACCGCGGCGTGGTGGTGGGCGCTGGGCCGTGGGGCGACGACCTCGGCGGCATGTTCATCGCCGCCGTCGCCGACCGCGCCGAGCTGGACGCCGTCCTCGCCGCCGACCCGTACACGACCGAGGGCGTGGTGGCCCGGCAGGTCGTGCGCGAGTGGAAGCCGGTCCTCGGCCGCATCGCCCAACCCTGACCAGCGCCACGGGCGGGGAAGCGCCACCCCGGCGCCGGTTCCGGCCTGCCCCGCACGGGGCAGGCCGTGGTGCCGGCTGGGGGACGATGCCGGGCGGGGACGAGGGGGCGGGTGGCGGGAGAAATAAGAAAGGGGGCGGGTGGCGGGAGAAATGAGAACTAGTACCCGCCGTCGAGCTTGCGGTGGTCCCAGCTGACGACCTTGGTGGGCGTGAAGACCAGGCCGACGCGCTTGGCCGCCTGCACCCGGACGAACTGGGTGGCCGACGCGGCGACCTCCGGGCTGCCCGCGTACCTGGTCAGCACGTCGACCCCGATGGCGGCAACGCGCTCGGGGGCGTCGACCACCTCGACGTCGCACTCCAGCGACACCCCGCGCAGCAGCTCGTAGCTGTCGCCCGCCTCGACGAGCAGGGTGGCCTGGGCGAGCCTGCGCAGGTTGGCCACCTTCTGCGAGCTGCCGTAGGTCCACCCGCGCAGCACCGCGCCCTCGGGCACGTACCACAGCGGCGCGAGGTGCGGCCTGCCGCCGGGGCCCAGCGTGGCCACGGTGACCACCCGCTCCTCGGCCAGGAAGGCGGCGACCTCCTCGTCGGTCATCACGATCTGCGCGCGCCTCGACATCGCTCTCCTCCCGCGGGCCTGCGCCCTCGTCGCCCCGGTTTATAGCCCAGGCCCGCGTGGCCCCGCTCGGTTCAGCGCGGCGCCTGCGCGGTGCGCGCGCCGGACTTCATGGCGGCCTCGCCGCCCGCGCCCACCGGCCGCGACGACACCTCGGCACCGCGCTCGGCGATGTCCTCCAGCGCGGCCTTGTCGGCCTTCGCGACGATGTTGCCGGTGAACTTCGCGCCCTGCTCGATGGTCAGCGGGATCGACCAGCGGACCAGCTTGAGCAGGCCCACCCAGCCGGGGACGTGGATGGTGCGGTCGCGGCGCAGCAGGCCCTTCTCCAGCGCGTCCAGCGCCAGCGGCACCGGGTACGCCTTGCCCAGCGGGCCCGGCATGGAGCGGCGCAGCGGGCCGAACACCGGGTGCTCGTCGGCGCCGTTGACCAGGTCGGTGGCGATCCACGACGGGTGCGCGATGCCCACCCGCACGCCCAGGTGCTTGACCTCGGCGCGCAGGCTGTTGCCGAACGCCTCCACGCCCGCCTTGGCCGCGGCGTAGGCGGCCATCGCCGGGGCGTGCGCGATCGCGGCGAACGACGACACGATGAGCACGTAGCCCTTGGCCTCGATGACGTGCGGCAGCGTGGTGCGCACGGTCCGCCAGACGCCGAGCAGGTCGACCTCGATGGTCTTCTCGAACGCCTTCGGGTCGATCGAGCGGATGAAGCCCGCCGCGGCGATGCCCGCGTTGGCCACCACGATGTCGATGCGCCCGAACCGCTCGACGACCCCGGCGGTGGCGGCCTCCAGGGCCTGCCAGTCGGTGACGTCGGCCTCGAACACCGCCGCGTCCGGCCCGCACTCGGCGGCGACCTCGCGCATCACCTCGGGCTCCAGGCCCACCAGGGCCACCTTCGCCCCGCGCCGGGCCAGCCGCTTGGCCAGCCCGGCGCCGAACCCGCGCGCGGCCCCGGTGATGAGGATGACCTTGCCCCGCACGCTGCGCGGCCGGGCCAGCAGGTTCGTCGCGCCCATCGGCGTTCCTCCTCGAACGAGTGGGTGGAGGACCCGACCGTAGCGCAACTTACCCCGAGTAAGCTACCGCGAGTAACAGGTGTCGCGCGTCACTCCGAGGCGGCCGTGAGCGCGGCCAGCTCGTCCGCCGACAGCTCCAGGGTCGCCACCGGCAGCAGGTCCGCCAGCTGCTCCACCGTCCGCGCGCTCGCGATCGGCGCGACGATGCCCGGCTGCGCCTTCAACCAGGCCAGCGCCACCGCCGCCACCGGCACCCCGTGCCCCTCGGCGACGTGGTCCAGCGCCGCGAGGACCTTGCGGCCGCGGTCGTTGAGGTGCTTGCTCGCCCCCGACGCGCGCTGGCTGTGCACGGTGGCGCCGTCGCGGTACTTGCCGGTGAGGAAGCCGCTCGCCAGCGACCAGTAGGGCAGCACGCCCAGGTTGTGCTTGGCCACGACCTCCGGGTAAGTCGACTCGTAGTCCGCCCGGTCGACGAGGTTGTAGTTGGGCTGGAGCGCGACGAACCTGGGCAGGCCCGCGTCCGCCTCGGCCGCCGCGAACGACGCCTCCAGCCGCTCGGGGGTCATGTTCGACGCGGCGATGTAGCGCACCTTCCCCGCCTCGACGAGCTGCCCGAACGCGCCCAGGAACTCCTCGACCGGGATGTCGTGGTCGTCGTCGCGGTGCACGTAGTAGAGATCGATGTAGTCGGTGCCCAGGCGCTGGAGCGAGTCGTCCGCTGCGGCCAGGATGTTCTCCGCCCGCAAGCCCTTGCGCTCCGGGTGCGAGCCCACCTTCGTCGCCACCACGACCTGCGACCGGTTGCCCCGCGCGGCCATCCAACCGCCCAGCACCCGCTCGGACTCGCCACCGGAGTTGCCGGGGGCCCACGCCGAGTACACGTCCGCGGTGTCGACGAAGTTGCCGCCCGCCTCGGTGTACGCGTCGAGCACGGCCGCCGAGGCCGCCTCGTCCGCGGTCCAGCCGAAGACGTTGCCGCCGAGGTTGAGGGGGAAGACGTCCAGGTCCGATGAGCCGATGTTCGCCATGGCCCGAACCTACTCGTCCTGCGCCGCTGCCCGCCGGTTGTAGGATCTCGGTCCTGCCGAGCGGATGGAGGGCGGATGGCTGCCGAGCTGGGCCGGGTGGGCGTCTGGGCCGCGCACACCGCGTGGGTGGACCGCGCCGACGCGGCCGCCGAGGTCGAGGAGCTGGGCTTCGGCGCGCTGTGGCTGGGCGTCAACCCCGGTGGTGACCTCGCCATCGTCGACACCCTGCTGGCGGGCACCCGCGCGCTGGCGGTGGGCACGAGCATCGTCAACATCTGGGCCGACGGCCCGGCGGGCATCGCCACCGCCTTCGACCGCATCGCCACCCGCCACCCCGACCGGTTCGTGCTCGGCCTCGGCGCCAGCCACCAGGTCGTCGTCGAGGCCATCACCGACAAGACCTACGCCAAGCCCTACACCAAGCTCGTCGAGTACCTCGACCAGCTCGCCGTCCCCGCGGACGCGGTGGCGCTGGGCGTGCAGGGCCCCCGGTCGCTGGAGCTGGCCGCGAGCCGCACCCGGGGCGCGCTGCCCTACCTGGTCACCCCGGAGCACACCGCCCAGGCCCGCGAGGTGCTCGGCACCGCCCTGCTGGCCCCCGAGCAGCACGTGCTGCTGGAGACCGACCCGGCCAAGGCCAGGGAGACCGCGCGGCGCCACCTCACCCCGTACTTCGGCATGCCGAACTACACGAACAACTGGCGCCGCCTGGGCTTCTCCGAGGACGACGTCAAGGGCAGCGACCGGCTCGTCGACGCCCTGGTGGCCTGGGGCGACGAGGACGCGGTGAAGGCGCGCGTGGACGAGCACCTGGCCGCGGGCGCCGACCACGTGTGCGTGCAGGTGCTCACCGACGAGGAGGGGCCCGCGCTGGCCGCCTACCGCAGGCTCGGGCCCGCGCTGACGGCCTGACCGGGCTGTGTGATCGCTCTCTGGATCGGTCCGACCGGAGGTCGTGTGGCCGCGCTGACGGAGCGGCGGGGCGCGCGCTGCTCGTAGGATCCGGGCGACAGCGCACCACCCCGAGGAGGAGCACCGATGCCCATCGCCACACCCGAGGTCTACGCGCAGATGCTGGACCGGGCCAAGGCGAGCGAGTTCGCTTACCCCGCCATCAACGTGACGTCGTCGGAGACGCTCAACGCGGCCCTGCGCGGCTTCGCGGAAGCCGAGAGCGACGGCATCATCCAGGTCTCCACCGGGGGGGCCGAGTTCGCCTCCGGCACCAAGGTCAAGGACATGGTGACCGGCGCGGTGGCGCTGGCCGAGTTCGCCCACGTGGTCGCCGCCAAGTACCCGGTGAACATCGCGCTGCACACCGACCACTGCCCCAAGGACAAGCTCGACGGCTACGTCCGCCCGCTGATCGCCATCAGCCAGGAGCGCGTGGACGGCGGCGGCAACCCGCTGTTCCAGTCGCACATGTGGGACGGCTCGGCGGTGCCGCTGGAGGAGAACCTGGAGATCGCCGCCGACCTGCTCGCCGCGGCGGCCAAGGCCCGCATCGTCCTGGAGATCGAGGTCGGCGTGGTCGGCGGCGAGGAGGACGGCGTCGCCAACGAGATCAACGACAAGCTCTACACCAGCCCCGACGACTACATCAAGACCGTCGAGGCCCTGGGCACCGGCGACCGCGGCCGCTACCTGCTGGCCGCCACCTTCGGCAACGTCCACGGCGTCTACAAGCCCGGCAACGTCAAGCTGCGCCCGGAGATCCTCAAGCAGGGCCAGGAGGTCGTCACCGACAAGCTGGGCCTCGCCCCGGGCAGCAAGCCCTTCGACCTGGTCTTCCACGGCGGCTCCGGCTCCCTGCTGGAGGAGATCCAGGAAGCGGTCTCCTACGGCGTGGTGAAGATGAACATCGACACCGACACCCAGTACGCCTTCACCCGCCCCATCGCCGCCCACATGTTCACCAACTACGACGGCGTCCTCAAGGTCGACGGCGAGGTCGGCAACAAGAAGGCCTACGACCCCCGCAGCTACCTCAAGGCCGCCGAGACCGCCATGGCCACCCGCATCACCCAGGCCTGCGAGCACCTCGGCTCCGCGGGCCGCATGATCGCGGGCTGACCGCGGCCCTCCCGCGACCCGCACCGGTGGTGCGGACCGGGTGGTCGCGGACCGCGTCCCCCGCCCGGACCACCGGGCGGGGGCGGTGCCACCCCGGGCATCATGGCCCCATGCAGAACCTCTTGGGCGGACCGGACCCCACGCGCTTGCCGGAGCGGGCCGAGCTGCAGGACGCGCTGGACGCGGGCACCGACCCCGTCGACCTCATCAAGCGGGCCCCCGACTTCTCCGCGGCCTGGGCCGCCCTCGCCGAGCAGGCCCTCGCCGACGGCCAGGACGTCACCGCGTACGCCTACGCCCGCACCGGCTACCACCGCGGCCTCGACCAGCTCCGCCGCTCCGGCTGGAAGGGCCACGGCCCCATCCCCTGGGACCACCGCCCCAACCAGGGCTTCCTCCGCTCCCTCGGCGCCCTCGCCAAGGCCGCCAAGGCCATCGGCGAGACCGAGGAGTACGACCGCTGCGCCACCTTCCTCGCCGACTCCGACCCCGCCGCCCACCAGGCGATCGGCCTCTGATCCCCCCGGGTGGTGCCCCTCGGGGCACCACCCGCCTCGCCCGGCCCGCCCCGCCCGCGCGGGTGGGTCGTCCAGCGGAGGTGGAGGGCTGCGGCGAGGACGGCCAGGGCGGCGCCGGTGGTGTTGTTGGCGAAGTCCTCGGTTTCGCACAGTCCTCGCGCGGTGAGGGTCTGGGTGAGTTCTATGGCCGCGCTGAGGGTCGCCGACGCCGCGAGGACGGCCCAGGGCCGGTGGGTGGCGAGGGTGGCGGCGGCGGCGAACGGGGCGAGCATGGCGAGGTTGAGCAGTTGGAGGGGGCCGGACCACGAGGGGCCGTTGAGGGTGCAGAGGGTGCCCGCGGCGGCGGTGGTGGCGGAGATGTCGTTGCCGCCCCGGCAGAGGGTGACGGCGATGGCGAGTGCGGCGCCCAGGCCCGCGACGGCGGTGGGCAGGCGGGGCCAGTGCCGGTGGTCGGCCAGGCGCAGGGCCAGCCACGCCAGTGCGGCGCCGCCCAGCAGCAGGCCGGTGACCAGGTAGGGCGAGGTGAACATCTTCGCCGTCGTCCACGCCGCTCGCGTCAGCACCATCTCGGAAGTCCCCCGACTCGTCGTCCGCTACTACTCTCTCAGTGTATACACACTGCGAATAGTGGGCGACGGGTCAGGCCGCACCCGAGGGGCGGGTGCGGCCTGACCTGGGGGTTCAGCCCGCCGGGCGGTTGAGGACGCCGACGAGCAGGGCGTGGACGGCGCCGTGGTCGGCGGGGTCGGACAGCTTGCACTGGCCGCCGCGGACGCGGTACCAGTCCTCGGCGCCGGTGTAGCGGACCTTGACCTGCACGACGCCGTCGGCGGTGCAGGTGCTGCGGAGGTCGAGGTCGCCGGTGATGGCGCCCGCGTCCTCGGTCATCAGGCCGCCGGGCGGCGCGGTCAGGGGGGAGACGTATTCGCTCAGCACGTCCCCAGCATGTCGGACAGGGCGGCCTTCTCGGCGGAGGTGACCGTGAGGTCCCAGGTGTGCTTGACGCGGACGTACGCGCTGGCGTACTCGCACCAGGCCGACTCCGACGGCGGCTTCCACTGGTCGGGGGTCTGGTCGCTCTTGGACTGGTTGACGTTGTCGGTCACCGCCCACAGCTGCGGGCCGTCGAGGTCGTTGGCGAACGCCTCGCGCTCGGCGGTGGTCCAGCCCGCGGCCCCGGAGCGCCACGCGGCGGCCAGCGGCACCATGTGGTCGATGTCGACGTCCGAGGTCTCGGTCCAGGTCTCCCCGTCGTACGGGCTGGTCCAGCTGCCCGCGGTGGCCTTGCACGAGGAGTCGACCGACACGCCGTCGCCGTCGCGCTTGAGGACCTCCTCGCGGGTGTCGCAGGAGCCCTCGACGGTGTGCCAGTGCGGGAACTCGTCCCGGGAGTAGCCGTCCATGGAGCCGTCCGCGGCCACGGTCAGCCCGCTCAGCTCCGAGGCCGCCGTGGCCGGGCTCGGGATGCCCGGCGGGGTGGCCGAGGCCGTCCCCGCGGCGCCGACCAGGGCGCCCGCGGTCAGCAGGACCGTCACACCGGCAGTGCGCAGTTTCCCCGACGAAAACATGCCACTTCCTCCTCATGCGGTTCGTGGAACGATCACGACCCTGACGGAGGCGTGTGGCGGTGGCAATACCTTCGGGTGACACACGGGCGATCGACGGCGAATACGGGGAGAGTCGGAACTTTGGTCGACGGCCGAACGGGCGAAGGGGCCCGGGAGGGCCCCTCCGCCCGCGGTGTCAGCAGCGGTCGAGCATCGACGACAGCGCCGACTTCTCCGCCGAGGTCACCGACAGCGCGTACTTGTCCTTCACCGCGACCCACATCTTCGCGTAGGTGCACCAGTACGAGGTCAGCGGCGGCTTCCAGGACTCCGGGCCCTGGTCGCCCTTGGCCTGGTTGACGTTGTCGGTCACGGCGATCAGCTGCGGCGCGCTCAGGTCGTTGGCCAGCTGCTGGCGCTTGGCCGTGGTCCACGACGCCGCGCCGGAGCGCCACGCGTTCGCCAGCGGCACCACGTGGTCGATGTCCACGTCCGCGGCCGCCGACCAGGTCGCGCCGTCGTAGGGGCTGTACCAGCGGCCCGAGGCGGCCGCGCAGGACGAGTCGGTGACCACCGAGGACCCGTCCCGCTTGAGCACCGTCTCGCGGGTGTTGCAGGCCCCGGAGATGGTGATCCAGTGCGGGAACAGGTCGCGGGAGTACCCGGTCATCGAGCCCGCGGCGCGCACGGTGAGGCCCGACAGGTACGACCGCGCGGTCGCCTCGGACGGGATCCCCGGCGGGGTCGCGGCGGCGGTGCCCGCGAGGCCGATGACCATCGCGGCGGACAGCAGCAGGGCGCTCGCGAGCGCCCGGAACTTGCTCATGTCTCCTCCAGTGCAGGGGGTCAGGAGGACCGGCAGGGCAGGACGACCATGCCGGGTGCAGGTGGAGCGCCCATCACCACTGAGTGACACTCCGACGACTGAATGTAGAAGCGCTGGGTTACCGCTGTGTCACTGGCGGCCGGATCGCTAGACCGGGCACGCGGGCCGGTTGGCGGGCTGCGGGTCCGGCCAGTACCCGAACGCGGGCCGGGTCGGGCTGATCAGCCCCGCCGAGCACCCGCGCGAGCGGATCGTCGCGTCGGAGTACGCGGTGCCGGTCTGGAGCCCGCTGATGTCCGTCAGCTGCACCACCGGCTCGTCGAAGTACACGTGCTCGCGGCCCCGGGGCTGCACGCACGACGACGGCACGAACGACCACACCCCGTAGGTGCTGCCGCCCGCCCGCTGCGCGCTCACCAGGGCGACCGACCCGTCCTGCGTCACGTACCGGTACGACACCGTGTCCAGGTCCAGCGCCACCCGCTGCGCCGGGTCCACCACGTCCGGCCCGTCGGTGACCCGGGTGTAGTTCAGCGACGGCGTGCACTGCTCACCCGCGGCCAGGGTCACCCGGGTGCCGAAGGTGATCCGCCGCCACCCGGTGACCCCGTCCGCGGTGGTCTTGCGCAGCGAGTGGAACGGCGCGTTGATCGCCCCCACCCAGTCGCGCCACCGGTCGGCGTCGGTGCCGCACTGCTCCGGCACCCCCGACAGGCCGCCGGACTGCGACCCCCTCGTCAGGTTCGACCGCAGCACCCACCCCACCGGCGTCGCCATCACGTGCGCGGTCGAGGTGACCCGGATGCGCACCCAGTCCCCGCAGTACGCGGTGAGCTCGACCCGGTCGCCCGCCGCCCCGTTCGCCAGCACCAACCGGCCCGGGTACTCCCGCACCGTCGCCCGGTCGCTGGAGATGGTGTCCGTCGTGGCGGCCGAGCTGGCGGGGGCCGCCACGACGGCAACCGCCGCAGCCCCGGCCAGCGCGAGCGCCCAACCAACTCGCTTCACTGCGCCTCCCTCGTGTCTGAGGGACCCAGTAAGCGGGTCAAGCGCCCACCAGGTACAGCGGTAGTGCGCACACGGTCAACACCGCTGCTCTCACAGCACCCCGCGCACCGCCCGCAGGTCCTCGGTGTGCCGGTACCAGGTCCACTTGGCCGCGTCGGTGGGCACGCCGTCGCGCTCGAACCGCGTCCGCAGGCACCCCACCTGCATCGCCCGGGAGTGGAACCGCTCCACCTTGCGCCCGAAGAACCCGCCGCGGGTCACCGTCGCCACAAGCCCCGGGCCGCCGTCGAGGTCCGGCGCCACCTCGATCCGCCGCGCCCTGCCCCGCAGCGCCACCGCGTCGTCGCAGTACACGACCCCCTGCGGCTGGTCGATCACCCCGTGCCCCACCAGGCAGCCCCCGGCGTCGTCGCGGACCAGCGGGACCGCGTCCACCTCGCCCTCGAACGCCACCCGCGCCTGCGCGTCGCGGTCGCGCGGCAACCCCCACACCTCCGCCACCCGTGACCCCGGGTCGTCCGGCACGTACCCGACGGCCACGTCACCGAGCCGGGACTTGTGCATCAACCGCAGCACCACCGCGGCCAGGTCGGCGTCGGTGCCCAGCACCACCAACCGGCCGCCGTCGAACGCCCTGAGCAGCGGGTCCAGCGCGCCGCGCCCCGGCCGGGCGCCCAGTTCGACCACCTCACCGTCGGTGATCACCGGCGGACGTGCGGTACCTGTCGCGTTTCCGCAGGCCAGCACGAGTGCGCTCATCGGAGCCCCCTGGTCTAGTCTCAGTTACCGGCATTCGCACCGAGGCAGCGCGGAACGGGTGTCAACAGTCTCGGCAACTGCCAACACCTGGAGTTTCACATGCCGGCAATCGTGCTGATCGGCGCCCAGTGGGGCGACGAGGGCAAGGGCAAGGCGACCGACCTGCTCGGCGAGCGGGTCCAGTGGGTCGTGCGGTACCAGGGCGGGAACAACGCGGGGCACACGGTCGTGCTGCCCGACGGGCAGGACTTCGCGCTGCACCTGATCCCGTCGGGCATCCTCACCCCGGGCGTGACCAACGTCATCGGCAACGGCGTCGTGGTCGACCCCGGCGTGCTGCTCACCGAGCTCAAGGGCCTGGAGGACCGCGGCGTCGACACCTCGCGGCTGCTGCTGTCCGCCGACGCGCACCTGATCATGCCCTACCACGTGGCGATCGATAAGGTCACCGAGCGCTACCTCGGCAAGGCCAAGATCGGCACCACCGGCCGCGGCATCGGCCCCGCCTACCAGGACAAGGTCGCCAGGGTCGGCGTGCGGGTGCAGGACGTGCTCGACGAGAAGATCCTGCGGCAGAAGGTCGAGGCCGCGCTCGACGTCAAGAACCAGATGCTGGTGAAGGTCTACAACCGCAAGGCGCTCGAACCGGAGCGGGTCGTCGACGAGGTCCTCGGCGCCGCCGAGCGGTTCGCCCACCGCATCGCCGACACCCGGCTGCTGCTCAACCAGGCCCTCGAACGCGACGAGGTCGTGCTGCTGGAGGGCTCGCAGGGCACCCTGCTCGACGTCGACCACGGCACCTACCCGTTCGTGACCTCGTCGAACCCGACCTCCGGCGGCGCCTCGGCCGGGTCCGGCATCGGCCCCACCCGGATCACCACGGTGATCGGCATCCTCAAGGCCTACACCACCCGCGTGGGCTCCGGGCCGTTCCCCACCGAGCTGCACGACGACATGGGCGAGCGGCTGCGCAAGGTCGGCGGCGAGATCGGCGTCACCACCAAGCGGCTGCGCCGCACCGGCTGGTTCGACGCGGTCATCGCCCGCTACGCCAGCCGCGTCAACGGCATCACCGACTACTTCCTCACCAAGCTCGACGTGCTCTCCGGCCTGGAGAAGGTGCCCGTCTGCGTGGCCTACGAGGTCGACGGCGAGCGCTGCGACGACATGCCCATGACCCAGACCGGCTTCCACCACGCCGTCCCGGTCTACGAGGAGCTCCCCGGCTGGTTCGAGGACATCAGCCACTGCCGCACCTGGGCGGAGCTGCCCGCCAACGCCCGCGCCTACGTCGAGCGGGTCGAGGAGCTCGCGGGCGCCCGCGTCTCCGCGATCGGCGTCGGCCCCGGCCGAGACCAGACCATCGTCCGCCACGAGATGGCTTAGGCACACCCCCACACCCGCGGGCAGGCAGCCGACCCGGTTGCCTGCCCGCGGCGCGTCCGGTCCCCGCGCGGGACGGGCGTCCCGCATGGCGGACGGCTTGGACCGGGGCCGTGTCAGCGGCGCAAGCTGGGCGGACCGCCGACCCAGGGAGCGTGCATGGCGCCGACCTTCCACTGGTTCCTCCCCACCGCCGGGGACGGCCGCACCATCGTGGAGCGGTTCCACGCGCAGCGGGCCGAGCAGTCGGCGCACCGCCCGCCCACCCTGGACTACCTGGCCCAGGTGGCGCGGGCGGCGGAGTCGCTGGGGTTCACCGGGGTGCTCACCCCGACCGGGACGTTCTGCGAGGACGCCTGGATCACCACCGCCGCGCTGCTCGGGCACACCAGCACGCTGAAGTTCCTGGTCGCCTTCCGGCCGGGGTTGATCAGCCCCACCCTCGCCGCGCAGATGGCCTCGACCTACCAGCGGGTGTCCGGCGGGCGGTTGCTGCTCAACGTCGTCGCGGGCGGGGACGAGGCCGAGCAGCGGCGCTTCGGCGACACCGCCGACCACGACACCCGCTACGCCCGCGCCGACGAGTTCCTCACCGTGCTGCGCGGCGCGTGGGGCGCCGAGCCGGTCGACCACAGCGGCAGGCACTACGAGATCACCGGCGCCACCACCCTCGCCCCGCCCGACCCCGTGCCCCCGATCTACTTCGGCGGCTCCTCCCGCGCGGCGCTGCCCGTCGCCGCCGACCACGCCGACGTCTACCTCACCTGGGGCGAGCCACCGGAGCAGGTCGCGGACAAGATCGCGGCCGTGCGGGCGCTGACCCCCCGGCCGCTGCGGTTCGGGCTGCGGCTGCACACCATCACCCGCGACACCTCCGAGGACGCCTGGCGCGAGGCCCAGCGCCTGCTCGACGCCCTGCACCCCGACCAGGTCGCCGCCGCCCAGCAGGTGCTGGCCACCAGCCAGTCCACCGGGCAGCAGCGGATGCGCGAGCTGCACCGGGGCAGGCGCACCGACGACGCCCGCGCCCTGGAGGTCCACCCCGGGCTGTGGGCGGGCGTCGGCCTCGTGCGCGGCGGGGCGGGCACCGCCATGGTCGGCAGCCACGCCGAGGTCGCCGCGCTCGTCGAGCAGTACCGGGCGGTCGGCATCGACGAGTTCATCCTCAGCGGCTACCCGCACCTGGAGGAGGCCTACTGGTTCGCCGAGGGCGTCCTGCCGCTGGTCGGGCGCTGACCCCCGGTCACACCAGGGCCTTGTCCAGGTAGCACCACCGCCAGTTCTCGCCGGGCTCGTAGGAGCGCATCACCGGGTGCCCGGTCGCCTCGTGGTGGGCGGTGGCGTGCCGGTGCGGGCTGGAGTCGCAGCACGCGACGTGGCCGCAGGTGAGGCACTGGCGCAGGTGCACCCACACCTGGTAGCCGGCGGCGCGGCAGTCCGGGCAGAAATCGGTGGCGTCCGCGGTTGTAGCGGCGGGGAGGTCTTCGGTGTGCGCGCAAGTCATGGGGTGTCCTCCCGGGGGCATCGTGGGGCACCATCGCGCACGGGATGGAGGTGCGCGTGGAGCTGCTGCTGTTGGTGGTCGGGTCGTTGGCGGTCGCGGTGCTGGCGAAGAAGGTGGACTGGCCCGCACCGCTGGTGCTGACCGCGGTGGGCATCGGCGTGTCGTTCATACCCGGTGTGCCGGAGTTCCGCATCGACCCGGAGCTGGTGCTGCCGCTGGTGCTCGCGCCGCTGCTGTACTCCGCCGCGCTGGACAGCTCCTACCTCGACATCAAGGCCAACATCCGGCCCATCGGGCTGCTGGCCGTGGGGTTGGTGCTGGCCTCGACCGCCGTGGTCGGGATGGTGGCGTACTGGGTGGTGCCTGAGCTGGGGCTGGCCGCGGCGCTGGTGCTCGGGGCGGTGGTGGCGCCGCCCGACGCGGTGGCCGCCGTGGCCATCGGGCGCAGGCTCGGGCTGCCGCGCCGGGCCATGACGCTGCTCACAGGCGAGAGCCTGGGCAACGACGCGACGGCGCTGACCGCCTACAAGGTCGCCGTGGCCGCCGCGGTCGCGGGCTCGTCGATCTCCTGGGGCCGGGGCGCGCTGACGTTCCTCGCCGCGGCCGTCGGCGGCGTGGCCGTGGGGCTGGTGCTGGGCGTGGCGGTGCACTGGGTGCGGATGCGCCTCGGCGACGGGGTGCCGGAGAGCGCGCTCGGGATGCTCGTGCCGTTCGCCGCGTACCTGCTCGGCGAGGAGCTGCACACCTCCGGCGTGCTGGCCGTCGTCGTCGCGGGCCTCTACCTGGGCCACAACGCCCCCGCCGCCGGGTACTCGACGCGGTTGCAGGAGACGGCGGTCTGGCGGTCGCTGGACGTGCTGCTGGAGTCGCTGGTGTTCGCCCTGATCGGGTTGCAGGTGCGCACCGTCATCGAGGACGCCCAGCCGGACTGGTCGCTGGTGGCGGCCTCCGGCGCGGTGCTGCTCGCGGCCATCCTGGTGCGGTTCGCCTGGGTCTTCCCCTCGGCGTACCTGCCGAGGTGGTCCTCCCGGCGCATCCGCGAGCGCGAACCGGCCCCGGGGTGGCGGCAGGTGTCGGTGATCGGCTGGGCCGGGATGCGCGGCGTGGTGTCGCTGGCCGCCGCCGCGGCGATCCCGCTGGAGATGCCCGGCCGCGAGGTGGTGCTGCTGCTGACCTTCGTCGTCACCGTCGGCACCCTGCTGCTCCAGGGCCTGACCCTGCCCGCGGTGATCCGCCGCCTCGACGTGCGCGACACCGACGGCACCGAGCGCGTGCTCGCCGAGGCCCAGGTGCAGAACAACGCCGCCATCGCCGCGGTGTCCCGGCTGGACGAGCTGACCGACGGCGTGCCGGAGCACGTCGCCCACCGCCTGCGCGCCCTCGCCGAGCACCGCGGCAACGCCGCCTGGGAGCGGCTCGGCCGCCAGGAGGAGGAACCGCCCTCGGCGTCCTTCCGCCGCCTGCGCCGGGAGATGCTCGCCGCCGAGCGGGCCGAGTTCGTCGCCGCCCGCGACCGCGGCGACATCGACGACGAGATCCTCCGCCGCGTCCAGCGCGAGCTCGACCTGGAGGAGGCCGCCCTCTCCCGGGACTGACCGCACGGCGACGGCCGCCCACCGGGGAAGGGGTGGACGGCCGTCGCGGGGTCGGGCGGTCAGGAGCGCGGGAAGTTCTCCGCGCGGGAGGCCACCGCGATGTCCGGGTTGTCGCTGAACACGCCGTCGACGCCCGCGCGCCAGAACGCGCGCAGCTCGCCGAACAGGTCGCCGTAGTCGGCCGCGACCGCGTCCGAGCGCAGGTCCTTGGGCAGGAAGCTGTTCTCCGCCCGGAAGGTGTAGGGGTGCACCTTCAGGCCCGCCGCGTGCGCGTCGGCCACCAGGGCGGTGGGCGCGGCGAGGTTGCCCGCGGCGTCGCGGGTGATGACCTGGTTCTTGTCCGGGCCCACGCCCGCGGCGTACGTCGCGACCTCCTTGAGGCCCCGCGCGCTGACGATGTCGGCGTAGGTGCGCGGGTCACCGGCGGCGGTGAAGTCGTAGGGGCGCCCGCTGGCCGACGTCAGCTGCACCAGCGGCACCCGCAGCTCGCGGTGCAGCTGCTTGAGGTTGGCCACCTCGAACGACTGCACGAACACCTTCGCCTTCGGGGTGTTCAGCCCGTTGCGGTTGAGCGCCTGCACCAGCTTCGGCTCCAGCGCCAGGCCGAGCCGCTGGAAGTACGTCGGGTGCTTGGTCTCCGGGTAGATGCCGATGTCGCGGCCCAGCTCCCGGGACAGCCGGTTCTTGAGGTCGATGACCTCCTGCAGCGTCGGCACCTCGTACCGGCCGTTGTGGATCGTGTTCTCCTGGCGCAGGTCCGGGATCCGCTCGGTCGCCCGCAGCGTCTTGAGCTCGGCCAGGGTGAAGTCGTCGGTGAACCACCCGGTCACCCGGACCCCGTCCAGGTCCCTGGTCGTCTTGCGCGAGGCGAACTCGGGGTGCTCGGCGACGTCGGTCGTCCCCCCGATCTCCGGCTCGTGCCGCGCCACCAGCACCCCGTCCTTCGTGGACACCAGGTCCGGCTCGATGTAGTCCGCGCCCATCCGCGCCGCCAGCTCGTAGCTCGCCAGCGTGTGCTCCGGCCGGTACCCCGACGCCCCCCGGTGCCCGATCACCAGCGGCCCCGCCTCCTGCCCGTGCCGCTGCGCCACCTCCGGCCCCGCCGAGGCGCTGGACCCCAGCGCCACCCCGACCAACGCCGCAGAAGCCACGGCAACCCCCACAACTCGCCCGAACGACATCCGACCTCCCGAGATGAGTGACCACACCCTCACCACCCAGCCCGAAGCCGAGGCGTCCACCACCCCACGACCGCATGAACGCCAGATGCCCAACTTCACCCGATGCGGTGGCGCTGTTCCGGTCATTTCGGGCGGGGTTATCCACAGGCAAGATCGTTTGGGGCTTGTTTGCGCTGGTCAGCGGGTAGAATGGCCGCAAGGGACCAGAGCCCCTTGGGTGGGTGGGGGCTGCGGATGGTGACGCGTGGGGGCGCGTGGAGTTGATCTTGGCTCGATGTGGACGGGGGTTCATGGGGCGCGGTGGGGGCAGGTGGAGTGGGGCTCGGTGTGGACGGGGTGCTGGGCCTAGTGGGGGGCCTGTCCTCAAGGGCCGCGAGTGTGTAACTCGGGAGGTGGCGAGTCAAGGGCGCCCTGCGGGCGTCGCTTCGCGATGGGCTTTGCCCACCCTGGACACGCCACCTCCCGAGCTACGAGCGGCCGGGACTGGGTCAGGCCGGGGTCTGAGCAAAGCCCATGACCTTTTGCTCAGCTGAGCGGTGTTGGGGGTGCCGAACTGGTGGTGGGGCTGGGCACCATGGTTTGCGGGGTGGGGGTGGCGTTGTTTGGGGATGGGCTTCGCCACGGGGCATGGGGGTGCCGGGGATGGTCGGTTACGCCGTTCGGGGTGGGAGGCTCTAGGCTTTGGTGCCGTGCGCGTCCTGGTTGTTGGGGCTGGTGCCCGCGAACATGCCCTTGTCCTCGCGTTGTCCGGGGACCCGGGGGTGGTGGCGTTGGCTTGTGCGCCGGGCAACGCCGGGATCGCGGGGTTGGCGGAGACCTACGGGGTGGATGCGGGGAACCCCGGGGCTGTGGTGGAGCTGGCGCGGCGGTGGGGGGCTGATCTGGTCGTCGTGGGGCCGGAGGGGCCGCTGGTGGCCGGGGTGGCTGATGCGTTGCGGGGGGCGGGGGTGGCGTGCTTCGGCCCGGGGGCCGGGGCGGCGCGGATCGAGGGGTCGAAGGCTTTCGCCAAGGACGTGATGGTGGCGGCGGGGGTGCCCACGGCCCGCAGCGAGGTGGTGGACAACCCGGCTCGGTTGGACGCGGCGCTGGGGCGGTTCGGGCCGACGTGGGTGGTGAAGGACGACGGGTTGGCGGCGGGCAAGGGGGTGGTGGTCACCTCCGACCTGCGGGCCGCTCGGGCGCACGCGATGACGTTGTTGGACGGGGGGCACCCCGTGCTGCTCGAATCGTTCCTGGACGGGCCCGAGGTGTCGTTGTTCTGCCTGGTGGACGAGGAGCGGACCGTGGTGCCGCTGCTGCCCGCGCAGGACTTCAAGCGGGTCGGGGACGGGGACTCCGGGCCCAACACCGGCGGGATGGGGGCGTACTCGCCGCTGCCCTGGGCGCCGGAGGGGCTGGTCGAGGACGTGGTGGCGCGGGTCGTGCAGCCCACCGTGGACGAGATGGCCGCGCGGGGGGTGCCGTTCTCCGGGCTGCTCTACGCCGGGTTGGCGCTGACCTCGAACGGGCCGGAGGTCATCGAGTTCAACTGCCGGTTCGGCGACCCCGAGACCCAGGCGGTGCTCGCCCTGCTGCGCAGCCCGCTGTCGACCCTCCTGCACGCCGCTGCGACCGGGGCGCTGGCGCAGCACCCGCCGCTGGAGTGGGCCGACGGGGCCGCCGTGACCGTGGTGGTGGCCGCCGAGGGGTACCCCGGGCGGCCCCGGACGGGTGACCCCATCACCGGGGGCGAGGGTGAGGGGGTGCTGCACGCGGGCACCCGGCGGCGCGACGACGGGGCGCTGGTCAGCGCCGGTGGGCGGGTGCTGTCGGTGGTCGGCACCGGCCCTGACCTGGCGGGCGCCCGGGAGGACGCCTACCGGCGGGTCGAGGGCGTGCACCTGCCCGGCTCGCACCACCGCACCGACATCGCCCTGCGCGCGGTCGAGGGCCAGGTGGCCGTCCCCGCCACCCGCTGAGGGGGAACCGCACCCCTCCTCCGTGCGTCCAACTCCCAGTGGGAGCCGGCGGTCCGTTGGTAACCTGCGGAGCAGACGACGTCGCGATGTGTGTGCGGGGGTGCGCGGGATGGACGGCAATCCGCTGGTCAACCTGGTCGGGGGACTCGTCGGGGGTGCCCTGCGCACCGTCGAGGGCCTGCTGGACGCCCAACCCGGCGGCGGTGGCGGTGGTCGCTTCGTCGTCGACCACGAGAACGTGCTGCTCGCCGCCAAGGTCATCCAGGACCAGGTCAACGAGCTGCAGGCGGACTTCGCCGCCGCCTACGACAAGCTCACCATCGCCGCGCCCGGCACCGACGACGTCTCCACCAGGATGGCGCGCTCCTGGAACGACATCCTGGTCCAGAAGGGCGACTCGTACGCCAACCGCGTCCGCCAGTACATCGAGGGGCTGAACAAGCTCGTCGAGCAGTTGCAGGCCACCGCGCGGGACTACGGGTACAACGAGGAGCAGATCACCCAGGCCCTCGGGGGGCCGCGCGTTGCGTAGCCGGGTGCTGCTGGTCGGGTCGGTCGCCGCGCTGGCGATCGGCGCCTCCGCGTGCACGAGCACCGAAGGCGGCACCGCGGTGGCCGGGGGCGGCGGGGGCGGCGGCAGCGAGCCCACCAGCACCACCACCGGCGAGCCGACTCCGACCGTGGCCATCCCGCCGCGCCCGGCCGCGCTCCCGCTCGACTCGGTGGACCCGTGCGCGCTGCTCAGCGCCGACCAGCAGAAGCAGCTCGGCATCACCAGGTCCCAGGCCAGGACCGACAGCTCGGCGCCGTTCGAGGGCTCCAAGCAGTGCCTGCTCAACGCGGGCGGGGGCGGCAACTACTACTACTTCGTGGTGTCCGCGGTGACCTCCGAGGGCATCGCGCCCTGGCTCGACGGGCAGCGCAACGTCGACGCCGAGCTGGTGTCCGTCGCGGGCTACGGCGCCGCGCGCTACACCCTCGCGGGCGCCGAGGCGGGCGAGACCGAGAGCAACTGCACGACCACCGTGGACGTGGCCGACGACCAGCAGCTCAAGGTCGACGCGGTGCCGGTGTCCATCGGCAAGTTCTCCCAGCAGCAGGTGTGCCAGATGAGCGAGCAGGCCGCCGGGCTCGCGGTGACCACCCTGAAGGCGTCGAGGTGAGGGGCTGACATGGCGAACGACTACGGGCTGGGCGACCTCCGCTTCGAGGGCTACAGCTTCCAGCAGCTCGCTGGCCAGCTCGACGGGCTGCGCAAGGGGCCGGGGTCCAGCAGCCTCAACGAGGCCGTCGACGCGCTCAAGCAGCTCTCCCAGAGCCTGGAGCGCACCGACCGGACCCTGCGCAACGAGCTCGCCAAGATCGGCGTGGCCTGGGAGGGCAACGCCTCCGAGGGCGGCATGGAGGCCACGCGGCAGGCGTCGGTGTTCGCGGAGGACGCCGGGGTGCGGGTGGACGCGACCGGGGCGAACGTGAACGTGCAGGGGGCGGTGTTCGACTCCACGCGCAACTCCGCGCCGCAGGGCGGGGAGCTGCGGGGGCCGACCCAGACCACCGTGGTGGACGACGTGCTCGGGTCGTTCGGGTACACCACCGACCACGCCGCCAAGGTGGAGCAGACGCGGGCGGCGCACGACGCGGCCGCGGCGGCGATGAACGGGTACAGCCAGGGCAGCCAGTCGGCGATCGCGGGGGCGCGGACGCTGCCCGTGCCGCCCGGGCTCGACCTGGTGGCCAAGCCCGCGCCGGAGCTGGGGCAGACCTCCGCGCAGGGCTTCACCAGCAGCCCCGGGTCCTACACGCCGACCGGCGGCTCCGGCGCGCCCGGTTCGCCCGGTGGCGTGAGCGTCGGCGCGGGCCAGGGCGGTGTGGCGGGCTTCTCGGGGATCTCCGGCGGCAGCGGCGGTGGTGGCGGGGGCGCGGGCGGCACCGGCACCCCGAACAGCCCCGGCAGCCCGGGGGTGGGCGGCCCGAACGGGCCCGGCAGGCTCGCCGCGATCGGCCCCACCGGCGCCAACCCGGGTGGGCTGGCGTTCGGCGGCGGGGGCCTGGGCGGGGTGCGGCCGGGGGTGCCGCTGGGCTTCGTCGACGGGGCCGCGACCGCCGCGGGCATCGCCGCCGCCGGGGGCGCCGGGGCCGGGATCGGCTCGTCGCTGGAGAAGGACCGGGTCGTGCGCGGTGGTCGGGGCGCGGTGGCCGGGGCGCCCGGGGCCGAGGGCGCCGAGGGGCGCGCGAACGGCAAGACGCCGCTGGCCGGGGCGGGTGAGGAGGAGGCGCGCGCGGCGCGCAACGCCGAGCGGTTGGGCGGGGCGCGGGGCGGGCGCGGCGGGTCCTCGCTGATGTCCCCCGCCGCCGCGGGCGCCGGGGCGGGCGGCGACGAGGACGAGGAGCACGTGCGCAAGTACGGCATCGACTCCGACGACGTGTTCGGCGACGAGCGGATGGTCGTCTCCCCGGTGCTCGGCCAGGACGAGTGAGGGGGACCGCGGCGACCACCACGGTCCTGTCGGCCCTGGAGCTGGACGTGCTGTGGGAGGCCGAGCGGCTGCCCCGCAGGCACGTGGCGTTCGACGTGCCCAGCCCCGGTACCACGCACACCGAGCGGGCCGCGCTGGTGGCTGCCGCGCTCGACGGGTTGCAGGCGCGCGGGCTGGTCAGCCGCGGCCGGGCGGTGCCGGAGCTGGTGGACGCGCTGACCCTGCTCGCCCACCCCAAGGTGAGCGTCGACGGCTGGGTGTGGACCGACCGGCAGATCCGCTCGTTCGCCGCCGCGGGCGCCGAGCAGGCGGTGCTCGCCGCGGTGGACAACGACGAGGTGTGGCTCATCCCCGCCCGGCCGACCGCGCTGGCCGAGGCGGCCGTGTCGATCTCCGGCTCCGCCCCCGCCGGGCCGGGGCGCTCGGTGACGCTGCCGACCGAGCTGCTGCTGGAGGCGGACAAGGCCGCGGGCGGCAACCCGCAGGGCATGGTCACCACGCTGTACCAGGGCGGGGTGCTGCTGGCCGACGCGCAGGCGCTGGCGTCGATGCTCACCGGTGTCACCGCGCGCGGGCAGTTCGGCGCCGAGCGCAGCACCGGCCGCGAGCGCAGGCGGCAGCGGGCGGAGCGGGTCGTGGCCTTCCACGACACCGAGGCGGGCCGCTACGTCTACCTGGCCAGGCCCAGCCCGGACGGGCGGATGTGGAGCACGATCGGCCCCGCGGACAACGCGCGGCTCTCGGCGTGCGTGTGGGAGTTGCTGGACGAAGTCTGACCCCGTGGGGAACCGACGGGGCGCCCCGCTCGTCTCAGCCGCACCACGGAACTGCCACCACCCAGGGGGTCGCCGGTGACGGGCGCGAACTACAACCTGCAGGCCATCGAGCAGTGCCGGGCCGCCGTCGCGGGCCAGGCCGGGCCGGTCGCCGCGGCCGGGGACGGCCTGCCGGTGGAGGTGGACGCGGCCGCCTTCGGGCAGCTGCCCAGCTCCGGCGCCCTGGCCGAGGCGGTGCGGGCGCTGGCCACCGCCGCGGGCACCGAGCTGGACCGGGCGGGGGCGCTGCTGGACCAGGTCAACCACGCCCTCGACGCCATCGGCACCTCCGTGGCGAACACCGAGCAGGCGGCGACCCAGTCGCTCACCGCGGTCGGCGGGGGGCGGCGATGACCGCGAAGGACTCCGCCGCGAGCCTGGGTGGCACGGCCGCCCGCCTGGCCGCGGCGGCGGACAAGGTCTACACCGCCCAGCCCTCGGTGATCGCGGACCTGGGCACCCGGTTCACCACGGCGGGCTCGGCGGCGGTCGACGCCCTGGGCAAGCTCGACGGGTCGGTCAAGCAGCTCGACGGGGCCTGGCAGGGCGCCTCCGCGGACGCGTTCGTCGGCTACATGGGCGGCGTGGCCAAGGCGGGCACCTCGCTCAACGACGCGCTGACCGCCGCCGCGAGCGACCTCAGCTCGGCGGCGACGGGCGTCCAGGGCGCCAGGGACGCGCTGGAGGGCGTGTTCGGCGAGCTCTACGACAACGCGATGAGCTGGGTCAACGCGCACCCGGAGGCCACCCCCGAGGAGCGGTTGCAGTACGTGGAGGGCCTGGCGAGCGGGTACGCGGGCCGGGTCAACGAGCAGATCGGCAACGCCGACCGGGCCCTGGAGACCGCCGCGACGACCCTCAAGGGCCGGATGGGGACGGTCGGCCCCACGTTCTCCGCGATCCCCGACCCCAACGGCCAGGCGTTCACCCCCGGCCCGGGGCACGGCGTCGAGTGGACCCCCAGCCCGGTGCAGGTCGGCGGCGGCACGTCGGCGGCGAGCGCGGGCGGCAGCGGGACGGCCACCGCGACCCCGGCGAGCACCGGCGGCGGCGGTGGGGGCGGCGGCTCCGACTCCGGCGGCGGGTCCGGCGGGGGCTCCAGCTCCGGCGGGGGCGGCGGCGGTGAGCCCGGGGGCGGGTCCGGCGGGTCCGGCTCCAGCGGCGCGCCGCCGTCGAGCAGGCCGCCGGGCAACGTCCAGCAGTGGATCGACGAGGCCGTCGAGGAGCTGCGCAAGGCGGGCATCAACGTCACCGAGCAGGACAAGCAGCTGATCTGGGAGATCATCCAGCACGAGTCCAGCGGCAACCCCAACGCGATCAACAACTGGGACTCCAACGCCGCCAAGGGCACCCCGTCCAAGGGCCTCATGCAGACGATCGACCCCACGTTCCAGTCCTACAAGCTGCCCGGGCACGGCGACATCTGGAACCCGGTGGACAACATCTGCGCAGGCGTGAACTACGCGATCAAGCGGTACGGGTCGCTCTCCGGCGTGCCCGGCATCAAGGCCACCCACGGCGGCGGCGGGTACGTGGGCTACTGACCCGGGGGGTGCCGGGCACGACCTAGGGTGCGGGCATGCACCCGTTGAAGGTCGCCGCCCGCGCCCAGGTCCCGCCGTTCTACGTGATGGACGTGCTGGCCGCGGCCAACGCCCGGCAGCGCGCGCACGGCGACGTGGTGTCGTTCGCGGCCGGCCAGCCCGCCACCGGCGCCCCGGCCGCGGTGCGGGCGGCGGTGGCGGACGCGGTGTCCGCCGACCCCGGCTACACCGAGTCGCTGGGGCTGCCCGCGCTGCGCGCGGCCATCGCGGGCCACTACGACCGCTGGTACGGCACGCACGTCGACCCGGCGGACGTGGTGGTGACCACCGGGTCCAGCGGCGGGTTCCTGCTGGCGTTCCTGGCCGCCTTCGACGCGGGCGACCGGGTGGCGCTCACCCGGCCCGGCTACCCGGCCTACCGCAACATCCTCACCGCGCTGGGCTGCGAGGTCGTCGACCTGCCCACCCTGCGCCCCACCCCCGCGGACCTGGCGGCGGCGGGTCCGCTGGCGGGGGTGGTGGTGGCCAGCCCGGCCAACCCGACCGGCACCGTCCTCGCGCCCGAGGAGCTGGCCGACCTGGCCGCGTGGTGCACCGCGAACGGGACGCGCCTGGTCAGCGACGAGATCTACCACGGCATCTCCTACGGCGCGCGCACCGCGACCGCCTGGGCCACCACCCGCGAGTCCATCGTGGTCAACTCGTTCTCGAAGTACTGGGGCATGACCGGGTGGCGGCTGGGCTGGCTGCTGGTGCCCCAGCAACTGCGCTACGCCGTGGAGTGCCTGACCGCGAACTTCACCATCTGCCCGCCCACCCTGTCCCAGCAGGCCGCCGTGGCGGCGTTCGCCGAGGAGACCTACGCCGAGCAGGACGCGCACGTCGCCCGCTACGCGGTGAACCGGCAGGTGCTGCTCTCCGGGCTCGCGGCGCTGGGCATCACCCGGGTGGCGCCCGCCGACGGCGCCTTCTACGCCTACGCCGACGTCGCCCACCTCACCGACGACTCGATGTCGTTCTGCCACCGCCTGCTCGCCGACACCGGCGTCGCGGTGGTGCCGGGGGTGGACTTCGACCCGGTGGACGGGCGGCGCTGGATCCGGTTCTCCTTCGCCGGGAGCACCGAGGACGTGCGCGAGGGCCTGCGCAGGCTGGGGCCCTGGTTGGGAACGAACGCCCCGGCCCGCCCGTTGGAGGGGTAACTGTCTCGGGGAGGAACAGCCGTGCTGCTCAAGGTCATCGGCGCGATCATCGTCATCTGGATCGCCTTCAGCGTCATCGGGTTCATCTTCAAGGCGATCGGGACGCTGCTCCTCGTCGCCGCCGTCGCCACCGTCGGCGTCATCGCCTACGGCGCCGCCAAGAAGTCGCTCGGCGGCAACCGCAACCGCCAGATCCGCGGCTAGGTCGTGCCGCACGGACCCGCCCACCCGCGGGCCGCGGGGACCTCGCCGGGTCCGTCCACATTGTGCTGACCGGGCGCGCCGCGCAAGATGGCGTCCGTGAGCGGGCGGGACGATCCTGAACAGCGGCTCTCCCGGTGGGAGGCGCGCACCGACTGGGCCATGACCTCGCTGGCGGTCGCCTTCCTGGGCACCTACGCCTGGCAGGTCCTCGGCGCCGGGTCGTCGCCGCGGCTGCACGGGGTGCTGGAGGTGGCCCTGTGGGTCATCTGGGCGGTGTTCGCCGCCGAGTACGCGGTGCGCTTCAGCCTGGCCCGCAACAAGGGTCGGTTCGTCTGGCGGCACCTGTTCGACCTGCTCGCGGTGGCCCTGCCGATGGTGCGGCAGCTGCGCGCGCTGCGGCTGGTCACGGTGTTCAAGGTGCTCAACAAGCGGCTGGGGGCGGACTTCCGCGGCCGCATCGGCGTCTACGTCGCGGGCACCACCGCGCTGGTGGTGTTCTGCGCGGCCCTCGCGGTCTACGACGCCGAGCGGCGCAGCCCGGACGCCACCATCACCGGGTTCGGGGACGCGCTGTGGTGGACGATGACGACGATCTCCACCGTCGGCTACGGCGACCGCTACCCGGTCACCCCGGAGGGGCGGCTGGTGGCGGTCAGCCTCATGGTCGGCGGGATCGCCCTGCTCGGCGTGGTCACCGGCGTCATCGCGTCCTGGTTCGTGGAGAAGATCTCCGGGGTCGAGGAGTCGATCGAGGAGACCACCAGGGCCGAGGTGGCGGCGCTGCGCGCGGAGGTCGCCGCGCTGCGCGAGGTGCTGGCCGAGGCCGCGCTCAGACGCGGGCCGCCCGGTCCGGGCTGACCCGGTCGGCCCCGATGCGGCGCAGCGCCTCCCCGATGTCGGCGGTGGGCACGTCGCGGTGGGTCACGAACCGCACGTCGGCGCCGACCGGGGTGGCCAGCACCCCGACCCTGGCCAGGTTCGCCAGCGCCACCCGCACGTCCGGCACGTGCGCGAGCACGATGTTGGTCTGCGGCCGGTCGACGTCCCAGCCCAGCTCGGTGAGCCCGTCGGCCAGCGCGCGGGCGTTGGCGTGGTCGGCCGCCAGGTCGGCCACCCGCTCCAGCGCCACGATGCCCGCCGCGGCCAGCACCCCCACCTGCCGCAGGCCGCCGCCGAGCATCTTGCGCACCCGGCGCGCCTCGGCCACCAGCGCGGTGGGCCCGGCCAGCACCGAGCCGACCGGCGCGCCCAGGCCCTTGCTCAGGCACACCTGCACGGTGTCCACCCCGACCGCCAGCGCCGCGGGCGGCACGCCCAGGGCCACCGAGGCGTTCCACAGCCGCGCGCCGTCGAGGTGCACCCGCAGGCCCACCTCCTTGGCCGCCGACACCAGCAGCGCGTGCTCGTCGGGCTGGGTGACCGTGCCGCCCGCGAGGTTGTGGGTGTTCTCCAGGCACAGCAGCCGGGTGCGCAGCGCGTAGTAGGGCCCGCCCGCCGCGCCGAGCTGGCGGACCTGCTCGGCGGAGACCCGGCCGGGCCCGTGCGTCCACTCCAGCGGGTGCGGCATGCCGCCCGCCAGCCACGCCGAGGTGCCCAGCTCGGAGTCCAGCACGTGCGCCCCGCGCGGGGCCAGGAACCGGTCGCCGCGGTCGAGGTGCAGCACCAGCGCGATGACGTTGCCCATGCTGCCGCTGGGCACCCACAGCGCCGCCGCGGTGCCCAGGGTGGCCGCGACCTGCTCCTCCAGCCTGCGCACGGTGGGGTCGTGGTCGAGCACGTCGTCGCCGACCTGGGCGGCCGACATCGCCACGCGCATGGTCTCGTCGGGCTGGGTCACGGTGTCCGACCTGAGGTCGATCCGGCGCGGTGTGGTCACGATCCGATCACACCACACGGGCCGCGCGGCTACCCGCCACGCCCGGGGGGTGGGGGTGGCGCAGGTCTCACCGGGGCGTCGTGCAACCTATACCGGTGGTGCGTCCGTCCCCCCATCGGAACGACTGAGCGGAGAGCGTCCGCGTGGAAGAGCGCGAGGAGCAGGAGTTCGCGGAGTACTTCGCCGCCCGGCGGGATGCCGTGCGGCGCACCGCGTTCATGCTCTGCGGCGACTGGCACCGGGCGGACGACCTGGCGCAGACGGCGTTCGTCGCCCTGCACCGGCGCTGGCGCGGCATCCGGGACCGGCAGGCCCTGGACGCCTACGTCCGGCGCAGCGTGGTGCGGGCGATGATCGACGAGACCCGGCGCCCCTGGCGGCGGGAGCGCGGTGTCGACGAGGTCCCGGAGACACCGGCCCCCGAGCGCGAGGTGGGTGAGCGGGTCGCCACGCGCTCGGCGCTGCTGGAGGGGTTGGCGAAGGTGCCGCCCCGGCAGCGCGCGGCGCTGGTGCTGCGCTTCCTCGAGGGGCTCGACGTCGCGGCCACGGCCAAGGCGATGCGCTGCTCGGAGGGGACCGTGAAGAGCCAGACCGCCCGCGGGTTGGAGGCGCTGCGCGAGGTGCTCGGCGACGCGCTCGACGACCTGCGGTCCACGCCGTGAGCGCCCGCGCGCGGTGGGCCAGGACCGAGGCCGGTGCCCGGACGAGGAGGTGGAGCTGAACGATGGACGAGCGCAAGATCGCTGAGCTGTTCGAGGACGCGGTCCCGACCCCGCCCCCGCCGTCCTTCGGCCCCGGCGAGGTGGCCGCGGAGTCCGCGCGGCTGACCCGCAGGCGCAACCGCGTGCTGGGCGGCACCGCCCTGGGCGTGCTGGTGGTGACCGGGGTGGCCACGGCCGCGCTGACGATCGTGCCGCAGCAGGTGTCCGGTAACGATTCAGCGGCGGCCGCCGCACCCGTCACCGGATCGGGTAACGCGACCGCTGCTCCGAACGAGGTACCGAGCAGTGGCGAACCGCGGGTGCTGACCGTCCCCACCGGACCGGAGGCACCCCCCTCGAACTCCTCGCCCGAGACGTCCTTGCAGGGAGGCGGCTCGGGTGGGGGCGCCGGTGAATCCGGCGGCACCCCCCGCGGGTGCGGCAGTGTGGACCGGGAGCTCGCCGCTGCCCTCGCGGGCGAGCTCCCGGCCCCCACCGCCACCAGCGGCTCCTTCGTGGCCAGCCCGCTGACCTGCCCGGCCGGGGCGAGCTCCGGGGCCGTGGCGGCGCAGAACGGGCCGAACAAGGGCGTCGTGTCGATCCTGCTGGCGCCCGCGGGCGCGCAGCTGGCGCAGCCGCCGTGGGGCGACCGGCCGCAGGGCACGATCGGCGTGGTGGTCCCGGCGAGGTCGGGCAAGGTGCTGGTGGTCTCCCAGGAGCCGCTGGCCGGGTCGGACGCCCCGCCGCTGGACGACGCCGCGCTGCGCACCATCGGGGAGAAGCTCGCCGCCGGGCTCTGACCCGACCCGGACGACCAGCCGAACGACACCCCGGACCGGACCACCGTGACCACCCCCAAGGGCGAACGCCGCAAGCAGGCCCTCGTCGAGGCCGCCACGACCCTGCTGGTCGAGGGCGGCTTCGACGCCGTCCGGCACCGGGCGGTGGCCGAGCGGGCCGGGTTGCCGCTGGCCTCGACCACCTACTACTTCGACCGCCTCGACGACCTCATCGCCGCCGCCGTCGAGCACCACGGGCGCACCGAGCTGCGCTGGGGCCGCGCCGCCCTCGACGCCGCCGACACCAGCGCCGCCGACACCGCCGGGCTCATCCGGCTGGTGCTGGACCTGCTGCTGGGCCCGCCCGGCGACAACGACGCCGAGGCCGTGCTGCTGCGCTACGAGCGCCTGGTCGCCACCGGCCGCAGGCCCTACCTGCGGCCGCTGACCCTGGCGCTGGGCGAGGAGCTGCGCGTGCTGCTCGCCCAGGCCTTCGACCGCTTCGGCCGCCCGGTGGCCGCCGGGCGGCTGGAGCAGCTGATCGCCCTGGTCGACGGCGCGGTGGTCAACGCGCTCATCGAGGTCAACCCCGACCCCCGCGCCGCCGCCCGCCGGATGCTCACCGACTTCCTCACGTAGGCGCGGGGCCCCTCGGCGCGGCGCCGACGACCCGCCTAAGCTGCGCGGACGTGACCGCGCCGCAGAAGCCCAGCATCCCCAACGTCCTCGCCGAGCGCTACGCCTCGACCGAGATGGCGACCCTGTGGTCGCCCGAGGAGAAGGTGCGGATGGAGCGGGAGCTGTGGCTCGCCGTGCTCACCGCCCAGGCCGACCTCGGCATCGACGTGCCCGCGGGCGCGGTCGAGGACTACCGGGCCGCGCTGCCCACCGTGGACCTGGCCTCGATCGCCGAGCGCGAGCGGGTCACCCGCCACGACGTCAAGGCGCGCATCGAGGAGTTCAACGCGCTCGCGGGCCACGAGCACGTGCACAAGGGCATGACCTCCCGCGACCTCACCGAGAACGTCGAGCAGCTCCAGGTCAAGCGCTCGCTGGAGCTGGTGCGCGCCCGCGTCGCCGCCGTCCTGGCCCGGCTCGCCCGGCTGGCCACCGAGCACGCCGACCTGGTCATGGCGGGCCGCTCGCACAACGTCGCCGCGCAGGCCACCACCCTGGGCAAGCGCTTCGCCACCACCGCCGACGAGCTGCTGGTGGCCTTCGCCCGCCTCGACGAGCTGATCGCCCGCTACCCGCTGCGCGGGGTCAAGGGCCCGGTCGGCACCGCCCAGGACATGCTCGACCTGCTCGGCGGCGACGAGGACAAGCTCGCCGCCCTGGAGCGCACCGTCGCCGACCACCTCGGCTTCGCCACCACCCTCACCAGCGTCGGCCAGGTCTACCCGCGGTCGCTGGACTACGAGGTCGTCACCGCGCTGGTGCAGCTGGCCGCCGCCCCCGCGAGCCTGGCCAAGACCATCCGCCTGATGGCGGGCCAGGAGCTGGTCACCGAGGGCTTCAAGCCCGGCCAGGTGGGCTCCTCGGCCATGCCGCACAAGATGAACACCCGCTCCTGCGAGCGCATCAGCGGCTTCGCCGTGATCCTGCGCGGCCACGCCTCCATGGCGGGCGAGCTGTCCGGCGACCAGTGGAACGAGGGCGACGTCTCCTGCTCGGTCGTGCGCCGGGTCGCCCTCCCGGACGCCTTCTTCACCATCGACGGCCTGCTGGAGACCCTGCTCACCGTCCTCGACGAGTTCGGCGCCTACCCGGCCGTCATCGCCAGGGAGCTGGACCGCTACCTGCCCTTCCTGGCCACCACCAAGGTCCTGATGGCGGCGGTGCAGGCGGGCATCGGCCGGGAGACCGCGCACGAGGCCATCAAGGAGCACGCGGTCGCAGTCGCCCTGGCGATGCGCGAGCGCGGGCTGGCCGACAACGACCTGCTGGACCGGCTGGCCGCCGACCCCCGGCTGCCGCTGGACCGGGCCGCGCTCGACGTGCTGCTGGCGGACCGGCTGCCGTTCACCGGGACCGCGGGGACGCAGGTGGCGCGGGTGGTGGGCAGGGTGGAGGAGGTGCTGTCCCGCTTCCCGGAGGCCGCGGGGTACGTGCCTGCCGCGATCCTCTGACCCTTCGAGGTCAAGGATTCCGGGGATTGTGGGGCTGGCGGTGGGGTGGGGTGGTCAGAAGGACCAGGCCCACCCGCCGTTGCCCTCCAGGGTGCCGGGGCGGAAGACGATGGTGCCGGTGGTGAAGCGGGTGTCGAGGACGATCTTGCCGGTGAAGACCTCGCCCGGTGCGTCGAGGACGGGCAGCTTCTGGGCGGCGGGGAAGCACTTGTCGGCCGCGGGGGTGCGGACGGCGGTGTCCTGGGTGGTGTCGGGGCCGAGGACCTTGAACTCGGCGGTGCTGAGGTCGGTGAGGGTGGCGCCGTCGTAGTTGGGGCCGGTCTCGGCGGTGACGGTGATGGCGAGGAAGTGGCCGTTGGTCGGCTTCACCCGGGCCTTGGCCGTGCACCGGGGGTCGACCTGGATCTTGTCGAAGCTGAAGGAGACCATCAGGCCGAGGGCGTCGTCGCGGATGCCCGCCTGCTCGCCGAGCTTCTTGGGCAGCAGGGTGACGGCGCGGGTGGTGGGCGTGGGCGGGGTGGGGGGCGTGACCGCGCCCGCGATGCCCGCGGGGGTGCCGCCGACGACGTTGGTGCAGGCGGCGAGGGTGGTGGTGAGCGCGGCCGCGGACAGCACGACCAGCAGGGCCGACCAGACGCGCACAGGTGCCTCCCTCCGCGTTCCCCGGTCACCATTGTCGCACGCAGCGTTACCGTGGCGGGGTGCCAACGGTTTCCGCGCTGATCACGTACCCGGTGAAGGGCTTCGCCGGGGTGCCGCTCGACCGCGCCGAGGTCGGTGGCACCGGGTTGCCGGGCGACCGGCTGCTCATGGTCGTCTCCGCCGAGGACGGGTCCTTCCACAGCCAGCGCACCCTGCCCGCCATGGCCGCCGTCCGGCCCGAGCCCGTGCCCGGTGGCCTGCGCCTGCGGGCCGGGGGCGACGAGCACGAGCTGGTCGTGCGCGTGGACGGCCCGCGCAGGCCGGTGAGCCTGTTCGGGCGCTGGTTCGGCACCGGGGTCGACCAGGGCGACGAGGTGGCGGCCTGGTGCTCGGGGGTGCTCGGCGCCGACGTGCGGCTGGTGCGGGTGCCCCCGGACCACGACCGCGACGGGTTCGGCGTGCACCCCGGCAAGGTGGGCTTCGCCGACGCGCACGCCGTGCTCCTGACCTCCACCGCCTCCCTCGACCACCTCAACGACCGGATCGCGGGCGCGGGGGCCGAGCCGGTGCCGATGGACCGGTTCCGGCCCAACGTCGTGGTCACCGGCTGGCCGGACCCGCACACCGAGGACGACGTGCGCGTGCTGGACATCGGGTCGGCGCGGTTCGGCTTCGCGGTGCGCTGCGTGCGGTGCGCGGTGCCGATGGTCGACCAGGCGACCGGCACCCGCCGCGGGCCCGAGCCCATCCGGGCACTGGCGTCCTACCGCCGCGAACCCGACCACGACAACCGCGTCAGCTTCGGCGCGAAGCTGGCGGTGCTGCGGCCGGGGGTGCTGGCGGTGGGCGAGCCGGTGCTGGTGCGGGAGTGGGCCCCGGTCAGCCCTGCTTGATCCCGGTCACCCGTGCTTGATCCCGGTCACCCCTGCTCGATCCCGGTCAGCCCTGCTTGATGAGGTCGGCGGCCTTCTCCGCGAGCATGATGGTCGGCGCGTTGGTGTTGCCGCGCGGGATCACCGGGAACACCGACGCGTCCACCACGCGCAGCCCGTCGACCCCGCGCACCCGCAGCGCCGGGTCCACCACGGCGGTCTCCCCCGAGCCCATCGCGCAGGTGCCGACCGGGTGGTAGAGGGTCTGGGTCCAGGTGCGGACGTGCTCGGCCAGCTCCTCGTCGGACAGCCCCCTGCGGTCGGGCAGGTACGGGTCGGCCAGGAACCGGCTGAGCGCGGCCTGCCTGCCGATCTCCTCCAGCACCCGGATGCCCGCCACGGTGGCCTCCATGTCGACCGGGTCGGCGTAGTAGGCGGGGTCGATCAGCGGCCGCCAGCGCGGGTCGGCCGAGCGCAGCCGCAGCGTGCCGCGGCTGCGCGGGGCGACCAGGGTGGTGGCGGAGGTGAAGCCCGCCGCGGGCGACTCGCGCAGCCCGTTGTCGAAGAACATCGTCGGCGCCACGTGGAACTGCATGTCCGGCGCGTCGAGGCCGTCGCGGGTGCGCAGGAACCCGCCGCCCTCGCCGACGTTGGACGACAGCGGCCCGCGCCCCAGCGCCTGCCACTGGAGCAGCCGGGCCGGGGTGAGCGCGTCCTGCAGGTCGGTGGTGCCCTTGGTCGTCCAGATCACCGGCGCGGCGGGGTGGTCGTGCAGGTTGTCCCCGACGCCCGCCAGCCCCACCCGCACGTCCACGCCGACTTCGCGCAGGTGCTCGGCGGGGCCGATGCCGGAGAGCATGAGCAGCTGCGGGGAGTTGATCGCGCCACCGGCCAGCAGCACCTCGCCGTCGGCGTGCACGACGTGGGTCTGCCCGTCGCGCAGGTACTCGACGCCGACCGCGCGGGTGCCGTCGAGCACGACGCGGGTGCTCAGCGCGCCCGTGCGCACCGTGAGGTTCGCGCGCCCCTCCGCCGGGCGCAGGTAGGCGTCGGCGGTCGACCAGCGGCGGCCCTTGCGGCAGGTGACCTGGTAGAGGCCCACGCCCTCCTGGGTGGCGCCGTTGAAGTCGTCGGTGCGCTTGTGCCCGGCGGCCACGGCGGCCTCGACCCAGGCGGTCGTCAGCTCGTGGGTGAACCGCCGGTCCTCCACGTGCAGCGGGCCGCCGGTGCCGTGCAGCGGGCCCGCCAACCGGGTGTTGCCCTCGGCCTTGACGAAGTAGGGCAGCACGTCGTCGTAGCCCCAGCCGGTCGCACCGTGCGCGTCGCGCCAGGTGTCGTAGTCGGCGCGGTTGCCCCGGATGTAGATCATGGCGTTCATCGACGAGCACCCGCCGAGCGCCTTGCCGCGCGGCCAGTACGCCGACCGGCCGCCCATGTGCTTCTGCTCGACGGTCTCGTAGTTCCAGTCCCACCGGGTCTTGAACAGCGAGGAGAACGCGGCCGGGATGTGCACCGCGTCGGCGTCGTCGGGCTCACCCGCCTCCAGCAGCAGCACGGTGCGCTGCGGGTCCTCGCTGAGCCGGGCGGCCAGCACGCACCCCGCGCTGCCCGCCCCCACCACGACGTAGTCGAACGACTCCGCTTGCGCCACCGCGGCCTCCTCGCTCCGGTGAGCCCGATCCTGCCCCCTGCGGCGCCGCCGGGCCAGGCCGAGTCGCGCCCCTTCGCCCCCGCCCGGGACCGCCCTCCACGCGCACGGCGAACCCGGCGCGGCGGCGAACGAGCCCGCGCCACCCGGAGTGGGCGGGCCGGTGGGTCAGGTGGCGTCCACCGCCGCGAGCACCGCCCGCTCCTCGTCGGGGGTCAGCCCCGCGCCGCGCGGCTGCCGGTCCAGCCCCAGCTCGACCTCCCGCTCCATCGCCCCGGCCACGGTGTCGGCCAGCGGCCGCGGCTCCAGCCCCGCGGCCAGCGCGGGCCCGGCGTCGCGCGCGCCCATGTACCGGTGCGGCGGGGTCAGCCACAACGGCAGCGACTGCGGCCCCGCCCACGGCCGCACCCCCAGGTCGACCAGCGCCTGCTCGGGCACCAGCACCGGCTCGGCGCCCCCGCCCGCGACCTCCCGCACGCCGTCGAGCAGGTCGAGCAGCGGCACGGCGGGCCCGACGCCGTCGAAGGTGCCCGTGGTGCCCTGCTCCGCGGCGGTCACCACCCACGCCGCCAGGTCCCGGACGTCGACGTGCTGGATGAGGTGGTCGGCGTCGGGCACCACGGCCCGCCCGCCCCGGGAGAACCGGTTCACCCAGTACCCGAACCGGTCGTGCTCGTCCCCCGGCCCGCTGATCAACCCGGCCCGCACCACGAACGCCCGGTCCCCGACCGCCGCCCGCACGGCCTCCTCGCTGGCCACCTTCACCGCGCCGTAGAGCCCGGGGTCGGTCAGCGGCCGATCCCCGTGCTCGGCCCGCGGCGCCAGCACCCGGTCGCCGGTGCCGGTCGGCGGGGTGGAGAAGTCGGCGTAGGCGGAGATGGAGGAGATGAACGTCCAGTGCCCCGCCCCCTCCCCCAGCGCGTCGAGCGCCCGCCGCACCCAGGGGTGGGAGATCGTCGCCACGTCCACCACGGCGTCGAACCGCTCCCCGACCAGCGGCGCCAGCCCGTCCTCCCGGTCCCGGTCCACCACCACGAGCCGCGCCCCCTCCGGCACCGCCCCCGCCACCCCCCGCGCGGCGCACACCACCTCGTGCCCCCGCCGCACCGCCTCCGCCGCCGCGGCCCACCCCAGGAACCGCGTCCCACCCAGCACCAGAAGTCGCATGCCCCAACCCTGACAACCCGCACCCCCACCCGCCACCGCTCTCGCCACCGGCGAACACCCGCCCCAAGGCTCAAGATCAACCCCTGAAACACCCGATGCCCCCCGCGTGACAGTGCACGCCTTCGCCGACGAATCCCGGCGCAACCAGCTCTACCTCGTCGCGGTCGCCGTCGTCGACGCCCGCAAGCTCCGGCAATCCCGCAAGCTCATGCGGGGCATGCTGCTCCCCGGCCAGCGCGAGGTCCACTTCAAGAAGGAGATGCCCTCGCGCAGGCGCGGTGTCATCGCCGCGCTCTGCGCGGCGGACGTCGAAGCCCGCGTGTACACGGCGCACTGCTCGGGCGGGGAGGAGCGTGCCCGCCGCCGGTGCGTGCAGCAGTTGGGGCACGACCTGGTGAAGCTCGGTGCGGGCAGGCTCGTGCTGGACAGCCGGGAGACCCGCGACGAGGCCGACCGGGCCACCCTGCACCGCGTCCTCGCGTGCTACCCGCCCGATCAGGGGTTCGTCTTCGAGCACTTGGACAGCTGCTGGGACGAACTGCTGTGGATCGCCGACGCGGTGGCGTGGTGCTACGGGGCGGGTGGGGACTGGCGACGCCGGATCGCGCCGGTGGTGGTCGAGGAGGTCGACCTCACCGGGGTGTAGACCGGCCTGCCCCTGGAAAGCGCGAAGCCCGGCCGCCGACCGTCCGGACGGGGAACCGGGCTCACTTCCCCAACCGGAGCGGCTGGGGCACGAGCAATACTCTATCCCCCGGCGGGCGGGTGGTCCACCGGGATCACCCGGTCGTGGGGTGGTGCGCGTCACCGCTGGTGGTGCGGGGCGGCGGGGTGAACCCCCAGGTCAGGTACTCTTCATCGGTACCGGCCTTCTCGAAATCAGGAGCAGCCTGCCGTGGCCCGAGTCGTCGTCGACGTCATGCCCAAGCCGGAGATCCTCGACCCCCAGGGACAGGCGGTGGCGCGCGCGCTGCCGCGGCTGGGGTTCGCCGGGGTGTCCGACGTCCGCCAGGGGAAGCACTTCGAGCTGGAGGTGGACGACTCGGTCGACGACGCCACGCTGGCGCGGATCGCCGAGGGGTTCCTGTCCAACCCGGTGGTGGAGGACTTCGTGGTGCGGCGGGTGGGGTCGTGAGGATCGGCGCGGTCACCTTCCCCGGGACGCTCGACGACTCCGACACGCTGCGCGCCATCACCGCCGCGGGCGCCGAGGCCGTGCCGCTGTGGCACGGCGACGCCGACCTGCGCGGCGTGGACGCGGTGGTGCTGCCCGGCGGGTTCTCCTACGGCGACTACCTGCGCGCCGGGGCCATCGCCCGGTTCGCCCCGGTGATGGACGAGGTCATCGCCGCGGCCAAGGGCGGGATGCCGGTCCTGGGGATCTGCAACGGCTTCCAGGTGCTGTGCGAGGCCGGGCTGCTGCCCGGCGCGCTGCTGCGCAACGCGGGCCTGCACTTCGTGTGCAAGGACCAGTGGCTCAAGGTGGAGAACAACGCCACCGCCTGGACCACCCGGTTCGACGCGGGCGCCGAGGTCATCATCCCGGTCAAGAACATGGACGGCCGCTACACCGCGCTGCCCGCCACCATCGACGAGCTGGAGGGCGAGGGGCGCGTGGTGTTCCGCTACGCGGGCGCCAACCCCAACGGCTCGGTCAACGACATCGCGGGCATCACCGACGCCACCGGCCGCGTGGTCGGCCTGATGCCGCACCCCGAGCACGCCATCGACGCGCTCACCGGCCCCTCCGACGACGGCCTGGGCCTGTTCCTGTCCATCCTCGACGCGGCGGTGCGGGCATGACGGACACGGTCGACAACGCCAAGGCCACCCCCGACCACGAGCAGCCCTACCGCGAGCTGGGCCTCAAGGACGACGAGTACGCCCGCATCCGGGAGATCCTCGGCCGCCGCCCCACCGACGCCGAACTGGCGATGTACTCGGTGATGTGGAGCGAGCACTGCTCCTACAAGTCGTCCAAGGTGCACTGGAAGCACTGGTCGGCCAACACCACGCCGGAGATGAAGGCCAAGATGCTCGCGGGCATCGGCGAGAACGCGGGCGTGGTCGACATCGGTGACGGCTGGGCGGTCACGTTCAAGCTGGAGTCGCACAACCACCCGTCCTACGTCGAGCCCTACCAGGGCGCGGCGACCGGCGTCGGCGGCATCGTGCGCGACATCATGGCCATGGGCGCGCGCCCGCTGGCGGTGATGGACCCGCTGCGCTTCGGCGCCCCCGACCACCCCGACACCCGGCGCGTGCTGCCCGGGATCGTCGCGGGCGTCGGCGGCTACGGCAACTGCCTCGGCCTGCCCAACATCGGCGGCGAGGTCGTGTTCGACCCGTCCTACCAGGGCAACCCGCTGGTGAACGCGCTGTGCGTCGGCGCGATGCGCACCGAGGACCTGCACCTGGCGCACGCCAGCGGCACCGGCAACAAGGTGATCCTGTTCGGCGCCCGCACCGGCCTCGACGGCATCGGCGGGGTGTCCGTGCTGGCCAGCGAGACCTTCTCCGGCGACGAGGGCGGCACCGGGCGCAAGAAGCTGCCCGCGGTGCAGGTGGGCGACCCGTTCACCGAGAAGGTGCTCATCGAGTGCTGCCTGGAGCTGTTCCGCGAGGGCATCGTGGTCGGCATCCAGGACCTCGGCGGCGCGGGCCTGTCCTGCGCGACCTCCGAGCTGGCCAGCGCCGGTGACGGCGGCATGCGCGTGGAGCTGGACCGGGTGCCGCTGCGCGCGACCGGCATGACCCCCGCCGAGGTGCTCTCCAGCGAGTCGCAGGAGCGCATGTGCGCGGTGGTGGAGCCCGCCGACGTGGACGCCTTCATGCGGGTGTGCGCGAAGTGGGACGTGATCGCCACCGAGATCGGGGAGGTCACCGACGGCGACCGCCTGGTCATCACCTGGCACGGTGAGACCGTCGTGGACGTCCCGCCGCGCACGGTGGCGCACGAGGGCCCGATGTACGAGCGCCCCATCGCCCGCCCGCAGCACCAGGACGCCCTGGTCGCGGACACCCCGGACACGCTCGCCCGCCCGTCCGCGCCGGACGAGCTGCGCGCGCTGGTGCTGCGCATGGCGGCCTCGCCGAACCTGGCGTCCCGGCGCTGGGTCACCGAGCAGTACGACCGGTACGTGCGCGGCGGCACCGTCCTGGCCCAGCCGTCGGACTCCGGCATGATCCGCGTCGACGAGCGCACCGGCCGCGGCGTGGCCCTGGCCACCGACTGCAACGCCCGCTTCGTCAAGCTGGACCCCTACACCGGCACCCAGCTCGCCCTGGCCGAGGCCTACCGCAACGTCGCCGTCTCCGGCGCCACCCCGCTGGCGGTCACCAACTGCCTCAACTTCGGCTCGCCGGAGGACCCGGGCGTGATGTGGCAGTTCGAGCAGGCCGTGCGCGGCCTCGCCGAGGGCTGCAAGGAGCTGGGCATCCCGGTCACCGGCGGCAACGTCAGCTTCTACAACCAGACCGGCAGCACCGCCATCCACCCCACCCCCGTCGTCGGCGTCCTCGGCGTCATCGACGACGTGCGCAGGCGCATCCCCACCGGCATCGGCGCCGAGGCGGGCGAGACCCTGCTCCTGCTCGGCGACACCCGCGACGAGTTCGGCGGCTCCGAGTGGGCCCACGAGGTCCACGGCCACCTCGGCGGCACCCCGCCGCGGGTCGACCTGGCCCGGGAGAAGCTGCTGGCCGAGATCCTGCTCGCGGGCAGCCGCGACGGCATGGTCAGCGCCGCCCACGACCTGTCCGACGGCGGTCTCGCCCAGACCCTCGTGGAGACCTGCCTCATCGGCCAGACCGGCGCCCGCGTCTTCCTCGACCCGGACCAGGACCCGTTCGTCCAGCTGTTCAGCGAGTCGGCGGGCCGCGTGCTGGTGGCCGTGCCGCGGTCGGAGGAGCTGCGGTTCACCGAGATGTGCAAGACGCGCGGGCTGCCGGTCCGGCGCACGGGTGTGGTGGACCCGGAATCGGGCGCGCTGGAGATCCAGGACGTCGGTGAGATCCCGCTCGACGAGCTGAGCGCGGCGTGGGAGGGCACCCTGCCCGCGCTGTTCGGCTGAGGCGTTCGGCAGGGCCTTCCGTGCTGTCGCCCGGAAGGCCCTGAGAATCTCCGGTCGTTTGTGGGCTGGCTCGATGCGGTGGTCCTGTTTGGCCGGGGCCCCTGCGGCGTGCGTGGTTGCGTTGTGGGCAAAGCGAAAGCGCGGTTGGGCTTGGGTTCCGGGGTTGTCCACAGCCCGCTGGGTTGTCCACAGAACTTGCGCACGGGTCGAGTTTCGTTGCCCTGCGCCAGTAACGTTGAAAACAGGGGTCCCCTTGCCCGGGGGACCCTTGCGTTCGCGCGGGGTTGTGGCTGGGCGGGGTTGTCCACAGGGGACTGAGCTGTCCACAGGCGTTGTGCGCGGGCTGGGGTTTCGTTGCCCTGCACCGGTAGCGTTGAAAACAGGGGTCCCCTTGCCCGGGGGACGCCTGTGGGAGCGTGCGGGGTGGAGCCCGGTCTGGTGGCCGGGCTCCACCCGTTGCGGCTGGGGGGATCTGTGGGGCTAGCGGCGCTTGCCGTGCAGGAGGGTGATCAGCTTGGCCACCTGGGCGTCGACCTTGGCGGTGCGGGCGAAGGTGGTGAGGGTGAGGGGGGCCTTGAAGCGCTGGCGGGTGATGGCCTTGGCGCGGCCGAACTCGCGCAGGCCCTCGGGGCCGTGGATGCGGCCGAAGCCGGAGTCGCCGACGCCGCCGAAGGGCAGGGAGGGGACGCCCGCGAAGCTGATGACCGAGTTGATGGAGGTCATGCCGGAGCGGAGCTTGCGGGCGAGTTCGACGGCGCGGGCGCGGGCGAAGACGGCGCCGCCGAGGCCGTACTTGGAGTCGTTGGCCTTGGCCAGGGCCTCGTCCATGTCGCGGACCTTGCAGATGGTGAGGGTGGGGCCGAAGGTCTCCTCGCGGACGGCGGGGGAGTCCTCGGGGACCTCGACCAGGACGGTGGGCTGGACGTAGCGGTCCCCGACCGCGTCGGCGCCGCCGACGAGGGCCTTGCCGCCCGCGGCGAGGGCGTCGGTGATGTGGCGGCGGATGATGTCGAGCTGGCCGGGCATGGTGATGGGGCCGATGGCGGCGGTGGCGTCGGCGCCGGGGCGCACGCGGGAGGCCTTGTCGACCACGGCGGCGAGGAAGGCGTCGTAGACGCGCTCGTGGACGTAGACGCGCTCGATGCCGGTGCAGGTCTGGCCCGCGTTGGACATCCCGCCCCAGACCGCGCCGTCCGCGGCGGCCTCGACGTCGGCGTCGGCGTCGACCAGCATGGCGTCCTTGCCGCCCGCCTCGATGAGCACCGGGGTGAGCGTCTCGGCGCACGCGGCCATGATCTTCTTGCCGGTGGCGGGGGAGCCGGTGAAGGCGAGCTTGTCGACCCCGGCGCGGCACAGCGCGGCGCCGGTCTCGCCGTAGCCGGTGAGCAGCTGGAGCACCGGCTGCTCGGGCACCGCGTCGGCGAACGAGCGCACCAGCCACTCGCCCACGCCCGGGGTGTGCTCGCTGGGCTTGAACACCACGGCGTTGCCCGCGGCCAGGGCGTAGGCGATCGAGCCCATCGGGGTGAACACCGGGTAGTTCCACGGGCCGATGACGCCGATGACCCCGAGCGGCTGGTACTCCACCGACGCGGCCTGGTTGGCCAGCAGCAGCCCGGGGCTGCGCCGCTGGGGGCCGAGCACCTTGCGCGCGTGCTTGGCCGCCCACGCGGTGTGGTCGATGGCGAGGATGATCTCCAGCATGGCGTCGCCGTGCGGCTTGCCGGTCTCGGCGCGCACCACGTCGGCCAGCTGCTCGGCGCGCCGGGTGATGATGCCCTTCCACCGCTGCAGGCGCTCGGCGCGGCCGTCGAAGCCCAGGTCGGCCCACCAGGCGGCGGCGGCGCGGGCGCGGGCGACGGCGGCGCCCACCTCCTCGGCGGTGTGCACCGGGTGCGTGCCCACCACCTCGTCCGTGGCCGGGTTGAGCGACTCGAAGGTTGTCCTCGTCGACTGCGCGCTCGTCATGGCCCCACGCTACCCACGCCCAGCCGCTGGTGGCGATACCCTTGGCCGGGTGAGGGCCACCCACTTCGGGCACGCGTGCGTGCTCATCGAGACCGATTCCGCCCGGCTGCTGTTCGACCCCGGCGCCTTCTCCCACGGGTTCGAGGACCTGCGCGACCTGGACGCCGTGCTGGTCACCCACGCCCACCCCGACCACCTCGACACCGGCAGGCTCGCCCAGCTGCTGCGGGACAACCCGCACGCCGAGCTGGTCACCGACCCGTTCAGCGCCCAGGAGGTCGCCGCGGCCGGGTTGAGCGCCCGCGCGGCGCACCCGGGCGAGTCGCTGGAGGTCGCGGGGGTCAAGCTGGCCGCGGTCAACGGCCAGCACGCCGAGATCCACCCCGAGCTGCCGGTGCCGCCCAACGTGGGGTTCGTCGTCGACGGCGGCGCGTTCTACCACCCCGGGGACGCCTTCTTCGTGCCCGAGCAGGACGTGGACGTGCTCGCGCTGCCCACCGGCGCGCCCTGGCTGCGGCTCGGTGACGCGGTGGAGTTCCTGCGCGCGGTGGCGCCCCGGGTCGCGGTGCCGGTGCACGAGTGCACGCTCAGCGCGGCGGGCATCGGCATGTCCTACGCCCGCTTCGCCGAGCTGGCGCCTGCGGGGGCCGAGGTCAAGGTGCTGACGCAGCGCGACACCACCGAGCTCTGATCCTCCGGCTGGGCGTATTTGCCGGTCAACCGGGCCGTCACGCGTCCCGTGCGGGCCCCCGTGCCGTCTGATGGTGGTGACGACCGGGGCACCCCTGCCCCCCGAACCGTCCGGAGGACAGCGTGCCCCTGCGTTCCCACCCCCGGCTCCGCCGCGCGGCCACCGCGCTCGCGGTGGGAGTCGGCCTGCTCACCACGACCGCGGTCCCCGCGGTCGCCACCCCGGCGGCGGCTTCGGCCGCCGCCGCGGGCCTGCGCTCGTACCTGGTCATCACCGCCCCGGGCAGCACCGCGGCCGCCGAGTCGGCGGTGACGGCCAACGGCGGCGCGGTCTACGCCACCTACGGCGCCATCGGCGTGGTCGTGGCGCACTCGTCGGCGGCCGACTTCGCAGCCCGGGTGCGGGCGGTGTCCGGCATCCAGCAGGTCGGGGCGACCCGCACCGTGGACGTGCCGGCGGACGCGGCCAACCCGCCGATCCCGGCGAGCCCCACCCAGGTGACCCCGACCGCCACCGAGACCACCCGCGCGGACATGGCCCAGATCGGCGCCGACCAGGCGTGGTCGGTCAACACCGGTTCGCCGTCGATCACCGTCGGGGTGCTCGACACCGGGGTCGACGACCAGCACTACGACCTCAAGGCGAACTTCGACGCCGCCCGCTCGGCCTCCTGCGCCTACGGCAAGCTCGACACCCGCCCGGGCGCGTGGCGGCCGGTGGGCGAGCACGGCACGCACGTGGCGGGCACGATCGCGGCCGCGCGCAACGGCAAGGGCATGGTGGGCGTGGCGCCCACGGTCAAGATCGCCTCGGTGCGCGTGGCGGAGCGGGACACGCAGCTGTTCTACCCGGAGAACACCATCTGCGCGTTCGTCTTCTCCGCCGACCAGGGCATGAAGGTGACGAACAACAGCTACTACACCGACCCGTGGCTGTTCAACTGCCCGACCGACCTCGACCAGGCCGCGATCCTGGAGGGCGTCAAGCGGGCCACCGCCTACGCCGAGGGCAAGGGCGTGCTGAACGTGGCCGCGGCGGGCAACGAGAACTACAACCTGGCCAACAAGACCACCGACACCACCAGCCCGGACGACTCCACCCCGGTCACCCGCACGATCACCACCTCGTGCCTGGCGGTGCCGAACGAGCTGCCCGCGGTGCTGCCGGTCTCCTCGATCACCTCCAGCAACACCAAGTCGTCGTTCTCCAACTACGGCACCGACAAGGTCGTCGTCGCCGCCCCCGGCGACGCGGTCTACTCGACCCTGCCCGGCGGCCGCTACGGCTCGCTGTCCGGCACCTCCATGGCCTCCCCGCACGTCGCGGGCGTCGCCGCCCTGCTGGCCAGCGTCGACCCGGCGGCCACCCCCGCCCAGCTGCGCGCCCGCCTCCAGTCCCAGGCCGACGACCTGCCCTGCACCGACACCCGCTGCACCGGCACCACGGCCAAGAACAACTTCTTCGGCGAGGGCCGCGTGGACGCCAAGGAGGCCGTGAGCACCCCCACCACCCCCGGCCCCTCCTTCACCAACCCCACCGACGTCCCCATCCCCGACGCGGGCGCCGCCGTCACCAGCCCCATCACCACCACCGGCCTCACCGGCAACGCCCCCGCCACCCTCAAGGTCGCCGTCACCATCGTCCACACCTACCGCGGCGACCTCGTCCTCGACCTCCTCGCCCCCGACGGCACCGCCTTCCCCCTCAAGTCCGCCAACAGCGGCGACAGCACCCCCAACCTCTCCACCACCTACACCGTCAACGCCTCCACCAAACCCGCCACCGGCACCTGGAAGCTCCGAGCCCGAGACGCCTTCCGCTCCGACACCGGCTACATCGACTCCTGGACCCTCACCTTCTGACCCACCCCCCAGCGAGTCCCCCGATCCCCGAGCACCCAGTGCTCGGGGATCGGCATTTCCACCACCACCGCTGATTGAAGGCGACCACCCCACGAAGCCGAGCCCGGGCACCGGGTTCTGCCCGGTTGGGTGGATTCGCTTGGTCGGGGGAGGCGATCATGTGCTACCCAACGGGACGGGCGGGCGTCCTTTCAGCCCGCCTTTTCCCCGCCCGCAGCACATGATCGCCGTAGGGCCCCCGACCGAGCGGATCCACCCAACCGGGCCCACCACCCAAGCCCCCGAACCCCCGCCGAAGCCGAGCGGACCCCCCAACCGGGCCACCCACCCAAGCCGCCCAAGCCCCCCCGCAACGTCACCCGCGAACGCGATCCGGCAGCGCCGACACCACCCGCGCCCGCGGCGCGGGCACCGACGCACCCACCAACCCCAGGTACGTCACCCCCACCGCCCCGCCGTCCAGCGCCGCGTCCACCGCGTCCACCACGGCCGCCCGCTGCCCGGCCCGCTCCAGCTCCGCGGCGTCCACCGCCAACCGCAGCGTCCCCCCGCGCCGCGTGACCCGGGCCGCCGCCAGCACCAGCGCGAAGCAGCGCAGCGCCTCGGTGCGCTCGCGCCCCCGCAGGCCCACCACCCTGGCCCGGTGCCGCACCCCGGTGTGCAGGTCGTCCACCCCGAGCTGGTCGGCGCAGAGCCGGAAGCCGCGCGCGGCGAGCGCCGCCCGGCTGCCCGCCGACACCAGCCACCGGTGCCCGGCGAAGCCGTCGGCGACCAGCCCGGCCCGGTCCATGGCGGCGGAGGCGGCGGTCAGCCGCAGCCCGGCCTCGTGCGCGGTGAGGGCGGCGAACTCCGCCCGCCTGCCCAGGCGCAGGGCGAGCGGGTTGGGGACGTGGTCGGAGCCGTGCATGAGGACCGGGTCGCCCGCGGCGCGGCGGGCGCGGACCCAGTCGGCGGTCGCCGCACCCGCGAGGCGCGGGGCGACCAGCAGCGTGAGGGGCACCGAGCGGGAGCCGAGGTCGTCGGCGAGGTCCGCGCAGCGCTCCAGGTTCCGGGGGTCGACACCGGAGAGCGAGACCACCAGTCGTGCCGTCACGGGTACCAGGACACCGGACCGGGGTGTCGTCGAGGTAGCGCGGACGGTGACCGCAGGGTGCGGTTCCACCAACTCACGAGCGGGTGGCCGCCGAACGGGTCAGCCGGTCCAGTCCGCGAAGGACAGGCCGGTGATCTGCTCGTAGGCCTGCACGTACCGGTCGCGGGTGGCGCGCACGACCTCGTCGGGCAGCGGGGGCGGCGGGGTCTGCGCGCGGCGGTCCCAGCCCGACTCGGGGGAGGTGAGCCAGTCGCGCACGTACTGCTTGTCGAACGAGGGTTGGGGCCGGCCGGGGTCGTGGGTCTCCACCGGCCAGAAGCGGGAGGAGTCCGGGGTGAGCACCTCGTCGCCGAGCACCACGCGGCCCCCGCGCAGGCCGAACTCGAACTTGGTGTCGGCCAGGATCACCCCGCGGGTCTCCGCGTGCGCGGCGGCCTTGGCGTACACGGCCAGGGTCAGCTCGCGCACCTGCGCGGCCAGCTCGGCGCCGATGGTGGCCACGACGGCGTCGTAGCTGACGTTCTCGTCGTGCTCGCCCACGGCGGCCTTGGTGGCGGGGGTGAAGATCGGCTCCGGCAGCCGGGAGCCCTCGACCAGCCCCGGCGGAAGCTCGATCCCGCACACCGAGCCGGTGCGCTGGTAGTCGGCGGTGCCCGACCCGGCGAGGTAGCCGCGGGCGACGGCCTCCACGGGCAGCATGTCCAGCCGGTCGACCAGCAGCGCCCGGCCGCGCACCTCGTCGGGGATGCGCGGGTCGTCCCAGGCGACCAGGTGGTTGGGGACGACGTCGGCGAGCAGGTCGAACCAGAACACGCTCATCGCGGTGAGGACCCGGCCCTTGTCCGGGATCTCCGACTCCAGGACGAAGTCGTAGGCGGAGATCCGGTCCGAGGCCACCAGCAGGAGGTGGTCGTCGTCGACGGCGTGGATCTGGCGGACCTTGCCTGCGGCGATCTGCGGGTACTCGGCGAGCGTGGGCACGTTCGCGCAGCTTACGCGGGGGGCAGGCACCCCGGCGCCTCGACCCGCAGCTCGAACTCGACCGGGTGCCCGGCCCGCTTGTCGAGGAAGGTCGACACCTTCACCCGGTCGCGGGTGGCGGTCACCCACGACCGCTGCCCGGTGAGCTGCGGGTCCACCGACCAGCCCGCGCCGGGGGTGGCGGCGAGCGCGGCGTGCACGGCCTCGACGTCGGTGGACGCGGGCAGCTCCTGGCTCACCGACGCGGTCAGCCGCACCCCGAACGCGGGGCCGTCCTGGCACAGCGCCAGCCACGACGCGGGCGGCTGCGCGGCCGCCGCGGGGAACACCGCCGGGTCCAGCTGCGCCCCGGCCGCCGCGCCGAACCCGCGGGCCAGCGCGAGGGTGGCGGGGAACACCGGGTCGAGCGCGGCGCGCTGCGCGCCGGTCAGCTCGATCTCGTGGAAGGCCTCGTCGGGGAGCTTGTCGGTGGGCACCGCGCTGCACCGCACGGACTCCACCCTGACCTCGGCCCGGTCGCCCTGGACCGTCGCCGCGAGCCGCCTGCTGTCCCGGCCGCTGAGGGCGAGGGCGTACCGGTCGGTGCGCACCGGCTGCCACCCGGCGGAGATGGCCTTGGCGCGCAGCGCGTCGAGGGAGGCGGCGGGGACGGTGGCGTCGGCCCAGGCGTAGACGTTCGCGTCCGGGTCCCGGTCGAACACCACCCCGCAGGTGCGGGCGCCGAAGGTGGCCCCGTCGAGCAGCGCGCGCACGGCGTCGGTGAAGTCCGCCGGGGGCTCCACCTGCTTCGCCTCGGCGCAGCCCGCCGCCAGCAGCAGGCCCGCGAGCACCGACGCCGCGCGCTTGCGCACTACTGGCGCTCGATCTTGTACTGGTGGCTGTCCACGGACGACCCCCCGATGAAGTTGCCCAGGCTGTCGACGTAGGCCCGGATGGACCGGTCGTCGCCGCTGTCGAGCTGCCGGGCCGCGGCCTCGTAGTTGGCGTCCGCGCCGCCGGGGCCGCTGATGGCGTGGTTGCCGCCCACGGTACCGGTCTGGTTGTCGAAGGTGACCGTGGTGTGGTTGGGCGGGGTCGGGTTGTCGCGGGCGTCGAGGTGGGGCACGATGTCGCCGCTGTTCTCCAGGGACAGCACCTGCACGTTCCCGGGGATGGGGATGTTGCCGATCGGGGAGCCCGCGGTCACCACGTGCGTGACGTTGTAGGTGCCGTTGTTGACGAAGTCGGTGGCCGCGCGGGCGGCCACGATCCCGCCCTGGGAGTGGCCGACCAGCATCACCGGCGCGTCGGCGGGCACCCGGGCGTCGCGCAGCGCCTGCTCGATGCCCTTCTGCAGCACCGTCTCGTTGCCGGCCATGGCGTCGATGTTGGTGCCGAAGTCGTTGGCGTTGCCGCCGTCCTGGCCCGGCAGGTTCCACACCTTCGTGCCGGGGATGTCGACGATGTAGCCGGTGATGGTGCCGTTGGCGTCCTTGACCGCGCGCACGTCGAGGTTGGAGCCCTGGCCGGGGGTCGCGGAGTTCTCGTTGTTGCGGTAGTCCAGGGCGTCGATGAGGTCGCCGAGGTTCTGCGGCGCCGCGGTGGTGCGCCCGTTGAGGTCGGTGCCCTGGTCGATCAGCTTCGGCTCGCCGTCGGGGTAGGCCCGCGACACCAGGTCGGTCACCGACGCCAGGCTGCTGGGGAAGCCCAGCGCGCTCAGCGCGCCCGGGGTCGTGCCGAGCACGGTGTCGATCGCCCCGGGGTGCTCGACGAGCCACTTCTCCCAGTTGCCGTCGTAGTTGAGGTAGACGTCCGCGGCGATGATCGCCGCCGACCCGCCCGCCGCGCCCAGCGCCGCCCCCGGGCCCGCCGCGACCAGGCCCGCGCCCACCAGCCAGCGGCTCGCCTCCAGCGCCTTGGCGCTGAGGTCGTCGGTGAGCTGGTAGGCGGAGTTGGTGGCCTGCAGGGTCAGCCCGCGCAGCCCGATGCCCGCGCTGGTGGCGGTCAGGCCTTGCGGCCCGTCGAGCGCGCCGAGCATCGCCCCCTCGAACCGGGCCAGGCCCACCGGGTCGAGGATGCCGGAGGCGAGGACGTCCGGGTCGGCCAGGTACTTGTGCCCGGTCACCGCGATGCCCAGGGTCTGCCCGGCGACCTCGTCGGTGAGCTTGCCCATCGAGGCCAGGTCGCTGTAGGTGGCCGCGGTGCCGCCCGCGCCGCCGGTGATGTCGATGTTGGTCACGCCCGGTCCGGTCATCGCCCCTGCTCCCCCTGCTCGACCGCTTCGCTGATGTAGGGGGCCAGCCAGACCCCGAGGTCGTCGCGGTCGACCGGGTCGAGCCGCACGAGCCGCCGCTCACCGCCCACCGGGCTGATCCCGACCCAGCCCGCGTCGCTGTGCAGCCAGGTCAGCTGCACCGTCCGCGCCGCGCCGCCGATGAGGGCGGTGCCCAGCACGCGCAGCGCGCCGTCGGTGCGCCGGGCGACCTCCAGCGCGAAGGCCTCCTCGTCGGCGGGCAGGGCGAGCGCGCGCAGCACGTGGTCGGTGGCGCCGGGGTCGGCGTCGCGCAGCAGCTCGGCCACGCCCAGCTCGTGCAGCGCCGCCAGCGGCAGGGTGCCCGCCAGCGGTTCGGCCTCCTCGGGGTCGTCGAGCAGCGAGCCGATGCTGCCCGCCGTCGACCACTCCGGCACCGCGCGCACCAGCTCGCGGCCCAGCTCCACCGCGGCGAACAGCGACAGCTCCACGCCCGCGTCGGGCAGCAGGAACAGCGACGCGCCCAGCACGCCGTTGAACGCGTGCAGGCTGCGCGACCCGCGCGCGCCGATGGTGGCGGTGGTGTCGAACATGATCACCGGCGCGGCCAGCACGCGGAGGTTCATCTCCACCGAGGGGTGCACGCTGACCATGTCGCCGGAGCCGCGCAGCGCGCCCTTGGCCACCAGGGACCCCGCCTCGGCGCCGGTGGCGATGTCGGGGGCGGGCGCCCAGTCCGGGGGCAGTTCGAGGCCGGTCTTGGCGACCAGGAACGCGTACTCGGCCGCGGTGAGCACCAGCCGGTGCGCCGCGGGGGCCTGCTGGGTGGCGGGCATCAGGACGCGACGCCCTGCGCGCGCATGAAGTCCCCGACCTGCAACCACTCCTTGTCCCCGAACGGGGGCAGGTTGCCCGGCTGGTACTTCCAGCCCTCCCACGGCGGCCGGGGCGGGGTCGGCTGCTCGCCGCCGAAGCCCAGCGCGTTGCCCACGCCCCTGGCCATGTCGGCCACGGCCTGCTTGAAGCCCTCCACGGCCCGGTTGAACCGGTCGATGGCGCTGTTGAACCAGGAGACGACCTGCTCGCCGATCCGCTTGATCGCGGCGATCATCTCCCGCACGGTCTGCGCGTGCTTGCGCAGGATGGCCGCGGCGGCGTCGAACTTGTCCGCGATCTCGTCCAGCCGCTTGCGGTCGCCCGCCACCGTCTCCCGGCAGCGGTCGGCGGCCTCGGACTTCCACCGCATCGCCTGCGCGGCGTCGACCATCTGCTTGCCGTGCTTGCGGACCTCCTCGGCCCGCTGCTCGATCTGCCCGGCCAGGCGGTCGAGCTCGTCCGGGTCGCCGTAGAACGCCATCCGCAACTCCCAGGGTCCGGGCAGGGCGTGGACCCCGCTCGACAGGTGTCGACGATGCGCGGGGCCGCCCGGTTCCTCGTCAACCGGACGAATTCATACCTCGTTCCCCCGCGCCGGGGAACACCGATCCGTCGAACTTGGTCTCCCCGAGGTAGCGCACGCGGGCCATCCGGACGCGGCCGTGCGCGGTGAAACCGCTGAACCAGGCCTTGCGCTCGAAGACGACGTCGTTGGCGTGCAGGATCCCGTGACTCGTTGCACCTGTGAACCAGGCGTCGCCGTGGACGTGCGCGCGCAGCAGCGAGTTGGAGTTGTGCAGGTGGGCGTGGCGCAGCGTCAGCTCCCCCACCACCCGGTCCGAGATGTCGAAGTACTCCAGGTCGGCGCCGGTGAGGTTGAGGTCGAAGCGCGGGGTTTGCGGCGTCTCGTCGCTGGTGCGCGGCAGCAGGTCCGCGATCACCCGCTGGGCCGTCAGGCGCACCTGGAGCTCGCCGTGGTCGGGTTCGGCGCCGTCGGCCGGGCGCTCGAACGGCCAGCGCAGGTAGGCGCAGCAGACGTCGAGCACGGTCTGGGTGTACTCCTGCGGCCTGCTGCGCGCGACGCCCGCGAGCACGTGCAGCGCGCCGACCCGCACCTGCCCGGCGGGGTTGCCCAGCAGCTCGACGGCGCGCGCGAACCGCTCGTCGGCCACCCGCTCGCGGTCGTGCTCGCTGCGCCGCGATTCGAGGTCTTGGCGCTGCTCGTCGGTGCGCCGCTTGCGGTCGTTGATCCACAGCGCGTACACCGCCACCAGCGCGCCCCCGGCCAGGCCGCCGGTCTTGAGCGCCTCGTCCGGCTTGGTGCCCGGCTGGGCGAGCAGCCACCCGGTGACCAGGCCGATCAGCCCGGTCGCGACCAGCACCGTGACCGCCAGCCACCGCCGCGCGCCCCGGTCCGGGCGGCGCAGCCCCGCCAGCCCCAGCACGGCGCCCGCCAGCGCCAGCACCCCGCCGGGGATCAGGAACACCAGGCTCACGGGCCGGGAACGTACCCGAGCCCGGGGGCGGCGGTGGGCCGCCGCCCCCGGGTGGACGGGATCAGCCGGTCGCGAGGACCTGGAGCCGGTCGATGGCGCCGTTGAAGCGGTCCTGGTCGATCGGCGTCGAGCTGTACTGCCAGAACGTGTAGTAGCCCCAGCCGCTGGGCAGCGTGCCCACGGTGGAGCTGTACCGGGCGACCCACAGCGGGTTGGTGCTGCCGAAGGACTGCGCGGTGCCCACGCACTGCGACCACCAGCTCGTGCTGGTGTAGAACACCGCGTCGCGGCCGGTGCGCGAGCGGTAGGTGTTGGCGAAGTCGCGGATCCACGCCGCCATCGACGCCTGCGACAGCCCGTAGCAGGTGGCGCCGTAGGGGTTGTACTCCAGGTCGGCCACGCCCGGCAGGGTCTTGCCGTCGCGGGACCAGCCGCCGCCGTGGTCGACGAAGTAGTTCGCCTGCGTCGCGCCGGAGGAGCTGCCCGGCAGCGCGAAGTGGTAGGCGCCGCGGATCATGCCGATGTTGTACGAGCCGTTGTACTGCTGGGCGAAGTACGGGTTGGTGTACCCGGTGCCCTCGGTCGCCTTGACGTAGGCGAACCGCTTGCCCGCGCCCCACTGGCCCGCCCAGTCCACGTTGCCCTGGTAGCTGGCCACGTCGATGCCCTCGACCGAGGCCTCCGCGCCCGCGGCCGAGATCGGGGCCTGCTCCTGGTCCTTCTGGGCGGGTTCGTGCTTGCGGATCTGCGAACCCATGGTGTGGTTGCCGGTCGTGTCCTGCTCGTCCACGGCGGTGGTCCCGCTGGTCGGCCCGGCCTCGCCCGCGAACGCCTGCGGGGTGACCACGAGGCCGAGCACGGCGGCGGCGGCGGTCGCGGCGACGAGCAGCGCGCGTCTGGTTCCTCGAACGGTGGACTCCATTGAGTTGCCCTTCCCGAGTGCCCTCGATCGGGCGGCCCTACAGGGGGTGGCCGCCCGCACGCTGATTGTTATGTCATTACCGCCCATTTGTCACGCTGTTGTGTGAATTGATCACTAGAAATAAGCTGAGCTGCGTAAACGGTGCGATCGAGTGGTGGACAACCAATCACATGATCCACAGCGGACCGCTGCCCGGCGTAGCGGCCCGGACGCGCACGGTCAACAGCGGCGAATCGACCCCGCGAACCCGCATCCGGGGTGGCTACGCGGCGTTGGACAGGCAACACTGCACGGCGTACCGCGGGGAGGGAGCGTGGTGGTGGGCAGCAGCGCAGTGGGCACGGCGCCGGAGGGCGCACCCGGCTTCGCCGAGCTGTGGGCGGCGGCGCTCGCCTGCACGGGGTACGCCGGGGTGGACCAGGCGACCCTGGCCGAGCGGTTGCGCGCGCCCGCGGCCGACCTGCTGGCCGCGGTGCGCGCCGAGCGCTTCGACCCGGAACCGGTGGAGCGCGTCGGCGCCGCGCTGGTCGGGCTGCGGCTGGCCGCCGCCCGGTCGCTGGCGGCCACCGTGCGCCTGGTCGGCGAGCGGCTGCTCGGCCCGGACGCCGACGAGGCCGCCCGCGGCAGGCTGCCCGCCGTCCAGGGCGCGCTCGCCGCCGGGTTCACCGACGCCGCCCAGGAGAAGATCTTCCGCGACCAGGAGGTCATCCGCCGCGCCGCGCTCGACGCCCGCCGCGGCGCCGAGGCCAAGCTGCTGGCCAGCGAGGCCCGCTTCCGCGCGATGTTCACCCAGACCGCGGTGGGCATCTGCATCAGCGACGCGGCGGGCACCGTCGTCGAGGTCAACGCCGCCCTGGCCGACATGCTCGGCTACCGGGTCTCGCAGCTGCGCGGCATCCCGGTGAGCGAGCTGCGCCACCCCGACGAGCCGCCGGAGATGTTCGCGCCGCTGGAGCAGATGCGCGCGGGCACCCGCGAGAACTACCGCGCCGAGCGGCTGATGCGCCGCTCCGACGGCTCCCCGCTGCGCATCGACCTGTCGGTGTCGCTGGTGCGCGACGAGGTCGGCGGCCCGCTGTTCCTGGTCGGCATGGTCGAGGACGTCACCGAGCGCCACCAGCTCCAGCAGCGGCTGCGCCACCAGGCCAACCACGACCCGCTCACCGGCCTGGCCAACCGCGCGCTGTTCCACGACCGGCTGGTGGCCGCCTTCGCCACCGGCGGCGAGCACCGGGTCGGCCTGTGCTACCTCGACCTCGACGGCTTCAAGGTGATCAACGACAGCCTGGGCCACGACATCGGCGACGAACTGCTGGTCGCCGTCGCCGCCCGGCTCGACCGCGAGGTCAGCGGCCCGCACCGGCTGGTGGCCAGGATGGGCGGCGACGAGTTCGTGGTGCTGGTCGAGGGCAGCGACGCCGAGGGCATGCGCGCGCTGGCCGACCACATCCTGCGCGCGCTGGGCGAGCCGGTGCGCATCGGCGGGCACCGGCTGGCCGTGTCGGCCTCCATCGGCCTGGTCGAGCGGGCGGTGCGCGAGTCCACCCCGGCCGAGGCGATGCGCGACGCCGACGTGACCCTGTACTGGGCCAAGGCCGAGGGCAAGGCCCGCTGGGTGGCCTACGACCCGGACCGCAACGCCCGCGAGGTCGCCCGCTTCACCCTGTCGGCGCGCATGCCCGCCGCGGTGGAGAGCGAGGAGTTCTACGTCGACTACCAGCCCATCGTCCGGCTCAGCGACGGCGTGCTGACCGGGGTGGAGGCGCTGGTGCGCTGGGCGCACCCGGAGTTCGGCAGGCTCGGCCCGGACCGGTTCATCGGCCTGGCCGAGGAGACCGGCCTGATCGTCCCGCTGGGCCGCTGGGTGCTGCGCCAGGCCGTCGACCAGTCCCGCCGCTGGCACGACCGCTACGGCGACCGGGCCCCGATGATCAGCGTCAACCTGGCCGCCCGGCAGACCGAGGAACCGGACCTGGTCGCCGACGTCTCCACCATCATCGGCGCCGCGGGCCTGCCGCCGTCGAGCATCCAGCTTGAGCTGACCGAGAGCGCCATCATGGGCACCACCGGCGGCCCGCTGCGCACCCTGCGCGAGCTGGCCGACCTGGGCATCCGCATCGCCATCGACGACTTCGGCACCGGGTACTCCAACCTCGCCTACCTGCGCCACCTGCCGGTGCACGCGATCAAGCTCGCGGGCTCGTTCATGGAGGGCGTCGGCAGCCTGCACCCCGACGCCCACAGCGACGAGACGATCGTCAGCACGCTGGTGGCGTTGTCGCACGCGCTCGGGCACGAGGTCATCGCCGAGGGGGTGGAGGACTCCAGCCAGGCGGACCGGTTGCGCGAGATCGGCTGCGACAGCGCGCAGGGGTGGCTGTTCGCGAAGGCCGGGCCGCCGGAGGACGTGGAGCGGTTGCTGGACGAGCAGCTGTTCACGGCTGCTGTTCGACAGCGGCGCTGAGCTGGGTCTTTTGGCTTAGTGGGGGCCGCTTGCGTGGGGGCCTGTCCTCGGGGGCCGCGAGTGTGTAACTCGGTGAAGGCGGAGTCAAGGGCGCCCTGCGGGCGTCGCTTCGCGATGGGCTTCGCCCACCCTTGACACCGCCTCCACCGAGCTACGAGCGGCCAGGACTGGGTCAGGCCCAGGTGTGAGCACAGCCCATGACCATTGGCTCAGCTGAGCGGTGTTGGGGGTGCCGGGGGGTTGGTGGGGCTGGGCACCATGGTTTGCGGGGTGGGGGGTGCGTTGGCCAGACGACGGCTTTTAGGGATGGGCCCCGCCACGGGGCATGGGGTTGCGGAGCCGGGTGGGGCTGGGCGCGGTGGTGTGCGTGGCGGGGGGTTGGAGGAGCGCTAGCAGGTGGGCTGCGGGGATGACCGCGGTGAGGGGGCCCTGGGGGTTGAGCACGAGCGGGCAGCCGCGGAGTTGGCGGGCCAGGTCGGCGCCGGGGATCTCGCGCCAGTGGGGCCAGGCCGGGGGGACGTGGGTGGCGGAGGTGCAGGCGGGGACGACGAGCCTGCCGTGCTGGTCGCGGAAGCCGGTGATGCCGCCGGGTGCCCGGGTGCCCGCGCTGTAGACGAGGAGGGGGGAGGCGAGCAGGGCGGGGAGCAGGTCCCGTTGGTCGCGGTGGCGGGTGTGGATGAGCTGGAGGAGGCGCTCCAGGGGGTTGGAGGTGACCGGGAGGCGCAGGGCGGCTGGGGAGGGGCGGTAGTCGCCGTTGAAGCGGAAGCGCTCGACCACCTCCCCGCGGGCGTCGACGGGGTAGGCGCCGACGACGCCCCAGGGGGGCACGTCGGCGTCGGGGCCGAACTCCGGGTCGATGACGTAGAGCCAGCTGTTGGGGTTCGAGCGCGCGCTCACCCGCATGTCGAGGGTGATCTCCGGCTGCTTCACGCCCACAGCTTCGGACACCGGGCGTGACTTGTGCGCACGGGGCGTGTAGTACCACCCCAACGGGTGACGACAGTCGGAACGGGGTAAGGAACCCTCGGGTGACCGGGACCAGGAACTTGTCACCGGACCGGACCGCTGTGGGGGAACCGTTCCCCAGCGGGGCGCGTCGGAGCTACAGTCGTGGCGATCGCATCAGGAGGGGGTTCCAGGTGTACCTGCGGGATGGGGGCGGCGGTTCCGCCCCGGCGGCGCCCGACTTCGGCGGGACGCGGACCCTGCGCATCGAGCCGTCGGCGATCCCGGGGGCGCTGGTCGCCTTCCGGGAGGCCTTCGACCGGGTGGACGCCAAGGTGCGGGCCCTCGACGGGCTGGAGGTGCGCCGGTGGGCCGACGACCCGGTCAGCGGGGAGGCCGTCACCGAGTTCACCGAGCGCACCAACGGCGGCGGGGCCGACTCGGCCATCGCCTGCCTGCGCGGGTACCGGGAGCAGTTGGAGCGGGCGATCGCGGCGCTGGAGTCGGCCAAGGCGGGCTACGAGCTCACCGAGGGCACCAACAGCGCCATGTGGGGCACGCGCGACCAGGGGGTGGGCTGACGTGGGCATGCACCGGTGGGAGGGCTACGACCACCCCGCGCTGTACAAGATGATCAACGGTGGGCCCGGGCCCGCCGCCTCGACGCCGCAGACCGAGTACTGGGACGCGCTGGCCACCGAGCTGGCCGAGATCGACGGCGACCTCGGCGCCAAGCTCGCCGCGCTGTCGGCCACCTGGGAGGGTGACGCCGCCGACCAGGCGCGGTCCGGCATGACCCCGCTGCAGGCGTGGGCCGCCGACGCGCAGACCGGCGCCACCGGCATGCGCGCCTCCACCGAGTACCAGGCCGACGTCGTGGGCCGCGCCCGCGCCGAGATGCCCGAGCCGGTGCCGGTGACCACCCCGGCCCCCTCCGGCTGGGACATGGCCCTGGCCGCGGGCGGGGCGCTGCTGGGCAACCCCGGCCCGGCCATGGCGGTCGTCGCGCAGGCCGAGGACCACGAGGCCCAGGAGGCGGCGCAGGACGCGGCCTCGCAGAAGGCCGTCGACACCATGAACACCTACCAGTCCAGCACCGAGTTCAACACCGCGACGCTGGGCACCTTCGTCCCGCCGCCGGACGTGGTCATCTCCACGCCGCCGCCGGACGGCGGCACCGGCTACCAGGTGGGCTACGCGGTCAGCGCGGCCAGCGGCGCCAACCCCGGCGCGGGCAGCACGCACACCGCGTCGTACACGCCGACGGCGCTCGCGGGCACCACCCCCGGGCACGCGGTCACCCCCAGCGGCAGCGCCCCGGCGGTGCACACCACCCCGCACGCGCCCGCGGGCGCCCCGTCGACCTTCGTGCCGATCAGCGGCTCGACCACGCCGTCCGGCTACTCCCCCGCCACCGGCGGGGCGAAGCCGATCACCGGCTTCACCGGCACCACGCCGACCGCGGGCGGCACCGCGGCCCTGCCCGGCGAGTCGGGCACCTTCCGCGGCGGCCTGCCGATCGGCACGGGCGGCCCCGGTGCGGCGAGCGGGCCGCGCGGCCTGCCCGGCACCGGTGTCGGCGGCGCCGACGAGGCCCTGGCCCGGCGCACCGGTGGCGGCGCCACCGGCCTCACCCCGGCCGAGGGCCGCGGCGGCACCGGGGGCGTGCCGCGCGGTGGCATGGCCGGTGCGGGCGCGCTGCCCGGCGAGACCGTGCTCGGCGGCCGCGGCGGCACCGCGGCGGGGGCCGCGGGCGGCAAGGCAGGCCTGGGCGCGGGCGCCGTGGGTGGTCGCGGCGCGGCGGCCGACGAGGAAGAGGACTTCGAGCACACCAGCTACCTGGTGGAGTACGAGGACATCTTCGGTGACGAGCGTCACATCGCACCGGGTGTGCTCGGCTCCGACAAGTGACAGCGCTCGGTCACCGGTGACAGCATTCGGGGTTGTGGACCACCTCCTCGACGACCGCCCGCCGATCTCGCTGAGCGCGGTGGAGTTCGACGTGCTCTGGGACCACCTCAAGCCCGGCACCATGCCGCTTGTGGTCAAGGTGCCCTCGCCGGGGCGCACCCACGAGGAGCGCAAGGCCATCGAGCAGGGCGCCTGGGCCGCGCTGGACCAGCGCGGCCTCGGCCGGGGCGTCGACGTGCACCCCGAGGTGGAGCACCTGTTCGCCCTGCTGGCGCGCCCGGACCGCGAGGTCGACGGGCGCACCTGGGTCGGGCGCGGCGTGCGGCTGCTGGCCTGCGCCGCCGGGGACGACGCGGCGCTGGCCGTGCTGAGCGAGGGCTCGATCACGCTGCGCCGCACGTCCGCGGCGAACCTGCCCGCGGCGGCGGTCGGCGTGCTGCCCCCGCACCCGCCGGGCCCCGGCCAGTCGGTCACGCTGCGCACCGAGGACTTCGAGGCCGCGGCCAAGGCCAGCGAGGGCACCCGCAAGGCGTTCCAGGCCGCGCTCGGCGGCCGCGGCCTGCGCCAGGACGACGTCGAGGCGCTCGCCACCATGGTCGACGACGTCAAGGGCACCGGGAACTTCGGCGCCGCCGCCCGCGACCGGCTGGGCCGCCGGGTGCGCGCCGAGCGGGTGGTGTCGTTCTTCGACACCGAGGCGGGCCGCTACGTGCAGGTCCGCAGGGCCGCCCCGGACGGCACGCTGTGGACGACGATCTCGCCCGCCGACGCGCGCAGGCTCACCCACCACGTCGAGGAGATGGCCGCCGAGGTCCGCCGGGCGGTCGAGGACTGAGGTGCCCTCCCGCAAGCCGGTGACGGCCGAGGAGCTGCGCGCGGCCGTCGCCGCCGTGGTGCCGTGGCTGGCGGGCGGCGCCGAGCAGCCGCCCCGGCCCGCGCTGGCCGCCGCGGTGCGCGCCAGCCTGCGCACGCTGGAGCAGGACGTCCCCGGGCACACCGTCGAGGTGCGCGTCCCGCCGTTCGCCGCGGTGCAGTGCGTCGCGGGCCCGCGGCACACCCGCGGCACCCCGCCCAACGTCGTGGAGATGGACCCGCGCACCTGGCTCGACCTGGCCACCGGCCGCACCACCTGGGACGACGCCGTCGCCGCGGGCCGGGTGTCCGCCTCGGGCTCCCGGGCCCACCTGGGCGAGCACCTGCCGCTGCTGCGCCTCTGAGCCCCTGACCTACGGCGCGCTCACCGGTTCCAGCACCTCCGGGCGGGTGCGCTTGAGCGTCCACCACATCAGGCCCGCGCCCAGCACCGCCAGCACCGCGTACACGCCCAGCAGCAGCGGCGACGTGCGACCGGTGAGCGCGTCGCCGAGCAGCACCGCGGCCACCGTGCCCGGCACCGAGCCCAGGAACGTCCCGGCCAGGTACGGCAGCAGCCGCATCGACGACACGCCGCAGCAGTAGTTCATCGCCGCGAACGGCACTATCGGGATCAGCCGCAGCGACAGCACCCCCGCGAACCCGGACCCCGACAACCGGGCGTTGACGGTGCGCAGCACCGCGCGCTCCAGGTGCGGCTCGATCCACCGGCGCAGCAGCCCCCGGCTCAGCGCGAACGCGATCCACGCCGCCAGGGTCGTGGCCACCATCGCCACCGCGATGCCCAGCGCGTTGCCCAGCACCAGGCCGACTGAGAGGTTGAACACGGTGCGCGGGACCGGCGGCACCGTCAGCACCGCGTAGAGCACCAGGAACAGCGCCGGGGTGGCCCAGCCGAACGACGACGCCCAGTCGCGCACCTCGACCGGCGTGGGGAGCGGGACCAGGGAACCGACCGCCACCAGGGCGGCGAGCACCAGCAGCACGACGACGAGCACGCGGCGTCCGGACACCCGGACAACGGTAACCGGGGTGACGGGGGCCACCCGCACGTGGTCCGGTCGGCCCTGGGCAGCACCTACACTTGGGGCTGCCACGGTTCCGTCCAAGGGAGAGCTTCCGGTGGTCCACCCCCAGCCCGCGCCCATCCCCGACGACCAGCCCGAGACCGAACCCCGCGAGGAGTGCGGCGTGTTCGGCGTCTGGGCCCGCGGCGAGGAGGTCGCCAAGCTCACCTACTACGGCCTCTACGCCCTGCAGCACCGCGGGCAGGAGGCCGCGGGCATCTCGGTGTCCGACGGCAGGCAGATCGTGGTCTTCAAGGACCTGGGGCTGGTGTCGCAGGTGTTCGACGAGCAGGTGCTCTCCAGCCTGCGCGGGCACGTCGCCGTCGGCCACTGCCGCTACTCCACCACCGGGTCGACGACCTGGGAGAACGCCCAGCCGACCTTCCGCACCACCGCCACCGGCTCGGGCATCTCGCTGGGCCACAACGGCAACCTGGTCAACACCGCCGAGCTGCGCGACCGCGCCGCCGCGCAGGGCATCACCGCGATGCGCGGCGCGACCACCGACTCCGACCTGCTCACCGGCCTGCTCGCGGCGGGCGCCGCCGACCGGGGCATCGAGCAGGCGGCGATGGAGCTGCTGCCCACCGTGCGCGGCGCCTACTGCCTGGTGTTCTCCGACGAGAACACCCTCTACGCCGCCCGCGACCCGCACGGGGTGCGCCCGCTGGTGCTCGGCCGCCTGGAGCGCGGCTGGGTGGTGGCCAGCGAGACCGCCGCGCTGGACATCGTCGGCGCGTCGTTCGTGCGCGAGGTCGAGCCCGGCGAGCTGATCGCCATCGACGCCGAGGGCCTGCGCTCGACCCGCTTCGCCAACCCCGAGCCCAAGGGCTGCGTGTTCGAGTACGTCTACCTGGCCCGCCCGGACACCGCGATCGCGGGCCGCTCGGTGCACGCCACCCGGGTCGAGATCGGCCGCAAGCTCGCCGGTGAGCACCCGGTGGAGGCCGACCTGGTGATCCCGGTGCCCGAATCCGGCACCCCCGCGGCCATCGGCTACGCCCAGGGCAGCGGCATCCCCTACGGCACCGCGCTGGTCAAGAACGCCTACGTGGGCCGCACCTTCATCCAGCCGTCGCAGACGATCCGCCAGCTCGGCATCCGGCTCAAGCTCAACCCGCTGCGCGACGTGATCCGCGGCAAGCGCCTGGTGGTGGTGGACGACTCGATCGTGCGCGGCAACACCCAGCGGGCGCTGGTGCGGATGCTGCGCGAGGCCGGGGCCATCGAGGTGCACGTGCGGATCGCCTCGCCGCCGGTGCGCTGGCCGTGCTTCTACGGCATCGACTTCGCCTCCCGCGCCGAGCTGATCGCCAACGGCCTCGACGCCGACGGCATCCGCCGCTCGATCGGCGCCGACTCGCTGGGCTACGTGTCGCTGGAGGCCCTGGTCGCCGCCAGCGAGCAGCCCCGCTCCCGGCTGTGCTCGGCCTGCTTCGACGGCGAGTACCCCATCCCGCTGCCCGACGACGCCCTCATCGGCAAGCACCTGCTTGAGGACCTGGAGAAGGGCGTCACCGGCTCCGCCGCACCCGTCCCCGCGGCGGGGTACGGTGCCGAGGACGCACTGCGCCGCCCCTGACCGGACCACCCCGCCTGCGCCGGGTGGCCCAGGCGGGGCCAGCCCACCCGACCGCCCACGAGCAACCGATTCGGACCATGACTGAGAACTCGCCCGAGCCCACCCTGTCCGCCACCTACGCGGCCGCGGGGGTGAGCATCGACGCCGGGGACGAGGCGGTCGAGAAGCTCAAGCCGTGGGCGGCCAAGGCCACCCGCCCGGAGGTGCTGGGCGGCATCGGCGGCTTTGCCGGGCTGTTCCGGCTCAAGCTCGACCGCTGGCGCGAGCCGGTCCTGGCCTCCTCCACCGACGGCGTGGGCACCAAGATCGCCGTGGCGCAGGCGCTCGACGTGCACGACACCGTGGGCGTCGACCTGGTCGCCATGGTCGTCGACGACCTGGTGGTCTGCGGCGCCGAGCCGCTGTTCCTGCAGGACTACATCGCCGTGGGCAAGGTCGACCCGGACCGGGTCGCCGCGCTGGTCAAGGGCATCTCCGAGGGCTGCGTGCAGGCGGGCTGCGCGCTGCTCGGCGGCGAGACCGCCGAGCACCCCGGGCTGATGGAGGACGGCGCCTACGACCTGTCCGCCACCGGCGTCGGCGTCGTCGAGGCCGACTCGGTGCTGGGCCCGGAACTGGTCCGCCCCGGGGACGTGCTCATCGGCATGGGCTCCTCCGGCCTGCACTCCAACGGCTACTCCCTGGCCCGCCACGTCCTGCTCCGCATCGGCCGCATCCCGCTGGAGGGCCACGTCGAGGAGTTCGGCCGCACCCTGGGCGAGGAGCTGCTCGAACCCACCCGCATCTACGCCAAGGACTGCCTCGCCCTCGTCGCCGAGGCCGAGGTCCGCACCTTCGCCCACATCACCGGCGGCGGCCTGGCCGCCAACCTCGCCCGCGTGATCCCCGAGGGCCTGCACGCCACCATCGACCGCGGCAGCTGGACCCCCCAGCCCGTCTTCTCCATGATCGCCCAGCGCGGCCGGGTGGAGCGCGAGGAGATGGAGCGCACCTTCAACATGGGCGTCGGCATGGTGGCCGTCGTGGCACCGGAGGAGGCCGACCGCGCCCTGGCCGTGCTGACGGCCCGGCACGTCCCCTGCTGGCTGCTGGGCGAGGTCCGCCCCGCCGCGGACGCCTCCGCGCCCCGGGCCGAGCTGGTGGGCGACCACCCCCGCTTCTGACCCCCGGCACAGCGCTGGCTGGCCGCGCGCCGCGGTCCGGCCGGGAGAAGTTCGGCCGTTGGGGCAACCCCGTGCTCGTCCACGCCGTTCTACCGGCGGAGCACGAGGGAGAGGAACGCGCCTTGGCGGATCGGGATGCCGAGTTCGGGGAGTACCTGGACAGCCGGGCCGCCGTGATGCGCAGGACCGCGTTCCTGCTCTGCGGGGGTGACTGGCACCGGGCGCAGGACCTGGTGCAGACGACCCTCGCGAAGATGTACGCCGTGTGGCCGCGGCTGTCGCGGACGGGGTCGGTGGACGCCTACGCCCGGCGGGTCATGGTGCGGGCGGCCATCGACGAGTCGCGGCGGGCGCACCGGCGGCGGGAGAGCCCGGTGGACCGGGTGCCCGAGACCGGGGTGCCCGCCGCTGCGGTGGACGACGCGGTGGATGTGCGGCGGGCGCTGGCGCGGCTGCCACCGGGGCAGCGGGCCGTGGTGGTGCTGCGGTACTGGGAGGACCTGTCGGTCGCCGAGGTGGCCGACGCCCTGGGGCGCAGCGAGGGCACGGTCAAGAGCCAGGCCGCGAAGGGGCTGGCGGCGCTGCGGGCGCTGCTGGCCGAGGGACGGGTGGCCGTGGAGGGCCTGCGATGACGGAGCCGGGGAGCACGGCGGGGCCGGAGGCCGAGGTGCGGGCGGCGCTGCGGGCCGCGGTGGTCGGGGAGCCGCCGCTCGCGCTGGACCGCGACGCGGTGTTCGCGGCCGGGCGCGGGCGGGCGCGGCGGCGGGCGCTGGTGCAGGGGGTGGCGGCGGTGGCGTTCGTGGCCGCGCTGGCGGGCGGGATCGCGGTGGCGGACCGGGTCGCCGCGCCGCACCGGGCGCCGGTCGCGGCGGGGCCGTCCACGGCGGTCGACCCGCCGGTGCTGGGCCTGGTCCGCGACCGGGCCGTGCTGGACCGGATGTCGGACGCGCTCGCGGCCGCGCCGGTCACCTGGCCCGCCGACGTCACCGGCAAGGTCGGCGGGTTCGGCCCGTGGTACCGGTTCAGCGACTACGCCACGCTCTACACCACGCTGCGCACCCCCACCGGCGACCGGGTGCTGACCGTGCGCGTGACGGGGCCGGACCCGGCCGCGGCGGACCGGCCGCCGTGCCCGGTGGGGACCGGTGACCTGGGGTGCCGCGTCGAGCCGCTGCCGGGCGGCGCGCTCGTCAGGCGCCAGGTCGGGCGGGACGTGGGGTTCGCGTTCGTCCGGGCGGACGGGTCGAGCACCCTCGTCTCCGAGTCCGACCCCGAGCGCGGGTCGACCCGGGGGCAGGTCCTGCCCGACGCCACGCTGCGGCAGCTGGCCACCCTGCCGGGGCTCGCGCCGTAATCCGTTCGGTCGGTGGTCGGTGCGCGGGTCATACTCGGGGTGTGGCCGAGGACCTCGTCGTGACGCGCGCGCTGGTGATCCCGGCGGGCGAGCTGCACGAGCGCTTCTCCCGCTCGTCGGGGCCCGGCGGGCAGGGCGTCAACACCGCCGACAGCCGCGTCGAGCTGTCGTTCGACGTGGCCGCGTCGCCGTCGATCCCCGAGCACCTGCGCGACCGGGTGCTGGCCAGGCTGCGGACGCGGCTGGTCGACGGCGTGCTCGTGGTGGCCGCCAGCGAGCACCGGGCGCAGCTGGCCAACCGCGCCGCCGCCCGCGACCGGCTGGCCAGGCTGCTGCGCGACGCCGCCGCCCCGCCGCCCAAGGCGCGGCGGGCGACCAAGCCGACGCGCGGGTCGCAGGAGCGCCGCATCTCGGCCAAGAAGCGCCGCGCGTCCACCAAGGCCAACCGGCGGGGCCCCTTCCCGGACTGAAGCCGCGCACGCGCGGTGGGTGTTCGACCACACCCGGGAACAGAACGGCGCCCGGTGTCGCTCCAGCAGGGTGGAACGGACACAACCTGTTCAGGAGGAGCGCGCGTGAGCCAGCTGTTCAGCCCCTACCGGATCCGGTCGGTCACCTTGCCGAACCGCGTCGTGGTCAGCCCCATGTGCCAGTACTCGGCGGTGGACGGCCTGCCCGACGACTGGCACCTCGTGCACCTCGGGTCGCGGGCGGTCGGCGGCGCCGGGTTGGTGATCGCGGAGGCCAGCGCGGTCGTCCCCGAGGGCCGGATCTCCCCGCAGGACGTGGGCATCTGGTCGCAGGCCCACGTCGAGGCGTGGCAGCCGATCACCCGGTTCATCAAGGCGCGGGGGTCGGTGCCCGGCATCCAGCTGGCGCACGCGGGCCGCAAGGCCTCCACCTACCGCCCGTGGGGCGAGGGCCGCGGCGGTGTGGCGGACGCGGACGGCGGGTGGACCCCCGTCGGCCCGACCGAGGACGCCTTCGTCGACTCCTACCGCACCCCCACCGCGCTCACCGAGGCCGAGATCGCGGACCTGGTGGCCAAGTTCGCCGAGGGCGCGCGGTTGGCGCTGGCCGCGGGCTTCGAGGTGGTCGAGGTGCACGCCGCCCACGGCTACCTGCTGCACGAGTTCCTGTCCCCGCTGTCCAACACCCGCACCGACGGCTACGGCGGGTCGTTCGAGGGGCGCGCCCGGTTCGCCGTCGAGGTCGTCCGGGCGGTGCGGGAGGCCGTGGGCGAGGAGGTGCCGGTGCTCGTCCGCGTCTCCGCGTCCGACTGGACCGAGGGCGGGCTCACCGTGGACGACAGCGTGGAGGTCGCCAGGGTGCTGCGGGACGCGGGCGCCGACCTCGTGGACGCCTCCAGCGGCGGCAACACCCCGAACGCGAAGATCGAGGTGGGCCCCGGCTACCAGGTGCCGTTCGCCGCGGCGATCCGCGCCAAGGCCGACGTCCCCACCGGCGCGGTCGGCATGATCACCGACCCGCACCAGGCCGAGGCGGTCCTCACCGACGGCAGCGCCGACCTGGTGCTGCTCGCCAGGGAGCTGCTGCGCGACCCGTACTGGCCGCTGCGCGCCGCCGCCGCGCTGGGCGACCCGGCGCCGGTGCCGCCGCAGTACGAGCGCGCCTTCTGACCCGGGACCTGACCCGGGACAGCGCGAGGGCCCGCACCCCGGTCGGGTGCGGGCCCTCGCCGCGTCCGGTCAGCGGGCGTCGACCTGGAAGCCCGGCAGGTCGGCGGTCGGGTCCAGCTGCTCGACCTCGCGGCGCGCGGCGCCGGACTTGGGCGGCTGGACGAACTTGTAGCCGACGTTGCGCACGGTGCCGATCATCTGCTCGTGCTCGGGGCCGAGCTTGGCGCGCAGCCGCCGCACGTGCACGTCCACCGTGCGGGTGCCGCCGAAGAAGTCGTAGCCCCAGACCTCCTGCAGCAGCTGCGCCCGGGTGAACACCCGGCCCGCGTGCTGGGCCAGGTACTTCAGCAGCTCGAACTCCTTGTACGTGAGGTCGAGCGGGCGCCCGCGCAGCCGGGCCATGTAGGTGGCCTCGTCGATGACCAGCTCGCCCAGGCGCAGCGCGCCATCGGCGGCGGCACCGGCCGGGCCGCGCGAGGTCAGCAGCCGCAGCCGGGCGTCGACCTCGGCCGGGCCCGCGGTGGGCAGCAGGATCTCGTCGATGCGCCAGTCGCTGTTGATCGCGACCAGGCCGCCCTCGTTGACCACCGCCAGCACCGGGCAGCTGTCGCCGCCGCTGGTGAGCAGGCGGCACAGGCTCTTGGCGGCGGCGAGGTCGGTGCGGGCGTCGACCACGACCGCGTCGCGCGAGCCCGCCTCCAGCAGGGCGGTGACCTCGGGGGCCTGGGTGCGCACGGTGTGCGGCAGCAGCATCAGCGACGGGAGGACCGAACCCGGCTCCGGGTCCGCGGTCAGCAGCAGCAGGTCGAGGCTCATGTGCGAGTCCGCCTCTCTTGCGGTGGTTCCGCGCCCGTCGGCGTCGAGGAGCGGGAGGTCGTTTTCGGGCTCCGGTGAGAATAGCCGCCGACCTGCTCAGATGTCGTGGTCGTGACACCCGCGTCACACGGGTGCACGCCCCGGACAGGCCGATTCGGCAGGTCAGGGGCATCGTGTTACGGCCGCGTTAATCGACCGGTTGACCTGGCTTTATCGACGCCGGGAACGATTCCGGGTCGCCTATTTGATCACTTTGTGAATCGTGTGTTACGCGTGTCCGGCGACCCCCGCGCGCCACCCCTGAACGAGCGGCCAGTGCTCCGCTCGGTGCAATGCGCGGTCCTCCGCCGGCAGGCGTCACCCGGAGTGGTCGTCCACGTACGGGTGAGCAGGTCACGCGGTGTGTCACCAGCCCGGTCAGGGGTGGCGGGAGGCGCCCGCGCCCCGCCCCGCCGCGTGACGGCGGTGGGGGACGGGGATCATGGGGGCGGGACTCGCACAACCCGACCGGGTGCTCGCGGGTCCTACAGGGGTACGTGCAAGAGGTACGTGCAGTGGTAGCAGCGGGTCGCCCGGGAGCCCGCGTCGACGACGAGGGTGGCGGGGATGACGAGCACGACGAACACCGGCAGGGCGCAGGCCGGCCCCCGGCGGGGCCGCTCCAAGGTGGTGCGCAGGCTGGTGATCAGCCTGGTCGTGCTGCTCGCGCTGCTGGTGGCCGCCGACTTCGGCGCCGCCGCGGTGTTCGAGCACGAGGTCTCGCAGCGGGCCAAGCAGCAGTTCGGCCTGGCCGACGACCCCTCGGTCAAGGTCGGCGGCTTCTCCTTCCTGGCCCAGGTCGCCGCGGGCGAGTACGACTCGGTGACCGTCGACGCCAAGGGCGTCCCGGTGCAGGACGTGCTGCGCGACGTCGACGTGCACGCCGACCTGCGCGGCATCACCGCCCCGCTGTCGGAGGTCGTCTCCGGCTCGCTCAAGCAGATCCCGGTGCGCGAGGTCGAGGGCCAGGTGCGGATCAAGGCCGCCGACGTCAACCGCGCCCTGCAGGCCAACCAGTCCAACAGCGCCATCGCCTCGATCACCAACCTGACCATCGAGCCCGCGGCCAAGTCCCTGGTGGCCACCGCGCCCGCCGACGGCTCGGAGACCGACCTCGACAGCGTGGAGACCGCCGACACCGAGGGCGCCACCGCGGGCGTGCGGCTCTGCGGCACCGTCGAGATCGCGGGCCAGAGCACCGAGCTGTGCGTGTTCTCGGTCATCTCCCTGGAGCAGGGGTCCATCGCCATCGACGCCAAGCGGCTGGAGCTGCGCAGCGCGGCGGGCACCACCCGGCTGCCCTCGGCCATCGAGGGCGTCATCCTGGAGGTGTTCTCGCGCAGCCTCCCGACTGGTGAACTCCCCTTCGACGTGACCCCGACCGCGGTTACCGTGCAGTCGGGGGTGCTGACGGTGAAGGGCAAGGCCAGCAACGTGGTGCTGGGCCAGGGCTGATCCCCGGGTCCGCCGCCCGGGTGCAGGGAGGTCGGACGTGGTCGGACTGCTCGTCGCGGTGGGCACGCTGCTGCTCGCCACCGCCATCGGGTTCGCGCTGCGCGCCCGCGACGGCAGGGTGAAGGAGAAGGCCGTGGACCAGGCCGTGCCCGAGGAGGTGCGCGCGCTGCTCGACCCCGACGCCGCGGTGACGCTCGTGCAGCTGTCCACCACCTTCTGCGCGCCCTGCCGCCAGGCGCGGGTGCTGCTCGCCGACCTCGCCGGGCGCACCGGCGGGCTCGCGCACACCGACCTCGACCTGACCTCGCAGCCGCGGCTGGCCGAGCGGTTGTCGGTGCTGCGCACCCCCACGACGCTCGCCGTCGATTCCCGCGGTGTGGAACTCCTGCGGGTCAGCGGCGTCCCCAAGCGGGCGGAGCTGCTCGCCGCCCTCGCCCCCCACCTGCCCGCCTGACACCCGCCACCAGCGGTTTCCCCGGCGGACCCGACCGCTCCACCCCTCCCAGCATGTGGACGGGTGCTCTCACCACGGGGGGTCGGCGCGTAAGCTCGCCCCCGTGACCAGCACCCTCACACGGCGCCGCGCGGTGGACTTCTGCCGCGTGGACAGCAGCCTGTGTCGGTGACCTGATCGGGCGGACGGCCGTGGGCGCGCGCCCACCGGCCCCGAGCTGCCGCCCGAGCACCGGACCCCACCCGTGCCCAGGTCAGGGAGGCCACGCCGCATGCCCGCACCCCCCGCTCGCCCCCAGGTGGACCCGCGCGGACCCCGGTTCGCCGCCTGGGTCACCACCGCCGTCCTCGTCGCCGTGCTCGCGACCGGCTGGTGGCCCCTGTTGGCCGCCCAGGCCGTCGTGTTCGCCCTCGGCGCCTTCGCCGGGCTGCGCTTCTCGCCGTACTCGGTGCTCTACCGGGTGCTCATCGCCCCGCGCCTGAAGCCCACCGACGAGCGCGAGGACACCGCCCCGCTGCGCTTCGCCCAGGGCGTCGGCTTCGGCTTCGCCGTCGTCGGCACCCTCGGCTACGCCTTCGCCGTCCCCGCCCTCGGCGTGGTCGCCACCGCGCTGGCGCTGGCCGCGGCCTTCCTCAACGCCGCGTTCGGGTTCTGCCTCGGCTGCGAGGCGTACCTGCTGCTCAACCGCCTGTCCATCACCAACAAGGAAGTGGGAACCGCCCGATGAGCCGCGAAGACGTGCTGGTCACTGCCGCCTGGGCCGAGGAGAACCTCCAGACCCCCGGCGTGGTGTTCGTCGAGGTCGACGAGGACGCCAGCGCCTACGACACCGGGCACATCCCCGGTGCGGTCAAGGTCGACTGGAAGCAGGACCTCCAGGACCCGGTCCGCCGCGACTTCATCGACCGCCAGGGCTTCGAGAAGCTGCTGTCGGCGCGCGGCATCGGCAACGACGACACCGTGATCCTCTACGGCGGCAACAACAACTGGTTCGCCGCCTACGCCTACTGGTACTTCAAGCTCTACGGCCACGACGCGGTGAAGCTGCTCGACGGCGGCCGCAAGAAGTGGGAGCTCGACGGCCGCCCGCTCGACGCCGAGGCCGTCTCCCGCCCGGAGACCTCCTACACGGCCAAGGAGCAGGACGCCTCGCTGCGCGCCTTCCGCCAGGAGGTCGTGGACGCGATCGGGAACAAGAACCTGGTCGACGTGCGCTCCCCCGACGAGTTCTCCGGCAAGCTGGCCGCCCCCGCGCACCTGCCGCAGGAGCAGGCGCAGGTCAAGGGCCACATCCCGGGCGCGCTGAACGTGCCGTGGTCCAAGGCGGCCAACGAGGACGGCACCTTCAAGTCCAACGAGGAGCTGCTGGAGCTGTACAAGGAGGCGGGCCTGGACGAGTCGAAGTCCACCATCGCCTACTGCCGCATCGGCGAGCGCTCCTCGCACACCTGGTTCGCCCTGCACGAGCTGCTGGGCCTGTCGGACGTGAAGAACTACGACGGCTCGTGGACCGAGTACGGCTCGCTGGTGGGCGTCCCGGTCGAGACCGGCGCCTGATCCCCCGCACCCCCGCCACCAACCCCTTGGAGAAGCCATGAGCAGCTGCGGCGCGCCCGAGCAGGGCAACGCCCTCCCCGCCGGGGTCGACCCGGGCAAGGAGGTCGTCCTCGACGGCAAGGTGACCAGCGGCGGCGCGCCCGTCGGCGGCGCCTTCGTCCGCCTGCTGGACGGCACCGGCGAGTTCACCGCCGAGGTCGTGTCCTCGGCCGAGGGCGACTTCCGCTTCTTCGCCGCCCCCGGTGAGTGGACGGTGCGCGCGCTGCACCGCTCCGGCAACGGCGAGGCGAAGGTCAGCGCGGCCGGACCGGGCCTGCACCAGGTGGCCGTCTCCGTCGGCTGACGGCGCGGACCGAGCACGAGGGCCCCGGGGTGGTGCACCCCGGGGCCCTCGCGCGCCCGCCAGTGAGGCGCGACACCGCCCACGACCCGCGCTCCCACCAGGGCTCGGGATAGACTCCCCCCGTGGAAATCTTCTTCACCGCACTGCTCGCCCTGATGGGCCTGCTGACCGTCTGGTTCGCGGTCTACGTCGTGTACCGCCTGTACGCCGACAACCGCTGACGGATGGCCGACGAGGACCAGGGCCCGGTCCCCGGCAGCGGGGACGCCGCGGTCGCGGCCGCCTTCGAGCGCGCCGAGCAGACCCGCCACCGCAACCTGCCGCAGTTCGACGACCTGCCGATCGCGGTCGACACGGCGAACCTGCGCGAGGGCCCCAACCTGCACGACGACCTGCTGTCGCTGCTGCCGCTGGTGGGGGTGTGGCGCGGTGAGGGCGAGGTCGTCTACCCCACGATCGACGGCCCGTTCAAGTTCGGCCAGCAGCTGAGCTTCGCCCACGACGGCAGGCCGTTCCTGGCCTACGAGTCGCGCACCTGGCTGCTCGACGACGACGGCGCGGTGATCCGCCCGGCCGCCCGCGAGGTGGGCTGGTGGCGCCCGGCGCCCGACGACACCGTCGAGGTGCTGCTCGCGCACTCCACCGGCATCACCGAGATCTTCCTCGGCGGCCCGCGCAACGCGACCTCCTGGGAGATCGACACCGACATCGTGACCCGCACCGCGACGGCCAAGGAGGTCAACGCGGCCAAGCGGCTCTACGGCCTGGTCAACGGCGGTGACCTGGCCTACGTGGAGGAGCGCGCGATGATGGGGCAGGAGATGCAGCCGCACACGTCGGCCTACCTGCGCCGCGTCGTCGGCTGAGGGGTGCGGCTGCTGCGCTGCGGCGCGGACGGCGTCCTGGTGGAGCTGGGCTCGCAGGCCGAGGTCGCCGCGGCAAGGGCCGCCCTGCTGACCCTGCCGGGCGTCGTGGACCTGGTTCCCGCCGCCCGAACCCTCCTGGTGGTGCTCACCCCTGGCGCGCCCGCCGCCACCCGCGTCCGTGAGGCGCTCGACGGCGTGGACCTCACCGCGGCGCCCGCGGTCGACGCCCGGTCGGTGGTGCTGCCGGTCGTCTACGACGGCCCGGACCTCGACCTGGTGGCCGACGCGGCGGGGATCTCCACCGACGAGGTGGTGCGCCTGCACTCCGGCGCCGCCTACACGGTGGCCTTCACCGGCTTCGCCCCCGGCTTCGGCTACCTCACCGGCCTGCCCGAGCCGCTGCGCCAACCCCGCCTGGACACCCCGAGGACGCGGGTGCCCGAGGGGTCGGTGGGCGTGGCGGGCGAGTTCACCGGCGTCTACCCGCGCCCGTCCCCCGGCGGGTGGCGGCTGCTTGGCAGGCTCGCCGACGGCGCCGACGCCCTGTTCGACCCCACCCGCACCCCCGCCGCGCTGCTCGCCCCCGGCGACGCCGTCCGCTTCGAGGTGGCCGGGTGACCCGGGCGCTGACGGTGCTGGCCACCGGCCCGCTGTCGCTGGTGCAGGACCTGGGCCGCCCCGGCAACGCCCACCTGGGCGTGCCGCCCTCGGGCGCGCTGGACGCGCCGTCGCTGGCGCTGGCCAACCGCCTCGCGGGCAACGACGAGTCCGCCGCGGGCATCGAGTCGGTGTTCGGCGGGCTGCGGCTGCGCGCCGGGTCGTCGTGCACGGTCGTCGTCACCGGCCCGAGCGCCCCGGTGCTGGTCAACGGCCGCGCCGCGGGGTCGCACACCCCCGTCCACCTGCGCGCGGGCGATGAGGTGGAGGTCGGCTCGCCGCTGGCGGGGCTGCGCACGTACCTGGCGGCGTCCGGGGGCATCGAGGTGCCCGCGCACCTGGGCTCCCGCTCCACCGACGTCCTCTCCGGCCTCGGCCCCGACCCCCTCGCCCCCGGTGACGTCCTGCCGCTGGGCACGCCGACCCGCCCGCCCCGGGGCGCGGACGCCGTGCCGCCGCCCAGCCCCCCGGACTCGCTGGCCGTCCCGGTGCTGCTGGGCCCGCGCGACGACTGGTTCGACGGCCCCGCCGCGCAGCTCGCGGCGGGGGCGTGGACGGTGTCGCCGGAGAGCAACCGCGTCGGCCTCCGCCTGGTGGGCACGCGGCTGACCAGGGCGGCGGCGTTCGCGGACCGGGAGCTGACGAGCGAGCCGGTGGTCACCGGCGCGGTCCAGGTCCCGGCGAGCGGCAGGCCCGTGGTGTTCCTGGCCGACCACCCCACCACCGGCGGCTACCCGGTGGTCGGGGTCGTCCCCGGGGACGCCCTGGCCGCCCTCGCCCAGGCCAGGCCGGGCACGCGCGTCCGCCTGCGCCCGGTCGGCTGACGCCGCTCGGGAGCCAAGCGCCTCGGGGATCGGGCACCTCGGGGGTCAGGCGCGCAGCGCGGACGGGATCAGGTCGTCGGGCAGCCGGACCTCGCCCACCGGCTCGCCGCCGCCGAGGATGGCGGTGTTGAGCGGGGGCGGGTCGATGCCCAGCGCCGCCAGGATGGCGGCCAGCAGCGGGGTGCGGGCGCGCGGGGCGCCGTCGTCGATCTTGAGCGCGAGCGTGGTGCCGGTGGGCAGGGCCATGATGTGCACGCCCTCCGCGCCGCCCTTGACCAGCAGGCCCGGGATGGCGGCCATCAGGTCGGTGTCGACCCGGCCGGTGCCCGCGACCAGGTGCGGGTGCGCGCGCATGGCGTCGGCCACCCGGCGCAGGTCGGTGCCGGGCGCGGCGGTGACCAGGCGCGAGATGGCCCCGGCCAGGTCGGTCAGGCTCAGCGCGAACAGCGGCGCCCCGCACCCGTCCACGCCCACCTCCGCGATGGGCGCCCCGGTCAGCTCCTCGACGACCTTGGCGATGACGACCTGGAGCGGGTGCGCGGGGTCGAGGTAGGAGGCGGTGTCCCAGCCCTGCTGCACGCAGGTGGCGAGCATGCCCGCGTGCTTGCCCGAGCAGTTCATGGTGACCCGCCGCTGCGCCTCGCCGCGGCTGTCCTCGTGCAGCGGCCAGTCCTGCGGGCAGCCCAGGTCGTCCTCGGTGAGGCCGTGCCGGGCCAGCAGGGCCAGCACCCGGTCGACGTGCACCGGCTCCCCGCTGTGCGAGGCGCACACCAGCGCCAGGTCGGCCTCGTCGTCGAGCTCCAGGCCCGCGCGCAGCATGCCCAGCGCCTGCATCGGCTTGTTGCTCGAGCGCGGGAACACCGGGGAGGTGACGTCGCCCAGCGCCAGCGCGGTGCGGCCCGCCGGGTCGAGCACGACCAGCGAACCGCGGTGCACCGACTCGGTGAAGCCGGAGCGCACCACCTCCACAAGCACCGGGTTGGGCTCGTCGACGGGCTCGCTCACCCCTGGCCCCGCTTCTGCCGCTCGGCCGCGAGCAGGTCGTCCACCGACGCGCTGCCCGCCCGGTAGCGGTTGCCGATCTGCTCGTTGAGCAGGTCCACCACCTGCTGCACCTCGCGGCGGCGCTGCGACACCGACGCCTCCTCCGCGCGGTAGGTGCGCAGCGCGAGGTCCAGCCGGTCGTCGGGCAGGGCGGAGACGTCGGAGAGGTCGGCGTCGGACACCAGCGCCTCGACGTGGCGGCGGTGCGCCTCGGCCCGCGAGGGCTCCAGCACCTGGTGGCGGCCCGACCCGGTGGCCGCGACCGCCTTGTCCGACAGGATGGTGGCCAGCTGCTCCACCACCGAGGCGCCCTCGCCGTCGTGCCTGCGCTTCTGCTCGGCCAGGACGATGTCGATCCGCCCGTGCAGCAGCCTGCGCAGGTAGGACAGGTCGGTCTCCTCCTGCGCGGCGTCGTCGCGGCGGGCGCGCACCTCGGCCAGGTCCAGCGCGTCGAGGTCGGCGACGTACCCCGGCGCCAGCACCCGGTCGATGCGCCTGCGCCCACCCGGGCGGACTTCGATCACGGGGGCTTCCTCCGGTCCGCGGTGCTGCACCGCCGCTGCCTCGACGGCAACATCATGGCGAGTGGGCGGCTCACACCGCCACCCCCAGTAGTACCCGTGCCTCGTCCGGCCCAATCGGGGGGCGCTGGGCGATCCTGGCCAGCCCGGCGGCGCGGGCCACCAGCTGCGCGTTGTCCTTGACCTTCTCGCCCCGGGCGTAGGAGGTCGTGTCCTCCATGCCCACCCGCACGTGCCCGCCCGCGGCCAGCGCCGAGAGCAGCACCGGCAGCGACGAGCGGCCGACGCCGGTGGCGGAGAAGGTGGCGCCCTCGGGCACCAGCCGCAGCGCCGCGGCCAGCGTCTCCAGGTCGCCGGGCATGCCGCCGGGCACGCCCATCACCAGGTCGAGGTGCACGTGCCCGCCCGCGGGCAGGCCGTGCTCGTCGAGCAGCCTGCGCAGCGCGGTGAGCTGGCCGAGGTCGAAGACCTCGTACTCGGGCACGATGCCGCGCTCCTGCATCCGCTTGTGCAGCTCGACGACGAACCCCCACCGGTTGAGGAAGACGTCGTCGCCGAAGTTGACCGTGCCCATGGTGCAGGAGGCGGAGTCGGGCAGGGCGTCGAGCACGCGCAGCCGGTCGGCCTCGGGGTCGGTGACCGCGCCGCCGGTGGACAGCTGCACCACCAGCCGGGTGTGCTCGCGCACGGCCGCCACGGCCTCGGTGAGCAGCCCCAGGTCCAGGGTGGGCCGGGCGTGCTCGTCGCGCACGTGGATGTGGATCATGGCGGCGCCGACCCGCTCGCAGTCCCGCGCGGTCCGCACGAGCTCCTCGGGGGTGACCGGCAGCGCCGGGACGGCGGACTTGCTCAGCTCTGCCCCGGTGGGCGCGACCGTGATCAACGTGCCGTGCGCGCCGGGGCGGGGGGTCGACGGTGACATGCGGGCGATCCTGGCACACCGCCGCCCGCCCGCCGCCCACCTCAGGCGTACTCGGACTCGTAGAGCGCCACCAGCTCCTCCGCCAACCCCGGGCGGTCCGGCAGCGGGCTGCCGTCCAGCTCGCGCACCCTGGTGAGCTTGCGGACGCTGGAGGCGAGGAACACCCCGTCGGCGGTGCGCAGGTCGGCGGCGGGAATGGGCTCCACCTTCGTCGCCCACCCGGCCCGCTCGGCCGCCCGGAACAGCGCGCCCTGGGTGGTGCCGGGCAGCACCCCGCTCGACGGCGGCGTGGTGCGCAGCGTCGTGCCGTCGACCACCACCACGCTCGCGGTGGGACCCTCCAGCACGGTGCCGTCGGTGGCGGTGAAGATGACCTCGTCGGCGCCGCGGGCCCTGGCGTGCCGGAACGCGGCCATGTTCACCGCGTAGGACAGGGTCTTGGCGCCCAGCAGCAGCCACGGCGCCGCGGCCACCACGGCCGGGTCGAACCCGCGCTCCAGGGTGATGGCGGTGACGCCGGTGCCGCGCACCCGCAGCTGGGCCTCGCTGATCGCCATGCCGAGCGCGTAGGCGGTGGGCGTGCCGTCGCCGAACTCCGGGCCGCGGGTGCAGACGAGCTTGAGCGCCATCTCGCCCGCGGCGGGCCACTCGTCCACCACGACCCGCACCACCCGCTCCCACGCCGCGCGGTCGGGCTCGGGCAGGTCGAGCATCGCCGCCGAGCGCGCGAACCGGTCCAGGTGGGCGTCGAGCTCGCGGGGCACCCCGTCGACGACGAGCACCGTCTCGAACACGCCGTCGCCGCGGGTGATGCCGAGGTCGTCCACCCGCACGTGCGGGGCGTCCGGGTCCAGCAGGGTCCCGTCGAGCAGGGCGAGCACGCGCATGCCGATCACCCTACTGGGCCGCGCCCCCCGCGGGCCCCGGCCGCCGGGCCCCCGTGGACCGGCCCGGCGGCTTAGGATGGGGGAGGTGGAGACCGCGCACCCGATCGCCCGTCGCCGCGCCGAGCTGCGCGAGGTCCTGCACGGCCGGGGGATGCGGATGACCCCGCAGCGCCAGCTCGTCCTCGACGCGCTGCTGGAGCTGGGGCACGCCACCCCCGAGCAGGTCTGCGCGCACGTGCAGCGCACCACGCCGACGGTCAACATCACCACCGTCTACCGCACGCTGGAGCTGCTGGAGAGCCTGTCGGTCGTCCGGCACACCCACCTGGGCCACGGCGCGCCGAAGTACTCCGTGCACGAGCACGAGCACGTCCACCTGGTCTGCCACCGGTGCGGCCGGGTCGACGAGGCCGACCTGGGGCTGATGTCCGACCTGTGCGGAACACTGCGCGAGCAGCACGGGTTCGCACTGGATGCCAGCCACCTCGCGCTGTCGGGGACGTGCGCGGACTGCCTCCGCGGCGCCCGGCGGCGCGGCGCCGACGAGGAGACCCCGTGAGCCGCTCGCCCGTCCTGGACACCCCCGGTGCCGTCCCCGCCCCGGAGGGCTCACCCGACGCGGCCGTGCCGTGGCACTTCGGCGACCCGTTCGCCGAGCAGCGCGCCGCCGCCCGCACTGTGGCGGTGGTCGACCGCTCGCACCGTGAGCTGATCGCCGTCCCCGGCGACGACCGGCTGAGCTGGCTGCACCTGGTGGTGTCCCAGCACGTCACCGGCCTGGCCGAGGGCTCCGGCACCGAGGCGCTGGTGCTCGACAGCCAGGGCCGGGTGGACGCGCACCTGCTGCTGGCCCACGTCGACGGCGTGGTGTGGCTGGACACCGAGGCGGGCGCGGAGACCGCGGGCGCCCGCCCGGGCCGGGTGCCGCTGCTGACCTACTTCGAGCAGATGGTGTTCTGGTCGAAGGTCGAGCCGCGCGACGCCACCGCCGAGCGGGCGGTGCTGTCGCTGGTCGGCCCGCGCACGCCGGAGCTGCTCGCGGAGCTGGGCCTGCCGGTGCCCGCGGGCCCGTACGCGGTGGCCGCGGGCAGCGACGTCATCGTGCGCCGGATGCCGTGGCCCGGCCACGACGCCGCGGACCTGCTGGTGCCGCGCGGTGCCCTGCTCGACTGGTGGCGGCGGATCACCGACGCGGGCGCCCGGCCGATGGGGTCGCTGGCCTTCGAGGCGCTGCGCGTGGAGTCCCGGCGCCCCCGCCTGGGCCTGGACACCGACGAGCGGGCCATCCCGCACGAGGTCGGCTGGGTGCACGTCGCCGCGCACGTGGCCAAGGGCTGCTACCGCGGCCAGGAGACGGTGTCGAAGGTCGAGAACGTGGGCCGCCCGCCGCGCAGGCTGCTCCTGCTGCACCTCGACGGGTCGGACACCACCCCCGAGCCCGGTGACGAGGTGCGCGCGGGCGAGCGGGTGGTGGGCAAGGTGGGTTCGGTGGTGCAGCACCACGAGCTCGGCCCGATCGCCCTCGCCCTGCTGAAGCGGTCCGTCGAGCCCGGCACCCCGCTGGTGGTGGGCGAGAGCACCGGCGCCTCCATCGACCCGGACTCCATCCCCGCCGAGACCCCGGCCCTTGGTCGGGCCGCAGCTCAAGGCCTGCGCGGCTAGGGGGCACCGCGGGGTGAGCTGACCGCTGGGGTGAGCTGACCGCTGCTCAGTTGAGCTGTTCGCGGCCTGCGAGGTCGCCCCAGAACTCGCGCAGCCGCTCGAAGCGGGGGCCGATCTCGCCGACGTCCTCGGACTCGATGGCGTCGAGGATGGCGTGCACGTCCTGGGCCGAGGAGTCCGACTCCAGCTCCTCGTCGGTGAGCAGCTGCACCAGCCCGCCGTAGTCCAGCTCCACGGCCGAGCCGTCGTCGAAGTTCTCCAGCCAGCGCAGCGTGTCGGCCAGGACCCTGGTGGGCCCGGTGTCGCCGAAGGCCTGCTCGGACAGCTCCCTGGCCCGCTCGGCGCGCTCCCGGGCGTCGGTGATCGCCACCCACCAGCGCACCTGGCGCCGCGGGTCGGTGCGCGGCGCGTGCACCACGTGCCGCCGGGCCGGGTCCACCAGGGCGAACCAGGGCAGCGGCACCGTCCAGGTCGTCGACACCACGTGCACCGCCCCGCGCGGCAGGTCCGCGAGCACGGCCGCGGCCTTGGCGCGCGCGGACTCCACCGAGCCGACCGCCGAGGCCGCGCGCAGCATCGGGTCGGCGGAGGTCAGGAAGCCCACGACCGCCGCGGCCGAGCGGGCGCGCAGGTCCAGCGGGCACACCAGCGGGCCGGGGCCGACCGGCGCCCCGGGCACCTCGGCGGGGTCGACGACCAGCACGTCGCGCACGGCGCTGGTGGAGGGCCTGCCGTCGGGCAGCTCCCCGGGGAGGGTGTCGGCGGGGGCGTACAGGTGTGACTTGAGCCACACTTCGCGCTCGCGCCTGCCGACGTCGGCGCGGTCCAGGCCGCCCGCGTCCGCGGTGGCGCGCAACCGCCCGGCCAGGGGTTCCGCGAAGGCCGACAGCGGTTCGTACACCCTGAGGTAGGCGACGAACGGTCTGGACACCCGGCCATGGTTCCACGCGCGGGGCCCGCCGCCCCGCCCGGGACCGGGGCGCGCGCGGTGTGTCGGGTCCGGCACACCGTGCCGCGTCGCACGGAACCCCTGCGACGCGGTACGGTACTTAGCAGGAATCAACTGTCGACATCTACGGGGCCGCCGTTCCCCCGGCCGCCCCGTCACCTGTGCGAGGGGGTCGAGCCATGGGGCGCGGCCGAGCTAAGGCCAAGCAGACGAAGGTGGCCCGGGAGCTCAAGTACAGCTCACACCACACGGACTTCGACGCCCTGCAGCGCGAGCTGGCGGGCCACAAGTCCGACGAGGGTCACGACAGTGACCCGTTCGACGACTCGTCCGAGGACGAGTACGACGACTACCGGCGATGAAGCGCGGGTCCGGTGCCCACCCGGTGCCGGATCCGACCCCGCATCCCCTCTCGTAGCCCTCCCGGTCCACCCCGCCGCGCCACCGCGGGGTAGGAACTCGGGCGGGCGCAGGTGCGCGAGCTCCTGACGTGCTGGGGCCACGCCACTGGAGGCAGCTGCCGCCCGTCCCCGCACCCGGGTGCCGTGCGGCAGCTCCCCCGCCGGTGCTCGACCCCAGGAGCGGACCGCCCGTCGGCCCGCCCCCAGCGCTACCCCGCCCCGCGCGCCCGCGTCCTCTCCGGACGGTCGCCGCGCCGGTACCCTCGCGGGCGTGACGACCCTGACCTGGGCAGCCGAGGCACCCGAGACCACCCTCCCGCTGCTGCGCGCCGTCGCGGCCGCCGACGGCAGGCCCGAGCTGGGCGACGACCTGCCGGGTGGGTTCCGCGGCGGCGAGCACCTCACCGCCGACCTCGACGGCACCCCGGTCGCCTACGCGCACCTCGACACCGCGGGCGACGCGTTCGGGCGCCAGGTCGTCGAGCTGTTCGTCCACCCCGACCACCGCCGCCGCGGCATCGGCACCGCCATCGCCAGGGCCGTCCTCGACCGCGCCGCCCCGGGGGCGCGCTTCTGGTCGCACGGCGACCACCCCGGCGCCGCCGCCATCGCCGCCGGGCTCGGGCTGGCGAAGGTGCGCGAGCTGCTGGTCATGCGGCGGGCGCTCGGCGCGGGCGACCTCCCCGAGCCCGCCTGGCCCGAGGGCGTCACCGCGCGGACCTTCGAGCCCGGCCGCGACGAGGACGCCGTCATCGCCGTCAACAAGGCCGCCTTCGACTGGCACCCCGAGCAGGGTGCACTCACCGTGACCGACCTCGTGGCCACGGAGGGTGAGCCCTGGTTCGACCCGGCGGGCTTCTTCCTCGCCGTCGACGCCCGCGACCGGGTGCTCGGGTTCCACTGGACGAAGGTGCACCCCGACGGCGAGGGCGAGGTGTACGTGGTGGGGGTCGACCCGGCGGCGCAGGGCGGGGGTCTCGGCAAGGCGCTCACCCTGGTCGGGCTGCACCACCTGGAGGCCGCGGGGCGGCCGTCGGTGCTGCTGTACGTCGAGTCCGACAACCACCCGGCGGTGGCCGTCTACACCCGGTTGGGGTTCGCCCGTTCGGCCGCAGACGTGCAGTGGGCCTAGCGCTTAACGACGGGCGGCCGAGTCGTCACCGAACGCGCACGCGCGGGTCACGGGACGGCCTCGATCGCGCACCGGAGGCGGTATCCGCGGCCTTGTTCACTCTGCGTTCACCTCCTCTGAGGAACCCGTCCACCGACACTGCTTAGCGTCGCGGCGAGACGGCGGGCAGGGAGTCGCGCCGCGGGATGTGAACACCTCTGTCTGGAGGAAATGTGAAGACCAAGCGGACCGCGTCGGTCCTCGGGTTCGTGGCCGCCGGTGCCCTCGTGCTCACCGCGTGCGGCAGCGACAACAACACGGCCACCGGTTCTGGCAACACCGGTGCCCCGGCGCCCACCGCTACCGCCGCTGTCGAGTGCGGCGGCAAGAAGGCCCTGACCGCGGAGGGCTCCAGCGCGCAGAAGGGCGCAATGGAGACCTTCATCGCCGCGTACGGGCAGAAGTGCTCCGGGCAGCAGCTCTCCTACAACCCCACCGGCTCCGGTGCGGGCGTGAAGCAGTTCAACGCGGGCATCGTCGACTTCGGCGGCTCGGACTCGGCGCTGAACAAGGACAAGGGCGAGGTCGACGCGGCGGCCAAGCGCTGCCAGGGCAACCCGGCCTGGAACCTGCCGCTGGTGTTCGGCCCGGTCGCCATCGCCTACAAGCTCGACGGCGCCCCGGCGCTGACCCTGACCCCGGAGCTGACCGCCAAGATCTTCTCCGGCCAGGTCACCAAGTGGAACGACGCCGCGATCGCCTCGGCCAACTCCGGCGCCACCCTGCCGGACAAGGCCATCACCGTGGTCTACCGCGGCGACGAGTCGGGCACCACCGACAACTTCCAGAAGTACCTCAAGGCCTCCTCGAAGGGCGCCTGGACCAAGGACGCGGGCAAGAAGTTCAACGGCGGCGTCGGCCAGGGCGCCCAGGGCTCGGCGGGCGTCGCCGACGCCATCTCCGCCGGTGACGGCGCGATCGGCTACGTCGAGTGGTCCTACGCCCAGGACAAGAAGCTGTCCACCGCCAAGATCGACTCGGGCTCCGGCGCGGTCGAGCTGAGCGCCGAGTCGGCCGCCAAGGCCATCGCCTCGGCCAAGGTCAAGGGCCAGGGCAACGACCTCGTCCTCGACCTCGACGCCCTCTACGCGTCCAACACCGCGGGCGCCTACCCGCTGGTGCTGGCCACCTACGAGATCGTCTGCTCGAAGGGCTACGACGCCGACACCGCCAAGGCCGTCAAGGCGTTCCTGACGGTCGCGGCCACCGACGGCCAGGCCTCGCTGGCGGACGCGGGCTACGTCCCGCTGCCCAACGAGTTCCAGTCGAAGCTGCTGACCGCCATCGGCGCGATCGCCTGACGCGAGCACCAGGCAGACACTGAGCGCAGCACGCGAATGAGCGACTACGCCAAGGTCGGACGCCCCGCGACCCGGGAGACCGGGTCGCGGGGCTCGGCTGACACCGCACCGGAGACCACCATGCCCCCTGCACCACCGGACCAGGGCGCGCCCCCGGCCCAGCGGAAGGTCGTCACCCGCCCGGGTGACCGGATCTTCAAGGCGCTGACCGTCGGCTCCGGCGCCCTGATCGTCGTGATGATCGCCCTGATCGGCGTCTTCCTGCTGATCCAGGCGATCCCCTCGCTGGTGGACAACCAGGCCAACTTCCTGTTCAGCCGGGAGTGGAACGCCGACCCGGCCGCGCTGGCCTTCGGCGTGCTCGACCTGCTGCTGGTGACGGTGTTCAGCTCGATCTTCGCGCTGATCATCGCGATGCCGATCTCGCTGGGCATCGCGCTGTTCCTCACCCAGTACGCCCCCCGCCCGCTGGCCAGGCCGTTCGCCTACCTGGTGGACCTGCTGGCCGCGGTGCCCTCGATCATCTTCGGCCTCTGGGGCCTCTACGAGCTCGCCCCGGCCCTGGCGCCGGTCAGCGAGTTCCTCAACAGCGCCCTGGGCTGGCTGCCGATCTTCGCCACCGGGTCGTCGAACCTGGCCATCGGCCAGACCATCTTCACCGCGGGCATCGTCCTGGCGGTGATGCTGCTGCCGATCATCACCGCGATCTCCCGCGAGGTCTTCGAGCGCACCCCGCGCATGCAGGTCGAGGGCGCGCTGGCGCTCGGGGCCACCAAGTGGGAGGTCGTGCGCACCACGGTGCTGCCCTTCGGCCGCGCCGGGTACATCAGCGCCTCGATGCTGGGCCTGGGCCGCGCGCTCGGCGAGACCATCGCGGTCCTGATCATCCTGGCCTCGACCAACGACGCCTTCGGCTTCAGCCTCTTCGACGGCGGCGACACGATCGCCTCGAAGATCGCCCGCGCCGCCGCGGAGTTCAACGACCCGCGCGGGGCGGGCGCCTACATCGCCGCGGGCCTGGTGCTGTTCGTGCTGACCTTCCTGGTCAACGCCGCCGCCCGGTCCATCGTCGCAGGCCGCAAGGAGTACGAGTGAGCACCGCAGTCGACCTGGACCGCCCGGCCATGGGGCCGACGTTCCAGCAGATCTCCGGCGGCCGCCGGTTCCGCGACCGGCTGGCCTCCACCCTGGTGTGGGTGGCCTTCGCGGTCGCGGTCATCCCGCTGGTCTGGGTGCTGATCACGGTCCTGGCCCGCGGCGCCGAGCACGTGTTCAGCTCGACCTGGTGGACCAACTCCCTGGCCGGGCTGACCTCGCGCCAGTTCGGCGGCGGGGTCTACCACGCGATCATCGGCACCCTGCTGCAGGGCCTGGTGTGCGCGGTGATCGCCGTGCCGATCGCGATCCTGGTGGCCATCTACCTGGTCGAGTACGGCAAGGGCAAGCGGCTGGCCTCGGCGGTGACCTTCACCGTCGACATCCTCTCCGGCGTGCCCTCGATCGTGGCCGCGCTGTTCATCTACGCCCTGTGGGTGACCACCCTGGGCCTGCCGCGCAGCGCCTTCGCGGTGTCGCTGGCCCTGGTGCTGCTGATGATCCCGGTCGTGGTGCGCACCACCGAGGAGCTGCTCAAGATCGTCCCGGACGAGCTGCGCGAGGCCGCCTACGCCCTGGGCATCCCCAAGTGGAAGACGATCGTCAAGATCGTCGTGCCGACCGCGCTGTCGGGCATCATCACCGGCATCTCGCTGGCCATCGCCCGCGTCATGGGCGAGACCGCCCCGGTGCTGATCCTGGTGGGCTACACCACCTACATCAACTTCGACCCGTTCGACGGCAACATGGCCTCGCTGCCGCTGCTGATGTCCTCCGAGCGGCTCACCCCCACCGCCGCGGGCGAGGCCAGGGTCTGGGGTGCGGCGGTCACCCTGATCCTCATCATCACCCTGTTCAACCTGCTCGGATCGCTGATCTCCAAGCTGACCTCCCTGAAGGCGAAGTAGAGGACCATGGCCAAGCGCATCGACGTCGAGAACCTGAACCTCTACTACGGCAAGTTCCACGCCGTCGACGAGGTCTCGCTGGCCGTGCCGCCGCACAGCGTCACCGCCTTCATCGGCCCGTCCGGCTGCGGCAAGTCCACCGTGCTGCGCTCCCTCAACCGCATGCACGAGGTCATCCCCGGCGCCCGCGCCGAGGGCCAGGTCCTGCTCGACGGCGAGGACATCTACGCCGGCACCGTCGACCCGGTCTCGGTCCGCCGCACCATCGGCATGGTCTTCCAGCGCCCCAACCCCTTCCCCACCATGTCCATCCGCGACAACGTGGTGGCGGGCCTCAAGCTCGCGGGCGAGAAGCGCCGCGCCGTCCTCGACGAGGTCGCCGAGCAGGCCCTGCGCGGCGCCAACCTCTGGGCCGAGGTCAAGGACCGCCTCACCCGCCCCGGCGGCGGCCTCTCCGGCGGCCAGCAGCAGCGCCTCTGCATCGCCCGCGCCATCGCCGTGCGCCCCGACGTCCTGCTCATGGACGAGCCCTGCTCGGCCCTCGACCCCATCTCCACCCTGGCCATCGAGGACCTCATCGGCGAGCTCAAGAAGGACTACACGATCGTCATCGTCACCCACAACATGCAGCAGGCCGCCCGCGTCAGCGACCAGACCGCCTTCTTCAACCTCGCGGGCGTCGGCCAACCCGGCAAGCTCATCGAGATCGACGAGACCGAGAAGATCTTCTCCAACCCCGGCCAGAAGGCCACCGAGGACTACATCTCCGGCCGCTTCGGCTGATCCCACCCCCGCACCACCCCTCGGGCCCCCGCCCCCCAGCGGGGGCCCGAGGCCGTCTCGCCATCCTGGTACGTTCCCCCACGTGAACCGGGGGAGATTCACGCGCTCGAAGCCCAGCGGCTCAACGCGCGCACTGCTGCTGTCCGCCACCACCGCCCTGGCCGCGTGCTCCACCGGCATCCCCGGTGAGCCCCTGGCTCGGCCCACCCAGGTCTCCACCTCGACCTCCGCCCCAGCCACCCCGCTGGCCACCGTCCAACCCTGCGACCTCCTGCCAGACACCGCCCGTGCTGGCGAGCAACGCCAACCGGCTCGCCTGATGAAAGCAGCTTGAACACCGTGAACCGCGTTGCCGTGCTGTCGCCGTTCCTCGGCGCGCTCCTGTTGGGGTCCGTGGCTTGCTCCTCCGGCACGGACGGCCGTGCTTTTCCCAGCGAGGACACCGCCACTGCTACGACGCGTACCCCAGCATTCGAGCTGGACGAGACCACCGTGCCCTCGTCGAGAGGCTCCCTGGCCTCGATCGACCCGTGCGAGTTGGTGCCGGAGTCCGGCAAGGGTGAGCTCGGGTTGACCGGGTTCGGTGAGGCCGAGAAGGCGCCGAGCTCTTGGGGCTGCAGCTGGCAGGTCAAAGGGAGCACCATCGCCTCGAGCTACACCATCGCTGTCATCGTGTACCCGAAGGTTGGGTTGGACGACGTCGTCGGACAGGACAAGCAGGAGACGACGGTGGGTTCGCACAAGGCGGTCCGCTCCCTCCGCTCCGGCGGTGGTGGGTGCTCCTACGCCATGGAGGTGGCGGAGAAGTCGCGGGTCGAGGTGCTGGCGGTCGGAGGGGACGGGGGCCAGCTGTGCGGACCTGCTCTCCAGTTGGCCATGGCCATCGAGCCGCAGGTGCCCTGAGCGGGTGGCTCAACCGGTCGTCCGGAACAGGAGCATCCGCCGCATAGCCGACCAGACCAAAGCGACCCAGCTCGCCTGACCGAAAGCGGTAGACCAGACCGTGAAGCGCTTGATCGTGCTCGTCTCGGCCTTCTGCGCCCTCTTGGTGGGTGCCGCGGCTTGCTCATCGGAGACGCAGGGCAGCGCGCTGCCGGGGCGTTCGACCGCCATCGCGGAACCGACGTCGGTTGGGCAGACCACCGGGGCGCCGTCCACCAGTGACGGGTCGGGTGGGGGGACCAGCGACCTGCAGGCATGTGACCTGCTCCCGGCCAGCGCTCGCTCTGAGCTGGGCATCAGCGACGGTGGCGACGACCGGCAGATCGGCCAGGCCCGTGCCTGCTACTACCGGGTGCGCACGGACAGCCTCGCAACCAGCTATGCCCTCGTCGTCGCGATCCTCGACAAGCAGGGGCTCGCTGACATCGTCGCCCGCGGCGAGAAGGTCGAGAGCAAGATCGGCTCGCACGACGCGGTCCAGGCCGTGCGCGGCCCCGGCGGCTGCGCCGTCTCCCTCGGCATCACTGCCGACTCCCGCGTCGACGCCCAGGTCACCGGCGACGCCGAGCAGGACCTCTGCGCGCCCGCCATGGCCGCGGCGAAGCTCATCGAGCCGCAGCTTCCGCAGTCCTGACCAGTGGAAAGTATCGTGAACCGCGTTCTCGTCTGCCGCTCTTCGCCGTCGTCCTGCCAGGGGGTTGCCGCCTGTTCCTCCGCCACCACTTGAGGGCGTTCCACCAATCCCTCGACAAGGCTGACGAGCGGAACCCCTGGCCCCCGCAACCCGTCAGAACCCCGACACCGACTACCGCGGGTTGGTACCGTCGAGCAGAGCCAACACCCAGGACAAGGGGGCCGCCATGTACATCGATGAGGGCGCGGGCGCACCCCTCGGCCCGATCGGCAAGTCCATGGCCGATTTCGCCAGCAGCGCCGCCGCGGGCCAGTTCGCCGTCAGCCAATCCGGCGGTGACGCCTTGCTGAGCGCAATCCGCACCATGATGACGTGGGTGGACAAGAACATCGGCAGGCTCGACATCCTCTCCCAGGTGCCTCAGCTGGGGTCGAGCAACGGTGCCCAGGTGATGGGTCCCTACGTGCAGTCGGTCGCGTCCGACGGCGAAGGCTTCCTCACCCAGCTCACCGCCTTCCGCGAGTCGTTGGTCAAGGCGGAGGAGGGCATCACCCAGGCCATGGCCAACTACCAGCAGGTCGACAACCTCAACGCGAGCAAGCTCGTCTGACCGGAAAGCTGGAATGATCACTGTGAAGCGCTTCGCGCTGCTCGTCGGCACGTCCACTGCTCTGGCGCTGGGTGCCGTCGGCTGCTCCGGGAGCACACCGGGAACGCCTGTGCCGAGTCCAGGGGGGGAGTCGACGACCTCGTCAAGCCAGGACTCCACCTCGTCAGAGGAGACCACCTCCCCCGGGGGCAGCGGTTCGGTGGATGACCTCGATCCGTGCGAGCTGCTCTCCAGTTCCGAGTTGAGCAGGCTGGGGGCGCCCGCCCAGGGGGAGGCCGAGGAGTTGGCGGGGGTCCGCCACTGCGACTGGCGGGTCGAGAAGAGCAGCGCGGCGGCGAGCTACACGCTCTCTGTGCAGGTCCTGGGCAAGGTGGGGCTCGCGGACGTCAACGGCACGGGCAAGCAGGACATCGAGGTCGGGTCGCACAAGGGGGTGCGGTCGACTCGGCCGAGTGGGGTGGCTTGCGTGGTGTCGATCGAGGTAGCTGAGAAGGCGCGGGTGGATGTCGTGGTCACCGGGGGTGAGGCGGCGAGCCGGTGTGGGCCTGCCGAGGAAGCCGCCGGGTTCGTGGAGCCACGGCTTCCCTAGGGCGACTGCTCGGGAACCGGTGGGTGGGTAGCTCCGTCAGAGCAAGACGGACGCCGGTTCGGGTTGGTACCGTCGAGACCCGGTGTGAGCAGCTGGTGCTGGTGCGCGTAGTGGGAGGGTCGGGAGCATGGCTGGGCCTGGGAGTGTGCAGACCGCGTACCACCCGCCGTCGGGGGAGGGGCGGGGGGGTTCGGACCCGAACAGCCCTGGGTACGACGCCACGAAGGACCCGAACTCGCCGCTCTACATCGATCCGGCGGGGACGTCGGACACCTCGCAGGAGGTGCGGGATGACGCTGAGCAGCAGGTGGACCAGCGCAGCGAGGACGGGAACTTCATCGAGCGGTTGATCGCGAAGTTCACGCGCAACGGTGACATCAACGAGCAGTACAACCAGGAGATGTCGGCGCAGGCTCGGGCGTTGGCGGCTGGGGTGGACACGCGGCAGGGGCCCGGGCTGGCGTGCACGAACTACATGTCCTACGACCACAAGGCGCTCAAGCCGATGGTGACCGAGGACGTGGACCCCGACCAGGTCGGGGAGATGGGGCAGATGTACGTCGAGGCCGGGAACCAGATGGTGGCGTTCCAGTCGGACGTGGCGTCGGCGATCAACAGCAGCCAGGCGGACTGGCAGGGCAAGGCGGGGGACCAGGCCAGGCAGTTCATGGCCGACGTGGCGAACTGGGTGGGCAAGGCGGGGCAGAGCGCGCAGCTGGCGGGGACGCAGGCGGGGATCCAGTCCAGCGCGCTGGCCGAGGCGAAGAACTCGATGCCCGACCCGGTGGAGTTCGACCTGGGGGCGGCCAACCGCGACCTGCAGACGACCACCGACCCGTTCCAGCTGGTCACCAAGGCCGCGATGTACCAGGAGCAGTACCAGCGCTCGCAGGCCGCGCACGAGGAGGCCGCGCGGGTCGTGGGCACCTACGACGGCGCGCTGGGCAGCAGTTCGACCATGCCCGCGTTCTCCACGCCGCCGCAGATGTCGGGGGCGGGCGGCGACGACGGCACCGGGGGTGACGACGGGCGGTCGGTGCAGAAGCCCGGCACCGGCGGGCCCGAGATCACCGGTGGCGGCGGCCCCAACCCCGGCGGTGGCTACCAGCAGAACCCCGGCGGCGGGGGTGGCACCACCGCGCCCACCTTCGGCGGTGGCGGCAACACCGGCGGGGGCGGCAACGGCGGCAACAACGGCGGCGGTGGGGGCACCACCACGCCGGGCATCCCGACCATCCCGGGCGGCGGCCAGACCACGCCGGGCCAGTACAACCCGGGCGGCTCCGGCTCGAACTACCCCGGTTACAACAACCCGGGCTACAACGGCGGCGGCGGCAACGCGGGCCACGGCGGCGGGCAGGGCTTCGGCGGCATGGCCCCGATCGCGGGTGGCCCCATGAGCGGCCTCGGTGAGGACTCCCTGCGCAGCGGCCGCGGCGGTGCCGGGTTCGGCGGCGGCCGCGGTGGCTTCGGCGGCGGCGCGGGCGGTTTCGGTTCAGGCTCAGGCGGCGGCGCTGGTGCCGGTTCAGGCGCGGGCGGCGGTGCTGGTGCGGGCGCCGGTGGGCTCGGCAAGGGCGGTGCGGCGGCGGGCGCGGGCGCGCTGGCGGCCGAGCAGGCCATGGGCGCGCGCGGTGGTGCCGCGGGCGCGGCGGCGGCCGGTGGTCGCGGGGGCGGCTTCGGCGGTGGCGTGGGCGGCGGTGCCCGCGGCCAGGGTTCGGAGGACGAGGAGCACGACCGCCCGTCGTACCTGGTCGAGGCCGATCCGGACGAGGTGTTCGGCACCGACGAGATGACCGCACCACCGGTCATCGGGGGGTAGTCGGCGGTAGGTTGTGCCCATGCCGCCCCGGTCGTTCTCGCTGTCGCTCGCCGCCGTGGACGTGCTGTCGCAGCTGCTGGGCGTCAACTGCAGGCTGTACCCGTTCGAGGTGCCCAGCTTCGGCCAGTTCGAGGAGGACCGCGCGCGCATCGCGCGGGCGGTGTTCACCGACCTGCACAACCGGGGTCTGCTCGTCGGCGACACCGTGGACGCCGACGTGGTGGCGGCGCTGACGGCCACCGGCGGCGACCACGACGTCGCGGTGGCGATGATGGGCACCCTGGAGCCGGGCCGCGAGGTGCAGGCCAGGGCCTCGGCCGCGGGCTCCACCGGCGTGCTGGCGGTGCAGAAGGGCCAGACGATCGAGTTCGAGCTGGTCAGCCCCTCGGGCCTGGGCCGCGCCCTGGTGGGCCTGCTGCCCGCGCTGGGCCCCGGTCCGGGCCAGTCGGTGCAGGTCGTGCGGCCCGCCCCGGTCCAGCAGGAGGGCTTCACCCAGGCGGTGCGCCCGGCCCGGTCGGGGTCGGACGCGCAGTTCCGACTCGCCACGGCCATGCTCGAACGACCGCGCACGGGCGGCGGGTTCTTCCTCGTCACGGCCAAGGGCAGGCACGGCCGCGAGCTGGACAAGGGCACGATCGGCTGGATCGACACCACCGCGGGCCGCTACCTCGTCGTGTCCCGCCCCAACACCGACGGTGAGCTGCGGGCCACCTACTCCCCCGCCGACGCCGCCCGGTTGGCCCACCACCTCGACGACGTCCTGGCGGAGTCAGTCGGCCGCTGACCCCCGCGGCCACTGGGCGGGCCAGCTCAGCTCCCCCGAGCGCAGGTCCGCGACCACCGACTCCAGCCACCCGACCTCGGCGCGCCGCAGCACCGCGGTGTACTCGTCCTCCAGCAGGAACAGCCGCGGCAGCGGGACCTCCACCTCCAGCTCCGCGAGTTCCGCGCGCAGCGCCCGCACCCGGGCCTCCAGGCAGGCGGCGACCTCCTCGGGGCTCAGCAGCGGGATCGACGACAGCGCCGCGGGCATGTCCGGGTACTCCGCGGACGGGGTGGACAGCATCTCCCGCAGCCAGGAGACGGCGGTCTCGGCGCCGAGGTCGGTGAGCGCGTAGACCGTGCGCTCCGGCCTGCCCGGCTCGCGGGTGACCTCGTGGACCTGGATGAGGCCGTCCCGGGTCAGCCGGTCGATCGCCTGGTAGACGCTGTTGCGCTGGGTGACGTTGACGATCTTGTCCTTGGCCCGCTCCTTGATCAGCTCGCGCATCCGGTACGGGTGCATCGGGGCTTCGGTGAGCAGCACGAGCAGGACGAGGGCGAGGGGGGAGCGGCGGACGGGCACGGGCACACCGTAACCCCCTCGACAGCTTGGTCATATTATGTATAGTCATACTATGACCAAGCATGCAGCCATCATCGGCGGTGGCATCGCGGGGCCGGTGGCGGCCATGGCGCTGCAACGGGCCGGGTTCACCCCGACCATCCACGAGGCCTACGACCGCACTGCCGAGGGTGTCGGGGCGTTCCTGACCCTCGCGCCGAACGGGGTGAGCGCGCTGGCCGCGCTCGGGGTGGACGCGGGGGAAGTGGGGTTCCCGACCCCCAAGATGCACCTCTACCTGGGGGAAGACCGCTTCCTCAAGGAGATGGCCATGCAGGGCGAGCACGGCCGGGCGATCACGCTCAACCGCGTCGACCTGTACGTCCTGCTGCGCGACGAGGCGCAGCGGCGGGGCATCGAGGTGCGCTACGGCCAGCGCCTCGTCGGCGCCGAGGGTGGTGCGGGCAGCGTGCGCGCCCGCTTCCAGGACGGGTCGACCACCACCGCCGACCTGCTCATCGGCGCGGACGGGCTGCGCTCGACGGTGAGGCGGGTGATCGACCCCGGCGCGCCGGAGGCCCGCTACGTGCCGCTGCTCAACACCGGCGGGTACGCCCGCGGCGTCGACCTCGGCACCGAGGTGGGTGTGGTCAAGATGGTGTTCGGCAGGCGCGCGTTCCTGGGCGCCGTCACCGCCCCGGACGGGACGGTGTGGTGGTTCGCGAACGTTCCGCAGAAGCGGGAGCTGTCGCGGGAGGAGTTGGCGGCGGTGTCGCCCGAGCAGTGGCGGGGCAGGCTCGTCGAGCTGTTCGCCGAGGACGGTGACCTCGCGCGCGGGCTCATCGAGGGCTCGCCGGAGCTGATGGCGCCGTGGAGCACCTACGACTTCCCGACCGTCCCCGTCTGGCACCGCGACCGGATGCTGATCATCGGCGACGCCGCGCACGCGACCTCACCGGCGGCCGGCCAGGGCGCGTCGATGGCCCTGGAGGACGCCGTCGAGCTGGGCCGGTGCCTGCGCGACCTGCCGGTGGACCGGGCCTTCGCCGCCTACGAGGCCGCGCGGCGCGGGCGGGTCGAGCGCGTGGTGAAGCAGGGCAAGCGCAACGGCGACGCCAAGGGCATCGGCGCCGTCGGGCGCGTGCTGCTGCCGCTGGTGTTCCGCTTCATGCCCGACCCGGACCTGCGCTGGCTCTACGACCGCCAGGCCGTCTGGGACGAGCCGGTGCGCGCCTGATCCGGGCGCCCGCGGCTCAGGGCGCGGGCCGGTCCAGGTCGACGGGGGCGACGCGGAAGAAGCCGCCGTCCGGGTCGTAGCCGTGCACGACCGCGCGGCTGCCCACCCGCAGCGGCTCCGCCCCGCTCTGGCGCACCTGCACCAGGGTGGTCGAGCCGTCGAGGGCGGTGACCTCGGCCTGGCCGAACGACCCGTCCACGCGGCCGGTGCGCACCACGCACACCAGGCCGACGTAGTTGGCCAGGGCGGGCGGGGCGGGGGCGGCGAACACCCGGCGCAACGCGACGACGACGAGCCGGGTGAGCAGCACGGCCACGAGCACGGCGGCCAGCAGCACCGCGAACGACTGCCCGATCACGGCCACCCTGGACAGCCCGTCCACCGGCAGCAGCAGCGTCCCGGCCAGGCAGCCGGACCAGGACAGCGCCACCACCAGGCTCAGCGCCACGCTGATCGGCACGCCGCCGAGCCCCAGGCCCGCCAGGGTGGCCCCGCCGGTGCCGTCCACCCCGTCCAGCGCTTCCACCCCGGACAGTCCGAGCGCGACCAGCACCCAGAAGACGACGGCGACGGCCAGCAGGAACGTGAACAGCGCGGCCGGGAAGCTCAACGCGGCGACGATGAGGTCCCGCACGGCGCCCTCCCCTGTCCGGCTTCGCGCGGCAACCTACAAGGTCGGCAGCGACCACGTGGTCGTTTTGTGCGAACACCCGGCCGGGTGAACCGGGGGCGGCATCACCCGGTCGTGTCCGGTGTGGCGCGCGCCGATCGGGCGCCGAGCGGGTTCGGTGGTGCGGCACCGACCCGGAGGTGGACCGCATGCTGCTCGTCGAAGGCCCGGCGGCGCTGTCCGGGGTGTCCGCCCTGGGCAGGCTGCTGCTCGACCAGCACCACGCCGACCGGGCCCGCGGGTGGCGCACCGCGGGCCTGGTCTCCGGCTACCGCGGCTCGCCGCTGGGCGGGCTCGACCTGCTGCTCCAGCGCGGCGCGGCGGTCTTCGGCAGGCACGACGTGCACTTCGTGCCGGGGGTGAACGAGGAGCTGGGCGCGACCGCGGTCTACGGCTCGCAGCTGGCCACCCAGCTGCCCGGCCCGCGCTTCGACGGCGTCTTCGGCCTCTGGTACGGCAAGGCGCCCGGCGTCGACCGCTCCGCCGACGCGATCAAGCACGGCACCTGGATGGGCACCACCCCGCGCGGCGGCGTGCTCGCGGTGGCGGGCGACGACCCGGCGTCGAAGTCGTCGTCGCTGCCCTCGGCCTCGGCGCAGGCCCTGGCCGAGTGCTACCTGCCGGTGCTGGCCCCCGCCGACGTCGCGGACGTGCTGCGGCTGGGCCGCATCGGCTTCGAGCTGTCCCGCTACTGCGGTTCGTGGACCGGCTTCACCGTGGTCACCGACGTCGCCGACGCCTACGAGTCGGTGCTGCTCGGCGAACCGGTCGAGGTCGTCACCCCGGAGTTCGAGTGGGACGGCAGGCCGTGGGCGCCCACCCGCCACCCCGGCGTCGACATCCCCCGGGCGCGCGCCATGGAGCGGGAGGTGCTGGAGGGCAGGCCCGCCGCCGCGGTGGCCTTCGCCGCGGCCAACGGCGTCGACCAGGTCGTCGGGGCCGCCGACGCCCGCCTGGGGCTGGTGGCCGCGGGCCACGACTACGCCTGCCTGCGCGACGCGCTCGACCGGCTCGGCCTCACCGGACCGGAGCTCGACCGCCGCGGCGTGCGGGTGCTGCGCCTGGGCCTGGTGCACCCGCTGGACGCCGCGGGCCTGCGCCGCTTCGCCGCCGGGCTGCCGGAGCTGGTGGTGGTCGAGGCCAAGCGCGGGTTCGTCGAGGCGCAGGTCAAGGAGGCCCTCTACGACCTGCCCGACCGGCCCCGGGTGTGGGGCAAGCGCGGCCCGGCGGGCGCCCTGGTGCCGGTGGACGGCGCGCTCGACGCCGACCGGCTGCGCGCCGCACTCGGCCCGTTCCTGGCCGAGCGGGTCGGCGCCGAGCACGTCGACCTGCCCAAGCCCGCGCGGATCTCGCTGCCGCTGGCCCGCACGCCGTTCTTCTGCTCCGGCTGCCCGCACAACCGCTCCACCGTCGTCCCGGAGGGGTCGCTGGCGGGCGCGGGCATCGGCTGCCACACCATGACCACCCTGGTCGGGCGCAGCGAGGGCTTCACGCAGATGGGCGGCGAGGGCGCGCAGTGGGTGGGCGCCGAGCGCTTCACCGACGTCGAGCACCTGTTCCAGAACATGGGCGACGGCACCTTCTTCCACTCCGGCGCCCTGGCCGTGCGGCAGGCGGTGGCGGCGGGCACCACCATCACCTTCAAGCTCCTGCACAACTCCGCGGTCGCGATGACCGGCGGCCAGCCCGCCGACGGCGCGGTGTCCCCGGCCGCGATCACGGCCATGCTGCACGCCGAGGGCGTGGTGCGCACCGTCGTCGTCACCGACGACCCCACCCGGTACCCGCGTTCGGCGCCCTGGGCCCCGGGCGTCACCGTCCGCCACCGCGACGACCTCGACGAGGTGCAGCGCGAGCTGCGCGAGGTCCCCGGCGTCACCGTGCTGCTCTACGACCAGGAGTGCGCCGCCGAGCTGCGCCGCAAGCGCAAGCGCTCGCCCGAGCGCCGCCCGGTGGTGCGCATCAACGAGCGGGTGTGCGAGGGCTGCGGCGACTGCGCCCGCAAGTCCAACTGCCTGAGCCTGGAGCCGGTGGAGACCGAGCTGGGCCGCAAGACCCGCATCGACGAGGGCTCCTGCAACGACGACCTGTCCTGCCTGTCCGGCGACTGCCCGTCCTTCGTGCTGGTGCCGCCCGCCGAGCGCGCCGAGGTCGAGCGGGTGGAGATCGGCGACCTGCCCGAGCCCGTCCGCCCCGCCCGCGCGAACGTCGTGCTGGTGGGCATCGGCGGCACGGGCGTGGTCACGGCCAACCAGGTGCTCGCCACCGCGGCGGTGCTCGACGGCCTGTCCGTGCGCGCGCTGGACCAGACCGGCCTGTCGCAGAAGGCCGGCGCCGTGGTCTCCCACCTGCGCATCGGCACCGGCCGCGCGGGCCAGGTCCCCGCGGGCGCCGCCGACGCCTACCTGGCCTTCGACCCCCTGGCCGCCGCGGCCGAGCCCACCCTGTCCACCTGCTCACCCCGCACCACCGCCGTGGTGTCCTCCGCCGCCGTCCCCACCGGCGCGATGATCACCGACAGCTCGCTGGCCTTCCCCGCCGACCTTCCCCAGGCCATCGCCGCCCGGGTCGCCCGCTCCCTCGTCCTCGACGCCCAAGCCCTGAGCAGGCGCCTGTTCGCCGACACCTCCTGCGCCAACTTCCTGCTCATCGGCGCCGCCTACCAGCTCGGCCTGCTGCCCCCCTCCGCCGCCGCCATCGAGGCCGCGATCGACCGCAACGGCGTCAACACCGCCACCACCACCCAGGCCTTCCGCGCAGGCAGGCGCCTCGCCCTCGACCCCGCCTGGCCCCCACCCCCGGCCCAGGCGGACACCCCCTTCGACCGCCGCGCCGACCTGGAGTCCTACCAGGACAAACGCCTCGCAGACCACTACGCGCACTTCGTCGCCACCGTCCGCGCCGCCGAACACGCCGCGGGCACCACCGGCGCCTTCACCCGCGCCGTCGAGGTCAACCTGCACAAGCTGATGACCTACAAGGACGAGTACGAGGTCGCCCGCCTCCACCTGTCAGCGGGCTACCCCGAGGGCACCCGCTACCGCCTCCACCCCCCGCTCCTGCGCGCCCTCGGCATGCGCCCCATCACCCTCCACCGCACCGCCCGCCCCGCCTTCACCACCCTCCACCGCCTCCGCTGGCTCCGCCGCCACCCCTGGCTCAACCCCTTCGGCGCCACCCACCTCCGCCGCACCGAACGCCGCCTCATCCGCGACTACCAGCGCCTCATCACCGACCTCCTCCCCGCCCTCGGCACCGCCCGCTACGACGCCCTCGTCGAACTCGCCGACCTCCCCCACCTCATCCGCGGCTACGAATCCCTCAAGCTCACCGCCATCGCCCACTACGAGTCCCGCCTCGCCGCCCTGCGCCCCACCCCCGCGGGTCAGCACCCCACCAGCCCCGACACCCCTGCCGCTACACTCGGCGGTCCGGGCCGTTAGCTCAATTGGTAGAGCTGCGGACTTTTAATCCGTAGGTTCTGGGTTCGAGCCCCAGGCGGCCCACTCTTCCCCCTGGTCAGGCCGGGTGTGCCGGTGTCGGCCAAGATCATGAACCATGGTCGGCCCGCGCTTTGCGCGGGCGTGCAGCGGCTAATGGGCGAGACGTGCGGGGCTGTGAAGTGCTTCACTTCCCTGATGGAAGAGGCCGCTGCGGACCCCTTGGCCATGCTCTCGATGGAAGAGCGCATGGCATGTCGCGTCGCGGAGCGAGTGACTGGTGGCAAGGCCCGGCCTTGGGACGTCCCGCCTCGTCAGGGCGTGGTTGATGCCTTCTTGGACTTCGACGACGGGCGCAAGGCCGCGTTCGAGATCACCAGGCCGGCGGCAGTGCCCACGGCTTTGCAGTTCGACCGAGTGCTGTTCGACGCGCGCAGGACCTGGAAGCTGCCGGGGAAGTGGTGTTGGACCATCAACGTCGGCGAGCTTACCGACATGCCGCGTCTGCGTTCGTGCTACGCGAAGGTAATTCTCCTATGTGAAGCGGAGGGAGTGACCCGGCCTGAAGACTTGCAGGCGAGTTACTCCGAGTCCGTAGACCCGGATTTGGAGTGGGTAGTTCGTGACTCGTCGGCAGCTTTCAACGGCTATCCCGGCGTCCCCGCGTGGGACGGCGAGAAGCTGCGACGGCTGACGGTCCTGGACAACGGCATCGGCGGCATGGTCGACGAGCAGCTCGCAGGGTTCGGGAAAGCTCTGGTGTCGATGTTCGAGTCCCCCAACCTCCGGAAGCACGTCACCAAGCTTGTGCGAGCCGAGGCGGACGAACACCACCTCTTCTTGATCATGCATGAGACCGACATGGACGAGTCGGTGATGATGGAGATCATGACCGGAAGCGCCCTTCCTCCCGGACCTGGCTGGCTTCCCCACGGAGTGAGCCATCTGTGGTTGGCGTCGAACTGGTCCAACAGGGTCCTCATCAGCTTTGACGGTGCTTGGCATCAGGAGTTTCCCTACGACAACTGATGGCCCGGCGCGACGTGGTACTGAGCGCCTTCGCATCCTCCCGGCTGTCGACCCAGCGCCATGGGGGCGTCCTGGGTGTTGTCCTTCGGGACCTTCAACCAGATAGACGTTGAGATCACCGCCTCGTCGGCATGTCCAGCACGCAAGACCCCGGACTGGGTGTCCGGGGTCTTGCGCTGTGTTCGGGCCCGTCAGGCAGACAGGTGGGTGAGCAGGGCGCGGACTGCCCGCTCAGGGAGCGGCAGCGTCGTGCTGGGGTGCTTGCTGTCGCGAACGGCTTTCAGGTCGTGGCGGAGTTCGACGCAGTTGCCCGCGTTGCCGGAGTGGGTGGACTTTCGCCAGTTCATCGGCTTCTCAGGAGGTGACGTGAGCGAGTAGGGCGCGGACTGCCCGCTTGGGGAGTGGCAGTGTCGTGCTGGGGTGCTTGCTGTCGCGGACGGCCTTGAGGTCGTGGCGGAGTTCGACACAGTCGCTTGCGTTGCCGGAGTGGGAGGACTTACGCCATTCCATGGTCACAACCCTTCCTGTAGTCGCTTCATGGTACTGCGACTTTCCTCCCGTGAAAGTGCGACGTCATCCAATTCGGCTAGTACTTCTCGGTAGACGTCGACCTCGGAGTCGTGCAGGTAAACGGCGCTTCGGTACAGCTCCACGTGCAGGACCGGCGGGGCTTCGGGGTAGTGCAGCATCATCCACGAGTGGAGCAGCGCCCGGTGTGGGAGGTGTTCGCGCACCACCCACACCGTCTGCCCGCGCGTCGACGCGGTGAGCAGGTGGTCGAGTTGCTCGTGGAGCGCTTCCGGGCCGCCGAAGGGCGTCCGCAGGGCGCTCTCGTGGATGTACGCCGTGTACTCCAGCTTGGGCAGCACTTGTTGACGGCGGAGGCGGGCCATCCAGCGGGTCTCCACGTCCGCCGGGTCGGCGCCGTCGGCCAGCATGAAGCCCGCCGCGTAGCGCTCGGTCTGGAGCAGGCCGGGGACGACCCCGATCGACCAGTTCACCAGGGCGTTCGCGGTGGATTCGTAGCTGGCCAGGGTGCCGACGTCGGGGAGGACGCCGGGGAGGGGGCGGGACCACCAGCCTGCTTGGGCGCCCGCCCTGGCGCTCTCGATCAGCTCGTCGCGCTGGGGGGTGGGGACGCGGTAGACGGCGAGGACGGCGGCGACGTCCTCGCTGCTGATGTGGCGCTTGCCGTTCTCGGTGCGGCTGAGGGTCGCGGCGGACCAGCCGATGGCGGTGGCGGCGGCCTCCAGGGTCAGCGTGGTCTGCTCGGTGCGCACGGCGCGCAGTTGGGCGCCGATCGTCCTGTCCCGCGCCTGCGGGGTCTTCCTCTGGCCTGGCACGCCATTCCTTTCCACCCTTGCAGGTTCGAGCAGGGTTTCTGCAAAGACAATATGGTGCGTGTGGTGCCGCGGGGAGGTGCGGATCACCCGCAGATCACGGTAGCGGTCCGGGGGGTCGGGTCCGCCATTTCCTGTTCGCGGCGGGACCTTGTTCACCCGATGGGGAAGACTTTCCAGTGATGAAAGAAGACGAGAGCGCCGGGGGGCGGGCGCGCAGCCTGCGCGGGTTGCTGCTGGCCCGGGAGCTCGACGGGGCGCGGCGGGCGCGGGGGTACACGACCCGGACGTTGGCCGAGGCGATGTCGATGAGCGCGGCGATGCTGAACCGGGTGATGACCGGCAGGCGCAGCCCGACGCCGCTGGAGGTCGGGGGGTTGTGCGCGCTGTTGGAGATCCCGGCGGGCAGGCGGCCGGGGCTCTACCGGTGGGCGGCGACGGCGGGGCAGGTGGACTGGATCGCGACCGACGAGTCGGCCGTGCCGTTGGCCGACGTCGAGGCGGTGACCGGGGGTGCCACCTGGTTCGCCGCTGCGAGCGTGCCCCCGCCGCTGCGGACACCCGACTACGCGGCGGCGCTCGGGGCCGCTCCGGGCGCCCCCGCCGACGCCCGCTACTACCTGCACCCCGCGGTGCTGGAGCACCCTCTGGTGCCGGAGGGTGTGCTGCGCGAGCAGGCGGCGCACCTGCTGGACCACCTCGACGCCGTGCGGCTGGTGCCGCCGACCGTCCCCGCCGAGCCGGGCTTCCGGGTGCTGACGGCGGAGCACTTCCCGCCGATCGTCCACTTCGAACACCACGGGGTCGACGTCGTCCTGGAGCGGCCCGAGCTGACAGCGCGGCACGTGGCGTTCCTGGCGGAGGCGGCCGTGGCGTCGCTGGACCGGGGGCAGACGCGGGACGCGCTGGAGGCGCGCGCCGATCGGCTGCCGCGGGGCTGAGCGGGGCCGGTGCGCGAGACTGGGCCGGTGCACGAGGACTGGGTCGAGGCGGCGGTGGCGGGCACGGACCACGAGGTGACCGGGCCGCCGGTGCTGCACCGCAGCCGCCCGTGGGCGGACGTCTATCGCGTCCCCACCCGTGGGGAACCGCTGTGGCTCAAGGTGATGCGGCCGCAGGTGGCGTTCGAGGCGGGCGTGTACGAGGTGTTCGCGCGCGTCCGCCCCGGCGGGGTCCTGCTGCCCGTGGCCGTCGACCGCGGGCGCGGGCTGCTGCTGCTCCCGCACGCGGAACCGCTGCGGCCGGTGGACCTCGCGGCGGTGCTGCCCGTCTACGCCGAGCTCCAGCGGGCCCTCGTCCCGCACGTGGGGGCGCTGCTGGCGACGGGGGTCGAGGACATGCGCGCGGAGGTGATGCCGCGCCGTTTCGCCGAGGCGCGCGAGCGCATCGGCACCACGCCGGAGCTCGACGCCCTCGAACCCGCCTACGCGCGCTGGTGCGAGGAGTTGGCCGACTCCCCGGTGCCCGCGTCGCTGGACCACAACGACCTGCACGACAACAACTTCATCAACGGCATCAACGGCATCAACGGCACCGCCGGGCCAGCCTTCTACGACTGGGGCGACAGCGTCGTCGCGCACCCGTTCGCCAGCCTGCTCTGGCCGCTGGTGTTCCTGGCGCCCGACCACCCGCGGCGGGCCCGTGCGGCGTACCTGGAGGCGTTCACCGACCTGGCGCCGCGCGCCCGGCTGGAGCGGGACGCGGACCTGGCGCTGAAGGTCTCCCGAGTCGCCCGCGCCCTGGTGTGGCTGCGCGCGGTCGGGGACTCTGGCCTGCACGGGGACGCCCCCGCGCGGACGCTGCGGTCAGTCCTTGACGAGCGCTGAGCGCAGCGCGTCGAGGATCTTGGCGGCCAGTTCCGGGCGGCAGATCACCAGGTCGGGCAGGTACGGGTGCGGCTGGTTGTACAGCAGCGGCGACCCGTCGACCCGGGAGGCGTGCAGGCCCGCCGCCTGCACCACCGCGACCGGGGCCGCGGAGTCCCACTCGTACTGCCCGCCCGCGTGCAGGTAGGCGTCGGCGTCGCCGCGCAGCACCGCCATGGCCTTGGCCCCGGCCGACCCCATGGTCAGCACCTCGGCGTCCACGGCGTCGGCCACGTGCTCGGTGAACGACGGCGGCCTGCTCGCGCTCACCAGCACCCGGATGCGGTCCGGGGAGGGCGCCAGCGGCGGCGGGGCGTCGGTGGCGTGCACCTCGCCGAGCGCGGGCTGGGCGACCGCGCCCGCGGTGAGGCCGAGGCCGCGCTGCCACAGCGCCACGTGCACGGCCCAGTCCCGGCGGCCGGGGATGCCGTACTCGCGGGTGCCGTCGAGCGGGTCGATGATCCACACCCGGTCGGCGCCGGTGCGCGACGGGTCGTCCACCGACTCCTCGGAGAGCACGTGGTCGTCCGGGCGCTCGGTGGCCAGCCTGCGCAGGATCAGCTCGTTGGACCCGAGGTCGCCGCGACGCCGCAGGTCCGGCCCCCCGTCGTCACGCAATCGCATCAGGTATTCACCGGCTGTAGTCGCCAGGTCGGCGGCGAGGCGGGCATCCGTGGCCATGGGTCCTCCCTGCGCTCGGAGCCTTCAAATCTAGCAACCGTTCCGGGAACGCGGGGTCACCTCACGGCGTCTGTTCGGGGGACGGCCCCCACGGTCGAGCGGCGCGCGAGAGGACCTCATGGCGGACATCGAGTACCGGTTCGGCACTGGTCAGGGCGCCCCGAACGTGCATCACGGGGCCGCGGACGCCGACGTCGACGGTGACGGCACGGCCGACGCCGTGGCCCTCGACTTCGACGGAGACGGCCGCTACGACGACGCCATGTGGGACTCCGACGGCGACGGGGTGGCCGACACCGCGCTGCTCGACCTCGACGACGACGGGGTGGCCGAGTCGGCCTACCACGACCCCACCGGGCAGGGCACCTGGAACGCCGAGGGCCGCGGCGGCCAGGCCACCGAGCCCACCCAGCAGGAGCAGCCACCCGAGCGCACCGACGAGGGCGGCTACGAGAACCAGCCTGCCGATGACGACCCCGCCGACGACGACGCGGACGACCCCGAGCCCACCGCCGACGAGCCCGCCGGCGCTGCCTGGGACGACTTCCTCGACTCCCTGCACGACCACCACGACCTGCACGACGAGCACGACGCGGGCGCCGACGACCCCGGTGCCGACGGCCTGCACGCCGACCCGGACTCCACCGGGTGGTGACGCCCCCAGGGGTTAACCTGGTCGGCGTGCCCCCCAGCCTGCAGATCGGCCAGTACGCCGTGGAGCCCGCGGTCGTGCTCGCGCCGATGGCCGGCATCACCGACGTGGCCTTCCGCCAGCTCTGCCGCGAGTACGGCAGCCCCACCTCGCTCTACGTCTGCGAGATGATCACCGCCAGGGCCCTGGTCGAGCGGGACGCCAAGACCATGGAGATGATCACCTTCGCGCCCACCGAGCACCCGCGCTCGCTCCAGCTCTACAGCGTGGACCCGCGCAACATGGGTGAGGCCGTCCGGATGGTCGCGTCGGAGGGTTTGGCCGACCACATCGACATGAACTTCGGCTGCCCGGTGCCCAAGGTCACCCGCAAGGGCGGGGGCGCGGCGCTGCCGTACAAGCGCAGGCTCTTCGGTGAGGTCGTGTCCGCCGCCGTCCGCGCCGCCGAGCCCGCGGGCATCCCGGTGACGGTGAAGTTCCGGGTCGGCATCGACGACGAGCACACCACCTACCTCGACGCGGGGCGCATCGCCGAGGGCGAGGGCGCCAAGGCCGTCGCCCTGCACGCGCGCACCGCCGCCCAGCGCTACTCGGGCCGGGCCGACTGGACCCGCATCGCCCGGCTCAAGGAGGCCGTCACCACCATCCCGGTGCTGGGCAACGGCGACATCTTCAGCGCCGCCGACGCCCTGCGGATGGTCTCCGAGACCGGTTGCGACGGCGTGGTGGTCGGCCGCGGCTGCCTGGGCCGCCCCTGGCTGTTCGCGGAGCTGCAGGCCGCGTTCACCGGCGCCCCGCTGCCCGCCGGACCTGACCTGGGCGAGGTCGGGCGCATCCTGCGCAGGCACGCCGAGCTGCTGGTGGACTTCATCGGTGAGGACAAGGGCGTGCGCGACCTGCGCAAGCACATGGCCTGGTACCTGCGCGGGTTCCCGGTGGGCTCGCAGCTGCGCCGCGGCTTCGCCATGGTGTCCACCCTCGCCGAGCTCGACGACCTCATCGGCAAGCTCGACCACGACGCGCCCTACCCGGCCGAGGAGGCCGAGGCGCCGCGCGGTCGGCAGGGCTCGCCCGGCCGGGTCGCGCTGCCCGAGGGCTGGCTGGACGACCCGGACGACCCCGCCGTGCCCGCGGGGGCCGAAGTCATGCACTCGGGGGGCTGATGCGCCGGGCAGCGGGGCTGGTGGCCGTCGCGCTCGCGGCCGCGGGCTGCTCCACCACCGTCGCGGGCACCGCGGTGCCGGTGGGCCCCGGCTCGGGCGGGGGTGACGAGGCGCTGGTCACCCGGTACTTCGCGGACCTCAACGCGGCCGCGGACGAGGGCTCCAGCGCCCAGCGGGAGTACCTGCGCCGCACCCAGCACCCGGACTTCACCGACCGCGCGTGCGACCTCGGGGACCTCACCCTGGCCATCGAGCCCGCGCTGAGCACGTTCCGGCCGGACGCGAGGTGGCGGCCGGAGCGCTCGGCCAAGCCCCCGCGCGGCACCGTCTACGTCCTCGGCGTCACCGTGCGGATCCGCCGGGACGGGGCGACGCTGGCCGAGCAGATCGGCAACCAGCGGGTCGTGGTGCTCTCCGGGAAGGCGTACGGGTTCACCCCCTGCCCGACGGAGTGAAACCGGCTGGGCGGGGTAGCACTTGCCCGGTCAGGTGGGACCGCTCGACCAGGTGAGGCGTTCACCTGGTGGACGGTGTTCACGGTAGGAAGCACCGGTTGCTCCAGAGCGGTGACGGCGGTCGCCGTCCGCTGATCGCGCAGCGCTGCCGCGTCACCGCTTCGGACCAGCATGCGGTCCACCAGTAGGGGGAATTACTGCCCCCAGGCGTCCCGGCCGCTCAAGCGCGGCCTCTTCACTGTCGACACACCACTTACGTAGGGAGGTGACCGCGGTGACCGTCTTGGGACGAGGTGTGGCGAACTCCGAGCCGGACCGGCACGGCAGCCCGTGGCCTGCCCACCGGGTCAACGAGCCGACGGTCCCGCTGCGCCACCCGGCGATCGCCGACCGGGCCGAGGACGCCGAACCCGCCGACGCCGCCAACCTCGTCAGCCTGCACGAGTCGATCGGCGCGCTGCTCGCCTCCCGCGGCCAGTACCGGCAGGCCTACCAGCACCTGCGCTCCGCCCTCGACCTCATCTCCGAGCTGGGCACCGGCCCGCAGATCCCCGAGCAGCTGCGCCGCGAGGTCGACCGGCTGCGCCGCGAGCACGCCGAGGCGCACGAGCAGAGCATCCGCGACAGCCTCACCGCCTGCTACAACCGCCGCTACCTCGACCAGCGCCTCGGGGAGCTGCTGGGCTCGCGGGACACCGGCCTGGCCGTCGCGCTGGTCGACCTGGACTGGTTCAAGCAGGTCAACGACACCTTCGGGCACCTGGTCGGGGACCGGGTGCTGCAACGGGTGGTCGAGCTGCTGGCCGAGGGCCTGCCCGAGCTGGGCTTCTGCGCCCGCTACGGCGGCGAGGAGTTCGCCCTGGTGCTGCCCGGGGTCGACCGGGCCACCGCGGTCGCCCTGGTCGAGGCCGCCCGCGCCCGCGTCGAGCACCACCCGTGGTCGAGCCTGGTGCTGGGGCTGCGGGTGACGGTCAGCATGGGCGTGGCGCACGAGTGCGCGCCGCGGGTGGCGGAGGACACACCGCGACCGGCCGAGCGCCTGCTCCGCGAGGCGGATGCCCTGCTGTACACGGCGAAGCAGTCCGGTCGCAACGCCGTCGCGCACCTGCTGGACGGGCGTGCCCACCTGGCCGGGGCCGCGGGCGGCAGGCGCGCGGTCGCCACACCCCGCGCGGGGGCGCGCTAACGGATCGATGCCGCCGAACGATAACCCGATCGGGCTATAGCCCTGGGCGTAATCGGGTACAGCCCCGGGGATGTACCCGGTCTGAGGTCGTCACGGGGAACTGTCAGTCGTACTATCGCGTCCGCACTGTGACACGATCGGGTAAGCAACCGAGTGCGACGGTGCAACGGCTTGATAACCAACCGGCAACGGTGAACGCGTGACCTGGGAAGGAGCTTGGGTGCCCGACGACCACGACCGCGACGGCGCCCCGGGTGCGGGTGAGCCCCCGGGAGGCAGGCGGCGTGCCCCCGAGCACCCGCAGGCCGAGCCCGCCGAGCGGACCGGCCGCAGGCGCCGCTCCCTGGAGAACTCCGGTGGCCTGAGCGTCTCGGACCTGGTGGAGCGCCACAGCGGCTCCCGGCCCGACCTGACCCCGGTGGCCCCCCCGGCCCCGGAGCCCCCGCGCCCCACCGGCAGGCGGGGCACCCGCAGGCACCGCACCACCACCGTTCCGGCCGACATCCTCGCCCAGGCGCAGGGCCAGCCGGTCGCCGAGCGCCCGGCCGCGCCCCGCCAGGACGACGGCATCCCGACCACGGTGGCCGACCTGCTCGGCCCCACCCGCGCCGTCCCGGACGCCCCCCGCCGCGCCCGCCCCGCGGGCACCGGCACCTTCCCGGTCGACCGGGAGGCCCACCCGCAGCCCGCCGCCGCCTACCCGCCCGCCCCCGGCGGGCGCAGGCGCGCCCCCGAGCCCGAGGACGCCCAGCCGACCGGCCGCCGGGCCCTGCCGGACGACGTCCGGCAGCGCCTGCTCGCCGAGCCCACCCCGGACACCCCCGCCGCCCGCGTCGGGGAGTCCACCAGCCGCCGCCCGCGCGGCGGCTTCCCCACGGCGGAGGAGCTCGAAGCCGCCCGCCGCGCCCTCACCGGCCGCCGGGCCCGCCCCGACGACGCCCCCGACCCCGCGGCCCCCCACCCGGGCGAGGCCCCCAGCGGTCGCCGCGCCCTGGCCGACGACGACCCCGCCGACGCGGGCCACCGCGCTGCGCCGGGCGATGCCCCCGGTGGTCGCCGCGCCTTGGTGGGCGAAGGCGACGACGCCGCAGCGGGTGGGCGCCGCGCCCTGCCGGACGGCGACGCCACCGGGGCCGCGCCGAGCGGTCGCCGTGTGCTGCCCGACGGGGACGCCGAGCCTGCGCGCCGCGGTCGGCGCGCGCTGCCGGAGCAGGCGCCCGACGCCGGGCACCGCGCCGCCGAGCCCGAGGCGGGCCGCCGCGGCCGCCGGGCGCTGCCCGAGGTCGAGGAGACCCTGGTCGCCGACGGTGGCCCGTTCCCCGCCGACCCGAACCGCACCACCCTCCCCGCGCCCGGGCACCACACCCCGGGCCAGGGCGAACCGCTGCCGCTGAACCGCTCCCGCGGCGGCCGCCGTGCGTTGCCCGAGCCCGTCGCGGACGCCGAGCAGTTCCCGCGCGACCCGAACCTGGCCCAGGGGCCCCAGGAGCCGGGCGGCACCGGCACCCACCGCAGGCCCAACCTGGCCAACGCCTTCCGCCGGGTGCGCCCGGACGGCACTAGCTACCCCCGCCCCGGCGCCGAGGGCCTGCCCACCGCGGGCCCCGCCGCCGAGGTCGCGCCCCCCAACGGCACGGGCGCCTTCCGCAGGCCCCCCAACGGCACCGGCGCCCTGCGCCGCCCCGGGCACGACGACCCCCACCCGCCCGGCGCCCGGCGCCCGGGTGACTCGTACCCGCGCCCGGACGCCGAAGGCCTGCCCGCGGGCGGCACCGGCGCGCTGCGCAGGCCCGGACCCGACGACCTCGACGCGGACGGCGGCCGACGCCCGGCACCAGGTGCCGAGGGCGTGCCCGGTGGCCTGCGGCGCCCCGGCACCGGCGCGCACCCGCGACCCGACCTGCCGCCGAACGGGACCGGCGCGTTCCGGCGCCCGGCACCTGGCGATTCCTACCCGCGCCCGGACGCCGAGGGCATCCCGGCGAACGGCACCGGCGCGTTCCGGCGTCCCGCGCCCGGCGACTCCTACCCGCGTCCCGGCGCGGAGGGCATGCCCAACGGCCGCCGCCCCGCGCCCGGCGATTCGTATCCGCGTCCGGACGCTGAGGGCATCCCGACCAACGGAACCGGTGCGTTCCGGCGCCCCGCGCCCGGCGATTCGTACCCGCGTCCGGACGCTGAGGGCATTCCGACCAACGGAACCGGTGCGTTCCGGCGTCCGGCGCCTGGCGATTCGTACCCGCGTCCGGACGCTGAGGGCATCCCGACCAACGGCACCGGCGCTTACCCGCGCCCGGACGCCGGTCCCCGGCCCGGCACGGGTCCGCGGCCCCGCCCCGGTGGCCCCCGCCGCCCGGACGCCGACGCCCCGCCCGCCGGTGGCACGGGCGCCTTCCGCAGGCCCACCCCCGGCGACTCGCACCCGCGGCCCGGTTCTGCCGGGTTGCCCACCGGTGACTCCTACCCGCGCCCGGACGCCCCCGGGCTGCCGACCGGCGAGGGGCCGCGCATCCCGCGCCAGCAGCCGCCGGGGCAGTCGTCGATGCCGCCGCAGCCGCCCGAGGAGGACGGCGAGCGGGGGGTCGCGCTGACGCCGCCGCCGGGGGTCTCCCCGGCCGAGGCGATCGGCATGACCACCGAGATGGAGCCGATCGGCGAGGCGGTGCAGAAGCGGCGGCGGGTCGACCAGACCCTCGCCCGGTTCTCCGCCGTGCACGACGAGCTCGCCGCCGAGGAGCGCGCGCGCAAGGCGAAGAAGCTCAAGCTGAACCCGTTCGCCGCGGAAGACGACGAGATGGACGAGCGCCTCTCCGAGCTCGGGCGGGTGCCCGGCTCCGAGCCGGAGGAGGTGGTTGACTTTGATGTCGACTCCAAAAGTGGCCCGGAAGCGCAAGCGCGGACTGTTCGGACGGAAGCGGTAGCCGACCCGGCCGAGGTCACCGACGTCCTCGCCGCCACCCCCGCCGCCGCGGGAGCCGAACCCGAGCAGCCCGAGCCCGAGCAGCCCGCCCCCGACGAGGCCGTCACCGAGTTCATCCTGGGTGAGCCGGTGCTCGTCGAGCTGGACGCGGCGGCCCCCGCCGCCGAGCCGCGCCCGGCCGAGCCCGAGGCCGACGAGCCGGAACCCGCCGTCGAGGTGCCGGTGCAGCGCGACCGGCGGGTGGTCGCCGCCCGCGCCGCCGCCGCCGTGGTCGCCGTGCTGGTCTTCGCCGCGACCGGGGTGGGCTGGGGCTTCACCAAGTGGGCCAACGACAGCATCGCCGACGTGCGCGCGCTCGACCCGGACTCGGCGTCGATCACCGACGCCGCCGGGCAGCGCGGCGACGAGAACTTCCTGCTCGTCGGCTCCGACACCCGCGAGGGCGCCACCGAGGAGGAGGGCGTCGGCACCGCCGAGACCGTCCCCGGCGCCCGCTCGGACACGGTGATGGTCGCCCACGTCCCGGCTGACCGCTCCCGCGTCGTGGTGGTGTCCTTCCCCCGCGACCTGGAGATCAAGCGGCCCGACTGCGAGCGCTTCGACCCCGCCACCAACAGCTACACCGGCGAGGTCGTGCCGGGGCAGAAGTCGGCGAAGATGAACACCGCCTACCAGTTCGGCGGGCCGCTGTGCATGACCAAGGTGGTGCAGGAGCTCTCCGGCCTGCAGATCACCCGGTTCATCGGCATCAACTTCGAGGGCTTCAAGGGCATGGTCGACGCCGTGGACGGGGTCGACGTCTGCGTCGAGAAGCCCATGTTCGACACCCTGCTCAACACCTGGATCGTCAAGGACCCGGGCACCGACGTGCTGCTCAAGGGCGACCAGGCGCTCAACTTCGTCCGCGCCCGCCACGTCAAGGGCGACCCCACCTCCGACTACGGCCGCATCAAGCGCCAGCAGCGGTTCCTGTCCTCGCTGCTGCGCAAGGCCATGTCCGGCAACGTCCTGCTCGACCCGGGCAAGCTGACCTCGTTCACCGGCGCCTTCGCCCGCTCCACCTTCGGCGACGGCATCACCCTCGACTCGCTGCTCACCCTGGGCCGCTCGCTGCAGGGCCTGCAGGCGGGCAAGGTCACCTTCGTGACCGTGCCGACCACCGGCTACGCCAACGACCGGGGCAACGAGGTGCTGCGCGCCGACGACAACAAGGCCCTGTTCGCCGCGGTGCGCGGCAACCAGTCGCTGCCCGGCGAGCAGCAGGGCGGCGCCGCCACCCCGCAGCCCGCCCCGCTGCGCCAGCAGCAGGCCGAGCCGGTCGACCCGAAGACGCTCAAGATCCAGGTGCTCAACGGCGGCAGCACCATCGGCGGCATCGCCCGGCGCACCGCGGAGTCGCTGACCGGCTACGGCTTCACCGTCGTGGCCGCGGGCGCCTCCCCGGTGCCGGTGCAGAAGACGACCATCCGCTACGGCAAGGGCCACGAGGCCCAGGCGCAGGCGCTCGCCTCCGCCGTCCCGTCCGCCACCCTGGAGCTCGACCAGGGCGCGGGCTCGGCCCTGGTGCTCGTCCTCGGCCCCGAGTTCGACGGCAAGGTCGTCAAGCCCGGCGCCGCGGGCGGCACCGCGCCCCCCGCCCAGGAGGAGCTGCCCGGCGACCTGTCCACGGTCAACGCCGGGGACGTCACCTGCGCCTGACCGGACCTCCCGCCGAGCTGCATTGATGCGGTGGGTTCATCTCCGGTTCACCCTGCGCTGGGGTGGGCGGGCACGCGGCGGTTTACGCTGACCGGCATGCGCGAGGCTTACCAAGACCAGCTCGGCAAGCTTGCCGACGACCTGGCGGACATGTGCCGGATGGTCGCCGAGGCGATGGCGTCCGCCACCCAGGCCCTGCTCGACGCCGACCTGGGGCTGGCCGAGCAGGTGATCACCGGCGACGAGGCGATCGACGACGCCCGCTCGGCCTGCGAGGAGCACGCCTACGCGCTGCTGGCCCTGCAGGCCCCGGTCGCCACCGACCTGCGGACCGTGCTCGCCGCCATCCACGCCGCGGAGTCCCTGGAGCGCATGGGCGACCTCGCCCTGCACGTGGCCAAGGCCGCCCGCCGCCGCCACCCCAGCCCCGTGCTCCCCGAGCCGGTGAAGGGCTACTTCGCCGAGATGGGCCGGGTCGCCGTCCAGCTCGCCCGCGGCGCCGAGGAGGTCATCCGCTCCCAGGACGTCGAGGCCGCCCGCGCCCTGGAGGACGCCGACGACGAGATGGACGACCTGCACCGCCACCTGTTCACCGTGATCATGGACCGCGACTGGCCGCACGGCGTCGCGAGCGCGGTGGACGTGACGCTGCTGGGCCGGTTCTACGAGCGCTACGCCGACCACGCCGTGTCGGTGGCGAAGCGGGTCGTGTTCGTGGTGACCGGTCGGATGCCGGGCTCGGGGGACGAGGAACTCTGAGTTCTCCTCCACAGGGGACGGTCCATGTGGACCGTCCCCTGTGGTGGGTCCAGGGTCAGCGCGCGGGCGGCGGCGGTCGGAGCGGTTCGGCCACGGGCAGGTCGACGGTGAAGCACGCACCCCCTTCCGGCGCGGGGCCCGCGGTGGTGGTGCCCCCCATGCGGCTGACGAGGCCGTGCACGAGGGCCAGCCCGATGCCCGTGCCCACTGGGCGGGTGGCCGCGTACTTGGCGTTGAGGACCCCCCGGTCGAAGGCCAGCGGGTAGTCCTCGGGGGCGAGGCCGGGCCCGCCGTCGCGGAGTTCGAGGGTGGCGGTGGTGGCGGTGGTGCGCAGGGCGAGGACCACGGGCTGACCGCGCGGGGTGACGCGCAGGGCGTTCTCGGCCAACCCGTCGACGACTTGGCGCAGCCGCTGGTGGTCGCCGGTGACGACGGGGTGCTGCGGCGGTAGTTCGGTGTGGAACGCCACGCCCGCGGCCGCGCAACGGGCCGACCACACCTCGGCCGCCTCGACCACCAGCAGGTGCAGGTCGACCGGGCCGAGGTCGAGGCGGAACTCGTCGGTGCCGAGCCTGGCCAGGTCGATCAGGTCCGCGATCATCTGGTGCAGGCGCTGGGACTCGGTCTCGATGACCCGGCCCGCCTCCTCGGCCTCGTCGCCGGAGAGGACGCCGTCGGCCAGGCCCTCGGCGAACCCGCGCACGGCGGTGAGCGGGGTGCGCAGCTCGTGCGAGACCGCCAGCAGGAAGTCGCGCTGGCGGGCCTCGGTGCGCTGGAGGGCGTCGGCCAGCCCGTTGACCGACGACGCCACCTCCGCCACCTCCCGCGGCCCCTCCACCGGCACCCGCAGGTCGCGCCTGCCCGCGGTCATCGCCGTGGCCAGCCCCGCGGTGCGCCGCAGCGGTCGGGACAGCAGCGCCGCCAGCAGCGCACCGGCCGCCGTCGCCACCAGGACGCCGATGGCCAGCGCCACCACGATGTTGCGGACCAGCTGCTGCCGCGCCACCTGCGCCGCCTCGGCCTCCCGCACCAGGGCGAAGCTGCCGCCCGGGGTCTGGCGGACCTCCACGAGCAAGGCGTCCGCGCCCACCCCCTCGACCGCGTGCACCGGCCCGGCGGCCGACAGCAGCCCCGCCCGCCGGGCCGCCACCACCGCCGCGCCGTCGCCGCCGAGCACCCGCCCGCCCCGGGCCACCACCACCGAGATGCCCTGCCCGCGCAGGACGTCGACGACCCGGCGCAGCCCCACTGCGCTGTCGAGCGCCTGGTCCGCCAGCACGTCCGCCTGGTCGGACAGCGTGCGCTGGGTGGCCTCGCGGGCGGTGGTGGCCACCAGCCGCGCCGACACCAGCCCGCCGACCAGCGCGACCACGGCCGCGACCAGCAGGCACACCAGGGTGATCCGCACCGCCAAGCGCATCCGGGCTCCTCAGGGCTCGATCGAGTAGCCCACGCCCCGGACGGTCCGGATGGGCGTCCGCGGGGCGAGCTTCGCCCGCAGCTGGGCGATGTGGACGTCCACCGTGCGGGTGCCCGCCGCCGCGGCGTACCCCCACACCGCACCGAGCAGCTCCGCCCGCTCGAACACCTGCCCCGGCGAGCGCACCAGGTGGGCGAGCAGGTCGAACTCGGTGGGGGTCAGCCGCAGCTCCGCCTCGCCGCACCACGCCCGCCGCTGCCCCGGGTCGAGCCGCAGCTCACCCGCGCGCAGGACCTCCGGCCGGGCGGGGCCGCTCGCCGCCCGGCGCAGCACCGAGCGGACGCGGGCGACCAGCTCCCGCGGGCTGAACGGCTTGCTGACGTAGTCGTCGGCCCCCAGCTCCAGCCCGAGCACCCGGTCGACCTCGTCGTCGCGGGCGGTGACGAACAGGACCGGGGTCCAGTCGCCGCCCTCCCGCAGCGCCCGGCACACCTCGATGCCGTCCATCCCGGGCAGGCCGATGTCGAGCACGACCACGGCGGGCCTGGCCTCGCGCACCGCCGCCAGGGCGGCCGCCCCGTCGCGCTCCACCCGCACGCCGAAGCCGTCCCGGCGCAGGTAGAGGGTCACCAGCTCGGCGATGGCCGGGTCGTCCTCGACGACCAGCACCAGCCCGCGGGGTGTCTGCACGCGCGCACCCTAGTCGCCCGCCAGCTCGGACTCCATGGAATCCACAGTGGATTCGATGGAGCCGAGTTCCTGCTCCACGGACCCGGACCCCGATCCGGGGCCCACCCCGGGCGCCGGTGCCGGGCCGCCCGCGTCGCGGCACCCCACGCAGGCGAGCAGCACCGCGACCGCCATCACGCCGCGCTTCACCCCGCCTCCCCGCAGTACCGGTCGCGGAATGTCGCCACGCGCTGCTTCAGCTGGTCGAGCTGCGGCCCACGCTCGGCCCTGCGCTCCGCCCGCTGCTGCAGGGCGTCCGCGATGGCGGTGCGCCCGGCAGCGCGCTCCTTCTCCGCCCGCGCGGTCAACCACGCCGTCGAGCCGCGCACCGACGCGTCCCCGCTGATCCGCGTGGACAGCGCCTCGATCCGCTTCTCCAGGCGCGGCACCCGCTGCGTGCACAGGGCCGCCACCTGCTCCGGGCTGAGCGTGATGGTGACCGGCGTGCTCGGCGGCGCCTGCGCGGGCTCCGCCGCCGCCACGCCGGTGCCGAGCGCCGCGCCGAGCGCGCCCGTCACCACCACGCCGCTGATGACCTTCCACCCGGGGGTGCGCATGGTCCCGTCCTCCTTCGTCCTGGGTCGTTCTCCCTGCTGACCGGACCCACACTGCCGGGGCGAGGTGAATCGACTGATCGGGGAATGTTCGGGTTCTGTAAGGACCGACCGCGGGACACCGGCGAACGCGCCGAGGGGACGGGGTGCGTGGGAGGGCGGCAGGCAGTGGTGCCGGGGACGGGGTTGTGCGCGGACGCGGCCCGAGTCGAGACTGTGGCCCGTGTCCCGCTGGTCGGTCGTCCTCGCCTTCGCCGCCCTCGGCGTCGCGAGCCAGGTCTGCTGGCTCGCCTACGCGGCCATCACCACCGCGACGGCCGCGCACTTCGGCGTCACCGAGACCGCCGTCGGCTGGTTGGCCAACCTGTTCCCGCTGCTGTTCGTGCTGCTCAGCGTCCCGGCGGGCACGCTGCTCGACACCCGGCTGCGCCCGGCGCTCGCCCTCGCCGCGGTGCTGCTCGGCGCGGGTGCCCTGCTGCGCGCGGGCGTCGACGCGTACTGGGCGGCACTGGTCGGGCAGGTCCTCGCCGCCCTGGCCCAGCCGCTCACGGCCAACGCCATCACCCGGGTCGCCGCCGCCTACCTCGAACCACGCCACCGCCCGCTGGGGATCTCGGTGGGGGCCGGGGCCACCTACGTCGGCATGATCGTGGCCATCGGGGTGGGGACGGCGATCCCCGACGACGTGCGGGCGGTGGTGCTGGTCGGGGCCGGGTTCACCGTGCTGACCTGCGTGGTGGCGCTGTTCGCCCTGCGCGTGGCGGCGCCGTTCGCGATCGAGGTCGAGCACCCGCCCGCGTTGCGCGCGGTGTGGCGGGAGCCGGGGGTGCCGCTGCTGTCGGTGGTGGTCTTCGCGGGGATGGGGGTGTTCGTGTCCCTGGCCACCTGGTTGGAGCCGCTGCTCAAGCCCGCGGGGGTCAGCGCTGACACCTCGGGGGTGCTCATGCTGGTGATGTTGGTGGCGGGCATCGCGGGATGCGTTGTCGTGCCACCGCTGGCCGTTCGGCGTGGTGCCGAGCCCGCCGCGTTGGTGGTCACGGGGGTTGTCACCGCGGTGGCCTGCGTGGTGCTGGCCGCAGTGCCGGGCGTGGGCACGGGGATCGCCGCGGCCTTGCCGATCGGGTTCCTGCTGCTGGCCGCGCTGCCGGTGGCGCTGTCGCACGTGGAGCGCACCCGGGGCGCCTCGGCGGGCACGACGACGGCGCTGCTGTGGCTGGCGGGCAACGCGGGGGGCGTCGTGGTCTCCCTGGTCGTGGGGTACCTGCTCGGGGCGCCCTGGGCGGCGTTCGCCCTCTTCGCCGCGCTGGCCGCGGTGGCGGCGGGGTTGGCCGCGCGCGTGCCCGGTGCGGTGGGACGGCGCAGCGGTGTCACAGCCGGGTAACCGCGCGGGGGATGAGGTCGTCAGGGCCGGTCCGGTGCGGTTGACTGTGCCGCCATGGGTGTAGAGACGGTGGCCGCGCCGGACGCCGCCGCGCCCTCCGCGCTGCGGCGGGTCGCGCGCTCCGCCACGACCACCCCCGGCAGACTGTCCCTGGTCTGGGCGCTGCTGCTGGTGCTCACCGTCGTCACCGGGGTCGTCGGGGCCCTCGCCGCCCAGGACAAGCAGGACACCCTCGACGAGCTGGTGACCCAGCGCGAACCGCTCACCTCCGCCGCCCAGCAGGTGTTCCGCTCCCTCTCCGACGCCGACGCGACGGCCGCGAGCGCGTTCCTCTCGGGCGGTGTCGAGCCCCCCGACCTGCGCGCCCGCTACGAGGCCGACATCGCGCAGGCGGGCGACGCCCTCGCCGCCGCGTCCGCCGACGTGGGCGCCGACCCGGTGGCCGCCGCCCACGTGAGCACCCTGTCCCAGCAGCTGCCCGTCTACACCGGCCTGGTCGAGACCGCGCGCGCCAACAACCGGCAGGGCTTCCCGGCGGGCGCGGCCTACCTGCGCGAGGCCTCCGGGCTGATGCGCTCGAAGCTCCTCACCGCCGCCGAGCAGCTGTACGGCATCGACTACCAGCGGCTGCGCGCCGCCCAGGACGAGGCCACCGCGCCGCCCTGGGGGCCGCTCGCGCTCGCCGCGGCCCTGCTGCTGGCGCTGGGCGCCGCGCAGCGCTGGCTCACCCGGCGGACGAACCGGCTGCTCAACGTCGGGATGCTGGTGGCCACCGGCGCCGTCGTGGTCGCCGCGGCCTGGTCGGCGGTGGTGCTGCTGCTGGCCGCGGGGCACGTCGACGACGCCAGGCGCACCGGCTCCGGCCAGGCCGACGTGCTCGTGCACGCCCGCATCAACGCCCTCAAGGCGCGCGCCGACGAGACGCTGACCCTGGTCGCCCGCGGCGACGGGTCGGGCTACGAGCAGGAGTGGCGCCAGCTCGCGGGCACCCTGGTCGGCGGCGGTTCGCTGCTGGAGCAGGCGGGCGGTCTCGGCGGTGGCGACGAGCAGCTGCGGCGCGCCGAGCAGGCCGCGCGCGGGTGGGCCGACGCGCACACCAAGCTGCGCGGCCTCGACGACGGCGGCCAGTACGAGGAGGCGGTCGAGGTCGCCACCGGCGAGTCCGCGACCGCCTTCGCCGAGCTCGACGACGCCCTGCGCGAGGCCATCGACGCCGCCCGCGCCGACTTCGCCACCCAGACCGGGCGGGCCGCCCAGGCCACCACCCTGCTCGCGCCCGGCCTCGGCGCGCTCGCCGTCGTCGCCGCGGCCGGGATCTCGGCCGGGATCCGGCAACGGCTGCGCGAGTACCGGTAGGGCGGGTATTCATGGAGGGACGGAGGGGAGGGGTCGTGCGCGGGATCGCGGTGCTGGCGGTGGCGGTGGCGCTGACCGCCTCGGCGTGCTCGGCGGGCGCCGCCCCCGTGGACCGGGTGCGGGTGCGCTCGGCCGAGCGCCCCGTGCCGGTGGGCGTCGAGCTCAACCCGGCCACCACCTCGGCGGGGGGCGCGCCCGTCCCCCAGTGCGACCCCACCGCCAGCCTGCGCCCCACCGACCTGCCGCCGCCGGGGGCCATGCCCGCGGGGTCGACGATGCGCGCCATCCAGGACCGCGGCCGGTTGATCGCGGGCGTGGACCAGAACACCTACCTGTTCGGCTTCCGCGACCCCACCACCAACGCCCTGCAGGGCTTCGACATCGACCGGGTCCGCGAGATCGCCCAGGCCATCTTCGGCGACCCCGGCCGGGTCCAGTTCAAGGTCATCACCTCCGCCGAGCGCATCGACGCGATCACCAGCGGCGAGGTCGACGTGGTCGTGCGCACCATGACCGCCACCTGCGAGCGCTGGGCGAAGATCAACTTCTCCCAGGTCTACTACACCGCGGGCCAGCGGGTCCTGGTGGAGAAGTCCTCCGGCGTGCAGGGCGTCGACCAGCTCGGCGGGCAGCGGGTCTGCGCGGCCAAGGGCTCCACCTCGATCAACCGGCTCAGCGCCGCCCCCGCCCGCCCGCAGCTGGTGGCCGTCGACAACTGGTCCGACTGCCTGGTGCTGCTCCAGCAGGGCCAGGTCGCGGCCGTGTCCACCGACGACACCATCCTGGCGGGCATGGTCGCCCAGGACCCCAACGTCCGGATGGTCGGCCCGCGCTTCACCGAGGAGCCCTACGGCATCGGCATCGCCAAGCAGAGCGAGGACCTGGTCCGCTTCGTCAACGCGGTGCTGCGCGAGTCCATCGGGTCGGGTTCCTGGACCCGCAGCTACACCCAGTGGCTCACCAGCACCGGCCAACCCCCCACCCCGCCGACCGCCCGCTACCGGGACTGACCGTGGCCGACGACCTCGCACCCCAGCCGGACGACCGCCCGCGCCCCGACCTGCCCTTCCGCCCCCGCCCGGACGAGCGGACCGGCCCGCGGCAGGCCCCTGGCGAGCGCAGCGGCTCCCGGCCGCTGCCGCCGGGCGGGTGGCAGCAGCGGGGCGGCGGGTCGCCCGCCCCCGGTCAGCAGGGCGGCGGGCCCGCGCCGCGGGGCGGCCCCGGACCGCAGTGGGCGGGCCAGCCGTGGCCACCCCAGGGTCGCCCGGGTGGCCCCGGGCCGACCGACCAGCAACCACGCCCGCCCCAGGGCGACCAGCGCGGTGGCACGGGCACGCACCCCAGGCCCGCCCACCAGCCCCCGCCCGGCCCGCCCCAGCAGCCGGGCGCCCGCCCAGCCCCCACCGACCAGCACCGACGCCCCGACGGCCCTGCCCAGCAGCGGCCCGGCGGCCCGGGTGCGCCCACCGAGCAGCACCGACGCCCGGAGGGCACCGCTCAGCAGGGCCGCGGCGACGGTGGGCGCGGCCAGGTTGAGCAGCAGCGGCGCCTCGACGGTCCGGGCAGGCAGGCACCCGGCGGCGATGGGCGTGGGCGGCACGCAGGTCCGCCCGCGGAGCAGCACGCGCGGGCAGGGGGTCCGGCGGCGCCCACCGAGCAACACCGGCGGCCCGGCGCGCACGCGCCCACCCAGCAGCAGCCCAGGCCCGCCTCGGCCGCCCCCACCGACCAGCACACCCGCCCGCGCTCGGCGCCCACCGAGCAGCACCTGCGGCCGGTGGCCCCCCAACCCCACCCGCCCCACCCATCCCTTGATGACGCCCAGGACAACGCCCAAGACGACGACTTCCACGGGCACGACCACCCGACCAGCGTGCTGGAGATCCCCACCCTCACCCAGAGCATCGAGCCGCCGCGGGTGGAGGAGCCGGAGCCGACCCAGCACGGGGAGCCGGTCCGGCCGGAGCCGACGCAGCCGGGGGAGGCGGTGCCGGGCACCGGGTCGGGGGCGTTCCCGACGACCGGTCGGCGCACCGCGTCGCGCGCCAGCGCCCGGGGCCGGTTGGGGGCGGGGCTGGTGGAGGTGCCGCCGGTGCCGCCGAAGGACCCGGCGAGCGCGGTGCTCGACGACCCGGTGGTGGCGGAGAACAAGCGGTTCTGCACCAACTGCGGCGCCGAGGTGGGGCGCGGCGGGTCGCCGGAGGGGACGTGCCCGACGTGCGGGCAGGCGTTCAACTTCCGGCCGCGGCTGGTGCGCGGGGACCTCGTCGGCGGGCAGTACGAGGTGCTGGGCAGCATCGCCTACGGCGGGCTGGGGTGGATCTACCTGGCCAAGGACCACAACGTGTCCGGGCGCTGGGTGGTGCTCAAGGGCCTGATCGACACCGGCGACGCCACCTCGATGGCCAGCGTGGTGGCTGAGCGGCGGTTCCTGGCCGAGGTGGAGCACCCGAACGTCGTCAAGATCTACAACTTCGTGCAGCACCCGGACCCGCAGACCGGGTCGCTGGTGGGCTACATCGTCATGGAGTACGTCGGCGGCCAGTCGCTGCGCCAGCTCGCCCTGGAGCACCACCGGGTGACCGGGCGCGCCGAGCCGCTGCCGATCGGGCAGGTGATCGCCTACGGGCTGGAGATCCTGCCCGCCATCGGCTACCTGCACAGCATCGACATGCTCTACTGCGACCTCAAGCCGGACAACGTGATCCAGACCGGGGAGCAGCTCAAGCTGATCGACCTCGGCGCGGTGCGCAAGACCGACGACTACGAGAGCCCGCTGTTCTTCACCGCCGGGTACGCCGCCCCCGAGCTGGCGACCGAGGGCGCCACCGTCGCCTCCGACATCTACACCGTCGGGCGGACCCTGGCGGTGCTGTCGATCGAGTTCGCCGGGTACACCACCCGGTACAAGCACACCCTTCCCGGCCCCGACGCCGAGCCGCTGTTCGCCCTGTTCGGCAGCTACCACCGGGTGCTCAAGCGGGCCACGCACGCCGACCCGCTCAAGCGGTTCACCTCCGCGGGCGAGATGGCCGACCAGCTCACCGGGGTGCTGCGCGAGGTCATGGCGCTGGGCACCGGGCGGCCCCGGCCCGGGGTGTCGGCGGTGTTCGGGGTGGACACCCGCTCGTTCGGGGCGTCGGTGGGGCGCGGGGACGGGCCGGTGCTGCCGCTGCCGCCCGCCGCGGAGGTCGCCAGCGTGCTGCCGCTGCCCCTGGTCGACACCGACGACCACGCCGCGACCGTGCTGGCCAGCATCACCGCCACCGAGCCCGCGGAGCTGGTGGCGGCGCTGCACAGCGCCCCGCAGGACTCCATCGAGGTGCGGCTGCGGCTGGTGCGCGCGCGCATCGAGCAGGGCGACCTGCGGGCGGCGCGCTCGGAGCTGGAGGGTGCGCGCAGGCTCGCCACCGACCCGGCGGAGTGGCGGCCGGACTGGTTCCACGGGCTCGTCGCCCTGGTCTCGGGCGACCCGGCGGCCGCGCGCGAGGCGTTCGACCGGGTCTACGACGCCGTGCCCGGGGAGCTGGCGCCGAAGCTGGCGCTGGCGGCCAGCGCCGAGCAGGCGGGCGACCACTTCGCCGCCGCCCGGTTCTACGAGCTGGTGTGGCGCACCGACCGCTCGGTGGTCAGCGCCGCGTTCGGCCTGGCCAGGGTGTACCTGGCCCAGGGCGCGCGGGGCGGGGCGATCGAGGTGCTGGAGCAGGTGCCCGACACCTCCGCCCACCACCTCAACGCCCAGGTCGCCGCCATCCGCGTCAAGGTCCGCGCGGCCGAGCCGGACGGGCACGACCAGGTCGCCGAGGCCGACCTGCACGACGCCGCCGCCCGCCTGGAGCGGTTGCCGCTGGACGCCGAGCGGCGCACCCGGCTGGCCGCCGACGTGCTGGAGGCCGCCCACCGGTGGGTGCGCTCGGGGGCGCGGGCGGGCTCGCCGCGCACCGTGCTCGGGCACCGGCTCGACGAGCGGGAGCTGCGGTTCGGCCTGGAGGCCTGCTACCGGGGCCTGGCGCGGCTCGCGGGCACCGTCGAGGAGCGGCACGCGCTGGTGGACCGCGCCAACGCGATCCGCCCGCGCACGATCACCTAGGACGGGCCCTGGGACGGGCCGCCCAGCTCGACGACGGTGATGTCCGGCGGGGCGCCCACGCGCACCGGCGGGCCCCAGAACCCGGCGCCGTTGGACACGTACAGCCACGTGCCGTCCACTTGCGACAGACCGGACACGGCGGGTTGGGCGGCGCGCACGGCGTAGTGGAACGGCCACAGCTGCCCGCCGTGGGTGTGGCCGGAGAGCTGGAGGTCGACCCCGGCCGCCGCGGCGTCCGCCACCTGCACCGGCTGGTGGGCCAGCAGCACGGTCGGCAGCTCGGGGCGCCTGCCCCGCAACGCCTCGGGGATGTCCGGGGCGTCCGAAAAGGACTTCCCGGTGACGTCCGGGACGCCCGCGAGGGTCAGCCGGTCGCCCGCGACGAGGGTGTGCTCGTTGCGCAGGTAGTGCAGGCCCAGGCGCTCCAGCTCGGTGATCCACTGCTCGTGTCCGCTGTAGTACTCGTGGTTGCCAGTGACGAAGAACGTGCCCTCGCGCGAAACCAGGTCGCGCAGCGGGGCGGCGGCCTCGCCCAGTTCCGGCACCGAGCCGTCGGCCAGGTCGCCCACCATGGCGACCAGGTCCGGCTCGGTCTCGTTGATCGCCCGGACGATCCGCTCGGTGTGCGCGCGGCCGGAGATCGGCCCCAGGTGGATGTCGGAGACCACCGCGATCCGGTAGCCGCGCAGCGCGGACCCGCCCACCGGCACCGGCACCCGCTTGAGCTGCGGGCCGCCCAGCGCTGTGCCCATCCCCACGCCGACGGTCGTGGCCGACGCCACACCCGCCACCACCGCGGCGGACCTGGCGAGGAACACCCGGCGCCCCACGACGGGCTTTCGCGGCTCTGCCTCGGTTTCCGCGGTGGTGGGCTCCGCCTGCGCCGCGGCGGGGTCGGCGCGCACCCACGGGCGCAGTGCCAGCCGCACCAGTTCCAGCACCAGCAGCGCGAGCATGAGGTAGAGGAACAGCGCCAGCCAGATGTAGCCGGGCCAGGCGAACCAGGCCCCGACCTGCGGCGGGACGACCCTGGCCAGGGTCAGGGTGGCCAGCACGCAGACGACGAGCACCACCAGGACGACCGTCCCGACCAGACGCGCGCGCCCGCTCGTGAACACGTCCCGCACCAGCCTCTTCCAGAGGTAGTAGTGCAGGAGGACGACGAGCAGGCCGAGGACGGCGAAGAGCATGCCGCCAGGTTACGGATTCAGCTCCACGGCCCGCCGGTTGAGCAGCGAGGGGTCGGCGGCGATCTTGCGCAGGTCCTCCGGCCTGCCGTGCTCGAGGAAGTGGGTCAGCTTCACCTGCACGAACAGCGCCCGCGCGCGCACCGCCACGTCGCCGTCCTCGCCGCCGAGCCTGCCCTCGGCCGAGACGTAGACCTTGCGGCCCGCGACGCCGTCGAGGTGGGCGTCGATGTGCAGGGTCGTGCCGACCGGCACCGGGCGGACGAACTCGGTCTCCAGCTTGGCCGTCACCGCGGGCCTGCGCAGCAGGTTGGCCACCGCCGCGCCCAGCGCCTCGTCGAACGCGCAGGCCAGCAGCCCGCCGTGGGCGAGGCCGGGCGCGCCCTGGTGGGCGGCGGTGACGGTGAAGGTGGAGCGGATCGCGACGCCCTCGCAGGCCGTGGTGCGCAGGTGCAGGCCCTGCTCGATGCGCTCGCCGCAGCCGAAGCAGTGCGCGTAGTGCGAGGGCAGGTCGGTGCCCGCGGCGGGCGCGTCGGCGTGGCGCTCGGGTGCCTCGGTGGGCAGCGGCGGCCAGGGCTGCTCGGTCGTCCGGGTCATTACTGGAGGGTAACTTAGTCCGGGCGGTCGGCGGACCCCCACGGCGTGCACCGGCCTTGCGCGTGCGTGCACCAGGGCTCGCGCGCCCACCCCCGCACCCCGCACCGTCGGGGTGTGGACGAAGACGCGGTCGCCGCGCTGGAGCGCTGCTCGGAGCTGGCCGAGCGGCTGGCCGGGCTGGTGCTCGGCCACCCGGGGCAGGTCCCGGGGCCGGGGGTCCGGGGCGGGCGGGCCGACCCGCCGTCCCCGCAGGCGGGCGGACCGGCGCCGCCGTGGTGAGGGCCGCTGCCACCAGGGAGAACGCGGCACGAGCTGGGTGGGCGCGGTTGTTGCCGGTTTGTGCGTGGTACGTGCTCACCTGTGCACTACCGGCGGGTGGGGGTGGAACCACGCGGCGGGGCAGGCCAGTCTGTTACCGGGCAGGAGTGGGGCCGGACAACTCCCCACCGGCGGCGTTGGAGGGCTGATGACGCGGGTCCGCACGGAGCAGGGCTTGGAGCGGCTGGCGCGCGAGCGCGGCGGCGACGGCAACTGGGTGGCGGCCGTGCCCGAGCGGGTGCGCGAGACCGCCAGGGGCGACCACTCCGTCCAGGGCGAGAACATGGACGGGGTCCAGCTCAGCCCCGCCGAGCTCCAGGCCACCGAGGCCGAGCTGGGCGCGTTGCAGTCCCAGCTGGAGGCGCAGCTCGCGCTGGCCCGCTCGCTCACCGAGCCGCTGCACGACGGCACCGGCCCGGTCGCCGCGCCGATGCGCCGCGAGTTCCTGCACCGCGCCGACGCCGAGGGCGGCGTGGAGGCCGCGCTGCACGAGTACATCGCGGAGGTCGCGCAGGTGCGCACCTGGATCGGGGAGGCGCTGGCCGCCTACACCGCCACCGACGCCGAGCGCGCGCAGGCCTTCACCCAGATCGCCGACGGCATGACCACCGTGCACAGGGGGACCCTCTGATGGCCGAGGAACGCAGGCACCCGATCCGCGGCGGCTACTACTCCGAGCTGCACGGGCGCAGCGACAAGCAGGAGCGCCAGGACGCGCGGCGCGCCAAGGTGAAGAAGCGCAACCGGTCCGTCGAGGACTTCGCCAGCATCCGGTGGGACGCCTACACCCACCCCGAGCTGTACAACATGGTCATGAAGGCCCGCCCGGACAACGTGGGGGCGCAGGCGCAGAGCTGGGCGGAGCTGTCGTCGTCCATCAACGACACCACCGCGGGCGTGCACCGGGTGATGGGCAGGCTGCTGGAGACCTGGCGCGGCCCGGCGGCGGTGCGCGCGGCCGAGTCGAACACCCAGCTCACCCAGTGGGCCGACACCGCGGGGCACACCGCCTCGCAGATCGGCGCTGGCCTGTCGGAGTACGGGCGGGCGATCGCGCGGGCGCAGACGGCCATGCCCGAGCCGGTGTACTACTACGCCGAGACCAACTTCATGAACGGCTACGACGTCAAGGTCGGCAACGACCCGGCCAGCGCCGCGATGCTCGCCCAGATGACCGACGACCAGCGGCCCAAGCTGGAGGAGCGCAACGCGGCCAAGGCCGAGGCGGTCCGGGTCATGGAGGCCTACGCGGGCCGCAGCCAGGACGTGCACGACCGGCTGCCGGTGTTCGAGCCCAAGCAGGACGCGCCGCTGTCCCCGGTGGACGTCAAGGAGCACCCGGTCACCCCGCTGCCCCAGCCCCCGCGCGGCCCCGGTGGGCCGGGCGACCAGGGCGGCCCCGGTGACCAGGGCGGCACCGACCCGAGCGGCCCGCCGCTCGACGGCGGCACCAGCCCCAGCTGGGCGGGGACCTCGCCCGGCGGCACCTCCCCCGGCGGTCCGGGCGGGGCGGGCGGCGGCTACGGCCCGGGGTACGCGGGCGGCTTCGGCCCCGGTGGCGCGGGCGGTTCGGACTACACCCGCGGCACCGGCGGGGTCGGCGTGGGCGCCTTCGGGCCCGGCGGCTACGGGGCAGGCGGGTACGGCGCTGGAGGCGGCGCGGCCGCGGAGGCCGGTGCCGGGGCTGGTGGCCGCGGCGCGGGTGCCGGGGCGGGCGCAGGCCTGCCGCGGGGTGCCGCCGTGGCCGCCGAAGCCGCGACCGGTGGCCGCGGGGGCTCCGGGATGATGCCCGGCATGGCCCCCGGTGGCGCGGGCGCGCAGGGCGAAGAGGACGGCGAGCACAAGAACAAGTACGAGGAGGGCATGGACTTCTTCGACGACCTGCCCCCGGCCTACCCGCCCGTCTTCGGCGCGTGAGCGGCTACCGGGCGGACCCCGCCGAGCTGGCCGTCGCGGAGCGCCACCTGCGCCACACCGCCGACGCTCTCGCCGAGGCGGCGCTGGACCGGGCGCTGCCCGCCCACGCGGGGCCGCCCCGGCTGGCTGCGGCCCTGACCGCGTTCACCGAGGACGCGGCGGCGGCCCTGGACGGGACGCGCTCGGCGCTGTCCGCCGCCGCCGCGGCGCTGGCGGGCACCGGCTCCGCCTACGTCGAGGCCGAAGAGGACGCGGCGGACACCCTGCGCGGGCTGCGCCCCTGACGGCCGTGCGGGTGATCGACCGGGCACGGGCGGGCCGTGCCGGGGCAGCGCGTGGGAGGGTGGGCCGGTGAGCCATCCAGGGCTGGGGTTCGACCCGGCGCCGGGCGACCCGGGGGCGGTCGCCGCCGCGGCCGCCGAGCAGGTCGCCGCCGCCGACGCGCTGCGCCAGGTGCCGCCCGCCGTCCAGCGCGCGACGGCCGCGGCCGAGGGCTGGGGCGGTGCCGCCGCCGACGCCTTCGCCGCCCGCGCCGCCGCCGTCCCGACCGACGTCGACGCCGTGGCCACCCGGCTGCGCGCGGCCGCCCGCCTGCTCGACGAGTGGGCCCAGGTGCTCGCTGACAACCGCCGGGTCGCCTCGGACCTCGACGCCCGCGCCCGGCGGCTGCGCGCCGGGATCACCGACGCCGAGGACGACGCCCACACCGCCCGCAACGCGCTCGACCTGGCCGCCACGCCCACCGCGGCCGCCGCCGCGGGCGTGCACCACGCCGCGGCGGAGGCGGCCGTCACCGACCTGCGCGCCCAGCTGGACGAGGTGCTGCGCACGGCCCGCACGCTGGCGGCCGGGCACGACGAGGCCGCGGCCCGCACCGCCGACGCCCTCGACGCGCTGCGCGGCGCCCCCGGCGAGCAGCCCCGGCCGCACCCGGTCGGCCCCGTCCTCGCAGGCGCCTCCGCGACCGCCGCCGCCCTGGCCCGGCTGGTCTCCACCCCCGGCAGCCCGGTGCGACCGCCGCGCGGGGCCGGTGCCGCGCTCGCCGCCGCGCTCATCCCGGCGCAGACCAGCCGGGAACCGATCGTCGTCGTCGAACCGCGCGGACCGGGACGCCGGTGAGGCTCGCGTCCGTCGCTGGGGTGACCCCGGTGTCGCTGGCCTCCCCCGAGCGCACCGCCGACGAGCTGGCCGCGCTGATGGTGCGCGCCCGCGGCCCCGAGGCCGCCCACGACCCGGGGGTCCGCCAGTCCGCCGAGGAGGCCGCCGAGCTGGCCCACGCCCACGGCGCCGGGCTCGTGGCCGTCGTCGAGCACGCCGCGGCCGACCCGGCGGTGCTGGTGGCGCTGGTGGTGGTGTCCGACGCCCCGCACGGGCCGGACGCGGCGGCGGAGCTGCGCCGGTACCTGGAGGGCGCGGCCGGGCCGGACATCCAGGACGTCACCGAGTCGTGCACCGAGCAGGGCTACCCGGTGGTCATCGCGGACCGCATCCCGGCGGTCGAGGCGGGCTGCCAGCTGCAAGCGGTGGTGGTGGAACCGGGCGGGCGGCGGATGGCGGTGTTCACCCTGCACTCCACCACCGGCCGGGGCTGGCTGGAGCTGGCGGGCGTGCTGGGGCGGCTGGTGTCCTCGGTGGCCTTCGGCTGACCGCCCGCGGCTACGGACCTCCGAGCACCTGGTCCCGGTAGTCGCGCGGGGTCTGGCCCACGGCTTTGCGGAACGTGCGGGAGAAGTGCGCGGCGTTGGCGAACCCGCACTGGCGGCTGATCTCCCCGATCGCCCGGACGCCCAGGGCCGGGTCGGCCAGCAGCTCCTTGGCCCGCTCGACGCGCAGCGCGCGGATGCGGCCGGACACGCCCTCGCCGTCGTCGAACAGCTGGTAGAGGCGGCGGCGGGAGATGAAGAGGGCGTCGGCGATCCGCTCCGCGGTGAGGGCGGGGTCGGAGAGGTGGTCGCGGATGTACTCCGTCGCCGCGCGCCTGCGGGTGGCCAGGGCGTCCGCCCGGTCCAGCTCCGAGCGCAGCGCCGTGCGCAGGACCAGGTCGGCCAGGCCCAGCAGGTAGGACTTCGCGCCGTGCGGGTCGAGGGTCTCCGCCACCGAGAGCAGGTGGGCCGCGGACGTGGTGAACAGCGCCTGCAGCCCGCGGTCGATCGGCACCTGGCGGAACAGCAGCGGGCGCAGCTCGCTGAAGTCGATGGAGAGCTTGTGGGTGGCCGCGGTCAGCAGGAGCATCCCCTGGCGCTCCCCCGGCTGGGCGTGCAGCGCGCAGTCGCCGAAGGTGGTCGTGGTGCCCTGCGGCGGCAGGTGGCGGGGCAGGGTGGCGCGCATCAGCAGCTGCACCCGCTCCGGGTCGGCCTTCGACCGAGCGCCGCGGGCGGCGTCGAGGGCCTGGCGGGCGGCGCTGGCCCCGGAGGCGCGCACGACCAGCGTCCCGGTCGCCACCTCGTCGTCCTCGGGGGCGCTCGGTGGCTGGCCCAGCACCTGGCCCAGGGCGGCGAAGCGGCTCACGGGGGCAACCGTAGCCGGGGTGGTGGGGGTGTGGGCGCTCGTCGGGTTTTCGTTGTGGGTCGGTTGGGTGGGCGCTTGGCGTCGCGGGAGGTTCGGGGGCTGGGGTGGTGGGCCCGGTTGGGTGGATGCGCTTGGCCGGGGCCCCTACGGCGATCATGTGCTGTCGGGCGGGAAAAGGCGGGCTGAAAAGACGCCCGCCCGTCCCGTTGGGTAGCACATGATCGCCTCCCCCAGCCAAGCGGATCCACCCAACCGGGCAGGGCCGGCTGTCCGGGCTCAGCTCGTGCGGGTGGTTGCGTTCTCCGGGAAGCCCCATGGGGACGGGCCGCTTGCGCGGGCCGTCCCCATGGGGCTGTGCTGCCGTCTCGTCGGTGGCGGCCGTCTAGTTGTTGGTGGCGGCCATGGTGGTCCACTGGGACCAGGGGATGGCCCAGTCGTAGTAGTCGCCGTCGGCGGGGCCGAGCTGTTGGGTGCTGCCGGTGATCTCGACGGGGTCGCCGGGCAGGGCGGTGTCGTAGTAGGCCTTGGCGTTGGTGGGGCTGAGGTTGATGCAGCCGTGGCTGACGTTGCGCTTGCCCTGCTGGGGGATGGAGGGGGCGTAGCCGTGGACGAACTCGCCGTTGTTGGAGATGCGGACGGCCCAGGGGACGACGACGTTCTCGTAGTCGTACTTGGGGTTGGTCATGCCGTAGGTGGCGTGCTTGCTCATCACGACGTGGGTGCCGCTGCGGGTGACGCGGCCCGGGTCGGAGTCCAGGCCCATGGAGGCCGGGAAGTCCATCACCGGCACCCCGTCGCGGAGGACGACCATGCGGTGGGTCTGGGTGTTGGCCTGGACCACCTGGGACCGGCCGATGGTGAACGCGGAGGTGAGGTCGGCCCGGCCGTAGGTGCCGCCGCCGAGGTCGCGGCCGTAGATGTCGACGGTGACGGTGACCTGGGTGCCCGGCTTCCAGTACTCCTTGGGCCGCCAGTGCGCCCGGCGGTCGTCCAGCCACGCCCACGCGCCCTCGGTGGGCACCGAGGTCTCCACCTCCAGCGCCTGCTCGGCGGCGACCTTGTCCTTGACCGCCGCGTCGAAGGTGACCGCGATCGGCATGGCGACCCCGTAGGTCTGGCCGTCGCCGGTGTTGATGCTGGCGCCCACCTGCCGCTTGGGCTTGGCGGTGGTGAACGCGCCCGCCAGCGGCACCGCGGCGCCGTCGGCGCCGGTCGCGGTGCCCGACCACGTGTAGGTCTTGCCGTAGCCCAGGTCCTCGGTGGTCACCCAGGACTTCTTGTCCGCGGCCAGGTTCCCCGCCACCCGCTTGCCGTCCGGGTTGGTCAGCGCCACCTCGACCAGCGACCCGCCCGCCACGGTCACGCTCGCGGGCACCCCGGGCGCGACGTCGACGGCCCCCGCCGCCGGGGTCGTGGTGACCGCCGCCGACGTGGCGACCGCCTGCTGCTCGGCGCGCTCCACGCCCGCGCCGCCCGCCGCGGTGACCGGTCCGTCCGCGCTGCACCCGCCCAGCGCCAGCGCCGCCGCGACCCCCGCGCCCAGCAGCGCCGGGACCCAGCGCTTCGGCCTCTGCATGTCCTGCTCCTGTTCCCCCACGGCCTCTTCCCCCACGGAAAAGCACTCGCCGACCCGCCTCGCGGGTACACCCGTATCGACGCTCCGGCGCCGCCGGTCGTTGGCCGTTCCGGCCTGTGACGCGAGACACATCGCGGCGTGGGGGTCGGCGTGCGGCGGTCGCATCCGGACAGCGATGTGGCCGTCGCGCTGAGTGCCGAAGAGCATCACCCGCTCGGCCTAGCAGGATGCCCGTCAGGCAGTAGTGCGCCGGAGATTCACCCCGTACTCTTCTGGTCGCTGGCCGTAGTTTCTGTGTTCGTGCTTACACGCTCGCGGAACGACGACGCGGGCGCGCTGCTCTTCCGTCGCACAGGGGCGGGGGTACCGCCCGGGGCGGCCTGGGGGCTGCACGGTGCAGCCCCTGAGCTCCTGCGTTGGAGGCAGGTTTATGGCACAGGGCACCGTCAAGTGGTTCAACTCGGAGAAGGGCTACGGGTTCATCGCCCAGGACAACGGCGAGGCCGATGTCTTCGTCCACTACTCCGAGATCCAGTCGAAGGGCTTCCGGACGCTGGAGGAGAACCAGCGGGTCGAGTTCGAGGTCGGCCAGGGCACCAAGGGCCCGCAGGCCACGAACGTCGTCCCGCTCCAGTAGTCACCCGCCGCGCGGGAGCGGCACCGGCTGACCACGTGCGACAGCCCCGGTCCAGCAGCGGGCCGGGGCTGTCGCACGCGAACCGCTAGGACTCCCGGATCTGCTGGATCTCCCACTCCAGGCGCTGCATGACCCACTCCTGGGCCAGCGCCATCGGGGAGGTGTTGCGGTAGGCGGCGACCTCGCGCAGCTGCTCGTTGGCGGCGAGCGGGAGCCTCAGCTGGTGCACCTCGGCGCTGCCGAAGCGGCGGCCCGCGCCGGTCGACTCCGGGTCGCTGTCGGGTGCGAGCGCGGCGAGGTAGTCCTCCAGGTCGTTGTCCGGGACCTCCTCCTGCTCCTGGTCCCGCAGTGGCGTGCGGTGGCGCCCGGGGTTGGTGCCGTCGGACTGCTTGGCGTCCGACTTGTTGCGTCCGAAAGAGGGAAAAGGCACCGGGACACGATAGCCGGCCGGGTGCGCGCCTGCGAGCCGTGTGCGGTGCGCCACTGGGCGCCCGGGTGCTGACCTGCGCGGACGTGGAGAGGCCCCCGCGCCAGGGGGAGGAACGCGGGGGCCGGGGGGATCTCCACAGATGCTGACCGGGGGAGGGCCAGCACCACGATTGTTGCACGCGCACGCGTCTGGCGGGAGGGGGAAATCCCCGTGTCGTTCACCCGGTTGTCGCCTCGTCGACACGCCCCGGGTGCGCCCCCGCTCAGCTCGCGCTGGCCCGGAACCCCCGCAGGCGCAAGCTGTTGGACACCACGAACACGCTGGACAGGGCCATCGCCGCCCCCGCGAGCATCGGGTTGAGCAGGCCGAACGCGGCGAGCGGGATGCCCGCGGCGTTGTAGGCGAAGGCCCAGAACAGGTTGCCCTTGATCGTGGCCAGGGTGCGCCGGGACAGCCGGATCGCGTCGGCCGCCAACCGCAGGTCGCCGCGGACCAGGGTGAGGTCGCCCGCCTCGATCGCCGCGTCGGCGCCGGTGCCCATGGCCAGGCCCAGGTCGGCCGCGGCCAGCGCGGGCGCGTCGTTGACCCCGTCGCCCACCATGGCCACGACCTCGCCCCGGGATTGCAGGTGGCGCACCGCGTCGACCTTCTCCCCGGGCAGCACCTCCGCGATGACGTCGGTGATGCCGACCCGCGCCGCGACCGCCTCGGCCACCCGGGTGTTGTCGCCGGTGAGCAGCACCGGCCGCAGCCCCAGGTCGCGCAGCGCGGTGATCGCCGCCGCGCTGGTGGCCTTCACCGCGTCGGCCACCGCGACCAGGCCGAGCGCCCGGCCGCCCGCGGCGACCGCGACGACCGTGCTGCCGCGCGCCTCGGCCTCGGCCCTGGCCCGCTCCAGCTCGTTGACGCCCGCGACGCCGTGCTGGGCCAGCAGCCGGGGGCGGCCCACCACCACGTCCTCCCCCGCCACCACGCCGGTGACGCCCAGGCCCTCGGTGCTGTGGAAGTGCTCGACCGGCGGCAGCGGCGCGTCCTCGGCGGCGCGGGCGGCGATGGCCCGGGCGATCGGGTGCTCGGAGCCGGACTCCACCGCCCCGGCCACCCGCAGCAGCCGCTCGGCGGTGACGCCCTCGGCGGGCAGCAGCTCCGCGACCGACATCCGGCCGGTGGTGACCGTGCCGGTCTTGTCCAGCACGACCGTGGTGACCCGGCGGGTGGACTCCAGCACCTCCGGGCCCTTGACCAGGATGCCCAGCTGCGCGCCCCGGCCGGTGCCGACCAGCAGCGCCGTCGGCGTGGCCAGGCCCAGCGCGCACGGGCAGGCGATCACCAGCACGGCCACCGCGGCGGTGACGGCGGCGTCGGCGGCCGCGCCGCTGAGCAGCCAGCCCGCCAGGGTGGCGGCGGCGATGACCAGCACCACCGGGACGAACACCGCCGAGACCCGGTCCGCCAGCCGCTGCACCTGCGCCTTGCCGGTCTGGGCCTGCTCCACCAGCCGCGCCATCTGCGCCAGCTGGGTGTCCGCGCCGACCCGGGTGGCCCGCACGACGAGCCTGCCGCTGGTGTTGAGCGTGCCGCCGACGACCGCGGCGCCGGGGCCGACCTCCTCGGGCACCGACTCGCCGGTGACCAGCGAGCGGTCGACCGCGGAGCCGCCCTCGACGACCTCGCCGTCGGTGGCCACCTTCTCCCCGGGCCGCACCACGAACAGCTCCCCCGCGCGCAGCCCGCCGATCGGAACCCGCACCTCGGTGCCGCCGCGCAGCACCGCGACGTCCTTGGCGCCCAGGGCCAGCAGCGCCCGCAGCGCCGAGCCCGCCCGCCGCTTCGAGCGCGCCTCCAGCCAGCGGCCGAGCAGCAGGAACGTGGTCACGGCGACGCCGACCTCGAAGTAGACGTCCGCGGTGTGCCCGCCGCCGGGCAGCAGGCTGAACTCGTGGCGCAGGCCCACCTCGCCCGCGCCGCCGAACAGCAGCGCGTAGGCCGACCACAGGTAGGCCACCACGACGCCCATGGACACCAGGGTGTCCATGGTGGTCGCGCCGTGCCGCAGGTTCACCGCGGCGGCCCGGTGGAACGGCCACGCGCAGACGACCACGACCACCGACGCGAGCGCGAACACCACCCACTGCCAGGTGGGGAACTGCCACGCCGGGACCATCGACACGGCCACCACCGGGGCGCTGAGCAGCGCCGAGAGCAGGAACCGCTCGCGCAGCTCACCCGCCTCGTCGTCGAACGCGGCGTCGTCGGCGGCCTCGTCCGCGGGCTCCTCGGCCACCGGTGCCGCGGTGTAGCCCGCGGCCTCCACGGCGCCGACCAGCCGCTCCAGCGGCAGCCCGGTGGGCGTGGTGACGGTGGCGCGCTCGGTGGCGAAGTTGACCGTGGCCCGCACGCCGTCGAGCTTGTTGAGCTTGCGCTCGACCCGGTTGGCGCAGGACGCGCAGGTCATGCCGCCGATGTCCAGCTCGACGGTGCCCAGCTCGGTGCCCTGCTCGGCGGTGCCCGGTCCGGCGCCGCGCTCGGTGGTGGTCACGTGCGCTCCCCTCGCGGTGGGGCCGGTCTCAGCCGGCCAGCTGGTAGCCCGCCTCGGTCACCGCGGCGGCGACGGAGGCGCGGTCGAGTTCGGCGTCGCTGGTCACGGTGACCGCGCCGGTGGGCACGTCCACGGCGACGTCGGTGACCCCGGACAGCTCGGAGATCTCCTCGGTGACCGAGGCGGCGCAGTGGCCGCAGGTCATGCCGGTGACGGTGTAGGTGTTCTGCACGGACACGGTGGTCCCCTCCTGCGTGGGTGTGCTCTGCGCTGTCGCGCTGGGTGTGGCTGTGCCGGGTGTGCTCAGGAGCGGACGAGGCGGGCGATGGCGTCGGCGGCCTCGCGCACCTTCACGGCCGCGGCCTCGTCGCCCTCGCGGGCGGCGTCGACGACGCAGCTGGCCAGGTGCTCCTCCAGCAGTTCGAGGGCGAAGGCCTGCAGCGCCTTGGTGGCCGCGGACACCTGCGTCAGCACGTCGATGCAGTAGGCGTCCTCGTCGACCATCCGCTGCAAGCCGCGGACCTGGCCCTCGACCCGCCGCAGCCGCCGCTGGTGCGCGTCCTTCGCGCCGCTGTACCCGGGCCGGTGCTGGTGCTCCATGCCGTCGACGATACCCCTAGGGGGTAGGGGTGTGGCAACCGGACGCCGTCCGGTGCGGGCGCGGGACCGGTGCCGCCCGTGGGCGGCCGGCCAACCACCGCGAATACCGGTCACTTTCCGCAACCTGCGGCCCCGCCGGGGTTCACTCGCCGGGGGGCTGCCGGGGTCCGGAGTTGTCTCATAGCCTCACGCCCAAACAAAAAGCCGGGGAGGAAATGATGAGTGGATCCCTTGAAGTGCGGAGTTTCCTCCTGCGCGAGGACACCCTGTCGAGCGCCCCGTACACCGGCGGCGTGCCCGCGCCCCGCTCCGGCGACTCCGCCAGGGTCTCCGACGAGCAGGTCCGCCGCGCCAGGGTCGCCGTCGCCCGCGGGGCCACCGACGCCGGTGACTGCCGCGAACTGCTGGAGATGCTGGGCCTGGTCGACGGCGAGGACGGCGTCCCGCCGGTGCGCCGCTGACCCCGTGACCGCGGCGCCGATCCGGTCAGCGCCGACCCGGTCGGCGCTGATTCAGTCAGCGCTGATTCGAGCCGTGCCGATTCGAGCCTTGTCGATCCGGTCAGCGCCGATTCACGCGGCGCGATTTCCGACGGCCCCATTCCCGACAACCCGTTCCCACGGCCGCCGGGGACCCGCGCCATTGCGGTTCCCGGCGATTCCGTGACACCGTTGCGGCCGTGACCGCCGTCTCCACCGCCGCCGACACCCGCGACGTCGTGCACGGGCTCGGGGGCGCGTTCCTCACCTCGCCGGAGCTGGCGGAGCAGGAGGCGGCGGCGGGCCAGCCCGCGGGCGTGCTGCGCCTGGTGGGCCGGGCCAGCGCGCTGGGCGCCCCGACCCCGGCCGTGGCCACCGAGGCCCTGGGCGTGCACCCCGCCCAGGTCGTCGAGCAGGCGCACGCCGACTGCACGCTCCTGGCCGAGGACGCCCTCGCCGCCTACCTGGAGGGCCTGCGCCAGTGGTCGGCCACCGCCCTGGCCGGGGCCACCACCCCCGACCGCACCGCCGACCTCATCTTCGAGGTGGTCGACCACGCGGGCGCGGGCGGGCTGCTGCTGTTCGCGGGCCTGCGCGCCGCCGACCGCCCGCACGGCGGCCCGCAGCGCCTCGGCCACGCCCTGATGCTGCTGCGCGAGCTGCGCGGCGGCCTGCACTTCGCCGCCCTGCGCGCCTGCGGCATCCCCGTCCCCGTCGCCCTGCTCGCCGACCCGCGCGCCGAACCCCTCGCGGACCTCGGCTGGACCCCCGCCGAGGTCGACGCCCTCACCGCCGCCGCGGCCGCCCTGCCCCACCTGCACGCCCGCTGGGAGGCCGCCGAGGAGGCCACCAACCTCCGCACCGACGAGCTGCTGGCCGTCCTCGGCCCCGCCCGCACCGAGCTGCACATGGCCCTGCTCGCCATCTGACCCCCGGGTTTGCCCAGCTCGGACCCGGTTCGCACCCCCCGTTTTGGCGGTCGGACGGGCATGTCATAAGCTATGCGTGCTCCCAGCGACACGAGCTAGCAAGACCAGGCTCCCATCGTCTAGCGGCCTAGGACTCCGCCCTTTCAAGGCGGCAGCGCGGGTTCGAATCCCGTTGGGAGCACGCAGGAGCGGTACGGTAGTGTGCAGGACAGCAAGATCGAGCAGTACAGCATGGCCCTGTGGCGCAGTTGGTTAGCGCGTCGCCCTGTCACGGCGAAGGTCGCGGGTTCGAGTCCCGTCAGGGTCGCAAGCGATGGGTGGTCCCTGCCTGCGGAGAGCGCAGGCGGGATCGCTTGCCGCGGTTTCTGGGGGGCGACCCCCCAGACCCCCACGGTGCGGTTGGTGCCGGGACCAGCGTGGTCTAGCTGGTACGGGTGCTGGCGCACCGGTTTGGTTTTCGGGGGGGTAGTGGTTTGGCCAGGTAGCTCAGTTGGTACGAGCGACCGCCTGAAAAGCGGTAGGTCGGCGGTTCGACCCCGCCCCTGGCCACTGAAGGCGCCCGTCCGGGATTTCCCGGGCGGGCGTTTTTTGTTGGCGTGGGACTTGGGAAGTGGCTTTGGTGCGGTGGGGAGCGGGGAGCGGGGAGCGGGGAGTGGGGCCGTGGGGGCGCGAGGGGACGTTGTGGAGAGTGATGTGGGACACGGGGCGCGGGGAGGGGTGGGGGTGTGGGGTGATCTTGGGGGCGGACTGGGTGGTCGCTATGTGGGTGCGGGGGGTGGTGGGGTGGTGGCGGTGGGTTGTGCGGGGTGGGGTGCGTGTGGGCGGGGGGTGGTTCGGGTGTGATGGGAGTTACTTTTGTTACGGAAAGTGGGCGTACGGTGTGTGGTGGGAAGGTGGTGGGGTGGGGGCGTGGGGGGTTGATTGCTTGCCGGTGGGAATGTGGTGGGGGTGGTTGTGCTGGTGGTGGCGGGTTTCGGTGGGGATGGGAAATGGGTTCGCGGGGGATGTGAGTCCGGTTTGGATATTTCGGGCGCTGCGCGGACAGTGAGATCGGGGGCGGGGGGTGTCGTGGGTGCGGTGCGGGGGTTGGCAGGGGTGGTCGAATTCGCTGCGGGCGTTTTCACGGTCGGTGACAAGTTCGCGGGGCCGGGCAGGGCGTGCCACCTGCGGCGGAGGGTGGGTCGGGGGCGGCTGAGCTGGTGGCGGACGCGTCTCGGACATTGCTACGCAGAGTGTCGCTCTTGCGCCCATCAACTGTTCAGGGTCCCCCACAGGCGCGTTCTTGCCTCACGGTGCGTGTAACGGGTGCGTGGAAGCGAACGAAAGACGAATCGCGGCCAGGGTCTTCTCGGACACCGGCCCGCTCCACCACCGCCAGCGGCGGGCGGTCTCGCCACCGTTCGCCCGGTGGTCCCTGCCCGAGTGCCCGACCCAGGGGATGCACGATGCGTGACGAGGTCGCTTACCCGCACCGCGGGGTGCAGTCTGCCGCGGGCAGACCGGCACCGCGCCGGTCGGCCGCCGTGCGCTCGCTGCCCGCCGGGGAGCCGTCGCTGCCCCCGGTGTCGGGGTGGGAGCCGCGGTACCGCGCGGCCGTCATCCTCTGGGACCTGGTGTCCGTGCTCGTCGGCGTCGTGGGCGGCGGCGGGTTCGTGCAGTACCGCATCCACCCCGACGACCCGGTGATCGGGGAGGTCGGGGTCACCGTCTTCGCCGTGCTGGTGCTCTCGCTGCTGGTCAACCGCGCGTGGAACACCGCGGCGCTGGGGCAGGGCGCGGAGGAGTTCCGCAGGCTCGGCCGGGCGTTCCTCACCGGCGCGGTGGTGCTGTCCATGGGCGGGCTGCTGTTCGACATCGCCCGGCTGCGGCTGTGGGTCTTCCTCGTCATCCCGGTCACCGCCGTGCTCGTGTTCACCTCCCGCTACACCCAGCGCCGCGTCCTGCACCGCAAGCGCCGCGAGGGCCGCTGCCTGCTGCCGGTGCTGGCCGCGGGCAGCACGCACACCATGCGCGACCTCATCGCCCGCACCCGCGGCTCGGCCCACCTGGGCTGGCGCGTGGACGCGGTGTGCACCACCGACGGCCGCGGGCCGGGGCACTCCGACCACCTCGACGGGGTGCCGGTGGTGGGGCGCATCAGCGACCTGGCCACGCACGCCCGCCGCGGCGGCTACCGCATCGTCGCCGTCACCCCCGACCAGCACTGGACCCCCAAGCGGTTGCAGCAGCTGGCGTGGCGGCTGGAGGGCAGCGGCGCGGACATGGTCGTCGCCCCCGTGCTGATGGAGGTCGCGGGCCCGCGCCTGCACGTCGACGGCGTGCTCGGCATGCCGCTGCTGCGGGTGAGCGCGCCGCAGTTCACCGGCGCCCGGCGCGTGGTCAAGGACGTGTTCGACCGGCTCGGCGCGCTGCTGCTGCTGGCCGTGGCGTCCCCGGTGATGCTGGCGATCGCGCTGGCCATCGCCGTCGACAGCCGCGGCGGGGTGTTCTACCGGCAGCGCCGGGTCGGCAAGGACGGCCGCGAGTTCACCATCGTCAAGTTCCGCACCATGGTCACCGGCGCGCACCGGATGGTCACCGGGCTCGCCGAGCGCAACGAGGGCCACGGCCTGCTGTTCAAGATGCGCAAGGACCCCCGGATCACCCGGGTGGGCGGGGTGCTGCGCCGCTACTCCCTCGACGAGCTGCCGCAGCTGTTCAACGTGCTCACCGGGTCGATGTCGCTGGTCGGGCCGCGCCCGCCGCTGCCGGAGGAGACCGCCCGCTACGCCCCCGACGTGCGGCGGCGGCTGCTGGTCAAGCCGGGCCTGACCGGGCTGTGGCAGGTCAGCGGGCGCTCGGACCTGCCGTGGGAGGAAGCGGTCCGGCTGGACCTGCGCTACGTCGAGGACTGGTCGCTCGCGCTGGACGCGGTGATCCTCTGGAAGACCGTCCGGGCCGTGCTCAGCGGCCACGGCGCTTACTGAAGAAGGCAAGGGAATGGACAGCAGCACGCGGCCGGTCGGCCTCGCCGTGATCGGCGCCGGGTACTGGGGCCCCAACCTGGTGCGCAACGCCCAGGCCACCGAGGGCGTGCGCCTGCGGTACCTGTGCGACCTCGACGCCGAGCGGGCCCGCCGGGTGCTCGGCGGGTACTCCACCGTCGCCGTCTCCGACTCCCTCGACGCGGTGCTGGCCGACCCGGAGGTGGACGCGGTCGCCATCGCCACCCCGGCGGCGACGCACCTGCCGGTCGCGCTGGCCGCGCTGGAGGCGGGCAAGCACGTGCTGGTGGAGAAGCCGCTGGCGGCCACCTACGCCGAGGGGGCCGCGCTGGTGCGCGCCGCCGAGGAGCGCGGGCTCACCCTGATGCTCGACCACACCTACTGCTACACCCCGGCGGTGGCGCACCTGCGCGAGCTGGTGCGCTCCGGGGGTGTCGGCGACGTGCAGTACCTGGACTCGGTGCGGATCAACCTGGGCCTGGTGCAGCCGGACGTCGACGTGCTGTGGGACCTGGCCCCGCACGACCTGTCGATCTTCCTGTCGATCCTGCCCGATGGCGTGCGGCCGCTGGCGGTGGCCGCGCACGGGTCGGACCCGATCGGCGCGGGCCGCGCCTGCGTGGCGCACCTGACCATCCAGCTCACCGGCGGCGCGATGGCGCACGTGCACGTGAACTGGCTGTCCCCCACCAAGATCCGCACCATGGTCATCGGCGGCTCGGCCCGCACGGTGGTCTGGGACGACCTCAACCCCACCCAGCGGCTCTCGGTCTACGACCGCGGCGTCGACCGGGCCGCGGCCGACGAGCTGGCCGAGGGCGAGCGGCGGCAGGCGATCATCTCCTACCGCACCGGCGACATGGTGGCCCCGGCGCTGCCCGAGCGCGAGGCGCTGCGGGCGGTGATGGCCGAGTTCCGCGACGCCATCACCGAGCGCCGCGCGCCGCTGACCGACGGCCGCTCCGGGCTGCGCGTGCTGGCGATCCTGGAGGCCGCGTCGGCGAGCCTGGCCCAGGGCGGGGTGTTCCTGCCGGTGCTGGGCGACGAGTCGGGCGAGGCCGACCTGGCCGCGGGCGACCACGCCGAGGGCGCGCTGCTGTGACCGCGGGCGAGGCGGTCGCCGCCGGTGGGGCGGTCGACCGCGCCACCGCCACCCCGCTCCGGCTGTCCTTCGTGGACGGTGTGCGGGCGCTGGCGGCCGTCTTCGTCGTGGTGCACCACATCTGGTTGACCACCTACCCGGACTACCCGCGCGACACCGGCCCGGCCTGGGCGTCGTGGATGGTCTACGGCCACCTCGCGGTGTCGGTGTTCATCGTGGTGAGCGGCTTCTCGCTGGCCATCGCCCCGGCACGCCGCGACTACCGGCTGGGCGGGGTGGGCCGGTTCCTGCGCAGGCGGGCGTGGCGCATCCTGCCGCCGTACTGGGCCGCGCTCGCGCTGTCCGCGCTGGTCTTCGGCGTGGTGACCCCCGCGTTCACCGGGCACCTGGTGTCGCTCAAGGGGATCGTCGTGCACGCGCTGCTGCTGCAGGACGTCGTCGACGCGCCGCGGCCCAACGGGGCGTTCTGGTCGATCGCGATCGAGTGGCAGATCTACTTCCTGTTCCCGCTGGTGCTGCTGGCCCGCAGGCGGCTGCCCGGGTGGGCGGTCGGCGCGCTGGGCCTGGGCCTGGTGGTGGCCGCGCAGGTGGCGTCGGCGCAGGTCGAGGCGCTGGACGGGATCCGCAACCTCACCCCGCAGTTCTTCGCGCTGTTCGTCTTCGGCGTGGTCGCCGCGGAGGTCGTGCGCTCCGGGCTGCGGGTGCCGGTGCTGGTGGGCGGCCTGAGCGCCGCGTGCTTCGCCGGGTTCGCCGCGCTGGCCTTCGTCCGCGGGCCCGTGTGGGTGGACGCGCACTACTTCGAGATCGACCTGCTGGTGGGCCTCGGCGTGGCGCTCGCGCTCGCGCTGATGACCGCGGGTGGGTGGTCCCCGCTGTCGGCGGTGTTCGCCAGCAAGCCCTTCCGGGTGGTCGGCCACTTCTCCTACAGCGTCTACCTCATCCACCTGCCGGTGCTGTGGCTGGTGTACCACTTCTTCGTCACCCGGGTCGTGGACGACACCACCCGCCGGTTCGCCGTGCTGCTCGTCGTGGGCGTGCCGCTGGTGCTGGCCGTGTCGTACGCGTTCCACCGGGCGTTCGAGCGCCCGTTCATCGACAACCGCTCGTTCGCCGAGCTGCGGGCCGCGCGAGCGCGCCGCTAACCCAGGACTCGTAGTGCAGAAAGGGAACACCTGATGTCGGACACCCCCGGTTCGTCGGCGAAGGCCCAACCGATCACCGGACAGCGCGCGCTGGTCACCGGCGGCGCAGGCACCATCGGCTCGGCCGTCGTCGACCAGCTCCTCGACGCCGGTGCCGCCGAGGTCGTCGTGCTGGACAACCTGGTGCGCGGCCGGATGGCCAACCTCGCCCAGGCCCAGCGGCACGGCGACCGGCTGCGCGTCGTCCAGGGCGACATCGGTGACCGCGCGCTGGTGGCGGAGCTGACCGACGGCGTCGACCTGGTGTTCCACCTGGCCGCCATCCGCATCACCCAGTGCGCCGAGGAGCCCCGGCTGGCGCTGGAGGTTCTGGTGGACGGCACCTTCACCGTGCTGGAGGCGGCCGCGGCCGCCGGGGTGAAGAAGGTCGTGGCGTCCTCGTCGGCCTCGGTGTACGGGCTGGCCGAGGAGTTCCCCACCACCGAGCGCCACCACCCGTACAACAACGACACCTTCTACGGCGCCGCCAAGGCGTTCAACGAGGGCGTGCTGCGCAGCTTCAAGGCGATGTACGACCTGGACTACGTCGCCCTGCGCTACTTCAACGTCTACGGACCGCGGATGGACGTGCACGGCCTCTACACCGAGGTGCTGATCCGCTGGATGGAGCGCATCGCCGACGGCAAGGCGCCGCTCATCTTCGGCGACGGCGCGCAGACGATGGACTTCGTGCACGTCCACGACATCGCCCGCGCGAACCTGCTGGCCGCCCGCGCCGACGTCACCGACCGGGTGTACAACATCGCCAGCAACCAGGAGACCAGCCTGCTCGGCCTGGCCCAGGCACTGCTCGCGGCGATGGACTCCGACCTCGGCGTCGAGCACGGCCCGGAGCGCAAGGTCAACGGCGTCACCCGCAGGCTGGCCGACATCTCCGCCGCCGCGGCCGACCTGGGCTGGAAGCCGGAGCTGGGGATGGCCGACGGGCTGCGCGACCTGGTCGCGTGGTGGCGCGCGGAATCCGGGCGTTGAGCCCTTTCCCGGCCTGTTCCTCGCACTCCGGGTAATCGTCCCGCCGCGCTGGCGTGACGTCAGGAAGTGACGAGAACAACGCTTTCCACAATACCTTTTCCACGGTGTAACAAACGGTTTCAGCAGGTCGATGCGGTCCATACGGGACCGTGTGCGGTCCCGGGCCGCGTGCGGGCGGTTCGGTTTTCCCGGGAGGAGTCGCTGATGCGCGGCATCGGCATGTGGTTCGGCAGGCCCGGACCAGCGGTGCGGAGGGCGGTCTCCCGGGTTGCGGCGGCCGCGGTGGCCGCGGGTGCGGTGGCGGTGCCGGTCGTGGCGTTCGCCCCGGCGGCGGCCGCCGCCGCCTGCGACGCGCCGGTGACCAACAAGGTCGCCTGCGAGAACACCAAGGCGGGTACGGCCAACTGGCAGGTCGCGGGCATCGACGACTCCATCGCCGGGTACACCACCGACATCAGCACCAACGTCGGCGGCACCGTGGACTTCAAGGTGAAGACCGACGCGAGCAGCTACTCGGTCACCATCTACCGGCTCGGCTGGTACGGCGGCCTCGGCGCCCGGCAGGTGGGCCAGGCCCTGCACGTCGGCGTGCAGAACCAGCCCGCGTGCCTGGTCGACGGGCCGACCCAGATGGTCGACTGCGGAAACTGGGGCGTCTCGGCCAGTTGGCAGGTGCCCGCCGACGCCGTGTCCGGGTTGTACTACGCCGTGCTGCACCGCAACGACACCGGCGGTGAGAACGAGGTCCCGTTCGTGGTGCGCGACGACAGCAGCACCGCGAAGGTCCTGTTCCAGACCGCCGACGCCACCTGGCACGCCTACAACCGCTACGGCGGCAACAGCCTCTACACCGGCACCGGCCCGGGTGACGGCGGCTCCTCCTACGGCGTGAGCTACAACCGCCCGATCACCGGCGGCGGCGAGGAGAACTACATCTTCAACGCCGAGTACCCGATGCTGAAGTTCATGGAGGCCAACGGGTACGACATGACGTACTCGACCAACGTCGACAGCGCCCGCCGCGGCCAGCTCATCAAGAACCACCGGGTGTTCCTGGCCGTGGGCCACGACGAGTACTGGTCGGCCGAGCAGCGCGACAACGTCGAGGCCGCCCGCGACGCCGGGGTCAACCTCGCCTTCTTCACCGGCAACGAGGTGTTCTGGAAGCACCGCTGGACCAACTCCCTGGACGCCTCGGGCACCGCGTGGCGGAACATGACGATCTACAAGGAGACCAAGGCCAACGCCAAGATCGACCCGTCGGCGCAGTGGACGGGCACCTGGCGCGACCCGCGGTTCAGCCCGCCGTCGGACGGCGGCCGCCCGGAGAACTCCCTGCTGGGCAACCTGTTCACCGTCAACGGCCGCCGCGACGACTCGCTGAGCGTGCCCGCCGCCTACGGCAAGATGCGGCTCTGGCGCGGGACCCCGCTGGCCACGATGACCTCCGGCAGCTACACCTTCCAGCCCGGCACGCTGGGCTACGAGTGGAACTCCGTGGAGGAGAACGGCGCGCAGCCCGCGGGCGTGGCGCAGCTGTCGCGGACCACGGTGACCATGGACGGCTCCTACGTCCTGCAGAACTACGGCGACGTCTACAAGTCCGGCACCAAGACGCACGCGCTGACCCTGTACCGGGCGCCCTCGGGCGCGCTGGTGTTCGGCGCGGGCACCGTGCAGTGGGCGTGGGGGCTCGACGACGAGCACGCCTTCCGCACCGACATGCCGACCTCGGACATCCGCATCCAGCAGGCCACGGTGAACCTGATGGCGGACATGGGCGTGCAGGCGGGCACCCTGCGCACCGGCACCGGCCTGGTCGCGGCCTCCGCGAGCACCGACACCGCGCCGCCGACCGTCGCGATCAACTCGACGACCAACGGCACGGTGGCCCAGTCCTACACCTTCGGCGGTTCGGTGAGCGACGCCGCGGGCAAGGTCGCGGGCGTCGAGGTCTCCGTCGACGGCAGCACCTGGCACGCGGCGAACTGGACCGCGGGCACGACCACCTGGAACTACACCTACACCCCGCCCGCCTCCGGCACCGCCACGCTGCGGGTGCGCGCGGTGGACGACTCGGCGAACCTGTCGGCCGTCGTCAGCCGCGCCGTCACCGTCAACACCCGCACCTGCCCGTGCTCGATCTGGGCGAGCACCGACGTCCCCACCACCCCGGCGGCCAACGACGTGAGCGCGGTGGAGCTGGGCGTGAAGTTCACCGCCGCGACCGACGGCTACATCCGCGGCGTGAAGTTCTACAAGGGCACCGGCAACTCCGGCACGCACACCGGGTCGCTGTGGAGCGCCACGGGCCAGCTGCTCGCGACCGGCACCTTCGGCGCCGAGACCGCGACGGGGTGGCAGACGCTGGCCTTCCCGACCGCGGTGGCGATCACCGGCGGCACCACCTACGTCGCCTCGTACCACACCGACACCGGCCGCTACGCCGCTGACCAGGACTACTTCTCCAAGGCCCCGATCAGCGTCGAGCCGCTGACGGCGAAGCAGAGCGTGGCCGGGGACGCCAACGGCGTCTACCGCGTGGGCGCCTCGGGTTTCCCGTCCGACAGCTACCGCGCCACCAACTACTGGGTCGACGTCGTCTACGCGCTCGACCCCGGCCCGGACACCCGCCCGCCCGCGGTGGCGAGCACCTCGCCCGGCAACAACCAGGGCAGCGTCACCCTCACCGCCCCCATCTCGGTCACCTGGGACGAGCCGGTCACGCTGTCGTCGGCGGTCGTGGCGGTCAACGGGCCCAACGGCGGTGTCTCCGGGTCGCTGAGCCTGTCCAGCGACCAGAAGACGGTGACGTTCACCCCCGCGCAGAACTGGGCGGGCGGCACCAGCTACTCGGTGTCCACCCGGGCCTACGACCTGGCGGGCAACGCGCCGCAGAACTACACCTTCTCGTTCAAGACCGGCACCCCGCGGGCGAGCTCCTGCCCGTGCTCGGTGTGGGACGACTTCGCCGTGCCCGCCACGGCGTCGGTCAACGACGTGTCCGCGATCGAGGTGGGCACCAAGGTCCGCTTCGACGTGCGCGGCCAGGTCACCGGCGTGAAGTTCTACAAGGGTGACGCCAACACCGGCACGCACACCGGCTCGCTGTGGGACGCCTCCGGCAACCGGCTCGCCACGGGCACCTTCGCCAACGAGACGGCCAACGGCTGGCAGACCCTGCTGTTCTCCTCCCCGGTGAACGTGCAGGCCAACACCACCTACGTCGTGTCGTACTACGCCCCCAACGGCCGCTACGCCGCCACCGGCGGGTACTTCTCCAAGAGCGCGGACTACCAGTCCCTGCACGCGGTGAAGGACGGCACCTACGGCGGCAACGGCCTGTACCGGTACGGCGCGGGCGGCGGGTTCCCCACCGGCACCTACAACGCCACCAACTACTGGGTCGACGTGCTGTGGACCGCGGGCGCCAACGGCGACACCACCCCGCCCACGATCGTCTCCCGCACCCCGGCCGAGAGCGCGACCAACGTCCCGCTGAACTCCCCGGTCACGATGACCTTCTCCGAGCCGGTGGACCTCAGCTCGGCGCAGTTCTCGATGACCGACCCGGGCTGGGCGAAGCTGGGCGGCGCGCTGACCATCTCCGCCGACCAGAAGACGGTGACGTTCACCCCGAGCGCGCCGATGGTGGGCGGGTCGTACTACCTGATCAGCATGCGCATCGCCGACGCGAACGGCGTGCTCATGACCGGGGCGTCGCTGTGGAACATCTGGCCCACGACGACGGCGACCTGCCCGTGCTCGCTGTTCAGCGCGGCCACCACGCCCACCGTGGAGTCGGCCAACGACACCAGCCCGTACGAGCTGGGGGTCCGGTTCACCGCGGCCACCGGCGGCTACGTCAAGGGCGTGCGCTTCTACAAGGGGTCGCTGAACACCGGCACGCACACCGGGTCGCTCTGGGACGCCGCGGGCAACCAGCTGGCCACGGGCACCTTCGCGGGCGAGACGGCGACGGGCTGGCAGACCCTGCTGTTCGCCACCCCGGTGCCGATCACCGCGGGCCAGACCTACGTGGCTTCGTACACCACGACCGTGGGCCGCTACGCCGCCGACTCCGGCTACTTCAACCGGACCAGCGTCAACAGCCCCCCGCTGGCCGCGGGCTCGAACCCCAACGGCGTCTACCGCGTGGGCTCGGGCTTCCCGAACAGCTCCTACGGCGGCGCCAACTACTGGGTCGACGTGCTGTTCGACCAGAACCAGTAATCCCGACCAGACACCGGAGATGACCACCATGGCGACGCAGGAACGACGGCTCGCGGTGGTCGTCTCCGGTGTCACGTTCGACGGCGTGCGCGGCACCGAGCGCCACCTGGCCCACCAGCTCACCACCCACGCCGACGTCCTGTGGGTGGACCCGCCCGTCTCCCCGGCCACCCCCGCCCGCTACCGCGGCGTCGCCCCCGGCGCCCGCCCGTGGAAGCCGGCCCTGCGCGACATCGGGCCGGGCCTGCACCGGCTGACCCCGGTCGCCCTCCCCGGCCTGACCCGCCCCGGCATCCGCGGCACCACCTGGCCCCTGGTCCGCGCCCAGGTCCGCGCCGCCCTGCGCACCCTCGGCCGCACCCCCGACGCCGTCATCGCCTGCTCCTTCGACGACGTGCTCGGCCACTGGGGCCCCGACACCCGCAACGTCCTCTACGGCACCGACGACTGGGTGGCGGGCGCGCGCCTGATGAACCAGGACACCGCCCGCCTGCTGGCCGAGGAGCGCCGCGCCCTGACCGCCGCCGACGTGGTCTTCGCCGTGGGCCCCGAACTCGCCCGCCGCTGGTCCGACCTCGGCGCCACCGCCCACGAACTCCCCAACGGCTGCGACCCGGACGCCTACGCGGGCGCCACCCCCCGCGACCTGCCCCCGGGCTTCCCCACCGTGGTCGCCGGACTGGTCGGCCAGCTGTCGGCCCGCATCGAGATCTCCCTCCTGGAAGCCGTCGCCGACTCCGGCGTCGGCCTCGTCCTGGTCGGCCCCCGCGACCCCGCCTGGGAACCCCAGCGCCTGCGCGTCCTGCTGGCCCGCGCGAACGTGCACGCCGTGGGACCGGTCCCGTTCGAGGAGCTCCCGGGCTGGCTCGCCGCCTTCGACGTCGGCCTGTGCCCCTACGCGGACACGGAGTTCAACCGCGCGTCCTTCCCCCTGAAGACGCTGGAGTACCTGGCCGCCGAACTGCCGGTGGTGGGCACGGACCTGCCCGCGCACCAGCGGTTGGTGGCGGAGGGCGCGGACGTGCTGCTGGCGCGCACGCCCGCGGAGTTCGCCGCGCGGGTGGAGGAAGCGGCTCGGTCCACACGGGAGCGCGGGTTGCGGCGGGAGGTCGCTCGACGGCATTCCTGGGCGGAGCGGGCGCGGGAGTTCGCTGGGCGGTTGGGGTGGGTTCCGGTCCACTCGTGATCGGTGGTTGCCTCGCCTGCGGCTTCGGCTCGTGAAAGCCCGGTCGTTTTGTGGCGGGCTCGATGCGGTGGACCTGTTTGGGTGGGGCCCCTACGGCGATCATGAGCTGAGAGAGCGGGAAAAGCTGGGGCGAAAAGAGCCCCGCTCAACCCGTGACAGGGTAGCTCATGATCGCCTTCCCCACCCAAACAAGTCCGCCGCATCGAGCATGTCCGAAGCCGGGCTTCCCGCTGCGTAAGTGGTTGCGCCGTGGGCAAAGAAGGAGAAGCGGGAAGGCGCGTGTCTGGCGGCGTGAGCCGGCCAGCCCGAGTTGTCCACAGCCCGTCCGCGGGGATCGAGTTTTGTCGGTCCCCGCCGGTAACGTTGAAAACAGGGGTCCCCTTGCCCGGGTTACCCCCGCGCCAGCGTGCATGACGAGGGCACCAAGGCGACCACCCCGAGAAGCCGAGCCTGGGCGGCAGGTCCTGCCCGGTTGGGTGGATTCGCTTGGTCGGGGGTGACGATCATGTGCTACCCAAACGGGACGGGCGGGCATCTTTTCAGCCCGCCTTTTCCCGCCCGACAGCACATGATCGTCATAGGGGCCCCGACCAAGCGGATCCACCCAACCGGGCCCACCACCCAAGCCCCCGCTTGTCCAGAGCCTCGCGCAGCGAAGAACCGGCGCAGCCGGCCAAGCCCCGCGCAGCGGAAGGCAGAGCGCAGCGGGAGGAAGGGGGGCAGCGTGCAACGTTCGACGGGCCAAATCCGATGACCCGGGTGAGTCGCCGGTCTGCGCGGCGGTCTCGCACCAGTCTAGGAGGACCCTGTGATCCCAGTCATGCGCCCGTTGCTCGGGGAGGAGGAGGCCGCCGCCGTCGCCGAGGTGGTGCGGTCGGGGTGGGTGGCCCAGGGGCCGCGGGTGGCGGAGTTCGAGGGGCGGTTCGCCGAGCGGGTGCAGGCGGCGGACGCGGTGGCGGTGTCCTCGTGCACCACCGGGTTGCACCTCGCGCTGCACGTGCTGGGGGTCGGGCCGGGGGACGAGGTGGTGGTGCCGTCGTTCTCCTTCATCGCGACCGCCAACGCCGTGCGGTACTGCGGGGCGACACCGGTGTTCGCGGATGTGGACCCCACGACCGGCAACGTCACGGGGGCGACGGTCAAGGCCGTGCTCACGCCCGCCACCAAGGCGGTCATCGTGGTGCACCAGGGCGGGGTGCCCGCTGACGTCGCGGAGGTGCGGGCGTCCATCGGGGACGTGCCGGTCGTGGAGGACGCGGCGTGCGCCGCCGGGTCCACTCTGCACGGTGCGCCGGTGGGGGCCGGGGTGCACCTGGCGGCGTGGTCGTTCCACCCGCGCAAGCTGATCACGACCGGTGAGGGCGGGATGGTCACCACCGACGACCCCGAGCTGGGGGCGCGGCTGCGGCGGTTGCGCGAGCACGGCATGTCGATGTCGGCGGCGCAGCGGCACGCGGCGAAGGGGCCGGTGCTGGAGGACTACCTGGAGACCGGGTTCAACTACCGGATGACCGACATCCAGGCCGCGATGGGGCTGGTGCAGCTGGGCAGGTTGGACGGGATCGTCGAGCGCAGGCGGGAGCTGGCGGCGCGCTACCACGAGCTGCTGGCGGAGGTGCCCGGGGTGCGGGCGGTCACCGACCCGGCGCACGGCACGACCAACTACCAGTCGTTCTGGGTGCTGCTGGGCGACGGGATGCCCGAGCGCAACGCGGTGCTGGCCGGGTTGGCGGAGGCGGGGGTGTCGGCGCGGCGCGGGATCATGGCCGCGCACCTGGAGCCCGCGTACGCCGGGGACGGCGCGCCGGAGCTGCCGGTGACCGAGCACCTGACCGCGCGGTCGCTGATCCTGCCGGTGCACCACGACCTCACCGAGGACGAGCAGCAGCACGTCGTCAGGTCGCTCGCGGTCGCGGTGCGGGCGTGAGCACGCGGCCCCTGCTGCTGCTCGGCGCCGGGGGGCTGGCGCGCGAGGTGATCGCCGCCGCCCGCTCGGTCGACGACGTCAAGGTCGTCGGCGTGCTCGACGACAACCCCGAGCGGCACGGGCACGACCTCGACGGGGTGCCGGTGCTCGGCGGTACCGAGCTGGTGCACGAGCACCCGGACGCCGGGGTGCTGGCGTGCATCGCCTCGGTGGCCCGGCTCGGCGCCCGGCAGGCGGTCGTGGAGCGGCTGGGGTTGGCCGACGAGCGCTGGGCGCGGCTGGTGCACCCCGCGGCCACCGTGGCTCCCGGCACCGAGATCGGGCGCGGCACCGTCCTGCTGGCGGGCGTGGTCGTCACCGCGCCGGTCGCGATCGGCGCGCACGTCATCGCCATGCCGCACGGGCTGGTCACCCACGACTGCGAGGTCGGTGACCACGTGACCCTCGCCGGTCGGGTCGCGCTGGGCGGCGGGGTGCGGTTGCTGCGCGGCGCCTACCTGGGGCAGGGCGCCCTGGTGCGCGAGTACCGGACCGTCGGGGAGGGCGCCGTCGTGGGGATGGGGTCGGTCCTGCTGCACGACGTCCCCGCCGGGGAGACCTGGGTGGGCAACCCCGCGCGGAGGCTGCGGTGAAGGTCATCGTCTACCCGCACGCCATGGAGCTGGGCGGGTCGCAGATCAACGCGGTGCAGATCGCGGGGGCGGTGCGCGACGCCGGGCACGAGGTGCTGGTGGTGTCCGAGCCGGGGCCGCTGGTGGCGCGGGTGCGGGCGCTGGGGCTGCCGCACTTCGAGCTGCCGCTGGAGCGCGGGCGGCCGTCGAAGCGGGTGGTGCGGGCGCTGCACGCGCTGGCCACCAGCGGCGGGGTCGACGTCGTGCACGGGTTCGAGTGGCCGCCCGCCGTCGAGGCGCTGACCGCCGCCACCGCCGGGTACGCCACCGTCGCCACCGTCATGTCGATGTCGGTGGTGCCCTTCTTCCCCAAGTCCGTCCCGCTGATGGTGGGCACCGAGCAGATCGCGGCGGCCGCGCGGGCCGCCGGGCACGCCAGGGTCACCCTGCTGGAACCGCCCGTCGACACCGAGCAGGACCACCCCGGGGCCGTCGACACCGCGGGCTTCCGCGCCGAGCACGGGCTCGACCCGCACCTGCCGCTGGTGGCCGTGGTGAGCAGGCTCGTCCCGGACCTCAAGCTGGAGAGCCTGCTGGCCTCCTGCGCCGCCGTCGGCGCCCTCAACGCCACCGGCACCCCCGTGCAGCTCGTCATCGCCGGGGACGGCCCGGCCCGCGACCAGGTCGCCGCCGCCGCGGCCGCGGCGGACGCGCGCGCGGGCAGGCGGGTCGTCGTCCTCGCGGGCGAGCTGGCCGACCCGCGCCCGGCCTACGCCGCCGCCGACGTCGTGGTGGGCATGGGCAGCTCGGCGCTGCGCGGCATGGCCTTCGGCAAGCCGCTGGTGGTCGTCGGGGAGGACGGGTTCAGCGAGCTGCTCGACGAGTCCAGCGCGGACCTGTTCCTGCGCGACGGGTTCTTCGGCCTGGGCCCCGGCAGCCGGGGCGCGGGCGTGCCCGCGCTGGCCGAGGCGCTGCGGGTGCTCGTCGGCTCCGCCGAGGCCCGGGTGCGGCTCGGGGAGTGGGGGCACAAGCTCGTCGACTCCCGGTTCAGCCTGCACCGCGCCGCCGGGATCGTCCTCGACGAGTACGCCCACGCCCTGTCCCACCGCCCGTCGCGGCAGGTCCGGGCCCTCGACGCGGCCAGGACGGCGCGCGGGGTGCTGGAGTACAAGGTCACCCGCAAGCTCGCCAGGTGGCGCGGCAGCCACGCCACCGACGACGCCAACTCCAAGCAGCAGTTGGCCAAGCTCCACGAGAGGAAGCCGTCATGACGGTGCCGAATTCTCCCACCCACCCGGCCCCCCCGAATTCGCCCGCCCACCCGGCCCCGCCGAATCCCCCCACCCACCAACCGGTGCCGCTGGTGGACCTGGCCGCCCAGCACGCCGCGGTCGCCGACGAGGTGGCCGCGGGTTGGGCCGAGGTGCTGGCCAAGACCGCGTTCATCGGCGGCCCGGCGGTGGGCGCGTTCGAGGCCGAGTTCGCCGCGTTCAGCGGGGTCCGGCACTGCGTGGGCGTCGGCAACGGCACCGACGCCATCGAGCTGGCCCTGCGCGCGCTGGGCGTGGGCCCCGGCGACGAGTGCGTGCTGCCCGCCAACACCTTCATCGCCACCGCCGAGGCCGTGGCCCGCGCGGGCGCCACCCCGGTGCTGGTGGACTGCGCCGAGGACACCCTGCTGATGGACGTCGACCAGCTCGACGCCGTCGTCGGCCCGCGCACCAGGGCGGTGCTGCCGGTGCACCTCTACGGCCAGACCGCGCCGGTGGAGCTGGTGCGCCCCATCGCCGAGCGGGTGGGCGCGGCCGTGGTGGAGGACTCCGCCCAGTCCCAGGGCGCCAAGCGGCACGGCCGGGTCGCCGGGTCGCTCGGCGACATCGCCGCGACCAGCTTCTACCCGGGCAAGAACCTGGGCGCCTACGGCGACGCGGGCGGCATCATGACCGACGACGACGACCTCGCCGCCCGGGTGCGGCTGCTGCGCGAGCACGGGTCGCCGCGCAAGTACGAGCACCCCGTGCTCGGCTTCAACAGCCGCATGGACACCCTGCAGGCCGTGGTGCTGCGCGCCAAGCTCGCCCGGCTCGCGGGGTGGAACGCGGCTCGCCGTGAGGCCGCCGCCCGCTACGACGCGCTGCTGGCGGAGCTGCCCGCAGTGGTCCGCCCGGTGGTGCTCGACGGCAACGAGCCGGTGTGGCACCTCTACGTCGTGCGCGTGCCCGACCGCGACCGGGTGCTCGCGGGCCTGCACGCCGAGGGCATCGGCGCGGGCATCCACTACCCCGTGCCCGTGCACCGCACCGGCGCCTTCCCCGACCTGGCCACCGGGTCGTTCCCGGTGGCGGAGAAGACCGCGGGCGAGCTGCTGTCGCTGCCGCTGTTCGCCGAGATCACCCCGGCGCAGCAGGAGCGCGTGGTCGACGTCCTCGCCCGGGTGGTCCGGTGAGCCCGTTCGTGCACCCGCGGGGCCTGTGCGAGAGCGAGGACGTGGGCGAGGGGACCCGGGTCTGGGCCTTCGCGCACGTGCTGCCCGGGGCCAAGGTGGGCGCGGACTGCAACATCTGCGACGGCGCGTTCGTCGAGGGCGGCGCGGTGCTCGGCGACCGGGTCACGGTGAAGAACGGGGTGCTCGTCTTCGACGGGGTGACCTGCGAGGACGAGGTGTTCCTCGGGCCCGGCGTGGTGTTCACCAACGACCTGCGGCCGCGCGCGCACGTGAAGAAGGGCCCCGAGGCGCTGTTGGGCACCCTGGTGCGCCGGGGCGCGACCCTGGGCGCCGGCGCGGTCGTGGTCTGCGGCACCGTCATCGGGGAGCACGCGTTCGCCGCGGCGGGGTCCGTGGTCACCAGGGACGTGCCCGCGCACGCGTTCGTCGCGGGCAACCCGGCGGTGCGCAAGGCGTGGGTGTGCGCGTGCGGTGAGCGCCTGCCCGACGACCTGCGCTGCACCGCCTGCGGGACCGGGCACGTCGAGGACGGGCCCGGCCTGCGCGCCGGGTGAGCCCTACCTGAGGTCCTTGAGCAGCTTGAGCATCGGGAACACCACCGCGAGGTAGACCAGGCCGCCCGCTGCCCCGGCCAGCACCAGCTCCAGCAGTGACTGGCCGAGCAGCAGGCGGACCCCCGCCACCACCGCGCACAGCGCCGCGCACCCGAGCACCGGGCGGCGCACCCCCGCGAGGACCCCGCGCAGCGACACCCCCGTGCCGCGCACGGCCAACCCGTAGGCCGGCAGCACCACCAGCACCGCCACCAGGGCGTGCGCGGCGGCCACCCCCCGGATCCCGTCCAGCAGGGCGCCGATCGGCAGCGCCACCACCAGGGCACCGGTCCACAGGCCCTGGATCCACAGCGTCCGGCCGGACAGGCCCAGCGCCACCAGGTAGTCGTAGGCCAGCTCCCCGGCGACCCTGGCCATGCCCAGCACGGCGAGGAACTGCAACGCCACCGCCGCCCCCACCCACTGCTCGCCGTAGAGGGTGCGGATGATCGGCAGCGCCAGCAGCCCCAGCACCGCCGACACCGGCAGCGCGGTGAGCGCGAGGAGCTGGGCGAAGCGGCGCAGCGCCAGCTCCCGCTCAGCCGGGTCGTCCTGCACCCGGGAGAACGCGGCCAGCGACACCCGGCGCACCACGGTGGAGAACATGTTCACCGGCCAGCTGGCCAGGTTGAACGCCTGGAGGTAGAGCCCGAGGGCGACCGCGCCGAGCAGGTTGCCCACCACGATGTAGTCCACGTTGAGCATCGCGAACACCAGCAGCGACGCCCCGGCCAGCGGCAGCCCGAACCGCAGCAGCGGCCCCGCCTGCGCCCGGTCCCACCCCGGCCGCGGCCACAGCGACACCAGCCGGAACAGCAGCAGCGCCGAGAGCGCGTTGCCCGCCAGCCGCCCCCACGCCAGGCTCGACGGCCCGAAGTCCGCCAGCGCCAGGCCCACGGTGATGCCGGTGGACAGGGCCAGGTTCGACAGGTCCACCACCAGCCGCACGCCCTGGCGGAACTCCCGGTTGACGAACTGCGCCGAGGCCGCGGTGGCGCCGTCGATCAGCACCGACAGGCACAGCAGCCGCACCACCCCGGTCGCCTCCGGCGCGCCGAGGGCGGCGCTGAACGCCGGGGCGCCGAAGAAGCACGCCGCGTAGAGCAGTCCGCTGCTGACCAGGGAGATCGTGGTGACGGTGGGGGCGATGTCGCGCGGGTCGCCCGGCCACCGCACCAGCGCCAGGCTCACGCCCAGCTCGTTGATGGCCAGCACCGCGCTGAGTGCGACCAAGGCCACAGCGAACGCGCCGAAGTCCTGCGGGGCGAGGATGCGGGCGAGCAGGATGCCGGTGAGCAGCGTGCCCAGCTTGCCCGTGACGGTGTTGAGGAAGCTCAGGACCAGGGCCTTGCGCACCTTGCCGCCGGGCGGGGCGGCGGTGGTGCTGGGCGGGGCCTGTTCGGAAGCGGTCACCGGTGCTCCGGGCTGGGGTCGGGTGCCGCCGGGGTTTTCCGGGCGGCGCGGTTCGGGTAAGAAGGCGGCTGGTGATCGGCGGGGCGCACCCCGCCGGAATGCGATCCACGCCGCTGTCGGGATGAGGGGTTATCAGGATGAGATACGTCCGAGATAGGCGCGGACGGGGTCGGGGGCCGCTGGTCGCCGCTGTCGCCGGGACCGCGCTGCTCCTGGGCGCGTGCGGTGCCGGGGACAGCGGGGACCCCGGTCCGAGCATCCTCCCGGCGCCCGCCACGCCCTCGGCGGGCGAGCCCACCGGGACGCTCATCCCGCCCACGTCCATCGACCCCACCAGCGCGCCACCCCTGGCGACCTCGGCGGCGACGGCCACCGTGGGCGGGCGCCCGCAGGCCGCGCCACCCGCCCAGCAGCCCGGGGCCGCGCCGCCGTCGGCGCAGCCGGGTCCGGGCAACACCGGCTACCGGCACACCGGGGTCAAGCTCCAGGACGTGCGGTGCGACAACGGCGAGTTCCTCGTCGACCGACCGGGCACCGTGATCGACGGGAAATCCATTCCGTGCTCGGTGCGGGTGGCCGCCGACAACGTGACGATCTCGCGATCGCTGATCAAGACGACGGCCGCGTGGGGTATTTACAAACTCGACAAGTACGCCGACCTCAAGGTCGTCGACGTCGAGGTCGACGGCGGCCGGGGGTGCGCCTACGGCATCGGCTTCAACCGCGTCCGCAGCACCCGCGTGGACGTCCACGGCTGCAACGACGGCGTGCACACCGAGCAGGGCAGCGTCCTGGAGAACTCCTGGATCCACGACCTGGAACACACCGGCGCGGACGGCGGGGAGCCGCACAACGACGGCGTGCAGTCCACCGGCAGCTCCGACATCACCATCCGCGGCAACACCATCTCCAACCCGCGCCACCAGACGTCCTGCATCCTCATCGGCGGCGAGGGCGGCGCGCCGTCGAACATCCTCATCGAGGGCAACTGGCTCGACGGCGGCAACTACACGATCTACCTCGACCCCAACGGCGGCAACCGGGTCATTCGCGGCAACGTCTTCGCCCGGTCGTTCGTCTACGGCCCCGCCAACGTGGCGGGCCAGGTGGAGTGGTCGGGCAACACCTTCGCGGGCGGGGGCGAGGTCAAGCGCTGACCGCCCGCTCACCGCGGGTGCCTGGCGTGCGCGCGGGCCGAGGCCATGCCCTGGCTCGCCCACGCGGCCAGCGCCTTCGCGCTGATGCGCATGGTGGGCGCGGAGAACGACCGGCGGTGCGCGCGCAGGATCCGCTGCAGCGCCCCGGCCGCGCCGATGAGGATGAACATCAGCCCGCTGGCGATCTTGAACGCGAAGGTGTCGTAGGTGACGCTGGAGACGCCGAGCATCGCGGTGCAGGCCAGCATGGTCTGCGCGAGGTCGCGCAGGTGCGGGTCGGTGGTGCTGCGCCGGGCCGCGCCCGCGGCCCACATGCCCGCCAGGAACAGCGCGATCAGGGCGGCGAGCCCGATCAGCCCGTTCTCCACGATGGTGCCGAGGTACTGGTTGTCCAGCGGCCCGTAGCGGGAGGGCAGGTAGGTGCCGAAGCCCTTGCCCAGCCACAGGTTCTCCGCGATCGTCTGCGAGGTGGTGGCGTAGTCGTCGGTGCGGCCCTGGATGCTGGGGTCGTTGGAGATGTTGCTGAACAGGCTGACCAGCGTGCCCACCAGCCCCGGCACGAAGAACCGGAGCACCACCAGGAACCCGGCGGCGGCGACCACGGTCTGCAGCGCCCGCTTGGCGGGCCAGGTGGGCAGCAGGAAGATCATCGCCACCAGCAGCCCGAGGATCGCCGAGCGCGACAGCGACACCGTGGCCCCGGTGGCCAGCACCAGCAGCATCACCCACCACTTGCGGGTCTTGACCCCCAGCGCCTGGGCGCGGAAGGCGTAGTGGGCGGCGAAGGGCACCGCGAACGCGCAGACCACGCCGAACTCGATGGGGTGGCCCGCGGTGCCCGAGGGGCGGCGGAAGATCGACCGCTCCAGCACCGCCTCGCCCGACCCGACCTCGCGCAGCCCCGGCACGACCATGTACTTGGTCAGGTCGAACCCGGTGAAGAACTGGAACAGCCCGATCGCGGCCATGACCGCGCAGGCCACCACGACGAACTGGAGCACCTTGTCCAACCGGTCGATGGTGCGGATGCCGTCGCACACCAGCAGGCCGACGACCAGCAGCCCGAGGATCGTCACGAAGCTCAGGTCGGCGGACTTGAGCTCGTCGGCGGGCAGGTACTTCCAGGTCGCGTACCCGTAGGTGGCCACCTGCGAGGCGGCGAAGCAGAAGATGGCCGTGCGGGCCGGGTTGCGCCCCTTGGCCATGCCCAGGTTGTCCACCATCTGCGCGCACAGCCAGCACAGGCCCAGCCCCAGGCCGAGCAGCAGCGAGGGGCGGATGTCCAGCGGCAGCCCGCCGATCACCAGCCGGGCGGGCACCAGCACCAGGAAGCAGAGGTAGGCGCAGACGAGGCTGGCCGCGTCGGTGCGCGTGCGGACCCGCTTGCCCTCGTCGGCGAGGTCGTGCAGGTCCGTGCGGGGGGTCGTCACCGGACGGCCGGGTCTCAGGCGCCGGGCCTGCGCGGCGCGCCCGGCTGCGGCTTGCCCGTGCCCTGCTGGCCGCCGCCCGGCTGAGCACTGCCCGGCTGACCACTGCCCGGCGGGGCCTGCGGGGGCTTGACCGGGGTCATCCGGCGGGTGGCGTTCGGGTCGCCCGGCTGCGGTTGGGGGTGCCCGCCGGTCGAGCCGGGGGTGCGGGCGCCGCCGTGCTGGGCGCCGTTGGAGTGCTGGGCCGGGTGCTGGCCGCCGCTGCTGCGCGCGGCGACGGGCTGCTTGCCGTTGACCGGCTTCGCGGGCACCGGCCCGCTGGAGAGCACCGCCCCGCTCGGCAGCGGCTTGGCGGTGGACAGCGGGGACGGCGCCGGTGCGGCGGGCTCCTCCTCGCGGGTGGGCTCCGGCTCGACGACGACCTCGGCCCGCTCGACCGCCCGGCCCGCCTTGCCGGTCCCGCGCCGCGCCCGCGACCGCGAGCGCGACTCCAGCATGTACACCGAGGTCAGCGACGCGGCGACGCCGAGGGCGAAGGCGGCGCCCGCGGCCCGCACCTTGCCGCCGATCTTGGGCTCGGCCGGGGTCGGCGCGACCACGTTCTCCATGTTGATGAACGTCGAGGTGGGCGCGCCCAGGCCGGTCTGGCGCTTGGTCAGCTCCTCGCGCACCCGGTCGAAGGCCAGCGACACCGTGCGCTGCGCCTCGTCCGGGGAGGTCCCGTCGGCGATGACCATGATGAACGGGCCGTCGAGCGAGCCGTCGCCCGCCTGGTAGTCGGCGGTGGCGCCCTGGCCAGCCAACTGCTCGACGATCTTCGGGTCGTTGAGCGTCTGCACCAGCAGCTGCGAGGTCACCTGGAGGCTGCCGTCGAAGGCGAGCAGCGGGTTGACCTGGCCCGCGGGCTTGGCCGGGTCGTTGGTGACGGTGGCGCCCGAGGTGGGCACGGTGAGGATCACCAGGCCCTTGGACTCGTACTCGGTGGGGACCGCCGCGAACGCCGCACCGGCGATGCCGAGGGTGATGCCGAACACCGCCAGCGCCACCGGCCACCGCTTGAGCAGTACGCCGACCGTCTTCCAGAAGTCCATCGCGTGTCCCCGATCCAAGAGGCCCATCCCGAGTGCCGCCCCTGCGGCGCGTAGCGCAGGTCGGCGTGCCCCTCCGGATCGTGTGTCGCTCGTCCGAGGGAATCGTTACTACCCGTGCGTCAAGCACCAGTATGGTGACGCCGTGCTGCTGGGCTTCACGTGCGCCTGGGACCCCCAGCCGGAGCAGACCTGGTCCTACACCCCCTGGAACCTCCGGCAGGCCCTGCGCGACCGATCCGACCTGCGCGTCGTCGACGCGGGCGTGTCCTTCCCCGACCCGGTCCGGGTGGGCCTCAAGGCCGTGCACGCGCGGCGGGTGGACGGCGCCTGGGTGTCGATGTGGAAGCACTCCCGGCTCGCCCGGCGCTACCTCGACACCGCGGTGCGCAGGGACGTGGCCGCCTCCGGCGCCGACGTCGTGCTCCAGGTGCAGGACCTGGCCGTTGTGGACAGACCGTTCCTGGTGCTCCAGGACCTCAGCTACGACGTCCTCTTCGAGCACCGCGACGCCGACGGCAAGCTCACCCACTTCCCGTCGCTGGGCGAGGCGGACCTGGTCCGGCTGCGCGACCGCCAGCGCGGGGTGTACGCCGAGGCCGCCGGGGTGCTCGCGATGAGCCGCTGGTTCGCCGACCACCTGGTGCGCGTGTCCGGTGTGGACGCGGACAAGGTCCACGTGGTGAACCCGGGCGCCTCCGCGGGGTGGGCGGGCGCGCCGGTGTCCGACGAGGTGCTGCGCCGCCGCCGGGAGGGCGCGCGCACCCGGTTGCTGCTCGTCGGCAAGGACTTCAACACCAAGTCCGGCCCGCAGGTCGTCGCGGCGCTGGCGCTGCTGCGGGCCGAGGTGGACCCCGCCTTCACCCTGACCGTCGTCGGCCCGAAGGAGTGGCCGATGGTGGGCGAGCCGCCACCCGGGGTGACGTTCCTGGGTCGGCTGCCGGTCGACCAGCTGGCCGCGGTGTACGACGAGCACGACCTGTTCGTCATGCCGTCGCGGTTCGAGGGGTTCGGGATCGCGCTGGTCGAGGCCCTGTCCCGGGGCCTGCCGTGCGTGGCGCGGCGGGCCTTCGCCATGCCCGAGATCGTCGTCACCGGTGGTAACGGCGACCTCGTCGACTCCGATGACCCGGCTGAGCTGGCCGCCGCCATCGCCCGGTTGCGCGCCGACGACGCGGCCTTCGACCGGGTGGCGGGCGGCATGGCCGGGGTGCGCGCCCACTACTCGTGGGCCCGCGCCGCCGAGCAGGTCGCGGGCATCGCCCGCGGGCTGGTGGGCTGACCGCGGGTCGGCCCGCCGCGACGGTGAGGAGCAGCGGTTGTACCTGGCGTCCGCGCGCGCCACCCCCGAGGGCGGCGGCGGCCCCACGGCGCCCGGCCGGGTGCCCGGGGTGGTGTTCGCCCTCGGGACCGTGAGCCTGCTGACCGACGTCTCCGCGGAGATGGTGTCGGCGTTCCTGCCGCTGTACCTGATCTACACGCTCCAGCTCGGCTACGTCCAGTTCGGACTGCTCGACGGGCTCTACACCGGCGCCACCACCGTGCTGCGGCTCGTCGGCGGCTACCTGGCCGACCGGCTCGGCAGGCACAAGGCGGTCGCCTTCGCCGGGTACGCGCTGTCGGCGGCCACCAAGCTCGTCTTCCCGCTGGCCGGGTCGTCGGGTGTGGCCATCGGCGGCGTGCTCGCGCTCGACCGGGCGGGCAAGGGCCTGCGCACGGCCCCGCGCGACGCGCTGATCTCGCTGGCCACCCCGCCGCACGCGCTCGGCCGGGCCTTCGGCGTGCACCGGGCGATGGACACCGTGGGCGCCCTGTTCGGGCCGCTGCTGACGTTCCTGCTGCTGGCGTCGCTGGGCACCGACTCCGGGCCGATCTTCGTGACCAGCTTCTGCTTCGGTCTCATCGCGCTGATCGTGCTGGCCGGGTTCGTGCCCAACGAGCCGCGCAGGCTGCCCGCGGGGCTGCCGAAGGTGCGGCTGCGGTCGGCGTTCGGGCTGCTGCGCGACACCCGGTTCCGGCGCGTCGCCCTCGCCGCGGCGCTGCTGGGGCTGGCCACGATCAGCGACGCGTTCGTCTTCGTCGTCGCCCAGAAGAGCCTCGGGGTGCCCACCCACGTGCTGCCGCTGCTGCCGCTGGGCACCGCACTGGTGTTCCTGCTCGCGGCCTACCCGGTGGGCAGGCTGGCCGACCGGGTGGGCCGGTGGCCGGTGTTCGTCGGCGGGCACGTGCTGCTGCTGGGCGTCTACGCCGCGCTGCTGCTGCCCTGGGGCGGTTACGGCGTGCTGGCCGCGGCCCTGGCCGCGCACGGGCTGTTCTACGCCGCCACCGACGGCGTGCTCATGGCGTACGCGGGCGCGGTGGTGCCCGAGCACCTGCGCGCGGGCGGGATGGCCGTGGTGCAGACCGGCCAGGCCCTGGCGCGGCTGCTGTCGTCGGTGCTGTTCGGCGTCCTGCTGTCGGTGGTGGCCATGCCCACCGCCACGGCGGTCGCCGCGGCGGCGCTGGGCGCCGCGCTGGTGGTGTCGGTGCTGCTCGTGGGCCGGTCCTCGGCCACCGGGCGGCGGGTCGAGCGGGAAGGGGACGCGGGATGACCGCGCGTCGGCGGGCACTGCTCGCGATCGCCGCCATCGTGCTCGTGGTGGTCGCCGGGGGGACGTACCTGGTGGTCAAGTTCGCGGGCACGTCCACGGCCGAGGCGGGCCCGTCCCCGCAGGCCACGGGCGGCCTGCTGTTCGTGGACATGTCCTCCGGCCTGCACCAGGTGGACCACCTGGCGAAGGTCGACGACCCGGCCTCGGGGCGCACCGCCACGGACATGCGCTGCGAGCGCGTCTACCGCTCCCGGGGCAACACCGTGTGCCTGCGCCTGGCGGGCATCGGCCCCAGCTACGAGGTGGCCGTCACGAACGCCTCCGGCGCGCTCACCCACACCGTGCCGCTCGCGGGCATCCCCAGCCGGGCCAGGGTCTCGCACTCGGGCAACGTGGTGAGCTGGACCACCTTCGTCACCGGCGACTCGTACTCGGTGCCCGGCGGCTTCTCCACCCGCACCGGCGTGCTCGACCTGCGCACCGGCGAGGTCGTCGACTCCCTGGAGACCTTCACCGTCCACCTGGAGGGGGCGGAGGTCACCGCCGCCGACCGCAACTACTGGGGCGTCACCGTCGCCGACGACGACCGCACCTTCTACGCCACCCTCGCCACCGCGGGCCGGACCTGGCTGGTGAAGGGCGACCTGCGCGCCCGCACCGCCGAGGACGTCATCCAGAACGCCGAGTGCCCGTCGCTGTCGCCGGACGGCACCCGGGTCGCGTTCAAGAAGCGCCAGGGCCGCCTCGGCGCCTGGGTGCTCAACGTCTACGACATCGCCACCGGCGCCGACCGCGAGGTCCCCGGCACGGTGGGCCTCGACGACCAGCCCGCCTGGCTCGACGACGCCCACCTGGCCTACGGCGCCGCGCTGCGCAACGCCAAGGTGCCCTCGATCTACACCGTGCCCGCCGACGGCAGCGCCCCGCCGTCGCTGCTCATCGCCGACGCCCAGTCCCCGTCGCCCACCTCCTGACCGCCGCGCTACTTGCGGAACCAGGCGCCCTTCACCGCACGCCCTTCGGCAACAGCCTGCCCGAGCGAAACCGGCTCCAACCCGCGCTGCACCAGGCCGTCGAGGACGCGGCGGGCCAGGTCCTCGCGCCGGAAGGCGGGCGGCGGGCCGTCGTCGACGCCGACGTCGGCGGAGGCGAAGCCGTCGTGCAGCAGGACCACGTCCCCGGCGGCCACGCCGTCGAGGGTGCGCCGGGCGACGTCCTCGACGGGCTCGTCCAGCCAGTCGTAGCCCGTGCGGTTCCACACCACCGGCTCCAGCCCGCAGCGGCGCACCGCCGCCCAGGTCGCCGGGGTCTGCGCGCCGTAGGGCGGGCGGAACCAGCGGACGGGGGCCTGGAGCAGCTGCTCCAGCCGCTGCTTGCCCTCGGCGGTGCGCCGCCGCACCTCCCCGGGCGCGAGCGCGGTGAGCCGCACGTGGTCGATGCCGTGCAGCGCGACCTCGTGGCCCGCGGCGACGACCTCGCGCAGCAGGCCCGGTTCCCGCTCGGCGCGCGCGACCAGCACGAAGAACGTGGCGCGCGCGCCGTGCTCGGCCAGCGCCGCCAGCACGCCGGGGGTGTCCACGGGCACCGGGCCGTCGTCGTAGGTCAGCACCACGCGCCGCCCCGGGGTCACCACGGTGCGCACCGACCCCACGGCGGAGGTCATCGGGAGCACGAGCCTGCGGACGGCGGGGGGCACCATGCGCGCCATCCTGCCAGTCACCCGATCGTGTAACGGCGGTCGGCGCGCGGCCGATCCCGTCGACGAAGCCCGGACACCCGCGTCCGGCCCCGAACCGGGACGAGGGCGTGCCAGATCCAGCCGTGCCCACCGCAGCAGCGACCACCCCGGGGACCACAGTGGACGTGTCCGTCGTGATGGTCTCCTACAACGCGGCCGACCACCTCCGGCGCACCCTCGCCGCGCTCACCGGGCCCGCCGCGCCCGCCGCCGCGCACGAGGTGCTCCTCACCGACAACGCCTCCGCCGACGGCGCCGCCGACGTCGCCGAGCACTTCCTCGGCCCGGCGGCGGTGCTGCGCCTGGACCGCAACACCGGCTTCGGGCACGCGGTCAACCGCGGCGTCGAGCGGGCCAGGGGCGAGTTCGTCCTGCTGCTCAACCCCGACGCCGAGCCCGAGCCCGGCGCCGTCGACACCCTGCTGGCGCACCTGCGCGCCCACCCCGACCACGGCGTCGTCGGCGGCCGCTACCGCACCCCGGACGGCGGCGCGGACCCGCGCAGCTGCTTCGGCCGGATCACCCTGTGGAGCCTGACCTGCGGGGCCCTGGGCCTGTCCGTGGTGGCGCGCGGGTCGCGGCTGTTCGACCCGGAGGCGCTGGGCGGCTGGGACCGCACCACGCCCCGGCACGTGGACGTGGTCAGCGGCGGCTTCCTGCTCGTGTCCCGCGCGCTGTGGGACCGGCTCGGCGGGTTCGACGAGCTGTTCCGCATCTACGGCGAGGACCAGGACCTGTGCTTGCGGGCCGCCCGCCTCGGGTACCGGCCCTCGATGACCCCGGACGCCGTGGTCGTGCACGACATCGGCGCGTCGTCGACCTCCCGCGCGGGCCGCGACGTGCTCGTCCTGTGTGGACGGGCGACCGTCGTGCAGCGCCACTACCGCGGCCCGGCCCGCCGGTACGGGCTGGGCGCGCTGGCCCTCGGCGTGCTGCTGCGCGCCACCGCCGAGCGGGCCCTGCGCAGGCCGGGCCGGTGGAGCGAGGTGTGGCGCAGGCGCGCGGAGTGGGCGTCGGGCTGGTCGCCGTCGCTTCCCCTGCCCGGGGAGCGGGTCGCGGCATGACCGTCCCCGCAGTCTCCGTGGTGGTGCCCGCGCACAACGAGGCCGGGGTGCTCGGCCGCACCCTGCGCGCCCTGCTCGACGGCGCCGCGCCCGGCGAGCTGGACGTGGTGGTCGTGGCCAACGCCTGCACCGACGGCACCGCCGACGTGGCGCGCGCGTTCGGGGTGCGGGTGGTCGAGACGGCTGAGCCGGGCAAGGCGAACGCGCTGGTGCTGGGCGACCGCGCCTGCACCGGCTTCCCCCGCCTCTACCTCGACGCGGACGTGGAGCTGGGCGTGGCGTCGGTGCGGCTGCTCGCCGCCAGCGCCGCCGCGGGCGCCCTGGCCGCGGCGCCGGTGCCGCGCTACGACATGGCGGGCGCCTCGCGGCTGGTCGCGGGCTTCCACCGGGTGTTCGAGCACCTGATGCGGGACCGCCGCGGCCTGTCGGGCACCGGGGCGTACCTGCTGTCCGAGGCCGGGCACGCCCGGGTGTTCCCGATGCCGCGGGTGATCGCCGACGACGGGTACGTGCACCGCTCGTTCACCGAGGGCGAGGCGGGCGCGGTGCCGGGGGCCCGCTCGCTGGTGCGCCCGCCGCGGACCGTGGTCGCCACCGTCCGCCGCCGGGCGCGGGTGCGCCGGGGCAACGCCGAGCTGGACCGGTTGGGGCACCGGGCGACCGCCCGCCCCATCGGGCTGTCCGAAGTGGTCACCGCTGTCCGCTCCGGCGCGGTCCGGGTGGGCGACGCGGGCTGCTACCTGGCCGTCCTGGTGGCCGAGCGCGCGTTGTTGCTGTGGCGCAAGGTTCGGGGCACGGATTCATCCTGGTCGGTGGATTCCACGAGCCGGAGTACACCCTCCGCAGCAATCTGACCGCCAGGCGGAGTGGGGCTCGGGATCACGTAACCCGATGGTGTCGATTTGCGATTACTGAGCGTCGGCCCTGTCGCGGCCCACCGCCCGTCCCCACAGAATGAGGTCCACCGTGAGGCGTCACCGCGCCCCGCACGTGCTGGTCATCGTGCAGAACCTGCCCGTCCCGCTCGACCGCCGGGTCTGGCTGGAGTGCCAGGCGCTGCGCGCCGCGGGCTACGAGGTGTCCGTCATCTGCCCGAAGGGCCCGGGTGACGCTGCTCACGAGGTGCTCGACGGGGTGCACCTGCACAAGTACGCCCCGCCCCGGCAGGCCGAGGGCGCGCTGGGCTTCGCCTGGGAGTTCGCCTACTGCTGGGTGCGCACCGCGCTGCTGAGCCTCAAGGTGCGCCGCCGGTCGCGGTTCCACGTGATCCAGGCGTGCAACCCGCCGGACACCTACTGGGCGCTGGCGCTGCTGTGGAAGCTCGTCGGCGTGCGGTTCGTCTTCGACCACCACGACCTCAACCCCGAGGTGTACCGCTCCCGCTTCGGCGAGCCCACCGGCCTCGTCGGCAAGGTGCAGCTCGGCCTGCTCAAGTGGTTGGAGCGCCGCACCTTCCGCACCGCGGACCGGGTGATCTCCACCAACACCTCCTACCAGGACATCGCCGTGCGCCGCGGCGGCGTGCGCCGCGAGCACACCACGGTCGTGCGGTCCGGTCCGGACACCTCCAGGATGCGCCCCGTCTACGCCGACGACGCCGTGCGGCGCGGCGGTGAACACCTGGTGGCGTACCTGGGGATCATGGGCCCGCAGGACGGCGTCGACGGCGTGCTGCGCGCCGCGCACCGCATCGTGCACACCCGCGGCCGCACCGACTTCCGCTTCGCGCTGCTGGGCTTCGGCGACTGCCTCGACGACCTCAAGCGGCAGAGCGGCGAGCTGGGCCTCGACGGGTACGTCGAGTTCACCGGCCGGGTCGGGCCCGAGCAGATCACCCGCTACCTCAGCGCCGCCACGATCGGCCTGTCGCCGGACCCGCTCAGCCCGCTCAACGACGTCTCGACCATGAACAAGACCATGGAGTACATGGCCTACGCGCTGCCCGTGGTCGCCTACCGGCTCACCGAGACGGTCGTCTCCGGCGGCGACAGCGCCGTCTACGTCGAGCCCGGCGACGCCGACGGCCTGGCCGACGCGGTGGTCGCGCTGGCCGACGACCCCGACCGGCGCGCCGAGCTGGGCTTCACCGGCCGCCGCCGCTGCGAGCAGGTGCTCGACTGGCGCCCGCAGGCCCAGGCCTACGTGCACGTGTTCGACGAGCTGCTGGGCTTCGCCTCCGCCGGGCCGTTCCCGGACGGCTGGCCCGCCACCGACCGCCGCGCCCGCCGCGGTGACGCGGGCCACCCGGTCGACCAGTGGGGCAACCGCCTGGTCGACCTGCGCGACGACCGGGCGTTGCGCGCCTTCGCCGCGGCTCGCATGATGGCGCCCGGGACCGAACCCGCGCCGAGCGCGAGCTGACACCCAGAGGAGACCTGACGTGTTCGTCCGACGGATCGCCGTGGTCGGCACCGGCTACGTTGGCCTGACCACCGGCGCCTGCCTGGCCTCGCTGGGCCACGACGTCGTCTGCGCCGACGTCGACGCGGCCAAGGTGGACCGGCTGCGCCGCGGTGAGATCGACATCCTGGAGCCGGGCCTGGCCGAGCTGGTGGCCGAGGGAATCGCCGCGGGCCGGTTGAGCTTCGTGCTCGGCGCCTCGGCGGCGGTGCGGCACACCGAGCAGGGCCCGGAGGTCGTGTTCCTCTGCGTGCCGACCCCGATGGGCGTGGGCGGGGTGGCCGACCTGAGCATCGTCGAGTCGGTGCTGGAGGAGGTCCGCACCGCGCTGCCCGCGGGCTGCGTGGTGGTCAACAAGTCGACCGTGCCGGTGGGCACCGCCGAGCGCACCTCCGAGCTGCTCGACCGCGCGGACGTCGCCGTGGTGTCCAACCCGGAGTTCCTGCGTGAGGGCAGCGCGGTGTCGGACTTCCTCAACCCGGACCGCATCGTCGTCGGCGGCTCGTCGCAGGACGCGGCCGAGCGGGTGGCGGCGCTGTACTCCCGCCTCGGCGCGCCCACCGTGCTCACCGACGCCCCCTCCGCCGAGCTGGTGAAGTACGCGGCGAACTGCTTCCTGGCGATGAAGCTGTCCTACGTCAACGCGGTGGCCGAGCTGTGCGACCGGCTCGGCGCGAACATCACCGACGTCACCGAGGGCATGGGCTACGACAAGCGCATCGGCCAGGCGTTCCTGCAGCCCGGCCCGGGCTGGGGCGGGTCCTGCCTGCCCAAGGACACCTCCGCGATGCTCCAGCTGGCCGACGCCGCCGACTTCGAGTTCCGGCTGATCCGCGCCACCATCGACACCAACACCCGCCAGCGGCAGCGGATGGTGGAGAAGGTCCGCCTGGCCGTCACCGGGCGGCGCGGCGGCTCGCTGTCGCGCAAGCGGATCGCCCTGTTCGGCCTGACGTTCAAGGCGGGCACCGACGACCTGCGCGACTCCCCGGCGCTGGCCGTGGCGGCCCTGCTGCGGCAGGCGGGCGCGGAGCTGGTCGGCTACGACCCGGCCCTGCGCCCGGACAACCCGCACCGCGACCTGGCCGCGATCACCCTGGTCGACGACCCGTACGTGGCGGCCAAGGACGCCGAGGCGGTGGTGATCCTCACCGAGTGGCCGGAGTTCCGGTCGCTGGACTGGGCGCACCTGGCCGAGGTCGCCGCGCGCCCCACCGTGATCGACACCCGCAACCTGCTCGACCCGGCCGTGGCCCGCCGCGGCGGCTTCGAGTGGATCGGCCTGGGCAAGAACCAGCCCGCCTGACCCCGCCCCCGGCGCCACCACCCGCGGACCACCGGGTCTGGTCCGCGGCGCTCAGCCGGTGAAGTCGAGGAAGACCGCGGCCTGGTCGTCGTGCACCTTCGGGCGCGGCCACCGGGTGCGGTCGGGGTCGCCGCGCTCGGCCTCGCGCACCGCGTCGAGCAGCGCCTGCGGCCCCTGGGCGCGCGCCAGCGCCAGGCACCCGGGCCAGTCGAGCAGGCCGTAGTCGTCCACCCCGCAGGACACCCCGTCGGTGGTGACGAGCACCGCCTCCACCTGCGAGCGGGGCCAGCTGCGGCACAGCGCCCGCTCGGCGGCGGCGGGCACCGCCTCGGCCACCCAGAACCCGCCGTCGCGGTTGCGGTGCCTGGCCACCTCCTCGTGGGTGGCGCGGGCGGCGGCGGGCAGGTCGGCCAGCCGGGTGTCGGCGAGCAGGTCGGGGCCGCCGGGGGTGAACACCACGACCGGGCTGTCGGCCAGGACCAGCGCCTCGACCTCGTCGTCGGTCCAGCGCAGCAGGGCCACCGTCGAGGACGGGCCGCTGCCGGGCTGGTAGCCGTTGCCCCTGGCCACGGCCCGGATGGCCTGCCCGAGGTGGCGGGTGAGCGGCAGCTCGGGGGCGGCGGTGAGCCGGGCGACGAGCTGGGCGCCCAGCTCGATGGCGTAGGCGCCCCCGGTCGGCATGTCCTGGCGCGGCGAGGTGGCGCCGTCGAGGACGACGACCGCGTCCTCCAGCACCATCACCACGTCCTCGGTGGGCCGGTCCCGGCCGTCGAGGCCCACCCCGGGTGCTTCGGCGACTGCGATGCGCGGCATGGCGGCATCCTGCCGGCCCCGAGCCTGTCAACGTGAGTTGACACAGCCGAGTGTGTCAACGTAAGTTGACGCCCATGACCGGAGCAACCCACCTCGCCACCGCGGCGGGGAGCGAGGACCCCAGGGTCGGGCTGCGGGCCGTGGCCGCGCTGCGCAAGCTGCTTGAGCAGCTGGAGGCCGTGCAGGTGCGCAGCGCGCGGGCCGACGGCTGGTCCTGGCAGGAGATCGCGGTCGAGCTGGGCGTCACCCGGCAGGCCGTCCACAAGAAGCACGGGAGGAGCTGACATGTTCGAGCGGTTCAGCCGGTCGGCGCGCGCGGCCGTCCGCGGCGGGGTGCTGGCGGCCACCGAGGAGGGTGCCGACCGGCTCACCCCCGAGCACCTGCTGCTCGGGGTGCTGGGCAACGCGGGCACGGCCGCCTTCCTCGCCGCCCGCGGCATCACCCCGGAGTCGGCCAGGGAGCGCGTCGAGCTGGCCCGCCGCCGCGGTGGTCTGTCCACCTCGGACGCCGAGGCGCTGGGCGACCTGGGCATCGACGTCGACGCGGTCGTCGCCGCCGTCGAGCGCGCGCACGGCGAGGGCGCGCTCGCCGTGCCGCGCCCGCGGCGGCGGTCCGGCCGGGTGCCGGTGGCGCCGGAGACCAAGCTGGTCCTCCAGCGCAGCCTGCTGGAGGTGCGCGAGCTCGGCGGCGGCGCCATCGAGGACGCGCACCTGCTGCTGGCCGTGCTGCGCACCGGCGGCCCGGCCGCCGACGTGCTGTCCTCGGCCGGGGTCACCCGCCCGGTGCTGGCGGCCCTGGCTAGGGCGTGATCGCCAGGAACACGAACGAGCTGAACAGCACCAGGTGCACGGTGGCCTGGAGCAGCGTGGCCCGGCCGGTGACCATCGTCAGCGTGCTGACCGCCGCGGTGAGCACCAGCAGCACCATCTCCTTGGGGTCCAGGCCCAGCACCAGCGGCCCGGACAGGAAGATCGACGCGATCGCGATGGCCGGGATCGTCAGCCCAATGCTGGCCATCCCCGAGCCCAGCGCCAGGTTGAGGCTGACCTGCAACCGGTCGCGCAGCGAGGCCCGCACGGCGGCCACCGTCTCCGGCAGCAGCACCAGCAGCGCGATCACCACGCCGACGAACGACAGCGGCGCCCCGATGGACTCCACCGCCGACTCCAGCGTCGGCGAGACGGTCTTGGCCAGGCCGACCACCGCCACCAGGCACAGCAGCAGCAGGCCCAGGCTGACCCAGGTGGTGCGGTTGCTCGGCGCGGCGGCGTGGTCGTCCTCGGACGTGCTGTTCTTCGGCAGGAAGTAGTCGCGGTGGCGGACCGTCTGCACGAAGACGAACACGCCGTAGAGCACCAGCGACACCACCCCCGCGAAGGCGAGCTGCGCGCCGGAGAAGGTCTGGCCCGCGGTGGTGGTGGTGAAGGTCGGCAGCACCAGGCTCAGCGTCGCCAGCGCCAGGATCACCGCGAGCGCGCCACCGGAGGCGTGCGCGCGGAACTCCTGGACCTTGTGCCGCAGCGAGCCGACCAGCAGCGACACGCCGACGATGCCGTTCGTCGTGATCATCACCGCGGCGAACACGGTGTCCCTGGCCAGGGTGCTCGCCTTCTCGCCGCCGGAGGCCATCAGCGTCACGATCAGCGCGACCTCGATGACGGTGACCGCGACGGCGAGGATCAGCGTGCCGAACGGCTCCCCGACGCGGTGCGCCACGACCTCGGCGTGGTGCACCGCGGCGGTGACCGCGCCGCCGAGGCCGAGGCAGACCAGGACGAGCAGGATCGTGCCGAGGTCACGCCCCCAGGACGCGGCCAGCACCACGGCGGCGGCGGGTGGGACGGCCAGGCTCCATCTCGGGAGGGTGGGTGTGGTCGTCTTCTGGTTCACACCCCAACACTAGGTGCTTTCGCGGCAGGGGGCGGGTCGTCCTCGCCCCGGGGCCGCACCACCTCCGGTCCGGCGCCCGGGGCGGCGGGAGTGCGCCCTAGTGCCCGTCCTCCCTCGGGGCTGGGGGCTGCCAGGAGACCAGAGGCAGGAAGGCTTGCGCGAGCGGGCCGATCCCCAAGGCGTACAAGGCGGTCCCGAGACCCGCGGTCCCGCCGAGCACCCAGCCCGTGGCGAGCACCACCAGTTCGATGCCGGTGCGCACCCACCGCAGCGGCCACCCGGTGCGCGCGCTGAGCCCGGTCATCAGCCCGTCGCGCGGGCCGGGGCCGAGCCGGGCGCCGATGTAGGCGGCGGTGGCGAATCCATTGAGGACGATCCCGCCGACGAGCAGCGCGAGCCTGCCGACCACCGACCCCGGGGTGCTGATCAGCCACAGCGCCGCGTCCACCGACACCGAGATGAGCACCACGTTGGCCACCGTGCCCACGCCGAGCCGCTGGCGCAGCGGCAGCCAGCACAGCAGCACCCCCACGCTGGTGATCGCGGTGATGGTGCCGAAGCTCAGCCCGGTGCGCTTGTTCAGCGCCTCGTGCAGCACGTCCCAGGGCGCCAGGCCCAGCGCCGCGCGGATCTGCATCGCCATGCTGGCCCCGTAGAGCACCAACCCGCCCACGAGCTGCGGGAGCCGCCGGGCGGGGCTGACCCGCACCGGCACCGACCGGACGTCCACTGCTGTCATGGCCCCATCGTGACCGCCGGTTGGCCTGGACTTCGACGGCCAATCCCGCACAATTGGCCTCATGACCGCGCAGATTGGCCGCGTCACCGCCCGCAGGCTCGTGTCCCTGCTGGGCCGCTGGCGCGACGACGGCACCCGGCTGGGCTCGGCGGGCCTGGCCGCCGGGGTGCGCAGGCTGGTGCTCGACGGCAGGCTGCCCCCGGGCACCACGCTGCCCGCCGAGCGGGAGCTGGCGGCGGCCCTGGGCGTCAGCCGCACCCTGGTGGGCGCGGCCTGGGAGCTGCTGCGCCAGGAGGGCTTCGCCGCGAGCAGGCGCGGGTCGGGCACCTGGACCGAGCTGCCCGCCGCGGCCCTGCGGGGGCAGACCCCCGGCGCGCAGCCGCTCGACCTCGCCCGCGCCGCGGGGGCCGCCGTGCCGGAACTCCTGGCCGCCTTCGACCGCGTCCGCGCCGCCCTGCCCGCCGAGCTGGCCGGGCACGGCTACCACGAGCGCGGCCACGACCTGCTGCGCGAGCGCCTGGCCGACCGGTTCACCCAGCGGGGCCTGCCCACCGACCCCGACCAGGTGATCGTCACCAACGGCGCCCACCACGCGCTCGCCCTGGTCCTGCACGCGCTCACCGGTCCGGGTGACCGCGTGCTCGTCGAGCAGCCCACCTACCCCAACGCCATCGACGCCGTCCGGGCCGCGCACGCCACCCCCGTCCCGGTGCCGCTGGGCGAGCGCGGGTGGGACCTGGAGGGCACCGCCGCGGCGCTGCGCCAGGCCGCCCCCCGGTTGGCCTACTTCGTGCTGGACTTCCACAACCCCACCGGTCGCAGGCTGCCCGCCGCCGACCGCGAGCGGCTGGGCGCCCTGCTGCGCCGCACCCGGCTCCCGCTTCAGCGTCCACGGCGGCCTGGAGAACTGGCTCCGCCTGCCCTACACCCTCCCGCCGGAGCGCCTGGCCGAAGCGGTCCGCCGGTTGGCCCTCGCCACCGCTCGGCTGCGCGGCGAGCGCCCCGCCCCCACCCAACCCGGCCTCATCCCCGTGGCCTGACCCCGCCCGCGCGGGTCATCCCCTGAAGGTCGTCGCGGCGGGCTCGGCGCGGGCCGGGGTCGGCGCCCCGGCGGCAACGGGGCTGGTCAACAGCCGTGCCCGCCCGCCCGGGCGCGGTCGGGGCGAGGCGGGGGACTGGCGGGTGCCGGACCCAACCCGGTGGTGTGACTGGCCTCAGCGGGGGTCCAACCGCTACAAAGTAGTGCGCTGGATGGCGTAGTCGTCTGGACCTTTCGGTGCCGACCACGCCACCCAGCGCACTCCGGACCCTGGTCGCGCGCCCGAGGTCAACCGGCACAGCCCCTCGTTGTGCCGAATCGGGAGCGCGTCCGAGGGCGGGAGCCCCGGGCGCCGCGGGGGCATCGCGGCGCCCGGGGCCGGTCCCCGAACCGGCCGGGCGCGGTCGGCCGTTCGGGAAACCTGGTGGGGAGGACTGCTGGACTGCGGGGGTGCGGGGGACGGCCCGGGCGCGGTGCGCCGGGCAAGGCTGTCCCGTGGGACCCGGTGTCAGTCGGGTGAGCAGGCGGGCAGGCCCGCGGCGGTGCCGCTGGGGGCCTGGAACCGCTCCGCCGCCGGGCTGCCCGCGGCGGTCGGCGCGGCCGGGGCGCGCGCGCCCAGGACGCCCTGCAGGGCGCCGCGGACCTGGTTGCCGGTGTCGTGCCCGGCCTGCGCGGCCGAGGACGGCGCGGCGGGCGCGGTCGGCGCCTGCGGCCAGTGCGGCGCGTCCGGCGGCTCGGGTGCCGCGACGGCACCGGGCTGCGGCTCCGCGACGGGCGCGGCGACGGGTGCCGGGGCGGGCGCGGTCTCGGCCTGCTGCTGCGCCACCCTGTGCCGCGCGGGCTGCGGCGCAACCCGCACCGGTGCGGCGGGTGCGGGCTCCTCGACCCGCACCGGGGCGGGGGGAGCGACGACCGGCGCGGGGGCGGTCGGCGGGACGGGCGTGGGCAACGGGACGGGGTCCACCGCGGGCGGGGTGAGGTCCGGCAGGGTGAACACCGGCGGTTCGTCGGGCGGTGCCGCCCCGCCCGGGTTGAGCACGCTGCCCGCGGTGTCCGCGATGCCGTTCACCACACCGCTGACGACGCCGACGGTGGTGTCCAGCACGGGGACGACGATGCCCTGGGTGACCCCGCCGAGGACGTCGCCGACGACGCCGAGCAGGCCACCGCCGGACTGCTCCTGGGTGCCGGTCTGCGCGTCGGCGGCGGCGGTGCCCGCCAGCGCGAACCAGCCGAGCAGGGCGAGCGTGCCGGTGACGAGCAGGCGCAGCACGGCGCGGGACCGCCGCCGAGACCTGTCCGCCATCGCCACCACCCGCGCCATCTCGTCCCGCCGGTCGCCCGAGGCCGCCCGGCCCACCGTCGCGGCAGGCGGGGGCGACCGGTCCACTATCGGGCACCCGATCTCCCATTCGCACCTTAGTGGCGCGCCTTCCACCCGGAAAGACGGAGAACGGCACCGCGGCGGTGGGCCGAATGGAGACGATGATCACCGTGGGTGCAATTCACCGGTCCGGGTGACCCCGCCCGCCTGTGCGCGCGCCGCCCCGACCGCGGCGGCAGGGTGTCCGGTGTGCACACACAGCACCCCGGCGCCCTCGGTGAACTGGCCGAACGCCTCCCGGGCCTGACCGCGCACGACCCCGGCGGGCGCGCGGAGAGCCTGGTGCGCCGCGGCCAGCTGCTCGTCGCCCGCCGCCACCTCGGGGCCGCCCTGGCCATTCTGGAAAGGTGGGTCGACACCGTCGAAACCGACGATCCGGTGGTGCTGAGATTGCGCCCGTCGGTGGCGGCGGACTGCGTGCGGATAGCGGGCGACACCCGCCCCCGCGTCCCGGTGGCGGCCAACCACGTCCACCTCGTCGGCACCCCGGTCCTGCACGGCACCGGCGCCGTCCCCCGCCCCGCGCCGATGCCCCCCGCCCCGCCCCCGGGCACCTGGTCACCACCGGTGGTGATCACCCTGTTCGACACCGGCCTCGACCCCCACCCCTGGTTCGCCGACCGCCCCTGGTTCGACCCCACCACCCCCGAACTGCTCGACACCGACCACGACGGCCGAGCCGACCGCCAAGCCGCCCACGGCACCTTCGTCGCAGGCGTCGTCCTGCGCACCGCCCCCGGCGCCACCCTCCGCGTCCACCGCACCCTCACCCCCCACGGCCTCACCGACGACCGCGCCCTCGCCGCCGCCCTCCTCCGCGAGTCCCGCCGCCCCCACCCCCACGTCATCGTCCTCACCGCGGGCTGCCCCACCCCCGACGACCGCTGCCCCCCGGTCCTCGAAGCAGCCCTCTCCCGCTTCCCCCGCACCGAGGTCGTCGCCGCAGCGGGCAACGCGGGCACCACCCGCCCCTTCTGGCCCGCGGCCCTCCCCACCGTCACCGCCGTCGGAGCCGCCAACCCCGACGGCACCCGCGCCCCCTTCTCCAACCACGGCCCCTGGCTCGACCGCCTCGCCCCCGGCGTCGACGTCCTCAGCAGCCACGTCCACCTCCACAACGGCCACCACCACTACGGCGCGGCCTTGTGGACCGGCACCTCCTTCGCCGCCCCCCACGCCGCCGCCGAGATAGCCACCACGATCGCCAGCACCACCCCCCACATCCCCCGAGCCCGCCCAGCCCCGTCCCCCACCCACCACCCCTGACCGCCCCCACCTGAGCCGCGCACCCCCCCACGCCCCGGCCCACCCTCCACTCACGCTTCACGCGACCCACCGCGGTCTCACCCGCGTTGCACCCCTCCGCGCCCCTGCGCGCAGGCCCCCAGCACCACCGGCGAACTCCCTCCCGCCACCCCGCAGCTCGCCCGTCGGCTCGCGGTCCCGCCGGCCTCGCCCTCGGCGCACCTACCCGGTTCCCCAGAGCTGGTGCATGACGCCGCAGTCCGCGAGGCGGCTAACCACCTACCGGTCACCGCTCGCCCCAACCTCTGCGGCAGCCCACCTACCGGCGGCTGCCCTTCCGCTGAGCGGCTGCCCGCCAGCTCGGCCGCTGTCCGCCCTGCGCCGCCACCGCACGTCACCCGTCCTGCACCGCCCTGCCCCACGCCGCCTTGCTCCGCCCGCGCTGCCTTGCCCTCGCTGCCCGCCCGCCCGCGCGGCGGCGGCCCACCCACCGCCCTCCACCCTGCCCCGCCCGCGCAACGCCGCCATCCCCGTCCACCCGAGTCGCGACGTCGGCCGGCCACCGGTCCCGAGCCGCCGCAGCACCGTCCCGTCATGCGCCGACCACCGCGAACCCCGCGTACCCCGGGCGGGCGCCGCGCAGGAGCCGGTCCGGCACCGGCAGCGGGCTCCCGACCACCCGCCGCGCCCCCGCGCGCAGGAACGCGCGGGGGAACCCGTGCGGCTTGCCCACCTCGCAGACCGCCAGCACGACCTCCGACGGCCCCCGCCCGGTCACGTGGTGCGGCCGCAGCGTCCCGCCCGCCAGTTCGATCCCCGTCGCCCCCGGGCGGGCGAAGCCGTGGGCGGCGATGTGCAGCCGACCCGCGAAGCCGATCGCCTCCACCGCCTCCGCCACGGTCGGCTCCACCAGCGCCACGCCCCCGTGCGCCTCCGCCAGGGCCCGGACCTCCTCCGCCGCCCCCGGCAACCCCGGCCCCGCGATCCCCACCCAAGGCCCGGGCCGATCCGCCACCTCCCGCGCGGCCAGGTGCTCGCCCAGCGACGGCGCCACCACCACGTCCCCCAGCAGCCCCCAGGGCAGGTCGGCCAACCCCGGCGTCGGCACGACCACCCCGCCCTCCACCCCCACGATCCCCCGGAAGCGAGTGCCAATCGGCCCGATGTCCCACCCCGAGTGCACCGCCACCACGCCCAACCGCCGGAACCCCTCACCTGCCTCGGTGACCTCCGCCGCCACCCCCACGACCCGCTCGCCCGCCGCGGTGCACGCGTACAGCGACTCGCCCCGCTCGACCAGCACGGTGACCCCCTCGCCCGCGGCGGCCAGCAGGTGCCGCTCATCGGGCGTCTCAACACGCGGAACGTGCTCGTCGCGGGCCCGGCGGGCGTCGGCCAGCGCCGTCTGCCGACCAGCCGCGCCCAGCAGCACCTCGGCCCTCACCAGCGCCCGCTCGGCGTCCTCCGCGAGTCCGACCGCGACGAGGGAACGGGCCCGGTCGACCAGCACCTCAGGCCACTTCCGCTCGTCGACGCCCGACCGCTCGTAGTGCCGCAGGGCGGCGGCGTGATCACCCGCCTCCGCCTCCAGGAACCCGAGGTTGTGCAAGCACGTCGCGGCGCGCTCGACCTCGCCCAGACCGGCGTAGATGTCCACGGCCTCGCGCATCGCCGCCACGCCCTCGCTGTGCTTCCCCAGCTTCCCCGCCGCGACGCCGAGTCCCACCAACGCATTGGCCAGCCACTTGCCCTCGACCCCACCCCGGGCCAGGACCAGAGCGCCATAGGCCTCCGCGTACCGCCCCGCTCCACAGTGGATCAGACCGACGACGCACTCCCGCTGCGCCACAAGGTCTTCCTCGACAACCCCGGCGGCGAGGTCCAACGCCGTGGCGTCCTCGCCCAACCGGTGCAGCACCCACGCGAGCACCAGCTCCGACCGCGCTCGCTCCCGGCGCGTTTCAGCCGCTGAAACAGCCCGCTCGGCCCACCGCCGCGCGACGAGCGGCTCCCCGCTCTCCTGGTGCCGCAACGCGTCCGCGTGCAGACCCGCCCACGTCACACCCACGACGACACCATCGCCCCACCGTCGCCCCGCCACAGCACGAACCGCGCCCGCCCCGGCAGGGCAGCCCCCTCGAAGCTCCCCCACCGATCAACCGCGAACACCGAACTCCCGGCGGGCGTCTGCATCTCCACCCGTTCCACGCCAAGCCCCGCCCCGACGATCCCCGTCACCCGCTCGCCCACGAACACCGCGAACTCCGTCCCCAGGGCCCACCCCCGCGAACGGCCTCGCAGCACGGGAACCTCCACCTCGCTCAACTCGAAGCCTGACCACTCCACCCCGAGCAAGCCCCCCGCCGTGACAGCGGCGTCGACGACGCCAGCAGGCACCGGATCCACGGCCGCCAATACCCGTCGCAATTCCCCGAGCAGTTCGACGTCCCTCATTCCGTCGCCCCCGTCAGCGAATTCGTCGCTGTGAAACAGGATCGGGTCAGTTCGATGTCCTTCATTCCGCCATCTCCCTCGGCGGCGGTTGTCCCGCTCATCCGGCCGCTTCTTCCGGCAGTCCCATCACCGCGAGCCGCCGCCGCAGCACGTCCAAGCACCGCGTCTTGGTCTTGCTCAGCCCGCTGCCCGCCAACCCCAAAGCCCCCGCCAACTCCGCCCGGCTCAATTCAGGCGCGAAAGCGTGCAACCCCAACAACCGCCTGCACCGCTCCCCCAGGGAACCGAACGCCCGCCACAACACGTCATCCCGGTCCGTCCTCAACACCACCTCTTCCGGCCGCCACCGCTCATCGACGTCCGGCACCGAATGCCACTCCGCCGTCAACGCCTCCCGCCGCCCCTCCCGGATCACGCGCAAGCACTCCCGCCGAGCCGTGGTCGCCAACCACGCCCCCACCCGCTCCGGCGCCCGCAACCCCCCGATCCCCTCGGCCAACGCCACCCACGTCGCCTGGCTGACATCAGCGGCATCGGCACTGCCCAACCGGTGCGCACGGGCCACCGCCCACACCATCCCGGAGTACCGCCCCACCAACTCCCGCCACGCCCCTTGATCACCCCCGGCCGCACGGATCACCACGCCACCCACGTCCACCGCTCTCCCCTTCCTGTCGTTTCGCCCCCTGAGACCCCCGCCCCCACCGCTCCGATCCCCCCGTCACGCAAACGTGTGATCACCACCCCCGCCACCCCCACCCGCCTCAACCTGGACGCCCACCACCCACGAACCCCACTCCCGCAAGGCAGCCGCCACACCCGCACTCCAGCAGCACCACCAACGCCGCATCTCCCCAACCAACCAATGCCCCAGTGCCAACCCCTCGGCCTGGAATCCTCCACAACAGCAATAACCCTCAAGCCCAAGCAGGGGTCCCCTCCCAGGGGACCCCTGCTTTCACGCTACGCAAACGGGCCGACGAAGCCCATCGGTCCACACCAGCCTGTGCACAACCGACGGCCCCTGTGCACAACTGATCCACAGCCCGCCAACCCATCCACAGCCGGAACCGCCCGGTGGACCTCAGCTGATCAGCTGGGCCACGCTGTAGATCACCAGCCCGGCGAGCGCACCCACCACCGTTCCGTTGATGCGGATGAACTGGAGGTCCCGACCCACCTGCAACTCGATCTTCTTCGACGTCTCCTCCGCGTCCCAGCGGCGGACCGTGTCGGTGATCAGCGTGGTGATCTCGGCGCGGTAGTTGAGGACCACGTACGCGGCGGCGCCCTCCACCCAGCCGTCGGCCTTGCGGCGCAGGTCGGTGTCGCCGGAGAGCTTGCCGCCGAGGGAGACCAAGGCGGTGCGCACCCGGGTGCGCAGCTCGCTGGAGGGGTCCTCGGCGGCGTCGAGCAGCAGGCGCTTGGCCGTGGTCCAGGCCGAGCCGATGACCTTGCGCACCTCGGGGTGGTCGAGCACCTGGTGCTTGACCTGCTCGGCGCGGGCCATCACCTTCGGGTCGGACTGGAGCTGGCCCGCGAACTCGTGCAGGAACTTGTCCACCGCGAGCCGCATCGGGTGGTTGAGGTCGGTCTTGACGTTCCAGGCGAAGGTCAGGACCTCCTCGTACACCCGGTCGGCCACCAGGTTGTCGACGAACTTCGGCGACCAGGAAGGAGCCCGCTTCGACACCACGCCCTCGACCAGGTCCTGGTTGCGGCTGACCCACTCGTAGGCCTGGTCGCAGATCAGGTCGACGAGCCGGTGGTGGGTGCCGTCGGCCATGACCCGCTGCAGGAGCTTGCCCAGCGGCGGCCCCCAAGGGACGTCGACGACCTTGCGGACCACCGCCTGCTCCATCACCGCCTGCACGTCCTCGTCGCGCAGCACCGCGACGGCGCCGCGCAGCACGGTGGACAGCTCCGAGGTGACCCGCTCGGCGTTGTCCGGCTGGGCCAGCCACCCGCCGAGCCTGCCCGCCACGCCGACCCGGCGCAGGCGGTCGCGGACGACGTCCTCGGCCAGGAAGTTGGTGCCGACGAAGTCGCCCAGGCTCTCGCCCAGCGCGTCCTTCTTGGTGGGGATGATCGCCGTGTGCGGGATGGGCAGGCCCAGCGGCCTGCGGAACAGCGCGGTCACGGCGAACCAGTCGGCCAGGGCGCCGACCATGCCCGCCTCGGCGGCGGCGCGCACGTAGCCGACCCACGCCGGGGGGTCCGGCCACAGCACCGCGCCCAGGAAGATGAGGGTCGCCGCGCCGAAGAAGGCCAGGGCGACGCCCTTCATCCGGCGCAGCGCGCGGCGCTTCTCGGCCTCACCGGGGACCGGGCTCAGTTGCTCCACGGGCCCATTCTCCGTGAGGATGCGCTCTTGTGCCCCCGACACCGCTGGTACCCCGACTGCAGCCGTTCACCTCGACGATCTTCGCGGAGATGACCGCACTGGCCGTGCGGCACGGCGCGGTCAACCTGGGCCAGGGCTTCCCGGACACCGACGGCCCGGCCGCGATGCTGGCCGCGGCCCAGGAAGCCATCGCCTCGGGGGTCAACCAGTACCCGCCGGGGCCGGGCAGGCCGGAGCTGCTGGCGGCCATCTCCGAGAGCCGAGCGCGCTACGGGACGGCCTACGACCCGGCCGGGGAGATCCTGGTCACGGTGGGCGCGACCGAGGCCATCGCGGCGTCGCTGCTGGCGCTGGTGCAGGCGGGCGACGAGGTGGTGCTGTTCGAGCCGTACTACGACTCCTACGCGGCGTCGGTGGCCCTGGCCGGTGCGACCAGGGTGGTCGTGCCGCTGGTGGAGGAGGAGTCGGGTCGGTTCGGGCTGTCCGCCGAGGCGCTGCGGGCTGCGGTGACGCCCAGGACGAAGGTCGTGCTGGTCAACACCCCGCACAACCCCACCGGCTCTGTGTTCACCGAGGCCGAGCTGGCGGCGGTGGCCGAGGTGTGCGTCGAGCACGACCTGCTGGCCATCACCGACGAGGTCTACGAGGACCTGGTCTTCGACGGCCGCGCCCACGTCCCGCTCGCGACCCTGCCGGGCATGGCCGAGCGCACCCTGACCATCTCCAGCGCGGGCAAGAGCTTCAACTGCACCGGCTGGAAGATCGGCTGGGTGTGCGGCCCGCGCGAGCTGGTGGCGGCGGTGCGGGCCGCCAAGCAGTTCCTGACCTTCGTCGGCGGGGCGCCCTTCCAGCCCGCGGTGGCGCACGCCCTGCGCACCGAGGGCCCCTGGGTGGCGGGCCTGCGCGACTCCCTGGCCGCCAAGCGCACCCGCCTGTCGGCCGGGCTGGCCGCGGCGGGCTTCGGGGTGCGGCAGGCGGAGGGCACCTACTTCGTGTGCGCCGACATCCGCCCCTTGGGCTACGACGACGGGGTGGAGTTCTGCTACGCCCTGCCCGAGCGCGCGGGTGTCGCCGCGGTGCCGCTCCAGGTGTTCACGGATTCGCCGGAGCGGTGGAAGCACCTGGTCCGCTTCGCCTTCTGCAAGAAGGACGAGGTCCTGGACGAGGCGGTCGCCCGCCTGGCCAAGCTGGGGTAGCCGACCGGGCCCCGGCCCAGCGGCACTCGTCGGCCGGGCAGATCGTGAGGCGGTCCCACTCCCGCCTGATGGCGAGGTGGACGGCGGCGGAGAGGACGGCCGTCAGGACCCCGTGGGGCACCCGTTCTGTCTCTGCGCCTGCTGAGTGGCCTATTCGTCGTGTGTATACACGTGCTGTAGAGTGCGGGGCATGTCAATCGGACACGCCTTGCTCGGGCTGCTGGAGACCGGCCCGAGGCACGGCTACGACCTCAAGCGGGCCTACGACGAGCGGTTCGGGCACGACCGGCCGCTGGCCTACGGGCAGGTGTACTCGACGCTCTCCCGCCTGCTGCGCAACGGGCTCGTCGTGGAGAGCGGCACCGAGGCGGGGGGTGGCCCGGAGCGCAAGCGGTACGCCATCACCGACGCCGGTGTCACCGACGTGGGGGAGTGGCTCGTCACGCCGGAGAAGCCGCAGGTGTACCTGCAGAGCACCCTGTACACGAAGGTGGTGCTGGCGCTGATGTCCGGGCGCAGCGCCGAGGAGGTGCTGGACTCGCAGCGGGCCGCGCACCTGAAGGTCATGCGCGAGCTGACCGCCCGCAAGCAGGACGGCGACCTGGCCGACCAGCTCATCTGCGACCACGCGCTGTTCCACCTGGAGGCGGACCTGCGCTGGCTGGAGCTGACCGCGGCCCGGCTGGCCGACCTGGCCGAGCAGGTGGGCGCGTGAGCGGCACCGGGGCGCCCGCCGAGCAGCCCCTGCTCCGCGGCGTCGACCTGCGCAAGTCCTTCGGCAGCACGCCCGCGCTCGACGGCGCCGGGATGTCGGTGCGCGCCGGGGAGGTCGTGGCCGTGATGGGCCCGTCCGGGTCCGGCAAGTCGACCCTGCTGCACTGCCTGGCGGGCATCGTGGCGCCGGACTCGGGGTCGGTGGTCTACGCGGGCCGCGACCTCGCCGCGATGGGCGACCGGGAGCGCAGCGCGCTGCGCCGCGGCGAGTTCGGCTTCGTCTTCCAGTTCGGCCAGCTCGTGCCCGAGCTGACCTGCCTGGAGAACGTGGCGCTGCCGATGCGGCTCGGCGGCACCAAGCGCCGGGTGGCCGAGGCGGAGGCGGCGGGCTGGCTGGAGCGCATGGGGATCGCGGAGCTGGCGGGCAAGCGGCCGGGGGAGGTCTCCGGCGGCCAGGGCCAGCGCGCCGCGGTGGCGCGGGCGCTGGTGACCCGGCCGAAGGTGGTCTTCGCCGACGAGCCGACCGGCGCGCTGGACTCGCTCAACGGCGAGCAGGTGATGCGGCTGCTGGTGGGCACCGCCCGCGAGACCGGGGCCGCGGTGGTGCTGGTGACCCACGAGGCCAGGGTGGCCGCCTACTCCGACCGGGAGGTCGTGGTCCGCGACGGGCGGACCAGGGAGCCGGAGCTGGTGTCGTGAGGGCCTGGCTGAACGACCTGGCCATCGGGGTCCGGCTGGCCGTCGGGGGTGGCCGGACCTCGCTGGCCCGGTTCGGGTTGAGCGCGGTCGGGGTGGGCATCGCGGTGGCGGTGCTGCTGCTCGCGGCCTCCGTGGGGCCCGCGTCCGACGCCCGCAAGGTCAGGAGCAGCGCCCTGGTGGGCAACGAGCAGCCGGTGGCGGGGGTGGCGCCGCTGGGCGTGCGGGTGGTGTCGACCGACTACGCGGGGCACGACCTGGTGCTGCGCTACGTGCACCCCACCGGGGACACCTCGCCGGTGCCGCCGGGCATCTCGGCGCTGCCGCTGCCGGGGCAGATGTGGGTCTCGCCCGCGATGGGGGAGCTGATGGCGGAGCCGGGGTCGGGGCTGCTGCGCGACCGGCTCCCGCAGCAGGTGGTCGGCACGATCGACCGCTCGGGCGTGGGCGACCCCGGTGACCTGGTGGCCTACGTGGGCGCCGACGCGGCGGTGCTGACCGACGGCAGCACGGGGTCGGTGTACTCCTACGGCAGGCCGCCGACCCCGCGCGAGCTGGACCCGGCCATCCTGCTGATCATCCTCGTCGGCTTGGTGGCGCTGCTGACGCCGGTGTTCATCTTCACCGCGGCCAGCACCCGCATCGCGGGCGCCGAGCGCGACCGCAGGCTGTCCGCGCTGCGCCTGGTCGGGTCGGGCAGCACGCAGGTGCGCCGGATCGCCGCCGCCGAGGCGCTGGTGAGCGCGGTGGCCGGGCTGGTGCTGGGCACGGTGCTGTTCCTGCTGGGCAGGCAGCTGGCGGGCGGGGTGACCCTCTTCGGGGCGGGCGCCTACCCCGAGGACCTGGTGCCGGAGTGGTGGCTGGCGGCGCTCGTGGTGCTGGTGGTGCCCGTGCTGGCGGTGCTGACCGCCCAGTTCGCGCTGCGCCGCACGATCATCGAGCCGCTGGGGGTGGTGCGGTTCAGCAAGCCGGTCAAGCGCCGCGTGGTGTGGCGGTTGGCGCTGGTCGCGCTCGGCGTGGCGCTGCTGGTGTGGCACGGCGGGGTGGGGTCCGACCACACCCTGTGGGCGGTGAGCATCGCCTCCGGGGCCGCGTTGGTGCTGGTGGGCGTGCCGGTGCTGCTGCCGTGGGTGGTGGAGCGCTCGGTGTCGCGGATGCGCGGCGGCCCGACGTCCTGGCAGCTGGCGATCCGGCGGTTGCAGCTCGACAGCGGCACCTCGGCGCGGGTCGTCGGCGGTGTGGCCGTGGTGCTGGCGGGCGCGATCGCGCTGCAGGGCGTGCTGGCCTCCTTCGCCGACGAGTTCGACGTGCGGGACATCGGCGCCGGGGGAGAGCAGGCGCCGTCGCTGGTGCACCTGTTCGCCGAGGCGTCGGTGGCCGACGACGTGCAGCGCCGGGCGGTCGGGGTGGCGGGCGTGCGCAGCGCGTACCGGGTGGACAACGTCCTGGTCGGCACCGGCCGGGAGGACCTCGACAGCGTCTCGGTGCTGTCCTGCGCGTCGATCGCGGAGCTGTTCGGCGTCCGCGACTGCGCGCCGGGCCAGCTGTTCAGCAGGGGTCAGGGGCTGCCCAGCGTGGCCGTCGAGGGCAAGCGGCTCAGCGTGCTGACCTGGGACGAGCGGGCAGAAGACTACCGGGCGGTCGCGGCGTGGACGGTGCCCGCCATCCGCCCGGTGCCCCCGGGCCCGGACCGGCCGCAGGTCAACTCGGTGTTCGCCGCCGCGGGCGGCGACGTGCTGGTGCCCGAGGCGCAGGGGTACCCCACGGTGGAGGTGGAGGTGGACCCCGAGGACCGGGACGCCCCCGACCGCCTCTACGCCGCGGTGGGCCCGTTGCAGTGGCGGGTGTACGGCTTCGCGGAGAACACCGCGACGTCGTTGAGCGTCAACCAGGAGACGTACCTGGCGGTGCGCCGGGCCCTGCTCGGCGGCTCGGTGTTCACGCTGCTGCTGGCCGGGGTGAGCCTGCTCGTGCTGGCCCTGGAGCACATCCGCGAGCGGCGCAGGCCGCTGGCGGTGCTGGCCGCGAGCGGGGTGCCGACGGGGGCGCTGGCGCGGTCGCTGCTGTGGCAGATCGCGGTGCCGATCGGGCTCGGCGTGGTGATCGCGGTGGGCACCGGGGTGGGCCTGTCCGCGCTGGTGCTGAGCCTGTCCAGCGCGTCGCTGGTGGTCGACTGGGCGGGGATCCTGGTGCTGACCGCGAGCGCGGCGGTGCTGGGGCTGCTCGTCTCGGCGGTCACGCTGCCGTTCCTGCGCGGCGCGACCCGGTTGACCTCCCTGCGCACCGAGTAGCGCTGGGCCGGGGGGACGCCCCGGGTGGCGGGGTCGGGGGCCCGCCACCCGGGGCCTCGCCGTGCCGCGGGAGAGGCGGCGCGGTGAGGTCGCCCCGTCACATCAGCAGGTAGGCCGCGCTGCCCAGGCGGTCGGTGGTGCCGTCGGTGGGCTGCTCGCCGAACAGCGTGGTGGCCGCGCCCCGGCGGTGGAACCCGACGAGGACGGCGTGGCGGGGGTCGGGCGAGTCGTTGCGCGTGCCGGAGTGCCACAGGTGTGAGTTGAACAGCCACGCCGTGCCCGCCGGGCCGACCAGCCGCACCTCGTCGGGGTGGGGGTCGTGGCCGCGCGGCGGGCGGAAGTTGTGGTCGAGGTGGGAGCCGGGCACGACCCGGGTGGAGCCGTTGCGCGGGGTGAAGTCCGCCAGCGCGACGATCGCCGTGCACACCTGCCAGCGCCCCGGCCCGGCCCGCTCCGCGGTGTCGACGTGCAGGGCCTGCCCGCCGTGGTCGGGGGTGCCCGCCCGGTAGCGCACCTCGTCGATGCGGAACTCCGGGCCGAGCAGGTGCCGGACGGCGGCCAGCAGCCGCGGCCGCAGCCACAGCGCGTCGAACACCGGGCCCGCCTCCAGCAGGCCCTTGAGGTGCAGGGTGCCGCCCTGGCGACCGGCGCGCGCCAGCAGCCGCGCCAGCTCCGCCAGCGCGGCGTCGACCTGCCCGGGGCCGAGGAACGAGTCGAACCGGCAGTAGCCCAGCTCGTCCAGCTCCACCAGCTGCTGGGGCGCCAGCAGGTCGGCGCGCACCCCCAGCTCCGAAAGCACCTCGTGCACCCCTCCGGTGTAGCCCACGCGGGGCACCCGTGCCACCGGATTCACCTGATGAGGACGCGGAACCGCGTGCTGGACCACCCGCGTGGCCCACCGCTGCGGGGAGATGAACGGGTACGCGGCCGTTTCCGTTGACTTCCCACGGGGTTGGCTCACCCGGCGAGCCGGTGCAGCCGCAGCGCGAGCTGGATCTCCAGCGCCCGCTCGGGGGCCTGCCAGTCCGCGCCGAGCAGGGTCGCGATGCGGTCCAGCCGCTGCACGACGGTGTTCACGTGGACGTGCAGCAGGTCCTTGGCCCTGGTGAGGTTGCTGCCCGCGGTGAAGTACGCGTCCAGGGTGGCCAGCAGGTCGGTGCCGCGCCGGGCGTCGTAGGCCAGCACCGGGCCCAGGGTGGCCTCGACGTAGGCGGTGGGCGAGCGGTCGCTGCCCAGCAGCAGCCCGACGAAGCCGAGGTCGGCCAGCGCCGCCCCGGTGCCCGCCCGGCCCAGCGCCAGCAGCGCCCGCACGCACCGGGCGGCCTCGTCGTGCGCCGCCACCAGGGCCGCGACGCCCGCGGCGGGCGCGCCCGCGCCGACGGTGACGGGCGCGTCCAGCGCGGTGCCCAGCTCCGCGGCCACCTGCCCGGGGCTCGGACCCTGCGGGGTGACGACGACGACCTGGTCGGCGTGGATGCCGACGAGGCCGCCGTAGCGGGTGGCCACCCCGGCCAGCCGCCGCCGCGACACGTCCGGCGCCGAGCACACGAGCACCGCGTGCGGCGCCGACAGGTCCACCCCCAGCCGCGAGGCGCGCGCCAGCAGGCCCGCGGGGTTGCGGTCGGGCGCGGTCAGCAGGTCCGACAGCAGTTCCCCGCGCACCTCGTCCTCGGCGGCGGCGACGGAGCGGCGCAGCAGCAGCAACAGCGCCGTCACCACCCCCGCGCGCTCGAAGAAGCGCCGGTCGGCGTCCTGGAGCTCCGCGCACCCGGACAGCACCAGGCTGCCCAGCACCTCCGGGCCCGCCTGCACCGCGCACACCCACGACCCGTCGACCAGTTCCGCGCGCCCCGAGGCGTCCACCGGGAACGGCCCGGCCGCGTCGCCCACCCGCGCCAGCACCGCCCCGTCGGCGTCGTGCACGGCGATGGCCCCGCCGAGCACCGACGCCAGCGCCCGCGCCACCGAGTCGACGTCGCCGCCGCGCAGCACCAGGTCCATGAGCTTGTCGTGCGCCTCGGCGGCCTGGCGCAGCGCGGAGACGTGCCCGGAGATGGTCGCGTTGGCGGCGTTGAGGTCGGCGACGGCGGCGCGGGTGGAGTCCAGCAGCCGCGCGGTGTCGATGGCGATGGCGGCGTGGTCGGCCAGCGAGGACAGCAGCGCCACCTCGTCGGGGGAGAAGTCGCGGGGCGTGCGGTCGGCGGCGTAGAGCACCCCGGTGACGCGGCCGCCGGAGGTCAGCGGCACGCCCAGGATCGCCGCCAGCCCCTCGTCGGCGACCGAGGAGTCGATGGGGTCGGTGTGGTGGAAGCGGGGGTCGGCGAAGTAGTCGCGGGTGGCGTAGGGGCGCGAGGTCTGCGCCACCAGCCCGCCCAGGCCCTCGCCCATGCCCAGCTGCACCTGCTGGAACAGCGCCGACACCGACCCGTCGGTGACCCGCATGTGGGTCTTGCCCGCGCGCTCGTCGTTCAGGGTCAGGTAGGACACGTCCACCCCGAGCAGCATCCTGGCCCGGTGCACGATCGAGCGGAGGACCGCGTCGGTGTCGCGCAGCCGGGCCAGGTCGCCCGCGGTGTCGAACAGCGCCACCAGCTCCGCCTCGCGCCGCCGGTGCGACACCAGCCGCCTGCGCACCCGCAGCGCCGAGGACACCGCCCGTTCGACGGCGGCCAGGTCGGCCCCGGCCAGCCCGGCCCGCGCGGCGACGGCGGACAGGTCCTCGGCGGGGGCGCCCGCGGCCAGCAGCTCCAGCAGGTCGGTCACGGCGTCGCGGGCGTCCACACCGGGGATGGTGCCACTCAGCGGGCGCGCTCGGCGGCCAGCGAGGTGCCCGCCGTCTCCCGCGCGGCCAGCAGCGCCACCACCGTCAGCGCGCACATGGCGACGACGTACAGCGACACCGGGAGGGTGGACTTGTAGTGCTGGAACAGTGCCACCGCGACGAGCGGGGCCACCGCGCCCGCCGCGATCGACGACAGCTGCCCGCCCACCGACAGCCCGGTGTAGCGGACCCGGGTCGGGTACTGCTCGGACATGAACGCCGCCTGCGGCCCGTACATCGCCCCGTGCAGCACCAGCCCGACGGTGGCAGCCAGCACGATCACCGGTGTGGAGCGGCTGTCCAGCAGGGCGAAGAAGGCGAACGACCACACCGCCATCGCGATCGCGCCGAACAGGTACACCGGGCGGCGGCCCAGCTTGTCCGACAGCGCGCCCCACAGCGGGATCGACGCGAAGTGCACCGCCGAGCCCACCATCACCGCGGTGAGGCCGACGCCGCGCGCCAGGCCGAGCCCGGTGGTGACGTAGACGAGGATGAACGCGGTCAGCACGTAGTAGGAGACGTTCTCGGCCATCCGGGCGCCGATGGTCACCAGCACCTCGCGCCAGTTGCGCCGGAACACCTCGACGACCGGCACGTGCGCGCGCTGCTCGGCCTTGGCCGCGGCGGCGAGGAACACCGGCGACTCGCTGACGGTTAGCCGGATCCACAGGCCCATGACCACCAGCACGCCGGAGAGCAGGAACGGCACGCGCCAGCCCCAGGAGTTGAACGCCTCGTCGGTCTGCACCGCGGAGAGCACCGCCAGCACGGCGGTGGCCAGCAGGTTGCCGCCCGGGGCGCCGCACTGCGGCCAGGACGCCCAGAAGCCGCGGCGGCGGTCGTCGCCGTGCTCGGAGACGATGAGCACCGCCCCGCCCCACTCGCCGCCGAGCGCGAAGCCCTGCACCAGCCGCAGCAGGGTCAGCAGCAGCGGCGCGCCGACGCCGATGGCCGCGTAGGTGGGCAGCAGGCCCATGGCGAAGGTGGACCCGCCCATGAGCAGCAGGCTGAGCACGAGCAGCTTCTTGCGCCCGAGCTTGTCGCCGAAGTGGCCGAACACCAGCCCGCCGATGGGCCGGGCGAGGAACCCGATGGCGTAGGTGAGGAAGGCCAGCAGGGTGCCGGTGAGCGGGTCGGCGGTGGGGAAGAACAGCTTGTTGAACACCAGGGCCGCGGCCGAGGAGTAGAGGAAGAAGTCGTACCACTCGATCGTCGTGCCGATCAGGCTGGCGCCGACGATGCGGACGAACTTCGAGCTGCTGGTTCTGGACGTCGGCTGCGTCGCCGTCATCGCGGTCACCACTTTCCTGGGCGGGGAGGGACGTGCAGGGCTTCGAGGTCGAACGCGTCCCGCGGACCGCCAACGCAGGCCGGGAACGGTGCGAGCCGGGCCAGGGGAACCGCAGGCCGTCCACGGCGGCCGGGGACGATGCCGGGCGGGGACGTGGGGGCGGGTGGCGGGGGGAATCTTCTAGTTCGCTGTCCAGCCGCCGTCGACGGGCAGGGAGGCGCCGGTGACGTGGCCAGCGTGCGGGCCGCAGAGCCAGACGACCAGGGAGGCGACGTCGGCGGGGTCGATGAGCCGCTTGAGCGGGGCCCGGTCGAGCAGCACCTTCGCGACGACCTCGTCCTCGGGGACGCCGTGCCGCCTGGCCTGGTCGGCGACCTGCCCGGCGACCAGCGGGGTGTCGACGAACCCGGGGTTGACGCAGTTGCTGGTGACCCCGTGCGGCGCGCCCTCGACGGCGGTGACCTTGGACAGGCCCTCCAGGGCGTGCTTGGCGGTGACGTACCCGGCCTTGAAGGCGCTGGCCCGCAGTCCGTGCACGCTGGACAGGTTGACCACCCGGCCCCAGCGCTGCCCGTACATGTGCGGCAGCGCGCGCCGGATGAGCAGGAACGGCGCGGTCACCATCACCTGCTGCAGGTGGGTGAACCGCTCCACGGGGAACTCGTGCAGCGGCGCCACGTGCTGCAACCCGGCGTTGTTGACCAGCACGTCCACCTCGGTGGGCAGCGCGTCGACCGCGGCGGGGTCGGACAGGTCGACCGCGTGCGCCCAGCCGCCGACCTCCTCGGCGGCGCGCCGCGCGCCGACCTCGTCCCGGTCGACCACGTGCACCTTGGCGCCCGCCGCGGCGAGCGCGTGCGCGCAGGCCAGGCCGATGCCGCTCGCCGCGCCGGTGACCAGGGCGGTCCGCCCCGCCAGCGCTTCGTTGTGATCCGGGCCACTCGTCATGGTCGACAACGGTAGGGTTGTCGGTCGGCTCCGACCATGGGTGTGCGGCCCACAAGGCGCCGGTGCTTTGTGGTTGTGTCCCACATGCCCCCGCTGGGGTGGTCGGATGCGTACCCTGTGATCTGTGATTTGTCCGAAGTGTCAAAACGCGATGATCACCGTGGAGCGCCACGGGGTGCACATCGAGCAGTGCCAGGGCTGCCGCGGCATCTTCCTCGACCACGGCGAGCTGGAGGCCATGTCGACGGCGGAGACGCGGCACTACGGCGCGCCCGCGGCCTACCAGCCGGGCCCGGCGTACCCGCCCCAGGGCGGCCACTACCCGCCCCAGGGCGGTCACTACCCGCCGCCGCAGCAGCAGTACTACCGGGACTCGCCCCCCGGGTACCGCGACTCCCCGCCCGGGTACGGCCACCGCGCGGGCTACCGCGACTCGCCCCCCGGGTACGGCCACCACGGCCACAAGCGCCGCAAGAGCTTCCTGGAAGACCTCTTCGACTGAGGTCGGGCCGTGAACCCCATGATCTGCCCCGCGTGCGGCGAGTGGACCGACGCGCCGTGGGTGGCGGCCGATGAGCTGGTGTGCGCGGCGTGCGGGCACCGGGAGCCGTTCCGCAGGCTCCCGGTGTTCGCGCTGACCGGGCCCAGCGGCACCGGCAAGTCGACGGTGTGCGCCCGCCTGCCCGCCCTGCTCGGTGATCGGGCGGTGGTGCTGGAGCAGGACGTGCTGTGGGTCGACGCGCACCAGGACCCGGCCGACGACTTCGCCGCGTTCCGCAAGACGTGGCTGCGGATGCTCGCCGTCATCCACCAGTCCGGCCGCCCGACCGTGCTGTGCGGCACCGTCGCGCCCCCGCAGTTCGAGCGCCTGCCCGAGCGCGCGCTGTTCAGCGGCATCCACTACCTCGCCCTCGTCGCCGACGACGACGCGCTGCGCGCCCGCCTCAAGGCCCGCCCCGCCTGGCGCGAGTGGCAGGACGACGAGCGCGTCGAGGACATGCTCCGCTTCAACGCCTGGGTCAAGGCGCACGCCGACGACCCCCGGGCGCCGATGACCCTGCTCGACACCACCGACGCCGCCCCGGACGCCACCGCCGCCGCGGTCGCCGCCTGGGTCCTGGCCCGCCTCTAGCCCGGTTTCACCCGTTCTGCCAGGTGGTACCCCATCCGGTAGGCACGGACGACGGGCAGTGAGGCCCGCCTTGTGACCCCCCGCACCTCTGCTAGCACTCCGCTTGCAACTGCTAGCACGACGGCGTAGCGTCGGTGGGGCACGAGGAGGAGAGGCGCGATGGGCGACACCGGCGGCGAGCCCACGGCGATCGACAAGGTCGCCGACCTGGGCCGCGACATCGGTGAGTACATCAAGCAGCAGCGCAGCAGCGCGAAGATCTCGCTGCGGCAGCTGTCCAAGCTCGCGGGCGTCTCCAACCCGTACCTGAGCCAGATCGAACGCGGCCTGCGCAAGCCGAGCGCCGAGATCCTGCAGCAGATCGCCAAGGGGCTGCGGATCTCCGCCGAGGCGCTGTACGTGCAGGCGGGCATCCTCGACCGCCCGGTCGGGGGTGCGGTCGCCGACGCGGTGCGCGCCGACGTCGAGCTGACCGAGCGCCAGAAGCAGGTCCTGCTGGACGTGTACGAGTCCTTCCGGCGCGAGAACGACCGCGCGCAGGCCGAGCCGTCCACACCGGAGGGGTCCGATGTGGACACGACAGGACGAGCGGACCCCGAGGAGTGATCATGACCACCACCGAGAAGACCACCGACAAGACCGCGCTGCCCGCCCCGCTGCTGGCCGTGCTCGGCGCGGGCGACCTGGCCGCCAAGGCCGTGGCCGACGCCTTCGCCAAGGCCAAGGAGCGCGCGGAGTCCGCCCGCGGCGCCGTGGAGGAGCTGCCCGCCGAGGTCGCGGGCCTGCGCGAGAAGCTGGACCCGGCCGAGCTGCGCAAGCTGCTCGACGCCTACACCAGCGCCGCGCTGACCCTCTACCAGAAGCTCAGCGAGCAGGGCGAGGACGCCCTGGACAAGCTGCGCGAGCAGCCCCAGGTCAAGCAGCTGGAGGAGGCCATCGAGGCCGCCCAGGCCCGCGCCGCCGGTGTCGCCGGCGACGTGCTGTCCAAGGTCACCTTCCGCACCCGCTCCCTGGGCGAGAAGGCCGCCAGGGCCACCGAGGACCTCACCGAGAACGTCGCCGAGGCCGTCGAGGAGGTCGGCGCCGAGGCCGCCCACGAGGTCCGCAGCACCACCCGCAAGGCCGCCAACAAGACCGCCGCCGCGTCCCGCAGCTCGAACGCGACCGCCGCGCGCAAGGCGCCTGCCGGCGACAAGTGATGTTTCTGGGACGGCCCCCCGGAGTTCTGCTCCGGGGGGCCGTTCTGTGTCTGCTGCCGTGTCGACCACCGCATCGAGCATTGTCGTAGCCGGGCTTTCCGCTGCGTAGGTGGCTGCGCCGTGACCAAAGAAGGGTTGCGCCGTGGGCCGAGAAGGAAGGGCGGGAAGGGCGCGGTGTCCGGCGGCGTGAGCTGAGCCGGCTGAGTTGTCCACAGCCTTTCGGTGGGGGTCGGGTTTTGTCGCTCCCCGCCGGTAACGTTGAAAACAGGGGTCCCCTTTGCCGGGTTACCCCCGCGCCAGCGTGGGTTGTGGGGGGTTGGGCAGTGGCGAAGAGGCATTCGCCTGACCGGGCCACCCATGCCGGTCCCCACCCCGACGAGACCGAACCAGCCCCAGCGGCGCGGTACGTGCTGCGACCCCGGTCCCACCGGGCCGCCCGTGTGTGGTGGACGTGACCGGTTCGCACGTAGGCTGGCGTGGTGCCCGTTCTCGCCGTTCTGATCCTGCAGCTCATCTACTGGGCGTCGGTGCCCGTGGGGGCGTTCGCGTTCATCCACGCGCTGTTGCAGCGGGCGGAGGCGTACTCGGCGGCGGACCGGATGACCAAGCCCGCGTGGGTGGGGATCACCGGGGGTGCCGCCGCGGCGTTGCTGCTGGTGGTGGTGGCGGGGTTCGCCTGGTTGTTCTGGATGGCGGGGCTGGTGGCGGCGCTGGTGTACATCGTCGACGTGCGGCCGCGGTTGATCGAGGTGCAGCGCGGTGGTGGCGGCGGCTGGTGATCCTGGCCCGTCCGCTGGGGGCCGGTGAGCCGCGCACGCTGGTGGTGCCGGGGTTGGGGGCCACGGCGGGGGAGGCGCGCATCCCCGCGTCGGGGGTGGCGGGCACCCGCACGGTCCTGACGCTGCCCTCGCACGCCGACGCCCCGGACGCCGAGGTCGGTTGCTGGCACTACCCGGTCCTCGCCCGCGACGTGGCGCCCTTCCTGGCCGGGCACACCCGGGCCATCGGGGTGTCCCTGGGCGCGGCCGTCCTCTGCGCCGCCCTCGTCGACGACCCGCGGGCCCTCGATCGGCTCGTGCTGCTCTTCCCGGCCGCGCTGTCGGAGCCCCGGGCCGCTGGGTCGGCCGAGCTGGTGCTGGCCATGGCCGACGCGGCGGAGGCGGGGGACCGCGAACGCTTGCGCGAGCTCGTTTCCGCTGGTCTGCCCGCCGGGACCGGTTCCTACGCCGACGACCGCACCGGTGCCCTGCTGCGGCTCGCGCCCGCCCTGCGCGCGGTGGCCGAGCAGGTGCCGGTGCCCGACCCGTCGGCGCTGGCGGGTGTCACCGCGGACGTGCTGGTCGTCGCGGCCACCGGCGACCCCCTGCACCCGGTGAGCGCCGCTGAGGAGGTCGTCGCCGCCTTCCCCCGCGCCCGGCTCGTGCGGTTCGACTCGGCCGCCCCGCTGGTGACCCACCGGCGCGAGGTGCGGGACGTCATCGTGAAGCACCTGGCGGGCTAGCCTCGGGGCCGTGAGCTGGAGCATCGCAGGCAGCCTGACCGTCGTGCCCGCCCTGGAGCGGCCTGACCTGCTCGCGGCGCCCGTGGCGCGGGCGCTGGCCGGGCTCGACGCCGCCCGGGTGGGCGTGGCGGAGATCGACCCGGGGCTGGCCGACACCGCCGAGTTCTCCGCGCACTACGGCAGCCCGCTGTCGGCGGGGGCGAACTGCGTGGTCGTCCTGGGCAAGCGCGGCGAGGCGGAGCGGATGGCGGCGTGCGTGGTGCTGGCGACCGCCCGGGCCGACGTCAACGGCGTGGCGCGCAGGCACCTCGGCGTGCGCAAGGCGTCTTTCGCGCCGATGGACCGGGCGGTGGGCGAGAGCGGCATGGAGTACGGCGGGATCACCCCGATCGGGTTGCCCGCGGGGTGGCCGGTGCTGGTCGACGCGGCGGTCGCGCGGGCCCCTGAGCTGGTCGTGGGCAGCGGGGTCCGGGGCAGCAAGCTGTTCGTCCCCGGCGACCTGCTGGCCGCCCTGTCGTCGGCCGAGGTGGTCGACGGGTTGGGCCGTCCGGTCGGGTGACATCGGCGGGAACCTACCTTCGTCGGTTGTCCCGATATGGCTGTTTCGGGTCCCATCACTGCTGACGACCGAGTGAGGAGAGGCAGATGACGGCGCAGCTGGAGGGTGGCGTGGACACGGCCAGGGCGGTCATCCGGGTCGGCGTCGTCGACGACGAGGCGATGGCCCGCACGTTCGTCGGCAAGATCCTCGGGTCGGCCCCGGACGTGCTGGTGGTGGCCGAGGGCGCGGACGGCACCGAGGCGCTGGAGCTGGTGCGCACCGCCGACCTCGACGTCCTGCTGCTCGACCTGCGGATGCCGCGGATGGACGGCCTGGACACCCTGCGCGAGCTGCGCCGGGTGCCCAAGGCCCCGGCCGTGGTGGTGCTGACCACCTTCAACGCCGACCAGGCCGTCGCCACCGCCCTGCAGCTGGGCGCCAAGGGCTTCCTGCTCAAGCACGTCGACCCCGCCGAGCTGGTGCGCGCGGTGCGGGTGGCGGCCAAGGGCGGCGCGGTGCTCGACCCCGCCCTCACCCACGACCTCATGGGCCACCTGGCCAGCCACCACCTCGACCGGATCGGCGCCGCGGCCGAGGTCGCCCGGCTCTCCGCCCGCCTGCAGGACGTCCTGCGCCTGGTGGGCATGGGCCGCAGCAACAGCGAGATCGCCGAGGAGCTGCGCCTGTCCGACTCCACGGTGCGCGGCTACGTCTCGGAGATCCTGGCCGCCACCGGCTGCGCCAACCGCGTCACCGCCGCCGTCCTCGCCCAGCGCGCGGGCCTGCTCGACTGATCACCCGGGGTCCGCGCTGGGTACCCTGCGGGCATGAACCAGGTGCAGGCGGTGGCTCAGCGGAGCTTCGCCCTCCCCGTGGAGCGGGTGCGGGCTGCGGTGGCGGACTACTCCGGGGTGCGCGGGCAGGTCCTGCCCGACAACTACAGCGAGTACGAGGTGCGCGAGGGCGGCACCGGCGCGGGCACGGTCGTGCACTGGAAGTTGCAGGCCACCAAGAAGCGCGTCCGCGACTGCCTGCTGGACGTCTCCGAGCCCCAGCCGGGCACGCTGGTCGAGCAGGACCGCAACTCCACCCTGGTCACCACCTGGACCGTCGACGGCACCGACGACGCCTCCTCCGTCCGCGTCGTCACCACCTGGGAGGGCGCCAACGGCATCGGCGGCTTCTTCGAGCGCACCTTCGCCCCCGCGGGCCTCAAGCGCATCCACGAGGAACTGCTCGCCAAGCTCGACGCCCGCCTCTCGTCCTGACCCGCTGATCGACAAGAGCGCGAGGGCATGCCCTCGCGCTCTTGTCATTTCCGGTTCCATTCCCCCGGGCGCGGCAGCGCCACTCGGAAAAGAACCAGTTCGGTCGTCGTTGTTGTCAGTGCGTCAGGCAGGCCGGGAATGTGGCCCTTTCCTCCACCGGTGCGGCCGGTGACCCCCGGTCAAACCCATTCCCGGTCGTCGGAGTGGTCGTGGTGCGCGTGCGTGGTGTTCTCCCCCGTGTTCATGGGCAATACGATCCCGCGCCCGTCCACCGTCGGGCAACCGAATTCCCGCATGACCACACGCGACCGAGCGCGGTCGCCCGCGCTGTCCCGACTAGAGGATGACGGTCTTGTTGCCGTGCACCAGGACGCGGCTCTCCAGGTGCGCGCGCAACCCCCGCGCCAGCACCACCTTCTCGATGTCGCGCCCCTTGCGGACCATGTCCGCCACCGCGTCCCCGTGGTCCACCCGGATCACGCCCTGCTCCACGATCGGGCCCGCGTCCAGCTCGGCGGTGACGTAGTGGCAGGTGGCGCCGATGAGCTTGACGCCGCGGCGGTGCGCCTGGTGGTAGGGGCGGGCGCCGACGAACGAGGGCAGGAAGCTGTGGTGGATGTTGAGCGCCTTGCCCGCCCAGTCCGCGCACACCTCCGCGGGCAGGATCTGCATGAAGCGGGCGAGCACGACCGCGTCGGGCTTGGCGGCGTCGACGAGCTGGCGCAGCTGCGCCCAGGACGCGGACTTGCCGTCGGGGTCGGTGGGGAACGGCACGTGGTGGAACGGGATGCCGTGCGCGCGGGTGATGGGGGCGAGGTCGGTGTGGTTGCCGACCACGGCCTTGACGTCGACGTCGAGTTCGCCGCTCTGCACCCGGCCGAGCAGGTCGTAGAGGCAGTGGCCCTCCTTGGACACCAGGATGACCACGCGCCTGCGGTCGCCGGTGTCGATGACCGACCAGTCCGACTGCGGGGACAGGCCCCTGGCGACCTCCCCGAACCGGGCGCGCAGCTCGCCCACCCCGAACGGCAGCGAGTCCGCGCGGACCTCCTGGCGGGTGAAGAACCAGTTGGTCTCCGGGTCGGTGTGGTAGGCGGCCTCCACGATCCAGCCGCCCACCTCGGCCAGGAAGCCCGCGATGGCGGCGACGATGCCCGTGCGGTCGGGGCAGGCGAGGCGGATGACGTAGCGGCGTTCGGTGGTCACCCGCGTGATTGTCGCAGCACCCGCCACCGGCCACGACACCCTTCAGCCCGGCGGGCGGCGCGGCGCAAGCGCGCCGTGCGCCGCCCGTCAGCGGCTCAGCCCAGGTTGTCCAGCGCCCAGGCCCGCATCGCGGTGCGCAGGAACTCGGCCAGGCGCGGGTCGGTCCGGTCGAACTTCTCCCGGAACCGGGGGTCGTCGGCGTAGACGTCGGCGAGGCCCTGGTAGGACTCCCGGTCGGGGGTCCAGTGCCCGGTGAGCCAGGCGTGGTGGTCCGCGACGGCCCCCTGCACGCGAGGGTCCCCCGGCTCCAGCCCGGCGTCGATCAGCTCGACGAACCGCTCCAGCAGCGCCCCCCAGGCCCGCGCCTTGTCCTCGGACCACCCGCCGCGCTCGGCGGCGGCGTCCACGGCCCGCTCGCCCCACCGCTCCCGCGCCTCGCGCTGGTACTGCTCCTGCGTGCGCTGGTCCAGCCCCGTGAACCAGTGCGCGGTCGACCCGGCGCTCATCTCGTCCCCTCTCTCCACGTCCTCGATCGTCCTGGTGACGGTCTCGATCAACTTCTCGAAGCGCAGCCGCTCGGCGAGCAGTTCGTCGCGGTGGCGGCGCAGCGCGGTGAGCGCGTCGGTCTGCTCCGACAGCACCGCGGCGATGCCGTCGAGCCCCATGCCGAGCTGGCGCAGCAGCAGGATCCGCTGCAACCGCAGCACCTGCTCCTGCTCGTAGTAGCGGTAGCCGTTGGCCCCCACGCGCGAGGGCGGCAGCAGGCCGATCTCGTCGTAGTGGCGCAGGGTCCGCGACGTCACCCCCGACATCCGCGCGACCTGCTGGATCGTCCAGGCCACGGCTCCTCCTCCCTCGTCCGCGCTGGTGGGAACGGTAGGAGTTGACGCAGCGAGAAGGTCAAGCGCGCGCCGGGGCGACCGCGTCCCACGACAGGGTGACCTCGCCGTGGCGCCAGCGCTTGCGGGTGTCGAGCACCGGCCAGCCCTGGGCGTGCAGCTGGTGGACGGCCTCGACCCAGCGGGCCCGGGGGCCGAACGGGGCGTGCGGGGCGGCCGCGGCCCAGCAGGCGTCGAGCGCGGCGAGCAGGTCGTGCACGCGCTCGCCGGGGACGTTGCGGTGGATGAGCGACTTCGGCAGGCGTTCGGCCAGGTCGGAGGGGGTGTCGATGCCCGAGGGCCTGCACGAGAGGGTGAGCGTGCGCGGACCGCCCGCGTCCAGGGTGACCCAGCAGCAGCGGCGGCCGATCTCGTCGCAGGTGCCCTCGACGAGCAGGCCGCCGGGGGCCAGCCGCTCCAGCATGGTCGCCCACGAGGCCGCGGCCTCCGCCTCGGGGTACTGGCGCAGCACGTTGAACGCGCGCAGCAGCACCGGGCGGGTGCCCGCCAGCTCGAAGCCGCCGCGGCGGAAGTCCAGCAGCGGCGGGTCGGCGGCCTGCTTTGCGGCGGCGACCCGCTCGGGGTCGATCTCCAGGCCGAGCACCCGCACGTCCCGCCGCACGGCGCGCAGCCGCGCGGCCAGCTCCACGGTGGTGACCGGTGTCGCCCCGTAGCCCAGGTCCACCACCAGGGGGTCGGCCGCGCCGGTGAGCAGCGCGCGGACCGCGGGGGTGGCGGTCATCCAGCGGTCGACGCGGCGCAGGCGGTTGGGGTTGGTGGTGCCCCGGGTGGGCGCGCCCAGCGCCCGGGCCCGGCCCGCGGCCAACCGGGGGGTGCGGGCCACGGGTCAGCCCCGGGCGAGCCAGTCCGCGGTGAACCGGGCCTCGGCGGCCAGCAGCGCGCCGACCTGCTCGGCGATGGCGGCCTCGATCTTGCCGCCGACCAGCGGGATGCGGACCTTGACCTCGCCGGAGGTGGTCCACACGCTGCCGGTCCCGGCGTCCACCAGCGCGAACCGGCCCTTGACGTCGCCGGGCACCCCGGACACCGACGCGCCGGTGTCGCCCGCGAACCCGGTGGCGGCCTGCCGCCAGCTCTCGGTGCGCTCGACGACGAGGTCGCCCTTGATGATGGCGCGCGCGGCGGAGGGCAGCTTCGCGGCGTCGACGCCCTGGCGGAGCTTGAACGCCACTTCACCGCCCCGCTCGGTGTAGTCCAGCAGCTGCGCCCCCTTGCCGCCGAGCACGCGCAGGCGCTCGGCGAGGAAGTCGCGGTCGACGAACGCGGCGTGCACCGCCGCGGCGGGGGCGGCGAACTCGGCGCGGTGCTCGATGCGGCTGGCCATGGCCAGAGGCTACCGTTACCGGCCGTGAGCCTCCGCCCCACCGAGCACCCCGGCACCGCCCGCCGCACGGCCGAACCGCTGCGCGACCACACCACCCTGCGCCTGGGCGGCCCCGCCACCGAGCTGTGGACCGCCACCACCGCCGACGAGGTGGCCGACGCCCTGCGCTCGGCCCCCGGCCCGGTCCTGGTCCTCGGCGGCGGCTCGAACCTGGTGGTCGGTGACCTGGGCTTCGACGGCACCGCCGTGCGCCTGGCCCACCGCGGCACCCGGGTCGACCCCCGCGGCGACGGCACCGTGCACCTGACCGTCGAGGGGGGCGAGGACTGGGACACCGTCGTCGCCTGCGCCGTCGAGGCGGGCCTGGGCGGCCTGGAGTGCCTGTCCGGCATCCCGGGCCTGGTGGGCGCCACCCCCGTGCAGAACGTCGGCGCCTACGGCGTCGAGATCAGCCAGGTCCTCGTCTCGGTCGACCTGCTCGACCGCGCCACCGGCGATGTCCACCACGTCCCGGCCGCCGACCTGGGCCTGACCTACCGCGGCAGCGTCCTCAAGGGCACCGACCGCGCCGTCGTCCTGCGCGCCACCTTCACCCTCACCGACGACGCCACCTCCTCCCCCATCCGCTACACCGAACTGGCCCGCGCCCTCGGTGTCCGCCAGGACGACCGCGTCCCCGCCCAGGCCGCCCGCGACGCCGTCCTCGCCCTCCGCCGCGGCAAGGGCATGGTCCTCGACCCCACCGACCACGACACCTGGAGCGCGGGCTCCTTCTTCACCAACCCCGTCGTCCCCCACCCCGACCTGCCCGCCACCGTCGCCCGCATCGCCACCGTCGTCGGCCCCGACGTCCCGATCCCCCAGTACCCCGCGGGCGAGGGCCACGCCAAGCTCTCCGCCGCCTGGCTCATCGAACGCGCGGGCTTCGCCAAGGGCCACCTCGGCGCGGGCGGCCGCGTGGGGCTGTCCACCAAGCACACCCTCGCCCTCACCAACCGCGGCTCCGCCACCACCGCCGACCTGCTCTCCCTGGCCCAGGACATCCGCGCAGGCGTGGACAACGCCTTCGGCGTCACCCTGCACCCCGAGCCGGTCCTGGTGAACTGCTCCCTGGCCTGACCCCCGCATTCGCCTGCCCGCAGAGCACCCCCCACCCTGCTCAGCCACCTCCCCGCGCCAGCGCAGGGGTCCCCCGGGCAAGGGGACCCCTGTTTTCAACGCTACTGGCGGACGGCGACGAAACCCCAGCCCCCGCAAGGCGCCTGTGGACAGCTTGGTCCCCTGTGGACAAGCCGCTCAGCTGCAACTCCGCGCTGGCGCGGGGGTCCCCCGGGCAAGGGGACCCCTGTTTTCAACGCTAGCGGCGGACGGCGACGAAACCCCAGCCCCCGCGCGACGCCTGTGGACAGCTCAGTCCCTTGTGGACAACTCCGCGCAGCCGCAACCCCGCGCTGGCGCGGAGGTCCCCTGGGCAAGGGGACCCCTGTTTTCAACGCTACTGGCGCGGGGCAACGACACTCGACCCGTGCGCAAGTCCTGTGGACAACCCGGCGGACTGTGGACAACCTCGAAACTCAAGCCCCAGCCCCACCACCGCACCGACCACTGAACGGCCGGTGCTTGTCAAGCGAGCGGAGCCGTCACCGCTCGCGGTGCGCGCGGGACGCCGAAGCCTGGGCCCGCGGCTTGATGACGATCTGGTCCAGGTTCACGTGCGGCGGGCGGGTGGCGGCGAAGGCGATCACGTCGGCGACGTCCTCCGCCGTCAGCGGCGTCAGCCCCTCGTAGACCCCGGCCGCGCGGCCCTCGTCCCCGTCGAAGCGGACCAGGGAGAACTCCGTCTCGACCATGCCCGGGCACACCTCGGTGAGCCGGATCGGCTTGCCGAGCAGTTCGCCGCGCAGGGTGCGGTGCAGGGCGCCCTGGGCGTGCTTGGCGGCGGTGTAGCCGGCGCCGCCGTCGTAGGTCTCCAGGGCGGCGATGGAGGTGACGGTGATGATGTGGCCGTCCTCGGAGGCTTCGAGGGCGGGCAGCAGGGCCTTGGTCATGCGCAGGGTGCCGAGCACGTTGGTCTCGTACATCCGGCGCCACTGCTCGACGTCGGCGTTGGCGACGGGGTCCAGGCCCAGGGCGCCGCCCGCGTTGTTGACGAGCAGGTGGCAGGTGGGGACCTGGGCGGTGAAGGCGTCGACGGACTCCTGGGAGGTGACGTCGAGCACGTGGGCGCGGCCGCCGACCTGGTTGGCCAGGGCGGTGAGGCGCTCGGCCCGGCGGGCGCCGAGCACGACCTCGTAGCCCTCGGCGGCGAGCGCCCGGGCGGTCGCCTCGCCGATGCCTGCGCTGGCCCCTGTCACCACTGCAACGCGTGTGTCCACGCCCCCGATCCTCACCCCGGGCGGCGGCCTGGTGCGCACCGGGGGTTATGACGACGCTCACAGGGTTGTCGGCCCACCGGAGTACCGTCTGGGACGTCTCCCCCAAGAAGGCACGTTCCGGACCTCTCGGGTCCGGCGAGAACCCAGCACGGAGGTTGTGGTGAGAAGCACGCCCACGCGGACCAGGACGACGGCGCTGCTCGGGGGCCTGCTCTCGGCCGCGGTCCTCGTGTCGGGCTGCACCTCCGCCGAGCCGGGGTCGCCCGGCGGCGGGTCGGCGGCCGGGACGAGCGCGTCGGCGCCGCCGGTGGCGAAGATCACCGCCAGCCCGCAGGCCGACTCCGCCGACGTCGCGGTCACCGAGCCGGTCAAGGTCGCCGTGGCCGAGGGCACGCTGGACGCGGTCACCCTGACCAACGCCGAGGGCGCGGCGGTGCAGGGCGCGCTGGCCGAGGACAAGGCGAGCTGGACCTCCTCGGAGGTGCTGGGCTACGCCAAGACCTACACCTACGACGCCACCGCCACGGGCACCGACGGCAAGAAGGTGGAGCTCAAGGGCACCTTCAGCACGCTCAAGCCCGCCAAGACCCCGCGCGCGACGATCAACCCCACCGACGACGCCACCGTGGGCGTGGCGATGCCGATCAGCATCAAGTTCCCCGAGGGCAAGGTCACCGACAAGGCCGCGGTGGAGAAGGCGCTGAAGGTGGAGACCTCGGTGCCGGTGGAGGGGTCGTGGGCGTGGCTCAACGCCCAGCAGGTCGACTGGCGGCCCAAGCAGTACTGGCCCGCGGGCACGAAGGTGACCGTCACCGCCAAGCTCTACGGCGTGGCCTACGGCGGCGGCGCCTACGGCAAGTCCGACCTCACCACCGCGTTCGCCATCGGCCGCAACCAGGTGGTCAAGGTCAACACCCCCGAGCACAAGATGGACGTCTACCGCGACGGCAAGCTGTTCGCCAGCTACCCGTCGAGCAACGGCCGCGACGACGACCCGAACCTGAACACGCCGAACGGCACCATGATCGTGATGCAGAAGGACCCGGTGGGGGACTTCTCCAACCCGCGCTACGGCTACACGAACGTGATGAAGAAGTGGGCCGTGCGGTTCTCCAACCACGGCGAGTTCATCCACGAGAACAACGACAACGCCGCCAACATCGGCAAGCGCAACACCTCGCACGGCTGCGTCAACCTGCTGGAGGCCGACGCCAAGGCCTACTTCGACAGCGCGCTGATCGGGGACCCGGTGGAGGTCAGCGGCTCGAAGGCGAACATGCCGACCACCTCCGACGTCTACGACTGGCTGATCCCGTGGGCGCAGTGGAAGTCCATGTCGGCGCTGAGCTGACTTCAAGCCCGACGCTGACCTCAAGTCCGACGCTGGCCCGAGCCCGACGCTGACCCCGAACCCGACGACCTAGGCTGGCCGGGTGCGGTTCACCGAGGTCACCGGGGCGGGCGGCGTGCGGTTGGCCGTGCGCGAGGCGGGCGACCCGGCCCGCCCCACCATCGCGTTCGTGCACGGCTGGGCCCAGTCCGGCGAGGTCTGGGCCCACCAGCTGCGCGACCTGGCGGCCGACTTCCACCTGCTCGCGGTGGACCTGCGCGGTCACGGGCGCTCGGCGGTGCCCGCGGACGGCTACGGCGACACCCGGGTGTGGGCCGACGACCTGGCCGCCGTGCTCGCCCTGGCGGGTGGGCCGGCGACCGTGGTGGGCTGGTCCTACGGCGGCCTGGTCATCACCGACTACCTCCGCCACCACGGGTGCGCCGCGCTGTCCGGGATCGTGCTGGTGGGCGCGCTCACCGAGATCGGCCGGGGCCGCCCCGGCGGCGCCACCGGCCCGGTGATGCGCGCGGCCCTGCCGGACGTGCTCAGCGAGGACGCCGACGTGGCCGTGCCCGCGGTGCTCGCCCTCACCCGGGGGATGACGGCCGGGCCCGCCCCGGACGTCCAGGCGCGGGTGGCCGCGACCCTCGCGGTGCCGCCCGCGGTGCGCCGGGCGCTGTTCACCCGCGACGTGGGCAGCGGTGACGTCCTGGCGGACACCCGGGTGCCCGTCGTCGTCGCCCACGGCACCGAGGACGCCGTTGTCGCGCCCGCGGCGGCGGAGTACGCGCTCGGGAAGATTCCGGGGGCCTCGGCGCGTTGGTTCCCGGGGGTGGGGCACCTGCCCTTCGCCGAGCGGGCCGACGCGTTCACCCGGACCGTCGCCGCGCTGGCGGGAGGACGGAAGGAGTGAACGGCGTGACGCAGCTGCACCGGCCGCGCAGGGTGGCGGTGTTGTCGGTCCACACGTCCCCGCTGGAGCAGCCCGGCACGGGCGACGCGGGTGGGCTCAACGTCTACGTGAGCCAGACCACGCGGCGGCTCGCCGCGCACGGCGTCGCCGTGGAGGTCTTCACCAGGGCCACCTCCTCCGACCTGCCCCCGGTGGCCGAGCTGGCGCCCGGGGTGCTCGTCCGGCACGTCACCGCGGGCCCGTACGAGCCGCTGACCAGGGCCGAGCTGCCCGGCCAGCTGTGCGCGTTCACCGCGGGCGTGCTGCGCGCCGAGGCCCGCCAGGAGCCGGGGCACTACGACCTCGTGCACTCCCACTACTGGCTCTCCGGCCAGGTCGGCTGGCTGGCCAGGGACCGCTGGGGGGTGCCGCTGGTGCACACCGCGCACACCCTCGCCAAGGTCAAGAACGCCGCGCTGGCCGAGGGCGACACCCCGGAGCCGCGGGTGCGGGTGATCGGCGAGCAGCAGGTGGTCGACGAGGCCGACCAGCTCATCGCCAACACCGCGGTGGAGGCGGGCCAGCTCACCGACCTCTACGGCGCCGACCCGGACAAGGTGCGCACCATCGCCCCCGGGGTCGACCTGGACTGCTTCCGCCCGGGGGACCGGGCCGCCGACCGGGCCGCGCTGGGGCTGCCCGCCGGCGCGCTGGTGCTGGCCTTCGTCGGCCGGGTGCAGCCGCTCAAGGCCCCGGACGTGCTGCTGCGCGCCGCCGCCGAGCTGCTGGCCCGCGGCGTGGTGGCGCGCTCGGAGCTGCGGGTGCTGTTCGTGGGCGGTCCGTCGGGCACCGGGTTGGAGCAGCCCGCCGCGTTGCAGGAGCTGGCGGTGGCGCTGGGGGTGACCGACGTGGTGCGGTTCCTGCCGCCGCAGGTCGGGCCGGACCTGGCCAGGGTGTACCGGGCCGCGGACGTGGTGGCGGTGCCCAGCCACAACGAGAGCTTCGGCCTGGTGGCCCTGGAGGCGCAGGCGTGCGGCACCCCGGTGGTCGCCGCCGCGGTGGGCGGGTTGCCGGTGGCGGTGGCCGACGGGCGCTCGGGCGTGCTGGTGCGCGGGCACGCCACCGCGGACTGGGCGGACGCGCTGGGCGTGCTGGCCCGCGAGCCGCGCAGGCGGGCCGCGCTGGGGGAGGGCGCGGTGCGCCACGCCCGGTCGTTCTCCTGGGACCGGACCACCGACGCGCTGCTGGCCGCCTACGCCGACGCGGCCCGCGCGCTGCGGAGGTCGCTGCCGCGTGTTGAGGTGGCAGTGTGAGCACCCCACTGGACAGCACCCCACTGGACAAGGTCATCGAGGACGCGCTGGTCGAGCGCGAACTGGCCTTCGACAAGCCCGAGCCCGGCAAGTTCCTGGTCGTGCTGCCGGGGGTGAAGAAGCAGCAGACGAACTGCTGGCTGATCGTCTCCAAGCACGCCCTCATCGTCGAGGCGTTCGTGTGCAGGCGCCCGGACGAGGCGTTCGAGGAGGTCTACCGGTACCTCCTGCGCCGCAACGCCCGCCTCTACGGCGTGCACTACACGATCGACAAGGCCGGGGACATCTACCTGCTGGGCAGGGTCGGGCTGGAGGCGGTGACCGCCGACGAGCTGGACCGGCTGCTCGGGCAGGTGCTGGAGGCCGCCGACGGCGACTTCAACACCCTGCTGGAGATCGGCTTCGCCACCGCGATCCGCCGGGAGTGGGACTGGCGCACCTCGCGCGGGGAGTCCCTAGCAAACCTCAAGGCGTTCGAGCACCTGTTGACGCCCTCGCAACGAGGTCGTGTCTCGGAGGACTCCGAGTCGTGATGGGGTCCGCCCCAACCGGTTGACCCGCTCATCGCGTCCTACCCCCGAGACCACGCGGGACACGAGGGGACGGACGTCGATGGACAGCACGATCGCGAGACCGGGTAGGGCGGGTCGCCGGGTGGCGGCCCTGCTGCTGGCGCTGGCCGCGGCGGGCGGCGCGGCCGCCTGCTCGGCCGACAGCGGTGAGACGGCGTCGGCGGTGGCCCCGGCGCCCGCCGAGCGCGGCGAGGCCGGGGCCGCGGCGCCGGGCACGGGCAACCAGGCGCCGCGCCGCGAGCAGGGCGCCGACCAGGGGCAGAAGCAGGACCAGGGCCAGGAGCAGGACCGGCAGGTCGCCGCGCCGGGGGTGGACCGCAAGCTGGTGCGCACGGCCACGCTGGAACTGGCCTCGTCGGACGTCGCGGCGTCGGCGGACCGGGCCAGGTCCGAGGCGGTGGCGGCGGGCGGCTACTCCGGCCAGGAGTCGGTGACCGAGCGCTCGGCGACGCTGACCCTGCTCGTGCCCTCCGACCGCCTCGACGCGGTGCTGGGCAGGCTCACCGACGGCGGCGCGGGCGAGGTGCGCTCGCGCAGCCAGACCGCCGAGGACGTCACCGAGCAGGTCGTCGACGTCGAGAGCCGCATCAAGACCCAGCGGGCCAGCCTGGAGCGGGTGCGGGCCCTGCTGGCGAACGCCACCTCGGTCTCCGACATCGTCTCGATCGAGGGCGAGGTGACCCGGCGCGAGGCGGACCTGGAATCGCTGCTGTCGCGCCAGCAGACCCTCGCGGGCTCGGTCGCCCTCTCCACGATCACCGTCAAGCTCACCAGGACCGGCACCCCGCCCCCCGCGCCGGTGCAGGACGACGGCGATTCCTTCCTCGACGCCCTGGCCGCGGGCTGGCACGGCTTCACCTCGGCGGGCGCGTTCGTCCTGCGGCTGGTCGGCTACGTCCTGCCCTTCGCCGCGTTGGCCGCCCTCGTCGCCTGGGCCGTGGTGCGGCTGCGCAAGCGGGCTGCCGCACCCGCGCCGCAACCCGCTCCCGAGTCCTGACGCGCGCCGCCCGGCCCGGGGTGCGGCACCGGGGTGGGGGGAGGGGGTGCGCCGCGGGGCGGTCCGAGCGAGGGGGGAGTCGCATTCCCGGACCGGCCCCGCGGCCGAGACCCACCGGGCCGCCCAGGCGGGGGGCACCTGGGGCCGACAGCGGGTTTCGTGCGGCTCGGCAGGGGAGTCGAGCCGCGCGGGTGCCCCTTCGGACCAGGGAGTGCGTGGGAGCTGATCCGGTGAGGCTTGTGCCAACTTGTCAGATCCCGGACAGGCGCACAAGGGTGCTCGTTGGGCCGATCGGGGGCTTGTGGGTGGCCTGGGTCCCAATCCCGTAACGAACACGCCCGTACCAGACGACGCGAGTCCGTTTCAGGACTTCTGCGCCCCCGATCGGGCTTCCCCCGGTGGGGTTACGGTCCAGGATGGACCATCCGGGGCAACCGGTGTCCGCCCACCGGGGCAGCCGCCGTGCACGCGCATCCGCACGCGCTTGTCAAGCCTCCCGCGCTCTCGACCGGCCCCCGCGGCGGCGGTGGGGGCGTGGTGCGGACCCCATTCCCGGGTCGCGGGGGTGGTGGTCTGGCAGGCTGCGCGCATGGCCATCGGAACACTGGTGCTCCTCCGCCACGGCGAGAGCGTGTGGAACGCGCAGAACCTGTTCACCGGGTGGGTGGACGTGCCCCTGTCGGAGAAGGGCGTCGCCGAGGCGACCCGCGGCGGCGCGCTGCTCGTCGAGGCGGGGATCCTGCCGGACGTGGTGCACACGTCGTTGCAGCGGCGCGCGATCACGACCGCCAACCTGGCGCTGGACGCCGCGGACCGGCACTGGATCCCGGTGAAGCGGGACTGGCGGCTCAACGAGCGGCACTACGGCGCGCTCCAGGGCAAGAACAAGAAGCAGACGCTCGCGGAGTTCGGCGAGGAGCAGTTCATGCTCTGGCGCCGCTCCTACGACACCCCGCCGCCGCCGATCGAGAAGGGGTCGGAGTTCAGCCAGGACGCCGACCCGCGCTACGCCGCGCTGGGCGGCGCCGCCCCGCTGACCGAGTGCCTCAAGGACGTCGTGGCCCGGTTGGTGCCCTACTGGGAGGCCGAGATCGTGCCGGACCTGCGCGCGGGCCGCACGGTGCTGGTGGCCGCGCACGGCAACAGCCTGCGCGCGCTGGTGAAGAACCTGGAGGGCATCTCCGACGAGGCGATCGCGGGCCTCAACATCCCCACCGGCATCCCGCTGCGCTACGACCTCGACGACGACCTGACCCCGATCACCCGGGGCGGCACCTACCTCGACCCGGACGCGGCGGCCGACGCCATCGCCGCGGTGGCCAACCAGGGCCGCTGAACGGGCGGTGACGCGCGGGGCCCCGGGGACACCCCCGGGGCCCCGCGCGCGTGACCGGTGGCCCACGACCACCCGGCCGGGACGTTGCCGTCCCGCGTCCGGGGGATCACGAGCACGTTTCTACCCCCCGGTAGGACACGGACGGGTGAACGAGACCTGACACCGGTGCGAACACCCGCGGCGCAGGTGTCGCCACCGTCACGGAAAGCCCGATGAGGCTGGTCAAAACCGCCGCCGGGCTGCTTACGATCCCCCCGTGGCCGCCCCGGTCTGTATCGCCCTGTCCCTCGGCACCCTGCTGATCGGCCTCGTCGTCGGTTCCCTGCACGGCCGCTCCCGCGCCGGCGGGGCCAGGCGCAGGCCGGTCGGGCCGACCGTCGCCGAGCTCATCCGCCGCGTGCTGCACTCGGCGCACTCCGGCGTCGTCGTGCTCAACCGCTTCGGCGACGTCGTGGTGCACAACCCGCGCGCCGAGGCGCTGGGCCTGGTGCGCAACCACCGCGCCGACGACCGGGCCCGCAAGGCCGCCGAGGTGGTCCGCGAGACCGGGGAGCCGCTGGAGGTCGACCTCTCGCCGCTGGAGTCGCGCGGCGGGCGCAGCCCGGAGGCGGTGCTGGGCGAGATCCGCCCGCTCGGCGACGGCTTCACCGTCGTCGACGCCGACGACCACTCCGAGATGGTGCGGCTGGAGGCCACCCGCCGCGACTTCGTGGCCAACGTCTCCCACGAGCTCAAGACCCCGGTCGGGGCGATGGCGCTGCTGGCCGAGGCCGTGCTCGACGCCGCCGACGACCCGGTCGAGGTGCGCCGGTTCACCACCAAGATCCTCAGCGAGGGCAACCGGCTGGGCACCCTGGTCACCGAGCTGATCGCGCTGTCGCGGTTGCAGGGCGCCGAGCGGCTGCCCGACATGCACACCGTCGAGGTGGACGCGGTGGTGGCCGAGGCGATGGGCCGGGCGGGGCCCGCGATGGAGAAGGCCGACATCCGGATCACCACCGACACCGACAGCGGCCTGCTCGTCGAGGGCGACCGGACGCTGCTGGTCACCGCCCTGTCGAACCTGCTGGAGAACGCGCTGGCGTACTCCCCGGCGGGCAGCCCGGTGTCGGTGACCCGCAAGGCGGTGGGGGCGCGGGTGGAGATCTCGGTCACCGACCGGGGCATCGGCATCGCCGAGGAGGAGCAGCAGCGGGTGTTCGAGCGGTTCTACCGCCTGGACAAGGCGCGCTCGCGGGCCACCGGCGGCACCGGCCTGGGGCTGGCCATCGTCAAGCACGTCGCGGCCAACCACGGCGGCGAGGTGCGGCTGTGGAGCAAGCCGGGGCTCGGCTCGACCTTCACCCTCAGCATCCCGGCGCACAAGGGCGGCGAGCCCGCGGGCGTGGGGGCGACCAGGACAGACACCGGCGCGCTGTCGAAGGCCGACGGCGCGGTGAGCGACCACGGAGGACCGGCATGACGAGGGTGCTGATCGTCGAGGACGAGGAGTCCTTCGCCGACCCGCTGGCATTCCTGCTGCGCAAGGAGGGGTTCACCGCGGCGGTGGCGGGCACCGGCCAGCAGGCGCTGGAGGAGTTCGACCGCAACGGCGCCGACATCGTGCTGCTCGACCTGATGCTGCCCGGGATGAGCGGCACCGACGTGTGCAAGGCGCTGCGCCAGCGCTCGGCCGTCCCGGTGATCATGGTCACCGCCCGCGACAGCGAGATCGACAAGGTCGTGGGCCTGGAGCTGGGCGCGGACGACTACGTGACCAAGCCCTACTCCGCGCGCGAGCTGATCGCCAGGGTGCGCGCGGTGCTGCGCCGCGGCGGGGAGGCCGGTGGCGACGGCGAGCTGCTGCCGCAGGTGCTGGCCGCCGGCCCGGTGCGGATGGACGTCGAGCGGCACGTGGTGACCGTGGGCGGCGCCGAGGTGCCGCTGCCGCTCAAGGAGTTCGACCTGCTGGAGTACCTGCTGCGCAACGTGGGCAGGGTGCTCACCAGGGGCCAGCTCATCGACCGGGTGTGGGGCGCGGACTACGTCGGCGACACCAAGACCCTGGACGTGCACGTCAAGCGCTTGCGCTCGAAGATCGAGCCGGACCCGGCGGCGCCCCGGCACCTGGTGACCGTTCGTGGCCTGGGTTACAAATTCGAGTCCTGAGCGCGCGCGTGTACGGTTCTGACCGTGCGCCTGGGTGTGCTCGACGTCGGGTCCAACACCGTCCACCTGCTCGTGGTGGACGCGCATCGTGGTGCCCACCCGACGCCCGCGCGCTCGGAGAAGACCGTGCTGCGGCTGGCCGAGCGGCTGACCCCGGACGGGCTGCTGTCCCGCCGCGGCGCCGATGAGCTGGTCCGGACGGTGGCCGAGGCGAAGGCCTCGGCGCAGCGGCTGGGCTGCCGGGAGCTGATGGCCTTCGCCACCTCCGCGGTGCGCGAGGCGGGCAACTCCGCCGAGGTGCTGGCCAGGGTGTCCCGGGAGACCGGGGTGGACCTGCGGGTGCTCTCCGGCGAGGACGAGGCGCGGCTGACCTTCCTGGCCGCCCGCCGCTGGTACGGCTGGTCGGCGGGCAACCTGCTGGTGGCCGACATCGGCGGCGGGTCGCTGGAGCTGGCGGCGGGCATCGACGAGGACCCGGACTTCGCCGTGTCGGTGCCGCTGGGCGCCGGGCGCACCACCAGGACCCGCTTCTCCAGCGACCCCCCGACCCGCGACGAGGTGGCCTCGACCGCGGCGTGGCTGGCCGAGCAGCTGGCCCCGGTGGCCAAGCGCGCGGCGAAGTTCGGCAGGCCGGACCGGGCGGTGGCCACCTCGAAGACCTTCCGCACCCTGGCCAGGCTGACCGGCGCGGCGCCGTCGTCGGCGGGGCCGCGGGTGCGCCGGGTGCTGACCGAGGCCGGGCTCGGGCAGCTGATCGCGTTCGTGTCCCGGATGTCGGCCGCCGACCTCGCCGAGCTGGACGGGGTGAGCCCGGGCCGGGCGCCGCAGCTGGTCGCGGGCGCCCTGGTGGCCCAGGCGACGATGCGCGCGCTGGGGCTCGCCGAGCTGGAGATCGGCCCGTGGGCGCTGCGCGAGGGTGTCATCCTGCGGCGGTTGGACCAGACCGGCGGTGAGGACCACACTGGCTATGCGGAGTGACGGCAACTGCGCGGCGGCCGACCAGCCGCCGCGGTGGGAACGCGCGGGCGCCCGGGAGACCGGTACCGGTCCGGTGAGCACTGGACTGTTCGGCCCGCACGGGGCACGGTGGGGTGGATGAGTCAAGAAGGCGGACCGGAGCGCACGCAGCGCACCGTGGCCGAGCTGCTCGCCCAGCACGGGGGCGGCTCGGTCGAAGGCGCGCCCAGGAGGCGGCGGCGCAGGGCCGAGGACCCCTCGGACACCGCGCCGCAGGCCATCATCGACCGCGTCATGTCCGACAGCGGCAAGATGCTGCCGATCCGCGACGACCAGGGCCCGCACGAGCGCGCCTCGCACCGGCCGCGGCGGGCCGACCGCCAGCAGCCGCCGCCCGAGCAGCGCCCCGAGCCCCCGCGCCCGGCCGAGCCGCAGGGCCCCGACCGCGGCAGGCAGCAGCCCTCGCAGCAGCTGCCGAGACCCGCGCAGCCCCCGCAGGCCCCACCGCCCGCGCAGCACCCGCAGCCCTCCCAGCAGCTGCCCCGACCGCCGCAGGCCCCCCAGCCGTCCCAGCAGCTGCCCCGCCCCGGCGCCCCCGAGCAGCAGGGCCCGCCGCCGCGCAGGCGCACGCTGCCCCCGCCGGGGGAGGCGCCGGAGGCGCGCCGCCAGCCGCCGGTGCGCGGTCGCACCGGTGACGCGGGCCTGGCGACGGGCCGCTTCGAGCAGGTGCGCCAGGAACCGGCGCGCGCGGGCCTGGAGCCCGGTGCGGCGCCCCGGCGCGAGCAGCGCCGCGATACCCGGATGGAGGGCACCCGCCCGGACCTGCCGGACGTGGCGGCCCAGCAGGCGACCCCGGAGCTGCCGCGCAGGCCGCGCCGCCAGGACGGCCCGCCGCGCGAGGCGCCGCCGCCGCCCCCGCAGCCACCCCAGCCGGAACCGATGACCGAGCAGCTGCCCCCGGTGCGCGACGAGGCCGGGCGGGCGCGCCGCGGTGCCCCGCTGCTGCCCCGGCGCGCCCCGGGCACGTCCCGGCGCCCCGCGGCCCCCGGCCAGCAGCCCTCGCAGTCGCTGCCGGTGCGCGGCGCCCCGGGTGAGTTCCCCGGCAGCGCCGACGAGACCGCGGTGCAGCAGGACCCGCCTACGGAGTTCCACGAGAAGGTCGAGGGCTTCGACGACAAGGCCGCGGCCCGCTTCGACGACTACGAGGCGCACGACGACTACTCCGGCGAGCGCGTGGCCGAGCCGCGCGGGCGCGCCGCGACCGCCGACCGGCCCTCCGGCGACTTCGACGTCAGCAGGCTCGACGGCGACAGGCTCGACGGTGACGACCTCGACGAGGACGTCGACCGCGACGACCTCGACGACGACCGGGCGGGCGACGAGCCGGACCTCGACGAGCTGGAGGACCTGGCCCCCGACGGCGACGAGGACGACCGGGAGACCTCCCCGGCGCGCGAGTGGCTGGTCATGGGCGGGCAGCTCGCGCTCGGCGTGGTCGGCGGCGCCGCGGTGTGGCTGGGCTTCAACTGGCTGTGGCGGGTGCTCGCCCCGGCCGCCCTGGTCGGCGCGGTGGTGGTGATCGTGGGCCTGGTGCTCATCGTCCGCAAGATCCGCAAGGCCGAGGACCTGCAGACCACGGTGCTGGCCGTGCTGGTCGGCCTGGTGGTGACCGTCTCGCCCGCGGTCCTGCTGCTGCTCGGGCGGTGACCGCGGTCCCGGTCGGGCTCTCGACCGCCTCGGTGTGGCCGCAGACCGCCGCGACGGCGTTCGCCTACGCGGGCGAGCTGGGCTACGACGGCGTCGAGGTGATGGTCTGGGCCGACCCGCTGAGCCAGAGCCCGGCGGAGCTGCGCAGGCGCTCGCGGTCGACGGGGGTGCCGGTGCTGGCCGTGCACGCCCCCTGCCTGCTGATCACCCAGCGGGTGTGGTCGCCGGACCCGCACGTGCGGCTGCGCCGGGCGGTGGCCGCCGCGCAGGAGCTGGAGGCGGCGACGGTGGTGGTGCACCCGCCGTTCCGCTGGCAGCGCCGCTACGCCGACGCCTTCCCGGACCTGGTGGCCGAGCTGGAGGACGGCAGCGGGGTCGCGGTGGCGGTGGAGAACATGTTCCCGGTGCGCCGGGGGTTGGGCGCGGGCCGCGCGGTGGAGGTCTCGGCGTTCCGCCCGTCGATCGACCCCACCGACGGCGGCCACCGGCACTTCACCCTGGACCTGTCGCACGCCTCCGCGGCCGGGGTCGACGCGCTGGAGCTGGCCGACCGGATGGGCCGGGGCCTGCACCACGTGCACCTGGCCGACGGCACGGGCCTGCCCAAGGACGAGCACCTGGTGCCGGGCCGGGGCGACCAGCCGTGCGGGGCGCTGCTGGAGTCGCTGGCGGGCCGCGGGTTCACCGGGCAGGTGGTGCTGGAGGTCAACACCCGGCACGCGCGCGGCCCCGGCGAGCGCAAGCGCGAGCTGGAGGAGTCGCTGCTGTTCGCCCGGTTGCACCTGGACCAGTGACCGGGTGACCGGTCGGCCGGTGCGGTGGGCCCCGAGTCCGTAGTGTCGGGGCGCGTGAACCCACTCCGCTCGCTCATCCTCGCCGCCGCGCGCAGCGCCACCACGCGGCGCGTCGTGGCCGGTGCCCCGGTCAGCCGGGACGTGGTGCGCCGGTTCGTGGCGGGCGAGACCGTCGAGGAGGCCGTCGCCGCGACCCGGCGCCTGGTCGACGCGGGCCTGTCGGTGACCCTGGACCACCTGGGCGAGGACACCAGCGACGCCGCCCAGGCCGCCGCGACCGCCGACGCCTACCTGCGCCTGCTCGACGCCCTGGGCCCGTTGACCGCGGGCGCGGAGGTGTCGGTGAAGCTCTCGGCGGTGGGCCAGGCCGTCGACGAGCAGCTGGCCCTGGAGCAGGCGGCGCGCATCTGCTCGGCGGCCAGGGACGCGGGCACGACGGTGACCCTCGACATGGAGGACCACACCACCACCGACTCGACGCTGCGCGTGCTGGCCGAGCTGCGCGGGACCTACCCGTGGGTGGGCGCGGTGCTCCAGTCGTACCTGCGCCGCACGCTCGACGACGTGGCCGCGCTGTCCGGGCCGGGGTCGCGCGTGCGGTTGTGCAAGGGCGCCTACGCCGAGCCGGAGGCGGTGGCTTTCCAGTCCGCGGCGGAGGTGGACAAGAACTACGTGCGCTGCGTGAACGCCCTGCTCGCCGGGGAGGGGTTGCCCCTGTTCGCCACCCACGACCCGCGGCTGGTGCGGATCATCGGGGAGCGCGCGGTCGCCCACGGCCGCGCCCCCGGCGAGTACGAGCACCAGATGCTGTACGGCATCCGGCCCGAGGAGCAGCTGCGCCTGGCCGCCGACGGCCACACCGTCCGCGTCTACGTCCCGTACGGCGCCCAGTGGTACGGCTACCTGATGCGCAGGCTGGCCGAGCGCCCGGCGAACACGGCCTTCTTCGCCCGCGCCCTGCTCTCCCGCGGCTGACCGTGGCGGGGCGGGAGATCGGCGGGCCCGGGCGTGGCAGGCTGTGCGCATGAGTAGCGCTGCTGGGCACGGCGACGTGCGCGCGGGGGGTGGCCCGGTGCCCCCGCAGCCCGGTGCCTTCGCCGCCGCGGTCCGGGTCCGCCCGCTCGGTGACGGCACCTTCACCGCGGACCTGCCCGCGGCCTGGACGGTCGGCGGCCGCCCGCACGGCGGCTTCCTGATGGCCCTGCTGGCCAGGGCGGCCGTGGCGGCCCAGGCGGGGTCGGGCACCCCCCTGGTCGACCCGGTGGCCGTCAGCGCGCAGTTCCTGCGCCCCCCGGGCGTCGGCCCCGTCCTGCTGCGCACCGACGTCCGCAAGAACGGCCGCCGCACCGCCGTCGTCTCCGTCCACTTGGAACAGAGCGGTCGAAGCTGCGTCGAGGGCGTGGTCACCACCGGCCGCCTCCCCCGCGAGCGCGCCGCCTGGACCGACCTGCCCAACCAGCCCCCCGAACCCCCCGGCAACGCCATCGACCTGGCCGCCACCCCCTCCGCCGCGGTGTTCAAGCTCACCGAGTCCTGCGACGTCCGCCTGGACCCCAACGGCGCGGGCTTCCTCCACGGCCACGTCGGCGACCCCCTGCGCCTGCGCCTGTGGGCCCGCCCCCGCGGCGAGCACCCCGACCCCCTCTTCACCCTCGTCGCGGGCGACATCTCCATGCCCGTCACCTTCAACCTCGGCCGCCTCGGCTGGTCCCCCACGGTCCAGATGACCGCCCACCTCCGCAGCAGGCCCGCCCCCGGCTGGCTGCGCATCCAGGTCGAGAGCAAAGCCGTCCACGGCATGTGGTTCGACGCCGACGCCACCGTCGTCGACTCCACCGGCAGGCTCGTGTGCCAGGCCCGCCAACTGGCCCTCTCCGCCATCAACCAGGGCTAGCCCCCTCCACCCAACCGGACCACCCACCCAAGCCCCCGCGTGTCCGGAGCCCCGCGCAGCGGAGCCCCGGAGGACCTGGTCGGCTGAACTGGGCCGGATGGTGGATAGCCTGGCGGGCATGACTGAGGCGAAGCGGCCCGTTGTCGGGGTTTTCGGGGCGGGCAAGATCGGGGAGGCGCTGCTGTCGGGGCTGCTCTCCGGGGGGCGCGACGCCGGGGAGTTGGTGTTCACGGAGCGGTCGGCGGAGCGGGCGGCGCAGCTGACCTCCGAGTACGGGATCGCCTCGGCCGACGTGCCGACCGCTGCCCGGACGGCGGACGTGCTGGTGGTGGCCGTCAAGCCGCAGGACATCGAGCCGTTGCTCGACGAGCTGGCGGGGGTGGTGACGCCGGACAAGCTGGTGGTGTCGCTGTGCGCGGGGCTGCCGACGGCGCTGTTCGAGCGGAGGCTGGCCGAGGGCGTGCCGGTGGTGCGGGTCATGCCGAACACGCCGATGGTGGTCGGCCAGGCGATGAGCGCGTTGTCCGCGGGTGCCCACGCGAGCCCGGATCACCTGGACCTCGTCTCCGAGGTGCTGGGCGTGGTGGGCAAGGTCGTGGTGGTGCCGGAGTCGCAGCAGGACGCGGTGACGGCGCTGTCGGGGTCGGGTCCGGCGTACTTCTTCTACCTGGTCGAGGCCATGATCGACGCGGGCATCCTGCTGGGCCTGCCGCGCGCGGTGGCCCAGGACCTCATCGTGCAGTCGGCGGTCGGCGCGGCGACGATGCTCGCCCAGGGCGGCAACCACCCGGTGACCCTGCGCGAGGCCGTCACCTCGCCCGCGGGCACGACGATCATGGCCATCCGGGAGCTGGAGAAGCACGGCGTGCGGGCCGCGCTCATCGCCGCGATCGAGGCCGCCCGCGACCGCTCGCAACAGCTCGGCGCGGCCCACGAGCAGGGCTGACCCGGGCGGGGGCGGAATTTCCCCCCGCTGTTCGTCGCACCAGTCACACCAGTCCCGCTACGCTCGACCGAAGCACGTGCGTGTCGATACCGCCGGTGGGGAAGCCGGCGGCGCGACGCGTGTGGAGGTTGCGGTGATCATGGCTGGTTCCAAGCGTGACGACCCGGTGGCGCTGCCGCAGGTGCAGTTCCTCACGGTGGCCGAGGTGGCCGCGGTGATGCGGGTCTCGAAGATGACGGTGTACCGGCTGGTGCACGGCGGTGAGCTGCCCGCGGTGCGGGTGGGCAAGTCGTTCCGGGTGCCGGAGAAGGCGGTGCACGAGTACCTGCAGAACGCCTACTTCGACGCGGGCTGACCCACCTCGGCGGGGCGATCGGACCACCGGGTACTCTGGTCAGCCGTTGTGCCTGGTGTCTTGGCGCGCGTCCTGCGACGTCGCAGCACCGGAGCGCCGGACACCCCGTACGACTACGGAACGGAGCTGAGGTCCCCTATGGGCTCGGTCATCAAGAAGCGCCGCAAGCGCATGTCGAAGAAGAAGCACCGCAAGCTGCTGCGCAAGACCCGCGTCCAGCGGCGCAAGCTCAAGAAGTAGGGCTTCCGCGACACCTGGCAGGGCGGCTTGTGCGCACGTGCGCACAAGCCGCCCTGCGTCGTCTCCCGGCCCGCCCGGACAACGCGTGTGACCTGCGTTAACTCTCGGTTGCCTCGATTCGCGCCGCGCCGGGACCCGCGTACAGTCGAGCGGGCAGCGCCTCACCCCACTAGGGAAGCCCATGACGCCGAAGGTCGTTCTGGTCACCGGTGTGGGCGGCTACCTCGGCGGCCACCTGGCCGCCCGGCTCGCGGCCGACCCCGCCATCGAGCGAGTGCTGGGCGTGGACACCGTCCCCCCGCACCGCGACGTCGTGCGCACGATGGGCCGGGCGGAGTTCGTCCGCGCGGACATCCGCAACCCGCTCATCGCCAAGGTCATCACCTCCGCCGACGTGGACACGGTGGTGCACGCCTCGCTCACCGCGGTGCCCCCGGGCCCGAGCCGCCGCTCGGCGCTCAAGGAGATGAACGTCATCGGCACCATGCAGCTGCTGGCGGCCTGCCAGCGGGCGCCCTCGGTGCGCAAGCTGGTGGTGAAGTCGACGGCGGCGGTGTACGGCGCCGGTGCCCGCTCGCCCGCGGTGTTCACCGAGGAGGACACCCCCAAGGACCTCTCCTCCACCGGTCCGGCCCGCGACGCGGTCGAGGTGGAGCAGTACGTGCGCGGGTTCGCCCGCAGGCGCCCGGACGTCGAGGTCACCCTGATCCGGTTGACCAACCTGATCGGCCCCCGGGTCGACACGGTGCTCACCCGCTACTTCGCGCTGCCGGTGGTGCCCACCGTGCTCGGCTACGACGCCCGCATCCAGCTGCTGCACTCCGAGGACGCGCTGGCCGTGCTGGAGCAGGCGGCGCTGCGCGAGGGCGGCGGGGTGTTCAACGCCGGTGGTGACGGGGTGCTGATGTTGTCGCAGGCGATCCGCCGGGCGGGGCGGCTCCAGCTGCCGATGCCCGCCGCGGCCATGCCCACCGCGGGCAGGCTGCTGCGCGGGGCGCGGCTGGTCGACTTCAACCCCGACCACGTCGCCTTCCTCAACTACGGCCGGGTGGTGGACACGACCCGGCTGCGCACGGTGTTCGGGTTCACCCCGCGGTGGACCACCCGGCAGGCGTTCGACGACTACGTGCACGGCAGCGCGCTGCGGCCCATCCTGGACCCGGCGCCGCTGAAGGCCCTGGAGCGGCGGTTGCTGGGGGTGGGGTCGTGAGACCGGAGCGAGCGGAGGCGGAGGCGAGGATGCAGGAGGCACGGGTCATCCCGCTGCAGCGGTCGGACCGGCACCGCCGGGTGCCGCCGTCGCCGGACGGGCCCGCGGTGGAGCCGGTGCCGCTGCGCCCGGGTGGGCGGCCCGCGCCGGAGGTCGACGGCCTGCGCCGCGGCCTGGCCGACGCGCTGGCCTTCGCCCGCCGCAGGCTCACCGGCGACTACCCGGTGGACCGGTTCGGCTTCGACCCCGAGCTGACCGAGGCCCTGCTGCTGCCGCCGCTGCGCGCGCTGTACCGCAAGTGGTTCCGGGTCGAGGTCAGCGGGGTGGAGAACCTGCCGCTGGAGGGCGGGGCGCTGATCGTGTCCAACCACTCCGGCACGTTGCCGATCGACTCGGTGATGGCGGCCGTGGCGGTGCACGACAACCACCCGCGCTCGCGCTACCTGCGGATGCTCGGCGCCGACCTGGTGTTCCAGGTGCCGCTGCTGGGCGCGCTGGCCCGCAAGTCCGGGCAGACCCTGGCCTGCAACCCCGACGCCGAGCAGCTGCTGCGCTCGGGCGAGCTGGTGGGGGTGTGGCCGGAGGGCTTCAAGGGCATCGGCAAGCCGTTCTCCGAGCGCTACAAGCTCCAGCGCTTCGGCCGGGGCGGGTTCGTCACCGCGGCGCTGAAGACGGGCGTGCCGATCATCCCGTGCTCGATCGTGGGCGCCGAGGAGATCTACCCGAAGATCGCCGACCTCAAGCCGCTGGCCCGGCTGTTCGGCCTGCCGTACTTCCCGGTGACGCCGACGTTCCCGCTGCTGGGCCCGCTGGGGGCGATCCCGCTGCCGTCGAAGTGGCACATCAAGTTCGGCGCGCCGATCCCCACCGACGGCTACGACGCCGACGCCCAGGACGACCCGATGCTGGTGTTCAACCTGACCGACCAGGTGCGGGAGAACATCCAGCAGACCCTCTACCGGATGCTCACCCAGCGCGGGAACCCGTTCCTGGGCTGAGCGGGTCGGGCTGGGCAGGCCGGGCTGAGCGGGCCGGGCCGGGGGCAGGACGGGTCAGGCGGGCGCCAGCCGGTAGCGGGTGAGGCCGCGGATCACGACCGTCCGGCGCCAGCGGGCCCGCCCGCGCGGGCGCAGCTCGGGCAGCCGCTCGGCCAGGGCGGTGAGCGCGACCTCGCCCTCCAGCCGGGCCAGCGGGGCGCCCAGGCAGTAGTGGATGCCCGCGGAGAACGACAGGTGCTCGCCCGCGTTCTCCCGGGACAGGGTGAACCGGTCGGGGTCGGTGAACACCTCCGGGTCCCGGTTCGCCCCGCCGATCAGGCAGATGACCATGCTGTCGGGGCGGATGCGCCGCCCGGCCAGCTCCACGGGCTCGTGCGGGAAGCGCTGGGTGAGCTGCACCGGGGACTGGTAGCGCAGCACCTCGTCGACGGCCCGGCCCGCCAGCGCCGGGTCGGCGCGCAGCGCGGCCCACTCGGCGGGGTGCGCGGCGAAGGTGTGCACGGCGTTGCCGATGAGGTTGGACGTGGTCTCGAAGCCCGCGATGAGCAGCAGCTCGCAGGTGGTGATCAGCTCCCGCTCGGTCAGCTCGCCGCGGCCGAGCGCGCCGACCAGGGTGCTGATGACGTCCGGGCCGGGTGAGCGCTCGCGCTCGGGGATGAGGCCCTGGAAGAGGGTTTCCAGGGCCGTGGTGGCCTCGCGCAGGTTGCGCGCGTCGGACAGCGAGCGGACGCCGTCGAGGGAGGCGCCCAGGGCGCGGCCGTAGCGCAGGAAGCTGCCGTCGTCGCCGGGGGGCAGCCCGAGCAGGTCGCTGATCACGGCGATGGGCAGCGGGACGGCGAAGTCCGCGATGAGGTCGAACTCGGGCTTGGCCAGGGCCGCGTCGAGCAGCCGGTGCGTGGTGGCGGTGACCGACTCGCGGTACCCGGCGATCTTGCCCGCGCCGAAGGCGGGCTGGGCGAGGCGGCGCAACCGGGTGTGGTCGGGCGGGTCCAGCTCCAGGAACGTGGGGCCGACCTCGACCGCGCCGGGCAGCGGCGAGTGGGCGACGGGTTCGGGGCCGCTGAGGTCGGTGGTGCGCACGCCGAAGCGGCGGTCGCGCAGCACCGAGGCGACCAGGGCGTGCGAGCCGACGGTGAGCGCGCCGACTCGGCTGCGGGTGACCCCGCGCATCTTGGCGTACTGGGCGTACGGGTCGCGCCGCGATGCGCCGGAGACCACCCGGGCCAGCGGGTCGCCCGCGAGGGCGACGCCGCCGAGGAGCGCGCGCATGAGTCCCAGCCGGGCGCCGAGCGCCACCTCGTGCCGCAGTGCCATGCCGCCAGCCTAGGCAGCCGGGGCACCGCGGACCAGGGACGTGGCACCGGTGCGCCCCGCGGCGGCGACCGGGTGCCGGGCGCGGGGAATTGGTGAGCGGGTGCGGTCGTGTGGGTTTTCTTTGTTTCAGCCTCCGGTACCGGTCACCCGATGGGCGAACGGTTTGCCTGGTGCGGGGTTGTTCCCTATGGTGCAACAGCGGTCCGGGAGTCGAGTGCCAGTCGTTGTCCGCCCCGCCGGGTGCGCCCACAGCGTAGATTTCCCGCATTGGCGCGCAGGCGCCATTTCGGGGGTGGAAAGGGAAGACGTGCCCGGTCAGAGGAAGAACCCGCAGGCGCGCGACCGCACGATCGGCGCGCAGTTGAAGGCCGTCCGCACCCAGCAGACCACGCTGAGCCTGGAGGACGCGGCGAAGGCGATCGGGTGGTCGGCGGCGACGCTGAGCCGGACGGAGAACGGCAAGCGGACGATCACCAGCGAGGACGTGGCGGTGGTGCTGACCACCTACGGCGTGCCGGTCGAGCAGCGCGAGGAGCTGATCCAGAGCGCCCGCACGGGTGTGCAGGACGGCTGGTGGTCGCGGTTGCTCCCGGGCGTGCCGCCGGACATCGGCACCCTGGCCAGCCACGAGGCATCGGCAAAGGCGATCACCGACTGGTCGTTCAGCTTCATTCCTGGGCTGCTGCAAACCGAGAAGTACGCGATCGGCCTGATGGTCGACGACGGCGTCGAGCCGGACGAGGCCAAGCTGCGCTGGCTGGCCCGCGAGCGGCGACAGGAAGTGCTTCCCAAGCTGGAGTACACGGCTTTTCTGCACGAAACGGCGCTGCGGATGCCTTTCGGCGGCGTCGACGCATTCCGGGAGCAGTTGGCCCACTTGGTGCGCGCATCGGAATTGGGGCGCGCCGTCCGCATTGTGCCGGGGCGTGCGCCGCACCGACTTCTGCTCCACCCGTGGCTGCTGCTGCACTTCGCCGAGGCGCTGCCCATTCTCTACGTCGAGTTGTACGGGAGCAGCGTCTATCTGCACGAGGATGAGGTGCTCAGCTATGAGAACATGCGATCGACGCTCGATCGCATGGCACTCTCGACTGCGGACTCCCGCGCGGCGATCGAGCGCCTACTAGGGAGGTTGTGATCGTGGAGTGGCGCAAGTCTTCTCGTTCGGGCAGCACCGGCAACTGTGTTGAGCTGCGGCAGGACCTCGCGGCTGTTCGGGACAGCAAGCGCCCCGGTGTCGAGCTGCCGGTGTCGCGCGACGCCGTGCGCGAGCTGATCACCCGCCTGGCGCGCTGAGCGTCAGATGATGCGCTTGCGGTGGGCCAGGCCCGCCGCCACGGCCCCCGCGAGCGCGCCCGCCCCCAGCACCGACGGCACGCCGATCCTGGCCGCCTTGCGGCCGGTGCGGAAGTCGCGGATCTCCCACCCGCGCTTGCGCGCGGTCTCCCGCAGGCCGCCGTCGGGGTTCACCGCCACCGCCGTGCCCACCACCGACAGCATCGGCACGTCGTTCGAGGAGTCCGAGTACGCCGTGCACCGGCGCAGGTCCAGGCCCTCCCTGGCCGCCAGCGCCCGCACCGCGTGCGCCTTGGCCGGGCCGTGCAGCATCTCGCCCACCAGCTTGCCGGTGAACACCCCGTCCACGCTCTCGGCCACCGTGCCCAGCGCCCCGGTCAGCCCCAGCCGCCGGGCGATGATCGTCGCCAGCTCCACCGGCGTCGCCGTCACCAGCCACACCCGCTGCCCGGCGTCGAGGTGCATCTGCGCCAGCGCGCGGGTGCCCGGCCAGATCTTGTCGGCCATCAGCTCGTCGTAGATCTCCTCGCCCAGCGAGGTCAGCTCGGCCACGGTGTGCCCGGCCACGAACGACAGCGCCTGCTCGCGGCTGCTGCGGATGCCGTCGGCGGTCTCCTTGCCGCCCACCCGGAACATCACCTGCTGGGCGGCGAACTTCACCAGGTCGGAGTTGGTGAAGAACTTCCGCGCGGCCAAGCCCCTGGCGAAGTGGAAGATCGACGCGCCCATCATCACCGTGTTGTCCACGTCGAAGAACGCGGCGGCGGTCAGGTCCGGCGGCGCGGACGGGGTGGTCAGCGAGTCCGGGGTGGCCGCCTCGATGGCGACCGCCGCCTCCGCGCTCGCCTCACCGGCGACCTTGGCCAGCCGCCGCCGCTCCCGCTCGGGGTCCTGCTCCCCACGCCCCAGGGCCACCGCGAACCTCCCGTCCGATTGGGCCTCTCCCGCCCCAGCCTAGCGCCGAACGGGTCAGCCGATCCGATCAGCCGATCTCGAGGCCGGGCAGGCCCAGCACGGGCGGCACGGCGATCGTCGGCAGGGGGAGGGGCAGCGGCACGGTGAGCGTCGGCGCCGCCGGGGGCGCGGTCGTCCCCGGCGGCGTGGTGCTGGGCAGGCCCGGCAAGCCCGGCAGCCCCGGCAGCCCGGGTGCCACCGTGGTCGGCCCGCCCGGCGGGGTCGTGGTCACCTCCGGCGCCTGCGTCCCACCACCGGTCCCGGGCTGCTGCCCGGTGCCGGGGGCGGGCGCCGGGGAACCGGTGATGTCGCCGCCGGTGGTGGTCTGCCCGGTGCCCGGGATCGTGCCCGCCTGCGACGACGGCGGCAGCACCGCGCCCGGCCGCAGCGCGCACACCGCGCTCGCGGGCAGCGGCCCGATCTCGTCCTGGGCGCCCGAGGTGACCTCGTAGCAGGGCAGCCGCTGCGCCAGCGCCACCGCCCTGTCCTGCACGTTGTCCAGCAGGTTCGCCGTGGTCGCGGCCCGGTAGGCCGCCGCGGTGGGCAGCCGGTCGCGCACCGCGGCCAGCCGCGAGCCCTGCTGCGCCGCCCACCCGCGCAGCACCTCCAGCTGCCCGCCGTCGCCGGTGGTGGCCACGGCCAGCAGCTGCCGGGTGCCCGCGGTGGTGTCGGAGTCGAAGTCCGACAGCGCGGTGAGGTAGTCGGCCACCGGGGCGTCGGCCGGGTCCGGGTGGCGCTGGGTCAGCGTCTCGATCTCGCCCACCCGCGCCGTGGCGAACTCCAGGTGCTTGAACGCCTTGTCCTCGTCGCCGAAGGTCAGGCCCAGCGACGCGGCCTCGCCGGTGCGCTTGATCCCGTACAGCGGGTCGCCCGGCAGCGCGTCGCGCGCCAGCAGCAGGCTCATCCCGCCGAGGGTGAACACCGTCAGCAGCACCACCACGGCGGCCACCGCGAAGCGGCCCCGCACACCGTGGCCCACGGCTCTCGGGGACTCCCCGGGGCGGGTCCCGCCCGGCGCGCGGGACGCGGGCGACCGGCGGGACCGGGGCGCCCGGCCCGCCCCCGGCGAGCGCGGTGTCGGCGACGGCCGCGGCCGGTCGGCCACCACCGCCTCCCGCGCGCCCACCAGCACCCGGTCGCGCATGCGCTCGCGGGCGGCGTCGTCCGGGCCGGTCAGCGACCGCAGCCCGACGAGCCCGCCGACGACCGCGCGGTCGCCCTCGGTCAGCTCGTCGGGGAACTCCTCCGCCAGCTCCGCGAGCAGCGCGGCGAGGTCGGGGTGCGCCGCAGCAGGGCGCGCGCCCGGCGCCCGCCCACCGCGGGGGTTCGACGACCCCGTTCCGTTCTCCACGTCCCGCTCCGGTTCCCCGTTGGATCTTGACCGGTCAAACGACCGCTTGGCCCCGCGGTTACGGCACCGCCGCCGCGCGTCGCGCGGCATCCACCCGGTTGGCGTACCGCGCGCGGCCCCTCGGGTGGTTCATCGCAGCTCGGTGGGCAGCAGTTGCGCGAGCCTGCGCACAGCGCGGTGCTGCAACGCCTTCACCGCGCCCTCGTTCCGCTTCATGATCGCCGCCGTCTCGGCCACCGACAACCCCTGCAGGAACCGCAGCACGATGCACTCCCGCTGGTCCTCCCCGAGCTGGTCGACGCAGCTGAGCAGCGCGTCCCGGGTCACCCGCGACATCACCTGCTGCTCGGGGCCCGCCTCGTCGCGCTCGGAGTCGCGGAACTCCGGGGTGCTCACCTCCAGCCGGTAGCGGGAGGACTTCACGTGGTCGAGCACCAGGTTCCTGGCGATGGTCACGAACCAGGCGCCCACGTCGCGGCCCTGGTAGGTCACCGAGGTGATGCGGCGCAGCGCGCGCAGGAAGGTCTCGCTGGTGACGTCCTCGGCCAGCTCCCGGTCGCCCACCCGGAACAGCACGTACCGGTACACCACGTCCACGTACCGGTCGTAGAGCCTGCCGAAGGCCACGGTGTCCCCGGCCTGCGCGGCGTGCACCAGCTCCCACGACTCGCGGTGCGCCTCGTCGGCGGTGAAGTCCGCCACCGGCTCACCGGCCCCCTCGGGCGCGCTCGACGGCCCGGTCGGCTCGGGGGCCGGTCGGGCGTGCGGCACGGCCGCGGCGGCCGCGTCGGTGCGCGTCGGACGGGTCATCGGGCAGCCGCACACTCCCTCGACAGTCCCAGCGGGCTGGTCCACACGTTGGGGATCCGTTAGAGCTTACGTCTCGTTACTTCGTGGTAGGTGACAAGTCTTCGGGTCGTGACTGGGTGACCGGATGGGGTGAACCCCGTCTGCTGGTGACCGGGGCCACCCTGCGAAAGACTGGACCCGCCCCGATCCCGCGACGAGAGGTCCGCCCCGATGGCAGTGCCGCCCTCCCGATCCCTCGCTGACCTGGTCACCACGGCCGCCGCGAACGTACCGGGCCACCTCGCGCTGGTCGAGGCCCGCACCGGTGCGACCCTCGACTGGCGCTCCCTGGACGCCGCCAGCACCGCCTACGCCCGCGTCCTGCGTGACCAGGGTGTGACCCCCGGTGACCGTGTGGTGCTGGTACTACCCAATGGGGTGAAGTTCGTCGTCGCCCTCTTCGGCGTCCTCCGCGCGGGCGGGGTGGCCGTGCCGGTCAACCCCGACTCCGCCGCCCCCGAGGTCGCCAGGGTCGTCGAGCACAGCGGCGCCGCCCTCGTCCTCGGCACCGACCTCCCCGGCGCCACCACCCTGCCCGACCCGGTGCCCGACGCCCCGGCGGGCGAGCCGCTGCCCCCCGCCGCGGGCGGCGAGGACCTGGCGCTGCTCTGCTACACCTCCGGCACCGCGGGCGTGCCGCGCGGGGTGATGCTGTCGCACCGCGCCCTGCTGGCCAACGCCGAGCAGTGCGCCGCCCTGCGCCCGGCCCCGGTCACCCCCACCGACCGCGTCCTGCTGGCCGTGCCGCTCTCGCACGCCTACGGCCTCTCCGCCCTCTGGCAGGTCGCCGCCGCGGGCGCCACCGGCGTCCTGCTCGACCGGTTCTCCGTCGACGCGGCCCTGGCCACCTGCCAGGACCGCCGGGTCACCACCGTCGTCGGCGTGCCCACCATGTTCCAGGCGTTCACCGCCGCCGGGGCCGAGCGGCTGGGCGAGGCCCTGTCCACCGTCCGCCTCGCCACCTCCGGCGCCGCCCCGCTGGACCCGCGCACCCTCGCCGAGTTCCGCCGCGAGACCGGCCTGTCCATCTACGAGGGCTACGGCCTCACCGAGACCGGCCCCGTCCTCACCTCCACCCTGGTCAGCGGGGTCGCCAAGCCCGGCTCGGTCGGCAAGGCCCTGCCCGGGGTCGAGGTCCGCCTGGTCGACACCGACGGCAGCACCCTGGAGGTCGTCCCCGACGAGGACGAGGTCACCTACGTCGAGTCCGAGTCCGAGACCGGCCTGGTCGCCGCCCGCGGCCCCAACCTGTTCAGCGGCTACTGGCCCGACGGCGCCCACGGCCCCGACGCCCACGGCTGGTTCCGCACCGGCGACGTCGGCTACCTCGACACCGAGGGCGACCTGCACCTGGTCGACCGCGCCAACGACCTGATCATCGTCAACGGCTTCAACGTCTACCCGCACGAGGTCGAGCACGTGGTCAAGCGGCTCCCGGGCGTCGCCGACGCCGCCGCGGTGGGCGTGCCGGACGACCGGGCGGGCGAGCGCGTGAAGCTGGTGGTCGTGCGCGGCACCGAGGCGTCGCTGGGGGAGTCGGAGGTGCTGGCGCACTGCGGGGCGAACCTGGCCCGGTTCAAGGTGCCCGCGGTGGTGGAGTTCGTCGACTCGCTGCCGCTGTCGGTGACCGGCAAGGTGCGGCGGGCCGGGCTGCGGGGAGTGCGGTAGCCGGTCGCCCGTGCCCCCGGCGGTAGCGTCGGGGGCATGGGTCAGAGGGTGACGGTGGTGACGCGGCAGGGGTGCCACGCCTGCGAGCAGGCCGAGGCCGACGTGGCGCGGATCTGCGGCGACCTGGGCGTCGGGTGGGGCACCGAGGACGTCGACGGCGACGCCGAGCTGCGGGTGGAGTTCGGCGACCGGGTGCCGGTGATCCTGGTCGACGGCGAGGAGCACGGCTTCTGGCGGGTGGACGAGCCCAGGCTGCGCGCGGCGCTGACCTGAGCCACCCTCACCTGACCGGGTGGTTCCGGGAGCCATCCGACCGGACACCGGTGTCGAATACCCCACATGGAAACCACACCCCGGCTGCGCCTGCCGATCGCAGCCCTCATCGGCGTGCTGGCAGTGGCCTCGGCCCTGGCGGCCGGGCACCTGGTGGCCGGGTTCGTCGGGACGAGCGCGTCGCCGTTCCTGGCCGTGGGCAACGCGGCGATCGACCTGACGCCCGAGTGGCTCAAGGAGTTCGCCGTCCGCAACTTCGGCACCCACGACAAGCTCGTGCTGCTGATCGGCATGGCGGTGACGCTGTTCCTCATCGCCGTGGTGGCCGGGCTGCTGTCCCGCCGCACGCCGGTGCCCGGCATGGTGATCGCCGGGGTGTTCGGCGTGGTGGGGATCGTGGCCGTGCTCAACCGGCCCGACACCGCGCAGCTGTCCGTCCTGGCCCCGATCGCCAGCCTCCTCGCCGGCGTCGGCGTCTTCAAGTGGCTGCACGGGATCGCGGCCAAGCGGGCCGCCGGTGAGGCGGGCGAGGGCATGTCCCGCCGCAAGTTCCTGTACTCCTCCGCCGGGGTCGCCGTGGGCGCGGGCCTGTTCGGCGGGGCAGGCCAGCTGCTCTCCGGCAGCAAGGACATCGAGGCGTCCCGGGCGGCCATCGGCCAGCTGCGCCCCAAGGTGCCCGCCCCGCCCATCCCCGCGGGCGCGGACTTCCACGCCATCGGCGCGCCGACCTTCCTCACGCCCAACAAGGACTTCTACCGCATCGACACCGCCTTCACCCTGCCCCGCGTGCTCGCCGAGGAGTGGCAGCTGCGCATCCACGGCAAGGTCGACCGCGAGCAGATCATCCGCTTCGACGACATCCGCCGCCGCGACCTGATCGAGAAGACGATCACCATGACCTGCGTGTCCAACGAGGTCGGCGGCCCGTACGTCTCGACGGCGAACTTCATCGGCGTCCCCCTGCGCGACCTGCTCATGCAGGCGGGCATCCAGGACCAGGCCGACCAGGTCTTCTCCACCAGCGCCGACGGCTGGACCACCGCCACCCCCGTCGCCGACCTGCTCGACGAGGAGCGCGGCGCGATGCTCGCCATCGGCATGAACGGCGAGGCCCTCCCCCTGGAGCACGGCTTCCCCGCCCGCGTCGTCGTCCCCGGCCTCTACGGCTACGCCTCCGCGATCAAGTGGGTCACCGACATGGAGCTGATCGCCAAGGGCTCCCGCACCTTCTACTGGCAGGACCGCGGCTGGGCCGAGGAAGCCCCCATCAAGCTCCAGTCCCGCATCGACGCCCCCGGCCCCTTCGCCAGCTTCCCCCCCGGCAAGGTCCAGGTCGCGGGCATCGCCTGGGCCCAGACCACCGGCATCAGCAAGGTCGAGGTCCGCGTCGACGGCGGCCCCTGGCAGGAGGCCGAACTCGCCACCGAGGTCAACATCAACACCTGGCGCCAGTGGCGCTCCGAGTTCGACCTCACCAGCGGCAACCACCGCGTCGAGGTCCGCGCCACCGACAAGGCGGGCAACACCCAGACCCAGGACCGGGTCCCCCCCATCCCCGACGGCGCCACCGGCTGGCACTCCATCGCCTTCTCCGTGAGCTGACCCCCGGCCCGGCCCGGCCGACCACCCGGTTTGGCCGGCCGCCCGGCCCGGCCGGGCCGACCTGGCCGACACCCGGCTGGCTGGCCGCCCGGCCTGTCCGACCTGGCCGACCGCCCGGCCAGCCTGTCCGATCACTCGGCCGGCCGACCGGCCTGCCTGGCTGCCCCGCCCTGCCTGGCCTCCCCGCCCTGCCCTGCCTGGCCGACCCGCTCGGCCCGGCTCGGCCCGGCCGAGCCCAGCCCGGCCCAGCCCAGCCCGGCTCGGCCCGGCCGATCACCCGGCCCGGCTCGGCCCGGCTCGGCCCGGCTCGGCCCGGCCCGGCCCGGCTCGGCTCGGCCCGGCTCGGCCCGGCTCGGCCCGGCCCAGCCGATCACCCGGCTCGGCCCAGCCCAGCCCAGCCCAGCCCAGCCCAGCCCGGCCCAGCCCGGCTCGGCTCGGCTCGGCCAGCCGGCCTGTCCGATCACTCGGCCCGCCCGGCCCGGCCGACCAGCCTGGCTGCCCCGCCCGGCCCGGCCCGGCCGATCACTCGGCTCAGCTGGCCAGCCCGGCCCGGGGCCAATTGGCCGCCCTGCCTGGCTGGCCGCTCGACTTGGCCGACCGCCCGGGCTTGTCGCCCGGCTTGGCGGGCTGCCCGGCCTGGTGGTCGCCCGGCCCGGTCGGCTTCGGTCGGGCGGGGACCGCAAGGTCCGAGCCCGACCACCACCGCCCTCTCTCCCAGCACCCTGGGCCCCGGGATCCAGCCCCCGAGGCCCCGGGCCTTGCGCGCCCGGCGCCCCTCCCGCCCCGCCTCGCCCGCCCGCCGCCTGACCCGCCTCGCGTCGCCCCGCCTGCCTCGCGCCGTCTCGCGTCGCCCGCGCCGCCTCGCGCCTCGCGCGGCGCCGCCGCGCCTGCCGACTCGCGCCCTCTCGCCGCGCCGTCCACCTTGCGCCGCCGCCTCGCTTCGCGCGGCACCGCCGCCTCCCTTCACCGCCGCGCCGCCTCTTCGCCGCCTTATCGCCGCCGCGCTGCCAGAGGCCGCGGCGCCGCCGCCGCGGCCTCTTCGCGGCCTTGCCGCCGCGCCGCTGCTGCGTCGCCGTCGTCGCCGTCGTCGCCGCTGCCGCGCTGCCGCTTCGCCGCGCTGCCGCTTCGCCGCGCTGCCGCTTCGCCGCGCTGCCGCTGCCTATTCGCGGCCTTGGCGCCGCCGCGCCGTTGCGTCGCCGTCGCCGTTGCGTCGCCGCCGCTGCCTATTCGCGGCCTTAGCGCCGCCGCGGCGTTGCTGCTGCTGCCGCTGCTGCCGCGGCGCTGCCGCTTCTGCCGCTGCCTATTCGCGGCCTTGCCGCCGCGCCGCTGCTGCGACGGCGCCATCGCCGCTGCCGCGCCGCCGCTTTGCCGCGATGCCGCGTCGCTGCCGCTGCCTATTCGCGGCCTTGGCGCCGCCGCGTCGCTGCTGCGGTTTCTTCGCGGCCTTGCCGCCGCGCCGCCGCCGCCGCTGCCGCGCCGCCGCGCTGCTGCTGCCGCCTCTTCGCGGCCTCGCCGCCGGTCTGTCAGCCCGCGCAGGGCCGCCCGCGTCTCGCCTCCGCGCTTCGGCGCGCCCAGCTGCCTCGGCATCCCCGTACCCCGCCCCGAACGCCCCAGCGCTCGCTCCGCAGCGCCCCGGCATCCCAGCACCCGGCGCTCTCGCGCCCTCGGCGCTCCGGCATCCCACTTCGGGCTCGGCGCCTTGCGGCCCGCAACCCCGCGCACCCTGAGCCCGCCACCCCGCGATCGGTGCGCTCACGCACCCGGCAGCCCGGCGCCCCGCTCTCCAGCCCCTTGGCGCGGCGCCCGTCACCCGCTGCCCGACGCCGCTAGCACCGGCGCCCCGCGCCCACCCATCCCCCGGGGGCGGAGTTGGCGAACACGGCAGCGCCAAACCCGATCGAACACGTGTTCGATCGGGTGTGCTATGCTGGGTTCTCCGGACGTGGTCGACGGGGAAGGTCGACCACGAGTCCGGGTGCCTGGCGCCGGCGGGGGGACGCTCCCGCCGGCTGCCGGCGCCTCCCGCTCCCGCCCCCCTGCGGTCGAGGCGGACCGGCCCGCGCGCTCGACGTCCGCTCGGGTGGGACTGCGCCGATCGGGTGGTGCTCAGGGCCTGGTGTGGCGTGCGTCAAGCCCCTGGCCACTGACTTTGTGCACGCGTTCACAAGCGGTACCGTGGTCACCAACCCGGAGACACTTCCCGTCGAGGAGTACCAGCGTGGCGGCACAGCGAGGCCAGCGGGGCGGGGTCGGCGGCGACACCCCTCCCGCCCCCACCGCCGCTGAGATCACCACCCCGATCCCCCGCGTGGCCGACGTGCCCGCGGCGCGGGAGCGGGCGCGGGCTGTCCCGGAGGCCGCGGTGGCGCGGTTGGCGGTCTACCTGCGGGTGCTCTCGGCGATGCAGGAGCAGGGGGCGGTCACCGTCTCCAGCGAGGAGCTGTCGGCCGCGGCCGGGGTCAACTCGGCCAAGCTGCGCAAGGACCTGTCCTACATCGGCTCGTACGGCACCCGTGGCGTCGGCTACGAGGTCACCGTGCTCATCGAGGAGATCGAGCGGATCCTCGGGCTGACCCGCAAGCACAGCGTGGCCGTGGTGGGCATCGGCAACCTGGGGCACGCGCTGGCCAACTACGGCGGGTTCCCCGGCCGCGGGTTCCCCGTCTCCGCCCTGTTCGACGTCGACCCGGACCTGGTGGGCGTGCCGGTGGGCGGGATCGCGGTGCACCACATCGACGACATCCCCCGGGTGTGCTCCGAGCGCGAGGTGTCCATCGGGGTCATCGCCACGCCCCCGCCCGCCGCGCAGACGGTGTGCGACCGCTTGGTCGAGGCGGGCGTGCAGTGCATCCTGAACTTCGCGCCCGTCGTGCTGCAGGTGCCCGACCACGTCGAGGTGCGCAAGGTCGACCTCGCGGTCGAGCTCCAGGTCCTGTCGTTCCACGTGGCGCGGCGGGCCGACGACGCCGCCGCGACCGGTGGGCGCCAGGTCAACGGGATGGTGGTGTCATGAGCCTGCTCGCGGTCGGGATGTCGCACCGCAGCGCCGACGTCCGCTTGCTGGAGCGCGTGACGGTCGCGGGCGCCGAGGTGCCCAAGGTGCTCGACGAGCTGCTGCGCTGCCCGAACGTCACCGAGGTCGTGCTGGTCTCCACGTGCAACCGCGTCGAGGTCTACGCCACCGTCGAGGCCTTCCACGCCGGCCTGTCCGACGTCGTCGGCGTGCTCGCCCGGCACGCGGGCACCGAGCCCGCCGCCCTCTACGACCACCTGTACGTGCACTACGCCGCCGCCGCCGTCGAGCACCTGTTCACCGTGGCCGCGGGCCTGGACTCGATGGTCGTCGGCGAGTCGCAGATCCTCGGCCAGGTGCGCACCGCCTACGCCACCGCCGCCGAGCGCGGCACCGTCGGGCGCACCCTGCACGAGCTGGTCCAACAGGCGCTGCGCATCGGCAAGCGCGTGCACACCGACACCGGCCTCGACCAGGTCGGCGGGTCGGTGGTCAGCGAGGCGCTGGCCGACGCCGAGCGGGTGCTCGGCGGGCTGGCCGGGCGCCGGGCGCTGGTCGTCGGCGCCGGGTCCATGGGCGGGCTGTCGGCCGCGGCCCTGCGCCGCGCGGGCATCGGCTCGGTCACCATCGCCAACCGCTCCGCGGCCAACGGCGAGCGGCTGGCCGCCGCCCTGGTCGAGCAGGGCGTCCCGGCCCGCGCGGTCGTGGGCCTGGGCGGGCTGCGCGAGCTGGTCGCCGCCGCCGACGTCGTGGTGTCCTGCACCGGCGCGGTCGGCGCGGTGCTCGACGCCGAGGCCGTCGCCCCCCGCACCGCCCCGCTGGCCATCTGCGACCTGGGCATGCCCCGCGACGTCGCCGACGGCGTCGGGGACCTGCCCGGGGTGCACGTGGTCGACCTGGTCAGCCTCCAGCGCAGGCTGGCCGAGGCGCCCAGCGGGCTCGACACCCGCCGGGCCGCCGAGATCGTCGCCGAGGAGCTGCGCGGCTACCTGGCCACCCAGCGCTCCGCCGAGGTCACCCCCACCGTCACCGCCCTGCGCAGGCGGGCCGCCGAGGTCGTCGACGCCGAGCTGCTGCGGCTGGACTCCCGGCTGCCCGACCTCGACCCGGGCACCCGCGGCGAGCTGGCGCGCACCGTCCGCCGGGTCGTCGACAAGCTGCTGCACACCCCGACCGTGCGGGTCAAGGAGCTGGCCTCCGGACCCGCGGGCACCGGCTACGCCGAGGCGCTGCGCGAGCTGTTCCAGCTCGACCCGACCAAGCCCGCCGCCGTGGCCGCGCCCAGTGAGGACACGCCGTGAACCGCACCATCCGCATCGGCACCCGCGGCTCCGCGCTGGCGCTGACCCAGACCCAGACCGTCGCCGACGCCCTGGAGGCCGCGGGCGCGCGCACCGAGGTCGTCGTGGTCAGCACCCCCGGCGACCGCTCGCACGCCCCCATCGCCGAGATCGGCGTCGGGGTGTTCACCTCGGCCCTGCGCGACGCGCTGGCCGACGGCACCGTCGACGTGGCGGTGCACTCCTACAAGGACCTGCCGACCGCCCCGGACCCGCGCCTGTCGCTGGCCGCGGTGCCGCAGCGCCAGGACCCCCGCGACGCGCTCATCGCGCGCGACGGGCTCACCCTGGGCGAGCTGCTGCCGGGCGCGCGGATCGGCACCGGCTCGCCCCGGCGGGCCGCGCAGTTGCACGCGCTCGGCCTCGGTCACGTGATCGTGCCGATCCGCGGCAATGTGGACACCCGGATCACGAAGGTGCGCGACGGCGAGCTCGACGCCGTGGTGCTCGCCCGCGCCGGGCTCGCCCGGCTGGGCAGGCTCGACGAGATCACCGAGACCCTCGACCCCATCCAGATGCTCCCCGCGCCCGCGCAGGGGGCACTGGCGGTGGAGTGCCGGGTCGACGACGTCGACGTCGAGCACCTCCTCCAGTCCACAGTGGATGACCATGCCACCCGGGCGGCGGTCGCCGCCGAGCGCGCCATGCTGGCCGCGCTCGAAGCGGGCTGCTCGGCCCCGGTTGGTGCTTTGGCCGACGTCGTGGAAGACCTCGACCAGGACGACAGGGTGGTCCACCGCCTGTCCCTGCGCGGTGTCGCCGCCGCCACCGCGCGCGGCGCCGAGCCGACGGGTCCGGTCGAGATCATGCGCGCGTCGGCGACCGGTGACCTGACCGCAGGAGAGCAGCTCGGCCGCGCAGTGGCCGCCGAGCTGCTGGAGCTCGGGGCCGGGGTGCTCTCCGGTCCCGAGGCGCAGTAGATGAGGAAGTGTGGCCTGACATGACCACCCGTGCACGCAAGTCCCCAGGGCGAGTCGCCTTCGTCGGCTCCGGCCCCGGCGACGCCGGACTGCTGACCGTTCGGGCGCGCGAGCTGCTCGACCGGGCCGAGCTCGTGGTGACCGACCCCGACGTGCCCTCCGCCGTGCTGGCGCTGGCCAACCCCGACGCCGAGGTGCGCCCGGCCGTTGGCCAACCCGCCGACGTCGCCAAGGACCTCTCCGGCGAGGCCAAGGCCGGGCGCGTCGTCGTCCGCCTGGTCGCGGGCGACCCGCTGACCCACTCGGCCGTGGTGGCCGAGGCGCAGGCGGTCGCGCGCACCAGCGCGGTGTTCGACGTCGTCCCCGGCGTCTCGCCCGCCACCGCCGTGCCCGCCTACGCGGGCATCGCGCTCGGCTCCGGGCACACCGAGGTCGACGTCCGCGGCGAGGTCGACTGGGCGGCGCTGGCCGCCGCGCCCGGCCCGATCGTGCTGCACGCCTCCGCCAGCCACCTGGCCGAGGCGGCGTCCTCGCTGGTCGAGCACGGGCTCGCCGCGCAGACCCCGGTCGCGGTGACCGCCGACGGCACCGCCACCAGCCAGCGCACCGTCGACACCACCCTGGCCTCGCTGGCCGCCGACGCCGGTGAGATCTCCGGTCACCTCGTGGTGACCGTCGGCCAGGCCGCCGCGGCGCGCTCCAAGCTGTCGTGGTGGGAGTCCCGGGCCCTCTACGGCTGGCGCGTGCTGGTGCCGCGCACCAAGGACCAGGCGGGCGAGATGAGCGAGCGCCTGCACCTGCACGGCGCCATCCCCAGCGAGGTCCCCACCATCTCCGTCGAGCCCCCGCGCAGCCCCGCGCAGATGGAGCGCTCGGTCAAGGGCCTGGTGGACGGCCGCTACCAGTGGGTCATCTTCACCTCCACCAACGCCGTGCGCGCGGTCTGGGAGAAGTTCGCGGAGTTCGGCCTCGACGCCCGCGCCTTCTCCGGCGTCAAGATCGCCTGCGTCGGCGAGGCCACCGCGGAGAAGGTCCGCTCGTTCGGCATCAACCCCGAGCTGGTCCCCTCCGGCGAGCAGTCCTCCGAGGGCCTGCTCGCGGACTTCCCGCCCTACGACGACATCCTCGACCCGGTGGAGCGCGTCCTGCTTCCCCGCGCCGACATCGCCACCGAGACCCTCGCCGCGGGCCTGCGCGACCGCGGCTGGGAGATCGACGACGTCACCGCCTACCGCACCGTCCGCGCGGCCCCCCCGCCCGCCGACACCCGCGAGATGATCAAGACCGGCGGCTTCGACGCGGTCTGCTTCACCTCGTCCTCCACCGTCCGCAACCTGGTCGGCATCGCGGGCAAGCCGCACACCCGCACCCTCGTGGCGTGCATCGGCCCCAAGACCGCCGAGACCGCCCGCGAGTTCGGCCTGCGCGTCGACGTCCAGCCCGAGCACGCCACCGTGCCCGCGCTGGTGGACGCCCTGGCCGAGCACGCCGCCCGGCTGCGCGCGGAAGGCGCCCTCCCGCCCCCGCGCAAGACCAAGCGCGCCCGCCGCTGAGGTAGCCCGCTCCCGCCGCCCCCTCGCCCCACCCGGCCTCGTTCCCGGCCCGGTGGGACGAGGGGGCGGCGGCGTCTCCCGGGGCACTGCCTGCGTCCCGGCCTGCTGATCTTGGGCCTGCCCACCAGCGCCACCCGGGGTCGGGGCGGGGGACGGTGGCCGCGGGGTTGCGGGACACTGGAGGGGTGGGTGCCGGATGGTGCCCGCCCGTTCCGCTTCCGCAGGGAGTCCGCATGTTCCCCAACCACCGCCCCCGCCGCCTGCGGCGCACTGCTGCGCTGCGCCGCATGGTGGGTGAGACCGTGCTGGCACCGCACCAGTTGGTGTTGCCGGTGTTCGTCAAGGAGGGCGCTACCGAGCCGGTGCCGATCGCGAGCATGCCCGGGATGGTGCAGCACACCCGGGACAGCCTGCGGAAGGCCGCCGTCGAGGCCGTGGCGGCGGGCGTCGGGGGGATCATGGTCTTCGGGGTGCCGCAGACGCGGGACGCGGTGGGCTCCGGCGGGGTGGACCCGGACGGCATCCTCAACGTCGCGCTGCGGGACCTGCGGGCCGAGCTGGGCGACGACACCGTGCTCATGTCGGACCTGTGCCTCGACGAGTTCACCGACCACGGGCACTGCGGGGTGCTGGACGCCGACGGGCAGGTCGACAACGACGCCACGCTGGCCGTGTACGCGGACATGGCGCGGGCGCAGGCCGACGCAGGGGCGCACCTGGTGGGGCCCAGCGGCATGATGGACGGCCAGGTCGGGGTGGTCCGGGAGGCGCTCGACGCCGCGGGGCACATCGACACCGGGATCCTGGCCTACTCGGCCAAGTTCGCCTCCGCGTTCTTCGGGCCGTTCCGCGAGGCCGTGGAGTCGCAGCTGCGCGGGGACCGCAAGACCTACCAGCAGGACCCCGGCAACGTCCGCGAGGCGCTGCGCGAGGTGCACCTGGACCTGCAGGAGGGCGCCGACCTGGTGATGGTCAAGCCCGCGCTGGCCTACCTCGACGTCATCCGCGCCGTGCACGAGGTGTCGGACGTGCCGGTGGCCGCCTACCAGGTCTCCGGCGAGTACGCGATGGTCGAGGCCGCGGCGGCGAACGGGTGGCTGGAGCGCGAGCGCACCATCATGGAGACGCTGACCGCCATCCGCCGCGCGGGTGCCGAGGTCATCCTCACCTACTGGGCCACCGAGGCCGCCGGGCTGCTGCGCCGCGGCTGAGGCGCGCCGCGGACCGACCGGCGGGTAACCTCGGGGCCGTGAGCACGCCCGATGGCACCGAGGACCGCGCCCGCCGGGAGGCCCCGGTGATGCCGACCGCCGCCGAGGTCGAGGCCGCCGGGGAGGGCAGGCCCCCGGCCCCCCGACCGGTGCGCGCCGCGTTCTGGGTGTTCCTCGCCGCGGGGGTGGTCGGCCTGGTCGGGTCGGTCCTGTTCTTCGCCCTGCGCGACGAGTGGGCCGAGGTGCAGATCCGCAGCAGCCAGGGCCGCGACCTGCCGGACATGCACGAGACCGCCAAGGGCCTGTCCTGGTGGCTGCTCGTCGGCAGCGTCATGTTCCTGGCGTTCTTCGCCCTGCTCGCCCACGCCGCGCGCCGGGGCGAGCGCAAGGCCCGCACCCTGCTGGTGGTGCTGTCTGTGTTCGCCGCGCTGTTCGAGTACACCATCGGCCGCGTCACCATCTACGGCCTCGTCGCCGCCCTGCTGATCATCATCGGCGTCGTGCTGCTGTACCTGCCCGGCTCGCGGGCGTTCTTCGCCGTGGACGACGAGGTATGAGCGCGCCGCTGCTCTACCGCGAACCCGGCTCGACGTGGTGGCCGCTGCTGTGGGGACCCGGGTTCTGCGCCGCCGGGTGGGGCTGGGAGGCGCTGACCGGGCCCAGCCACCCGCTCGCCTGGGCGGGCGCCGCGGTGCTGCTGCTCGGCCTGACCGTGCTGTGGGTGCGCGCCCGCCGGGTCGACCGGGTCGTGGAGCTGACCGAGGAGACCCTGCGGCAGGGCACCGAGGTCATCGCCGTGTCCCGCCTGGCCAGGGTCACCGACGTCGACGCCCCCGAGGTGTGCAGACCGCTGGGTGGCGGGTACGCCATCCCCCGCAAGACCCACCCGGTGCCGCTGGAGCTCGACGACGGCTCCACCGTGCTCGGCTGGGCCCGCTTCCCGGACGACCTGCTGGAGGTCCTGGCACCGGTGGTGGCGGGACGGCAGCGGTGACCGGTGCCGTGATGGGAGTGCCCGCCGCCGCGGCGGGCGGGGAGGACCGACAGCAGTGACCCCACCGATGCCGCCCTACCAGTCCGCGCCCCCGGCGCGCGAGGACGAGCGCACACCCCGCCCCAAGCTGGTCGACCACGCCGTCTGGCTCACCCTCGCTGGCGCGTCCATCGGCGCCGTCGGCACGGTCGTGCGCCTCACCACCGACCGCGCCCAGCTCCAGGCGATGCTCGACGAGATCACCGAGGGCGTGCCCGACGCCCCGCAGATCCCCTTCGCCACCGTCGTCGTCGGCGCGGTCGTCGGCGTGCTGCTCCTGCTCGGCCTCTTCGCCCTGCTGGCCTTCCTGGCCCGCGGCGGCCGCAACTGGGCCCGCGTCGCGCTCGCCGTGCTCGCCGCCATGGGCGCGGCCGGCTTCCTGCTCGCCGTCGCCGCCGACGGCCCCGCGCCCGTGCTCATGTGGGACCTCGCCGACATCGCCTTCCGCGTCGCCGCCGTGGTCTACCTCTTCCGCCCGGAGTCCACCGCCTACTTCCTCCAGCGCCGCAAGCGCTGACGCCCTACGGTCTGCCCATGACCCACCCCGACCGCTTCGAGCCCATGCCCCCCGTGCAGCCCGCCGACGTCGACCCCCCACGGCCGCGGGCCGTCACGGTGTCCTTCGTGCTGTGGGTCGTCAACGCGGGGCTGTGGATCCTCAGCGCAGCCATCGTCATCGCCCTGGGCAGCGACGCCCTCCGCCAGGTCCTGCGCGAGTCCAGCACCGCGACGGGGCAGCCGCTGAGCGAGGCGCAGCTGGACACGGCGGTGACCTCGGCGCAGGTCTTCACCGGCGTGTTCGCGGGGTTGATCCTCGCGCTGACGCTGTTCTTCGGGCTCAAGATGCGCGCGGGGCGGAACTGGGCGCGGACGACGCTGACGGTGCTGGGGGTGATCTACACGCTGTACCTGCTGTACACGCTCGCGACGGGGGCGGCGGGGTTGGTGGACATGGTGATCATCGTGTGCGAGGTGGCCGTGGTGGGGACGGCGGTGTACCTGATGTGGCAGGCGGAGGCTCGGCCTTACTTCGCTCGTCGGTGACGTGCTCGGTGGGGGCGGGGGTTCTTGGCGTGGTGGGGGCCTGTCCTCGCGGCCGCTGAGTGTGCAACTCGGTGGAGGCGGAGTCAAGGGCGCCTTCGGCGTCGCTTCGCGATGGGCTTCGCCCACCCTGGACACCGCCTCCACCGAGCTACGAGCGGCCGGGACTGGGTCAGGCCGGGGTCTGAGCAACGCCGTGACTGTTTGTTCAGTTGAGCGGTGTTGGGTTTGCCGGGCCTGTTGGTAGAGCTGGGCGCGGTGGGTTGCGGGGTGGGCGTGGGGCTGGCCAGACGACGGCTTTTAGGGATGGGCTTCGCCACGGGGCATGGGTTTGCCGGGGGTTTGGTGGGGCTGGGCGCGGTGGGTTGCGGGGTGGGAGTGGGGTTGGCCGAACGACGGCTTGAGGGATGGGCTTCGCCACGGGGCATGGGGGTGCGAGGGGGGCGGGGGAGGGGTGAGGGGGGTGCGAGTTGAGTCGGGTGTGGACGGTGGTGCTCGTGCATTCGGGGCGGGCGGGTGCATGGGCGGTGGCGGGGGTGTTTTGGCTGGCGGGGGTGGTGCGGTGATCTCGACGCCATCCAGTAACACGGGTGGGGGTTGGGCATACATAACGGGCGTGACGGAGTTGCGTGAGGTGGTTGCTGTTCCCGTGCGGCGCAGGCCGGGGGCGGTGGGTGGGGCCTGTGGTGGGGTGGTCGTCGCTGCGGGGATCACCGCGGTGTTGTTGGTGTTCGCGAGTCGGTCGCTCGGGGTGTTGGGGTTGGGGGCCGCGCTTTCGGCTCTGGTGGGGGCTGGGGTGGCGTTCCCGCTGTGGGAGGGGCGGGGGTGGGCTCGGGCCACCGCTGTGGGGGCGGCGTTGTTGGGGGCGTTGTGCGCGCCTGCTGCTGCCAACGCGGTGAGCGGGGGGTTCGCGCCGGTGGCGGGGGGTGCCCTGGTGGTCGTGTGGATGGTGGTGGTCGTGCTGCTGCTGCGGGTGGACGTGGGGGAGTGGGTCGGGCGCAGGGGGTAGGCGGGCGGGGGTGCTGGGGACGCCGGGGGCGTGGGAGGCTGGGGGTATGAGCCACCTCGCCTGGCCTGAGCCGGAGACCGCGCCCCACCAGCCGTGGCGGGGGGTTGTCGCGGGGGTCGAGGCGTTGGTGGTGGTCGGGCTCGGGGTGGTGGCGTGGTGGTTGTGGGACCGGGGGACGCCGTTGAGCTCGCCGGTCGAGGGGCGGCCTGACCTGCTGTTCCACGGGTTCGACGGGCCGTGGGTGGCGGGGGCGGTGGGGGCCGCGGCGCTGGCGGGGTTGGTGCTGGTGGACGCGGTGCGGCAGGCGGTGCTGGCGGTGCGGACCAGGCCGGGGGCGGCGTGAGCGCTGCCACTCGGGGCAGGTTTGGGACACTGGGCAGGTGACCGCAGATGCCCACGAGTCCGACGTCCAGGCCCACGTCCGCAGTTCGGCGGAGTTGTTCGAGCGCGCCAAGGGGGTCACGCCCGGTGGGGTGAACTCACCGGTGCGGGCGTTCTCGGCGGTCGGGGGGACGCCGCGGTTCATGACCCGGGGGGCCGGGGCGTACCTGTGGGACGTCGACGACAACCGGTACGTGGACCTGGTGTCGTCGTGGGGGCCGATGGTGCTGGGGCACGCGCACCCCGAGGTGGTCGAGGCGGTGCGGCGGACCGCCGGGGAGGGGCTGAGCTTCGGCACGCCGACGGCCGGGGAGGTCGACCTCGCCGAGGAGATCATCCGGCGGGTGCGGCCGGTGCAGCGGGTGCGGCTGGTCAACTCCGGCACCGAGGCCACGATGAGCGCCATCCGGCTCGCCCGCGGGTTCACCGGGCGCTCGCGGATCGTGAAGTTCGCGGGCTGCTACCACGGGCACGTCGACGCGCTGCTGGCCGAGGCCGGGTCGGGGGTGGCCACGCTGGGGCTGCCCACCACGCCCGGGGTCACCGGCGCGCAGGCCGAGGACACCCTCGTGCTGCCCTACAACGACCTCGACGCCGTGCGGGCGGTGTTCGCCGAGCACGGCGACACCATCGCCGCCGTCATCACCGAGGCGGCGGCGGGCAACATGGGTGCCATCGCCCCCGTCGAGGGGTTCAACGCCGGGCTGCGCGAGGTCACCGCCGCGCACGGCGCGCTGCTCATCATGGACGAGGTCATGACCGGGTTCCGGGTGTCCGGGGCGGGCTGGTACGGCCTCGACGGGGTGGCGGGCGACCTCTACACCTTCGGCAAGGTCATGTCCGGCGGGCTGCCCGCCGCGGCCTTCGGCGGGCGGGCGGACGTCATGGCCCGGCTCGCCCCCGCGGGCCCGGTCTACCAGGCGGGCACGCTGTCGGGGAACCCGGTGGCCGTCGCCGCGGGCCTGGCCACCCTGCGCGCCGCCGACGACTCCGTCTACGCCGCGCTCGACGCCAACGCCGCCCGGCTGGGCGAGCTGTTCACCTCGGCGCTGACCGCCGCGTCCGTGCCGCACCGGGTGCAGTTCGCGGGCAACCTGGTCAGCGTGTTCTTCACCGAGGACCCGGTGGTCGACTACGCGGGCGCCAAGGCCGCCCAGACCTGGCGCTTCCCCCCGTTCTTCCACGCCCTGCTCGACCACGGCGTCTACGCCCCGCCGAGCGCGTTCGAGGCGTGGTTCGTCAACGCCGCCCTGGACGACGACGCGTTCGAGCGCATCGCCGCCGCCCTCACCCCGGCCGCCGCCGCGGCCGCCGCCGCCGAGGAGCCCGCGTGACCCAGACCACCGTCCACCTGCTGCGCCACGGCGAGGTCCACAACCCGTCCGGCATCCTCTACGGCAGGCTGCCGCACTTCCGCCTCTCCGAGACCGGCAAGCGCCAGGCCCTCACCGTCGCCGAGCACCTGCGCGACCACGACGTCGTGCACGTCGTGGCCTCCCCGCTGCTGCGCGCCCAGGAGACCGCCGCCCCCATCGCCGCATCGCACCGCCTGGAGGTCGCCACCGACGACCGCCTCATCGAGTCGGCGAACGTCTTCGAGGGCCAGAAGGTCTCCGTCGGCGACGGCGCCCTGCGCAGGCCCAAGAACTGGCCCCACCTGCGCGACCCGTTCACCCCCTCCTGGGGCGAGCCCTACCTGGAGGTCGCCCACCGCATGCTCGCCGCCGTGCACCGCGCCCGCGCCGCCGCCGAGGGCCACGAGGCCGTCTGCGTCTCCCACCAGCTGCCCGTGTGGACGATCCGCCGCTACCTGGAGGGCAAGCGCCTCTGGCACAACCCCTCCCACCGCCAGTGCTCCCTGGCCTCCTTGACCTCCCTGGTCTTCGAGGACGAACAGCTCATCGGCCTGCGCTACAGCGAACCGGCCGGCCACAGCGACCCCAAGAACACCGGGGCCTGACGTGCTGCGCAAGCTCGCCGCCCCGCTCGCCCTGCTGCTCGCCCTCACCGCCTGCTCCGCGGAGAAGGGCGCCGTCGCCAACGACACCGAGTTCGTCTTCGTCTCCCCCGGCGGCAAGACCGACATCACCTACGCCGAACCCGACCGCAAACCCCTCGCCCAGGTCGCGGGCCCCAGCCTCATGGACCCCGACAAGCAGATCGCCCTCTCCGACTACCGCGGCAAGGTCGTCGTCCTCAACGTCTGGGGCCAGTGGTGCGGCCCCTGCCGCACCGAGGCCCCCGAACTGGAGAACGTCCAGGAGACCTACGGCCCCAAGGGGGTCCAGGTCCTCGGCATCAACTTCCGCGACAACGACCGCCAAGCCCCCCAGGACTTCGTCACCGACCGCCGGCTGACCTACCCGTCCATCTTCGACCCCCCGGGCCGCACCCTCCTGGCCCTCAAGGGCTACCCCCGCGCGGTGGTCCCCGCCACGTTCCTCATCGACAAGCAGGGCCGCGTGGCAGCCGCCTACATGCGCGACCTGCTGGCCTCTGATCTGACCGGCGAACTGGACAAGCTGGTGGCTGAGTAGCTCTCGCAGGAAGAGTTGGGTGCTTCCTGTCGGGGCACCTGCCTTCGGCCGGTTGTGAGAAGAGCGCCGGATTTGGGAGAAGAGCCCGGCTGGGTGGGGGGCGGCATGCCCGGTCCGGGGTGTGAGCTGGACCGCCTGGGGGTGAGGGGTTGACGGGGGGTTGACGGGCGTTCCTTACGCTGGGTTCGTGGATCCCTTCCAGCTCGCGACCACCGGGCCGCTGATCGTCGCGGGTGGTGTGGCGCTGCTCGCCGGGGTGGTGTCGTTCGCTTCGCCGTGCGTGGTGCCGCTGGTGCCGGGGTACCTGGCGTACCTCGCCGCGCTGGTGGGGGCCGAGGCGCCCGCTGTGGACGCCCAGGAGGGGGTCAAGGCGGGGCGGCGGCGGGTGGTGGGGGCCGTGGCGCTGTTCGTGCTGGGGTTCACCGTCGTCTTCTCGGCGGGGGTGGGGACGTTCGTGTGGTTGGCCGACTCGCTGTGGGAGCGGCAGGACCTGCTCCAGCGGATCGGCGGGGTGGTCACCATCGCGATGGCGCTGGTGTTCATCGGGTTGGTGCCCAAGCTGCAGAAGGACGTGCGGTTCCACGGGGTGCCGCGGATCGGGTTGCTGGGGGCGCCCGTGCTCGGGGGGATCTTCGGGCTGGGGTGGACGCCCTGCCTGGGGCCGACCCTGGCCGGGGTGCTGTCGCTGGCGGCGGCGACCGGGGGGACGGCCGCGCGGGGGCTGCTGCTGGTGGTCGTCTACTGCATCGGGCTCGGGGTGCCGTTCCTGCTCATCGCCATGGGGGCGCGGTGGGCGCTGCGGACGACGACGTGGTTCCGCGAGCACGGGCGGGCCGTGCAACTGTTCGGCGGGGCCATGCTGCTGGTCGTCGGGGTGCTGCTGGTGACCGGGTTGTGGGGCGACCTGGTGGCCTGGCTGCGCAACGGCGTCGTCTCCGACTTCACCCCGTCGCTGTGAGCGCCGCCGTCGCGTTCCTGCGCAACACCTGGCGCGGCCTGACCTCCATGCGGACCGCGCTGGTCCTGCTGTTCCTGCTCGCCCTCGCGGCGCTGCCCGGGGCCCTGCTGCCCCAGCGCAGCCTCAACCCGCCGCGCACCGCCGACTACATCGCCGCGCACGGCTGGTGGGGGACGCTGCTCGACCGGCTCCAGTTCTTCGACGTCTACGCCAGCGTCTGGTTCTCCGCGATCTACCTGATGCTGTTCATCTCGCTCGTCGGCTGCCTGGTGCCCAGGACCGTCGAGTACGCCAAGGCGCTGCGGGCCAAGCCCGTGCTGACCCCGCGCAACCTCGCCCGGATGCCCCACCACGGCAGCGGCGACACCGCCGCGGGCCCCGACGAGGTGATCGCCGCCGCCCAGACCCGGCTCAAGGGCTGGCGGACGGTCGTGCGGGAGGAGGAGGGCGGGGCGCGCACGCTCAGCGCCGAGAAGGGCTACGTCCGCGAGCTGGGCAACCTCGTCTTCCACTTCGCCATGCTCGGCCTGATCGTCGCGCTGGCCATCGGCAAGATGTTCAACTACGAGGGCCAGGTCATCGTGCTGGCCGACGGCTCGGAGTTCTGCAACTCCGGCACCGCCGGCTACGACACCTTCCGCCCCGGCCTGCGCGTCGACGGCACCGACCTCGACCCGTTCTGCGTGCGGGTCAACGACTTCACCGTCGACTACTTCCCCAACGGCCAGGCCGACCAGTTCACCGCGGGCATGGACTACCAGGCGGGCGCCGACCTGGAGACCGGCACCTGGCGGCCCTACCAGCTCCAGGTCAACAGCCCGCTGCGCGTGGTCGGCGACCGGGTCTACCTGCTCGGCCACGGCTACGCGCCGATCTTCACCGTCACCTTCCCCAACGGCGAGAAGCGCACCCAGTCGATCCAGTGGCGCACCGTCGACAACCTGACGCTGCTGTCGCAGGGGGCCACCAAGTTCGACCCGCCCGGCATCACCGACTCCGAGCAGCGGCGCAAGGGCCAGATCGCCGTCACCGGCCTGTTCGCCCCCACCGCCCAGTACGACGGGACGCTGCTCACCTCCAGCTACCCCGAGCTGAAGGACCCGGCCGTCGCCGTGGACGTCATGCGCGGCGACCTGGGCATCGACTCCGGCCGCGGGCAGTCCATCTTCGAGATCGACCAGTCCCTCGTCGACCAGGGCAGGCTCACCCGCGTGGCCAGGGAGAACCTGACCATCGGCCAGTCGCTGCGCCTCGACGACGGCACCACGGTCAGCTTCGACGGCGTGAAGCGGTGGGTGTACCTCCAGGTCTCGCACGACCCCGCGCAGGTGTGGGTGCTCGCGTTCGCCGTCACGATGTTCCTCGGGCTCGGCCTGTCGCTGCTCGTCAAGCGGCGCAGGCTGTGGGTGCGCGCGACACCGGGCGAGGGGGGTCGTACCGTGGTGTCGGTCGGTGGGCTCGCCCGCACCGACCAGGCGGGGTACGGCGAGGAGTTCAGCCGGGTGGCCACCGGGCTGCTCGATCCCAGGAAGGGTGCCTGATGCCGGTCAACGAGACCCTGGCGACCTACAGCGACTGGTGCTTCCGCGCCGCCACGCTCATCTACGTCTTCGCCATGATCGGGTACGCGGTCGAGCAGGCGTTCACCCGCACCGCGAAGCGCTCCGAGGCCGCCGTGCTCGTCGGCGCGGGCGGCCCCGAGGTGGCCGAGGCGCCCAAGTACGGCCGCATCGAGCAGGCCCCCGGGCCCGACCGGGCCGAGCGCTCCGGCCGCGTCGCCGTCGCCCTCACCGTGCTCGGCGCCCTGCTGCACCTGTCCTCGCTGGTCCTGCGCGGGGTCGCCACCGGCCGCGCGCCCTGGGGCAACATGTACGAGTACGGCGCCGCGACGATGTTCATCGCCGTCGCCGCCTGGCTCGTGCTCATGCGCAAGTTCGACGTCCGCCGGATGGGCGTGTTCGTGCTCACCCCGGTCGTCATCCTGATGTTCCTCGGCGGCACCGTCCTCTACACCGAGGCCGCCCCCGTCCAGCCCGCGCTGCGCTCCTACTGGCTGGTCGTGCACGTCTCCGCCGCGATCGTCTCCAGCGGGCTGTTCCTGGTGCCCGGCGTGGTCAGCCTGCTCTACCTGGTCAAGTCCGCGCACGAGGCCAACCCGGCCCGCTTCGCCAAGCTCGGCCCCAAGCTCGCCCCCGCCGACGAGCTCGACCGGCTGGCCTACCGCACCACGATCTTCGCCTTCCCGGTCTACACCTTCGGCATCATCTGCGGCGCCATCTGGGCCGAGGCCGCCTGGGGCCGGTTCTGGGGCTGGGACCCCAAGGAGACCGTCGCCTTCGTCGCCTGGGTGATCTACGCCGGGTACCTGCACTCCCGGGCCACCGCCGGCTGGCGCGGCACCCGGGCCGCGGTGGTCAACTCCGTCGGGTTCGCGGTCATCGTGTTCAACCTGTTCTTCATCAACCTGGTGATCTCGGGCCTGCACTCGTACGCGTCGTGACCGATTTGACGCAGTAGTCGACAACCCCCGTTTCGGTGCGCGGGGCGGTGAGCGACTACCGTCGCGGTCGAGGGTTCGGCGGGACCGCTCGCACACCACGCAGGAGGGGTCGCAGGGGTGACTGGACGCCACGAAGAGTCCGAGCTGGCCTGGGGACCGGGGGCCACCGGCGGGGCCGCGCACGCGGCCGACGACGCCACCCGCGACTTCGGGCCCGCGCCCGAGCTGGCCGAGCGCGCGGGCGCCGCCGAACCGGCCGACGACCCGCTGACCGACGACGGCAGCACCGACCACACCAACTACCCCGACGCCTCCGGCCCGCACCAGGTGCCCGGCGGGTCCGGCCCGCACCACGTCCCCGGTGCCTCCGGCCCGCACCACGTGCCGGGCCCCGGCCAGCTCGGGCCGCAGCCGGTGCCGATGGGGGCTCCGCAGCAGGCGCCCTACGGCGGCGTGCCCTACGCCGACCCCACCCCGTCCGGCCCGCAGCCCCTCGGCTACCAGCCCGGGTACCCGCAGCCCGGCGCCCCGGTGCCCCCGCCCGGCTACCCCGCGGGCGTCCCGCCGCTGGCGCCCTCGCAGAGCGACGAGCTGACCTCGGCGCGGCTGCTCAAGCAGACCAAGCGCGCCCCGCAGTCGGGCTGGCGCAAGGCCGTCTACGTCGCCTCCGGGCACCTGATCAACGTCGGCGAGAGCCCGGCGGACAAGCACCGCCGCGAGCTGATCGCCCGGGTCAACCAGCCGCTGCGCGGCTGCTACAAGATCGCGATGCTCAGCCTCAAGGGCGGGGTCGGCAAGACCACCACCACGACCACCCTGGGCTCCACCTACTCCTCGCTGCGCGGCGACCGCGTCATCGCCGTCGACGCCAACCCCGACCGCGGCACGCTCAGCCAGAAGATCCCGCTGGAGACCACCGCCACCGTCCGCCACCTGCTGCGCGACGCCAGCCGCATCCGCCGCTACAGCGACATCCGCGCCTACACCTCCCAGGGCCCCAGCAGGCTGGAGGTGCTGGCCTCCGAGCAGGACCCGGCCGTCTCCGAGGCCTTCAGCGAGGACGACTACCGGCGCACCGTCGCCCTGCTGGAGCACTTCTACAACATCGTGCTCACCGACTGCGGCACCGGCATGCTGCACTCGGCCATGAAGGGCGTCCTCGACCTCGCCGACTCCCTCGTCATCGTCTCCAGCGGCTCCGTCGACGGCGCCCGCAGCGCCTCGGCCACCCTCGACTGGCTCGACGCCCACGGCTACCGCGACCTCGTCGCCCGCTCCGTCGCCGTCATCAACTCCGTGCGCCCCAAGTCCGGCTCCGTCGACCTCGACAAGCTCGGCCAGCACTTCGCCGCCCGCTGCCGCGCCGTCTGCCGCATCCCCTTCGACCCCCACCTCGAAGAGGGCGCCGAGATCGAGCTCGAACGCCTCCAACCCGCCACCCGCCTCGCCCTGCTCGACATGGCCGCCACCGTCGCCGACGACTTCCCCAACGAGCACCACCGCCTCCGCTGACCCCACCGCGGCCCGGCCTGCTTCCCGCCCGGCCTGTGGATGGATTTCCCCACCGCTCACCCTGACCTGGGAAAATGGAAATCGGGGGTCCCCCTGGGCCTGTGGATGGATTTCCGCGGGCAGGGCCGGGGCGTGGGAGCCTGGGGCTGTGGTGTGCCCAGGCGAGGCGTGGACACGATGTGCCCAGACAGGGCGTGGGCGCGAGGTGCCGAGGCTGGGGTGTGGACGCGCGATGTGCCCCCAGATGGGGCGTGGGCGCGAGGTGCCCAGGCGAGGCGTGGATGCGCGATGTGCCGAAGCGGGGCGTGGACGCGCGAGCGCCGGGGTCAGGTGCGGAAGCTGAGCGGCGGGCGTCCCGGGAACTGAGCGGGAGCAAGGGCCCCGGCAACGGGCCCGGACGCGGGGATGGTGCGCCTGCGTCCGGGCGGGGGCTGCCTGCCTGGCAGGGTCAGGCGGCAGCGGGTGGCGGCTCCGTCAGCCCCGTCAGCCCGTCAGGGGGCGGGGGGCTTGCCCTCGTCCCCGGTGTCCGGGCCCGGGCGGTACTTGTTCAGGCCGCGGAGGAACTCGGGGTCGTCGTCCGGGGCCACCGGGGACGACGAGCGGCGCTGGGCGACGCCCGCGGGGGGCTGTGGGCCCAGCGCCCGCCAGAGCAGCACGGCCACCGTGACGGCGCCGACGGCTGCCAGCAGGTAGATCATCGAAAGCCACCTCCGAACCCTCGGGTTGTCGAGGTTAGCCCGATTGTCGCTTTCGCGGGTCTCGATCCGGTACCGCGGGTCAGGCGCCCAGGCCGCTGGCCTCGGTGGTGAGCTCCGCGAGCAGGGTGCGGACCTCGGACTCGCGGAAGCGGCGGTGGCCGCCCGGGGTGCGGATCGAGCCGATGCGGCCCGCGGTCGCCCAGCGGGTCACGGTCTTGGGGTCGACCCGGAACAGGGCCGCGACCTCACCGGGGGTCAACAGGCGCTCTCCGACGTGCGCAACGGTCATTTCCGCCTCCTCATGAGCTACAACTGTGGTGGAGGGGTTCCGGTGGGAGCCGGGACCGAACCGGGACCATCGTGGCACTTCGACCATCGGGTACTCGAACGGTTGGGTGATGGTAAAGAGGTAGTAAGGGACAAACCGGTGTGATTCGGGCACAACCGGCTCCCGACCCGATCACCGGCGGGCCTCACTACGCTGCTCGACCGTGGACACCGTGGACCGCCGCATCATCGCGGCACTGCGCACCAACGGCCGCGTCACCTACGCCGACCTGGGCAGGCAGGTGGGGCTGTCGGCCTCGGCGGTGCACGAGCGGGTGGGCAAGCTGGAGTCGTCCGGGGTGATCACCGGCTACCACGCCGTCGTCGACCCCAGCGCGGTCGGGCTCGGGGTGACGGCGCTGGTCAGCATCCACCCCACCGACACCGCCGACGACGAGGACGTGGCCGACGCGCTGGCCGGGCTGCCCGAGGTGGAGAGCTGCTACCGGGTGGCGGGCGACGAGGCGTTCGTGGTGAAGGTGCGGGTCGCCACCGTCGACGACCTGGAGCGCTCGCTGGGCAGGCTGCGCCGCATCAACGGCGTGGCGCGCACCCGCTCCACCGTCGTGCTCTCCACCCGGTTCGAGGGCAGGCCCAACACCTCCTACGTCGACGGCCCGGCGGCCGGGGCGGGCGAGTAACCTGGCGGTCGTGGAGCAGCGGAGGCACCTCGGGCGCGACATCGCGCTGTACACGCTGGCCAGGGTCGCCCTGGTCGCGGTGGTCGCGCTCGTGCTGGTGCAGTTCGACATCCCGCTGCTGGTGAGCCTGGCCGTCGCGCTCGTCGTCGGCTTCCCGCTGGGGCTGCTGCTGTTCCGCGGGCTGAACCAGCGGGTGACCGCCGGGCTGGCCGAGCGCGGCGCGGGCCGCGACGCCGAGCGGCAGCGCCTGCGCTCGGAACTGCGCGGCGAAGCGGAGTAGCCCCCGGCCGGGCGCCGGGACAGGGCCGAACCACCTGTCCAGGGTGCCGACACGGCCCGGATAGGGTGCCCGCAACCGTCGGTTGGAGGCATCCGTGCAGGTAGTGGGCTTGGTCCTGGTGGGCTTGGTGGCCCTCATCCACGTCTACATCGTCGTCCTGGAGATGGCGCTGTGGAAGACGCCGCGGGGGCGGGCGGCGTTCGGCACCACGCCCGAGTACGCCGAGCAGACCGCGGTGCTCGCGGCCAACCAGGGGCTCTACAACGGGTTCCTGGTCGCCGGGCTGGTGTACGGCCTGGTCACCGGCTCGTTCGAGTTCCGGGTGTTCTTCCTGGTGTGCGTGGTCGTGGCGGGCCTGTACGGGGCGGCCACGGTGTCGCGGCGCATCCTGCTCGTGCAGGCGGTGCCCGCCGCGCTGGCCCTGGTCGCCACGCTGGTCGGGGGCTGAGGTGACCGCCCTCGACCGCTGCTGCGACACCACCCGCGAGTGGGTCAACGACGCCCTGCGGGTCATCCAGGCCGACGCCAACCGCAGCGCCGACACCCACCTGCTCCCCTTCCCCTTGCCATCGGAGTGGAAAGTCCGGCTTTACCTGAAGGACGAGTCGACCCACCCCACCGGTTCGCTAAAGCACAGACTTGCGCGCTCGCTGTTCCTCTACGCGCTGTGCAACGGCTGGATCGTCGAGGGCACGCCGGTGATCGAGGCGTCCTCGGGCTCGACCGCGGTCTCCGAGGCGTACTTCGCGCGGATGCTCGGCCTGCCGTTCATCGCCGTGATGCCGCGCACCACCAGCCCGGAGAAGGTGCGGCTCATCGAGCACCAGGGCGGCCGCTGCCACTTCACCGACTCCCCCGGGGAGATCTACGCCGAGTCGCACCGGCTGGCCGAGGAGTTGGGCGGGCACTTCCTCGACCAGTTCACCAACGCCGAGCGGGCGACCGACTGGCGCGGCAACAACAACATCGCCGAGTCGATCTTCGAGCAGATGGCGCTGGAGCCGCACCCCGAGCCCGCCTGGGTCGTCGTCGGCGCGGGCACCGGCGGCACCAGCGCCACCATCGGCCGCTACCTGCGCTACCAGCGCCACCGCACCCGGCTGGCCGTGGTGGACCCGGAGAACTCGGTGTTCTTCGACGCCTGGCGCGACACCCGCCCCGACCTCACCGGCACCTGCGGCTCGCGGATCGAGGGCATCGGGCGGCCGCGGGTGGAGCCGTCGTTCCAGGGCCAGGTCGTCGACCGGATGGTCAAGGTGCCCGACGCGGCGTCGGTGGCGGTGATCCGGGTCGTCGAGCAGGTGCTGGGCCGCCGCGTCGGCGGGTCCACCGGGACGAACCTGTGGGGCGCGTTCGAGATCGTCGCCGAGATGGTGGCCGCCGGGCGCGAGGGCAGCGTGGTGACCCTGCTCTGCGACGGCGGCGAGCGCTACTCCCACACCTACTACGACGACGGCTGGCTGGCGGCCAACGGGATCGACATCGAGCCCTACCTGGCCTTCGTGCGCGACTTCCTGCGCACGGGGCAGTGGTTGAACCCTCCCGGGACGTGATTCGCAGAGGAAAACCCCTGCCGGGCCGCGGAACCCGCTGAGCCCGCCCGCCGTCAACCCCGGGGTCAGGCAAGGCCACAGCAGGGAGCCCCGATGAGCCAGTTCCACGTCGAGACCGACCAGTTGCGCGGGTACGCGGGCTTGTTGGAGCGCAACGCGGGCCACCTCTCGGCCATCGAGGGCCACGCGCGCACGGCGGGCGGGGACACCAGCGGGTTCACCGGGCTGCTGGAGCTGCTGGTGCCGGTCGTGGACGGCGCCGTGGCGCTCTACGCGCAGGCCCTGGAGTTCGGGCACGACCGGATGGTCGGGCTCCAGCACTCCCTGGAGGGCGCCGCCGACGCCTACGACAAGGCCGACGCGACCGGTGCCGCGCGCATCGGCGGCGTCGAGACCGTCCGGTCGATCCCGACGGTGGGTGGTCGGTGATGGCGGGCTACGCCGACGTCGCGGACCCGGTCGCCGCGCTGAGCGCCACCGAGAACCTCGACGGCGCGCTGAGCACCAGCGACGCCATCGCGGACGCGGGCGTGCAGGTCCAGGTCGTGAACTGGATCTGGGAGAAGGTCGTCGGGGAGGACCTGGTCAGCTCGATCATCGCCCCGATCACCGGCGACTTCGAGAAGGTCTCCACCACCGGCAAGCAGTGGGCCAACGTCTGCGACGCCCTGCAGGCCGTGCGCGACAACCTCAACGGCGGCCTCGACGAGCTGGCCCCGCGCTGGGACGGCGCCGCCGCCGACGCGTTCGCGCTGCGCGTCCGGACGGTGTGGACGGTCGCGATCGAGGCCGACGCGCAGGCCGCCACGCTCGTGGGTGCGGCGTTCGAGAAGGTGGCCGAGGCGTCGAAGCGGGCCTGCGAGAAGGCCCTGGACCTGATCCGCAAGCTGGTCAACAAGCTGCTGGAGGCCATCGCCCTGCTGCCGATCCCGGTGGTGGGCTGGGGCAAGGCGGTCAAGACCGTCTACGACGCCCTGGAGATCTACAACGCCGTGGTGTCCATCATCGACGGCATCAAGTCGATCATCGAGGGCTGCACCTCGGTGGTCCAGGGCGTGCGCGACGCGGGCAGCGCCATCAGCCGCATCAAGGACGTCCGCAGCGTCAACGACGCCATCAACGTCGGCAACGACCTCAACGACGCCCGCGGCGACATCACCGACGGCGCGGGCCAGGTCAAGGAAGGCGCCGCAGGCGCCAAGGACGGCGCCGCCGACGCCCGCACCGCCGGGCGCAGCGCCCGCGAGCACCACGCCGAGTACCGGGCCGAGCGCGCCGCCCACAACGCCCCGCCGCCCGCCGACGACCAGGGCTCCAGCGGCTCCCAGGGCTCCAGTGGCTCCAGCAGCGCCCAGGGCGACCGCCAGCCCGTCGGGGCGGGTGCCTGACATGGCCCAGGACGACTGGAAGACCCTCCGGATCCGCGCCGCCGAGGCCGAGTTGGACCTCGCCCTGGCCACCCTCGACACCACCATCGCCGAGGCCGACGCCCGCGTCGCCGCCCTCCCCGAGACCACCGTCACCGACCGCGACATCGAGCAGATCGCCGCCCACCACCGCGCCCCCGGCGCCACCCCCGCCGAACGGGCGCTGCAAGCCCGCATCGACGCGGGCGAGCTGAGCTGGCGCGACATCCTCTCCGGCCGCTCCGCCGCCGAACCCGGCGTCCGCGAGGCCCTGGAAGCCGGCGTCCCCCAGCTCCGCCAGGCCTACACCCTCCTGCAGGAGGGCCACCCCCTCACCGAGGTCATCGCCGCAGGCATCCCCCCGGAGGACGACAACCCCGACGACTTCGGCGGCCCGATCCTCCGCAAGCGCTGACCACCCGGGCGGCACCCCCGCGGGCCCGGCCCGCGGGGGTGCTCCGGTCAGCCCGGGGTGATGGCCTCGGCGACGGCGGCCTTGAGGCGGGCGTGCAGGTCCCGGAGGCGGTCGCGGGAGGCGCGGACCTCCAGCACGCGCAGGCCGGGCTGGGGGTCGAGGGCGGCGCGCAGGGCGGCGGGGGTGGTGATGAGCTGGTGCGGGACGCCGAAGCCCGCGCAGAGGGAGCGCAGGTCGGCGCCGGTGGGGGTGCCGAAGACGCGCTCGAAACCGGCCCTGTGCTCGGCGGCGCCCTGCTCCAGCAGCGAGAAGATGCCGCCCCCGTCGTCGTTGAGGACGACCGCGCACAGGTCGGGGCGCTGCTCCTCGGGGCCGATCAGCAGCGCGTTGAGGTCGTGCAGGAACGTCAGGTCGCCCATCAGCGCGTAGGTGGGGGCCCCGCCCGCCAGGGCCACGCCCGCGGCCGTGGACAGGTTGCCGTCGATGCCCGCCACCCCCCGGTTCGCGTGCACGGTGACGTCCGCCCGGTGCGCGGCCACCAGGTCGACGTCCCGGACCGGGTTGGACGAGCCCAGCACCAGCGCGGCACCCGCGGGCAGGCCGTCCACCAGGTCGCGGGCCAGGTGCAGGCCGGTGGGCCACTCCTCGTCCCCGAGCAGCTTCTCCACCGCCAGCGTGGCCGCGCGCTCGGCCTCCCGCCACGCGGGCAGCCACCCCGGGTCCGGCTCCGACACCCAGCGCAGGTCGTCCTCGTCCAGCCACCCGCGCACGTGCTGGGCCACGTACTGCGGGTCCGTCCACTGCGGGTGGTCACCGATCCCGTAGACCGCCACCCGGTCCATCAGCCCGCGCACCCCGCGCGACAGCGTCGGCCTGCCCACCACCACGACGGCGTCCGGGCGCAGCGCCCCGGGCAGCTGCCCGCTGCCCAGCAGCAGCGGCCCGCCCCGCACCACCGGCACCCCGCCCGCCAGCGCCGCCCGCGCCCCCACCGGCTCCGCGATCACCGGCCACCCCGCCCGCGCGGCGATCCGCGCCGCGGCCGCCGCCCGGTTCGGGTCACCGCTGCCCACGACCACCACCACGCGCGCGGGCAGCGGGAAGTCCACCCGGTTGTCCGGGATGGACCGGGGGGCCGAGAACGTCGTCCACCGCACCCCGCCGGGCCGCCCGTCCAGCGAGTCCGGCCACGCCTCGCCGAAGGAGGGCACCAGCGGCTCCCGGAACGGGACGTTGAGCTGCACCGGGATGCCGGTCTCCGCCCGCGCGACCCCCCGGCACACCAACCCGCGCCACACCGGGTTCTGCCCCGGCCGCCGCTCCGCCACCGGGAAGTCCACGGCCACCGCCGCGCTGCCGAAGATCCCGCGCTGGTCGATGGTCTGGTTCGCGCCGCTGCCGTGCAGCTCCGGCGGCCGGTCGGCGGTGATGAGCAGCACCCCCACCCCCGAGTGGTGCGCCTCCAGCACCGCCGGGTGCAGGTTCGCCACCGCGGTGCCGGACGTGCACACCACCGCCGACGGCCGCCCCGACGCGCGGCTCAACCCCAGGGCGAGGAACGCCGCTGCCCGCTCGTCGACCCGCACGTGCAGCGTCAGCCGCCCCGCCAGCGCCGCCTCGTGCAGGGCCAGGCTCAACGCCGCGTTGCGCGAACCCGGGCAGACGACCACCTGACGCACGTCGTTGCGCACCAGCTCGTCGACCACCACCGTGGCCATCGCCGTGGACGGGTTCACCCTGGCGCTCCTCTCGGCCCCCGCCTCGGTGTGGGGTGCGGGGTGCTGCCCACCAGCTAACGCCTGGGGCGGGTGGTGGTGCGCGCCGACCCCTGGGTTGGGGTGTGTGGTCGGCTCGCCTTCGGCTCCGGAGGCGGGAGGGCGGGGGATCTTCGGTGCCGGGAGTGCTTTAGGGCATCGGGCTTCGCCCGATCTTCCCGGGATTCGGGGGGCGGCTCGATGCGGTGGTTGCGCTTGGTCGGGGCCCCTACGGCGATCATGCGCTGCGGGCTGGGAAAAGGCGGGCTGGAAAGACGCCCGCCCGTCCCGTTGGGTAGCACATGATCGCCTCCCCCGACCAAGCACAACCACCCCATCGAGCACCTGGGTCGCCGGGCCGCCGGTTCTGCGGGGGGTTGCGCTGGGGAAGCCGAGGGCGGGGTGGGGGCGGGTGCGGCCTTGGGTGGGTGGTGAGGGCGGGGGTGGGGGGTGTGGTCAGCGGGTGGGGAAGAGGACTCGGGCGCGCAGGGACCAGCGGGCCAGAGCGCGGCCCGCGGGGGTGAGGCCGACGCGGCGGGCGGTGGCGTCGGCGTCGGTGGCGTCGAGGACGCGGAGGTGGGTGAGGAAGGTGGTGGTGTGCAGGCGGGGGTCGCCGGGGAGGCCCTCTTCGGACAGGACGTGGCCGACCTTCTCGGTGATGCGGGCGGGGGCCATGCGGTCTTCCAGGAGCAGGGCGGCCAGGACCGCTTCGGCGGCGGGGCCGGGGATGGTGCGGTCGGCGGTGATGAGGCGCTCGCCGACGGTCATCAGGAGGGAATCGGCGTCGTCGATGAGGCAGGTGCCCTGGTCGGTGGTCCTGAGCCTGCCCGCGGTGCGCTCCACCAGGTGCATGGACTCCGCGAGGGTGCGCAGCAGGGCGACCGGGGGCCAGTGGGACTCGCTGCGGCCCGCGGTGGTGGTGGCGCGGCAGGCGGGCATGGCGGCGGCCAGGGAGGCGACCAGGGCGGTGGGCAGGTAGCCGCTGGCGGTGAGGCGGGCGCCCGCGCCCCGGCAGGACTCCAGGAGCACGAGCAGGGCGGGGAGGCGGTCCTCGGTGGTCTCGGGGGCGCGGCGGACCTCGGGGCGCAGGCGGACCAGCATCTCGCGGCGGGTCTGGCTGCCCCGGCCGGGGATCCAGGCGTCGAGGCGCTCGTCGAGCAGGCGGGCGAACCAGGTCTCCTCGCCCTCGGCCTCCGGGCTGGTGAGCAGGCGCATGACCAGGCCGACGCGCATCGGCTCGCCGGAGCCGTCGGCGGGCAGCGTGCCCGCCTCGACCGCCTCCTCCAGCAGCCTGCCGCAGGCGGCGTGCAGGGCGGTCTCCACCGGGCCGCCCTGGTCGGACCAGGTGAGCACCGGGGTGTCGGGGGGCTGCACGCCGGACTCCGCCCAGGCCCGCGCGACCAGCTCCGGGTAGCGGACCGGGTCGCCCGCCGCGTCCAGGATGCGGTGGGTGACCGGGGAGCGGCACACCTCGGCGTAGCGCTCGTGGCCGAGCAGGTGCAGCAGCTCGGCGAAGGCGTCGCAGGTGCCGTGCAGGTCCTCGAACGCGCCGTCGCCGCCGGGGCGCACGTGCGCGCCGGGCAGCGTCCGCCACACCATCTGCTGCACGTCGTAGCGGGTGACCTTGGTCGGGTGCGCGGCGGTGGCCCGCATCACGTGCCAGAGCGCGTGCGCGTGCTTCGCCGCGGTGTCGTCCCGCGCGCGGATGACGTCCAGCGCCGAGTCCAGGTCGTGCACCGGTTCAGCTTGGCACGCCCCCCGCCCCCACCGCGAACGGTTGTCCACACCCCGGTCCCGACCGCCCCCGGCGCGCGCGGCGGGGGCGCCCTGCGGCATCCTCGGTGCCGTGGCTGACCAGGACGTTCCCCGCCGAAGCGTGTCCGAGCTGTTCGACCCGGCCCAGTGGACCGAGGTGCCCGGCTTCGACTTCACCGACATCACCTACCACCGCGCCACCGACGTCGGCGCGGTGCGCATCGCCTTCGACCGCCCCGAGGTGCGCAACGCCTTCCGCCCGCACACCGTCGACGAGCTCTACCGCGCCCTCGACCACGCGCGGATGAGCTCCGACGTGGGCTGCGTGCTGCTCACCGGCAACGGCCCGTCCCCCCGCGACGGCGGCTGGGCCTTCTGCTCCGGTGGCGACCAGCGCATCCGGGGCCGCACGGGCTACCAGTACGCCAGCGGCGAGACGGCCGAGACCGTCGACCCGGCGCGCGCGGGCCGCCTGCACATCCTGGAGGTGCAGCGGCTCATCCGGTTCATGCCCAAGGTCGTCATCGCCGTGGTGCCCGGCTGGGCGGCGGGCGGCGGGCACAGCCTGCACGTCACCTGCGACCTCACCCTGGCCAGCGCCGAGCACGCCCGGTTCAAGCAGACCGACGCCGACGTGGGCAGCTTCGACGGCGGCTTCGGCTCGGCCTACCTGGCCAGGCAGGTCGGGCAGAAGTTCGCCAGGGAGATCTTCTTCCTGGGCCGCACCTACACCGCAGAGGACATGGTGGCCATGGGCGCGGTCAACCAGGCCGTCCCGCACGCGGAGCTGGAGGCGACCGCGGTGCAGTGGGCGCGGGAGGTCTGCGGCAAGTCCCCGACCGCGCAGCGGATGCTCAAGTTCGCCTTCAACGCCATCGACGACGGCCTGGTCGGCCAGCAGGTGTTCGCGGGCGAGACGACGCGCCTGGCCTACATGACCGACGAGGCGGTGGAGGGCCGGGACTCGTTCCTGGAGAAGCGGGACCCGGACTGGTCGCGCTTCCCCTACTACTACTGAGCCACCGGCCCCGGGGGCCGGCAGGATCGACCCCGTGCTCGTGGTGGAACCGGCGGCGGGGCCGCTGACCCTGGTCGACGCCCTGCGCGCGGCCCTCGACGGCGGCCCCGCGGTCCTGCCGCTCGGCCCGGGGGAGTCCGCGGCGGCCCTGCGGCCCGACCTGCCGGTGGAGCCCGGCACGGCGCTGGTGGTGCAGACCTCCGGGTCCACCGGCGCGCCCAAGGGCGTGCTGCTGCCCGCCGCGTCCCTGCGCGCCTCCGCGACGGCCACGCACGCCCGGCTCGGCGGCCCCGGCACGTGGCTGCTGGCCATGCCCGCCCACCACATCGCGGGCGTGCAGGTGGTCGTGCGCTCGCTACTGGCCGGGACCCCGCTGGCCGTGCTGCCCCCCGGCCCGTTCCGGGGGGCGGCGTTCGTCGAGGCGGCGGCGCCCGTGCTCGCCGCCGACGGCCCCCGCTACACCGCGCTCGTGCCCACCCAGCTGACGCGGCTGCTCACCGAGGGCGGGCCCGCGCTGGACGCCCTGCGCGCCTTCGACGGCGTGCTGGTCGGCGGCGCCGCGACCCCGCCCGCGCTGCTGGCCCGCGCCCGCGACGCCGGTGCCGCCGTGCGCACCACCTACGGCATGAGCGAGACCTCCGGCGGCTGCGTCTACGACGGCGTGCCGCTGGACGGGGTGCGCGTCGAGGTGGTGGACGGGGTGGTCCGGATCGCGGGCCCCACCCTCGCCGCCGGGTACCGGCTCGACCCCGACCACCCCGCGTTCGCCGGTGGCTGGTTCCGCACCAACGACCTCGGCCGCCTCGACGGCGGGGTGCTCACCGTCCTGGGGCGCGCCGACGACGTGATCAACACCGGTGGCGAGAAGGTGCCGCCCGCCGCCGTCGAACGCGTCCTGACCAGCCAGGACGGCGTGCTGGATGCGTGCGTGGCAGGCGTGGCGGACCCGGAGTGGGGGCAGCGCGTCGGCGCGGCGCTGGTGGTCGCGGACGGCGCGGACGTGCCCGCGGCGCTGGCGGCCGTGCGGGCCGAGCTGGGCGCCGCGGCCACCCCCAAGCAGGTGCTCCTGGTGGCGGAGCTGCCGCTGCGCGGGCCCGGCAAGGTCGACCGGTCCGCCGTCGCGGCGCTGCTCGCGGAACCCAGGTGACGCGACCGGGCGGCGGCGGTTAGGTTCGTCCGCTGTGGACCTGGCCATCACCACCCTCGCCGCCCGCCCCGACCTCGAACCGCTGCTGGACGAGTTCCCCAGCGGCTGGCCCACCTTCATGCAGCAGGACGCCACCGGCAGCCTCTACTACGCCGCCACGACCCAGCACTACGCCGAGCACGTCCTCATGGCCTACGACGCCGACCACCCCGAACGGCTCGTCGCCAAGGCCTACACCGTCCCCTTCCACTGGGACGGCGACCTGCCCGCGGGCGGCTGGGACGCGGTCATCACCCGCTCGGCGGTCGACCGGCTCATCGGCCGCGACCCCGACCACGTCTCCGCCCTGGAGATCCTGGTCCAGACCGACCTGCGCGGCACCGGCTTGTCCGCGGTGATGCTCGGCGCCATGCGCGCCAACGCCCGCAGGCTCGGCTTCACCGAACTCGTCGCCCCCGTCCGCCCCAACCACAAGCACAAGCACCCGCACGCCCCCATCGACGAGTACGCCCACCGCGTCCGCGACGACGGCCTGCCCAAGGACCCGTGGCTGCGCGTCCACGTGCGCGCGGGCGGGCGCATCGACTCCGTCGCCCCCTACTCCATGACCATCTCCGCCCCGCTGGCCTCCTGGCGCGAGTGGACGGGCCTGCCCTTCGACACCGACGGGGAGGTCCTGGTCCCCGAGGCCCTGACCCCCGTCCGGGTCGACCCGCGCGACGGCACCGCCACCTACATCGAGCCCAACGTCTGGGTCCGCCACGACTGTTGAATATTTTCCCGCCACCCACCCCCTCGTCCCCGCCCGGCATCGTCCCCGGCTTGGCGCCACGGCCGTCTGTCGGTGGGGGAGGGGTGCCGGGCTTGGCGCGGTGTGTTCTGTCCGCTCCTCGTCCCCGGCTTGGCATCAAGGCCGTCCGTCAGCGGGGTGCCCCCTCGCGGGGCGAGGCCTGGTGCCCCCGGCCACAAAGCGGCGACCACCGGCAGCCGCCCCGGGGCCGCCGGTGGAAGATGACCGGCATGGCGACAGCGGCGCAGTGGATCGAAGGAGCACGGGTCAGGACCCTGCCCAACTCGGTGGCCCCCGTGGTCCTGGGGGCGGGCGCGGCCGCGGCCGCCGACCAGTTCTCCTGGCCCCGGGCCCTGCTCGCGCTCGTGGTCTCCCTGTCCCTGCAGGTGGGGGTCAACTACGCCAACGACTACTCCGACGGCATCCGCGGCACCGACACCGACCGCGTCGGCCCCCTGCGCCTCGTCGGCTCCGGCGCCGCCAACCCCGCCGCGGTCAAGTACGCCGCCTTCGCCTGCTTCGGCGTCGGCGCCCTGGCGGGCCTCGCCCTGGTCGTCCTCTCCGGCTACTGGTGGCTGCTGCTCCTCGGCGCCCTGAGCATCGCGGGCGCCTGGTACTACACCGGCGGCGACAAGCCCTACGGCTACTCCGGCTGGGGCGAGGTCGCCGTCTTCCTGTTCTTCGGCCTGGTCGCCGTCCTGGGCACCGAGTACGTCCAGACCGGCGCCATCAGCTGGATCGGCGTCGGCGGCGCCCTGGCCATGGGCGGCTTCTCCGCGGCCGTCCTGGTGGCCAACAACCTGCGCGACGTGCCCACCGACCGGGTGGCGGGCAAGAACACCCTGGCCGTGCGGCTGGGGGAGGAGCGGACCCGGCTGCTCTACGCCGGGCTGGTGGGGCTGCCGTTCCTGGTGAGCATCGGCCTGGCCTTCTACTCCCCGGTGGCCCTGGTCGCGTTCGTCGCGGCGGTGCTCGTCGTCCCGGCCCTGCAGATCGTGCTGGGGCGGCGCGAGGGGATGGCGCTGATCCCGGTGCTCAAGCAGACCGGGCTGGCGATGCTGCTCTGGGCCGTGGTGACCACCGGCGCCCTCACCCTGTGATCCCCAGCCGCTCCCGCAGGACGCGGACCTGCCTGTCCACGACGTCCCACCGCTCCCCGGGCCGCACCGACTGCCACGCCGACAGCGCCCGCCGGTAGGCGCGCGTCAGCTCCGGCAGGTCCGGCCCGGGCGGGCTGGTCGCCAACCGCTCGCCCAACGACGCGAGCGCGTGCGCGGTCTCGGTCCGGTGGCCCTGCCACTCCTGCCGGGCCCGCTGCCGCGCCGCCACCCCCGACACCACCCGGTCGACGACCAGCGCGGTCACGTGCGCGGCGGCGATCGTCAGCACCAGCAGCACCCCGGCCAGCGCGTACCGCAACCCCGGGAAGCGCAGGGCCCGCGAGTCGCGCAGCACCCGGCCCGCCGCGACCTCCGCGTCGTAGAGCGCCGCCAACTGCTCCGCCTGGGCGCGGTGGTCGCCGTCGAGGAACTGCGTGGTGTCCGCGTGCCGGGCCCAGGTGGCCATGCCCCAGCTGAAGCGGTCGACCGTGGTGGGGAAGTCGGGGCTCTGGCACCCGGCGGCGAAGGCACCGTCGACGAGCACGGCGGTCATGGCGCCGTGCAGGTGGGCGGCGATGGTCGTGCAGGTCTCCTCGGGGTCGAGGGGCGCGCGCGGGTCACCGACCAGCACCGCCATCGTCAGCGGGCGGTCACCGAAAGCGGCCCGCACGCCGTCCGCGTCCACGCCCCCGGAGCCCTCGCCCACGAACACGACGTCGTGGTCGAGGGTGTGCACGGCGGAACGGGCGGGGGAGAACAGCAGGAGCAGGTCGGTGGCGGTGAGCCAGAGGACCACGACCACCCCCGCGGCGGTGAGCCACCGGCGCACCACCGTCCGGCGCTGCGCCCGCGCGCCCCGCTCGGTCACACCGACACCCCGAAGCGCACCTCGTCCAGCGCCGCGCGGGCGGCTGCCACCGCCGCCTGGACCGCGGCGGGGTCGGCGCCGTCGAGTAGCAGGTCCCGGGCCCTGGCGTGCTCGACGGCGGCATCCGCGAGCAGGTCAGCGGGGTCGTGGCTGCGCGTGCGCGCCCTGGGCGGGTCGGCGGCTGGGTCGGCGTGGTCGAGCCGCAGGCCGTGGGCTTCGACCTGCTGGTCGGTGACGCTGGTGAGCGGGTCGGTGCCGTGGCCGTGCGTCCTGGTCGCGGCTGCGGTGCCGCCGTGGTGCTCGGCGTGCTGGGTGGTGTCGGTGCGCAGGTCGGCGAGGCCGGGGGCTGGGGCGGTGGCGCGCTGGGTGGCCGCGCTCGTGGGCAGTTCGGCGTGGGGGCGGCTGTGGGCGCGCACCGTGGCCAGGTCGGCGGCCAGGGCGGCGACCTCGGCGGCCAGGTGGTCGCGCAGGAGCAGGTCAGCCTCGGCCCTGGCCAGGCGGCGGCGGGCCGGGCGCAGGCGCAGCGCGGCGGGCACCCCCACCAGCAGCACCGCGGCGCAGGCCAGCGCCCACGGCAGGGCCGCGGAGCGCCACGCGGGCGGCTGGTCGTCGACCGCCGGGGCGGTGGCCGCCGCCGCGCGGGCGGCCAGGGCCTGGTCGACCTCGGCCAGCACCAGCGACCCCAGGGCCAGCGGGTCCGGGCCCCACTCGGCGAGGCGGAAGTAGCTGCGCCCGTAGTAGGCGGTCACCGCCGTGCGCACCAGGTCCGGGTCCGGGCCCGCCACCTCCACCCAGCGCCCCCGCACCACCACGACCCGCTCGCCGGGGAAGCGCTCGCCCAGCCGGGCGGTCAGGTCGGTGGGCTGACCCGCGGGCAGCACCGCGACCAGGGCGTCCGGGGCGGGGCCGACGGGGGCGAGGCCGGGGGCGGTGTAGCGGCCGGTGCTCGCCAGCGCCGCCGCCACCTCGTCCACGCCCCCCGCGGGGACCGGGTCCGGCGTGGCCCGCACGTGGCCGTCGAGCACCGCGGACAGGACGGGCTCGGTGACGTCGGCGGTGCCGAGCACCGCGGCGACCTCCGCCATGTCCCGGGGCCCGATCAGCTGGTGGCTGCGTCCCGCCTCCACGCGCAACCCGCTGACCACCACCAGCCGGTCGTCGCCGCCGAGGGCCGCGCGCAACCGGTCCAGCTCACCGCGGTGGCGCTCCCGGCCGTCCGAGCCGGTGAACGGCAGCAGCAGCACCCGCCACCCGGTGCGGGCCAGCACCGGCCGCAGCGCCGCCTCGTCCACCACCGCGGGCGCCCCGGGCAGCCGGGCGACCGACCCGGCGGCCAACGCCCGCCGAGCCTGCTCGGCCGTCCACGCGATCGGCACCTCGGCGGGCGTCGTCGGGGCGGGGGTGGTGGTCGGCACCGCGACCGCCGGGGCGGCCTGGGCGTGGATGACCCCGATCAACCGCACCGACAGCAGCGGCAGCGCCACCAGCGCGACGAGCACCAGGACACCGGCGACGGTGTCCCGCGTCGACCTCGCCCTCGTGCGCATGGTGCGAGCATAATTCGCCACCCGGACGAGGGCGGCATACCGCCCATTTCGTGCACGACCGCGTGGTCCACCCTGCCCGCCCGCCCCTCGCGCCACCGCGCGTGCCGCCTGCCCGCCCCGCGCCACCTGCCCTGCGGTGCCTTTCCGACCCGTGGTCGCAGGCCGCCCCGCTACCCTCGCCGTGTGCCAGCTGAGCAGGAGGTCCGCGAGCCCACCCCGGTCGACCGCGCGGAGCGCACCCAGCCGGTGCGGCGGGCGGTGGCGATCGCGGCGCTGGCCGTGGCCGGGGTGTTGACCCTGCTCGGCCTGCTGCTGGTCATCGGGGCCTTCACCGAGGACAGGGCCATCGAGTCCAACACCGGCCGCGCTGACGCGGAGGTCCTCAGCGTCGGCTTCAACCGCACCCTCGTCCGCTTCCAGACCCCCGACGGCGCGGACCACACGCCCGGGGTGGGTGTGCTCTACCCCGAACTCCTCGAAGAGGGCCAGGTCGTCCGGGTCGAGTACGACCAGCGCAACCCCGACCTCGTCCGGGTCGCGGGGCGCGGGGCCACCCTCACCGTCCTGCCGGTCAGCACCACGGTGCTCATCGGCTGGGTGGTCGCGGGGGGCCTGGTCTACTGGTTGCGCAGGCAGGGCCCGCTGCGGATCCGCCCCCTCTGGCAGCGACCCATCCGCGTGTAGCTACCGGGCCCCCTCCTGGCGGACGGCTCCCCCGCTCACCCGCGGATGAGGCGCCGGGCGCGTCGGCACAGCGGTGGACGCGCCCGCGCCGCCCTGCTCCGCAGCCCTGTCTAGGACAGGCCCTAGCCCCACCCGGAGTCCGCGAGCACCACCAGCGCGGCCAGCAGACCGGTGCTGCCGACCAGGGCTGACAGGACGAGTCGCAGCACGCGCTGCGCGCGGCGCGACTTCTTCTCGCTCCTGCTGAACACAGCGGTGAAGCCCGCCGCGATCGCCAAGCTGAGCAGCGTCGCCACTCCGCAGGTCAACACCAGCATCACCATGTCCGGTCCTCTCGAAGTCGATTAATCGGTGGTGCGACGACGTCGCTGCATTTCATTCAAGGTGCCGGTGGTCTGCCGGCAAAGGAGTTCCCGGGCGGTGTCCTGGCGCTTTCGCCGCGGATCGACGCCGGGATGTGGCGGGGGTGTGCGGACACCTGCGGACAGTCGCGGCCTGCGGTGGGCGGCACCAGCTCCGCCCGCGCTCCGGTCGGCCATCTCGCGCGGCCGGGCGGTGTTGTCGTGAGCTGGTCGTCTCGGGTGCGAAATCCCGGCGAGACCGGTGTCGGACACTCGCGGCCGGCCGCTCGCGGGCGTCGTGGGCGGTTTCGTGGCGAGAATTCGCCACCCCGCGACGGTCGATCGTGGGAGTGCAATCCGAAATGAACCGTTGTCGGGCATCCGCTACCGTATTGAGCCCACAAGCAGCTTCTCCATTGCCAAGGGCGGTTTGTCGACAATGCCTCCGATGGGATTCCTCTACAAGGGCGCGGGGGTGCGCAGGTCCGACCTGCGGCGCGCGCTGGGGGAGACCGGTGCGCGCCTGTTCCACGCCACCGCCCGGGACACCGCCCACGAACTGCGGGCCAAGGTCATCTGGCAGGTCGGGGGGCTGATCGCCCACCACTGCGGCGACCGCAGGTCGGTGCTGGTGCTGCGCACCTCCTACAACCTCGACCAGGACCCGGAGCTGACCGGGCTGGGCCTCGGGAAGCGCCGCGAGCTCCTCGCCCGGCGGCTCGGCCGCGGGTACGGCGGCCGCAGCGCCGAGCGGGTGCTGGAGGACCACCTCAACGGCTCCTTCGGGCTGGCCCTGGCCGGTCCGCTCCCCCCGCCCGAGGCCGAGGTGGTCCTGCGCATGGCCCAGCAGGAGGCCAGGTACGCCATGGGGACCGAGCCCGCCCAGCGCACCGCGGTCATCACCGCGGCGGGGGAGCGGGTGCCGCTGGTCGACGCCCTGCCGGGCATGGAGCTGCACTTCCTGGCCGAGGGGGACGCCGTCCGGGTCACCCGGACCGACCGGTTCGGCGAGGTGGTCTGCGTCTTCTCCTCGGCCGAGCTGCTGTGGGACTACGAGCGGCGGGTCGGCGCGGGTCCGCGGGAACGGCGCGCCGCGGCCCAGGGGCGGCGCGTCCTCGCGATGGCCAGGGCGAGCGGGGTCGGGCTGGCGTTCGACCCGCTCGGGTCCCGGCTCGCCCCGGCCGGGCGGCACCTGTCCGCGACCGAGCTGCACAGCATCCGGGACTGGCGGGCGTGATGACCGAGCACCAGGGCTTCTCCGTCGACCCGGAAGAGCTGGAGCGCGCCGCCAGGGTTGCGCTGTCGGTGGTGGACGGCGTCCGCGCGGGGTGGAGGGGCGACCGGCTCGACGAGGACGCGTGGCCCGCGGACGACGAGCTGACCGCCGCGGTCCTGCGCTACAGGCACGCGCTGGAGCAGGCCGCGCAGCGGTTGTGCGAGCACACCCGGTGGTACGGCGACGAGCTGGGCGGCACCGCGCGGGGCTACCGCGTCGTCGACGACCACGTGGCGGACGAGCTGCGACGGGCGGGCGGCCGTGACTGAGCTGCCGAGCCCGGGCGGGGAGCGCAACCGGCTCCGCATCCTCGCCGAGACGATGCAGCACCTCGACGGCGTCGTCGCGGAGAGCGAGTCGCTCGGCGAGCGCACCGCCGCGGAGCACTGGTCGGGCCAGGCCCGCGACGCCGCTGACGCGGTTCGACTCGGTCTGGACACCGAGTGGGAGCGGTTGCGCGACACGCACGGTCGGGTCACGCGGGGGGTCACGGGCTTCAGCACTTTCCTCTACGAGCTGCCCAAGCTCGCCGAGGACTTCCCGCACCTGGCCGCCGAGCGCGGTCCCGCCAGGGACCGCGTCATCGCGGAGCTGCTGAGCGCGGCGACCGCGCTCGACGAGCTGGGCGTGCAGCGCCCCCGCCGGTCGCCACCCCCGCCACCCCCGCCACCGAGACCCACCGGTCGGCCACCCGCCGAGCAGGCGATCCGCTGGCCGGAGGTCGACCTCGACCTGCTCCCCGACCCGGAGCCGCCACCCGCCGAACCCGTTCCGGTCGCGGGGCGCACGCCCCCGCCGCCGGACGGCTCGCTCGCAGCGGCGGTGCTCACCAGCCCCCGCGACACCCTCATCCCCTGGCACGGCTGAACTGGAGACCCGCGTGCCCCGCGCCCCGTTGACCGGCCCGCTCACACCAGGGCCCGCCATCGACACCTCGACCGTCCCGCTCGACCGCGTGCGCACGGCCGCGGACCTCGCGCGGTGCCTTGACCAGGTCCGCAGGCTCGCGGGTGCACCGTCGAACCGCGCGATCGCCGCCGCCTCCGGAGGCAGGTTCGGCCGCACCAAGGTCGGTCAGGTGCTGGCGGGGGAACTGCCCCAGCGCGGCTTCCTGGTGGCCTACCTGGCCGTGTGCGGGGTGCCCGAGGACGAGCTGGGCGAGTGGCTCGACGCTTGGGCGCGGTTGATCGCGGTGGACAGCCGCGCCGATGCGGTGGAGTCCCTGCGCGCCGAGGTCCGCCGCCTCACCGCCGACCTCGCGCGCGCGATCGAGACCGGTGCCCGGGACCTGCGCGCCGCCCGCGACGAGCGGGACCGCGCCTTGCAGGAGTGCGCACGCCTGCGGGCCCGGGCGGACGACCAGGCCTGGGGGCAGGTCGGGTCGATGCGCGGAACGCTCGACTGACACCCCAGTCCCCTCCTACGAGAGGGTGGCGTGCCCGGGCAGGGGTGGCCGGGCCGTGGAACGCGACCTACCCGCGGAAGAAGTCCAGGAGGGCTGGGCCCAGGACGGCCTCGTCGACGTGGTGGGTCTGGTCGGGCAGGGGCAGCAGGCGGGAGCCGGGGACGGCCTCGGCGGTGGCCCGGGCCGCGTCGACCATGGTGGTGGGGCTGGCGGTGCCGTGGGCGATGAGGGTGGGGACGGTGGTGGCGGAGAGGTCGGGGAGGGTGCCGTCGCCGACGATGCGGGCGTCGTAGGGGAGGGTGTGGGCGAGGTCGACGAGGTAGGACCAGGCGGGGGTCTGGGCGGTCTGGTCGATGCCCTCGTCGGGGACGCCGGTGACGCGGAGGAAGGCGCGGACGGCGGCGGCGCGGTCGCCCGCGGCGATGCGGGCGGACTGCTCGTCGGCGAAGGTGGGGGAGGACGGCAGGAAGGGCGGCTCGTAGGCGGCCAGCCGCACCACCGGCACGGCGGCCGCCGCGGCGCGCAGGGCCAGGACGGCGCCGGAGGACATGCCGAAGACGCGGGCGCCGCCGCCCGCCGCGCTGATCACCGCCAGCAGGTCCTCGACCTCCCGGTCGACCGCGTAGCGGGGGCTGTCGCCGCTGTCGCCGCGGCCGCGGCGGTCGTAGACGACGGCGGTGAACTCCCCGGCGAGCTGGTGGGCCAGGGCCAGGTGCGAGAGCCGGGTCTGGAACGCCCCGCCCACCAGCACCACCGGCGGGCCGGACCCCAGCACCTCGAACGCGATCTCGGTGCCGTCCGCCGAACTGGTCTTCTCCATGCCCCCAGCCTGCCGCACCCCACCGACACCGCCACCCGGGCTCACCCGCCGCGCCACCACGACAGCGCCTGCTCGGCCACCCCGGGGGCGGCCACCAGCAGGCCGCCGGAGGGCAGGGCGACCGCGTCGTTGCCGCGGCGGTCCAGCACGGCCGCCCCGGACTCGGCGGCGAGGGCGACCGCCGCGGCCACCTCGTGCTCGCGGCAGCCGTGCAGCACGGCGGCGGCGGCGTGGCCCAGGGCGACCTGGGCGACGGCCAGGGCGGCGGAGCCCAGGACGCGGACCCGGGCGGCGGCGGCGCCCGCGCGCTCGATGAAACCGGCCAGCCCCGGCCACGGACCCCCGGACACCAGTTCGGTGCACACGATGGCCCCGCGCACCGAGTGCCGGTCGGGCAGGGCGATGCGGACCCCGTTGACCCGGGCGCCCCGGCCCCGGGCGGCGGCGTAGATGCGGCCCCGGAACGGGTCGGCGACCACGCCCACCACCGGGCCCTCGGCGTCGACCAGGGCCAGGCTGTAGGCGCACCAGGGGATGCCCGCGGCGTAGTTGGCCGTGCCGTCGACCGGGTCGACCACCCAGCGGTAGCGGGCGCCGGGGTCGGCGTCGAACTGGGCGCTGGTGACCGGGATGCCCGGGAACTCCGCGGTGAGCACGCGGCGGGTGTGCCGCTCCAGGGTGTGGTCGGTGTCGGTGACCCAGTCGAACGGCGACTCGGCGGCGGCCGGGAGGGCGCCCTGCCCGGCGGTCGCGGCGAGCACGTCGGTGGCGTCGTTGGCGAGCCTGCCCGCGGTCTCCAGGGCCCGGGAGAGCAGCCCGGGGTCCACCTGGCCGCGCGGCCCGGGCGACATGAGGGTCATGCCGACCTAGGGTGACCACCGCGGGTGACCGCCGCGCGACCGCGAGGTGACGAACGGGCGATGCGCGGGTCACGCTTCGCGGGGGCACCGGCTGTTCGGCGCGCGTTCGCCCCGCTGCCACGCGGGGGTCCCCCGGGGCTGCGACGGTCGGACCCGTGCGCGTCGCCATCGTCACCGAGAGCTTCCTCCCGCAGGTCAACGGGGTCAGCAACTCCGTGCTGCGGGTGGTCGAGCACCTGGAGCGCCGCGGTCACGCCGCGCTCGTCGTCGCCCCCGGCGCCGGTCCGGACCGCTACCGGCACGCCAGGGTCGCGCGGGTGCCCGCCGTCGACGTCCCGATGATCACCTCGCTGCCGATCGGGCTGCCCACCCCCCGGGTGCACGCCGAGATCGCCGCCTTCGACCCCGACGTGGTGCACCTGGCCTCGCCGTTCGTGCTGGGCGCGGGCGGGCTGCGCGCCGCGCACCGGCTCGGCGTGCCCACCGTCGCGGTCTACCAGACCGACGTGGCCGGGTTCGCCGCGTCGTACGGGTTGCACCGCGGGTCGCGCGCGGCCTGGCGGTGGATCCGGCGGCTGCACGCGGGCGCGGACCGCACGCTGGCCCCGTCCACCGCCGCCGTGGCGGACCTGACCGCGCACGGCGTCCCGCGGGTGCACCGGTGGGGCCGGGGCGTCGACCACGCGCGGTTCCACCCCGGCCGCCTCGACCGGCGGCTGCGCGCGGAGCTGGCCCCGGCCGGGGAGCTGCTGGTCGGGTACGTGGGCAGGCTGGCCCCGGAGAAGCAGGTGCACCGGCTGGCCGCGCTCAACGGCGTGCCCGGGGTGCGGGTGGTCGTCGTCGGCGCGGGCCCGGACGAGGCGGCGCTGCGCGCGCGGCTGCCCGGGGCGGCGTTCCTCGGCTTCCGCGGCGGGGTGGAGCTGGCCGAGGCCTACGCGAGCCTGGACGTGTTCGTCCACACCGGCCCGCACGAGACGTTCTGCCAGGCCGTGCAGGAGGCGATGGCCTGCGGGCTGCCGGTGGTGGCCCCGGACGCCGGTGGCCCGCGCGACCTGGTTGACCACGGCCGCACCGGCTTCCTCCTGGACCCGGCGACCTTCGACGTGCGCGCCGCCGTCGAGCGGCTGTCCGACCCGCTGACCCGCCGCCGGATGGGCGCCGCGGCCCGCGCGTCGGTGCGCGACCGGGGCTGGCCCGCGGTGTGCGAGGAGCTGCTGGGCCACTACGCGCAGGTGCGCGGTGGCACCCGGGCCGAGGCCGCCTGACCCGCTTTCGTACGCTGCGGCACATGGCGCGCGCCGGTTTGGACAAGGATCCGCACGACATCGCCCAGATGTTCGACGGGGTCGCCGCGGGGTACGACCGCACGAACACGGTCATGACCCTGGGCTTCGACCGCCGGTGGCGCGAGCAGACCCGCCGCGTCCTCGACGCCCGCCCCGGCGAGGCGGTCCTCGACCTGGCCGCGGGCACCGCCGTCTCCACCGTGGAGTACGCCCGCTCCGGCGCCTGGTGCGTGGCCGCCGACTTCTCCCTGCCGATGCTGCACGGCGGCGCCGCCCGGGGCGTGCCCCGCGTCGCCGCCGACGCCTTCCACCTGCCCTTCGCCACCGGCGCGTTCGACGCGGTCACCGTGAGCTTCGGCCTGCGCAACATGGTGCCGACCGTCGACGCCCTCGCCGAGATGCTGCGCGTGGTGCGCCCCGGCGGGCGCCTGGTCGTCTGCGAGGTGTCCCAGCCGCCGCTGCGCCCGGTCCGCTGGCTCTACCACAACACCGTGCTCAGGGCCCTGCCGCTGGTGACCAAGCCGTTCTCCAGCAACACCGAGGCCTACTCCTACCTGGCGGAGTCCATGCGCGACTGGCACGACCAGCGGTCGGTGGCGGAGATGGTCGCCAAGGCGGGCTGGACCGAGGTCGAGTGGCGCAACCTGACCTTCGGGGTGGTCGCCCTGCACCGCGCCGTCAAGCCCTGAGCCCCGCTGTCGAGCCCTGAGCTCCGCCGTCGTGCCTGAGCCCCGCCGGGGCTCAGCGGACGGGTTCGCGCCCGGTCTGCCACCGGTCGACCCGCCGCATCCCGTAGACGGCGGCGGCCCCGCACACCAGCGTCAGCGGTGTCGACACCGCGTGCCCCCACAGCGGGGTGGGCGCGAACACCACGGCGACCTGCGCCAGCAGGAAGCTCGCCCACGCCACCGCGATGCACCGCCCCCACCGCACGGCCCGCAGGTCGCGCGGGCCCGGGGGCAGGTCGGGGTGGCTGGCGCGCCACACGTCGGAGACGAGCACCGGCGGGACGACGAGGTTGGCGCCGGGGACGAACCAGCACCACGGGATCCAGCGGGCGTCGAGGCGGTGCGGGGCCAGGCTGATGCGCTGGGCGTTGGCCCTGGCCTGCCACAGCCAGCGGCTGAAGCAGGCGAGGGAGGCGAGCACGCCCAGGGCCCAGACCCAGCCGTCGGCGGGGGTGCTGCCGCTGGGGGAGCGCAGGGACTGCCACGAGGTGATCAGGGTGAGGGCGCAGTTGGCGGCGATCACCGCGGTGGTGGCGAGGCGGGCGGCGCTCGCGGGGTGGACGACCGGCAGTTCGGGGGCGGGGGGCTGGTCGTCGTCGTCCGGGTGGGGGTGGAAGGGGTGGGGCACGCGGTCGATGGCGTCGGGGGAACCGGGGTCGAGCAGCTCGGGCATGCGGTGTGCGCCTTCCTGCGGGCGTGCGCCTTCCTGGACCGGTCGGTGCGTGCGGGTGACCGGGCGGTCCACGGGGGAATCGTGGGCCGGTGCGGGGCCGTTTCACAACACCCGGGTCGCACAAGCGCCGTTCCCGTTCTTCCCGCCCGCGGCGGACCGCGCCGACACCCCCTCCCGCGGAACACGCCCTAGACTCGGCGGCATGACGACTTCTCCGATCAGCAGGCGACGGGCGGGCGAGGACGCCGAGGTGATCGTCGTGGGGGCGGGGCCCGCCGGGTCCACCGCCGCGACCTACCTGGCCCGCGCGGGCCTCGACGTGCTGCTGCTGGAGAAGAGCACCTTCCCGCGGGAGAAGGTGTGCGGCGACGGGCTCACCCCGCGCGGGGTCAAGCAGCTCATCGACCTGGGCATCGACACCCGCGAGGAGGCGGGCTGGCTGCACAACCGCGGCCTGCGCGTCGTCGGCGGCGGCACCACGCTGGAGCTGGACTGGCCCGAGCTGGCCACCTTCCCGCCCTACGGCGTCGTGCGCCCCCGCCAGGACTTCGACGAGATGCTGGCCCGCACCGCCCAGCAGGCCGGGGCCCGGCTGCTGGAGCAGACGACCGTCACCGGCGCGGTGACCGACGCCGCGGGCCGGGTGGTCGGGGTGGAGGCCAAGGTCGGCCCGGACAAGCAGCCGGTGACCTACCGGGCGCCACTGGTGCTGGCCTGCGACGGGGTGTCGGCGCGGCTGGCGCTGTCGGTGGGCCTGGACAAGGTGGAGTCGCGGCCGATGGGCGTGGCGGTGCGCCGCTACTACGCCTCGCCGCGGTCCAAGGACGACTACCTGGAGTCGCACCTGGAGCTGTGGGACCGCTCCGACCCGGCGAACCCGGTGCTGCTGCCCGGCTACGGCTGGATCTTCGGCATGGGCGACGGCACCGTCAACGTCGGCCTGGGCATCCTGTCGACGTCGAAGGCCTTCGGCTCCACCGACTACCGCAAGCTGCTGACCTCCTGGTTGGACGGCACCCCCGAGGAGTGGGGCTTCCGCGAGGAGAACGCGCTGGGCAAGATCGGCGGCGCCGCGCTGCCCATGGGCTTCAACCGCACCCCGCACTACCGCGACGGCCTGCTGCTGGTCGGTGACGCGGGCGGCATGGTGAACCCGTTCAACGGCGAGGGCATCGGCTACGCCATGGAGTCGGCCAAGATCGCCGCCCAGTGCGTCGTGCAGGCGATGGCCCGCGCCGAGGGCCCGGCCCGCGAGCGCGCGCTGGAGGGCTACCCGGTGGCGATGAAGCAGGCCCTGGGCAGCTACTACCGGCTGGGCAACGTCTTCTCCAAGCTCATCGGCAACCCGACGGTCATGGGTGTGGCCACCAAGTACGGCCTGCCCCGGCAGACGCTGATGAAGCTGGTGCTCAAGCTGCTGGCGGGCCTGTACGACCCCAAGGACGGCGACGCCTTCGACAAGGTGATCGTCGCGGCCACGAAGCTAGCGCCGAGCGCGTAGCTCGTCGACGCCGGCGAGCGCCGCCCGGACCTCGTCCAGGTCGGGGGAGTCGTCCGCCCGGTCGAGGATGGCGCGCACCTCCGCGCGCAGCGCGTCCGCGCGCGACCACCGCTGCTCCAGGGTGGCGGACAGCGCGAGGTTCACGAGCAAGCGGCCGGTGAGCTTGTCGTCGCCCAGGGCGCGCGCGATGGCCAGCCCCTCCTCGGCCGTGGTCGTCGCCGCGGCGTGGTCGCCGCGCAGTTGGCGGCAGGTGGACAGGGTGAGCAGCGTGACCGCGCGGCTCCAGGTGGGACCCGCCTGCTCCGCGAGCACGCGCAGCAGCAGGGTCTCGGCCGCCGTGTGCTCGCCGGTGTCCAGCAGCGCCATCGCCTGCCTGCTCATCGTCAGGACGTCGTCGCCGGAGACCTCCGCCGCGCGCTCGGCGTGGGCGGCGAGCCCGGCCCTGGCGTGGGCGGCGCCGTCGGCGTCACCGGCCCGGGTGGTGGCGGTGACCAGCCCGCTCCAGGCCATGCGCTCCCAGTGCGGCGCGTGGGGGTCGTCCGGCAGGTGCGCGAGCACCGCTCGGAACTCCTCGGCCGCGGCGTGGTGCTCGCGCGCGTCGAGCAGCGCGTTCCCCAGGTCGACCCGCAGCGTCGCGCGCACCACGGGGTCCTCGGTGGCCGCGACGGCCGCGCGCAGCAGCTCGACCCGTTCGTCGGGGAGGTGGCGCAGGTAGAAGAACTGCCCCATGCCCAGCGCCGCCGCCGGGAAGTCCGGTGACCCCAGCGCCGCGGCCCGCCGGAACACCGCGACCAGCGTGGGCGCCTCGGCGTCGAACCAGCTCAGCGCCTCAGCGGAGGCGGTCTGGAGCTGGCCCGTCCGCTCGAACAGCTCCTGCCCGTAGTGGTGGAGCAGGCGGGCCGTGGCGTCGGGGTCCTCGGGGGAGTGCTCGGTGAAGTAGCGCCGCACCAGGTCGTGCAGGGACCAGCGGCCTGCTGCCTTCTGCGCCAGGTGCGCCTGCTCCAGCGCGCGCAGGACGTGGACGGCCGCGGGTGGCGCGCAGCCGAGCAGGGCCGCCGCGGCGCCGAGGCCGTGGCTGTCGCCGGGGGCGTGGGCGAGGTCGACGAGCAGCTGCGCGGCGGTGTCCTGCCCCCGGGCGAGCAGGCCGCGGTGGGCGGTGGCGAACACCGTGCCGACGTCGAGGTCGCCGTAGGTCAGCGCGCTGGTCGGGGCCGCGCGCAGCTCCGCGGCGAGCGCGGCCGGGGTGAGGTCGGGGTCGGCGTCGAGCAGGGCGGCGGCGACGCGCAGCGCCAGGGGCAGCCGCCCGCAGGCCAGCGCGACGTCGGCCAGGTCGGGGTGCTCGCCCAGGACGGCGTGCGCGTCCGCCAGGGGCAGCACCGGCAGCGGCACCCGCGCGGCGCCGTCGACGAAGAGGGTGTCCCGGCTGGTGATCACGGCCTGGTGCGGCGGCGGGGGCAGCACGTCGCGGACCTGGTCGCGGGAGGCGGCGTTGTCCAGCACCAGCAGCACGCGCTCACCGGTGCCCGCCAGGTGGTGCAGGTAGTCGGGGTAGACCGAGGCCTGTTCGGACCGCTCGGCCGGGATGTCGCCGTGCGGCAGGCCGAGCACGCGCAGCAGCGGGGCGAACAGGTCGGCCGCGCGCACGCCCCCGCCCGGCGCGTACCCGTGCAGGTCGACGAACAGCACCCGGGTGAACGCGCCCGCGTCGAGCGCGGCGGCGGCGGCCCGCCGCGCGAGCGCCGTCTTGCCCACCCCGCCCAGCCCCGAGACGACCACGGGGACCCCGCTGACCAGCGACCGGGAGAGTTCGGACAACTCGGGCGCGCGTCCGACGAAGGCCCCCGGGTCGGCCGTGCGCACCCGCGTCACCTGGGGGACGGGCGCGGGTGGTTCGGGGCCGTTCGGGTGGTGGATCGGTACAGTGCCACCCATCACTTCGCCCTGAGCGACCGGGCGGGGTGGCCCGGGCCCCGGCGGCCGGGCGCGCGGGCGGGGTCGGGGTGCGGCCGATCGATCACGCGGAGCCTCCACCGGGTCGGTCGAACGCGGCTCAGGATATCCGCGCACGCCCTGAACGGGGCCTGTTTCCCGGACCGCCGCACGCCGTTTCCGGTGCCATTGCCGAGGTGTCCCATTACACCCGTACTGGTGAGTCCGCCCAGGTCAGGATCATGAGAATGGTCACGGAGAGTTGTTGAGGGGGCCGGGTTTCGCGCTGTGAGCCACGTCCTACACTGGCCCCCGATGCTTGTGAAGCCGTTCACACCGGGCCGGTCTCGCTTGTGAATGTTTTCACAATCGTCACCCGATCGCATGGGTCGGTTAGGACCGCCTCAGCACGGGCGGTGTGACCGGCGCCCCATAGGGTCGGGCCGGAGGAAGCGGGAAAGGACGGCGGAGTTGCCCATGCTCGTAGCCCAATCTTCGGACGTGTCCACGGACCTGGGGGTCTACCTGCCCCTGGTGGTGATGTTCGTCGTCGCCGCGGCCTTCGCGGTCGGCTCGGCGCTGCTGGGCCCGCTGGTCGGCCCGAGCCGGTACAACCGGGCCAAGCTCTCGGCCTACGAGTGCGGCATCGAGCCCTCGCCGCAGCCGGTGGTCGGCGGCGGCCGCGTCCCGGTCGCCTACTACCTGACCGCGATGCTGTTCATCCTGTTCGACATCGAGATGGTGTTCCTCTACCCGTTCGCCGTGTCGGCGGACGTCCTCGGCCTGTTCGGACTTGTCGAGATCTTCTTGTTCATCGCGACGGTCGGCTTCGCCTACGCCTACGTGTGGCGGCGCGGCGGCCTCGACTGGAACTGACGGGAGGCACGGGGCAATGGGTCTTGAGGAGAAGCTCCCCAACGGCGTCCTGCTGGTCAGCCTGGAGAAGCTGGTCAACTGGGCGCGCAAGAACTCGCTCTGGCCCGCCACCTTCGGGCTGGCGTGCTGCGCGATCGAGATGATGACCAGCGGCGCGCCGCGCTACGACCTGGCCAGGTTCGGCATGGAGGTCTTCCGCGCCTCCCCGCGCCAGGCCGACCTGATGATCGTCGCGGGCCGGGTCACCAACAAGATGGCGCCGGTGCTGCGCCAGATCTACGACCAGATGGCCGAGCCGCGCTGGGTGCTGGCGATGGGCGTGTGCGCGTCCTCGGGCGGCATGTTCAACAACTACGCCGTGGTGCAGGGCGTCGACCACATCGTCCCGGTGGACATGTACCTGCCCGGCTGCCCGCCGCGGCCGGAGATGCTCATCGACGCGATCCTCAAGCTGCACGCCAAGATCGCCGACGAGCCGATCAACGCCGCCCGCGCCGCCCTGCTCGCCGAGCGCGGCCACCGCACCGAGCTGATCGCCTCCTCCAAGAAGTTCGCCAAGAAGTGAGCTGATCCACGACCATGGCTGACGACCCCACCACAGGTTCCGACTCCCCCGAGCCCACCGAGGCGGCCGGGTCCGCCCCGGGCCGCGAGATCGGCGGCGCGGACTCCTCCGCCCACCAGCCCGACAGCGGGCTGGCGGCCACCGGCCCCGGCGACGCCGAGCCCAAGGCCCCGATCGTCACCGGCCGCGAGCGCCAGGGCATGTTCCACATCCGCGGCTCCGGCGACACCTCCGGCTTCGGCGGCCTGCGCCTGCCCGCGTTCAGCCCGGCCCCGGCCGAGCGCCCCTACGGCGGCTGGTTCGACGAGCTGGCCGACGACCTCACCGCCGCGATGGCGGGCCGGGGCATCGCCCCCAGCGCCATCCAGCAGGTGACCGTCGACCGCGGCGAGATCACCTTCTACGTCCGCCGCGAGGACATCGTGGAGCTGTGCCGGACGCTGCGCGACGAACCCGCGCTGCGCTTCGAGCTGTGCAGCTCGGTGTCCGGGGTGGACTACGGGGTGGACGTGCCGCAGCGGCTGCACACCGTCTACCACCTCACCTCGATGACCTACCGCAGGCGCATCCGCCTGGAGGTCGCGGTGGACGTCGACGACCCGCACGTGCCCTCGGTGGTGGAGGTCTACCCCACCGCCGACTGGCACGAGCGCGAGGCCTACGACATGTTCGGCATCGTCTACGACGGCCACCCCGCGCTCACGCGCATCCTCATGCCGGACGACTGGGACGGCCACCCCCAGCGCAAGGACTACCCGCTCGGCGGCATCCCCGTCGAGTACAAGGGCGCGGAGATCCCTCCGCCGGACCAGCGGAGGTCGTACTCGTGACCCCCTCGAACCGCACCGCGGCGGGCGCAGGCCAGGAGAACGTGCTCTCCGACGCCGCCACCGGCACCGACACCAGCGCGCAGGGCGCCGACAGCCGCGACGCCGAGTACGCCCAGGAGCGCGAGACCACCGAGGGCCGGGTCTACACCGTCACCGGCGGCGACTGGGACCAGGTGCTTGAGGACGCCGTCCACGACGAGCGCATCGTGATCAACCTGGGCCCGCAGCACCCGTCCACGCACGGCGTGCTGCGGCTGGTGCTGGAACTGGAGGGCGAGACCGTCACCCAGGCCCGCTCGGTGATCGGCTACCTGCACACCGGCATCGAGAAGAACTGCGAGTACCGCACCTGGACCCAGGGCGTCACCTTCGTGACGCGGATGGACTACCTCGCGCCGCTGTCCAACGAGGCCGCCTACTGCCTGTCGGTGGAGAAGCTGCTCGGCATCGAGGCGCCGACCCGCGCCCAGGTGATCCGGGTGCTGCTGCTGGAGATCAACCGGATCGGCTCGCACCTGGTGGCGCTGGCCACCGGCGGCATGGAGCTGGGCGCGCTCACCGCGATGACCGCGGGCTTCCGCGAGCGCGAGGAGGTGCTGCACCTGCTGGAGCACCTCACCGGCCTGCGGATGAACCACGCGTTCATCCGCCCCGGCGGCGTCGCCCAGGACCTCCCGGACGACTACGAGGAGAAGATCAAGGACTTCCTGCGGGTGATGAACAAGCGCCTGCCGGACTACGACAAGCTCCTCACCGGCCAGCCCATCTGGAAGGGCAGGCTCCAGGGGGTCGGCTACCTGCCCGTCGACGCCTGCCTGGCGCTGGGCATCACCGGCCCGGTGCTGCGCTCCGCGGGCCTGGCCTGGGACCTGCGCAAGGTCGAGCCGTACCTGGGCTACCAGGACTACGACTTCGAGGTGCCCACCGACACCGCGGCCGACTCCTACGCCCGCTACCTGATCCGGGTCGAGGAGATCCACCAGTCGCTGCGGATCATCGAGCAGGCGCTGCGCAAGCTGGAGCCCGGCCCGGTGATGGTCGAGGACCAGAAGGTCGCCTGGCCCGCCAAGCTGTCCATCGGCTCGGACGGCATGGGCAACTCCCTGGAGCACGTCCGCAAGATCATGGGTCAGTCGATGGAGTCGCTGATCCACCACTTCAAGCTGGTCACCGAGGGCTTCCAGGTGCCCGCGGGCCAGGTGTACGTGCCGGTGGAGTCCCCGCGCGGCGAGCTGGGCTACCACGTGGTCTCCGACGGCGGCACCCGGCCGATGCGCGTGCACGTGCGCGAACCCAGCTTCGTCAACCTGCAGGCGATGCCCGCGATGTCCGAGGGCGGCATGGTCGCCGACGTCATCGCGGCCGTGGCCTCGCTCGACCCGGTGATGGGGGGATGTGACCGATGACCGGCAGCAGCACCGGTTCCACCTACGGCGGCTCCGGCGTGGGCGCGGGCGGGACGCACCAGTCGGGGGTGGCCGACACCGACGTCACCGGCATCGCGCCGGTCGAGGCCGGGCACCTGGTGACCGAGGTCGCCGAGGACCTGTCGGTCTTCGACGGAGTGGTGGACAAGGCCGCGGAGATCGTCGTTCGGTACCCGCAGTCGCGCTCCGCGCTGCTGCCGATGCTGCACCTGGTGCAGTCGGTGCAGGGGCGGGTCTCGCAGGCGGGCATCCAGTTCTGCGCCCGCCAGCTCGGCCTCACCGACGCCGAGGTCGCCGCGGTGGCCACCTTCTACACCATGTACAAGCGCAAGACGTGCGGTGAGCACCTGGTCAGCGTGTGCACCAACACCCTGTGCGCGGCGCTGGGCGGCGACGCCATCTACGCCAAGCTCGGGGAGCACCTGGGCACCGACGGCCGCAAGCTCGGCCACAACGAGACGGTCGGGGAGCCGGGCGAGCCCGGTTCGGTGACCCTGGAGCACGCCGAGTGCCTGGCCGCCTGCGACCTCGGCCCGGTCATCCAGGTCAACTACGAGTTCTTCGACAACCAGACCGTCGAGTCCGCGGTGGAGCTGGTGGACGCCCTGCGCGCCGGGCAGCGCCCCGCGCCCACCCGGGGCGCCCCGCTGCGCGACTTCCGCACCGCGGAGCTGGAACTGGCCGGGTTCTGGCCCGAGGACGAGGCCGACTACCGGGCGGGCGTGGACGGGCCGAGCGCGGCGGTGGAGACCCTGCGCGGGGCCAAGCTCGCCGAGGACCGCGGGTGGACCGCCAAGCCCTACCCCGCTGAGGCACCGCTGCCGGAGGTGGAGAAGAAGTGACCAGTCCCCAGGCCGACAACGCCCCCACCATCAACAAGCCCGCGCCGGTCACCCCCGTGCTGACCAAGCGCTGGCTGTCCCCGACCTCGTGGTCGATCCGGACCTACGAGCAGCTGGAGGGCTACACCGCCCTGCGCAAGGCGCTCGCCGGGACCCCGGAGCAGCTCGTCGAGCTGGTCAAGGCCTCCGGCCTGCGCGGCCGCGGCGGCGCGGGCTTCCCCGCGGGCGTCAAGTGGTCGTTCATGCCGCCCAACGAGGACAAGCCGCACTACCTGGTGATCAACGCCGACGAGGGCGAGCCGGGCACGTGCAAGGACATCCCGCTGATGATGGCCGACCCGCACTCGCTCATCGAGGGCTGCGTCATCGCCTCCTACGCCATGCGGGCGCACCACTGCTTCATCTACGTGCGCGGCGAGGCGCTGCACTGCATCCGCAGGCTCAACGCCGCCGTGCGCGAGGCCAAGGCCGCGGGCTACCTGGGCACCGACATCCTCGGCACCGGCTACGACCTGGAGATCGTGGTGCACGCCGGGGCGGGCGCCTACATCTGCGGCGAGGAGACCGCGCTGCTGGACTCGCTGGAGGGCCGCCGCGGCCAGCCGCGGCTCAAGCCGCCGTTCCCCGCCGCCGCGGGCCTCTACAGCGCGCCCACCACGATCAACAACGTCGAGACCATCGCCAGCGTGCCGTTCATCGTCAACGGCGGGTCGGACTGGTTCCGCACCATGGGCACCGAGAAGTCGCCCGGCCCGAAGATCTACTCGATCTCCGGCCACGTCACCAACCCCGGGCAGTTCGAGGCGCCGCTGGGCACCACGCTGCGCGAGCTGCTGGAGCTGGCGGGGGGCATGAAGGACGGCATCCCGCTGAAGTTCTGGACCCCCGGCGGCTCGTCCACCCCGATGTTCACCGCCGAGCACCTCGACGTCCCGCTGGACTTCGAGGGCGCGGCGGGCGCGGGCTCCATGCTCGGCACCACCGCGGTCATGGTCTTCAACGAGACCGTGTCCGTGCCGTGGGCGGTGATGAAGTGGAGCCAGTTCTACGAGCACGAGTCCTGCGGCAAGTGCACCCCGTGCCGGGAGGGCACCTACTGGCTCACCGGCATCCTGGAGCGGATGCTCGACGGCAAGGGCACGCCCGAGGACATCGACACGCTGCTCGACATCTGCGACAACATCCTGGGGCGGTCGTTCTGCGCCCTCGGCGACGGCGCGGTGTCCCCGATCACCAGCGGCATCAAGTACTTCCGGGACGAGTTCCTCGCGCTCTGCCAGCAGCAGCCCGCCGGGAGCGCCCCCGAGCTCGCGGGAGCACGCTCATGACGATCGCGCCGGAGAACCCCACCGGGAACAGCACCGCCACGCCCGTCCCCGACGGCCACGTGCGGCTGACCATCGACGGCGTCGAGGTCGACGCGCCCAAGGGCGAGCTGGTCATCCGCACCGCCGAGCGGCTGGGCATCACCATCCCCCGCTTCTGCGACCACCCCCTGCTCGACCCGGCCGGTGCCTGCAGGCAGTGCCTGGTCGAGGTGGAGATGGGCGGGCGGCCGATGCCCAAGCCGCAGGCCAGCTGCACCATCACCGTCGCCGACGGCATGGTGGTCAAGACCCAGCTGACCTCGCCGCGGGCGGACAAGGCCCAGCAGGGCGTGATGGAGCTGCTGCTCATCAACCACCCGCTCGACTGCCCGATCTGCGACAAGGGCGGCGAGTGCCCGCTGCAGAACCAGGCGATGGCGCACGGCCGCACCGAGTCGCGGTTCGTCGAGACCAAGCGGACCTTCCCCAAGCCGCTGCCGATCAGCACCCAGGTGCTGCTCGACCGCGAGCGCTGCGTGCTGTGCCAGCGGTGCACCCGCTTCTCCGCGCAGATCGCGGGCGACCCGTTCATCGAGCTGCTCGAGCGCGGCGCCCAGCAGCAGATCGGCATCGCCGAGGAGAAGCCCTTCCAGAGCTACTTCTCCGGCAACACCATCCAGATCTGCCCGGTCGGCGCGCTCACCTCGGCGGCCTACCGGTTCCGGTCGCGGCCGTTCGACCTGGTGTCCACCCCGAGCGTGTGCGAGCACTGCTCGTCCGGCTGCGCCGAGCGCACGGACTGGCGGCGCGGCAAGGTCATGCGCAAGCTCGCGGGCGACGACCCCGAGGTCAACGAGGAGTGGCTCTGCGACCGCGGCCGGTTCGCCTTCCGCTACGCCACCGCGGGCGACCGGGTCACCCGGCCGCTGGTGCGCGACGCGGCCACCGGCGAGCTGGTCGAGGCGAGCTGGACCGAGGCGCTGCAGGTGGCCGCCGAGGGCCTGGCCAAGGCCCGCGACGGCAAGGGCGCCGCGGTGCTCACCGGCGGTCGGCTGACCGTCGAGGACGCCTACGCCTACGCCAAGTTCGCCCGGATCGCCCTGCGCACCAACGACATCGACTTCCGGGCCCGCCCGCAGTCGGCCGAGGAGCTGGAGTTCCTGGCGTCGTCGGTGGTCGGCACCACCCCGGAGACCGGGGTCACCTTCACCGGCATCGAGAACGCCCCCACCGCGCTGTGCGTGGCGTTCGAGCCGGAGGAGGAGGCGCCGATCGTGTTCCTGCGGCTGCGCAAGGCGGCCCGCAAGAACGGGGCGAAGGTCTACCACCTCGGGCAGTGGACCACCCCCAGCGTGGAGAAGACGTTCGGCACCCTGCTCTCCGCCGCCCCCGGCACCGAGCCCCACACGCTGCGGAAGCTGGCCACCAACGCCCCGGACATCGCCGCGGCGCTGAGCGCGCCGGGCGCGGTCATCCTGGTCGGCGAGCGCGCGGCCCTGGTGCCCGGCCTGCTGACCGAGGTGCTGCGGCTGGCCGAGCAGACCGGGGCCGGGCTCGCCTGGATCCCGCGCCGCGCCGGTGAGCGCGGCGCGCTCGAAGCGGGCTGCGCCCCGACGCTGCTGCCCGGCGGCAGGCTCGTCACCGACCCCGGCGCCCGCGCCGCGGTCGAGCAGGCCTGGGGCCTGGCCGAGGGCGCGCTGCCCGCGGCACCGGGCCGCGACGTCGACGCCATCCTGTCCGCGGCCGCCGCGGGCGTGCTCGACGGCCTGGTCGTCGCGGGTGTCGACCCCGGCGACCTGGCCGACCCGGAGCTGGCCGAGCGGGCGCTGGCCGCCGCGGGCTTCGTGGTGAGCCTGGAGCTGCGGCACAGCGCGGTCACCGCGCACGCCGACGTCGTGCTCCCCATCGCCCCGGCGGTGGAGAAGGCGGGCAGCTACGTCAACTGGGAGGGCCGGGTCCGCCCGTTCGGCAACACCCTGGAGGGCACCGGCGCGCTGCCGGACTGCCGGGTGCTGGACTCGCTCGCCGTCGAGATGGACGTGGACCTGTTCACCCAGACCCCGGCCGCCAGCGGCGCCGAGCTCACCCGCCTCGGCGCGGTGGCCCGCACCGCCCCCGCCCCGACCGCGACCCCGGACCCCCCGCTCGCGGGCCCCGGCCAGGCGGTGCTGGCGGGCTGGCGGATGCTGCTCGACCTGGGGTCGCTGCAGGACGACGAGCCGCACCTGGCAGGCACCGCCCGCCCGGTCGTGGCCAGGGTGTCCCCGGGCACCGCGGCCGCGCTGGGCCTGACCGCGGGCGGCGGCGTCGAGGTGGCCACCGACCGGGGCGCGCTGCGCCTGCCGCTGGTCCTGGCCGACCTGCCCGACGGCGTGGTGTGGCTGCCGCTGAACTCGCCAGGCTCGCAGACCCGCCGGGTGCTCGGCGCTGGGCACGGCGACCTCGTCTCGGTCAGCGCCGCCGAGGTCAACGCTGGAGGCATCGCATGACCAGGGCAGAACTGCTCGCCGACGACCCGCTCTGGCTGATCGCCGTCAAGGCGGTCGCGCTGCTGCTCATCGGCGCGCTGATGACGCTGTTCATGATCGCCTGGGAGCGCAAGGCGGTCGGGCGCATGCAGCAGCGCCCCGGTCCCAACCGGGTGGGCCCCGGCGGCTGGTTGCAGTCGCTGGCCGACGGCCTCAAGCTCCCGTTCAAGGAGCAGATCATCCCCGACACCGCCGACCGGAAGGTCTACTTCCTGGCCCCGGTGGTCTCGGCGGTCCCGGCGTTCCTGGCCTTCTCGGTGATCCCGTTCGGCCCGGAGGTCTCGATCTTCGGTGAGCGCACCGTGCTGCAGCTGGTCGACCTGCCGGTCGGCGTGCTGGTGGTGCTGGCCTGCTCGTCGATGGGCGTCTACGGCATCGTGCTCGCCGGCTGGGCCTCCGGCTCGCCGTACCCGCTGCTGGGCGGGCTGCGCTCGGCGGCGCAGGTGATCTCCTACGAGATCGCGATGGGCCTGTCGCTGGTCGCGGTGATCCTCTACGCGGGGTCGATGTCCACCGGCGACATCGTCGACGCGCAGTCCGGCGGGTGGTTCTTCTACCTGCTCATCCCCAGCTTCGTCATCTACACCATCTCCATGGTGGGCGAGACCAACCGCGCGCCGTTCGACCTCCCCGAGGCCGAGTCGGAGCTGGTCGGCGGCTTCCACACCGAGTACTCGTCGATGAAGTTCGCGCTGTTCTTCCTGGCCGAGTACGTCAACATGATCATCGTCTCCGGGTTCTGCACCACGCTCTTCCTCGGCGGGTACATGGCCCCGTGGCCGCTGTCGCTCATCGGCGACAACTACCTCAACACCGGCTGGTGGCCGGTGCTGTGGTTCCTGGCCAAGACGCTGGTCTTCCTGTTCATCTTCATCTGGCTGCGCGGCACGCTGCCCCGCCTGCGCTACGACCAGTTCATGCGGCTGGGCTGGAAGGTGCTGGTCCCGGCCAACCTGGTGTGGATCGTGGCCATCGTCGCGATGCGCGCCTTCCGCAACTCCACCGAGGTCTCCACGACCACCGTGCTCATCACCATCGGCGTGGTGCTGGTCGTGCTGATCGGCCTCAGCCTGCTGCTGCCCAGCGGCAAGGCCCCCGAGCAGGACGAGGACCGGGTGCCGATCACCGGCGGCGGCTACCCGATCCCGCCGCTGGACCTGCAGGTGCCGGACAAGGCCGCGCTGGCCAGGTCGGCGCGCCAGCGGCGCAAGCGCCAGACCGCGTCGGTGGGCGCGGGCGCCAAGGAGGAGACAGAGCAGTGAGCATCTTCGACCCCCTCAAGGGGTTCGGCGTCACCTTCTCGACGATGTTCAAGAAGGTCGTCACCGAGGAGTACCCGGAGGACTTCCCCGGCACCGCCCCCCGCTACCACGGCAGGCACCAGCTCAACCGGCACCCGGACGGGCTGGAGAAGTGCGTCGGCTGCGAGCTGTGCGCGTGGGCCTGCCCGGCGGACGCGATCTTCGTCGAGGGCGGCGACAACACCGACGAGGAGCGCTACTCCCCGGGTGAGCGCTACGGCGCCGACTACCAGATCAACTACCTGCGCTGCATCGGCTGCGGCCTGTGCATCGAGGCCTGCCCGACCCGCTCGCTGACCATGCTCAACGACTTCGAGCTGGCCGACGACGACCGGCGGCGGCTGATCTACACCAAGGAGCAGCTGCTCGCGCCGCTGCTGCCGGGCATGGAGCAGCCCCCGCACCCGATGCGCCTGGGCGAGGACGAGCAGGACTACTACGTCAACGGCCCGCAGCTCGCCCGCGGGGAGGGGGTCCAGTGAGCGCCGCGCTCCTGCTCGCCCAGCAGGCCGAGGCCACCGTCTCCACCGGTGAGGCGGTCGCGTTCTGGGTGCTCGGCCCGCTGGCCCTCGCTGGCGGCCTGGGCATGGTCTTCGCCCGCAACGCCGTGCACTCGGCGCTGTTCCTGGTGCTGACGATGCTGTCGCTGGGCTGCCTCTACATGGTCCAGCAGGCGCCGTTCCTCGGCTTCGTGCAGATCATCGTCTACACCGGCGCGATCATGATGCTGTTCCTGTTCGTGCTCATGCTCGTCGGCCGCGACGCCTCCGACTCGGTGGTCGAGGTGCTGCGCGGCCAGCGGCTGTGGGCGGGCGTGCTCGGCGTCGGCCTGGCCGTGCTGGTCGTGGCCGCGGTGGCCCGCGCGCTCACCGGCGTGCGGGACATCGGCCTGGCCGGGGAGGGCGCCAACGGCGGTCGCGGCAACGTGGCCAACATCGGCCAGTCCATCTTCACCAAGTACCTGTTCCCGTTCGAGCTGACCTCGGCGCTGCTCATCACCGCCGCGGTCGGGGCGATGATCCTGGGCTACGTCGACCGCCACCAGCGCGGCCGCCGCACGCAGAAGGAGTTGGTCGAGGCCCGCTTCCGCGGCGAGCACGACCGCCCGTCGCCGCTGCCGGGCCCCGGCGTGTTCGCCACCGCCAACTCGGTGGCCACCCCGGCCCTGCTGCCCGACGGCTCGGTGGCCCCGGAGTCGCTGTCGCGGCTCATCGAGTCCACCGCCGCCGAGCGGCTGGCGGCCGAGCGCAAGGCCGTGGCGGGCACCGGGCCCACCCCCGGCACCCGGTCGCTGGCGCCCCGCGAGGAGGAGGCGGAATGACGCCGACGTACTACCTGCTGCTGTCCGCGCTGCTGTTCACCATCGGCGCGGTCGGCGTGCTGGTCCGCCGCAACGCGATCGTCGTGTTCATGTGCGTGGAGCTGATGCTCAACGCGGTGAACCTGTCCCTGGTGACCTTCGCGCGGCTGTGGGGCCAGCTCGACGGACAGGTGATGGGCTTCTTCGTGATGGTGGTGGCCGCCGCCGAGGTCGTGGTCGGCCTGGCCATCATCCTGTCGATCTTCCGCACCCGCCGCACGGCCTCGGTCGACGACGCCAACCTGCTGAAGTACTAGGGGGAACGGGTGATCACGGGTACCACCACCACTCTCGCCGAGGGCGTGACCGACGCCTCCGGCGCGGCGGGCGCGGCCTGGCTGCTGCTCGCCCTGCCCGCGCTCGGCGCGGCCGTGCTGCTCATCGGCGGCAAGCGCACCAACCGGTGGGGCCACCTGCTCGGGTGCGCCACCGTCGCGGCGGCGTTCGTCTACGGCCTGGTGCTGTTCTTCGAACCCAGCAGCAACCAGCTGCGCAACCTGCACGTGTTCGACTGGATCTCGGTCGGGGCGCTCCAGGTCGACTTCGGGCTGCGGATCGACCCGCTCTCGCTGACCTTCGTGCTGCTGATCACCGGGGTCGGGTCGCTGATCCACGTGTACTCGATCGGCTACATGAGCCACGAGCTCGACGACCGGCGGCGCTTCTTCGCCTACCTGAACCTGTTCGTCGCGGCCATGCTCCTGCTGGTGCTGGGCAACAGCTTCGTGACGCTCTACTTCGGCTGGGAGGGCGTCGGCCTGGCGTCCTACCTGCTCATCGGCTGGTACCAGGGCAAGGACTTCGCGGCCACCGCGGCCAAGAAGGCGTTCCTGATGAACCGCGTCGGTGACGTCGGCCTGGCGCTGGCGATCTTCCTGATGTTCAAGAACTTCGGGACCACCCAGTACACCGAGGTCTTCGAGCGGGTGCAGGGCGCGCCGACCGGCCTGGTCGTCGCGATCGGCCTGCTGCTGCTGCTCGGCGCCTGCGGCAAGTCCGGCCAGTTCCCGCTCCAGGCCTGGCTGCCCGACGCGATGGCGGGCCCGACCCCGGTGTCGGCGCTGATCCACGCCGCGACCATGGTGACCGCGGGCGTGTACCTCATCGCCCGCTCCAGCCCGCTGTACTCGCTGCCGCAGGCCGAGGACGCCCGGCTGGTCGTGATGATCATCGGCGCGTTCACGCTGCTGCTCGGGTGCGTCATCGGCTGCGCCTACGACGACTTCAAGAAGGTGCTGGCCTACTCCACGGTCAGCCAGATCGGCTACATGATCCTGGCCGTGGGCCTGGGCCCGGCCGGGTACGCCTTCGGCATCCTGCACCTGCTCACCCACGGCTTCTTCAAGGCCGGGCTGTTCCTCGGCGCCGGGTCGGTCATGCACGCCATGAACGACGAGGGCGACATCCGCCGGATGGGCGGGCTGTGGAAGAAGATGCCGATCACCTTCTGGACCTGGGTGCTCGGCTACGCCGCGCTGATCGGCTTCCCGTTCCTGTCCGGGTACTTCTCCAAGGACGAGATCATCAACGCCGCGCTCGGCCAGGGCGGGGCGCGCGGGTGGATCTTCGGCGGCATCGCGCTGCTGGGCGCGGGCCTGACCGCGTTCTACATGACCCGCCTGCTCATCCTGGTGTTCCTGGGCAAGCCGCGCTGGGAGAACCTGACCAGCCCGGCGCACGAGGACCCGGAGAGCCCCGAGGTCCCGGCGGGCAAGCCCTACCACCCGCACGAGTCCCCGGCCACCATGACCATCCCGATGGTCGTGCTCTCGCTCGGCTCGGTGTTCGCGGGCGGCATCCTCGCCGCGGTGCTCCCCGGCTGGCTGGAGCCCTCCATCGGCGAGGTCGTCGAGACCCACGGCCCGATCCCGCACGCGCTGGTCGGCGTCCTCGCCGTCGCGCTGGCCGCGGTCGGCGCCGGGATCGCGTTCCTGCTCTTCGGCCGCGGTGAGCAGCCGGTCGAGCGGCCGCGCCGGGTGTCGTTCCCGGTCCGCGCCGCCCGCGCCGACCTCTACGGCAACCACCTGAACGAGGCGCTGTTCGCCCGTCCCGGCACCTGGCTCACCCGGGCACTGGTGTTCGTGGACAACCGCGGCGTCGACGGCCTGGTCAACGGCATCGCGGCGGGCCTGGGCGGCAGCTCCGGGCGGCTGCGCCGGGCGCAGACCGGCTTCGTGCGCTCCTACGCGCTGTCCATGCTCGGCGGGTCGATCCTGGTGGTCGCCGCACTGCTGATGGTGAGGTTCGGATGACAGGCGAGGTCTCGGGGAGCGGCTCCTGGGTGCTGGGCGCCCTGCTGCTGCTCCCGCTGGTGGGCGCGGCGGTGGTGACCGGCCTGCGCCGCGACGACCGGGTGGCCAAGCTGGCCGCGCTGGGCTTCTCGGTGGCCGAGTTCGCCCTCGGCATCGTGTCCTGGGTGCTGTTCCAGGCCGACGGCGCGCGGTTGCAGCAGTACTTCTCCTTCGACTGGATCCCCGCGTTCGGGGTGCACCTGTCCTTCGGCGTCGACGGCATCGCGGTCGTGATGATCGCCGTCATCGGCCTGCTGGTGCCGCTGGTGATCGGCGCCGGGTGGACCGAGAAGCTGCCCGAGGGCCGCACCGCGGGCGGGTTCTTCGCGCTGATCCTGCTGGAGCAGGCGCTGACCGTCGGGGTGTTCGCCGCGACCGACGTGTTCCTGTTCTACGTGCTGTTCGAGATCATGCTGATCCCGATGTACTTCCTCATCGGCTCCTTCGGCGGGGCGCGCAGGCAGTACGCGGCGGTGAAGTTCTTCCTGTACTCCTTCCTCGGCGGCCTGATCATGCTGGCCTCGGTGATCGCGCTCTACTCGATGTCGGTCGACGAGCTGGGCACCGGCACCTTCGAGTGGGCCGACCTGGTCCGGGTGGCCAGCGACGCGCCGCTGTCGACGCAGGTGTGGCTGTGGTTCGGCTTCTTCATCGCCTTCGCGGTGAAGGCGCCGCTGGTGCCGCTGCACACCTGGCTGCCGGACGCGACCGCGGAGGCGCCGATCGGCGTGGCCGTGCTGCTGGTCGGCATCCTGGACAAGGTGGGCACCTTCGGGTTCCTGCGCTACCTGCTGCCGCTGTTCCCCGCGGCCAGCGACACCCTGGCGCCGCTGGTGCTGGTGCTCGCGGTGGCGGGCGTGGTGTACGGCTCGCTGCTGGCGGTGGGCCAGACGGACATGAAGCGGTTCGTCGCCTACGTGTCCATCGCCCACTTCGGCTTCATCGCGCTGGGCATCTTCGCCTTCAGCACCCAGTCGCTGACCGGGTCGGTGACCTACATGGTCAACCACAGCATCGCCACCGGCATGCTGATCCTGGTCATCGGCATGGTGATCGCGCGCGGCGGTTCCACCCGCATCGCCGACTACGGCGGCATGGCCAAGCTGACCCCGCTGCTGGGCGGCATGTTCCTCATCGCGGGGCTGTCCACGCTGTCGCTGCCGGGCACCAACTCGTTCGTCTCCGAGTTCCTGGTGCTCATCGGCTCCTACCCCAAGGCGCCGGTGTACACGATCATCGCCACCGTCGGGATGATCTTCGCCGCGCTCTACGTGCTCTGGCTCTACCAGCGGGTCATGCAGGGCCCGCTGCGCGGCGCCGCCCTCACCGGCGGCGCGGCGGCCGAGCAGGTGGCCGGGGGCGGCTCCGTGGCCACCGCCACCCAGACCGAGACGAAGAAGATCCTCGACCTGTCCAGCCGGGAGAAGTGGGTGCTCGCCCCGATGCTCGTGCTGGTCGTCGGCCTGGGCATCTACCCCAAGCCCGTGCTGGCCACCGTGGAGCCGACCGTGGCGGCCACGATGTGCGCCGCGGGCCAGGCCGACCCGGTCCAGTCCGCAGAGAGGCAGTGCCAGTGACGTCCACGGTCTTGTTCCTCGCGCAGGCCCAGCCCGCCCCGGCCCCGGTGCAGCAGGTCGAGGTGCCGCCGGGCGTCGGGTCCACCTGGCCGATCCTCATCGTGCTGGGCGCGGCCTGCGTCGGGGTGCTGTTCGAGGCCTTCCTGCCCCGCCACCAGCGGTGGGCAGGCCAGGTCGTGCTGTCGCTGCTGGCGCTGGCCGCCTCCGGCGTCGCCCTCGGCATCCACTTCGCCAACGCCCCGGCGGGCGGTGAGCTGGTGCTCTCCGGGGCGCTGGCGGTCGACCGGCCCGCGATGTTCCTCTGGGGCACGCTGCTGGCCCTGGGCCTGGGCTCGGTGCTGCTCATCGCCGACCGGTCGGTCGAGCCGGGCGGCGCGTTCGTGGCCACCGCGGCCATCCGCCCCGGCACCGTGCAGGACCGGGCGCAGGCCACCTCCACCGGCATGCAGACCGAGGTCTTCCCGCTGACGCTGTTCGCCCTCGGCGGCATGATGGTGTTCACCGCGGCCAACGACCTGCTGACGATGTTCATCGCGCTGGAGGTCCTGTCCCTGCCGCTGTACCTGATGTGCGGCCTGGCCCGGCGGCGGCGCCTGCTCTCGCAGGAGGCCGCGGTCAAGTACTTCCTGCTCGGCGCGTTCGCCTCGGCGTTCTTCCTCTACGGCGTCGCCCTGCTCTACGGCTACGCCGGGTCGGTGCAGCTGGCCGACATCGCCGAGGCCGCCGCGGGCTCCGACCGCTCCGACACCCTGCTGTTCGCGGGCATGGGCCTGCTGGTCGTCGGCCTGCTGTTCAAGGGCTCGGTCGGCCCGTTCCACACCTGGACCCCGGACGTCTACCAGGGCGCGCCGACCCCGGTGACCGCGTTCATGGGCGCCTGCACGAAGGTCGCCGCGTTCGGCGGCATCCTGCGCGTGCTCCAGGTGGCGTTCGAGTCGACGCACTGGGAGTGGCGCGGGGTGCTCTGGGGCGTGGCCATCGTGTCCATGCTCATCGGCGCGGTGCTGGGCCTGACCCAGACCGACGTCAAGCGCATGATCGCCTACTCCTCGGTGGCGCACGCTGGCTTCCTGCTGGTCGGCGCGATCGCGCTGACCGAGAAGGGCCTGTCGAGCACGCTGTTCTACCTGCTCACCTACGGCTTCACCACGGTGGCGGCGTTCGGCGTGGTCAGCCTGGTGCGCGACTCCTCCGGCGAGGCGACGCACCTGTCGCAGTGGGCGGGCCTGGCCAAGCGCTCGCCGCTGGTGGCCGGGGTGTTCACCTTCATCCTGCTCGCGCTCGCGGGCATCCCGCTCACCAGCGGGTTCGTCGGCAAGTTCGTGGTGTTCGAGGCCGCGATCGACGACGGGATGGCGCCGCTGGTGGTCGTCGCGCTGATCGCCTCGGCGGTCGCGGCGTTCTTCTACCTGCGGGTGATCGTGCTCATGTACTTCAGCGAGCCCGCCGCCGACGGCCCCACGGTGACCGTGCCGGGGGTGTTCACCACCGCCGCGATCACCCTGGGCGTGCTGGTGACCCTGCTGCTGGGCCTGGCGCCCTCGTTCGCCCTGGACTGGGCGGGCGGCGGCGTGTTCGCCATCCGCTAGCCCGACGCGCACCGGCCGAGGCCGGGCACCCCCACCCGGGGTGCCCGGCCTCGGTCTTTCCCGGGTCTTGTGGCCTGGACCACTTCGCCGCGGGCTGGGGGCACTCGGCGCGGCACCCGGGTACCCGGGCGAAGTACGCTCGACCGCACACCCACCCCCACCAGGAGCGCGCCGCAGTGACAGCCACCGAGAACTCCGCCCTGCCGGACCTGCCCGCCGCGCTCGGGCTCGACGCGGCCGACCCGCAGCTGGTCCAGCGCGTCGTCGCGGGGCTGGGCCGGGTGGAGGAGCTGCTGCGCTCGGTGGTCCACAGCGACGTCGACTTCGTCGACCAGGCCGCGCTGCACCTGGTCAAGGCCGGGGGCAAGCGCTTCCGCCCGCTGTTCACCCTGCTCAGCGCCGAGTTCAACGCCGGGCAGACCGAGCAGGTCGTTGCCGCGGCCGCCGCCGTGGAGCTGGTGCACCTGGCCACGCTCTACCACGACGACGTCATGGACGAGGCCACCATGCGCCGCGGCGAGACCAGCGCCAACGCCCGGTGGGACAACTCGATCGCCATCCTCACCGGCGACTTCCTGTTCGCGCACGCCTCGATGCTGGTGGCCGACCTGGGCCCGGAGGCCACCCGGATCATCGCCGAGACCATGCGCGAGCTGGTCACCGGGCAGATGCGCGAGACCGTGGGCGCCCGCGACGAGGACCCGGTGGAGCACTACCTGGGCGTCATCGGGCAGAAGACCGGGTCGCTGATCGCCACCTCCGGCCGCTTCGGCGGCATGTTCTCCGGCGCCCCCGCCGAGCAGGTGGCGGCGCTGCACCGCTTCGGCGAGGTGATCGGGGCGGCCTTCCAGATCTCCGACGACGTCATCGACATCGCCTCCCCGGCCGCGGAGTCCGGCAAGACCCCGGGCACCGACCTGCGCGAGGGCGTCAAGACCCTGCCGATGCTCTACGCCCTGCAGGACGGCGCCGACGACCGGCTGGTCGCCCTGCTCGCCGGGCCGATCCACGCCGACGCCGAGGTCGAGGAGGCGCTGGAGCTGCTGCGCCGCTCGTCGGGGTTGGAGCGGGCGCGCAAGACCCTGGACAGCTACGTCGACCGGGCCACCACCGAGCTGGCGGCGCTGCCGCCGGGCGAGGCGAACGACGCCCTGCGCGAGCTGACGCGCTACGTGGTCGACCGGACGCGCTGAGCGACACCCCCGTGTCATCGACTGTGACATGCCGGTGAAAAGCCCCTCTGCACACCTCCCGCTCACCCGACCGCAGTAGCCTTCCCTAGGCTTGGGCAACCGTTTCACCCGCGCCACCACGGGCGCGGCGGGAGGGAGACGTCGGCGATGCCGTTCTTCGGGCAGGTGTGGATCTGGAGCCTCGCCGGGTTCCTGGTCGGTGCCCTGCTGTGCTGGTTGCTGATCGCCAACCCCGCGCGCAAGCGGATCGCGCTGCTGGAGGGCAGGCTGGCCGACGCGCGCCGGGCCCAGCCCGAGCCGCCCCGCCGCCCGACCGCCATCCCGGACCCGCCCGCCCGCGACCGGACCGCGCTCGTGCCCGCCCTCGGCGCCGACGAGTTCGACCGCCACGCCGACGACCGCCACGCCGACCGCCGCCCCGACGACGACCGCGGGTACGCCGACCTGGGCGACCTGGGCGCGCTGCGCGACCGCGCGGACTTCGACGAGCCCGGCGCCGCCGAGACCACCACCTACATCCCGGCCGCCCGCGCCGACCGCGCCTTCGACCAGGACGAGTTCGACCAGCGCCGGTTCGACCGCCGCTTCGACGACGACCGGCACGACGACGACCTGGACGACCTCGACGACCTGGACCACCTGGACGACCGCGACCAGCGCGACGACGACCGGCCCGAGGGCACCCGCGCCCGCGGCGACCTCGCGCACTCCGGTGACCTCGGCGACCTGGGCGACCTGGCGGGCGCCCGGCACGACCTCGACGACCGGCGGGACGGGCTCGACGAGCTCGACCGAGTCGACGATGACCGGCTGCCCTCCGCCGAGGACGACCGCGACCTGTCCGGCGACCTCGACGCCGACGGTCAGGACTGGTTCGCGGGCCGCGCGGTCGTCACCGAGGACGACGACACCGAGCGCGCCGACGACGACCGGGTCGACCTGGTGGCGGACGGCGGCCCGGCGGGCACGATCTTCACCCAGCACACCGACCGGATCCCGGCCGCGCTGATCGAGTCCCTCGACGAGCGCGCCACCGACGACCGGCCCGCCGACCACGGTGCTGATCTCCACGCCGACCTCGGTGCTGATCCCCATGCCGAGGACCTGCCCGAGCACGACGACCGCGACGGGCACGACCTCTTCAGCGCCCACGACCGCCACGACGAGCCGGTCGGCGCGCACGGCTTCCGCGACGACCGCGACGACCTGGCCACCCCCGACGACCGCGACAGCCGCGACGACCTGGACGGCCGCGACGACCTGGACGGGGACGCCGACCGCCCGGCCGCGACCGCCGACCCGGCCTTCGTCGACGACCTGGCCGACGACCTCGACCAGGACCTCGACGAGGTGCTGCCCGCCGACCGCCGCCACCGCCTCGCCCCCGAGCAGCCCCTGAGCCCCCGCGCGGCCCACGAGGCGGCGGCGGAGACGAGCATCGTCCCCCGCGTCCCGGCCGTCGACGAGGAACCGCCCGCCCCCGAGCCGCTGCCCGAGCCCGAGCCGGAGCCCGCGGCCGCCGCCGCCCAGGTGCCCGAGGAGGAGGTGCCCGCAGGTTTCACCCCGGGCTTCAGCACCCCCCTCCCGCAGCGCCCCGGCGGCCCCCTGCCCAAGCGCGTCCCGGCCAAGCCCCGCACCCGCGTCCCCTTCGGCGTCCAGACCGACGCCCCCG
>NZ_MKQR01000026.1:317576-429799 GCF_001940455.1 Actinokineospora bangkokensis | reverse complement strand
CCCGCAAAGCAATCCGCGTTCTTTGACGCAGCTGCGCAGCAGCAAGCCAACCAGCAAGCCACCCTCACGTCACCCGGAACACCGGCCAGCCGATCTCCGTGCGCCACGCACCCGGGTCGCCCGCGTCCCGCGGACCGCAGACGTACACCTCCCGCACCGGCCCGGCCACCGACATCGCGTTCTCCACCACCCACGTCCCCAGCGCCCCGTACGTGACCTCGATGCCGTCGTGCTCCCCCACGTGCGTGGTGACGGCCAGCTCCGCGGCGGGCAGCTCCACGGGGTGCACGCGCCCGGTGCGGGGTGGCGCGGCGGTCGGCAGGTAGACCAGCGCGCGACCGCGTTCCTCCTCGAAGAGGGCGTTGTCGTAGCAGCCGCCCGGCGGCCCGGTCGCTGCGCCGCCGACCGCCGCCTCCAGCTCGGCCATCGCGCCCGCGAACCAGGCCGCGACGTCGCCGTGCCCGACCTCGGCCGCCACCGCCGCGACCGTCCTGGCCGGTTCCGCCCGCAGCTCGACGGCGATCGGCGCGGGGTCGGGCCGGAGCAGGCGGCGCAGCGACACGACCGCGGCCCTGGTGCGGTCGAGCACGTCCTCCAGGCGTTGCAGGTGGTCCGCGACCAGGGCCGACCGGGCGCCCGGGTCTGGGGTCCGCAGGATCTGCCGCACGTCGTTGAGCGGGACGTCCAGTTCGCGCAGGCGGTGGATCACCTGCGCGGTCGGGATCTGGTCGACGGCGTAGTAGCGGTACCCGGTGCCCTCGTCCACCACGGCGGGCTCCAGCAGGGCCGCTTCGTGGTACCGGCGCAGCGTCCGCACGCTCAGGTGGGTCAGCCGCGAGAACTCCCCGATGGTCAGCACCCCCCCATCGTGGACCCTCCCCCCGGGGGAGGGTCCACGGCTTGACCCTCCCGCGCGGCGACGCCGCAGGGTGGTCCCATGACGCAGAACACCGACCTGCTCCCCGCCACCGTGCGGGAGTTCTTCACCGCCCACATCGCCCGCGACGCCGACACCGCCTCGGCGCTGCTCACCGACGACGTCGTGGTCGTCGACCAGGACGAGACCTTCCGCGGCCGGGAGGCCGTGCACGCCTTCCTGCGCGACGCCGGGTCCGAGTTCGAGTACACGACCGAGCAGCTGGGCTCCCACCGCGTCGACGACGCGCACTGGGTGGTCACCGTGCGGATCGAGGGCACCTTCCCCGGCGGCGTCGCGGACCTCGACTACCGGTTCGCGCTGCGGGGCGACCTCGTCGCCGAGCTCGTCATCGCCAACCACGTCGCCTGACCCGGTCAGCACCACACCGACCATGAACGAGGAGAGAAGCATGTCTGGTCCCGACCGCGACCGTCTCGACGGTCGCCGGGCGCTGGTCACCGGCGGTTCCAAGGGCGCGGGCAAGGCCGTGGTGGCGCGGCTGCGCGAGCTGGGCGCCGACGTGTTCACCACGGCGCGGACGATGCCCGACGGGTACGAGCACCCCGACCGGTTCATCGCGGCGGACACCACGACGGTCGAGGGCACCGACGCGGTGGTCGCCCGGATCGCGGAGGCGGGCGGCGCGCTCGACGTCCTGGTGCACGTCGTCGGTGGCTCGTCGACGCCCGCCGGTGGGTTCGCCGCCATCACCGACGACCAGTGGCTCACCGAGCTGAACCTCAACCTGCTGGGCGCGGTGCGGCTCGACCGGGCGCTCGTCCCGGCGATGGTCGAGGCCGGGGCGGGCGTGGTGCTCCACTTCACCTCGATCCAGCGGGAACTGCCCCAGAACGAGGCGACCCTGGCGTACGCGGCGGCGAAGGCCGCCCTGCGCACCTACAGCAAGGGGCTGGCCAACGAGCTGGCGCCGCGCGGCGTGCGGGTCAACGCGATCAGCCCTGGCGGGATCGAGACCGAGGCCTACGAGCGGTTCGTGGACCGGATCGCGGAGGGCAACGGGCTCACCAGGGAGGCGGCCAAGCAGACCATCTTCGACTCCCTGGGCGGCGTCCCGCTGGGGCGCTTCGCGCGCCCCGAGGAGATCGCGGACCTGGTCGGGTTCCTGGTCTCCGACCGCGCCTCGTCGATCGTGGGCGCCGAGTACGTGATCGACGGCGGGACCGTCCCGACCGTCTGAGCCGCCCAGCACCGCACCCAGGTCCCCGCCGCGAGGAGAAACGCATGACCACGCACGTCACCGACCGGTCCGGCACCGGGCCGGTCGGACCACCGCCACCCTTCGACCCGGAACTGGCCCCCGTCCTGGAGGTGCTGACCGGCCTGCGCCCACCGGACGCTTACCGCCCGGACAACATCGCCGAGATGCGCGCGCCCGTCCCCGGGGTGCAGACCCCGACCGACGAGGTGCTCTCGCGGGGCGGCGCCTACAGCGTGCGGGAGCAGGTGGTGCCGGGGCCGGAGGGGCAGCCGGACATCTCGCTGCTGATCTGCCTGCCCCGGCACGCCGCTGCCCCGACGGCGGCGATCTACTTCGCCCACGGCGGCGGCATGGTCGTCGGGGACAACCGGTTCGGCCTGGTCGAGGTGCTGGACCTGGCCGAACCGCTGGGCGCGGCCGTGGTCTCGGTCGAGTACCGGCTCGCCCCCGAGACGCCCCACCCGGGCCCGGTCGAGGACTGCTACGCGGGCCTGGTGTGGGTGGCGGGGCACGCCCACGAGCTGAACGTCGACCCCGAGCGCGTCGTGGTCGCCGGGTCCAGCGCCGGGGGCGGCCTCGCGGCGGGGGTCGGCCTGCTGGCCCGCGACCGCGGCGGCCCGGCCGTGCTGGCCCAGCTGCTGCTGTCGCCGATGCTCGACGACCGCAACGACTCGCCGTCGGCCCGGCAGATGCGCGGCCTCGGCATCTGGGACAGCTCCTCGAACGAGACCGGGTGGAACGCGCTGCTCGGCGCGGGCGTGCGCGGCGGGCCGGACGTGTCGCCCTACGCCGCGCCCGCCCGCGCCGCGGACCTGTCGGGGCTGCCGCCCACGTTCATCGACGTCGGGTCGGCCGAGACGTTCCGGGACGAGGACGTCGCCCACGCCAGCCGCCTGTGGCAGGCGGGCTGCCGCGTCGAGCTGCACGTCTGGCCCGGCGGGTTCCACGGGTTCGACGTCGTGGCCCCCCGCGCCGCCCTCTCGCGGGACGCCGTCGCCGCCCGGGCGGCGTGGCTGCGCCGTCAGCTGGGGCCCGCCCCAGGGGCCGCGGAGGCCGCTCAGCGGTGACCGCGGGGCGACAACGCCCCGACACGCGCGAGGGCCCCTGACCGCACCAGCGGTCAGGGGCCCTCGCGTCGAACCGTCAGTCGGACAGCACGGTCCAGGTGTCCTTGCCGCGCAGCAGCGATTGCAGGTCCGGCGCCTTCGCCTCGACAGCCGCCTTCACCTGCCCCCGCGCCGCGTCGTCGTAGGTGGGGCGGGCCACGCTGCGGAACACGCCCGTGACCGTGTGCGACAGGTCCTGCGTCGACAGCCGCGACAGCGCGAAGGCGTAGCTCGGGTCGTCGGCGTGCGCGTCGTGCACGACGAGCGCGTCCTCCCCGACCGCGGCCACCTCGGCCACGGCCAGCGACCCGAAGCCCGACCGCACCACGCCGTACTCGCCGTCCTTGCCGAAGCGGATCGGCTTGCCGTGCTCCAGCGGGATCAACCGGCTGGCGGCCTCGTCGGCGTCCTTGAGCACGTCGAAGGCGCCGTCGTTGAAGATCGGGCAGTTCTGGTAGATCTCCACCAGCGCGGTGCCGCGGTGCTCGGCGGCCTGGCGCAGCACCTCGGTGAGGCCCTTGCGGTCGGAGTCCAGCGCCCGGCCGACGAAGGTGGCCTCGGCGCCCAGGGCCAGCGACACCGGGTTGAACGGGTTGTCCAGCGAGCCCATCGGCGTGGACTTGGTGACCTTGCCGGTCTCCGAGGTGGGCGAGTACTGGCCCTTGGTGAGCCCGTAGATCCGGTTGTTGAACAGCAGGATCTTGAGGTTCACGTTCCGGCGCAGGGTGTGCACCAGGTGGTTGCCGCCGATGGACAGCGCGTCGCCGTCACCGGTGACCACCCACACCGACAGGTCCTCGCGCGCGGTCGCCAACCCGGTGGCGATCGCGGTGGCGCGGCCGTGGATGGAGTGCATCCCGTAGGTGTTCATGTAGTACGGGAAGCGCGAGGAGCACCCGATCCCGGAGACGAACACGATGTTCTCGCGCTTGAGCCCCAGCGAGGGCAGGAACGACTGCACGGCGTTGAGCACCACGTAGTCGCCGCACCCGGGGCACCAGCGCACCTCCTGGTCGGACTTGTAGTCCTTGGCCTTCTGCGGCTCGTCGGTGGTCGGCACCCCGGCCAGGCCGCCCAGGCCGGGCAGCCCGAGGTCCACGGCGGTCATGCGGCAGCTCCCCTTGTCGAAACCCGATGTCCCCGGCGCACGGCGGTCCCGCTCACGCGTCGACCCCCTTCACCACGCCGGTCAGCACGTCCTGCAGCTCCTCGGCCATGAACGGCAGCCCCTGCACCTTGGTGTGGCTGATGATGTCGACGAGGTACTTCGCCCGCAGCAGCATGGCCAGCTGCCCCAGGTTCATCTCCGGCACCACGACCTCGTCGTAGGAGCGCAGCACCTCGCCCAGGTTGGCCGGGAACGGGTTGAGGTGGCGCAGGTGGGCCTGGGCGATCGCGTGGCCCTGCTTGCGCACCCGCCTGCACGCCGCGCCGATGGGCCCGTAGGACGAGCCCCAGCCCAGCACCAGCACCCGCGCCTTGCCGGAGGGGTCCTCCACCTCCAGGTCGGGCACCTCGACGCCGTCGACCTTGGCCTGGCGCAGCCGCACCATCTTGTCGTGGTTGGCCGGGTCGTAGGAGATGTTGCCGGTGCCGTCGGCCTTCTCCAGCCCGCCGATGCGGTGCTGGAGACCGGCGGTGCCGGGCACGGCCCAGGCGCGCGCCAGGGTCTCCGGGTCGCGCAGGTAGGGCCAAAACTCCCCGGAGCCGTCCGGGGCGTTGGGCTCGGTGGCGAATTCGACGGCCAGGTCGGGCAGCTCGGCCACGTCCGGCACCATCCACGGCTCGGCGCCGTTGGCGATCGCGCCGTCGGACAGCAGCAGCACCGGGGTGCGGTACTTCAGCGCGATGTGCGTGGCCTCCAGCGCCGCGGCGAAGCAGTCGCCGGGCGAGCGCGGGGCCACCACCGGCACCGGGGACTCGCCGTTGCGGCCGAACATCGCCTGCAGCAGGTCGGCCTGCTCGGTCTTGGTGGGCAGGCCGGTCGAGGGCCCGCCGCGCTGCACGTCGATGACCAGCAGCGGCAGCTCGGTCATCACGCCCAGGCCGATCGCCTCGGACTTGAGCGCCACACCCGGCCCGGAGGTCGAGGTCACGCCGAGCGCGCCGCCGTAGCTGGCGCCCAGGGCGGCGCAGATGCCCGCGATCTCGTCCTCGGCCTGGAAGGTGGTGATGCCGAACTGCTTGTGCTTGCTCAGCTCGTGCAGGATGTCCGAGGCCGGGGTGATCGGGTAGGTGCCCAGCAGCACCGGCAGCCCGGAGCGCTGCGCGGCGGCGACGATGCCGTAGGCCAGCGCGGTGTTGCCGGTGATCTGCCGGTAGGTGCCGGGGGCGAGCTTGGCGGGGGCGACCTGGTAGGTGGTCGCGAACGCCTCGGTGGTCTCGCCGTAGTTGTAGCCCGCGCGGAAGGCCAGCACGTTCGCCTCGGCGATGTCGGGCTTCTTGGCGAACTTCTCCCGCAGGAACCGCTCGGTGCCCTCGGTGGGCCGGTGGTACATCCACGACAGCAGGCCGAGGGCGAACATGTTCTTGCAGCGCTCGGCGTCCTTCTTGCCCAGCCCGGTGCCCGACAGCGCCTCCTGGGTGATCGAGGCCATGGCCACCGCGTGCACCTGGTAGGAGTCCAGCGAGTCGTCGTCGAGCGGGTTGGCGTCGTAGCCGACCTTGGTCAGGTTGCGCTTGACGAACTCGTCGGTGTTGACGATCAGCGTGCCGCCCGCGGGCAGGTCGGCGATGTTCGCCTTGAGCGCGGCCGGGTTCATCGCCACCAGCACGTCGGGGCGGTCGCCGGGGGTGAGGATGTCGTAGTCGGCGAAGTGCACCTGGAAGCTGGAGACGCCCGGGATGGTGCCCTGCGGGGCCCGGATCTCCGCGGGGAAGTTCGGCATGGTCGACAGGTCGTTGCCGAACGCCGCGGCCTCCGAGGTGAACCGGTCGCCGGTCAGCTGCATCCCGTCGCCGGAGTCGCCGGCGAACCGGATGACGACCCGGTCCAGTTTCGTGACGCCACCGCCGGTCGCCGCCGCGGCGCCGGTGCCGTCCAAGCCTGTGCTCATGAGCTGCCGATCCCTCTCTCCTGACAGCGGACCGTCCGCGGGTCAGGCCGTCCCGCGCCCGGGTGGCAGGCGCGCGGTGGCGCGGTGCAGAGGTTAGTCCTCGCCCGGGCACCGCCGGTGCGCTTGTCGCGGAGGTGTCGTGCGACCGCCGCTCGTTCCACGTTAGGCAACCCCGCACCCGCACGACCGGGGGGTGCGTCCCAGATCACAGGGCACCCCGCGAGCGCAGGTCAGCGGGTGAGTCGCGGGTGCACCGAACAGCGTAAGGGGTGCGGGCGGGGTTCCCGGATGGTGGACGCGGGTTACCGACTGGTGGTCGAGCCGCGGTCAAGCGGAGCCGGAGATGCGCGCCTTCATGGCCGCCAGCAGCTCGGCGAACTCGGGGGTGCCCATCGACTCGACCTGCACCGCCAGCTCGGCCTCCACCGCGCGGGCGTGCTCGGTCTCGTGCTCGGTGCCGCGCAGCGTCCGCTTGATGGACCTCACCAGCTCGCGCGGGCCCTTCGCCGCGGGGGCCGCCAGCTCCACGGCGGCGGCGACGAGCGCGTCGTGGTCGCCGTCGACCGTGCGCAGCGACAGCCCGACCCGCTCGGCCTCCGCGGCGCCGGGGACGTGCTTGAACAGGGTCATGGCGGTGGCGACCTGCGGGGTGACGAACCGCTGGAGCATCCAGGTCATGCCGCCGCCGGGGTGGATCCCCAGCTGGAGGAACCGGGCGTCGAACCGCGCCCCCGGCCCGCAGATCCGCACGTCGGCGGCCAGCGCCAGGTTGAGCCCGGCGCCCACCGCGGCCCCGCCCACGGCGGCGATCGTCGGCAGCGAGCAGCCCGCCACCGCCAGGAAGCCCGCGTAGATCCCGCGCAGCCCCTCGGCCTTGGACTCGCCCAGCACGGTGAGGTCGGCGCCCGCGCAGAAGGCGGGCGGCGCGCCGGTGACCACCAGCGCGTGCACCTCGGGGTCCTGCTCGCACCGCCCGACCAGCTCCGCGAGCCGCGCCGAGCTCGCCAGGGTCAGCGCGTTGCGCCGCCCGGGGTCGTTGAGGGTGAGCACCGCCACCCCGTCGCGCTTGTCCAGCAGCACGGCGCTCTCCAGCGCAGCGCTCTCCAGTGCAGCAGTCTCCGTCGACCCGTCCATGCCTGGGAACTTAGCCGGGTTCCGGCGCGGGGGAGCGCTCCAGCAGTGTGGAGAGCACCACGGTGGACACGGTCCGGGAGATCATGTCGACGCTGCGCAGCCGCTCCAGCGCCTCCTCCAGGTGGTGGATGTCGGCGGCGCGCAGGTGCACGATCGCGTCGGCCGCCCCGGAGACGGTGTAGGCGGCCACCACCTCCGGCAGCGGCTCCAACCGCTGCCGGATCCGGTCGGGGGAGACGTTGCCCTGGCAGTGCACCTCCACGAAGGCCTCGGTGCCCCAGCCCAGCGCCTCCGGGTCGACCACGGCGGTGAAGCCCTTGACCACCCCGCTCTCCAGCAGCCGGTCGACCCGCCGCTTCACCGCGGGGGCGCTGAGCGACACCGCCTTGCCGATCTCGGCGTAGCTGGCCCTGGCGTCGGCGACGAGCCGCGAAACGATTCGCTGATCGATGGCGTCCACGCGCAACATCCTGCCGGTGAACGGGCAAGGAAGCGACATTGTTGCCCGTGTTGTCGGCCCCTACATTGCGAATCATGACAGCCACCACGAGCACCACCACCCTCGTGCTCCCCGTCCCCAGCGCGGCCGTCAGCACCCCGGAGCGGCGGCGCACCACCCGGCACTACCTGGTCTGCGAACCCCGCCACTTCGCCGTCGAGTACTCCATCAACCCCTGGATGGACCCGTCGGCACCGCTGGACACCGACCTCGCCCTCGCCCAGTGGCGCGCGCTGGTGGAGGTCTACGAGGCCCTGGGCCACCGGGTCTCCCGCATCGCCCCGGTCCCTGGCCTGCCGGACATGGTCTTCGCCGCCAACTCCGGCACCGTCGTGCGCGGCCGCGTCCTCGGCGCCCGCTTCCGCGCCCCCCAGCGCGCCGCCGAGGCCGACCACTTCCGCACCTGGTTCCAGGCCAACGGCCACCCCCGCGTGGTCATGCCCACCCGCGTCAACGAGGCCGAGGGCGACTTCGCCTGGACCGGCGACCTGCTGCTCGCGGGCACCGGCTTCCGCACCGACCCCGCCGCCCACGCCGAAGCCCAGGAGGTCCTCGGCGTCCCCGTCGTCTCCCTCTCCCTGGTCGACCCCGCCTACTACCACCTCGACACGGCCCTGGTCGTCCTCTCCGAGGCCACCCCCGACCACCGCGCCCACATCGCCTACTACCCCGAGGCCTTCAGCGCGGGCTCCCGCGAAGCCCTGCGCACCCTCTACCCGGACGCCATCCTCGCCACCCCCGAGGACGCGGCCTGCCTCGGCCTCAACGCGGTCTCCGACGGCCACAACGTCGTCGTCCCCCGCGAAGCCACCCACCTCAGCGCCCGCCTCACCGAGTCCGGCTACACCGTCCACCCCGTCGACATCTCCGAACTCCGCAAGTCCGGCGGCGGCCCCAAGTGCTGCACCCTGGAGATCCGCGCCTGACCCCCCGAACGCGGCGGATGGGCACCGGTGGACCAGTGCCCATCCGCTGGTAGGCCCGCGCTAGCTGGGAGCGTCAGCGACCTGTTCATCTTCCCCTGGGGTGGATCACTCGCGGAACTCTTCGGCCGGGATCACCGCCCTGATACCCCGCACCGCGCAATCCGCTCGCATGATCACGTCATTGGTGACCACCACCGGCGCAGTGTCGGTGGCTCGCGCGTACTGGAGTATGCCGTTTATGATTTCGACGTCTCCTGACGCTTGCCGCTGGTGGTCTGATTCATCGAGGAGGATGTAGAGGCGCACGCCATCCCGCACCTCGGCGCCCTCGGGCTTGATGGCCTCCGGCAGCTTCTTGTCGAGGAACTTAGCCGTCCGCTTGGCTCGTTCGGGCACCTTCGACTTCGGCGCGCCGTGCTGCTTGGTGTCCAACTCCCTGACGACTTGGGCGTGAACAATCAATCGAAATTCCGCTGCTTTTGAAGTTGTGATCTGACGCCACTGATCCGGGGTTATGTCTTGCACCTGTTTGAAGTGAAGAAAGAAGTTGGTGTCGAGGAAGATTGGGGCGCCGCGCTGGTTTGCGAGGCGTATTTGAAGCTCTAGACCCGTGCTTATCTCCGCCAAGCGCCTCTCCTGAAACTCGATCTCCGACAGCAGGATCACCCATGGAAGGCGAGCAGTAGTGGTCATCTCCTGCAAGCGCCAGTATCTCTCTGAATATAGGCCATCCGCTATTTCGTGATCCTCGAATATGTGACGGAATACACTCTCCGCATTTGCGGCCCATTTGATGTAGAGATCTATAGCCATCATCGCGTTCTCGTATGCCGAACCGCCTGTAGCGCTGTTGATGACGTTCTTCAAGCCCGTCAGGTGTACAGCGATCACCTGAACGGCGGAGGCGGCAGTGTTGCCCTCGCGAAGGCGCGTAGTCATGCCCTGATGATGCTTGCGGGCACCGACAAAACGAGAGGCGCAGACGCCTGGCCCGTGCACCTCGTGCCTGCCAATCCCACGTTGGCCAGCGAGAAGCTTGAGCAGGGCGGCGTTCGACTCCTCGGGTGGGAGTCGTTGACCCCGTGGGGCCGCCTTCGATGATCATGGTCTGGTCGCCCGGAGGGTTTCGGCGGTGTGCTTGCCGCTGATCTCGAAGGGGACGACGGTGTCGCCGTGGATGACGAGGATGGGGACGATGACGGCCGTGCGGTTGGTGACCCCCTTGCTCGAAGAACTCGATGGTTGCGTCGTCGGGGTCGCCGCTCAGCGGGCGTTCGCCGCCGAGCGCGACCGGGCTGCCTGAGCCCGGTCGGTGTGGTGGGTGTCGACCTGGGAGTCGATGCGCAACGAGGCCATTAGCCCGAAAGGCACCTAGCCTGACCAGTGCGAACGTGCCACAGTGGCGGTCGTCACAGCGCTGTCGGTGTCAGCTGGGGTCGCAGTGGGAAATACCCGCATCGACACCGGCGATCTAGCCGGTGACACCGCATCCCCCGCAGAACAGGACCACCCCGTTGGACGACAACAGCCAGCGCCCCGCCACCCCGCAGCTGCCCGTGTTCCAGGCCGCCCCCGACAAGGACGCCCAGGAGCCGCCGCAGGTGACCCGCGCGGTCACCGCCGTGCCGCAGCCGGTGTTCACCAGCCGCCCGGCCTGACCAGCAGCTGGACCGCCTCCGCCAGCCCGGTGGCCCCGCCGCCGCCGGTGGCGAGCCTGCGCAGCTGCGTGCCCGCGACCAGGGCCACCACCGCCCCCGCCACCCGCTCGGGCGAGGGGACGCCGAGCGCGCGCAGCACGGTGACGGCGAAGGCGTCGTAGGCGGCGAAGCACTCCTCGGCCGCCGGTCGCAGCTGCGGGTCGCGCCCGGCGTGGACGTACAGCTCCAGCGGTGCGATCTCCTCGCGGCCGAAGGTGGTGCTCTCCACCACCTCGGCCACCAGCGCCGCCGCCTCGGCCACCCCCACCGGCCCCGGCCGCTCCCGCGCGAACTCCGCCAGCCGGGCGGTCTCCTCGCGCACGAACAGCAGCAGGGCCGCGCGCAGCATCTCGGTCTGCGTGGCGAAGTGGTAGGTGATCGACCCCAGCGACACCCCCGCCTCGGCGGCGATGCGCCGGTTGGTCAGCCCCGCCACCCCCACCGCGCCGAGCACCCGCAGCACCGCGCGCAGGATGCGCTCACGCACGCGGCGGCGTCCGCTCGTGCCAGCGCTCGACGCCCTCCAGCTCCGCGGCCAGCGACAGCAGCATGTCCTCGCTGTCGGCCGGGCCGAGCAGTTGCCCGCCCACCGGCAGGAACTCGTCGGTGAGCCCGGCCGGGACGTTGACCCCCGGCCAGCCCAGCACGTTCCACGGCCACGCGTACGGGCACGCCTTGATGATGCGCTGGTCGGTCTGCCAGCCGGTGAGGCCGTCGATGCCGCCCACCGGCAGCGGCTGCTCGGCGGTGGTGGGCGTGAGCACGACGTCGGCCCGCTCGAACACCCGCCCGACCCGGCGCTGGAACAGCCCGAGGGTGGCCCGCGCCGCGCCCAGCGCCCGCCCGCGCAGCAGCCCGCCCATGCGCCCGTTGTCCCGGGTGCGCGGGTCGAGCAGCAGCGGGTCGGGGACGCGCCCGTGCCAGTCGTGCAGGCCGCCCAGCGAGCGCGGCAGGAAGTTCAGCCCGATCAGCCCGTAGGCGGGGTCGGCCACCAGCACCTCGTGCCCGAGCCCGGTGAGCACCCTGGCCAGCCGCACCACGGCCGCGCGCACCTGCGGGTCGAGCCGCACCCGCACCCCGGTGAACGCGGGCCGCAGCGACAGCGCGACCCGCAGCCGCCGCGGCGGGGTGGCCGCGGCCCGCTGGAAGCGGGTGCCGGTGTCGGCGAGGACGTCGAGCAGCAGCGCGGCGTCGGCTACGGTCCTGGCCAGCACCCCGCTGGTGGTGATGCCGTGGAACAGCTCCACCTCCGGCAGCGGCGAGAGCCTGCCCCGGGTGGGCTTGACCCCCACCAGGTTCGTCCACGCCGCCGGGATGCGCACCGACCCGGCGCCGTCGGAACCCACGGCCGCGGGCACGACCCCCGCCGCGACCGCCGCCGCCGACCCGCCCGAGGAGCCGCCGGGGCTGTGGTCGAGCCGCCACGGGTTGCGGGTCACGCCGAACGCGGTGCCCTCGGTGATCGGCCACTGCCCGAACTCCGGGGTGTTGGTCTTGCCGACGATCACCGCCCCGGCCGCCTTGAGCAGCCGCACCAGCTCGCAGTCGGCGGTGCGCACCGGGAACTCGCCCGCGCAGCCGAACGCCGTGGGCGCGCCCTCGATGTCGACGTCGTCCTTGATCGCCAGCGGCACCCCGAGCAGCGGCGCCCGCTCGCCCGCGCGCAGCCGCTCGTCGGCCGCCGCGGCCTCCGCCCTGGCCCGCTCGGCGCGCACCACCCGGAAGGCGTTGAGCGTCGGCTGGGTGTCCTCGACCTCGGCCAGCGCTCGGTCGACCAGCTCGACCGAGGTCACCGCGCCGTCGGCAAGCGCTTGCGCGGTCGCCACCAGGCCCGCGAACCGCGCCGGGGGTGCCACCACCATGGGAGCCTCCTGTTCGTTCGGACGAACAGTAGGCCGGTCCCGGCGCCCGCGGTGCCGCCGAACGGGGGCCGCCGCGGCCCCTGCGAGGATGAGCAGGGTGAGCACGAACCCGCAGAGCCCGACCCGCCGCCGCTCCCGCAGGCAGGAGACCCGCCTCTGGCGCGTCCCGGTGGTGCGCGTCGAGCGGGTGACCCCGAACCTGGCCAGGGTCACCGTCCGCGACGACTCGCTGGCCGACCTCGCGGGCGCGGGCACCGACCAGAACGTGATGCTCTACTTCTACCCCGAGGGCACCGAGCTGCCGGAGCCGCTGACGCTGGAGTCCGCGCGCGGCATGTGGTCGCAGGTGCGCCCGCTGACCAGGACCTACACCATCCGCAGGCACGACCCGGCCACCAACGAGGTCGACTTCGACTTCGTCCTGCACGGCGACGCGGGCCCGGCCTCGGCGTGGGCGTCGCGGGTCGCGGTGGGCGACGAGGTGATCTTCGTCGGCCCGTCCCCGGTCTACCAGCCCGACCCGGCCGCCGACTGGTACCTGCTCGCGGGCGACGAGACGGCGCTGCCCGCGATCGCGAACATCATGGCCGCCGTCGACGCCCCGGTGCTGGCGTTCGTCGAGGTGGCGGGTCCCGAGGAGGAGCAGGACATCCCCGGGGTCACGTGGTTGCACCGCGACGCGCCCGCGGGGGAGAGCACCGTGCTGGTGGACGCCATCCGCGCGGCGCGGCTGCCCGAGGGCACGCCCGAGGTGTGGCTGGCGGGCGAGCGCGCGGCGATGGTCGCCGTCCGCGCGCACCTGCTGGAGGAGCGCGGGTTCCCCCGCAAGCAGGTGCGGCCCACGACGTACTGGCGCCGGGGCGAGAGTGGCAACTGACTCAGGGACCCGCTGGAACTTCTCCGGTTAAACCCGCGTTGGACCCAGCGGTGGGAAACGAGGACTTCACAACCCCCACCGGGTCCCGGAGCGGAGAGGAGCGCCCTGTGCACGGCCACGTCAACGGTCTCAAGACGGCGCTCCTGCTGGGCGGGCTCGGCGCGCTCATCATCGGTGTCGCCTCGCTGTTCGGCCGCACGGCGCTGCTGATCGGCATCGGCGTCGCCGTCGCGGTGAACGCCTACGCCTACTTCAACTCCGACAAGCTGGCCCTGCGCGCGATGCGCGCCCGCCCGGTGTCCGAGGCCGAGCAGCCCGCGCTCTACCGCATCGTCCGCGAGCTGGCCACCGCCGCCCGCCAGCCGATGCCGCGGCTGTACCTGAGCCCCACCCAGGCCCCCAACGCCTTCGCCACCGGCCGCAACCCGCGCAACGCCGCCGTGTGCTGCACCACCGGCCTGCTCGACCTGGTGGACGAGCGCGAGCTGCGCGGGGTCCTGGCCCACGAGCTGTCGCACGTGTACAACCGCGACATCCTCATCAGCTGCGTCGCGGGCGCGCTGGCCGGGATCGTCAGCACCCTGGCCAACATCGCCCTGTTCACCGGCCTGTTCGGCGGCGACGATGACGACGACAACCCGCTGGTGCTGCTGCTCGTGGCCATCCTCGGCCCGGTCGCCGCCACCCTCGTGCAGCTGGCCGTCAGCCGCAGCCGCGAGTACCAGGCCGACGAGAGCGCCGCCCGGCTCACCGGCGACCCCCTCGGCCTCGCCAACGCCCTGCGCAAGCTCGACGCGGGCACCCGCGCCGCCCCGCTGGCCCCCGAACCGGCCCTGGTCGCCCAGTCCCACCTCATGATCGCCAACCCGTTCCGCCCCGGCGACGGCCTGGCCAAGGCGTTCTCCACCCACCCGCCGATCCCCGACCGCATCGAGCGCCTGGAGCGGATGTCCTTCCCGGAGCTGTGAACCGGCCCGCGTGGACAGTCCCCTGTGGAATGAGGAGGACCCCCGCCCGGCGCCCGGGCGGGGGTCCTCGCGCTGTGCGGCGATCAGGCCCCGGCGGACTTCGCCAGCGCCATGATGTACTGGCCGTAGCCCGACTTCGCCAGCTTCTCCCCCAGCTTGTAGGCGTGGTCCGGGGTGATGAAACCGCGCTCCAGCGCGACTTCCTCCAGGCACGCGACCCGCACCCCGGTGCGGTGCTCAAGGGTCTGGACGAACTGGCCCGCTTCCAGCAGCGAGTCGTGGGTCCCGGTGTCCAGCCAGGCGAAGCCGCGGCCGAGGTCGAGCAGGCGCGCCCGGCCCTGGCGCAGGTACTCCAGGTTGACGTCGGTGATCTCCAGCTCGCCGCGCGGCGAGGGCTCCAGCGCCTTGGCGATCTTGACCACGTCGTTGTCGTAGAAGTACAGGCCGGTGATGGCCCGGTTGGACTTGGGCGCGGCGGGCTTCTCCTCGATGGAGACCAGCATCCCGTCCGGGCCGACCTCACCCACGCCGTAGCGCTCGGGGTCCTTGACCGGGTAGCCGAACAGGACCGCCCCGTCCAGCTGCTCGGTGTGGGCGCGCATGAGCTTGGAGAAGCCCGTGCCGAAGAAGATGTTGTCCCCGAGCACCAGCGCCACGTCGTCGGAGCCGATGAACGGCTCCCCGATGATGAACGCCTCGGCCAGCCCGTTGGGCTCGGCCTGCTCGGCGTAGCTGAAGCTCACCCCGAACTGCGACCCGTCCCCCAGCAGCCGCTGGAACATCGGCAGGTCGGTCGGCGTGCTGATGATCAGGATGTCGCGGATGCCCGCCAGCATCAGCACCGAGATCGGGTAGTAGACCATCGGCTTGTCGTAGACCGGCAGCAGCTGCTTCGACACCGCCTGGGTGATCGGGTGCAGCCTCGTGCCACTGCCCCCCGCGAGCACGATGCCCTTCATCACGACTCCCTGTCGTCTCGTCCCGGCAGGCACGACCACCTGCCCGCGTCGAGGCTACCGGGGCCCGCTGGAGCCCCCGCCCCCTCGTGCTCGGGCCTGGGTGGATCCCCGGTCGCGCCCCGGCACCCCCGGCACCGGGACGCCGCACGAGACCTCAGCGGTAGTTCGTGAACTGCGCCTGACTTGGGAAAACCCGAGCGGAAGCCGTCTGACCTGCGGACTGGTGCCGTTGCGTGATGGCTGGTAAGGCCTGGTATCAGGCTGGATCTGTACCGGACTTGTACCGGCCAGATGTCGAACCTGACAGTTGCCAACGTCATGAGGAACGCCTTCAGCCTCCACCGACGCGCGAACCACACCTCTCTACCCGCAGGTGTGACGAAGCTCAACTGGTGGCATCCTTGCGGGGTGAAGATTGACATGGTGCTCCGAATTCGCCTGGATGACGGCAGGTCCGGAGAGGTCCGTTGGTTCACCAAGCAGGTGCAGGCAGATGTCCCACACGTACCCCGTGTCGGGGAGGCTGTAGTTCTTCCAGGCGCGGATGGCAAGACCAATCTGGGTGCCCGGCGGGTGGAAGAGGTGATGTACCCGCTGAACGGACAGGTGCACCTCGACTTCCGATTGGACGGCGTGATTAACGATCCAGAGGCGCAAGTCGCTATCTTGAGAGCAGCGGGCTACCAGGAACTTCCTCCTCACTAGGAGGGGGCTTCCTTCCTCGCCGCCGTCTGGGCGCATTCGATCAGTCTGGTCCCCAGAGTGCAGCCCTTGGCGGGTCCGTCAGCCGAGTGACCGGGCTCTGCGTCTTGGTGGCCAGACTGATAGCCCGTGGATAGACGGCGGTGAGGCAGGCAGCCACCTCCGGACCGCAGCCCGACCGCTCTGCCTGCCTCGCTGCTGGCCTGCCCGCCCGGCGAGGGCATTTCTTTTGTCGGTAGGCCCGCTCGTTTGGCTCACAGTGGCCGCGTGGGTGGTTCTCGTGGTGGACGGCTGGGGCTCGCGTTGGGCACGCCTCGCCGGTCGGCGTCCGCGCGGGGACCGGCCGAAGGCCGCACGCCCCGTGCGGGGTTGAGCCGACCGGGGAAAGCACAGAGTGCCAGCGGGCCGCCCGAAGGGCGGGCCGCCTTGAGCCAGTAGAGAAAGTCCTCACCGCATCGCCGAGTGATGGAAGGCTCGTGCGGCTCACCGAGAAGCTCCGGCGCAGCAGTGGGGGCTATGTGCGGGAGATCAGGCGTGTTGTGAAGCCTGCCGCGACCAGTCGAGAGAAGGCTTCCTCGACTGCGGGAAGGATGTCCTGTGGGATGGCGTAGCCCTGTTCGGCGTAGATGCGGATGCGCTGGGTGTCGCCCACGAGCATGTTGATCATTCGTTGTGCGTCGCCGATCTGGTTGACGTAGTCGTCAAGCGTGAGGGGCAGAGATGCGCACAGGACTTCGACCTCGGGCCAGAGTTTGCGGCAGGTGGCATAGGCGCGGCGCTGTTGATAGGGACGCGTGATCAATGTGACCGACTGGACGGGGACGCTCTCACTGGCCAGAAGCTCGCGCGCGTAGGTGATGTTCTCGGCCGTATTGGTGGCCCTGGGCTCCACAAGGATGACGCTGCCAGGTACGCCCAACCTCAGCGCCTGCTCGCGGTAGTGGACGGCTTCGCCTCGGGGGAATCGGTCCACAGTGGTGGGGGCGTTGGCGCCTGTAAACAGGATGCGCGGGAACATGCCTTGGTGCCAGAGTTGGGCGGCGCAGGTGGCCACGCCAAGATCGTGACTGCCCAGCCCGATGCCGACGTCGGTCGGTTCCAACACGTGCCCGAGGTCGTGGTAGTTCCACAGGACCTCCACCGCCGCGCGGTCGCCCTCCGGGATCATCGCCACGGCTAGTCCGGCAGGATGAACGAGTAGGTCCAGGAAAAGCGGCTGGCGGAGTGGACGCCCGTCGCGTACTCGATCGCCACGTTGGCCTGCGTGTAGGTGGTTCGGTGCAGGATCATCACGGGCTCGCCTGCGGGGAGTTCGAGCATCTCCAACTCCTCGGGGGTCGGCATCCGGGCGAACACGGTCTCGGTCATGTGGTGAGGTTCGAGACCCCGGAGGGTGAGCACCGCGAAACCACCTCCCGGCGTGGCGGGGCCGGGTGTCGGGTCCACGAGAGGCGTGCCGTCTACGTGCTCGGGCCGGTAGTAGCTCGTGAGGGTGTGTGTGGGGACTCCAGCGTCCTTCACCAGCCTCGCCCGCTCCCACACCGGGGCGCCGACCTCGATCCCGAGCCTCGGCGGCGTCAGCGGAGACGCGGCGAACCTCGTTCGTCTGGTCGCCCGGCTTCCAGTCACGCCCCGACGCCTCCCGGTCGGCGGCGAACGCCACGAGGCCGAACTTCCACTTGCTCTTTGGCGTACCGAACAACTCCGAGGCGCTCCATGGGCGGCCTTGCCCGGCCCACGGTGCCCTTCGCTGAGCACACCCGGACCAACGAGTTGCCCGTGGTCGTCGCGGACGCGCTGCGGGATCCTATGAGGCGCTTCCCGGCCCTGTCGCCGGAGATCGCTGACGAGACCGACCCCCGGACCCCGGTCTCCCGGGCCGCGCGGCTGGTGTTCACCAGGGAGGACGGCCGACCGATCCACCGGGCCGACTGGTCGTACATCTGGCGTCCTGCGGTCAAGGCCGCTGGCCTGCCCGAGGGGTTCGGCCTTCGCGACCTGCGCCACTACTTTGCCACGGTCCTGATCTTCGGCGGAGCCAACGTCAAGACCGTGCAGCTCGCGATGGGCCACACCACGCCGACGGTCACCCTCAACACCTACGTCGGGTACTGGCCGGACGCCGTTGACCAGACTCGCAGCCTGGTGGATGCCTCACTCGGGTGTACCGGGGTTGTACCCGGCACCACCGCGTGAGGCATATCCCCAGGTCAGCGGCGTTGGATCAACGGTAGTTCGTGAACTGGAGGGCGATGCCGAAGTCGCCCGCCTTGAGCAGGGCGATGACCTCCTGCAGGTGGTCCTTCTTCTTGCCCGAGACGCGCAGCTGGTCGCCCTGGATCTGGGCCTGGACGCCCTTGGGGCCCTCCTCGCGGACCTTCTTGGCGATCTCCTTGGCCTTCTCGCTGGAGATGCCCTGCACGAGGGTGCCGGTGAGCCGGTAGACCTTGCCGGAGAGGGCGGGTTCGCCGTGGTCGAAGGCCTTCTGCGAGATGTTGCGCTTGACCAGCTTCTCCTTGAAGACCTCCAGCGCCGCCGCGCAGCGCTCCTCGGTCTCGGCCTGGATGGCGATGGCCTCCTCACCGGTCCACTTCACCTCGGCGCCGGTGCCGCGGAAGTCGAAGCGGGTCGACAGCTCCTTGGCGGTCTGGTTCAGGGCGTTGTCCACCTCTTGCCGGTCGACCTTGCTCACCACGTCGAACGACGGGTCTGCCACGTGACACGCACCTCCGCTACGCACTGCCGCTGGGATCGCGCCGATGCTACCGCCGCCCGCCCCCGCGACCCCGCCCCCGCGCCGGGGACCCCCGCAGCACCCCCCGCGGCGCGTCCGGTAAGGTCTCCGACGTCCACGAGGTGGACCCCGGCGGGTTGCCCGAGCGGCCAATGGGAGCGGACTGTAAATCCGTCGCGAAAGCTACAGAGGTTCGAATCCTCTACCCGCCACCACGAGGCCCGGTTCTCATCACGAGAACCGGGCCTCGTTGGATTCTCGGGGTATTCGGGATTCCCCTGCGCGGACCGCTCCGAAGTGGACGGCGACACCTTTCCGAGGGGTGTTCCGGACCGGTCCGCGGCGCCGGTGCCGACAGGGCCATCGGGGCGTGCGCGCTGGGTGTGGGGCTGGGTGGCGGGGTGTGGTGTGCTTTTCGGGGGAAAGAAATTCGACAGATATCGGTTCGGACACCCTTCACTGCTGCCGAATGGTCGCCGTCGATTGCGCTCTCTGTGGTAGCGCGGGTGGGTGTTCGGCCGAAAGTGCCTGGTGGGAGCGGGAAATCGAGGCGGTATCACCCGGGCGGGGGTCGATTGACCGGCGTGGTAGTCGTAGTTTCCGCAGCGTTGTCGTTTTCGCAGGGTTGTCGTCGAACGCGGGGGGTTTTCGCGTGAAGTGGGATGTCAGAGCAGGGGCGGTTCTCGCGGCCGTTGTGCTCGTCGGCGGGCTGGGTGGGCCGGGTGGGGTGGCGCAGGCCGCGCCCGCGCGGGAGGTGGACGCGGCGCGGGTGGGGGCGCCGCCGAAGGGGGCCGTGAAGCTGGACCTGCTGCCCGACACCGGGCAGGACCGGCCGTCGGGGCAGGTGGGGGTGCAGGCGTCGTACCTGCCGTTCACCTTCTCCTACGACTTCACCCGCAGCCTCACCTCGCGCACGTTCTGGCCGGTGGCCGGGCGGGCGTGCGTGAGCCTGCGGGGGGCGGGCAGCACGGACCCGGGGTACTTCTTCCAGGTCGTCAAGGTGGAGATGTGGGACGCCTACGGCACGGACCTGAAGAAGGGGCTCACCGCGCGGTACGCGCTCACCGGGGGCTACTTCGGGTACTGCTGGACGGGCCTGACCAACGGCCACGAGCACTACTTCCGCATCTACAAGGAGTGGAACACCGCCGCCAGGGTGTGGGGCGACGGGTGGACCTCCCCGATCTGAGGCGGCGGGCGCTCAGCCGACGGCCACCCGCAGCACCGCGGTGGCCGTCGACGGCGACGCCGCCTGCTCCACCCGCCACGGGTTCACCGAGGTGATGCGGCCGACGGTCACCTGGACCGACGGGTGCGCGGGCGGGGAGTACAGCACCCGGTTGCCGAGGGCGGGCAGGTCCGCCGTGGTGGGGGCGAACCGCAGCTCGCCGTCCCCGCGCACCAGCCTGCCGGGCACGCCGTCGACCGCGGTCGCCACCGGGCCCAGGGCGGCGGCCAGGTCGGTGTCGACCACCCCGTCCGCGCCGACCCGGCCCAGCACGCCGTCCTGGTCGCAGATCAGGTCGCCCGGGGTGGCGCCGCTGACCCGCAGCGCGGCCACCGACCCCGACCGGGTGACCGCGGTGACCTCCGGGTCGGCGGCGCCCGAGGCCAGCGGCACCACGGCCCGGCCCGCCAGCGCCACCGCGTTCCACGCGCCGATCCCGGGCCGGAACAGCGCCCAGGTCACCCCGGGCTCCACCGACGGGGTGGGCACCTGGTCGTCGAGGGTGGAGGTGCGCAGGGTGACCGCCTCGGCGCCGGGCGCCGAGAGCGCGAAGCCCAGCGACCCGCCGCCGGCGATCGGGTCGTCGCCGGGCAGCGGGGCCGCCGAGACGAAGCCCACCGCCTGCTGGCCGCGGGTGACCGGGGCGGTGGCGCGCAGCACGAACCGGCCCGGGTCGGGGGTGCCGTCGTCGCTGACGGCCGTGGTGGCGAAGGCCACCCGGGGGTCGCCGTGCTCGTCCACCGCGGCCAGCACCACCACGACCATCGACGCCGCCCGGTTGGGCGAGGTGCCCGCGTAGAGCACGCGCGCGCCGCCGCGCGGCCACACCGCCCTGGCCCGCTCGACCAGCCCGGCGTCGGCGACCAGCGGGCCGCGCGGCGACCACTCGGCCACCGCCTCGGCCACCGGGATGCCCGGGGCCGACCCGCGCTGCCAGGACACGACCCCGCCCGCGGCGACCGCGAGCACCACCGCCGCCGCGGCCCCCGCGACCGCGGTGCGCCGCCTGCGCTGCACCCGCCTGCGGTGGTGCAGGGCGCCCAGCAGCCCCTCGACGTCGTGGCCCCCGCGCACCTCGACCGCGTCGAGCTCGCGCCGGAGCCGGGCGACCACGTCGCGCTCCTCGGCGATCACGTGCCCCTCCTTCCCGGCGAGGCGGGCTCGTCGGCCCCCCACAGCTGTCTCACCCTGGCCAACCCCCGGCTGGTCAACGACTTCACCGTGCCCACCGAGCAGCCGAGCTCCTGGGCGGCCTGCGCCTCGGTCATGTCCAGCACCACCCGGCACACCACGGCGGCGCGCTGCCGGGCGGGCAGCTGCCCCAGCACCAGCAGCACGTGCTGGCGGTCCTCGACGGCGCCGGAGAAGTCGGCGACGTCGAGCCGGTCGACGTGGTCCTCCAGCGGCACCGGCGGCTTGCGCCGCACCGTGCGCAGGAACTCGTGGTACACCGCCTTGCGGGCGTAGGCGACCTGGTTGGCCGCGGGCACCCGCCGCCAGCGGGCCAGGCAGCGCAGCAGCGCCTCCTGCACGACCTCCTCGGCGTCGGGGCGGCGACCGGTGAGCATGACGGCGTACCGGAGCAGAGCCCCGTAGCGCTCCCGCACGAACGCGTCGAAGCTCGGGTCCTCACCCGGCACGCCGTCACCTCCCGATCACTGCCTAGAGCACCGGGTCACCCGGAAGGTTGCCGCGCTCCCGGGAGATTCTGCCGACCGCGCTACCGTGCGCCCCATGAGCACTGGAGCACGCCCGTGGACGTCGTAGCCCGCACGGTCGCGCAGGGCCTGGCCGGGCCCCGGGGCGGCGACCCGGTGGCCGCCGTCCGCCGGGTGGTCGGCCAGCCCGCGCGCGACGTGTTCGCCGCCGCGCTGGCCGTGCGCGCCCGCACCGCGGGCCTGGTGCTCTCCGACGTCGACGACGCGCTCACCTCCGGCGCGCTCGTGCGCACCTGGGCGATGCGCGGGGCGCTGCACGTGGTCGCCGCCGAGGACGCCGCCTGGTTGACCGCACTGCTGGGCCCGCGCGCCTCCGCCGAGCTGCGCGACCGGCGGCGCGCGCTGGGGCTCGACGACAGCCGCGTGGCGCACGGGGTGAAGGTGCTGGCCGAGTCCGTCGGCGCCGGGCCGCGCACGCGCGCGGAGCTGCTGTCCGACCTGGCCGCCTCCGGCATGGCCGTCGACGACAGCCGGGCCTTCGCCCAGCTCGTCGTGCACGCGGCGATGACCGGCGAGCTGGTGCGGGTCGCTGACCGCGACGGCGAACCCGCCTTCGCCCGCGGGCAGGGGTGCGCCGAGGACGAGGCCGTGCTGCTCGACCGGTTGGCGGGCCGCTACCTGGACGGCTACGGGCCCGCGGGCTGGGAGGACTTCGCCGCCTGGTCCGGGTTGCCCACCGGCAAGGCGAAGGCGGCGGTGTCCGGGCGCTTCCCGCCCGCCGCGCCTGCCGAACCGCCGCGCACGGTCCGGTTGCTCGGCAACGCCGACGCGTTCCTGGTGGGCTACCGGTCGCGGGTGGGGATCGTGCCCGCGGCGTTCGACGGGCGGGTGGTCGACGGCGGCGTCACCCTGCCGGTGGTGCTGGTCGACGGCGGGGTCGTGGGCACCTGGGGCACCGAGGGCGGCGTGGTGGAGGTGGCGCCGTTCGCGATCCTGCCCCGCGGGGTGGGGGCGTTGCTGCGGGCCGAGGTCGCTGACCTCGGGCGGTTCCTGGGCGTGGAGATGGTGCTGCGGGAACGGGCCTGAGCCGCGGGCGTCACGGGTGCGCCGGGCGGCGGACCCACGTCGTCCAGAGCGGGCGGTAGCCGTGGGAGTACCAGAACGGCGTCGAGCGCGGGTTGGGCAGCGCGTGGTGCAGCAGCGTCGCGGGCAGGCCCGACGCGTCGAGGACGTCGTGGGCGAAGCGGGCCAGCGCGTTGCCGATCCCACCGCCGCGGCAGGCCGCGGTGACGCCGAGGCTGGCCAGGTAGGCGACGTTCGGCAGCGACGTGAAGCGGGCCGCCCACGCCGAGAGCGGGGGCAGTTGCAGGTGGACGTGGCCCAGGGCGACCCCGTCCCGCTCCGCCACCCAGACCGCCGGGTCCGCCTCCGACAGCAGGTAGGTGAGCTGGTTGCGGAGGGCTTCGGCGGTGTCGTCCCGGGGCGTCACCTTCCCGAACGGCGCGTCGTAGTCGACGACCTCCAGGTTCAGCGCCACCAACCGGTCGAGGTCGTCGGGGGTGGCCTGCCGGATGGTCACCTCCGACGACCCCGCCGGGCCGGGGCGGTGCGGGGTGCGGACGGCCACCGCGCTCACGGGCGTGAACCCGCGGTGCACCAGGGCGAGCACCGGCCGCGTGTCCCGGCTGGGGACCTCCACCACGGCCGCCGCGTCGAGGTCGCCCCGGGCGGCGCGCGACCGCACGAGGGGCAGCCACTGGTCGAGCAGCGCGCCGAGGGACCCCGCCGGGTCTTCGCCCGCGAGGCGCACGGTGAGGGTGTGCCTGCGGGCGGCGTCCCACGTGCGGGCCGCGGTGCCCACGGGGGACTCGACGAAGCCCGCGACCCCCACGCCACCGGGGCACTGGAGCAGCTCGCCCGCCGCGGGGTCCAGCGGCGCGGGCGGGGGGAGCAGGGGGTCGAGGTCCGCGAGGCGGGCGGCGTGCTCGTCGGCGGTGGCCAGGGCGGCGTCGAGGTCCACGGGGGCATCCAAGCGCACCCGGACCGTGCCGCCGCGGGGGAGCGGGGTTGGACCGACGGGGTGATTCCGCGCGCGCCGCGGTCGCCGTCCGCAGTGATGACCGTCGCTCACTGATCGGGGAGCCGGGGCACCGGACGTGCGATGACGAGCCACGACCGGCGCAGGGCGGTCCCCGCGCGGCGGGGAAGTGGTCTCCACCAGTGACTAGCACACGTGCTTGCTTCGCCTGATCGGGGTACAGTCAGCGGGCCGTCGGGGGACCTGCCATGCGCGGGGGAGGCCAGCAGGGCCACCCACCGGCCGTCCGAGGAGGTTGCATGCCGGACCACCGTGGCGCGGCCGACACCGGTGCGCCGGTGGTGGCGGGCGCCGATCCCGACTACCCCCGCACCACCGACGAGGGCCAGGGGTGGGCCGCCGCCGACGCGCCCCCCGACCACCGCTTCCTCGTCTTCTCCGTCCTCGTGCTCGTCTCCTCGCTCGTCGGCGCCGGCCTGGTCTCGGCCTGGGAACCGCCCGCGGGCGGGGTGCGGCTGGTGTGGATCGGGCTCGTGCTCGCCCTCGGCTTCCTCGTCGCCGAGCAGCTGGCGATCAACGTCGACGTGCGCGGCGGGGTCTCCTGGACGATCTCCTTCTCCGAGATACCGCTGGTGATAGGGCTGTTCGTCGCCCCGTTCGAGGTGGTGCTCGCCGCCCACCTGGTCGCGGGCGTGGGCACCCTGCTGGTGCGCAGGGTCAACGACCGCATCCTCTACAACGCGGGCGCCATGGTCTTCGAGATCACCGCGGCGTTCGCCGTCTGCGGGCTGGTCGACCGGGCGATGGCGGGCAGCGGGCCCGCGTGGGCGGGCGCGCTCGCAGGCGCCCTGGCAGCCCCGCTGACCTCCACCCTGCTCGCCCTGGTGTGCGTGCGCGTGCTCGGCCGCCGGATGCGGCTGGGCGCCGCTGTCCGGCTCATGCTGCGCACCCTGGTGCTGGGCCTGGTCAACGCCTCCGTCGGCGTCGTCGGCTACCAGGTCGTCGCGCACGCCGAGGCCGGGTGGCCGCTGCTGGTGCTGGCCCTGGGCGGGCTGGCCGCGCTCTACATCGCCTACTCCGGGCTGCTGCGCGAGCAGCGCGACCTGGAGGCGCTGTCCGAGGTCAGCCTCATCGTCGCCCGCTCCGGCCACCAGGCCGCCGCCCGCCCCTCGCTCGGCCTGGCCGACCCGCACGAGGTCGCGGGCGCCACCGAGATCGACGAGTGGCAGGCCATCGCCGAGCGGATCAAGGAGCAGCTCGGCGCGGCCAGGGTGGTGCTGCGGCTGCGCTTCGACCCGCAGCTGCCGCTGCACACCGTCGTCTCCGGCTCCGACCTGCCCGCCGAGGTGCACGCCGCGCAGGCCTCCGGCCCGCGCGCCGACGCCCTGCTGCGGCTGCCCGGCTCGCACGTGCGCCACTTCCGCCGCGGCGACGCGGTCCCCGAGGTGCGCCACGCGCTGCTGCGCCGCGGCGCCGACGAGGCGCTGGTGGTGCCGCTGCGCAGCGCCAGCCACCTGCTCGGCGTGGTCGAGGCGCACGACAAGCTCTCCCGCTGGCGCGGCTTCGGCCAGGCCGACACCCGGCTGATCGGCACCATGGCCAGCCACCTGGCGACCGCCATGGACAACCGCAGGCTGCTGGCCACCCTGCGCCACGACGCCTACCACGACCCGCTCACCGGCCTGCTCAACCGGCCCGGCTTCCGCCGCGCGGCGGGCGAGCCGCTGCGCAAGCACCCCGACTCGGTGGTGCTGCGGGTCGACCTCGACGTGCTCTCCACCGTCAGCGACGCCCTCGGCTACGCCTGGAGCGACCGGATGGTCGTCGCCGCGGGCAGGCGGCTGCGCGACGCGCTCGGCCCGGACGTGGCGCTGGCCAGGCTGGAGGGCGGGCAGTTCGCGGTGCTGCTGCTCGACACCACCCCCGAGCAGGCGCACGAGGTCGCCGAGCTGCTGCGCGCCGGGCTGGCCGCGCCCTACCCGGTGGACCGGCTCACCGTCGAGGCCGCCGCCGTCGTCGGCTACTGCACCCCGCGCACCGCCGACGCCGAGGAGGACTCCCTCGAACTCGACGTCGACGCGCTGCTCCAGCGCGCGGACGTGGCGCTGCGCGCGGCCCGCTCCGGCGGCGACACCGTGCGCGCCTACCTGCCCACCATGGGCCAGGTCTTCCTGCGCCGCTTCCAGCTGGTCACCCAGTTCCGGCACGCGCTGGAGTCCGGCCAGGTCAAGGTGCACTACCAGCCGAAGGTGGCGCTGCCGTCGCGGCAGGTGATCGGCGTGGAGGCGCTGGTGCGCTGGCGGCACCCGGAGTTCGGCCGCCTCGACCCGGACGAGTTCGTCCCCGCCGTGGAGGCCGCGGGCCTGGTGGACGCGCTCACCGGCTTCGTCATGGACCAGTCGCTGATCCGGGTGCGCAAGTGGCTCGACCGCGGCCTGCGCATCGCCGCCGCGGTGAACCTGTCCGTGCGCAGCCTCGACGACCCGCACTTCCCCGACCGCGTGGCCGAGGCCCTGGCCCGCCACGACGTCCCGCCGGAGCTGCTGACCCTGGAGCTGACCGAGTCCGGGGTGATGGCCGACCCGCAGCGCGCGCTGCCGGTGCTGCGCCGCCTGCACACCCTCGGGGTCACCCTGGCCGTCGACGACTTCGGCACCGGCTACTCCTCGCTGGCCTACCTGCGCCAGCTGCCGGTGGACGAGGTGAAGATCGACAAGAGCTTCGTGCTCGGCATGGGCACCGACCTGGGCGACCTGGCCGTGGTGCGCTCCATCGTCGAGCTGGGCCACTCGCTCGGGCTGACCGTGGTGGCCGAGGGCGTCGAGGACGACGCCGCCCGCGACCAGCTGGCGTCGATGGGCTGCGACGTCGCCCAGGGCTACCTGATCTCCCGGCCGCTGTCGGAGAGCAGGCTGGAGGCCTGGTTGCAGGCCAGGACGACGCAGGCCAGGGGCCTGCGGGACGAGACGGTGCTGACCCTGCTCTCCTGAAGTGACCCCCCGGTTTTGAGCCCGCCGGGGGGCCGTGTATGGTTCTCCACGTCGCCAGGGAAACCGGGCGGCGCGAGCAAGACCTGCCCCTTTAGCTCAGTCGGCAGAGCGTCTCCATGGTAAGGAGAAGGTCTACGGTTCGATTCCGTAAAGGGGCTCGCAGGGTGAAGCCGCGGTCACACCGGGAATAGTGCGGTGTAGTCGCGGCTTCTACCATGTACCATGGTCACTGCACAGCGGCGTAGCTCAGTCGGTAGAGCAAACGGCTCATAATCGTTGTGTCGCCGGTTCGAGTCCGGCCGTCGCTACGTGGATGGGTGACCCCTGCCAGCGGACCGCGCTGGCCTGGGCCACCTCGCTTTTGACCCGGGGGGCGACCCCCGGACCCCCGACTCGGGGGAGCGGGTGGGTGGACGACTTCGGGTGGCCGGGTGCGGCCGACCGGGGAATGCCGCCCGGGAGTGGTGGGTTGTCCTGGTGGTCGGGTTCGGCTGACCGGGAGTTACACTCGGCCCGCGTCGATTCGATCCCCGCCCGGGGGGTGCTGCCGGGAACCGGCCCCAGGGTCGGTCATCGGTTACGAAAGGCATTGCTGTGGCTTCTACTGACGTGCGGCCGAAGATCACGCTCGCGTGCGAGAGCTGCAAGCACCGCAACTACATCACCAAGAAGAACCGGCGCAACGACCCGGACCGCGTGGAGCTGAAGAAGTTCTGCCCGAACTGCGGCACCCACCAGCTCCACAAGGAGACCCGCTGACCCCAGCGGCTGCCTGAACCGGGCGGCGTCGACCGGAGCCGTCCCACCGCGAGGTGGGGCGGCTTTCGTCATTCCCGGGGGCCGTGCGGGGGGCGGGGGGCGGCGCGCGGGGGTCGGTAAGGTGCCGGGGTGGCACTTGACCAGTCGTTCGCGGGGCGCACCTACCCGCCGGGCCCGGTGTACGAGGTGGGCCGGGAGAAGATCAGGGAGTTCGCCGACGCCGTCGGCGCCGACGACCCGCTGCACCGCGACCCCGCCGCGGCCCGCGCCGCCGGGTACCCCGACGTGGTGGCCCCGCCGACCTTCACCACCATCCTCAACCTCGCCGCGATCAACGAGATCGTCGGCGACCCGCAGCTGGGGCTGGACTACGACCGGATGGTGCACGGCGACCAGTCCTTCACCTACCACGCGCCGGTGGTCGCGGGCGACCGGCTGGTCTGCACCCCGGCGGTCGAGTCGATCATGCACCGGGCGGGCAACGACTTCATCACCCTGCGCGCGGAGATCACCACCGAGGCGGGCGAGCCCCGGGTGACCACCCGGGCCCAGCTGGTCGTGCGCGACGCGGGGGTGGCGTGATGGCACCGGCCAAGGGCGACGAGCTGGCGCCGCTGGAGGTCTGGCTCACCCGCTCCGACCTGGTCCGGTACGCGGGCGCGTCGCTGGACTTCAACCCGATCCACTGGAACCAGCGCTTCGCCACCGAGGTCGGGCTCCCCGACGTCATCGCGCACGGGATGCTGACGATGGCCGTGGCCGGGCGCGTGGTCACCCAGGCCCGGCTCGGGACCCTGGTGTCCTACTCGGCCCGGTTCACCCGGCCCGTGGTGGTGCCCGACGACGACAAGGGCGCGCTCGTGGAGCTGACCGCGAAGGTCACCGACGTCGCCGAGGGCGGCGACCTCACCGTGACCATCACGGCCAAGGCGGGCGGGCGCACCGTGCTGGGCAAGGCCGTGGCGGTCGTGCGGCCCTGACCGCCGCAATTGCTCCGGCGCCGAGGTGAGATCTCGCAACATTTGTCGCGCGGGCCTGGCCAAACCGCAACGCGATCGGGTAGTGAAACCCACTTGTCGCCGCGCCGCGCCCCAGGACTAGATTCCCGGGCGTGACGGCTTCCGACCTCATCTCCTTCGCCCGCGGCGCCCCCTCCCTCGACATCATCGACGTCGAGGGCCTCAAGGCGGCCACCGACGCCGCGCTGACCGAGGACCCGGGCGGCGCGCTCGGGTACGGCACCGCGATCGGCTACCCCAAGCTGCGCAAGCTCCTCGCCGACCGGCACGGCGTGGCCGAGGAGCAGGTGCTGGTCACCAACGGCTCCATGCAGGCCGACGCCTTCCTGTTCGACCAGCTGGTCGTCAGCGGCGAGCCGGTGGTCGTCGAGCGCCCCACCTACGACCGGACCCTGCTCGGGCTGCGCGAGCGCGGCGCCGTGGTGACCCCGGTGTCGCTGGCCACCGACGGCATCGACGTCGACGAGCTGGCCGCGGCCCTCGACGGCGGTCTGCGCCCGACGTTCGCCCACGTCATCCCGAACTTCCAGAACCCGGCGGGCTACACGCTGAGCCTGGCCAAGCGGCAGCGGCTGCTGGAGCTGGCCGAGCAGCACGACTTCATCATCTTCGAGGACGACCCGTACGTCTCGATCCGCTTCGCCGGTGAGCCGCTGCCGACGATGCTGGAGCTCGACGGGGGCAAGGGCCGCGTGGTCTACGCCAGCTCGTTCTCCAAGACCGTCGCCCCCGGGGTGCGCATCGGCTACCTCGTCGGCCCGGCGGACCTGATCGCGAAGGTGCGGGTGCGGGCGACCAACACCTACATCTCGCCGAACATGTTCGCCCAGGCCGTGATCTACCAGTTCGCCGCGAGCGGCGGCCTGGACCGGTCGGTGGCCAAGGTGAACGCCGCGCTGGCCGAGCGGGTGGCCACGCTGTGCTCCGCGCTGGAGAAGCACCTGCCCGAGGCGAAGTTCACCGCTCCCGAGGGCGGCTACTTCATGTGGGTGGAGCTGCCCGAGGGCGTCGACGTGGCGCAGCTGCTCACCGCCGCCGAGGAGCGCGGGGTCACCTTCGTCAAGGGCACCGACTTCCTGCTGGAGGGCGGGCGCTCGTCGCTGCGCATGGCCTACTCCGGCGTGCGCGACGACCAGATCGAGGAGGGCGTGAGCCGCCTCGCGGACGCGCTCAAGTCGCTGGGCGTGGCCGCGGGCTGACCCCCGGCACCCGGTGGGGTGGGCCTCGGTTGCGGGGCCCGCCCCCGGGTGCCGTATGCTCCCGTACTCGGAACCACCTGGCGCCCACTGGCCCGCGCGAGCAGGCTAAGCTGGGTTGGTCAGGCGCGGCCCCCGGGCCGCGGAGGGGCGTAGCTCAATTGGCAGAGCAGCGGTCTCCAAAACCGCAGGTTGCAGGTTCGATTCCTGTCGCCCCTGCGTTGGACGTCGGGGCCGGCTGAGGTGTTCAGCCGGCCCCGACGAACACACACACCGAGTGGAGGATGGCGTGGCCGAGGACCAGGAGCGGGAAGAGGGGCAGGAGTCCGCCCCCCGTCCGTCCACCGCCGCTGCCCGGCGCGAGCGCCGCGGCGCGAACCGCCCCGCCGCGCGCAAGGACGCCGACCCCAAGACCGAGAAGGTCAAGGCGGTCCGCCCCGCGGGCAAGACCGCCGCTGGCGCCGGTGCGGACAAGCCCGCCGCCGACAAGAAGGGGCGCCCGACCCCGAACCGCGAGCGCAAGGCCGAGAAGGTCGGCTTCTTCGCCCGCATCGCGCGGTACCTGCGCGAGGTCGTCGCCGAGCTGCGCAAGGTCATCTGGCCCACGCGCAAGCAGATGGCCACCTACACCCTGGTGGTGCTGGTGTTCGTCGCGTTCATGGTCGCGCTGGTCTCCGGCCTCGACCTGCTCCTCGGCAAGGGCGTCTTCTGGCTGTTCGCCTGAGGCGGCCTCAAGGCACCGCGCCGCCCGCGGCGCGCCCGGGGCCCGGCCTGGGGACGTGATGCAAGGAAAGGAAGCGAGACCAACCGTGACCGCCGAGAACGGCGCCGCTGACCCAGGCGAGCTGTCCCCCCGCACCGACGACGACCTGCTCGCGGAGTCCGACGAGGCCACCGCCGACGTCGACACCGACGACACCGCAGGCGCGGCCGTGGACGCCGGGGCCCCCGAGTCCGACGACGCCGACTCCGCCGCCGAGGGCTCCGACGACGAGGACCCGGCGGACACCGAGGACTCCGACACCGACACCGCCGAGAGCGACGACGTCGACACCGCCGAGAGCGCTGACGCTGACGACGCTGAGGGTGCGGCGGCCGACGCCGACGAGGCGCCGATCGACGCCCCGCCCGCCGACCCGGTGGCCGAGATGCGCGACGCGCTGCGCAGCGCCCCCGGCGACTGGTACGTCGTGCACTCCTACGCCGGGTACGAGAACAAGGTCAAGACCAACCTCGAGACCCGCATCCAGACCCTCGACCAGGAGGACTACATCTTCCAGGTCGAGGTGCCGACCGAAGAGGTCACCGAGATCAAGAACGGCCAGCGCAAGCAGGTGCAGCGCAAGGTGCTGCCCGGCTACATCCTGGTCCGGATGGACCTGACGGACGCCTCCTGGTCCGCGGTCCGCAACACCCCCGGCGTCACCGGCTTCGTCGGCGCGACGAACAAGCCGTCCCCGCTGACCATCGACGACGTGCTGAAGTTCCTGCTCCCGCAGGTGGAGGAGGCCAAGCCCGCCGCGGCCAAGGCGGGCGGCGGCACCGCCACCGCGGTGCGCCCGACCGTCGAGGTGGACTTCGAGGTGGGCGAGTCGGTCACCGTCATGGACGGCCCGTTCGCCACGCTGCCCGCCACGATCAGCGAGGTCAACGCCGACCAGCAGAAGCTGAAGGTCCTGGTGTCGATCTTCGGCCGGGAGACCCCGGTCGAGCTCTCCTTCACCCAGGTCTCCAAGATCTGACCGGGCGCCCGCGCCGTGCGCGGGTCCCCGGGCGGCCGACCGCGGCGCAGCCATTCGCCGCGGCCGGGTGACCGTGGCCGGTCCGCCGGTCACCCAGCACAGGAACAGGAATCGAGATGCCCCCCAAGAAGAAGAAGCTCGCAGCGATCATCAAGCTGCAGATCAAGGCGGGGTTGGCCAACCCCGCCCCGCCGGTCGGCCCCGCGCTGGGCCAGCACGGCGTGAACATCATGGAGTTCTGCAAGGCCTACAACGCCGCCACCGAGTCCCAGCGCGGCTCCGTGGTGCCGGTCGAGATCTCGGTCTACGAGGACCGCTCGTTCGACTTCAAGCTCAAGACCCCGCCCGCGGCCAAGCTGCTGCTCAAGGCCGCCGGGGTGGAGAAGGGCTCGGCCGAGCCGCACAAGACCAAGGTCGCCAAGGTGACCTGGGACCAGGTGCGCGAGATCGCCGAGACCAAGAAGACCGACCTCAACGCGGTCGACATCGACCAGGCCGCCAAGATCATCGCGGGCACCGCCCGCTCGATGGGCATCACCGTCGAGTAGGGGCCCCCGCCCCAGCTCAGCACGCGTGGGAGGGCCAGGCGCTGGCCCCTACCACGACTGATCGGCGGGACCGGGCTTCCTGACCGGGACCGCACTCCAGGACTTCTGCAGAGGAACAGCAATGGCAAAGCGCAGCAAGGCGTACCGTCAGGCGGCGGAGCTGGTCGACCGCGAGCGGCTCTACAGCCCGCTCGAGGCGGCCACCCTCGCCAAGGAGACCTCCAAGGTCAAGCTGGACGCGACCGTCGAGGTCGCCATCCGGCTCGGCGTGGACCCCCGCAAGGCCGACCAGATGGTCCGCGGCACCGTCAACCTGCCGCACGGCACCGGCAAGACCGCCCGCGTCATCGTCTTCGCCACCGGCGACAAGGCCGCCGAGGCCGAGGCCGCCGGTGCCGACGCGGTGGGCTCGGAGGAGCTGATCGAGCGCATCCAGGGCGGCTGGCTCGACTTCGACGCCGCGATCGCCACCCCGGACCAGATGGCCAAGGTGGGCCGCATCGCCCGCATCCTCGGCCCGCGCGGCCTGATGCCCAACCCCAAGACCGGCACCGTGACCCCGGACGTCACCAAGGCCGTCGCGGACATCAAGGGCGGTAAGATCAACTTCCGGGTGGACAAGCAGGCCAACCTGCACCTGGTGATCGGCAAGGTCTCCTTCGACAAGGAGAAGCTGGTCGAGAACTACGCCGCGGCGCTGGACGAGGTCCTGCGGGCCAAGCCGTCCGCGGCCAAGGGCCGGTTCCTGAAGAAGATCACCTTCTCCACCACCATGGGCCCGGGCATCCCGGTCGACCCGGCGCGCACCCGCAACCTGCTGGAGGACGAGGCCGCGGTCTGACGGACCCGACCCCGCACCACGCCGAACGGGCGGCCCCCCACACCGGGGGGCCGCCCGTTCGGCGTCCGGGGGCGGGTCAGGAGGTCGGGCAGGTCTCGCGGGAGTGCGCGGTGATGATCCACTGCCCGCCCGCGGAGCCCGCGATCTTCTCGGCGGTGAACTGGCCGAGGCGGGGACCGGTGCCGGTGTCGAGCCCGCACCCGCTGAACACCTGGGCGTCCGGGTCGGGCTGGGCCGAGGTGTCCCGGTCGACCTTGAGGAAGGACGCCTCGGCGAAGGTGTTCACCGCGCCGGTCCGCTTGGGGATCTGGGCGTGCAGGCGGTGCACGGCCGTCTCGCAGTCGGGGGCGTTGAAGTGGTCGGCGAAGCTCTGCTCCACCTCGGCCGTGGCGAACCGGTCGCAGGCGTTGCGGGACAGGTCCTGGGCGATGTCGTTGTAGACCTTGCGGACCGCTTCCTCGCCGCTGAACTCGAAGACCTTGTTGCGCTCGGTCTTGCCGCCGCCGGTCACCGAGGCGGGCAGGTTCTCGTCCGGGCCGCCGAAGTAGTGCTGGTAGGCCCAGTTGAGCACCAGCACCACGACCAGCAGGTAGAGGACCCGGCGCGACCACTTGGACAGCAGGACCCTGCGCCACAGCGGCTTGCCCTTGCGCGGGGGCCGGTCCTCGGTGGGCCCGGCGTCCGGGGTGCCGAACTGCGACGAGCGCTGCCACTCCTGGAAGCGCTGGAACTCCTGGAACTGCCGCCAGCGCTCCTGCTCGTCCGGGCCCACCGGGGTCGGGGGCGGGACGGGCGTGCCGGGCAGCGGGGGCTGGGCGGGGGGCGCGGCGGGCGGCGTGGGCGGGCGCAGCGCCGGGGGTCGGGACTGCTCCGGGCGCTGCTCGGGGTCCTCGGGGCGCTGGTTGTCGGCCACGTCGACCATCATGCCGTGACCCGATTTGGAGAGTCGACCGGCGGGGGCGTACTCTCGTCACCGGTTCTACCGAAGACCGCTGGTTTCCCGCGCTGCCCCCCCCGGGGTCGCAACGGACGAAGGCCCCGTGACACGGGCGGCCCGCGCAGGGGAACGTGGTCTGCTGAGCTTCCTGTCTCGTGCGCCCCGTGCCGCTCTGCGCCGGGGCGCTTCGTCGTTGCTGGGCTCTCGCGTGCCGGCGTCACCACGCACACGAGAGGAGGCAACCATGGCGAAGCCCGACAAGGTCTCCGCGGTCGCCGAGATCGCGGACCGGTTCCGCACCAGCTCGGCCGCCGTCGTCACCGAGTACAGCGGCCTCACCGTGGCGCAGATCACCACGCTGCGGCGCGCTCTCGGCACCGGCACGTCCTACCGCGTCGCCAAGAACACCCTCGTCCAGCGCGCCGCCGCGGACGCGGGCGTGGAGGGCCTCGACAGCCTGTTCGTCGGCCCGACCGCCATCGCGTTCGTCACCGGCGAGCCGGTCGAGGCGGCCAAGGCCCTGCGCGACTTCGCGAAGGACAACAAGGGCCTGGTCGTCAAGGGCGGCTACATGGACGGCAAGGCGCTGTCCGTGGACGAGGTCACCGCCATCGCCGACCTGGACAGCCGCGAGGTCCTGCTCGCGAAGCTGGCCGGTGCGATGAAGGGCAACATGGCCAAGGCCGCAGGCCTGTTCAACGCCCCCGCCTCGCAGGTCGCGCGCCTGGCCGCCGCCCTGCAGGACAAGAAGGCCGCCGCGGGCGAGCCTGCCGAGAGCTGAACCACCACCCGGTAAGTACACCGCGCCCGTTCGACCGGGTGTGCTAGCGAAAGGACCGCCACCATGGCGAAGCTCAGCAACGACGAGCTCATCGACGTCTTCAAGGAGATGACCCTCCTGGAGCTGTCGGCGTTCGTGAAGCAGTTCGAGGAGGTCTTCGAGGTCACCGCCGCCGCGCCGGTCGCCGCCGTGGCCGCCGCCGCGCCGGGTGCCGCCCCGGCCGAGGCCGCCGAGGAGCAGGACGAGTTCGACGTCATCATCGAGGCCGCCGGTGACAAGAAGATCCAGGTCATCAAGGTCGTCCGCGAGGTCGTCTCGGGCCTGGGCCTGAAGGAGGCCAAGGAGCTGGTCGAGGCCGCTCCCAAGGCCCTCCTGGAGAAGGTCAACAAGGAGGCCGCGGACGCCGCCAAGGAGAAGCTCGAGGCCGCGGGCGCCAAGGTCACCGTCAAGTAACCTGCTCCGCGACTGCGCGAAGGGCCCGGTACCGTCGAGGTACCGGGCCCTTTTGCGCGCACGTGCACAACCCCGGTGAGCGCCGCGAGAGCTGTCCGAGTATTTTTCCAACTCGGCAGTAACTTGCCCATAACCCGGGTGGGTCGCCGTCGTTGCATCCACTGACGCGGTTCCCGGCAGGGCGGTCGGGGCGGCGGAGCACAGGTCGGGAGGTCCGATGGGCGCCGAGGTGGTCATCGAGGGGCTGACGAAGTCCTTCGGCAAGCAGGCCATCTGGCGGGACGTGACGCTGACGCTCCCGCCGGGCGAGGTCTCGGTGATGCTCGGCCCGTCGGGCACCGGCAAGTCGGTCTTCCTCAAGTCGATGATCGGCCTGCTCAAGCCGGACCGGGGCAGCTGCGTGATCAACGGCGTGGACATCGTGACCTGCTCGGAGGCCAAGCTCTACGAGGTCCGCAAGCTGTTCGGGGTGCTGTTCCAGGACGGCGCGCTGTTCGGGTCGATGAACCTGTTCGACAACGTGGCCTTCCCGCTGCGCGAGCACACCAAGAAGTCCGAGGCCGAGATCAAGCGGATCGTCCTGGAGAAGCTGGAGCTCACCGGCCTGCAGGGCGCCGAGGGCAAGCTGCCCGGCGAGATCTCCGGCGGCATGCGCAAGCGCGCCGGCCTGGCCAGGGCGCTGGTGCTCGACCCCGAGATCATCCTCTGCGACGAGCCGGACTCCGGCCTCGACCCGGTGCGCACCGCCTACCTCTCGCAGCTGCTCATCGACCTCAACGCCCAGATCGACGCGACGATCCTCATCGTCACCCACAACATCAACCTGGCCCGCACGGTGCCGGACAACCTGGGCATGCTCTTCCGCAAGGAGCTGGTCATGTTCGGCCCCCGCGAGGTGCTGCTGACCTCGGAGGAGCCGGTGGTCGAGCAGTTCCTCAACGGCCGCCGGATCGGGCCGATCGGCATGTCCGAGGAGAAGGACGCCGCGCAGATGGCCCAGGAGCAGGCGCACCTGGACGCCGGGCACTCCGACGGCACCGTGGGCGAGGACCTGCGCGGCATCGTCCCCCAGCTGGTGCCCACCCCCGGGTTGCCCGAGCGGCAGGCCGTGCGCCGCCGCAAGGACCGGGTCATGCAGATCCTGCACACCCTCCCGCAGGCCGCCCAGCAGGGCATCGTCGAGTCGCTGACCGACGAGGACCGGGCGCGCTACGGCCTCGGCGGCCACGGCGCGCGGTCCGGCGCCCAGGCAGCCGTCACCCACGCGGGTGGCCGCCCGGCCCCGCACCCCCGTGCCGGGTACCCCGGCGACATGAGCTCCACGCAGGAGATCCCGCGGGTCGGCGGCGGGCGCCCGTGAGCAGCCGGGTCGCCCGGGGCGACTTCTTCGGGGCGGGGGCGCTGCGCGAGACCGGCAGGCTCTGCGCGCTGGGCATCGACGTCATCGTCCTGACCTTCAAGCGGCCCTTCCAGCTGCGCGAGTTCATCCAGCAGTGCTGGTTCATCGCCAGCGTCACCATCCTGCCGACGGCCCTGGTCGCGATCCCGTTCGGCGCGATCATCGCCCTGCAGCTGGGCACGCTGATCGTGCAGCTGGGCGCGCAGTCGTTCACCGGCGCCGCCTCGGTGCTGGCGATCATCCAGCAGGCCGCGCCGCTGGTCACCGCCCTGCTGGTGGCGGGCGCGGGCGGGTCGGCCATCTGCGCCGACATCGGCTCGCGCACCATCCGCGAGGAGATCGACGCCATGGAGGTGCTCGGCGTCTCGGCGGTGCAGCGGCTGGTGGTGCCCAGGGTGCTCGCGTCGATGCTGGTCGCGGTGCTGCTCAACGGCCTGGTCAGCGTGGTCGGGGTGATGGGCGGCTACTTCTTCAACGTGGTGCTCCAGGGCGGGACGCCGGGGGCGTACCTGGCCAGCTTCTCCGCCCTGGCGCAGCTGCCGGACCTGTGGATCAGCGAGCTCAAGGCGCTGATCTTCGGCTTCATCGCCGGGGTCGTGGCCGCCTACCGGGGGCTCAACCCCAAGGGCGGCCCCAAGGGCGTCGGGGACGCGGTGAACCAGTCGGTCGTCATCACGTTCCTGCTGCTGTTCTTCGTGAACTTCGTGCTGACCGCGGTCTACCTCCAGGTCGTCCCGGCGAAGGGGAGCTGAGCCATGGCCATCGCCGACTCGGCGAAGCGGGTCGCCCGCAAGGCCTACGACGGGCCGGTGCGCACGCTCGACGACCTGGGCGACCAGATGTCGTTCTACGTGCGCGCCATCCTGTGGATCCCGCGCGCGCTGCGCCGCTACACCCGCGAGGTGATGCGGCTGCTGGCCGAGGTGAGCTTCGGCTCCGGCGCGCTGGCGGTCATCGGCGGCACGGTCGGGGTGATGGTCGGGCTGACGGTGTTCACCGGCGTCGTGGTCGGCATCCAGGGCTACTCGGCGCTGGAGCAGATCGGCACCGCGGCGTTCTCCGGGTTCACCTCCGCCTACATCAACACCCGCGAGATCGCGCCGCTGATCGCCGGGCTGGCGCTGTCGGCGACGGTGGGGTCGGGCTTCACCGCGCAGCTGGGCGCGATGCGCATCTCCGAGGAGATCGACGCGCTGGAGGTCATGGCCGTCCCCAGCCTGCCGTTCCTGGTGACCACGCGGATCATCGCCGGGTTCATCGCGGTCATCCCGCTCTACATCATCGGGCTGCTGACCTCGTACCTGGCGTCCCGATCGATCGTGGTCTACGCCTACGGGCAGTCCTCGGGCACCTACGACCACTACTTCAACCTTTTCCTGCCACCGGGTGACGTGTTCTGGTCGTTCGGCAAGGTGCTGATCTTCGCCGTGATCATCATCCTGTCGCACTGCTACTACGGCTACACCGCCAGCGGCGGCCCGGCGGGGGTCGGGGTGGCCGTGGGCCGCGCGGTGCGCACCACGATCGTCACCGTCGCGATCGTCAACTTCTTCATCGGCTTCGCCATCTGGGGCACGACCACGACGGTGAGGATCGCCGGATGAGCCTCGGGAAAGTCATTCGCAGGCGGCTCGCCGGGCTGTCGTTCATCGTCGTGGTGGCGGCGCTGGTGGCGCTGAGCATCGCGATGTACAACAAGGCGTTCACCACCGTGGCCTCGGTGTCGCTGACCACCGACGAGGTGGGCAACCAGCTCGCGGTGCACTCCGACGTCAAGGTGCGCGGGCTCATCGTCGGGGAGGTCCGGGGCATCACCCCGACCGCGAACGGCGCCGAGCTGGACCTGGCGATCGAGCCGGACAAGATCGACATCATCCCGGCCAACGTCTCCGCCCGGTTCCTGCCCAAGACCCTGTTCGGCGAGCGGTACGTCGCCCTGCAGATCCCCGACGACCCCGCGCCGGAACCGCTCAGGGCGGGCGACACCATCCCGCAGGACACCTCGGTGCGCGCGGTCGAGCTCCAGCAGGCGTTCGACAGCCTGCTCCCGGTGCTCCAGGCGGTGCAGCCGGAGAAGCTGTCGAGCACGCTGACCGCCATCTCCACCGCGCTCAAGGGCCGCGGCGACCAGCTCGGGCAGACCCTGTCCGACCTGGGCTCGCTGGTCGGTGAGCTCAACCCGCACCTGCCGCAGCTGCGCGCGGACCTGGCCCAGCTGGCCACGGTCGCGGACACCTACGCCGACGCCGCGCCCGACCTGGTGCAGGCGCTGTCGGACCTCACGGTCACCTCGCAGACGATCGCCGACCAGCGCGCCGAGCTGGCGACGCTGTTCGCCACGACCACCACCGCCTCGCGCGACCTGGAGACCTTCCTCCGGATCAACCAGGACAACATCATCCAGCTGGCCGACAAGTCCCGGCCGACGCTGGAGACCCTGGCCCGCTACGCCCCCGAGTACCCCTGCCTGCTCAAGCTCATGGCCGAGAACGTCGACCTGCTCGACAAGGCCTTCGGCAAGGGCACGAACCAGCCCGGCCTGCACGCCACCATCGAGGTCACGGTGAACCGGGGCAAGTACGAGCCCGGCGTGGACACCCCGCGCTACGACGACGACCGCGGCCCCCGCTGCTACGACCTGACCCCCCGGCCGGACCCGTTCCCGCAGAACCCGCCGGACGGCAAGATCCAGGACGGCAGCGCGGCCAAGCCCGCCGCGCGCAGCCAGGCGGACGGCCTCGACCCCAGCGTGGGTGTGATCACCACCCCGCAGTCGGCCGCCGCCACCACCACCCCCGCCGCCGACAGCCTGCCCAACTCCCCGGGTGAGCGGGAGTTCCTGGGCCAGCTGCTCTCCGGGCAGCTGGGCGTGCCCGCGGGCCAGGTCCCGGACTGGTCGTCGCTGCTGGTCGGACCGCTGTACCGGGGCGCGGAGGTGAGCGTGCAGTGAGGAGCCTCGTCGCACCGCTGGTCAAGCTGGCCGTCTTCATGGTGGTCACCGTCGGCGCCACCGCCGTGCTCGCGCTGAGCATCGCCAACGTCGACCTGTCCGACACCGACACCTACAGCGCCCGGTTCACCGACGCCACGCAGCTGCTGCCCGGCGACGACGTGCGCATCGCGGGCGTGCGGGTCGGTCAGGTGGAGAAGGTCGAGATCGCCGACCGCAAGCAGGCCCAGGTCAGCTTCTCGGTGGCCTCGGGCCGCACGCTGCCCGCCTCGGTGACCGCGACCATCAAGTTCCGCAACCTCGTCGGCCAGCGCTACATCAGCCTCGCCCAGGGGGCGGGCGGCGACACCAACGCCGTGCTGGAGCCCGGCGGCACCATCCCGGTCGAGCAGACCAAGCCCGCCCTGGACCTGACCCAGCTGTTCAACGGCTTCAAGCCGCTGTTCCAGGCGCTGTCCCCCGACGACGTCAACAAGCTGTCCTACGAGGTCATCCAGGTCCTGCAGGGCGAGGGCGGCACCGTGCAGAACCTGCTCGCCCACACCGCGTCGCTGACCACCACCATCGCCAACAAGGACCAGGTGATCGGGCAGGTCATCGACAACCTCAACGGCGTGCTGACCACCGTCAACGCCCGCGGCGACCAGCTCGGCCAGCTGGTGGCGCAGGTGCAGCAGCTGGTCAGCGGCCTGGCCCAGGACCGCAAACCCATCGGCGACGCCATCGAGTCCCTGGGCGGGCTGGCCACCACGACCACCGGCCTGCTCACCGAGGCCCGCCAGCCGCTGCGCGACGACATCGCCGCCCTGGGCGGGCTGGTGGACAACCTCAACGCCAACGAGCCCACCGTGGAGCGGTTCATCCAGTTCCTGCCGGAGAAGACCGCGACGCTGAGCCGCACGGTCGGCTACGGGTCCTGGTTCAACTTCTTCCTGTGCTCGGCCACCGGCCAGGTGGGCGTGCCGGGGCTCGTCGAGCAGCCGATCAGCCTCCCGCTGCTGCCCGCGAACCAGCCGAGGTGCGTGACCGCATGAGCCCGATGAAGCCCTTCCGCTCGCGCAACCCGATCCCGATCGGGCTGGTCAGCGTCCTGACCATCGGCCTGGTGATGGTCGCCGCGGTCTACTCCGACGACCTGCCGGTGATCGGCGGCGGCACCACCTACAGCGCCGCGTTCTCCGAGGCCGCGGGCATCCAGCCCGACGACGAGGTGCGCATCGCGGGGATCAAGGTGGGCAAGGTCGAGTCCGTCGAACTCGACCACGCCGACGTGGTGGTCAACTTCAAGGTCAAGGACGCCTGGCTGGGCGACCGCACCCGGGCCGACATCAAGATCAAGACCCTGCTCGGGCAGAAGTTCCTGTCCCTGGAGCCCGACGGGCAGGCCGTGCTGGACCCGGGCACCCGCATCCCGCGGGCGCGCACCACCGCCCCCTACGACGTGCTGGAGGCCTTCCGCGGCCTGGCCGAGACCACCAACGAGATCAACACGACCCAGCTCGCGCAGAGCTTCGAGGTGATCTCGCAGACCTTCGCCGACACCCCGGCCGACGTCCGCGGCGCGCTCACCGGCCTGCAATCGCTCTCGCGCACGATCTCCTCGCGCGACCAGCAGCTGGCGAGCCTGCTCGACGGCACCCGGCAGATCACCCGGACGCTGGCGGACCGGGACGCCGAGATCACCAAGCTCCTCCAGGACGGCAACCTGCTGCTGGCCGAGCTCGACGCCCGCAAGCGGGCCATCGACGCGCTGCTCACCGGCACCCAGTCGCTGTCGCGGGAGCTGCTCGGGCTGGTCTCGGACAACCAGGGGCAGCTCGGGCCGGTGCTGACCAAGCTCGACCAGCTCACCGCCATGCTCCAGCGCAACCAGACCTCGCTGGCCGAGGGCATCGCCAAGTTCGCGCCGTTCGTCCGCCAGTTCACCAACGTCATCGGCAACGGGCGCTGGTTCGACTCCTACATCTGCGGCCTGCTGCCCCCGGCGCTGGGCCCGCTCAACAGCAAGGGCTGCCTGGGGGACGCCGGATGAGCACCTTCGCCAGCAAGTTCCGCCGGGACCTGTCCCGGACCGTCGTCATCGCCTGCGTGCTGGGCCTGGTGGTGGCCGCCGCCCTGTGGTGGCTGCTGCGCGAGCCGAACGAGAAGCGCTACACCGCGATGTTCACCGGCGTCGTCGGCCTCTACGAGGACAACGACGTGCGGGTGCTCGGGGTCAAGGTCGGGCACGTCGACAAGATCACCCCGCGCGGCGACCTGGTCGAGGTGCAGGTGCTCGTCGACCGCTCGGTCGAGGTCCCCGCCGACGCCCAGGCGCTGATCGTGGCGCCGTCGCTGGTCTCCGACCGCTACGTCCAGCTCGTCCCCGCCTACACCGGCGGCGCGGTCATGGCCACCGGCGCGGTGATCCCCAACGAGCGCACCGGCACCCCGCTGGAGGTCGACGACCTCTACGCCAGCCTCACCCGGGTCGCCCAGACCCTCGGCCCGAACGGGGCCAACAAGAACGGCGCCCTGTCCGACCTGCTTAACACCGCGGCGAAGAACCTCGACGGCAACGGCCAGCTGATCAACGACACGGTCAGCCAGCTCGGGCAGCTCTCCAGCACGCTGTCGGGCAACTCCGACGACCTGTTCGCCACCATCACCAACCTGCAGGAGTTCACCTCCAACCTGGCCGCCAGCGACGACCAGGTGAACCGCTTCCAGCAGCAGTTGGCCCAGGTGACGACCTTCCTGGCCTCGGAGAAGGGCAACATCTCCGCCTCGGTGGACCAGCTCGGGCAGGCGCTCGGCGCCGTGCAGCAGTTCATCAACGACAACCGCGGGCGCATCCGCTCCAACGTCGGCAAGCTCGCCTCGGTGACCCAGGTGCTCACCGACCAGCGCGCCGCCCTCGCCGAGTCGCTGGACATCGCCCCGCTGGCCCTGAGCAACGTGCTCAACAGCTACAACGCCGCCTCCGGCACCCTGGACGCGCGGGCCAACATCAACGAGCTGACCCAGCCGGTGATCGTGACCCTGTGCAACCTGGTCAAGCAGGGCACCCCGCAGAACCTGCCCAGCACCCTCGGGGACGTGTGCACCCAGCTCGCGCCGATCGTCAACGGGCTGGTCCCGCTGCCCACCCCGGCGCAGGTGCTGGAGTCGCTGCGCAGCGGCAAGCTGCCCACCCTGCCCCTGCCGCTGGCGGGGCAGGCGTTCGGCGCCTCGACGGGGGGCAACTGATGGTGCGCGCGAAGACCACCCTGGCCGCCGTCCTCGCGGCCGCGGCCACCGCCGTCAGCGGCTGCGGGTTCACCGGCATCTACGACCTGCCGCTGCCCGGCGGCGCCGACCTCGGGCCCAGCCCGGTCAAGGTCAAGGCCGACTTCCGCGACGTGCTCGACCTGGTGCCGCAGTCCGCGGTCAAGGTCAACGAGGTCTCGGTCGGCCGGGTCGACTCCATCGACCTGGCCCCCGACGGCTGGACCGCCGAGGTGACCATGCTGGTGCGCGCCGACGTGCGGCTGCCCGCCAACGCCTTCGCCAACGTCCGCCAGTCCAGCCTGCTGGGGGAGAAGTACATCGAGCTGAGCCCGCCCCCGCGCGGTGCCCAGGCCGAGGGCGAGCTGGCCGACGGCGCGCTCATCCCGCTGGCGCGCACCAACCGCAACACCGAGGTCGAGGAGGTCCTGGGCGCGCTGTCGCTGCTGCTCAACGGCGGCGGCGTCGAGCAGCTGCAGAGCATCACCCAGGAGCTCAACAAGGCCACCGAGGGCCGCGAGACCGACGTGCGGGCGCTGCTGGAAAACGTCGACGCCATGGTCACCACCCTCGACGCGGGCAAGGACGACATCACCCGCGCCCTCGACGGGGTCAACCGGCTGTCGATGACCCTCAACGCCCAGAAGGAGCAGCTGGCGGGCGCCATCGACAACCTCGGGCCCGGCCTGCGGGTGCTCACCGAGCAGCGCACCCAGCTGGTCACGATGCTCCAGAGCCTCCAGTCGCTGTCCGGGGTCGCCATCGACACGGTGAACAAGAGCCAGGCGGACCTGGTCGCCGACCTCAAGGCGCTCACCCCCACGCTGCAGAAGCTCGGGGAGGCGGGCAACAACCTGCCCAAGTCGCTGGAGCTGCTGCTCACCTTCCCGTTCACCGACTCGGCGCTGGCCGGGGTGAAGGGCGACTACTTCAACCTCTACGCCGACATCGACCTCGACCTCGGCAACATCGTCGCGAACCTGGGCCGGTCCCGGCAGAACCCGCTCGCGGGCCTGATCCCCGGCCTGGAGGGCATCACCGGCGGCACCACGGCCCCCACCGCGGGCGGCACGGCGGCGCCGACCACCGCGGGCACCGGCGCCGCGCCCACCGGCGGCACCGCGGCCCCGCCCGCGACCACCGCGCCGGGGCTGCTGCCCGGCGCCACCACGTCCACCGGGCAGGGTGGCGGGCAGCGCTCCGGCGGCCTGCCCAGCCTGTTCGACGTCCTGACCGGGGGCGGTGCCTGATGCTGACGAAGACGGTCCGCCTGCAGCTCGTCGCGTTCGTCGTGATCGCCGTGGTCGCGGTGGTCTACGCGCTGTTCCGGTTCACCGACATCGGCAGGGTGTTCGGCGCCAACGGCTACCGGGTGACCCTCCAGCTGGTCGACTCCGGCGGCATCTTCACCAACGCCGAGGTCACCTACCGCGGCGTCAACGTCGGCCGGGTGGGCGAGATCCACCTGACCAGGCAGGGCATGGACGTCGACCTCAACATCGACCCCGAGGCCCCGGCGATCCCCGCCGACCTCGACGCCGTGGTCGCCAACCGGTCGGCGGTCGGTGAGCAGTTCGTCGACCTGCGCCCCCGCCACGACGGCGGCGCGGTGCTCCAGGAGGGGACGGTGATCCCCGCCGACCGCGCCAAGACCCCGGTCAGCACCGACACCGTCCTGCGCGACCTGGACGCCCTGGCCACCTCGGTGCCCACCGACTCGCTGCGCACCGTCGTCGACGAGCTGGACCGGGCGTTCACCGGCACCGGCCCGGACCTGCAGGTGCTGCTCGACACCGCCAGCGAGTTCACCCAGGCGGCCAAGGACAACCTGCCGCAGACGATCAAGCTGATCCAGGACGGCCAGGTCGTGCTGGACACCCAGGCCGCCAACTCCGGCGACATCACGTCCTTCGCCGACTCGCTGGCCCAGGTCACCGCCCAGCTCAAGGCCTCGGACCCGCAGCTGCGCACGCTCATCGCCACCACGCCCGCCGCCGCCCAGGCCGTCACCGACCTGCTGCGCGAGTCGGGCCAGGGCCTGGGCGTGGTCACCGCGAACCTGCTGACCACGGCCAACATCTTCTCCACCCGCAACAACGGCATCGAGCTGGCGCTGGTCGTCTACCCGGCGCTGGCCGCGGGCACCAAGTCCGTGGTCCCCGGCGACGGCACCGCCCACCTCGGGCTGGCGCTGAACCTGTTCGACCCGCCGCCGTGCACCAAGGGCTACGAGGGCACCGAGCGCCGCGCGGGCGACGAGCTGACCCCCATCCCGGAGAACGACAAGGCCTACTGCGCCGAGCCGCTGGGCAGCCCGATCAACGTCCGCGGTGCGCAGAACGCCCCGTTCGGCGGCACCCCCGAGGTGCCCACCCAGGGCGACATCGACGCCAACCGGGACCGCTCGGCCGAGCAGCTGGCGGCGATGGCCGCGCTGCAGGGCCAGGCCGCCCCGCAGGCGGCGGGCAACCCGCTGACCAGCATCGCGGGCCTGCTCGGGATCGGCTGAGCCCGCCAGGACGACCCCGGGCTTGTTACCGGCGAGTCAAACACGGCCCTCACCGGCCACCCTCTACCCTGGAGCGCCATGAGCGGTAAGGACGAGCGCCCCGACGCCGACGACCAGGTCGACACCCCGGCCGGGGACGCGGGCAGCGACGGCGCCGCGACGGCCGCCGACGAGGCGCCCACCGCCGACCACGCCGGTGCCGACGACCCGGACGGTGCCGACGACCAGACTGACGACGGTGCCGACGCTGAGGCGGACGACGCGGACCCGGCTCCCGCGCGCAAGCCGAACTGGCTGGTGCTGGGGGCCGCCGCGCTGGCGGTGGTGACGACCGCGGCCGCGGTGTGGTTCGGCATCTCCTGGATCAGCGCCGCCAACGACGACGACCTCGCCCTCGACCGCACCCGCGACGAGGTCTCCCGGGTGGCCGAGGCCGCCGTGGTCACCCTCAACACCCTCGACTACCGCGACCCCGACAAGAGCCTGGACCAGTGGGAGGCCGCCGTCACCGGCGACCTCTACAACGACATCCACAACGGCCGCAAGGGCGCCGACGCCAAGATCGCCGAGGGCAGGACCTCCACCTCGGCGAAGGTGCTCAAGCTGGCCGTGACCTCGCTCAACGACCACGAGGGCACCGCCCAGGTCATGACCGCGGTCTCCTGGACCAAGGCCGTGGACGGCAAGGCGCCGGAGTCGGAGTACCGGCGCTACCAGGCCAGCCTGCTGCGCACGGACACCGGGTGGAAGGTCAACGGCATCGCCCAGGTGCCCTACAACCCGGGCACCTGACCCCGCCGCACCCCGCACCACCCCGCGTAGCCCGCCGAGAGGACCCGCTGTGACCACCCCGCCGCGCCGCCGCCCGAGCCTCCCCACCGGGCAGCCCCTCCGCCGCACCGGTCGCGCCGCGGGCCTGCGCAGGCCCGGCACCCCCGCCGACGCGGGCACCCCGCAGGACACCGGCGTCGGGCAGGACACCGACGAGCGGGCGGGCACCGCGCCGGTCGAGCAGGCGCCGTCCGCACCTGCCCCGGCCGACGACCGCGCTGACCTGGTGCGCGACGGCGTGGTGGGCACCAGCACCGACCAGGACGAGGACACCGCCGAGCAGGAGGCCGCCGAGGCCGCTGCTGAGCAGGATGCCGCCGACCGACGCGCCCGCGAGGTGGAGCAGGCCGCCGCCGCGGCCGCCGCGAAGACCACCAAGACCAGCAAGACCACCGGGTCCAAGGCCCCCACCACCGACGACGCCGACGCGGAGGACGCGGAGGACTCGGTCGACGCGGACGACGAGGTCGCGGCGCCCGCCGCCGCGCCCAAGCCCAGGCCGCGGCCCGCCGCGCGCAGGCCAGCGGGCAAGCGCCGCTCCACCGGCACCCTGGTCGGCGACGAGCCGCGCGGGGGCCGCAGGCGCCCGGCGGCCCGCCCGGCCCCCGCCACCCGCACCGCCCCCGCCCGCCCCGGCCTCAACCTGGCGATCGTGCTGGCCGTGGTCGCCCTGATCACCGCGGGCCTGGCGTTCTGGTTCAAGGTCAAGGCCGACGCGCTGACCACCGGCGCCGACACCGACAACTCCGCGATCACCGACGTGGCGTCCACCGAGCAGGTGAAGAACCAGGTGCGCACCGCCATCGAGAAGGTGTTCACCTACGACTACACCAACCTCGCCGCCACCCAGGAGGCGGTGAAGGCCAACCTGGACCAGGCCGCGCTGTGCGACTACAACGCGATCTTCGGCCAGGTCCAGCAGGCCGCCCCGGCCCAGCAGCTCAAGCTGACCTCGCAGGTGCGCGACGTCGGCGTGGTCTCGCTGCGCGGGTCCGACGCGGAGCTGCTGGTGTTCGTCGACCAGACCGTCGTCCGCGGCGCCACCGTCGGCCAGGCCCAGGCGGGCACCTCCGCGGGCGGGGCGCAGCTGGCCGTCCGGGCGCACCTCGACGGCGGTGTCTGGAAGATCACTGCCTTCGACACCCTGGGCCAGTCCGGGGCCGCCCAGCAGCAGGCCGCAGGCTGCTGACCAGTCCGGATCCGGGCGGTGTTTGCCCTGGTCAGACCGTGTGCGGTGAGTAGCGGCACACTGGTGCAAAAGTGGTGTTGATGGCGTGGCATCTTGACTCCCGGACCGGTCCAGGTCACCCTGTTACCCAGCAGGACGGAGCTGGGAGAACCGTGGTGAGCAGCGGGCCTCGACAGTCGCCCCTTTAGTGGCTAGACTGCCCCTTTGCGCTGCCCACTTTCCGCACGCCCTTTGCCGAGAGCTAGGATGTTGGGCACCACGGCACCCTTGACAGCCACGCTGACTGTTGCTAGCGCGGCTGTCAACCGCTCATAGTCCTGGAAGGACGCATCTTGGCAGTCTCCCGCGCGACCAAGGCCACTGCTGCGACCAACTCCACCCCGTCGAACTCGGGCATCCCGGGCGCCCCCCGCAGGGTCTCGTTCGCGAAGATCCGCGAGCCCCTGGGCACGCCCAACCTGCTGGACCTGCAGATCCAGTCGTTCGAGTGGTTCACCGGCAACGAGGCGTGGTTCCAGCGCCGCGTCGACGCCGGCGAAGACGACCCGGTCGGCGGCCTGGAAGAGGTCCTCAACGAGATCTCCCCGATCGAGGACTTCTCCGGCTCCATGTCGCTGTCCTTCTCCGACCCGCGCTTCGACGAGGTCAAGGCCTCGGTCGAGGAGTGCAAGGACAAGGACATGACCTACGCGGCGCCGCTGTTCGTCACCGCGGAGTTCACCAACAACACCACCGGCGAGATCAAGAGCCAGACGGTGTTCATGGGCGACTTCCCGGTCATGACCAACAAGGGCACGTTCATCATCAACGGCACCGAGCGCGTCGTGGTCTCGCAGCTGGTGCGGTCGCCGGGCGTGTACTTCGACACCTCGATCGACAAGACGACCGACAAGGACGTCTTCTCGGTCCGCATCATCCCCAGCCGCGGCGCGTGGCTGGAGTTCGACGTCGACAAGCGCGACACCGTGGGCGTGCGCATCGACCGCAAGCGCCGCCAGCCGGTGACCGTGCTGCTCAAGGCCCTGGGCTGGACCACCGAGGCGATCCGGGAGCGCTTCTCGTTCTCCGAGACGCTGCTGGCCACCCTGGAGAAGGACCACACGGCGGGCACCGACGAGGCGCTGCTGGACATCTACCGCAAGCTGCGCCCGGGCGAGCCGCCGACGAAGGAGTCCGCGCAGACCCTGCTGGAGAACCTGTTCTTCAAGGACAAGCGCTACGACCTGGCCAAGGTCGGCCGCTACAAGGCCAACAAGAAGCTCGGCCTGCAGCTGCCCACCAACACCGGGGTCCTCACCGAGGACGACATCGTCACCACCATCGAGTACCTGGTCCGCCTGCACGCGGGCGAGACCCAGATGACCGTGGGCACCGGTGACGACGCCGTGGTCGTGCCGGTCGAGGTCGACGACATCGACCACTTCGGCAACCGGCGCCTGCGCACCGTCGGCGAGCTGATCCAGAACCAGATCCGCGTCGGCCTCTCCCGCATGGAGCGCGTCGTCCGCGAGCGGATGACCACCCAGGACGTCGAGGCGATCACCCCGCAGACCCTGATCAACATCCGCCCGGTGGTGGCGGCGATCAAGGAGTTCTTCGGCACCTCGCAGCTGTCGCAGTTCATGGACCAGACCAACCCGATCGCGGGCCTGACCCACAAGCGCCGCCTCTCGGCGCTGGGCCCCGGCGGCCTGTCCCGCGAGCGGGCGGGCATGGAGGTCCGCGACGTCCACCACTCGCACTACGGCCGCATGTGCCCGATCGAGACCCCCGAGGGCCCGAACATCGGCCTGATCGGGTCGCTGTCGAGCTACGCGCGGGTCAACCCGTTCGGCTTCATCGAGACCCCGTACCGCAAGGTCATCGAGGGCCAGGTCACCGACCAGATCGACTACCTGACCGCGGACGAGGAGGACCGGCACGTCATCGCCCAGGCGAACGCGCCGCTCGACGACCAGGGCCACTTCGCCGAGGACCGCGTGCTGGTCCGCAAGAAGGGCGGCGACGTCGAGTTCATCGAGCCCTTCGACGTCGACTACATGGACGTCTCGCCGCGGCAGATGGTCTCGGTCGCGACCGCGATGATCCCGTTCCTGGAGCACGACGCGGCCAACCGCGCGCTGATGGGCGCGAACATGCAGCGCCAGGCCGTGCCGCTGCTGCGCTCGGAGTCCCCGCTGGTGGGCACCGGGATGGAGCTGCGCGCCGCGGTCGACGGCGGCGACCTGGTCACCGCCTCCAAGGCCGGTGTCATCGAGGAGCTGTCCGCGGACTTCATCACCGTGATGGCCGACGACGGCACCCGCCAGACCTACGCGCTGCACAAGTTCCGCCGCTCCAACCAGGGCACCTGCATCAACCAGAAGCCGATCGTCTCCGAGGGCGACCGGGTCGAGGTCGGGCAGGTCATCGCGGACGGGCCGTGCATCGAGGACGGCGAGATGGCCCTGGGCAAGAACCTGCTCGTGGCGATCATGCCGTGGGAGGGCCACAACTACGAGGACGCGATCATCCTGTCGCAGCGCCTCGTGCAGGACGACGTGCTCACCTCGATCCACATCGACGAGCACGAGATCGACGCGCGCGACACGAAGCTGGGCGCCGAGGAGATCACCCGGGACATCCCGAACGTCTCCGAGGAGGTGCTGGCCGACCTCGACGAGCGCGGCATCATCCGGATCGGCGCCGAGGTCGGCGCGGGCGACATCCTGGTCGGCAAGGTCACGCCCAAGGGCGAGACCGAGCTGACCCCGGAGGAGCGGCTGCTGCGCGCGATCTTCGGCGAGAAGGCCCGCGAGGTCCGCGACACCTCGCTGAAGGTGCCGCACGGCGAGACCGGCAAGGTCATCGGCATCCGGGTGTTCTCCCGCGAGGACGAGGACGAGCTGCCCCCGGGCGTCAACGAGCTGGTCCGGGTCTACGTGGCGCAGAAGCGCAAGATCCAGGACGGTGACAAGCTCGCGGGCCGCCACGGCAACAAGGGCGTCATCGGCAAGATCCTCCCCGTGGAGGACATGCCGTTCCTGCCCGACGGCACCCCGATCGACATCATCCTCAACACCCACGGCGTGCCCCGCCGGATGAACATCGGCCAGATCCTGGAGAGCCACCTCGGGTGGATCGCCAAGCAGGGCTGGCAGATCGAGGGCAAGCCGGAGTGGGCGCAGCTGCTGCCCGAGGACCTCTACGACGTCGAGCCCGACACCAACACCGCCACCCCGGTGTTCGACGGCGTGCGCGAGAACGAGCTGACCGGTCTGCTGGGCTCCACCCGGCCCAACCGCGACGGCGAGCGCATGGTCGGCGAGGACGGCAAGGCGCAGCTGTTCGACGGGCGCTCCGGCGAGCCGTTCCCGTACCCGGTGTCGGTCGGCTACATGTACATCCTCAAGCTGCTGCACCTGGTCGACGACAAGATCCACGCCCGCTCGACCGGCCCGTACTCGATGATCACCCAGCAGCCGCTCGGCGGCAAGGCCCAGTTCGGCGGCCAGCGCTTCGGTGAGATGGAGTGCTGGGCGATGCAGGCCTACGGCGCGGCCTACACGCTGCAGGAGCTGCTGACGATCAAGTCCGACGACGTCCTGGGCCGGGTCAAGGTCTACGAGGCGATCGTCAAGGGCGAGAACATCCCCGAGCCGGGCATCCCGGAGTCGTTCAAGGTGCTCCTCAAGGAGCTCCAGTCGCTGTGCCTGAACGTGGAGGTCCTCTCCAGCGACGGTGCCGCGATCGAGATGCGCGACGGGGACGACGAGGACCTGGAGCGCGCCGCCGCGAACCTGGGCATCAACCTCTCCCGCAACGAGTCGCCCTCCGTGGACGACGTCGTCAACTGACCTCGCCGCCGGGGGGCGGGCACACCGCCCCCCGGCCCGCTGGCCCTCTTATCTGAGCTGTAACCAAGAAGGGGAGAAGACCAGACGTGCTGGACGTCAACTTCTTCGACGAGCTCCGCATCGGTCTCGCGACCGCCGACGACATCCGCCAGTGGTCCTACGGCGAGGTCAAGAAGCCGGAAACCATCAACTACCGCACGCTCAAGCCCGAGAAGGACGGCCTCTTCTGCGAGAAGATCTTCGGCCCCACCCGGGACTGGGAGTGCTACTGCGGCAAGTACAAGCGCGTCCGCTTCAAGGGCATCATCTGTGAGCGCTGCGGCGTCGAGGTGACCCGCGCCAAGGTGCGCCGCGAGCGGATGGGCCACATCGAGCTGGCCGCCCCGGTCACCCACATCTGGTACTTCAAGGGCGTGCCCTCGCGCCTGGGCTACCTGCTCGACCTGGCCCCGAAGGACCTCGAGAAGATCATCTACTTCGCGGCCTACGTGATCACCTCGGTGAACACCGAGCTGCGCCACAACGATCTGCCGACCCTGGAGTCGGAGATGGGCGTCGAGCGCAAGCAGGTCGAGAACAAGCGCGACGCCGACATCGAGGCCCGCGCGCAGAAGCTGGAGTCCGACCTGGCCCAGCTGGAGGCCGAGGGCGCCAAGTCCGACGTGCGCCGCAAGGTCAAGGAGGGCGGCGAGCGGGAGATGCGCCAGCTCCGCGACCGCGCCCAGCGCGAGCTGGACCGCCTCGACGAGATCTGGACCACCTTCACCAAGCTCGACGTCAAGCAGCTCATCGCCGATGAGATGCTCTACCGCGAGCTGGTCGACCGCTACGGCGACTACTTCACCGGCTCCATGGGCGCGGAGGCCATCCAGACCCTCGCCCGCGACTTCGACGTCGACGCCGAGGCCGCCAACCTGCGCGAGACCATCCGCTCGGGCAAGGGCCAGAAGAAGCTGCGCGCGCTCAAGCGGCTCAAGGTCGTGGCCGCCTTCCAGGCGACCCGCAACTCCCCGATGGGCATGGTCCTGGACTGCGTCCCGGTCATCCCGCCGGACCTGCGCCCGATGGTGCAGCTCGACGGTGGCCGCTTCGCCACCTCCGACCTCAACGACCTGTACCGCCGCGTGATCAACCGCAACAACCGGTTGAAGCGGCTGATCGACCTCGGCGCGCCCGAGATCATCGTCAACAACGAGAAGCGGATGCTGCAGGAGGCCGTCGACGCGCTGTTCGACAACGGCCGCCGCGGCCGTCCGGTCACCGGCCCGGGCAACCGGCCGCTGAAGTCGCTGTCCGACCTGCTCAAGGGCAAGCAGGGCCGGTTCCGCCAGAACCTGCTCGGCAAGCGCGTCGACTACTCCGGCCGCTCGGTCATCGTCGTCGGCCCGCAGCTCAAGCTGCACCAGTGCGGCCTGCCCAAGGCGATGGCGCTGGAGCTGTTCAAGCCGTTCGTGATGAAGCGCCTGGTGGACCTCAACCACGCGCAGAACATCAAGTCGGCCAAGCGCATGGTCGAGCGCGCCCGCCCGGCGGTGTGGGACGTGCTGGAGGAGGTCATCACCGAGCACCCGGTGATGCTCAACCGCGCGCCCACCCTGCACCGGCTGGGCATCCAGGCCTTCGAGCCGCAGCTGGTCGAGGGCAAGGCCATCCAGCTGCACCCGCTGGTCTGCGAGGCGTTCAACGCCGACTTCGACGGCGACCAGATGGCGGTCCACCTGCCGCTGTCGGCCGAGGCCCAGGCTGAGGCGCGCATCCTGATGCTGTCGTCGAACAACATCCTGTCCCCGGCGTCGGGCCGCCCGCTGGCCATGCCCCGCCTGGACATGGTGACCGGCCTGTACCACCTGACCCGGCCGCGGTCGGGCTGCAAGGGCGAGGGCCTGGCGTTCTCGTCCCCGGCCGAGGCCATCATGGCCTTCGACCGCGGCGTGATCGACCTGCAGTCCGAGGTCAAGATCCGCATCACCGACCGCAACCCGGGCCCGGGCATGGCGCCCGAGGACTGGGTGCCGGGCACCCCGTGGCTGGCCGCCACCACCCTGGGCCGGGTCATCTTCAACGACCTGCTCCCGGCGGACTACCCGTTCCTCAACGAGCCGATGCCCAAGAAGCGGCAGGCCGCGATCGTCAACGACCTCGCCGAGCGGTACCCGATGGTCACCGTGGCGCGGACGATGGACAAGCTCAAGGACGCGGGCTTCCACTGGGCCACCCGCTCGGGTGTCACCGTCGCCATCTCCGACGTCGTCGTGCCGCCCGCCAAGAAGGGCATCCTCGACGAGTACGAGAAGAAGGCCGACATCGTCGAGAAGCGCTACCAGCGCGGTCAGCTCTCCGCCCAGGAGCGCAACAACGAGCTGGTGAAGGTGTGGTCGAACGCGACCGAGGACGTCGCCAAGGCCATGGAGGACTACTTCCCCGACGAGAACCCGATCCCGACCATCGTCAAGTCGGGCGCGGCGGGCAACATGACCCAGATCCGCCAGCTGGCGGGCATGAACGGCCTGGTGACGAACCCGCGCGGCGAGTTCATCCCCCGGCCGATCAAGGCGAACTTCCGCGAGGGCCTGTCCGTGGTCGAGTACTTCATCGCCACGCACGGCGCCCGCAAGGGCCTCGCCGACACCGCGCTGCGCACCGCCGACTCGGGCTACCTGACCCGGCGCCTGGTGGACGTCTCGCAGGACGTCATCGTCCGCGAGGTCGACTGCGGCACCACCCGCGGCATCGTGATGCCGCTGGGCCAGGCCGGGCCGGACGGGCGGGTCACCCGCGACCAGCACGTCGAGACCAGCGTCTACGCCCGCTGCGTCTCCGACGACGTGCTCGACGGCGAGGGCAACGTCCTGCTCAACCGGGCCGACGACCTCGGCGACCCGGCCATCGAGAAGCTGGTCGGCTCGGGCATCACCCAGGTCAAGGTGCGCTCGGTGCTGACCTGCGAGGCCGCGGTCGGCGTCTGCGCCACCTGCTACGGCCGCTCGATGGCCACCGGCCAGCTGGTCGACATCGGTGAGGCGGTCGGCATCGTCGCCGCCCAGTCCATCGGTGAGCCGGGCACCCAGCTGACCATGCGCACGTTCCAGCAGGGCGGTGTCGTCAACGACGACATCACCACCGGTCTGCCCCGCGTGCAGGAGCTCTTCGAGGCCCGCGTCCCCAAGGGCAAGGCGCCGATCGCCGACGTCGACGGCCGGGTGCGGATCGAGGACGGCGACCGCTTCTGGAAGATCACCCTGATCCCGGACGACGGGTCGGAGGAGATCATCTTCGAGAAGCTGTCCAAGCGGCAGCGGCTGGCCAACACCCCCGACGGCCCGCTGGCCGACGGCGACCACGTCAAGGTCGGCCAGCAGCTGCTGGAGGGCACCAGGGACCCGCACGAGGTGCTGCGCGTGATGGGCCCCCGCGAGGCCCAGCTGCACCTGGTCGAGGAGGTCCAGAAGGTCTACCGCGCCCAGGGCGTGTCGATCCACGACAAGCACATCGAGGTCATCGTCCGGCAGATGCTGCGCCGGGTCACGATCCTCGACAGCGGCGCCGCGGAGTTCCTGCCGGGCGCGCTCATCGAGCGCGCGCAGTTCGAGGCGGAGAACCGCCGCGTGGTGGCCTCCGGCGGCGAGCCCGCCTCCGGCCGCCCGGTGCTCATGGGCATCACCAAGGCCTCGCTGGCCACCGACTCGTGGCTGTCGGCGGCGTCGTTCCAGGAGACCACCCGCGTGCTCACCGACGCGGCCATCAACGGCCGCTCGGACAAGCTGGTGGGCCTCAAGGAGAACGTGATCATCGGCAAGCTGATCCCGGCCGGTACCGGCATCAACAAGTACCGGAACATCCAGGTGCAGCCCACCGAGGAGGCCAGGGTCGCCGCCTACGCCATCCCGAGCTACGACGACGGGTACTACACCCCCGACGTGTTCGGCACCGGCACCGGCGCGGCCGTCCCGCTGGACGACTACGACTTCGGTCGCGACTACCGCTGATCTGCTCGGTAGCGAGGAAAGCCCCCCGGCACGCTGTGCCGGGGGGCTTTCCCTTTGCCGGGGGAAACGACGTCCGGAGCAGCGGAGAACTGGACCGACGGGGTGTTCACACGGCCCAGGAGAGGCCCCGCACGCCACTGGTGTGCGGGGCCTTCCCGTGTGCGAAGCCGTGAACGAAAACCTTTGCGCATTACCCGATCCCCGTGCGGCGGAGCACAATGCGAAGTCCGTGACCTCCTCCGGCGTAGGCGAGACAAATTCGGATTGCCCGCGTCCCGAATAGCTGCGGGCCACGTCGCCGGTTCTCCACGGGCTTTCGGAGAAGGGGTGCAATGGGAGTGCCGCGCATTCGGCGGGCACCCGTTCAGGGCAACCTCCACCCACCCCCTATTCGGTCCGTGAATCGTTGACCGGCCGGTGGCGCGCCGCCAGGATCCGGGGTGTCTCCCCTTCCCAACGGAGGTGCTCTGTGAAGCGACTCGCCAAGCTCCTGGCGGTCCTGCCCCTGCTCGCCGCCACCGTCCTGACGACCATCACCCTCAGCGCCGCGCCCGCGTCCGCGGCGTCCTGCTACGGCTTCTCCCGCACCCTGTCCCAGGGCGCCTCCGGGGAGGACGTCCGCCAGCTCCAGATCCGCGTCTCCGGCTACCCCGGCTACGGCGCCGTGCTGGCGATCGACGGCCAGTTCGGGGCGGGCACCAAGGCCGCCGTCACCCGCTTCCAGCAGGCCTACGGCCTCGCCGCGGACGGCGTCGCGGGTGCGGCCACCTTCAGCAAGCTGTCGTCGCTGGAGGACTCCGACTGCACCCCGGTGAACTTCAGCTACGCCGAGCTCAACCGGTGCAACGGCGACTGGTCCGGCGGTGCGGTGTCCGCGGCCACGGCGAAGTCGAACGCGCTGGTGACGATGTGGAAGCTCCAGGCCATGCGGCACGCCCTGGGCGACCGGCCGATCGTGGTCAACGGCGGCTTCCGCAGCGTGGCGTGCAACAACGCCGTCGGCGGTGCCGCGGGCAGCCGCCACCTCTACGGCGACGCCGCTGACCTGGGCGCGGGCACGATCGGCTTCTGCAAGCTGGCCCAGCAGGCGCGCAACCACGGCTTCAACGAGATCCTCGGCCCCGGCTACCCCGACCACAACGACCACACCCACGTGGCCAACCGCTCCGGCCGGTTCTGGTCGGCGCCCAGCTGCGGGATCTGACACCCCGTCCCGCGCCCCTGCACACGACCCCCGCCGGTGGGAATACCCCGGCGGGGGTTTGTGTTGCACGACACGGCGACACCACCTGGGACGCGGGCGCCGGGGCCGCGCGGCGGGTGTAGGGGGACCCCGTTTTGACCCCCCGGATCGCGGCGAGGTATCTTTGCTACTCGTGCCCGACCCATGTCGGGTCGGTCCGTGTGCCTGTGCCGCGCGGTCGGAGCGCAGGCGGGGAGTTCACCTCCACGCCCGCGGTCGGACTCCTGCCAGTCACGCCGGAGTTCCTCCCGAACACCGCAGGGGTGGTGCGATACCCCCCGGGCGCTTCGGGGCCGGGCGACACGCCCGACCTCGGGGGACGGGCGGAGCAGCAGGAACCGCAAGTACACAGTGCCTTCGGCGGCCGGCAGGGCCGTCGGGAGTGAGATAGAGAAAGCCGGTCTATGCCCACGATCCAGCAGCTGGTCCGCAAGGGCCGCCAGGACAAGGTCGCCAAGCAGAAGACTGCGGCTCTCAAGGGGAGCCCGCAGCGTCGAGGCGTGTGCACCCGCGTGTACACCACGACCCCGAAGAAGCCGAACTCCGCGCTCCGCAAGGTCGCCCGCGTGCGCCTGACCAGCGGCATCGAGGTCACGGCCTACATCCCCGGTGAGGGTCACAACCTGCAGGAGCACTCGATGGTGCTCGTCCGCGGTGGCCGAGTGAAGGACCTCCCGGGTGTCCGCTACAAGATCATCCGGGGTTCGCTGGACACGCAGGGCGTGAAGAACCGCAAGCAGGCGCGCAGCCACTACGGCGCGAAGAAGGAGAAGAGCTGACATGCCCCGCAAGGGACCGGCCCCGAAGCGGCCGCTGATCTCCGACCCGGTGTACAGCTCGCCGCTGGTCACCCAGCTCATCAACAAGGTCCTCAAGGACGGCAAGCGCTCGGTCGCCGAGCGCATCGTCTACGGGGCCCTGGAGGGTGCCCGGGAGAAGACCGGCACCGACCCCGTGGTGACGCTCAAGCGCGCGCTGGACAACGTCAAGCCCGCGATCGAGGTGAAGTCCCGCCGCGTCGGTGGCGCCACCTACCAGGTGCCGATCGAGGTCAAGCCCGGCCGCTCGGTGACCCTCGCGCTGCGCTGGCTCGTGTCGTTCTCCCGGGCCCGCCGCGAGAAGACCATGGTCGAGCGCCTCATGAACGAGCTGCTCGACGCCTCCAACGGCCTTGGCGCCAGCGTCAAGCGCCGCGAGGACACGCACAAGATGGCCGAGTCCAACAAGGCCTTCGCCCACTACCGCTGGTGAGCACGTCCCCGGCCGACCCGGCCGGGGGCCCAGCGGCGCCGTAGCACTGCATCTAGGACAGGGGAAACACCCGTGGCACTCGACGTGCTGACCGACCTGGCCAAGGTCCGCAACATCGGGATCATGGCCCACATCGACGCGGGCAAGACCACGACGACCGAGCGGATCCTCTTCTACACGGGGATCAGCTACAAGATCGGCGAGGTGCACGACGGCGCCGCGACCATGGACTGGATGGAGCAGGAGCAGGAGCGCGGCATCACCATCACCTCCGCCGCGACCACCTGCTTCTGGAAAGACCACCAGATCAACATCATCGACACCCCCGGGCACGTCGACTTCACCGTCGAGGTGGAGCGCTCGCTGCGCGTGCTCGACGGCGCCGTCGCGGTGTTCGACGGCAAGGAGGGCGTCGAGCCCCAGTCCGAGCAGGTCTGGCGGCAGGCCACGAAGTACGACGTCCCGCGCATCTGCTTCGTGAACAAGATGGACAAGCTCGGTGCGGACTTCTACTTCACCGTGCGGACCATCTCCGAGCGCCTGGGCGCCACCCCGCTGCCGGTGCAGCTGCCCATCGGCGCCGAGGGCGACTTCGTCGGCGTCATCGACCTCGTGCAGATGCGCGCGCTCACCTGGCGCGGCGAGGTCAAGAAGGGCGAGGACTACACCGTCGAGGAGATCCCCGCGGACCTGGCCGACAAGGCCGCCGAGTACCGCGAGAAGCTCGTCGAGGCGGTCGCGGAGACCAGCGACGAGCTGATGGAGAAGTACCTCGGCGGCGAAGAGCTGACCGTGGAGGAGATCAAGCACGGCATCCGCAAGATCGTCAACGACCGCACCGCCTACCCGGTGCTGTGCGGCTCGGCGTTCAAGAACAAGGGCGTGCAGCCCATGCTCGACGCCGTGATCGACTACCTGCCCGCGCCGATGGACCTCCCGCCGGTGCAGGGCACGCTGCTGGACGGGGAGACCCCGGCCCAGCGCGAGCCGAACACCGACGAGCCGTTCTCGGCGCTGGCGTTCAAGATCGCCGTGCACCCGTTCTTCGGCAAGCTCACCTACGTCCGCGTCTACTCGGGCAAGCTGAGCTCCGGGTCCCAGGTCATCAACTCGACCAAGGACAAGAAGGAGCGCATCGGCAAGCTCTTCCAGATGCACGCGAACAAGGAGAACCCGGTCGACGTGGCCTCCGCGGGCCACATCTACGCGGTCATCGGCCTCAAGGACACCACCACCGGTGACACCCTGTGCGACCCGGCGAACCCGATCGTGCTGGAGTCGATGACCTTCCCGGACCCGGTCATCCAGGTCGCCATCGAGCCCAAGACCAAGGCCGACCAGGAGAAGCTGGGCACCGCGATCCAGAAGCTGGCCGAGGAGGACCCCACCTTCAAGGTCAACCTGGACCACGAGACCGGGCAGACCATCATCGCGGGCATGGGCGAGCTGCACCTCGACATCCTGGTCGACCGCATGAAGCGGGAGTTCAAGGTCGAGGCGAACATCGGCAAGCCGCAGGTGGCCTACCGCGAGACCATCCGCAAGACGGTCGACAAGCTCGAGTACACCCACAAGAAGCAGACCGGTGGGTCGGGCCAGTTCGCGAAGGTCATCATCAAGCTGGAGCCGCTGGAGAGCACCGACGGCGCGCTCTACGAGTTCGACAACGCGGTCACCGGTGGCCGCGTGCCGCGGGAGTACATCCCGTCGGTCGACGCCGGTGCCCAGGACGCCATGCAGTACGGCGTGCTGGCGGGCTACCCGCTGGTGGGCCTGAAGCTGACCCTGCTCGACGGCGCCTACCACGAGGTCGACTCCTCCGAGATGGCGTTCAAGGTGGCCGGGTCGATGGCGCTCAAGGAGGCGGCGCGCAAGGCGGGCCCGACCATCCTGGAGCCGCTGATGGCCGTCGAGGTGACCACGCCCGAGGACTACATGGGCGACGTCATCGGCGACCTCAACTCCCGCCGCGGTCAGATCCAGGCCATGGAGGAGCGCTCCGGCGCCCGCGTGGTCAAGGCCCTGGTCCCGCTGTCGGAGATGTTCGGCTACGTCGGCGACCTGCGGTCGAAGACCCAGGGCCGGGCCAACTACTCGATGGTGTTCGACTCCTACGCCGAGGTCCCGGCCAACGTGGCGAAGGAGATCATCGCGAAGGCCACCGGCGAGTGACCTCGCGGTACCCCCGAGTTCGTGGGGCTGCTCCCCGGAGCACCGCACAGTAAGTGCGGCGCTCCGGGGCGCAGGCCCCGGCGAACCGCACAGACCCCCGATGAGCCGCAGCACCCCCGGACGGGCTAACGTCCGGCGGCAAAGCGGAAGAAAGCACATCCAGTCCAGGAGGACAGTCCAGTGGCGAAGGCCAAGTTCGAGCGGACCAAGCCGCACGTCAACATCGGCACCATTGGTCACATCGACCATGGCAAGACCACGCTGACCGCGGCCATCTCCAAGGTCCTGCACGACAAGTACCCGGACCTCAACCCCTTCACGCCGTTCGACGAGATCGACAAGGCGCCGGAGGAGAAGCAGCGCGGCATCACCATCTCGATCGCGCACATCGAGTACCAGACCGAGAAGCGCCACTACGCGCACGTCGACTGCCCGGGTCACGCCGACTACGTCAAGAACATGATCACCGGTGCGGCGCAGATGGACGGCGCCATCCTGGTGGTCGCCGCGACCGACGGCCCGATGCCGCAGACCCGCGAGCACGTGCTGCTGGCGCGCCAGGTCGGCGTCCCCTACATCGTGGTGGCGCTGAACAAGGCCGACATGGTCGACGACGAGGAGATCCTGGAGCTCGTCGAGCTCGAGGTGCGCGAGCTGCTGTCCTCGCAGGACTTCCCCGGTGACGACCTGCCGGTCGTGCGCGTCTCGGCGCTCAAGGCGCTCGAGGGCGACGCCGAGTGGGGCGAGAAGCTGCTGGGCCTGATGGACGCGGTCGACGAGTCCATCCCGGAGCCGCAGCGCGAGACCGACAAGCCGTTCCTCATGCCGGTCGAGGACGTCTTCACCATCACCGGCCGCGGCACCGTCGCGACCGGCCGCATCGAGCGCGGTGTCATCAACGTCAACGAGGAAGTCGAGATCGTCGGCATCCGCGAGAAGGCGCAGAAGACCACCGTCACCGGTGTCGAGATGTTCCGCAAGCTGCTCGACCAGGGCCAGGCTGGCGACAACGTCGGCCTGCTGCTGCGCGGCATCAAGCGCGAGGACATCGAGCGCGGCCAGGTCATCGTGAAGCCGGGCACCACGACCCCGCACACCGAGTTCGAGGCCCAGGTCGTCATCCTGAGCAAGGACGAGGGCGGTCGCCACACCCCGTTCTTCAACAACTACCGCCCGCAGTTCTACTTCCGCACCACCGACGTGACCGGCGTCGTGACCCTCCCCGAGGGCACCGAGATGGTCATGCCGGGCGACTCGACCTCGATGAGCGTCAACCTCATCCAGCCGATCGCGATGGACGAGGGCCTGCGGTTCGCCATCCGCGAGGGCGGTCGCACCGTCGGCGCGGGTCGCGTCACCAAGATCAACAAGTAGTTGCCGCGGGGTGGCCGGATGATTCCGGCCACCCCGGTTTGGGTGCCCGCGAGCTCGTGTGGCATCCTTGACGGGTTGCTCGTCGCGGGCGCGGTCGATCGGGATTCCGACACCGGCCGCCCCGCGTCGGACAGCCGGGGCCACCACGGCCCCTCGGAGCAGGACCCCACCCGCGCGGCTCCGCCTCCACCCTTCGGGGACGGGGGCAAGGTCCCAGGGACGGTTATGCGGAGCGAGCGCGACACGCCCGACCGCGTGGACCGGGGCCACCTGCACCGGCGCATTGACTTGTGAACAGGGAAGCGGCGCGGTTGTGGCCTGAGACGGCCTGCCGGCATCGCAACGAGAAGAGGAACGGCAAGCCACCATGGCGGGACAGAAGATCCGCATCCGGCTCAAGGCCTACGACCACGAGGCGATCGACGCGTCCGCGCGCAAGATCGTGGAGACGGTGACGCGCACCGGCGCCCGCGTGGTCGGCCCGGTGCCGCTGCCGACCGAGAAGAACGTCTACTGCGTCATCCGCTCGCCGCACAAGTACAAGGACTCGCGCGAGCACTTCGAGATGCGGACGCACAAGCGTCTGATCGACATCCTCGACCCGACGCCGAAGACGGTCGACGCGCTCATGCGCATCGACCTGCCGGCCAGCGTCGACGTGAACATCCAGTAAGCGCGCGGCGGAGAGCAAACAATCATGTCTGACAGGCAGATGAAGGGGATCCTGGGCACCAAGCTCGGGATGACCCAGGTCTTCGACGAGAACAACCGGGTCGTCCCGGTGACCGTCGTGAAGGCCGGTCCGAACGTGGTCACCCAGATCCGCAGCCAGGAGACCGACGGCTACGCCGCCGTGCAGCTGGCCTTCGGCCAGGTCGACCCGCGCAAGGTGAACAAGCCGGAGGCCGGGCACTTCGCCAAGGCCGGGGTCACCCCGCGCAAGGTCCTCGTCGAGCTGCGCACCGCCGACGCCGCCGAGTACGCCCTGGGCCAGGAGATCACCGCCGAGGTGTTCGAGGCCGGGCAGGTCGTGGACGCGACCGGCACCACCAAGGGCAAGGGCACCGCCGGTGTGATGAAGCGGCACGGCTTCAAGGGCCTCAGCGCCTCGCACGGCACCCAGCGCAAGCACCGCTCGCCGGGTTCCATCGGCGGCTGCGCCACCCCCGGCCGGGTCTTCAAGGGCCTGCGCATGGCGGGTCGCATGGGCCACGTCAAGGTGACCACCCAGAACCTCAAGGTCCACCAGGTCGACGGCGAGTCCGGCCTGATCCTGCTCAAGGGCGCCGTCCCCGGCCCCAAGGGCGGCCTGGTGTTCCTCAAGACCGCTGCGAAGGGCGGTGCCTGAGCATGACCAGCGTTGACATCAAGACGCCCGCGGGCACGACCGACGGCACGGCCGAGCTGCCCGCCGAGGTCTTCGACGTCCAGGCGAACGTGCCGCTGATGCACCAGGTCGTCGTGGCCCAGCTGGCCGCGGCCCGCCAGGGCACGCACTCGACCAAGACCCGCGGCGAGGTCTCCGGTGGTGGCAAGAAGCCCTACCGGCAGAAGGGCACCGGCCGCGCCCGCCAGGGTTCGACCCGCGCGCCGCAGTTCGTCGGCGGTGGCACCGTCCACGGCCCGCAGCCGCGCGACTACACCCAGCGGACCCCGAAGAAGATGAAGGCCGCCGCGCTGCGCGGCGCGCTGTCCGACCGCGCCCGCGCGGGCCAGGTGCACGTGGTGAGCGACCTCGTCGAGGGCGACACCCCGTCCACCAAGACCGCGCGCAAGCTGCTGGCGGCGGTGACCTCCGCCCGCCGGGTGCTGGTCGTGCTGACCCGCGAGCAGGACGTCGCGTGGATCTCCCTGCGCAACCTGCCCGACGTGCACGTCATCGCGCCGGACCAGCTGAACACCTACGACGTCCTCGTCAACGACGACGTCGTGTTCACCAAGGCCGCTCTCGACGCGTTCCTCGCCCGGCCGGTCAAGGTCGCCAAGGCGCGCGCCACCGAGGCCGAGGTCGTGACCTCCGAGGAGGACAAGTGATCCCCGACCACCGCGACATCCTCCTCGCGCCGGTGATCTCCGAGAAGTCCTACGGGCTGCTCGAGGAGAACAAGTACACCTTCGTGGTGTCCCCGGACGCGAACAAGACCGAGATCAAGATCGCGGTCGAGAAGGTGTTCGGCGTCAAGGTGACGAGCGTGAACACGCTCAACCGCAACGGCAAGCGCAAGCGCACCCGCACCGGGTACGGCAAGCGCAAGGACACCAAGCGAGCGATCGTGACGCTGTCCGCCGAGAGCAAGCCGATCGAGATCTTCGGCGGCCCGGCCGCGTAAGGGACTGAGCTGACATGGGTATCCGCAAGTACAAGCCGACGACCCCCGGTCGCCGCGGTTCGAGCGTCTCGGACTTCGCCGAGATCACCCGCTCGACCCCGGAGAAGTCGCTGATCCGTCCCCTGCACGGCACGGGCGGGCGCAACGCGCACGGCAAGATCACCACCCGGCACAAGGGTGGCGGCCACAAGCGCGCCTACCGCCTGATCGACTTCCGCCGCAACGACAAGGACGGCGTGCCGGCCAAGGTCGCTCACATCGAGTACGACCCCAACCGCACCGCCCGCATCGCGCTGCTGCACTACGCAGACGGCGAGAAGCGCTACATCATCGCGCCGAAGCTGCTCAAGCAGGGCGACCCGATCGAGAACGGCCCCCGGGCCGACATCAAGCCGGGCAACAACCTGCCGCTGCGCAACATCCCGGTCGGCACCACGGTGCACGCGATCGAGCTCCGCCCCGGTGGCGGCGCCAAGATCGCCCGCTCCGCCGGTGCCTCGGTGCAGCTGGTGGCCAAGGACGGCCCCTACGCGCAGCTGCGCATGCCGTCCGGCGAGATCCGCAACGTCGACGTGCGCTGCCGCGCCACCGTCGGCGAGGTGGGCAACTCCGAGCACGCCAACATCAACTGGGGCAAGGCCGGGCGCATGCGCTGGAAGGGCAAGCGCCCGACCGTCCGCGGTGTCGCGATGAACCCGGTCGACCACCCGCACGGTGGTGGTGAGGGCAAGACCTCCGGTGGTCGCCACCCGGTGAACCCCGCGGGCAAGCCCGAGGGCCGCACCCGCCGCCGCAAGGCATCCGACAAGCTGATCGTCCGCCGCCGCCGCACCGGCAAGAAGCGCTGAGCAGGGAGGTAGAAGCACATGCCACGCAGCCTGAAGAAGGGCCCGTTCGTGGACGACCACCTGCTCAAGAAGGTGGACGCTCTCAACGAATCGGGCAAGAAGACCGTCATCAAGACCTGGTCCCGCCGGTCCACGATCATCCCGGACATGCTGGGCCACACCATCGCGGTGCACGACGGCCGCAAGCACGTCCCGGTCTTCGTCAACGAGTCCATGGTCGGGCACAAGCTCGGCGAGTTCGCCCCGACGCGCACCTTCAAGGGGCACGTCAAGGACGACCGCAAGGCCCGCCGCCGCTAGTCGGCGCGAACACCAGAGCAGAGAAGAAAGCTAAGGGGAAGCAGCGATGAACGCCCGCAACGAGGCTGTGGCGCAGGAGGAGTACCCCAGCGCCATCGCTCGGGCTCGCTACGTCCGCGACACGCCCATGAAGGTCCGTCGCGTCGTCGAGCTCATCAGGGGTCGTAGCGCCAGCGAAGCCCTGGCCGTGCTCCAGTTCGCGCCGCAGGCGGCCAGCACGCCCGTCGCGAAGGTGCTCGCCAGCGCTATCGCCAACGCAGAGAACAACCTCAACCTCGACCCGGACACCCTCTGGATCAAGACGGTGTTCGTCGACGAGGGCCCGACGCTGAAGCGCTTCCGGCCGCGCGCCCAGGGCCGCGCCTACCGGATCCGCAAGCGCACGAGCCACATCACGGTCGAGGTCGAGTCCCGGCCGAAGCAGGCCGCCAAGGCCAAGAAGGGTGGTGCCCGCTAAATGGGGCAGAAGATCAACCCCCACGGCTTCCGGCTCGGGATCACCACCGACTGGCGGTCCCGCTGGTACGCCGACAAGCAGTACGCCGAGTACGTGGCGGAGGACGTCAAGATCCGCCGCCTGCTCAGCAAGGGCATGGAGCGCGCGGGCATCTCCCGCGTGGAGATCGAGCGCACCCGCGACCGGGTCCGCGTCGACATCCACACCGCCCGGCCGGGCATCGTCATCGGCCGCCGCGGCGCCGAGGCCGACCGCATCCGCGGTGAGCTGGAGAAGCTCACCAAGAAGCAGGTGCAGCTCAACATCCTCGAGGTCAAGAACCCCGAGTCGGACGCCCAGCTGGTCGCCCAGGTGACCGCCGAGCAGCTGTCCAACCGCGTGTCCTTCCGCCGCGCGATGCGCAAGGCCATCCAGTCGGCCATGCGCAGCCCGCAGGTCAAGGGCATCCGCGTGCAGTGCGGTGGCCGCCTCGGCGGCGCCGAGATGTCCCGCTCCGAGCACTACCGCGAGGGCCGGGTCCCGCTGCACACGCTGCGCGCCGACATCGACTACGGGTTCTTCGAGGCCCGCACGACCTTCGGCCGCATCGGCGTGAAGGTCTGGATCTACAAGGGCGAGGTCGTCGGCGGCCGTCGCGAGGCGGACAGCAACTCCCGGCCGTCCTCCCCGGACAACCGCCGCGAGCCGCGCCGCGAGCGCCCCAACCGCGCTCGCCGCTCCGGTGCCCAGGGCACCACCGCAACCAGCACCGAGGCGGGCCGCGCGGCCGCCGAGGCTCCGAAGTCCGAGGCCCCGGCCGAGGGCGCGTCCAACGGGGAGGGCTGACCAGTGCTCATCCCGCGCAGGGTCAAGCACCGCAAGCAGCACCACCCCAGCCGGAGTGGCGCTGCCAAGGGCGGCACCAAGGTCACCTTCGGCGAGTTCGGCATCCAGGCGCTCGAACCCGCCTACGTGACCAACCGCCAGATCGAGTCCGCCCGTATCGCCATCAACCGGCACATCCGCCGCGGTGGCAAGGTCTGGATCAACATCTTCCCGGACCGCCCGCTCACCAAGAAGCCCGCCGAGACCCGCATGGGTTCCGGCAAGGGCTCGCCCGAGTACTGGGTGGCCAACGTCAAGCCGGGTCGCGTCGTCTTCGAGATGAGCTTCCCGAACGAGCAGATCGCGCGCGAGGCACTGCGCCGAGCCATCCACAAGCTCCCGATGAAGTGCCGCATCGTCACGCGTGAGGGTGGTGACTTCTGATGGCGGCGGGTACCACCGCGGCGGACCTGCGCGAGCTCACCGACGAGGAGCTCGTGCAGCGGTTGCGCGAGGCGAAGGAAGAGCTGTTCAACCTGCGCTTCCAGATGGCGACCGGTCAGCTCGACAACAACCGCAGGCTGCGCACCGTCAAGCACGACATCGCGCGCGTCTACACCGTGATGCGCGAGCGCGAGCTCGGGCTCTCGGTGTCCCCCGATGAGGCGTCGAGTGAGGGTGCCGCATGAGCGAGAACAACGAGACCACCGAGGCGACCCCCCGCAACACCCGCAAGGTGCGCGAGGGCCTGGTCGTGTCGGACAAGATGGACAAGACCGTCGTCGTGGCGCTGGAGGACCGCAAGAAGCACCCGCGGTACTCCAAGGTCATCCGCTTCACCACGAAGGTGAAGGCGCACGACGAGGAGAACACGGCGGGCGTGGGCGACCGCGTCCTGCTCATGGAGACCCGACCGCTGTCGGCCACCAAGCGGTGGCGGCTGGTCGAGGTCCTGGAGAAGGCCAAGTAGCCCTCCGCACCACCGCACCACCCCTCCAAGCAGCTAGGCCGAGCCCGTCAGGTCGGAAATCTGGCGGGCCACGAATGGTCAGGAGTACCACGTGATCCAGCAGGAGTCGCGGCTCCGCGTCGCCGACAACACCGGTGCGAAGGAGATCCTTTGCATCCGCGTGCTCGGTGGCTCCGGGCGCCGCTACGCCGGCATCGGCGACATCATCGTCGCCACCGTCAAGGACGCGATCCCCGGCGCGGGCGTGAAGAAGGGCGACGTCGTCAAGGCCGTCGTCGTCCGCACCGTCAAGGAGCGCCGCCGTCCGGACGGGTCCTACATCCGGTTCGACGAGAACGCCGCGGTCCTCATCAAGAACGAGGGTGAGCCCCGGGGCACGCGCATCTTCGGCCCGGTGGGCCGCGAGCTGCGCGACAAGAAGTTCATGAAGATCATCTCGCTGGCGCCGGAGGTGCTCTGACATGGCGAAGCTGAAGATCAAGAAGGGCGACACCGTCCTGGTGATCGCGGGCAAGGACAAGGGCGCCCGGGGCAAGGTCATCCAGGCCTACCCGGACACCAACCGCGTCCTGGTCGAGGGCGTCAACCGGATCAAGAAGCACACCAGGGTCTCGCAGACCCAGCGCGGTGCGCAGTCCGGCGGGATCGTGACCCAGGAGGCCCCGATCCACGTCAGCAACGTCCAGCTCGTGCACGACGGCAAGGCCGTCCGCGTCGGCTACAAGTTCGACGACGAGGGCAACAAGGTGCGCATCGCGCGCGGCGCGCACGGTGGCGGGAAGGAGATCTGATCATGACCACCATCGAGAAGATCACCCCCCGGCTCAAGGTGCGCTACCGCGAGGAGATCGCCCCCGCGCTGCGCGACGAGTACTCCTACGCCAACGTGATGCAGATCCCCGGCGTGGTGAAGGTCGTCGTCAACATGGGCGTCGGCGACGCCGCGCGCGAGGGCAAGCTCATCGAGGGCGCGGTCCGCGACCTGGCCACGATCACCGGCCAGAAGCCCGAGATCCGCAAGGCGCGCAAGTCGATCGCGCAGTTCAAGCTCCGCGAGGGCATGCCGATCGGCGCGCGGGTCACCCTGCGCGGCGACCGGATGTGGGAGTTCCTGGACCGGTTGCTGACCATCGCCCTGCCCCGCATCCGCGACTTCCGCGGCCTGTCGGGCAAGCAGTTCGACGGCAACGGCAACTACACCTTCGGTCTCAACGAGCAGTCGATGTTCCACGAGATCGACCCGGACTCGATCGACCGCCCCCGCGGCATGGACATCACCGTCGTGACCACCGCGACCACCGACGAGGAGGGCCGGGCGCTGCTCAAGCACCTGGGCTTCCCGTTCAAGGAGAACTGAGATGGCCAAGAAGGCACTGGTTTCCAAGGCCGCTCGCAAGCCCAAGTTCGCGGTGCGCGCGTACACCCGCTGCAACCGCTGCGGCCGCCCGCACTCGGTGTTCCGCAAGTTCGGCCTGTGCCGGATCTGCCTGCGCCAGATGGCGCACCGGGGCGAGCTGCCCGGCGTGAGCAAGTCCAGCTGGTAGTGGTCCTCGGGGCCCGCTGTACCCTGGTGGGTCGGCGGGCCCCGCGGGGCTGCCCGCCCAGCTACACCCCCCCAGTTCGCCGCAGGCCCGAGAGGGAACCACGGCGAGGAAGGTTGACAGGTCACCCATGACGATGACCGACCCGATCGCAGACTTCCTGACGCGTCTGCGCAACGCCAACTCGGCGTACCACGACGAGGTCGTGCTGCCGCACTCCAAGCTCAAGGCGCACATCGCCGAGATCCTCAAGCGCGAGGGCTACATCGCGGACTTCCGCGACGAGCAGGGTGAGAAGAGCAAGAACCTCATCATCACCCTCAAGTACGGCCCGAACCGCGAGCGCAGCATCGCCGGTCTGCGCCGGGTGTCCAAGCCCGGTCTGCGGGTGTACGCGAAGTCGACCAACCTGCCGAAGGTCCTCGGCGGCCTGGGCGTGGCGATCATCTCCACGTCCGGTGGCCTGCTGACCGACCGCCAGGCGGGCAAGCAGGGCGTGGGCGGCGAAGTCCTCGCCTACGTCTGGTAGGGGAGGGGTAGCAGCCATGTCTCGCATCGGAAAGCTCCCGATCCCGGTCCCGTCCGGGGTCGACATCACCATCGACGGCCAGGACCTCAGCGTCAAGGGCCCGAAGGGCACGCTGTCGCTGCGCGTGTCCGAGCCGATCACCGTCGAGCGCGCCGAGGACGGCACCCTCGAGGTCAAGCGGCCCGACGACGAGCGCCAGAACCGTGCCCTGCACGGCCTGACCCGCTCGCTGGTCAACAACGTCGTGCTGGGCGTGACCCAGGGCTTCGAGAAGAAGCTGGAGATCCACGGCGTCGGCTACCGCGTCCAGGCCAAGGGCTCCGACCTGGAGTTCTCCCTGGGCTACAGCCACCCGGTGAAGGTCGTCGCCCCGGAGGGCATCACCTTCGCGGTGGAGACCCCGACGCGGTTCTCCGTCTCGGGCATCGACAAGCAGCAGGTCGGCGAGGTCGCGGCCAACATCCGCAAGCTGCGCAAGCCCGACCCGTACAAGGGCAAGGGCGTGCGGTACGCGGACGAGAAGATCCGCCGCAAGGTCGGGAAGACGGGTAAGTGACCATGAGCGAAGCAACCGCCGTCAAGCGCAAGCCGGTGGGCAAGGACATCTCCACCACCCGGCGCGTCGCCAAGACCCGCAGGCACTTCCGGCTCCGCAAGAAGATCAGCGGCACCGACGTCCGCCCGCGCCTGGTCGTGAACCGGTCCTCGCGGCACATCTCGGTCCAGCTCGTCGACGACCTGGCCGGGCGCACCCTGGCCGCGGCGTCGTCGCTGGAGGCCGACGTGCGCGCCGTCGAGGGCGACAAGAAGGCCCGCGCGGCCAAGGTCGGCGAGCTGATCGCCGCCCGCGCCAAGGACAAGGGCATCGCCAAGGTCGTCTTCGACCGCGGCGGCAACAAGTACACCGGCCGCATCGCGTCGCTGGCCGACTCGGCGCGCGAGGCGGGGCTGGAGTTCTGATGACGTACAACGATGGAAGGAACGCCTGATGCCGGGACGTACGCGGCAGTTCGGCGGCCAGGGCGGCCCGGGCGGCGGTCAGCAGGGCGGCAACGAGCGCGGCGAGCGCCGTGGCGGCCGCGACCGGCGTGACGGCGGCCGCGGCCAGGCCCAGGACAAGACCCCGCACCTCGAGCGCGTCGTCGCGATCAACCGCGTCGCCAAGGTCGTCAAGGGTGGTCGGCGCTTCAGCTTCACCGCGCTGGTGGTCGTCGGCGACGGCGACGGCATGGTGGGCGTCGGCTACGGCAAGGCCAAGGAGGTGCCCGCCGCGATCGCCAAGGGCGTCGAGGAGGCGAAGAAGAACTTCTTCCGCGTCCCCCGCATCGGCGGCACCATCCCGCACCCGATCCAGGGCGAGAAGGCGGCCGGTGTCGTGCTGCTGCGCCCGGCGTCGGCCGGTACCGGTGTGATCGCCGGTGGTCCGGTGCGCGCCGTGCTGGAGTGCGCGGGCATCCAGGACGTGCTGTCCAAGTCCCTGGGCTCGGACAACGCGATCAACATCGTGCACGCCACGATGGCGGCCCTCAAGGGCCTGCAGCGCCCCGAGGAGGTGGCCGCCCGCCGCGGCCTGCCGCTCGAGGACGTGGCCCCGGCTGGCATGCTGCGCGCCCGGGCGGCCGCCGCGGCCGGAACGGGGGCCTGACCCATGGCTCAGCTGAAGGTCACGCAGGTCAAGAGCGCGATCGGCACCAAGCGCAACCACCGTGAGTCGCTGCGCACCCTGGGCCTGCGGAAGATCCGCCAGTCCACGGTCCGCGACGACACCCCCGAGGTGCGCGGCCTGATCCACACCGTCCGCCACCTCGTGCAGGTCGAGGAGGTCTGACACATGGCTATCAAGATCCACCACCTGCGTCCGGCCCCGGGCGCCAACACCGCCAAGACCCGCGTGGGTCGCGGTGAGGGCTCCAAGGGCAAGACCGCCGGTCGCGGTACCAAGGGCACCAAGGCGCGCAAGAACGTCCCCGCGCGCTTCGAGGGTGGCCAGATGCCGATCCAGATGCGGCTGCCGAAGCTCAAGGGCTTCAAGAACCGCTTCCGGGTCGAGTACCAGGTCGTCAACGTCGGCGACATCGCGGAGGCCTTCCCCGAGGGCGGCTCCGTGGGCATCGCCGACCTGGTCGCCAAGGGCCTGGTCCGCAAGGGCAACCTGGTCAAGGTCCTGGGCAACGGCGACGTCGGCAGCGTGAAGCTGGACGTCACCGCCGACAAGTTCTCCGGCTCCGCCTCGGAGAAGCTGTCGGCCGCCGGTGGCACCGCCACCGCGACGACCGCCTGAGGGCGCACGGCAGCAGCACGACGAGGGCCGGGAGCGGATCGCTCCCGGCCCTCGTCGCGTCCCCGGGACCGGCTCAGAACACCGGCACGCCCTCGCGGGTCAGGCGCCAGTTCTCGCGGTAGAAGTCCGCGGGGTTGATGGTGCCCTTTGCGGTGGCGTAATCGATCAGGGCTTGGCGGATCTCCACCTGCGCGTTGTAGACGACCGGGGCCGTCGACACGTGCGGGAAGCCCCCGCCGCCGCTCTGGCGGTAGTTGTTGATGGCCACCGCGAACTGCTGGTCGGGGGTCACCGGCGCGCCGCCGTAGGACAGGCCGGTGATGCGGGAGCCCTCGGGCTTGGAGATGTCGATGTCGTAGGTGACCCCGGACAGCACGTCGTAGTTGTAGTCCGGGAGGCCGTGGGCGTTGGTCAGGGTCGCCGGGTCGACCGGCGCACCCGCGGGCAGCTGGTTGAAGTACCGGGCCGAGTGCTCCAGGTAGTCCTTGACCTGGCTGCCGGTCAGGGTGACCGCTTGCAGGGTGTTGTCGTAGATGTAGAGCCCCGCGATGTCGCGGATGCTGACGGGGCCCGCGGGGAAGACCGCGGTGCGGCTGAACGGGGCGGCGATGGACAGCACGGGCAGGCCCGCTTGCGGGGTGCCCGCCAGGGCCGCCGTCACCGTCTCGGTCTGCACCTGCTGGATGTAGTCGAGGATGGCGGTGTCGCGGTAGGGGGACTGGGCCGCGGACAGCTCTTCGGTGGACTGGGCGACCGTCTGGTTGACGTAGGCCACGGTCTTGTCGTGCGCCCCCTGGACCAGGGCCTTGATCTTCGGGTCCTCGGGGACGGTGTTGGTGTTCAGCGTCGTCGAGCGCTTGTCGACCACCGCCCAGCCGCCGCGGGACTCCTGCAGGGTGAAGTCCACGACCGACAGCCGCTGCCCCCACTTGCTCGGCTCGGTGAGCAGCACCTGCTTGCCGGTCTTCTTGTTGGTGACGAACCGCTGCGGGACGTCGTTGTGGGCGTGGCCGAACAGCACCGCGTCGATGCCGGGGACCTCCTCGGCGACCATGGCCGAGGCGTTCTCGACGGGGATGTCGCCGGTGTAGGAGGACATGCCGTTGTCACCGGCGTGCGCGGTGACCACGACGACGTCGGCGCCCAGCAGCTTCATGACCGGCACCCAGAAGCGCGCGGTCTGCACCAGGTCGTGGAACTTGAGCTTGCCGTCGACGTTGGCCTTGTCCCACAGCGCGATGCCGGGGTTGGTCAGGCCGAGGACGCCGACGGTGACCGGCCGCTTGCCGCCCGCGTCCATCCGCTTCATCACGAACGGCTGGTACTTCGGCAGCCCGGTGCGCGCGTCGACGGCGTTGGCGCCGAGCACCGGGGCCTTCATCTGCTTCACCCACTCGGCGAGCAGCGGGAGGCCGTAGTTGAACTCGTGGTTGCCCAGCGTGACGGCGTCGTAGCCGATCGCGTTCATGGCGGCGGCCATCGGGTGCACCGCGCCGGTGCTGGTGATGGGCTCGACCTTGGCGTAGTAGTAGTCCAGCGAGGTGCCCTGCAGGGTGTCGCCGGAGTCGAGCAGCAGGGTCCGACCGCGGCCCCGGTCGGCCCTGACCCGGTCGACCAGGGTGGCGACCTTGGCCAGGCCCACGTCGTTGTGCGCGCTGTCGTCGTACTCGGTGTTGCGGAAGTAGTCCCAGTTCAGCGCGTTGCCGTGCAGGTCCGAGCTCTCCATCAGGGTGATGGTCGCCCGGGCGGGCGCACCGGCGGCGGCCTGCGGCGCGGCGGCGGCCGAGGCCACCACGACGCCTGCGGCCAGGCCCGCCAGCACCGCGAGTCTCGATGGGCGCATGGGCGCGTGTTCCCTTCCCGATCGGGGGATGTGCACCCCCATCCCACCCCGTGCCCCCGGCGCGGCACCACCTGCTGACGTCGGGACCCGCACGGGGGTCGTGGGCGAGCCGGAGCAAGGCCGCGGACGTCCTGCTCACCCGGCGCGCACGTTCCGCTGAGGGCGGACGGCGGCGGGGCCGGGGGGTGCTGTACCGACCAGTCGTGCTGTTACAGTCGGGAGCACGCTGCGGGAGCCCTGTCCCCCGGAGCGCCCCCGGCTTGCCACCAGGCGGTGCGCGGGGAGCATGTGCAAGCGCCGGCCGCCCGGTCGGTGGAAGCCCGTTCACCGGTGATGAGCGCCGGTGACGCCGATGGAGGTTCCTGCGTGCTCAGCGCCTTCCGCTCGGCTCTCGCGACGCCGGACCTGCGCCGCAAGATCCTGTTCACGCTGATGATCATCGTGGTCTACCGCATCGGCGCGACCATCCCGTCCCCTGGCGTGTCCTACGCGAACGTCCAGAAGTGCCTGAACACGGTCGAGGACCAGGGCGTCGTCCAGCTGCTGAACCTGTTCAGCGGCGGTGCGCTGCTCCAGCTGTCGCTGTTCGCGCTCGGGATCATGCCCTACATCACCGCGAGCATCATCATCCAGCTGCTCACGGTGGTCATCCCGCGCTTCGAGCAGCTGAAGAAGGAAGGCCAGTCCGGCCAGGCCAAGCTGACCCAGTACACCCGGTACCTGACGATCGCCCTGGCGGTCCTGCAGGCCACCGGCATCGTGGCGCTGGCCGACCGCGGGCAGCTGTTCGCCAACTGCCCCGACCCGATCATCCCGGGCAGCAACATCTTCACCCTCTCGGTCATCGTCATCACGATGACCGCGGGCACCGCGGTGATCATGTGGTTCGGCGAGCTCATCACCGAGCGCGGCATCGGCAACGGCATGTCCCTGCTGATGTTCGTCAACATCGCCGCGCGGATCCCGGCCGAGGGCGCCAACATCCTGGAGAACCAGGGCGGCGTGGTCTTCGCGCTGGTCTGCTTCTTCGGCCTGGTCATCATCGCCAGCGTCATCTTCGTCGAGCAGGGCCAGCGCCGGATCCCGGTGCAGTACGCCAAGCGCATGATCGGCCGCCGCATGTACGGCGGGACCTCGACCTACCTGCCGCTGAAGGTCAACCAGGCGGGCGTCATCCCGGTCATCTTCGCCTCGTCGCTGCTCTACCTGCCCGACCTGATCTCGCGGCTGGTGGGCGCTGGCAACTCCGGCTGGCAGAACTTCATCGCCAACTACGTGGTCAAGCAGAGCAGCTGGGTGCACATCGGGCTGTACTTCGCGCTGATCATCTTCTTCACGTACTTCTACATCACCATCACGTTCAACGTGAACGAGCGCGCCGACGAGATGAAGAAGTTCGGCGGCTTCATCCCCGGCATCCGCCCGGGTCGCCCCACCTCGGAATACCTGAGCTTCGTGCTGAGCCGGATCACCCTGCCCGGCTCGATCTACCTCGGCATCATCGCCGTGCTGCCCAACTTCTTCCTCGACGTGACCGGCGGGCAGGGCAACAACCAGAACTTCCCGTTCGGCGGCACCGCGGTGCTGATCATGGTCGGCGTCGGCCTGGACACGGTGAAGCAGATCGAGAGCCAGCTCATGCAGCGAAACTACGAAGGGTTCCTCAAGTGACTCGTGTTGTTCTCGTTGGCCCGCCCGGTGCTGGCAAGGGCACCCAGGCCGCTGCGCTCAGCTCCCAGCTCGGCGTGCCGCACATCTCCACGGGTGACCTGTTCCGGGCGCACATCGCGAACAACACCGAGCTCGGCAGGCAGGTCAAGGCGATCATGGACGCCGGTGGCCTGGTGCCCGACGAGGTGACCAACGAGATGGTCCGGGACCGGCTGGGCGCCGAGGACGCCCGGGGCGGCTTCCTGCTCGACGGCTTCCCCCGCAACACCGGCCAGGCCGACTTCCTGGCCCGCGAGCTCGGCGTCGAGCTCGACGCCGTGGTCGAGTTCCGGATCGACGAGGACGTGGTGGTCGAGCGGCTGCTCGGCCGCGGCCGGGCGGACGACACCGAGGACGTCATCCGCCACCGGCTCGAGGTCTACCGCAAGGAGACCGCCCCGCTGCTGGACCACTACGCCGACCAGCTCATCACCGTGGACGCGGTGGGCGCCGTCGACGAGGTGACCGGGCGCGTGCTGTCCGCGCTGCGCTCGCGGGGATGACCGGTGCAGGCTTCTGGCGCATGGCCGTCGCGTCCTGGCGCGCCCGCATGATCGAGATCAAGTCCGCAGGTGAGCTGGAGGCGATGCGGGCGGCCGGGATCGTGGTCGCCCGCGCCCTGGCCGAGGTCACCGCCGCCGCCAAGGCCGGGGTGTCCACCGGCGAGCTGGACGAGGTGGCCGAGCAGGTCATCCGCGACGCGGGCGCGGTGCCCTCGTTCCTGGGCTACCACGGCTTCCCGGCCAGCATCTGCGCCTCGGTGAACGAGCAGATCGTGCACGGCATCCCGTCCCGCGACCAGGTGCTCGCCGACGGCGACCTGGTCTCGGTCGACTGCGGGGCGATCCTCGACGGCTGGCACGGCGACTCCGCGGTCACCCTGCACGTCGGCGAGGCGGGCGAGGCCGACCGGCAGCTGTCCGCGGCGACGAAGCTGTCGATGGAGGCGGGCATCGCCGCGGCCGTCGCCGGGGCCAAGCTCTCCGACGTCTCGCACGCCATCGAGCGGGCCACCCACGCCGCCGAGCGCGAGCACGGCCGCCGCTACGGCATCGTCCGCGAGTACGGCGGCCACGGCATCGGCACCTCGATGCACATGGACCCGTTCCTGCCCAACCACGGCAAGCCCGGGCGCGGCCCCAAGCTGCGGGTCGGCATGGCCATCGCCATCGAGCCGATGCTCACCCTCGGCACCGAGGAGACCCTGGAGCTCGACGACGGCTGGACGGTCGTGACGACCGACGGCAGCCGCGCCGCGCACTGGGAGCACACGGTGGCCATCACCGAGTCCGGGCCCTGGGTGCTCACCGCCCCCGAGGGCGCCTGAACCACCCCTGACCTGCGCGGACGACACCGGGTCCACACCTGCGGGTGGACGACGCGCCCGGGTTCTTGACGCGGGGGTAACCCCGATTTCGCACGCCCCTGCCGCCGTGCGTACACTTGACCGGTGGCGCGGTACCTCAGCGCCGTCCCCGTCGTGCGTCGAGCCCGGTGCGAGAGCACCTGCCGTCTCGCGCGCCCGCCGGGCACCGCACGCAACGCACGTGAAGCACCGCACGCAACGCACGAAGACCGAAGCCACATCACCACGTCACGAAACGCGGAGGACATGGGCAAGAAGGACGGGGCCATCGAGGTCGAAGGCCGCGTGGTCGAGCCACTCCCCAACGCGATGTTCCGCGTCGAGTTGGAGAACGGCCACAAGGTCCTGGCACACATCAGCGGCAAGATGCGGCAGCACTACATCCGCATCCTGCCCGAGGACCGGGTGGTCGTGGAGCTGTCGCCCTACGACCTGTCCCGCGGCCGCATCGTCTACCGCTACAAGTGACGAGGCCCCGGTCGCTGACCGGGACGCCACGGGCCGGAAAAAACGAGGAAGCAGACGTGAAGGTCAACCCGAGCGTCAAGAAGATCTGCGACAAGTGCAAGGTGATCCGCCGCCACGGCCGGGTCATGGTGATCTGCGAGAACCTGCGCCACAAGCAGCGCCAGGGCTGATCACCCGCACTCCAGCGGTCTGACGCACTGCGAAGGCCTCCCCCGACCTGCCGGGTCACACGGACCCGGTGCGCGCCCGGCCCCCAGGCCGGGTCCCTGGACCTTGAGTCGGTCCCGGGGCGGTGGGGGAGAAAACCTGGGGACGAGACAGAGGAGAACACGCCGAGATGGCACGACTCGCCGGCGTCGACCTCCCCCGCGAGAAGCGGATGGAGATCGCGCTGACCTACATCTTCGGGATCGGCCGCACCCGCAGCCAGGAGCTGCTGGCGGCCACCGGAGTCGACCCGGACCTGCGCGCCAAGGACCTCTCCGACGAGGACCTGGTCAAGCTCCGGGAGTACATGGAAGAGCACTGGAAGGTCGAGGGTGACCTCCGGCGCGAGGTGCAGGCGGACATCCGCCGCAAGATCGAGATCGGCTGCTACGAGGGCCTGCGGTGGCGCCGCGGTCTGCCGGTGCGCGGTCAGCGCACCAAGACCAACGCCCGCACCCGCAAGGGTCCGAAGAAGACGGTCGCCGGCAAGAAGAAGGCCGGCAAGAAGTGAGCATCTCCCGTCAGTCCGTGGCGACCATGGCGCCCCAGCGGCGCGGTCGCCGGTCGTTCATGGCCTACACCGTCGCGCCCAAGTGCGCCCGCCCCGCGGCGCTGCGCGAGCTGTACAAGGACGCCGGATCCATCATCCGGGACGCTGCTCCTGAGATCACCACCTCGCGGCCCGAGTAGGAGAAACCCGAAGACATGCCCCCCAAGTCTCGCCAGGGCGCCGGAGTCAAGAAGGTCCGGCGCAAGGAAAAGAAGAACGTCTCGTACGGGCACGCCCACATCAAGAGCACGTTCAACAACACCATCGTCTCCATCACCGACCCGACCGGCGCCGTGATCTCCTGGGCGTCCTCCGGGCACGTCGGCTTCAAGGGCTCGCGCAAGTCGACCCCGTTCGCCGCGCAGATGGCCGCCGAGAACGCCGCCCGCAAGGCGGCCGAGCACGGCATGAAGAAGGTCGACGTCTTCGTCAAGGGCCCCGGCTCCGGCCGGGAGACCGCGATCCGCTCGCTGTCGGCGGCGGGCCTTGAGGTCGGCACCATCCAGGACGTGACCCCGCAGCCCCACAACGGCTGCCGCCCGCCCAAGCGGCGCCGGGTCTGAGGAAGCGGGAGGAGCAACAGAAATGGCACGCTACACCGGCCCCGCGACGCGCATCTCGCGCCGCCTGAAGGTCGACCTCGTCGGCGGCGACCAGGCCTTCGAGCGCCGCCCGTACCCGCCCGGCCAGCACGGCCGCGGTCGGGTCAAGGAGAGCGAGTACCTGCTTCAGCTCCAGGAGAAGCAGAAGGCCCGCTACACCTACGGCATCCTCGAGAAGCAGTTCCGCCGCTACTACGAGGAAGCCGTCCGCCGCAAGGGCAAGACCGGTGAGGTCCTGCTCCAGCTGCTGGAGTCCCGCCTGGACAACGTGGTGTACCGCGCGGGTCTCGCGCGCACCCGCCGCCAGGCGCGCCAGCTGGTCAGCCACGGGCACTTCACCGTGAACGGCAAGAAGGTCAACATCCCGTCGTACCAGGTGAGCAAGTTCGACATCATCGATGTCAAGCCCAAGTCCCTGCCGACGCTGCCCTTCGTCGACGCCAAGGAGTCCTACGGCGACCGCCCGATCCCGGGCTGGCTGCAGGTCGTCCAGTCGAACCTGCGCATCCTCGTGCACCAGCTGCCCGAGCGCGCGCAGATCGACGTCCCCGTGCAGGAGCAGCTGATCGTCGAGTTCTACTCGAAGTGACGCACCGGGGGAGGCGGTCCCATGGCCGCCTCCCCGCTCCTGCGCCCGCACCCGGCGGTGCGCGCAGGGGCATCCCGTTCACGACGGGCGTCAAATAGCGGGCGCCCAAGGGAAGGAAGAACCCAGAGTGCTCATCTCACAGCGTCCCACCCTGGCCGAGGAGCCGGTCGCCGAGACCCGCTCCCGCTTCGTCATCGAGCCGCTGGAGCCCGGCTTCGGCTACACGCTCGGCAACTCGCTGCGCCGCACGCTGCTGTCCTCGATCCCCGGTGCCTCGGTCACCAGCATCCGCATCGACGGCGTGCTGCACGAGTTCACCACCGTGCCGGGGGTCAAGGAGGACGTCACCGACATCATCCTCAACCTCAAGGAGCTCGTGGTCTCCTCCGAGGAGGACGAGCCGGTGACGATGTACCTGCGCAAGCAGGGCCCCGGTGAGGTCACCGCGGGTGACATCGTGCCGCCCGCGGGCGTCACCGTGCACAACCCCGACCTGCACATCGCCACCCTGAACGGCAAGGGCAAGCTGGAGATCGAGCTCGTGGTCGAGCGCGGTCGCGGCTACGTCCCGGCCGTGCAGAACAAGCAGGCGGGCGCGGAGATCGGCCGCATCCCGGTCGACTCCATCTACTCGCCCGTGCTCAAGGTGACCTACAAGGTCGAGGCCACCCGCGTCGAGCAGCGCACCGACTTCGACAAGCTCATCCTGGACGTCGAGACCAAGCCGTCGATCACCCCGCGCGACGCGGTGGCCTCGGCGGGCAAGACGCTGGTCGAGCTGTTCGGGCTGGCGCGCGAGCTCAACGTCGACGCCGAGGGCATCGAGATCGGCCCCTCGCCGCAGGAGGCGGACACCATCGCCGCCTACGCGATGCCGATCGAGGACCTCGACCTCACCGTGCGCTCCTACAACTGCCTCAAGCGCGAGGGCATCCACACCGTGGGTGAGCTCGTCTCCCGCTCCGAGGCGGACCTGCTGGACATCCGCAACTTCGGTGCCAAGTCCATCGACGAGGTCAAGATGAAGCTCGTCGGCCTGGGCCTGGCGCTCAAGGACAGCCCCCCCGGGTTCGACCCGACGGCCGCCGCGGCGGACTACGCGACCGACACCTGGTCGGACACCAGCGCGGACACCGGCAACGACGACGGCCAGGACTACGCAGAGACCGAGCAGCTCTAGTCCCGCGGGACTGCCTGAGCAGCGGATTTCCACAAGGAGCAAGCAATGCCCACCCCCACTAAGGGTGCCCGCCTCGGCGGGGGCCCCGCGCACGAGCGGCTGCTGCTGGCCAACCTGGCCACGGCGCTGTTCCAGCACGGGCGGATCACCACCACCGAGGCCAAGGCGAAGCGGCTGCGCCCGTACGCCGAGCGCCTGATCACCAAGGCCAAGGTCGGTGACCTGCACAACCGCCGCGAGATCATGAAGGTGATCCGCGACAAGGACGTCGTCCAGCGCCTGATCGTCGAGCTGGGCCCGTTCTACGCCGACCGCCAGGGCGGCTACACCCGGATCACCAAGACCCTGCCGCGCAAGGGCGACAACGCCCCCATGGCCGTGATCGAGCTGATCCAGGAGAAGACCGTCACCGCCGAGGCCGAGGCCGCGCGCAAGACGCGGTTCGCCAAGGACGAGGCCAAGACCGAGGCCCCCGCCGCCGCGGAGACCCCGGCCGAGGACGACACCGCGGTCGACACCCCGGAGGCCGTGGAGACCAAGGCCGACGACGAGGCCAAGGTCGACGGCGCCGCCCCGGCCCCGGCCGAGGAGACCGCCGAGGACAAGGACAAGTCCTGACCCCGCGCAGCACCGCTGACGAGCCCGCCACCCCCGAGGGTGGCGGGCTCGTCCGCATCCGCCTGGGCATCAGCTACGACGGCACCGACTTCTCCGGCTGGGCCCGCCAGCCCGAGCGGCGCACGGTCTGCGGGGTCCTGGAGGACACCCTGGGCCTGGTGCTGCGCGCGCCCGCCCGGCTGACCGTGGCCGGGCGCACCGACGCCGGGGTGCACGCCAGCGGCCAGGTCGCCCACGTCGACCTGCCCGCCGGGCTCGACCTCGACCGGCTGGTCGACCGCCTGGCCAGGGCGCTGCCCGCGGACGTGCGGGTCACCAGCGCGCGGGTGGTGCCGCCGGAGTTCGACGCCCGGTTCGCCGCCCTGCGCAGGCACTACGCCTACCGCGTCTGCGACCGGCAGGTCAGCGCCGACCCGCTGCGCCGCAACCACGTGGTCACCTGGCCCCGGCCGCTGGACCTGGCGGCGCTGAACCAGGCGTCGGCGCTGCTGCTGGGCGAGCACGACTTCGTGGCCTTCTGCAAGCGCCGCGAGGGCGCCACCACCATCCGCGAGCTGCAACGCCTGGACTGGGAGCGGCTGGCCGACGGCACCCTGGTCGCGCACGTCTCCGCCGACGCCTTCTGCCACTCGATGGTGCGCAGCCTGGTCGGGGCCCTGCTGGCCGTGGGGGAGGGCCGCAAGCCCGTGGGGTGGCCGTCGACGATGCTGACCGCCACCGAGCGCCCCAGCGCCATCACCGTCGCCCCCGCGCACGGCCTGACCCTCGTCGGCGTGGACTACCCCGCCGACGCCGAGCTGGCGAGCCGCGCCGAGGTCACCCGCCGGGTCCGCACCCGCTAGCGGGAACCCGCCGGGCCCCGGCGCACTCGTACCGGGGTGGACAACCGACCCGCTGACCCCGCCTTCCGCCGCTTCCGCCGGGAGGGCCCGCGCCGCTACCGCGCCTTCGCCGCGGTCGGGCTCCTGTTCGCGGTCACCCTGGGCGCGACCATCTGGGGCTGGACCGACCAGAACGGCTTCGACGCCCGCAAGCAGCGCGCGACGGCGACGATCACCGCCACCCACCCCGGCCGCAACAGCAGCACGGCGGACGTCCGCTTCGAGGCGGGCGGGCGCACCTGGACGGCCAACCTGAGCCGCACGCGGGGCGCCGTGGGCAGCGCCATCGAGGTCTACTACGACCCCGAGGACCCCACGACGGCCACCCCGCTCGACGCGTCCCTGCACGGCAGGCTGCTGGTGTTCACGACCACCGGCGCGGGCTTCACCGGTCTCCTGCTGCTGGTCTTCGCGGTCCTGTCCGTCCACAACCGGCGGGTGGAGCGCGGTGAGTGGCTGCGCGGCACAGCGACCGCCCTCGGCCCCCACGGCCTGCGCGTCGACCTGCGGGACGGCACCCGGCTGGACGGCCTGCGGCTGCGCTTCCCGCTCCCCGCGGGCTTCACCAGGGGCGAGGTCGCGGTGCAGCGGGCCTGGGGCAAGCGCTGGCTCTACGTCCTCGACGCCCACCCCGACCGCATCCTCATGGCCGTCGAGGCAGGTCGCCCGCCGCGCTAGTCGCCGCGGCGGACCGGGCCCAGGATCTGCTGCTCCTTCGGGGTCGTCACCAGGCGCAGCGGCTTCCACAGGTTGCGGCCGAGGGCGACGATCTGGTCGTCGGCCAGGCTGGTCAGCTCCTGCACCATCCGCGGCGGCAGGTGCCAGATCCGGGCCGCCAGCTGCGCCTGGCCCACCGGCAGCCGCTGGAGCAGCACCAGGTCGGCGGCGTTGGCCGTGGCCCCGGCCTGCGGGTGCATGTAGGGCAGCACGTAGACGGTGGTCTGCCACGGGGTGCGCGGGGGGAACAGCTCCTGCGGGGTGGGGCCGCCGTCGTGCACCACCAGCAGGGGGCCGTCCTCCGACGGGCGCGGCAGCTCCACCGGGCTCAGCCGCCGGATCTGCACCAGGGGCGCGGGCTGGCCGTTGGGACCCTCGCCCGCGGCCTTCTGCAGCACCTGCCAGGCCGCCGGGCGGCCGGTGGCCACCACGACCCACGCGCCGACCGCCATCGCCCGCAGCGCCACCTGGCGGGCCAGGTAGAGCCCGCCCACCAGCACGATGCGGGTGGGCGCCGGGCGCAGCGCCGAGATGGTCAGCGGCTCGCCCTGCAGGCCGGAGCCGAGCACCATGCCGCCCCGGTCGCCCGAGGGGCTCACCGCGTCGAGCATGTCCGGGGAGACCAGGAACTCCGGCGCGATGCTGGCCGCGCTGCCCTGGGTGTCCAGGAGCCTGCTGGAACCGCTCATGCCCTGCCTCCCAGCGGCAGCGTCGCCGCCAGGCCTGCCACCTGCAGGCCGCGCAGCGGGGTCAAGGTGATGCCGATGCGGTCGGAGATCGCGGTCAGCCGGTCGTCGGCCAGCGCGAGCTCGTCGGGGGTGCGGGCGCTGACCCGGACCAGGCCGCGCAGGCCCACCTGGCCCTCGTCGGTGCCCGGCGAGATCGTCATGGCCACCGTCGCCGACAGCGCGCGCACCCCGGTGAGCGCGTTGAGGCTGGTCGCGACCTTGCCCTGGGGCCAGCCGGTGATCGCGTAGCTGGCGTGGCCGATGCCCGCCGCGGTCACCCCGGTCCACCGCTCGCGCAGGCCGACGCGGGTGTTCGAGCCCGCGACGCCGGTCAGCTCGGCCGCGGAGATGCCCGCGCGCAGCAGCTCGTCGGGGTCCAGCGGGCGGGTGCTGACCCCGCGCGACTCCAGCGCGTTGCGCACCCGCGAGAGCGCGCCGATCAGCGCCCGGTGCGCGCCGACGACGCCGCCGCCGCGCTCGCGCACGGCCGCCGGGCAGCGGGCCGGGTCCAGCCGGACCGCGACCCAGGTGGTGCGCCGGGCGGCGGCGGGCAGCGGGCCCAGCACCTCCAGGTAGGAGCCCAGCGCGGGGGAGTTCGCGGGCAGCGCGACGCTGCCGGGGTAGCAGTGCCAGATGACCTGGATGGCGTCGAGCACCACGCCCCGGTCCTCCAGGCACGGCGCCAGCGCGCCCAGCGGCAGGCTCGGCGTGGAGCCCACGGCGGAGACCAGCGCGGGCGCCGGGTCGACCAGCAGCACCGCGGTCCAGGTGCCCTCGTGCCAGGCCAGGCCCACCGGCTTGCGCTCGTGGTCCTGCCCGTGCGCGACCACCAGGTCCGGCACGGCCAGCCGCAGCAGCGCCACCCGCGCGTCGTCCGGGCCGGTCACCGAGGGCGCGCCGTCCTCGGCGAGCTGCTCCTCCATGGTCGCGGTGTCGGCGGGCCGGGTGGTGCGCGCGTGCGAGCGGAAGGTGTAGCGGGTGGTGAGCCCGATCCACTGGGTGAACCAGCGGCCGCGCCAGCGCAGCGCCGCCACGACCAGGGCCACCACGGCCACGCCGATCGCGACGTAGAGCAGGTCGAGGTCGATGGCCAGCAGCAGCAGGCCGATGGCGACGCCGACCTCCAGCACCACCAGGTTCGCCACCGGCAGCGAGCCCAGGCTCGCGCCGCGGGTGCGCCTGCGCGCGGCGACCCTGGCGCGGGGCGGCTCGGGTGCCGGGGGCGGGCCGGGGGGCCTGCCGGGACCGCCTGGGCCACCGGGTCCACCCGGACCGCCGGGTCCACCCGGTCCACCTGGCCCGCCGGGGCCGGGACCGCCGGGGCCACCGGGGCGGCCGGGTCCACCGGGCCCGCCGCCCGGTCCGCCGGGGCGCGGCGGCCCGGGGGGTCCTGGTGGCCTGCCCTGTCGTGGTGGCGTCGTCACGGACATCCGATCGGTCTCTTCCCCTCGACTGCGTGCTCGCCCGCCGCGGCGGACGGGTGGGTTTCCCGCGGCTTGGCCCAAGACCCGCCTGCGGCCGCACCCGTGCGGCTATCCTGCGGAACGGTACCGCGACGGGGAGAGCAGCAGGCCGAGAATGCCATCAACACCCACAACGAAGTCCCAAGTCCAGGCGTACCGCTTCGTGCTGCGCCGGATGCAGTCCGCGCTGGTCCGCAAGGACGCGGTGATGCTGCACGACCCCATGCGCACCCACTCGCGCGCCACCGTGGTCGGCATCTGCATCGCCGCCATCGCCTGCGTCGGCTTCCTCGTCTTCGGCCTGCTCAGCCCCTCGCCCACGGCCCCGGACAAGACCGGCATCGTCATCGGCAAGCCCTCCGGCGCCGTCTACGTCAAGTGGCAGGACCCGGTCAAGGGCGACGTGCTCATCCCGACCTTCAACCTGGCCTCCGCCCGGCTGCTGCTGCTGGCCCGCAGCACCTCCGGCGGCAACCAGCAGCAGGCCTCGAACACCGACGCCTCCGGCGCGGGCGAGGCCCAGCAGCCCGAGGTCGTGCCCGACGACAAGCTCGTCGACATCCCGCGCGAGCGGCTGACCGGCATCCAGGACGGCCCGCAGCTGCTGCCCGGTCCCGACCAGCGGATCAGCGCGAACTGGGCGGTCTGCGACGCCTACCAGATCGACCCCTCGCTCAAGGCGAGCGCGAACGAGGACAAGATCCAGACCACCGTCATCGGCGGGGTGGCCGACCTCGGCCCGGAGCTGGCGGAGAACGAGTCGCTGCTGGTCAAGGACACCCAGGACAACCGCACCTACCTGGTCTACCGCACGCCCGCCACGGCGAACCTGCCCAACGCCAGCACCGTGCGCGCGCTGGTGGACATGACCAACAGCGCCACCCGCTCGGCGCTGAACCTCAACACCCCGAACATCACCCGCAACATCACCCCGGGCCTGCTCAACGCGATCCCGGCGGTGGCCGACCTGCGCGCCCCGAACATCCCCGACTCCGGCCAGCAGGTCGGGCAGTTCACCGTCGGCCAGGTGGTGCAGGTCGAGCGCGCGGGCACCGGCGGCATCGACTACTACGTGGTGCTCAAGGGCGGCGTGCAGCAGATCAAGAAGACCACCGCCGACCTCATCCGGTTCACCCGCACCGCGGGCGGCGCGCGGATCGACTCGGTGTCCCCGGACGACCTGCCGCAGCCGGTGAACCCGCCCGCCTTCGACGACAAGTCCTTCCCCGCGGTGGTGCCCGAGGTGCTGACCCCGGTGAACTTCCCGGTCGCCTGCCTGGGCTGGGGCCTGGTCGGCAGCGGCCAGGACGCCGACCAGCAGACCAAGGTGCACGTCGGCAAGGCGCTGCCGATCGACCGCAAGAACCGCGACGGCAGCCCGGCGGTGGTGCCGATCAGCACCGCGGGCACCACCGGCACCCGGATCTCGTCGTTCTACATGCCCCCCGGCCGCGCCGCGGTCGTGCGCGGGTCGACGAACCGGGACAACTTCCAGACCGGCCCGATCTACCTGATCTCCGACCGCGGCGTGAAGTACGGGGTGCGCGACGCCCGCACGGCCGCCGCGCTGGGCCTCAACGACCAGCTGCCCGCGCCGGTCAGCATCGTGCAGCTGCTGCCGGACGGCGCGTCGCTCAACACGACCGACGTGCTCCAGACCTACGACACCGTGCCGGTGGAGTCCGGGCAGTTCCCGAGCACCGCGGGCGGTGGGAGCAACACCGTCACCGGGCAGGGTGGCGGGGGCTGATCGGGGCCGCCGCGCGGCGGCTGATCGGGGGTCCCGGGAACCACCGGCGGGCGGCTACCGTCACAGTCGGGGGACCGCCGGTGACGTCGAGCGAGGAGGTGCGCCCGTGGCCGAGTCCATCAGGGTCGACCCGACGTGGGTCGGGCAGTACGCCAAGAGCGTCGGGGACGCGTCGGAGGTGCTGGCGTCCTGCTCGACGACGCTCCAGCAGGCGCCGCTGACCGCCGAGTCGTTCGGCGCGCTGGGCAACCAGGTGCGGGTCACCGAGTCCTACCTGCGCGCGGCCGACGCGCTGCGCACGCAGCTGGCCAGGGGCGTCGAGGCGCTCAAGTCCGCCTCCGCCAGCCTGGGCCAGGTCGCCGAGAAGTACCAGACCTCCGACGACGACGGCGTCGTCTCCCTCAACCGCAGCGGCCAGGCCTGAACAGGGAGCCCCCATGCGCACGCGCGAACCCGGCTTCTCCGGTGACCTGGGCGGCTGGCAGCCCAGGCCCATCAGCGGTGTCCTCGACGACGACGTGGCCGCCCCCTCCGCGGTGATGTCCGGCGCGCCCGCGCCGACCGCGGGCGAGCCCGCGCTGGCCTCGGCCGCCCCGGGGCTGCCCTCGCCGTACCTGCCCGTCGGCGCCCCCAGCCCGCGGCCCAGCCAGGCCGAGGGCGGCCCGGACGGCCAGCAGATCCAGTCCGAGGTGTCGCAGTACCTGGACTTCCTCAGCCAGGTCTGCGCCGAGCTCGGCGTGCCGGACCCGGTGCAGGAGTACTTCGCCCCGGTCGTCGGCCGGTGGAGCGACCTGCACGCCGAGGCCGACCGCTGGCGCGCGGTGGGCGCGGTGGGCGAGCTCGTCGCGCAGAACCTCACCGAGCCGCTGGCCGGCCTCGACGCCGCCTGGCAGGGCGCCGACGCCGACTCCTTCATCGACTACGTCACCCGCGTCGGCCTCGCCGGGCACGACATGGCCGACGCCATGATCGCCATGGGCGAGGTGCTCGACCTCACCGCCGACGGCATCCGCAAGATCGTCACCGACATGGCCGACGTGCTGGTGGAGATGGCCGAGGTCACCTCCCAGGCCCTCTCCGGCGCGGTGTCGGGCGAGGAGCGCACCCGCCAGTACCTCGAGCAGATGAAGCACCCGACCCGCGAGCTGTTCGAGGCCACCCGCCAGGTCCTCGACGGCCTGGTCAAGCTGTGCGAGGGCATCGACGGGTCCCAGGTCTTCGACAAGATCACCATGGCCCACCAGTTCCCCACCGAGAACTGGTCCATGGCCCCCGACGTCCCCCCGGTCGACGTCGGCGCCCCCGGACCGGGGACCGTCAGCCCCGCTGCCGCCGCGGACCTCAGCGGACTCGGCGGCGGCGGTTCGGGCTTCGGCGGTGGTGGCGGTGGCTTCGGTGGCGGCGGCCTCGGCGGGGGTGCGGGCGGCGCTGCCGTGTCGGCCTCCCCGCTGAGCGGCGGTGCGGCCACCGGGATCGGTGAGGCCGCGCCGGGCAAGCCGGGCGGGATGCCCGTCGGGGGCGCCCCCGCGGGCGGGTCCGACGGCGGCGGTGGCCGCGGCGGCATGATGGGCGGCGGGATGCCGATGGGCGGCGGCATGGCCGGTGGCCAGGGCGGCGGCAACGAGCACAAGGCCAAGACGAAGGTGGCGGGCAACGCCGAGGACATCTTCGGCAAGCCCGCCAAGGCGAGCCCCGCGGTCATCGGCGACGACTGACGCCGCAGGCGGGGGCGGGGCCGCAGCCCCGCTCCCCCTCAGGGGACGGCGTCAGCTCGCCCGTTCCCTGGGCGGGTCTAGGCCGAGCCCCGGACCTCGCGCCTGCCCTTGTTCCGCCGCACCGTGTGCACGATGAACAGGGTCAGCAGCAGCAGGAGCACCCCGCCCGCCGAGCCGACGACGGCGACCTGCATGGGCAGCCAGTTGTGCACGACCGGGCCGGGCAGGTCCGCCTTCATGTCCAGGGCCGCGTCCGGCCGCACGCCGCGCTCGCTGGGGATGACGGCGGTGAGCGCGGCCATCGGGTTGATCATCCCGTAGCCGATGCGGTTGTCCCGGCCGCCGGGGGCGGCGGGGTGGATCGCGGTGGTCTTGATCCGCTCGGCGACCTGGGCGGCCTTGAGCTCCGGCTTCGCGGAGCGGATCAGCGCGGCCAGGCCCGCGACGTAGGGGGCGGCGAAGCTGGTGCCCTGGATGGGCTGGGGCTTGCCGTCGACGATCTGGAGGTTGACCAGGCCGGTGCGGGTGGTCGGGTCCAGCGAGATGATCCTGGTGCCGGGGGCGGCGACGGTGACCCAGGGGCCGGGGATGGAGAAGTCGGCGGGGTCGCCGTTGTCCTGGATCGCGGCCACCGAGATGACGTACTCGGAGAACCACGGCGGCAGGATGAGGTGGCTGGGCTGGGACGGGTCGCCGGTGTTGATGCCCTGGGTGCAGGCGGTGTCCGTGCCGTAGTTGCCGGCCGAGGCCACCAGCACGACGTCCTTCGTGTCGTGGGCGTAGCGCAGGGCGGCCTGCAGGTTCTTCTCCGAGGCCTGGATCGGCAGCTTCACGCCGTTGATGGCGACCTGCCTGCAGCTGTCGACCGACATGTTGATGACCTTCGCGCCCTGGTCGGCCGCCGCCACGATGGACTGCGCCAGGGTCTCCAGCGTGCCCGCCTTGTCCTCCTGCGGGTCCGGGTTGTCCGGGGTGATCCGCTTGCCCTTGTAGTTGGCGCTGGACTGGCGGATGGACAGGATCTCCGCGTCCGGGGCGATGCCGACGAAGCCGATGTCGCTGTTCTCCGGCGGGTGCGCGGCGATGATGCCCGCGACCTCGGTGCCGTGCCCGTCGCAGTCCTTGAGGCCGTTCTGCTCGTCGGTGCGCACGTAGTCGCCGCCGCCGCGCACGGTCAGGTAGTCGTGCGGCGCCACCCCGGTGTCGATCACCGCGACGGTCACGCCCGCGCCCCGGGAGAACTTGTGCAGGTCGTCGAACTGCATCTGGTTCTGGCCCCACGGCTTGTTCTTCAGGTCGAACGGCTGGCCCGCCGGGGCGATGCAGGGGGTCTTGAGCTCGTAGGCCGCGTCCGGCTGGTTGGTCGCCCTGGGCACCGGCCAGCCGGGCTCCAGCGGCGGCGGCACCGCCATCGCCTCCACCGGGGTCGGCTTGCCCGACGGGGCCGAGGTCGCGGGCGCCTGCTGCGCGGCGGCGGGCACCGCGGGCAGCGCCGCGGCGATGGCCGCGGCGCCGAGCAGCGCGCCGAGCCGCCTGCCGGTCCTGCGCCCGGTCACCCGAAGCTCACCTGCCGCAGGGTCGCGTACAGGTCCATCACGGCCAGCGCCAGCGGCAGCACGACCGCGATGAAGATGGCCTCGAACACCTCCACCGTGCGCCGCAGCGGCGGGGAGAAGCGCTGGTCGGGGAACACCACGCCGAGCACCATCGCGGCCGCGGCCAGCAGCACCAGCGCGCCGAAGACCCACAGCAGCCGCTCGAAGCCGTCGGCCTGCATCAGCCAGCCGACGAGGATGCCCGCGGCGCTGAGCATGCCGGTCGCCAGCAGCGCGACCGCCTGGCTGCCGTTGGCGTAGGTGCGCGCGCGCAGCAGCAGCACCAGGGTGGCCACCACGCCCAGGAGCACGCCCCAGACCTTCGGCGACCCGGCGCTGACGATCGCGCCCACCGCCGCGGCCACCCCGCAGCCGATGATCATGCCGGTCATGTACTCGTGCGCCAGGCCCGCCCGCCGCTCGATGGAGCGGTAGTCGGGGAAGCCGGTGTCCTCCTTGAGGTCCTCGGCCGAGCCCGGCACGTTCGGCAGCGGCAGCCTGGCCAGCTGGATGGTCAGCCGGGGCAGCACCGACAGCGCGGCCAGCGCGACGGCCACCGCGCCCGCGCCGATGCCCGGGGCCGGGTGGGCCACCAGGGTCGCCACGGTGAACGCGCCGACGCCCAGCAGCGCGGCCGTGCCCGCCGCGACGAAGGTGGTCACCCCGGCGCCGATGAGCATGATCGAGGCCGAGGCCACGATGAGCACCAGCGCGCAGGCCAGCAGCAGGCTGGCCCGGCCCGGCTCGCCGGGGACGATGTAGAGCCCGGAGACGAACGCCATCGGCAGCCCGCCCGCGGCCGCGACCAGCACCCCGGTCGTCGGGGCCTGGTAGCCCTTGGCCAGCACCGCGCCCAAGGCCACGAACACCACCGCCGCCGCGCCCGCGGTCACCGCGGGGGCGAGGTTGCCCGCCACGCCGCCGACCGGGCCCGCCAGCAGCACCGCCACCGCGCCGAGCAGCAGCGCCAGCGCGCCCGCGATGTGCCCGATGCGGTGGGCGGTCTCCTTCGTCCACGGCCGGAAGCTGTCCGGGGCGGACTCGGCGATGGCGTCCACGACGTCGTCGTACAGCGGCGGCGGCGGGTTCTCCGAGCGCTTGCGCAGCTGGAGCATGTCGCCGTCGACCACGCCCAGCGAGCCCAGCGTGCGGCTGGGGTCCAGCGGCGCGTCACCGAGCTTGGCCAGGCACCAGCCGCCGTGCCGCGCGCCACCGTCGGTGGTCGTCTCCTTGGCCATCTCCAGCAGCATCGGCAGCAGGTCAGCCACCGAGACGTCTGCAGGCAGCGCGACGTCGATGCGCGTCCTCGGCGCGACCACGGTCACCCGGCTGAACACGGTCGTCCCGGTTGCCACTCGCCAGTCCCCTCGGGTTGTCCACAGGGTCGCCGGACGCCAACCGGTCCGGCGGGGATCGGTCCTAGTATGGCCGCACCGGGATCGGCTGGTGCGGCGGTTCCGGGAAAGTCGTCGAGCACGGGCACGCCGGGGTCCCGCCCCCGGTGCGGGCGCGTTCGCCGGGAGGTCGCTGGGCACGGGGGTGGGCGCATGGCAGGACGCAGCGGGTACCGCGCGGTGGCGGTGCTGTCCGTCCTGGGCTCGGTCGCCCTCGGCGCGTACCTGGTGGTGGTGGCGCACGGGCACCCGGCCGCCGCGTTGCCCGCGGTCGCCTTCCTGGTCGGGGTGCTCGTGCTGGTGCTCTCCGGCAGCGGGCACGTGCTGCCGGACCGGGTCGCGCTCGGCCTGGTGCTGGTGTCCGCGTCGGTCGCGGTCACCGCGGAGCTGTTCTTCCTCGGCGGGCGCACCCTGCGGCCGCTGCTGGCGGTGGTGCTCATGCTGCTGGCCACCGCGGTGCTGCTGGTCGGCTCGGCGGTGCGCCCCGGCGGGTCGCCGGTGCTGGCCGCCGCGCTGCCGCCGGTGGCCGCGGTGGCGGCGGGCGCGGTGGCGCCGTGGCGGTTGGTCGCCACCGGCGGCGAGCCCGGCGCGCTCGTCCACGGCAGCCTGCTGCTCATCGCGGTCGCGGTGTTCCTGGCGGGCAGGCGCGCCGAGGGCCCTGGCCGCTTCGCCGTCGGCGCGCTGGTGTGCGCGGTGGCGGTGGCCGTCGTGTACTTCCTCGCGGTGTCCGGCGGCGGCGTGGTGCCCGTCGCGCTGGGCGCGGTCGTGGTGGTGGCCCTCATCGGGTCGCTGCCCGCGGCCAACTCCACCGAACCGACCGGGTCCGACCGCCCGGTTCGGTAGCTTCTCAGCCAGGACTGGCCCGACCGGCCCGGCTGGCCAGCCCCCGCAGTTCTCGACTCGAAGAAGGTGTCCACCCGGTGAGCACGCTGCAGTTCAAGCGGTCGCCCCGCCTGGCCGCGCCCCGGCAGCCCGGGGGCGAGGTCCACCTGGAGCCGCCGCCCGAGGTGCCCAGGGTCATCCCGGGCAACATCATGCTCAAGATGCTGCCCGCGGTCATGATCGTGGCCTCGGTCGGGATGATGGTCTTCATGTTCGTGGTGGGGGGCCGCAACCCGAGCTCCCTGCTCTTCGGCGGCATGTTCCTGATGTCGACGGTCGGCATGATGGCCGGGGGCATGGGCGGTCGGGGCGGCGGCCAGAAGAAGGCCGAGATGAACGAGGACCGCAAGGACTACCTGCGCTACCTCGGCCAGATGCGCGACCGCGCCCGCGAGGCCTCGCTGGAGCAGCGCGCGTCGCTGGAGTGGACCCACCCCGACCCGCAGGCGCTGTGGTCGATCGCCACCAGCCGCCGGATGTGGGAGCGCCGCCAGGCCGACCCGGACTTCTGCCACCTGCGCGCGGGCCGGGGCTCGCAGCGGCTGGCCACCCGGCTCGTCCCGCCGCAGACCGGCCCGGTCGACGAGCTGGAGCCGATCGCCACCCTGGCGCTGCGCCGGTTCGTGCGCGCGCACTCGATCGTGCCCGAGCTGCCCATCCAGGTCGCCGTGCGCGGCTTCGCCGCGGTGGGCATCGCGGGCGACAAGGACCGCGCCCGCGCCCTGGCCCGCGCGCTCATCGCCCAGCTGGTCACCTTCCACACCCCCGACGACGTGCTGGTCGCCGTGGTCACCTCGGGCAAGGCCAAGGCGGAGTGGGAGTGGGCCAAGTGGCTGCCGCACACCCAGCACCCCACCCTGCTCGACGGCATCGGCCAGCTGCGCATGATGGCCAGCTCGCTGGCCCAGGTCGAGGAGTGGCTCGACGACGAGCTGCGCGACCGGCAGCGGTTCACCCGCAACGCCCCGCCGCAGCCCGACCAGCCGCACGTGGTGATCGTCGTCGACGACGGCGAGGTCACCCGCGAGGAGCAGGTCATCCTGGAGGAGGGCCTGGTCGGGGTCACCCTGGTGGACCTGTCGGAGTGCCTGGGCAACCTCACCGCCCGCCGCGGCCTGCGGCTGGTCGTCGAGGGCGACCGGCTCGGCGCGCGCAGCGCCTCCGGCGTGGAGTGGTTCGCCTCCCCCGACCGGCTCTCGGTGGCCGAGGCCGAGGCGCTGGCCCGCAAGCTCTCGCCCTACCGGCTGGGCGCGGCGGCCGCGGACTCCGGCGACGAGGAGCCGCTGCTGTCCAACCCGACGCTGCTGGAGCTGCTGGGCATCCCCGGCGACCCGATGACCTTCGACGTGGCCCAGGCCTGGCGCCCGCGCCCGGTGCGCGACCGCTACCGGGTGCCCTTCGGCGTCGGCGAGTTCGGCCAGCCGGTCGAGCTCGACATCAAGGAAGCGGCGATGGAGGGCATGGGCCCGCACGGGCTGTGCATCGGCGCGACCGGGTCCGGCAAGTCGGAGTTCCTGCGCACCCTGGTGCTGGGCATGCTGGCCACGCACTCCTCGACCACGCTGAACTTCATCCTGGTCGACTTCAAGGGTGGCGCGACCTTCCTCGGCCTCGACAGCGCCCCGCACGTCGCCGCCGTCATCACCAACCTGCAGGGCGACCTGACCCTGGTCGACCGCATGAAGGACGCGCTGGCCGGGGAGATGAACCGGCGCCAGGAGGCGCTGAAGAACGGCGGCAACTTCAAGAACGTGTGGGAGTACGAGAAGGCCCGCGAGAACGGCGCCGACCTCGACCCGCTGCCCGCGCTGTTCATCGTCGTCGACGAGTTCTCCGAGCTGCTCAGCGCCAAGCCGGACTTCATCGACCTGTTCGTCGCCATCGGCCGCCTGGGCCGGTCGCTGCAGATGCACATGCTGCTCGCCTCGCAGCGGCTGGAGGAGGGCAAGCTGCGCGGCCTGGACTCGCACCTGTCCTACCGCATCGGCCTCAAGACCTTCTCCGCCGCGGAGTCCCGCGCGGCCATCGGCGTGCCGGACGCCTTCGAGCTGCCGTCCATCCCGGGCTCGGGGTACCTCAAGTTCGACACCTCGACGATGCACCGGTTCAAGGCCGCCTACGTCTCCGGCGCCTACCGGCCCGCGGGCATGCAGGCCGCGGGGCCCTCTGCCCCGGTGACCGGCGACCGCCGGGCGAAGCTGTTCGTCCCGGACTACGTCGAGGTCCCCGTGGAGCCGGAGGTGCCCGCCGCCGCCCCGGTGGTGGAGGAGAAGAAGCCGGACACGCCCACCGAGGCCTCCGAGCTCGACGTCATCGTGCAGCGGCTGGTGGGCCAGGGCCCGCCCGCGCACGAGGTGTGGCTGCCGCCGCTGAACGAGCCCAACTCGCTGGACACCCTGTTCCCCCCGCTCCAGCCCACCGAGGACCGGGGCCTGTCGCCGGTCGGGTACTACCACAACGGGCGGCTGGTGGTGCCGCTGGGCATCATCGACAAGCCCTACGAGCAGCGCCGCGACCTGCTGATGGCCGACTTCTCCGGCGCAGCGGGCCACGCGGCCATCGCGGGCGGCCCGCAGTCGGGCAAGTCGATGCTGCTGCGCACGCTGATCATGTCGATGGCGCTCACGCACACCCCCGAGGAGGTGCAGTTCTACTGCCTCGACCTCGGTGGCGGCACGCTCGCCTCGCTGGAGAACCTGCCGCACGTCGGCGGGGTGGCTGGCAGGCTCGACCCGGACAAGGCCCGCCGCATGGTCGCCGAGGTGACCAGCCTGGTGACCGACCGCGAGCAGCGCTTCCGCGACCTGGGCATCGACTCGATGGCCGACTACCGCAACCGCAAGCGCGCGGGGCAGCTGCGCGACGACCCGTTCGGCGACGTGTTCCTGCTCGTCGACGGCTGGCTGAACTTCCGCCAGGAGTTCGAGGCGCTGGAGATGCAGGTCGTCAACCTGGCCGCGCAGGGCCTGTCGTTCGGCATCCACGTGGTCGTGGCGGCGAACCGGTGGGCGGAGATCCGGCCCGCGCTCAAGGACCTGCTGGGCACCCGGTTCGAGCTGCGCCTGGGTGACCCCAGCGAGTCCGACGTGGACCGCCGCGTCGCGGTCAACGTCCCCGCGGGCCGCCCCGGCCGCGGCCTGTCCCGCGACAAGCTGCACTTCCTGGTGGGCCTGCCGCGCATCGACGGCTCGTCCAACGACCAGGACGTCGCCGCGGGCGTGCAGGACGCGGTGGCCAGGATCAACCAGGGCTGGCGCGGCAGGCACGCGCCGAAGGTCCGCCTGCTGCCCGAGCTGATGGCCTACGAGGACCTGCTGGCCCAGGACACCCGCAAGGACACCCGGCTGGTGCCGATCGGCGTGGACGAGAACGAGCTGGCCCCGGTCTACCTGGACTTCGACGCCGACCCGCACTTCTTCGCCTTCGCCGACGGCGAGTCCGGCAAGACGAACCTGCTGCGCACGGTGGTCCGCGGCATCATGACCCGCTACACCCCCAAGGAAGCGGTCATCATCCTGGTCGACTACCGCCGCACCATGCTCGGCTTCGTCGACACCGACCACCTGCTGGGCTACGCGGTCTCGTCCAACCAGCTCGGCGACATGGTCAAGGACGTCAAGGGCTCCATGCTCAAGCGCCTCCCCGGCCCCGACGTCACCCAGGAGCAGCTCAAGAACCGCTCCTGGTGGAAGGGCCCCGAGCTCTTCCTCATCGTCGACGACTACGACCTCGTCGCCACCCAGGGCAACAACCCCCTGGCCCCCCTCGCCGAGTTCCTCCCCCAGGCCAAGGACGTCGGCCTGCACGTCGTCGCCGTCCGCCGCACCGGCGGCGCCGCCCGCGCGATGTTCGACCCCGTCCTGGGCAAGCTCCGCGAAATCGCCTCCCCCGGCATGGTCGGCTCCGGCAACAAGGACGAGGGCGCCCTCCTCGGCACCGTCAAGCCCAGCGCCCTGCCCCCCGGCCGCGGCACCCTCGTCAGCCGCAAGGTCGGCCAGGCCCTCATGCAGATCGCCTGGATCAACCCCGAATAAGCACCACCGAGGACGGGGAGGGGTCGGCTGCCCAGCAGCCACCCCTCCCCGTCCCCCATTTCGGCCTTTCCCACAAGGCGACCACCCACCCAAACGGGCCCACCACCCAAGTCCCCCGGCGCGGCAGCACCCAGCACCCCCCGTCCGCACGAGTCGCGGCGCCGCGCATCCGTCGTAGGGTGGCTGGCAGGCACCGAGGGGGAGGCGGGTCGTGGCTCTGCGCGTTGCGGTGGACTTCGGCACCTCCAGCACCTGCGTGGCGGTGGCGGTGGGGGGCCGGGAGCCGCAGGTCGTGGTGGTGGACGGGCAGCCGCTGCTGAGCTCGGCCGTCTACGCCGGGCAGGACGGCACGCTGTTCGTGGGGCAGGAGGCCGAGCGGCAGGCGGCGCTGGACCCGTCCCGGTTCGAGCCGCACCCGAAGCGGCGGGTGGACGAGCCGGAGCTGCTGCTGGGCGACACCGTGGTGCCGGTGCGCGCGGCCTTCCACGCGGTGCTGGCCAGGGCGGTGGGGGAGGCGCGGCGGGTGGCCGGGGGCGCGCCGGTGGACCAGCTGGTGCTCACCCACCCCGCCGACTGGGGGGTGCGCCGGACCCAGGTGCTGCGCTCGGCCGCCGCCGGGTTGGCCGACCGGGTGGTGCTGGTGCCGGAGCCGGTGGCCGCGGCGGTGTTCCACGCGGCGACCTCCCCCGGGCCGCCGGAGCGGGCGATCGCGGTGCTCGACCTCGGCGGCGGGACGGTCGACGTGGGCGTGGTGCGGTCCCGGCCGCCCGCGCACGCGGTGCTCGCGACCCGGGGCGACCCGTCGTTCGGCGGGGCGGACGTCGACCAGCTGCTGCTGGAGCACATCGGCGCGCACGCCGGGCACCCGCGGGCCTGGCGCGACCTGGTGGAGGGCCGCGACCTGGCCGAGCGGCGGCGCAGGCGGGTGCTGCGCCAGGACGTGCGCGGGGCCAAGGAGACGCTGTCGCGGCACACCTACGCCGACGTCCCGCTGCCCGCGCCGTTCCCCGACGCGCACGTCACCCGCGACGACCTGGAGCGGCTGATCGACGAGCCGGTCAGCCGGGCCGCGGGCATGGTCGCCGCGGCGGTCGCCGACGCGGGCCTGGCACCGGCGGAGCTGGCGGCGGTGTTCCTGGTCGGCGGCTCCAGCCGCATCCCCCTGGTCGCCCGGCGGGTGGCCGACCGCACCGGGGTCGTCCCGGTGACCCTCGACCAGCCTGAGACCGTCGTCGCCCGCGGTGCCCTGCGCGCGGTCCCCGCGGGTCCTGAGCGCCCCGCGCCCGCGGTCGCCCGTGCCCCGCAGGGCACCACCCGGGGCGCCCCGGCCGCCGCCCAGCACCCCGCGGGCCGCCCCTCGCCCCCAGCGGGCCCGGCCGCCCAGGGCAGGCCCCTGGGCGACCCCTGGCCCGGCGCCGCCCCCGCGCGGCAGGCGGGCCCCGGCGACCCGTGGTCCGGCGCCGGCGCCCCGCCCCCGGGCGGGCGGTTCCCGACCCCGCCCGCCGGGGCCCCGGCGCGGTCCGGGCGCAAGCGGGTCGGGGTGCTCGTCGGGATCGGCGCCGCGGTGCTGGCCGCGGCGGTCGCCGTGGGGGTCGTCGTGCTGCTCGGGCGCCAGGACCAGCCGCCCGCCGACCCCGGGCGGGTGATCGCGCAGTACGAGTACCGGTTCTCCCTGCCCGACGGGTGGACCCAGACCGGCGGCGACGCGCAGCTGCTGCGGACCGAGATCAAGCCCGCCGACGCCACCGACGGCGCCGACCTGGTGCTGGTGCAGGAGCGGCGGCTCAGCTTCGACAGCAGCGCCGACCGGGGCCGGGCGGTGCAGAAGCTGCGCGCGGACTACGAGTCCGGCGGGGACAGCTTCTCGGGGTTCACCGAGCCCGCGACCTACGCGGGCCGCGACGTTGTGCGCTATCGCGAACGCCTGGACGACCGAGGCGCTACCGTCGACTGGTACGTCCTGTTCCAGGGCACCTCGCAGGTCAGCGTCGGCTGCCAGCACACCGACGGGGGCGCGGACCGGGTCGGGCGGGCGTGCGAGGCGGTCGTGCGGTCGATGGTGGTCACCGGGTAGGAGGAGCGGGATGAACGCGCCCAACGAGGGCTTCGCCGAGTCGGTCGCCCGGTTCAAGTCCGAGGTGTCCGCCGCGGTCACCCGGGCCCACCGCGCGTCGGCCGAGGCCAAGGACAAGCTGGGCCAGTTCCTCCGGGACAACAGCACCCTGGCCGCCCAGGCCCGCGACGGCAGGCTCAAGGTCGACCCCGGTGAGCTGACCGACCCCGCCACGCGCGAGCGGGCGGCGCGGTTCCGCCGGGAGCGGGGGCTGCCGGTCGAGGAGTACCCACCCGCGGCCGAACTGGTGGCCGACAAGCCCGCCCCGCCGCCCCCGCCGCCGGTGCCGGTGGAGGACCCGGACGCCGAGCACGAGCCGGTCGTCATCGAGCGCGACGAGCCGCTGCCCGCCCGGCCGGAGCCCGCCGCCGAGCCGGTGGCCGAGCAGCGCCCGCCCCGGCGCGGGCCCAAGCCCGACCGGCGCCCGCCGGAGGACGACGACGGCTACTTCGCCGACCAGCAGATCCTGCTCGAAGGCGGCTGACCTGCGCCGCAGCGTCGCGAACGCACACGGCGGCTTCGCGTTGGTGAAGTCCGCGCGGACCGCCCCGCGCCCGGTGAACCGGCTGTGACCTGCGGGTTCCCCGGTCCTGCGTTTACGGGAGCAACTACCTCCCGGCAACTGCGGCACGAGCGGAACCGAACCTGGCAGGGTTCTCGTCGTAAGCGGCGTACGAACGAAGAAGGCGTACGACCCACTACCCACCAGGGGGTTCTCCCAATGTCCGGTTACGGAATCACGCCCGAAGAGATGGCCAAGGCCGCCGTCGACGTCGACAACGTCAACGAGGAGAGCCAGAACGCGCTCAAGTCCCTCGGTGGCGCCCTCGCCCCGCTGCACGACAACTGGAAGGGTGCCGCGGCGCGCGCCTTCGCCACGCTGATGGAGCGCTACAACACCGACGCGGCGAAGCTGCACGACGCCCTGCAGGCCATCTCCGAGCAGCTGAAGCAGTCGAACGCGGCGTACGTCCAGCAGGAGGAGGAGTCCTCCTCCTCGCTGTCGAACATCACCAACGTCCTGGGTGGCTGAGCTCCGCTCGCCCCGGCTCTTCGCAGCTGATTCGCAGTACCCCGCAGTGACACCGCAGACCTTCCCCAAGGGAGAACCCCAATGAACGGCGACATGATCAGCGTCAACTTCGCGGAGGTCGCGAACGCCTCGGCGTCGCTCGCCTCCACCTCCGGCCAGCTGGAGACCCTGCTGGGCGACCTCAAGGCCCGCCTGGCCCCGCTGGCCGCCGGCTACACCGGTGCCGCCTCCGAGGCGTGGCAGGCCAAGCAGGCCGAGTGGGACAAGGCCTACGACGAGCTCAAGCAGGTCCTGAGCTCCATCGCCGTGGCCGTGCAGCAGTCGGGCGAGAACTACGAGGCCACCGAGAAGGCCAACGCCTCGAAGTGGGGCTGACCGCCCCCCGCCGCTGAGGCGGTAGGTCGTCCACGCCTTGACCCGAGCGGGACCCGGTGCACCGGGACCCGCTCGGGTTTCGCGCGTCCGGGGGTGTTTTCCACCACACCCCGCGCCCGGTGCCCGGGCCCGCCGCCACGCGGTCGCGCGGGCGGCCCGCCACGGCGGGTCGCACCCCGATCCACCGGCCCCGGGAGGCCGTCGCGGGGGGCGGTTTTGACCCCCTCGGGGCGACCGGGTATCTTCTTTCGTTGTTGTGCGGCGCGGGGCGTGAAGCTCGACTGGACGAAGCTGGGTCGAGTGGCGTTGCGCGCCCCTGAGCAGGCCTGATCCTGCCCGGGGGTGAGGCCCGCACAGGCACCCATGACGCAAGTTGACGATGAGGTAGACCCGTGCCCACGTACAGCCCTAAGCCCGGCGAGGTCGAGCGCGCCTGGCACGTGATCGATGCCGAGGACGTGGTGCTCGGCCGTCTCGCCACGCAGGTCGCGAACCTGCTCCGCGGCAAGCACAAGCCCACCTTCGCACCGCACGTGGACACCGGCGACTTCGTCGTCATCGTCAACGCCGAGAAGGTCGTGCTCACCGGCACCAAGCGGGACACCGCGTTCGCCTACCGGCACAGCGGTTACCCGGGCGGTCTGCGCAAGCGGTCCTTCGGCGAGCTGCTGGACACCCGCCCCGACCGGCTGCTCGAGAAGGTCGTCAAGGGCATGCTCCCCAAGAACAAGCTCGGCCGCGCGCAGGGCAAGAAGCTCAAGGTCTACGCAGGCCCGGAGCACCCGCACGCCGCCCAGCAGCCCAAGCCGTTCGAGATTGCGAAGGTCGCCAAGTGAGCGAGGACGCCGTGACCCCCGAGGCCGTCGAGGCCCCTGAGGTCGACGAGACCCCCGAGGCCGAGACCACCGACGCCGCCGAGGCCACCGACGCCCCCGAGGCCGTCGAGGCCGAGGCCACCGAGTACGCGGCGGACGACGCCGACGGCGCGGTGGACGCCGACGGCTACGACGCCGCCGACGAGCCCGCGCCGGTCCTGCCGCGCCTGGGCGCCGAGTCCGCGCAGACCGTCGGCCGCCGCAAGCAGGCGATCGTCCGCGTGCGGATCACCCCCGGCTCCGGCCAGTTCACCCTGAACGGCCGCTCGCTGGAGGAGTACTTCCCGAACAAGGTGCACCAGCAGCTCATCCGCGAGCCGCTGGTGATCACCGAGAAGCCGGAGTCGTTCGACATCCGCGCCAACCTGCACGGCGGCGGCATCACCGGCCAGGCCGGTGCGCTGCGCCTGGCGATCGCGCGCGCGCTCATCGAGCTCGACGCCGAGGACCGCCCGACGCTGAAGAAGGCAGGCTTCCTCACCCGCGACCCGCGGGCCAAGGAGCGCAAGAAGTACGGCCTGAAGAAGGCCCGCAAGGCGCCCCAGTACAGCAAGCGCTGACCCAGGGCTTCACCCGGAAGGAGCGGCAGGCACGGCCTGCCGCTCCTTCCGGCGTTCCGGGGACCGTCCACCCCGGCCGTTCGACCTCCCCCACCCCAGTTGCCCCCACACCCCACCGCAGCGGAGGATGCACCACATGGCACGCCTGTTCGGCACCGACGGAATCCGGGGGCTCGCCAACCGCGACCTGACCCCCGAGCTGGCGCTGTCGGTCGCCGCGGCCGCCGCGTCCGTGCTGGCCCCCGCGGGCGCCGCGCACCGCCCGGTCGCCGTGGTCGGCCGCGACCCGCGGGCCAGCGGCGAGATGCTCCAGGCCGCGGTGTGCGCGGGCCTGGCCGCCGCGGGCGCGGACGTGCTGCAGGTCGGCGTGCTGCCCACCCCGGGCGTGGCGCACCTGGTCGGCGCGCTCGGCGCCGACCTCGGCGTGATGATCTCCGCCTCGCACAACCCGATGCCCGACAACGGCATCAAGGTCTTCGCCGCGGGCGGGCACAAGCTCGACGACGCCGTCGAGGACGCCATCGAGGCCGCGGTGGCCGCCCCCGCCGCCCGGCCCACCGGCGCGGGCGTCGGCCGCATCTACGACATCACCGACGCCCACGACCGCTACGTCACCCACCTGCTCGCGAGCACCCCCAACCGGCTCGACGGGCTCAAGGTCGTGGTGGACTGCGCCAACGGCGCCGCCTGGGCCGCCGCCCCGCAGGCCTACCGGGAGGCGGGCGCGGAGGTCATCGCGATCAACGCCCTGCCCGACGGCGAGAACATCAACGACGGCTGCGGCTCCACCCACCTCGAACCGCTGCGCGCCGCCGTGCTGGCCGAGGGCGCCGACCTGGGCATCGCCCACGACGGCGACGCCGACCGCTGCCTGGCCGTGGACGCCGCTGGCGAGGTCGTCGACGGCGACCAGATCATGGCCGTGCTGGCCCTGGCCCTGCGCGAGTCCGGCGAGCTGGTCGACGACACCCTGGTCGTCACCGTGATGAGCAACCTCGGCCTGCACCTGGCCATGCGCGACGCGGGCGTCAAGCTGCGCAGCACCGCCGTGGGCGACCGCTACGTGCTGGAGGAGCTGCGCGGCGCCGGCCTGGCCCTCGGCGGCGAGCAGTCCGGCCACGTCGTGCTGCCCGCCTACGCCACCACCGGCGACGGCCTGCTCACCGCCATGCGCCTGATGGCCAGGATCGCCGCCACCGGCAAGCCCCTCGCCGAGCTCGCGGGCGTCATGCGCAAGCTCCCCCAGGTCCTGGTCAACGTCCGCGTCGCGGACAAGGCCGCCGTCGCCGCCTCCACCGCCGTCGGCCAGGCCGTCGCCGAGGTCGAGACCGAGCTCGGCGACACCGGCCGCGTCCTGCTCCGCCCCTCCGGCACCGAGCAGCTCGTCCGCGTCATGGTCGAGGCCCCCACCCAGGACCTCGCCCAGTCCTGCGCCGACCGCCTCGCCGCGGTGGTGTCCGCAGCCGGGTGAACCCCACCCCCGGTGACGCCGTTCCCCCCGTGCCACCCCACCACCCTCGGTAGATTCCCCCTGAACACCGTGGACAAGGGGGAATGCCATGCCGGAGGGGAACCAGGGCGGTGGCGGCACGCAGATGGACCCGGCCGCCGTCGAGCAGATCGGCCGCGAGTTCGGGCACCTGGCCGAGGCGCTGCAGGCGGCGGCGGGGTACGCGGTGGCGAGCCCGCTGACCGCCGAGCAGTTCGGTGAGCTGCCGGTCGCCGCGCGCACGGGGGAGCAGTTCATGGCGGCGGTGACGGCGCTGGGCACGTCGCTGGGGTACGTCAGCCAGCTCGCCACGGCCACCGAGCAGGCGCTGCTGTCGTCGGCGGGCCTGCAGGACACCACCGAGACCACCGAGGCGGCCCGCTACAGCAGCGGCAGCAGCCCGCTCGGGCGGCCGGGGGGCGCGATCTGATGGGCGCGGTCACCAACTCCGCGAACGAGATCTTCGGGGTCACCGACAACCCGCCGCCCCACGTGAACACCGGCGACACCGGCGCGAGCATCCTGGGCCGGGTGCAGACGCTGCGCGACAAGCTCAAGCGGGAGCACCTGGGCGGGGTCTACGACCGCTGGCGCCGCAACCCGCTGCGCGGCGCGAACTGGGGTGCCTGGGTCTACGGCGACGGCGACGAGGAGAAGGACCTGCCGAAGCTGGAGCCGATCAACTTCGGCGCGTGGTGGGACATGCGCGGGCGCCTGGCGAACATGGCCACCATCGGCTCCAAGCTCACCGACGCGTTCACCGGCGCCAAGACCGGCATCTCCGCGGTGTGGAAGGGCGAGGCCGCCGACGCGGCGATGGCCAAGTTCGACCAGGTGGTCGGCGGTGCCAAGCAGTACGAGGACAGCAACGCCCTGCTGTCGGGGGCCATCGACGGGCTCTGGCACAACGTGCGCGACTCGCTGCTGGAGCTGGCGGCGTTCGGCGACGCGGGCCAGCGCGGCGGCACGTACAACACCGGCAGCGCCGCGGGGTCCGAGCAGGGGCTGCACGAGCAGCTGGACAAGCTCGACCGGATCGCGGCGATGCACCCCAAGATGGAAGACGTGATCATCAAGTGCATCGAGGAGGACGCGCTCACCTTCTTCGGTTCGGTGGACTCCTTCCCCGAGGGCATGCAGAACCTGCAGGCGATCCAGGTCTTCATCGAGGTGTTCAACAAGCTCTGCGGCGAGTACGACGACGTGGTGACCGAGTGGCGGGCGCGGATCAAGACCGCCGTCGACGCCATCAAGCGCGACTTCGACCAGTTCGCCACGACCGTCAGCGGCATCGACACCATCGCCAAGGTGGGCGAGCCGACCGCCACCAACCCCTTCGCCGAGGTGGCACCCCCGCCGCAGGCCCAGCAGCCCCCGCCGGATGACGGCGGCGGTGAGAAGAAGGACGACGCGGGCAAGAAGGACGCCGGGAAGCACGACGGCGGCGGTGCGCAGGCCGTCGACACCGGAGGCGGAGGCGGTGGTGGTGGTGGCGGCAACCAGGGCGGTGGCGGAGGCGGGTCGCAGCCCGTCGCGGCCAAGGTGCCCGAGCCCCCCGACACCACCGGGATCTTCGAACCGCCCGGCGCGCCGGAGGACCCGGCAGCGGGCACGACCGACCCGAGCGGGCTCACCGACCCCGGCGGGCTGACCGGCCCCGGCGCCGACCAGGTGCCCGGCCTCGGCCAGCCCGGCGCGGCGCAGCCCAGCACGGTGACGATCACCGATGGCGACCGGCAGATCACCGTGTCCAGCCCGGACAGCCGCGGCCAGGTCGAGGTCACCATCGACGACGGGTCCGGGCAGCCCAAGCACTACACCCTCTCCTTCGCCGACCAGCAGACCACCGGGGCGGGCGCCGCGGGCCCGGGCACGCCGGGCGCCCCCGGGCTGCCCGGCGCCGCGGGCCAGCCCGGGTCGCTGCCGCAGCAGGCGTTCGGGCCGGATGGCGGGCAGGTGCCCGGTCAGCCCGGTCAATTCGTGCAGGCCGGGGCGGACGGGGTGGCGCACTTCCAGGACGGCGGGTTGGCGGTGTCCGCGGTGCGGGAGGGCGACGGCGTCGCCCTGACCCTGGACGACGGCAGCGGCAAGCCGACGACGTACGCGGTCGACCTGCAGGGCCAGGCCGCCGACCCGCAGCAGGCCGCCGGGCAGGTCCCGGGCGGTCACGGCCGACCCGAGCAGCCCACCGCCCAGCAGCAGGGCGCACCGGTCCACAGTGGCGCGGCACCCAGCGCCCAGCCGGTCTCGTTCGCCCAGCCGCAGGCCGTTCCCGCCCAGCCCGACCAGGCCTTCGCCCAACCCGCCACAGCGGACTGGGGGAGCACGCACGCGTCGTCGGCGTTCACGTCCACCGACGACCAGTGGGGGTCGGCGGGCTCGGGCCTGTTCGCCGACCAGGACCCGGGATCCGGTGCGCCGCACGACGATGGCGGCACCGACCAGGGCATGCAGGCCGCAGGCGCCGGTGAGGCAGGCCTGGCCAGCGCGTCCCCGCAGGGCGACCAGCCCGGACAGCAGGCGGGTTCGGCGCTCGGCGGCGGGGGCGTGATGGGCGGCGGGGGCATGGGCGGCGGCGGGGGCGGTGGCGGCCAGGGCGGTGACTCCGAGCGGCAGGCGAGCCCGTGGCGCACCATCGGCAACCTGTTCGACGCCGACGACGAGTGGCCCGCGGGCCCGATCGGCGGTGAGGTGCGGCGATGAGCATCGAGGAGCACCCGCTGTACCGGGCCGCGCAGGCCCCGTTCGAGGAGTCCGCCTACGCCCGCCGCGCCTCGCTCGCCCAGGTCGACGGCGACTTCGCCGCCCGCGCGGAGCGCACGGCCGAGCAGCGGGCGCAGGAGCGCGCCCAGGTGGAGGGCATGGTCGCGCGGGCCACCGCGCAGCAGGACCGGGGGCAGGCCCAGGAGCAGCCGAAGGCGACGTGGCAGCGGGAAGAGCGGTCGACGGTGCTGTCCTTCGGGGCGGAGGAGTTGCAGCAGGGCAGCGCCGCACCCACGGACGCCTTCCCGGTGCAGCAGCCCGCCCCGCCCCCGGTGCGGGCGCCGGAGCCGCCGCCGGTCGTGGTGGAGCGGCCGCGGGCGGAGCGGTACCTGTCGTTCGGGGGCGAGGACGAGGACGTGGCCGAGCGGGTGGCACCGCCGGTGCCGCCGGTGAGCCCGCCCCCGCCGCACGCCCCGCAGCGGCGGTCCCCCCGGCCCGCGGCCCGGTCCGAGGACGACGACGGCGACTGGTCCGAGCGGAGCTGGATGAACCGCTGACCACTGTGGACGACACCGGACGCCCCACCCCCGTCACCTCGGGGGTGGGGCGTCCGTTTTGCACTGGTGAAGGAAGCGGAACCGGGCGGCGGGGTCCGGTCGTCGCAGTGGGCAAAGGCGGACAGCGGGAAGAGGCGATCGTTGTGGACGGGTACACGACCGGGGGTGAGCTCGCCGGGATCGCCGGGAGGGTCAAGGCGCAGGCCGAGCCCATCGGGGCGCAGGCGGACGCGGTGGACCACGGGCAGGTGGGCGACGCCGACTTCGGGCGGGCGTTCGCCGGGACCGGGAGCGCCTACACCGCCGCGCTGCGCGACCACCTGGTGCACAGCATCCGGGCGTACGCGACGGCGACGAGCACCTACGGCGACCGGTTGACCGACACCCACCGCCAGTACGCCGAGACCGAGCAGGCCAACACCGGGAACGTCCAGGGGGCGATGCACTGATGGCCGAGCGCAGCACCTGGGACGAGGTCAAGGCCGTCCTGGACGACCCCAGCGTCTCCGACGACGACAAGGCGCGCATCCTGCGGTCCTACGCCGAGGCCAGCGGCGGGTCGCCGCTGGCCTTCGGCGGCGACAAGGGCACCGACGACTTCAACCACAACCGCGACGAGGTGCTGGAGTACGCCGAGCGCTACGGCGTCGCGGACGAGGTGTTCGGGGGCCAGTTCCACAGGCGCTCCGAGGACGACCGCGACGCCGCGCAGCAGACCCTCGACGAGCAGCTGCGGCGGGCGGGCTGGGACCGGGCCACCGCGCAGGCCGAGGACGACCTGGCCGACGCCGCCGGGCGCACCGCCGAGGCGGGCGGGCCGGGGGTGGCCACTTCCGACGAGCTGCTCGAACCCGGCTCGCGCGGGATGATGTTCTTCAACTACTTCATCCCCCCGCACAACGACTGGCGCGGCGGCGGCCCGGACCTGCACCGCGACGTCGAGGCCGTCTACGACGAGCTCAAGGGCATCGCCTTCGCCAAGTTCCGCGCCGACGCCGCCGCCATGGCCACCGCGCACTCGGAGCTGACCGAGGCCACCCTGGACATCAGCACCGCCAACAACGACCTGCACGGGGTGTGGTCGGGCCCGGCCGCCGACGCCGCGAGCGCCTACGGCGGCAAGCTCGTCGCGCACGGCACCGCGGTCGGCGACGCGGCCGAGACCGCCTCGACGCTGGTCACCGAGGGCATCGGGCACGTGGAGACCGCGGTGGCCCGGCGCGCGCAGACCGTGCTGTCGCTCAAGGGCGACACCGTCGACGGGCTGACCCCCGAGGACGTGTTCCGGGTCATCCGGGCCGCGCGCCAGGAGGCCGACCGCGACGAGCTGCGCGCGATGCGCGGGTGGCCGATGTTCTCCGGCTTCAACGACATGTTCTTCTCCGAGGTCACCTGGCTGTTCGCGGGGCCCCAGGTGCGCGAGATCGCCGCCGAGGCCGCCGCGAAGTGGCTCAACGGCACCTTCGTGGCCCTGTTCGACCAGAAGAAGCAGTCCTTCGACGAGGTGTGCCGGGCCACCAAGCAGACCGTGCAGGAGTGCTGGGACGCGATCACCCAGGGCCTCGCGCAGATCCCCGCCGACCCGTTCACCGACCTCGCGGGCGGCATCCAGGTCGACCCGCAGGAGGGGCGGACCTCCGGCGAGCAGGGGCCCGGCGAGGTGCAGAACGCCGGTGGCGGCAGCGGCGGTGGCGGTGGGGGCACCGGCGGCGGCGCGACGGCGCCCTCCAGCGCGGGGATGCCCTCGGGGTCCGGCGCGGGTGCGGGCTCGGGTGCCGGGGCGGGCAGCGGTGCGGGCGCGGGCGGCGGCACCGACGCGGCGGCGGCGGCCGAGCAGGCGCGGCGCGACGCCGAGCAGCAGGCGGCGCGGGCGGTCGAGGAGCTGCGCGGGGCGGGCAAGGGCAAGAGCGAGCTGGAACCGGGGGCCACCGACGGCGCCGACGGCCTGCTCGGCGGCGTCGGGCGGGGCCCGCGCGACGAGGTCACCATCACCGATGGTGACACCACCTACACCGTCACCGAGCCCGACGCCCAGGGCCGCGCCACCCTCACCGTGGACACCGGCGACGGCAAGCCCAAGACCTACCAGCTCGACTTCGGCCCGCAGGACGGCCAGGGCGGCCCCGCGGGCCAGGCCGGGCAGGGTGCCGACTTCGGGCCGCAGGGCGCCGAGCGCCGGGCCGCGGCGCTCACCCCGGACCCGGAGACGGGCAAGATCGCCCTCGACGGCGGCCTCACCGCCGAGCGCACCGCGGACGGCAAGATCGTCCTCACCGCGCCGGGCGCAGACGGGGCCGACCCGAAGTCCTACACCGTCGACTTCGCCGACCCGACCGACGCCGCGCGCTCCGGGGCGTTCAGCGGCCGCCTCGACGGCGCCGCAGTCCCGGCCGCGGCCCCGGTCGACCTCGCCGCTGGCGGCGGTGGTGCCGGTGCTGGCGGCGGTGCGGGCGGTGGCGGTGGTGCGATGGGCGGCGGCGGTGGTGGCGGCGCGGGCTTCGGCGGCGGCGGTGCCGTCACCGGTGGCGCGCCCGGCTCCGCCCCGACCGGCGAGGGCTCCTACGCCGGTGCGGGCGCGAGCGGCCCGGCCCCCGCCGCGCAGGGCATGGCGGCCGCGGGCGGGAGCGCCCCCTCGGGCGGTTCCGGCTCCGGGACCGGCGGCGGCTTCGGCGGCATGCCGATGATGGGCGGCGCGGGCGGCGGCGGTGCCGCGGGCGGCGGCGAACGCGAGCCGAACCGCTACCTCATCGCCGACGACGTCTTCGACGAGGACTTCGACCGCTTCGCCCGGCTCAAGGGCATGCTCGAACCGGAGGTCAACCAGTGAACCCCGTGCTGAGCAGGGCCAGGGCCCGCTTCGCCGCGGCCGCGGCGACCTCCCGCGACGCCCAGGCCGACGCCGAGCAGGCGCTGGCCGCCGCGGCGGCGCGGGCCAGGGCCAACACCGAGGCCGTGGCGCGCGCGTCGGCCGAGGCGTTCGGGCAGGTGCAGCTCGCCCCGGAGAAGGAGGAGCGCAAGCACCAGCGCACCACGGCGCCCAAGTCCTACGTGATGCGGTTCGGGGCGGACGAGGACGAGTAACCGCGTGGGGGAGCGGTGGGTGGGGTGGGCCCGGCGCGGGGCCCACCCCCTCACGCGCTGGGGGCCAGTTCGGCCTCGCTGTCGTAGCTGAGCTGGGCGCCCTTGACCGGGTTGTCCAGCAGCGCGGCGTAGTGGCGCTGCCCGGCCAGCTCGGCCAGGAAGAACGCCGTCAGCAGCGACCGGGCCACCCGCCGCGTCGTGCCCTCGGAGCCGCCGGAGACCAGCAGGCCGCTCCAGTGCTTGCCCTCGGTGAAGCCCATGTGCCCGGCCTTGGGCAGCGTCCACACCCGCGCGGGCCCGGCCCAGGCGCGCGCGATCGCCTCGGCGTGGCCCACCGGCGGGGCCACGACGTCCTTGCCCGCGGCGAGGTGGATCGACGGCGCGGTGCACCCGGTGGCCGCCTCGGTGGCGAACGGGCGGGTCTGCGCGGCGGCCAGGGTCGCCACGGCCTTGACCCGGTCGTCGGCGGCCGCGGCCAGCACGGCGCTGCCGCCGCCGGTCGAGTGGCCCGCCAGCCCGAGCTTGCCCGGGTCCACGCTGATGTCGCCCTCGCCGAGGCGCACCCCGACGCACACGTCCAGCGCGGTGCTCAGGTCGGCGGCGAGCAGGCGGTGCGAGCCCAGCGGGCCCACGTGCGTGCCCGGCGCCGCCGCGACGATGCCCCAGGACGCCAGGTGGCGCAGCAGGCCGTGGTAGCGGTGCGGGGGCTGGAGCCAGCCGTGCCCGAAGGCCACCGCCGGGAGGCCGAGGCCCGCGGCGGGGGTGCACACCACCCCGGGCATCCCCACCAGCGCCAGGTCGCCGCGCAGCACCCGGTGCGGGCCGGGGCGCGACAGCTCGTCCAGGAGGGCCTTGGCCTTGCGTGCCATGCGCGCAGCCTAGCGGGGCACCCGACCGGTCGCCCGCGGCCCGCCGGGGCGGGGCTGGGGGGTCGGCCGCCGCGCCGGCTACTCTGGTCGCGTGTGCGGAATCGTGGGATACGTGGGACACCGGGCTGCTCTGGACGTCGTGCTCGACGGTCTGCGCAGGCTCGAGTACCGGGGGTACGACTCGGCGGGCGTCGCGGTGCTCGCCGGGGAGGGCCTCGCGGTCGAGCGCAAGGCGGGCCGGTTGGCCAACCTGGAGGCCCGCCTCGACGAGGTGGGCCGGGACGGGTTCGCGGGCACCGCGGGCATGGGCCACACCCGCTGGGCCACCCACGGCGCGCCGGTGGACCGCAACTCCCACCCGCACCGGGACACCACCGGCCGGGTCGCGGTGGTGCACAACGGGATCATCGAGAACTTCGCCGCGCTGCGCGCCGAGCTGGAGGCCGCGGGCGTCGAGCTGGTCAGCGACACCGACACCGAGACCGCCGCGCACCTGGTGGGGCTCGCCTACACCAGCGGCGAGACCGCCGGTGACCTGCCCGCCAGCGTGCGCGCGGTGTGCCGCAGGCTGGAGGGCGCGTTCACCCTGGTGGTCACCCACGCCGACCAGCCGGACCTGATCGTCGCCGCCCGCCGCTCCTCGCCGCTGGTGGTGGGCCTGGGCGAGGGGGAGACCTTCGTCGCCTCCGACGTCGCCGCGTTCATCGAGCACACCCGCGAGGCCGTCGAGCTGGGCCAGGACCAGGTGGTGACGATCACCCGCGAGGGCTACGACGTCACCGACTTCGCGGGCGAGGCGGCCCCGGTCAAGCCGTTCACGGTGAACTGGGACCTCTCGGCCGCGGAGAAGGGCGGCCACGAGTACTTCATGCTCAAGGAGATCGACGAGCAGCCCACCGCGCTCGCCGACACCCTGCGCGGGCACTTCGCGGGCGGGCGCGTCGTGCTCGACGAGCAGCGCCTGTCCGACCAGGACCTGCGCGACGTGGACAAGGTGTTCGTCGTCGCCTGCGGCTCGGCCTACCACTCCGGCCTGGTCGCCAAGTACGCCATCGAGCACTGGACCCGGCTGCCCGTCGAGGTCGAGCTGGCCAGCGAGTTCCGCTACCGGGACCCGGTGCTCGACCGCGACACCCTGGTCGTGGCGGTGTCGCAGTCCGGGGAGACCGCCGACACCCTGGAGGCCGTGCGGCACGCCCGCGAGCAGAAGGCGCGGGTGCTGGCGGTGTGCAACACCAACGGCGCGCAGATCCCGCGCGAGTCCGACGCGGTGCTCTACACCCACGCGGGCCCGGAGATCGGCGTGGCCTCCACCAAGGCCTTCCTCGCCCAGATCGCGGCGAACTACCTGGTCGGCCTGGCCCTGGCGCAGGCCCGCGGCACCAAGTACCCCGACGAGGTGGCGCGGGAGTTCCACGAGCTCGCCGCGATGCCCGAGGCCGTGCGGACCGTGCTCGGCACCACCGCCAGGGTGCAGGCGCTGGGCCGGGAGCTGGCCGACGCCAAGGCGGTGCTGTTCCTGGGCCGCCACGTGGGCTACCCGGTGGCCCTGGAGGGCGCGCTCAAGCTCAAGGAGCTGGCCTACATGCACGCCGAGGGCTTCGCCGCCGGTGAGCTCAAGCACGGCCCGATCGCGCTGATCGAGCCGGGCCTGCCGGTCGTGGTGGTCATGCCCTCGCCCAAGGGCCGGGCGGTGCTGCACTCGAAGCTGGTGTCGAACATCTCCGAGATCCAGGCCCGCGGCGCGCGCACGATCGTCATCGCCGAGGAGGGCGACGAGACCGTGCGCCCGTTCGCCGACGAGCTGATCGAGGTGCCCGCCGTCCCGACGCTGCTGCAACCGCTGGTCTCGACCGTGCCGCTGCAGGTGCTGGCCGCGGAGATCGCCCGGTCCCGCGGGTACGACGTGGACAAGCCGCGCAACCTGGCCAAGTCCGTGACGGTGGAGTAGCGGCGGTATGCGAAGCGCCTGGTCGACGCACCGGATCCGCGAGGCGGAGGAGCGGGTGCTCGCCGTCACCCCCGACGGCGCGCTGATGCGCCGCGCCGCGTGGGGCATCGCCCGGCAGGCGCTGGCCATGCTGCGCGAGCGCACCGGCGGGGTGGCCGGGCGGCGGGTGCTGCTGCTGGTCGGCGCGGGCAACAACGGCGGCGACGCGCTGTGGGCGGGGGCGTTCCTGCGCAAGCGCGCGGTGGCCGTCGACGCCCTGCTGCTCGCCCCCGAGCGCGCCCACGCCGAGGGCTTGGCCGCGCTGCGGTCGGCCGGGGGCCGCGTGGTGCAGGCGCCGACCAGGGCCGACCTGGCGGTCGACGGGATCGTGGGCCTGTCCGCGCGCGGCCCGCTGCGCCCCGCCGCCGCCGAGGTGGTGGCCCGGCTCGACGCGCCGGTCCTGGCCGTCGACCTGCCCAGCGGCGTCGACCCGGACACCGGCGCCGTCGACGGGCCCGCCGTCACCGCCGCGGCCACGGTCACCTTCGGCGGGTGCAAGCCGGTGCACTTCCTCGCGGCCGAGCGCTGCGGCGCGCTGACCCTCGTCGACCTGGGCCTGGACCTGCCCGACCCCGACTTCGGCGTGCTCGACCGCGCCGACGTGGCCGCCGCGTGGCCGCTGCCCGGCGCCGACGACGACAAGTACACCCAGGGCGTCGTGGGCATCACCGCGGGCTCCTCGACCTACCCCGGCGCGGCCGTGCTGGCCACCGGGTCGGCCGTGCGCGCCACCTCCGGCATGGTCCGCTACGCCGGGTCGGCCGCCGAGGAGGTCAACCGGCGCTACCCCGAGGTCGTCGTCACCGGCTCGGTGGGCGACGCCGGGCGGGTGCAGGCGTGGGTCGCCGGGCCCGGCATGGGCACCGGCCACCCCGCCAGGGACGTGCTGCGGGCGGTGCTGGAGCAGGGCGTGCCGGTGTGCGTGGACGCCGACGGGATCACCCTGCTGGCCAAGCACCCCGAGCTGTGGGACGCCCGCGACCCGGGGGTGCCGGTGCTGCTCACCCCGCACGACCGCGAGTTCGCCAGGGTCGCCGAACCGCGCGGGATCGAGCTGGGCGCCGACCGGGTGGCTGCGGCGAAGGCGCTGGCCGCCGAGCTGGGCGCGACCGTCCTGCTCAAGGGGCACGCCACCGTCGTCGCGGGCCCGGACGGGCGCGCGCTGGTGAACCCGGCCCGCTCGCACTGGCTGGCCACCGCGGGCTCGGGCGACGTGCTCTCCGGCGTCGTCGGCGCCCTGCTGGCCGCCGGGCTCGACCCGGTGCTGGCGGGCGGCGCCGCGGCCTTCGTGCACGTGCGCGCCGGGGAACTGGCCGCGGCGGGCGCGCCGACGTCGGCGTCCAAGGTCGTCGACGCCGTGCCCGACGCCATCCGGGACGTGGTCGGCTAGGG
>NZ_MKQR01000026.1:304480-317098 GCF_001940455.1 Actinokineospora bangkokensis | reverse complement strand
TAGGCCTGCGCGGGGTGAGGCGGGGAACACCGGGGTGGGTGGCGGCCGGGTTCCGACACTGCGACGATGGGTCCGCCATGGCAGCCCACAACCCCGTCCGCGCCGAGGTCGAGATCAACCTCGACAACCTGCGGCACAACGTCGCCCTGCTGGTGCGCCGGGCCGCGGGCGCGGACGTGATGGCGGTGGTGAAGGCCGACGGCTACGGCCACGGCGCCGTCCCGGTCGCGCGGGCCGCGCTGGCCGCGGGCGCCACCTGGCTCGGGTCCTGCTCGCTGGCCGAGGCGCTCGCGCTGCGCGCGGCCGGGGTCGAGGCGCCCGTGCTGGCCTGGTTGGACACCGCGGGCACCGACCTCGCCGCAGGCGTAGCGGCCGGTGTGGACATCGGGGTGTCCAGTGTGGAGCAACTGGCCCGGGTGCGCGGCGGGCGCGTGCACCTCAAGGTGGACACCGGGTTGGGCCGCGCCGGGTGCCCGCCGCCGCTGTGGGCCGAGCTGTGCGCGGCGGCCGCCGCCTCCGACAACGAGGTCCACTCCATCTGGTCGCACCTGGCCCGCGCGGACGAGCCCGGCCACCCCGCCACCGACGAGCAGGCCCGCCGGTTCGCCGCCGCCCACGAGGTCGCGCTGGCCGCCGGGCTGCGCCCGCGCAGGCACCTGGCGAACTCCGCGGCCACGCTGTCGCGCCCGGACCTGCACTTCGACATGGTGCGCGTCGGCATCGCGATGTACGGGCTCAACCCGCTGCCGCAGCCGGAGGACCTGCGCCCGGTGATGGCCTTCCGCTCGTCGGTGGCGCTGACCAAGCGGGTGCCCGCGGGCGAGTCGGTGTCCTACGGGCACACCTGGACCGCGCCGGTCGACACCACCCTGGCGCTGGTGCCGGTCGGCTACGCCGACGGCGTGCCGCGCCTGCTGTCCAACCGGTTCGACGTGCTGCTGGCGGGCAAGCGCCGCCCGGTGCGCGGCCGCGTCTGCATGGACCAGGTCGTCGTGGACTGCGGCGACGACGACGTGCCGGTCGGCGCCGAGGTGGTGCTGTTCGGCGACGCCGCGCGCGGGGAGCCCACCGCGACCGAGTGGGCCGACACCCTCGGCACCATCGACTACGAGGTCGTCACCGGCATGCACCGGCCCCGGGTCAGCAGGCGGTACGCGTGAACCGGGCGGGCTGGGCCGGGGTCATCGGCGCGGGGGTCGGCATCGCGGTCGCGGGCACCGCGGTCGCCGTGCGGGCGGCGCGCGGGCGCCCCCGCCCCGACGAGCGCCGCCCCGACGAGCGGCTGGGCACCCTGCCCCCCTCGCGGGAGTTCAGCGTCGCCACCGACGACGGCCTGGCGCTGTCGGTGGAGGAGGTCGACCCGGACGACGGCGGCGACCCCGCGCTGACGGTCGTGTTCGTGCACGGCTTCGCGCTGAGCAGGCTGTGCTGGCACTTCCAGCGCGAGGCCCTCGCCGCGCTCACCGCCCCCCGGGTGCGCCAGGTGCTGTTCGACCTGCGCAGCCACGGCCGCTCCGCCCGCGCCACCGGCCCCACCAGCACCATCGAGCAGTTGGCCGCCGACCTCGACGAGGTGCTGCGGGTGGCCGCGCCGACCGGGCCGCTGGTGCTGGTCGGGCACTCCATGGGCGGCATGACGATCATGGCGCTGGCCGAGCGGCACCCGGACCTGTTCGCCGACCGGGTGCGCGGGGTGGCGCTGATCGGCACGTCGGCGGGGGAGATCGGCAAGCGCGGCCTGCCCCGCCCCATCCTGTCCAAGTACAACCCGCTGACCAGGCTCGTCGGCGAGGTCGCCGACTGGCAGCCCGGCCTGGTGGAGCTGATCCGGCACGCGGGCGGCGGGGTCACCAGGGCGGCGGTGCGCCGGTTGGGGTTCGGCAGCGGCAGCGTGAGCCCCGGCGTGGTGACGTTCCTGGTGCAGATGCTGGACGTGACCCCGGTGCGGGTGCTGGCCGACTTCATCCCCACCCTGGGCAGCCACAACCGGTACGCGGCCCTGGCGGGCCTCAAGCACTGCCGGGTCCTCGTCCTCTCCGGCGACGAGGACCGGATGACCCCGTTCTCGCACGCCGAGCGGATCGCCGCCGAGCTGCCCGACGCCCAGCTGGTGCGCGCCGCGGGCGCGGGCCACTGCGTCATGCTGGAGCGACCCGACCTGGTGGACGACCACCTGGTCACCCTGCTGCGCGAGTGCGCCCGCGGCCGAGGCGCGGGCCGGAGGAAGTGGTGGCGCCGTGCCTGACCCCCTGCACCTGCCGACCCCCGAGGACACCGAGGCCTTCGGCCGCGCGCTCGCGGCCGAGCTGCGCGCGGGCGACCTGGTCATCCTGGCGGGCCCCCTCGGCGCCGGGAAGACCGCGCTGACCAGGGGCATCGCCGCGGGCCTCGGCGTCGAGGGCCGGGTCAGCAGCCCCACCTTCGTCATCGCCCGCCACCACCCGGCGGGCGCCCGCGGCATCCCCCTGGTCCACGTCGACGCCTACCGCCTGGGCGGCGACCTCGACGAGCTGGACGACCTGGACCTCGACAGCGCCCTGCCGGACTCGGTGGTGGTGGTCGAGTGGGGCGAGGGCTCCGCCCACCGCCTCAACGCCGACCACCTCGTCATCCGCCTCACCCGCCACGACGACGACACCCGCACCGCCACCCTGGAACCGCACGGCGCGTGGGCGGACCGGGCCGATTTCCCGTTCTCCCTCCCCACCCGCACGCCCTAGGCTCTCCCGCATGCGTGCGGTGATCTTCGACTGGGGCGGCACCCTCACCCCGTGGACGACCATGGACCACCTGGCCGCCTGGCGCGCCTACGCCGACGTGGTCCACCCCGACGACCCCGGTGCCGCGGCGGCCCTCGCCCAAGCCGCCCTCGCGGCCGACGACGAACTCTGGGTCCGGGTCAAGGAGCACCACCGCGCCTTCACCCTCTACGACGTCCTCGACCGCGCGGGGGCCCCCGCAGACCCCGCAGCCCTCGACGCCTTCCGCAGCTACTGGGACCCCGCCACCCGCACCGACCCCCAAGCCGCCCCCATGCTCCAAGCCCTCAAGGCCAGGAACCTGCGCACCGGCGTCCTCTCCTCAACCTCCTGGCCCGGCCACTGGCACGAGGACATCCTCCGCCGCGACAACGTCCTCCACCACTTCGACGGTTGGGTCTGGAGCAGCGACCTCCAGCACACCAAACCCCACCCCGAAGCCTTCGAGGCAGCCATGGCCGCCATCGGCGTCACCAACCCCGCCGAATGCATCTACGTGGGCGACCGCCCCTACGACGACATCCACGGTGCCAAATCCATCGGCATGAAGGCCATCCTCATCCCCCACAGCCCCATCCCCGAACACCAACTGGTCCCCACAGACCTGGCCCCCGACGCCATCCTCCCCTCCCTGGCCGACCTCCCCGCCCTCATAGACCCCTGGCTCTGACCACCCCGCCTCCCCCACGAGCCCACCCACGCCCCGTGGCGAAGCCCATCCCCAAAGCCGTCGCTCACCCCCACCAACCGCTTCGTACCCCCATGCCCTGTGGCGAAGCCCATCCCTAAAGCCGTCGTTTGGCCAACGCCACCCCCACCCCGCAAACCATGGTGCCCAGCCCCACCACCAGCTCGGCAAACCCAACGATGCTCAGCTGAGCAAGAAGTCACGGCGTTGCCTACACCCCGGCCTGACCCAGTCCTGGCCGCTCGTAGCTCGGGAGGTGGTGTGTCAAGGGTGGGCGAAGCCCATCGCGAAGCGACGCCCGCAGGGCGCCCTTGACTCGCCACCTCCCGAGTTACACACTCGCGGCCCCCGAGGACAGGCCCCCCACTGCGCCAAGAACCCGTCCACACCGTGCCGATCCCACCCGTCCACACCGAGCCAAGATCAACTCCACGCGCCCCCACGCGTCACCATCCGCAGCCCCCACCCACCCAAGGGGCTCTGGTCCCTTGCGGCCATTCTACCGCGCTGACCAGCGCAAACACCCCGAAAACGATCTCCCTGTGGACAACTCGCCCACCATTGAGCGACCCACCCAAGGGTGATCCCGCCTCACACCCCCAGCGCCCGTTTGGTCACCTTCCCCATCTCGTTGCGCGGCAGCGAATCCAAGTACCGCACCACCCGCGGCCGCTTGTGCGGCGACAACAGCGCGGCCACGTGCTCGCCCAGCTCCTCCACCCCCGGTCGAGCCCCCTCGGCGCACACCACCCACGCCACGATGCGCTCCCCGAGGTCGTCGTCGGGTTCGCCCGTGACGGCGACCTCGGCCACCCCCGGGTGCTCCAGCAGGGCGTTCTCGATCTCCCCGGCGCCGATCTTGTAGCCGCCGCTCTTGATCAGGTCGGTGGCGCGCCTGCCGACGATGCGGACGTAGCCGTCGGGTTCGCGGACGGCCATGTCGCCGGTGTGGAACCAGCCGCCGCGCAGGGCCTCGGCGGTGGCGTCGGGGCGGTTGAGGTAGCCGAGGAACAGGTTCTCCCCGCGCACCTGCACCTCCCCGACGGTCTCGCCGTCGAAGCCCTCGACCGGGTCGCCCGCGTCGTCGACCAGGCGCAGCTCGACGCCCGGCAGCGGGAGGCCGACGGTGCCGGGGCGGCGGTCGCCGTCGGCGCGGACGCTGGTGTTCATCAGGGTCTCGGTCATGCCGTACCGCTCGACGACGGCCTGGCCGGTGGCGCGGGTGATCCTGGCGTGGTCGGAGGCGGGCAGCGCGGCCGAGCCGGACACCAGCAGCCGGGCCCGCGCCACCTGCGCGGCCAGCCCCGGGTCGGCCTCGCACTCGGCGGCGAGCCGGTGGTACATCGTGGGGACGCCGAACATCATCGTCGCCGGGCCCGCCAGCTCGGCGCCGATCGCGTGCGGGTCGAACCGGCCCAGGTGGCGCACCCCGCCGCCGCGGCGGATCGGCCCCAGCACGCCCACCACGAGCCCGTGCACGTGGAACAGCGGCAGGGCGTGCACCAGCACGTCGTCGGCGGTCCACCCCCACGCCTCGGCCAGCGCGTCGAGGTTGCTCGCGATCGCCCGGCCGGGCATCAGCACGCCCTTGGGCGGCCCGGTGGTGCCGGAGGTGTAGACGATGAACGCGGGCTGCTCGGGGTCGGGCGGCCCGGGCAGCGGCCCCGGCTCCTGCGCGGCGGGGTCGACCTCGACCCGCTCCAGCTCGGCCAGCGGCCCCGGCAGTTCCACCCCCGGCGCGACCAGCACCAGCTCCGGCTCGCTGTCCCCGACGATGTGCGCCAGCTCCCGCGCCCCGACCTTGGGGTTCACCGGCACCACGGCCACCCCGGCGACCAGCGCGCCGACGACGGCCACGCAGGTCTCCAGCGACGCCGTCGCCCACACCGCCACCCGGCGGGCCCCGGCGACCCGGGCGGCGACCACCCTGGCGGCCCCGGCCAGCTCGGCGAAGGTCAGCGCCCGGTCCCCGAAGCGGACGGCGTCGCGGTCAGAGGGCTCACGCAGCGTCGGCAGCAGCACCCCACCGACTCTAGTGCGCACCCGCCCCCCGGGTGGGTGCCCGCGACCGCGGTGGTGCCCACCCGGAGCATCCGGTACGACGCCCGCCGGGCGGGCCTCGTAACCTTGACAGCCGTGCTGGTCCTCGCTGTCGACACGTCCACCCCCGCGGTCACCGCCGGGGTCGTCGAACTGCCCCCGGACGGTCCGCCGGTCCTGCTGGCCGAGCGCGTCACGGTGGACGCCAGGGCGCACGGCGAGCTGCTGACCCCGCACGTGCGCGACGCCCTGGCCGAGGCGGGGAAAGCGCTTGCGGACCTGGACGCGCTGGTCTGCGGGGTCGGGCCCGGCCCGTTCACCGGGCTGCGCGCGGGCATGGTGACCGCCGCCGCGCTCGGGCACGCCGTCGACCGCCCGGTGCACCCGGTGTGCTCGCTGGACGCCATCGCCGCGCTGGTGCCCGGTGAGCCGCTGCTGGTCGTCACCGACGCCCGCCGCCGCGAGCTGTACTGGGCCGCCTACGCCGCCGACGGCACCCGGTCGGCGGGCCCGGACGTCCTGGCCCCCGCGCTGCTCGCCGAGCGCCTGCCGGAGCTGGGCGTGGCCCGGGTCGCCGGCGCCCGGCTCGGCGGGTTCGACCTGCCGGTCACCGGCCCAGAGCACCCCACCCCGGTCGGCCTGGTGGCCGCGGCCGCCGCCGCGCTGCGCTCGGGCGCCGAGCCCGGTGAGCTGACCCCGCTGTACCTGCGCAGGCCGGACGCGGTGGAGCCGGGCGCGCGCAAGCGGGTGACCCCGGCATGACGGTGCGCCTGGAGCCGCTGCGCCGCGCCGACCTGCGCCGGTGCGCCGAGCTGGAGCGGGAGCTGTTCGCCGGGGACGACCCGTGGACCGAGGCCGCGTTCGCCGCCGAGCTGGACTGGGGCCACCACTACCTCGCCGCCCGCGACGGCGACGAGCTGGTCGGCTACGCGGGCCTGGCCCTGCTGGGCCGCCCCGGCGACCGGGAGGCGGAGGTGCACACCATCGCCGTGGCCCCCGGCCACCAGCGCCGCGGCGTCGGCCGGGACCTGCTGCGCGCCCTGCTGGAGCGCGCCGACGCCGAGGGCGCCGACGTGTTCCTGGAGGTGCGCACGGACAACGCCGCCGCGATCGCCCTCTACGAGGCGCACGGCTTCACCACCACCGGCCTGCGCAAGCGCTACTACCAGCCCTCCGGCGCCGACGCGTACTCCATGCGCCGCCCGGCGCACGCCGCCGCGACCCCTGGGGAGGACACCCCGTGACCATCGTCCTGGGCATCGAGAGCTCGTGCGACGAGACCGGCGTCGGCATCGTCCGCCTCGACGACGACGGCACCAAGACCCTGCTGGCCGACCAGGTGGCCTCCAGCGTGGAGCTGCACGCCCGCTTCGGCGGGGTGGTGCCCGAGGTCGCCAGCCGCGCGCACCTGGAGGCCATGGTCCCGGCCGTGCGCCGGGCGTTCGCCGAGTCCGGCCTGCGGATGTCCGATGTGGACGCGATCGCGGTCACCTGCGGCCCAGGACTGGCGGGCGCGCTGCTGGTCGGGGTCGCCGCCGCGAAGGCCTACGCGCTGGCCCTCGACGTGCCCCTCTACGGCGCCAACCACCTCGCGGGCCACGTCGCCGCGGACACCCTGGAGCACGGCAGGCTGCCCTCGCCCTGCCTGGCCCTGCTGGTCTCCGGCGGCCACAGCCAGCTGCTCAAGGTCGACGACCTGGCCACCTCGATCACCGAGCTGGGCTCCACCATCGACGACGCGGCGGGCGAGGCCTACGACAAGGTCGCCCGCCTGCTCGACCTGCCCTACCCGGGCGGCCCGCCCATCGACAAGGCCGCCCAGCAGGGCGACCCCGCCGCGATCGCCTTCCCCCGCGGCCTCACCGGCCCCCGCGACGCCCGGTACGACTTCTCCTTCAGCGGCCTCAAGACCGCCGTCGCCCGGTGGGTCGAGGCCGAGGAGCGCGCCGCCCGCCCCATCCCGGTCAACGACGTGGCGGCGGGCTTCCAGGAGGCCGTGGCCGACGTCCTGACCCTCAAGGCGCTGCGCGCGGCCGAGGACCACGGCATCGACACCCTCGTCATCTCCGGTGGCGTCGCGGCCAACTCCCGCATCAAGTCCCTGGCCGGGGAGCGCTGCGCCAAGGCGGGCCTGCGGCTGCGCTTCCCCCGCCCCCGCCTCTGCACCGACAACGGCGCCATGATCGCCGCCCTCGGCGCGCACCTCGTCGAGGCGGGCGTCAAGCCCTCCAGCCTGGAGCTGCCGTCCAACCCGGCCCTCCCGGTCAACGTGGTCAGCGTCTGACACCGGCTTCCCCGACCGGGAGACCACGGTTTGCGGTCGCCCACAAGGCCGACTCCCTGCCTGGTCCATCCGGCGGTGCACCCGCGCACCCGAGCCGGCAGATACTCGACATGTGACGACGGCTCCAGTCCTGTGGGGGATTTCCTTCGACGGGGCCGCTCTCTCCGGTGTCGTGGTGGAGTTCATCAAGCTCGCCGCGGAGTTCCACCGCCGCGGGCTGGCCGTGCGCCTCGACCTCGGCTACGACGTCAAGGCGGACAAGGGCCGCTTCCACCGCCCGTACACCGACGAAGCCCGTTCCCTGCCCCCGTGGATCACCCTGGACCGGGTGCCCGGCCTGGGCTCGGTCCCCGACTACGACCAGGGCTTCGTCGCGGGGGTCCTGGCCGAGGTCGTCGGCCGGGACGACCGGGCGCTGCTGCCGCGGGTGCACCGGGCCGCCGAGGCGATCGCGGACCGGCTGCTGGCGCACTGGGAGGACCTGGGCGTCACCGTCGTGGTGGTGGAGAACGGCACCCTGCCGGAGAACATCACCTACACCCACGCGCTGTACCTGGCCATCGAGCGCTACGGGGCCCGGCACGGCCTGGGCCGCTTCGTCTTCTGGCGCGACCACGACCTGATGTGGCAGAGCGAGCCGGGCACCGGCAAGTACGGCGCGCACCCGTACCCGACGACGCCCAAACCCCGCAACAGCCCGCACATCCACTACTTCGCGCTGCACGAGCACGCGCTGCGCCGCACGACCGCGTGGGCGCCCGGCCTGCGCAACATCAGCGTCCTGCCGAACACGTTCACCCACGCCGAAGCCCGCGTCACCAGCCGCAACGCGGCCTTCCGCGCCGACTTCGGCATCCCCGAGGGCGTCCCGCTGCTGGCCAGGTTCACCCGCGTCATCCGGCAGAAGCGCATCGACCGCGACCTGCACCTGCTCGCGGGCCTGCGCGCCCGGGGGGTGGACGCGGTGCTGTTCGTGGCGGGCGACACCGAGGAGTCCCCGGCCGAGCACGCGCACCTCACCGCGCTGGGCAAGCGCTTGCGGGTCGACGACCGGGTGGTCTTCGGCGGCAGGCTCGCCCCCTACGACGCCACCGGCGACGGGTACGGGGTGCGCGACCTGCTGGCGCACGCGACCCTGGCGCTGTTCCTCACCTCGCACGACTACGAGAGCTACGGCAACCCAGTCGGTGAGGCGATCGCCTCCGGCACCCCGTACGCGGCGAGCCGCTACGAGCTCTACGACGCCGTCTACGGCGACCGCGGGTTCACCGCGCCGCTGCTGGACGTGGCCGAGCACGACCTGCCCACCGCCGCGTTCACCGCCGCGGTGGCGGACCTGATCACCGACGCGGAGAGGCGGCACGCGGTCATGGCGCACAACCACCGGCTTGGCGAGGAGCACTTCGGGCGCGACCGGGTGGGCGACGCGGTGGCCCGGCTGCACCCGGTGCCGATGGGCGCGCGCACCCGGCTCAGCGTGGTGCTGCCGGTGTACGACGAGGCGGCGAACCTCGACCGGGTGCTGGCCTCGCTGCGCGACCAGCGCGGGCCGGACGGGCCGCTCGACCGCGAGCTGTACGAGGTCGTGGTGGTGGACAACAACTCCACCGACGACACCGCCGCCATCACCCGCCGGTTCGCCGCGGCGCACCCGGACCTGGCGGTGCACCTGATCGCCGAGCCGGAGCAGGGCGTGTCGTGCGCGCGGCGGGCCGGGATGGACTTCGCCGTCGAGCGCGGCCGGGCCCGCCCGTTCACCGACCCCGACGAGCGCTGCTACCTGGTGTCGGCCGACGCGGACTGCGTGGTGGACCCGGACTGGCTGTGGGAGCTGTTCGAGGCGATGGAGTCGAGCAAGGCCGCGATCGGGGTGTGCGACTACTACTACTCCGCCGAGCACTTCACCGGCCGCCCGCTGCTGTGGGACGCCATCCAGCGCACCCTGCGGTGCAGGCTGGCGGCGTGGCCGGTGCTCGGCGGGTTCCCCGACGGCAAGGGCTTCGCCGTCGAGCGCGAGGCGTACGCGGCGGTCGGCGGGATCGAGGTGTTCTACCAGCTGCGCGACGGCCGGTTCGTCAACCACCTCTCCGACGACTGGGACTTCGGCATCCGGGTGCGCGGCAGCGGCCACGACATCACCTTCGCGCCGCGGTCGCGGGTGGAGATCAACCCGCGCCGGGTCAACCACGCCCTCGACGAGGTGATCACCGGCCGCGCCTACGGCAGCGACGGCACCATCGTCATGCGCGACATCCGCGTCGACGAGCCGGGGCCCGCGCGGGGCGACGACCTGACCCCGGCCGAGGCGCGGCAGGCGTGGGAGTTCTCCATCAAGGACTTCACGCCCAAGAACCTCGTCCTGCCGGTGCTGCTCACCCCCTCGCTGCTGGAGGAGCAGCGCGTCGTCGAGTTCCTGGGCGCGGACTTCGCCGCCCGGTTGGGTGCGCGCATCGCTGAGATCCGCGACGAGATGCGCATCGTCGACTTCACCCCGATCCACAGCTACAAGACGCCGTCCTACCGGCTGTACCTGGAGTTCCGCGAGGAGCTGTTCGAGGTGCTGCGCCGCGCGGTGGGCGAGGACATCGGGTACCCGCCGCCGCTGCCGGACTGCTTCGCCGACGTGCCACCGGAGCGCTTCGCGGAGTTCGTGCGCTACTACTGCGAGGACAGGGAATCCGGCGAGGCGCACAACTACTTCGGCAACGGGGGTGTGTTCTGATGGGCGCCCCCACCTCCGCCGCCGGCCTGGCCTCGCTGCTGTCGCTGGACTCCGGCCACCCCCGGCCCGCCGTGCTGGATACCCTCGCGGACCCGGCGAACGCGCACCTGCTGGAGTACCTGGTCGAGGACCCGTTCGGCGCGCACGTGTTCCCCGGCAACGTGCCCGGGTACGCGCCGGAGGCGTTCCTGGCAGACCTGGACGCGCAGCTGGCGGCCACGGCCCCCATCCACCTGTGGTCCTACATCCCCACGTGCGCCTACCGGTGCCGCTTCTGCCAGTACCCGGTGGTGCTGGTCAAGGGCAGCCCCGAGGTCGTCGACGCCAAGGCCGAGCAGTGGGTGGACTGGAACATCCGCGAGGCGCGGCTGTGGCTCGACGCCGTGCCGAACCTGCGCCGGGCCCCGGTCGGGGAGTTCAACGTCTTCGGCGGCACGCCCTCGCTGCTGCCCGCGGGCGCCATCCGCAGGCTGCTGGACTTCTACCGGGAGAACTTCGGGTTCACCGACGACACGACGGTCCGCTTCGAGGGCGACCCCAGCACCTTCACCCCGGCGAAGCTGGACCTGCTGCGGGAACTGGGCTGCACCAAGCTCTCCAGCGGCGTGCAGTCCTTCGACGACAAGGTGTTGCGCGAGTGCGGGCGGGAGCACTCGTCGCAGATGTGCGTCGACTTCGTGCGCAACGCCCGCGCCGCCGGGTTCGAGTGGGCCAGCATCGACCTGATGTACGGGCTGCTCGACCAGACCGTTGACAGCGTCCGCCGCGACCTGGACGTGGTGCTGGACAACGAGGTCGACGCGGTGGTGTGCACCAAGCTGCACCTGATGTCCTACGCGGACACCCGCACCGGTGTCACCGGGGAGAAGCCCGCGGCGTGGCAGTTCCCGGAGTACCGGCGCAAGCTGGGGGAGTCGGGGCACCACTGGCCGAGCCTGGGCGAGCAGTACCAGATGCGCGAGCTGCTCACCGAGGGCCTGGTGGCCGCCGGGTACGCCGAGCACCCCACCATGTACTTCGCCCGCGCCGGGCTGGCCCCGGAGAAGTGGAAGGGCATCATGGTCGACCAGGACAAGCAGGAGGCCGAGGTCGCCATCGGCCTCGGCGGCAGCTCCTCCTGCCGGGCGTCGGAGGCGATCACCGACACCAACCGCGACCACTACGCCCGGGCCGTCGAGCAGGGCCGCGTGCCGCTCGGCTCGGCCACGAGCTTCACCCCGCAGGCGCAGGAGGCCCGCGCGGTGAAGATGGCGCTCACGACGCTGCAACCCCTGCGCGACGACCTGCACCGGGCCCGCTTCGGCACGTCCCTGTTCGACGAGCCCTGGGCGTCGTCCTTCGAGGGCATGGCCGCCCGCGACCTGCTCGTCCTCGACCGCGCCCGGGGCGAGGTCGTGCTCACCGGCACCGGCCGCACCCTGGTCGAGGCGCTGATCAACAAGGAGCTGTGACGCCGGTAATTGCGTTGCGACCGGCCCCCGCCGCGGCGCATAGTCGTCCCAGCGACGACGACGAGACCCCCGAGGAGGGATCGTGAAGCACAGCTACCACCAGGCGGAGCGACCCGCCCCCGGATGGTGTTCCCCGTGACGCCCTGACCCCAGGTCAACGTCACCGGGAAGCCGCCCCAGCGCACCGCGCCGAGGCGGCTTCTGCTGTCGTCGGGCTCCCCGCGCACGGGCGGGGCCCCACCCACACCACATCTCGGTCCGGTGCACTCGGGTCGGGGTGGGAGCCGTGCGCCCGTCCCGACCCGTCCACCCCCATGGCCCAGCGGACAAGGCACCGGTCTACGGAACCGGGGACCCAGGTTCGACTCCTGGTGGGGGTACTGCCCGCGGATCGCGACCGCGGGACCAACCACGGCGCCCCGGGCTCCACCGACGGGCAAACCGGTGTCGCAGACCGGGCGCCGCCAGGTGCGGTGACCCCGGGGTCCCACTAATCCCGGGGTCACCGCCACCGCTCAGCTGGAGGTGACAACCACGTCCGAGGCCTTCACGAACGCCACCCGGTGCCCGAACTGGATCTGCACGTACTTCTCCCCGCGCACGACCTGGTGGGTGGACCCGTCGAAGGTCGTCGCCCAGTAGTACTCGGAGTTCGTGGTCAGGCCCACCACGTA
>NZ_MKQR01000026.1:237317-304003 GCF_001940455.1 Actinokineospora bangkokensis | reverse complement strand
CGACTGCCCCGCGGGCAGGGTGTACTGCAACGGCGTCACCGCCTGCACGTCCACGCCCGCCGGGTAGGCCGAGGCCTCCGGGTACGCCCGGCCGTAGACCGGGATGCTCTGCACGCCCGCCTTGGGCGTGGCCACCGCGCCGCGACCGGGGATGGCGTTGGCGCTGCGGAACCAGCCCTCCTGGCCCAGGTACCAGATCGCCGTCCAGTCGCCCGAGCGGCGCGAGACCACGAAGTGCTGGCCCGCGTCCACCCGGCTGCCGACGTCCGAGACCCGCATCGTGGACGGACCGTTGGGGTTGATGCCCGCGTCCTTGAGCAGCGGCGCGGTGTCGCTGGGCTGGGTGCGCAGGACCACCGAGCTGGAGCTGCGCGGCGCGCACGGGTTGCCCTTGCCGTCGCAGTTGGTGAAGGCGGGCTTGTTGGTGGCGAAGTCCGGCTTGACCGTCACCACGTTCGGCGCGCCCGCGTCACCGCGGAAGGGGGCGCCGAGCAGGTCGAAGTAGTGCGACCAGTCGAAGTAGGGGCCCGGGTCCCAGTGCATGCCCGCCACCGTGGAGGGAACCGTGCCCGGGACGTTGTCGTGGCCGAGGATGTGCTGGCGGTCGACCGGGATGCGGTACTTGTTGGCCAGGTAGCGCACCAGCTTCGCCGAGGTGCGGTACATCGCCTCGGTGAACCAGGTGCCCTGCGCGGCGAAGCCCTCGTGCTCCAGGCCGATCGCCTTGGCGTTGACGTACCAGTTGCCCGCGTGCCAGGCCACGTCCTTGGTCGGCACGTGCTGGGCGATGTAGCCGTCGCTGGAGCGCAGCGAGTAGTGCCAGCTCACGTACGTGGGGTCCTGCACCAGCTGCAGCGTGGTGGCCCAGGTGGCCTCGGTGTCGTGGATGACGATGTAGTCGACCTTCTGGTTGACCGGCCGGTTGGACAGGTCGTGGTTGCCGTACCCGCCGTCGATCTGCTGGTAGGGCGCGGGCACCGACCCGCAGGAGATCCCCGTGGGGCACTCCACCGCCGCCGCGGCCGCCGTGGTCAGGTTCATCCGGTCGAGGGCGGACCTGTCCGGGTTCACCGGGGAGGCCGCCACCGACACCGGCTGCCCGTCGTCGGTGGTGCGCGCCGCGCCGGAGGACAGCACGGAGAACACCTCGTCGGCGAACGCCGCGGCCGCGCCGCGCTCGGTGGCCCCGGAGTAGCGCGCCACCGCGCCGTACCAGGCCGACGGGTCGGTGGTGCGCTTGCCGCCCAGCTGCTGCTGGTAGTGCGCCAGCAGCGCCGCGCCGCCGCGGATGTTCGCGGTGGCGTCCGAGCGCAGCTTGGCCTTGTCGATCCCGGTGAGCCGGGCGGCCAGGTCCACGGTGTGCAGCGAGGCCACGACCCCGCCCACCTCGGCGGGCTCGGGCGCCAGCGCGGGCCGCGCGCTGTCGCCGCGCGGGTCCTCGGTGCCCTCGTTGTGGTGCAGGCCGAGCGCGCCCGCGTTCGCGGTCTCCAGGTCGGTGAGGTGCATGGGGCCGTACCCGGCGGCGGTGCTGGGCTGCCCGCCGTTGGTGTCCCACCTGCTCTCCAGGTACGACACGGCGAGCAGCACCTTCTCCGGCACGCCGTGCTCGGCGGCGGCCGCCCGGTAGGCGGCCTGGCGGCCGCTCGCGGCGGGGTGCGGCGGCGCCGCGGTGGCGGGCGCGGTGGCACCCACCACCGCGAGCGCGGTGAGCGTCAGGGCCAGTTTGCGGGACACGGGACGGCCTTCCTGGGCGGCTGCTGGAGTGGCTCAACTCTCCTGCGTGCCGCGCCGCTGCGTCAATCGGCTATCCACAGGACGTGACCCCTACCCCCGTCACACCCGGTTGAGCAGCGGCACCCGGTCCTCGACGACGAAGCCGGCCGCCGTCTGCACCGGCGCCCCCGCCGTGCGCACGTAGGGCAGCACCCGGAAGTCCGCCCGCAGCTCGGAGGGGGTGAACCGGGTCCGGACGTAGCCCCGGCGGTTCTTGTAGAAGCGCAGGTGCGGGTTCTCGGCCAGCACCGCCTGGTTGGTGCTCTCGTCGCCGTCGCCGGTCGAGGTGATCGAGGTCGTCACCAGTTCGGTGGCCACCCCGCGCGAGCCCGGGTCGTCGTAGCTCAGCTTGACCTCGCCCGCCCAGTGCCGGTGCACGTCGCCGGTGAGCACCACGCCGTTGCGGGCGGTGCCCAGGCCCGCGGCGATGGTGTCCCTGCTGGTCTTGTAGCCGTCCCAGGCGTCCATGGAGAAGCCCTGCTTGTCGCCGGCGGTCAGGTCGCGCTGGGCGAAGAACACCTGCTGGCCCAGCACGTCCCAGCGGGCGCGGGAGGTGCGCAGGCCGTCGAGCAGCCACCGCTCCTGCGCCGCCCCGGTGATCGAGCGGCTCGGGTCCAGCCGCTCGGCGCAGTCGACCCTGGTGCCGTCGCCGCACGCCTGGTCGTCGCGGTACTGGCGGGTGTCGAGCATGTGGAAGTTGACCAGGGAGCCCCAGCGCACCCGCCGGAACAGCTGCATGGCGCCCCCGGTGGGCCGCGCGGAGCGGCGCAGCGGCAGGTTCTCGTAGTAGGCCTGGAACGCCGCGGCCTTGCGCGCGGGGAACTGCGGGTCCGGCGCCTCGGGGGTGTCGCCCGCCCAGTTGTTCTCGACCTCGTGGTCGTCGAACACCACCAGCCAGGGCGCGGTGGCGTGCGCCAGTTGCAGGTCCGGGTCGGTCTTGTACTGCGCGTGCCGCAGCCGGTAGTCGGCCAGCGTGCGCGTCTCCGGGCCCGCGACCGGGCGCACGTCGGCGGCCTTGGCGGCGTACTCGTACTGGTAGTCGCCCAGGTGCAGCACCAGGTCGGGCTGGTCCTCGGCGAGCCTGCGGTAGGCGGTGAAGAAACCCTCGCCGTAGTGCGAGCAGGACGCGAAGCACATCGTCAGCGCGCCCAGGGTGCCCGCGGCGGGGGCGGTGCGGGTGCGCCCGGTGGGGGACAGGTGCCCCTCGGCGCGGAAGCGGAAGAAGTACTCGGTGCCCGGCCGCAGCCCCGCGGGCTCGACGTGCACGCTGTGCGCCGCCTCCGGGCGGGCGAACCCCACCCCCGCGCGCACGACCCGGGTGAACCGCTCGTCCGCGGCGAGCTGCCACTGCACCGGGATCACCCGGTTGGGCATGCCGCCGTGGCCGTCGGGGGCCAGCGGGTCCGGGGCCAGCCGGGTCCAGAGCACCACCCCGTCCTCGGTCGGGTCGCCGGAGGCCACGCCGAGGGTGAACGGGTCGGCGAGCCGCCGGGGGGCGGTCGCGGCCAGCGCGGGCAGGCCGACGGCGGTGAGCCCGACGGCGGCGGCGCCACCGAACAGGACGGAGCGGCGGGTGGGGAACATCGAGGGACCTCCGGTACGCGCACGGTTACCGGTTCACCATGTTCGCCCTACTCGGGTGACCTGCGACCCACTTCCGGGTGAGGGTTTGGTGAGCCTTGTGCGTCCTGCGGGTGGTCGCGGGTCACCCGTCCCGTAGGTTCGGCGCCGTGCACCAGGTCCTCGAACTCCTGCGGGCCCGCCGCGCCGCGGGCACCCGCGCGGACGGCCGCACCCTCGCCCTGGCGGTGGAGGGCGGCGGCAGCCGGGGCGCCTTCGGCGGCGGCATGGTGCTCGCCCTGCAGGAGCTGGGCTACTCGGCCTGCTTCGACGCCGTCTACGGCTCGTCGGCGGGCGCGCTCAACGCCGCCTGGTTCCTCGCGGGCCAGGCCACCCCGGAGTTCATGGGCTGGGACGACCCGGCGGTGATCCGCCGCGTCACCAACCCCTGGCGCGCCCTGCGGCTCGGGCCCGTGGTCGACACCAGGACCCTCATCCAGGACGTCTACGAGGCCATCCCGATGGACTTCGCCGCGGTGCTGGCCAACCCCACGACCTACCACCCGCTCGCCACCGACACCGCCACCGGCCGCTCGGTCGACCTGCACCCGCACATCACCGACCAGCGCACCCTCCAGCTCGCCATGCGCGCCAGCACCGGCCTGCCCCTGCTGTCGGGACCCCCGGTGGAGCTGGGCGGCGCCCGCTACGTCGACGCGGGCCTGGCCGAGGCCATCCCGTACCGCACCCCGCTGGCCGCGGGCTGCACCGACGTCCTGGTCCTGCGCACCCGCCAGACCGGCTGGACCGCGGGCCCGCCCTCCGCCCTGGAGGACAAGGTCGTCACCGCCTACCTCAACCGGGCCGCCCCCGGCGCCCTGTCCTCCTGGCAGGCCAGGGAGCGCCGCCAGGCCGAGGACGACGCCGCCCTGGCCGACCACCCCGCCGTGCTGGAGATCCGCCCGGCCGCCGACGCCCCCCTCGTCGGCAGGCTCACCAGGAAGACCGACCTGCTCGCCGCCGCCGTCCACGCGGGCCGCGAGGCGGTCCGCACCGCCCTCAAGGCCTGATCATGCACACCCGGGTCGCCGGGTCGAGCCCCAGCGCCGCCTCCCGGCGCACCACCAGCGCCAGCCCCCCGGTGGCCTCGACCACCCGGAACCCCAGCCGCCGGTAGTGCGGGGCGTTCCACGGCACGTCCGCGAAGGTCGTCAGGGTGATCCCGCCCCCGTCGTCCACGTGGTCGATCAACGCGGCCCCCAACCGCATCCCCCGGTAGGCCGGGTCCACGCTGACCTGCGCCACGTGCACCCGCCCGTCCACCCGCTCGGCCAGCAGGTACGCCCCCACCGTCCCCTGCCCGCCCGCCGCCGCTGTGCCCCGCCCGCCCACCACCGCTGTGCCCTGCCCGCCCACCCCCGCTGTGTCGTGCCCACCCGCCCGCGCCACCTCGCACACCCAAGCCCGCCCCGCCGCCGCGAACCGCCCCAGCACCTCCGCCGACGGCGGCTCGTCCTCGGCCACCCACGCCATCCCCACGTCCCGGAACGCCGCCCCCGCCAGCACCTCGACCTCCCGTAGCCTGGGGAAGTCGGCGGGCACGGCCTGCCTGATCACGTGGGTCACCACCCCAGCATCCCGCCCCCGGCGGGCGGGTGCGCGACACGGTGCGGCGGGGCACGTTGCAGCGTTAGCAGTCGCGTGGGTAGAGTGCTAGTCGCACGGCACCGGTGTCGCCCCGGCACCCGCGACGGCGGGGTGGCAGGAGCCGTAAGTCAATCCTGCCAACGCTTTCGACGACCCGTGGAGGTCACAGCGGTGAGCGTCAACATCAAGCCGCTCGAGGACAAGATCGTCGTCCAGGCGAGCGAGGCCGAGGCCACGACCGCCTCCGGCCTGGTCATCCCGGACACCGCCAAGGAGAAGCCCCAGGAGGGCAAGGTCCTGGCCGTGGGCCCGGGCCGCATCGACGACAAGGGCAACCGCGTCCCGGTGGACGTGGCCGTCGGCGACGTCGTCATCTACTCCAAGTACGGCGGCACCGAGGTCAAGTACAACGGCGAGGAGTACCTGATCCTCTCCGCCCGCGACGTGCTGGCCGTCATCAACTAAGACCACCCAGCACGCTGAGCGCCCCGGCGCCCCACCGGGGCCACCGGGGCGTTTCGCGTGGACGGAGAGGGAGCAATGCCCAAGCAGATCAGTTTCGACGAGGACGCCCGCCGGGCGCTCGAGCGCGGTGTGAACAAGCTCGCCGACGCGGTCAAGGTGACCCTGGGCCCGCGCGGGCGCCACGTCGTGCTCGCCAAGAAGTTCGGCGGCCCGACCATCACCAACGACGGCGTCACCATCGCGCGCGAGATCGAGCTGGAGGACTCCTTCGAGAACCTCGGCGCGCAGCTGGCCAAGAACGTCGCCACCAAGACCAACGACGTCGCGGGCGACGGCACCACCACCGCGACCGTGCTCGCCCAGGCGCTGGTGCGCGTCGGCCTGCGCAACGTCGCCGCGGGCGCCAACCCGACCGGCATCGGCCGGGGCATCCAGGCCGCCGCCGACGCCGTGGTCGAGTCGCTCAAGGCCAAGGCCACCCCGGTCAAGGGCCGCGACAACATCGCCCAGGTCGGCACCGTGTCCTCCCGCGACGCCTCGATCGGGGCGCTGCTCGGCGAGGCCATCGAGAAGGTCGGCGAGGACGGCGTGATCACCGTGGAGGAGTCCTCCACGCTGGCCACCGAGCTGGTCGTCACCGAGGGCGTGCAGTTCGACAAGGGCTACCTGTCGGCGCACTTCGCCACCGACCTGGAGGCCCAGGAGGCCGTGCTGGAGGACGCCTACGTCCTGCTGCACCGGGAGAAGATCTCCTCCCTCAACGACCTGCTGCCCGTGCTGGAGAAGGTCGCCCAGTCCGGCCGCGCGCTGCTCATCGTGGCCGAGGACGTCGACGGCGAGGCGCTGTCCACCCTGGTGGTCAACTCGCTGCGCAAGACGATCCGCGCCGTCGCGGTCAAGGCGCCGTTCTTCGGCGACCGCCGCAAGGCCTTCCTCGACGACCTCGCCATCGTCACCGGCGGCCAGGTCATCTCCGCCGAGGTCGGCCTCAAGCTGTCCGAGGCGGGCCTGGAGTCGCTGGGCTCGGCGCGCCGCGTCGTGGTCACCAACTCCGACACCACCATCGTCGACGGCGCGGGCACCAAGGCCGACATCGACGGCCGGGTGGAGCAGCTGCGCAAGGAGATCGAGGCCACCGACTCCGACTGGGACCGCGAGAAGCTGCAGGAGCGGCTGGCCAAGCTCTCCGGCGGCATCGCGGTGATCAAGGTCGGCGCGGCCACCGAGACCGAGCTGGCCGAGCGCAAGCACCGCATCGAGGACGCGGTCGCGGCCACCAAGGCCGCGGTCGAGGAGGGTATCGTCCCCGGCGGCGGGTCCGCGCTGGTGCAGGCCGCCAAGGAGCTCGACGGCGGCCTGGGCCTCACCGGTGACGAGGCCACCGGCGTCGCCATCCTGCGCGAGGCGCTGTCCGCGCCGCTGTTCTGGATCGCCGCGAACGGCGGCCAGGAGGGCGCGGTCGTGGTGAACAAGGTGCGCGAGCTGCCCTGGGGCCAGGGCTTCAACGCCGCCAAGCTCACCTACGGCGACCTGCTCGCCGACGGCGTCGTCGACCCGGTCAAGGTCACCCGCTCCGCGGTGGCCAACGCCGCCTCCATCGCCCGCATGGTGCTCACCACCGAGAGCGCGGTCGTGGAGAAGAAGGTGGACGAGCCCGACGCCGGTCACGGCCACGGGCACGGCCACGGCCACTGACCGGACCCCCGGCCAGAGCACGGCGAAGGCCCCGACCAGGACTCCTGGTCGGGGCCTTCGCCGCGTCCGCGGGTGCTCGCGCGCCCCCGGTCCCCTCCGACCGGACCGGGGCGCCCGCTCAGCGCGTGGCCGAGGCCAGTGAGCGCTTGTCCGTCTTGATGATCGCCTCGCGCTCGGACTCCGAGAGCCCGCCCCAGATGCCGTAGGGCTCGTGCACCGCGAGCGCGTGGCTGCGGCACAGCGCCAGCACCGGGCACGAGTGGCAGATCGCCTTCGCCTTGGCCTCCCGCCGGGCCCGCGCGGGTCCGCGCTCGCCGTCGGGGTGGAAGAAGAAGGCGCTGTCCATGCCCCGGCAGGAGCCGTCCAGCTGCCAGTCCCACACGTCGGCGTTCGGACCGGGGAGCCTGCGGGTGTCCGCCATCGCCGCCTCCAAAGAACTCGTTCACACGGGTCCGCGGCCGCGGGGGCTCGCGGGCGCGGGTCTTGCGCTGTGCACCGTCCGGCAGCGGTCGACTACTCCATTCGGTTCAGCGGGTTACACGCTAGAAGCGCGCCACGGCTTGTTCAAGGGTGATCGACTCATCGGTCTGCGGGTTCAGCCGATCGGCATCACCCGGTTGACGCAGCGTGTTCGTCCGTCCGGTTGCCGACCGGCAGGCGTCACCCGACGATGGGTGGGTGCCGCCGGAACCCCCGTCCCGGGACCTCGGAGAGTCGGTGCCCGCGCCACCGCCCCCGGTGCCGGAGCCGACCCTGCCCGTCGCCGCCGTCGCCCGCAGGCTGGGCGTGGCGCCCGCGACGCTGCGCACCTGGGACCGCCGCTACGGGCTGGGCCCGCGCGGGCACACCACCGGCAGGCACCGCCGCTACACCGCCGCCGACCTGGCCAGGTTGGAGCTGATGCGGCGCGCGCTGCTCAAGGGCGCCACCCCCGCCGAGGCGGCGGGCTACGCGCTGCGGGTGGCCGACGACCCGGCCGCCCTGGCCGACCCGGCCCCGCCCGTGCCCGCCCAGTCCCGCGCGGCTCCGCCGCCCGGGGGCGGGCCGGAGGTGGCCGCGCTCGCCAGGGCCGTGCTGGCGATGGACGACGCCGCGGTGGGCGGGGCGCTCGCCGCCGCGCTGGCCGGGCGCGGGGCGCTGTGGGTGTGGGACGAGCTGGTGGGCCCGGTGCTGGCCGCGGTGGGGGTGGGCTGGGCGCACCCGGCCGACCGCGGCACCGAGGTGGCACACCTGCTCGCGGAGTGCGTGCTCACCGAGTTCGTGCGGGCCACGCCCCGGGTCGCCGGGCCCGCCGAGGTGCTGCTGTGCTGCGCGCCGGGCGAGCGCTACGGGCTGCCGCTGCACGTGCTGCGGGCCGCGCTGGCCGAGCGCGGGGTCGCGGTGCGCACCCTCGGCGCGGCCGTCCCGGTCCCCGCGCTGGTCGCCGCCGTCCGGCGCACCGCGCCCGCCGCGGTCGTGGTCTGGGCGCACGCGACCGCGCACGCCGACCCGTCGGTGCTGCGCGCGCTGCCCGCCGCCCGGCCCCGGCCGCTGGTGGTCGCGGGCGGCCCGGGCTGGGCGGGGGAGGGCCTGTCGCCCAGGGTGGAACACCTCGCCGGTGTGGGTGACGTCGTCGCCCGCGTGGTCACGGTGTCACCGGGTGTCGCACACTCCCCCCGTGAGTGACCCCGGACTGTGGGAAGCGGCCTTCGGCGACGCACCCAGCGCAGACCCGTTCCGACCGCCCCGCACCCCCGAGGAAGCCTGGGCGTCCGGGGTCGCCCTGGGCGGTCGGGGGCACTACGCCGCCGCCCTGGCCCGGCTGGGCCCGCTGCTCACCGGCCGCGACCCGCTGCTGGCCGCGCTGGCCGCCGCCACCGCCGCCTCGCACCGCCGCCAGCTCGGCGCCCACGCCGCCGCCCGCGTCCTGGACGGGCGGGGCCTGGCCGCCCTGGCCCGCGTCCCCGCGGACCACCCGCGGCTGCCCGAGGCGCGTTCCGACGTCCTGCTCGGGCTCGCCGCCGACGCGGTCGGCCTGGGGCGCGCCGACCAGGTGCGCAGGCTCCTGGCCGAGGAGGCCCGCGGCCCGGACCCGGGGTGGCGCGGGCGGATCCGGCGCGGCTGGCTGGCCGCGGAGGCCGCGCTGGGGGCGGGCAGGCCGCGGGAGGCGCGGGCCCCGGCGGCGGTCGCGCACGAGCTGGCGGCGGGCAGCGGCTCGGCGCGGCACCGGGCGAAGTCGGCGATGGTGCTCGGAGCGGTGCTGGCCGCTTCCGGTGACGCTGCGGGGGCCCGGCCGTTGCTCAGCGCAGCCCTGGACGAGGCCCGCCGCGGCGGGTTCGCGCCCCTCGGCTGGCCGTGCCACCTGGTCATGGCCGATGTCGAGCCGCCGGCCGCCGACGAGCACCGGCGGGCCGCCGCGGCGCTGCTTCACTGTGTGTTGCGACACTCCGACGCGCGCGGCAGGCAGCTCGCCGCGGACTCACCGTGGGTACCTGACCTCGTGATTCAACCGTTGCTCCGGACGGGTGACGAGGGCGAACCGGTGGGTTGGCGGATTCGTTGACAGATTTACCACCTCATCGTGTCAAGGTTCGGGGGCCGGCGTCCGATAGGGGATATGGAACGTCACTCGGCTGCAGGAAGGAGTCCCCGTGACGACGGTCTTGATCTGCGACGACCGGCGCAGCGTGCGCGAGGGATTGACCCGTGTCATGTCCGCTGTCCCCGGGGTCAGTCGCATCGACTGCGTAGCGCACGGTGACGAGCTGCTCGCCCGCTTCTCCCGCCAGCCGGTGGACGTCGTGCTGGTCGGCACGCAGCGCGCCGTGCCGACGGGCGTCGAGGCGACGCGCAGGCTCGTCTCCGCCAACCCCCAGGCCAACGTCATCGTCTTCGGCGCACCGGACGACGCGGGCAGCATCGCCGCCGCGATCGCCGGTGGTGCCCGCGGCTACCTGCGCTGGGACGCCTCGCGCCCCGAGCTGGTCGCGGCGCTGGCGCACACGCTGGCCAGCACCTCGGTGCCCGCACCCCGCCAGCCCTCGGACCCCGGGGTCCAGCTCACCGACCGCGAGCTGCAGGTGCTGCGCGGCATGAGCCAGGGCAAGAGCAACGGCCAGATCGGCCGCGAGCTCTACCTGTCCGAGGACACCGTGAAGACCCACGCCCGCAGGCTGTTCCGCAAGCTCGGCGTGCGCGACCGCGCGCAGGCCGTGGCGCACGGCTTCCGCCGCGGCCTGGTGTCCTAGCCGCCCGGCTGGTCAGCGACCGGCCGCTGGTCGACGACCAGCGCGGTCACCCGCGTCGGCGGCGAGCCGTGCGTGCCTGAGGGGAGTCAGGCCCGCACGGCTCGTCGTGCGTCCCCGTCCCCACCGCTCCACCCGCCAGACCCCGCACCACAAGACCCAGCCCCACCCGCCAGACACAGCTCCACCGAGCCAGACCCCGCCAGACCCACCCCGGACCGGTCCCGCGGACCGGCCGGGGCGCCGACGACCTCGGTCCCCCTGCGGCGGTCGCCACCACCACGACCTGCGCGGACCCGGCACCCCCGGTGCCCGGCGCGCGGCGACCCCCGTCCCACCGGTTTGGGGAAGGCAGCTACCGTGTTGTCCGTCACGCCGTTGCCCGCGCCACCGCCGCGGGCCGCTCGACCACCCGCCCCCGCGCCACCCGCGCGGCACCTCGGCGCCCCGATCGGCGCGCAGCCGGGCGGTACGGTGGACACCGGGTGTGGTCCGACCACCCCCGGAGCTGCCACGTTGACCCGACGAGTAACACCAGGGCTGCATTCTGCGATGACCACATTGGGGGACGGACTGGACGCGTCCGTGAGCGCCGCGGTCGAGGGAGACCCTCGGGCGATCGAGCGCGTGCTCGCGTCGGTCCGCCCCCTGGTGGTGCGGTACTGCCGCGCCCGTGTCGGAAGGCAGGAGCGCTCGTACGCCTCGGCGGACGACGTGGCCCAGGAGGTGTGTCTCGCGGTGTTGACGGCGCTGCCCGGCTACCGCGACCAAGGCCGTCCCTTCCTGGCGTTCGTGTACGGCATCGCCGCGCACAAGGTCGCCGACGCGCACCGGGCCTCCTCGCGTAACCGATCGGAGCCGGTGGCCGATGTCCCGGATGGGCCGGAGAGCGACGCCGGTCCCGAGCAGCGGGCCATGCAGGGCGAGCTGTCCAGGCGGATGGGCGAGCTGCTGGCGGTCCTGCCGGACAAGCAGCGCGAGATCGTCGTGCTGCGGGTCGTGGTGGGGCTCTCGGCGGAGGAGACGGCCGAAGCGGTCGGGTCCACGCCCGGCGCGGTTCGGGTGGCCCAGCACCGGGCACTTGCCAGGTTGCGCAAGACTCTGTCAGCGGAGGAGGTGGTCTGAAATGCCCGACGAGGGCGAGCGCGACGAGCGCGCGGCGGTGGACGGGACCGCGTCCGGCGCCGGACCGAGGTCGAACGTGACCCCGGTGGTGTTCGGCGGTGGCGACCGCCGCACGGCCTTCGAGGCCGCCGACCCGGACGACTTCGTCGACGACGACGGCGCCGTGGACATCTCGCTGGTGCACGCCGACGACGCCTTCCTCGACGCGCTCGGCGCCGCGCTGCGCGAGCCCGACCGCGCCGAGCACGACTTCGGCGACGACGAGCTGGCCGCGCTGCTGACCTCCTGGCGCGACGAGGTCGACGCCGAGCCCATCGGCGAGCTGGTCGACACCCAGCTCGCCCAGGCCACCGTGCTGCAGGCGCGCACCCGGCGCGGGCACCGCAAGCCCCGGCTGCTGGTGCCCTTCGCCGCCGCGGCCGCCGTGCTGGCCATCGCCTTCACCGGCGCGGGCCTGGCCGCCCGCGACGCCCAGCCCGGCGACACGCTGTGGAGCCTGACCAAGGTCCTCTACTCCGACCACGCCAAGTCCGTCGAGGCCGCCGCCTCGGTGCGCAACGACCTGGAGATCGCCCAGGCCGCGATCAACCAGGGCAGGCTGGCCGAGGCCAAGGACAAGCTGGACGAGGCCGAGAAGGGCCTGCCGTCGATCAGCAACGAGGACGGCCACGGCGAGCTGGCCCTCAAGCACGCCGACCTGGTGTCGCTGCTGAGCCCGCCCGCCGCGGGCCCGGCCACCCCGCCGCCGCTGCCCGCGCCGTCCACGGTCGCCCCGGTGACCACGACGCCGCCGGTGGCCAGCGACCCGACGACCAAGCCGTCGACCACGCAGCCGAGCACGCCGTCGACGACCACCACCCCGCCGCCGCCGTCGACGACCACCGAGGCGCCGCCGACCACCACCGAGCCGAGCACGCCCACCGAGGAGTCGCCCAAGGGCGAGACCGGCGGGTCGGGCACGGAGGGTGCCGTGGTGAACGAGGTGCCGCTGGGCCTGCCCGGCTGACACCCCCGCGCTGACGGGCCGGTGCCCCCCCCACGGGGGTGCCGGCCCGTTCGCTTTCCGGCGCACAGCCACCTGCCCGAGAACGGACGAGAGGGGCGGAACCGCGGTCGCGGTTCCGCCCCTCCGCCGTCCTGGGGTCCCCTGGCGCGCTACCTGGCGCTCTCGCTGGCGGTGACGCCGTCGGCGTAGCCGCGGCAGTACTCCCAGCTGACGTAGGCGTCCGGGTCGGGGTCGAACGCGGGCTCGTGCGGGCGCATGCGGCCGTCGTCGAGCAGCTGCTTGAGGCTGGCCGCCAGCAGCGCCCAGTCGTGGTAGTGGGGTTCGTCGCACTCACCGCAGTCGACGACGATGCCGCGGACGCCGCGGGGCTCCAGCAGGGCCTGGTAGACGGCCAGGTCGGACAGGTCGCCCACCAGGTCCTCGCGCTCCTGCGGGGTCATGGGGCGGTCGTCGTCGTGGTCGTGGTCGTCGTCGAGCAGGTCGCGGGCAGGGTCGTGCGGGTCCCCGGCGAAGGGGTCCGGGGGCAGACCGTCGCCGCGCTGCGGGTCTGGGGGTAGGTCATGCGGCACGAGCACGCACGGTACCCGCCGACCGGGGCAGTGTCCCCCGGATACCATGGGGTGACCGTGCCGCGGGGGCGCTCCCGCGGGTCCACGGCGGGGTGGCCCACCCCGGCCGCGCCCCACACGCCAGCTGTGCAGGAAGGCCCGCGAACCACCATGACCAGCGAACTCAACGCTGACGGAATCCCGCCCAAGTTCGCCACCCTCGGCCTCACCTTCGACGACGTGCTGCTCCAGCCCGCCCAGTCCGATGTGATCCCGAGCACGGTGGACACCTCCACGCGCGTCTCCCGCAACGTCACGCTGCGGATCCCGATCCTGTCGGCGGCCATGGACACCGTCACCGAGGCGCGCATGGCGATCGCGATGGCGCGCCAGGGCGGCATCGGCATCCTGCAGCGCAACCTGTCGGTGGAGGAGCAGGCGCGGCAGGCCGAGACGGTCAAGCGGTCCGAGGCGGGCATGGTCACCGACCCGGTCACCTGCTCGCCCACCGACACCCTCGCCGAGGTCGACGCCATGTGCGGGCGGTACCGGATCTCCGGGCTGCCGGTGACCGACGCCGAGGGCACCCTGGTCGGCATCATCACCAACCGGGACATGCGCTTCGAGGTCGACCACTCCCGGCCGGTGTCGGAGGTCATGACCAGGACCCCGCTCATCACCGCCCAGGTCGGCGTGTCCGCCGAGGCCGCGCTGGGGCTGCTGCGCAGGCACAAGGTGGAGAAGCTGCCGATCGTCGACGGCGACGGCAAGCTGCGCGGGCTCATCACCGTCAAGGACTTCGTCAAGACCGAGCAGTTCCCCAGCGCCACCAAGGACCCGGACGGCCGCCTGGTGTGCGGCGCCGCGGTGGGCGTCGGCGAGGACGGCTACAAGCGGGCCATGACGCTGTTCGACGCGGGCGTCGACGTGCTCATGGTGGACACCGCGCACGGGCACTCCCGGGCGGTGCTCGACATCGTCTCCCGGCTCAAGAAGGAGCTCGGCGACGCCGTCGACGTCGTCGGCGGCAACGTGGCGACCCGCGCGGGCGCCCAGGCCCTCGTCGACGCTGGCGCCGACGGGGTCAAGGTCGGCGTCGGCCCCGGCTCCATCTGCACCACCCGGGTCGTGGCGGGCGTCGGCGTCCCGCAGATCACCGCCATCCACGAGGCCGCGCAGGCCTGCGCCGCCGCTGGGGTGCCGGTCATCGGCGACGGCGGCATCCAGTACTCCGGCGACATCGCCAAGGCCATCGCCGCGGGCGCCTCCGCGGTCATGCTCGGCAGCCTGCTCGCGGGCACCGCCGAGGCCCCCGGCGACCTGGTGCTGGTCAACGGCAAGCAGTTCAAGTCCTACCGGGGCATGGGCTCGCTGGGCGCGATGCAGTCGCGCGGCGAGGCCAAGTCCTACTCCAAGGACCGCTACGCCCAGGACGACGTGCTCTCCGACGACAAGCTGGTGCCCGAGGGCATCGAGGGCCGGGTGCCCTTCCGCGGCCCGCTGTCGCAGGTCGTGTTCCAGCTCGTCGGCGGCCTGCGCGCGGGCATGGGCTTCACCGGCTCGCGCACCATCGCCGACCTCCAGCGCGCCCAGCTCATCCGGATCACCGCCGCGGGCCTCAAGGAGAGCCACCCGCACGACATCACCATGACCGTCGAGGCGCCCAACTACACCACCCGCTGAGCCCAGCGGTCTGATCGGTACCCGCCCCGGCGGGTCGCAGGAAGGACTACGCCCCATGCGGGATCTCGTCGACATCGGCATGGGCCGCACGGCCCGGCGGGCGTTCGGCCTCGACGACGTGGAGATCGTGCCCTCGCGGCGCACCCGCTCGTCCTCCGACGTGGCGACCACGTGGCAGATCGACGCCTACCGGTTCGACATCCCGCTGGTCACGCACCCGACCGACGCGGTGGTCTCCCCGGCGGCGGCGGTGGCGGTGGGCAAGCTCGGCGGGCTCGGCGTGCTCAACGCCGAGGGCGTGTGGGCCCGGCACACCGACCCCGAGGCCGCCCTGGCCCGGCTGGTCGAGGCCGCGGACAAGGGCGAGGACCCGGCGGTGCTGGTGCGCGTGCTCCAGGAGCTGCACGCCGCCCCCATCCAGGAGGACCTGGTCACCGAGGCCGTCCGGCAGGTGCGCGAGTCCGGGGTGACGGCCGCGGCGCGGGTCAGCCCGCAGAACGCCGCCGCGCTGGCCCCGCTGCTCATCGCAGCGGGCGTGGAGATCCTGGTGGTGCAGGGCACGATCGTCTCCGCCGAGCACGTGGCCAAGGGCGACGGCGAGCCGCTGAACCTCAAGAGCTTCATCGGCGGCCTGGACATCCCGGTCATCGCCGGTGGCGCGCACGACTACCGCACCGCCATGCACCTGATGCGCACCGGCGCGGCGGGCGTGGTCGTCGGCTACGGCCACGTCGACGGCGTGACCTCCACCGACGCCGCGCTGGGCATCGGGGTGCCGATGGCCACCGCGATCGTCGACGCCGCGGCCGCCCGCCGCGACTACCTCGACGAGACCGGCGGCCGGTACGTGCACGTCATCGCCGACGGCGAGGTGCACACCAGCGGCGACATCGCCAAGTCGATCGCCTGCGGCGCCGACGCGGTGATGCTGGGCGCGCCGTTGGCCGCGGCCGCCGAGGCCCCCGGCGGCGGCCTGTACTGGACCGCCGCGGCCGCGCACCCGTCGCTGCCGCGCAGCCGGGTGCTGCCGGTGGCCGAGGAGACCGGCATCCCGCTCCAGCAGCTGCTGTTCGGCCCGTCCGGCGAGGCCGACGGCCAGGTCAACCTGTTCGGCGCGCTGCGCAGGGCGATGGCCAAGACCGGCTACTCCGACCTCAAGGAGTTCCAGCGGGTCGGCCTGACCGTGCGCGGCTGAGGCCGTGCGCCGCGAGCCGCTGCGCGCCCGCGACGGCCTGGCCCTGGTCGTGCCGGGCCCGGCCGACGAGGCGGCCACCGCGGGCAGGCACGACGACGACCCGTTCGACGTCGACCCCGATGACCGCCCCAACCCGCCCCCGGCCAGCCTGACCAGGGCCACCGTGCTCGACGAGCGCACCGGCGCGCCGCTGGGCCAGGTGAGCTGGCACCAGGTGGGGTGGGGGCGCACCAGGGCGTGCGCGGCGTGGAACGTCGGCATCGCCCTGCTGCCCGCCGCGCGCGGGCGCGGGGCGGGGGCGCTGGCGCTGCGGCTGGTGGCCGAGCACCTGTTCGCCACCACCGACCTCGACCGGGTGGAGGCGGCCACCGACGTGGACAACCGGGCCGCGCGCGGCGCCCTGGAGCGGGCGGGGTTCCGCTTCGAGGGCACCGCGCGCGGCGCGCAGCTGCGCGGCGGGGTGCGCCGGGACATGGCGCTCTACGGTTTGTTGCGCGACGACGACTGAGCGGCAGGTGTGACTCGAAGTCACACAAAAATGTCCTCCGCCCCTAGCCTGCCGTGTGACCCAGCGCTTAACCTCGGTCCATGGCTGCGCAACTCACCGGTAACGGGCCGGACTACGACGTCGTGGTGGTGGGCTCCGGGTTCGGCGGCAGCGTCGCCGCGCTGCGGCTGACCGAGAAGGGCTACCGCGTCGCCGTGGTCGAGGCGGGCCGCCGGTTCGCCGACGACGAGTTCGCCAAGACCTCCTGGGACCTGCGCCGGTACCTGTGGGCGCCGCAGCTCGGCTGCTACGGCATCCAGCGCATCCACATGCTCAAGGACGTCATGATCCTCGCCGGGTCCGGCGTCGGCGGCGGGTCGCTGGTGTACGCGAACACGCTGTACCGGCCGCTCAAGCCGTTCTACACCGACAAGCAGTGGGCGCACATCACCGACTGGGAGTCCGAGCTCGCGCCGCACTACGACCAGGCGTCGCGGATGCTGGGCGTGGTCACCAACCCGACCACGACCCCCGCCGACGAGGTCATGCAGAAGGTCGCGGCCGACATGGGCGTGTCGGACACCTACCACCCGACCCCGGTGGGCGTGTTCTTCGACAAGCCCGGCGAGCGCACCGCCGACCCGTACTTCGGCGGCGCGGGCCCCGAGCGCACCGGCTGCACCGAGTGCGGCTCCTGCATGACCGGCTGCCGCGTCGGCGCCAAGAACACCCTGGTGAAGAACTACCTCTACCTCGCCGAGCAGGGCGGCGCGAAGGTCATCCCGCTGACCACGGTCACCGCCGTGCGCGAGCGCGAGGACGGCACCTTCGAGGTCGACCTGCGCAAGACGGGCACCCGCTCCCAGCGCTTCCGCACCACCGTCACCGCGGGCAAGGTCGTGCTCGCGGCGGGCACCTGGGGCACCCAGAACCTGCTGCACAAGATGCGCGACACCGGCCAGCTGCCGAACCTGTCGGCCAAGGTGGGCGAGCTGACCCGCACCAACTCCGAGGCGATCATCGGCTCCGGGCGCACCAGCGTCGACCCGAAGGCCAACTACAGCGAGGGCGTGGCGATCACCTCCTCGATCCACCCGAACGAGAGCACCCACATCGAGCCCTGCCGCTACGGCGCGGGCAGCAACGCCATGGGGCTGCTCCAGACGCTGGCCTCCGATGGCGACTCCGCCACGCCGCGGTTCGTGCAGGTGTTCAAGGCCCTGCTGAAGAACCCCAGCTCCATCCGGCTGCTGATCGGCAAGCGCTGGTCGGAGCGGACGATGATCCTGCTGGTGATGCAGTCGCTGGACAACTCCATCACGACCTACACCAAGAAGGGCCTGTTCGGCCGCCGCAAGTACACCTCCAAGCAGGGCCACGGCGAGCCCAACCCGACCTTCATCCGCGCGGGCTACGACGCCAACCAGCACGTCGCCCGGCACATCGGCGGCGTCGCGGGCGGCACGTGGAACGAGATGGCCAACATCCCGCTCACCGCGCACTTCCTCGGCGGCGCGGCGATCTCCGAGGGCCCGGACAGCGGCGTCATCGACCCGTACCACCGGGTGCACGGCCACCCCGGCATCTCCGTGGTCGACGGCGCCGCGGTGACCGCGAACCTGGGCGTGAACCCGTCGCTGACGATCACCGCGCAGGCCGAGCGGGCGTTCTCCTTCTGGCCCAACAAGGGCGAGGCCGACCCGCGCCCGGCGCAGGGCCTCGGCTACGCCAGGGTCGCCCCGGTCGAGCCCGCCCGCCCGGCCGTGCCCGCCGACGCCCCCGGCGCGCTGCGGCTGCCGATCGTCGACATCAGCCGCAACGGCCGCTCGATCGCGAAGGCGGCGCGGGAGAGCTGATCGTCCGGGTCCACGCGAGCCTGATCGAGGCGGTGCCACCGGTGTGGCGCCGCCTCGACCTGCCCGCGGCGATGTCGCTGGCCGAGGTCAGCGACGCCCTGCTCACCGCGTTCGGCTTCTCGGGCGAGCAGCAGCACCTGTTCACCACCCCCTACGGCCTGGCCGCCGACGTCGAGGCCAACCTGCCCGCCGCCGACGAGCGCACGGTGACCCTGGCCGAGGCGCTGGCCCGCGGCACCTTCCAGTACCGCTACGACCTCGGCGACGCCTGGGACGTGCTGGTGCGCGCGGAGAAGCGGCTGCCGGTCGAACCCGGCGCCGAGTACCCCCGCTGCGTCGGCGGGGAGCGCGCTGGGCCGCCCGAGCACGTGGGCGGCGTGCACGGCTACGCCGCGCTGCTCGCCGTGCTGGACCACCCCGGGCACCCCGACCACGCCCAGCTCACCGAGTTCGTCGACGACGGGTTCGACCCGGCCGCGTTCGACCTGGCGGCGGTGGACGACGCCCTGCGCTGACCGGCCGGTCGGCGGCCTGTGGGCTCGGCGGCCTGTGGACAACGTGGCGGACGTCAAGGCCCGAGTTGTCCACAGCTCCGTTCGCAGTCTGTACGCGTCCGAGCACGGATGGCACTGTCGAGTGCATGAGCGACGCACCCGTCCTGATCGTCGGCGCCGGCCCCGTGGGGCTCACCGGCGCCGTGCTGCTGGCCCGCCACGGCGTCCCGAGCGTGGTCCTGGAGGCGCGCCCGGAGCGCGTGCAGGCGGGCAGCCGGGCCATCTGCGTGCAGCGCGACGTCCTCGACGTCCTGGAGCGGGCCGGGGTCGGCCGGGCGGTCGCGGACGCGGGCGTCACCTGGTACTCGGGCCGGATCTTCCACGGGGAGCGGGAGGTCGTCGCCCAGACCCTGCCCGAGCCGCAGCCCGGCCTGTTCCCCCCGTTCGTCAACACCCCGCAGAACGTGGTGGAGCGGCTGCTGGAGGCCGTGGTCGACGCCGAGCCGCTCATCGACCTGCGCTACGGCAGCCAGGTGGTGTCCCTGGCCCAGGACGACGACGGCGTGGTGCTGGGCCTGGCGGGCGGCGGCTCGGTCGCGGGCACGCACTGCATCGCCGCCGACGGCAGCCGCTCCACCGTCCGCGCGCTGCTGGGCCTGCCGTTCGAGGGCATGTCCTTCGACGACCGGTTCCTCATCACCGACCTGCGCACCAAGCTCGACCAGCCCGAGCCCGAGCGCCGCTTCTGGTTCGACCCGCCGTTCAACCCGGGCCGCCAGGTGCTCCTGCACCCCCAGCCGGACTCCGTGTGGCGCATCGACTGGCAGGTCCCCCGCGACTTCGACCTCGCCGCCGAGACCGCCGACGGCCGCCTCGACGCCCGCATCCGCGCCGTCGTCGGCGACGCCGACTACGACCTGCTGTGGGCCTCCTCCTACACCTTCCACCAGCGCCGCGTCCCCACCATGCACGTCGACCGCGTCCTGCTCGCGGGCGACGCCGCCCACCTGATGAGCCCCTTCGGCGCCCGCGGCATGAACTCCGGCCTGGCCGACGTGGAGAACGCCGCCTGGAAGCTCGCCGCCACCCGCCAGGGCTGGGCGGGCCCCGCCCTGCTGCCCACCTACGACGCCGAGCGCGGGGCCGCCGCCGAGGAGAACCTCCGCGTCACCGCCACCACCATGCGCTTCCTCGTCCCCGCCGACGACGCCCAGCGCGCCCACCGCCTCGCCACCCTCACCGCCGCCCGCACCGACGACAGCGCCAAGGCGGCCATCGACTCCGGCAAGTTCTCCGAACCGTTCTGGTACCTGGACTCCCCCCTGACCACCCCCGCCCCCGCCGACGCCCTGGCCGCGTTCCCCCGCGGCGCCAACGAACCCCGCCCACCGCTGCCGGGCGTGCTGTGCCCGGACGTCCCCCTCCCGGGCGCCGCACGGCTGCGGGACCTCTTCGGCCTCCGCTTCTCCGTGCTGGCCGCCGCAGGCGTGGCGGTCCCGCCTGTCGAGGCGACCGTCGTGCGGGTGCCGGACGAGGTCGCCACCGCCCTGGACCTCGCCCACGACCAGGTCGCCGTGGTCCGCCCCGACGGCTACCTGGCCGCCGTGGTGGGCGCCGAGGAGGTGGGGCCCGCCGTGGCACGCGCCGCAGGCTTCTAGGCCGGACGGACTCCGCGTGGTCGGCGCGACGGGCCGACCACGGCAATCGGGCCATCCGCAGGACTGCGCGAAGGCGGACCCCGCACGCAGGAGCGTGGAGCCACAGCAGCTGGGCGCCGAACAACCTGCGGTCGGGTCTGCGCGTCGACCCCATCAGTGGTGGGATCTGCGCGAGGACTCAGGAGGTCACATGCCCGGCATGAACAGGCGCGGCGCGTTCAAGGTCGCGGGGTTGGCCGCGACCGCGTGGGCGGCGGCTGCCTGCACCGGCAGCCCGCGACCCCTCCTCACCACACCGCCCAGCAGTCCCGCCCCGACCAGCGCGCCGCCTCCGTCCACCAGCACCGCGCCGCGACCTCCTGATTGGAACGCGCTGCGGGACAAGCTGAACGGGGCCGTGTCCCTGCCCAACGACCGAGGCTTCGCCGCCGCCCACCGCCTCTACAACCCCGCGTTCGACGCCAACACCCCTGCCGCCGTCGCGCGGCCCACCACGGCCGAGCACGTCCAGGCGTGCGTCGAGACCGCGAGCGCGGCGCGCATCCCCATCGCCGCGCGCAGCGGGGGGCACAGCTACGCCGGGTACTCCGCACCCCAGGACGGTCTCGTCGTCGACCTGCGGGCGATGAACGCCGTGCAGGTCAACGCGGACGGCACCGCGACTGTCCAAGCGGGAGCGCGGCTGATCGAGGTCTACACCGCACTGGCCGCGCAGGGGCGGGCGTTGCCCGGGGGGACGTGCCCGAGCGTGGGCATCGCCGGGTTGACCCTCGGCGGTGGGATCGGGGTGCTGACGCGCAAGTTCGGGCTGACGTGCGACCGGCTGGTCAGCGCGAAGCTCGTGACGGCGGACGGCACCCTCCGCACGGTCAACGCGCAGAGCGAGCCGGACCTCTACTGGGCGCTGCGGGGTGGCGGCGGCGGCAACTTCGGCATCGTCACCGAGTTCACCTTCAGCACCGAGCCCGCGCCGCAGCTGACCACCTTCAACCTCCCGTTCGGAGCGGGGACAGCACCCCAGGTGCTCGGTGCCTGGCAGGAGTGGGTGGCAGGCGCGCCCGCGGAGCTGTGGTCGGCGGTGACCCTCAGCGCCCGGCAGACCTCGGTGCTGTCCGGGTGCTTCGTCGGGACGGAGAACGGGCTCACCCAGCAGCTCGCCCCCCTCCTGCGGGCCATCGGGGCGAACCCGACGCGGCGGGTCGTCCAGACGCGGGACTACCTGGGCGCGATGAAGTACTACGCGGGGTGCAGCGGGTGCGACCCGGATTCCGTTGCGCGGCAGAGCTTCACGGCGTCCTCGCGCGTGCTGGGCGCGCCGGTGCGCGACACCGGGGCCTTCGCCGCGCTGCTGGACGGGACGTCCGAGATGGACGTGCTGATCGACTCGCTGGGCGGGGCCGTCGCCGCGGTCGCCCCCGCCGCCAGCGCCTTCCCGCACCGGCAGGCGCTGGCGACGGTGCAGATCTACCAGAAGGGCAACAACCCGCAGGCCGTGGCGAGGGTGCGGGACGGTATGGCGGGGCTGGGCGTGGGCGGCGGGTACGTCAACTACATCGACCCGGACATGCCCGACTGGGCAGGCGCCTACTACGGGGCGAACCAGGCTCGGTTGGCCGAGACCGCCGCGCGGTACGACCCGGACGCGGTGTTCGGGTTCGCCCAAGCCGTCCGCGCGTAGCCCCCGGCACCGGGGGCCACGCGCGTCAGCGGGTCACTCCCACTCGATCGTGCCCGGGGGCTTGCTGGTCACGTCCAGCACCACCCGGTTGACGTCCGGGACCTCGTTGGTGATGCGGGTGGAGATGCGCTCCAGGGTCTCGTACGGCAGCCGGGTCCAGTCGGCGGTCATGGCGTCCTCGCTGGACACCGGGCGCAGCACGACCGGGTGGCCGTAGGTGCGGCCGTCGCCCTGCACGCCCACCGAGCGCACGTCCGCGAGCAGCACCACCGGGCACTGCCAGATGTCGCGGTCGAGGCCCGCGGCCGTCAGCTCCTCGCGGGCGATGGCGTCGGCGGCGCGCAGCACCTCCAGGCGCTCGGCGGTGACCTCACCGATGATGCGGATGCCCAGGCCGGGGCCGGGGAAGGGCTGGCGGTGCACGATGACCTCGGGCAGCCCCAGCTCCAGGCCCACCCGGCGCACCTCGTCCTTGAACAGCGCGCGCAGCGGCTCGACCAGCTCGAACTCCAGGTCCTCCGGCAGGCCGCCGACGTTGTGGTGGCTCTTGATGTTGGCCGCCCCCGCGCCGCCGCCGGACTCCACCACGTCCGGGTAGAGGGTGCCCTGCACCAGGAACCGGTACTTGTCCCCGCCCGCCTCGGCCTGCAGGTCCAGCTCCGCCTGCTCGAACACGCGGATGAACTCCCGGCCGATGGCCTTGCGCTTCTGCTCCGGGTCGGTGACCCCGGCCAGCGCGGTGAGGAACCGCTCGCGGGCGTCCACGGTGACCAGGCGCACCCCGGTCGCGGCGACGTAGTCGCGCTCGACCTGCGCCCGCTCGCCCGCGCGCAGCAGGCCGTGGTCGACGAACACGCAGGTGAGCCGGTCCCCGATGGCCTTGTGCACCAGTGCGGCGGCGACCGCGGAGTCCACGCCGCCGGACAGCCCGCAGATCGCCCGGCCGGTGCCGACCTGCTCGCGGATGCGGGCCACCTGCTCCTCGACGATCGACGACACCGTCCAGCTCGGCCTGATGCCCGCGATGTCGTGCAGGAACCGGCGCAGCACCTCCTGCCCGTGCGGGGAGTGGTGCACCTCCGGGTGGTACTGCACGCCCGCGAACCGGCGCTCCCGGTCCTCGAACGCCGCCACCGGGGCGCCCTCGCTGGTGGCGGTGACGGTGAAGCCCTCGGGGGCCTTGGTCACGCAGTCGCCGTGGCTCATCCACACCGGGTGCCGACCGGGCAGGTCGTGGTGCAGCACGCCGCCCTCGGCGCCGAGGTCGGTGCGGCCGTACTCGCGGGTGCCGGTGTGCTCGACGGTGCCGCCCAGCGCGCCCGCCATCGCCTGGAACCCGTAGCAGATGCCGAACACCGGCACCCCGGCCTCGAACAGGGCCGGGTCCACCCGGGGGGCGCCCTCGGCGTAGACGCTGGACGGGCCGCCGGACAGCACGATCGCCGCCGGGTCCTTGGCCAGCATGTCGGCGACGGCCGTGGTGTGCGGCACCACCTCGGAGTAGACCTGCGCCTCCCGGACCCGCCGCGCGATCAGCTGCGCGTACTGCGCGCCGAAGTCGACGACGAGGACCGGCCTCTCGTCCGCCATGTGTCTCCCTGGTTCTCGACGGGCGCGCGGGCGCCGGACACGTCCGGCGCACAGCCCAGCCCAGCACTGTGCGCCGACCGGTCCCTCCCTGGGTTTCTCTCCCGGAGATGCCTGCCGGTGCCCACGTCGCACCGGTTTTCCGTGACGCTCGAACCAGACCCGCCCCGCACCAGGGGGCGGCGGAACCCTAGTCACCACCGTCGGTCAGCCGCGGCCATCGTAACCCGGTGGGAGTTGCCGAGCCCGCGCCCCCGCGGCGGCCTACCGTGGTGGCATGACCGTCGAAGACACCGCCGTGGCCCCGCAGCCGCGACCGTTCTGGGTCGCGGGGCGGGCCGAGCGCGGCGAGGACACCATCGAAGTCCGGCACCCGTACGACGGGACCGAGGTCGCCACCGTGTCGGTGCCCACCCCCGAGCAGGTGGAGCGGGCGGTCGCCGCCGCGCACGGGGTGGCCAAGCGGTTCCGTTCGACGCCCGCGCACGTGCGCGCGGCCGCGCTGGAGCACGTCTCGCAGGCGCTGGCCGAGCGGCTCGACGAGGTGGCCGAGACCATCACCGCCGAGAACGGCAAGCCGCTGAAGTGGGCCGAGGTGGAGGTGCGCCGGGCGGTGTCGACCTTCCGGTTCGCCGCCGAGGAGGCCCGCCGCCACGTCGGGGAGCTCCAGCGCCTGGACACCGACGCGGGCGGCGAGGGCAGGATGGCGGTGATCCGCCGCCGCCCGCGCGGGCCGGTGCTGGCCGTGGCGCCGTTCAACTTCCCGCTCAACCTGGTGGCGCACAAGGTCGCCCCCGCGCTGGCGGTCGGTGCCCCGGTGGTCGTCAAGCCCGCCTCCGCGACGCCGATGTCGGCGCTGCTGCTGGGCGAGGTGCTGGCCGAGACCGACCTGCCGGAGGGCGCGTTCTCCGTGCTGCCGGTGCGCGGCGGGCAGATGTCGAGCCTCATCGAGGACCCGCGGCTGCCGGTGATCTCGTTCACCGGCTCCACCGGGGTCGGCTGGGGGATCATGGAGTCCGCCCCGCGCAAGCACGTGGTGATGGAGCTGGGCAGCAACAGCGCCGCCATCGTGCTGCCGGACTGGGACGACCTGGACACCGCCGCGAGCCGCATCGCCACCTTCGGCAACTACCAGGCGGGCCAGTCCTGCATCGCCGTGCAGCGGGTGATCGTGCACCGGGCGGTGGCGGAGGCGTTCCTCCCCAAGCTGGTCAGCGCCGTGGAGGGGCTGACGACGGGCAACCCGCACGACCCGTCGGTCGACGTCGGCCCGCTGATCGACGAGGACAACGCCGAGCGGGTGGCCGACTGGATCGCCGAGGCGGAGGTGGCCGGGGCGAAGGTGCTCACCGGCGGCACCCGCGACGGCGCCACGGTGGCCCCCACCGTGCTCACCGGCGTCCCCCGCGACGCCAAGGTCAGCTGCGAGGAGGTCTTCGGCCCGGTGCTGGTGGTCTCCACCGTCGACTCCGCCGAGGAGGCCTTCGAGCTGGCCAACAGCACCGACTACGGGTTGCAGGCCGGGGTGTTCACCAAGGACGTGCAGGTGGCGTTCCAAGCGGCGGCGGAGCTGGAGGTGGGCGGGGTCGTGATCGGCGACGTGCCCTCCTACCGCGCCGACCAGATGCCCTACGGCGGGGTCAAGGGCTCCGGCACCGGCCGCGAGGGCGTCAAGTCCGCGATGGACGACTTCACCGAGGAGCAGACGATGGTGCTGGCGGGCTTGCAGCTCTGACCCCGGCACGCGGCAGGGCCCCGACCGGTTCCCCGGTCGGGGCCCTGCGCCGTGCCGCGGGCGGGTTCAGCCCCTGCCCCCGCCGCGCCGCCTGCGGGAGGCGGCGAGCAGGACCAGCCCCACCAGCACCGCCACGCCCCCCAGTCCCCAGGGCGCGTGGGACACCCACCCCCAGCCCGCGCCGTCGGACAGGGCGAACCCGGCCACCCCCAGGGCCAGCAGGCCCACCACCAGCGTCACCGGGTCCACCCGGCGGCGCACGTCGCGGTCAGCCACGGCGGACCACCACCTCTCCTGGCCCGCTCACGCGGGCGGTCAGCTCCACCTTGAGGCCGCCTTCGCCGTCCGGGCCGTTGTCGTGCTTGACCTGCTCGGGGTTGAGCCCGTCGCTGTTGGCGCCCAGGCAGCTCACCGTGCCCAGCCCGGCGCCGCACTCGACCACCACGTCGGCGTCGCGCGGGACCACGACCGCCACGTTGCCCGCGTCCAGGTGGACCTCGGTGCGCGTCGACCCGCTGTTCGGCAGGGCGGTGAGGTCGACGGTGATGCCCCCGGCGTTGCGCCGGTACTCCGGCTGCACGTCCTGCAGGCTCGTCGGCTTGACGTCGATCTCGCCGAAGCCGTCGGCGCGGAAGCCCTGCGGGAAGAACAGGGTCACCGCCACCGCCGCCACGCCCATCGGGATGGCCAGGCCCACCAGGCCCCGGCCGTGCCCGCGCAGCGAGGCGAGCACCATGCCCGCGCCCAGGACCGCCATGACCAGGCCCGCGACGTGCGGGATGGTCAGCCAGCCGGTGTAGGGCATGGCCAGCGCGGCCGCGACCCCGGTGAGGACCGCCGCGGCCAGCACCACCGGCCCGGCCGCCGACCGCGCCCGGCGCGCGGGCTCGGGCCGGAAGTCCGGCTCGGGCTCCAGCGCCGACCCCGGCTCCGGCAGGTCCCAGGCGAACGGCGCGGCGCCCAGCGGGTCCCAGGCCGGGGGCGTGGTCGGCTGCCCGAACACGTCCACCGCCTGCCCCTGCTGCCCGTGCTGCCCCTCGTGCCCCGGCTGCCCCGGCTCGCCGGGCTGCGGCGGCCACGCCTCGGCGGCGGAGACCTCCGACCGCTGCACCGGCACCGGCACCTGCCCGAGGTCGGCGCGGCCGCGGTGCAGCAGGAACAGCAGCCCCAGCACCACCGCCATGCCCACGTAGCTGCTGGCGTCGTCGTCGATGAACCAGCTGAACGCCGGGATCAGCGCGATGCACAGGCCGATCGCCAGGTGCTGGGAGGTGGAGCTGCGCCCCTTGTGCAGCAGCGACTCGGCCGCGGAGACCTCGTCGCCCTCCTCGGCGAAGAACAGCCAGCCCAGCAGGTAGAGCAGCACGCCCGACCCGCCGAACACCGTCGCCACCGCGAAGGCCACCCGGATGATGACGGGGTCGACCGCGTACCGCGCGCCGATGCCCGCCGCGACGCCCGCGACCTTGCGGCCCTGGCGGGGCCTGCGCGGTCGGGTCGCCCAGAAGTCCTTGAGCGTGTCCTCCACGCCCTTCTGCGTCTGCGTCCCACTCACGGTGACCATGGTGGTCGGCGGGCACCCCCGCGCACATCCGGTGCCGACCCTGATCCTGGTCTCAGGGTCGAACCCCGATGTGGCGCGGGCGGCGCTGTGTGAGCATCCTGGGCGTGGCAGTGCAACTCCAGGAGCAGCCGGAGGCCGAGATCGAGCAGCGCTCCCCGGACGCGGTGGCGGTGGCGGACGAGGTCCGGTACCACCGGCGCCGGGACGGGCGCGCCCTCGCGGGGGTCGCGGGCGGGTTGGCCGACCACCTCGGCGTCGACGTCCTCTGGGTCCGGATCGCCTTCGCCGCGCTCGCCGCGCTGGGCGGGGCCGGGATCGCCGCCTACGGGATGCTCTGGGTGTTCGCCCCGCAGCAGCCCGCCGACGCCCAGGCCCGGCAGGTCAGCGGGCGCGAGCGGCAGCAGGCCTACGGGCTGGTCGCGGTGGGCGCCGGGCTGGCCGCGGTCTCCGGGATGCTCTCCGGGGTGGTCAGCGGCTGGGTGGCCGGGGGCATCGGGGTCGCGCTCGTGGGCGCGGCGCTGGTGTGGCGGGAGGCCGACCAGGCGCAGCGCCGCAAGGTCAAGGGCGCCGTGCTCGGCACCGGCCGCGGCGGGGGCGTGCGGGTGGCCGCGGGGGCGCTGCTCGTCGTGGTCGGCATCGGCATCTTCCTGCTGCGCAGCGCCGGGCTCGACCAGTTCCAGTTCGCCCTGCTCGCGGTGGTCGCCGCGCTGGTGGGCGTGGCCCTGCTGACCGTGCCGTTCTGGCTGCGCATGGTGCGCGACCTCGGCGAGGAGCGGCGGGCCCGCATCCGCACCGAGGAGCGCGCCGAGATCGCCGCCCACCTGCACGACTCGGTGCTCCAGACCCTGGCGCTGATCCAGAAGCAGGCCGAGGCCCCGCGCGAGGTGCTGCGGCTGGCCCGCGGCCAGGAGCGGCAGCTGCGCAGCTGGCTGTACGGGCCCGCGGGCTACGGCGCCGGGTCGGCGGTCGCGGCGGGCGGGCACCCCGAGGGCCTGGGCACCCTGGGCGAGGCGGTGGAGCGGATCGCGGGCGAGGTGGAGGACACCTTCGCGATCAAGGTCCAGCACGTGGTGGTGGGCGACTGCGACCTCGACGACCGGCTGACCTCGGTGCTGCTCGCCGCCAGGGAGGCCGTGGTCAACGCCGCCAAGCACGCGGGGGTGGCCGAGGTGTCGGTCTACGCCGAGGTCGAGCAGGACTCGGTGGCGGTGTTCGTCCGCGACCGGGGCCGCGGCTTCGACCCGGCGGTGGTGCCCGCGGACCGGCATGGCCTCGCGGACTCCATCCGGGGCAGGATGGAGCGCAACGGTGGTGAGATCCGGCTGCGCACCGCGCCCGGGGACGGCACCGAGGTCCAGCTGCACATGCCGCGCGCGAAGGTGAGCCCATGACCGAGCAGAAGCCCGTCCGGGTGTTCCTCGTCGACGACCACAGCATGTTCCGCGCCGGGGTGCGCGCCGAGCTGGAGGCGGTCACCGACGCCGTCGAGGTGGTCGGGGAGGCGGGCGGGGTCGCCGAGGCGGTCGCGGGCATCGCCCACCACCACCCCGACGTCGTCCTGCTCGACGTGCACATGCCCGACGGCGGCGGCGCCGAGGTGCTGCGCCGGGTGCGCAAGTCCGGCCAGGACGTCGTCTTCCTCGCCCTGTCGGTCTCCGACGCCGCCGAGGACGTCATCGCCGTCATCCGCGCCGGTGCCCGCGGCTACGTCACCAAGACCATCTCCAGCACCGAGCTGGCCACCGCCGTGCAGCGCGTCGCCGACGGCGACGCCGTCTTCTCCCCCCGCCTCGCGGGCTTCGTCCTCGACGCCTTCGCCGACCGCCCCGGCGCCGCCCCCATCAGCGACCCCGAGCTCGACCTGCTCACCCCCCGCGAGCGCGACGTCCTGCGCCTGCTCGCCCGCGGCTACGCCTACAAGGAGATCGCCGCCGAGCTGTTCATCTCCGTCAAGACCGTCGAGACCCACGTCTCCAGCGTCCTGCGCAAGACCCAGCTGTCCAACCGCTACGAGCTCTCCCGCTGGGCCTCCGACCGCCGCCTGGTCTGATCACGCCTTCGCCAGCTCCGGTGCGGGCGCGGCGGGCGCGGGGCGGCGGGGGACGACCCGGGTCATGCCGACGCCGAGGAGGACCACGAGCATGCCCGCGACGACCCTGGTGGTGAGGGGTTCGTGCAGGAACAGGGCGCCCAGCAGGACGGAGACGACGGGCAGCAGGTAGCCGACGGTGGTGGCCTGGGTGGCGCCCTCGTCGGTGATGAGGCGCAGGTTGATGGCGAAGGCCACGCCCGTGCCGAGCACGCCGAGGACGCCGATGGCCAGCAGCACCACCGGGTCGAGGGCGATGGCGCCGGTGTCGCTGAACGGCAGGGTCAGCGCGCCCATGGCGGTGGCGGTGGTGAGCTGGGCGGCGGACAGGGCGATCGGGTCGGTGCCCCGGTTGGCCAGCGTGCGGCCGATGTAGGCGTAGCCGACGGCGTAGCTGGCCGCGGCGGTGAGGATCGCCAGCGCGCCCCAGCTGGCCAGGCCCGCGGCGTGCCACGGGGCGAAGATCAGCACCACCCCGGCGAAGCCGAGCAGCAGGCCGCCGAGGCGCACCGGCGACAGCCGCCGGTCGGTGCCCAGCGCGACCCCGATGACCAGGGCGAACAGCGGGGTGGTCGCGTTCAGCACGCCCGCGACGCCGGAGTCGACGGTCTGCTCGCCCACCGCGAACAGCAGGAACGGCAGGGCGCAGCCGAAGAGCGCCGCCACCGCCACGTGCCCCCACGCCCGCCACGTCGAGGGCAGCCTGCGGCGGCCCCACGCGCACAGCCCCAGCACCACCGCCGCCCCCAGCGCGCAGCGCACCGCCGCGATCCACGCGGGCGGCAGCCCGCCCAGCGCGAGCTTGATCCACAGGAAGCTCGACCCCCACAGCAGCGCCAGCACACCCATCCGCGCCACCGTCCCGCGACCGCCGACCACCGGGCACCCTCCTCGTCCACTCGGTCCGACCCCGATCCGAGGTCCACCCTGCGCCCGCCGACCCGACAGGACAAGCGAATACCCGTGCAGCCACCGTTAAGCTGTGCTTCATGCTCGACGTGCGCAGGATGCAGGTGCTCCGGGCGGTGGTGACCTGCGGTTCGGTCACCGCCGCCGCCGCGAACCTGGGCTACACGCCCTCGGCGGTCAGCCAGCAGATCGCCGCCCTGGAGCGGCAGGCGGGCATCCGGCTGCTGGAGCGGCACGGCCGCGGCGTGCGGCCCACCGAGGCGGGCAGGCTGCTCACCGAGCACGCGGCGATCATCGGCAAGCACGTGGCCGCCGCCGAGACCGCGCTGGCCGACCTGCGCGCGGGCCGCACCGGGCGGCTGGGCGTGCGCTGCTTCGCCACCGCGGGCGCCACCCTGGTGCCCCCGGCGCTGGCCAGGATGCGCGAGCGGCACCCGGGGGTGCGGGTCGACCTCAAGCTGGAGGACCCGGACATCTCGGTGCCCGACGTGCTCGCGGGCCGCGCCGACCTCGCCGTCGTCCTCGACCTGCCCGACGGCGTCCCCGAGGGGCTGGCGCTGACCCACCTGCTCGACGACCCCTACCGCCTGGTGCTCCCGCGCGGGCACCGGCTCGCCGCCAGGCGGGTGGTGGACCTGGTGGACCTGGCCGAGGAGCCGTGGGTGGGCAACGAGCCGCTGTCGGGCATCTGCGCCCGCATCGTCCGCGACGCCTGCGCCGCGGCGGGCTTCACCCCCGACCGCGTGGTGGAGAGCGACGACTACCCCACCTGCCTGGGCTTCGTCGCCGCGGGCGTCGGCATCAGCCTGGTGCCGGGCCTGGGCCTGGGCACCCGCCACCCGGGGGTGGTCGTGCGCCGGGTGCGCGGCCCGGAACCGGTCCGCTCCATCTACGCCGCCGTCCGCGCCGTCGAGCAGCCCCCCGCCGCCCTGGCCGACCTCATCGAGGCCCTCCGCGAAGCCGCCACCACCTGATCCCACCCGCACCAACGCGCCAGGTGGGGACGATGCCGGGCGGGGCGGGTGGCGGGCCTAATCCTCGGACTTGCCCTGCTGGTAGGTGTCGATCTTGAAGGTGCCGCCGTCGTCGACCACCGTGTACAGGTAGGGCTCGACGGTGTCCTTGCCGTCGCGGGTCTTGAAGTGCACCTGGGCGGCGACGCGGTTGCCGTCGCCCTGCACCGCGCGCAGGTCGACCTGGTCCATGCGGTCGTAGAAGCGCTTGAACTTCTCGAAGTCGCCGGTCTTCTTCTGGGCCCGCTCCGACAGCAGCTGCCAGGCCGCCTGCGGGTTGCCGGGCAGGTTGCCGTAGTAGGCGCGCACCGCCGACTCCGAGTCGCCCGAGCTGGGGCCCGCCTTGGTCGTCGTGGTCGTGGTGGTGGTCGTCGCCTCGGTGGTCGTCGTGGTCGCCTTGGCCTTGGCGGACGTGGTGGTCGCCTGCTGGGCCTGCGCCCGCGACGTGGTGGTCGGCGCGGTCAGCCCGGCGCCGTCCTGCTGCGACGAGGCCTTCCTGCCGCCGTTGACCAGGCTCGCGCCGAGGATGCCCACGAGGATCGCGGCGATGATCGCCAGCACGGTCAGCACCACGTTGCGGGTGTCGCGCTTGGCGGGCGGCCTGGTGGCCGCCGGGCGCTGCCGGGGCCGCTGCCCGCCCGTGGGCTGCTGCGCCTGCGCGCGCCGCTGCGGCGGGGGCACGGCCCCGCGCGGGGTGTCCGGCGGGCGCACCGGCACCGGGCCGGACGGCTTGGGCTCGGCGAACGGGTGCACGTCCAGGCGGGTGCCGTGCGGGGCGGCGGGGTGGCCGTGCGGCGGCGTGCCCGGCGGCACCACCCGCGGGCCCGGCGGCAGCGCCGTGGTGGCCGCCAGCGGGCGCGGCTTGGGGTGCGGCTCGGTGCGCTGGTGGGCCAGCGCCGCCGACGGCAGCGGCCTGCCCTCGGCCACGGCGGCCAGCGCGTCGCGGGCCTCGGTCATGGTGGGCCGCTCGGTCGGGTCGGCGCGCAGCAGCTGCATCAGCAGCGCGGTCAGCGGGCCCGCCTGCCGCGGCGGGGTGACCTTGCCCGCGGCCACCGCGTACAGCAGCGCCAGGGTGTTCTCGCTCAGGCCGAACGGGGAGTGCCCCTCGACCGCGGTGTAGAGGGTCGAGCCGAGGGAGAACACGTCCGCGGCGGAGGTGGGCTGCTCGCCCTTGGCGACCTCGGGGGCCAGGTAGGCCGGGGTGCCCGCGAGCATGCCGGTGGCGGTCACGGTGACGTCGCCGGTGGCCCGGGAGATGCCGAAGTCGGTGATCTTGACGGTGTTGCCGTCCTCGCCCAGCAGCACGTTCGCCGGCTTGACGTCGCGGTGGACGATCCCCGCCGCGTGCGCGGCCACCAGCGCCGCGGCCACCTGCGCCCCGATGCGGGCCACCTCGGCGGGCGGCAGCACGTCGCGCTCGCCGAGCACCGCCGCCAGGCTCTTCGACGGCAGGTACTCCATCACCAGCCACGGGTCGCCGTCCTGCTCCACCACGTCGTAGACGGTGATGGCGTTGGGGTGCGCCAGCCGCGCGGCGATCCGGCCCTCGCGCATCGCGCGCAGCCGGGCCTCCTCGTTGAGCTCCTCGCTCACCCCGGGCTGGGCCAGCAGCTGCTTGATCGCCACCGTGCGGTGCAGCCGGGAGTCGTGCGCCTGCCACACCACGCCCATGGCCCCGGCACCGATCCGCGCGCCGAGCTGGTAGCGCCCGGCGACCGTGGTCTGCTCGCTGGTCATGAGTGCTGGTGCTCCTGGCTGGCTGCTAGTTGACGGCGGCGGCGGGGGACGTGGTGGTCGTCGTGGTCGTGGGTTGCTCGGTGGTGGTGGTCGTGGTCGTGGTGGTCGGCGGCTCGGTGGTGGTGGTCGTGGTCGTGGTGGTGGGCCGCTCGGTGGTGGTCGTGGTCGTCGGCGCCACCGTGGTGGTCGGCGGGGGCGCGGGCGCCCGCGTCGTCGTCAGCGTCGTCGTGGGGGGCGCCGTGGTGGTGGACGACACGGCGGGCACGTCTTTGACGTTCGGGGTGGTGCCCTGGTTGCCCCCCGAACCGCCGGTGGTCGTGAACAGCAGCCACGCGCCCACGCCCAGGATGGCCGCCACGCCCGCGCTGGCGAACACCAGCGGCCGGTGCGACTTGGCGGGCGGCGGCGCGGTGGCGACCGTGGCGGGCCTGCGCACCACCGAGGTCGCGTCGGCCGCGCCGACCAGCCGGGTCGCCTCGTCCTGGGCGGCGGGCACCGGGGCGGGCGCGGGCAGCGGCACCGCCGGGTCCTCGCCGCGGGCGACCGCGGCCAGCAGGTCGCGCGCCTTGGCCGCGGACGGCCGGTCGGCGGTGGCGGTGGCCAGCAGGGCGACCAGCACGTCGGTGAGCGGGCCGGCCTGCTCCGGCACGTTGATCTTGCCCGAGGCCACCGCGTGCAGCAGGCCCAGGGTGTTCTCGCTGAGCCCGAACGGCGGCTCGCCCTCGACCGCGGCGTAGAGGGTCGAGCCGAGGGAGAACACGTCCGAGGCGGCCGAGGGCTCGCGGCCCACCGCCACCTCCGGCGACAGGTACGCCGGGGTGCCCGCGATGAGGCCGGTCTTGGTGACGGTGACGTCGTCGGTGGCCCGGGAGATGCCGAAGTCGGTGATCTTCACCGAGCCGTCGTCGCCGAGCAGGATGTTGCCGGGCTTGATGTCGCGGTGCACGATCCCCGCGGCGTGCGCGGCGGCCAGCGCGGCGGCCACCTGCGCGCCGATGCGGGCCACCTCGGTCGGCGCCAGCGCGCCCTGCTCGTTGAGCACCTGCGCCAGGCTGTCCGAGGGCAGGTACTCCATGATCAGGCAGGGCACGCCGTCCTCGTCGACGACGTCGAACACGGCGATGGCGTTGGGGTGGTGCAGCCGGGCGGCGATGCGCCCCTCGCGCAGGCAGCGCGCGACGGCCTCGTCTGCCTCGTCCGGCGGCAGGCCGGGGGGCAGCAGCAGCTTCTTGACCGCGACGGTGCGGTTGAGCCGCTCGTCGAGGGCCTGCCAGACCACGCCCATGGCGCCGCTGCCGATGCGCCGCTCCAGCCGGTAGCGCCCGGCGACCAACCGGCCCTCGTCGCTCATGCCGACCGGAACCTCCCTTGCCCGCGGTGGTCTCGCGGGCGCTGTGTCTGCTGGCACCCGGTGCCTGCCTGCCCCGGGTCAGCCCGGCGCGCACGAGGGCCGGGGTCCGACCGCTCCAGGCTAGGCCCTCACGCACCGCGCACGGCCGCAGCACCGGCTTGCGGCCCGCCTGCGCCGCGGCCGGCGTGGAGCCGCGGCAACATGGTGTCACAGTCCCGCGGCACCCCCGGCCACGGCGCGGGGCGTCGACCCTACTGCGCCTGCGCGCCGAGCACCTCGGCCCGGGTGATCAGCTGGGGGACCTCGCCGCCGACGGTGAGCAGCTGGCGGACCAGCAGCGGCGAGCCGTCGTCCAGGGTCAGCCGCACCACCGCGACCACCTGGTCGCCGCCCGCGCCGTGCTCCTGCACCGACTCCAGCCGCAGGTCGCGCTCGGCGCAGGCGTCGGCGAACGCCGCCCGGTCGGCGCCGCGCAGGTCGGGGGCGAGCAGGTCGTAGGCGCCGACCGGGTCGGTGCGCACCAGCCGGTAGTACTCCCGCACCAGCTCCCGCGGCGCCAGCACCGGCCGCGCGGTGGCGCCGGCGCGGACCGGGTCGGCGCTGCTCACGCGCGGGGTGCGGGCCTGCGCGGCGGGGGTCGTGGTCGCGGCGGGCAGCAGGTCGCCGCGGCGGCCGCTGTCGCCGTAGGCGGCGACGAGCAGGTCGGGCAGCAGCGCCCGCTCACCGGTGATCTGCAGGCTGGGCGGCGCCTCGGTGGGCGCGGCCGCGCGCTGGCTGCTGACCACCGCGGAGGTCGCCACGGCCCCGCACAGCGCGGCGGCGGCCAGGCCGAGCCCGGCCAGCTGCGCCAGCGCCGAGGTGCGCGAGGCGGGGGTGGGCCGCTCGTCCGCCCGCGGGGCGGTGGCGGCCGGGTCGTCGGTCGTCGTCTCGCGTGCCATGGGCTCGTCCGTGATGCGCTCGAACTGCACCGTCGCGCGGTCGTCCACCCGCGGCCGGGGCAGCGCGGGGAGGGCGGGGTCCGCGGGCCGCCGGGGCGCGGGCCAGCGGCCGCCGATCAGCTCACCGACCCGGACCGCGCCCGTGCGCGGGCGGCGCTTGCCGGGCGTGCCGGTGTTCGGACGGTCCACGGGGCGCCTTCCTCCGCTGCGGCGTGCTGGTCAGGGTGGTGCTCGGCGGGCGGTGCGGCGCCCGCGGTGCCCGGGCGCGCACGGCTCCCGGGCTGCACGGTGCCGACTGCAAGCTGCGCGATCGGGTGAACCCCGTCCGCGCAGGGCCGGGCCCCGCACCAGTCTTTCTCGGCTACTCGCCCGGGTGAGGACAGAGGTGGCGACCAGATTCACTCCAAAAGACCAACCGTGACGGTTGGTAGTGGCCGATTGCCGCGCCGCCCCGCCCTTCGGCGCACCGGGTACGCCTGATGGCCGTCAGGACACCGGCCGTTCGGAGGTGATCATCGGGTCGTCCCCGGAGGTGAACACCAGCTCGCGGTCGAGGTCCTGGACGCTGCCGTCGGTGCCCACGACCCGCAGGGCGGCCCGGGTGGTTGCCCTCGACGGGTCGATCGTGATGGCCGTCACCTCCACGCGGCGCACGTCGGCGTAGCGCTGCTCGATGGCGCCCTGCCCGGCCTGGCGCATCGACCCGGTGGTCAGCTCGTAGGCCGCGGCGGGGTCGGCGACGACGCTGTGGAAGTACTGCTCGGTGCGGTCGCCGAGGGCCTGCGGGTCGGCCGGGGCGGCGAGCAGCACCGGGGTGCTCACGGTGGTGCGCGGCGGGGCGGAGGACGGGGTCGGCGCGCTGCTGGGGCCGCCCGCGGTGGGGGCCTGGGCGGGGGCGGAGGGGACCTCGGACGCCTGCGCGGGGGGCGCGGCCGTGGTGCTGGTCGCGCTCGGCGCGGAGCTGGGCGCGCTGCTGGTGCTCGACGTGCTCACCGCCGGGTGGTCCTGCCAGGTGGTCGGCAGCTGCGGCTCCCCGCTCGGCAGCGCGGGGAGGGCGTCGACGCGCAGCGGGTCGCGGGGGGTGCCCATGAGCGCCACCGCCGCCACCGACAGCCCGACCACCACCAGCACGGCGGCGCCCACGGCGAACCAGGCCGCCCGGCGCCAGCTGCGCGGCGGGGTCACCGAGGCGGGGATGGTGCCGAGGTCGAACTTCGCCAGGCCGGTCGCCGGGCTCTCGACCAGCGCCGGGACCTGGGGGACGAGCAGCAGGGGCAGCGGCAGGATGACGGTGTCCTCGTCGTCCTCGTCCTCCGCGCCGTCCGTGTCGTCCGCGTCGTCCGCGTCGCTGTCGTCGTCGAACCACTCCTCGGGCTCGTCCTGGAACTCGCCCTCGAACTCGTCGAACCCGCTGGCCCCAGCGACGGCACCGACGGCACCGAAGCCGTCGTCGTAGCCGTCGGGGTCGTCGTAGTCGTCACCGTCGCCGCGGGGGTCCCGCACGTCGACCGCCCGCGCGTACCGGGTGCCTCCGGACCACGTGGGGCCCGGGGGGCCGAGGACCACCGGCTCCAGCACCGCGGTCGACTCGGCGGGGCGCGGGGCGGGCGCGGGGCGCAGCCGGGGGACCGTCCGTTCCGCGCCGACCCCCGGCGCCCAGCGGGGCGCGGGGACCTCGTCGGCCTCGTCGTGCTCGGGCCACCTGGGGCTGTCGTCCGGCTCGGGGCCGGTCAGCCGGTGCCGCCCGCTCTCACCCGGTCTCGCCATCCGCTGGGACTCCTCGTTCGGTGTCCGGACAGCGTATGCGGCGGTGCGGCGGGCGCAGCACTTCTCACACCATCGTCCCGCACACCGCTCGATGGTGTGAATCGCCAGGTCAGAACCTCACGCGGCGTGGTGGAGAACTCCCCGCACGAGTGGCTCAGGACTGGCTGCGGTACCGCTCCATGGTCTTGTTCAGCGACGACCCGGCGACCGCCGCGGACGCGCCGCCGAGGATCACGGCCAGCACGTCCGGGAAGGTGCCGCCGAGCGACAGCAGCGCCGCCACCGCCGCGCCCGCGGTGGTGAGCCACGCCTGCGGCATCTTGCCGTTGACGTACTGGGCGACGGCGGAGCCGCTCATGCCCCGCTTGGCGGCGGCGGACTTGAGCAGCGAGAGGTAGCCGAGGTTGCCCAGGACTGCCACGACGGCGACGATGACCACGATCAGCGCGATGAGACCCATGGCCCCAGTCTGCCCGAACGGCCGATCCCTGCCATGGGGGAAATACCCCGGTCCCGACCCCGGCGCGCCGGTGCCCCGCACCGGGGGTGGTCGCGCTCGCGCCACCGCCCACCCGCGCCGGTCCGGCCTCAGCGGCCGAGCTTGCCCCGGCCCAGGTCCAGCAGCGCCATGGCCAGGGTGCGCCCGGCCGGGCCCAGCTCGCGGTAGCGGGCCAGCACGTCCATCTCGCGGTTGACCACGATCCGCGGCCCGCCCGCGGCCATCCGCGCGGCGCCGATCGTCCTGGACACCTCCGCGCGCCGCTTCACCAGGCGCAGGATCTCCCGGTCCAGCTCGTCGATCTCCACCCGCAGGGCGGCGATCTCCTCCGGCTGCGGCAGTTCGACCCGGCTGGCGGAGTCGGGCAGCGCCGCGGGCCGCCCGTCCTGGTTCGCGGCGCCGGTCGCGGGGGTGCTGTCGGTCATGGGGCTCATCGGTCCGTTCCTCGTCTGGTCTGCGGCGTCCCGGCCCCGGGAGTGCCGAAGCCCCGGGTCCGATCGGACTCCGGGGCTTCGCTGCGGTCTGGTGCGCCTAGGCCACCGCGGGAGCCGGAGTCCGGTTCCCGTAGAAAAACGCGTGGGTGGTCAGCACACCGCCATGGTGGCACAGGTGCACCCGTCCGGTCGACCGCCGTTCCCACGCCGTGGAACACCCGGGGCGCCGCCGCTGTCGTCCCCGGCGGGTACCGTGATCGGCACGATGGAAGCTCTCTTCGACCTCCCCGCCGACCCCACCGGCACCCCCGCGCGCCCGGCCACGGGGCCCGCCGCGCTGCTCGACGGCCTCAACGACCAGCAGCGCCGGGCCGTGGAGCACACCGGCAGCCCGCTGCTGGTCGTCGCGGGCGCGGGCTCGGGCAAGACCAGGGTGCTCACCCGCCGCATCGCCTACCTGCTCGGCGCCCGGCACGTGCACCCCGGGCAGGTGCTGGCCATCACCTTCACCAACAAGGCCGCCGCCGAGATGAAGGAGCGCGTCGGCGAGCTGGTGGGCCGCCGCGCCAACGCCATGTGGGTGTCGACCTTCCACTCCATGTGCGTGCGGGTGCTGCGCCGCGAGGCCAAGTCGCTGGGCATGACGTCGAGCTTCTCCATCTACGACGCCGACGACTCCAAGCGGTTGATCACCCTCGTCGGCCGCGACCTCGACCTCGACCCCAAGCGGTACGCGGCGCGGTCGCTGGCGGTGCACATCTCCAACCTCAAGAACGAGCTCGTCGACCCGGAGTCGGCCGCCGCGGCGGCCACCAACGACCTGGAGCGGCGGGTCGCGGAGGTCTACACCGAGTACCAGCGCAGGCTGCGCGAGGCCAACGCGATGGACTTCGACGACCTCATCATGCGCACGGTGGAGCTGCTGCAGGGCTTCCCGGACGTGGCCGAGCACTACCGCCGCCGGTTCCGGCACGTGCTCGTCGACGAGTACCAGGACACCAACCACGCCCAGTACACCCTGGTGCGCGAGCTGGTCGGCACCGGGGAGGCCGGGGTGCCCCCGGCCGAGCTGTGCGTGGTGGGCGACGCCGACCAGTCCATCTACGCCTTCCGCGGCGCCACCATCCGCAACATCGTGGAGTTCGAGCGGGACTACCCCGACGCCACCACCGTGCTGCTGGAGCAGAACTACCGCTCCACCCAGAACATCCTCACCGCGGCCAACGCCGTCATCTCGCGCAACCCCGACCGCCGCGACAAGCGGCTGTGGACCGCGCTGGGCGACGGCGAGAAGATCGTGGCCTACGTCGGGGACAACGAGCACGACGAGGCGAACTTCGTCGCCACCGAGATCGACCGGCTGGTCGACGCGGGCGAGGTGAACAACTCCGACGTGGCGGTGTTCTACCGCACCAACAACCAGTCGCGGGTGTTCGAGGAGATCTTCATCCGGCTCGGCCTGCCCTACAAGGTCGTCGGCGGCGTGCGGTTCTACGAGCGCCGGGAGATCCGCGACGCGGTGGCCTACCTGCGGGTGCTGGCCAACCCCGAGGACACCGTCAGCCTGCGCCGCATCCTCAACGTGCCCAAGCGCGGCATCGGGGACCGGGCCGAGGCCTGCGTGGCCACCCACGCCGAGCGCGAGCGGATCTCCTTCGCCGCGGCCCTGCGCGACGCCGCCGACGGCCGGGTCGCGCTGCTCAACCCGCGCTCGCAGCGGGCCATCGGCGGGTTCGTCGAGCTGGTCGACGGCCTGCGCCGGTTCGCCGACGACGGCCAGGACGTCGCGGAGGTGCTCACCGCGGTGCTGGAGCAGACCGGCTACCGCGGCGAGCTGGAGGCCTCCGACGACCCGCAGGACGCCACCCGGCTGGAGAACCTCGACGAGCTGGTCACCGTCGCCCGCGAGTTCGCCGAGGTGCCCGAGGGCGTCGAGGAGGTCGTGGGCGACGCGGTGGACGTCGGCGGGCCGGAGGCGGGGTCGCTGGCGGCGTTCCTGGAGCGGGTGTCGCTGGTGGCCGACGCCGACCAGGTGCCCGACGCCGACGACGGCGGGGTGGTCACGCTGATGACCCTGCACACCGCGAAGGGCCTGGAGTACCCGGTGGTGTTCAGCACCGGCTGGGAGGACGGGGTCTTCCCGCACATGCGCGCGCTGAGCGACCCGGTGGAGCTGGCCGAGGAGCGCAGGTTGGCCTACGTGGGCATCACCCGCGCCCGCCAGCGGCTGTACCTGACCAGGGCCATCGTCCGCTCGGCCTGGGGCCAGCCGATGACCAACCCGGCGTCGCGGTTCTTCGACGAGATCCCCGCCGACCTGCTCGACTGGCGGCGGCTGGGCCCGGAGCGGTCGAGCCCGGTGCGGGCGACGACGTTCGGCTCCGGCGGGCGCAGCGCCTTCGGCAGCCGCGGCACCCGCTCGCAGGCGACGGCGGGCTGGCAGAGCACCCCGGCGCTGTCGCTCGACGTGGGCGACCGGGTCAACCACGACAAGTACGGCCTCGGCACGGTCGTGGCCACCGACGGGCAGGGCCCGCGGGCCACCGCCACGATCGACTTCGGCACGGCGGGCACCATCCGCCTGATGCTGATCGGCTCGGTGCCGCTGGTGAAGCTGTAGCCGCCCCCGGCTACACCAGGGCCTGGTAGGCGAGGGTGTCCGCGTCCCGCACGAGGGCGGGCCCCTCGGGCGAGGTCCACAGCTGCTGGGTGAGCACGACGGTGGTCACGCCCAGCTCGGGGTCCACCCGCGCGGACGTGCCCAGCCCGCCGTCCCAGCCGAACCGGCCGGGCGTGGCGGCGAGGTCGGTGCGCGCGGTGGTGACCGCGACGCCGAAGCCCCAGCCGGTGCTCGTCCAGTCCAGGAAGCCGGGGGTCTGCTGCTCGGGCCGCACGTGCGGCACCGACATGAGCGCCACCGACGCCGGGGACAGCACGCCGCCGCCCCCGGTGAGCAGGGCGCGGCCGAACCGCAGGTAGTCGTCCGCGGTGGACACCAGCCCGCCCGCGCCGGACTCGAACGGCGGGGGCGCGGCCCACTGGCCGTCCGGGGCGTCGAAGACCTCGGTGCCCACCCGCGCCACCGGCAACCCGGAGGCCGCCCAGAAGCCGGTGGCGGTCATCCCCAGCGGCCCGAACAGCCGGTCGGCCAGGAACTCCCCCAGCGACGTCCCCGCGACCCTGGCGACGAGCACGCCCAGCACGTCGTAGGAGGTGTCGTAGAACCAGGACTGCCCGGGCTGGGCCAGCAGCGGCACGCCGCCCACCCGCCGCAGGTACTCCTCGGGGGCGGGCATCCGCGCGGGCCGCGGCGGCCCGGGGGCCAGGCCCGCCTCGGCCAGCGCCTCCTGCACGGGGTAGGTGCCGGGCGGGGCGAGCAGCTGCCCGGTGCCCAGGGTGGAGGTGAGCAGGTCGCGGGCGGTGATGGGGCGGGCCAGCGCGACGGTGTCGGTGACCGGGCCGGTGAGCGAGCGCAGCACCGGCACGTCGGCCAGTTCCGGCAGCCACGGGTCCACCGGGTCGTCCAGGCGCAGCGCGCACTCCTCGACCAGGACCATCGCGGCGGCCGCGACCACCGGCTTGGTCATCGACGAGATGCGGAACGGGGTGTCGCGGCCCACCGACCCGGCGACGACGGCGTGCGCCTCGCCGTCGCGGTCGACCAGGGCGACCAGGTCCGGGACGGAGCCGCGCTCGACGTACCCGGTCAGGCCGGTGCGCCAGCGCTCCAGGCGCCGGGGGGAGAAGCCGCTCACCCGCAGAACCTACCGCGCGGAAAACCGCTCGGGGATTGTCGTACCCCTGCGGTTCACTGTGCGGTGTGGATGGGGGGACGCGGCACCAGCGGGTGCAGTGCGAGCGGGTGCACGAGTGGGCGCTGCGCGAGCGGGTGCAGTGCGGGGGAGCCGGGCGGGGTCGCCCGGCGTCCTGGGGTGCCCCGGCACCGGGGGGTGGCCGGGGGGCGTGCGCGGTGTCGGGGTCTGGGCTTGGGGGAGGCTCAGAGCTGGACGCCGCGCGCGGCGAGCCAGGGCGCCGGGTTGACCTTGCGGCCGCTGCCGTCCCAGATCTCCAGGTGCAGGTGCGGGCCGGTGGACTGGCCGCGGTTGCCGATGTGGGCGATCAGCTGGCCCGCCTTGACCTTCTGGCCCTCGCGCACGACGTAGTCGTTGACGTGCCCGTAGACCGAGATGGTGCCGTCGTCGTGCTGCACGCGGACCCACAGGCCGAAGCCGGAGGCGGGGCCGACCTCGATCACCACGCCGTCGGCGACGGCGACGATCGGGGTGCCGATCCGGTTGGCGATGTCCACGCCGTAGTGCGTGACGCCCCAGCGGGCGCCGAAGCCGGAGGTGAAGGTGCCCTCGGCGGGCCGCACGACCTTGGGTCGCTTGGCCTCCTCCTCGGCCGCCTTCTGCTGGGCGATCCGCTGGTCGCGGGCCTGCACGACGCGCTCGGTGGAGGCCATCTTCTGCGCCTCGACGGCCGCGTCGGTGCCGCCCGCGGCCTCCAGCAGCTCGGGGGTGGTCGAGGAGGAGGTGGTGGCGTCACCGCCCAGGGCCATGGTGGCGCTGGCGTTGCGGATGCCCGCGAGGGGGACGGCGGGCTCGTCGGGGGTGCCCGCGGCGGCCGTCTGGAGGGTCTGCCCGGCCGCGGCGGCGGCGAAGGCGCCCATCGCCACGGCGGCGACGACGACCCGGCCGCGGACGGCGGAGCTGGGTGCGGCGATGCGGTGCGCGCCGCGTGCCCGGGTCGAGATGCGTTCGAGCGCCTCGTCGGGCGCGGTGAACTCCTGTTCACCGCCGGTGGAGCGATGTCGAGACAAGACCAAGCCTTCCGCGTTCGGGGAGCCGGGTCCGACACCGACCCGCGGGGGACGGGCCTGCTCGGTGCGGGGCGCCGGGCGGGGATCCCGGTCGGGTCGGCTGGATGCCTTCCCTGCCCCATTCGTGACCTGACTGTGACAACGGACCCGGGGACAGTAACGGTGCGGTCCCGCGCTGGGCAACAGCAGGCTGCGGGGCGGTGGCGGGCGCGGTTCGGCGCCGGCTGGTTGAGCAGCGGAAACGCCGCACCGTCACCGGGAAATCACCCGGTCGGTGTGACCGGGGTCTCGTTTGATGAACGCCCCCGGGTGGCAACCAAGCCCACGGATGCGCGTCACGGCGCACCCACGATCACCCCTGCGATCTTGCCGGGGTCACGGCGTTGGTTCAACGCTGTACTAGTCACGTGTCGCCGTCCCGCCAGTGGGCGCCCCCGCACCCCCGCGTCCCGCGCGCTGCCGACGGGCTCGGGTGGCGCCGGTTGCTAACTTGGCCGTGATGAACCAGCGGACCCCTGCGCCCGGCCCCGCCGCGCCCGCCGAGCCCGACCGCGCCCCGCTCACCGGCGCCGCCGACCGGGTGGGCTGGGCCGACGTGCCCCGGCGCGTCCGCACCGCCGTGGGCCTGGCCGCCGGTGCCGGGGTGCTCCAGGCGCTCGGGTACGCCGTCGGCCCGATCTCCGGCGGCCCGCCGCCCGGGTTCACCGCGCTGCCGCTGCTGGTGGTGCTGTCCCTGCTCCCGCCCGCCGCCGCGGCCGCCGCCTTCGCCCGCGGCAGGCCGGTGCTCGGCGCCGCCGTGCTGGTCGGCGCGGGCGCGCTGCTGCCCGCCCGGTTCCTGCTCGACCTCCAGTTCGCCGTCGAGCCGCTCTACACCTCCCGGCCCGAGGTCGCGCTGTTCCACAGCCTCGACCCGGTCGGCACCGGCGCGGGCACCTGGCTGCTGCTCGCCGGGCACCTGCTCGGCACCGCCGCCGCGGTGCTCGCCTTCGGCCGTCCCCGCACCGACGAGGCCACCCCGTACACCGCCGAGTTCGACGACCCCACCGGCGACCGCCCGGCCGCCCGCCGGGGCGGCTCGCTCGCGGCGGTGCTCGTGCTGGCGCCGTTCGCGGGCGCGGGCCTGTTCAGCGCCCCCTACCGCTCGGACAACCTGTTCCAGCTCGCCGACGACGCCGGGTCGGCGCCCACCCTGCCGGGCCTCGGGCTCACCCTGCTGATGGTGACCGTCCCGCTGGTGCTGCTGTGCTCCACGCCGTCGGCGCACCGCTCCATCGCCACCGGCGTGCCGCTGGGGCTGCTGCTCGGGCTCGCCGCCGTCGAGCTGCCCAACACCGCGGCCGGGCTGCGCTCCGACGGCCTGCACGCGACCTGGGGCCCGGTCGTGGCCCTGGCCGCCGTCCTGCTGCTGCTCGCCACCGCCCCGCTCGTCGCCGTCGCGGCCCGGGTCTGGCAGTCGGTGGTCGGGTACTGGCGCACCAGCGCGGGCGCAGCGATGCACGGCGTCGCCGCCCTGCTGGGCCTGGTCGCCGCCGTGCTCAGCCTGGTCGCCGCGGCCTCCGAGCAGGTCGTGGTGGACGCGGTGGCCGCGGGCCTGGTGGCGGGGACCGCCCCGCCGGACGGGCTGCGCGGGCCGGAGGTGTTCGTCGACGACCTCTTCTACCCGGTGGCGGGCCTGGTGTTCGTGCTGTCGCTGCTGCTGGCCGCCCCCCGGTTCGCCGGTGCCGTCCGCCCCGCCTTCACCGTCGCCCTGGCCGCGGTGCCGTTCGCGGGCGCGGCCACCATCGGCGCCGTGCTGGCCGAGGTCGACCGGACGCCGGTCTACGCCCCGGGCAACGGGGTGTGGGCGGCCGGGTTCGCCGTGGCCGCCGCCGCGGGGGCCGCGGTGCTCGCGGGCCTGGCGGGCAGCGCCGAGCGGTACGCCCTCGACGAGGACCCGCCGCCGCGCGAACTGCGCCTGGGCGTGGCCGCGCCGCTGGCCGCCGGGGTGCTGTTCGCCCTCGGCGCGTTCGGCCTGCCCGCGGTGCGCGCCCCCGGCTTCGCCGCGCCCGGCCTCTGGTCCACCGTGGACTTCGCCTCCGCGGGCCTGTGGGCGGCGGTGCTGTCGCTGCTGGCCGCCGCGGCCACGGCGGCCGTCGCCCGCCCGGCCCGCGCCGCCGCGCTGCTCGTCGGCGGTGCGCTGCTGGCCGCGGTGCGGTCGCTGGAGTACCCGCTGACCGCCGCCCGCGCCGCGGGCAGCACCCCGGGGCCCGGCACCTGGTTGGCGCTGGCCACCGTCGTCGCGCTGCTCATCGCCGCGCTCGTCGCGGGCACGGCCAAGGGGGCGCGCCGGTGAGCAGGCTGCGGGTGGTGGTGGCGGAGTTCGGCGCGCGCGACGCCGACGGCGCGCACGTCGTCGCCCGGCAGCTGCGCGACGCGGGCGTCGAGGTCGTGCACGCGGGCGGGCTCACCGCCGCCGAGCACGTCGTGGCCGTGGCACTGCAGGAGGACGCCGACGCCGTGGTGGTCGGCGGGCGGGTCGCGGAGGTGGCCGCGCTGCTGGCCGCCGAGGACGCCGACGACGTCCGCGCCATCGCCTACGACGACGCCCTGACCTGGGCCGACACCGCTCACGGGTGACCATCGCTACGCGTGGTGAGCCAATTCACCACCGCTCGTGACCTACCTCACCGGGTGCGAAGTGTCAACGGTAAACCGACCTCGCTAGGGTCCTTCTCGTCCGACCGCAGCACCGCCGCGCCGCGACCCCACGACGGCTCGGTTGCGCGTCCGACAGCAGCACGTCGACACCGGAGTCAGGAGACTGTCGAGTGGACCTGTACGAGTACCAGGCGAAGGACCTCTTCGCCGCCCACGGGGTCCCGGTCCTGCCGGGGCACGTGGCTGCCACCCCCGAGGAAGCGCGCGCGCACGCCGAGTCGCTGGGCCAGACCACCGTCATCAAGGCGCAGGTCAAGACCGGCGGCCGGGGCAAGGCGGGCGGCGTCAAGCTCGCCGAGACCGCCGACGAGGCGCAGGCCAAGGCGGAGGCGATCCTCGGCCTGGACATCAAGGGCCACATCACCCGCAAGGTGCTCGTGACCGTGGCGTCCGACATCGCCGAGGAGTACTACTTCTCCTTCCTGCTCGACCGCACCAACCGCACCTTCCTGGCCATGGCGTCGGCCGAGGGCGGCATGGAGATCGAGCAGCTGGCCGTGGAGCGCCCCGAGGCCCTGGCCAAGGTGCCGGTGTCGGCCATCGAGGGCGTGGACCTGGCCAAGGCCAAGGAGATCGTCGCCGCGGGCAAGTTCCCCGAGGTCATCGCCGACCAGGCCGCCGAGGTCGTGGTCAAGCTGTGGGAGACCTTCGTCAGCGAGGACGCGACCCTGGTCGAGGTCAACCCGCTGGTGCGCGACCCGCAGGACAAGGTCATCGCCCTCGACGGCAAGGTGACCCTCGACGAGAACGCGGGCTTCCGCCACCCGCAGCACGCCGACCTGGTCGACCAGGACGCCGAGGACCCGCTGGAGGCCGCGGCCAAGGCCAAGGACCTCAACTACGTCAAGCTCGACGGCGAGGTCGGCATCATCGGCAACGGCGCCGGCCTGGTCATGTCCACCCTGGACGTGGTGGCCTACGCCGGGGAGAAGCACGGCGGGGTCAAGCCCGCCAACTTCCTCGACATCGGCGGCGGCGCCTCGGCCGAGGTGATGGCCAACGGCCTCAACATCATCCTGGGCGACGCGGACGTCAAGTCGGTGTTCGTCAACGTCTTCGGCGGCATCACCGCCTGCGACGCGGTGGCCAACGGCATCGTCTCCGCCCTGGGCATCCTGGGCGACACCGCCACCAAGCCGCTGGTCGTGCGCCTCGACGGCAACAACGTCGAGGAGGGCCGCCGCATCCTGGCCGAGGCCAACCACCCGCTGGTGACCGTGGTCGACACGATGGACAACGCGGCCGACAAGGCCGCCGAGCTCGCGGCTGGGGCGTGACCTGACATGGCAATCTTCCTCACTGAGAACTCCAAGGTCATCGTCCAGGGCATGACCGGGTCCGAGGGCACGAAGCACACCACCCGGATGATCAAGTCCGGCACCAACGTCGTCGGCGGGGTGAACCCGCGCAAGGCGGGCACCAAGGCCGAGATCGAGGGCCAGCAGATCCCGGTGTTCGGCTCCGTGGCCGAGGCCATCGCCGAGACCGGCGCCGACGTCACCGTCATCTTCGTGCCGCCGAAGTTCGCCAAGGACGCGGTCATCGAGGCCGTCGACGCGGGCATCGAGCTGGCCGTGGTCATCACCGAGGGCATCCCGGTGCACGACTCGGCCTACTTCTGGGCGCACGCGGTGGCCAAGGGGAACAAGACCCGCATCATCGGCCCCAACTGCCCCGGCCTGATCTCCCCCGGGAAGTCCAACGCGGGCATCATCCCGGCGAACATCACCGGCCCCGGCAAGATCGGCCTGGTGTCGAAGTCCGGCACGCTGACCTACCAGATGATGTACGAGCTGTCCGACATCGGCTTCTCGTCCGCGGTGGGCATCGGCGGCGACCCGATCATCGGCACCACGCACATCGACTGCCTGGCCGCGTTCGAGGCCGACCCGGAGACCGAGCTGATCGTCATGATCGGCGAGATCGGCGGCGACGCCGAGGAGCGGGCCGCGGCCTACATCAAGGAGAACGTGACCAAGCCGGTCGTCGGCTACGTCGCGGGCTTCACCGCCCCCGAGGGCAAGACGATGGGCCACGCGGGCGCCATCGTCTCCGGCTCCGCGGGCACCGCGCAGGCCAAGAAGGAGGCGCTGGAGGCCGCGGGCGTGAAGGTCGGCAAGACCCCGTCCGAGACCGCCGCGCTGGCGCGCGAGCTGTTCGCCGCCAAGTAAGCAGCACGGTCCGAGGGCCGGGCACCCCCGCGCGGGGTGCCCGGCCCTCGGCGGTTCCCCGCCGGTGCACCGCGCGGGCGGCCCCCGGTGGTGTAGCGTCCGCCCACGTCCGCGGGTCCGGCGTTCGGCGGAACCGGGGCGCGCCCCGGCGCGTCCAACCGGCCCCGGGCGGACCCCCAGCGCCCGCAACGTCTCTGGCGTCGTGCCAGTCGCGTCGAGTGAGTCGAGGAGAGCACGCGATGACCTACCCAGGCGGTGCACCGGGTGGCTACCCCGGGCAGCCCCAGCCGCAGCCGCACCCCGGCTACGCCCAGCCCGCCGCCCCCGGCACCAAGCTGACCCCCGCGCAGATCCTCAGCCTGGTCGTCGCGGGTCTCGGCCTGCTCAACCTCTTCCTCGGCTTCGCCCCGGTCGCCGACGTCTCCGGCGCGGGCAACGCCTCCTACTTCGGCAACGGCCTCGGCTGGATCCCCGCCCTGCTCTGCATCGGCGGCGCGCTCTGCATCACCGCCGTGCTCCCCGGCGACAAGAAGATCGGCCTGCTCCCCCCGGTGGTCGTCGTCGTGACCACCCTGGCCTCCCTCTTCAGCACCTTCACCACCGACTACGACATGGGTGCGGGCGCGATCCTCATCCTCATCTTCAGCCTCCTGCAGACCCTCACCATCGTGGCCGCCTACCTGTTCGAGCTGGGCGTCCTCAAGCCCCCGCAGCCCTCCCAGCAGGTCCCGGTCTACCCCCACACCGGCCAGTTCCCGCCCCCTCCCGGCGGCTTCAACCCGCCGTCCGGCCAGTTCCAGAGCCCCTACGGCCAGCCCCAGCCCGCCCCCGGCCAGCAGCCCGGCCCGGGCGTGCCCCCCGCGGGGCAGCAGACGACGTTCGCGCCGCAGCAGGGCCAGTTCGGGACGCCTCCGGGGACCCCGCCCGGGGGGCACCCCCAGCAGGGCTGATCCGCTCTCCGCGCAACGGGCACTCCCCAGGTGGGGGTGCCCGTTTTGCGTTTGCCGGAAAGGCATCGAGCATTGTCGTAGCCGGGCTTCCCGCTGCGCAAGTGGTTGCGCCGTGGGCAAAGAAGGAGGTTCGGAAGGGCGCGGTGTGTGGTGGTATGAGCTGGTCGGCCGAGTTGTCCACAGCCCTGTCGCGGGGGTCGAGTTTCGTCGCTCCCTGCCGGTAACGTTGAAAACAGGGGTCCCCTTGCCCGGGGTACCTCGGCGCCAGCGTGGGTCGTGGGTGTGCGAGAGGGTGACCGCCCTCCGAGGCCCAACCGGGCTACCACCCAAGCCCCCGGGCCAAGTCCCGGCCTCGACAGCAGTACGCAAAGCCAGCGGACGCACCCGGCTCCGCCACCCACCCCAGCACCCCCGCGCCCAGCGGCGCGCCTCTGCCGTGGTGTCACCCTTCGGTGTCACAGTGGGGTGCATGGCGCTGCTCCACCCCGGTCCCCGGTCCACCCGCACCCGGGGGGCGCCCGCGCAGGCCACCGCCAGGGTTCTCGCGGTGGCCGCGCTCAGCCCCGTCCTCACGACCTACGCCGTCGTCGCGGCTGTGCTGGCCATCGGGATGGCCACCGCTGCTCGGGCGGTCTTCTCCACCACCGGGGTGTTGGCGGCCGCGGTGCCCGGGTGGTTGGCCGCGCACCAGGTGCCGTTGTCCCTCGGGGGGCGGGAGCTGGGTGTGCTGCCGCTGCTGCCGACGATCGCGGCGGCGTTGATGGTGTGGCGCACCGCTGCCACGGCGGCCGAGCGGCTGGACGCCCACACCCCGAAGCGGGCCGCGTGGATCGTCGGGACGATCGCGGGGGCGCACGGCGTCGTCGGGTTGTTGTTCGCCATCGCGTCCTCCGGGGGTTCGGCCACCGCGGACCCGCTGGCCGCCCTGTACTACCCGGCGCTGATCTCGGCGTTGGCCGCGTCGGCCGGGGTGCTGCCCAGGGCGGGGTTCGGGGTGCGGGAGCGGATCGATGAGCTGGCGTGGCGGGGGCTCAAGGCGGGGTTGCTGGCCCTGGCCGCGTTCCTCGCCATCGGGGCGACGGTCTTCCTGGCCGCGCTGCTCGGGTCGTTCGGGACCGTGCGGGACCTGTTCGCGGTCGACGGGGCGGGCAGCGGGCTGGGGATGCTGCTGCTGTCGCTGGGGTACCTGCCCAACGCGGTGATCGCGGCGACCGGGTTCGCGACCGGGCCGGGGTTCGCGCTGGGGGAGGTGGGGATCGGGCCGTTCGGCTTCACCGGTGGGCCGGTGCCCGCGTTCCCGCTGCTGGGCGTGCTGCCCGACCACGCCGCGCCGTGGTGGTTCGCGCTGCTGCTGCTCCCGGCGGCGGTGGGGGCGGTGGTCGGGTGGACGCTGCGCGACGTGGCGGTGGCGCCCGCGGGGCGGTTGCGGGCCGTCGTGGTGGCCGCGGTCGTGGTGGCGATGGCGCTCGCGGTGCTGGCGGGCAGCGCGGGCGGGGCGTTCGGCGGGGGCGCGTTCAACCCCGTCGACCTGCGGGCGGCGTGGGTGTCGCTGGCGGGTGTGCTGTGGGTCGCAGTGCCCGGGTCGGTGGTGGCCTGGACCACCGGGGAGCGCTCGCGCCCGCGCGCCGAGCCCGACCTCGACGACGACCTCGACGACGACCCCGACGAGGAGCAGGAGCCCGAGAACCCCGGCGACGACGGGGAAACCGACGCCGAACCCGGTGCCGACGACCTCGACGACGACCCGGGTGACGAGCCCGGCGACGGGCCCGAGGACGGCCCCGGAGCCGGTTCGGGCCGCTGACGAAGGTCAACTGAGCACCGCTTACCCTGGGGCGGAACCCGGTCCACCGCCCGCCCCAGGAGCCCGTGCTGAGCGCGACGTACCAGCCCGCCACCCCGGCCAGGATCGTGGTCCTGGTCTCCGGGACCGGCACCCTGCTGCAGGCCCTGCTCGACGAAGCGGCGGCCCCCGGGTTCCCCGCCACCCTCGTCGCCGTCGGCGCCGACCGGGCGGGCATCGAGGGCACCGCGCGGGCCGAGCGGGCCGGGCTGCCCACGTTCACCGTCCGGGTGGGCGACCACCCCGACCGCGCCGCCTGGGACGCCGCGCTCACCGCGGCCGTCGCCGCGCACGAGCCCGACCTGGTCGTCTCCGCGGGCTTCATGAAGATCCTCGGCCCGGCGTTCCTGGCGCGCTTCGGCGGCCGCATCATCAACACCCACCCCGCGCTGCTGCCCAGCTTCCCCGGCGCGCACGCGGTGGCCGACGCGCTGGCCTACGGCGTGCGGTGCACCGGGTCCACGGTGCACCTGGTCGACGGCGGCGTGGACACCGGCCCGATCATCGCCCAGGAGCCGGTGCCGGTGCACCCCGGCGACGACGAGGCGGGCCTGCACGAGCGGATCAAGGCGGTGGAGCGGCGGCTGCTGGTCGAGGTGGTCGTGGGCATGGCCCGGCAGGGCTACACCGTGGACGGACGAAAGGTGAGCATCCCGTGACGGATTCCCGCAGGCCGGTTCGCCGCGCCCTGGTCGGCGTGTCGGACAAGGCGGGCCTGGTGGAGCTGGCCTCGGGCCTGCACGCCGCAGGCGTCGAGGTGGTCTCCACCGGCGGCACCGCGAAGGCGATCGCCGACGCGGGCGTGCCGGTCACCCCGGTCGAGCAGGTCACCGGCTTCCCCGAGTCGCTCGACGGGCGGGTCAAGACCCTGCACCCCGGCGTGCACGCGGGCCTGCTGGCCGACACCGGCAACCCGCAGCACGTCGCGCAGCTCGGCGAGCTGGGCATCGAGGCGTTCGACCTGCTGGTGGTCAACCTCTACCCGTTCGTCAGGACGGTGGCCTCCGGCGCCACCCCGGACGAGTGCGTGGAGCAGATCGACATCGGCGGCCCGGCCATGGTGCGCGCGGCGGCGAAGAACCACGCCTCGGTGGCCGTGGTGGTCGACCCGGCCCGCTACGACTGGGTGCTGGCGCAGGTGGCCGAGGGCGGGTTCACCCTGGCCGACCGCCGCTCGCTGGCCGCCGCCGCCTACCGGCACACCGCGGCCTACGACGTGGCGGTGGCGTCCTGGATCGGCTCCGCGCTGGCCCCCGACGACGAGGGCTCCGGCTTCCCCGGCTGGGTCGGCGCCACCTGGGACCGCCGCTCGGTGCTGCGCTACGGCGAGAACCCGCACCAGCGCGCCGCCCTGTACACCAGCGGCGACGGCGGCACCGGGCTCGCCACGGCGACCCAGCTGCACGGCAAGGAGATGTCCTACAACAACTACGTCGACGCCGACGCCGCCTGGCGCGCCGCGCACGACCACGCCGACCCGTGCGTGGCGATCATCAAGCACGCCAACCCGTGCGGCATCGCGGTGTCCGAGGTGGACATCGCCGCCGCGCACCGCGGCGCGCACGCCTGCGACCCGCTCAGCGCCTTCGGCGGGGTGATCGCGGCCAACCGCGAGGTGTCGGTGGACATGGCCGAGCAGGTGGCCGAGGTCTTCACCGAGGTCATCGTCGCCCCCGCCTACGCCGACGGCGCGGTGGAGGTGCTGACCCGCAAGAAGAACATCCGCGTCCTCATCGCCGAGCCCCCGCGCCGCGGCGGCACCGAGCTGCGCCCCATCTCCGGCGGCCTGCTCCTGCAGCAGTCCGACGCCCTCGACGCCCCCGGCGACGACCCCTCCGGCTGGACCCTGGCCACCGGCGCCCCCGCCGACGAGGCGACCCTGGCCGACCTGGCCTTCGCCTGGCGCACCTGCCGCGCGGTCAAGTCCAACGCCATCGTCATCGCCACCGGCGGCGCCACCGTCGGCTGCGGCATGGGCCAGGTCAACCGCGTCGACGCCGCCAAGCTCGCCGTCGCCCGCGCGGGCGCCGACCGCGCCAAGGGCGCCGTCGCCGCCTCCGACGCCTTCTTCCCGTTCCCCGACGGCCTGGAGGTCCTCGCCCAGGCGGGCGTCAAGGCCGTCGTCCAGCCCGGCGGTTCCGTCAGCGACGCCAAGGTCCTCGCCGCCGCCGAGGCCGCGGGCGTCACCGTCTACCTGACCGGCACCCGCCACTTCGCCCACTAGGGGCCGCATTCCGCGGACCCACAACCCACCACCGCGTCCAATTCACGCGGGGTGCTCTCCAGCGAGTGGTGAGGGGCGGCTGCTCCGGGCAGCCGCCCCTCACGGCGTCTCGATGACCCGGCGGGCTTGGCGGCCGGTGGCGATCAGGTGGCCGCGGGCGTCCCAGACCTCGCTGGCGTCGACGCACCAGCCGCCGCCCGCGTGCTCGGTGCGGATGCGCAGCAGGGCCCACTCCCGGGCGTCGTAGTCCGCGGCGGCGTCGCCGAAGTGCACCGCGAGTTCGACCGTGGGCACGGGGACCGGGTCCTCGCGGATCGCGTAGAGGCCCGGGGCCAGGGCGTCGAGCATGATCACCGCCGCCGACTCCGGGCGCGGGGGAGGGGCGGGCATGCGCGCCCAGCCCACCAGTTCCGGGTCGTCGCCGCCGCTGAGCGGGAGCCTGCCCACGGGGCGGATCTCCAGGTGCTCGGCGAAGGGCACCAGGTGGCCGGGGAACTCCACGCCCGACACGTCGTCCGGCGCGGGCACGCGGGGTGCGGTCGGTCCGGGCAGCCCCGGGCCGCTGACCGAGGGGCCGAAGGTGCCGGTGGCCAGCACGGACACGCGGTCCTCGGCGATGAGCTGCGCGGTCACCACCGACGCGCTGCGGCCCGCCTTCACCAGCGTGGTCTCCACCAGCACCTCGGGCGCCCGGACGGAGCTGAGGTAGGTCAGGTGCAGCGCCCTGGCCGCGGCGCCGGGGACGCGGCGGCCCGCGTGGTCGAGCAGCAGGCCGCCGAGCAGGCCGCCGTGGGCGCCGGTCCAGGAGCGCCAGCTGGCGGGGATCGCGTCGGTGTCCGGCATGTCCTGCTCCCAGGGTCAGTGGCGCAAAGCAACTGCCCGCAGCCTAGCGGTCCCCGGCGCGCCGGGGACGTGCTCCCGGTCGCGCTTGACACCTGCGCTGATCTCGGTATTCTGATGCCAGTCGAACAAGTGTTCGAGCTGAGCCCGGGGTGTCGTCGAGACCACCCCGATCCGCCGTCTCCCCACGGCTCCGCGCGTATTGAGCGGTACGCGCGGCGACGTGGGAGGTGTGCGGTGGGGCGTCCGGGGGCCTTCAGGTCGGGGAGACACCTGAGGGCCCCCGGCTCCCCGTCCCGGGGGTCGTCGTGACCTCGCCGGGCCCCGTGCCGCTGCCGTCCACAGTGGACCGGCTGGCGGCCGCCCTCGCCGGGTCCGCGCCCGAGGTGCGCACCATCCCCGTCCGGGCCGACCTGGCCGACCTGTTCCCCTGGGGCGGCCTGCGCCGCGGCGGGACCGTCGCCGTGCACGGCGCCGCGCTCCTGCTGGCGCTGCTGGCCGAGCCCACCCGCGCCGGGTCCTGGGCCGCCGTCGTGGGGCTGCCCGCCCTCGGCCTCGTCGCCGCCGAGGAGGCGGGCGTGCGCACCGACCGCGTCGCGCTGGTGCCCAGCCCCGGCGGGGACGTCGGCGCGGTGGTGGCCGCGCTGCTCGACGGGTTCGACCTCGTGGCAGTCTCGGCCTCCCGGGTCGCGGAGGCGTTGGCGCGCAAGCTCTCCGCGCGCGCCCGCAGCCGCGGCGCGGTGCTGCTGCCGCTGGGCGGCTGGCCCGCCGCGGAGGTGGAGCTGCGCGTCGACGGCGACCGCTGGTGGGGCCTGGGGGAGGGGCACGGGCACCTGCGCGGGCGCGAGGTGCGGGTCAGCGCGACCGGGCGCGGCGCCGCGGCGCGGCCCGTCGTCCGCACCGTCACGCTGCAAGGTGAACCGCCGCCGAGCCGCTTGACGCGCCCGGTGTTCGAACATATGTTCGACCCATCGACCGGGGTGGGCCCGGCCGAGGTCCGCGGGGGAGGTGCCGGGTGAGTCGCCTGTTCGTCCTCTGGTGCCCCGACTGGCCCGTGGTCGCCGCGGGCCAGGTCGCCGGGCTGCCCGTGGACGTCCCCGCCGCGGTGGTCGCGGCCAACCGGGTGCTCGCCGCCAACGCCGCCGCCCGCGGCGAGGGGGTGCGCCGGGGCATGCGCCGCCGCGAGGCCCAGGGCCGCTGCCCGGACCTGGCGGTGCTGCCCGCCGACGCCGACCGCGACGCCCGGCTGTTCGAACCGGTCGCCGCCGCCGTGGAGGAGCTGGCCCCGGGCGTGGAGGTCGTGCGCCCCGGCGTGGTCGCGGTGCCCGCGCGCGGCCCGGTCACCTACTACGGCACCGAGGAGCGGGTGGCCGAGCGGCTGATCGACGCGGTGGCCGCCGCGGCCGACGCCGAGGCCGTGGTCGGCGCCGCCGACGGGCTGTTCGCCGCCACCCTGGCCGCCCGCCGCGGCCTGCTGGTGCCCGCGGGCGCCACCCCCGCCTTCCTCGCCCCGCTGGCCACCGCCGAGCTGCTGCCCGAGCGCGCCGAGCTGGTCGACCTGCTGCGCAGGCTCGGCCTGCGCACCCTGGGCGCGTTCGGCGCCCTGCCCGAGCACGACGTCGCCTCCCGCTTCGGCGCCGACGCGGTGCTGGCCCACCGGCTCGCCCGCGGCCTGCAGGAGCGCCCGCCGAGCCGCCGCACCCCACCGGCCGACCTCACCGCCGCGCACACCCCGGACGAGCCGCTGGAGCGGGTCGAGGCCGCCGCGTTCGCCGCCCGCGGCCTGGCCGAGCGCCTGCACGCCACCCTCGCCGCGCACGGCCTGGCCTGCACCCGCCTGGCCATCGAGGCCACCACCGCGCGCGGCGAGCACCTGCGCCGGGTCTGGCGCTGCGCCGACCCGCTGACCCCCTCGGCCATGGCCGACCGCCTGCGCTGGCAGCTCGACGGCTGGCTGCGCGCCGCCGACCGCCCGTCGGCGGGGGTGGTGGAGCTGCGCCTGGTGCCCGAGGAGCTGGTCACCGGCACCGCCCTGCAGGTCTCGCTGTGGCAGGAGGGCGACGACGAGGCCACCGCCCGCGCCGCCAGGGCCATGGCGCACGTGCAGGGCCTGCTCGGCCCGGACGCGGTGCGCACCCCCGTGCTCGGCGGCGGCCTGGGCCCGGCCGACCGCGTCCACCTGGTGCCGTGGGGCGACGAGCGCACCCCGGCCACCCCGCCGGACCGTCCCTGGCCCGGCCGCGTCCCCGCGCCTTCGCCCGCGGTGGTGCCCACCCGCCCGCTGCCCGCCACCGTCCTGGGCCCCGGCGGCGGCCCGGTCGGCGTGGACGGCCGCTTCGCCCTCACCGCCACCCCCACCGACGTGGCGGTGGACGGCGCACCGGCCCGCCCGGTGCTGGCCTGGGCCGGGCCCTGGCCCGCCGACGAGACCTGGTGGGACCCGGCGGCGGCGCACCGGCGCGCCCGCGTGCAGGTCCTGCTGCGCTCCGAGGAGGGCGCGCACAGCGCGTACCTGCTGGTGCGCGAGAACCTCAAGTGGACGGTGGAGGGACTGTACGAGTGAACCCCGACGACGACCTGGCCGTGGCCGAGTGGTGGGACCTGGTGGACCTGGCCGCGCTCATCCCCGAGCAGCGCCGCCCACCGGAGGACGAGCTCTAGGCCGGTGGGCTGGAACAACCCCCCGGTGCGCTGGTCGGAGCTGGAGCGCATCCTCTCCGGCCGCGCCCCGGAGACCGGCGACGGCGGCGACAGCCCGGCGTGGACGCGCAAGCGCGAGCGCTACGCCCCGCCGGTGGGCACCGCCGCGCCCGCGCCCACCGACCACCCCGACGGCGACTCCCGGGTCCCCTACGCCGAGCTGCACTGCCACTCCAACTTCAGCTTCCTCGACGGCGCCAGCCACCCCGAGGAGCTGGTGGAGGCCGCGTCCCTGCTCGGCCTGGACGCCCTGGCGATCACCGACCACGACGGCATGTACGGGGTGGTGCGCTTCGCCGAGGCGGCCAGGGAACTGGGCGTGCGCACGGTGTTCGGCACCGAGCTGAGCCTGGGGCTGACCGCCCCGCAGAACGGGGTGGCCGACCCGGAGGGCGAGCACCTGCTGCTGCTGGCCGACGGCACCGAGGGCTACCACCGGCTCTGCGGGGTGCTCACCACCGCGCACCTGGCGGGCGGGGAGAAGGGCAAGCCCGCCTACGACCTGCGCGAGGTCGTCGAGCAGACCCGCGACCACTGCGTCGTGCTCACCGGCTGCCGCAAGGGCGCCGTCCGCCGCGCCCTCGACCGGGAGGGGCCCGCGGCCGCGTTCGCCGAGCTGGCCGCGCTCAGGGCCTGCTACGGCGACGAGCGGGTGTTCGTCGAGCTGACCGACCACGGCCTGCCCGAGGACTCCACCCGCAACGACCTGCTGGCGGCGATGGCCGCCGAGCTGCGGCTGCCCACCGTGGCCACCAACGCCGTGCACTTCGCCCAGCCCGCGCGCGGCAGGCTGGCCGCCGCGGTGGCCGCGGTGCGCGCCCGGCGCAGCCTCGACGACCTCGCCGGGTGGCTGCCGCCCGCCCCCACCGCGCACCTGCGCACGGGGGCGGAGATGCTGGCCCGGTTCCACCGCTACCCCGGCGCGGTGCAGCGCTCGGCCGTGCTCGGCGTGCAGCTGTCGTTCGACCTGCGCCTGGTGGCCCCCGAGCTGCCCCCGTTCGACGTGCCGCCGGGGCACACCGAGACCACCTACCTGCGCGAGCTGACCTACCGGGGCGCCGCGGCCAAGTACGGCTCGGCCGCGGAGGCCCCGCGCGCCTACGACCAGATCGCCCACGAGCTGCGGGTGATCGAGGAGCTGGGGTTCCCCGGCTACTTCCTGGTGGTGTGGGACATCGTGGAGTTCTGCAGGCGCTCGGGCATCTACTGCCAGGGCCGCGGGTCGGCGGCGAACTCGGCGGTGTGCTTCGCGCTGGGCATCACCAAGGTCGACGCGGTGCGCTGGGAGCTGCTGTTCGAGCGGTTCCTGGCCCCGGCCCGCGACGGGCCCCCGGACATCGACCTGGACATCGAGTCCGACCGGCGCGAGGAGGCCATCCAGTTCGTCTACCGCAAGCACGGCCGCCGCCACGCCGCCCAGGTCGCCAACGTCATCACCTACCGGGCGAAGTCGACGGTGCGGGACATGGCCAAGGCCCTGGGGTACTCCCCGGGCCAGCAGGACGCGTGGAGCAAGCAGATCGACCGGTGGGGCCCGCTGGCCGAGACCGCGGGCGACAACCACCTCGACGTGCCGCCCGCGGTGCTGGAGCTGGCCGGGCAGCTGGAGGACTTCCCCCGGCACCTGGGCATCCACTCCGGCGGCATGGTCATCTGCGACCGCCCGGTGAGCGAGGTGTGCCCGGTGGAGCCCGCGCGGATGGCCGACCGCACGGTGCTCCAGTGGGACAAGGACGACTGCGCCGCGGTGGGCCTGGTCAAGTTCGACCTGCTGGGCCTGGGGATGCTCTCGGCCCTGCACTACGCCGTCGACCTCGTCCGCGACCACCACGGCGTCGAGGTGGACCTGGGCGGGCTGGACCTGGCCGACGCGCGCGTCTACGACATGCTCTGCGCCGCGGACTCGGTCGGGGTGTTCCAGGTGGAGAGCCGCGCGCAGATGGCGACCCTGCCCCGGTTGCGCCCGCGCGAGTTCTACGACCTGGTCGTCGAGGTCGCCCTGATCCGCCCCGGCCCCATCCAGGGCGGGTCGGTGCACCCCTACATCCGCCGCAAGAACGGCGAGGAGGAGCCGCACGTCGACCACCCGCTGCTGGCCAAGGCCCTGGACAAGACGCTGGGGGTGCCGCTGTTCCAGGAGCAGCTGATGCAGATCGCCGTCGACGTCGCGGACTTCACCCCCGCCGAGGCCGACGAGCTGCGCCGGGCGATGGGCGCCAAGCGCTCCACCCGCCGGATGGAGCGGCTGCGCGAGCGCTTCCACACCGGCGCCCTGGCCAACGGCCTGCCCCCGGAGGTGGCGGAGCGCGTGTACGAGAAGCTGCTGGCGTTCGCCAACTTCGGCTTCCCGGAGAGCCACGCGCTCAGCTTCGCCCTGCTGGTCTTCGCGAGCGCCTGGTTCAAGCTCTACCACCCGGCGGCGTTCTGCGCGGCCCTGCTGCGCGCGCAGCCGATGGGCTTCTACTCCCCGCAGTCCCTGGTCGCCGACGCCCGCAGGCACGGCGTCGAGGTCCGCGGCCCGGACATCAACGCCAGCACCGAGCACGCCCGCCTCGAACCCGCCGCGTGGACCGGCGTCGACCCCCTCGGCGCCCGCCGCGACCGCGGCAGCGCCCTGCGCACCGGCCTGTCCACCGTCCGCCTCATCGGCGAGGACCTGGCCACCCGCATCGTCACCGCCCGCGGCACCACCCCCTACCGCGACCTGGTCGACCTCGTCCGCCGCGTCCCGCTCACCCGCCCCCAGCTGGAGGCCCTGGCCACCGCGGGCGCCTTCGAGTCCCTGGGCCTCACCCGCCGCGAAGCCCTCTGGGCCGCGGGCGCCGCCGCCACCGACCGCCCCGACCACCTCCCCGGCACCACCGTCGGCACCACCCCCCCGACCCTGCCCGGCATGGACGCCCTGGAACGCGCCGCCGCCGACGTCTGGTCCACCGGCCTGTCCCCCGACACCTTCCCCACCGAGTTCCTCCGCCCCCACCTCACCCGCCGCGGCGCCCTCCCCATCGCCCAGCTCCCGCACACCGAGCACGGCACCCGCGTCCACATCGGCGGCGCCGTCACCCACCGCCAACGCCCCCAGACCGCGGGCGGCGTCACCTTCCTCAACATCGAGGACGAGACCGGCATGGCCAACGTCGTCTGCTCCCCCGGCCTCTGGCTCCGCTACCGCAAGGTCGCCCGCACCAGCTCCGCCCTCCTGGTCCGGGGCACCCTCCAGAACACCCACGGCGTCACCACCCTCGTCGCCGAGCACCTGGAACCCCTCCACCCCCACATCCCCACCAGCTCCCGCGACTTCCGCTGACCCCCGCCGAGCTGCGCCCACCCACCCGAGTTGTCCACAGCCCTTCCGCGTGGGTCGAGTTCCGTCGCCCCCCGCCGGTAACGTTGAAAACAGGGGTCCCCTTGCCCGGGCTACCCCCGCGCCAGCCTGGGCCGTGGTCGCATGAGAAGGCACCAAGGCGCCCCACCCCCCAAGCGGACCCACCCCACCGGTCCACAACGCGAGCCCCGCACACCCCCACTGGGCACCATGCCAAGCTGACCACCGTGGAAACGGGCGAGGACTACACCGACGCGGACCTGCACGAGCAGGTGTGGGAGCAGCGGCACTTCACCGCGTGCGCCTTCACCGAGGCGGACCTGCGCGGCGTGTCGACCACCGGGTGCACGTTCACCGACTGCGACTTCACCCGGGTGGACCTGGGGGAGTCGGTGCACGCCAGTTCGGCGTTCCGGTCGTGCTCGTTCGACCGGGCGACGTTGACCGACAGCCGGTTCTCGGGGTGCACGTTCCTCGGGTCGACGTTCCTGGACTGCCGGTGGATCCCGGTGTCGCTGTCCGACACGGACTTCACCCTGGCGAGCCTGTCCGGGGCGGCGCTGCGCCGGACGACGCTGGCGGGGTTGCGGTTCCGGGAGGCCAACCTCGTCGACGCCGACCTGCGCGAGGCCGACCTGCGGGGCGCGGACCTGACCGGGGCCCGGCTGACCGGCGCCAAGCTCACCGGGGCCGACCTGCGCGGCGCGCGCCTCGACGCCGACGGGCTGGTGCAGGCGCAGCTGCGCGGCGCCAAGGTCGACCTGGACACCGCCATCGCCTTCGCCGCCGCGCACGGCCTCGTCATCAGCTGAGGCCGACCGCGCCCCCGGGGCGGACCCCGGGGGCACGGCGCGTCACGGTCGGGTCGGTGCCTCGCGGTCGTTGACCTCGATGAGGTGCCCGGTGTCGAGCAGCTCGGCGATGGAGCCCGCCAGCAGGTAGGCGGTGCCGCCGCCCGGCTGGTCGAACCAGGGGATCGCCACCCCGGTCAGCACCTCGGTGGGCTTGATGACCCGGTAGGCCCGGTAGGGCCGCCCGACCCAGTCCGGCACCAGGGAGCGGCGCTCGAACGGGGTGCCCGCGGCGTAGGTGAGGTTGCCGCTGGGCTCGCCGTAGCGGTCGATCTCGGTGCCGGGGGGCAGCTCCAGCAGCTGCTTGCCGCGGAACAGGGTCAGCGGCGGCTCGCCCTGGCGGGGCTGGATGGGCCAGTCCTGCGGCCTGCGCGAGGCACCCTGCTGCTGGGCCTGCTGCACCTGCTGGGCCGGGTCGGGCCTGCGGGCGGGGGCCGGGCGGGGCTGGGCGAACACCTCCTCCGGCACCGGCGCGGGCGCGGGCTGGCGGGTGGGCAGCCCCGGTTCCTGGCCGCCGAACCCGCCGGGGGGCGGGCCGAACCGCTGCTGCGGCGGGGCCTGCTCCTGGGCCTCGTCGTCATCGGCCATCAGGTCGGCCAGCGACGCCTGCATGGTGGACTGCCCGACCTCGGCGGCGGTCTGCCCGGTGTCGAGCAGCACCTTGCCGAGCAGGAACGCCGACGCGTCGGCCACGTCCTCGAACACCGCGGGGGCCACGAAGCCCTGGTCGTACCAGCCGACCCGCCAGCCCTCGCCGGTCTGCTCCAGCGTCCAGGCCCGCGGCCCGGCGGCGCCGAGCTGGTAGCGCTGCGCGGGCACCCCCAGCTCGTCGAGCCGGGCGCGCAGCCCCGCCACGGCCTGCGCCGGGTCCCCGGACGAGGGCAGCGCGGCGGCGGGCGGCGCGCTCTGCTGCGGCGCGCCCTCCCCGGGGTTGGACTGGTCGGGGTGGGTGAACAGCTCGACGGGCTCCTCGGCCGCGATCGGCCGCTCGGGCGCCCCGGCCGCGGGCTGGAACGGCGCCCCGCCGAAGTCCGGCCGCTCCTGGCCGAACCCGCGCCCGCCGAACTCCGCCCCGCCGTCGAAGCCGCCCTCCGGCGCCTGCCGGAAGCCCGCGTCCCGACCGGCGAACCCGCTGTCGCCCTCGGGGTGCTGGCGGAAGTCGTCCTGCGCGCCGCGGGCCTCGCTGTAGTCGCCTTCGGCGGTGTGCTGGGCTGCCGGCGCTTCGCCGTAGCCGCCCTCAGCGGTGTGCTGCTGCCCGTGCGCGCCTGGGGTTTCGCCGTAGCCGCCCTCGGGGTGCTGCTGGCCCTGCGCGGCGAACTGGTTGCCCTCGGCCGTGTGCTGGTGGCCGAAGGCGTTGTCCTGCCCGAACTGCGCACCCTGGGCGTCGCTGTAGCCGCTCTCGGCGGGCTGGTGGCCCTGCGGGGCGAACTGGTCGCCGTAGTTGCCTTCTGCGGTGTGCTGCTGGTCGTGCGCGCCCGGGGTGTCGCCGTAGCTGCCCTCGGCGGGCTGGTGGCCCTGCGGGGCGAACTGGTCGCTGTAGTCGCCTTCGGCCGTGTGCTGCCTGCCGAAGTCGTTGTCCCGTGCGAACTGCGCGTTGCGGTCGTCGTCGAAGCCGCTTCCGCCGCCCTGCTGGGCGAACTGGCCGCCCTGCGCCTCCGCGTAGTCGCCCTCGGCCGTGTGCTGCTGGCCGAAACCGTTGTCCTGCGGGGCGAACGGCGTACCGGGGGCCTCGCCGTAGCCGCCCTCGGTCGTCTGGCCGAAGGCGGGCCCGGAGTCACCCTGCGGCGCGAACCCGTCACCGTGGTCACCCTCGGGGCGCTCCCCGTGCGCGGGGGCGCCACCCCGCTCGTCGAACTGTCCACCCTGGACCGGCGCGTCGCCGTGACCGGGGGCGTCGTGCGTGCGGAAGTCCTCGCCGCCTGCGAACGCGGCACCCCGGCCGCCGAACGCTTCGCCCCGCGGGGCGAAGCGGTCGTCCTGGTCGGGGGCCTCGTGCTGGCCGAAGTCGGGGCCCTGCGCGCCGAACCCGGCGGCGCGGCCCTGCGGGTCGTCGAAGCCGCCCGGCTCGCGGAAGTCGCCGCCGCCGTGCGCGGGCTGCTGGTGGCCGAACCCGCTGTCGTCCGCCGCGGGCTCCTCGCTCCGGCGCCTGCGACCGCCCTCGGCCGCGGGCTCGGCGGCGTGCTGCCCGTGCTCGGCCTGCTCGCCCGCGTCGTCGCCCTGCGCGGCGAACCCGGGACCACCGTGGCCGCCCTCGTCCTCCCGGCCGCCGAAGCCGCCGGGGGTGAACTCCTCGCGGCCCCGCTCGTCCTGGTGGGCGTCCCGGGCCCGGAAGTCGTGCCCGTTGCCCGCCTGCCCGCCGTCCCCGGCGCGGAAGTCGTGGCCGTTGCCCGCCGGGGCGAACCCGCCCGGCGCGGCGCCGCGGCCGCCGAAGCCGCTGTCCTGCCGGTCGCGCCCCTCGAACGCGGGCGCGTCGCCCGCCTCGGCGCCGAACGCCGCCGGGGCGAAGTCCGCCCGCTGCTCGGCCGCGCCCTGGGCGGCGTAGTCCTCGGGCTGGTCGGCGTCGCGGCCGCCGAACCCGCTCGGCTCGCCCGCGGCGAAGCGCGGGTCGGGCTGCTCCTGCTCGACCTCGGGCTCCTGCCCGGTGTACTCGGCCTGATCGTCGGCGGGCTGCCTGCCAAACGCCGGGTCCGGCGGCGGGGCCTGCTCGGCGCGCGCCGCGAAGGCCGGGTCGCCCGCGTGGTCCGGCGCGGCGGGCGCCTGCTCGCGGGAGTCCTCCTCGGCCTGGAACGCGGCGGCCTCCTGGAACGGCGAGTCGTCCGCGCGCAGCGCCCGCCTGCCCTCGGCGGGCTGCTCGAACAGCCCGCCCGGCTGGCCACCGGCCAGCCCGCCCGGCTGCGGCGCGGCCGCGGCCTGCTCCGGCGCAGCGGCGGCGCCCGGCAGGCCACTGGCCCCGGCCCACTGCGCCGGGCGCGGGGCGTCCTCGGCGGGCGGCCGGTCCCACGGCGCGGGCGCCTGCTCGGCGGGCCGGGCGTCGGCGAAGGCGTCGAACGAGCGCTCCGAAGAGTGCCCGGCTTGTTCAGCCTGCCCGGCCTGCTCGGGCGCCGCGGGCGGCTGCTCGGGCTCCGGGGCTGCGGGCGGCTCGGGTGCCTCGGCGGCGGGCGGCTGCTCGGCGGGGGCCTCCGGCGGCACCGGCGGGCGCGGCGGGCGGCCCCTGGTCAGGAACGACGCCGCGCCGTGCAGGGCCTGCTCGGGCACCTCCGGCACGGTGAACTCCGCGCGCCGGGCGTGCTCGACCAGGTCCGGCTCGGGGGCCACGCCGTGCGTGCGCAGGTAGTAGTTCACCGCCGCGTGCCAGATCCACACCCCGTCGGTGTGGAAGGCGACCGGCACCGACTGCGCGCCCGCCTCGTCGAGCAGGTCGGTGTCGTAGCCGCGCGGGGGCAGCGGCAGCGGGGCGCTGTCGAGGTAGCGCAGCACGGCCTCGCGGTCGGCGTCGGTCACCGGCGGGCGGTTCACCGACGGGCGGCCGTCCGGGCCGGGGCCGTCGAAGATGCGGGCGACCCGGAACGGCGGCTTGAGCGCGGCCATCCGCCGGGTCAGCCACTCCGGCACGTTCTCCTCGTCGCGGGGGAAGGTGCGCAGGTCGTCGGCGTAGGCCGGGGGCGGCGGCGGGTTCGTCCACTGCGGCTCGTCCCGGTCGTACTCCAGGTTGTAGGCCGAGGGCTGGTCGAGCTGGTAGCGGGCGTTGTACCAGGTGCCGCGGCCCTCCCGGTACATCCCGGCGCGCAGCCGCCCGAACAGCGCAGCGGTCTCCTGGGCGATCGGGACCGGCTCGGTGCCGCCGCCCGCGAACGCCACCCGGCCCACCACCTCGGTGTACCGGCCCAGCGCCCGGTACTCCACGGTGATCGACTGCCAGCCCTCGGGGGCTGCCCGCAGCAACGCCAGCCCGATCTGCTTGACCAGGGCGTCCTGTTCGGTCGGGTTCAGCTGCGTCGGTTGTGCCACGGTGACATCTTCTCCTGCCGGTATGCGCCTGGCATACGGTGGACCCGGCGCTCGCCCGCTGCCTGCGGTGATGACGCAGGGTCAGCGCGCGGCCGGGACAGCGCGGGTCACGGGTCGGTTACGGCCCCCAGGACGGTATCCCGAAACGGCCCCCGCGCGCTCCCCCCGTCCACAGCGACCACCCAGCTGTGACCCTCACCGCACGCGCATCACCCGACCGTGGGATCCGACGGTTCAGGGCCACATTTGTGTCACCGGCACAAACGTGCCAGTGTTGGCGCCCGTGTCGGATGGTGATCTCGCGCCCCACCTGACCCGGCTCGGCCTGCCCGGGACCGAGATCAGCGTGTACACCCACCTGCTGCGCACCGGACCGCAGACCGCCGAGCAGGTCGCGGACGGGCTGGCCGCCGACCCCGCCGGGGTCGGGGCGGCGGTGCGCGCCCTCGTCGACGCCGGGCTCGTGGGCGAGGGCGGCGACGACGGCAGCGTCGTGACCCCCGTGCCGCCCGGCTCCGGCCTGCAGATCCTCAGCCGCAGGCGCGAGTCGGAGCTGGAGCAGGCCAGGGTGGCGACCCTCAACGCCTACGACAGCTTCCGCCGGGCCATCTCCCCGCAGCGCACCGACGACCTCATCGAGGTCGTCACCGGCACCGCGATCGCCCAGCGCATCCAGCAGATGGAGCTCTCCGCCCGGCACGAGGTGCGCAGGCTGGACTCCCCGCCCTACTTCACCGAGGGCCACGTCAACAACGCCGAGCTGGAGCAGCTGGCCCGCGGCGAGGTCACCTACCGGGTGGTCTACGCCCGCGCCTCCATCGAGGACCCCGGCCGCTACCAGCAGAACGTCCAGCCGTGCGTGGCGGCGGGGGAGCAGGCCAGGGTGCTGCCCGAGGTGCCGGTGAAGCTCACCATCGTCGACCAGCAGTTCGCCACCGTGTCGCTGCCGGTGGCCGAGGCCGACGTCAACCGCCAGCTGCTCGTGGTGCGCCCCAGCAGCCTGCTCAACGCCCTGGTGGGGCTGTTCGAGGCGTCCTGGCGGCTGGCCGTGCCGCTGCACGCCGGGGCGCGCGCCACCTCGCCGGTGCAGCCGATCGAGCAGCGCCTGCTGGGACTGCTCGCCGCGGGCGCCAACGACGACTCCATCGCCCGCCAGCTCGGGGTGAGCAGGCGCACGGTGTTCCGCCACCTGCAGCGGCTGATGGACCACGCGGGCGCCACCTCCCGCTTCCAGCTCGCCGTGCACGCCGTCCGGCACCGGTGGATCTGAGGTGACCGCACCGGCGCGCCGCGCGGACCGCCGGGCCGCGGGCGCCGTCGCCGCCGCGGTGGGCGGGGTGGCGCTGGCCGTGCAGAGCCGGGTCAACGGCGAGCTGGGCACCCGCCTGGCCGACGGGGTGCTGGCCGCGCTGATCTCCTTCACCGGCGGCCTGGTGGTGCTCGCCGCCGTCGTCGCCGCCCGCCCCGCGGGCCGGGCCGCTGCCCGCCGCTGGGCCGGGGCCCTGCGCACCGGCGCGCTCAAGCCCTGGCAGTGCCTGGGCGGCGCGGCGGGCGCGTCGTTCGTCTCCGCCCAGGGCCTGACCGCCTCCACCCTCGGCATCGCGCTGTTCACCGTCGCGGGCGTGGGCGGCCAGGTCGTGAGCAGCCTCGTGGTGGACCGCTCCGGCTTCGGCCCCGGCGAGCCGCGCCCGGTCACCCCCGCCCGCGCCGTGGGCGCCGCCCTGGCCGTGGTGGCCGTCGGCATCGCCGTCTCCGACCGCCTCGGCGTGCCCGGCCAGCTCTGGCTCGCCCTGCTGCCGGTGCTGACCGGGGCCGCGCTGAGCTGGGCCCAGGCCGCCAACGGCCTCGTCGGCCAGCACTCCGGCGACGTCGTCTTCGCGACCCTGGTGAACTTCGGCGTCGGCGCGGTGGTGCTCGTCGCGGTCAGCACCGCCGAGCTGCTCACCCGCGGCCTGCCCGCCGCCTTCCCCACCGACTGGCACCTCTACCTGGGCGGCCTACTCGGCATCGTCGCGCTGTCCACCTCGGTCTTCGCCGTCCGCCTCATCGGCGTGCTGCTCCTGGGCCTGTGCGCGGTGGCGGGCCAACTCGTCGGCGCCGTCCTGCTCGACGCCGCCACCCGCGGCGTGCCCACCGCCACCCTCGTCGGCGTCGCCCTCACCCTCGTGGCCGCCGCCGTCGCCGCCCTCCCCCCGCGCCGCCACCCCGCCCACCCCGGGTGGGAGGATGCTCCACCGTGAGCGGAGCCCCTCAGCGCGGCGGCAAGCACCCCGCCCTGGTCCACCTGCCGTTCGCCCTCGTCATGGCGGTCGTCGCCGTGGGCCTGGTCCGCATCGCCATGTACAACTGGCGCGAGGGCTCCATCTGGATCGGCCTGGCCCTCCTGCTCGCCGCGGGCCTGCGCGTCCTGCTCCGCGACGAGCAAGCGGGCCTCATCGCCGTCCGCAGCCGGGTCGTGGACACCTTCCTCTACACCGGCTTCGCCGTCATGGTCCTGTTCGTGGCCATCACCATCGAGGGCGGCCCCCTCACCCGCTA
>NZ_MKQR01000026.1:224808-234966 GCF_001940455.1 Actinokineospora bangkokensis | reverse complement strand
CGCCAGGACGGCGACCAGCGGGTATTCCTTTTCAGGCTGCCACCATCACAGAGCACGAAAGTGGCGCCAGTGCCCCAATAGCGTGAATGTCGCCTCAGTGCCATCACAAACCGCGAGCCTGCGCGTTCCACTGTCGAAGGTTCGCCTCACCGGAAGCGGACGGAAGACAGGAGGCCCGAGATGAACCGGGACGCGCAGCACTCCGAACAGCTCATCTCGCTCTACGGCGGCAGCACCCCCGTGCGCTCGCGCTGGAGCTACCGGGCCGCCGAGCCGTTCACGGTGGTGGCCGCCTTCCAGACCGACGGCGACAAGTGGGTCGAGTGGGTGTTCGGCCGAGACCTGCTGGTGGAGGGCCTGCTGGGCCCCGCGGGCGAGGGCGACGTCCGGCTGTCCCCGGACTTCACCGCCGACCGCCCGGTGCTGGTGATGGAGATCGAGTCCCCGGACGGGCACGCCCTGCTGGAGATGGACTTCGGCGCCGTCGAGGACTTCCTCCAGGTGACCGCCGACCTGGTCCCGCTCGGCGCGGAAAGTGATTTCTTCGACGTCGACGCGCTCATCGAGGAAATCACCAACGTCTGAACTCCGGTGGGATTCTCCAACGGGAAGTGGCAGCCGGGAACCGGATTCACGGGGCCCGGCTGTCGCGATCGATTCCCCGGCCCGTGACCTGTCAGAGGCAGGCCTGCGTCAGCGCGTTGAGCGCGTCGACCTTCCGGCCCACCCAGTCGGTGACCTTCCCGGGGTCGAGGTCGCTGGTGTCGAGCTCCGACACCTTGTCCGACATCGCCGTGAGCGCGTCCCGCAGCGTGGTGTCCGCGGCCCGGTCGGCCAGCGCCCGCAGCTCGTCGGACCGCCGCTTGGCATCGCTGGCCGTCTGCTCCAGGTCCTGCTCGCTCGGCGTGAAGTTCGCCAGCTTGAGCGCCTCCAGGCAGATGCTCGCCTTGTCCGTCGCCGAACTCGCCGCCCCGGTCGCCTCGCGCACCGAGTCGCACCCGCTCACGCCGCCCACCAGGGCCGTCGCGCACACCAGGACCGCCAGCCGAGATCGCATCTTTCCCCCGATGAGGTGAGGTGGTGCGCACAGGCTACCGGCCCGTGAACGCGCTCCCCTCCGGCTCGCCCGCCTCCGGCGCCGCCAAGCACAGCACGGCCGCGTCCGAGGGCAGGAGTTCCCGCTTCCACCCGGCCGTCGAGCGCCCCGGCAGCGTCCGCGCGGCCATGTTCTCCGCCGAGCACGCCGCGGCGACCTCCGGCAGTTCACCCAGCTGGGTGGCGGTCGACCCCTCGGTGCCCGCGGGCCGCGGCACGGCGGCGAACGCCTGCCAGCTGTGCTCGCCCGCGCAGTCCACCGGGCTCGCCCGGATGTCGACGTCAGCGATGTTGACGATGCCCCCGTAGCACTTGTCCTGCACGCAGTAGCCCGCACCCGCGCACTCCACCCAGCCCTTCGGCAGCGCGGGCGCGCTGGACGCCACCGCGGGCGGCCCGGCCGCGGGCACCTGCGGGTCGCCCACGAACAGCCCGCGCCCGAAGAACCCGGCCGCCACCAGCAGCGGAACCGCCAGCACCCCCGCCACGGCCCACCCCCGCCCGCGCCGCCGCGCGGCCTCCGGGGCGGGCAGCGGCCGGACGACCCGCAACCCCTCCAGCTCGTCCCGCAACTGCTCAGCGCTGGGCGTGCGCCGCGCAGGGTCGCCGTCGAGGGCGTTGAGCAGCGCGGCGTTGAGAGCGGGCGGCGCCCCCTCGATCGGCGCCACCGGCGCCCGCAGCGCCGCGACCAGGCTGTCGAGGTCCGCGGCGGGCCACGGCACCTCCCGCGGCCGCCGCCCGGTCGCCAGCGCGTAGAGCGTGGCCCCGAGCGAGTAGATGTCCCCCGCCCGCGTCGGCGCGGTGTGCGCGAACACCTCCGGCGCCGCGAAGCCCGGGCTCAACGCCCCCACCGTCACCGTCGCGGAATCGCTGTGCGCGTCGGTGATCGCGGCCAGCCCGAAGTCCGCCAGCTTCACCGCCCCGAACCCGTTCACCAGGATGTTCCCCGGCTTGATGTCCCGGTGCAGGATGCCCGACGCGTGCGCGTGCGCCAACGCCCCCGCCAACTGCGCCCCGACCTCCACCACCCGCGCGTACCCCACCGCCCCCTGCCGCTCGACCAGGTCGGCCAACGACCCACCCGTGCACAGCTCCATGACGATGTACGGCCGCCCGTCCCCGGCAACCCCCGCCCCGTACACGTTCACCACGTTCGGGTGCCCCGACAACCGCGCCGCCGCCCGCGCCTCCCGCAGGAACCGCTCCCGGTCCCGATCACCGGCCAGCACCCGGTTGTCCACCTTCACCGCCACGTCCCGCTCCAGGTCGACCTGCCGGGCGAGGTACACGGTGCCGAACCCGCCCTGCCCCAGCGGCCGCCCGATCACGAGCCCGGGAACCACGGGCGGAGTCATCTGCACGGCCAGAACCTACAACCCGGCCCACCCCACCGGGCCCACCCGACAAACCCCGGATCCCAGGCGAACCCACCCGATCGCGCCAGCCACCCGCACCCCCGTCCGGCGCTAGCCTGGACGGCAATGCCTGACACCACCGCACCTGAAGTCATCGCCAGGTCCACCGGCCACTGCGGCGAACTCGTCCTGCGCCGCCGCGGCCCCCACCACGAGATCATCGCCAACGGCATGTTCCTCATGGACACCTCCGCGGGCGAGTCCGAACGCCTCCTCGTCCGCGCCGCCGCCGACCGCATGCCCGGCGGCTCCCTGCTCATCGGCGGCCTCGGCGTCGCCTTCTCCCTGCGCGAGGCCCTGGCCCACCCCCGCGTCACCGCCGTCACCGTCGTCGAACGCGAACCGGACGTCATCACCTGGAACCAGGGCCCCCTCGGCAACGCCGCCCCCCTCCAGGACCCCCGGACCCACTGCATCTGCGCCGACCTCATCCCCTGGCTCACCACCACCCCCACCCGCTTCGACGCCCTCTGCCTCGACATCGACAACGGCCCCGACTGGACCCTCGACGACGGCAACGCCACCCTCTACTCCCCGGAAGGCCTCGCCCTCCTCCGCGACCACCTCACCCCCGGCGGCGTCCTCGCCATCTGGAGCGCCTCCACCAGCCCCACCTTCACCACCCGCCTCACCACCACCTTCACCGACGTCGAGACCCACCCCATCCCCGTCCCCCGAGGCGAACCCGACGTCGTCTACCTGGCCCGCTAACCAGCCTTGGCCGCCGCCTTCTTCGCCTTCTTGAACGCCCGAACCTCCTGCAACGCCTCCGGCCCCGTCACATCAGCCACCGACATCCGCGTCCCCGCCCGCCCGTAGTCCCCCGCCGCCTTCCGCCACCCGTAGGGCGCCACCCCCCGCTGCTTCCCCAGCAACGCCAGGAAGATCCGAGCCTTCTGCTCCCCGTACCCCGGCAACGCCTTCAACCGCGCCAACACCTCAACCCCACTGGGCTTCCCCCGGGTCCAGATCGCCTCCACGTCCCCGTCGTAGTGCTCCACGACGTACTGGCAGAGGGCCTGCACGCGCTTGGCCATGCTGCCGCCGTACCGGTGGATCGCGGGTGGGGTGGTGGCGAGGGTGGCGAACTCCTCCGGGTCGTACTCCGCGATCTCGTGCACGTCGAGCTTGCCGCCGAGCCGGGTGTAGAGCTTGTGGGGGCCGTTGAACGCCACCTCCATCGGGATCTGCTGGTCGAGCAGCATGCCGATCAGGAGGGCCAGCGGGCTCTCCTCCAGCAGGGCGTCCGCCTCGGCGTTCTGGGCGATGCACAACGTCATGGAGCACATCGTGACATGCCCTGCATGTGGTTGCGGACACGACAGAGTACGTGCGGTCATGGCCAGGAGGGTTGCCAAGTGATCATCACCCCTGGTCAGGGCTCGGACCAAACTTGACGCCTCCTGGTACCCAGGTAGTATTGGCTACCTGGAGGTGTGTCATGGCTGGAGCTTCGGTGCCGGTGAAGATCGATCAGGAGACGCACTCGCTTCTCGCGCACGCGGCCACGGCGCTGCGCACGACGCAGAAGGATCTGCTGGAGGCTGCTGTTCGCGAGTACCTCGCTGCTCGTCGTGAGGAGATCCGTGAGTCCCTCCAACGGACCATGCAATTGATCGACGGGAGCGACGCCAGCCGGGTAGCGGTCTTGTCGGGCCTGTCGCCAGAGCGTTTGGACGAGCTTGGTGGAGTCAGCGAGTCCTGATGTCTGTTCGTCCGACCCTGCGTTGTCCACGTGAAGAACTGGGTCTCAAGGTTCCGCCGATCAACGAGCCCCTCGATGAACTCGACCACCCGTTGATCAGCAAGGCGAACGACCAGTTCGCTGTGCCGACGGGTCCGCGTGAGCGGATCAGGGCCGTGGACGACGCGATCATGTTCAAGGTCAAGGTGCAGCGTTGGCGCGGTGCCGTCGTCGACAGCGGTGAACCGAGTTGGTTGGTCGCGGCGGGCACCCGGGAAGACGGAAGTCGAGACAATTGAGCAGCACGTCTGCTTCTGCCGTTGCGCTAGCCGGTTAGGACGAACATCAAGCCGAGTTGGGCTCCCGCACCGATGATCTCGCTGTTGGCGATCATGGTTCGGACGTTGGCCAGGGGGATCCACTTAACCTTCGCAGCCTCGTTGATGTCGGGGGCCGTGCCCGTGTCCTCCGCGCCTTCGGCCACGTAGATGAGGTTCTCGAAGTCGGCGGTGCCTGCGAGGGGTTGGAAAGTGGTGAGCAGGCGGATGCTGCGGGGCTTGAATCCGGTCTCTTCCTCGATCTCGCGGGCGGCGGTGAGCGCCGGGTCCTCGTCGGGGTCGACGTAGCCGCCGGGAAGTTCCCAGGTCCAGCGGTCCATGATGAAGCGGTGCCGGTAGATCATGAGGACGTGGTCGCGGGCGTCGTTGAGGACCACGGTCATGCTCGCCTTGGGCATCCGCAGGACGTACTGCTCGAACTGCACGCCATCCGGCAGCTCGACGTGCGCGATCGCCACGTGCAGGCGGCGGGTGTCGTCGATGAGGCGCTCGTCGTGGATGGTCCAGCGTGCTGGCTCTGGTGCCCTGGTCACAGGGGTGCACGCTACAGCTCCGGGTCCGCGTGGAGCCGTTGCGGCGGCCATTCCCACTTCAGCGGATCAGTCCCGCGAGATCAGCTCCAAAGCGTTCTGAGTGAAAGCCTCGACGCCCATTGACGGGAAAGATGGGGTTCGGTGCCAAGTGCCTCTTCGATCAGGGCGCGCTACTGGGCCGGGGAAGAGTGGACTAGCCGTTGCGAACGGTGGCGTGGGTTGGGCTGAGCTGGCGGTCTTGGCCAGGTGGCGTTGGATCGCGCAGGCGGGGTCCACCCAGCCGCCGGTCAGGCCCAGGGGGCGAGGCGGACGTCTTGGAGGGCGGGGATGATGCCGGTGCGCTGGAGGGCGATGGCGGACATCCAGACGGCGATGACGGTGAGGATGGGGCCGATGATGGCCATCTCGACGCGGCCGCCGGTGCGCATGCGCAGGAGCTTGGGCGGGGCGACGGGGTACCAGGTCTTCCAGGCGATGGGGACGGGCCAGAGGATGGGGCAGCCCTGTTCGGTGATGGCGTCGCCGAGGTAGTGGGCTATGCAGCCGATGCCGACGGCGATGCCGCAGGCGGCGGCGTCGGCGTCGGTCTGGTCCGTCCACTTGAGGCAGGCGTAGGTGAGCAGGAGGGCGGAGCCGGTGATCCAGAGGGCGTCGTGCTTGGGGCACCACTTGTGCATGATGCCGCGGACGGCCAGGCCGCAGAAGAAGAACATGAGCAGGGGCAGGGCCCAGGAGCGGCTGGTCTGCACGATGGCGGTGGTGACGACCGCGGCGAGGGCGGCGAAGAACAGGGTGTGGGTGAGGCCGCGGTGGCCGCCGTCGCGGTTGGCGTCGCGGTTGGTTCGGGTGGCGCGGTAGACCAGGTGGCTGGTGCCGTGCAGGAGCTTGGAGGCGGCCTGGGTGACCGGGCCGAAGGTGCCCGAGACCGTCGAGGTGGGGTGGTCGAGGTCGGGGAGCAGGGCGGCGCCGGTGGCGAGGATGGCGCCGACGAACCAGCCCTTCGCCGACAGGCTGCCGAGGGCCGTGCCCTCCGCGAGGGCGGTGGTGGCCGCCCAGGCCGCGAGTCCGGACATGGCGTGGGTCGGGCCGGTCGACAAGAAGGTCCTCCTCGGGGTCGCCGGGCCATCCTAGGATCGGTGGCGTGCTGCGTCCCGCGTTTCCGATCAAGACCCGCCGACTGGTGCTGCGGCCCTTCGCCGCCGGGGACCTCGACGCGGTGCTGGACTACCAGGGGCGCGAGGACGTCGCCCGGTACCTGCTGTGGGGTCCGCTCGACCGCGAGGCTGCGCGCAAGCGCTTGCTGGACCAGGCCACGCGGACGGAGTTGGTGGCCGAGGGCGACCGGCTCTCGCTCGCGTGCGAGCTGGACGGGCTGGTGATCGGGGACGTCGTGCTCTTCTACTCCAGCGTCGAGCACCGCGGCGTGGAGATCGGCTGGGTGTTCCACCCCGACCACCACGGCCGCGGCTACGCCACCGAGGCCGCGACCGAGCTGCTGCGGCTGGCCTTCGACGAGCTGGGGGCGCACCGGGTGACCGCCAGGCTCGACGCCGACAACGCCGCCTCGGCCGCGCTGTGCGAGCGGCTGGGGATGCGCCGCGAGGCGCTCTTCGTCAAGAACGAGGTCGTGCGCGGGCGGTGGACCAGCGAGGCCGTCTACGCCCTGCTCGACGAGGAGTGGGCGGGCCGCCAGGCGCCGCCCGGCTGAACCCGCGCGGTCACCCGATCGAGCGGAAGCGCTCGTGGGCGGCCTGCCTGCTGACGCCCAAGGCGGCGCCGACCTCGGACCAGGTGGCGCCGCGAGCCCTGGCCGCGGCGACGGCGGCCTCGGTCATCGGGCGGGTCCAGCGGTCGACCTCGGCGAGCAGCTTGAGCGCGACGTCGGGGCGGCTGGCGGTCAGCTCCCTGACCTGCTCGCGCAGCGTGTCGGACTTGGCGAGCAGCCACTGCGGCGGCTCGGCCTCCAGCGCGCCGATCGCGTGCCGCCACCAGGTCCCCGACGCGTCCGGGCCGGGGTCGCCGTGCCAGCCGCAGGTGCAGGAGGGGGTGTTCGCGGCGACCGCGCCGCGGTGGCCCGGCAGTTCCAAGGTGTCCACGCTGTCAGGATACCTTGACGGCCCTAGGCTGCGGTCCGGTGACCGTGCACACATGCACGTGCCGCGCGCGGCGGTAGCAGTACGCTTGTACCGTTTTCGCGAAGGTTGAGCAAGGGCGAGAGGAGCACCGCGGCTCATGGCCAAGATCAAGGTCCAGGGCAAGGTCGTCGAACTCGACGGCGACGAGATGACCCGCATCATCTGGCAGTTCATCAAGGACAAGCTGATCCACCCCTACCTGGACGTGGACCTCGAGTACTACGACCTGGGCATCGAGCACCGCGACGCCACCGACGACCAGGTGACCGTCGACTCCGCCAACGCCATCAAGAAGCACGGCGTCGGCGTCAAGTGCGCCACCATCACCCCGGACGAGGCGCGCGTCGAGGAGTTCGGCCTCAAGAAGATGTGGGTCTCGCCCAACGGCACGATCCGCAACATCCTCGGCGGCGTGGTGTTCCGCGAGCCGATCATCATCTCCAACATCCCGCGGCTGGTGCCCGGCTGGACCAAGCCGATCATCATCGGCCGCCACGCCCACGGCGACCAGTACAAGGCCACCAACTTCAAGGTGCCCGGCGCGGGCAAGCTGACGGTGACCTTCACCCCCGAGGACGGCTCCGAGCCGATCGAGCACGTCGTGGCCAACTACGGCCCCGACGGCGGCGTGGCCATGGGCATGTACAACTTCAACAAGTCGATCGAGGACTTCGCCCGCGCGTCGTTCTCCTACGGCCTGCAGCGCGAGTACCCGGTCTACATGTCGACCAAGAACACCATCCTCAAGGCCTACGACGGCGCCTTCAAGGACATCTTCCAGAAGGTGTTCGACGAGGAGTTCAAGGCCGACTTCGACGCCAAGGGCCTGACCTACGAGCACCGCCTCATCGACGACATGGTCGCCGCGGCCATGAAGTGGGAGGGCGGCTACGTCTGGGCGTGCAAGAACTACGACGGCGACGTCCAGTCCGACACCGTCGCCCAGGGCTTCGGCTCGCTGGGCCTGATGACCTCGGTGCTGTCCACCCCGGACGGCAAGACCGTCGAGGCCGAGGCCGCGCACGGCACCGTCACCCGGCACTACCGCCAGCACCAGCAGGGCAAGCCGACCTCGACCAACCCGATCGCGTCCATCTACGCCTGGACCCGGGGCCTGGCCCACCGCGGCAAGCTGGACTCGACCCCCGAGGTCACCGGCTTCGCCGAGGCGCTGGAGCAGGTCGTCATCGAGACCGTCGAGAGCGGCAAGATGACCAAGGACCTGGCGCTGCTGGTCGGCCCGGACCAGGCCTGGCAGACCACCGAGGAGTTCCTCGCCACCCTGGACGAGAACCTGCAGAAGAAGATGGCGGGCTGAGCCGTCCCGCGCTGCTCGTGAGGGCCCCCGGACCGCGGTCCGAGGGGCCCTCACGCTGTGTGACACCCGCGGTTCGACCGATTGGGGCTGGCGCCGGACCCGCCGCGTGCGCCACCGTGGTCGCGACCGCTGATCGGGTGCAGGGAGCGTGCGACGTGGTGCTGCCGAAGGGTGCGCTGTACATCGGGGGCGGGGTCATCGCCGTCGTGGTGCTCTACTCCTCCACCCAGACCCCGCCGGGCTCGGCCGACACCGCCGACGCCTCGTCCACGGCCTGCCGCGTCGAGGTCACCGCCGACGTGCTCAACGTCCGCTCCGCCCCCGACGCCGCCGCCGAGGTGGTCGGCAAGTTCAAGCAGGGCGCGGAGTCCGACGCCGACAAGCTCGTGCAGAACGGCTTCCGCAAGCTCGGTGAGGGTAAGTGGGCCTCGGCGGAGTTCCTCAAGCCCCTGCAGGGGCGCGACTGCGGCTGATCGGCGCTGACCTAGGGTGTCCGGCGTGACGCTCACGGTCTCCACGGTCAACGTCAACGGCCTGCGCGCCGCGGCGAAGAAGGGCTTCAGCGAGTGGCTGGCCGCCACCCCGGCCGACGTGGTCTGCCTCCAGGAGGTCCGCGCCTCGCTCGCCGACCTCGGTGAGCTGGCCACCCCCGAGGGCTGGCACGTCGTGCACGCCGAGTCCGGGCTGCTCAAGGGCCGCAACGGCGTCGCCGTGCTGTCCCGCGACCCCTTCGACGCCGTCCGCGTCGGCTTCGGCGTCCCCGAGTTCGAGGCCAGCGGCCGCTACGCTGAGGCCTGGCTGCCCGGCCTCGTCGTCGCCAGCGTCTACGTCCCCAGCGGCGAGGTCGGCACCCTGCGCCAGGAGCAGAAGGAGCGCTTCATGGCCACCTTCCTGCCCTACCTCGTCGAGCTGCGCGAGAAGGCCCTCGCGGGCGGCTGCGACGTCCTGGTCTGCGGCGACTGGAACATCGCCCACCAGCAGTGCGACCTCAAGGCCTGGAAGGCCAACCGCAAGAGCTCCGGCTTCACCCCCGAGGAGCGGGAGTGGATGGGCCGCGTCTTCGCCGAGGGCGGGTACCGCGACGTGCAGCGGCAGCTCCAGCCGGAGGGACCGGGGCCGTACACGTGGTGGTCGTACCGGGGCAAGGCCTTCGACAACGACTCCGGCTGGCGCATCGACTACCAGGTCGCGACGCCGGGGTTGGCGGTGCGGGCGCGCTCGGCGGTGGTGGAGCGGGCGGCGTCGTACGGGGAGCGGTGGTCGGACCACGCGCCGCTGACGGTGGAGTACGCCTGAATTCAGCCAGGCGGGTGACGGGGAATCGGGCGTTTCGGGCTGGGTTATCCACAGGCAAGATCGTTTGGGGTTTGTTTGTGCTGGTCGGCGGGTAGAATGGCCGCAAGGGACCAGAGCCCCTTGGGTGGGTGGGGGCTGCGGATGGTGACGCGTGGGGGCGTGTGAGGTTGATCTTGGCTCGGTGTGGACGGGGTTGCTGGGCTTAGTGGGGGCCTGTCCTCGGGGGCCGCGAGTGTGTAGCTCGGGAGGTGGCGCGTCAAGGGCGCCCTGCGGGCGTCGCTTCGCGATGGGCTTCGCCCACCCTTGACACACCACCTCCCGAGCTACGAGCGGCCAGGACTGGG
>NZ_MKQR01000026.1:191411-224770 GCF_001940455.1 Actinokineospora bangkokensis | reverse complement strand
TGGGGGCGGTGGGGTGGGTGCGGTGGGTGGTGGAACGAGGGGGTCGGGGTGGTTGGGCCGGATGGTGGGGGCTAGTGTCCGGGGACATCCGATCGTGTTTGGTCTGCTGGGTGGGGTTGACACTTTCGGTAGCTTCTGGCTTGTCCGGCAGTGGGGTTTAACCCAATCGAGGGACGGTTTGGTCTTGTCTGGTTCACGGGTGGCGGTGGGTCGGCGGGTGGTGTGCACCGTGGGTGCTGCCTCGGCGATGGTCGTCGTGGGGGCGCAGGTGGCTGCCGCTGACCCTGTGGTCGTGCAGAACTCGACCGGGTTGCCGATGGGGGCCGTGGGGATCGCGGCCGTCGCCGTGGGGGTGGGGGGCATCGTCGTCGGGTTGTTCCGGCGGAAGAAGGCTCCCGTGTCGGCCGCCAATGCGCGGGTGGAGCCGGTGGTGCAGCAGGTGCAGCTGCCCCTGCAGGTGCCCGCGCCGCGGTCGGTCGTCGAGCCGGTCGAGCGCTGAGGGTGGGTCCTGGGCGCCGGTGGGCGCCTGAGAGGATCGGGGCGTGACGAGCGCTGAGCAGCCGCAGCCGGAGCGCAAGGCCCGGGTGCTGTCGGGGATCCAGCCGACCGCCGACTCCTTCCACCTGGGGAACTACCTCGGCGCCGTGCGGCAGTGGGTCGACCTGCAGGACGAGCACGAGGCCTTCTACTTCATCGCGGACCTGCACGCCATCACCGTCGAGCAGGACGCCAAGCTGCTGCGCAAGCGGACGCGGGTGTCGGTGGCCCAGCTGCTCGCCCTGGGGCTCGACCCCGAGCGCGCCACCGTCTTCGTGCAGAGCCAGGTGCCCGAGCACGCCGAGCTGGGGTGGGTGCTCCAGTGCATCACCGGGTTCGGCGAGGCCGGGCGGATGACCCAGTTCAAGGACAAGTCGGCCAAGCAGGAGATGGTCAGCGTCGGGCTGTTCACCTACCCGATCCTGCAGGCCGCCGACATCCTGCTCTACCGGCCGCAGTACGTGCCCGTCGGTGAGGACCAGCGCCAGCACCTGGAGCTGACCCGCGACCTGGCCCAGCGGTTCAACAGCCGCTTCGGCAAGACGTTCCAGCCGCCCGAGCCGTTCATCCTCAAGGGCACCGCCAAGATCTTCGACCTGCAGGAGCCGGGGGCGAAGATGAGCAAGTCCGCCTCCACCCCCAGCGGGATCATCGAGCTGCTCGACGACCCGAAGGTGTCCGCGAAGAAGATCCGCTCGGCCGTGACCGACACCGGCCGCGAGGTGGTCTACGACCCGGAGGGCAAGCCGGGCGTGTCCAACCTGCTCACGATCTACTCCGCGCTCACCGGACGCACCGTCGACGACCTGCAGGCGGCGTTCGAGGGCAAGGGGTACGGCGACCTCAAGAAGGAGCTGGGCGAGGTCGTCTCCGACTTCGCCTCGCCGGTGCGGGCGCGCGTGCAGGCCTACCTCGACGACCCCGCGGAGCTGGACAAGGTGCTGGCCAGGGGGGCCGAGCGGGCCCGCGAGGTGGCGGCGGGGACGCTCGACCGGGTCTACGACCGGGTGGGGTTCCTGCGGCGGAAGTAGACGTCACCGCGCGGAAGTGAGGACTTCTCGCGTTGCGGGTGATCGTCGCGGGCCCTAGGTTCGCAGTGGTGAGCGACGAGCAGTCGGAGAACGGCGTCAAGTCCAGGATCGACCGGCTGCGCAAGCGCCCGGGCATCGACCACCTGGTGCGGGCGTACGAGGCGTTCAACGAGCGCTACGGCAACCACTTCGCCGCGTCGATCACCTACTTCAGCGTCCTGTCGCTGTTCCCGCTGCTGCTGGTCGCCTTCGCCGTCCTCGGCTTCGCGCTGGCCGGGCAGCCGGACGCGCTCACCGAGGTGCGCAACAGCGTCTCCGACGCCCTCCCGGACAACCCCTCCCTGCGCGACCTGCTCAACAAGCTGATCGACACCGCCATCGACGAGCGCGGCAAGGTCGGCGTCATCGGCCTGGTGTCGGCCCTCTACACCGGCCTCGGCTGGATGAGCAACCTGCGCAACGCGCTCACCGCGCAGTGGGGCCACAAGCTGGTGTCGCCGCCGTTCCTGCGCGGCACGGTCGTCGACCTGCTCTCGCTGCTCGGCCTCGGGCTCGCCATGGCGGTGTCGTTCGGGCTGAGCGCGGTCGGCACCGGGCTGTCCAAGACGCTGCTCGACCTGGTGGGCCTCGGGGACTCCGTGGTCGCCTCGGTGCTGCTGTACGTGATCACCGTGGTGCTGTCCCTGGGCGCGAACTTCCTGGTGTTCCTCTGGGTGATCGCCCGGCTGCCCAGGCAGGCGGTGGGGGTGCGCAGCGCGGTGCGCGGCGCCGCGGCCGCCGCGGTGGGCTTCGAGGTGCTCAAGGCCGTCGGCGCCCTGTACCTGTCCAGCGTCCTCGGCGGGCCGCTCGGCTCGATCGTCGGCCCGGTCGTGGGTCTGCTGGTGTTCGCGAACCTGGTGTCGCGCTTCGTCCTGTTCATCACGGCGTGGACCGCCACCGCCAAGGAGAACGCGGTCACCGAACCGGTGCAGCCGCCCGCGCCCGCGGTGATCCGCCCGGTGCTGGAGGTGGCGGGCACCCCCAAGCCCAAGCAAGCCCTCGGGTTGATCGGGGTCGGCGCGGGCCTGGCCCTGCTGCTGCGCCGCCGCAAGCCCTAGGGCCTGTCCTGCTCGGACTGTCCACGGGAGACGGTCCCGTCGAGGACCACCTGCCGCCTGCACAGCCGCGCCGCGGTGTCGAGGACGTCGGCCAACTCCAGCCACGGGCAGCCGCTCGGGCCCTCGGTGGTGGCCCGCACGACCAGCTCGGAGGTCTTGTCCCGCAACCGGACCAGCGCGGTCACCAGGTCGGTCTGCTCCAGGGACAGGAACTCAGCCACGGCCGCTCCGGCGCGCCCACAGGTCGGCCAGGGTGCGCAGCAGGTCGGTGTCCGACCAGTCGCCCGCGGCCGGGATCGCGTCCACCAGCGGCTGCGGTCCTTCCAGGACCGGCGGGCGCAACCGGTCCTGGATGATGAGGAAGCGCCGCTGCTCGACGCACGTGCCGCGCATGACCGCGACGTACCGGTCGCCCTTGGCCCAGCGGAAGGTGTGGCCGTGCCGGTAGATCCGGGAGCACGCGGTGGCGCCGTCATAAGGGTGCGTGAGGCCCTTGATGCTCATGGCGCCACTGTGCCGACGGTCGCGCCATTTCAGTGAGGGAGACCGGTGCGCCGTTGCGGTCGCTCAGCCGGGGCTGACGACGCGGAACGTGATGCCCGCGGCCACCAACCGGTCGATGAGCTTGTCGCCCATCGCGGTGGCGGTGGTCACCTGCCCCGCGGTGGCGGGCAGGTCGTCGAACGCCAGGCACAGCGCGGACTCCGCGAGCATCTTCGCCGTCTCACCATAGCCCGGATCGCCGCCGGACACCTCGGTGACCACCCGCTGCCCGCCGCCCTCGGCCGCGAACCGCACCCGGAACCACGACTTCTCCCGGCGCTCCGGCGAGGGCCCTTCGCCGGAGGAGATGCGCCCGAGCAGCCAGTTCCTGGTGAGCGAGAGCTGCGACAGCGCGAACAGCACGCCCACGCCGCCGGTCAGCCCGACCATCACGGGCAAGCGCTTGAACCCGAGGTAGTGGCCGTAGGTGAAGTCCGGGCCGTACCGCTCGTCGGCACGCGCCGAGCGCAGCACCACCTGCGGGTCGACCGTGGGCGCGGGCAGACCCCACAGGCCCAGCCCCGAGTCGTGCACCGGGCGCATCGGCACCCCGCGCACCCGCCTGCCCGGCGGCCTGCCCTCCAGCCGCCGCCGCTGCGCCGCGGCCTGCGCCGCCTTGCGCATCCTGCTGAACGCGGTGATCGCGGAGTGGAACGTGCCGCCGGAGAAGGTGCCGCCCGCCTGGACGAACCCCTCCACCTTCAGCGGCACGCCCTCGGGCAGCTGCCGGACGGTGTAGTGCACGCCCAGGTCGTAGGGGATGGAGTCGAAGCCGCAGCAGTGCACCAGCCGGGCGCCGGTCTGCTGGGCGCGCTCGTGGTGCAGCAGCCAGGTCTGGTCGACGAACTCCGGCTCGCCGGTGAGGTCGACGTAGTCCGTGCCCGCCTCCGCGCACGCGCCGACGAGCTTGTCGCCGTGGGTGATGTAGGGGCCGACGGTGGTGATCACGACGCGGGCCTGCTCGACGACCGCGCGCAGCGACCGCTCGTCGGTGGCGTCGGCGACCAGCAGGTCCAGCTCGGCCAGCGCCGGGTCGACCGCGGCCAATCGCTCGCGGACCGCGGCCAGCTTCTCCCGGTTGCGCCCGGCCAGCGCCCAGCGCAGCGTGGCGGGGGCGGTGCGCGCCAGGTACTCGGCGGTCAGCCCACCGGTGAAGCCGGTGGCGCCGAACAGGACGATGTCGTAGTTGCGACCCTCGGGCATGGCCCTGACATTACCCACCGGTAACCGGGGATGGCCACACGAGCCGGTCGCGCGCCCGCCGCCGCGGCGGCCCGGTCAGGACGCCTTGCGCCGCTGGGCCAGGTAGCCGCGGACGCCGAGCACGCCGATGGCCGTGCCGAAGGCCAGCGACGCGGCCGTGAGCAGCACGTGCACGGTGAGGAACCCCGTCCACCCGCCGCCCGCGCCGAACGAGCGCGGGTCGGCCCAGATGTTCTTGAGGAACGTGGGCCAGATGACCCACGACCACACGCCGAAGGCCAGCAGGGACAGCGAGGTGCGGCGGCTCAACTCCACACCCCGAGTATCCAGCGCCGACCCCGGCGCCTCCCGTGTGGGTGACAGGGCGGATCGTCGGCCGGTGGGCGCAGGGCCTAATCTGCTTGCGTGCGCCCCGCAGCCCGCAGGTCCGTTCCCGCCCTCCTCGTGTCGCTCTGCGCCCTGGTCGTGGCGGCGCTGCTGGCGGCACCCGGCGCCCTGGCCGCCCCCCGCCGGTCGCAGCAGGGCACCGAGGGGCAGGCCACACCCACCGAGCAGTCGCCGACCGGGCAGCGCACCAGCGTGCCGTGCCCGAACCACGACCGCCCGCCCGCCCCGGTCGACACCTCCGAGGAGCCCAAGCCGGGCCAGCGCTCGCCCGAGCCGCTGCCCATCCCGGAGGAGCCGGTCGGCGGCACCCGGATGGGGGAGTGCGGGCTGGTGGTGCCCAGCGGCGCCGACGCCCCGCCCGCGGGCGACGTCACCGCCGCGTCCTGGGTCCTCTCCGACCTCGACACCGGCGACGTCATCGCCGCCAAGGACCCGCACACCCGGGAGCGGCCCGCCTCGCTGATCAAGGCCCTGCTGGCCGTGGTGGTCATCCGCAACCTCGACCTCGACGAGCAGGTCGTCGGCACCCAGGAGGACGCCGAGCAGGAGGGCACCCGCATCGGCCTCGGCCCCGGCGGCGAGTACACCGTCCGCCAGCTGCTGTTCTCCCTGGTCATGCGCTCGGGCAACGACGCGGCCCACGCCCTGGCGGTCAAGCTCGGCGGCGTCGACGAGGCCCTGGAGAAGATGAACGCCCTCGCCCGCGAGCTGGGCGCCCTGGACACCCGCGCGGCCACCCCGTCCGGCCTGGACGGCCCGGGCATGAGCACCTCGGCCTACGACCTGAGCCTGGTCTTCCGCGCGGCCATGAAGCACCGCGAGTTCGCCGAGGCCGTCGCCACCAAGTCCATCGACTTCCCCGGCTACCCGGGCAAGGCGGGCTTCAAGGTCTACAACGACAACAAGCTCCTGGGCACCTACGAGGGCTTCCTCGGCGGCAAGACCGGCTTCACCGACGACGCCCGCCACACCTACCTCGGCGCCGCCGAGCGCGACGGCCACCGCCTCGCCGTCGTCGTCCTGCGCGGCGAGCTCAACCCCGCCCCGGTCGCCACCCAGGCCGCCAAGCTCCTCGACTACGGCTTCGCCCTCAAGGCCGACCGCGCCGCCCCCGTCGGCAAGCTCGTCGACAAGGCCCCCGACGCCCAGCCCAAGCCCGAGGGCGGCCTGGAGACCGAGACCACCGACGCCGCCACCGCCGACGGCACCACCGCCATCGGCCCCACCGCCGACGCCGACCGCTCCGCCTTCGGCTCCTACGGCGTCCCCCTCGTCGCCGCCGCGGGCGTCGGCCTCCTCGTCGCCTTGGTCATGTGGCTCCGCAAGAAGCGCGCCAAGGCCGCCCGAGCCGCCCGCATGGCCGCCCAGGGCTGACCCCACCGCACCACCGGCCCGCTCCCGACCCCGGGGGCGGGCCGGTTGCCGTCCGGGGTGTCAGCTGAGGTGGGCGCGGAGCTTGGCGGCGTAGGGGAGGCGCTGCTCGGGCGGGGCGATGCCGGGGAGGCGGGGGAGGGTGTGGAGGTCGTCGCCGGGGTAGCGGGGGAAGACGTGGGTGTGGACGTGCCAGACCTCCTGGTCGCCCGCCGGTTCGTTGTGCTGGCGGGTGGAGGTGCCCTCGCAGCCGTAGGTGGCGCGGATGGCCGTGGCGATCTGCTGGACGGTGTCGTGCAGGTCGTGGCCGAGGTGGCGGGGGAGGTCGTAGAGGTTCTCGTGGTGGTCGTTGGGGATGACGATGACGTGGCCTCGGTTGTTGGGCCACCAGCTGCCCGCGATGAACGCCGTGGTGGTCGGGGTGCGCAGGACGACGTCCTGCTGGCCGTCGAGCGGGGTCGCGCCGCCGCTGACGAGGTAGCAGAAGGGGCACTCGTAGTCAGCGGGCGCGTGGTTGTGCACGGAGTAGATCTTGGACTGAACAGTCGCTTTGTGGAAGATCACAGGCGGGAAGCCGCCGCCACACTCCCCTCCATGAGGGATGCCCCCGGCGTGCCGGAAACGGTTGCGGCCTCCGCCACGACCAGCGTGTCACCCGATCGGCGGGACTGGAACGGGGTGCCGGTGAAGCGGACGCCCCGGGCCTTGAGCGCCGAGAACGCCAGCGGGGCGATGCTGCCGGTGCCGTCGGTGTCGATGAGCCGCTGCAGGTCGGCGGTGTCCGAGCGCGAACGGGTGCGGACCCAGGAGATCGACAGCACGAACGTGCCGCCGTCCGGGTCCGCGAGCGTGAGCAGGGTGCGGTCGAGCGAGCGGCACGGGTGCGCCAGGAAGAACCGCTGCACCTCGCCGTAGGAGTGCACGGCGCAGTCGGCGGCGTTGTCCACGGCCTCCCGCACCGTGCGCAGCCGCAAGCGCTTCCACTCCTGGTCCGCCTTGGCCCTGCGGCTGGAGTTGCGGGCCTGGACGGACACGGTGTCGGCTGTTGCCCACCGCCTCGCCCGCCACCCCGGCGCCGGTGCCCGCTGTGCCGCCCGCGCCGCTGATGGCGATGATCCCGGCCGTCCCGATCGCCAGTGCGCCGCCGCCCCTGGCGACCCACCGGCCGTCCGGACCACGCGGTTGATCCCGTCGCCCCATGCTTCCCCCTCGATCGCGTTCGATGCGAATCTTGGCGCAGGGGACCGACAATCCGGCCGCTCCCGCCCCGGATGACCCGATCGAGTGGTGTCAACCCAAGGTTGACAAGGGCAGGGCTGTCAACCTACGGTTGACGCATGAGCGAACCAGTGCAGACCTCGATCCGGCTCGACGAGCTGATCGCGGGGATCAAGAAGGTGTACGCGGACCCGCTGGCCCAGCTTCAGACCGCGGTCATGACGGCCGAGCACGTGGTGGAGGTGGCCGACCACCTGATCGGGCACTTCGTCGACCAGGCGCGGCGGGCTGGGGCGTCGTGGTCGGACATCGGCAAGTCGATGGGGGTGACGCGGCAGGCGGCCCAGAAACGGTTCGTGCCCAAGGACGACACCGCCGGGATGGACCCCAACGAGGGCTTCGCCCGCTACACCCCGCGCGCCCGCAACGTCGTCGTCGTCAGCCAGGAGGCGGCCAAGCAGCACGGCAACACCCAGATCGGCGTGGCGCACGTGGTCCTCGGGCTGCTGGCCGAGCCGCAGGGCCTGGCCGTCAAGGCGATCGCCGCCCAGGGCATCACCACCGACCAGGTGCGCGCCGCCGCCGAGGCCGCCCTGCCCCCCGCCGAGCAGGACGTGCCCGACCTCGTCCCGTTCGACGCCTCGGCCAAGAAGGTCCTGGAGCTGACCTTCCGCGAGGCCCTCAAACTGGGGCACAACTACGTCGGCACCGAGCACATCCTGCTGGCCCTGCTGGAGTTCGAGGCGGGCGACGGCGTCCTGTCAGGAGTGGGCGTGGACAGGGGCGAGGTGGAGGCGGCCATCGCGCGGATGCTGCGCCAGGTCGTCGCGCAGCAGGAGGGGCAGGGCTGAGACGCGACGAGGCCGCGCCCCCGGAGCGGGGGCGCGGCCTCGTCGTCAGGTGGTCAGCGGCGGAACAGCAGTGCCCGCTTGACCTCCTGGATCGCCTTCGTCACCTGGATGCCGCGGGGGCAGGCGTCGGTGCAGTTGAAGGTGGTGCGGCAGCGCCACACGCCCTCCGCGTCGTTGAGGATGTCCAGGCGTTCCTGGGCTCCGTCGTCGCGGGAGTCGAAGATGAAGCGGTGGGCGTTGACGATGGCCGCGGGGCCGAAGTAGCTGCCCTCGTTCCAGAAGACCGGGCACGAGGTGGTGCAGCAGGCGCACAGGATGCACTTGGTGGTGTCGTCGAAGCGCTCGCGGTCGGCGGCGGACTGGATGCGCTCGCGGGTGGGCTCGTTGCCGTAGGTGATGAGGAACGGCTTGACCGCCCGGAAGGCCTCCATGAAGGGTTCCATGTCGACCAGCAGGTCCTTGTGCACCGGCAGGCCCTTGATCGGGGCCACGGTGATGGTGGTGTCCTTGCCGCCCTTGGCCATCAGGTCCTTGACCAGCACCTTGCAGCCCAGCCGGTTGACCCCGTTGATCTGCATGGCGTCCGAGCCGCAGATGCCGTGCGCGCAGGAACGGCGGAAGGTCAGCGTGCCGTCGACGTACCACTTGACGTAGTGCAGCAGGTTGAGCACGCGGTCGGTGGGCAGGGCGGGCACGCCGAAGGACTCCCAGTGCGGCTCGGAGTCGACCTCGGGGTTGAAGCGCAGGATCTTCAGCGTCACCGTCACGGCGCCGTCCGGCACCGGGGGCAGGTCGCCCCGGGAACCCGACTTCTCCTCGGTGGAAACAGTCGCAGTCATCAGTACTTGCGCTCCATCGGCTTGTACCGGGTGAAGGTGACCGGCTTGTAGTCCAGCCGGATGTCGGCCTTGAGGCCGTCGCCCTGCTTGTAGAACATGCTGTGCCGCATGTAGTTCGTGTCGTCGCGGTTGGGGTAGTCCTCGCGGGCGTGCCCGCCGCGGGACTCCTTGCGCTCCAGCGCGCCGACCACCAGGCACTCGGCCAGCTCCAGCAGGAAGCCCAGCTCGACGGCCTCCAGCAGGTCGGTGTTGAACCGCTTGCCCTTGTCCTGGACCTGGATGTGGGCGTAGCGGTCCTTGAGCGCCTGCACGTCGTGCAGGGCCTGCTTCAGCGTCTCCTCGGTGCGGTACACCGACGCGTTGGCGTCCATCGTGGCCTGCAGCTCGGTGCGGATGTCGGCCACCCGCTCCTTGCCGTGCTCGCTGAGCAGCAGCGCCAGCTGGTCGTCGACCACCGTGGTGGGGTTCTCCGGCAGCTCGACGTGCTCGCGGCCGTTGGCGTACTCGGCGGCGGCGATGCCCGCGCGGCGGCCGAAGACGTTGATGTCCAGCAGCGAGTTGGTGCCCAGCCGGTTGGCGCCGTGCACCGACACGCACGCGCACTCACCTGCGGCGTAGAGGCCGGGGATGACGTTGTCGTTGTCCCGCAGGGCCTCGCCGTGGATGTTGGTCGGGATGCCGCCCATGGCGTAGTGCGCGGTCGGGTACACCGGCACCGGCTCCTTCACCGGGTCGACCGCGAGGTAGGTGCGGGCGAACTCGGTGATGTCGGGCAGCTTGGTCTCCAGGACCTCCGCGCCCAGGTGCGTGCAGTCGAGCAGCACGTAGTCCTTGTTCGGGCCCGCGCCGCGGCCCTCCAGCACCTCCAGGGCCATCGACCGGGCGACGATGTCGCGCGGCGCGAGGTCCTTGATGGTGGGGGCGTAGCGCTCCATGAACCGCTCGCCGGAGGCGTTGCGCAGGATCGCGCCCTCGCCGCGGGCGCCCTCGGTGAGCAGGATGCCCAGGCCCGCCAGGCCGGTCGGGTGGAACTGGTAGAACTCCATGTCCTCCAGCGGCAGGCCCTTGCGGAAGATGATGCCCATGCCGTCGCCGGTCAGGGTGTGCGCGTTCGAGGTGGTCTTGAAGACCTTGCCGAAGCCGCCGGTGGCGAACACGACGGCCTTGGCCTGGAACACGTGGATCTCGCCGGTGGCCAGCTCGTAGGCGACCGCGCCGGTGCAGACCGGGCCGTTCTCCGTCTCGGTCATGCAGATGTCGAGGACGTAGAACTCGTTGAAGAACTCGATGCCGTGCTTGACGCAGTTCTGGTACAGCGTCTGCAGGATCATGTGGCCGGTGCGGTCGGCGGCGTAGCAGGCCCGGCGCACGGCGGCCTCGCCGTGGTTGCGGGTGTGCCCGCCGAAGCGGCGCTGGTCGATGCGGCCCTCGGGCGTCCGGTTGAACGGCAGGCCCATCTTCTCCAGGTCGAGGACGGCGTCGATGGCCTCCTTCGCCATGATCTCCGCGGCGTCCTGGTCGACCAGGTAGTCACCGCCCTTGATCGTGTCGAAGGTGTGCCACTCCCAGTTGTCCTCCTCGACGTTGGCCAGCGCGGCGCACATGCCGCCCTGGGCCGCGCCGGTGTGCGACCGGGTGGGGTACAGCTTGGTGAGCACCGCGGTGCGGGCCCGCTGGCCCGACTCGATGGCCGCGCGCATGCCCGCGCCACCGGCGCCGACGATCACCACGTCGTACTTGTGGAGTTGCATAGCTGGAACCGCTCTCCGTGGTGGGGGTGGTCAGTTCGCGGGGATGGTGGCGTCGAAGGTGAAGATCACGTACGAGCCCAGGCCGAGGATGACGACCATCGAGACGTAGAGCAGGACCTTCAGCCAGAACCGGGTGGCGTCCTTGCGCGCGTAGTCGTTGATGACCGTGCGCAGGCCGTTGCCGCCGTGGATCTCCGCCAGCCAGAGCATCGACAGGTCCCACAGCTGCCAGAACGGGCTCGACCAGCGGCCCGCGACGAAGGCGAAGTTGATCCGGTGCACGCCGCCGTCGAGGATGTTCATGATGAACAGGTGCCCGAGCACCAGCACGATCAGCGCCACGCCCGAGATGCGCATGAACAGCCAGCTGGCCATCTCGAAGTTCGACCGGCGCGCGGCGGGGCGGCGGGGGCTGCGGGGCTTGTCCAGTGCCAGCGCCATCGTCAGCTACCCCCGAACATCTCGGACACCGTGCGGACCATCATGAAGTAGGCGCCCGGCACCATGACCACGACCCAGATCCCGAGGATGGTCCACAGCATCGGGCGCTGGTAGCGCGGGCCCTGGGACCAGAAGTCGACCAGCATGACCCGCAGGCCGTTGAGCGCGTGGAACAGCACCGCGCCGACCAGGCCGACCTCCAGGAGGTTGACCAGGGGGGTCTTGTAGGTCTCGATGACCTCGTCGTACGCGTTCGGCGACACCCGCACCAGGGCGGTGTCGAGCACGTGCGCGAAGAGGAAGAAGAAGGTGAGCACACCGGTGATCCGGTGGGCCACCCACGACCACATGCCGGGGTCACCCCGGTAGAGCGTCCCGTTGCGCCGGGACCCGCGCGCCGCTACCTGCTCGGTAGCCATGGCCGAGTCGGACATCGGTAGACGGCCTCCAACGTCGCTGATGGACTACGGGCCCGGGCGGACGACGTGCGAAGCGCGCAAACGGGCCTTGACCTATCGGATGCTAGACCCGTCCCGCGGGGGCCACCCACTCCGCCGATGCACTCTGTGACGGAGGGAACATGCAGGCCGGGGCGCACATCGGGGGTTTTCCGCCGGGATTCCGACGGTATCGGAAATGGCCCGCACCGGCCGTTGGAACCGATTCGTGACCGGGTCGTTTATCCGGCCGAGTAACGCTGAATCGGTCACGCTGGAGCTACTGGCGAGTAGATAGCGGTCGGTTCCACTCCGGACCCGCCGCGGTCCACAACGGACGGACCGGGGCCGCCGCCGGGGGCCGCCGGTCGTCGTCCGAACGGGCGAGCGCGCTGCTCGGGGCGGGATCGGGGGCGGCTGGGGCTGCCGGTCCGTGCCCGCCTCGTTACGCTCCGCCTGGGGTCACCGGCCCGCGGGTCGGGTGCGCCACAGCGGTGTCAACGATTGGGTCACGGCGAGGTGACCTGATCCCACCCGTGGGCAGCCTGGCGTATACGGTTCCGCGAACATTCGGCCCGTGCCACGGCCACAGCCTGCGGTGCGGTCCACATCCGGAGGGAGATGAGCCTTGCGTCGAATGCGAGGTACTCGACTGGCGGCGGCGGCGCTCGCGCTCGGCATGGGGCTGACCGCGTGCGGCGGCGGGTCGGACAGCGGCAGCCAGCCCGGCGGCGCCAGCACCGGCTCGGGCGCCGGGTCGATCAAGGTCGGCATGGCCTACGACATCGGCGGCCGCGGCGACCAGTCCTTCAACGACTCCGCCGCGCGCGGCCTGGACAAGGCCAAGGCGGAGTTCGGGATCGACGTCAAGGAGCTGGAGGCCACCGCGGGCGAGACCGACGCCCAGAAGGAGGACCGGCTCCGCCAGCTCGCCGAGGGCGGCTACAACACCATCATCGCCGTCGGCTACGTCTACGCGCAGCCGCTGGCCAAGGTCGCGCCGGACTTCCCGGACATCAAGTTCGCGCTGGTCGACAGCGAGGACGCCAAGGCCAACAACATCGAGAACATCACCTTCGCCGAGGAGCAGGGCTCGTTCCTGGTCGGCGTGGCCGCGGCGCTGAAGTCCACGACCAACAAGGTCGGCTTCGTCGGCGGCGTGAACACCCCGCTCATCCAGAAGTTCGAGGTCGGCTTCACCGCGGGCGTCAAGGCCGCCAAGCCCGACGCCGAGGTGCAGGTCAAGTACCTGACCGAGCCGCCGGACTTCACCGGCTTCAGCGACCCGGCCAAGGGCGAGACCGCCGCCAACGGCATGTTCGACGCCGGTGTGGACATCGTCTACGCCGCGGCGGGCGGCTCCGGCAGCGGCGTGTTCAAGGCCGCCAAGGCCAAGGGCAAGCTGGGCATCGGCGTCGACTCCGACCAGTACAACCAGCCCGCGCTCGCCGACGTCAAGGACATCATCCTGACCTCGATGGTGAAGAACGTCGACACCGCGGTGTACGACTTCACCAAGGCGGCCAAGGACGGCAAGTTCACCGCGGGCACCAAGCTCTACGACCTCAAGGCGGGCGGCGTCGGCTACGCCACCAGCGGCGGCAAGATCGACGACATCAAGGCCCAGCTCGACTCCTACCAGCAGAAGATCACCTCGGGCGAGATCAAGGTCTCCTCGACGAAGTAGGGCGCCCGGTCGGGTGCGCGGCGGACGGGCCCGGGCGGTTGTGCCCGGGTCCGTCCGCCGTTTGCGGGCCCGTCCCAGGTCCCCCCAGTCCAGCGGAAGAGGAACCCCTCGTGGCAACCGAGCCAGCAGGCGGCGAACCCGCCCCGGCGGTCGAGCTGTTCGGGATCACCAAGCGCTTCCCCGGCGTCGTGGCCAACTCCGACGTCAACATCACCGTCCGCGCGGGCACCGTGCACGCCCTGGTGGGCGAGAACGGCGCGGGCAAGTCCACCCTGATGAAGATCCTCTACGGCATGCAGCAGCCGGACGAGGGCCACATCACCGTCGACGGGCGGCCCACCGCCTTCCACTCCCCGGCCGACGCGATCCGCGCCGGGATCGGCATGGTGCACCAGCACTTCATGCTGGCCGACAACCTCACCGTGCTGGAGAACGTGGTGCTCGGCGACGAGCCGGGCGGGCTGCGCCTGGACGCCCGCGCCGCCCGCCGCCGCATCGCCGAGATCTCCGACGCCTACGGCCTGGGCATCGAGCCGGACCGGCTGGTCGACGAGCTCGGCGTCGGCGCCCGCCAGCGGGTCGAGATCCTCAAGGTCCTCTACCGCGGCGCGCGCACCCTCATCCTCGACGAGCCCACCGCCGTGCTGGTCCCGCAGGAGGTCGACGAGCTGTTCGGCAACCTGCGCGAGCTCAAGTCCGAGGGCCTGACCATCCTGTTCATCTCGCACAAGCTCGACGAGGTGCTCTCGGTCGCCGACGACATCACCGTCATGCGCCGCGGCACCACCGTCGCCAGCGTGTCCCCCCGCGACGTCACCTCCCGGCAGCTGGCCGAGCTGATGGTCGGCAGCTCGCTGCCGGTCCCGGAGCTGCGCGAGTCCACCGTCACCGACGTGCCCGTGCTCACCGTCACCGGCCTGTCGGTCGACGGCGACGACGGCCGCCGCGTCCTCGACGACATCTCCTTCACCATCCACGCGGGCGAGGTCCTGGGCATCGCGGGCGTGGAGGGCAACGGCCAAGCCGAGCTGGTCGAGGCGCTGATGGGCATCCGCCAGCCCAGCGGCGGGCGCATCGAGCTCTCCGGCGCCGACATCACCCACACCTCCACCCGGCACCGCCGCGAGGCGGGCGTGGGCTACATCCCCGAGGACCGCCACCGCCAGGGCGTGCTGCTCGACGCCTCGCTCTGGGAGAACCGGGTGCTCGGCCACCAGACCCGCAGGCCCAGCAGCTCCGGCGCGCTCATCGACATCCGCGGCGCCAAGGCCGACACCGAGCGCATCGTCCGCGACTACGACGTGCGCACCCCCGGCATCGGCGTGCACGCCTCCGCCCTGTCCGGCGGCAACCAGCAGAAGCTGATCGTCGGCCGGGAGATGAGCGGCGACCCCGTGCTGCTCATCGCCTCGCACCCCACCCGCGGCGTCGACGTCGGCGCGCAGGCCGCCATCTGGGAGCACATCCGCCGGGCCCGCGCCGAGCACCTGGCGGTGCTGCTCATCTCCGCCGACCTCGACGAGCTGATCGGCATGTCCGACGCGCTGTCGGTGATCCTGCGCGGCAGGTTCGTCGCCGACCACGACCCGGCCACCGTCACCCCGGAGCAGCTGGGCTCCGCGATGACCGGCGCCGAGCAGGAGGAGGCCCGATGAGCCGGATCAACCCGCGCGCGGTGCTGCTGGGGCTGGCCGCCCCGGTCGGCGCCCTGCTGTTCGCGGCGGCGTTCTGCGCGGTTGTGCTGGCCGTCACCGGGCACTCCGCCGGGGACGCCGTGGACGCCATGGTGGCCGCCTCGCAGCGCCCGCGCACCTTCGTCAACTCGATCAACAGCGCCGTGCAGTACTACCTGGCCGCGGTCGCGGTGGCGATCGGCTTCCGGATGAAGCTGTTCAACATCGGCGTCGACGGCCAGTACCGGCTCGCCGCCATGCTCTCCGCCGCCCTCGCGGGCGCCAGCTTCATGGAGGGCCTGCCCTCGGTGCTGCGGGTGGCCATGACCATCGCCGCCGCCATGCTGGTCGGCGCCGCCTGGTCGGGCTTCGCCGCGCTGCTCAAGGTCACCCGCGGCGTCAGCGAGGTGATCTCGACGATCATGCTCAACTCGATCGCCACGTTCCTGGTGTCCTACCTGCTCAACCCCGACCGGCTCGCGCTGGAGAACCCGGGCAGCAACAACGTCAGCACCCCGCCCATCGGCGTCGGCGGCCAGGTGCCCGGCATCCCGGTCGCCGGCTCCTCCTCCGACCTGTTCGGCCTGCTCTTCCTGGCCGCGGCCGTGGGCGTCGTGTACTGGTTCGTGCTCTCGCGCACCCGCTTCGGCTTCGAGCTCAAGGCCACCGGCCTGTCGGAGTCCGCGGCGGTGGCCAGCGGCGTCAGCGTCAAGCGGATGGTCGTGTGGTCGATGCTGCTCTCCGGGGCGGTCGCGGGCCTGGTCGGCATGCCGCAGCTGCTCGGGTCCAGCTACTCCTACTCGCTGGACTTCCCCACCGGCATCGGCTTCATCGGCATCGCCGTGGCCCTGCTCGGGCGCAACAACCCGGTCGGCATGGCGCTGGCCGCGCTGCTGTGGGGCTTCCTCAACAACACCTCGAACTCGCTGGACATCAGCAACATCCCGCGCGAGATCATCGGCATCATGCAGGGCATCATCGTCCTGTCGGTGGTCATCGCCTACGAACTCGTCCGCCGCTACCGCGTCCGCGCCGAGCAGCGCGACGTCGGCCGCGCCCTCGGCCGCACCAAGGCGGCCACCGCCGAGGAGGTGTCCGCGTGACCGCCGGACTGATCGCGGGCGTGCAGACCGCCCCGCCGCCACCGCAGCGCCGCGGCAAGCGCCCGGCCTGGTTGTACGCCGCGATCGCGCTCGCCGCGCTGCTCGTCGTCTCCGCCGTGCGCACCCTCGCCGGGGCCACGGACCTCACCTCCGGCGGCACCGTCCAGGCCGCGCTCACCGCCGCCGTGCCGCTGGCCATGGCCGCCCTCGCGGGCATGTGGTCCGAGCGCGCGGGCGTCACCAACATCGGCCTTGAGGGCATGATGGTGCTCGGCACCTTCGGCGCCGGGTACGCGGGCTACCAGTGGGGTCCGTGGGCGGGCGTGGTGTTCGGCCTGCTGCTCGGCGTCATCGGCGGCGTGCTGCACGCGGTGGCCACGGTGACCTTCGGCGTCGACCACATCATCTCCGGCGTGGCGATCAACCTGCTCGCCCCCGGCGCCGCCCTGTTCCTGTCCAAGCTGTACTTCACCCGCGCCCCCGGCGGCGGCCAGAAGCAGTCGCCCCCGCTCTCCGACGTCACCCGGATCACCATCCCCGGGCTGTCGGACGGGCTGGGCACCGTGGAGGCCAAGCACTGGTTCTTCGTCTCCGACGTCGCGGGCCTGCTGCGCGGCCTGGTGACCCAGGTGTCGCTGCTGACCGTGCTGGCCGTGCTGCTGGTCGCGGGCTCGGCGTGGGTGCTCTGGCGCACCCCGTTCGGCCTGCGCCTGCGCTCCTGCGGCGAGGCCCCCATCGCCGCGGAGTCCCTGGGCGTCAACGTCTACAAGTACAAGTACCTGGCCGTCATCGCCTCCGGCGCGTTCTCCGGCCTGGGCGGGGCGTTCCTGGCCATCAGCTCCGGGCAGTTCCGCGACGGGCAGACCGGCGGCCGCGGCTTCATCGGCCTCGCCGCGATGATCTTCGGCAACTGGCGGCCCGGCGGCCTGGCCACCGGCGCCACCCTGTTCGGCTACACCGACGCGCTGGCCCTGCGCGGCTCCGCGGCCGTGCACGCCCTGCTCCTGCTGCTGGGCATCGCCCTGCTCGTCGTGGCGGTCATGCAGTACCGCAGGGGCGCCCGCGTGCTCGCCTCCGTCGCCGCCGTCCTGGGCGCACTGTTCGCCCTGTGGTACTTCCTGTCCGACCAGGTCCCCACCGAGCTGGTCGGCGCGGCCCCCTACGTGGTCACCCTCCTGGTCCTCGGCCTGGCCGCCCAGCGGCTGCGCGTGCCCAAGGCCGTCGGCGAGCCCTACCGCCGGGGCCAGGGCAAGTGACCGTCGACTGGGACGCGCTGCGCGCCGCAGCGGTGTCGGCCGCCGCCCTCGCCTACTGCCCCTACTCGGGGTTGCGGGTGGGGGCGGCGGCCGTCGTCTCCGACGGCCGCCTCATCACCGGCTGCAACGTCGAGAACGCCTCCTACGGCGTCGGCCTCTGCGCCGAGTGCGCCCTGGCGGGCCAGCTGGCCCTCACCGGCGGCGGCCGCCTCGTCGCCTTCGCCTGCCGCAGCGGCACCGGGGAACTCCTGATGCCCTGCGGCCGGTGCAGGCAGGTCCTCTACGAGCTCGGCGGGCCGGAGTGCCTGGTGGACACCCCGCGGGGCATCCTGCCGATGTCCGAAGTGCTCCCCGACGCCTTCGGCCCCTCCCAGCTGCCCTGAGCACACCCCAGGCGCTGAGCCCCGACCGCGGCCGCGCGGCGCTACCGTGGCGGGTGAGGAAAGGGGTGCCGATGTTCAGCGCTGTCGACGTCATCCGGGCCAAGCGGGACGGGGCGCGGCTCACCGACGAGCAGGTCGACTGGGTCGTCGACGCCTACACCCGCGGCGCCGTGGCCGACGAGCAGATGGCGGCGCTGGCCATGGCGATCCTGCTCAACGGGATGACCACGGCCGAGACGGTGCGCTGGACCGAGGCCATGGTCGCCTCCGGCGAGGTCCTGGACCTGCGGGTCGACCGGCCCACCGTGGACAAGCACTCCACCGGCGGCGTCGGGGACAAGATCACGCTGCCGCTGGCCCCGCTGGTCGCCGCCTGCGGCGCGGCGGTGCCGCAGCTGTCGGGGCGCGGGCTCGGGCACACCGGCGGCACCCTGGACAAGCTGGAGTCGATCCCCGGCTGGCGGGCCCGGCTGACCACCGACGAGATCACCCGCCAGCTCGCCGACGTCGGCGCGGTCGTGTGCGCGGCCACCGAGGGGCTCGCGCCCGCCGACCGCAAGCTCTACGCCCTGCGCGACGTGACCGGGACCGTGGAGTCCATCCCCCTGATCGCCAGCTCCATCATGAGCAAGAAGATCGCCGAGGGCGCCTCCGCCCTGGTGCTCGACGTCAAGGTCGGGTCCGGGGCGTTCATGAAGACCGCGGCGGACGCCCGCGCGCTGGCCGAGGCGATGGTGGGCATCGGCTCGGCGCGCGGGGTGCGGGTGTCCGCGCTGCTCACGGACATGTCGGTGCCGCTGGGCCGCGCGGTGGGCAACGCGGTGGAGGTGGCCGAGTCCGTCGAGGTGCTGCGCGGCGGCGGACCGCCCGACGTCGTCGAGCTGACGGTGGCGCTGGCGCGGGAGATGCTGTCCCTCGCCGGGTTGTCCGATGTGGACCCTGCTGCCGTGCTGGCCTCCGGCGCGGCGTACGAGGTGTGGGCCCGGATGATCCGCGCTCAGGGTGGTGACCCGGATGCCGCCCTGCCGGAGCCCCGGCACGTGCACGTGGTCCCGGCACCCGCCACCGGTGTCCTCACCGGACTGGACGCCCTGGGCGTCGGCGTGGCCGCGTGGCGGCTGGGGGCTGGGCGGGCGCGCAAGGAGGACTCCGTGCAGGCCGCCGCCGGGGTGCTGTGCCTGGCCAAGCCCGGTGACCGCGTGGTCGCCGGGGAGCCGTTGCTGGAGCTGCACACGGACACCGCGGAGGCTGTCGAGGGGGCGTTGGCGGCGTTGGAGGGGGCGGTCGAGGTGGGCGACTCGGCTGCCGCTCGCGGGTCGCTCGTGCTGGACGTGGTTCGAGCGGGGTGACCCGGGTTCGGTTGGGTTCGGGGGCTTGCGTGGTGGGCCCGGTTGGGTTCGGGGGCTTGGGTGGGTGGCCCGGTTGGGTGGGCACCTTCTTCAAGGGCGTCATCGAGGAAACCAAAGCCGGTGGGGCGCATCTGCTGCTGCGATCGGTCATTCCCGCCGCGTTCTCGTGGCGCGCTGGCGCGGGGGTAACCCGGGCAAGGGGACCCCTGTTTTCAACGCTACCGGCGGGGGGCGACGGAACTCGACCCCCGCGCAACAGCTGTGGACAACGCGGCGGGCTGTGGACAACCGCTCGGGGCGGGACAGCAGGAGGCCCCCGCTCCGCTGGTGCGGTGCGGGGGCCTCCGGTGCTGCTGTCAGGCGCCTGCGGCGATGTCGTTGTCCTCGGCGTCGTCGCGCTTGTCGGCGGGCTTGACGCCCTTGCCGTTGGTGCGGCGGCGGGTGGTGCCCTGGCGGGGGAGGGTGGTGGGCGGGGGCGGGGTGGGCTGGGCGCCGCCGAGCATGAGCTCGGCGAAGGTGGCCATGGCCTCGTCGAGGTGGCCGCCGATGCGGCGGACGGACTCGTCGTTGCTGCGGCGGACCAGGGTCTCCACCGAGTCGGCGTCGGGGCGGTGGGACAGGGTGCCCTCGACCTTGGTCAGTGCCTGCTCCAGGGTGCCGCCGAGGTCGGACAGGCGGGAGGTGAAGCCGTCCTCGACCGCGTCCAGGCGGGTGGCCATCTCGTCCAGGCGGGCGGTGACCTTCTCCAGGCGCTGGGCCAGCGACTCCAGGCGCTCGCTGGCGTCGACGGTCTCGCGGGTCTCCTGCAGCGCGTCGCGCAGGGCGCCGGTGGCCTCGTCGAGCTTGCCGCTGACGGCCTCGCGGGAGTCGCCCACCGAGGAGGACAGGGTCAGCTTGGCGTCCTCCAGGTTGCCCAGCACCGTGTCCAGCTTGCCGTGCACCGCGTCCGAGGTCTCGGTGAACCGGCCGTGCAGGGCGTTGGTGGAGTCGGTCACCTTGCCGTGCACCGCCTCGACCCGGCCGTGCACCGCGTCGACCTTGCCGGTGACCGCGTCGCCGGACTCGGTGACCGCGCGGGCCAGGGCGTCCTTGGTGCCGTCGAGGTGCTCGTGCACGCCCTCGTCGACCTCGTCGATGCGCCCGCGCAGCGCCGTCTCCAGGATCTCGATGCGCTCGCGCACCGGCCCGTGCACCAGGGCGGGCACCGCCTCGACCCGGCCGTCCTGCTTGTCCAGGTGGTGGTCGAGCTCGTCGATGCGCCGGTGGATGCTGGTGAGCTTGTCCTCCAGGCCGTCCATCCGCCCCGCGACGCCCTCGAACCGGCCCGCCACCCCGTCCAGCCGCCCGTCGAGCTGGGCGAACGGGGTCGCCAGCTTGTCGACGATGCCCTCCACCGCGCGCCCGATCGCGGCGATCGCCGCGTCCTGGGCCTCCAGCTTCGACATGGCCTCGTCCAGGCGCTCGGCCAGCACCCCCACCTCGGTGCGGTCGGGCATCTCCGACAGCCGCTTGCGCACCGACCCGATGGACTCCAGCGGCGAGAGCCGGGCGTGGATCTCGTCCAGGGCGTCGAAGATCTGCTGCTGTTCGCTCTCACGGATCTCGGCCGCGCGCGTGAGCATGTTGCGCATCCGGTCGAACGACACCGTGGGGTTGTTTTCGTTCACGGAGGTGACCTTCGTCCTGGGAGGGGAGGGGGGAGCAGACCTGGTCGAGCCTAACCAGTCCCAGAAGGCGTCCACTACACCACCCGTCGTAGGTTGAGCGGTCCAGACACGCCTGGTTGGACCAATCGGCCGATGTCCCGCCAGCGTTCGCTGGGTGCCCGGCGTACCTTACGTGACGGTCCGACTACTCCAACGGGTGCCCTCCCGGGCGGCGTACTGTACGCGCATGTCGACCGCCGCCGCCCCGGTGACCCCGGCAGCCCTGCTGCGCGTGCCCAAGGTCCTGCTGCACGACCACCTCGACGGCGGTCTGCGCCCCGCCACGGTCGTCGAGCTCGCCGCCGCGCGCGGGCACGCCCTGCCGACCACCGACCCGGACGCGCTCGGCGCGTGGTTCCGCGAGTCCGCCGACTCCGGCTCCCTGGAGCGCTACCTGGAGACCTTCGCCCACACCCTGGCGGTGATGCAGGACGAGGCGGCGCTGGCCAGGGTCGCCGCCGAGTGCGCCGAGGACCTCGCCGCCGACGGCGTCGTCTACGCCGAGGTCCGCTACGCCCCGGAGCTGTTCACCGAGCGCGGCCTCGACCTCGACGCGGTCGTGGCCACCGTGCAGGCCGGGTTCGCCGAGGGCGTGCGCCGGGCCGCCGCCGCGGGCCGCTCGATCCGCATCGGCACCCTGCTGTGCGCGATGCGCCAGAACGACCGCGCGCTGGAGGTCGCGGAGCTGGTGGTGCGCCACCGCGGCGAGGGCGTGGTCGGCTTCGACATCGCCGGCCCCGAGGCGGGCTACCCGCCCAGCCGCTACCTGCCCGCCTTCGCCCTGCTGCGCGGGGCCAACGCGCACTACACGATCCACGCGGGCGAGGCGTTCGGGCTGCCGTCGATCCAGGAGGCCATCCAGCACTGCGGCACCGAGCGGCTCGGCCACGGCGTGCGCATCGCCGACGACATCGAGGTCGGCGCGGACGGCCGCGCCCGGCTGGGCACCCTGGCCGCCTACGTGCGCGACCGGCGCATCCCGCTGGAGCTGTGCCCGTCGTCGAACCTGCAGACCGGGGCGGCGGCCTCGATCGCCGAGCACCCGTTCGGGCTGCTGGCCGAGCAGCGCTTCCGGGTCACGGTGAACACCGACAACCGGCTCATGTCCGCCTGCTCGATGACCTCGGAGATGCAGGCGCTCGTCGACGCGTTCGGCTACGGGTGGGACGACCTGCGGCGGTTCACGGTGAACGCGATGGAGTCGGCGTTCATCGGGTGGGACGAGCGGCTGGAGCTCATCGAGAAGGTGATCGAGCCCGGGTACGCGGCCGCCGCCGCGGGCTGAGCGCCCCAGGACGGCGAACAGCCCCGGCCCTGCTCGGGACCGGGGCTGTTCGCGGGTGGGTCTAGCGGACCGTCAGCCGGTTCTCGAAGGTCTGCACCAGCTGGTTCCACGCCTCGGACTCGGCGTCGAAGGGCGGGCTGGGCGCCATCCGGGTGGGGTCCGGCGCGAGGATGAAGCTGACCAGCCAGCCCAGGCTCTCGGACTGGTTGAGCGCCTCGCCCACCGAGTCGTCCTCGGCCCAGTCGGCGGCGTCGGTGAGCAGTTCCACGGCCAGGTCGAGCTGGACGGGGTCGACGGCGTCCACGCCCTCGGCCAAGTCCTCGCCCAGGCCCTCCAGGACGTAGGTGTTGTCGGTGTCGACCTCGATGTCCAGCGAGCCGTCGGTGGCCTTGGTGGCCACCTCCTCCCAGGTGGAGACCTCGGCCAGGTCGTTGTCGGCCAAGTCCTCGGTGGCCAGGTACTTGCCCAGGCCGCGGGCGGACCGCGCCACGTCGATCTTGCCGTCTGTGCCCAGGAACACCGGCTCGTCGTCGAGGTAGCAGCGCAGGGTGTAGTAGTCCTGGCCGCCGACGATGATCTTGATGGGGTCGATGCCGACCTCGCCCCAGAAGCCCACCGGGGCCTCCTCGGCGTCGTCGTCCTCGTCGCCGGTCGCCTCGGCGTCCTCGGTGTCGGCGTCCTCGGCCTCGGCCGCCTCGGTCTCGGCCTGGAACGCGGCCAGCTCCTCGGAGCTGGTGGCCAGCGCGGCGGCGTCCACCTCCGGCACGGCCACGACCGCGTCCAGGGCGTCGAGGACCTCGTCCCAGCGCTCGGAGATCGTCTCGGCCAGGTCGGTCCACAGCCGCTCGCCGTCGCGGCCGGTGAACGGGAAGGTGCCCTGGTCGAGCACGGCGAACCCGGCGGCGGCGTCGAGGACCTCGTGCACCTCCTCCAGCTCGCACACGTCGGCCAGCGAGCGCACGATGGCCACGATGTCGGCCAGCTCGCCCACCGTCCAGGTGTCCGGCTCCTCCGCCACCAGCTCCGGCACCCCGACCAGGTCGTACTGGTGGGCGTCGTCGGGCATCAGCTCGGCCACCGACAGCGCGGGCACCAGGTGCCAGGCCGGGTGGTCGGACAGGTCGTGCTCCCCGGCGGTCCGCACGAACGCCGCCAGGTGCGCGGCGTCCGGGAAGGCGTAGAGGTCGTCCTCGTGCCCGAGGAAGGCCTCCCACTCCTCGCCGTCCTCGCGCCAGCGCGGTGCCCACAGCGTGACCACGTCACCCTGCGGCAATCCCAGCTCGATCGGGACGATGTCCTGGGCCATCAGAGGTCCTCCTGGTCGCACAGCCATCCGCCTGCGTGCCCGCGAGCGCACGCCGGTCGGCAGCCTACGGGGTCGCGATCACCGCGCCACAGGCACCGGTCAGATCTCAGCGACATCTCAGGGCGTGCGGGGGCGCTGACGTGCTGCGGAGCGGGGCGTCAGGGCGCTGCGGGGGGCATCGGGCTTCGCCCGATTGCCGGGGCTTCGCCCGCTGGCTCGATGCGGTGGTTGTGCTTGGTCGGGGCCCCTACGGCGATCATGTGCTGTCGGGCGGGGAAAAGGCGGGCTGAAAAGACGCCCGCCCGTCCCGTTGGGTAGCACATGATCGCCTCCCCCGACCAAGCGCAACCACCCCATCGAGCACCTGGGTAGCCGGGCCGCCTGCTGCGAGGGGGTTGGGCTGGGGAAAGACTTTGGGGTGGGGTGCTGGTGGGGTGGTCTCAGCGGTCGGAGCGGAGGGTGGCGGGGTCGAAGGCGAGGGGGTCGTCGGGGTCCCAGTCGTCCGGGGGGTGGGGGGCGTGGCCGCGGGTGGAGGGGGTGCCGTCGGCGCGGCGGAGGCGGGCTTCGCGGCGGGCCATGAACTCCTCGGCGGTGATGCCGGGGCGGTCCTGGCGGGCGGGGGCGGGGCGGCCGGAGAGGAGTTCGACGGCGTGGGTGAGGGTGTCGCCGAGGAGGGGGGCGAGGCGGTTGTAGGCCTGCTGGGTGGCCTGGGCCTGGGCCGCCTCGGCCACCATGACGATGAGCCTGCCCAGGGTGTCCGCGCCCCAGCGGACGGCGTCCTGGCGCAGCCACAGGTCGATGAGCCTGCCGCGGCCGTCGACGGTGACGCGGACGGACTGGTGGTTGTCGGTGGCGGTGCCGCGGGCCTCGGCCAGGATGCCCTCGACGCCGAGCAGGGCCTGCTGGCGGGCCAGGCCGTCGGCGATGAGCTGGGCGGTGCTGCGCTCGACGGGGTCGCGGCCGGTCACGGGCCGGTCCTGCGGGTGCGCGGGCCCAGAGGGCTGTCGTAGGTCTCGTCCTCGTCGTCGTCGAGGGGCTGGTAGCCCAGGGAGGCCAGGTGCCGCTCGCCCTCCGGGCCCAGCACCGGGGCCAGGGTGGCGTGCATGGTGGCGCCCGCGCGGCGGGTGGCCAGGCCCGCCAGGTGGGTGATCTGGGCGGCCAGCGCCTCGGCGCCCGCGCGCAGCGCCGCGGGGGTCAGCGCGACCTCCGACAGCATGCCGCCGGGGCGCACGGTCACCGTGACCCCGCCGTCCGGGCTGCTCGCCTGGCCGGTGACCGGGCCCGCGACCCGGCCGGCGGCGTCGTCGGCGGTGCGCTCGACCTTGGCCGCGACCGCGTCCAGCTCGCGGTCGACATCGATCTCGGAACCCACGGCGGCCCCCTCAGCCGGTCGGGCGGTAGAAGCCGACGAACGGCATGCCCGAGTTGGTGGTGCGCAGCGGCCCGACCTGCACCGGGTCGCCCGCCTCGACGATCTGCCCGTTGCCGATGTACATGGCCACGTGGCCCTCCCAGCACACCAGGTCGCCGGGCAGCAGCTGGTCGGCGCTGGGCACCTCGGCGCCGATGTCCTGCTCGCGGGAGGTGCGCGGGATCTCCAGGCCGCCCTCGCCGTAGGCGTACTGGGTCAGCCCCGAGCAGTCCAGGCCGAGGCCCGGGGACGTGCCGCCCCAGACGTAGGGGACGCCGAGCTGGCCGAGCGCTGCGCGCACGGCCCTGGCCGCGGTCTCGTTCGGCGCCATCACCGTGCTGCCGTCGGGCAGGTTCACCGCCACACCGGTGCCCGGCTGCGGCGGGATCGCCACCGGCAGGCGGCGCTTGGTGACCGTGCCCCCGCCACCACCGCCCCCGCCGCTGTAGCCGCCCCCACCGCCGCCACCCCCACCACCGCCGCCGGACTGGCGGTCGTTGTAGGCGGCGGGGGGCGGTGGCGCGGTCGCGGTGGCCGACTGGGCCGATGTCGACCCGCCGGTGCCCCCGTTGACCTGGTCGACGACCGCGCGCAGCTTGGTCATCACGTCCTGCAGGTTCGTGGACGTGTCGCCGGTCAGCTGCGCGGCGTAGGTGGTCAGCTCGGTGAGCTTCTGCTGCGCGCCCGCGGTGTCGCCCGCCTGGCGCAGCGCCGCCGCGGTCCGCAGCAGCTCGGCGGCCTTGCGGTGGAACGCGTCGAGCTGGTCCTGGTTGACCTTCTGGCCCACCTTCAGGATCTCCGACGCCTGCTGCACGGCCTGCTGCACCTGGGTGCTGTAGGTGCTCAGCTCGGCGCCGGTGGCCTGCTGGGCGGCCACGTCCTGCTGGTGGCGCACCGCGCCCTGCCCGGTCCACCCCTCGCGCAGGCCCGCCGCGCGGGTCGTGGCGTCCTCCCCGACGGCGGTCAGCGTGCTGGCGTACCCGGCGTGCGCGCGGCCCACCTGGTCGATGGCGTCGTCGTCGGTGGCCAGGTGCCGCTGGGCGGTGGCCGCGGGCTGGACCAGCGGTTCGAGCAGCTGGTGCACGGGGGTGCTCACACCTCACCCGCCGCCCGGCGCAGGGCCTGGCCCGCGTCCTGCTCGGTGCCGACGATGTTGGTCCAGGTGTTGCGCACGGCCTGCGCGGTGCCGTCGAGCGAGTTCGCCAGCTCGCGCACGCCCCGGTGCTGGCGCAGCCCGGCCGCGCGCAGCGCCCCGGCCAGCCCCACCTCGCTGCCGATCTTGGAGAAGGCGTGCTCGCCGAAGTCGGCGCCGCCGTGCTGGTCGGCTGTGCTGTGCAGGCGCTCGGCCAGCGGCCGCACGGCGGCGGTGTAGGCCGCGAAAGCCTCCTCGTCGCCGTGGTAGCCGCCGACGTCCGACCGCCCCGGCGGCGGTCCCGGTGGTGTGCCGGGTGTGCTCATGGTCGTCCCCCTGATCCTCGCTCCACGAGTGTGACGCCCCCCGGCGCCCCGTGGCTCCCGTTCCGCCCGTTTTCGCCCCTCAAGCGCCCATCGGGTGCCACACCGTCTTCGTCTCCAGCACCGCCCGCAGCCGGGCGGTGCCCGGGTGCGCGGTCCAGTCGGTGCCCGTCGGCCGCAGCACCCGCTTCACCGTGCCCGCCGCCGCCTCCTCCAGCGCCGCCCGCTCCTCCGGCGCCGCGCCGGTGAGGTCGAGGGCGTTGACGTCGGCGTGCGCGGCCAGCCACGGCGCCAGCTCCCCGGTGAACCCGGTCAGCAGGTTCACCACCCCGCCGGGCACGTCGGAGGTGGCCAGCACCTCCGAGAGGGTGATCGCGGGCAGCGGCCTGCGCGCGCTGCTGACCACCACCGCGGTCGACCCGGTGGCCAGCACCGGCGCCAGCACGCTGACCAGCCCCAGCAGCGAGGAGTCCTGCGGGGCCAGCACGCCCACCACCCCGGTCGGCTCCGGCACCGAGAAGGAGAAGTACGGCCCCGCCACCGGGTTCGCCGACCCCAGCACGGTGGCCAGCTTGTCGGTCCAGCCCGCGTACCAGACCCACCGGTCCACGGCCGCGTCCACCAGCGCCTGGGCCTTCTTCTCCGCGACGCCCTCGCAGGCGGCCACCTCGGCGGTGAACTGGTCGCGGCGGCCCTCCAGCACCTCCGCGACCCGGTAGAGCACCTGGCCGCGGTTGTAGGCGGTGGCGCCCGACCACTTCCCGAAGGCCTTGCGCGCGGCGCCGACGGCCTCGCGCAGGTCCTTGCGGGAGGCGTGCGCGGCGTTGGCCAGGAACCGGCCCTTGGCGTCGGTCACCTGGTACGTGCGCCCCGACTCCGAGCGGGGGAACGCCCCGCCCAGGTAGAGCTTGTAGGTCTTGGCGACGGAGATGCGGTCAGACATCGAGGTAGGCCTCCAGCCCCGCGCGGCCGCCCTCGCGGCCGAACCCGGACTCCTGGTAGCCGCCGAAGGGGGCGGTGGGGTCGAAGCGGTTGAACGTGTTGGCCCACACCACGCCCGCGCGCAGCTGGTCGGCCATCCACAGGATGCGGCTGCCCTTCTCGGTCCAGATGCCCGCCGACAGCCCGTAGGGGGTGTTGTTCGCCTTGGCCACGGCCTCGTCCGGGGTGCGGAAGGTCAGCACCGACAGCACGGGGCCGAAGATCTCCTCCCGGGCGATGCGCATGGCCTGGCTGACCCCCGCGAACACCGTGGGGGCGAAGAAGAAGCCCTTGTCCGGCAGCGGGCACGGGCTGGTCCAGCGCTCGGCGCCCTCGGCCTCCCCGGAGGCCACCAGCTCCTGGATCTTGGTCAGCTGCTCGCGGGAGTTGATCGCGCCCACGTCGGTGTTCTTGTCCAGCGGGTCGCCCACGCGCAGCGTCGCCACCCGCTTGTGCAGCTTGTCCAGCAGCTCCTCGGCCACCGACTCCTGCACCAGCAGCCGCGACCCCGCGCAGCACACGTGGCCCTGGTTGAAGAAGATGCCGTTGACGATGCCCTCGACGGCCTGGTCGAGCGGGGCGTCGTCGAAGACCACGTTGGCGGCCTTGCCGCCCAGCTCCAGGGTCAGCTTCTTGCCGCTGCCCGCCAGCCCCCGCTGGATCGACTTGCCGACCTCGGTCGAGCCGGTGAAGGCCACCTTGCGCACCCCGGGGTGCCCGACCACCGCGGCGCCGACGTCCCCGGCGCCGGGCAGCACGTTCACCACGCCCGGCGGCAGCTCGGCCTGCTGGATGATCTCCGCGAGCACCAGCGCGGTGAGCGGGGTCGTCTCGGCGGGCTTGAGCACCACGGTGTTGCCGCAGGCCAGCGCGGGCGCGATCTTCCAGGCGGCCATCAGCAGCGGGAAGTTCCACGGGATCACCTGCCCGGCGACGCCCAGCGGTCGCGGGTCCGGGCCGAAGCCCGCGTACTCCAGCTTGTCGGCCCACCCCGCGTGGTAGAAGAAGTGCGCCGAGGCCGTCGGCACGTCGACGTCGCGCGCCTCCTTGATCGGCTTGCCGTTGTCCAGCGACTCCAGCACCGCCAGCTCGCGCGCCCGCTCGGCGATCACCCGCGCGATCCGGAACACGTACTTGGCGCGCTCGGTGCCGGGCATGCGCCCCCACACCTTCTCCTGCGCCCGCTGCGCCGCCTTGACCGCGCGGTCGACGTCGGCCTGGTTCGCGGTGGAGACCTCGGCCAGGACCTCCTCGGTCGCCGGGTTCACCGACTTCAGCGGCTCACCGCCGCCCTCGACGAACTCGCCGTCGACGAACATCCGGTAGCTGGGCTTGAGGTTGGCGATGTCCCGCGACTCGGGCGCGGGTGCGTACTCCCAGGTCATCGTCTAGTCCACCGTCACGTAGTCGGGACCGCTGTAGTGGCCGCTGAGCTGGGTGCGGCGCTGCATCAGCAGGTCGTTGAGCAGGCTGGAGGCGCCGAAGCGGAACAGGCGCGGGTCCAGCCACCGCTCGCCCGCCACCTCGCGCACGGCCACCAGGTACCGCACGGCGTCCTTGGTCGTGCGGATCCCGCCCGCGGGCTTGACCCCGCGCAGCTCCCCGGTCGCGGCGTGCCAGTCGTGCACCGCCTGGAGCATCACGTGCGTCACCGGCAGCGTCGCCGCGGGCGAGACCTTGCCGGTGGAGGTCTTGATGAAGTCGCCACCGGCCAGCAGCGCCAGCCACGACGCCCGCCGCGCGTTGTCGTAGGTGGCCAGCTCCCCGGTCTCCAGGATGACCTTGAGGTGCGCGTCCCCGCAGGCGGCCTTGACCTGCCGGATCTCGTCGAACACCTGCCCGTACCGCCCGGACAGGAACGCCCCCCGGTCGATCACCATATCGATCTCGGTGGCCCCCTGCTCCACGGCGAACGCGGTGTCCTCCAGCTTCACCTTCAGCGACGACCGCCCCGACGGGAACGCGGTCGCGACGCTGGCGACCCCGATCCCGCTGCCCGCGAGCTGGTCGACGGCCGTGGCCACCATGTCCGGGTACACGCAGATGGCCGCCACCGACGGCACCCCGGGCACCTCCGGGTCCGGCCGCCTGCCCTTCGCGCACAGCGACCGCACCTTCCCCGCGGTATCGGCCCCCTCCAGCGTGGTCAGGTCCACCATCGAGATGGCCGTGTCGATCGCCCAGAGCTTGCTGGCCTTCTTGATGCTCCGCGTCGCCAACCCGGCCGCCCGCTGCTCCACCCCCACGGCGTCCACCCCGGGCAACCCGTGCAGGAACCGCCGCAGCGAGGTCTCATCCCTGGTCGCGTCCGCGAACGCGGGTGGTGACCCGCCGCCCGGGGCTGTCGACGTGTGCGCCTGTGCCATGCCGCCGAGTCTAGGACCTGCACCGGCCCCTCCGGCCTGTCCCGGTCCAGGCCTGTGGACAGGTCCGGCCCTGTGGATGGTTCCCCCTGCCCACCCGCCCCTTGCGGGAGAATGGAAATGGGGGATCCCTGGGCCCTGTGGATGGTTTTCCCGCGCGCGCCGCCAGTGCGGGAGAATGGAAATCGGGGGTCCCCCGGGGCCTGTGGATGGACGCTGGCGCGAGGCCGGGTTCTCTGGTAACCGGGGGCGTCCAGGGCGTGTTCCCGAGAGTGGCGGCGTCAGATCGCGTGCCGGGTTGCCCCGGGCGGGACAGGCGCCCGTGGTGCCAGGTGGGGTCGCCGGGTTGGGGAGCGGGTTGCGGAACGCGGCCTAGGAGCCGGACGAGACGGTGTAGCGGTCGATGCGGGCGACGGTGGCGGGTTGCTGGGCGCGTTCGGGGCCGCGGCCCTCGCGGAGGATGGAGCGCCACTTCGCCGGGTCGTACTGGGCGGGTTCGGTGGTGGCGATGAAGTCGAGGAGGGTGGCCAGGAAGCGCTGCGGTTCGGTGTGGTGGGGGAAGTGGCCGGAGTCGTCGAAGACCTCCAGCCTGCTGCCGGGCATGGCGGCGTGGGCGAGCTGGGCGTGGGCGGCGGGGATGATGCGGTCCCTGGCGCCCCACAGCAGCAGGGTGGGGATGCCGCGGGTCAGGTAGCAGCGGTCGAGCATCGTCACCACCTGGCCGCGGACGTCGACCACCGAGCGCAGGGTGCGCAGGAAGGCCGTGCGGGCCGACGGGTCGCGCAGGCCCGCGTAGCGCTCCAGGGCGTAGTCGAGGTCGGGGCCGAAGTCCAGGCCCGCGACCGGCGGCAGCCAGGGGGCGATCCTGGCGACCAGGGACCGGACGGGTGCCGAGGCGATGACGGGCATCGCGAGCTCCGCGCCGGGCATGGCCGCCAGGCGCAGCGCCGGGTGCACCTCCCGGCTGACGCCGCCGCTGCTGACGAGCACCAGGCGCTCGCAGCGGTCGGGGAACTGGTAGGCGAACTGCATGGCCACCCCGCCGCCGAGCGAGTGGCCGACGACGGTGACCCGGTCGACGTCGAGCACGCTGAGCAGGTCGCGCATGCCGCAGGCGTAGGCGGCGGCCGCGTAGTCGGCGCGCGGCTTGTCCGACTTGCCGTGGCCGAGCAGGTCGGGGGCGATGACGGTGTGCGTCCTGGCGAGGTCGGACAGCACCCGCAGCCAGGTCCCGGAGTTGTCGCTGATGCCGTGCACCAGCAGCACCGCGGGCCCCGAACCGGCCATCCGGAACGCCCTGCGGTAGCCGTGCACGGTGCGGAACCGCAGGCCGACGTGGTCCAGGTCGGTGGCACCGGTGCGCGACCGGGGCACCACGCTGACGCCTTCGCTCATGCGCCCATTGGGCGCCACCGGTGTTGTGCGGCCGTCACCGCCGCGTTGCGGCTGGGTCAACCCCCACGGCGTCCACAGTGGAGTCGGTGAGCTGCGGCAGCAGCAGGTCGACCCGGATGCCGTCACGGGTGCTGCGGGTCAACGCCGAACAGGTGACCTCCACCCCGGTGGCGAGCAGCCTGCGCAGCGACTGCGCGTAGCGCAGGCTCATCGCGTAGGTGAGCTGCCCGACCCGCCTGCCGCCCAGCTGCACCTCGATCGCCTCCTCGCCCCGGTACCGGCCGGAGTCGATCCGGCAGAACCCCAGGCAGGCGATCACCTCGCGGGTCTGCTGGCCGGGGAACGGCGCGTAGTCGACCAGCGCGTCCTGGTGCTCGTCCTCGCGGGTGACCCCGCACGTGCGCTCGTTCCACAGCAGCACCCGCAGGTTCGAGCCCTCGGCCACCACCGGGTCGCGCGCGCCGGTGAACACCTCGATCTCGCGCGGCGGCGCGAGCAGCAGGTACACCCCGTACGGGTTGCCACCGCCCCCGGTGATCCGCGCCGGGCACGTGCCCAGCTGCCCCCGGTCGCCCACCCGCGCCAGCGCGGGCCGGTACTCCAGGCCGATCTCGCGGGGCAGCGCCCCCACCGTGCGGACGGCGCCGTCGACCAGCACGTCCACCCGCACCCCGTGCCTGCTGGCCGGGTCGGGCACCAGCGCGGCGGTGGCGGGCAGGTGCCGGTCGAGGTCGGCGCCCGCCGCCCGGCCGTGCGCGGCGGCGGTCAGCTCGGCCTGGTGGGCGCCGGACCCCAGCACGGGCACCCGGCCGCAGTCGGGCAGCGGCAGCAGGTCGTCCGGCGGTGGCAGCGCGGGCGCGGGCGCCGTCGCGGCGCGCTTGCGGGGGAACAGCCGCATGGGCGGGCACCTCCGGGCGGGGGACGACGGGGTTGTCCCCGTATCGGAGGTCACCCGCCCGGCGTAACAACCCCTCGGTCGTCAAGAGACGGAGTTCACTCCGCGATCCGCCCGCGCTTGCGCGCGTGCTTGACCTCCACCCCGCCCATGAGCGCGAACCCGGTGATCCGCACGACCGGCGCCCCGGGCGGCCCGACCTGGCTGGTCACCCGGCCGCCGAAGCCACCCATGAAGCCGGACCCGGTGACGTGCACGGTGATGTCCTCGGGCACGAACACCTCGACCCCGCCCATCAGCGCGAACGCCTGGATGGTGGTCTCCGCGGCCTCGAACCTCGCCTGCGACAGGTCCAGCTGCACCCCGCCCATCACCGCGACCGCGTTGAACGTCGGCGGCACCACCCACACGCCCTTGCGCTCGGCGCCGGACATCACCGCGATGGCGCTCGACGAGGTGCCCCGCCCGCCGACCCGGTCCGGGTTCGCGGGCACGGCGGCGCGGGCGGCGGCGGGCTGCGGCGCGCGCGGCTGGGTGGGCACCGGCACCAGGTCCTGACCGGGCAGGTCGCGCAGCAGCGGGGTCAGGTCGCCGTAGGTCTTGGCGGCGTAGACCAGGTCCAGCCGCTCCTCCATCTCGGCGACGGTCAGCCTGCCCTCGGCCATCGCGTCGTGCAGCACCTTGGCGAACCGCTCCCGGTCGGCGTCGGAGGCGCGCATCTGGTCGGGACCCGGGACGCTCGGCTGCTCGCTCACGCGCACGAGGGTAGCGCCACCGGGCGCCGCGCCACGGCGACTCGGGCAGTCCGACCGGCTAGGGTTCGCGGCCATGGACGTCCTCGCCGTCGACCACCCGCTCGCCAAGGCGCGCCTGACCGTCATGCGCGACGCCCGCACCGACCCGGCCACCTTCCGGGCGGCGCTGCAGGAGCTGACCGTCATGCTCATCTACGAGGCCATGCGCGGCGCCGAGGTCCGCACCGAGCGCATCCACACCCCGGTCGCGCGCACCGACGGCCACTGGCTGGCCAACCCGCCGCTGCTCGTCCCCGTCCTGCGCGCGGGCCTGGGCATGGCCGACCAGGCCCACAAGCTCATCCCCGACGCCCAGATGGGCTTCGTCGGCCTCGCCCGCGACGAGCGCACCCTGCAGCCGACCCCCTACATGGAGTCCCTGCCCCCGGACCTGTCCGGCCGGCCCGTCTTCGTCCTCGACCCCATGCTCGCCACCGGCGGCTCGATGGTCTACACCATCAAGCTCCTGGTCGACCGCGGCGCCACCGACGTCACCGCCGTCTGCGTCCTGGCCTCCCCCGAGGGCATCGCCCACCTGCGCGACGCCGACCTCCCGGTCCGCCTCGTCACCGCCAGCGTCGACGAGCGCCTCAACGACTCCGGCTACATCG
>NZ_MKQR01000026.1:136667-191093 GCF_001940455.1 Actinokineospora bangkokensis | reverse complement strand
TCCCCGGCCTCGGCGACGCGGGCGACCGCCAGTACGGCGCCGTCTGACCCCCGTTTGTCCACACCCTCCCGGGCTTCGTCGCGATTTGTCGGTGCCTCGTGGAAGAATGGAATTCGGGGGTTCCCCGGGGCCTGTGGATGGTATTCCCCGGGGTCGCTTGTTCTGTGCTAGGGGATCTCGGTGTGCTCGGATGGCCTGATCGTCTTCGGGGAGCTGGTGGTGATCCTGGCGGGCTAGCTGGCGTCTGCGCACTGGCCCCGCTCCTGCGGTTCGGCGCACCTGGATGGCTTCGCTGAGCTGGGGCAACCTGTCGGTGAGGGTTGCCCGGCCGAATGCGGTCTGATCGTCCGCGCTTGCCTGTGGATGATTTTCCTGCACGCCGCCCCGATGTGGGAGAATGGATATCGGGGGTCCCCCAGGGTCTGTGGATGCGCGCTCGCGCGGCCCGGTCATTTCTGGTAAGCGCGGGTGTGGGGCCCGGGCTGTGGATGGTTTTCCCGCTTGTCGTCCCGGTGCGCCAGAATGGGTGCCGGAAGTCGGAAGCGACCAGTGGGGAAGGGGGTGGTGCCGCGTCAGCGGGTGCGGCTCCAGCCGCGGGTGTTGGCCTTGACCGCGAGCTCGTAGGTCTTGGCGCTGTCGAGGTCCGGGGGCAGGGTGCCGCCGAGTTCGAGGGACACGAGGCCGTGGACGATGCCCCAGCAGGCCATGGCCATGTCCTCGGGGCGGTCGGCGGTGAACTGGCCGGACTCGATGCCGTTGGTGATGACCTCCAGCAGCGGGGCCAGGGCGGCCAGGGCCTCGGCGGTGGCCTCGGCGTCGGGCTCGAAGCCGGGGATCACGCCGCCGAACATGACCCCGTAGAAGTGGGGGTCGGCCAGGGCGGACTCGCGGTAGGCGGTGCCCAGCTTGTCCAGGGAGTCGGCCGGGTCGCCGGTGGTGTCGACGGCGCGCAGGCGGGTGCCCAGGCGGCGGAACGCCTCCACGTACAGCTCGCGGACCAGGGCGGGCTTGCCGCCGAAGAGGGAGTAGACCGCCGTGGTCGAGGTGCCCGCGTCGGCGGCGAGCCTGCGCAGGCTCAGGGCCGAGGCGCCCTCGCTGGACAGCAGCTCGCCTGCGCGGTCGAGCAGCCGGACGCGCAGCGCGTCGTCGTGGGTCTTCGGTCGCGGCACGCCACGGAGCGTACCCGCCGCGTTGTCGAAGCCGCGTCGCCCTGGTACCACGGTGGTACCGTGGTGGTCATGGCCATGACGCTGCGGCTGACGGACGAGGACAACGCCCGCCTGGACGCCCTCGCGGCGGCCGAGGGGCGGTCGAAGCAGGAGGTCCTGCGGTTGGCGCTGGCCGACCGCTGGGCCAGACTGAACAAGGAGGAGCAGCTCAGCGAGGTGCTGGGCCGCGTGGTCCCGCGCTACCGGGGGCTGCTCGACAGGTTCGGCACCGCCTGACCGATCATGCCCCGGTGACCACGAGCTACCTCGACGCCGGGGACCTGCTGGTGCTGGCCGCCGCCGTGACCGGGGGCGACCTGGTCGTGCGCGACCTCGGCCTGCTCGACGCCGCCGCCCACCGCCCGCGCGCCACCGTGCTCGGCGTGGAGGCCTACGCGACGCTGTGGTCCAAGAGCGCCGCCCTGCTCGACTCGATCGTGCGCACCCGGCCCCTGGCCGCGGGCAATTGGAAGCTCGGCTGGATCGCCGCGGTCACCCTGTGCGACATCAACGGCCACTGGGTCGACGCGGACGACGACGAGGCGCTGGAACTGGTGCGCGAGGTCGGCCGCGGCGCGATCGAGGTGCCCGCCCTCGCCGACCGGATCGAGGCCTGGGCACTGCCCAAGCAGGCCTGAACCGGGCGCGCGCGGCGGTTCGGGTTGACCTGGAGCGCACTCCAGCTCCTACCGTCGACCCCGTGACCTACGCGATCGCCGAGGCGGCCCACCGCACTGGGCTGTCGATCGACACCCTCAGGTACTACGAGCGGATCGAGCTGATCGATCCCCCCGCCCGCGACTCCGGGGGCAGGCGGGCCTACACCGACTCCGACCTGGACTGGCTCACCTTCCTCACCAGGCTGCGGACCACCGGCATGCCCATCAGGCTGATGCGGGAGTACGCCAGGCTGCGCCACCAGGGCCCGGCCAGCGCGGTCCCGCGCAAGCGCATCCTCGAGCGCCACCGGGCGGACGTGCTGGCCAGGGTGGCCGAGCTGCGGTCCTGCCTGGAGGTCCTCGACTACAAGATCGACAACTACGAGCGGATGGCCGCGTGCGAGGCCGGTGCCCCGGCCGCTGCCGTCCCCGAGCTGCGGGAGGCGACCGCATGAGCATCCCCACCAGGGCGCTGGGCGCGCTGGAGGTCAGCGCGCAGGGCCTGGGCTGCATGGGCATGAGCCACGGCTACGGCGGTGGCGACGACACCGAGTCCACCGCGACCATCCACGCCGCCCTCGACGCGGGCATCACCCTGCTCGACACCGCCGACATCTACGGCGCCGGGCGCAACGAGGAGCTGGTGGGCCGGGCCATCGCGGGCCGCCGCGACGAGGTGGTGCTGGCCACGAAGTTCGGCATCGTGTCCATCGACCCGGACGCGGGCGTCGTCGTGCGCGGCGACCGCGAGTACGTGCGCGAGCGCTGCGAGGCGTCGCTGCGCCGCCTCGGCGTCGACCACATCGACCTGTACTACCAGCACCGCGTCGACCCGCGGGTGCCCATCGAGGACACCATCGGCGCGATGGCCGAGCTCGTCGAGGAGGGCAAGGTCCGCCACCTGGGCATGTCCGAGGCGGGCGCGGACACCATCCGCCGGGCCGCCGCGGTGCACCCGGTCGCCGCGCTGCAGAGCGAGTGGTCGCTGTGGACGCGCGACATCGAGGCCCAGGTGCTGGGCACCTGCCGTGAGCTGGGCATCGGCGTCGTGCCGTTCTCCCCGCTCGGCCGCGGGTTCCTCACCGGCCGCATCGCCAAGCCCGAGTACGGCGACGGCGACATGCGCGCGGGCATGCCCCGCTTCACCGGCGAGAACTTCGACCGCAACCGCGCCGTCGTCGAGGCGCTGGAGGCGCTGGCCGCCCAGCGCGGGGTGACCGCGGGGCAGCTGGCGCTGGCCTGGGTGCAGTCGCGCGGCGACGACGTCGTGCCGATCCCGGGCACCAAGCGGCGCACCTACCTGGCCGAGAACGTCGCCGCCGCCACCCTGGAGCTCTCGGCCGAGGACGTCGCCGCGATCGAGGCCGCCGCCCAGGGGTTCGCGGGCGACCGGTACGCGGGGGCCATGAGCAGGGCGGTGGGCCGGTGAGCGGGCTGCCGCAGCGCGCGCTGGGCGACCTGCGGGTCAGCGCGCAGGGCCTGGGCTGCATGGGCATGAGCGACTTCTACGGCGAGCGCGACGACGCGGAGTCCACCGCGACCATCCACGCCGCGCTCGACGCGGGGGTCACCCTGCTCGACACCTCGGACATGTACGGCCCGCACACCAACGAGGTGCTGGTGGGCAAGGCCATCGCGGGCCGCCGCGACGAGGTGGTGCTGGCCACGAAGTTCGGCGTGGTCCGCGACCCGGACAACCCGTCCGCGCGCGGCATCCGCGGCGACGCCGCCTACGTCCGCTCCGCCTGCGACGCCTCGCTGCGCAGGCTCGGCGTGGACCACGTCGACCTGTACTACCAGCACCGCGTCGACCCCGGCGTGCCCATCGAGGAGACCGTGGGCGCGATGGCGGAGCTGGTCGAGGCGGGCAAGGTCCGCCACCTCGGCCTCTCCGAGGCGGGCCCGGACACCCTGCGCCGCGCCGCCGCGGTGCACCCGATCGCCGCGCTCCAGACCGAGTGGTCGCTGTGGTCGCGCGACATCGAGGAGCAGATCCTCGGCACCTGCCGCGAACTCGGCATCGGGGTCGTCGCCTATTCGCCGCTCGGCCGCGGATTCCTGACCGGTCGCTTCGCCACGCCGGGGGATTTGTCGACCGGTGACACCCGTGGGACCCACCCGCGCTTTTCCGGTGACAACTTCGAGCGCAACCAGGCCATCGTGCGCGCACTGGAATCCCTCGCCGCCGACCGCGGCGTGACCGCGGGGCAGCTGGCCCTGGCCTGGGTCCAGTCCCGCGGCGACGACGTCGTGCCCATCCCGGGCACCAAGCGCCGCGGGTACCTCGCCGAGAACATCGCCGCCGCCACGCTGGACCTGTCCGCCGACGACCTCGCCGCCATCGAGGCCGCCGTCCCCCAGGACGGGCCCGCGGGCACCCGGTACCCGGCCGAGGCCCTGCGCGGCCTGGGCATCTGACCCCCGGAACCCGCTCGTCGAGGTCGCCTACCACAGGACCCCGGCGAGCGGGTTCCTCTGTCCACAGGTCCCGGGGATCCCCCGAGTTCCACTCTGCCGGCACGGGCCGACAGTTCCGGCTGGGCGGCGGGGGTTGTCCACAGGTGCGCCAAGTGCCGCTGCGGCAACGGTTTCCTGGCTGCTCCGCCCTTACCACAGATCACGCGCCTGCGGACGATCCTGTCCACAGGCCCAGGGGGACCCCCGATTTCCACTCTGCCACGGGGGCACGACAGTTCCGGGCACGGTGGTGGCAGTTGTCCACAGGGGTCGGGGGTGTCCTCCGCGGGAGCTGGCTGCCCGGTGCGCCCGAGCGGGGCGGGGGCGAGGTCACGCGGCTCCTACCACAAGGGCGGTGGGTGTGGGGTGATCCATCCACAGGGCCAGGGGGACCCCCGAATTCCATTCTGCCAGGTGGGGTGTGGGGGAGGTGGGGGTTGTCCACAGGGGGTCAGGTGGGGCAGGGGCGGAGGGCGGCGTAGGGGACGGAGACGTCGGGGTAGCGGGGGAGGGCGGTCAGCCTGGGGTAGGGCTGGGTGCAGCCGAGGACGGGGCCGGTGATCTGGGAGACCTGCAGGTAGACGCGGGCGCAGCCGGGGGTGCAGGTGGCGGCGAGGACCTCGGGGGTGGAGTCGCCGTAGACCTGGTTGAGGGCGAGGTAGCCCGCGGTGGAGGTGAAGGCGCGGTTGATGGGGCTCCAGGTGCCGGAGCGGCCGACGACGGCTTGGCCGACGACGCCGGTGGGGCCGGTGCCGCGGACGAGGCAGGCGGAGATGCCCGCGCCGACGCAGGTCAGGGAGCCCTGGTCGAGGGTGACGCCGGAGCCCGCGACGGTCAGCTCCACGACCAGGCTCAGCGAGGCCGAGCCGCCGATGCGCAGGCGGCCGCTGCGGCCGCCGGGGTCGCCGATGAGCTGGATGTGGGTGGTGCCGATGACCTCGGTGCCCAGGACGGTGCACGCCTCACCGGGGCGGCAGCCGTCGGCGCCGGTGCCGGGGGAGGTCGGGGCGGGCTGGCCCGCGGCGGGCGGTGGGTCCACTTGGGCTGCCCGGGCGGCGCCCCGGTGGCGCAACCAGGCGGCACCGCCCACTGAGGCCACCACCAGTGCGGCGCACAGCAGGGCCGTCCACAGGACTCCGCGTGGTACCCGTAGAAGCGGCAAAGCTGTCACCCCCGCTAGTGAAGCGCCCACTGCTCGACCATTATCCGCGATTGTGGGGGTTCTTACGGTTCCCCGGGGCTGCGGAATCCGTAAACTGCCCAGCAGCCCGCGCGAGTCAAGGAGGAACGGCGTGTCCGAGTCGAAGGCGTTGAGCAAGGTCCTCATCGCCAACCGGGGCGAGATCGCCGTCCGGGTCATCCGTGCTTGCCAGGACGCAGGCCTCGCCAGCGTCGCCGTCTACGCCGAGCCGGACCGGGACGCGCTGTTCGCCCGGTTGGCCGATGAGGCGTTCGCCCTCGGCGGGAACACCCCCGGCGAGAGCTACCTGGACATCGACAAGGTGATCGACGCCGCCAAGCGCTCCGGCGCGGACGCGGTGCACCCCGGCTACGGGTTCCTGTCCGAGAACGCCGAGTTCGCCCAGGCCGTCATCGACGCCGGGCTGACCTGGGTGGGCCCGGACCCGCAGGCCATCCGCGACCTCGGGGACAAGGTCACCGCCCGGCACATCGCCATGCGCGCCGGTGCCCCGCTGGTGCCCGGCACCAAGGAGCCGGTCTCCGGCGCGGACGAGATCATCGCCTTCGCCGAGGAGCACGGCCTGCCCGTGGCGATCAAGGCGGCGTTCGGCGGCGGCGGCCGCGGCCTCAAGGTCGCCCGCACCCTGGAGGAGATCCCCGAGCTGTTCGAGTCCGCGGTGCGCGAGGCGGTCGCCGCCTTCGGCCGCGGCGAGTGCTTCGTCGAGCTGTACCTGGACAAGCCCCGCCACGTCGAGGCCCAGGTCATCGCGGACAAGCACGGCAACGTGGTGGTCGTGGGCACCCGCGACTGCTCGCTGCAGCGCCGCCACCAGAAGCTGGTCGAGGAGGCCCCCGCGCCGTTCCTCACCGACGCCCAGCGCGCCGAGATCCACAGCTCCGCCAAGGCCATCTGCAAGGAGGCCGGTTACTCCGGTGCGGGCACCGTGGAGTACCTGGTCGGCGCGAACGGCGCCATCTCCTTCCTGGAGGTCAACACCCGCCTGCAGGTCGAGCACCCGGTCTCGGAGGAGACCGCGGGCGTCGACCTGGTGCTGGAGCAGTTCCGGGTCGCCGCGGGCGAGAAGCTGCGCTTCACCGAGGACCCCACCCCGCGCGGGCACTCCATCGAGTTCCGCATCAACGGCGAGGACGCGGGCCGCGGCTTCCTGCCCGCCCCGGGCACGGTGACCCGCTGGGTCGCCCCCGACGGCCCCGGCGTGCGGGTGGACTCCGGCGTGGAGTCCGGCACCGTCATCGGCGGGCAGTTCGACTCGCTGCTGGCCAAGGTCATCGTCACCGGCGAGGACCGCGACCAGGCGCTGGCCCGCTCCCGCCGCGCGCTCGACGAGCTGGTCGTGGAGGGCATGGCCACGGTCGTGCCGTTCCACCGCGCGATCGTGCGCGACCCGGCCTTCCTCGGCGACGGCGAGAAGTTCACCGTGCACACCCGGTGGATCGAGACCGAGTTCGACAACACGATCGAGCCGTTCACCGGCGCGGCCGAGGCGGGCGAGGACGAGCCCCGCCAGAACGTCGTGGTCGAGGTCGGCGGGCGCCGCCTGGAGGTGTCGCTGCCGGGCAACCTGGCCGTGGGCGGCGGCGGTGGCGGGGGCGGCGCGGCCGCCAAGGCCAAGCCGCGCAAGCGGGCCGGGGCCAAGGCCGGTGCCGCCGCGTCCGGCGACGCGGTCGCCGCGCCGATGCAGGGCACGATCGTCAAGATCGCCGTCGAGGACGGGCAGGCCGTGCAGGCGGGCGAGCTGGTCGTGGTGCTGGAGGCCATGAAGATGGAGAACCCGGTCACCGCGCACAAGTCCGGCACCGTCACCGGCCTCACCGTCGCCCAGGGCGAGACGGTGACGACCGGTTCGGTGATCTGCGAGATCAAGGACTGAGGCACCGGCGGAGGCCCTAGGATCCGGCCCGTGGTGGAGCAGGGCCGCGACCAGGGCATCCGGATCAGCGCGGCGGAGCGGGACGAGGCGGTGCGGCTGCTGGCCGCCCACCTCGCCACCGGTCGGCTGGAGCTGGACGAGTACGAGTTCCGCTGCGTGCGCGCGGGTGCCGCGCGCACGCGGTCGGAGCTGGAGGCGCTGTTCACCGACCTGCCCGCCCCGCACCCCGACATGAGCGCCGCCCGCAGCCCGCTGCGGGCGGTGCGGGACGCGGCGGGCAAGTCGGGGCGCACCCCGCCGGACGGCCTGCTGGCCACCCCGCTGAGCGAGGCGCTGGGGACGCTGTGCGCGCTGACGCTGGTGCTGGGCATCCCCGGTGCCATCGTCCTGACGGCGTTCACCGGCGCCTGGTGGACGATCGTGGCGACCGTGCTGGTGACGATCGCGGCGGGCACCCTGGAGAGCGCCGCCCGCCGCCGCCCCTGAGAGCGCCCTCAGCTGCCCGGTCGGAGCATCGGGGTGGTGAGCGACCCCCAGCCCGACCTGCGCATCGGCGACGCCGAGCGGGAGACCGCGCTGCGCCTGCTCGGTGAGCACATGGCCGCGGGCCGCCTCGACGTCGAGGAGTACGGCGACCGCTCCGCCACCGCCACCACCGCCAGGACCCGCGGCGACCTGCTGGCCCTGTTCAGCGACCTGCCCGAGCCCAAGCCCCGCTTCGACGCCCCCGCCCGCGCCCCGCACCCCGGCCGCCTGGCCCGCCGCCCCGGCCCGCCGGTCGCCCTGGCCCCCGTGCTGCTCGCGCTGATGATCACCCTCGTGATCGCCACCAAGGGCCTCGCCCTCCCCTTCCTCATCGCCCCCCTGATGTGGCTCGCCGCCGCCCGCGGCCGCCACTGGGGCGGCCGTCCCTGACCCCGGCCGCGCTGGCCCTGCCTCGCCCCGCGCTGCCCCCGCTCATGCCCCTGTGGACAACTCGCGATCTTGAGCGCGGGTTGTCGGTCCTGCGTGGCAGAGTGGAAATCGGGGGTCCCCCTGGGCCTGTGGATGGTTTCGCCTGGTGGCGGGTGTTGTGTGGTAAGGGCGGGTGCTTGTGGCCGCGTGGGCCTGCGGTGTGGCGCGGTGCTGGGTGGACCTGTGGACAACTCGCGATCTTGAGGCCTGGGGTGTCGTGGTGTGCTGGGAGGATGGAATTCGGGGGTCCCCCTGGGGCTGTGGATGGAGCGACCTGGGTGGGGCGGATCTGTGCTAGGCGCGGCTCGGTGCGGGTGGGGGTGTTCGTGCGGGGATGGGTGGTGCGCAGGCGGGGTGGGGTGGATCGGGGGCGGGGGTGTCGGGGGTGGGGGATAGCGTGGGGGCGTGGAACCGGTGGAGATCAACGCGGGGACCTGCTACCTGCGGGGTTTCCGGGCCGACGAGCTGATGGACGACCGGCCCGCGCTGGTGGAGGGGTTCGCCGACGCGGAGTGCAGGCGGTGGTTGCCGTTCATCCGGGTGGGGTCGCTGGTCGAGGCGGGCGAGTACGTCGAGCGGCGGCGGGCGGAGTGGGTCGAGGAGACGCGGTTGTCGTGGGTGGCGGCGGAGCCGACGACGGGGCGGTTCCTGGCCGAGGTGCTGATCAAGGGGCTGGACCTGGCCCGGGGGGTGGGCGAGGTGGGGTACTGGGCGCACCCGGTGGCCCGGGGGCGCGGGGTGGTGACCGACGCGGTGGGGGCCGTGGTGCGGTTCGGGTTCGGGGGGTTGGGGCTGCGGGAGCTGACCTGCACCGTCGGGGTGGGGAACACGGCGTCGCTGCGGGTGGCGGAGCGGGTGGGGTTCACCTCCTTGCGTGAGATCGACGACACCTGGGTACTGGTCATGCGTAACCCGAGGGTGGATCCTGACGTTGTACGGGGCGAAACGGTGTGAAGCCGGCGGGTTGCGGAACCGAGGCGGCCCGGTGCACGTCTGAGACATGGCACGGGAACGGTCGAATCCGAGGGTGGGCACTCGGTAGAGTCGGTGCGCACAGGGGAGACGGGGAGGCGTCGTGGCACCAGCGGGACACGGGCACGGCAACCAGGGCGGGCCGGGGGGACGGGGTGACGACCCGCTCGACGTGCTGAACGTCGCGCCCGAGGCGGTGCCGGGGCTGCGCGCCGCCTTCGCGGAGGCGCTCGCGCGGGTCGACGGGGAGCTCGGGCTCGACGACATCGGGCTGCGGGTCGAGCCGTGGGCCAAGGACCCGGTCAGCCTGGAGGCCGCCACCGCGGTCAACGGGCTCGCCGCCGACGACCAGGAGCGGGCCGCGCTGCTGGCCCTGCGGTCGTTCCGCGCGCAGCTCGACACCGCCGTGCACAACCTGGACAAGGTCGCCGAGCACTACCGGCTGCTGGAGGAGGACAACTCGGCCACGGTCACCCAGCGGGGCCAGGGCTAGGCGAGCAGGACCGGCAAGGGGCGAGGGACCACGCAGGGCAAGGGGACGGGCATGACCGAGCAGGCCACGGCGCAGGGCGCCCAGCAGGCGGGGAACCAGCAGCAGCAGCCGCTGCCCGACGAGGTGCGGCGCTGGCGCGGGTTCACCCACGAGGAGCTGTACCGGATGCTGCACGACGGGCCGGGGGCGCAGGCCTCGGCGGACCCGTCGCGCCGCTGGGCGGCGCTGCACGCCGCCCTCACCGAGATCGGCCAGGACCTCGGCGACTCGCTCAGCGCCACCGGCTCGCAGTGGGCCGGTCGCGCGGCGGGCGCCGCCTACGACAAGCTCGCGCCGCTGGCCGTCTGGGCGCAGGCGGGGGCCACCGAGGCCGGGGCGATGCGGTTGCTGGTGGAGAACCAGGCCGACGAGGTCGCCAAGGCCCGCGCGGAGATGCCCGCGCCCGAGGACGTCCCCGCCCAGCAGCCCGACCCGGCCACCGCCCCCGCGCTGACCGTGGTCGGCGTGCAGAACGACGCCGAGCCGGTGGAGGCCGCGCGGTCGGCGGGCGAGCAGAAGGCCTTCGAGGTCATGGCCGCCTACGAGCAGAACACCACGACCAACCTGGCCACCGCGCACGGCTTCGCCAAGCCGACCGCGCTGGCGGGTGTGGAGACGGGCGGGCACGGCACCCGGGGGCCCGGCGTCAACCTGGGCACCGGCATCGCGAACTTCGTCGGCAACCTGCTCACCCCCGGCCACCAGGACCAGCACCGGCCGCCCCAGCACCACGGCGGCGGGTGGCACGGCGGCGGCGAGGGCACCAACCCCGCGTACGCGGGCGTGGTCGACCGCCCCCGGTTCACCCCGCGCCGCCCCTACGGGCCGCCGGTGGGCGCGGGCGGGCCCCACGGCGAGTTCAGCGGTTACCTGCCCGGTCAGGGTGTCCCCGGCCGCGGCGACGACGACCGCGACCGCGAGCGCGTGGTCCGCGGCGGGGCCCCGAGCGGGTCGGCCAACCAGGCGGGCGCCTCCGCGCAGGCCGACCTGCCCCAGAGCGGCGGCCAGGGCGGTCAGGGCGGCTACCAGCCCAGCGGCCACCAGGGCGCCCCGGTCTCGCGCCCCGGCCCGCACGGCCCGGGCGGCTTCACGGGCGCGGGTGCCCTCGGTGGCGACGACTTCACCGCGGCGGGCGCGGCCTCGGCCGGGTCCGCCCCGGGCGCGATGAACCCGGCGGGCGCGGGCGCCGCCCCGGTCGGCGCCGGTGGCGCGGGCGTCCCGGCGGACAACCGGATGGCCCCGCGCCGGTTCGGCACCGAGGCCCTCGGTGGCAGCCAGTGGTTCGGCGACGCCGCCGAGTCGGTGGCCGCGGGCGGTGGCGACGCGGGCGGGCGCCAGACCGGCGGCCGCCGCCGCGACTTCACCGCCGCCGCGGCCGAGCCCGAGCAGGACTTCATCGAGTCGCACGACATCAACGGCGAGGACGTCCACCTGCCGCCGGGCGTCATCGGCGGCTGACCCGCGTGGCGACCGCGCTGTTCGCCGAGCTCCAGGGCCCGCCCGCGCTGCGGGTGTCGGCCCTGGAGCTCGACGTGCTCTGCGACCACCTGGGCATCGAGGTGCCGCTGGTGCTCAGGGTCCCCTCCCCGGGCCGCACCGACCGTGAACGCCGCGACCTGGTCGACCGGGCGTGGGCGTCGCTGGGCGAGCGCGGCCTCGGCAGGCCGGTCGACCTCGACGCCCGGCTGGAGCGGCTGCTGCGCCTGCTCGTGCGCCCCGACCGGGAGGTCGACGGCAGGCTCTGGCACGGCGCCGAGGTCCGCGTCCTGGCCGCCGCCACCGGGCCCGACGCGGTGCTGGCCACCCTCACCGACGACGGGCTGACCCTGGTGGAGGCCGACGCGACCGGGCTGCCCCGGCAGTTGGTGGGCGCGCTGCCGCCCCTCGGGCCAGGGCCGGGCCGGTCGGTGACGCTGCCGTCGTCGGTGTTCGAGGACGCCGCGGCGGTGCCCGCCGCGCAGTTCCCGCAGGCGCTGCGCGAGCGCGGGGTGCGCGCCGACGACGCCACCGCGCTCGGCGAGATGATCAGCGAGGTGGTCGGGCACGGGCGCATCGGCGTGGCCGTGCGGGACCGGTGGGGCAAGCGGCACCGGGCGCCCCGGGTTGTGTCCTATTTCGACACCCCGCAGGGGCGGTACTTGCAGACCCGGCTGCCCTCGCCGGACGGTTCACAGTGGACGACCGTCTCGCCTGCCACGGCGATGGCGTTGCAGCACCAGGTTTCCCGCCTGCTCGGGTCCTATCGGGACTGATCCGCGTCGGCTGCCCTCCGCCGCCCGACCGCGCGCTCACTGGCACGGCCGCACGCTGGTGCGGGGGTACCCCGGGCAAGGGGACCCCTGTTTTCAACGTTACCGGCGGGGGGCGACGGGAATCGATCCCCGCGACGTGGCTGTGGACAACTCGGAGTTGTTGACGGCAAGCGGTGTGGACAACTCGGAGCTGTTGACGGCCAGGCGGTGTGGACGACTCGAAGTTGTGGACGGCCAGGCGGTGTGGACGACTCGAAGTTGTGGACGGCCAGGCGTTGTAGACGACTCGCGGCGCTGGGGAAGACCCCGCGTTGGGGAAGACCCCGCGCTGGGGGTGCCCCGGCGCCGTGGGCGGCTCGGCACCGGGGGCGACCTCGCGGGGGGTGGGCGGGACCGGGCGGTCAGACGACGGGTTCGAGGAGGTAGCGGCGGGATTCGGGGGCGGCGGCGCGGGTGGCGTCGGCGGCCTCGTCGCCGGGTTGGGTCTGGGAGTCGCGTTCGGCGTCGACGCGGGCGAGGTAGACCTCGACCTCGCGGGTGGTGGTGTCGGCGTCCCAGCCGAGGACGGGGGCGACGAGTTCGGCGACCTGCTGGGCGCAGGCGACGCCGCGGTGGGGGTACTCGATGGAGATGCGGGTGCGCCGGGCGAGGATGTCCTCCAGGTGCAGGGCGCCCTCGTGGGAGGCGGCGTAGACGGCCTCGCAGCGCAGGTAGTCGGGGGCCTCGTCGATGGGCTTGAGCAGGTCGGGGTCGTCGTCGGCCAGGGCGAGGACGTCGTGCAGCAGGGAGCCGTAGCGGTCGAGCAGGTGGCGGACCCGGTAGGGGTGCAGGCCGTGGCGGCTGGCGAGCAGGTCGGTCTGGTTGACCAGGGCGTGGTAGCCGTCGGCGCCCAGCAGGGGCACCTGGTCGGTGATCGAGGGTTGCAGGCGGCCGCGCAGGTCGACCGCGGCGGCGTCGACGGCGTCCTTGGCCATGACCCGGTAGGTGGTGTACTTGCCGCCCGCGATGGCCACCAGGCCGGGGGCGACCCTGGCCACGGCGTGCTCGCGGGAGAGCTTGGAGGTCTGCTCGTCCTCGCCCGCCAGCAGGGGGCGCAGGCCCGCGTAGACGCCCTCGATGTCGTCGTGGGTGAGCGGGGTGGCCAGGACCTTGTTGACGTGTTCGAGGATGTAGTCGATGTCGGCCCTGGTCGCCGCGGGGTGCGCCAGGTCGAGGTTCCAGTCGGTGTCGGTGGTGCCGACGATCCAGTGGTTGCGCCACGGGATGACGAACAGCACCGACTTCTCCGTGCGCAGGATCAGCCCGGTGTCCTCGGAGACGATGCGGTCGCGCGGCACCACGATGTGCACGCCCTTGGACGCGCGCACCCGGAACCGGCCCCGGGAGCCCGACGCCTTCTGCATCTCGTCGGTCCACACCCCGGTGCAGTTGACCACCACGCCCGCGCGGACGTCGACCTCCTGACCGCTCTCCACGTCGCGCACCCGCACCCCGGACACCCGGTCCGCCTCGCGGACGAAGTCCACCACCTGCGTGGAGGTGCGCACGACGGCGCCGTAGTGGGCGGCGGTGCGGGCCACGGTCATGGTGTGCCGGGCGTCGTCGGCCTGGGCGTCGAAGTAGCGGATGCCGCCGATCAGCGCGTCGCGCTTGAGCGCGGGCAGCATCCGCTGCGCGCCCGAGCGGGTCAGGTGCTTCTGGCCGGGCACCGAGCGGGAGCCGCCCATCGAGTCGTAGAGGAACAGCCCGGCCGCGGTGTAGGGCCGCTCCCACACCCGGTGGGTGAGCGGGTACAGGAACGCCACCGGCTTGACCAGGTGCGGGGCGATCCGGGTGAGCATCAGCTCGCGCTCCCGCAGCGCCTCGCGCACCAGCCCGAACTCCAGCTGCTCCAGGTAGCGCAGGCCGCCGTGGAACAGCTTGCTCGACCGCGACGAGGTGCCCGAGGCCAGGTCGCGGGCCTCCACCAGGGCCACCCGCAGGCCGCGGGTCGCCGCGTCCAGGGCCACCCCGACCCCCACCACGCCGCCGCCGATGACCACCACGTCGAACTGCTCGGACCCGAGCCGCTCCCACGCCGCGGCGCGCTCGGCCGGGCCGAGCACCCCCGTCGAGTCCGCTGTGGATCGCTTGTCGGACACCGTGCCTCCCGCCGGATCGGATGCCCCCAACGCTACCCGCGACACGCGCACGGTGCGCGAAACCCAGCCGTGGACAGCCGCGTGAACTTGGCGGTAGCGTCCGAAGTCACTCAGGGTGGGCGCCGCGGCCGCCCGACCGGCGGCCGCGCGCTGCCCATCCCCGTCGAAGGGATTCCGGTCGGTGGGCTTCGGTGAGATCGTCCTCTGGGAGTTTCTGGGTACCGCTGCGCTGACCCTGCTCGGCTGCGGTGTGGTCGCCAACACCGTGCTGCGCTCGTCGCTGGGCGCGGGCGGCGGGTGGCTGCTGGTCAACATGGGCTGGGGCATGGCGGTCTTCGTCGGCGCCAGCATCGCCGCCCCCACCGGGGCGCACCTCAACCCGGCCGTCACGATCGGCCTGCTCACCGCGGGCAAGCTGCCCGCCGGGGACGTCCCGGCCTACCTCATCGGTGAGCTGGCGGGCGCGTTCCTCGGCGCGGTGCTGTGCTGGGTGGCCTACAAGCTCCAGTTCGACGACCACGACGAGCCCGGGAACACGCTCGGGATCTTCGCCACCGGCCCCACCGTGCGCAACCTGCCCTGGAACGTCGCCACCGAGGTCATCGGCACCTTCGTGCTGATCCTGTGGGTCCTGCTGTCCCCCGGTGCCAAGGTGGGCGAGGAGGGCGTGCCGAACTTCGGCAACTCCGCGCTGGGCTACGCCGCGGTGATGTTCGTCGTCATCGGCATCGGCAACTCCCTCGGCGGCCCGACCGGGTACGCCATCAACCCCGCCCGCGACCTCGGCCCGCGCCTCGCCTACGCGGTGCTGCCGATCCGGGGCAAGGGCGGTGCCGACTGGGGGTACTCCTGGGTCCCCGTGGTCGGCCCGCTGGTCGGCGCCGTGCTCGCCGGCCTGCTGTTCCGCGTCCTGCCCGCCGCCTGACCGCCCCCGAAAGGCAGATCACCGAAGATGACCACCTACGTCGCCGCCATCGACCAGGGCACCACCTCCACCCGCTGCATGATCTTCAGCCACGCGGGCGAGGTGGTCGCGGTGGACCAGCGCGAGCACGAGCAGATCTTCCCCAGGGCGGGGTGGGTCGAGCACGACCCCGCCGAGGTGTGGGAGAACACCCGCGCCGTGGCCGCGGGCGCGCTGGCCAAGGCCGACCTGACCGCCGCCGACATCGCCGCCGTCGGCATCACCAACCAGCGCGAGACCGCCGTGGTGTGGGACCGCGCCACCGGTGCGCCGGTGTACAACGCGATCGTCTGGCAGGACACCCGCACCGACCGCATCGCCACCGAGCTGGGCAACCTCGGCGGCGGGCAGGAGCGCTACCGCGACCGCACCGGCCTGCCGCTGGCCACCTACTTCTCCGGGCCCAAGGTCAAGTGGGTGCTGGACAACGTCGAGGGCGCGCGCGAGCGGGCCGAGGCGGGCGAGCTGCTGTTCGGCAACATGGACACCTGGCTGCTGTGGAACATGACCGGCGGGGTCGACGGCGGCGTGCACGTCACCGACCCCACCAACGCCTCGCGCACCCTGCTGATGGACCTGGGGACCCTGGAGTGGGACGCCGACATCGCCGCGGAGATGGGCATCCCGCTGTCGATGCTGCCGGAGATCAGGTCGTCCTCGGAGGTCTACGGCAAGGTCCGCGAGCGCGGCGCGCTGGCCGGGGTGCCGATCGCGGGCATCCTCGGCGACCAGCAGGCGGCCACCTTCGGCCAGGCGTGCCTGTCGCCCGGCGAGGCCAAGAACACCTACGGCACCGGCAACTTCGTGCTGCTCAACACCGGCACCGAGCGGGTGATGAGCGAGAACGGCCTGCTCACCACCGTGTGCTACAAGATCGGGGACAACGCCCCGGTGTACGCGCTGGAGGGCTCGATCGCGGTCACCGGCTCGCTGGTGCAGTGGATCCGCGACAACCTCGGCATGATCACCTCGGCGGCGGAGATCGAGGAGCACGCCCGCTCGGTCGAGGACAACGGCGGCTGCTACTTCGTGCCCGCCTTCTCCGGCCTGTTCGCCCCCTACTGGCGCTCCGACGCCCGCGGCGCGATCGTCGGCCTGACCCGGTTCGTCAACAAGGGCCACCTCGCCCGCGCGGTGCTGGAGGCCACGGCGTTCCAGTCCCGGGAGGTCATCGAGGCGATGAACGCCGACTCCGGCGTGCCGCTCAAGTCGCTCAAGGTCGACGGCGGCATGGTGGTCAACGAGCTGCTCATGCAGTTCCAGGCCGACATCCTCGGCGTGCCGGTGATCCGCCCGGTGGTCGCGGAGACCACCGCGCTCGGCGCCGCCTACGCCGCGGGCCTGGCCGTGGGCTTCTGGGCGGGGGAGGACGACATCCGCCGCAACTGGGCCAAGGACAAGGAGTGGACCCCCGACCTCGACGAGGCCCAGCGGGAGCGCACGTTCACGGAGTGGAAGAAGGCCGTCACCCGCACCTTCGACTGGGTCGAGTCCGACTGACCCGACCGCTCCCGGTGGGCGGCGCCCCCCACCGGGAGCGGCTCGGTCAGTCGGGTTGGCGCGCGGGTGCGGGAAACCCTGTGTCGCAAGGGGTTGTGGTGGGGGAGGAGTGTGGGCTCGCGGTGGGCGGCAAGGGGCGTTGCGGCTTGGGGAGGCGGAAAGGCGTGCGGGCGCGTGGTCGGTTGGGAAGGCTGCGGCGGCGGGTGGTCGGGTGGGCCGGGGGCGTACCCGGGCCGCTGCGGCCACTGGCCCGGGTGGGGGCGCCGGGGTGCGACGGGTGACCGGGGATCACGGGAACCACTGCCGCCACTTGACGATGGTCATGATCGTCCAGAACACCAGGGTGCCCGCCAGCGCGGTGGTGCCGCAGATCGTGCCCGCCTTCGCGACGGCGGCGCCGTCGGCCTCGCCGCGCTTGGCCGCGCCCGCCGCGCTCAACGACAGCAGGAGGCCGGTGGTGCCCAGGACGAGACCCGGGATGAGCATGAGGATGCCGACGAGGCCGAGCGCAGAGCAGATCAGGCCGCCGATGGCCTTGCCGTTCGACCGCGGTTGCTGGGGGAAGCCGAAGGCGCCGGGGTGGGCGTGGGCTGGCGCCTGCTGGTGGCCGGGGAACGGCCCGGGACCAGGGGGCATCGGGTGGCCCGGGGCCGGTGCGTAGCCGGGGGAGTGCCCGGGGGGAGGCGCGTGGCCGGCGTGCGGGGCGTGGGTGGGCGGGTGCGGCGGCGCGGGCCAGGTGGGGCCCGGTCCCTGCGGATGGCCCAGTGGTGGTTGGTGCACGGGGCGGACACTACCGACCCGCGGTGACAGCGCGTGGCCGTTTCACCACGCGCGCGGCTGGACCGGGGTGGCGGTTCGTGGTCGCCACCCCGGTCCCCCGGGTCAGTAGGAGATGCTGCCCGAGGACAGGGCCGCCGCGACGATCAGCACCACGATGACGAACAGCGCGAGGCCGACGACACCGCACACCAGGCCCGCGATGGCGAGGCCCTTGTTGTTGGCCTGGCCCTTGTTGGCCTTGGAGATGCCGACACCGGACAGCGCGATGCCGATGATCGCCAGGATGATCCCGACGAAGCTGAACCAGAAGAGGATGAGGCCGAGCAGGCCGCAGACGAAGCCCCCGGTGCCGATGCCGTTCTGGTACTGCTGCTGGGGGGCGACGCCCTGGTACGGCGCCTGCGGGAACTGGCCGGAGTTCGTGTCGTAGCTCGGGGCGGACGGGGCTGCCTGGTAGCCCTGCGCCGCCGGGTCGGTGGGCTGGGAGTCCGACTGTGGGTAGGTCACGGTGGCGCCTTTCCTGGCTGACGATTTCTTTACCCCCAGTCGGCCGCCGGAGGCGCATCGTTACCGGTGTGACGCGACCGTGACGCGGCCTGCGCGGGCTCAGCGGCGCACGCGCACCGGCTCCGACACCCCCCGCGGCACCTGGCCGATGCCCCCGCAGCGGGGGCAGAAGTCGCGGCGGTTCGGGGCCAGGCCCGAGCCGAGGCACTCCGGGCATTCGGTTCGTGCGGACATGGTGGTCCTCCATGACAACCTGTGGCGCAACAGGGCCACCATGAGTACCGCTTTCGATGTCAATTGACTAGACAAGCTGATTGCATTCACCCGATCTTGCTAAAAATAGCCACGCAGAGCGACATTCACCCGATCCACACCAGCACTGCGTCACCACCCGAGGCCAACGACCCGTCGAGCGGCGCGCCGCCCGGAACCGGGTCCAGCGGCTCGTGCGGCACCGGGATCGGCCACGTCGGGTCCTGCTCGGCCCTGGCGGGCGCCGGGGCCACCGGGCGCGGACCCCCGCGGCGGGTCAGTCCAGGTCGTCGTGGCGCATGAGCTGGCGGCCCGCCTCGGTGACCGACCCGGACAGCGACGGGTACACCGAGAAGGTCAGCGCCAGGTCGTCCACCGTCAGCTGGTTCTGCACGGCCAGCGCGATCGGCAGGATCAGCTCGCTCGCGCTCGGCCCCACGATCACCCCGCCGATCACCACCCCGGTCGCCGGGCGGCAGAACAGCTTGACGAAACCGCGCCGCAGCCCCGACATCTTCGCCCGCGGGTTCGTCGCCAGCGGCAGCATCACCGTGCGCGCGGGCACCGCCCCGGAGTCGATGGCCTGCTGGTTGATGCCGACCGTGGCGATCTCCGGGTGCGTGAACACGTTGGCCGCCACCGTCTTCAGCTTGATCGGCGCCACGCCCTCGCCCAGCGCGTGCCACATCGCGATGCGGCCCTGCATCGCCGCGACGCTGGCCAGCATCAGCACGCCGGTGCAGTCGCCCGCGGCGTAGACGCCCGCGACACCGGTGCGCGACACCCGGTCCACCGCCAGGAACCCGCCGGGGCCCGGCTCCAGGCCCACCTTCTCCAGGCCGATGCCCTCGGTGTTCGGGATGGACCCCACCGTCATCAGCGCGTGCGTGGCACGCACCGTCTCCCCGCCGCGCAGGTGCACGGTGACACCGGTGGCGTCGCGGTCGATCTTCTCCGCGCGCGCGTGCTTGACCAGCGTGGTGCCGCGCTCGGAGAACACGTCCTCCAGCACCGCGGCGGCGTCGGCGTCCTCGTGCGGCAGCACCCGGTCGCGGCTGGAGATCACCGTGACCTGCACGCCCATCTCGATGAACGCCGAGGCGAACTCCGCGCCGGTGACGCCGGAGCCGACCACCACCAGGTGCTCGGGCAGCTCCTCCAGGTCGTAGATCTGGCGCCAGTCCAGCACCCGCTTGCCGTCCGGCTCGGCGCCCGGGATCACCCGGGGGGTGGCGCCGGTGGCGATGAGCACCACGTCGGCGTCGAGCACCTCCGCGCCGTCGCGCCCCTCCACCGCGACCCGGTGGGTGGCCATGCCCGGCCGCGGGTCGTCGAACCGCGCGGTGCCGTGCAGCACCCGCACGCCCTCGCGCTGCACCCGGTTGCGGATGTCGGCCGACTGCGCCAGCGCCAGGCCCTTGACCCGGCCGCGCACCACCGGCAGGTGCACGGTGGAGTCCACGTCGTCGGTGCCGATGCCCAGTTCGTCGGCGTCGCGGAAGGCCACCCGCGCGCCCGCCGAGGCGATGAAGGTCTTCGACGGCACGCAGTCGTAGAGCACGCACGCCCCGCCGAGGCCGTCGCGCTCGACGACGGTCACCTCCGCCCCGTGCTGCGCCGCGACCAGCGCCGCCTCGTAGCCGGCCGGACCCCCGCCCATGATCACGATCCGGGTCACGTGCAGGTCCTCCCTCGTCGGCGGCTGGTGGGGCCGGGTGGCACCGGCCCTCGCGTCCAGCCACACCCTATGCGCGCCGCTCCCGCGCCCGCCGCACAGGCGGGCGATCGGTGATCCACCGCGCGGCTGCCTGGCGCGCGGCGCCATCCTCAGTAGGCTGTCGGCGTGCCGCTCTACGCCGCGTACGGGTCGAACATGGACCCGAACCAGATGATGGAACGAGCCCCGCACTCGCCGATGGCGGGAACCGGCTGGCTGGTCGGGTGGCGGCTGACCTTCGGCGGCGAGGACCTCGGCTGGGAGGGCGCGCTGTCCACCGTCGTCGAGGACCCCGACTCGCAGGTCTTCGTCGTCCTCTACGACGTCACCGAGGAGGACGAGAAGGACCTCGACCGCTGGGAGGGCTCCGAGCTGGGCCTGCACCACAAGATCAGGCTGCGGGTGCAGACGCTGGAGGGCTCGGTGCTGGCCTGGCTGTACGTGCTCGACGCCTACGAGGGCGGGCTGCCCTCGGCGCACTACCTGGGGGTGGTCGCCGACGCCGCGGAGGCCGCGGGGGCACCTGCGGACTACGTGGCTGACCTGCGGATACGGCCGTGCACGGGTATCGGTCCCGCCACCAGCTGAGCGGGACGGGGCTCTTGAGGCGGCCTGGGTGGGTGGCCCGGTTGGGTGGATCCGCTTGGTCGGGGCCCCTACGGCGATCATGTGCTGCGGGCGGGGAAAAGGCGGGCTGGAAAGACGCCCGCCCGTCCCTTTTAGGTAGCACATGATCGCCTCCCCCGACCAAGCGAATCCACCCAACCGGGCAGGGCCTGCTGTCCGGGTTCGGCTTGTGTGGGTGGGCGCCTCTGTGAACCACCTACTACCCACTAGGCACTACTCGCCGCTCACCGCCTGCCAACGCCACCGGCCACCTGCTTGGGCAGGTGGCCGGTGGCGTTGGCAGGTGCGGTGGGGCCGTCAGGCGGTGAGGGCGGCCAGGGCGGTGTGGGTCATGACGCGGATGCCGGTCAGCAGGGCCCGCTCGTCGAGCTGGAAGGTGGGTTGGTGCAGGTCGCGCATGGGGCCCTCGCCGGGCCAGACGCCCAGGCGCATGAAGGAGCCGGGGATCTCCTCCAGGTACCAGCCGAAGTCCTCGCCGCCGCTGGACTGCTTGGTGGTGGTGAGGGCGGCGGGGCCCAGCGCGGCGGTGACGGCGCCTTCGAGCAGGACGGTGCTCTGGGCGTCGTTGACGACCGGGGGGACGCCGCGGCGGTGGTGGAGGTCGTAGCCGACGCCGGTGGGGACGAGCAGGGACTGGACCAGGTCGGCGACGAGGGGCTGGAGGTCGGCCCAGACGGTGGGGTCGCCGGTGCGCAGGGTGCCGCGCAGCAGGCCGTCGCGGGGGACGGCGTTGGGGGCCTCGCCCGCGTGGACCGCGCCCCAGACCAGGACGGTGCCGGAGCGGGGGTCGACGCGGCGGGAGAGCAGGGCGGGCAGGCCGGTGATGACGGTGCCCAGGGCGTGCACCAGGTCCGCGGTGAGGTGCGGGCGGGAGGTGTGGCCGCCGGGGGAGGTCAGGTGCAGCTCCAGCAGGTCGGTGGCCGAGGTGATGGCGCCGACCCGGGTGCCCACCCGGCCGACCTCCAGGCGCGGGTCGCAGTGCAGGCCGAAGATGCGCTCCACGCCCGCGAGCCCGCCCGCCTCGATGACCTCCAGGGCGCCGCCGGGCATGACCTCCTCGGCGGGCTGGAACACCAGGCGGACCCGGCCGGGCAGCTCGTCGGCCACCGAGGCCAGGGCCAGGCCCGCGGCCAGCAGGATCGTGGTGTGGGCGTCGTGGCCGCAGGCGTGGCAGGCGCCCTCGGCGGTGGCCGCGTAGGGCAGGCCGGTCGCCTCGGTCAGCGGCAGCGCGTCCATGTCCGCGCGCAGCGCCACGCAGCGGTCGCCGGTGCCGATGTCGCAGGTCAGGCCGGTGCCGCCGGGCATCACCTGCGGTTGCAGGCCCGCCTGCTTGAGCAGGCCCGCGACCAGTTCGGTGGTGCCGAACTCCTGGCGGGACAGCTCGGGGTTGGCGTGCACGTGCCGGAACCACGCCTGCACGTCCGCCGCGTTCGCCAGCAGCCACGCGTCCAACCACGCGGGCCCGCGGCCCGCCCCGAGGTCCTCCACAGCAGTCATGCTGACGCCACCGGAGCTGATCAGCACACCGGGGTGGCCCCCCGCCCCCGTGCGCTCGCCGTCCGCGGGCCGGTCCGGTCGGGAATCCAGCACGGTCATCGCAACCCCCCAGTTGTGATCTCGATCTCGTGTGCGCAATCCATCCCCACCGATCCTGCCGCACGCGTCCCCCGGCTCCGGGCCGGGCATGCGCGGTGGGCGGTCCGTGGTCGGGCTGCTGCGCTGAGCGGCGCCCCCGGTTCAGGGGCGCCGAACTGGGTGATCAAGACCAGTGCACCGCCCGGTGGGACCAACGGTCGGTGCAGGGGTGGTGGCGGTGTGTGGCGAGGACGGCCATCGGGGTCGGCAGGGGATCACCCTGATGGGTGAGACACCACCGGACGGGTGATGAACCCGGGATCAGCTCGCCTTCTTCTTCGCGCGCACCCGGTTGCCGTAGATGACGATGCCGAGCAGCACGATCGCGGCCACGCCCACCACCACGGTGTTGCGGGCCTTGTCGGCCTCCTCCTGGCTGCCCGGGGCGGGGGTGGTGGTCGTCGTGGGCGGTGCCGGTTGGGCGAGCGCGGGCTGGGCGGCGGCCACGGGGGCGCCCAGCAGGAACACCACGAGCACGGCCAGCAGCAGTCGGGTCGCGCGGACGGGCATGCGCCTGCCCTCCAGGGGGTCGGGGGTCCGGGTCGTCACCAAGGTTAGTCGGACCGGTCACGCTGTGCGAAGGCCGCGAGGATCTCCTGCGCCGCCAGCGTCGCGGTCAGCTCCCCGGCCCGCACCCGCCGCTCCAGCTCCGGGGCCACCGCCTTGACCGCCGGGTGCCCGGTGAGCTGGGCCAGCAGCGAGTCGCGCACCATCGACCAGGTCCACTCGACCTGCTGGCCGCGCCGCTTCTCGGCCAGCTCGCCGGTGCCGTCGAGGGTCTTGTGGTGCTCGCGCACCTGGTCCCACAGCGCGTCCAGGCCCAGGTTCTCCCGGCCGCTGCACGTCAGCACCGGCGGGGTCCACGAGGCGTCCGGGTTGCGCAGCAGCCGCAGCGCGCCCGCCAGCTCCCGCGCCGCCTTCTGCGCCTCCCTGGCGTGCTCGCCGTCGGCCTTGTTGACCGCGATGACGTCGGCCAGCTCCAGCACGCCCTTCTTGATGCCCTGGAGCTGGTCGCCGGTCCTGGCCAGGGTGAGGAACAGGAAGCAGTCGACCATCCCCGCCACCGTCGTCTCCGACTGCCCGACGCCCACGGTCTCCACCAGCACCGTGTCGAACCCGGCCGCCTCCATCAGCACGATCGTCTCCCGGGTGGCCTGGGCGACCCCGCCCAGCGTCCCGGAGGTGGGCGAGGGCCGGATGTAGGCGGCCGGGTCCACCGCCAGCCGCTGCATCCTGGTCTTGTCGCCCAGGATCGAGCCGCCGGTGCGCGTCGACGACGGGTCGACCGCCAGCACCGCGACCCGGTGGCCCGCCGAGGTCAGGTTCGTGCCCAGGGCGTCGATGAAGGTGGACTTGCCGACGCCGGGCACGCCGGTGATGCCCACCCGGTGCGCGCCCCCGGCGTGCGGCAGCAGCTCGACCAGCACCTCCTGGGCGAGGGCCCGGTGGTCGGCGCGGCGCGACTCCACCAGGGTGATCGCCCGCGACAGCAGTCCCCTGTCCCCGGCGAGCACGCCCTTGACCAGCGTCGGCACGTCCGGCAGCGCCCGACTAGCCAAGCTCGTACCCGTGCTGGGCGGCGAGCGCGCGCAGCAGCTCCGCGGCGGCGTCGGCGATGACCGTCCCCGGGGGGAAGATCGCCGCGGCACCGGCGGCCCGCAGCTCGTCGAAGTCCTGCGGCGGGATCACCCCGCCGACGACGACCATGATGTCCTCGCGGCCCAGCCCGGCCAGCTCCTCGCGCAGCGCGGGCACCAGGGTGAGGTGGCCCGCGGCGAGCGAGTTCACCCCGACGATGTGCACGTCGGCCTCGACGGCCTGGCGCGCGACCTCGCCGGGGGTGGAGAACAGCGGGCCCACGTCGACGTCGAAGCCGAGGTCGGCGAAGGCGGTGGCGATCACCTTCTGGCCGCGGTCGTGGCCGTCCTGGCCCATCTTGGCGACCAGGATGCGCGGGCGCCGCCCGTCCTGCTCGGCGAACGCGTCGACGACCGCGCGCGCCTCGTCCACGTTGGACACCCCGGCCCCCACCTCGTCGCGGTAGACGCCGGAGATCGTGCGGATCTGCGCGGCGTGGCGGCCCCAGACCTTGCCCAGGGCCTCGGAGATCTCACCGACGGTGGCCTTGGCGCGGGCGGCGTCGATGGCCAGCTCCAGCAGGTTGCCCTCGGCGTCGGCGGCCCGGGTCAGCGCGTCCAACCTGGACTGCACGGCCTGCTCGTCGCGCTCCGCGCGCAACCGGCGCAGCTTCTCCACCTGCTGCGCCCGCACGCCGGCGTTGTCGACCTTGAGCACGTCGATCTGCTCGTCCTCGGCGACCCGGTACTTGTTGACCCCGATCACCGGCTGGCGCCCGGAGTCGATGCGCGCCTGGGTGCGCGCGGCGGCCTCCTCGATGCGCAGCTTGGGGATGCCCGCGTCGATCGCCTGGGCCATCCCGCCCGCGGCCTCGACCTCGCTGATGTGCGCCCACGCCTTGCGCGCCAGGTCGTAGGTGAGCCTCTCGACGAACGAGCTGCCGCCCCACGGGTCGATGACCCTGGTCGTGCCCGACTCCTGCTGAAGCAGCAGCTGGGTGTTGCGGGCGATGCGCGCGGAGAAGTCGGTGGGCAGCGCCAGCGCCTCGTCCAGGGCGTTGGTGTGCAGCGACTGGGTGTGCCCCTGGGTGGCGGCCATCGCCTCCACGCAGGTGCGGATGACGTTGTTGTAGACGTCCTGGGCGGTGAGCGACCAGCCCGAGGTCTGGCAGTGCGTGCGCAGGCTCAGCGACTTGGTCGACCGCGGCTCGAACTGCTTGACCAGCTTGGCCCACAGCAGCCGGGCCGCGCGCATCTTCGCGACCTCCATGAAGAAGTTCATGCCGATGGCCCAGAAGAAGCTCAGCCGCGGCGCGAACCGGTCCACGTCCAGCCCGGCGTCGCGCCCGGCCCGGATGTACTCCACGCCGTCGGCCAGCGTGTAGGCCAGCTCCAGGTCGGCGGTCGCCCCGGCCTCCTGCATGTGGTAGCCGGAGATCGAGATGGAGTTGTACTTCGGCATGTTCTGCGAGGTGAACGCGAAGATGTCGGAGATGATCCGCATCGACGGCCGCGGCGGGTAGATGTAGGTGTTGCGGACCATGAACTCCTTGAGGATGTCGTTCTGGATGGTCCCCGCGAGCTGCTCCGGCTTCACCCCCTGCTCCTCGGCCGCCACCACGTAGAGCGCCAGCACCGGCAGCACCGCGCCGTTCATCGTCATCGACACCGACATCCGGTCCAGCGGGATGCCGTCGAAGAGCTGGCGCATGTCGTAGATGGAGTCGATGGCCACGCCCGCCATGCCGACGTCGCCCGCCACCCGGGGGTGGTCGGAGTCGTAGCCGCGGTGGGTGGCCAGGTCGAACGCCACCGACAGGCCCTTCTGGCCCGCGGCCAGGTTGCGCCGGTAGAAGGCGTTGGACTCCTCGGCGGTGGAGAAGCCCGCGTACTGGCGGATCGTCCACGGCTGGTTCACGTACATCGTCGGGTAGGGGCCGCGCAGGAACGGCACCACGCCCGGGTAGGTGCGCAGGAAGTCGATGCCCGCGGTGTCCTCGGCGGTGTACACCGGCTTGACGCCGATGCCCTCCGGGGTCTCCCAGCTCAGCGCGTCGACGCCCTTGCCGGTGGCCTCGTCGAGGGCCTTCTGCCAGTCCGCGGCGCTGGGGGAGCCGGGCTCGCCCAGCTCGACGCCGCTGAAGTCGGGGATGCTCATGCGGGGGCCTCGTCCTTCTCCGGAACGCCCAGGGTCTCCAGCGCGCCGCGCAGCACGGCGAGCGCGTCGCAGCCGGTGAACACGAACTCGTCCACACCGGCGCGCAGGAGCTCGTCGGTGGGCTTGCCCGCCAGGTACACCCGGGCGGCGGTGGCCCCGAGGGCCTCGGCCACCGGGGCGGCCAGCTCGGCGTAGGTCTTGTCGGACCCGCACAGGCAGGCGATCGCGGCGCCGCTGTCGGCGAAGCGGGCGGCGGCGGTCTCCGCGTCGGGGATCACCCCGCCGTCGACCGTCTCGACCCCGCCCGCCTGGAACAGGTTGGCGGCGAACCCGGCGCGCGCGTTGTGCTGCGCCACCGGGCCGAGGGTGGCCAGGAACACCCTGGGGCGCGACCCGGTGGCCGCCAGGTGCGCGTCGGAGCGGTCGCGCAGCTCCTCGTAGGCCTCGGCGTAGCGCACCGCGGGCAGGCCGCCGCCGGGGCGGGCGGGCTCGGGGGTGCGGTGCACGGCCTTCTCGGCCAGGTTGGGGAACTCGCTGACCCCGGTGACGGCGTCGGCGCGGGTGGCCAGGTTGGCCGAGCGGGCCGCCCAGGTGGCCGCGATCCGGTCGCCGACCAGGCCCGAGTCCAGCGCGGCGACGACCCCGCCCGCCCGCTCGATGTCGGTGAACCAGGTCCAGGCCGCCTTGGCCAGCTCGTCGGAGAGCCGCTCGACGTACCAGGAGCCGCCCGCCGGGTCGATGACCCCGGCCAGCTTGGACTCCTCCAGCAGCACCGACTGGGTGTTGCGGGCGATGCGCCGGGCGAACGCGTCGGGCAGGCCGAGCGCGCCGTCGAAGGGCAGCACCGTCACCGCGTCCGCGCCGCCGACGCCCGCGCCGAAGCAGGCGAGCGTGGTGCGCAGCATGTTCACCCACGGGTCGCGGCGGGTCAGCATGGCGGGGCTGGTCACCGCGTGCTGGCGCTGCGCGGCCGCCGCGGCGGAGATGCCGCTGACCTCGGCCACCCGCGCCCACAGCCGCCGCGCCGCGCGCAGCTTGGCGATGGTGAGGAACTGGTCGGCCGAGGCGGCGTAGCGGAACTCCAGCGCCGCGGCGGCGGCGTCGACGTCGAGGCCCGCGTCGGTGAGCGCCCGCAGGTAGGCCACGCCCGCGGCCAGGGTGGCGCCCAGCTCCTCGACGTCGGACCCGCCCGCGGAGTGGAACGGCGTGCCGTCCACCACGATCGTGCGCAGCTGCGGGTGCTGGGCGGTGTCGACGGCCAGCCGGGCGGCCTCGCCCAGCAGCTCGGCGCCCGCGCCGGTGCGCGCGTGCAGGCCGATCGGGTCGGCGCCCAGGTTGCCCTTGACCTCGCTGGCCGGGATGCCCTTGTCGGCGTGCACCCGCAGCAGCTCCCGCGCGGCGGCGGTGAACTCCGCGCCCGCGTCCAGGGTCACCGGCGCCAGGTCCAGGTAGACCTCGGCGAGCACGTCGCCGAGCGCGGCGACCGGCAGGCCCGCGCCGCCCGCGACCAGCCACAGCGAGCTGACCCCGTTCTCCAGGTCGGCCAGCACGGCCTTGGCGGTGGCGGCCGGGTCCGGGTCGGCGTGGCGCTGGCGCACGTCCCAACCGCCCGCGACGTTCCCCTCCGGACGCCCGCCCCGGGTGAACGGCGGCAGGCCGGGGAAGCCCGCGGGCGGGGCCGCGTCGTCGGCGGTGTAGAGCGGGGAGAGCACCACCCCGTCGTAGGTCCTGGTCGACAGCAGCGATTCCGCGGCGCCGTCGAAGTCCTGCGGGTAGGCGCCCGACTTGCGCAGCACGCCCGCGACGAGTTCCTGCCACTGCTCGCGCGCGACCTCGGCGAACTCGCCCGCCAGGGTCAGCTCGGCCGGGGGGTCCTGCTCATCCGGCGCCGCCGCTGGCGCGGAAGGGGGTGTCATGCCCCGCAATGCTACGGAAACCCAGGCTCGGCACCAGGTGGGAGTGCTGTGAATCAAGTCGCGGTTGACAAAGGCCTGTTCCGGTGCGGTTGCGGGGGGCGCTTTTGTCACCCGCGTGCGCTTAACGCCCGCTCACATCCCCGGTCGGACAGAATGGTCGCGTGCCCACCGCGCCCGACGACGACGGCCCCGAGGCCCCCCAGCGCCTGATCGCGGGGCGCTACCGGCTGCGCGAGGTGCTGGGCCAGGGGTCGATGGGCACGGTGTGGGCCGCCTACGACGAGTTCCTGCGCCGGGTGGTCGCGGTCAAGGAGGTGCGGCTGCCGCCGGGGGTGCCCGAGCGGGAGGCCGACGAGCTGCGCGAGCGGACGCTGCGCGAGGCGCGGGCGATCGCCGTGGTGTCCCACCCGAACGTGGTGACCCTGCACGACGTGGCCCAGGTGGACGGCGACCCGTTCGTGGTCATGGAGTACGTGCCCTCGCGCAGCCTGGCCGAGGTGCTGCGCGACCACGGGCCGCTGGGGGTGGCGCAGGCGGCCGTGGTCGCCGACGCCGTGGCCGCGGCCTTGCAGTGCGCGCACGAGGCGGGCATCACCCACCGCGACGTCAAGCCGGGCAACGTGCTGCTCGGCCGGGACGGGCGGGTCACCCTCACCGACTTCGGCATCGCCCGCAACGTCTCGGAGCGGACGCTGACCAAGTCCGGGGTGATGCTCGGCTCGCCCGCCTACATCGCCCCCGAGGTCGCCTCCGGCGGCGGGGTGACGCCGCGGGCGGACCTGTGGGGGCTGGGCGCGACGCTGTTCGCCGCGGTCGAGGGGCACGCCCCCTACGACCCGCACGCGCAGGTGGTGGCGACCCTGGCAGCCGTGGTGGACGGGGAGCCGCCGGTGCCCGCGCACGACGGGCCGCTGCGCCGGGTGATCACCGGGTTGATGGTGAAGGACCCGGCGGCCCGGCTGCCGCTGGCCGAGGTGCGCGAGCTGCTGGTGCCGCTGCTGCCCGGGCCGGGCACCCAGGTCTTCGACGGGTTGGCGCTGCCGGTGCGCGACGTGGAGCGGCCCACGGTGCAGACCCCGCCGGTGCCGCCGCCGCAGCCGCCCGGCGAGGCGAGCGCGCCGCTGGCCGCCGCCCCCGGCCCGCTGCCGTTCGAGCGCAGGCCCGCCCCCACCGCGCGGCCGCGCCGCCGCGGCGCGCTGGGGACCCTGCTGCTCGCCGTGCTGGCGGTGCTGCTGTTCTCCGGGGCGGCGGTGGGCGGGTTCTCCCTGGTCCGGACCGTGGGCGGGGCGCCGCTGCGGCCGCCTGAGCCCACCGCGGCGCAGCCGCCGCCGAGCAGCGCGCCGCTGGGCCGGTTCGTCGAGCAGACCGCCGACGCCTCGCCGCTGGAGGGCACCCGGGGCGCGGCGTTCCGCATCCCGGTGCCGCAGGACTGGGTGAAGTTCGTCGAGCAGCGCACCAACGACGGCGCCCCGGACAGCACACGGGTGCACTGGGTGTCGCCGGACGGGGCCTCGGAGCTGGCGGTGGAGCGCTTCCCGCAGTTCTTCCCGACCGGCACCGCGGCCGGGTACGTCCAGCTGCTCAGCGCGCAGGAGCCGCAGTTCCAGCTGGTGAGCGGGCCCACCGAGGCCGCGGGGGTGTTCGACCTGGCCTTCCGGACGGTGGAGTCCGGGCCCGCGGCAGGCGGGCAGCCGGAGCCCTCGCGCACCCGCTCGACCTTCGCCCAGGTCAGCCCGATCGGCGGCGACCTGTGGGTGATCACCGCGACCGTCCCGATCGAGCAGGAGGACCTGGGCAAGCAGGGCCTGTTCGACCGCGCCGCGCCTGGGTTCTCGGTGGTCGGCTAGGGCCGGCCCCAGGGCTGGTGCCGGGTCAGCCGGGCCGGCGGTGGTACCGGGAGCCCGACTCGTGCACGTGGGCGAGCCTGCGCAGCGCGGTGAGGATCGAGTCGCCCAGCACGGTGCCGACGACGACGCTCTCCACCATGTCGTCGAGCGCGCCCGCGGCGGCGACGTAGTCCAGGTCGACCGCGGCGATGCGCGTGCACGCCTCGGCGTAGGGGGCCAGCAGCCCGGCGATGCGGCCGTGGCCCAGGCCCTCGGCGGCCACGAGCACCGACACCAGGGCCCGCGCCGAGGGGTGGTCGGTGCCCACCTGCCAGCCCATGTCGTCGATCAGCTCCGCCACGGCCTCCTCGGCGGCGGTGCGCGCCGGGTCGGGGGTGTCGTCGTCGGCGGCGGGCTTGGCCGCGTGGGTGATCACGGCGTTCTGCACGGTGCCCAGGGTCTTGTCCACGCCCCGCTCCGCGGAGTCCACCGTGTCCAGCACGTCGCGCACGGCCGCCAGCGGTAGACCGCCCACCTCGACCAGCGCCCGCACGAGCCGCAGCCGGTGCACGTGGGCGTCGCCGTAGCTGGCCTGGTTGGGGCTGGTGCGCTCGCCGGGGGCCAGCACGCCCTCGCGCAGGTAGAACTTGATCGTCGGCACCGCCACCCCGGTGCGCCTGCTCAGCTCCGCGATCCGCACGCGCCGCTCCTCCCCGCTTGACGCGATCCCGCCTTGACATGGATAGTGTACTTATCGATAGTAGAGATATCCGCTATCCATCGTCCGGAGGGGGACGCGTCATGGGGATCACCGCACGGCTCCAGCGGGAACAGCGCGGGGGGAAGCGGTACCGGGCAGGGGTGTGGGGCCGCGTCCTGGGGTGGGACCGGCCGATGCTGTGGTTCACCGCCTCGATGGGCGTGCTCGCCGCGGTGGCCGCCGTCGGGCTGGTCGTCGACGACCGGCTGCTGCTCGGCGCGCCGGTCTGGCTCAAGCCGCTGAAGTTCGCGCTGTCGTTCGCTGCCTACGGCCTGAGCTGGGCGTGGCTGCTGTCGCTGCACCCCGCGCCGCCGCGCGGCCTGCGCCGGGTGGGGCTGGTGGTGATCGCCGCGAGCGCGGTGGAGATGGTGATCATCACCGGCGCCGCCGCGCGCGGGGTCGGCAGCCACTTCAACGTCTCGACGCCGTTCACCGCCACCCTGTTCGGCGTCATGGGCGTCACCGTCGCCGTGCTCTGGGCGGGCACGGCCTACCTGTCGCTGGTCATCGGCGCCAAGCGGCTCGCCCCGGCCGCCGACCTGCTCGCCATCCGCGCGGGCATGGCCATCTCGCTGCTGGGGATGCTCGTCGGCGTCCTGATGCTCGTGCAGGACCCGGGTGTGCCGGGCGCGGCGGGGGCGCACACCGTCGGCGCCCCCGACGGCGGGCCGGGCATGCCGCTCACCGGGTGGAGCACCACCGCGGGTGACCTGCGCGTCGGGCACTTCCTCGGCCTGCACGCCCTCCAGCTCCTGCCGCTGCTCGCCGCGCTCACCCGCGGCTTGGGCGAGCGGGCCCGCGCCCGGCTCGTCGCCGCGGGCGGCACGGGCTACCTGGGGCTGGTGCTGCTGGCGACGTGGCAGGCCCTGCGCGGGCAGCCGCTGGTGCGGCCCGACGCCCTGACCCTCGGCGCGGTGGTGCTGCTGGTCGGCGGGGTCGCCGCGGTCGCTTTCACCGCCCGCTCCACCGACCGGGAGCTGGTGCGCGCATGACCTCCGTCCTGTTCGACCTGTCGTTCTACCTCGCCGCGCCGTTCTGGTTGTTGGTGGTGCTCGCGCCGAAGTGGACGTGGACGCGCCGTGTCGTCGGGTCGCCGTGGGTCGTCGCGCCCACCCTGGTGGTGTGGCTCGTGCTGGCCGTCCCGGTGATGGGGGAGCTGGTACCGCTGGTGCTCAGCCCCACGCTCGACGGGCTCGTGGCGTTCACCCGGGACGACGCCGCACTGGCCGCGCTGTGGGCGCAGATCATCGCGTGGGACCTGTTCATCGGGCGGTGGATGTACCTGGACTCGCGGGAGCGGGACGTGCACCCGCTGGTCATGGGGCCGATGCTGGTGCTGACCGTGCTGCTGTCCCCGATCGGGCTGCCGCTCTACCTCGCCACGCGCGGCCTCCTCACCAGGCGCCCCGACTAGGCTCGCCCGCGTGACGCACGACTCCGCGCAGGTGGACCCCGCCCTGTTCGACGACGACCCGCACTCCTACGCCGAGCAGGCCGCGGCCGCGCTCGCCGAGCGCACCGGGCACGACCGGCACGACCTGGCGCTCGTGCTCGGCTCCGGCTGGCGGCCCGCGGCCGACGAGCTGGGCGCCCCGACCGCCGAGCTGCCGGTGGGGGAGCTGCCCGGCTTCCGCGCCCCCACCGCCGTCGGCCACGGCGGCACCGTCCGGTCGGTGGCGGTGGGCGACAAGCAGGTGCTGGTGTTCCTCGGCCGCACGCACGTCTACGAGGGCCACGGCGTGCCGCGCGCGGTGCACGCCGTGCGCACCGCGGCCGCGGCGGGGGCGAGCGGGGTCGTGCTGACCAACGCCGCGGGCTGCCTGCTGGCCGACGCGAGCATCGGCCAGCCCATCCTCATCAGCGACCACATCAACCTGACGGCCAAGTCGCCGCTGGTCGGGGCGAACTTCGTCGACCTGACCGACCTGTACTCCCCGCGCCTGCGCGCGCTGGCCCGCGAGATCGACCCCACCCTGGTCGAGGGCGTCTACGCCGGGCTGCCCGGCCCGCACTTCGAGACCCCGGCCGAGATCCGGATGCTGCGGGTGCTCGGCGCGGACCTGGTCGGCATGTCCACCGTGCACGAGGCGATCGCCGCCCGCGCCGCGGGGCTGGAGGTCTTCGGCCTGTCCCTGGTCACCAACCTGGCCGCGGGCATGACCGGCGAACCCCTCAACCACGAGGAGGTGCTGGCCGCGGGCAACGCCGCCGCGGCCAGGATGGGCGGGCTGCTGCGCGAGCTGGTCCTGCGCTCGTGACCCGCCCCACCTCCACCCTGCGCGACGCCGCCTACCGCTGGATCGCCGACGACCCCGACCCGCGCACCCGCGACGAGCTGCAACGCGTGCTCGCCGCGGCCATGGGCGGGGACGCCGCCGCGCTGGCCGACCTCACCGACCGCATGTCCGGCCCGCTGACCTTCGGCACGGCGGGCCTGCGCGGACCGGTGCGGGCGGGCCCGAACGGCATGAACCGCGCCGTCGTCCGCCGCACGTCGGCGGGGCTGGCGTCGTGGCTGGCGGCCCGGGGCGCGGGTGGCGGGGTGGTGGTGGTCGGCCGCGACGCCCGGCACGGCTCGGAGGACTTCTGCGCGGACGCGGCCGGGGTGCTGGCGGCGGCGGGCTTCGACGTGCGGGTGCTGCCCCGCCCCCTGCCGACGCCCGTGCTGGCCTTCGCCGTGCGCTCGCTGGGCGCGGTGGCCGGCGTGCAGGTCACCGCCTCGCACAACCCGCCCGCCGACAACGGCTACAAGCTCTACCTCGCGGGCGGCGCGCAGCTGGTCCCGCCCGACGACCGCGAGATCGAGGCGGCCATCGCGGCGGTGCCCTCCCGCGTGGAGCTGTCCGAGGGGTGGACCCGGCTCGGTGAGGACGTGCTCGACCGCTACCTGGAGCGGGTGGCGTCCCTGCCGCGCGGCGGGTCCCGCGCCCTCCGGGTGGTCGCCACGGCGCTGCACGGCGTGGGCGCGGCCCCGCTCCAGGCCGCGTTGAGCGCCGCGGGCTTCACCGACGTCACCCTGGTGCCCGAGCAGTCCCAGCCGGACGCGGACTTCCCCACGGTGGCCTTCCCGAACCCCGAGGAGCCCGGGGCGACCGACCTGCTGCTGGCCCTGGCGGAGTCGGTGTCGGCGGACCTGGCCGTGGCGCTGGACCCGGACGCGGACCGCTGCGCCCTGGGCGTGCCGGGCCCCGACGGGTGGCGGATGCTCAGCGGCGACGAGGCGGGTGTGCTGCTCGGCGCCCACGTGCTGTCCACAGTGGATGCCGCGGGTCCGGTGGGTGGACCGGGACCGTTGGTGGCGAACACGATCGTGTCGTCGTCGATGCTGCGCGCGGTGGCGGAGGCGGCGGGCGCGCGCTACGACGCGACCCTCACCGGCTTCAAGTGGCTGGTGCGCGCGGGCGACGGCCGGGGGACCGGCCTCGTCTTCGCCTACGAGGAGGCCCTGGGCCTGTGCGTCGACCCCGACCACGTGCGGGACAAGGACGGCATCTCCGCGGCCGTGCTCGCCTGCGACCTCGTGGCGAGCCTGCTGGCCCGCGGCTCGTCCGTCCACGCCGAACTGGACGCGCTGTCCACCCGCCACGGCGTGCACCTCACCCGCCAGCTGTCGGTGCGGGTCACGGACCTGGGCCGCATCACGGCCCTGATGGCGGCCCTGCGGACCTCGCCGCCCACCCGCCTCGCCGATGTGCAAGTTGCCGCTGAGGACTTGCAGCCAAAGGCGGACGTCCTGCGCTACACCGGCGGGGGCCTGCGCGTCATCGTCCGGCCCTCGGGCACCGAACCCAAGGTCAAGGCCTACCTGGAAGTGGTGGAGCCGGTGTCCGGCGAGCAGGACCTGGCCACCGCCAAGCAGGCCGCGCAGGACCGCCTGGAGCGCCTGGCCACCGAAGTCGGGGCCCTGCTCCAGTAGCCCCTTCGCCGCGGTTCTCTCCCCGTCGAGCACCCCCAGCGCCCGCCCGGACGCGGGGGTGCTCGATGCTTGGCCCATGCCCCGCCTGCTGATCGTCCACCACACCCCGTCCCCCGCCTGCCAGGCGATGTTCGAGGCGGTGGTCCGGGGGACGTCAGACCCGGACCTCGCGGACGTCGAGGTGGTCCGCCGGGCGGCGCTGTCCGCCACCGCCCACGACGTCCTGCACGCCGACGGCGTCGTGCTGGGCACCCCGGCGAACATCGGCTACATCAGCGGCGCGCTCAAGCACTTCTTCGACACCGTGTACTACCCGGTGCTGGATTCCGGGCGGGGTACTCCGTTCGGGTGCTACATCCACGGCAACCAAGGTACGGAGGGTGCGGAACGGGCGATCGCAACCATCACGAACGGATTGGGGTGGCAGCGGGTGGCCGCCGATGTCGTCGTCGCGGGCGAGCCGTCCACGACGGACCTGGGGCGCTGCGCGGAGATGGGAGCCACCGTCGCGGCCACGCTGCTGGGGTGAGCTGCGGTCGTTCACCGTCCGAACCGGACTTGACACGGAGCGAACGGGTTCATTGAATGTGGAAACACTTCGGGTGGGGGTGCCGATGGGCCTGGTGACGGGCTGCTTCGCGGTGATGCCCCCACCGCGAAGCAGCCCACTGTCATCCAGCCCGCTGCCCGGCCCGCTGCCCGATCGGGCAGGCCCCGGTCAGGCCGGGACGGGCTCCTCGCGCTCCGCGCGCCGCTCCTGCTCCGCGGTGTCGAACAGCGGCGGCGGGGTCGCGGCGTTGAGGCGGTCGTCGTCGAGCAGGCCCTCGCCCCGGGCGACCAGGACGGGCACGGTGATCTGGCCCGCGACGTTCGTGGCGGTGCGGACCATGTCCAGGATCGGGTCGATGCCGTAGACGATGGCGACGCCGGTGGCGATGACCTCCGGGGGCAGGCCGATGGTGCTCAGGGTCAGCGTCAGCATGGTGAACCAGCCGGTCGTGCCCGCCGTGGCGAACGCGCCGAACACCGCCACCAGCACGATGCCCGCGTACTGCCACAGGCTGAGCTGGATGCCGAAGAGGTTGGCGATGAAGATCGTCGCGATGGCCGGGTAGAGCGCCGCGCAGCCGTCCATCTTGGTGGTGGTGCCCAGCGGCACCGCGAAGCCCGCGTAGCCGGGCTCGACGCCCAGGTTCACCGCGGTCTGCCTGCTCAGCGGCAGGGTGGCGCCGGAGGAGCGGGACACGAACGCGAACTGCAGGGCCGTCCACGCCTTGCGGAAGAAGGTCACCGGCGAGACCCGGCCGACGAACTTCAGCAGCAGCGGGTACACCACGAACAGCACCAGCAGGGCGGCGGCGTAGACGCTGGCGATCAGGGCGAACAGCGGCTTGACGAACGAGTTGCCGTAGGTGGCGAACGCCGTGCCGATTAGGCCCAGGACGCCCAGCGGCGCCAGCTTGATGATCCAGCCGAGCAGCTTCTGGATGATGTCGAACACCGCGCGGTTGAGGGTGACGAACGGCTCGGCCTTCTCGCCCAGCGCGTACGCGGCGACGCCGACCGCGACCGCCACGAACACCACCTGGAGCACCTCGCCCTCGGCGAAGGCGGAGAACAGGTTCGACGGCACGAGGCCCTGGAGCACCGTGAGCCAGTCGCCTTGGGCGCGCTGGGCCAGCCGCTCGACCGTGCCCTCCCCGGGCTGCACGGCCACGCCCGTGCCCGCGCGGCCGATGAGGCCCACGGCGATGCCGATGAGCACCGCGACCAGCGAGGTGGCCGCGAACCAGGCCAGCGTCTTGCCGCCCAGCCGCGCCGCGGTGCGCGGGCCGCCGAGCGCGCGCAGGCTGGTCACGCCCACGACGATCGCGGTGAACACCAGCGGGATGACGGTGAACTGCAACAGGCTGGTGAAGACGTCGCCGATCGTGGACAGGGTGGTCGTGAGCCACTCGGCACCGGTGGCCTTGGCGGTGAAGCCGAGCACGGCGCCGAGGACGAGGCCCGCCAGCGTGGCGAGCCCGAACGCGCGGGACATGTTCCGTCCTCCAGGGGGTTGGGCTGTCCTTGGTCCAACCAATCCTGGGGGGTCGGGTAATCCCGTCTCAGCTGCTGGGAGGCGGTTGCCACAGGTCGGTGACCGACACCCCGACCCGGCCCAGCAGCCGCCGGGTCAGCGGCAGGCTGATGCCGACCACGCTGCTCGGGTCGCCCTCGATGCCGCGGACGAACCACCCGCCCAGCCCGTCGAGGGTGAACGACCCGGCCACGTGCAGCGGCTCCCCGGTGGCCACGTAGGCGTCGACCTCGGCGGGCGTCGGGTCCGCGAAGTGCACGGTGGTGGTCTCGGTCCCCGACGCCGTGGCGACGACCTCGCCGTCGCTGGTGCGCACCACCACGTGCCCGGTCAGCAGGTGCCCGGTGCGCCCGGCCATCCGCCGCCACCGCTGCCGGGCCACCTCGGCCGACTGCGGCTTGCCCACCATCTCCCCGTCGATGTGCAGCATCGAGTCGCACGCCACGACCAGGGCCTCGGGGAACTCGGTGGCGACGTCGGTCAGCACCGCCTGCGCCTTGGCCTCGGCCAGGGCCGTCACCAACTGCTCGGGGGCGGGGTCGGTCAGCGCGGCCGCCACCGCGTCCTCGTCCACCCCGGACACCCGGACGGTGGGCTCGACCCCTGCGGCGCGCAGGACGGCGAGGCGGGCGGGGGACTGGGAGGCGAGGACGAACTGCACCGGGGAAGGGTAGCCGGGGCGGGGGAGCCCGCCCGCGCGAGCCGCCGGGGTCAGAGGCCGCCGACGACGGGCAGGTCGAGGCGGGTCGCCCCCAGGTCGACGGTGATCCGGGCGACGCCGTCGGGCGGGGTGAGGTGCGCGGCGTCGGTGCCCGCGACGACCAGCCCCAGCCGGTGCCCGGCCGCCACCACGCGGTCGGTGGTGGCCAGCGGGAACGTCATCGCGTACGGCGTCCCCGGCGTCAGCGGCGCGCCCTGCGCCAATCCCGCGTGGTGGCCCAGGTCGGCCCAGCCGCGCGCGAGCACCGTCCGGTCCGACTCCACGAGCGCGGTGCGGGTGTCCAGGTAGCAGGCGCTGTCCGGGGTGGTGCTGGGGCCCCAGCAGCTGCGCGTGGCCAGGTTCTCGATGCCCTCGCCCTCGCCCTGGGCCCTGCTGGTGGTCGGCCCGTAGTCCACCAGCAGGGCCGAGAGCCGGGCTGCCCCCGTGCTGGACGACGCGGTCACGGTGATCGACGGGGTGCCGACGACCCGCACGTCACGCGGCAGCGGGTCGGTCCGGTAGAGCAGCCGCCCGGGGTTGCTGCCCTCCGGCACCCACGTGTCCTCGGTGCCCCGGTCGTCGGTGAACCCCGCGGTGCCCGAGGACGCCGCGGTGGTCAGCGAGCCCACCCCGTCGTCCGGCCCGGGGGCGGGCGACAGCGAGGCCGTGGACGTCGGCGGGGGCCACACGGGGTCGTTGCGCCACACGTCGGGGGCGGTCTCCACGGTGCCCTGCGGGTCCGAGGTGATGCCGTTGTCCATGCCCAGCAGGTAGTGGTCGAACCACCGGTGCAGCGCCTCGACCCACTCGGGGCGGCGGAAGTCGAACGGGTCGACGTGCCCGGTCTGCGAGAGCCACACCTTCTTCTCGACCCCCGGCGGCAGCGCGGCCCACCACCGCCCGAAGTTCAGCGTCTTGACGTTGAGGTCGTTGAGGCCGTGCACGGCGAGAACGCTGGCGCGCACCTTCCCCGCGCTCGCCGCGTAGTCGCGGGCCCGCCAGGTGGGCGTCAGGTCGCCGGTGGGCGGGGTGCCCGCGTCCAGCGCGGCCTTCACACCCCCGCAGAGCCGGGCGGCCTGGGGGTTCTCGACCAGCGCGGCCAGCCCGGACAGGGTGCCGGTGGGGAAGGCGGCGCCCGCCGAGCGGTAGTAGTCGTACCAGGAGCTGATGGCCGAGATCGGGACGATCGTGTCCAGGCCCTCGACGCCGGTGGCCGCGGCGGCGTTGGCGATGGTGCCGTCCCAGGACTTGCCGATCATGCCCACCGCGCCCGACGCCCAGGTGGCGGCCACCCGGGTGCCCGCCGCGGGGGCGGTGAACGCGGGCGCGCGGCCGTTGAGCCAGTCGACCACCGACGTCGCCGAGGACACGTCCGAGGGCCCGCCGACGTCGGTGCAGCCGGTCGACCGCCCGGTGCCCGCCAGGTCGACCTGGACGACGGCGTAGCCGCGGGGGACGAAGTAGTTGTCCAGGAACAGCGGGAACGACGTGGGCCGCCCGGCGGCGTCGAAGGCCTTGCGCTGGGACTCGTTGCCCCGGCCCAGGGACAGGTAGTACGGGCTCGCGTCCATGATCACCGGCACCGGGCCGGGGGTGCCGGACGGGCGGATGACGTCCGCCGCCACGCGCACGGGGGTGCCGTCGGGGGCGGTCTGCCCGGTCGGCACCCACACCGTCTCGCGGGTGGCGGCGGCGTAGTCGTACGCCGGTTCGCTGCGCGGCACCGCCGCCGCGGTGCCCGCCACCCGCGGGACCGCCGCGCCCACCGCGCCGAGGCCGGTGGCGGCGACGGCGGCGATGGCGAGCAGGCCCGCGCGGGCGGTCAGGTGCACCTGGTCAGGTTATGGTCCGAGCCCGCCCCTGCGGCGACCGGCGAACTCGTCGGTCGAGTTCTAGGGGGCGGGTTGCCTGACCGGGGTGCCCGCGGCGGGTGCCCGCGCGGGCCGGGGCGCCTTGGGCAGCCCGAAGGCGGCGATGACCCCCAGCACCAGCACCACCACCGGCAGCACCAGCGCCGCCCTGGCCGCGTTGGTGAACCCCAGGTCGAACGCGGCCCTGGCCAGTTCGCGGACCTTCTCGGCGATGCTCGGCGACCACTCCGCGGGCACCTGAGGCCCGCCCGCGCTGAACTCGCCCGCCGCCGCGGCCGCCGCGCTCACCCGCTCGACGAACTCGTCGGCGAAGCGCGGCGGCAGGAACTTCGCGTACTCCGCCGCGGCCTTGGGCACCGACACGCTCAGCCCCACCTGGAGCAGCACCCCCGTGGCCGACGAGCCGAGCACCCCGCCGACCTGGCGCGCGGTGTTGAACACCCCCGACCCCGCGCCCACCAGGTCCGGCGGCAGCGCGGTGGTCGCGGTGGCGGTGAGCGGGGAGAACACCAGGCCCATGCCGAACCCGGCGACGGCCGTGCCCGGGATCAGCTCCAGCGGCGCGGTGCCGGGGGTGGCCGCCACGGCGAGCGCCACCGTGCCCGCCATGAGCAGGCCGAGCCCGCTGGTGATCAGCAGCCGCGGGTCCCAGCGCACCCTGCCCGCGATGAGCGCCCCGGCGCCCGCGGCGGCGGCCATCGGCAGGCACAGCAGCGCCGAGCGCACCGGGTCGAGGCCGAGCACCGACTGGGCGTAGATCACCAGCGGCAGGAACATCGCCGTGGTGGCGAAGCCGAGCGCGGCGTGCACCAGGTTGGCGAACCCGAACGCCCGGTCGGCGAACAGCCGCCGGGGGATGAGCCGGTCGGGCCCGCGCTGGCCGATGGCGAACACCACCAGCAGCACCAGGCCCGCCCCGATGCACGCCAGCACCAGCGGCGACCAGCGGAAGTGCTGCCCGTTCTGCACCCCGAACACCAGCAGCGCCAGCCCCGCCGCGGCGAGCACGGCACCGGTGGTGTCGAAGGTGACCGCGCGCCGCCCGCGCGGGTCCGGCAGCAGCCGCAGGCCCAGCACCAGCCCCGCGAGCCCGATGGGCAGGTTCAGGAAGAAGATCGACGGCCAGCCCAGGTGCTGCACCAGCAGCCCGCCGATGACCGGCCCGGTGATCGTGGCCACGCCCGCCACCGCGCCCCACACCGCGATCGGCGCCCGCCGCCGCTCGGGCGGGAACAGCGCCGAGATGAACGACAGCGTCTGCGGGGTCATCGCCGCCGCGCCCAGGCCCTGCACCGCGCGGGCGGCGATGAGCGAGGCGGGCGTGGGGGACAGCGCGCACCACAGCGACGCGGCGAGGAACACCACCAGGCCCACCACCAGCACCCGCTTCGGCCCGAACCGGTCCCCGAGCCTGCCGGTGACCAGCAGCGGGACGGTGTTGGCCAGCAGGTAGGCCGAGTTGACCCAGATGACCTCGTTGAGCGTGGCGCCCAGGTCCGCGAGCACCGCCGGGATCGCCACCGTGACCACGGTGGCGTCGAGCATGACCATGAAGAAGCACGCGCAGAGGGCGGTGAGTGCTGTCCACGGTGAGCGCATGGGGCTAGAGGGTAGAGGCAGCGCCGGGCCGTGCCCGGGGTTCAGCGAACCCCGCTGCCGGAGCCGGTGCGGGGTGCCCTGGGATCGGCGGGTGCGGGACACGCGAACAGCCCGCACCCGGTGGGGTGCGGGCTGCGGCCGGGGCTCGTGCCGGGGGTCAGCGGGGGCGGGCGGAGGCGCGCCACGCGCCGGGGCCGTGCGGCAGCGGCGCGCGGACCTGCGCGGCCTTGTCCGCCCAGCCGCCGCCCTCGGTCGGCTGCTCCGGCTCGCCGCCGGTGGTCGCGGCGGCTGCCACGACGGCGGTGAGCGCGGCCAGTTCCACGTCGTCGGGGTTGCCCCGGACGACGTGCAGCAGGGCCGGGGACGCCGGTTCGTTCTGCTCGGGCACAGCGGGCTCCTCGTCGGGGCTGCTCGTGGTCGGGGTGGGTGCGGCCGCCGCCCCGGTGTCGCCACCGGGGCGGGGCGGGGCGGCTACAGCGGGATGTTGCCGTGCTTCTTCGGCAGGCCGGTCTCGCGCTTGTCGGCCAGGATCCGCAGGGCGCGGGCCACCTGGCCGCGGGTGTGCGAGGGCGGGATGACCGCGTCGACGTACCCGCGCTCGGCCGCCTGGTACGGGTTGAGCAGGGTGTCCTCGTACTCCCGGTCCAGCTTGGCGCGCAGGGCGTCGACGTCCTCGCCCGCCTCCACCGCCGCCTTGAGGGTTTTGCGGTGCAGGATGTTCGAGGCGCCCGAGGCGCCCATGACCGCGATCTGCGCCGTCGGCCAGGCCAGGTTGACGTCGGCGCCCAGGTGCTTGGACCCCATGACGTCGTAGGCGCCGCCGAAGGCCTTGCGGGTGATGACGGTGACCAGCGGCACGGTGGCCTCGGCGTAGGCGTAGATGAGCTTGGCGCCGCGGCGGATGATGCCGCCGAACTCCTGGTCGGTGCCCGGCAGGAAGCCCGGCACGTCGACGAAGGTCAGCACCGGGATGTTGAACGCGTCGCAGGTGCGCACGAACCGCGCCGCCTTCTCCGAGGCGTCGATGTCCAGGCAGCCCGCGAACTGGGTCGGCTGGTTGGCCACCACGCCGACGCTGCGGCCCTCGACCCGGCCGAAGCCCACCACGATGTTCGGCGCGAACAGCGGGTGCACCTCCAGGAACTCGCCGTCGTCGAGCACCCGGTTGATGACCTCGTGCATGTCGTAGGGCTGGTTGGCCGAGTCCGGGATGATGGAGTCCAGCTCCAGGTCGGTCTCGCCGATGCCCTCGGCGACCGAGCCCTCCTCGGTGAACCCGGGGAACACCGGGGCCTCGGTGAGGTTGTTCGAGGGCAGGAACGACAGCAGCTCCTTGACGTAGCCGATCGCGTCCTCCTCGTCGGCGCCCATGTAGTGGGCCACACCCGACTTGGTGTTGTGCGTGCGCGCGCCGCCGAGCTCCTCCAGCGTCACCTCCTCGCCGGTGACGGTCTTGACCACGTCCGGGCCGGTGATGAACATCTGCGAGGTCTGGTCGACCATCACGATGAAGTCGGTCAGCGCCGGGGAGTAGACGTGCCCGCCCGCGTTGGCGCCCATGATGAGCGAGATCTGCGGCACCACGCCCGAGGCCCGCACGTTGCGGGTGAAGATCTCGCCGTAGAGGCCGAGGGAGACCACGCCCTCCTGGATGCGCGCGCCGCCGCCCTCGTTGATGCCCACGATCGGGCGGCCGGTCTTGATCGCCAGGTCCATCACCTTGACGATCTTCTCGCCGTAGACCTGCCCGAGCGAGCCGCCGAAGACGGTCACGTCCTGGGAGAACACGCACACCGGGCGGCCGTCGACGGTGCCGTGCCCGGTCACCACGCCGTCGCCGTAGGGGCGGTTGTTCTCCAGGCCGAAGTTGGTCGACCGGTGCCGCGCCAGCGCGTCGAGCTCCACGAAGGACCCCGGGTCGAGCAGCAGGTCGATCCGCTCGCGGGCGGTCAGCTTGCCCTTGGCGTGCTGCTTGTCCACCGCGCGCGCCGACCCGGCGTGGATCGCCTCGTCGTCGCGGCGGTACAGGTCGGCCAGCTTGCCCGCGGTCGTGTGGAGGTCCGGCTCCCCCGCGGGCACCTGTCCGATCGGCTCGGTCGCGCTGCTCATAGCGCCGCACCCTATCGAGTGACCACCCGGTTGAGCAGTGTTCAGTCGGCAGCATCACGGCGTTCTGGAACGGTTCCGCGCGCTTGACCTCCACCGCGCTGGAGGGAGCAGGGTGGTCCCACCGCGGCCGGGACGGGCTGTCCCGCTCCGACCGGCCCGCCCCCGGCCCGCGGCCCTACCCTGGGGCCATGCCTGGAGCCGACTCGCCAGCCCCGGACGCCGCCGCGCTGCGGGCCGCGCTGTCCGACCGGTACGCCGCCGTGGACGTGGTCGCCTCGACCGGGTCCACCAACGCCGACCTGGTGGCCGCCGCGGCCGCGGGCGCCGCCGACCGCACCGCGCTGCTCGCCCTGGCCCAGACCGCGGGCCGCGGCAGGCGCACCCGGGGCTGGGTGTCGCCGCCCACCGGCCTCTACCTCAGCGTCCTGCTGCGCCCGGCCGGGGTCCCGGTGGCCCGGTTCGGCACGCTGGCCATGGTCGCCGGGGTCGCGCTGGTGCGCACCGCCCGCGCCGCCGGGGTGACCGCCACCCTCAAGTGGCCGAACGACCTGCTCGCGGGCTCGCACAGCGCCAAGTGCGCCGGGGTGCTGGCCGAGGTGGCGGGCTCCGGCCCCGAGCCCGCCGTGGTGCTGGGCATCGGCCTCAACGTGGGCCCGGTGGGCACCGCCGTGCCCCCGGGCGCGGGCGGGCTGCCCGCGACGTCGCTGGCGCAGGAGGGCGGCACCGCCGACCGGCACGCGGTCGCGCTGTCCCTGCTCACCGAGCTGGACGAGCTCGAACGGGCGTGGCGGGCGGCCGGGGGCGACCTCGCCGCGGCCGGGCTGCTCGCGGACTACCGGGCGCACTGCTCGACCCTTGGCCAGCAGGTGCGGGTCGAGCTGCCCGGCGGGTCGGAGCTGCGCGGCCTGGCCAGCGAGGTCGACGGGACCGGGCAGCTGGTGGTCGACGTGGCGGGCACTCAGCGCACCCTGTCCGCTGGCGACGTCGTGCACGTGCGCCCGCTGCCCTGAGGCCACCCGGGGGGACTTGCCGCGACCGGGGCACCGGGGGTGCGCGCCCCGAGTACGGTGGGCCCGTCATCGGGTGGTGATCAGGAGGACGACGTGGCGTACCCGGAGGACCTGCTCAGCGACGGCGAGCAGGTCGTGCTGCACAAGCACTCGCACTGGAAGATGCTGCTGCTCCCCTACTTCTTCCTCGTGGTCGTCGTCGGCGCGGCCATCTGGCTCGCCGTCCTGGCCCAGGACCTCGACTGGGCGAACATCGCCTGGATCGCCATCGCGGTGGTCGCCGCGGCGCTGGTCGTGTGGCTGTTCCTGGTGCCGTTCGTGCGCTGGCGCACCACCCACTTCATCGTCACCACCGACCGGGTCATGGCCCGCGTCGGGGTGATCAACCGGACCGGCATCGACATCCCGCTGTCGCGGATCAGCAGCGTGCGCTTCGAGCACGGGCTCATCGACCGGATCGTCGGCTGCGGCACGCTGATCATCGAGTCGAGCGCGCAGGAGCCGCTGGAGTTCTACGACATCCCGTCGGTGGAGAAGGTGCACACGCTGCTCTACCGCGAGGTCAACGACAACCCCAACGACGACTTCCACCGCCAGCCCGCCCGCGAGGACTACCGCGACGACTACCGGGGCCAGGGCGGCGACACCGCCCAGCTGCCGCCGCACGGTCACCCGGACGACCGCGGGTACCGTCGCTGACATGAGCGCACGGGATGTCGGCCTCCCCGCGGTCGCCCGCTCCGGCGACCTGCCCGACCGGGTCACCATCTGGGAGGTGGGCGCCCGCGACGGCCTGCAGAACGAGTCCACCACCGTGCCGGTGGGGGTCAAGCTGGAGTTCCTGGACCGGTTGGCGGCCGCGGGCCTCACCACGGTCGAGGCCACCAGCTTCGTGCACCCGAAGTGGGTTCCGCAGTTGGCCGACGCCGAGCAGGTGCTCGCGGGCCTGACCCGCGCCCCCGGCGTCCGCTACCCGGTGCTGGTGCCCAACGAGCGCGGCCTCGACCGGGCGCTGGCCGCGGGCGTGCGCGACATCGCCGTGTTCGGCAGCGCCACCGAGACCTTCGCCAAGCGCAACCTCAACCGCACCGTCGAGTCCCAGTACGAGATGTTCGAGCCGGTCGTCGCCCGCGCCCGCGCCGAGGGCCTGGACGTGCGCGCCTACGTCTCGATGTGCTTCGGCGACCCGTGGGAGGGCCCCGTCGCGCCCGAGCAGGTGGCCGAGGTCAGCGCGCGGCTGATGGCGATGGGCTGCTCGCAGCTGTCGCTGGGCGACACCATCGGCGTCGCCACTCCCGGCCTGGTCGAGGCCGTGCTGGACGCCGTGGTCGCCGCCGGGACGCCGGTGGGGGCGGTGGCGGTGCACTTCCACGACACCTACGGCCAGGCGCTGTCGAACACCCTCGCCGCCCTGCGCCGCGGCGTGACGACCGTCGACTCCTCCGCGGGCGGCCTGGGCGGCTGCCCCTACGCCGAGTCCGCCACCGGCAACCTCGCCACCGAGGACCTGGTGTGGATGCTCGACGGCCTGGGCGTCGACACCGGGGTCGACCTGGGCGCGCTGGTGGCCACCAGCGCGTGGATGGCCGAGCGCCTCGGCAGGCCGAGCCCGTCGCGGGTCGTGCGCGCCCTCGCGGGCTGACCCGCGCCCGCGCAGGCTGACCCGCGCCCGCGCAGGCGAAACAGCGGCGCGGGTGGCGGCGATCAACGCGGTGTGCGCCCCTCCGGCCCGCGTCCCCGACGCCGCCCCGGTGAACCCCGTCGCCCCCGCGGCGCAGGCCGTGCCCTGCCCGCCGGGCCGGTCCGCGCGCGCCCCGCGCCCGCCCGCCGCCCGCCCGCCGCGGCCGGGTGCGCGCGCCGCCGCCACCGCTGGCTGGACCGCCTGCTGGCGGTGCTGGCGAGGGTGCGCGCCGCGCGCGGGAACCGGCGGGAACCGGGGGCGCCGCCCGCCCGTCCAAGCCCGGACCGGGAACCCTGCCGGCGCCGACTACCCAGCGGAGGTCTCCGTGGTTGCTGACCACGCAGCCCAGGTCGAGGAGCTGATCGCCGACTACCGCCGCAGCCGCGAGCAGCTCGCTGAGGTGCACCGCGCGCTGGCCGCGATCAGCGAGTCCGCGACCAGCCCGTGCGGCATGGTCACCGCCACCGTCTCCGCCCAGGGCGCGCTGACCGGCCTGGTGATCGCCGACGGCGCCTACCGCCGCTACCGGCCCGCCGAGCTCGCGCACGTGGTCGTGCGCACCACCGCCGCGGCCGACGCGCTCGCCGCCCGCGCCGCCGGGCACGCCGTGGCCCCGGTGCTGCCCGCGGGCACCGACCCCGAGGCGCTGCTGCGCGGCACCGCCGACCTCACCCCGGCCGAGGTGGCGCCGCCGCGGCGCCCCGCACCGGACGACGACAGCTTCGAGCACATGACCTGGCTCGAATCGGACACGCCGAGGAGTTCCTGATGCCGCACGGGGGGTTCGAGACCGAGGCCGAGGCGCTGGCCGCGCGCGCCGGGCAGTTCGACGGCATCGCGGAGCGGGCGGGCCGCATCCACCGCGACCTCGACGACGTGCTGGGCGCGCTGGGCGCCTGCTGGGGCACCGACAGCATCGGCCGCAGCTTCGCCGCCGCCTACGCCGCGCCCGCCGACACCGCCCTCGGCGCCCTCGGCGCGCTGCCCGGGCAGCTCGGCGACGTGCGCGGCCGGTTCGCCGACAACGCCCGCGCGTACCTCGCCGACGACGAGGGCAACGCGCGCACCATCGGCTCAGCGGACGCCTAGGAGGGGATGGGGATGGGCATCGAGCTCCCCGCGGTGCTGCGACCGCTGGCGGCCCTGGTCGGCCTCCAGTGGCCGGAGGCGGACGAGGACAAGATGCGCGAGGCCGCCGGGGCCTGGCGCGAGGCGGGCACCCGGATGGGCGCGCTCACCGGCGACGCCGACAGCGCCGCGCGCACCACCCTGGCCACCTTCTCCGGCGAGGCCAACGACGCCGCGCGCAGGCACTGGTCGGGCTTCGTGGCGCCGGACACCGGGCACCTGACCGCCGCGGTCACCCGGTGCGCGGCCAACGCCGACACCCTGGAGCACGCCGCCACCCAGATCGGGGAGGCCAAGGTCGCCATGGTGCGCACCCTGGTCGACCTGGCCAAGCAGACCGACGCGGCCAACACCGCCGCGGGCGCGGGCGGTGGCGGCGCCCCGCTGCTCCAGCTCCAGACCCTCACCGCGGGGGTGAAGGCCAACCTCGCGCACATCACCACCTCGCTCATCGGCGCCGTCACCGGCGGCGAGGGCAACTACCACGGCCCCGTGAACACCCACCCCGGCACGTCGTCGGGGCCGGGCAACGCCGCGGGCCACGGCCTGTTCGGCAACCACGGCACCGACGGGCTCACCTTCCAGCCGGGCGGGCAGCGCCCCGGCGGCGGCGGGCTGCTGGGCCTGCCGAACTTCGACGTCGCGGGCGCGGTGCAGGGCGTCACGCAGGCGCTCACCCCGCACGGCCCCACCGCCGAGCAGGTCGCGAACGCGGGCGCGGGCGCGAACTGGGGCGGGCCCGGGGCGGGCCACGGCGGCGGACCCGGCCACGGCGGGCTCCTCGGCGGCGTGCTCAACGCGGCGGGCCACGTCGCCGACGCCGCGCTCGGCGCCACCGGCCAGGTCGTCGACGGCGCGTTGCACGGCGCCTCGAACGCCGTGCACGGCGTCTCCGACGCGGTCGGCGGGCTCACCGGCGCGCCGCCGGGGCGCGGCCCGCTCGACGGCGTGGCGCACGTGGTGGACCAGGTCGCCCAGACCGGCCACCAGGCCAACCAGGGCGTGCAGCACGCCGTGCACGACGCGCTCAACCCCGGCGGCGGCCCCGGTGGGCCCGGCGGGCACCCGGGCGGCGGTCCCGCGGGCGGCCACGGCCCCGCCGCGCCCGCTCCCGGCGGCCACCCGATCACCGACCTGCCCGGCGCGGTGACCGACCTGCCCGGCCAGGTCGTGTCCCACCTGCCCGGCGGCGGGGGCGCGGGCGCGCCGCTGGTCGACCTGCCCGTCCACCACGACTCCGTGCAGGCGGCGTCCGCCGCCGTGCTCGACGCCCCCGCCGCGTCGGCGGGCGCGCAGGCCCCGGCCGCGGGCTCCGCCGCGGGGGCCGTCCCCGGCGCCGCGGCGGGAGCGGCGCAGCAGGTGCAGCAGAACGTCGGCAACTACGTCAGCGGCGGCAACGGACCCGTCCCCGGTGGTCCCCCGGCCGCGGCCGCCCCGGCGGCGGGTGCGGCGGCCGTCGCCGCCAAGCCCGCGGCCCCGGTGGGCGGTGTCGTGCCGGGCGCCCCGGTCGCGGGTGGCCCCGGCGGCGGTGCCGCGGGCGGCGGCCGCTCGGACGCCCCGGGCAACCGGACCGAGCCCGGCGCCAAGGTCGCGGCGGGGGCGGGGTCGTCCGGGTCCGCCACCACCGGCGGCAGGCAGGCGGGCGCCGACCCGGCGACCACCGCCACCGAGAACAAGCAGGGCACCAAGAGCACCCAGGACAGGGCCGAGGCCCCGCACGCCCGCAAGGACGAGGTCGGCGGCGTGGTGGCCGTCGGCATGGGCATCCAGGGCACCCTCGCGGGCCAGGTCCCGCCGAGCCCGGACGAGGCGCGCCAGAGCCGGGTCGCGGACCTGCTCGGCGGCAGGCTCGCGGGCTCGGCCCCGCAGACCCCCGGCACCCCCGCGGGCATGCAGCCCGCGGCACCGCTGCCGCGCGCGGCGGGCCGGGCAGGCGACCCGGAGTTCACCGCCTTCCTGGTGGCCATGTTCCCCATCGGCCACATGCCGGTGGCGTCCCCCGAACCGGCCCGCCAGCTCGCCGCGCCGCCCGCCGAGCTGGACTGCGCCGGTCGCTTCGCCCCCGGCGACCACCCCCGCTCCGACCTGGTCGACCTGTCGACCAGGGTCAGCGACCCCGGGCAGTTCGACGGCGCCGAGGCCCCGCACCTGGCCACCGACCACGACCCCCTCGGCGGGCAGCACGAGCGCGACTGGGACCGCCGCTTCCTGGTGCGCCCGCACGAGCCGGGCAGCGAGGACGCCACCGAGTTCGCCTGGCCCCCGGCGGGGGTGTTCCCCGAGGGCTGCGCGGAGGCGGGGTTGCCCGAGGTGCTGGACCCCGGCACCGTCGTCGACCGGTTCGGCACCCCGGAGGGCCGCGTGTTCAGCGCGGACGGCACCCCCTTCGCCCGCCGCTCCCTGCCCCCGACCCACCTCAGCGCGGGGTACCACCGCTACCGCGTCCTGCGCCCCCTCCCGGTCTGGCGGGGCGTGTCGGCGCCCTGGTTCGCCCAGCCCGGTGGCGCCGAGCGCTACCGCGCCACCCACCCCGCCGCCGACCTCATCGCCCTGGGGTACCTCCAGGAGATCACCCCCGACGACCTCCCGGCCGTCCCCGACTCCCCGGAGACCGCGGCGTGAACAGCACGACGATCCTCGACCTCCTGCCCGCCATCGGGGTCCCGCCGACCATCGTCTCCATCGGCGTCGAGGCGGACCACCGCTGGTGCCTGGTCCCGACCGCGGACGAGGGCACCCCGGGCTGGGAGGTCTTCTGGCGCGAGCAGGGCAACCGGTACGACTGGGCGCGGTTCAGCAGCGAGCAGGTGGCCTGCCACTACCTGTTCGGCCGGTTGACCTGGTCGCAGGTGCTGCGGGGGGTGGTGGGGGTCCTCCCCGCCGCCGAGCCGTCCACCGAGGCCGGGCCGCCCGCCCAGGCCGAGCCGACCGCCGGCCCGTCCGCCGAGGCGGTGGCCGCCGTGGCGGCGGTGGAGGACGAGGTCGCCTCCGCGCCCACGGCCGCCGTGCCGGTGCAGGGCGCGCCCTAGCCGTCCGGCCTCAGCCCCGCAGGACCTCCAGCGCGGCGTCGTGCAGCAGCCCGTTCGACGACAGCGCGTTGCCCCCGTCGAAGCGGGCGGCGCCGCCCAGGTCGGTGAAGCGCCCGCCCGCCTCCTCGACGACGACCTGCACCGCCGCCACGTCCCAGGGGTTGACGATCGGCTCGGCGGCCAGGTCGATCGCGCCCTCGGCCACCAGGCAGTGCTGCCAGAAGTCGCCGAAGGCCCGGTTCTCCCAGCACGCGTCCACCAGCGCCAGGTACCGCTCGCGGGAGTGGTGCTCCACCCAGGTGCCCAGGTGCGTCGTCGACAGGTACGCGTCGCCCAGCTCGCCCACCCCGGACACGCCGATCCGGCGCTCCTGCCCGCCGTCGGAGACCCAGGCGCCCGCGCCGCGGGCGGCCCACCAGCGCTTGCCCAGGGCCGGGGCGCTGACCACGCCCACCACCGGGGCGCCGTCGACCACCAGGGCGATCAGGGTCGCCCAGGCCGGGACCCCGCGCAGGAAGTTCTTCGTGCCGTCGATGGGGTCGAGCACCCACGTGCGGCCCGCGCCGACCTCGCCGCCGCGCTCCTCACCGGCCACGACGTCCCCCGGGTGCTCCTCGGCGAGCACGGCGCGGATGGCGTCCTCGACCGCGGTGTCGGCGTCGGTGACCGGGGTCCGGTCGGGCTTGCGGGTGACGGCGAGGTCGCCCGCCCGGAAGCGCGAACGGGTGATGGCGTCGGCGGTGTCGGCCAGCCGGAGGGCGCAAGTGAGGTCGCGTGACACGGGCGCGACTCTGCCACGCCTACGCTGTCGGACGTGAGTGTGGTGCTGCTGGCCGAGGACGACGCGGCCATCGCTGATCCGCTCTCCCGGGCGCTGCACCGGGAGGGCTACGAGGTGCAGGTGGTCTCCGACGGCCAGAGCGCGCTGGACACCGCGTCCACCGGCGTGCCCGACCTGCTGGTCCTGGACCTGGGGCTGCCCGGTCTGGACGGGTTGGACGTGTGCAGGCGGCTGCGCGCGGCGGGCCGGGGCATCCCGGTGCTGATGCTGACCGCCCGCGCCGACGAGGTCGACTTCGTCGTCGGCCTCGACGCCGGTGCCGACGACTACGTGGCCAAGCCGTTCCGGCTGGCCGAGCTGCTGGCCAGGATCCGGGCGCTGCTGCGCCGCCAGGCCCCGGGGGCGATCGACGTCAACGGGGTGCGGATGGACCTGGCCGCGCGGGTGGTGACCGTCGACGGCCAGGAGATCACCCTGGCGAACAAGGAGTTCGAGCTGCTGCGGGTGCTCATCCAGCGCGCCGGGCAGGTGGTGACCAGGGAGGAGATCCTCACCGAGGTGTGGAGCGACCCGGAGCTCAAGACGTCGAAGACCCTGGACATGCACATGTCCTGGCTGCGCCGCAAGCTGGGCGAGGGCGGGCCGCGCTCGACCGAGCGGCGCATCGCGACCGTGCGGGGCGTCGGGTTCCGCTTCAACGCGGAGTGACATGCGGCGCCGGATCCTGCTCGCGATCCTGCTCGCGGTCACCGTCACCGCCTGCGCGCTGGGCATCCCGCTCGGCTACACCGCCCTGGAGGTCGTGGAGAGCCTGACCAAGGAGGACCTGCAGGCCCGCGGCCAGCAGATCGCCTACACCCTCGACGACGAGATCGCCCACGGCAACCGCATCGACCTGTCCAAGGTCGAGCTGGCGGTGCCGCCGGGCGGGCGGCTGATCGTCACCATCCCCGGCGACGGGGAGATCAGCTACGGCGCCGAGCTGGTCGAGGACATGCTCACCACCGAGGACATCCCGATCGTCAACCAGGGCAAGGTGCGGCTGCTGCTCGACGCCGGGCCGATGCGCACCCGCCAGACCCAGGTGGCGGTGCTGGTGTCGCTGGTGGTGGTGCTGACCATCGCGGTGGGCACCGTGGTGGCCATGGTGACCGCCCGCCGCCTGGCCCAGCCGCTGCGGCACGTGGCGGAGCGGGCCACCCGGCTCGGCGCGGGCGACTTCCGCCTGGACCGGGCCCGCTACGACCTGCACGAGCTGGACATGGTGGCCGAGGCGCTGGACGCCTCCGCCACCGCGCTGGCCCAGCTGGTGCAGCGCGAGCGCGACCTGGTGGGCGACGTGTCGCACCAGCTGCGCAGCAGGCTCACCGCGTTGCAGCTGCGGCTGGAGGCGCTGACCACCGCCACCGACGCCGACACCGCGCAGGAGGCCGAGGAGGCCCTGCACCAGGCCGAGCGGCTGGCCGACGTGCTCGACGAGCTGCTGGCCGCGGCGCGCGAGGCCAGGGCGGTCGGCGCCGAGCCGGTGGACCTGGGCCAGGAGCTGTCCGGGCTGGGCGAGGAGTGGCGGGCGCTGTTCCGCGCCGAGGGCCGGGCGCTGCGGCTGCGGCTCACCCCCGGGCTGCTGGCCAGGGTCACCCCGGCGCGCCTGCGGGAGGCGATCGGCGTGCTGCTGGACAACGCCCTGCGCCACGGCGCTGGGCCGGTGACGCTGACCGCGCGCGGCGGCGGCCCCGCCGACTCGGTGGTGATCGAGGTGTCCGACGCGGGGTCGGGGGTGCCCGACGAGCTGGCGCCGCACATCTTCGACCGGGGCGTGTCCGGCGCCGGGTCGACCGGCCTGGGGCTGGCGCTGGCGCGGGCCCTGGTGGACTCCGACGGCGGCAGGCTGGAGCTGTCGACCGCCCGGCCGCCCACGTTCTCGGTGTTCCTGCCGGTGCCGCGCGCGGACAACGTGCGCGGGGTCAAGTGGCCCGCGGAGCGCTCGCCGCGCTGACCGGGCGCGGGGTCAGCGGCGCTGGCCCAGCTCGTCGGGGAAGACCCACTTGCGGAAGCCCCAGAAGCGGAAGAACATCGCCAGCACCATGCCGATCACCGACCCGCTGGCGAAGTCCGCGATCTCCTGCACGGCCCGGCTGACGTGCGGGACCTCCAGGTCGAGCACGTAGCGGGACACGTACGGCGGCACCAGGTTGATCGCCACCCCGCCCGCGCTGATGAGGAAGAACAGCGCCGCCTCGTGGTGGCGCTCCCGGCCGCCGCGGGTGCGGAAGGACCACTCGCGGTTGAGCACGTAGGAGGCGATGGTGGCGACGATGATCGCGATCGCCTTGGCGGTGATCGGCTTCTCGGCCAGCACGGTCAGCTTGAGCACGTACCAGATGCCGTTGTCGATGAGGAAGGTCGTGCCGCCGACGACCGCGAACTTCAGCAGCTCCCGGTGCTTGATCGCCAGCCTGCGCAGCGGGGGCGGCAGCAGGCCGAGGACGGAGTCGACGACGGTCACCGGCGCAGTCTACGCAGCGCTGGTCAGGCCGCCCGCTCGTCGCCGCCGCCCGCGGGCACCGAGCGCAGCGGGCGGACCCTGGCCTCGGCGTCGGGGAACACCCACTTCTTGAACGCCCACCAGCGGAACACCATGGTGATCAGGGTGCCGATGATGATGCCGGAGACGAAGTCGGCGACCTCCTGGGTCACCAGGCCCACCTCGGGCACCTGCAGGTGCAGCACGTAGCGCGAGATCGCCAGCGGCAGCGCGTTGACGCCGACGCCGATGCCGCTGATGAGGAAGAACAGCGCCGCCTCGTGCCTGCGCTCGCGGCCGCCGCGCTCGCGGAAGGACCACTCGCGGTTGAGCACGTAGGACACGATGGTGGCGATGATGACCGCGATGCCCAGCGCGGTGACCGGGTTCTTGTTGAGCACGGTCAATTTCAAGGCGTAGTTCACCGCATTGGTGACAACGAAGCAAATGCCGCCCACAACCGCGAACTTGAACATGTCGCGGTGCTTGCGCAGGAAGGCCCGCGCCGGTGCCGGGACACGGGCGAGCACGTTCTCCAGGACGGCCATGACGGCGGAGTCTATCCAGACTGGACGTGGTCCGCGCCATAGGGAGCGGCCGCTGTCCGGTCCGCCCGAATCGCGCTCTGCCACGGGGGATCAGCGTTCCCGCAGCCACCCGGGCCACCACGGGATGCGCACCACCGCGGAATCGGTTGCGCCGCCGAGGACCGCGGTGGCGGAGATGCTCCGGTCCTGCCAACCGGGGCGCGGGAATTGCGCGACGAATGTCACTTCCGCGCCGGGTGCCAGTGCGCTGCGCGTGGTGCACGTGTTGCCCGCGCAGTCGACGGGAGCGCTCGACGCCAACAACCGCACGGGCTTGTCGAACCGGACGACCGCGACACCGGGGTTGCCCCCGGTGTTGCGGACGGTGAAATCGAGGGCCGGGCCCTCGTGCCACGGCCCGGGGTGGTGCGAACCGACCAGCCGCACGCCGTCCGCGAGCCGCCGCACGGTGACGGGGATGGTGAACCTCGTCGTGGGCGAGCCCTCCGCACCGACCGACCCGGTGATCACCCCGTCCGCCGCGCCGGTGTCCGCGAGCAGCGACAGGGTGAAGGTCGCGCTGCCCCCTTCCGGGATGGCCGCGCCCCGGCAGGTGACCGTGCTGCCGCCGCCGCAGGAGGCCGCGCGGGCGCCGGTGGCCCGGATGCCCGGGGGGAGGGTGAGCGTGGCCGTGACGGGGCCGGACGGGCCGGTTCCGGTGTTGCGGACCGTCAGGGTCAGCGGCGCCGCCGCGCCCGGGGTGAGGACGGGGGGTGTCGCCGGGCCGGACGCTCGCAGCACCGCCGCCGTCCCCTGCGACGGCGGTGGGGGCGCTGGGCTCGGGGTGTTGGGCGGTCTCGTCGGCGTCGGCGTCGTCGGCGTCGTCGGCGTCGTCGGCGGTGTTGTCGGTGTCGTTGGTGTCGTCGGCGCGGTGGTCGCGGGCGGGGGAGCGCTGGTGCCCGGTGCGGTGGCGTCCGGCTCCCGTGCCGGACGCCACCGCACC
>NZ_MKQR01000026.1:18069-136592 GCF_001940455.1 Actinokineospora bangkokensis | reverse complement strand
GGCCTGCCGGGCCCGTGACGAGCCCGGCGACGACCGCCGCCACGACCGCAGCACCGGACACGCCCGCCACGGCGACCTGCCGCACCGCCGACCCCGCCGCCGACCCCGCCGCCGACCCCGCCGCCGACCCCGCCGCCGACCCCGCCGCCGACCCCGCGGCACCCGCGGTGGAGGCCACCGCCGTGCCCACGGCCGCGCCGCCGCCGAGGGTGCCCGCCAGGTACAGCGCGGCGGCGGGGCCCAGCACCAACGGTGCGATCACCGCGCGCAGGCTGCCGTTGACCTCGGTCAGCTCAGCGGCCAGCGCCCGGCACCGCGCGCACTCGTCCAGGTGCGCCTCCACCTGCGCGGTCTCCCGCCGCGACAGCCCCCCGCGCACCCAGGCGCCCAGCCGCTCGGCGGTGGCGTGGCAGCGCCGGTCGGGCGCCTCGGCCAGGTGCACCTGCAGGTACGCCTGCCGCAGCCCCTCGCGTGCCCGGTAGGCCAGGGCGGACACGCCGTTGGGCGTGAGCCCGAGCAGCGGCGCCACCTCGGCCGGGCCCTGCCCCTCGACCTCGGTGTGCCAGAGCACGGTCTGCCACCGCTCGGGCAGCGCGGCGAACGCGCGGGCGGCCAGCGAGCGCTCCAGGCCCGCCACGGCGGTGTCGGTGAACGGCACCGCCACCGCCTCCTGCCGCACGCCCCCGGCCAGCGACACGTCCTCGGTGAGCTCGACCCTGCGGTCGCGGCGGGTGCGGTCGTAGGCGGTGTTGCGCAGCGCGGTGAGCAGGTACGCGCGGAACGCGGTGTCCGGCCCGCCCCCGTGGCGCAGCACGTCGAGCACCTTGGCGAACGCCTCGGACACCAGGTCGTCGGCCTCGGCGGGGGAGCGGGAGAGCTGGCGGGCCAGGCCGCGCGCGGCGCCGACGTGCCGCTCGTAGAGCTGCCCGTAGCAGGCCGTGCGCCCCTGCCGAACCGCCGCGATCAGCTCGGCGTCCCCGTCGACCACTGCTCCCCCTTCGCCCGCCCACCAGTGTGTCGCACGCCCGCGCGCCAGGCCCCTGACCAGCCCCGAAGGAGTGACGGGCGGGTGTCGCGTCACGGTTCCCCCGTCCGGGCGTCCCACTGCCGTGCTACCCCCCGAGAGAGCCAGACCCGTGCCGCTGCCCCTGCGCGACCGCTGGCGGGCCGCCAGCGCCGCCGCGGGCTGGCGCTTCCCGAGCGACTGGTCGCTGCCCGAGGTCGACGCCGTGTGCGCGGCGGCGGACGGCGACCTGCTGCCCGCGCTGGGCGCCCTGGGCGGGGCGCGGGCCCGGTCCGGCGCGGGCCTGCCCGAGGTGCTGGACGACGTGGCCGCCCTGCACGCGGCGATGGCGCTGCCGGACGACCTGGTCGCCGCCGACGCCGACGCGCTGCCCGCGGCCTGGCTGCGGGCGGCCGCGGAGGGCTGGGCGGAGGTCGCGGGCACGCCGCGCACCGACCCGGTCGACCCGCTGACCGGCCTGTCCACCGCCGCCTACCTGCACCGGCGGCTCGCTGAGGTCTACCGGCGCTCGCGGCACCGGGGTGGGTGCCCGTCCGCGACGCACGTGCTGCTGCTCGCGGCGGCCGACCTGTCCGGGGTGGTGGGCTGGCCGCGGCTGGCGGCGCAGGTCCTGCTCGCCGAGACCCTGCACGTGGTGTTCGACCGCGGGGAGACGCTGGCGGTGCTGGGGCCGTCGGTGTGCGCGGCGCTGGTGGAGCGGGACGCCGGGCTGTCCGCGCGGGTGGCGGCGGTGCGGGCGGGCGCGCTCGACCGGTTCTCCCGCGAGGACGCGCTCAGCGGCGTGCCCGTGTCGGTGCGGGTGGAACGGCTGCCGCTGGTGCTGCCGGGTGTGGCGGGTCTGCTGAAGGCCGTTTCCCGCGCGTGAGTCGAACGCGTGTTCGATAGTCATCACACTGTCGAGTGGTCGCTCACAGAAGTTTCACGTGAATCGTTGGGCGTGTCGGCTGGATTTCAGCGGCGTGGTTTGCTGTGAGAGTGGCTGAGCGGGGTCGGTGGTGGGTGTGGGTCGCGCCCGCGGTGTGCGTCGTGCTGGGGGTCGCGGGGTGGCTCGCGGGGGCGCACCTCGGGGTGGACAGTGCCGTCTACCGCGCGGGCGGCGCGGCGCTCCTGCACGGTGAACCGCTGTACGCGCGGATGTCGTTGGCGGCCGAGCCGGACTGGGCCGGGCTGCCCTTCACCTACCCGCCCACGGCCGCGCTCTTCTTCGTCCCCATGGCGCTGGTGCCCACGCAGGTCGCGTGGGGCCTGCTCGGCGCGCTCAGCCTGCTCGCGCTCGCCGTGGTCGTGAAGGTGTGCGTCGACGCCCTGCCGTCCCGTCCACAGTGGATGGGGTCGTGGAAGGCGTTGGCGGGCCTGGGGATCGCCTTCCTCGTATTGGAACCGGTGTGGCGGTCCGTCGCTTTGGGCCAGATCAACCTCGTGCTGATGGCGCTGGTCGTCGTGGACGTCCTCGTGCTCGGCGCGCGCGGCAGCAGGGCGGGCGGGGTGCTCGTCGGCGTGGCCGCCGCGGTGAAGCTGACCCCGCTCGTCTTCGTCGGGCACCTGCTGCTGCTCAAGCGCTGGGCGGACGCGGCGCGCGCGGTGGGGGTGTTCCTGGGGTTGCAGCTGCTGATGTTCCTGGTGGCGCGCCAAGACGTCGTGGACTACTGGGGCAGCGCGGTGCAGGACCCCGACCGCGTCGGGCCCGTGTACTGGGCGGGCAACCAGTCGCTGAACGGGTTGGTGCTGCGGCTGTTCGACGGTGCCGAGTGGTCCGAGGTGGCCGTCGCCGTGGTCGCGCTGGTGCTCGTGGTGCCGTGCGCGCTGCTCGTGCGCCGGTCGCCCGCACTGCCCGCGCTGCTCGTGTCCGCGTTCTTCGGGCTGCTCATCAGCCCCGTGTCCTGGTCGCACCACTGGGTGTGGGCGGTGCCGCTGCTGGTGCTCCTGCTCGGGCGCGTGCGGTCCCCGCGCGACGCGTGGGCGCCCGCGCTGGTGGCCGCGGTGTTCGCCAGCTGCGTGCTGATCTTCATGCGCAACGGGCACGCCCAGGAGTTCGTCGAGTTCGAGTGGACGCCGTGGGAGTACGCGATCGGCAGCGCTTACCTGCTCGTACCCGCTGTGGTGGGGTTGACACTGCTGGTCAGGGCCGTGCGGGCGCGTCGGGAGCCCGCCGGGGCGGCTGGGTAGAGTCCTGGGCTCGTGGACCCACGCACCGGTTTCCCCGTGGTCGGGATGGTCGGCGGCGGGCAGCTGGCGCGGATGACGCACCAGGCCGCCGTCGCGCTCGGCCAGTCGCTGCACGTGCTCGCGGTGTCGGCGGACGAGCCCGCGCCGCTGGTGGCCCCCGAGGTCAGCCTCGGCCACCACACCGACCTCGACGCCCTGCGCGCCTTCGCCGAGGGCGTCGACGTGGTCACCTTCGACCACGAGCACGTCCCCACCGAGCACCTGCGCGCCCTGGAGGCCGAGGGGGTCACGGTGCGGCCGGGGTCCGAGGCCCTGGTGCACGCCCAGGACAAGCTGGTGATGCGCAGGCGGCTCGGCGCCCTCGGGCTGCCCGTGCCCGCCTACGCCGAGGTCACCTCCGCCGACGACCTCGTGCGCTTCGGCGACGAGCACGGCTGGCCCAGCGTGCTCAAGGCCGCGCGCGGCGGCTACGACGGCCGCGGGGTGTGGGTGGTCGGCTCCGCCGACGAGGCCCGCGCGCTGGTGCCCGACCTGCTCGCCGCAGGCACGCCGCTGCTGGTGGAGGCCATGGTCGACATGCGCCGCGAGCTGGCGGTGATGGTGGCCCGCTCCCCGTTCGGCCAGGGCGGGTGCTGGCCGGTGGTGGAGACGGTGCAGGTCGACGGCATCTGCGTGGAGACCATCGCCCCCGCCCCGGGGCTGTCCGAGGACGAGGCCGAGGCCGCGCAGGACATGGCCCTGCGCATCGCCCACGAGCTCGGCGTGGTGGGCGTGATGGCCGTCGAGCTGTTCGACACCGGCGACGGCCTGGTCATCAACGAACTGGCGATGCGCCCGCACAACTCCGGGCACTGGACCATCGAGGGCTCGCGCACCTCGCAGTTCCAGCAGCACGTGCGCGCCGTCCTGGACTACCCGCTCGGCGCCACCGCCACGGTCGCCCGCTGGACGGTGATGGCGAACGTGCTCGGCGCCGACCAGGCGCCGGAGATGGGCGTCGACGAGCGCCTGCACCACCTGTTCGCCCGCTACCGCGACGCGAACCCCCACTTCTACGGCAAGGCCGAGCGCCCCGGCCGCAAGGTCGGCCACGTCACCTTCCTCGGCGACGACCTCGACGACCTGCGCCACCGCGCCCGCCTCGCCGCCCACTGGCTCTCCACGGCTGAGTGGACCGACGGCTACTCAATTCACTGAGACATTTCCTCCCGCCACCCGCCCCCACGTCCCCGCCCGGCACCGTCCCCGGCTGGTGCGGGGACGTGCGGCGGGGTGGGTGGGCTCGTTGGGACACTTGTCCAGCCCCCACGTCCCGCCCCGGCTCGGGCGGGGACGGGCGGGTCCGCACCCGTGCGACGCGAAGGAGCGAATCGTGGCACCGCAGGTAGGCCTCATCATGGGCAGCGACTCGGACTGGCCGGTCATGCGGCTGGCCGCCGAGGCGCTGGCGGAGTTCGGCGTCGAGCACGAGGTGAGCGTGGTGTCGGCGCACCGCACCCCGCGCCGGATGCTCGACTACGCGGCGACGGCGGAGTCGCGGGGCCTGCGGGTGGTCATCGCCGGGGCGGGCGGCGCCGCGCACCTGCCCGGCATGGTGGCCTCGGCGACCGTGCTGCCGGTGGTGGGCGTGCCGGTGCCGCTCAAGCACCTCGACGGGCTCGACTCGCTGCTGTCGATCGTGCAGATGCCCGCGGGCATCCCCGTCGCCACGGTGTCGGTGGGCGGCGCGCGCAACGCCGGGCTGCTCGCGGTGCGGATCCTGGCGGCCTCCGACGAGGGCCTGCGCGCCAAGCTCGCGGAGTTCGCCGCCGGGCTGGAGACGATGGTGCTCGAGAAGGACGCGGCCCTGCGCGCGTCGTTGTGACGCGGCTCTAGGGCGCCGGGGGGTACCGGCCGGTAACATGTCATCCGGTTCCTGGACAACCCTGGAGGTGGCGCGGTGGACGCGGGCTTCGACCTGTACCGGCTCGGCGACGAGCACAACGCACTGCGCGAGGCCGTCCGCGACCTCGCGGAGAAGGAGATCGCCCCGTACGCCACCGAGGTGGACGAGCAGGAGCGCTACCCGGACGAGGCGCTGGCCGCGCTGAACAAGGCGGGCTTCAACGCCCCGCACATCCCCGAGGCCTACGACGGCCAGGGCGCGGACTCGATCGCGGGCAACATCGTCATCGAGGAGATCGCCCGGGTCTGCGCGACCTCCTCGCTGATCCCGGCGGTCAACAAGCTGGGCACGATGAACCTGGTGCTCGGCGGCTCCGAGGAGCTGAAGAAGGAGGTGCTGCCCACCATCGCCGCGGGCGGCGAGATGGCCTCCTACGCCCTCTCCGAGCGCGAGGCGGGCTCGGACACCGCCTCGATGCGCACCAAGGCGCGCCGCGACGGCGACCACTGGGTGATCAACGGCACCAAGTGCTGGATCACCAACGCGGGCATCTCCAGCTGGTACACGGTCATGGCCGTGACCGACCCGGACGCGGCCAAGCCCGCCGACGGCATCTCGGCGTTCATCGTGCACAAGGACGACCCCGGCTTCTCCGTGGGCCCGAAGGAGCGCAAGCTCGGCATCAAGGGCTCCCCGACCCGGGAGATCTACTTCGAGAACTGCACCATCCCGGAGCACCGCATCATCGGCGAGCCCGGCCAGGGCCTGCGGCTGGCCTTCCGCACCCTCGACCACACCCGCCACTCCATCGGCGCCCAGGCCCTCGGCATCGCCCAGGGCGCCCTGGACGCGACCGTGGCCTACGTCAAGGACCGCAAGCAGTTCGGCAAGGCCATCGGCACCTTCCAGGGCGTGCAGTTCATGCTCGCGGACATGGCCATGAAGATCGAGGCCGCCCGCCACCTGGTCTACGCCGCCGCCGCCAAGGTCGAGCGCGGCGAACCCGACGCCTCCTTCGCCTCCTCGGCGGCCAAGACCTTCGCCTCCGACACCGCCATGCAGGTCACCACCGACGCCGTCCAGCTCTTCGGCGGCGCGGGCTACACCCGCGACTTCCCCGTCGAGCGCATGATGCGCGACGCCAAGATCACCCAGATCTACGAGGGCACCAACCAGATCCAGCGCATGGTCATGGCCCGCCAGCTGCTCCGCTAGGGCCTGTCATTCGGCCCCTGCGCGTCACCATCGTGCTTAGATCGGTGTGTGGTTGCGCAGGGGCCAATGGCTTCTGTGGTGCGATGGTCGTCCCGAAAAGCAATTCGTGTTGATTGCGCTTGTTGCGGCGCTAGGCACGTGCAGGTCTGCCAGGGCGGGGATGAATCAGCGGTGGTTCAGGGTGGACCGCGGTGCTGGCGCGGGCGCGGCTGAATGCGCGACAGCAAAGATGCTCGATTGCCGCAATGGTGTATCGAGCTAAGTCGACTGCAACCGTCGTTCTTCGGGGTGGTTGCTCCATCCCCGCCACAAGACGTGCTGTCCCTCCGTGAGGGCTAGTGTTCGCTCCGCCTCTTCCAGGGTGCACGACAGCGGCGCACCCGCGCGAACGCACCACAGAACGGCCTTCTCCAAGGTCATGCGAGGTGTGGGCCAGTGCTCCCTGTACGTGGGCGGCGTGTGCATGTGCGGCCCGCGCTCGTGACTGACCTTGCTGTCGGGGTGCCAGTGAAACCGCCACAGGTCTTTGCCGTCCGGACCTTCGAGGCAGTAGTTGTACTCTTTGGTCGTCACGCGCAGAGGAGCTTCGTGTCGCGCCGGATCGGCGTCGATGATCTCGAATTTCATGCTGGCGTAGAACACGCCGACGTCACCCAAGCGGGCGCCGCGGTCTTCATTGAGATGCCAGGCGAAGCGCACGCCCTTGCGATAGGGGCCTCGCGGCTGAACGAACAGTTGGGTGTAACCGTCGAGAACCGCTACCGCGTCACGCAGTGGTTCGAGGAAGTTCTCCACCGCCTCCTGCGGTGTGTGGCCTGGCATGGCCCGCTCCCCCTCGATGTCGTCAGTCTTGGTTGGGCAGATAGTACGCCCACACCTCAGCAAGCCCCTCGACCTCGTCGTACCCTCGGTCTTGCCATTCCCCGGACTCGACCCTCCGGGTGAACTCGGCACCACTGATGCCCATGTACTTGCGGGCTGCCCGGTCCAGCATCGCCGACGCCTGCTCGTCGGTCATCTGGACCACGCCGACGGAGTGTGCTGTCGCGTGCGCCATCGCTGCCTCCTCGGTCTCCATGTGGTCCATCGTGCCGGACCCCACCGACAATACATACCGCATGAACCGTCATCCGATCTGAACTACACCGTTGTAAGACTCGTTCGGTTCAGGTTTCGCCGCACAACGCGCACATCCAGTAGCGATGCGTTGCTCGAACGGGAGCCGCGTTGCACGTACGCCTCGACGTCGCTTGCCAGGTGGTCGACAACCTTGCTCAGTATCGGCTGCGCGCGGTGCGTTCAGAACTTTGCTGCGCCCACGGCGGCTGCGACGCGACGGCCCTGTCTCATCCCGGCGGGCCGGGGCGGTTGCCCGGGGACCCTACCAAGAGTAAGTTACGCGGGAGTAGATATCAGCTCTCGCGTGGAGGATGCGGTGAAGTCATTCGCTGGCAAGGTGGCCGTGGTGACCGGCGCGGGGTCCGGGATCGGGCGGGAGCTGGTGTTCGGCCTGCTCAAGGAGGGGGCCTCGGTTGCCGCGTCGGACATCGATGAGGCGGGGCTGAAGGAGACGGTGGACAAGGCCGGTGCCGGGGACCGGGTGCGGGCCTACAAGCTGGACGTGGCCGACCGGGACGCGATCTACGCGCACGCCGAGCAGGTGGTGGCCGACTTCGGCGGGGTGGACGTGGTGTTCAACAACGCCGGGGTGGCGATGAAGGGCAGCGTCCGGGAGATGTCGGACGAGGACCTGAAGTGGATCATGGACATCGACTTCTGGGGGGTCGTGCACGGGACCAGGGCGTTCCTGCCGCACCTCATCGCGCGCGGGGGCGGGCACGTGGTGAACACCTCCAGCGTGTTCGGGTTCATCGGGGTGCCGACGCAGAGCGCCTACAACGCCGCGAAGTTCGCCGTGCGGGGGTTCACCGAGGCGTTCCGGCAGGAGATGGTGGTCGAGCGCACCGGGGTCGAGGTGACGTGCGTGCACCCCGGCGGCATCAAGACGAACATCTCCAAGAACGGGCGGGTGTCCAACCCCGCCGACGCCAAGGCCTTCGCCAAGTCCATCGACCAGGTGGCGATGACCAGCCCGGAGAAGGCCGCGCAGGTCATCCTCAGCGGGGTCAAGAAGAACAAGGCCCGGGTGCTCGTCGGGCCGGACGCCTACCTGCTCGACGCGCTGCCCCGGCTGCTGGGCTCGCTCTACCAGCCGCTCGTGCTGCGCGGCACCAAGCGCACCCTCACCAGGGGCAAGTGACTCGCTCCCACGGGCACCCGGCCGTGAACGCGGCGGTCGGGTGCCGGTGGGAGGGTTCGGCGGGCGCCGCCTAGACCGGCGTGACGTGGACCGGTACGCCGTTGAGCACCGCGTTGCCGGACACCTCGTCGACCACCGCGGGGTCGGTGAGGTCGTTGGCGCTGGTGCCCCGGTAGCCGTGGGGCAGGCTGACCACGCCCGGCATGACGTCCTCGGACGCGGTGACCGGCACCCGCACCGAGCCCACCGCGGAGCGCACGAGCACGTCCGCGCCGTCCACCAACCCGTTGTCCGCCAAGTCCTTCGGGTGCATGAGCAGGTGGTGGCGGGGGCGGCCGCGGGTCAGGCGGGCGACGTCGTTCATCCACGAGTTGTTGGCGCGCAGGTGGCGCCGCCCGATGAGCAGCAGCCCGTCCTCGGCGGTCATGTCCCGCACGGCCGCCAGCGCGTCGAGCATCATCTCCGGCGCGATCTGCACGCGCTTGTCCTTGGTGCGCAGGCGGTGCGGGAACGACGGCGCGAGCGGGCCGAGGTCGACGCCGCTGGGGTTCTTGCGCAGCTTGCGCAGGGTCAGCTTGTGCGGGCCGACGCGCAGCAGCAGGTCGAGCAGCACCGTCGGGCGCAGCCGCAGGCGCAGCCTGGTGGCCAGCGGGGTCTTGACCCGCTTGGCGTAGCGCAGGCCCAGGTCGCGGAAGATCTCCCAGTCGTGGCGGGCGTCGGCGGGTTTGGCGATGGCGGGCGGGCTGTAGCGGGCGGTGTCGCGCACGGCGAGGGCGTGGAAGATCAGGTCGTAGTGGTCGCGCTCCAGCAGCGTCGTCGGTGGCAGGACGATGTCCGCGTGCTCGCTGGTCTCGGTCACCTTGATGTCGATCGCGACGAGGAAGTCCAGCTGCCCCAACGCCTTCGCCAGCCGCTTGCCGTCCGGTGTGGACAGCACGGGGTTGCCCGCGTGCACGACCGCGGCCTTGACCTGGCCCTCGCCGGGGGTCTCGATCTCCTCCGCGAGCACCGACACCGGCAGCTCACCGGCGAACTCCGGCAGCCCCCGCACCCGGCTGCGCCACACGCCGAAGTGCCCGGGGCCCACCATCTTCAGGATGTCCACCGCGGGCCGGGTCGCCAGCGCGCCGCCGGGCCGGTCCAGGTTGCCGGTGATGGCGTTGAGCACCTGCACCGCCCACTGGCACACCGCGCCGTGCCGCTGCATCGACACCCCGGTGCGGCCGTGCGCCACCGCGCGCTCGGCGGTGGCGAACTCCCGGGCCAACCGCTCGATCGTGCCCGCGTCGACGCCGGTGATCGGCGCCGCCCACTCGGGGGTGAACCCGGCGACGGCCTCGGTCAGCTCGGCCACCCCGTCCACGTACGGCGGCGGGGTCGCCAGCCCCTCGTGCAGCACCGTGCGCACCAGGGCGAGCAGCAGCGCCGCGTCGGTGCCCGGCCGCACGAAGTGGTGCTCGTCGGCCACCTTCGCCGTCTCCGTGCGGCGCGGGTCGAGCACGACGAACTTCCCGCCGCGTGCGCGCAGCTCCTTGCGCCGGTTCGCGAAGTCCGGGACGGTCATCAGGCTGCCGTTGGACACCAGCGGGTTGCCGCCGACGAGCAGGAAGTGGTCCGTGCGGTCGATGTCCGGGATGGGCAGCAGCAGCTGGTGGCCGTAGAGCAGGTAGGCGGCGAGGTGGTGCGGCAGCTGGTCGACGCTGGTGGCGGAGTACCGGTTGCGGGTGCGCAGCATCCCGAAGAACGCCGTGCCGTGGGTGAGCGCGCCCAGGCTGTGCGCGGTGGGGTTGCCCAGGTAGACGGCCACGGAGTTGCGCCCGTGCCGCTCGCGGGCGTCGGCGAGCCGGGTCGCCACCTCGTCCAGCGCGGCGTCCCAGCCGATCTCCTGCCAGCCGGTCGCGGTCTTGCGCACGGGGGTGCGCAAGCGCTTGCCGTCGGCGTGGACGTCGCCGATCGCCACGCCCTTCGGGCACAGGTGCCCCCGCGACAGGGGGTCGCGGGGGTCACCGGAGACCGAGGTGACCCGGTCCTGCTCGACCTCGACCTGGAGGCCGCAGCACGCTTCGCAGAGGTTGCAGGTGATCAACCGGGTGGACGCCATCCGCCCAGTGTCACCCCATCGTCTTCTGCCCGTCGAGCCCCTCGCGGATGATGTCGGCGTGCCCCGAGTGCTGCGAGGTCTCGGCCACGAGGTGCAGCACCACCCGGCGCACCGACCAGGACGCCCCCGCCTCGAACCACGGGGCGACCGGCAGCGGGTGCTCGGCGTCGAGGTCGAGGGTGGCGATCAGCTCGTCGGTGCGGGCCGCGACCTCGTCGTAGAAGGCCAGCACCCCCGCCAGGGTCTCGTCCGCCTTGAGCTGGAACTCGCCCTCCCAGTCGGCGGGCACGCTCTCCATCAGCTCCGCGCCGCCCGCCATGAACCGGGCCCAGCCCGCCTCGGTGTGCGCGACGTGCTTGACCAGCCCGCCCAGGGTCAGCTGGCTGGCGCCGCCGGTGCGCATCCTGGCCTGCTCGTCGGTGATGCCGCGCACGGTGTACCGCAGGAAGCCCCGGTGCTGGCGCAGGGTCTTGAGCAGGTCGCCGCGCTCGCCCGTGAGGGGGCTGTCGGGCTGGCCGCCGGTGCGCTCCTGGATGAGGTTCATCGTCCGTCCTTCGCTCGCTGATCCGCTGTCGACGACAGTAGGGGGCCTTGCGGACAACTCCGGTCCTAAAGCGGCGGCTTACCGCGACGAGTTCGGGTGAACCCCGGTCAGCGGACGACGCGGTAGCGGTAGTAGACGACCTGGGGGCCGATGGTGCGGTTCTCCAGCAGGTCGAGCCGGACCCGCCTGCCGTGCTGGGCGAAGTACGGGCGACCACCCCCGACGAGCACGGGGTAGACCCGGACCCGGTACTCGTCGATCAGCCCCGCCTCGGCCACCGCCGCCGCCAGCTCCGCCCCGCCGATGGCGATGTCGCCCTCACCCGGCTCGGCCCGCAGCCGCTCGACCTCCTCCACCACGCCGCCGGTGGCCAACCGGGCGTTGCCCCGCACCTCGGTGAGCGTGCTGGAGAAGACGACCTTGGGCAGCGGGTTCCACAGCTCCACCCACTCGCGGTCGAGCCCGTCGAGCCCGGGGTCCTCCGCGGCGGTCTCCCAGTACAGCATCGTCTCGTAGAGCCGCCGCCCCATCAGGTGCACGCCGACGCCGCGCACCTCGTCCATCGCCAGCCGGAAGACGTCGTCGTCCGGGGTGGACCAGTCGATGCCGCCCGACGGGTCGACGATGAAGCCGTCCAGCGACGTGGACAGCGAGTAGGTGACGCTGCGCATCGAGGGGTCCTCTCGGTGGTGGGTCGGCAGTATGGCCGTGGGGACCCCGCCGCCGGGCGCGGCTCGCCGGGCGGTCAGCCCAGGATGTCGTGCGTGGTGCGCTCGGTGGCCCGGTGCTTGTCGAGCGCGCCCGCGTCCGGGTTCGACACGTGCACCACGGAACCGCCCGCCTTCAGCGGCGAGACGAAGGCCCGCAGGACCCCGGCCGGGATCGTCCACTCCGCGGTGGACAGCGCCCGCACGCCCGCGGGCAGCTCGTCCGCCGCCGCCAGCACCTCCGCCACGGTCAACCCGGCCAGCGCGGGGGTGCCGTCCGGGACGGGCGCGCCGAAGTAGGCGTCGCCGAACAGCCGCACCTCCGCGACGAAGTCCGTGCCCGCCGCCTGCCTGCCGCGCAGGTCCATGCCCATCGGGTCCAGCGAGACCACCGCCGTGCGCGCGTCGGCCTCGGCGCCCTCCGGCACGACCACCACCGCCGCGCCTGCCGGGTCCGCCACCACGTGCGCCCCCGCCCACCAGGCGCCGAGCAGGATGCCCGCGGTCTGCCAGTGCCCCGGCATCCGCACGGCGACCTCGGTGCCCGGCTCGACGTCGTGCTCCTCCACCAGCCAGTTCGCCGTCTTGGCCGCCCAGTTCGCCACCGTGGCCACCGACAGCTCCATGCGGGTGCCGCGCGCGTCGTCGTAGTGGGTGATGAGGGGCTTGGCGGGGCTGAGGCCGCGCAACAGCTGCTCGGTGAGGCTCACGCGCCCAAGCTAGTCGATGCAGGGGGCCTGGGCCGCCGCGCGGGCGGGGGCCGGGGCGCCCAGGTCGAGCAGCTTGCGGCCGGTGAGGTTGTCCGGGACGCCGGTGGGCGCCGGGGGAGCGGGCGGGGGCGTGTCGGTGGCCAGGTCCGCCATGTACTTGCGCACCGCGGCCACGTCGACGGTGATGACGCTCTGGCCCTTGTCGTTGCGCGCCCCGACGCCGGTCACCGGGATCGTGGCGAACTGCACCTGCCCGGCCGCCATGGCCTGCGCCTGCTTGACCAGGTCGAGGAAGTGCAGGCCCGGGTCCATCACGACCGTCTGCGACACCGCCCGCTCCAGCGCGGACAGCTTGGCCGCGTCGGTGAGCGTGCCGCCGGAGAGCACCTTGTTCATCGCCGAGGCCAGGAACGTCTGCTGGCGCACGATGCGGTCGAGGTCCCCGCGCGGCAGGCCCTTGCGCTGGCGCACGAACGACACCGCGTCCCCGCCGCGCACGGTCTGCTGCCCGGCCCGGAAGTCGGCGCCGGAGTCGGGGTCGCTGGTCGAGCGCTTCAAGCACACGTCCACGCCGTCGATGGCCTCGGTGAGCAGGTAGAAGCCGTAGAGGGTGACCTCGGCGTAGTGGTCGACGCGCACCCCGGTGAGCCCCTGCACGGCCTGGATGAGCGCGGTGCGCCCCGCGGTGTCGGACTCGGTCTCCACCCGGGCGCGGTCGCCCACCCCGGACCCGACGAGCCGCTGCGCGGTCAGCGCCTTGGTGACCCCGAACGCGCCGTTGATCTTCTCCACCCCCAGGCCGGGCACCTCGACGGAGGTGTCGCGGGGGATCGACACCGCGTAGCCGCGGGCGCCGTTCTTCGGCAGCCGCAGCAGGATGAGGGTGTCGGTGTTGATCGTGTCGGTGGCCTCGGTGCGCAGCTCCCGCAGCACCCTGGCCGACAGCGGGTGGCCCTGCAGGTCGGTGCGGGTGTCGCTGCCCACCACCAGGATGTCGTCGGCGCCGTCCTCGGCGGGCGGGGCGGACGGCGAGTTCTGCGCCTCGCTCAGCGCGTCGGTGGTGGTGACGCTCTCCTGGAACCCGTCGACCCGCACGGTCACCAGCCCGGTGGCCGCCAGCACGGCGGCCGACACCAGGGCGACCAGCGAGCGCCCGGCGATCAACCACCCCGAGGCCCGCCGCCGCGGCGCGGGCCCGGCGGCGCCCGCCGCCTCCACGACCTCCGCCGCGGGTTCGTCGGCGGGCGCGGCACCTGGTCCGGCGGTGGGCTCGGTCGTCGCGGTGGGCTCGGCGTCCGGATCGGGCTCGGCCTTCGCCTCGGCGTCGGGCTCGGCGCCGACCTCCGGCTCGGCGGCGGCAGGCGTGGTGTCAGCAGCGGGTTCGGCCTGGGCCGCGGCAGCAGGCTCGGCGTCGACGGGGGCCGCAGGCCCGCCCTCGGCAGTGGGCTCCGCCTTCTCGGCGGCCTCGTCCTCGGCCGCGGGCTCGTCCTGGGGCTCGGCGGTCCCGGCGGGGGCGGTGTCGGTCGCGGCGGCCGGGGTGTCCTCGGCGGGGTCGGCCTCGACCGCCCTGGGCCGGGGCTCCTGGGGGGTGGCGGGATCGGGGTTCTCCTCCGCCGGGGGTGGCGTCGGCCGGTCCGTCACGTCTTCCTCCTCCGCGCGCGCCTGCCCCTCCAGGGTGGCAGCGCACCGTCCTCGTCCGCCGGTGAAAGCCGGACTCGATTACGGATCGTGATAGAGGAGGTTCTCGTTAGCCGCGCTCAGTTCACGCAGGTGACGCCACCGGCGTCGATCCGCGTGGGCGGGGTCGTCCCGGTGGTGCTCGTCGGGGCCGTGGGGGTGGGCTCCGGCACCCGCGGCTGCAAGGCGCTGAACAGCGGGTCGTCGCCGCCGGTGCTGCCCGGGGCGTAGCTGGTGCCGAGCACCACGCGCACCCGGTCGCTGACCAGCGCGGGGTTCTCCTCGAAGTCGAACCGCCCGCGCAGCGCCGCGCCCACCGCCTGCGCCTTGGCCAGGTCGCCGGGGGCGTACTCGATCACCGACGTCGACCGCACGCTGTCGTCGCCCACCGCACCGGCCGCGTACCCGGCCGCGACCAGGGTGTTCAGCGCGGTGGAGGCCAGGCCGCGGGTGGTGGAGCCGTTGCGCACGTCCACCGTCACCTCCTGCGGCGACCGCGGGGCGGTCGTGGTGGTGGTCGTGCTGGGGGTCGGCCGCTCGCCGGTGGGGGCGCCGCCGGTGGTGGTCGCCTCGTCGTCGAACTCCTCGATCTGCTCCTTGACGAAGGCGGCGACCTGCGCCGGGTCGACCCTGATCACGTCCGCGCCGCCGATCTTGGCGTCGCCCTGGGTGGGGATGGTGCGGAACTCGATGTTGCCGCTGCTGAGCCCCTGCATCTGCGCGGCGAAGGTGGTGAGGTTCCAGTTCGAGGACAGCACCACCGATTTCTGCACCGCCTGCACCAGCCCGCGCACCTGGGTCGGGTCGGCCAGCATGTCCGCGGACAGCACCTTGTTCGCCAGCGCGCCGAGGAACACCTGCTGGCGCACGATCCGGTCGAGGTCGCCGTTGGGCAGGTCGTAGCGCTGGCGGACGAACGACAGCGCCGCCGCCCCGGAGATCGTCTGCCTGCCCGCCGGGAACCGCGCCCCCGACTTCGGCTCGTCCACCGGGGCGTTCAGGCACACCTCGACCCCGCCGATGGCCTTGGTGACCTCGTAGAACGAGGCCAGGTTGACCTCGGCGTAGCGGTCGATGGTCACCGACCCGCCCACCAGCCGCTCGACGGTCGAGATGAGGTTCTTGCGGCCGATGACGGTGGCCTGCTTCTCCAGCTCCGGCTCGGCGACCCCCTGGGCCTGGAGGGTCTTGCGGGCGTCGTTGTAGGCGTAGACGAACGCCGAGTTGAGCTTGTGCTTGCCGAAGCCCTCGCCCACGTCGACCCAGGAGTCGCGGGGGAAGGAGAAGGCGACCGCGCGGCGGCCGTCGACCGGGATGTGCACCAGGATCATGGTGTCGGTGTTGCGCTCGCCGTCGGCCCGGCCGCCGTTGAGCATGGCCAGCACCTCCTTGGGCAGCGGGTTGCCGAAGGCGTCGGTGCGGCTGTCCATGCCGACGAGCAGGATGTCCACGGCGCCGTCGAGCGGCGGCGGGGCGTCCTCGGCCTCGGTCTCGGCGAAGACGTCGGTGGTCGCGGTGCCCGCGTCCAGGTCACCGACGGTGTACCAGCCGTAGCCGGTGCCCGCCAGGACGGCGGTGGAGACCACCGCGGCCAGCCCCTTGACCAGCCCGCCGCCGACGCGCGACCACCGCGGCGGACGAGCGGGCCCAGCCGCTACCGGCTCACCCTCGTCCACGCCACGCTCCTCCCCGTCCCCGAGTGTTCCCCTGAACAGGTTACCCAGCACCACCTGAGAGCTCGTCGGACGTCACTCGCTAGGACAATGAGTAGTCACCCGCGCGGTCCGTCGAGTCACCGAGCGGGGGCATGGAACACTCTCAGCCGTCAGCGAACCGAGGGACGGTGGGAAGCAGATGAGGGTGTTGGTGACCGGCGGTGCCGGGTTCATCGGGTCGCACTACGTGCGCCAGGCGGTCGGCGGGGCCTACCCGACCCTGGCCGACGCCGAGGTCGTCGTGCTCGACAAGCTGACCTACGCGGGCAACCGGGCCAACCTCGACCCGGTGGCGGGCAGCGACCGGCTGCGGTTCGTCGAGGGCGACATCTGCGACCCCGAGGCGGTGCGCGCGGTGATGGCGGGGGTCGACCTGGTGGTGCACTTCGCCGCCGAGTCGCACGTGGACCGCTCGATCATGGGCGCGGCCGACTTCGTGATCACCAACGTGGTCGGCACCCAGGTGCTGCTGCAGGCCGCGGTGGACGCGGGCGTGGCGAAGTTCGTGCACGTCTCCACCGACGAGGTGTACGGCTCGATCGAGCAGGGCTCCTGGCCGGAGACCCACCCGCTGGAGCCCAACTCGCCCTACTCGGCGTCCAAGGCGTCCTCGGACCTGCTGGCCCGCGCCTTCTACCGCACCCACGGCCTGCCGGTGTGCGTCACCCGCTGCTCGAACAACTACGGGCCCTACCAGTTCCCGGAGAAGGTGATCCCGCTGTTCACCACCAACCTGGTGGACGGCAAGAAGATCCCGCTCTACGGCGACGGCCTCAACGTGCGCGACTGGCTGCACGTCGACGACCACTGCCACGGCATCCAGCTCGTCGCCGACGGCGGCCGCCCCGGCGAGGTCTACAACATCGGCGGCGGTACCGAGCTGACCAACCGCGAGCTGACCACCCTGCTGCTCCAGGCCACCGGCCGCGACGAGTCGGCCATCGAGCCGGTGGAGGACCGCAAGGCCCACGACCGCCGCTACTCGGTCGACATCACCAAGATCTCCACCGAGCTGGGCTACGCCCCCCGCGTCCCGTTCGCCGACGGCCTGGCCGAGACGGTGAAGTGGTACCAGGACAACCGCGACTGGTGGGAGCCGCTCAAGCAGCGCGCCGCCCTGGGGGGCTGACGTGCCCCTCGCCCTGCTCGTCCCCGGCGGCACCGGCCAGCTCGGCCGCGAGCTGGCCGGTCTCGCCGGTCCCGACCTGGCGGTCACCGCCCCCGGCTCCGCCGAGCTGGACCTCACCGAGACCACCTCGGTCGTCGCCGCCGTCGCCGCCTTCGCCGACGCCGCCCGCGCCGCGGGCAGCACCCCGGTGGTCGTCAACGCCGCCGCCTACACCGCGGTCGACAAGGCCGAGTCCGACCAGGCCCGCGCCTATGCCGTCAACGCCGACGGCCCCCGGGTCCTGGCCGCGGTGTGCTCCTCCCGCAACCTCCCCCTGATCCACGTCTCCACCGACTACGTCTTCCCCGGCGACGCCACCGCCCCCTACGCCGAGGACGCCCCCACGGGCCCCAAGTCGGTGTACGGCGCGACCAAGCTCGCGGGCGAACGAGCCGTCCTCTCCTCCGGCGCCCGCGCCTGGGTCGTCCGCACCGCCTGGGTCTACGGCGCCCACGGCGCCAACTTCGTCAAGACCATGGCCCGCCTGGAGTCCCAGCGCGACTCCCTCTCGGTCGTCGACGACCAACTCGGCTCCCCCACCTGGACCTACGACCTCGCTGTCGGCCTGGTCGAACTGGCCCGGAAGGTCACGTCCGACTCCCCGCCCGCCGCCCACGTCCTGCACGCGGCCGGTGGCGGGGAGGTGACCTGGTGCGGGTTCGCCCGGGGCGTGTTCGAGGAGTTGGGCGCGGACCCCGGCCGGGTGAGCGCCTGCACCACGGCTGACTACCCGACCCCGGCGGCCCGGCCTGCCTACTCGGTGCTGTCGGGGAAGGCTTGGGCGGACGCCGGGCTCACGCCGCTTCGGCCGTGGCGGGAGGCGTTGGCCGCTGCTTTCGCCGCTGACCGGGCGGCTTACTTGCCGTCTGCGTGAGCTCTTGAAGAGCGCGGGATTTTTGTTGCGGGCTCGATGCGGTGGACCTGTTCGGGTGGGGCCCCTACGGCGATCATGAGCTGAGAGAGCGGGAAAAGCTGGGGCGAAAAGAGCCCCGCTCAACCCGGACAGGGTAGCTCATGATCGCCTACCCCACCCGAACAAGTCCACCGCATCGAGCGCGTCCGTAGCCGGGCTGCCGGACCCGCAAGTGGTTGCGCCGTGGGCAAAGAAGGAAGGGCAGGGCGTCGCGGTGTCCGGCGGCATGAGCTGGCCGCCCGAGTTGTCCACAGCCTTGTGGCGGGGGTCGAGTTTCGTCGTCCCCCGCCGGTAACGTTGAAAACAGGGGTCCCCTTGCCCGGGTTACCCCCGCGCCAGCATGGGTCGTGGTTGTAGGAGAGGGCGACCGCCCACCAACGCTGAACCCGGCGCGATGTCCTGCCCGGTTGGGTGGTTGTGCTTGGTCGGGGGTGACGATCATGTGCTACCCACACGGGACGGGCGGGCGTCTTTTCAGCCCGCCTTTTCCCGCCCGACAGCACATGATCGTCATAGGGGCCCCGACCAAGCACAACCACCCAACCGGGCCCACAACGCAACGCCCCTAACCCCGCGAGTCACCCCATCGCGGCCCGGTAAGCCCCCACAGTCGCCTCGGCGCACGCCCGCCACGTGAACCCGGCCGCGTACCGCCGCCGCTCGACGGCCACCGCGGGCGCCGCAGGTGATTCCAGCGCGCGCCGCAACGCCTCGCCCAACGCGGCCACGTCCCGGAACGGCACCAGTTCCGCGTGCCCGCCCGAGACCTCGCGCAGCGCGGGCACGTCCGTGCAGACCACCGGCACGTCGCACGCCATGGCCTCCAGCACCGGGAGCCCGAACCCCTCGTCCCGGGACGGCAGCACCAGGGCCGCTGCCCCCGCCACCACGGACCGCAAGTCCACTTCGGACAGGTACCCCGTGGTCAGCACGCGCTCGCCCGCCCCCGCGTGCCCCGAGCCCACCAGGACCAGCGGGGGCAGCGACGGGTCGGCGGCGTGCGCCTGCACCAGCCAGTCCACCGCCTTGCGCGGGCCCGCCGCGCCGACGAACAGCAGGTACTCGCCCGGCAGGCCCACGCGCCGGGCCAGATCCGCGGAGGGTGGGCGGGCGGTGAACCACGCCGCGTCCACGCCCAGGGGGGTCACGACCACCTTCGCCCGGTCCACCCCCAGCCGCGCGCAGACCTGCCCGGCCACCGCCTCCGACGGGGTCAGGACCACCCGGGCCCGCCGCACCGACAGGCGCACCAGCGTCGGCAGGTCCGCGTCGGAGGGGGCCAGGTCGTCCGGGTGGTCGAGGAAGGCCAGGTCGTGCACGGTCACCACGCCTGCGGCGCGCAGCGAGGGGGGGAGGACGAAGTTCGTGCCGTGCACCACGTCGGTCAGGCCCGCGAACAGCTCGACCGGGGGGAAGGTGCCGCGCAGCCAGAGCCCGCGCAGCAGGCGGGCAGGGGCGGGGATGCCGCGGGCGCGGGTGCCGTGGGGGAGGGTGGCCCGGAGCTTGCGCCAGCCGCGCAGGGTGAAGGCGACGGCCCGGACGTCGAGGCCGGGGGTGGCGGCCAGTTCCTCGGTCAGGGCCGCGGTGTAGCGGCCGATGCCGGTGCGGGCGCCCAGCAGGGGGGTGCCGTCGACCAGGACCCGGTCAGCCACGGCCGAGGCGTTCCTTGGCGAGCCTGCGCACCCGGCCCGCGGCCCGCTTGGCGAGCTCGGTGGGGCCGCCCAGGTCCAGGTACTCGCGGACGAGGGCCAGGTCGCGGCGGACGGTCTCGGCGCGCGAGAGCGGGGCCCGCTCCACCAGGGGCTCCGCGCCCGGGAGCCGGTCGGCGGCCGGGCGGGGGTCGCGGCAGTAGGCGGTGAGCGGGGCGAGGACGTTCTCCCAGGTGAAGCGCTCGGCGACGACGGCGATGCGCTCGCGGCAGGCGGCGGCGAACGCCTCGTCGTAGAGCACCCGCTCCAGGGCGGCGGCCAGGGCGGCGGTGTCCTCGGCGGGCACGACGACGCCCAGGCCCTCGGCGCGCACCAGGTCGGCGAAGGCGTCGCCGTCGGTGGTGACGATCGGCAGGCCCGCCCATAGGTAGTCCAGCACCCGGGTGCGGAAGGCGAAGGTGGTCTCGACGTGCTCGAAGTGGGTGGTCACGCCCGCGTCCGCGTCGAGCAGCCAGTCCTGGCGGCGGTCGTAGGGCACCCAGGTCTCGTTGAAGAACACGTGCGTGCCGGTGAGCCCGAGCTGCTGGGAGCGGGCGCGGACCCGGGCGCCGATGTCCATCTCCGGGACCTCGGGGTTCGGGTGCTTCATGCCCAGGAACACCAGCCGCACGTCCGGGCGCCTGCCCGCCAGCTCCCCGATGGCCGAGACCAGGGTCAGCGGGTCGAACCAGCTGTACACCCCGCCCGCCCACAGCACGACCTTGTCCCGGGCCCCGACCAGCTCGCCCTTGACCGGGTGCGCGGACTGCTGCGGGGGCTTGCCCGGCAGGCCGAAGGGCACCACGCCGAGGAACGAGCGCAGCGTCGGGTCGGTGTCGTAGACCTCGGGGGTGAGCCTGCCCAGCGACATCAGGTGCCCGAGCCAGAAGTGCCGCTGCCGCTCGGAGGCGCAGAGGAAGAAGTCGCCGCGCTCCAGCTGGGTGTTGAGCACCTTCGTCACCCCGACGAGGTCGAGCGCGCGCTGCTCGGCCACGGAGTCCTTGCCCTGCTCCAGCAGCTCCAGGTGCATCGGGTCGTAGACGTCGCAGACGACGAGCTTGGTGGAGCCCGCGGACTTGAGGGCGGGCACCATCTCCAGCGCGTGGCCCTGGAGCACCACCACGTCCGCCCAGTCCACGTGTGCGGTGAGCTCGCGCGGCTTGGACCCCAGCACCGGGAACGGCGCGGGCGGCGGCGCGCACAGCGGGTTCACCGTCACCAGCCGCACCTCGTGCTCGGCGCCGAGCACGTCGGCCATGTTCCAGGCGCGGATCGCCGGGCCCGCCATCCGGTCGGAGATCGCGTCGCCGGTGATGACCAGGACCTTGCGCCGGGCGCCGAACGCCTCCTCCAGGCCGAACGCCTCGACGAGGATGTCGTGCGCGGCCAGGTAGCGCGGCAGCGGGTAAGCGGGCTCCATGGCGCGGCGCATGAGCGGCACGATGTCGGCGTCACCGCGCACCCGGCTCGCCTGCTCGCGCGCCCGCGCCTCGACCAGCTGCGGCAGCAGCTCGACGAACTGGTCGACGGCGAGGATCCCGGCCAGCGCGGGCCCGCTCACCGGCTGGGTCGTCGGGCCGCCGCGGGTGATCTCCAGCGCGGTGGCGTCGAGGTCGCCGCGGGCGGTGGCGCGGCGCACGGCCAGCGCCAGCGCCGCGGGCAGCGCCTTGGCCAGCGTCTCGTCCGAGACGTTCTTGTACAGCGCCATCAACGCGTTGCGCTCCAGCAGGAACAGCTCGCGCGCGCCGTCGTCGCTGTCCACCTTGGACATGGAGGCGTGGTGGCGGTGGTAGGTCAGCGAGGTCGGCTCGAAGCGCACCCGCCAGCCGCGCAGGTTCAGCCGCCAGCCCAGGTCGACGTCCTCGTAGAACATGAAGAACCGCTCGTCGAACCCGCCCAGCTCGCGGTAGGCCCCGGCGCGGACGAACATCGCCGACCCGGTGGCGAACAGCACGTCGCGCGGGGCGTCGTGCTCGCCGGTGTCGGGCTGCCCGGCGTGGCGCTTGTAGCCCATGCCGAACCAGGTCAGCCCGGCGTCGACGAAGTCGACGGTGCCGCCCTCCCAGTCCAGCACCTTGCTGGCGACCGCGGCCACGTCCGGCTGCTCGGCGAGCACCCGCACCGCCGCGCGCACCCACTGCGGGTCGGGCCGGGCGTCGTTGTTGAGGAAGGCGAGCACGCTGCCCCTGGCGGACTCGACGCCGAGGTTGCACCCGCCCGCGAACCCGAGGTTCTCCGGCGAGACGACCAGGTCGACGCCCTCGACCCCGGCCAGCCGCTCGGCGTCGTGCGCGCCGTTGTCGACCACGATGACCTGCAACCGCTCGGCCGGGTAGTCCACCCCGTCGCGCAGCCCCCGCACGCAGGTGATCGTGTCCTCGGCGCCGCGGTAGTTCACCACGACCACCGAGACCACCGGCAGCACGTCCGCCCCCTCAGCCAAGCCCGCCTCCAGCCCTCGTCCTTGCGCTAAGCCTGCCCCATGGCCCCGCGGGCGCCCATCCCTCCCCCTCGCCGCTACCGGCCCGCCCACCGCGCCCACACCCGCCGCCGGGCCTCGGGGGTGCCCGCGCGTCGGGTGCCGGGCAGCGCCACCAGCACCTGCCCGAGCACCCGCAACCGCAGCGACGGGCTGAAGTTCGCGCCCTCCGGCCTGCGCAGCACCACCTTCGCGGTGATCGCGGCGAAGCGGGCCAGCTCCCTGGCGAACACCGGGCCGGGGGCGCAGCGCGCGAGCATGAGCAGCCGGTTGCGCTCGTTCCACAGGTGGAACTGCCGGGAGCCGAGCCGGGCGGTGGCGCCGTGCGCGTGGGCGGCGGTGGCCCGCGGGACGGCGACCACCTCGTGCCCGTGCAGCCGCAGCCGCCAGGACGTGTCGGTGTCCTCGTAGTAGCAGAAGAACGCCGCGGGCACCCCGCCCACCGCCCGCAGCTCGGCCACCCGCAGCAGGGCGGCGCCGCCGCAGAAGCCGAACACCTCGCCGTCGGTGCGGTCGTGGCCGTAGCCCAGCGCGGTGAGGCCGACGCCGATCGTCTGCGTCCCCCCGTCCGGCCTGGTCAGCCGGGCCCCGGCCGCCGCGGCGCCCGCGTCGAGCGCGTCCTCCAGGTGGGCCAGCCAGTCCGGGGCGGGCACGGCGTCGTCGTTGAGCCAGGCCACGAACTCGGTGTCGACGTCGTCGAGCACCGCGGCGATCCCGCCCGCGTACCCGGCGTTGCGCGCCAGCCGCACCACCGCCACCCCCTCCGCCCGCGCCAGCTCCCCGCTGCCGTCCTCGGAGGCGTTGTCCACCACCAGCACCCGGTGCGGGCGCGTCTGGGCGGCCAGGCCCCGCAGGCACGCCCGCACGTGCCCGGCGCCGCGCCAGGTCACCACCACCACGGTCGTCCGCACGACGGGCACCCTACGGGCGCCGGTGCGGTGCCGCGGCACCCCTGCCCGACCCGTTGACGGGCGTGGCAGGGTGTCGCGCGTGCCCGAGCTCGCACTGCTGACCGAGCAGCTCCTCGCCCCCGTGCCCGGTGGCACCGGCCGCTACACGCGCGAGCTCGCCGCCGCGCTCGCCGCCACCGCCCCGCCCGGCTGGCGGGTCACCGGCGTGGTGGCCAACCACCGGGACACCTCCGCCGCGCGGGTCGACGGCGTCGGGGGCCCGCGCGCGCTGCGCCTGCCGCGCCGCGCGCTCACCCTGGCCTGGGAGTACGGGCTGCCGCTGTGGCCGGGCGGCGACGTGGTGCACGCCCCGACCCCGCTGGCCCCCGCCGCCGCCCGCCGGGGCGCGGCGCTGGTGGTCACCGTGCACGACACGGTGCCGTTCACCCACCCCGAGACGCTGACCCCGCGCGGCGCCGCCTGGCACCGGGCGGTGATCCGGCGCGCCGCGCAGCGGGCCGACGCGCTGGTCGTGCCCACCGACACCGTCGCCGCCGAGCTGGCCGAGCACGCCCCCGGTCCGGCCCGCGTGCACGTGGTGGGCCACGGCGTGCCCGCCGTGCTGCGCACCCCGCCGCCGGAGGCGGTCGTCGCCGCCGTCGTCGCCGAGCACCGGCTGCCCCCGGCCTACGTCCTGGCCGTGGGCACCGTCGAACCCCGCAAGGGCCTCGACGTGCTGGTCGAGGCCATGGCCGGGCCCTCGGCGCCGGACCTGCCGCTGGTCGTGGTCGGCCCGACCGGCTGGGGCGGGGTGGACCTGCGCGCGCTGGCCGCCCAGCACGGCCTGCCGCCCGGTCGGCTGCGGGTGCTCGGCCCGCTCACCGACGAGCAGCTGGCGGTGGTGCTGCACCGGGCCACCGTGCTCGCCGCCCCCAGCCGGGCGGAGGGCTTCGGGCTGCCGGTGCTGGAGGCGATGGCCGTCGGCGTCCCGGTGGTGCACTCCGACGCCCCCGCGCTGGTGGAGGTGGCGGGCGGGGCCGGGGTGGCCGCGCTGCGCGAGGACGTCGCCGACCTCGCCCGCGCGCTGAGCAGCGTCGTCGACTCCCCCGAGCGGGCCGCTGAGCTGGTCGAACGCGGTCGGGCGCGGGCCGCGGCGTTCACCTGGGAGCACGCGGCGGAGTCGGTGTGGCGGCTGCACTCGCGGTTGCTCAGCGAGAAGGCCGGGACCTGATCCGGGCGGAAGTTCACGCGTTCGTGAAACCGCCCGGGAGGCGGCGTCGTACCCTGAGCCGCGTGCCCGACCCCCGCGTGCTGATCGACGCGACCGCCGTCCCGGCCGACCGCGGCGGGGTCGGCCGCTACGTGGACTCACTGGTGGCCGCCCTCGACGCCGACGGCGCGCGGGTCAGCGTCGTCTGCCAACCGCGCGACGCCGGGCTGTACTCGCTGCTCGCCCCGCACGCCCGCGTCGTGCCCACCTCGGAGTCGGTGTCCACCCGCACGGCCCGGCTGACCTGGGAGCAGACGACCCTGCCCCGGCTGGTGCGCAAGCTCGGCGTGGACGTGCTGCACTCCCCGCACTACACGCTGCCGCTGGCCGCGCAGGCCGCGTCGGTGGTGACCCTGCACGACGCCACGTTCTTCACCGACCCCGCCCTGCACCACTCGATCAAGGCCCGGTTCTTCCGCGGTTGGACGCGCACCTCGCTGCTGCGCGCGAGCTTGTGCGTGGTGCCCAGCCAGGCCACCGCCACCGAGCTGGCCAGGGTCGCCGGGGCCGACCCGGCGGCGCTGTCGGTCATCCAGCACGGCGTCGACGGCGACCGGTTCCACCCGCCCACCGCCGACGAGGTGGCCGCCGCCCGCGCCGAGGTGGGGCTGGGCGAGCGCGACGAGTACGTGGCCTTCCTGGGCGCGCTGGAGCCGCGCAAGAACGTCCCCGCCCTCATCCGCGGCTTCGCCGCCGCCTGCCGGGGCCGGGTGGACCCGCCGTCGCTGGTGCTGGCCGGGCAGCCGGGCTGGGACCGGCAGATCGAGCGCGCCCTCGACGCCGTCCCGCACCGGGTCCGGGTGATCCGCGCGGGCTACCTGCCGTTCGGGATGCTCGCGGGCTTCCTCGGCGGGGCGGCCCTGGTCGCCTACCCCAGCCTGGGCGAGGGCTTCGGCCTGCCGGTGCTGGAGGCGATGGCCTGCGGGGCGTGCGTGCTCACCACCCGCCGCCTGGCCCTGCCGGAGGTCGGCGGCGACGCGGTGGAGTACTGCGGCACCGGGGCGGGCGACATCGGCGCCGCGGTCGCCGCCCTGCTCGACGACCCCGAGCGCAGGCGCGAGCTGGCCGAGGCCGCCCAGCGCCGGGCCAAGGAGTTCACCTGGGGCCAGTGCGCCGAGGCCCACCGCGAGGCCTACGGGGTGGCCGCGACCCGCCACCGCCGCGGCCGCTGACCCCGGGCAGAATGCTCGGCCGTGACTGACGCGTATGGCGACGACCTGGCCGTGGTGACGGTGACCTACTCCCCCGGCGACACCCTGGAGCGCTTCATCACGACCCTGGCGGGCGCCACCACCCGCTCGCCCCTGGTCGTCCTGGCCGACAACGGCAGCACCGACGGCGCCCCCGAGGCCGCCGCGGCCCGCCACGACCACGTCCGCCTCCTGCCCACCGGCGGCAACCTCGGCTACGGCAGGGCCGCCAACCACGGCGTCGCCGACCTGCCCCCCGAGTACGGCTGGGTCGTCGTCGCCAACCCCGACCTGGAGTGGGGCGAGGGCTCCCTCGACACCCTGCTCGACGCGGCCACCCGCTGGCCCCGCGGCGGCGCCTTCGGCCCCCTGATCACCGAGCGGGACGGCACCGTCTACCCCTCCGCCCGCGAGGTCCCCTCCCTCGGCAAGGGCATCGGCCACGGCCTGCTGGGCAAGCTCTGGCCCGCCAACCCCTGGACCCGCGCCTACAAGCAGTCCGCCACCGACATCACCGAACGCCCCGCGGGCTGGCTCTCCGGCTCCTGCCTCCTGCTCCGCCGCACCGCCTTCGACTCCGTCACCGGCTTCGACCCCCGCTACTTCATGTACTTCGAGGACGTCGACCTCGGCGAACGCCTCGGCCAGGCAGGCTGGCAGAACGTCTACGTCCCCACCGCCACCGTCATGCACATCCAGGGCGTCTCCACCGCCAAGGTCTCCGACAAGATGCTCGCCGCCCACCACGCGTCGGCCTACCGCTACATCTCCGACCGCCACCCCGGCCCCGCCTGGGCCCCCCTCCGCGCCGCCGTCAAAGCAGGTCTGGCCCTCCGCCTGAAGATCTCCACCCGCTAGCCCCCCACCCCACCCCAAAGTCTTTCCCCAGCCCAACCCCCCAAGCAGCAGGCGGCCCGGCTACTCAGGTGCTCGATGGGGTGGTTGTGCTTGGTCGGGGGAGGCGATCATGTGCTACCCAAACGGGACGGGCGGGCGTCTTTTCAGCCCGCCTTTTCCCGCCCGACAGCACATGATCGCCGTAGGGGCCCCGACCAAGCACAACCACCGCATCGAGCCAGCAGGCGAAGCCCCGGCATCGGGCGAAGCCCGATGCTCAACACCGAAGCCGCAGGCGAGACGCCCCCTCAGAAATCCCCGTCCAACCGCTGCGTCATCGACTGCCGCGGCTGCTGCGGCTGCTTCACCGTCGGGATCAACCCGCCCACCTGCTCCGGCTCCCCACCACGCCCCTGCGCGCCAGACCCGGACCCAGGGCCAGCCACCGGCCGAGGCCGCGGCGGCGACGCCAGCGACTGCGTGGCCGCCTCCCGCGCGATGGCGGGCAGGTCGTCCTCCGGGTCCGCGAGCGCGGCGATGCCCGACACGGGGAACACCATCGTCACGTCCGGGTCGGCCGCGTCGATGGCGGCCATGACCGCGCGCGGGATCTGGAGCGTGGCGGCCGCGTCCATGGGGGAGGTGGCGCTGTCCGGGGTGACGACGAAGGCGCCGCGCGCGCGGGCCCTCGCCAGGATGGCGTCGGCCCGGTCACGGGGGTCCATGGTGCGGCCTCTCCCTGGGGACTGCGTGTTCCCCGACAGCGTATCCGGTCATCCCCCCGGCGTCAGCCGAGTGGGGGGAGGCGGTCACAGGCGGTCCAGTTCGCCCCGCTCGCGCAGGATCTCGGTGAGCCGCTTGATGTCCTGGGCGCGGGAGCGGTCGCAGACCAGGACGGCGTCCTCGGTGTCGACCACGATCACGTCGTTGACCCCGAGGGTGGACACCAGCCGGTTGCCCGCGGGCACCACCACCACGCCCTTGCCGTCGACCACGACCGCCGAGCCGCCCGCGCCGGTGGTGAACGCGCGGCTGCCCTCGCCGACGTCGACCCCGAGCAGGTCGCCGACGGTGGAGAAGTCCCCGATGTCCGACCAGCCGAAGTCGCCGGGCACGGTGCCGACCCTGCCGTCCTCGGCGGCGGGCTCCATCACCGCGTACTCCACGGCCACCTTCGGCACCTGCGGCCACAGCCGGGCCAGCGTCTCCTCCTGCAGCTCGGTGTCCCAGGCCTCGGCGATCTCGGCGATCGGGGCGGCCACGTCCGGGCGGCGGGCGGCCAGCTCGGCCAGGAACACGTCGGTGCGCCAGACGAACATGCTGGCGTTCCACAGGTACTTGCCCGCCGCCAGGTAGCGGGTGGCCACCTCCAGCGACGGCTTCTCCTTGAACTCCAGCACCCGCTGGATCACCGACCGGGTCGCGGGCTCGCTGCACTGGAGGTAGCCGTACCCGGTCTCCGGGCGGGTGGGGGTGATGCCGATCGTCATCAGGTACCCGTCGCGGGCGCCGTCGACCGCGCGGCGCACGGTGTGGGCGAACTCGGCGGTGTCGGTGATGAGGTGGTCGGCGGCGAACGAGGCCATCACCGCGCCCGGCGACCGCCGCTGCACCACCGCGGCGGCCAGCGCGATCGCCGCGCACGAGTCGCGGGCGAACGGCTCGACCAGGATGTTGCGCTCGGGCAGCGCCGGCAGCTGCCGCGCCACCCCCGCCGCGTGCGCGGAACCGGTCACGACCAGCAGGTTCCGCGCCGAGCACAGCGGGACCAGCCGGTCGAAGGTGGCCTGCAGCAGCGAGCGGTCGGTGCCGGTGAGCGGGTGCAGGAACTTCGGGTTCGCGGCCCGCGACAGCGGCCACAGCCGCGTGCCGCTGCCCCCCGCTGGGACGACCACGTGCAGGTCAGTCGACGTCACAGATAGTTCCCTCGTCGTCCGGCGGCAGGTCAGGTGTGGCCAGCGCCGGGACCCGGCCCGGCGGATGAGCCACTGTAGCCAACCGGCGGGTACGGTCGCCGTGATGACCGTCGCCGCCCCCACCCGCACCTGGACCCCGGCCCACCCGCTGGACGTCCAGGCCGTGCTGCGCCCGCTGCGCCGCGGCCCCGGCGACCCGGCGCTGCGCCTGGCCGCCGACGGCGCCTGGTTGGCCGCCAACACCCCCGCGGGGCCGGGCAGCCTGCACCTGGCCGTGCGCGCGGGCCGGGTCGAGGCGACCGCCTGGGGCGCGGGCGCCGACCACCTGCTCGACTCGGCCCCCGGCCTGCTCGGCGCGCACGACGACGACACCGGCTTCACCGCCCACCACCCCGTCGTCGCCGAGGTCCGCCGCCGCAAGCCCGGCCTGCGCCTGGGCGCCACCGGCCGGGTGTGGGACGTGCTGCTGGCGGCGATCCTGGAGCAGAAGGTCACCGGCACCGAGGCGCACCGCACCTGGGCCGCCCTCGCCCGCCGCTTCGGCACCCCCGTCCACGGCGACCTGCACGCCCCGCCGACGCCGGAGGCCGTGCTGGGGATCGCGGACTGGCAGTGGCACAAGGCCGGTCTCGACGGCGCCCGGCGGCGCGCGCTGATCGCCGCCGCGCAGGTGGCCGGGCGGCTGGAGCGGGCGGTGGAGCTGCGCGGGGTGGAGGGCAGGCTGCTGCTGCGGCGGGTGCCGGGCATCGGGGTGTGGACGGCGGCGGAGGTGGCCCAGCGGGCGTGGGGGGACCCGGACGCGGTGAGCGTGGGCGACTTCCACATCCCGCACGTGGTGGGGTACGCGCTGGTGGGCAAGCGGTTGGACGACCGGGGGATGTTGGAGGTGCTGGCGCCGTACGCGGGGCAGCGGCAGCGGGCCGTGCGGTACGTGGAGGCGGCGGGGTTGGGGAAACCGCGGTACGGGCCTCGGTTGTCCCCCAAGGACTTTCGCGCGATCTGACGTGTGGGCGGGGACTCTTGGCGTGGTGGGGGCCTGTCCTCGGGGGCCGCGAGTGTGCAACTCGGTGGAGGCGGAGTCAAGGGCGCCCTGCGGGCGTCGCTTCGCGATGGGCTTCGCCCACCCTTGACACCGCCTCCACCGAGCTACAAGCGGCCAGGACTGGGTCAGGCCGGGGGTCTGAGCAAAGCCCATGACCTTTTGCTCAGCTGAGCTTCGGTGGGGGTGCGGCCTGTTGTGGGGGCTGGGCACCGTGGTTTGCGGGGTGGGGGTTGCGTTGGCCAAACGATGGCTTTTAGGGATGGGCTTTGCCACGGGGCATGGGGTGCTGGGGGGTTGGTGGGGCTGGGCACCGTGGTTTGCGGGGGGTGGGGGCGAACGACGGCTTTGCTGACCAGGGGGGCTTGCCTTCGGCTTCGAGGGACCTGTGGCGGGGGTCAGTGGTCCAGGGCGGCTTTGGCGATGTCCAGGGCCAGGGTGGGGGACAGGCCCAGGGCGCGGACCTCGGTGGCGTAGCGGTCGGCGGCCTCGCGGGCCTTGGTGAGGACGTCGTCGCCGTCTGCGCTGACGTAGGTGCCTGCGCGGCCCCGGGTTTCGAGCAGGCCCGCTGATTCGAGTTCGCGGTAGGCGCGGGCGACGGTGTTGGTGGCCAGGCCGAGGTCGGCGGCCAGGGCGCGGACGGTGGGGAGCTTGGTGCCGACGGCGAGCTCCCCTGAGGTGATGCGGGCGGCCAGGCCCGCGCGGACCTGTTCGTAGGGCGGGGTGGCCGCGGTCGGGTCGAGGGGGATCACGGGCGGGTGGCGGCGAGCATGGCGCTGATGCCCGCGGCGCGGTCGGGGTCCGGGGGCAGGGCGTCCAGGGGCCACCAGCGCAGGTCCAGGGACTCGTCGCTGCGGACGGCGAGGGCGTTCTCCGGCGCGTGGACGGCGAAGCGGACGTCGAAGTGGCGGGTGGGCACGCCCAGGGAGCAGGTGATCGGGTGCACGTCGACGTGGACGGGGGTCGGGTCGATGCGCAGGCCCGCGATGCCCGACTCCTCGGTCGCCTCGCGCAGGGCGGCGCCCGCGAGCGAGGCGTCCTCCGGTTCGCAGTGGCCGCCGAGCTGCAACCACCGGCCCACCCGGGGGTGCAGGGTCAGCAGCACCGACGACCCGGTGTGGTCGAACAGCAGCGCCGAGGCGGTGATGTGCCCGGCGGCGCAGGCCCGCTCGCAGGCGTCGCCGCGGGCGGCCAGGAAGCCGAGGAACGCCTGCCGCAGCGCCTCCTGCCCCCGGTCGGCGGGCCGCCAGGCGGTCAGGGTGGCCACGGTGTCCTCGTGCAGCGCGCTCACAGCTCCAGCAGCCCCTCGTCGGTCCTCGGCGCGCGCGGACCCAGCGGCTCGACCGGGTGGCCGACCGCCACCGCGCCCAGGGGCTCCCACCGCTCGGGCAGCCCGAGCACCCCGCGCACGACGTCCGCGCAGAAGATCGTCGAGCTTACCCAGCACGACCCCAGCCCGTGCGCGGCCAGCGCCACCAGCAACCCCTGCACCGCCGCCCCACCTGCCACGGTGAACATCACCCGCTCCGCCTCACCCCGCCGCGCGTCCGGGTACTCGTGCGCCCCCTCCCGCACCAGGAACGGCAGCACCACCTCGGGCGCGCGGTGCAGCAGGTCCCCCCGCGCCACCCGCCGCGCGATCCGCTCCTCCGACCACCCGTCCCCCCGCAGGTCGGCCACCCACCGCTCCCGCATGGCCGCCAACAGCTCCGCCCGCTTCCCCCGCACGCGCACGAACCGCACCGGCCGCGTGTGGTGCGGCGCGGGCGCGGTCAACGCCGCCGCCACGGCCGCCCGCAGCACCTCGGGGTCCACCGCCTCCTCGGTGAACTCCCGCACCGACCGCCGCAGCAGCACCGCCTCCCGCCGCCCCTGCTCGACCGCGAAGTCCGTCCCCAGCCGGAACAGGTCGCCCTCGGTGCGCAGCAGGTCCCGGGCGCTCGACCCGTCGTCGCGCGGGTCCAGGCCACGCACCACCGCGACCGGGGTGCCGCCGAGCTTGCCCTTGACCAGGTCCGCCGCCGCGGCGACCTCGTCGGCCACGGCGACGGAGGTGACCACCAGCTCGTTGCCCTGCGCGTCGACCTCGCCCGCGTACCCGTGCAGCACGGCCAGCCCGGCGGCGCCGATCGCCGCGTCGGTCTGGCCCACCCGCCAGGCGCGGCCCATGGTGTCGGTGACGACCACGGCCACCTCGACGCCCAGCAGCTCGCGCAGCCGCGCCCGCAGCCGCCCGGCCGAGCCGTCCGGGTCCACCGGCAGCAGCGCCACCTCGTCGCCCGCCACGTTCGAGGCGTCGACGCCCGAGGCCGCCTGCACGATGCCCAGCTTGTTGACCGTGATCAGCGTCCGGCCCACCCGGGCGATGACCGACTCCGCCTCCTGCTCGACCAGCCGCCGCCGGGCCGCGTCGCGCTCCACCGGGTCGGCGGGCACCCGCACCAGCCGCCCCTCCACCTTGGAGAGCACCTTGGAGGTGACCACGACGACGTCGCCGTCGAGCAGCCACGGCGCGGCCGCCGCCAGCGCGCCCGCCAGGTCGTCGCCGGGGCGGAACTCCGGCAGGCCGGGCACCGGCAGCACCTGGAGCCCGGCCGCGGCGGCGTGCCCGCTCACGCCGGGAGCTCCACACCGCCGAGGTCGAGGGCGGCGCGGGCGATCGCGGCGGTGGCGTCCACATCGGACATGAGCAGGGGGACGGCGCGGATGGCGACGCCCTCGGCGTCGGCGGTGTCGCCGGTGTGGACGAGGAAGGCGTCGAGGATGCCCTTCTCGGACAGGGCGCGGGAGCCGTAGTGGCGGGCGACGGCCTGGGCGGAGGTCTCCAGGCCGATGGCGGCCAGGCAGGCGTCGGCCATGCCGCGGACGGGCTTGTCGTCGATGATCGGGGAGATGCCGACGACGGGGGCCGCGGTGGTGCGCAGGGCCTTGCGCAGGCCGGGGACGGCCAGGATGGAGCCGATGCTGACCACCGGGTTGGAGGGGGCGACCAGGACCACGTCGGCCTCGGCGATGGCCTCCAGGACGCCGGGGCCGGGGGTGGCCTCGTCGGCGCCGACGGGGACGATCGACTGGGCGCGCGGCTCGGCGCGGTAGCGGATCCACCACTCCTGGAAGTGCACGGCCTTGCGGTCGCCGGTGCCGGGCTCGTCGATCACCACGTGGGTCTCCACGCGGTCGTCGGTCATCGGCAGCAGGCGCACGCCCGGCTGCCAGCGCGCGCAGAGCGCCGCGGTGATGTCCGACAGCTCGTAGCCCGCGCGCATCATCCGGGTGCGCACGAGGTGGGTGGCGATGTCCTTGTCGCCGAGGCCGAACCACTCGGCGTCGGTGCCGTAGGCGGCCAGCTCCTCCTTGACCACCCAGCTCTCGTCCGTGCGCCCCCAGCCCCGGGCCAGGTCGATGCCCCCGCCGAGGGTGTACATGCACGTGTCCAGGTCCGGGCAGATGCGCAGCCCGTGCAGCCAGATGTCGTCGGCGGTGTTCACCACCGCGGTGACCTCGTGACCGGACTCCCCCGCGCCCGTGGGCGGCAGGCCGAGCAGGTGCTTGACGCCGAGCAGGAAACGGGCGCCACCGACGCCCCCGACCAGTGCGACAACCTTCACGGTGGGCGATCCTCGCACGACCGGGCGAACCCCGGTCGTGCGAGGGCGGCTACCGCCAGAAGAAGAACAGCTCGTTGCCGATCGCCGCGGCCACCTCGTTGCCGCCGACCGCGCCGAACAGCGACTCCACGACGTCCCAGAACACCCCGCTGGCCCCCGGCACGCCGATGAGCACGGCGAACAGGATCAGCGGCGCCCACTGGCGGGCCTTGGCGCCGAACGCCCGCGCCTCGTAGGACAGGAACGGCTGGATCGCGCCCCAGCCGTCCAGGCCGGGGACCGGCAGGATGTTGAGGATGAACGCCGAGAGCTGGAGCAGCGCCAGGAACGCCAGCCCGGCCCACAGCGCGTTCGCGGTGGTGTCGCCGGTGAAGTAGTCGGTGACCATCGCCGCGTCGGACGGGCCCGCGGTGCCCACCACCACCGCCAGCACGATGCCGATGACCAGGTTCGTCAGCGGCCCGGCCAGCGACACCCACGACTCGATGCCGCGCGAGCGCAGCGACCCGTGGTTGATCCACACCGCGCCGCCGGGCAGGGGGATGCCGCCGATGGCCAGGAACAGGATCGGCAGCAGCAGGCTGAGCACCGGGTCGGTGTAGCGGGCCGGGTTCAGCGTCAGGTAGCCCTTGGACTGCACCGACCAGTCGCCGCCGCGGTAGGCGACCAGGGCGTGCCCGAACTCGTGCAGGCACAGCGACACCGCCCAGCCGCCGAGCACCAGCAGGAACACCCCCGCCCGCGCGGCGGTCTCACCGCCGAGCGCGGCCAGGAACCCCGCGCCGACCGTGAGCGCGAGCAGGCCGAGGAAAATGGGGGAGGGGCGGACCGCTGATCTCTGCACACCCCCAGTGTGTCAATCTTCGCGGTTTACCCGCCACGCGGCCGGTGAACCTCCCACGTTCCTGCTGGTACACGATCGTGTACTGGCTGCTCATACAACATCACCCGGCCGGGGCCCGCGCTTGACCCGCCGGTCTGACACGGGTGTAATCACATCGATGTCATTCGCCACGGGGACGGCGCATGGCATCCGCCAGCCGGACGGCGGACGCACCGCGCGGGAGTGCGCGTGGCGGCGCGGCCCGGCGGCGGGCGAGGCCAGGAGGCGGGCGAGGGCATGCAGGGATCGACGGACGGGGGGCGCGTTGTGGAGTGGGGTGAGGCGCCTGCCGAGGAGCTCGGGGTGCTCGCCGGCTTCTTCGACGACGCCGACGAGCAGGAGTGGCAGGAGCGCGCCCTGTGCGCGCAGACCGACCCCGAGGCCTTCTTCCCGGAGAAGGGCGGCTCCACGCGCGAGGCCAAGCGGATCTGCCTCGGCTGCGAGGTGCGCGCCGAGTGCCTGGAGTACGCGCTGGCCCACGACGAGCGCTTCGGCATCTGGGGCGGGCTGTCCGAGCGCGAGCGCCGCAAGCTGAAGAAGCGCGCGGGCTGACGCCGCACGGGCGTTCTCACCCCGTCGTGGGGGATTCCACCCGATCGTGACGGCGCGCGCGCCGCGGTCCGGCGCGCGAGGTCACGGCGGGGTCTCAGCTGGTGGACGATCACCCCGGCGCGCCGCAGGTCCACCGGCGGCGGGCCGGTGCGGGCACATACGGTGTGGCCGTCCCGGCAGCGATCCGCGAGTGGAGGTGTGCGCGCCCATGCCCGCGCGGTCGCGCCCGACGACGGGCGGCACTCCGGCGGTGCGCACCGAGCCGGTGCTGGCCGTGCTGGTCTGCCACGACGGCGCCGAGTGGCTGCGCGTCGCGCTGTCCGCGCTGCGGCACTCCACCCCCCGGCCCCGGCACGTGCTCGCGGTCGACACCGGGTCCACCGACGGCACCGCGCGGATGCTGGCCGAGGCCGCCGAGGGCGAGGACCGGGTGCTCGACGGGGTGCTCACCCTCGACCGCGCCACCGGTTTCGGCGCCGCGGTGCACGCCGCGGTCGACCACGCCGTCGAGCGCTGGGGCGACCCGGGCGCCTGGGTCTGGCTGCTGCACGACGACTGCGCCCCCGACCCCGACTGCCTGGCCACGCTGCTGCTGGCCGCCGAGCTCTCGCCGTCGGCGGCGGTGCTCGGCCCGCTGGCCGTGGACTGGCACGACCCGCGGCTGGTCGTCGAGGCCGGGCTGTCCACCGACGCCTCCGGGCACCGGCAGACCGGCATCGGGCCGTCCGAGCTGGACTGGGACCGGTTGGGCCGCGCCCGCGGCTCGGCGGGCGGGTTCGACCAGGCCACCGAGGTGCTGGCGGTGTCGTCGGCCGGGATGCTGGTGCGCCGCTCGGCCTGGGCGGAGCTGGGCGGGTTCGACCGCGCGCTGACCCTGCTGCGCGACGACGTCGACTTCGGCTGGCGGGTCAACCGCTCCGGCCGGGTCGTGCTGTGCGTGCCCGCCGCCCGGGCCCGGCACGCCCGCGCCATCGGGTCGGGCCACCGCGGCCTCGACGCCCGCCCGGGGGCCCTGGGCGCCTCGGTGCGCGCGGTGGACCGCGGGCACGGCCTGCGCACGTTCCTGGTCAACTGCTCCACGGCGTCGTTCCTGCTGGGCGTGCCCCGGCTGGCCGTGCTGTGCCTGCTGCGCGCGCTCGGCTTCGCGATGCAGCGCCGGGGCGCCGACGCCCGCGCCGAGCTGACCGCGCTGGGCTACCTGCTCGGCGGCCACGCCGACCTGCGTGCGGCCCGCGCCCAGCGGGCCGCGTCGGGCGGCGGGAGCAGCGTGCGCGGGCTGTTCACCAGCCGGTTCACCCGGCTGCGCAACACCGCCAGGGCCGCGGTGTCGGCCCTGGTGCGCAGGCGGGTGGAGGCCGACGCGGCGCTGGGCAGGCTGCCCAGCGACTACGACCCCGGCGCGGTGTGGCTCGCCCCGGCCGAGGTCGAGCCGCCCCGGCCGCCCGCCGGGCCGGACGCCCTGCCCGCGGGCGCGGGCGGCAGGCCGCGCCGCTCGGCCGGGCTGCGCAGGCCCGCCTCCGCCATCGCCGTCCCGCTGCCCGCCCCGCGCGCCGACGAGGTGGACGCGGACGCGCCGCGGCCCTCGCCGACCCCGCGCCCGTCCCCGGTGCCGCGCGACGGCAGCGGCCCGGCGCCCGCCCCCGACCTCGTCCTGGTGTCGGTCGACCGGGGCCGGGTCCTGCGGCAGGTGCTGCTGGCCCCGCCGCTGCTGCTGGTCATCGGGCTGGCCGTGCTGGCCGTCGTGGTCAACCACGGGCGCCTGGGCCTCGACCTCGCGGGCGGCAGGCTGCTGCCCGTCGGCGACGTCGGCCAGACCTGGGCGGAGTACGTCAGCACCTGGCACGGCGTCGCGGGCGGCACCGCCGCCCCGGCCCCGGCCGCGCTGGCCGTGCTGGGCACCCTCGGCGCCGTCCTCGCCCCCTTCGGCGGCACCCAGGCCGCGGTGGCGCTGCTGCTGCTCGCGGACATCCCCCTCGCGGGCCTGAGCGCCTACCTGGCCACCCGCCGCGCCCCCGTCCGCCGGTGGGTGCGCGCACTGCTCGCCGCGGCCTGGGCGCTGCTGCCCCCGGCCGCCGCCGCCGTCGCCCAGGGCAGGCTCGACGTGGTGGTCGTGCACGTGCTGCTGCCGGTGGTGGTCGCGGGCACCACCGCCCTGCTCGTGCGCGGGCGCACCGGTGCCGCCCCGACGGCGTGGCTGTCGACCACGGCGGGCACGGCCTTCGGGCTGGCCGTCATCGGGGCGTTCTCCCCGCTGACCCATCTGGTGCTGGTCGTGGCCGCCCTCGCGGGCTTCGTCCTCGTGCCCGGCGCGGGCCGCAGGCGCGGGGCGGCGCTGTTCCTGCTGGTGCTGATGCCCCTGGCGATCCTGCTGCCCTGGCCCGCGGTGGTGATCCAGCACCCGGGAGTCGTCCTGCACGGCGTCGGCGCCCGCCTGGACGCCCCGGCGGCGTCGGTCGCGGACCTGCTCTCGCTGACCGCGGGCGGCCCCGGCGCCTGGCCGGTGGTGGGCCTGGTGGTGCTGCTCGCGGTGGTCCTGGCCATCGCCGTCCGCCCGGTGCGCGGCCTGCTCCCCGGCCTCGGCTTCGCCCTGGTGGGCGTCGCCGCCGTCGTGTTCGTCCGGCTCGTGCCCGCGACCCCCCTCGGCGGAGACGCGCCGTCGCACGGGTGGGAGGGCGCCCCCCTGCTGGTGGTCGGCTGGGGCCTGCTGTGGGTGCTGGCGGGTGCCCTGCGCACCGGCCGCCAGGGGCTCCGCGTGCCCTCCGGCCCGGTGGTCGTCCGGGTGGCCGCGGCGGCGGGCGTGCTCGCGCTGGTGGCCTTGGCCCTGGGGCCGGTCCTGGCCGCGAGGGGGCCCCTGCGCGACGACGGCGGCCCCTCCCTGGCGACGACCCTGGTGCAGGAGTTGACGACCACCCGCCGGTCGGTGCTGACGATGTCCCACGACGGCGCCCCGGTCCGCCAGACCGCAGGCCGCCTACCCCGCTACGGCGACGACGACCTGGCCCCCGCGCCGTCCGCAGGCCCCCGCCTCGCGACCCTCGACCGCACCCTCCGCTCCGACGACGTCGACGCGGTCCGCACCGCGGTCGCCCAAGCGGCGGCCTCCGGTGTGCTGTTCGTCGTGGCACCGGACGCCGCCACCGCGGCCCAACTGCGCGACCGGGCGGGCCCGCTGCTCACCGACGCCCCGCCGACGACGGACGGCAGGCGGGTCTTCCGGGTCCTGGCCCCCGGCGGAACGGCTTACCTGCTTTCCCCGGACCTGGCCCAGCAAGCGCTGAGCGGCGCGCCACTCCCCACCGAGCAGTCGAACGACGGCGTGGTGCCGGTCGACGCCACACCCCCGTCCGTGGCGGTGCGGGTGTCCGACGGCGCTGCGGGGCGGCTGCTGGTTGTGGCGGCGGAGGAAGAGCCCGGTTGGAGCGCGACCGTGGACGGCAAGCCGGTGGGCGTGAGCCGCGCGTGGACCGGCCAAGTCGCCGTCGCCGTGCCCACCAGGGCGGCCGAGGTGCGGGTGGAGCAGCCCACGGCGCTGCGGGGCGTCCTGCTGCTGGTCGAGGGCGCGGTGGTCCTCTTCGCCCTGCTGACCTCGATCCCCGGCCGCCGCTCGGAGGACTGATCGCGCCGCTCCCCGCCCACAGCGGGAAAGGGGGCGAGGAAGCTGTCCCGCTGCCGGGACCCGGCTTTCAGCTCTCCCCGTCGATCACGCCGGGGTCCAGTCCCAGGTAGGTCGCCACCTGCTCCACCAGGACGTCGTGCACGAGGTCCGCCAGGTCGGCGTTGTCCTTGGCGCGGGCCTCCAGCGGCCGCCGGTAGAGCACGATCCGCGCCCGGGTCGGCTGCCCCCGCCGGTCCACCCCGGCGGCCACCAGCTGCGCCAGCGGAACCCCGCTGTCGGCCAGCACGCCCTCCGGCGTCGGCGCCCCCGAGGCGGGCACCTCCGGCACGTCGTCGACGGCCACGTCGAGCTTGGTCAGCTCGGTGCGCCAGCGGGCCTCGATGGGTTCAAGCGCGTCGAGCACGAGCGCGTCGAACTTCTCGGCCCGGGTGCTGGCAGCGGGCAGGGTGGAGGGGTACAGCGGACCGCGCAGGCCTCGGCCGTGCCGGTCCCTGCTGCGCTTGCTGCGGGGCCGCGAACCCCGGGCTGTGACCACGGTCGTCCAGGTTACGCGGGTGGGGGATGGGCCGGTTGGGCGCTCCGGGGCGTGTCGCGGGTGCACTTGCGGTGCGGGGCTGGTGCGAGGCGCTATCGTCTCCGCTTGTGCGGAGCGTGCGTCGGTGTTCGCGAACCGGGTGTCTGAACCCGGCCGTCGCCACGCTGACCTACGCCTACTCCGAGTCCACCGCCGTCGTCGGGCCGCTGGCCACCTACTCCGAACCGCACAGCTACGACCTGTGCGAGGAGCACGCGCTGCGGCTGACCGTCCCCCGCGGGTGGGAGGTGGTGCGCCACGACGGGTCGTTCGCGCTGCCCGAGCCCTCCGTCGACGACCTGACCGCGCTGGCCGAGGCCGTGCGCGAGGCGGGCCGGGTGGACCGGCAGGTGGAGCCGCCGGAGCCCACCAGCGGGCCGGGGCGGCGCGGCCACCTGCGGGTGCTGCCCGACCCCGTCAACGACTGACCACCGCCGGTAGGCTGCCGGTCGGGAGCACCACCACCGACCCTGGGAGAGCCAGTGCGCGACCTGTCCGGCGTGTTCAAGGCCTACGACGTCCGCGGCGTCGTGGGCGAGCAGATCGATGCCGACCTGGTGCGCGCCGTCGGCGCCGCGTTCGCCCGGCTCGTCGGGGGCCCCGCGGTGGTCATCGGCCACGACATGCGCGACTCCTCGCCCGGCCTGGCCGCCGCCTTCGCCGAGGGCGTCAACGCCGAGGGCGTCGACGTGGTCAACATCGGCCTGGCCAGCACGGACATGCTCTACTTCGCCTCCGGCAGCCTCGACCTGCCCGGCGCCATGTTCACCGCCAGCCACAACCCGGCCAAGTACAACGGCATCAAGCTCTGCCGCGCGGGCGCCGCCCCGGTCGGCCAGGACACCGGCCTGGACACCGTGCGCGCCGAGGTCGAGGCGGGCACCGCGGTCCAGCACACCGGCGAGCCCGGCCGGGTGGAGGACCGCGACCTGCTCAAGGGCTACGCCGCGCACCTGCGCACCCTGGTCGACCTGTCCGGCATCCGCCCGCTCAAGGTCGTGGTGGACGCGGGCAACGGCATGGGCGGGCACACCGTCCCGGTGGTCTTCGACGGCCTGCCGCTGGCGGTCACCCCGATGTACTTCGAGCTGGACGGCAACTTCCCCAACCACGAGGCCAACCCGCTCGACCCGAAGAACATCGTCGACCTGCAGGCCAAGGTGCGCGAGGTGGGCGCCGACATCGGCATCGCCTTCGACGGCGACGCCGACCGCTGCTTCGTCGTCGACGAGAACGGCGACCCGGTCTCGCCCTCGGCCATCACCGCCCTGGTCGCGGTGCGCGAGCTGGCCAAGGACCCGGGCGGCACGGTGATCCACAACCTGATCACCTCGCACGCGGTCCCGGAGATCGTCCGCGAGCACGGCGGCACCCCGGTGCGCACCCGCGTCGGCCACTCGTTCATCAAGCAGGAGATGGCCACCACCGGCGCGATCTTCGGCGGCGAGCACTCCGCGCACTACTACTTCCGCGACTTCTGGCGCGCCGACACCGGCATGCTGGCCTCCATGCACGTGCTCGCCGCCCTCGGCGAGCAGGACGGCCCGCTGTCGGAGCTGACCAGCGGGTACAACCGCTACGCCGCCTCCGGGGAGATCAACTCCACGGTCGAGGACCAGGCCGGGCGGCTCGCGGCGATCAAGCAGGAGTTCGGCGGCCGCGAGGGCGTCGAGCTCGACGAGCTGGACGGGCTCACCGTGCAGCTGCCCGGCGGCGCCTGGTTCAACCTGCGCGCCTCCAACACCGAGCCGCTGCTGCGGCTCAACGTCGAGGCCGCCGACGCCGACGCCGTGGCCGCCCTGCGCGACGAGGTGCTGGCGGTCGTGCGGGCCTGACCCGCCGCAGCCGACCCCGCGCGCGGCCGAACCCCCCGACCCCCGCGCTCCGTGCCCCAGGAGGACCCCACGATGGCCGTGACGCTGGACCCGAAGCTGCTCGACGTCCTCGCCTGCCCGTCCGAGGACCACGCCCCGCTGCGCACCGGCACCCCCGACGACCCCGAGGCCGACGCGCTCACCTGCACCGAGTGCGGGCGGGTGTTCCGGGTCGAGGACGGCGTGCCGGTGCTGCTGCTCGACGAGGCCACCGGACCCGCGGCGGGCTGACGTGACCTCGCTGCCCGACGACACCCTGCTCGACGACGCCCGCAGGCTCGCCGACGCCGACCCCGACGGCCTGCTGCGCGCGGCCGCCGGGGCGGGCGCGCAGGTGCGGGCCACCGCCGAGGCCGCCCGCGAGGCCGGGCTGGACCGCCTGGAGGGGCTGCGCCCGCGGGCGCTGGTCCTGCTCACCCGCCCCGGCGCCGCCCAGGCCGCGCCCGGGGTGCTGGCCGCCCTGCTCGGCCCCGGCTGCCCGGTGCCGGTGGTGCGCGCCGACGAGGTGCCCACCTGGGTCGGCCCGCTCGACGTCGTGGTCGGGCACACCGACGACCCCGGCGACCACGTGCTCGCCGCGGGCGTCGACCGCGCCGTCCGCCGGGGCAGCGCCGTGGTGCTCACCGCCCCGCCGGAGGGCCCGGTGGCCGCCGCCGCGTCCGGCGGAGCGGTCCTGGTCGTGCCCCGGCTGCCCGTGCCGCCCGGGTTCACCTTCCCCACCGCGCTCACCGCGGGCCTGCTCGCGCTGTCCACCCTCGGGCTGCTGCGCGTCGACCCGGAGGTGCTGGCCGACGAGCTCGACCGCGAGGCCGAGCGCGCGCACCCCGACCACGAGTCGTTCGTCAACCCGGCCAAGGCGCTCGCGCTGCGCCTGGCCGAGCGCACCCCGCTGCTGTGGGGCCTGGACCCGGTGGCCACCGCGGTCGCCGCCCGCGCCGCGCAGGCGCTGGGCACCTTCACCGACCTGGTGTGCGACGTCGCCGACTACCAGCAGGCGCTGAGCAGGCCCGCCCTGCACCGGGCCGCGGTGCGGGCCGGGTCGGCCAGCGACATCTTCGCCGACCCCGACGACCTCGACGCCCCGTCCGCCGCCCCGCCCAGGGTGCTGCTGCTCGCCGTGCGCTCCGAGCCCGGCGACCCGCTGCGCAGGCTGGCCGCCGACCGGCTGCCCGGGGCCGACCTGGTCGACCCGGCCGAGGAGCTGACCGCCGACGAGGTGACCAGGGCCGCGGTGCTGGCGCTCCGGTTCGACCTGGCGGCGCTGTACCTGGGCCTCGCGGCGGGTACCACGGGTGGGTCGGGGCGGTACGCGCCCGCCACGGCCTAGGACAGGCCCCAGGGTCGCCGCACGCGCGCCGCCGCGCGCGAACCACGAGGAGTTGAAGGTCCATGGAGCTGCTGCGCAACGCGGTGCGCCCGTACGCCTGGGGGTCGCGCACCGCGCTCGCCGAGCTGCTGGGCGAGCCGTCCCCGGCGCCGCACCCGGAGGCGGAGCTGTGGATGGGCGCGCACCCCGGCGACCCGTCCCGGGTGCTCGACGACGCGGGCGCCGAGCAGTCGCTGCTGGCCCGCATCGAGGCCGACCCCGAGCGCGAGCTGGGCGGGCGGACCGCGGCCCGCTGGGGCAACCGGCTGCCGTTCCTGCTCAAGGTGCTCGCCGCCGAGGAGCCGCTGAGCATCCAGGCGCACCCGTCGGCGGAGCAGGCCGCCGAGGGCTGGCGCCGCGAGGAGGCCGCGGGCATCCCGCGCGACGCCCCGAACCGCAACTACCCGGACCCCACGCCCAAGCCCGAGCTGCTGTGCGCGCTCACCGAGTTCCACGCGCTCGCGGGCTTCCGCGACCCGGTCCGCACCCTGGCCCTGCTGGAGGCGGTGCGCACCCCCGGCCTGGCCGCCTACACCGACCTGCTCGCGGGCCAGCCGGACTCGGCGGGCCTGCGCGCGCTGTTCACCATGTGGATCACGCTGCCGCAGCAGGCGCTGGAGGGGCTGCTGCCGGACCTGATCGACGCGTGCGTGCGCCACGTCAAGGAGCGCGGCGAGTTCACCCGCGAGTGCCGCACCGTGCTGGAGCTGGGGGAGAGCTACCCCGGCGACGCAGGCGTGCTCGCCGCGCTGCTGATGAACCGCGTCGTGCTCCAGCCCGGCGAGGCGATCTTCCTGTCCGCGGGCAACCTGCACGCCTACCTGCGCGGCACCGGCGTGGAGGTGCTGGCCAACTCCGACAACGTGCTGCGCGGCGGGCTGACCCCCAAGCACGTCGACGTGCCCGAGCTGCTGCGGGTGGTCGACTTCGGCTGCGGGGACATGCCGGTCACCACCGGCGAGCTGGTCGGGCGGGTCCGCGTCTACCGCACCCCCGCCCCGGAGTTCGAGCTGTCCCGGGTCTCCTGGTCGGCGGGCGAGCGCGACGCGGTCGAGCTGCCCGGCGGCCGCCCCCGCATCCTGCTCTGCGCGGGCGGCTCGGTGACCGTCCGCGGCGGCGACCGCGAGCTGGTGCTCGGCCCCGGCCGCTCCGCGTGGGTGCCCGCCGCCGACCCCGGCCTCACCGCGCTGCCCACCGGGGCAGACGGCGGGGAGCTGTTCCAGGCCACCGTGGGCGGTGCCGCGGGCAGGCACGACGAGCGGTGACCGGCGGCCCGCCGGGGTGGTGCTGGGCCGACGCGCCCGGCACCCCGTCCGGCGGCCGCGCCGGGGGTCGGGGACGATGCCGGGTGGGACGAGGGGGCGGGCGGCGGGAATCGCCAAACATGGCCTAGCCTCCACCCGGGAATCGGACACCGAGCACAGGGAGCCACCGTGTCAGCAGGGGGCAGCACCAAGGCGATCCTCGCCGCGCTAGGCGCCAACGCGGGCATCGCGGTGGCCAAGTTCGTCGGCTTCCTGGTGACGGGGTCGTCGTCCATGCTCGCCGAGTCCGTCCACTCGGTCGCCGACACCTCCAACCAGGGCCTGCTGCTGCTCGGCCAGAAGACCTCCCGGCGCGCGGCGGACAAGGAGCACCCCTTCGGCTACGGCCGCGACCGGTACTTCTACTCGTTCATCGTGGCCCTGATGCTGTTCACCCTGGGCTCGGCCTTCGCCCTGTACGAGGGCATCCACAAGGTCAGCCACCCCGAGGAGCTGACCTCCCCGATCGTCGCCGTGGTGATCCTGGTGGTGGCCATCGGCCTGGAGGGCTACTCCTTCGCCACCGCCATGGCCGAGTCCCGCAAGATCAAGGGCGACGTGAGCTGGTGGGGCTTCATCCGCCAGTCCCGCACCCCCGAGCTGCCCGTGGTGCTGCTGGAGGACACCGGCGCCCTGCTCGGCCTCGTCCTCGCCCTCGGCGGCGTCGGCCTCTCGCTGGCCACCGGCGACCCGGTCTGGGACGGCATCGGCACCATCGCCATCGGCGTGCTGCTGGGCATCATCGCGGTCATCCTCATCGTCGAGATGAAGTCCCTGCTCATCGGCGAGGGCGCCACCACCCGCGAACTCGCCGCCATCGAGGACGAGCTGGCCACCGGCAAGGTCGAGCGCATCATCCACCTGCGCACCCAGTACATCGGCCCCGAGGAGCTCCTGGTCGCCGCCAAGATCGCCCTGCGCCCCGGCCTCCCCCTCGAAGACGTGGCCCAGGCCATCGACGACGCCGAGGCCCGCGTCCGCGCCGCCGTCCCCTCCGCCCGGCTCATCTACCTGGAGCCCGACCTCTACCGCACCACCCAGCAGACCGACCCCTCCCGCACCTGATCCCCACCCCCGGTCCCGAGTTGTCCACAGCCCCTTCGCGTGGGTCGAGTTCCGTCGCCCCGCGCCGGTAACGTTGAAAACAGGGGTCCCCTTGCCCGGGTTACCCCCGCGCCAGCCTGGGCCGTGGTCGCACGAGAAGGCACCAAGGCGCCCACCCCCACAAGCCGAGCCGGACAGCGGGCACTGCCCGGTTGGGTGGATTCGCTTGGTCGGGGGTGACGATCATGTGCTACCCAAACGGGACGGGCGGGCGTCTTTTCAGCCCGCCTTTTCCTCGCCCGCAGCACATGATCGCCGTAGGGGCCCCGGCCAAGCGGATCCACCCAACCGGGCCCGCAACGCAACCCCCGAACCCGCGACGAAGCCAAGCCGCACCACCCCGCCGGGCCACCCACCCACCCCCCGAACCCCAGCCGAAACCACCCCCACCTGCAACTTCAGCGGAGCAGGTGCGGCGGCGGTAGCCTCACCTGGCTCTGCGCAGACCAGTCGAGGGGAGGTGGACCGTGCCGGGTGGTTCCCTGTGGCGCACGAAGTCCATCGAGCAGTCCATCGCCGACACCGACGAGCCGGGCTCGAAGCTGCGGCGCAACCTGTCCACCTGGGACCTCACGGTCTTCGGGGTCGCGGTGGTGATCGGGGCGGGGATCTTCACCCTGACCGCCCGCACCGCCGGTGACTTCTCCGGGCCGTCGGTGGCGATCGCGTTCGTCATCGCGGCGGTGGCCTGCGCGCTGGCGGCGCTGTGCTACGCCGAGTTCGCCTCCACCGTCCCGGTGGCCGGGTCGGCGTACACATTCTCCTTCGCCACCTTCGGCGAGTTCGTCGCCTGGATCATCGGGTGGGACCTGATCCTGGAGCTGGCGGTGGGCGCGGCCGCGGTGTCCAAGGGCTGGTCGACCTACCTCAACACGGTGCTGGGCTACGTGTTCGGCTTCGACCCGGGCACCACCAAGGCCACCACGTTCGACCTCGGGTTCGCCCAGGCGGACTGGGGCGCGCTGCTGCTGGTGGCGGTGCTGGCCGTGCTGCTGGCGGTGGGCACGAAGCTCTCGTCCCGGGTGAGCATGGTGATCACCGGGATCAAGGTCGCGATCGTGCTGTTCGTGATCGTGGCGGGCCTGTTCTACGTCAAGGCCGCCAACTACACCCCGTTCATCCCGCCCGCGGGGGAGTCGCCGGTGGGGGAGAGCGGGGTCGACCAGTCGCTGCTGTCGTTCCTGTCCGGCAGCGAGGGCAGCGCGTTCGGCGTGTTCGGGCTGCTGGCGGGCGCGTCGCTGGTCTTCTTCGCGTTCATCGGCTTCGACATCGTGGCCACCACCGCCGAGGAGACGAAGAACCCGCAGCGGTCGGTGCCGCGCGGCATCATCGCCTCGCTGTCGATCGTCACCGTGCTGTACGTGGCGGTGTCGCTGGTCGTGGTGGGCATGGTCAACTACACCGAGCTGTCGACGAAGGTGAACCCGGACGGCTCCAAGAGCAGCGCCACCCTGGCCACCGCGTTCTCGGCCAACGGCGTCGACTGGGCCGCGCAGGTGACCTCGATCGGCGCGCTGGCGGGCCTGACGACCGTGGTGATGGTGCTGATGCTCGGCCAGGTCCGGATCATCTTCGCGATGTCGCGCGACGGCCTGCTGCCCAAGCAGCTCGCGGCCACCGGGGAGAAGGGCATCCCCACCCGGGCGACCCTGGTGGTGGCGCTGCTGATCGCGGTGGCGGCGACGTTCTTCCCGGCGGACAAGCTGGAGGAGATGGTCAACGTCGGCACGCTGTTCGCGTTCATCCTGGTCTCGGCGGGCGTGATCGTGCTGCGCCGCACCCGCCCGGACCTGCCGCGCGCCTTCCGCGCCCCGGGTGTCCCGGTGGTGCCGGTCCTGGCGATCATCGCCTGCCTGTGGCTGATGCTGAACCTGACGGTGCTGACCTGGCTGCGCTTCGCCGTGTGGATGGTGCTGGGCGTGGTGGTCTACTTCGCCTACAGCCGCCGCCACTCGATCCTGGCGAAGGGTTCGCGCGACACCGCGGACAAGTAGCATCCGGCCCGTGCCCCTGCTCTGCCTCGACATCGGGTCGACCTGGACGAAGGCGGCCCTGGTCGCGGACTCGGGCGACCTGCTCGGCACCGCGCAGCACCCCACCACCATCCCGGAGGTGCTGCGCGGTGTCGACGCCTTGGCCGAGCGGCTGGGGGCGGCACCGGCCCTGGCCTGCTCGTCGGCGGGGGGCGGCCTGCGCCTCGCGGTCGTCGGCCAGGAGCGGCTGGTGTCGGCGGAGGCGGGGCACCGGGTCGCGCTGTCCGCGGGCGCCAAGGTCGTCCACGTCTCCGACGGCCTGCTCGACACCGCGGGCGTGCGGTCCTTGCGCGCCGCCACCCCGGACCTGGTGCTGCTGGTGGGCGGCACCGACGGCGGCGACCAGCGCACCCTGCTGCACAACGCCGGCAAACTCGCCGCCGCCCGCACCACCATCCCCGTCGTGCTGGCGGGCAACGCCGCCGCCCGGCCCGAGGCGTTGCGCCTGCTGCACGGGCGCAAGGTCACCGCGACCGCCAACGTCCTGCCCGACATCGGTGAGCTCGACCCCGGGCCCGCCCGCGCCGCCATCCGCGAGGCGTTCCTGACCCACGTCATCGGCGGCAAGTCCCTCTCCCGCTCCCCCCGGCTCAAGCGCCTGGTGCGCACGGTGACCCCGGACGCCGTGCTGTCCGGGGTCTCCCTGCTGGCCAACCACAACGGCGAGGACACCGGCAGCGTCGTGGTGGTCGATGTCGGCGGCGCCACCACGGACGTCTACTCGGCGGTGTCGGTGGCGGACGCGCCGCGCGGGGCCGTTGCGCTGCCCCAGGACCGGCGGACCGTCGAGGGCGACCTCGGCATGCGCTGGTCCGCGCCCGGGGTCGTCGAGGCCGCGGTGGCGGAGAAGCTGACCGCGGACGTCGCGGGCCTCGCCGAGGCCGCCGCGGCGCGGGCGGCCGAAGTGGACTGGGTGCCGCAGGGTCCCGAGGAGTCCGCTGTGGACATGCGGATCGCTTGCCTGGCAGCGCGTGCGGCGCTGCGCAGGCACGTGGCCGCCGTGTCGGGGAACTTCGGGCCGCGGTCGATCGGGGCGCTGGTGTTGTCCGGCGGGGTTTTCCGGCACGCGGCGTCGGTGGCGGTGGTGGAGCAGGAGTTGCGGGCAGATCCGGCCCTGCGCGCGCACCTGCGGAGCGCGGTGGTGACGGTTGACCGCGAGTACGTCCTGGCGCCCGCAGGGTTGTTGGTCGAAGCGGGGCACGCGGAAGCCGCCACCGCGCTGGTGGGTCGCTTGCTGGCGTGACAGATCCGTTGGCGCGGTGGGGGTGCGTCAGCCCGGGCGGCGAGGGGGCCAGGCGGACCCCGGGTCGGCGGGGTCGAGCCCGGCGGCCATCGCCACGGCCCGGTCCCACTCCGGGTCGGCCTGGTAGTCGCCGTGCCCCAGCGTCCCCGGCACCCACCGCCGCCCCGACACCGGTCCGTGCATCGGGTCGGGCAGGAAGTGGTCGCCGCCGAGCACCAGCGCCCCGTGCGGCCCCTCCAGCGCCGCCGCCAGCGGGCCCTCCGTGCCGTCCGCGCGGTAGCCCGTCCCCAGCAGCTTGCCGTCGCACACCTGGCGGGACCAGGTGGTGACCGCGCCGCCGATCGGGTCCGTCCCCCGGCACAGCGCGCGCCACCGGCCGCCCAGCCTGCCCGACAGCGCCGCCAGCGAGCGGTGCGGCACCACCGCGGGGAACGCCCTGGGGTAGGCCCACTGCAACTGCGACCCGGCCGTCACGATGCCCAGGCGCTCGGCGGCCTGCGGTTCGAGGTTGCCCAGCAGCCGCGCCGCCGCCACGGCCACGAGCAGGCTCCCCTGGCTGTGCCCGGTCAGCACCACGCGCGTCGACGGGTCCTTCAGGTGCTCCGCGGCGCGCGCGGCCAGCTCGGGGACGACCTTGAGCGCGTAGCACGGCGGCACTGCCGGGTGGGCCTCGCGCGGCCAGAACGAGGCCAGGTCGGCCAGCGCCCCCAGCCGCCTGCCCGACTCCGGTCGCCGCGCGGCGTCGTGGACGGCCTTGAGCAGCGCCCCCGCCAGCGCCCCCAGCGACAGCACGCCCAGCGCCGACAGCGGCGCCGTCCACGCCGTCGGCACGTACCCGGTGACCCGCAGGGCGGTCCCGCCCGCCAACCCCAGCGACAGCACCAGCGACGCGCCCAGCACCACGCGGTGCAGGTTGCGCCGCTGCCACCCCGCCACCCGCCAGGCCTGGGTGGCCGCCGCCGCGTCGGCCGCGCGCTCGGAGTGCAGCAGGGCCGCCTCCGGGTAGCCGGTCCCGCGCACGAGCCGGACCACGGCGACGACGAGCAGCGGCACGGACACCACCGCCGCCACGGCCGCGCCGACGCCCCACAGCAGGGTGACCGGTTCGTAGCCCTCCGGCAGCCGGGTGCCGGTGCCGATCACCCGCCCCACCGCGATCGCCAGCCCCGCGCCGAACCCGCCGCCGAGCAGCGCGCCGAACGCCAGGGCGGGTGCGGCCATCCAGCCCCCCGCCCACGGGCGCAGCTCCTTGGGCTGGTCGGCCCACGTCGGGCGGGCGATGAGCGCGGCGGGGACGAGCAGCAGGCCCAGCAGGACGGCCACGGCCACCAGCGCGGCCGCGAGCAGGTCCACCGTCGGGCTGGTGCCGGTGGAGACCGCCGGGACCGGGTCGAGCACCGCCCCCGCCACGACGACCTCCAGCACCGCCACCGCCAGCAGCGCGCGCCGGGGGACGTCGCCCAGCACCACCCGCAGCGCCCGCGACGGGGCGCTGCCCCGGTACCCGCGCGGGTCGTCGAGCAGCAGCACGCCGAGAACCGACAGCCCGAGCAGCGCGACCGCCACACCCCACAGCACCCGGTGCGCGGCGTCGTCGGGCACGCGCAGCGGTCCACCCAGGACCAGCAGCGCGACGCCCGCCAGCGCGGCCACCAGGTGCAGGGCGCGCAGGGCGGGCGTGTCCGGGTCCGCGACCAAACCCCGTCCGGGCAGGTCGGCCGACGCCGGTGGCGGGTTCGCCGACGCGCGCCAGTGGTCGCGCGAGATGCGGTGCAGGACGAGGACGACGAGCAGCACCGGCAGCAGCCCCACCACCTGCCGCACGGGGTAGGCGGTGCGGGCGGTGTCCGGCAGCCATGTGAGGCACTCCACACCCGGCGCCAGGCACTGCGTGGCGAGCAGGTCGACGGTGACCACCGCCACCTGCGCCACCAGGAGTGCGGTCAGCAGCAGCGCCGCCACCCGGACGAGTGAACGGTTGACCACCGCGAGCACCCGGCCCGCCCGGTGCCCGGCGGGCACCGGCGGCAGCATCCAGTGCGCCATGTTGGCCAGGGAGAAGGGGAACAGCAGCGCCCACGCCGCCTTGGCCCAGCCGCCGGAGGTCATCGCGCCCCAGACGTAGCCCTCCACCACCCGGGGGACCGACCGGCCCTCCGCGCGCAGCACCGGGCCGGGCGCGGGGCGCAGCAGCCGGTCGGCCGGGCGCACCACCCGACCCACGCCGTCACCCGCCACGTCCACGGCTGCGACACTGGTGACCAGGGCCTCCCCGCTGGTGCCCATGATGCCGTGCACGCGCAGCTCCACCACGCGCGTGTCCGATCCGGTGAGCAGCACGTTCCTCCCCAGGTCGCCGGGCTGCCCGCGCGGGGCGCGCCCGCGGGGGCGCATCACCCGTTTCGGCCGATCCGCGGTCAGGGGCTCAACGGTAGTGTTCGGCAGGAAACTGAGTCTGGAGGATTCACCCGATGACCGCAGAAGACACGCGGACCACGACCGGGGCGAGCTACGCGCAGACCCTGAACGGCATCGACTTCGCCGTGGCGGACCTGTCCCTGGCCGAGTTCGGCCGCAAGGAGATCCGGCTGGCCGAGCACGAGATGCCCGGCCTGATGGCCCTGCGCCGGGAGTACGCCGACGTCAACCCGCTCCGGGGCGCGCGCATCTCGGGCTCGCTGCACATGACCGTGCAGACCGCGGTCCTCATCGAGACGCTGGTCTCCCTCGGCGCCGAGGTGCGCTGGTGCTCGTGCAACATCTTCTCCACCCAGGACCACGCGGCCGCCGCGGTCGTCGTCGGCCCGCACGGCACGCCGGAGGAGCCCAAGGGCGTCCCGGTGTTCGCCTGGAAGGGCGAGACGCTGCCCGAGTACTGGTGGGCCACCGAGCAGATGATGACCTGGCCCGGCGGCGAGGGCCCGAACATGATCCTCGACGACGGCGGCGACGCCACGCTGCTGGTGCACAAGGGCAAGCAGTACGAGGCCGCGGGCGTGGTGCCCAACGCCGAGGACGGCGACCCCGAGGAGTGGGTCATCATCCTGGAGACGCTGCGCAACTCGCTCGCGCGGTCCTCGGACAAGTGGACCAAGATCGCCGACGGCATCCGCGGCGTGACCGAGGAGACCACCACCGGCGTGCTGCGGCTCTACCAGCTCGCCGCCGCGGGTGAGCTGCTGTTCCCCGCGATCAACGTCAACGACGCGGTGACCAAGTCGAAGTTCGACAACCGCTACGGCATCCGGCACTCGCTGGTCGACGGCATCAACCGCGGCACCGACGTGCTCATCGGCGGCAAGGTCGCCGTGGTCTGCGGCTACGGCGACGTCGGCAAGGGCTCGGCGGAGTCGCTGCGCGGGCAGGGCGCGCGCGTCATCGTCACCGAGATCGACCCGATCTGCGCGCTGCAGGCGGCGATGGACGGCTACGACGTCAAGCGCCTCGACGACGTCCTCGACGTCGCCGACATCATCATCACCACCACGGGCAACAAGGACGTGGTGATGGCCGAGCACATGGCCAAGATGAAGCACCAGGCGATCCTGGGCAACGTCGGCCACTTCGACAACGAGCTGGACATGGCGGGCCTGGCCCGCTACCCGGGCGTGCGGCGGATCAACATCAAGCCGCAGGTCGACGAGTGGGTCTTCCCCGACGGCCACTCGATCATCGTGCTGTCCGAGGGCCGCCTGATGAACCTGGGCAACGCCACCGGCCACCCCTCGTTCGTCATGTCGAACTCCTTCTCCAACCAGGTGATCGCCCAGGTCGAGCTGTTCACCAAGCACGAGGAGTACGACAAGGAGGTCTACCGCCTCCCCAAGAAGCTGGACGAGAAGGTCGCCCGCATCCACCTGGAGGCGCTCGGCGGCAAGCTCACCAAGCTCACCAAGGAGCAGGCCGAGTACATCGACGTCGACGTCGAGGGCCCGTACAAGTCGGAGCACTACCGCTACTGACGCACGCCCCCGGCCCACCCTGCCCCGGCACGCAACCCGCGTGCCGGGGCAGGCGTCTTCCTGGGTGTTGGCACCGCCTCCGACCAGCGGGGTGTAACGCCCGCGGCGGCAAGGACGACCTTGGATAGTTCTGGCGCGCGCAGGGGGCGCGTCAGCACCGGTGAGCCGCCCCGGGGGGTGGAGATGGGGGCGCCGGGGACGGGCACGGCCGAAGGGGAGGGGAGACTCCTCCGGCGGTGCCCGCCCCCGGTCCGCTAGCGTGGCGCCCCGTGGGTCGACTGATCGTCATCGAGGGCCTCGACGGCGCGGGCAAGCGCACCCTGGCCGACCAGCTCACCGCCGCCCTCGTCGAGCGCGGTGCCACCGTCGGCACCCGCGCCTTCCCCCGCTACGGCGCCTCGGTCACCGCCGACCTCGTCCGCGACGGCCTCTACGGCAGGCTCGGCGGCCTCGGGGAGTCGGTCTACGGCATGGCCGTGCTCTACGCGCTCGACCGCCAGGGCGCCCGCGACGACCTGCGCGCCGCCCTCGACGCCCACGACGTCGTCCTGCTCGACCGCTACGTCGCCTCCAACGCCGCCTACGGCGCCGCGCGCCTCGGCGAAGCGGCGGACGGCCCCTTCGTCCGGTGGGTCGAGTCGATCGAGCTCGACCGCTTCGACCTGCCCCGCCCGCACGCCCACCTCCTGCTGCGCGTCACCCCGCAGCTCGCCGCCGAGCGCTCCGCGGGCCGCGCGGCCAGCGACGCCACCCGCGCCCGCGACACCTGGGAGTCCGACGCCGACCTCCAGACCAGGGTCGGCCACGTCTACGACCAGCTCGCTGCCGCCCACTGGCTCAGCCCCTGGCGCGTCCTCGACGGCGCGGCGGGCACCGACACCCCCGCCCTCGCCGCCGACCTGCTGGCCTAGGTCTTCCCCAAAAGGGGCGGCGCCGGCTCCGCTGTCCTCGTGCCGGGTCGCCTCGGGCGTGGCAGGCGGCCGTGGTGCCAGGTGGGGGACGGTGCCGGGTGGGGACGAGGGGGTGGGTGGCGGGTTCGGGATGACTCAGGGCGCTCCGACCAGGTCAGGGCCCCACTGGGCCAGTTCGGCGTCGAGGTCGAGGGGGGCGACGCCGACGGACTCCATGGCCGGGGTGACGCGGTCGCGGGGGACGAACCAGGAGACCTCGAACTCCACGCCGTCGGGGTCCTTGGCGTAGAGGGACTTGGAGACGCCGTGGTCGGAGGCGCCGACGAGGGCGCCCGCGGCGGTCAGGCGGGTGCGGAAGCCCGCCAGCTCGGCGAGGGTGCGCACCGACCAGGCCAGGTGGTAGAGGCCGACCTGGCCCGCCACCGGGCCCCGGGCGTCGGCGCCCACGGCGAACAGGCCGAGGTCGTGGTCGTTGTCGGAGTCGGCGGCGCGCAGGAAGGCGGCCCGGTCCGCGAACGCGGTGACGACGGTGAAGCCGAGGACGTCGCGGTAGAAGGCGACCGCGCGGGGGACCGAGCGGACGTACAGCACGGCGTGGTTGAGCCTGCGGATGCCCATGCGCGCTCCCTGCCTGGGGGTTCTCCGGACTTATTGTTTCAAGATTCAACCACAGGGGATCGGGGGCACCCCGCCCCCCGGCGCGCGCCTGGTGCGACGATGTGACCATGAAGGCACGTGTGCTGGTAGTGGACGACGACCCGGCCCTGGCCGAGATGCTGACCATCGTGCTGCGCGGCGAGGGGTTCGACACCGCGGTGGTGGGCGACGGCTCCCGGGCGCTGCCCGCGCTGCGCGAGCTCAAGCCCGACCTGGTGCTGCTCGACCTCATGCTGCCCGGGATGAACGGCATCGACGTCTGCAAGGCCATCCGCGGCGAGTCCGGCGTGCCGATCGTGATGCTCACCGCCAAGAGCGACACCGTCGACATCGTGCTCGGCCTGGAGTCCGGCGCCGACGACTACGTGGTCAAGCCGTTCAAGCCCAAGGAGCTGGTCGCGCGGGTGCGGGCCCGGCTGCGCCGCACCGAGAGCGAGCCCGCCGAGACGCTGGCCATCGGCGACCTCACCATCGACGTGCCCGGCCACGAGGTGACCCGCGACGGCCGGGCCATCCAGCTCACCCCGCTGGAGTTCGACCTGCTGGTCGCCCTGGCCCGCAAGCCCCGCCAGGTGTTCACCCGCGAGGTGCTGCTGGAGCAGGTCTGGGGCTACCGGCACGCCGCCGACACCCGCCTGGTCAACGTGCACGTGCAGCGGCTGCGCTCCAAGGTCGAGCGCGACCCGGAGCACCCGGAGGTCGTGCTCACCGTGCGCGGCGTCGGGTACAAGGCGGGCCCGCCGTGACCGGGGCGGGCCGGGTGCGCGCCGCCGCCACCCGGCTCGCCACCGCGGTCCGCCGCGCCGCGGCCGCGGGCAGGCGGCGCTCGGCCCGCTACTCCGAGCTGTGGCGGCGCTCGCTGCAGCTGCGGGTGGCCGTGAGCACCCTCGCCCTGGGGTCGGCGGTGGTGTTCGTGCTGGGCATCGTCCTGCAGAACCAGATCACCGGGCAGCTGCTGGGCACCAAGGAGTCGGCCGCGGTGCAGCAGACCAGGGCCGCGGTCGGCATCGCCGAGCGCGAGCTGGGCGGCATCAGCGGCGACTCCGAGGACATCCGCAACCGGCTCACCAGCGCCCGCAACCGGCTGATCAGCCTGTCGCCGGACAACACCGCGGGCGCCTTCGAGCCCGTCCTGGTCAACGACTCGGCGGGGATGCCGCCCGCCGAGGTCAGCTTCGCGGGCGACTACGCCGCGGTGCCCCGCTCGCTGCGCGAGTTCGTCCAGCGCGACACCCCGACCACGGTCACCCAGATCCACACCGTCGAGCGCTTCGGCGCCCCGGTCACCTACCTCATCGTCGGCACGCCGGTGCTGGTGCCCAACAGCGGCAGCCAGCGCCAGGTCGGCCTCCAGCTCTACATGCTCTACCCGCTCACCGCCGAGCAGAAGACGATCAGCACCGAGCAGAGCACGCTGGTCATCGGCGGCCTGGTGCTGCTCCTGCTGCTCGCGGGCATCACCAACCTCGTCACCCGCCAGGTCGTGCTGCCGGTGCGCCGCGCGGCCAGGGCCGCGGAGCGCTTCGCCGACGGCGAGCTCGACGAGCGCATGGTGGTCGCGGGCGAGGACGACGTGGCCCGCCTCGCCCAGTCCTACAACCAGATGGCCGAGAGCATCCAGCGCCAGATCCACCAGCTCGAGGAGTTCGGCACCCTCCAGCGCCGGTTCACCTCCGACGTCTCGCACGAGCTGCGCACCCCGCTGACCACCGTGCGGATGGCCGCCGACGTGCTGCACGCCTCCCGCGCCCAGTTCCCCGCCGGGCTGTCGCGCTCCACCGAGCTGCTGGTCGACGAGCTGGACCGGTTCGAGTCGCTGCTGGGCGACCTGCTGGAGATCTCCCGGCTGGACGCGGGCGTCGAGGAGCTGGTCGCCGAGCACGCCGACCTGCGGGCCATCGCCAAGCGCGCGGTCGACTCGGTGCGGGTGATCGCGCACAACGCCGGGTCGGAGCTGGTGCTGCACCTGCCCGAGCACGAGGTCACCGCCGAGGTGGAGTCGCGCCGGGTGGAGCGGATCATCCGCAACCTGCTGGCCAACGCCGTCGACCACGGCGAGGGCCGCCCGGTGGAGCTGCGGGTGGCCGCCGGGCCGGACGCGGTGGCGGTGACCGTCCGCGACCACGGCGTCGGCCTGCGCGCGGGGGAGGACGAGCTGGTGTTCAACCGGTTCTGGCGGGCCGACCCGTCGCGCAACCGGCACACCGGCGGCACCGGCCTGGGCCTGGCCATCAGCCTGGAGGACGCCCGGCTGCACGGCGGCGGCCTCGACGCCTGGGGCGAGCCGGGGCTGGGCTCCTGCTTCCGGCTCACCCTGCCCAGGGCCACCGGCGAGCCCTACACCGCAAGCCCGCTGCCGCTGCCGCCCGACGACGCCGCCCCGGCCGCGGAGGCCGAGGCGCGCCCCGACCCCGTGCCCGAGGAGGCGCACCGGTGAAAGCCACCGCCAAGGCCGTCGTGCTCGCACTCGTCGCGCTGTTCCTGGCGGGGTGCTCCAACATCCCGGAGAGCACCCTGCCCAAGGTCATCCGCGAGTCGCCGCAGAACCAGGCGCCGGTGGTGTCCGACCCGTCGCCGGGGCTCAACCCGTACGGGCTGGTCGGCGAGTTCGTCACCAAGACCGGCTACGCCGACGCCGCCCGCAGCTACCTGACCCCGGAGTTCGCCGACACCTGGGACGGCGGCGGCGAGACGATCATCGAGAACGAGCCGAAGACCACCCCGCCGTCGCTGCCCGAGGGCAACCAGGCCAACGAGCAGGTGGTCATCCTCTCCGGCAAGCAGGTCGGCAGGCTCGACGCCGGGCGCACCTTCTTCGCCCAGGTGCAGCCGGTGGAGATCCGGTTCAAGCTCACCCGCAACGCCGAGGGCCAGTGGCGCATCTCCGACGGCCCGCGCAACGCGGTGATCACCCGGGACGGCTTCACCAACTCCTACCGCCGCGTCGACCTCCAGTTCTTCGACCCCAACCAGCGGGTGCTGGTACCCGACCCGAGGTTCGTGCCCACCGAGCCGCGCGACGGCCTGGAGGGCCGGGTGGTGCAGCTGCTGCTCGACGGCCCGTCGGACAGCCTGCGCGGCGCGGTCCGCAGCCAGCTCGACGGCCTGGAGCTGCGCACGAACGTGGTGCCGGAGCCCGACGGCGCGATCCGGGTCAACTTCGGCCAGATGGACAAGTCCGCCGAGGACCGCAAGAAGGTCGCCCTGCAGGTGGTCACGACCCTCTACGAGGTCACCACCAGCACCATCCGCCTGGACAACCAGGACCGCCCCCTGGTGGCGGGCCAGCGCGACTGGAACCGCGGCGACTTCAACGCCTACGAGAACCTCACCACCCCGAAGCCCGACCTGCTGGGCCTGTCGGTGACCGCGGGCCGCGTCTACTCCCTGCGCGACGGCAAGCCCATCGACGGCCCCGCGGGCGCGGGCGCCTACGAGGTCCAGAGCGCCGCGCAGTCCATGGACGGCACCGCCCTGGCCGTCGTCCAGCGCACCCCCACCGGCCAGGTCCGCCTCCGCGTCGGCACCCCCGAGGCCCTGCCCGAGGTCCCCGGCACCGACTCCGGCACCCTCACCCGCCCCACCTGGCTGCTCAGCGCGGGCGACGACTCCCCGCCCAGCGAGGTCTGGACGGTCAAGGACGGCACCTTCGTCCTCCGCGTCGGCCGCACCCCCCAGAACACCTGGGAGGTCTTCTCCGTCGACGCCACCGAACTCCTCCGCGGCGGCGGCACCATCACCCAGCTCCGCCTCTCCCGCGACGGCGTCCGCGTCGCCGCCGTCGTCAACGGCGAGGTCCGCATCGGCACCGTCGTCCGCACCAACGACAGCGTCGCCATCCGCTCCCCCCTCACCCTCCAGGGCGGCACCGTCTCCAACGTCCTCGGCCTCGACTGGATCGACCGCGAGAACATCGTCGTCGCCACCGGCAACCCCGCCATGCCCGTCGCCTCCCTCCCCATCGACGGCTCCACCGTCACCCGCTACAACACCGCCAACCTCACCCTCCCGGTCAAGGCCATCGCCGCCTCCCCCAACCGCTCCACCCTCGTGGTCGACAGCCTCGGCCTCTGGATGACCCCCGAGGCCAGCAGCACCTGGCTCCCCCACGGCCACAACCAACCCCCCGGCTCCCTCCCCTTCTACCCCGGCTGACCCCTCCCCTCACAACGGGACCTGGCGGGTGTTCCCACCCGAAGAGGCCCACCCCCCCAACGAGCCCGGGGCACACCACCCAGCCGAGTTGTCCACAGCCCTTTCGCGGTGGTCGAGTTTCGTCGCCCCCCGCCGGTAACGTTGAAAACAGGGGTCCCCTTGCCCGGGCTACCCCCGCGCCAGCCTGGGTCAAAGTGGCAGGAGAAGGCACCAAGGCGACCACCCCCACAAGCCGAGCCCGGACAGCGGGCACTGCCCGGTTGGGTGGATCCGCTTGGTCGGGGGAGGCGATCATGTGCTACCCAACGGGACGGGCGGGCGTCTTTTCAGCCCGCCTTTTCCCCGCCCGCAGCACATGATCGCCGTAGGGGCCCCGACCAAGCGGATCCACCCAACCGGGCCCACAACGCAAATCCCCGCACCCCGGCGAAGCCAAGCGAATCCGCCCAACCGGGCCACCTCTCAAGCCCCCGGCGAAGCCGAGCGGACCCGCCCACAAGACCGAGCACCGCCTGTGGACAACTTTCCCCACGCCTCCCCGTTCCACGCCACCATCTCCCGCATGATCCTCACCTTCCTCGACCTCCTCCTCCCGCTCCGCTGCGCGGGCTGCCGCGCCCCCGGCACCGCCTGGTGCCCGCGCTGCGACCTCTCCTTCGGCACGCCCTTCCCCCTGCACCGCGCCGCCTTCACCCACCGCCACCCGCCCACCTACGCCACGGCCGCCCACACCGGACCGCCGCGCCGGGCGGTGATCGCGGCGAAGGAGCGCAACCGGCGGGACCTGCACCCCGTCCTGGCCCGCGCCCTCGCCAACGCCGTCCCCCGCATCCCCGACCTGCCACCCGCCCCCACGCTCGTCCCGGTCCCCTCCAGACCCGCCGCCGCGCGGCGGCGAGGGGGGCCGCACATGGCGCGCATCGCCGCGCTCGCGGCCCGGTCGCTGGGCCTCGACACGGCCCACCCGCTGCGCCTCACCCCGGGGGCGCGCGATTCAGTTGGGCTCACCCCGGCCGAGCGCGCGGACAACCTGGCGCGGCACCTCACCGCGGACGCCATCCCCGACGCGCCGGTGGTGCTGGTGGACGACGTCGTCACCACCGGGGCCACCGCCGCGGCGTGCGCGCGCGTGCTGGGCCGGTGCGTGGTGGCGGTGGTGGCGTGCACCGCCGCGGTCTGACCCGCGCGTCCCGCGATGCGGGACAGGGCGTGGGCCGATCGGGTGGTGCGGGGCGGGAACCACACCGGGGGCGCGGGCGTTGTCCGGGTATGCGCCTCACCGTCGAGCGCCGCCGCGGGGCACCCGGGGAGCCGGGTGTCCTGTCAGGACGCTTGTACACCGCCGACCGGCGGGCGACGATGGTCCGATCGGGTGACGAGAAGTCCACCCGATCGAACGTTTGGCGGCGCGTCTCGGGCGTTTGCCCGGCTTATCGGTTGCACGCAGTGAAACTCGCTCACGGACGGACGTCGCCTGCCCCGGGGGCTGTCGCGACCGCGCCTGCGGGGCTACCGTGCTTCCCCATCACCGTTGCCGGACAGCGGGAGGAGGCGATCAGGCCATGACCCTGGCGCCGGTGGCGCGCTGACCGGGCGGAGTTCGCCTCCGCGGTCGCGCCCTGTCCTGGGCTTGGAATCCAGACGATCCCGGCGCCGAGCAGTGTCGGCGGAACCAATCACTCGCGGCAGGCGAGGGAGGTCGTGTATGGACATCGTGGTTAAGGGCCGTAACGTCGAGGTGCCTGAGCACTACCGGGTGCACGTTGAGGAGAAGCTGTCCCGTCTGGAGCGCTACGACCGCAAGGTCATCCGCTTCGACGTGGAGCTGTTCCACGAACCCAACCGCAGGCAGGCCAAGAACTGCCAGCGGGTCGAGATCACCGCCAAGGGCCGCGGCCCGGTCGTGCGCGCCGAGGCGTGCGCCGGTGACTTCTACGGCGCGCTCGACCTCGCGGTGGGCAAGCTCGAGAACCGGTTGCGCAAGCTGCACGACCGCAGGCGCGTGCACCACGGCCGCCGCAGCCCCGCCTCGGTCGCCGAGGCCACCGCCGCGGCCGTCGCCGAGTTCGGCGGCGCCACGAGCAGGAGCACCGCCCTGCTCACCGCCCCCCAAGACCACGACACCGAGGTGCCCGCCCAGCCGAGCTGGGAGGACGTGCCGGACAACCTCCCCGGCAGCATCGTCCGCGAGAAGGAGCACCCCGCCAAGCCCATGACCGTCGACCAGGCCCTCTACGAGATGGAGCTGGTCGGGCACGACTTCTACCTGTTCGCCGACGTCGACTCCGGCCTGCCCAGCGTGGTCTACCGCCGCCGGGCCTTCGACTACGGCGTGATCCGGCTGGTCTGACCGCCCGCCGCGTGGCGCCCGCCCGGGTCCCCCGGGCGGGCGCCACGCGTCTGACCTGCGGGGAACCAGTCCGTACCGCCGACCGTTGACCTCCTGGTGGTGGCTGCCCGGGTACCCTGCTCCGCGCCGCCGACGTGCGTCGGTGCACACGGGGCGGCGGGTTGCCTACGATGGCCAAGAAGAGCGCCCCGCGACGGGTGCACGACTATCAGCTAGCGAGGTCGACTCCGATGGTGCTGTCCCGGATCCTGCGCGCGGGCGAGGGCAAGATGCTCAAGCGCCTGCGCAACATCGCAGACCACATCGACACGCTGGAGGACGAGCTCCTCGACCTGTCCGACGACGAGCTGCGCGCCAAGACCGCCGAGTTCAAGCGGCGCCACGCCGACGGTGAGGGCGAGTCCCTCGACGAGCTGCTGCCCGAGGCCTTCGCCGTGGTCCGCGAGGCCGCCAAGCGCGTGCTGGGCCAGCGCCACTTCAAGGTGCAGCTGATGGGCGGCGCCGCGCTGCACCTGGGCCAGGTCGCGGAGATGAAGACCGGTGAGGGCAAGACCCTGACCTGTGTCCTCCCCGCGTACCTCAACGCCCTCGCTGGCAAGGGCGTGCACGTGGTCACCACGAACGACTACCTCGCCCGCCGCGACTCCGAGTGGATGGGCCGGGTGCACCGCTTCCTCGGCCTGGAGGTCGGGGTGATCCTGTCGGAGATGAGCCCGGCCGAGCGCCGCGAGGCCTACAACTGCGACATCACCTACGGCACCAACAACGAGTTCGGGTTCGACTACCTGCGCGACAACATGGCCTGGAGCCTGGACGACATGGTCCAGCGCGGGCACTTCTTCGCCGTGGTCGACGAGGTCGACTCCATCCTCATCGACGAGGCCCGCACCCCGCTGATCATCTCCGGCCCCGCCGACCAGTCCTCGCGCTGGTACCAGGAGTTCGCCCGGCTGATGCCCATGATGAAGGGCATCGACACCACCACCATGGGCACCCAGGAGCGCACCAACCGCGCGGGTGAGATCGAGGCGAAGTACCACTACGAGATCGACGTCCGCAAGCGCACCGTCGCCGTCACGGACAAGGGCGTGCGGTTCGTCGAGGACCAGCTCGGCATCGACAACCTCTACGAGGCCGCCAACACCCCCCTGGTCGGCTACCTCAACAACGCGCTCAAGGCCAAGGAGCTCTACGCCAAGGACAAGGACTACATCGTCCGCGACGGCGAGGTCCTCATCGTCGACGAGTTCACCGGCCGCATCCTCGCCGGGCGCCGCTACAACGAGGGCATGCACCAGGCCATCGAGGCCAAGGAGGGGGTGGAGATCAAGGCCGAGAACCAGACCCTGGCCACCATCACCCTGCAGAACTACTTCCGCCTCTACGAGCGGCTGTGCGGCATGACCGGTACCGCCGAGACCGAGGCCGCGGAGTTCCACACCACCTACAAGCTCGGCGTGGTGCCCATCCCCACCAACCGCCCGATGGTCCGCGTCGACCAGGCGGACCTGATCTACAAGACCGAGCGGGCCAAGTTCGACGCCGTGGCCGAGGACATCGCCGAGCGGCACGAGAAGGGCCAGCCGGTGCTGGTCGGCACCACCAGCGTCGAGCGCTCGGAGTACCTGTCGAAGCTGCTGGTCAAGCTGGGCATCCCGCACAACGTGCTGAACGCGAAGTTCCACGAGAAGGAGTCCATGATCATCGCACAGGCCGGCCACCGGGGCGCGGTCACGGTGTCGACGAACATGGCCGGTCGCGGTACCGACATCGCCCTCGGCGGCAACCCCGAGCACCTGGCCGAGGAGGAGCTGCGGGCCAAGGGCCTGGACCCGGAGGAGACCCCGGAGGAGTGGCGCGCCGCGCTGCCCGAGGCGCTCGAGCGCGCCGAGGAGGCCGTGGCCGCGGAGAAGGACGAGGTCCGCTCGCTGGGCGGCCTGTACGTGCTGGGCACCGAGCGGCACGAGTCGCGCCGCATCGACAACCAGCTGCGCGGCCGCTCCGGCCGCCAGGGCGACCCGGGCGAGTCCCGGTTCTACCTGTCGCTGGGCGACGAGCTGATGCGCCGGTTCAACGCGGGCATGGTCGAGCGGGTCATGGACACCCTGCGGGTGCCCGAGGAGCAGCCGATCGAGGCCAAGATGGTCACCCGGGCGATCCGCAGCGCGCAGACCCAGGTCGAGCAGCAGAACTTCGAGATCCGCAAGAACGTCCTCAAGTACGACGAGGTCATGAACAAGCAGCGCAAGGTGATCTACGCCGAGCGCGAGCGGGTGCTGCGCGGCGAGGACCTGCGCGAGCAGATCGAGCACATGATCACCGACGTGGTCACCGCCTACGTCGACGGCGCCACCGCCGAGGGCTACGCCGAGGACTGGGACCACCAGAAGCTGTGGTCGGCGCTGAAGTCCCTGTACCCGGTGGGCGTCAAGTGGGAGGACCTGGTCGACCGGGCCGAGGACGAGGGCGGTGACCTCGACCGGGAGTTCCTGCTGGGCGCGCTGACCGACGACGCCCTGGCCGCCTACGCCAAGCGCGAGGCCGAGATCGACGAGAAGGTCGGCGAGGGCGCCATGCGCGAGCTGGAGCGGCGCGTGATGCTGTCGGTCCTCGACCGCAAGTGGCGCGAGCACCTCTACGAGATGGACTACCTCAAGGAGGGCATCGGCCTGCGCGCGATGGCCCAGCGCGACCCGCTGATCGAGTACCAGCGCGAGGGCTTCGAGATGTTCGCCGTCATGCTCGACGCCCTCAAGGAGGAGTCGGTCGGCTTCCTGTTCAACCTGCAGGTCGAGCCCGCCGAGCCGCAGCAGGTGCAGCTGGCCGCCACCCCGGCCGCCGTCCCCGCCGTCGGTCAGCCCCCGCAGCCGCCCCAGCCCTCCGCCGCCGACCTGGCCCGCCAGGCCGAGCTGCAGGAGCGCCAGGCCCGCTCGCAGGCCGCGCAGCAGCGCGCCGCCGCCGAGCGCGCCGAGGCCGCGACCGCCACCGAGAAGCTCCCCCCGGCGCTGCGCAGCAAGGGCCTCGACGGCCCCGCCACCCAGCGCCTGAACTTCTCCGGCCCGGCCGAGTCCGGCGGCGTGGAGTCCCGCAAGGAAGGCCCCGCCGACGACGCCTCCGGCGGCTCCGCCACCCGTCGCGAACGCCGCCAGGCCGCCCGCGACCAGGCCAAGAAGGGCCGCCGCGGCCCCCGCCGCTGACACCCGGCACGACCCAGGGGCGCGCCTTCCCACCCGGGGAAGGCGCGCCCCTGCGCATATCCCGCACCAGTCCCGCACCACCTGTCCCCGGCTCACGCCGCAGCGGCGCGGCGGAGGGCCGCGGCGGGGAGCAGGAGGCGGAAGGCCGTGCAGACCCAGCGGCCCGCCACCGCCTCCACCCGCCCGGCCAGTGCCACCGCGTGCCAGCCTGGGCGGCCCTGGGCGCGCACCCGCACCGTGCCGCAGAACTCCGCCGCCGGGGTGCCGTCGACCTGGTCGAGGGGGTGCAGGTGCAGGGACACGAGGCGGTGGCGCCAGGGGCCCGCTTCCCGCCAGCGGGTCAGCAGCGACTCGTAGACCCCCGCGGTCACCGCCGCCCGCAGCTGCCCCGGGTGGCGCTTGCCGTCGACCACCTCCACGGCCAGGGCGAGCAGGCGCCACACCGCGTCCCGGGCGGGGGTCGCCCCCTCGGCCGACAGGCCCGCGACCTCCTGCACCGGGCCGGGGGTCGGTGTGGACCACGCGTCCTCGACCTCGCCGTACTCGGGCAGCGTTTCCACCCACACCATCGCCGGACCTCCCCGTCGGACTGACACCGCCCGACAGAGCGCCCCCGAGCCGAGGAGTGGACACCCCTCACCCGAAAGAGGTATCTCACTGTCCTCTTAGGTCATTCGAAGCAGGTAGTCCACTGAGGACCCGGTGCTACCCGGCCGCCCCGCGCCGCACCAGCTCGAAGCAGAGGACGGCGGCCGCGCTGGCCACGTTCAGCGACTCCACGCCACCCGCCATCGGGATCGACACCCAGCGGCGGACGAACCGGCGCACGTCCTCGCCCACCCCGGCCGTCTCGCTGCCGAGCACGAAGGCGACCCGCTCGGGCAGCTCGACCTCGAACACCGAGCGGCGGGCGCCCGCGTCCATGGCGAACAGCTCGAACCCGGCCCCGCGCAGCTCCTCGGCGGCCTCGGCGGCGGTGCCGCAGCGCAGCACCGGCGCGGTGAACGCCACCCCGGCCGAGGCCTTCACCACCAGCGGGTCCAGCGAGGCCACCCCGCGCCGGGGCACCACGATCCCGCCGATGCCCGCGGCGGTGGCGGTGCGCAGGATCATGCCGACGTTCGCCGGGGTGGTGACCCCGTCGAGCAGCAGCACCGAGCGGGGCGCCGAGCGGGCCGCCAGCGCGTCGGCCAGCAGCCGCATCCGGGGGGCGACCACGTCGGCCAGCACGCCCTGGTCCTGCTTGCCGTTGCCCGCGAGCACCTTCACCCGGTGCGGGGTGGCGCGCTGCACCGGCACCCCGCGGTCGCGGGCCGCGTCCAGGATCTCCCGGGCCGCCGCGCCCCTGGCGTTGTCGGCGAGCACCACCTTGTCCACCGACAGGCGGGCGTCGGCCAGCGCCTCCAGCACGGGCTTGCGCCCGTAGACGGTGACGAAGCGGTCCTTGGGGGAGGGTTCCTGCGGCACGCCGTGCAGTCTGGCATGACACCGGCCACGCCCCCGGTCCGACCGGCGCCGGTGTGCCAGGATCGGGGGCATGCCGGACCGCCTCTCCGCGCTCGACGCGTCGTTCCTCTACCTGGAGGACCCCGTCACGCCGATGCACGTCGGCGGGGTGGCGGTCTTCCGCAGGCCGCGCTCGGGGTTCGGCTACCCGGAGCTGGTGTCGCTGGTCGAGCAGCGGCTGGCCCTGGTGCCGCGCTACCGGCAGCGGGTGGTCGGGGTGCCCGGCCACCTGGCCCGCCCGGTGTGGGTGGACGACCGCGGCTTCGACATCAACTACCACGTGCGCCGCTCCGCGCTGCCCCGCCCGGGCAGCGACGAGCAGCTGTTCGACCTGGTGGGGCGGCTGCTGGCGCGCCCGCTGGACCAGAGCAGGCCGCTGTGGGAGATGTACCTGGTGGAGGGGCTGGCTGGCGGGCACGTCGCCCTGGTCACCAAGACCCACCAGGCGCTGGTCGACGGCGTGCGCACGATCGACTTCGGCCAGGTCATCCTGGACGCGGCCCCGCACGCCCCGCAGGAGGCGGGGGAGGAGCCGTGGCTGCCGCGCCGCGAGCCCGGCGCCGCCCGGCTGCTGGTGGACGCGGTGGCCGACACCGTGCGCAGGCCGGCCGAGCTGGTGGAGAACGGCCGCGCCGCGCTGGCCGACGCGCTGGCCGCGACGCAGCGGGTGACCGGGGTGGTGGAGGCCCTGGTCTCGGCCATCGGCATCGCCGCCCGCCCGGCCCCGCCCGGCCCGCTCAACGCCACCGTCGGCCGGGCCAGGCTGTTCGCGGTGGCCCGCGCCCGGCTCTCGGACCTGCGCGACGTGCGCGCCCTGCACGGCGGCACCGTCAACGACGTGATCCTCACCGTCATCGCGGGCGCGCTGCGCTCGTGGCTGCTCTCCCGCGGCGAGCAGGTGACCTCGTCGACGGTGGTGCGCGCGCTGGTGCCGCTGGCGGTGCGCGACGAGGTGGCCGACGGCACCGTGCCGGGGATGCTGGGCAACCAGGTCACCCCGCAGCTGGTCGACCTGCCCGTCGGCGAGCCCAACCCGTTCGTCCGGCTGCACCACGTCAGCCACGAGCTGCGCGCGCACAACGACTCGGTGCGCTCGGTGGCGGCCTCGGCGCTGCTGCGCGTCGGCGGCTTCGCCCCGCCCACCCTGCACTCGCTGGGCGCCCGCGCGGCGGCGTCGTTCTCCCAGCGCATCTACAACCTGGTCATCACCAACGTCCCCGGCCCGCAGATCCCCCTCTACGCGGGGACCGCCAGGATGACCGAGATGTTCCCGGTGATGCCGCTCAACAAGCACCAGGCCCTGGCCATCGGCGTGACCTCGTACGACGGCGGTGTGTACTTCGGGCTCACCGGCGACCGCACCGCGATGTCCGACGTGGACCTGCTGGCCCGCATGCTGGAAGAGTCCGTCGAAGAACTCCTGACAACCGTGAGAGCGTGATCGAGTGAGGGTCTACCTACCGGCGACGGTGACGATGCTGCGCACCCTGAACACCGAAGGCGAGCTGTCCGCCCTCGGCGGGACGGCCTTCGCCCTCACCCCCGCCCTGCGCGAGTCCTACGCCACCGGCGGCGACGAGGAGCTGGAGTACGCCGCCATGCTCGACGCCGCCCGCGCCTCCCTGCGCCTGCTCAACGCCGAGGCCGACAAGGACCCGGACACCCTCATGCGCCGCGCGGTCGTCTCCGCCGACGTCGACGGCGCCGAGCTGCGCCCCGACCTGGACCACGCGGTCGTCAAGCTCTCCGGCCCCGTCCCCCTCAAGGCCGTCGCCGCCATCCACTTCGACACCGAGGACGCCGAACCCGCCGTCCGCGCCGCCGCCGCCGCCATCGACGCCGCCGACCTCGGCGACCCCGACGCCGAGTTCACCCTCGGCGACGCCGAAGACCACGAACTCGCCTGGTACGCCGTCCAGGAACTCCCCTTCCTCCTGGAACTCCTCTAGCCACTCAGCTCCACCCCACCCAGCTCCACCCCACCCTGCTCCACCCCACCCAGCCCCTCCCGCTTTTCCCCAGCGCACCCCCCTCGCAGCAGGCGGCCCGGCTACGCCCCTGCTCGATGGGGTGGTTGTGCTTGGTCGGGGGAGGCGATCATGTGCTACCCAACGGGACGGGCGGGCGTCTTTTCAGCCCGCCTTTTCCCCGCCCGCAGCGCATGATCGCCGTAGGGGCCCCGACCAAGCGCAACCACCGCATCGAGCCGCCCCCCAACGGCCGGAAATCGGGCGAAGCCCGATGCCCGCCCCAACCCCGAAGCCGCAGGCGAGGCACCCCCAGCACCCCCCTGTGGACAACACCCGGCCCGATCCCAGCGCCCGTGCCACCATGTTCGTCACCCGGCCACAAGCCCCCCAGACGACCACGGAGGCGACCCCGATGGACGCCATCACGTCCACCCCCACCCCCCGCAACGAGCCGATCGCCACCTACGCCCCCGGCTCCCCGGAGACCGCCTCCCTCCAGGCCCGCATCGCCGAGCTGGAGTCCGAGCGGGTCGAGCTGCCGATGACCATCGGCGGCCGCACCCGGATGGCCGCGGGCGAGCGGGTCGACGTGGTCCAGCCGCACGACCGCCACCACGTCCTGGGCACCACCGCCCAGGCCACGGCCGAGGACGTGGCCGACGCCGTCGCCGCGGCCAAGGCCGCCGCCCCGGCCTGGCGGGAGCTGCCGTTCGACGAGCGGGCCGCGGTGCTGCTGCGCGCCGCGGACCTGCTGGCGGGCCCGTGGCGCGACACCCTCAACGCGGCGACGATCCTGGGCCAGTCGAAGTCGGTGCAGCAAGCGGAGATCGACTCGGCTTGCGAGTTGATCGACTTCTGGCGCTACAACGTGTCCTTCGTCCGCACCCTGCTGGAGCAGCAGCCGGTGTCGTCGCCGGGGGTGTGGAACCGCACCGACCACCGCCCGCTGGACGGGTTCGTCGTGGCGGTGACCCCGTTCAACTTCACCGCCATCGCGGGCAACCTGCCCACCGCGCCTGCGCTGATGGGCAACACCGTGGTGTGGAAGCCGTCGCCGACGCAGATGCTCGCCGCGCACCACACGATGCGGCTGCTGGAGGCCGCGGGGCTGCCACCGGGGGTGGTGAACCTGGTGACCGGCGACGGCGCCGCGGTGTCGGAGGTGGCGCTGGCCGACCCGGACTTCGCCGGGCTGCACTTCACCGGGTCCACCAGGACGTTCAAGCACCTGTGGCGCACGGTGGCCGACAACCTCGACACCTACCGCGCCTACCCGCGGGTCGTGGGGGAGACCGGCGGCAAGGACTTCGTCGTCGCGCACGCCTCGGCCGACCCGGCTGCCCTGGTCAACGGGCTGGTGCGGGGCGCGTTCGAGTACCAGGGGCAGAAGTGCTCGGCGGCTTCGCGCGCCTACGTCGCCCGGTCGCTGTGGGAGGGCGGGGTGCGGGAGCGGCTGGTGGACGTCACCGCGTCGCTGTCCTACGGCGACGTCACCGACTTCCGCCACTTCGGCGGGGCCGTGATCGACGCCAGGGCCTTCGCCAAGCACCAGGGCGCGTTGGCCGCGGCGAAGGCCAACGCCTCCATCGAGGTGCTGGTGGGCGGCACCGCCGACGACTCGCGGGGCTGGTTCGTCCAGCCCACCGTGCTGCTGGGCAGCGACCCGCTGCAGGACCCGTTCACCACCGAGTACTTCGGCCCGATCCTGGCCGTGCACGTCTACGACGACGCCGACTACGCCGAGGTGCTGGAGCTGGTGGACTCGTCGTCGCCGTACGCGCTGACCGGGGCGGTGTTCGCCGACGACCGGGCGGCGGTGGTGCAGGCGCAGCGGGCGCTGCGGTTCGCCGCGGGCAACTTCTACGTCAACGACAAGCCCACCGGTGCCGTGGTGGGGCAGCAGCCGTTCGGCGGGGGCCGGGCGTCGGGGACGAACGACAAGGCGGGGTCGTTGCAGAACCTGGTGCGCTGGACCAGCCCGCGGTCGATCAAGGAGACGTTCGTGCCGCCCGCCGGGCACGAGTACCCGCACATGGGGTGACCGGCGGCCGCCGGAACGGCGCCGGACAGGGCGGAGGCCCCACAGGCTGGGTGCCTGCGGGGCCTCCGCTGGGTGCTGCGCTTCGGCGTGGAGCCTGTGGGGTGTCAGCCGCCCAGGGTGCCGACCTGCGAGGGGTCCGGCGCCTGGACGTCCACCGACTTGCCCCAGTCGGTGTAGTCGGCGGTGACCTTGACCTCGGACGTGCCCGCGGTCGCCTGGGCGGCGGCCGGGAGCGGGACGGTGGTCACCACGCGCAGGGGCAGGGCGTCGCCGTTGACCCAGACCTCCATCGGGAACTCCTTGATCCCCGCGTCCTGCATGGCCTTGCGGGTCTCGGCGTCGTAGCCGGACTCCTCGGTCAGCTTGGTCACGTCGACGGTGATCGAGTAGTGGGTGGCCTTCTCGCCGTTGAGCTCGGTCTCCTCCTTCGAGGTGATCTCACCGGCGTTGACGATCTTCTGCAGGGCCTCGCGCGGGTCGGAGCTCTTGAGCTGGTCCATGGTGCCCGCCAGCTGCTGGGACACCGGGTCGGTGCCGTCCTGGCTGAACTTGATCCACGGCTTGTCCGAGGGGACCAGGTTGGCGGGCAGCTTCATGTAGATGGTCTGGTCGACCAGGATCATCTCCACGGCGCCCGCGCCCGGGATCTCCATCGACATCTGCATCGCGGTGTTCTCGGCGGCGAAGTCGAAGTCGCCCTCACCGGTGAACGAGGTGGAGCCGATCGACGAGGACATCTTCACGTGCGCGCTCTTGGCCGAGGCCGACTTCTGCGCGACGGCGTCGGTGAGCGACTTGAGCGTGTCGAAGCCGGACGGCGCGGCGCTGGAGCTGGTGGACTGCCCGCCCACCGGCGCGGCGGAGCCGGACTGCGTGGAGTTGCACGCCGTCAGGGTCGCGGTGGCCAGCAGCGCTCCCGCCACCATCAGCTTGGTCTTGCGCATGGAACAACCCCTCAGCGAGTGTCTTCTCTGGTGTCACCGGTTCTGACGCACCCGGGGCCGCACCGTTCCGCCCCTGTGGTTAACGCTTCGGTAAAGCATCGCTCAGCGTTACCACCGGGCCCGCGCGGGCCTCAGTCCTCCAGGGGGCGCAGCACCCGTTCGAGCCACTCCGACACGGCCCAGGTCAGCGCCAGGGCCTCCCGCTTGAGCGAGTGGTCACCCGGCAGCGCGACGACCTCGCGGTGCCCGGCGGGCGCGGGCATCCCGAACGGGTCGGACTCGCCCTGCACCACCAGGGTCGGCACCGCGACCGCGTCCAGCTCCGGCAGCCTGCTCTTCTCCGGCTTGCCCGGCGGGTGCACCGGGAACGCCAGGCACAGCACCGCCACCGCCTCGCCCTCGGCCGAGGTGCGGCAGGCGACCCTGGCCCCGGACGAGCGGCCGCCGAACACCAGCGGCATCCCGGCGAACCGGGTCGCGGCCAGGTCCGCGGCCACCGCCAGCCACGCCGCGTCGAGCTGCTTGGCCGGGGCGGGCGCGCGCCGCCCGGCCACCCGGTAGGGCTGCTCCACCAGCGCCACGTGCACGCCCACCTCCACCGCGCCGCGGGTGGCTGCGACCAGGTCGGGGGCGCTGATCCCGCCGCCCGCGCCGTGCCCGAGCAGCAGCGCCGCGCGGCCCTCCGCCGCGCAGTGCAGCTCGACCCTGGCCGGGCCGTGCGGGGTGTCGACCTCGGCGGTGCTCACGCGCCGGGCAGCTCGGCGCCGTCGGGGTCCACCCGGCGCAGCAGGTCGGCGCCGTTGTTGCGCACGTTGTTCACCATCGACGACACCGGGCGCACCTCCAGCGCCCCCACCAGCTCCTCGGACGGCGGCGCGAGCAGGTCGGCGACGTCGGCGCGGTCGGGGTCGAGCCAGTCCGCCCACGCCGAGGGCGCCAGCAGCAGCGGCATCCGGTCGTGCACCTCGGCCAGCGGCCCCACCGCGGCGGTGGTGAGCACCGCGCAGGTGATGAGCACGCCCGCGTCCGGGTCGGCCTTGTCGTGCCAGGTCGTCCACAGCCCGGCCATGGCCAGGCTGCGCCCGTCCGGGTCGGTGGTGAAGAAGGCCTGCTTGTGCTTGCCGTCGCGGCGCCACTCGTACCAGCCGTCGGCGGGCAGGATGCAGCGGCGCTGGGCCAGCGGCTTCTTGAACGTCGGCTTCTGCGCCGCGCTCTCCGACCGGGCGTTGATCAGCTTGGCGCCGCCGGAGGCGTCCTTGGCCCACGCGGGCACCAGGCCCCACTTCATCACCCGCAGGGTGCGCTCGGTGGTGGAGGTGTCGGGGTTGCCCTCGTCGTCGCGCGGGTGGCGCTGCACGACGGTGACCACGTCCTTGGTCGGGGCGACGTTGTAGTCCGGCGCCCGCTCGGCGTCGCCGGTGGCGTCCGCCGCGTCGAACTCGGCCGCCAGGGCCGCGGGGTCCTTCGACGACGCGTACCTGCCGCACACGGTCGGTCCTCCTCCGCCTCGGGTGCACGCATGGTGGCACGCCGGACCACCGATGGTGGCACGAACGGCGGCGGGCAGCGAGCCGGTCACCCGCCCCCCGCCCCGGTGCGGGAGGATCGGGCCATGCCGCAGCCCTGGTCCGCGCCGCTCGCCGCCGCCCCCGTCCAGGGGACCACCACGGTCCCCGGGTCGAAGTCGATCACCAACCGGGCGCTGGTGCTGGCCGCGCTGAGCGGGCGCCCGACCACCACCACCGGCGCGCTGCGCAGCCGCGACGCGGACCTCATGGTGGCCGCGCTGCGGGCGCTGGGCGTGCCCGTGGAGGTCGAGGGCACCACCATCCGCACCGGCGCGCACGGCCCGCTCGCTGGCCCCGCCGCGGTGGACTGCGGGCTGGCGGGCACGGTGATGCGGTTCGTGCCGCCGATGGCGGTGCTGGCCGAGGGCCGGGTGGACTTCGACGGCGACCCGCGCGCCAGGGAGCGGCCGATGGGCACCGTGCTCGGCGCGCTGCGCGCCCTGGGCGCGGAGGTCACCGGCGACGCGCTGCCGTTCACCGTCGAGGGCCGCGGCGGGGTGCCCGGCGGCGCGGTGACGATCGACGCGTCGGCGTCCTCGCAGTTCGTCTCCGGCCTGCTGCTCTCCGGCGCCGCCTACGAGCGCGGGTTGACCGTGCGCCACGACGGCGCGCCGGTGCCGTCGATGCCGCACATCGACATGACCGTGGCCATGCTGCGCACCGCGGGCGTGGTGGTCGACGACTCCGAGCCGGACACCTGGCGGGTCGAGCCGGGCCCGATCGCCCCGGTGGACTGGGTGGTGGAGCCGGACCTGTCCAACGCCACCCCGTTCCTGGCCGCCGCGGCCGCCACCGGCGGGGAGGTCACCGTCACCGGCTGGCCCGCCGCCACCACCCAGCCCGGCGACCACTTCCGGGGCATCCTGGAGCTGATGGGCGCCGAGGTGGAGCTGACCGCGGGGGGGCTGACCGCGCGCGGCCCGGAGCGGCTGCGCGGGGTCGACGTCGACCTGCGCGAGGTGGGGGAGCTGACCCCGACGGTGGCGGCGCTGGCCGCCCTCGCGGACTCCCCGTCGCGCCTGCGCGGCATCGCCCACCTGCGCGGCCACGAGACCGACCGGCTCGCCGCCCTGGTGGCCGAGCTGACCGCCCTGGGCGGGCGCGCCGAGGAGACCGAGGACGGCCTGGTGATCCGCCCGGCGCCGCTGCGCGGCGGGCTCTGGCACGCCTACGCCGACCACCGGATGGCCACCGCGGGCGCCATCGTCGGCCTGGTCGTGCCGGGGGTGTCGGTGGACGACATCGGCACCACGGCCAAGACGATGCCGGACTTCCCGGCGATGTGGTCGGCGCTGCTCGGCGCGGGTGCCTGAGGTGCCCCGCCGCGGCGACTGGAGCAGGCTGGACGAGTCGGACGTGCGGGTCCGCCCCGGGAAGGGCTCCCGCCCCCGCAGCAAGCGCCGCCCCGAGCACGCCGACGCGGTCGGCGCGATGGTGGTGGGCAAGGACCGGGGCCGCTGGACCTGCGCGGTCGACGGCGACGCCGACCGGCTGGTGGTGGCCATGCGCGCCCGCGAGCTGGGCCGCACCCCGGTGGTCATCGGGGACACCGTGGAGCTGGTCGGCGACACCACCGGCGCCCCGGACACCCTGGCCAGGATCGTCCGCGTGGCCGAGCGCACCAGCGTCCTGCGCCGCACCGCCGACGACACCGACGCCTTCGAGCGCGTCGTGGTGGCCAACGCCCAGCGCCTGCTCATCGTCTGCGCCCTGGCCGACCCGCCCCCGCGCACCGGCTTCATCGACCGCTGCCTGGTCGCCGCCTACGCCGGTGGCCTCCAGCCCACCCTCTGCCTCACCAAGTCCGACCTCGCCGACCCCGCCGAGCTGCTGGCCCAGTACGCCGAGCTGGACCTCCCGGTCGTCATCACCCGCCGCGACCAGGAACCCGCCGAGCTGCGCGCCCTGATCACCGACGAGGTCTCGGCCATGGTCGGCCACTCCGGCGTCGGCAAGTCCACCCTGGTCAACCGCCTCGTCCCCGCCGCCGACCGCGCCACCGGCGCCGTCAGCGCCGTCGGCAAGGGCCGCCACACCTCCACCAGCGCCGTCGCCCTCCCCCTCCCCGACGGCGGCTGGATCGTCGACACCCCCGGCATCCGCAGCTTCGGCCTCGCCCACATCACCCCCACCGACATCGTCGCCGCCTTCGAGGAGTTCGTCGCCCTCGCGGAGGAGTGCCCCTCCGGCTGCGGCCACCTCGGCCCCCCCGCCGACCCCGGCTGCATGCTCGACGAGGCCGTCACCACCGGCCAGGCCACCCCCGGCCGCCTCACCTCCCTCCGCCGCCTCCTGTCCTCCAAAGCAGGCGTCGACGACTCCGCCCCCAAGCCCGACTAGCCCCGCGTTCCACGAACCCGTCCCCACCTCCCACCCCCTTTCCCAGCGCAACCCCCCAAGCAGCAGGCGCCCCGGCTACGCAGGTGCTCGATGGGGTGGTTGTGCTTGGTCGGGGGAGGCGATCATGTGCTACCCAACGGGACGGGCGGGCGTCTTTTCAGCCCGCCTTTTCCCCGCCCGCAGCACATGATCGCCGTAGGGGCCCCGACCAAGCGCAACCACCGCATCGAGCCCGCCCTCAACAACCGGAAATCGGGCGAAGCCCGATGCCCCTCACCCCCGAAGCCGCAGGCGAGCCACCCCCACACCCCCTCACACAGCGATAGCCGCAGCCACCCCCCGCGTCAGCGCCACCAAGTCCCCCGGCGCCAGCTCCACCTCCAACCCCCGCCGCCCCCCGGAGCAGAACACCGTCTCGAACCCCAGCGCCGAGGAGTCCACCACCGTCCGCAGCGCCTTCTTCTGCCCCAGCGGCGAGATCCCCCCGGCCACGTACCCCGAGCTGCGCTCGGCCGCGGCGACCTCCGCCATCCGCGCCTTCTTCCCGCCGACCGCGGCCGCCAGCGCCTTGAGGTCCAGCTGCCGCGACACCGGCACCACCCCCACCACCAGCGCGCCGTCCACGTCCGCGACGAGGGTCTTGAACACCCGCTCGGGCGCCACCCCCATCGCCTCGGCGGCTTCGAGCCCGTAGGACTCCGAGCGCGGGTCGTGGTCGTAGGTGTGCACGGTGTGCGCGACCTGGCGCTTGGCCAGCAGCGCCGTCGCCGGGGTTCCTCGTCCTGCCACGGCGGGGGACACTAGCGCGGAATGCCGCGCCGCCCCACCGCGTTGTGCGTGGCGTGCAGACGGAGATGGTGAGGCAGGGCGGGACGGCCGGGACGCGGCCGACCGCACGCCCGGGCGGCGGCAGGCGACCCGTCGGGCGCGTAGACTCGATGTCGCCGTATTCGCACCTGAGCACGGGTGCGAGAGCCGCCGAAGGGAGTCGGGTGCCCCGCACCGAGACCCAGCCCACCGCCGAGGAGCGGGTGGAGACGCCGCAGGAGCGCGCCGAGCGGTTCGAGCGCGACGCGATGCCGCTGCTGGACCAGCTCTACTCCGCCGCGCTGCGGATGACGCGCAACCCCGCGGACGCCGAGGACCTGGTCCAGGAGACCTACCTCAAGGCCTACGCGGCCTTCGAGTCGTTCTCCGCGGGCACCAACCTCAAGGCGTGGCTGTACCGCATCCTGACGAACACCTACATCAACGGGTACCGCAAGCGGCAGCGGCAGCCGCTCCAGTCGCCGACCGACGAGATCACCGACTGGCAGCTGGCCAAGGCCGAGAGCCACACCTCCTCCGGGCTGCGCTCGGCCGAGGTGGAGGCGCTCGACGCGCTGCCCGACGACGACGTCAAGCACGCCCTGCAGCAGCTGCCCGAGGAGTTCCGGCTGGCGGTGTACCTGGCCGACGTCGAGGGCTTCGCCTACAAGGAGATCGCGGAGATCATGGGCACCCCGATCGGCACCGTGATGTCGCGGTTGCACCGGGGCAGGCGCCAGCTGCGCGAGCTGCTGGCCGGGGTGGCGCGGGAGCGCGGGTTCGTGCGCTCCGGGGAGGTGAGCGGGAAGTGAGCTGCGGCGGCGACCACGAGACGGACTGCTCGCAGGTGCTGTCCGAGGTGTGGCTGTTCCTCGACAACGAGTGCGACAAGGGCAAGCGCGAGCTGCTGGCCCGCCACCTCGACGAGTGCTCCCCCTGCCTGGAGGAGTACGGCATCGACGAGCACCTCAAGGCCCTGCTGTCCCGCAAGTGCGGCGGCGACCAGGCCCCCGACGACTTCCGCGCCCGGTTGCGCGCGCGGATCCGGGAGACGGTCATCGAGCACGGCGGCAACGTCGGCATCACCCGCACGGTCGTGGTGGAGGCCGAGGTGGAGCCGGGCGACGGCAGCTGACCCCCTCAGCGGCGCCCCAGCGAACGCGGAAGGCCCCGGCGGGAGTGATCCCGTCCGGGGCCTTCTGGCGTCTGAGGCGACCGCTCAGGCGTTGGGGCGCTTCCCGTGGTTCGCGCCGCCCTTCTTGCGGTCGCGACGCTTGCGCGCGCGCTTCGACATGGCTGCCTCCTCGTCTCGGGGGTGGCGCGGACCTCACAACCTGCTCGCGGTCACGCACCGTTGACGTAGATTTTGCCATGGCCGCGTCCGGCTCCCCGGCGGGGAGGGGGCGCGGCGGGAATGCGCGCCCCGGCGGCGGGGGTCCGGGCGCGCGCCGGAGCCTGCGAACGGAGCCGCGTGTCCACGCTGTCTGACCTGCTGGCCGAGCACACCGGGCTGCCCGGGGGCGCGGTGGACCACCTCCAACTCGTGGTGGCCGAGTGGCAGCTGCTGTCCGACCTGTCCTTCGCCGACTTCCTGCTCTGGGTGCGGGTGACCGAGGGCCCGGACGCGGTGCCCGACGGGGAGGAGCGCTACATCTGCGTGGCGCAGGCGCGGCCGACCACGGCGCCCACCGCGCACACCGAGGACGTGGTGGGCAGCCACACCGACGCCGAGGAGAACCCGCAGCTGCGCCGGGCGGCGGCGGAGCGGCGCATCTGCCGCGAGGAGGACCCGCGCTGGTACCTGGGGGTGCCGGTGCGCCGCGAGGCCGTCCCGGTGGTCCACCGGGGTGAGGTCATCGGCATCCTGTCGCGGGAGACGAACCTGGCCGTCCCGCGCGTGCCCAGCGGCCTGGAGATCGCCTACCTGGGCATCGCGGGCGACCTGTGCCACATGGTCGCCGACGGCACCTTCCCGACCGCGGAGCCCTCCCCGGACGTGCACACCTCGCCGCGGGTGGGCGACGGGCTGATCCGCCTGGACACCGGCGGCTCGGTGGTCTTCGCCTCCCCGAACGCGCTGTCGGCCTACCACCGGATGGGCCACGCCGCGGACCTGGTGGGCGCCCGCCTGGCCCCGCTGACCCGCTCGCTCATCGCGGACCCGTTCGACGCCACGGAGGTGTCCCAGCGCATCGTCACGGCCCTGGAGGGCCAGCCCACGATGCGCATCGACGCCGAGTCGCGCCGGGGCGCCGCCGTGCTGTTCCGGGCGCTGCCGCTGCGCCCCGGCGGCAAGCCCGCGGGGGCGCTGGTGCTCTGCCGCGACGTCACCGAGGTGCGCCGCCGCGACCGCGCGCTGATGTCCAAGGACGCCACGATCCGCGAGATCCACCACCGGGTGAAGAACAACCTCCAGACCGTCGCCGCGCTGCTGCGGTTGCAGTCGCGGCGCACCAGCTCCCCGGAGGCCAAGGAGGCGCTGGCGGAGTCGGTGCGCCGGGTGGCCGCCATCGCCCTGGTGCACGAGACGCTGTCGACCTCGGTCGACGAGCGCGCCGACCTCGACGAGCTGATCGACAAGGTCATCCCGGTGCTGGGCGACGTCGCCGCGGCGGAGAGCCACGTCCAGGTCCGCAAGAGCGGGCAGTTCGGCGTCGTGGCCGCGGAGGTCGCGACCCCGCTGGTCATGGTGCTGACCGAGCTGGTCCAGAACGCCGTCGAGCACGCCTACCCGGCCGGGAACTCCGGGGAGGTCGTGGTGACCGCCACCCGCTCGGCCCGGTGGCTCGACGTGGTGGTGGCCGACGACGGCCGGGGGCTGCCGCGCGGGTTCTCCCTGGAGCGCGCGACGGGCCTGGGGTTGCAGATCGTGCGGACCCTGGTCGAGTCGGAGCTGCGGGGGAGCCTGTCGCTGGGCAAGCGCGACCGCAAGGGCACCGAGGCGGTGCTGCGGGTGCCGCTGTCGCACCGCCGCGGGTGAATCGGTCACTGGTGGTAATCGCAACACCGTCACCCGTGATCAGCCTGTGATCAACGGGTTCCCGGGCGCCGGAATCGCCTGGAAAAGCAAGAAGGCCGACCGCCGATTTCTCGACGGTCGACCTTCTTCGCGTTGTGGGTTTCCGCGTTCGTGTCAGCGGAAGCTCAGGCGTTGCTCCGTGCCCGGGTCCGGGCGTTGCGGCGCTTCAGCGCGCGACGCTCGTCCTCGCTCATCCCGCCCCACACGCCAGCGTCCTGGCCGCTTTCGAGCGCCCATGACAGGCAGTTGGAGGCGACGGGGCAGCGGTGGCAAACGGCCTTCGCCTCAGCGACCTGCAGGACCGCGGGGCCACTCGTCCCCACGGGGAAGAACAGCTCGGGGTCCTCGTCACGGCAGGCCGCGCGGTGGCGCCAGTCCATTTCTACGTGCTCCTCGCTCAAGGCGCGCTATGGCACGCCTCTAGTCGTCATCCGGTCGTCGGGGTGCTTGTGAATGCTTTCACGAACTCAGCGGATGTCAAGGGTTCTTCTGAGCCCGGTGAGTGAACTCACCCGAAAGATCCACGTCAGAGCCCTGACACGACGGTGGGCAACGATTTGATCACGGCCGTAACGCGACCGGCTGACCCACTGGTGGAGGCGTCTGACGTCTCGGGTGACGCAGTGCTTGTGAAGTTGTCCGCTGTCTGGGTTCTACCCCCGCGCGCCCTGGGCTAAACGGGTCGCCCCTGGGGCCGGGCGGCGACCGGCACGGCGACGGCCAGCGCGTCCGGCACCGCGGTGAACCGCACCAGCGCGCGCTCGCCCAGCAGGTCGCCGTCGCACTGCACGCGCACCGGCTCGGCCGCGCGCACCACCACCGCGGGCACGTCGTCGTGGCGCAGCAGGTGCCTGCCGCGCTGCTCGCCCCTGCCGCTCAGCGCCCGCCACCCCGCGTTGAGCACCGTGAACAGGCCCATCGAGTCCAGCGCGAACAGGCCGAGGCCGCCCTCGAACGAGCAGGTCGGGTTCAGGCGCAGCGGCCGCGCGTTGAGGTAGCTCCACGGGTCGGTGTTCGACACGAACGCCAGCCGCATCCCCCGCGCGGTGGGCAGCCCCGGCACCTCGACGACCAGGTCGGGGCGCTTGCGGCCCGGGCGCGCGTACCTGGCCAGGGCGGAGCGGGCGTAGAGGGCGGAGGTGGCGCGCTTGCCGCGCTTGCGGGCCACGGTGTCGACCACGTCGGCGTCCCAGCCGACCCCGGCGTTGAAGGTGAACCAGCGGGCGGGCTCGCCCCCGTCGGCCTCCACCCGGCCCAGCCCGACGCGCCTGCTGCTGCCCGTGGCCAGCGCCCGCAGCAGCTCGTGGGTGGCCTCGACGGGGTGGCGCGGCAGCCCCAGGGCGCGCGCGAAGACGTTCGCCGACCCGCCCGGCACCACGCCGAGCATCGGCGTCGCGGCACCGGGTCCCGCGGCCAGCAGGCCGTTGACGACCTCGTTGACCGTCCCGTCGCCGCCGTGGGCGACCACCAGGTCCGCGCCGTCGACCGCGGCCTGGGCGGCCGCCGCCTGCGCGTGGCCCCGGTAGTCGGTCTCGACCACGTCCAGCTTGACCGCGCTGGCCAGCGCGTGCGCCAGCACGTCGCGCCCGGCCGAGGTGGTTGCCGTGGCCTTGGGGTTCACGACGAGGACTGCGCGCATGGCCGCAGGGTAGGCCGGCGGGGTCGGGGCGCCGCGCGCCCACCCGCCGCCAGTCCGGGATCGCCCGAGCCGCCGCTCCCTCCGCCGCCGGTCCGCGGTTCGACGAGTGCACCCAGACGACCGTCTGCTCATCGCTCCGCGAGGTGTGACACCCAGATCATGCCCTGTCACCCGCGCCCGGCACGACCGGCCGTCCGAGTGGCATACGATCGGCGGTGCACACGGACGGTCATCGTCCCCCGGTGGCCCACCGCGTCGACACCTAGCGAGGGATTCCCGTGCCACTGACCGCCAACGCCCCGCGCACCGTCCTCGGCGCGGGCGCGCTGATCGCGCTGCAGGGCTTGGCCGCCCTGGTGTTCACCGTGGTCCTGCTGGTCGAGGGGCTCGGCGGCGGTGGCGCGCTGGGCACCCGCACGGTGCTCGGCGAGGTCGCGTACTTCGCGGTGTTCACCGGCGGGGTGGTGGCGTGCGCGAGCGGGCTGTTCCTGGGCCGGACGTGGGCGCGCGGGCCGTCGATCGTGCTGGAGGTGCTCGTCGCGGGCGCGGCCTGGTACGCCATCGGGCCCTCCGGGCGGCCCGAGATCGGCGTCCCCGTGGCGGTCGTCGCGGTGGCCGCGCTGGTGCTGCTGTTCCACCCGAGGACGACGCTGTGGGCGCACGGCGATGAGGGTTCCGACTGACCGGTCCGTCACGTCGGTGAAAAGTTTCCGACTATCGGCGGGTGGTTCACCAATCCCGGGCGGGTGAGGCTGCGGTGGTCCCGATCACCCTGTGAGACGAGGTGGACCCCGTGCGCACCATCCGAGTCGGCGCCGCCCTGGCCTGCGCGACCGCAGCCGCCCTGACCGCCTTCACATCGCCCGCCGAGGCGACTGACTACAGCCCGCGCATCATCGACGGCGGTGACGCCGGCAGCGGGCCTTGGGCCGCCCGGCTGTTCTCCGACGGCCGGGAGACCTGCTCCGCCACGATCATCGCCGCCAAGTGGATCCTCACCGCCGAGCACTGCGTGGCGGGCGGCGGCACGCTGACCTTCCACATCGGCTCGCTCGACCAGACCCAGGGCGAGCAGGCCACCGGCGTCTCCGTGCACACCCACCCCACCGCCGACCTGGCGCTGGTGGAGCTCGACCACGACGTCCAGGCCACCTACGCCCCGCTCGGCCCGGGGTCCGCGGTCTCCGGCGGCCAGACCGTGCAGATCTACGGCTGGGGCGCCACCTGCACCGACCAGCCCGAGATCAACTGCCAGTCGCGCACCCTCAAGGTGGCCGACGTGACCGTCGCGACCACCAGCGGCTCGGACTACCGGGGCGGCCGGGCCGTCACCGTCACCTACGGCGACGGCATCGCCGCGGGCGGGGACTCCGGCGGCCCGATGTTCGCCACCAGCCCGGTCGACGGTCAGTACTACCAGGTGGGCGTGGCCTCGACGAGCGACCGCGCGACCACCAGCAACTACACCGCCACGTTCGAGTACCGCGACTGGATCACCCAGACGTCGGGCGTGTGACCCCGCCGCCCTGGCCGCCCCCGAGGGCGGCCAGGGCGCCGCCCGCGAGCCGGTAGACCGTCTGCCCGCCGAGGGGTTCACCGCCCAGCGACCGGTAGAACCCGATCGACGGCTCGTTCCAGTCCATGACGGCCCACTCCAGCCGCGGGTACCCCCGCGCCACGCACTCGGCGGCCAGCGCGGCGAGCAGCGCCCTGCCCAACCCGCCGCCCCGGTGCCCGGCGCGGACGATGAGGTGCTCCAGGTAGATCCCGTGCTCCCCGCGCCAGGTGGAGAAGCTGAGGAACCACAGCGCGCTGCCCACGACCTCGCCGCCGACCTCCACCACGTGCCCGAACAGCGCCGGGTCCGCCCCGAACAGCGCCCGGTGCAGCTGCTCCGCGGTCAGCTCGCACCGGTCCGCCGCGCGCTGGTAGGCGGCCAGCTCGTGCTCCAGCGCCACCACCGCGTCCACATCGGACTCCCGCACCCGGCGGACCGCCCCGCTCACGGGTGCACGTTCAGGCGCTTGATCTGCGGCAGCCCGTGCTCCTCGCCCAGCACCACCAGCCCGGCCGGGTCCAGTCCGAAGTGGATCCCGTAGGCGGCGTCCTGCCCCACCCACGTCGCCGCCAGCACCCGGCTGAAGTGCCCGTGCCCCACCAGCACCACGTCCAACCCGGCCGCCCGCGCCCGCGACAGCACCCGCTCGGCCCGCGCTGTCACCTGCTCCGCGGTCTCCCCACCCGGCGTCGGGTGGGTCCACACCGTCCACCCCGGCACCGTCTCCCGGATCTCGGCGGTGGTGATCCCCTCGTACTCGCCGTAGTCCCACTCGGCCAGGTCCTCGGTCGTCTCCGCGACCGCCAGCCCGGCCAGCTCCGCCGTGCGCACCGCCCGCTCGCGGGGGCTGGAGAGCACCAGCGCGGGGTGCTCCAGCATGCCCGCCAGCATCTCCCCCGTCCGCCGCGCCCGCTCCTCCCCCTCGGGCGTGAGCGGGATGTCGGACCGGCTCGTGTGCTTGCCGCTCTCGGACCACTCCGTCTGACCGTGCCGCAGCAGGAACACCGTGTTGGTCATGGCCCTGATCGTATGCCGCCCCGCCACCGCCCGCGTGGGGCGCCGCCGCAGTGGCGCGGGATCGGCCAACCCGCCGCTCGTGCCTGGTCACACCGCCATTCGCGGCACCACCAACGCGACTACCCGCACTCGTCCGAACCATGCACAGCGGAGCACCGCCGCGGTCATGTGGTGGGCGCGACACGCGCTCGGCCTAAGCGGCCGGCGTCACCCACACCGTGATGACCGCCCTGGCCACCTCGGTCCCACCCGTGTCCCGGATGGACACCGGCACCGGCAGCTCGAACGCGTCCCCGCCGAACTCCGGCACCACCACCTCCGCCGTCGCCACCAGCCCCGTCCGAGCCTTGGCGGTGTACTCCACCGACATCCCCTTCGGGATCCACCGGTGGCTCGTCGGCACGGTCGCCTCCGCCAACATCCCCATCGCGATCTCCGCCATGTTGCACACCGCGATCGCGTGGAACGTCCCGATGTGGTTGTGCACCCCCCACCACTTCGGCGCGCTCACCACCGCCCGCCCCGGCCCCATCTCCCGCACGAACGGCAACACCGTCCGGAAGTAGGGCACCCGCACCATCGCCGCCGCGGAGAACAGCACCTTGCCCAGCGGCTTCCCCTGGACAGCCCGCCACGCCCGGAACGTCAACGTCTCACCCACGCCGCGAAGCTACTGACGAGTAACGCCCCTGGCAACCCCCCGAACGGCGCTGCCAGCCGACAAACCTGGCGGTCAGGTCCACCACGATCCGGAATCGCTCGTGGACCGCACCCGCGCCGAACGCACGCCGCCGATCAGTTGAGTACGTCGGCCTCGGTGAACTCCCGGACGAGGTGCATCCCGAGCACCCACCGCAGGTCCGCCCCGAACCACACCACTTGGGGTCCGATCAGCACCGGCCCGTTCTCGGTGGGGCGGTAGAGGTTGCCGCGCACGCCGGCGATTGGCATGGCCCAGGCGCGGATGAGGGCGTGCCCTTTGCGCATGGCGGGGCACCGTTGTGCGGAGACCTTGACGCAGTTGCGGCAGATGGGTGGTTCGGTGACCGCCATGCCGTTGGGCCAGTCCGGCCAGTCGTTGCGGTGGTCGCGCAGCATCCAGAGGACTCCGCCGTCGGGGTCGCGGTCGGCGGGGTGGGCGCAGACCTGGCACAGGAGTTTGTCCATGGCGTGTCGCTGGCGGGGGCTGTGTACTTGTCCGAACAGCGGCCTGCCCCGCCCGTAGGCGCGCTTCTGCCTGGTCCAGAGCAGCCCTCGCGAGTCGCGATCCTGGGGCCGCTCGTCGACGAACGCGATCCCCGGTCCGGCCTTGCGGTCGACGACCCGTTGCCGCTTGCTTTCCTCGCCCGACCAGGTGGTGATGTAGGGGACCTGGGGCACCAGCTGAGGCGGAATGCGGTTCACCTGCCATCACCCCCGGTGGCGCTGAGGTTGATCACGGCGGCTGGGAAGGTCGTGTCGGGCTCCCACGGGTCGGCTGCCAGTGCGCTGAGCAGAGCTGATCCGAGCGCGGTGCTCTGCCCGGCCCGCAGGGACGGGAACCAGCCGAGGCTCCACTGGAGGCCCCCGTTGACGATGACGCGGACGTCGTCGGCGGTGTGGCCGCGCAGTTCCAGGATGAGCGTTCCGCCGTCGGGGGAGCGGCGGACGAGCGTCTTGCCGTCCTCGATCGACTCGAACCAGGTCAGCAGCTCGGCGCAGGTCTGGGCGAGGGTGCCGCCGCGCAGCCGCACGCGCACCGGGTACTCCTGCGCGGTCACGACGGAGATGGACGACGGCTGGGCGACCACGTGGGCGAACCGGGCCAGGTGGTCGTGCAGGGCCGCGACCAGCTCGGACGCGGTGGGCAGGGGGAGCGAGATGGCCTGCGCGCTCACCGGCCGCCCTCCCTGCGCCCGGCCACGTGGTCGGCGAAGGCGTGCCAGTGCCCGGCCTGTTCGTCGAAGACCTCCGCCGCTGCCTGCACCGCCGCCACGCTCCACCAGGGCAGACCCGGCACGTTCGAGATGGCGCGCCACGTCTGCGCGACCGCTCCCGACGCCTCCGCGATCACCCGGGCCTCACCGGCGCCGGTGGCGCGCACCGCGACCGTGCGGACGTACTGCTTGTAGGAGTCCTCCCAGCGCGAGGACAGCGGCTCGGGGATGAGGTCAGCGAGCTGCGGCAGGGAACCGGTGTGCTGGTCGGCGGGGTTCGCGCTCACAGCTGCGTCCCCGCGTTCGCGAGCTGCTGCCTGCCGTCGCTGATGGCCTCGCACAGCCGGCCCAGGGCCGCCGCGTTGACCACGAGCACGACCGGGAACCCCTGGCCGCGTTGGATCTGGATGACTGGCATCGCTGTTCCTCCTGGTCGCAGCCCCGGGCCACTCCAGGGCATGTACCCAATGTCGGTGAAACAGCAGGACGCGAGCACCGCACAGCGGGACATCTCAGGACGTCCTGGTTAGGGTCGAGACGTCCCTAGACGTAATACCGGGGGTACCCGTGCCCAACGAACGCCTGCGTGATGCCCTCCACCGGAACGGCCTGGACCTGACCCACGTGGCCCGAGCGGCCAGCGTCGACCCCAAGACCGTCGAGCGCTGGATCACCCAGGGCCGCACGCCCTATCCCCGTCACCGCCGCACCATCGCCACGCTCGTGCGCGAGTCCGAGAACTACCTGTGGCCCGACGCGGTGGCACCAGACCGCAAGGCCGAGATCGGCACCTCCGAGATCGTCAAGGTCTACCCGCACCGCCACTCCGTCCCTGCCGAGCTGTGGGAACACCTGCTGGCCGGAGCGGAGCGCCACATCGAGCTGCTGGTGTACTCCGGCATGTTCCTCACCGACAACCCCCGCCTCGTCAAGCAACTCCGCGCGAAGGCCGAAGAAGGAGCGAGGATCCGGATAGCCCTGGGCGACCCCGTCAGCCGCGAAGTGACCAAGCGCAGCGTTGAAGAAGGTATCGGCAAGGGCACCCTCGCCGCCAAGGTCCGCAACTCACTGGCGTTCTTCAAACCTCTCGCGGATACTCCCAACATCAGCATCCGCTGCCACGGCACCACCCTCTACAACAGCCTCTACCGCTTCGACGACGACATGCTCGTCAACACGCATGTCTACGGCTTCATGGCCGCTCACGCTCCCGTGATGCACCTCCACAGGCTCTCCGGGGGCGACCTCTTCGAGACCTATTCCGAAAGTTTTGCCAGCGTCTGGGACACCGCCAAACCCCCGAAATGGTGATAACCACATGGCCCGGATCGACTACCTCGACGACCCCGATGCGCCTGAACCCAACTCCATCGTCGTCGCCGTCACCGCCTACATCGAAAACGAGGACGGAGACCTCCTCCTCATACGCCGCACTGACAACGACCTGTACGCCATCCCCGGCGGAGCCCTCGAATACGGCGAAACGCTGTCCGGGACCGTCATCCGCGAAGTCAAAGAAGAGACCGGTGTCGACGTGGAGGTCACTGCCCTCATCGGCGCCTACAGCAACCCCAACCACGTCATCGCTTTCACAGACGGCGAGGTCCGCCAGGAGTTCTCCCTCTGTTTTCGCGCCACCCCCACCGGCGGTGAGCTGCGCACCAGCACCGAGAGCAAAGAAGTCCTCTGGGTCAAACCCGACGAACTCGATGGCCTCAACATCCACCCCAGCATCCGGCTCCGCATCCAACACGGCCGCGAGAACCGGACCACGCCCTACTTCACCTGAGAGAAACCAGCCGCGCCTCAGTCCGCTCCACGGCCCCGCGCAACTCGGGCTCAGCAGCCCGGATGAACCGCGTCACCACATCGCCGGGGCCGTACCGCTCCTGGATCTCCGCGATCCGCACCTCGAACGGCACCACCTCGCCATCCGGCGACGTCGTCATGTCCACCCACCACAACGCATCCCTCAGCGCCGTCCGCTCGTCCTCCCACAGCGCCAGTTGAGGCCCGAGGCCGCGAAGGTCGGCCTCAAGCCGAGCGCACGAATGGTGTGCCACCAGGTGACACAGCCGGTCGGGGTAGCCGAGCCCGGATAGGAAGCGAGCACCGTCAAGGGGGTGAAACCCGGTCAGGCCAGCCGCATCGCAGTACCCGACGTCATGCAGCAAGGCCGTCACCACCAGCAAGTCCCCGTCTTCGCGCGAGAACAATGGTCTGACGGATTCGGCGCGTTCCTTGGCGCCCCGAAGGTGCGCGAACCGCCGAGGCTGCCTCTCCTTCAACTCCGACCGGACCAGCTCAACAGCTTGGTCAAGCAGCGTTTCGGCCGAGGAAGGCATGCCATGGACCCTATCTTCAGTTCCGCGCGCAGGCCGAGTGGCGCTCCGGCACGGGGACGTTCACTCAGCGGCGTAGTCCTGCCGTGGCCAGCACCTCGATGAACAGTCCACACCGGAGCGCCCGGGGTCGTCCCCGGGCCGTGCGAGCACGCTGGCCAACGACGAACGGCGCTGACCAGCGGAGACGTCTCCGCTGGTCAGCGCCGTTGTCAGCGCTGCGGCGTCAGGCCTTCTTGGTCTCCCAGAAGATCTTGTCGATCTCGGCGATGAGGTCCAGCAGGGCCTGGCCGGTGGCCGGGTCCATGGAGCCCTTGGTGCCGCTGGCGCCCGCGGCCTTGGTGGCGCGGTTGAACAGGTCGTGCAGGTCGGGGTACTTCTCGAAGTGCGGCGGCTTGAAGTAGTCGGTCCACAGGACCCACAGGTGGTGCTTGACGAGATCGCTGCGCTGCTCGGCGATGAGGATGGCGCGGGTGCGGAACTCGGGGTCCTCGTTGTCCTGGTACTTCTGCTGGATCGCCTTCACCGACTCCGCCTCGATGCGGGCCTGGGCGGGGTCGTACACGCCGCACGGGAGGTCGCAGTGCGCGGTGGCCTCCAGCCGGGGGGTGAAGAAGCGCGACAGCAGTCGCATGGTTCCTCCATGAGCCAAGGGGGTGCTCCGACGCGTCCGACCCTACTCCCGGGGGGCGCCGGGGGCCGGGGGAGGTGGTCGGGGATGATCAGCGCCATGCAGGTGTTCCGCCGCTGGTCACCGGTGGCGCTGGTGGCCGTCCGGGGGGCGTCGATGTCGCCCGCGCTCGCGCCGGGGGACGTGGTGGTGGCCACCCGGGGGCGGGGGCGGGCCGGTGCGGTGGTGCTGGTCACCTGGGACGCGCGGCCGGGGCAGCTGTCGGTGAAGCGGGCGGTGCGGCCGGTGGGGCGGCTCTGGCACGTCGAGGGGGACTTCGCCGGGGCGTCGACGGACTCGCGCGAGCTGGGGCCCGCGCGGGTGCGGGGGGTGGTGCGGTGGCGGCTGCGGCCGCGGCCGGGTCGGGTCAGGAGGACTTGAGCTCGGCGTAGCGGGCCAGGCAGTCCTCGTAGCGCGGCAGCAGCCCGGTGGCCAGCGCCTCGGCCAGCGACGGGGCCTTGGCGTCCTTTTCGGACAGGATCGGCTCGACCCCGGTGGGCCAGGGCAGGCCCAGCTCCGGGTCCAGCGGGTTGATGCCGTGCTCGGCGCCGGGGTTGTAGCCGGTGGAGCACAGGTAGTTGACCACCGTGGCGTCCTCCAGGGCGACGAACCCGTGGCCGACGCCCTCGGGCACGTACACCCCGCGGAAGCCCTCGGGGTCGATGCGCACGGTGTCCCAGGCCCCGAAGGTGGGCGAGCCGACCCGGATGTCGACCACGAAGTCGATCGCGGAGCCCGCCGCGCAGTAGATGTACTTGGCCTGGCCGGGGGGCACGTCGGCGAAGTGCAGGCCGCGCACCACCCCGCGCCGGGACAGGCTGTGGTTGGTCTGGGCGAGGGTCAGCCCGAACCCGACCGCTTCGCGGAACGCCTCGGCCTGGAACGGCGAGGCGAACACGCCCCGGTCGTCGGGGAAGGACCGGGGGGTGAACTCGAAGGCGCCCGGGACGGCGAGCTGTCGTGCCTGCATGGGGCCGCAGTCTAAGCAGCGCGCGCCCCCGCGCGGCCCTCACCCGCGCGGGGGAGGAGACCCCGCTCACCCCTCCCGCCGCTGGTCCGGGCCGCCACACGCCCGCAACACGCGGAAAACACCAGGTACACGCCCAGTGCCCGGCCCAAACCGGACGGACGTCCGGTGACGTGGTGTCTGACCTGCGGATGTCCGACGCGCCGATGTGACCCCCGCCGCAGACACGCCGCCGCGGCGCCTGCCAGACTGGGGGGACCGCAGCGTCCGCGGACGCCGCCCCGCACCCCCGGGACGGTGACCGCTGCACGAGCACGGGTGGCGCCACCGGTCCCGCACCGCCGGGCCGCGGCCGCCCGGTAAGACCGCTCCGCGCCCCGGCGCGTCGAGCGGAGCCGCGATCCTGGAGGACGCACCCCGATGACCGCCCTGAACGAGACGACCATGGACCAGCAGAGCACCCTCACCGACGCCCCGATCACCGACGAGGAGATCTTCGCCGAGCACCTGGGCGGCAAGCTCGGCGTGTCGGTGACCCGGCCGCTGTCGGACAGCCGCGCGCTGTCGATCGCCTACACGCCCGGGGTGGCGAAGGTGAGCAGGGCGATCGCCGAGGACCGGGCGCTGGCGCGCAAGTACACCTGGACCTCCCGGCTGGTCGCGGTGGTCTCCGACGGCACGGCGGTGCTCGGCCTCGGTGACATCGGCGCGGCGGCCGCGCTGCCGGTGATGGAGGGCAAGGCGGCGCTGTTCAAGACCTTCGGCGGCCTGGACTCGATCCCGCTGGTGCTGGAGACCACCGACGTCGACGAGATCATCGAGACCCTGGTGCGGCTGCGCCCGTCGTTCGGCGCGGTCAACCTGGAGGACATCTCCGCGCCGCGCTGCTTCGAGCTGGAGGAGCGGCTGATCGAGGCGCTGGACATCCCGGTCTTCCACGACGACCAGCACGGCACCGCCATCGTGCTGCTGGCCGCGCTGCGCAACGCCGACAAGGTGCTCGGCAAGGACATCGCAGATCAGCGCGTCGTCATCGCCGGGGCGGGCGCGGCGGGCATCGCCTGCGCCAGGATCCTGCTGGCCGCGGGCGTGGGGGACGTGACCCTGCTGGACTCGCGCGGGATCATCCACCCGGGCCGCGCCGGGCTCAACCCGGTCAAGGAGCGGATGGCCGAGGTGACCAACCGGGCGGGCCTGCGCGGCGGGCCGGTGGAGGCGCTGCGCGGCGCCGACGTGTTCGTCGGCCTCTCCGCGGGCACCGTGCCCGAGGAGCTGGTGGCGAGCATGGCGCCCGGCTCGATCGTCTTCGCGCTGTCCAACCCCGACCCCGAGATCCACCCCGAGGTCGCCCGCCGCCACGCCGCCATCGTGGCCACCGGCCGCAGCGACTTCCCCAACCAGATCAACAACGTGCTGGCCTTCCCCGGCATCTTCCGCGGCGCCCTCGACGTCGGCGCCCGGCGGATCACCGAGCGGATGAAGCTGGCCGCCGCCGACGCCATCGCCGCGGTGGCCGAGGACGACCTGGGCCCGGACCGGATCGTGCCCAGCCCGCTGGACCCGCGGGTCGCCCCCGAGGTGGCCGCGGCGGTGGCTCGGGCCGCGCGGGAGGACGGGGTAGCCTGAGCCCCAGCGGGATGCTCGGCAGCGGTGCCCCACCCGCTCACACGAGGGTGGAGGGTTGCGCCGTGGCCGAGCACACCGTGCGCGCGGACATCGCCGCCGCGGTCGTGCCCGCGGACGCGGACCCAGGTCGATTTTCCGCTGCCGGGCTGGTACAACCGGGCGTGGTCAACTTCGCCGACGACCCGGCCGCCGAGCGCGAGGTGCTGCTGCGCGCGCAGCTCATCGCGCGGATGGGCAGCTGGACCGTCGAGCCGGGCACCGGACGGGTGTACCTGTCCGAGGGCCTGCGCAGGCTCTGCGGGCTGCCCGCGGCGAGCACCACCGAGGACCTCATCGACCTGGTGCACGCCGAGGACCGGGACGTGCTGACCGAGTTCAGCGCCCGGCTGCGCACCGACCGCACCGCCGCCCCGGTCGAGCTGGACGTGCGCGACCAGACCGGGGAGCGCTCCTTCCTGGTGCGCGCCACCGCCGAGTGGGACGACGCGGGCGAGCTGGCGGCGGTGCACGGCACGGTGCAGGACGTCACCAAGATCCGCGCCCTGGAGCGCCAGCTCAGCCAGGACGGCAGGCTGTTCCGCGAGACCCAGCGGGTCGCCAGGATGGGCACCTGGGAGTGGGACACCGAGACCGGCGAGTGCCTGTGGTCGTCGATGCTCTACGAGCTGGCGGGCGTCGACCCCGGCACCAAGATCACCTACGCCGACTACCTGCGGATCGTCCACCCCGACGACCGCACCTGGGTGGACCAGCGGTGGCAGGAGCTGGCCACCGCGCGCAGGCCGGTGGAGTGCGAGCACCGGGTGGTGCGCCCGGACGGCACCCGCCGGGTGTTCCGGGTGCGCGGCGAGGCCGCCGACTCCGAGCGCGCCATCATGATCGGCACCTGCCAGGACGTCACCGAGCAGCGCTCCACCGAGACCAGGATGCAGCGCTCGTCCAAGCGGTTCACCGACCTGGTGGCCATCACCCCGGTCGGCATCGCGCTGTTCGACGACGCCGAGCGGCTCGTCGACGCCAACGACGCGCTGTGCTCGCTGCTGGGCATGGGCCTGGAGCGGCTGCGCGGGATGACCGCCGAGCAGCTGACCCACCCCGACGACCGGGAGGCCCGCCGGGGCAGCTCCTCGGCGTTCCACAGCGGGCAGCGGGTGCTGGCCACCGCCGCGGGCAAGCCGGTGTACTGCGAGCTCAACGCCACCGTCTCGGTCACCGACGACGGCCGCCGGTTCTGGCTGGTGGTCTTCGCCGACGTCACCGACCGCCGCCGCACCGCCGAGCGGCTGCGCTACCAGGCCACCCACGACGAGCTGACCGGCCTGCCCGGCCGCGCCGCGGTCAAGGAGCTGCTGGCGGCCCTGCTCGGCGGCAGCGACCACGAGCGCATCGCCCTGCTGTTCTGCGACGTCGACAACTTCAAGCGGGTCAACGACTCGCTGGGCCACGACGTCGGCGACGAGCTGATCACCGCGCTGGCCCGCAGGCTGGAGCGCGGCCTGCCGCCCTCGTGCACGGTGGCCAGGATGTCCGGCGACGAGTACGTCGTCATCTGCTCCGACGTGGCCGAGGCGGGCGGGGTCGAGGTGCTGGCCAACCAGGTCGCCTCCCTGCTGCGCACCGCGGTCCCGGTGCGCGGGCAGCTGCTGCGGGTGTCGGCCTCGATCGGCGCCGCGGTGCCCAGCGGCCCGGAGACCACCGGCGCGGACCTGCTGCGCTTCGCCGACGCGGCGATGTTCGCCGCCAAGGCCCGCGGCACCGGCCGGGTCTCGCTGGCCTCCGACGCGCTGATCGCCTCGGCCAACAGCCAGATGCTGCTGGAGGGCCAGCTGCGCGAGGCCATCGCCAACGACCAGCTCGTGCTGCACTACCAGCCGGTCGTGGGCCCGGACGGCACGGTGCTCTCCGCCGAGGCCCTGGTCCGCTGGCCGCACCCCGAGCGCGGGCTGCTCATGCCCGGGGACTTCCTGCCCGTCGCCGAGCAGGGCGACCTGCAGGGCGAGCTGGACCGCTGGGTGCTGCGCACGGCCTTCTCCGAGGCCGCCGAGTGGCCCCAGCTCTGCGGCGGCGTGCTCGGCGGCGGCGTCGCCATCGCGGTCAACCTGGCGGGCCTGGTGCCCGGCGACCCCGACTTCGTCGACATCGTGTCCTCCGCGGTCGCCGCCACCGGCATCGCCTGGGACCGGGTCATCCTGGAGCTGGTCGAGACCTCCCTGATCGACCTGCCCTCGCGCTCGCGCGAGGCCATGGCCGAGCTGGTCGAGCGCGGCGTCCGCTTCGCCGTCGACGACTTCGGCACCGGCTACTCCTCGCTGGCCCGCCTCAAGGAGCTCCCCGCCCAGATCATCAAGATCGACCGCCGGTTCGTCTCCGGCGTGGCCACCGACGCCTCCGACTTCGCCGTCGCCCGCGCCCTGGTCGACATGGCCAGGGCCATGGGCCGCAGCTGCGTCGCCGAGGGCGTCGAGAACGCCACCCAGTTCCACGTCCTGCGCGGCGTCGGCGTCGACGCCTACCAGGGCTGGCTGCTCTCCCGCCCCATCCCCGCCAAGGAGTTCCGCGAGGTCCTCAAGCTCGGCCCGGTCCACATCCCCAGCGGAGCGTGAGCTGATTCCTCCCGCCGCCCACCCCCTCGTCCCCGCCCGGCACCGTCCCCGACCTGGCAGCGCGGGTTTCGGCGCCGTCCCTGACCTGACACCGACGGGCTTGGCGTTGTTCTGATCGGGTGCCCGCCGCCCACCGGGCTACGGGGTGGCGGCGGCGCGGAGGACGGCGCGGACGCGGTCGAGGGGGAGGTCGACGAGGCGGTTCTCCAGGTCGCGGTCGGACGGGGCGAGGGCGGCGACGCGGTCGCGGGCCTCGCGCTTGGTGAGGCCGGGGACCTCGCGGACCAGGGCCTCGCGCCAGGTGTTGGCGAGCTTGCCGTGGGCGCGGTCGAGCAGGGCGCGGGGGACGCCCGCGGGGTCGACGGGGGTGGCGGCGACGACGGCGTGCTTGCCGTCGGCGATGCTGCGGTGGAAGGTCAGGTCGAACTTGGGGGCGACCAGCTCGCGCAGGGCGCGCTGGGCCTCGGCGTTGGTGGTGTCGGGGTGGTTGTTGACCACCAGGGCGCCGACGCGGACCGCGGGGGCGGCCAGCAGGGTGCGGGCGAGCCACGGGCCGGGGTCGGCGGTGAGGTCGAAGGCGAGGGCCTGGCCGGAGCGGAACGGCTCCGCCCAGCCGGGGCTGTGCAGCACCGCGCGCGGGCCGGTCAGCTCCAGCAGGGCCGCGACGGCGGCGGCGGGGGCGGACGCGGACTCCACCGACTGCGGGCCGTGGGTGTAGATGCCCAGGCCCGCCTCGGCCAGCCGGGGGGAGCGGGTGGTGGGTTGCAGGACGTAGAGGTCCGAGGCGCTGCCGACGGCCTGGGCGCCGTGGTAGCGGTTGAACGACGGCAGCGCGGCCTCGAACACCAGGCCCAGGTCCAGCACCTCGCGCTGCACCTTCAGGCCCAGGGTGGGGTTGCGGGTGCTGTAGCCGTAGGCCACCAGCAGCCGCCCCTCCGGCGAGCGCAGCCCCTCGACGCCGCGGGCCAGGAACAGCCGCATGCCCTCGGGGGTGTAGGGCGGGTCGGTGAACACCAGGTCGGCCGAGCCGACGGCGGCGGGCGGGAGGCCGAAGCGGAAGTCGGCGTGCAGGCAGCGCACGTCCAGGTCGTGCTCGCGGGCCTGCGCGTCCACGTAGGACAGCAGCCGCTCGTCGACGTCGACGACCGTCGCGCGCAGCCCGGGGTTGGCCGCGCACGCCGCCAGCGCGGTGAGGTCGTGGTCGCCCACGCACAGCAGGTGGGCGTCCTCCAGCCAGTAGGTCCGGCCCAGCCACAGGGCCCGGCGGGCCATCGTCGCCGCGTCGGCCTGCACGTGGTCGAGGGCCTTCAACGGCACGGGGACACCGCGCAGGAAGGCCTCGCAGTGCGCCAGCACCGCATCGTGTTCGGCCGGGTCCGGGTGCACCGAAGCGGTGAAGTCGTCCCGTGCGCCCGGGGTCGCCCGGTAGCGGGAACCGTCGCGCTCCAGCTCGTCGCCCGCGGCGGCCAGCAGCTCCTCCACCGTGCGCCGCGGCTGGGCGCTGCGGCGCACCAGCTCGTCGAGGTCGAGCCAGTCGACCGCGAGGTCGGCCAGCAGCTCGCGCAGGGGGCGCGAGTGCGCGCCGCGGGAGTCCAGGAAGGTCGTCAGCGAGGGGCCCACAACCCCGGGAGCCTACGGAGGTCGACCCAACCGGTTCACCCGGATGGGAGATCAGCGCCCCCCGCCCGGCGGTCACATCCTGGAATGGGCCTGCTCCCGTGCCCCGATCGGGCTAGGGTCGTGCGATCCACGGCCGACAAGGTGCCGTGTCGAACGAGGGGCCCGAGTGATCGAGTTCCAGTCCGTGACCAAGCGCTACCCCGACGGCACGGTGGCGGTCGACGACCTGGACCTGGTGGTCGAGGACGGCAAGATCACCGTCCTGGTCGGCCCGTCCGGCTGCGGCAAGACGACCTCGCTGCGGATGATCAACAGGATGGTCGACCCCTCCTCGGGCACCGTCCTGCTCGACGGGCGCGACGTGCGCTCGCAGCCGCCCGCCGCGCTGCGCCGCGGCATCGGCTACGTCATCCAGAACGCGGGCCTGTTCCCGCACCGCACCGTGCTGGACAACGTGGCCACCGTGCCCGTGCTGACCGGCACCGACAAGCGGGCCGCGCGCGCCAGGGCCGCCGAGCTGCTGGAGGTGGTGGGCCTGCCCGCCGCCCTCGCCAAGCGCTACCCCGCCCAGCTCTCCGGCGGGCAGCAGCAGCGCGTGGGGGTGGCCAGGGCGCTCGCCGCCGACCCGCCGGTGCTGCTGATGGACGAGCCGTTCAGCGCCGTCGACCCGATCGTGCGCGACGACCTGCAGGAGGAGCTGCTGCGCCTGCAGTCTGAGCTGGGCAAGACCATCGTGTTCGTCACCCACGACATCGACGAGGCCATCAAGCTCGGCGACAAGGTCGCGGTGCTGCGGGTGGGCGGCGCGCTCGCCCAGTACGACACCCCGACCGCGCTGCTGGCCAGCCCCGTCGACGACTTCGTCGCCTCGTTCGTCGGCCGCGACCGCGGCTACCGGGCCCTGGGCTTCCTCACCGCCGACGGCGTGCCGGTCAACCCCGTCGCCAGCGTCGCCCTGGGCGCCGACGCCGAGACCGCCCGCGGCGGCCTGCGCGACGGCTGGGCCGTGGTCGTCGACGGCGACAACCACCCGGTCGGCTGGGTCAACGAGCACGTCCTGTCCGGTGTGGACAGTGTGACCGCCGACCGGCTCGTCGCGGGCGGGTCGCTGTACTCGGTCGACCCCGGGGCCGAGGGCGGCGCCGGGTCGCTGCGCACCGCCCTGGACGCGGCGCTGAGCAGCCCGTCCGGGGTGGGCATCGCCGTCGACACCTCCGGCGCCGTCGTCGGCGGCGTCACCGCGGAGTCGGTGGTGAGCGCGCTGGCCGAGGCCAGGGCGGCGGGCCGGGTGCCGTCGTGAGCTGGGTCGCCGCCAACCTCGACGCGCTGCTGCGCACGAGCCTGCGGCACCTGTGGCTGGCCATCGTCCCCGTCGTCATCGGGACGGTCGTGTCGCTGCCGCTGGGCTGGGCCGCCAACCGCTGGAAGGTCGCCAGGGCGGTCCTCGTCCCAGTCTCCAGCCTCATCTACACGATCCCGTCGCTGGCGCTGTTCGTGGTGATGCCGCTGGTCATCGGCACCCGCACGCTCGACCCGGTCAACGTCGTGGTCGCGCTGTCGCTGTACACGATCGCGCTGCTGGTGCGCTCCATCTCCGACGCGCTGGCCGCGGTGCCGGAGTCGGTCACCACCGCCGCCACCGCCATGGGCTACCGCCCGGCGGGGCGGTTCTTCGCCGTGGAGCTGCCGCTGGCGCTGCCGGTGCTCATCGCGGGCGTGCGGGTGGCGTCGGTGTCGAACATGAGCCTGGTGGCCGTCGGACAGCTCATCGGCGTGCTCAGCCTCGGGTTCTTCCTCACCGAGGGCGCCCAGCTGTCGAACTTCGCCGAGATCATCGCGGGCATCGTCGCCATCGTCGTGCTCGCCCTGCTGGTCGACGCGCTGCTGGCGCTGCTGGGCAGGCTGCTCACCCCGTGGACGCGGGTCGGGCCGAAGGCGGGGGCGGGCGCGTGAGCATCTTCGAGCAGGTCATCGCCTGGCTGACCGACCCCGCGCACTGGACCAACACCCTGGGCACCCCCGGCATCCCGCAGCGGCTGCTGGAGCACCTGCAGTACACCGCGCTGGCCGTGCTCGCCTCCGCCGTCGTGGCGATCCCGCTGGGCATGTGGATCGGGCACACCGGCCGCGGCGGCACCTTCGTCGTCGGCGTGGTGAACTCCTTCCGCGCCGTGCCCGAGCTGGGCCTGGTGATCCTGCTGGTGCTCTCGTTCGGCATCGTGCACGCGGTGTCGGCGCTGACCATCGCGCTGGTGGTGCTGGGCATCCCGGTGCTGCTCGCGGGCACCTACGCGGGCATCCGCAACGTCGACCGGTCCGTCGTCGACGCCGCCCGCGGCGTCGGCATGACCGAGTGGGAGATCCTGCTCAAGGTCGAGCTGCCCAACGCGCTGCCGCTGATCTTCGGCGCGCTGCGCGCGGCCACCCTGCAGATCATCGCCACCGTCAGCATCGCCGCCCAGGTCGCCCTCGGCGGGCTGGGCCGCTACGTCATCGACGGCTTCGCCTTCCGCGAGTTCGACCAGATGGCGGCGGGCGCGGTGCTCATCGCCGCGCTGGCGATCGCGGTGGAGGCGCTGCTCACCGGGGTGCAGTGGCTGGTGGTGTCCCCCGGGTTGCGCAAGACCCGCGCGCGGGCCTCGCGCGCGACGACCAGGACCGACCGGCCGGCGGTCGCGTCCGCAACGGAAAGCTGAACGAGGAGCCCGTAGATGAAGCGCGTTCTCACCGCGGCCGCGGCGGCCACCGCCGCGCTGCTCACCCTCGCGGCCTGCGGTGGGTCTTCCGACCCGCTGTCGCAGTCGTCCGGGGGCCCGTCGGGCAGCAAGGCCGCCTCCGACACCATCGCCATCGGCTCGGCGAACTTCCCGGAGAGCACCCTGCTCGCCGAGATCTACGCCGGCGCGCTGGAGGCCAAGGGCGTCAAGGTCACCAAGACGCTCAACATCGGCAGCCGCGAGACCTACTACCCCGGCCTGCAGGACGGGTCCATCGACCTGATCCCCGAGTACACCGGGTCGCTGCTCAAGCACGTCAACAAGGAGGACACCGCGACCTCCTCCGCCGACGTCTACGCCGCCCTGCAGAAGCAGCTGCCGGACACGCTGACGGTGCTGGAGCAGTCGCAGGCCGAGGACAAGGACGCCGTCGTCGTCAGCAAGTCCTTCGCCGCCGAGAAGAACCTCAAGAGCATCGACGACCTCGCCGCCGCGGGCCCGGTGACCTTCGGCGGCCCGCCGGAGTTCCAGAAGCGCGTCGACGGCCTGCCCGGCCTGGTGCAGCGCTACAACCTCCAGGTCAAGGAGTACAAGTCGCTCGACACCGGCGGTCCGCTGACCGTCGACGCGCTCAAGACCGGTGCCGTGCAGGCCGCTGACCTGTTCACCACCGACCCGGCCATCACCGCCAACGAGTTCGTGGTGCTGGAGGACCCGAAGAACAACTTCGCGGCGCAGAACGTGGTGCCGCTGGTGAACAAGTCCAAGGCGTCGGACGTGGTCAAGAGCACGCTCAACGCCATCTCGTCCAAGCTGACGACCGAGCTGCTGATCGAGCTGAACTCCAAGCTCGCGGCGGCGGACAAGCCGACGCCGCAGGCCGTGGCGAAGGAGTGGTTGGCCGCCAACGGCTTCTGACCTGGTTCTGCCGGTTGCTCTGGGGCCCGCGTCCTCTTGGGACGCGGGCCTTGGTGTTTCTCGGGGTGTGCGGGGGTGTCGCCTCGCCTTCGGCTTCGGCGTTGGTAGAGCCCGGTCGTTCGTGGGCTGGCTCGATGCGGTGGTCCTGTTTGGCCGGGGCCCCTGCGGCGATCATGTGCTCGGGGTGGGGAAAAGGTGAGGCCTGCGGCCCCACCCCCCGGTCGTGGGTAGCACATGATCGCCATCCCCGGCCAAACAAGACCACCGCATCGAGCAGTGGCGTAGCCGGGCTTCCTGGTGCGTAGGTGGTGGCGTTGGGGTGAAAGCGAATGAGAGCGAGCCGGGGGGAGTGTTGGGTGGGAGCGTGCGGTGGGGTGGGTTAGGTGGGGGTGGTCCTGCCGCCTATGCGGGTGCTGAGTTCGTCGGCGGCGTGCTGGGTGGCGTGGGCCAGATCGGGCCAGGTCTGGCCGCACTCGGGGGCGCACTCGTGGCGGAAGGTGCTGCTGATGGCGGCGATGGGGGTGCCGTTGTGGTCGCGGACCGGGGCGGCGACGGAGGCGTGGCCGGGGGTGACGTAGCCGTCCTCGACCGCCCACCCCCGTTGGCGTTCGCGGGTCAGCAGGGCGCGCAGCCGGGGGAGGGAGGTGGGGCCGCGGTCGGTGCGCCCGGTGAAGGACTGCCTGGTGGGGAACTGGGCGCGGACCTGCGCGGCGGGCAGGTGGGCGAGCATCGCGCGGCCGGAGGCGGGCAGGTGCGCCGGGATGCGCACGCCCACGTCGGTGACGGTGTGGGCCAGGGGTGGCAGCTCCCGGACCAGGTACAGGGTCTCGGCGCCGTGCAGGACGCCGAGGTGGGCCGCGCAGCCGGTGGTGCGGGCCAAGCGGGCCAGGACCGGGCGGCCGAGGCGTTCGAGGGGGTCGTGGCGGGTGTAGGCGGAGCCCACCTCGAAGGCCGCCACGCCCAGGCCGTAGCGGCGCTCCTCGGGCAGGTGGGTGACGAAGCCCGCGGCCGTCAGCTCGGAGAGCAGGTGGTAGGTCGTTGAGCGGGGGAGGCCGAGTTCCCGGGCCACCGCCGCCGCCGTGACCGGGCCCGCCTTGGTGGCCAGCAGGCGCAGCACGGCCAGCCCGCGGCGCAGCGCGGGGACGTCGCTGCTGCCACCCACACCCCGACCCTAGGCGGGTAGGGTCTGGGATGCCAGACGGTTGCACCCGATCTCCCCTCGTGCCGGGGGTGGGCCCTGGCCTGTGATGGGGGGCATGGAACGAGTCGTCGTCGGGGGTGGCCCGCTGGGGCGGGACCAGGTCGTCGCCGTGGCCCGGGGGCTGGCGGGGGTGGAGGTGGCCCCGGCGGCGCTGGCCGCGGTGGCGGCCACCCGCGCGCACGTCGAGCGGCTCGCCGACGCCCCGGAGCCCACCTACGGGGTGTCCACCGGGTTCGGCGCGCTGGCGATCCGGCACATCCCGCGCGAGCGGCGCACCGCCCTGCAGCGGTCGCTGATCCGCTCGCACGCCGCGGGCGCGGGCCCGGAGGTCGAACCCGAGGTGGTGCGCGCCATGGCCCTGCTGCGGCTCAAGACGCTCGCCTCCGGCCGCACCGGCGTCCGCCCCGACACCGTGCGGGCCCTGGCCGCGGTGCTCGACGCGGGCATCGTGCCGGTGGTGCACGAGCACGGCTCGCTCGGCTGCTCCGGCGACCTCGCCCCGCTCTCGGCCGTCGCGCTGGCGCTGATGGGGGAGGGGCAGGTGCGCGTCGACGGGGTGCTCACCCCCGCCGCCGACGCGCTCGCCGCCGCCGGGGTCGAGCCGGTGGTGCTGGCCGAGAAGGAGGGGCTTGCGCTGGTCAACGGCACCGACGGCATGCTCGGCATGCTGGCGCTGGCCACCGCCGACCTGCACCGCCTGCTCGACACCGCGGACCTGACCGCTGCCATGAGCGTCGAGGCGCTGCTGGGCACCGACCGGGTCTTCGCCGACGACCTCCAAGCCCTGCGCCCGCACCCGGGGCAAGCGCTTTCGGCGGCCCGGATCAGGGCGTTCCTCGCGGGCTCGCCCATCGTGCAGAGCCACCGCGGGCCCGACTGCACCCGCGTGCAGGACGCCTACTCGCTGCGCTGCGCCCCGCAGGTGCACGGCGCCGCCCGGGACACCCTCACCCACGCCGAGCTGGTCGCCGACCGGGAGCTGGCCGCGGCCGTCGACAACCCGGTGGTGCTCCCGGACGGCCGCGTCGAGTCCAACGGCAACTTCCACGGCGCCCCCGTCGCCTACGTGCTGGACTTCCTCGCCATCCCGGTCGCGGACGTGGCGGGCATGGCCGAGCGGCGCACGGACCGGATGCTCGACGCCGCCCGCTCGCACGGGCTGCCCCCGTTCCTGGCCGCCGACCCCGGCGTCGACTCCGGGCACATGATCGCCCAGTACACCCAGGCCGGGGTCGTCTCCGAGCTCAAGCGGCTGGCCGTGCCCGCCTCGGTGGACTCCATCCCCAGCTCGGCCATGCAGGAGGACCACGTCTCGATGGGCTGGTCGGCCGCCCGCAAGCTGCGCCGCGCCCTCGACGGGCTCACCACCGTCCTGGCCGTCGAGCTGCTCACCGCCGCCCGCGCCCTGGACCTGCGCGCCCCGCTCACCCCCGGCCCGGCCACCGGCGCCGCGGTCGACCTGCTCCGCCGCACCGTCCCCGGGCCCGGCCCGGACCGCCACCTCGCCCCCGAGATCGCCGCCGCCGAGGCGCTCGTGCGCTCCGGCGCCCTGCTCGACGCCACCAGGAGGTTCCTGTGACCACCCCCGGCCCGCGCCCCGTGCGCGCCGCCCGCGGCACCGCCCTGACCGCCCGCGGCTGGCAGACCGAGGCCGCGCTGCGCATGTTCCACAACAACCTCGACCCCGAGGTGGCCGAGCGCCCCGACGACCTGGTCGTCTACGGCGGCACCGGCCGCGCCGCCCGCGACTGGGCCAGCTTCGAGGCCATCACCCGCGAGCTGACCGACCTGCGCGAGGACGAGACCCTGCTGGTGCAGTCGGGCAAGCCGGTGGGCGTCCTGCGCACCCACGAGTGGGCGCCGCGGGTGCTCATCGCCAACTCCAACCTGGTCGGGGACTGGGCCACCTGGCCGGAGTTCCGCAGGCTGGAGGCCCAGGGCCTGACCATGTACGGGCAGATGACCGCCGGGTCGTGGATCTACATCGGCACCCAGGGCATCCTGCAGGGCACCTACGAGACCTTCGCCGCCGTCGCCGCCAAGCGCTTCGGCGGGACGCTGCGCGGCACCCTCACCGTCACCGCGGGCCTGGGCGGCATGGGCGGCGCGCAGCCGCTGGCCGTCACCATGAACGAGGGCGTCGCGCTGTGCGTGGAGGTCGACCCCGACCGCGCCCGCCGCCGCGTGCAGACCCGCTACCTCGACGAGCTGGCCGACTCCCTCGACGACGCCGTCGCCAGGGTCACCGCCGCCCGCGCGGCCGGGCGCCCGCTGTCGGTGGGGGTGATCGGCAACGCCGCCGAGGTCCTGCCCGAGCTGCTGCGCCGGGGCGTGGAGGTCGACGTCGTCACCGACCAGACCTCCGCCCACGACCCGCTGTCCTACCTGCCGCGCGGGGTCGACCTGGCCGACTGGCGCGACTACGCCCGCGACAAGCCCGACGAGTTCACCGACCGCGCCCGCGCCTCGATGGCCGAGCACGTCGAGGCCATGGTCGGCTTCCTCGACGCGGGCGCGGAGGTCTTCGACTACGGCAACTCCCTGCGCGGCGAGGCCCAGCTGGCGGGCTACGACCGGGCCTTCGACTTCCCCGGCTTCGTGCCCGCCTACATCCGCCCCCTGTTCTGCGAGGGCCGGGGCCCGTTCCGCTGGGCCGCCCTGTCCGGCGACCCCGCCGACATCGCCGCCACCGACCGGGCCGTGCTGGAGCTCTTCCCGGACAACGAGCCCCTGGCCCGCTGGATCCGCCTCGCGGGCGAGCGCGTCGCCTTCCAGGGCCTGCCCGCCCGCATCTGCTGGCTCGGCCAGGGCGAGCGCCACCTCGCGGGCCTGCGCTTCAACGAGCTGGTCGCCTCCGGCGAGCTGGCCGCCCCCGTCGCCATCGGCCGCGACCACCTCGACTGCGGCTCGGTCGCCAGCCCCTACCGCGAGACCGAGGCGATGGCCGACGGCTCCGACGCCATCGCCGACTGGCCCCTGCTCAACGCCCTGGTCAACACCGCCAGCGGCGCCACCTGGGTCTCCCTCCACCACGGCGGCGGCGTCGGCATCGGCCGCAGCATCCACGCGGGCCAGGTCACCGTCGCCGACGGCACCCCCCTCGCCGCCCAGAAGCTCGAACGCGTCCTCACCAACGACCCCACCATGGGCGTCCTCCGCCACGCCGACGCCGGCTACGACCGGGCCACCGAAGTCGCCACCGCCCACGACATCCCCGTCCCCATGTCCCGCCAATGACCCCACCCACCCCGACCTGTCCACACCCCCGCGCCACGACTCCCGCTCCCACCACCCCTTGCGGTAGCGTGGAAATCGGGGGTCCCCCGGCGCCTGTGGACACGTCCACCCATGGTCGCGCGAACGCCCCTATCCTGGCAGGTTCGCCTCTCGTCCCCTGTGGACAACCGACGCCGCTCGCCCGAGAACTGTCGTTCCCCTGTGGCAGAGTGGAATTCGGGGGTTCCCTGGGGGCTGTGGATGGGGGACGCCACGTTGGCGTAGTCCGCTCTACGCTGGTGGGTTGGCCTGTTTGCGCCCGTGCGCGGGCTGTGGATGGTTCGCGGCGACGCCGATCGGAACTGTCGTTCCCTCATGGCAAAGTGGAAATCGGGGGGTCCCCAGGGGCTGTGGATGGAGTTCGCCACGCTGGAGCGGTCGGCTCTAGGCTGGTGGGTTGGCCTGGGAGGGCCGGTGTGCGGGCTGTGGATGGTTCGCTGCGCGCGCGCCGGAAGCGTCGGTCCCCTCTGGCAGAGTGGAAATCGGGGGAACCCCCGGGCCTGTGGACAAGAACTCGGTGCGCCAGTCGGGACGTTCTACGCTGGGGGGTTGGGCTGTGACGGGGCTTGACGACATCGCGGGGGTCGGGGTGGACCGGCGCGGGGGGTTCTCGCGGCACGGGTTCACGCGGGTCGACGCGGAGCTGCGGGAGTGGTTCGAGGGCGAGGCGCGGCGCCGCGGGTTGGGGGTCGAGGCGGACCGCAACGGCAACATCTGGGCCTGGTGGGGGGAGCCGGGCGACGGGGCCGTCGTCACCGGCAGCCACCTCGACTCGGTGCCCGGGGGCGGGGCGTTCGACGGGCCGCTCGGGGTCGTGGCCGCCCTGCAGGCCGTGGACCTCCTGCGGGACAAGGGTTTCATGCCCCGCACACCGCTCGCGCTGGTGGTGTTCGTCGAGGAGGAGGGCGGCAGGTTCGGCAGTGCGTGCCTGGGGTCGCGGTTGATGACCGGGGCGATCGACGCCGACCGGGCGCGGGCGCTGACCGACCCGGACGGCACGACGTTGGCCGACGCGGTGCGCTCGGCCGGGCTGGACCCCGCCAGGCTCGGGCGCGACGACGCGGCGCTGCGGCGGATCGGGGTGTTCGTGGAGCTGCACGTGGAGCAGGGGCGCGGGCTGGTCGACCTCGGCGCGCCGGTGGGGCTCGCGTCGTCGATCCTGGCGCACGGGCGGTGGCGGTTCCGGTTCACCGGCGAGGGCAACCACGCGGGCGCCACGCTGATGGGTGACCGGCGCGACCCGGTGGTCGCCGCCGCGGCCACCGTCCTCGCCGCGCGCCGGGCCGCGACCGGCGGGGCCCGCGCCACGGTCGGGCGCATCCTGCCCACCCCGGGCGGCACCAACGTCATCGCCTCGTCGGTCGACCTCTGGCTCGACGCCCGGGCGGACGGCACGCCGCGCACGCGGGAGGTCGTCGCGGACGTCACCGCCGCCGCGCAGGCCGCCGCGGCCGACGAGGGGTGCTCGCTCCAGGTGACCGAGGAGTCCTACGGCGACACGGTCGTGTTCGACCGGGTGTTGGCTGACGACCTGAACGCCACGCTCGGCGACGTGCCCGTCCTGGCCACCGGCGCGGGCCACGACGCGGGCGTCCTCGCCGCGCACCGGCCGACCGCCATGCTGTTCGTGCGCAACCCCACCGGGGTCAGCCACGCGCCGGAGGAGCACGCCGAGCCCGCCGACTGCGCCGAGGGCGCCGCCGCGCTCGCCCGGGTCCTGGAGCACCTGGCCCGGTGACGACCTACTGGGCCGACCACGCCTGGCTGCCCGGCGGCCTCACCGCGGGCGTGCGCATCGACACCGCGGGCGGCACCATCACCGCGGTGTCCACACCGGACGAACCGGCCGGGACCCGGCTGCCGGGCGTGGTGTTCCCCGGCATCGCCAACGCCCACTCGCACGCCTTCCACCGGGCGCTGCGCGGGCGCACCCACGGCGACGGCGGCACCTTCTGGACGTGGCGCGAGCGCATGTACGACCTCGCCGCCCGCCTCGACCCCGACTCCTACCACCGCCTCGCCCGCGCCGCCTACGCCGAGATGGTGCTCGCCGGCTACACCGCGGTGGGCGAGTTCCACTACCTGCACCACGGCCCCCACGACGACCCGAACGCCATGGGCCACGCCCTGATCGCCGCGGCGCGGGACGCGGGCATCCGGCTCACCCTGCTCGACACCTGCTACCTCGCGGGCGGCTTCGACCAGCCCCTCGACCCGGTGCAGCAGCGCTTCTCCGACGGCACCGCCGAGGCCTGGGCCGAGCGCGTGTCAGCTCTGGAGCAGACCCCGACCACCCGCATCGGCGCCGCCATCCACTCCGTCCGCGCCGTGCCGCACGACCAGATCCCGGTCGTCGTCGCCGCGGTCGACGGCCCCCTGCACGTGCACCTGTCCGAGCAGCCCGCCGAGAACGCCGCCTGCCTGGCCCGCCACGGCCGCACCCCCACCCGGCTGCTGCACGACCTCGGCGCGCTCGGCCCGCGCACCACCGCCGTGCACGCCACCCACCTCACCGACGCCGACGTGCGCCTGCTCGCGGGCTCCACCGCCTGCTTCTGCCCCACCACCGAGGGCGACCTGGCCGACGGCCACGGACCCGCCCGCGACCTGCTCGACGCGGGCGCGGCCCTGGCCATCGGCAGCGACCAGCACGCCGTGGTCGACCCGTTCGCCGAGGCCAGGGCCCTGGAGCACGGCGAGCGCTTCCGCACCGGCCACCGCGGCAGGCTCACCCCCGCCCAGCTCACCACGGCCATGACCACCGCGGGCTACGCCTCGCTCGGCTGGCCCGGCGGCCTCGTCCCCGGCGCCCCCGCCGACCTGGTCGCCGTGCGCACCGACACCCCGCGCACCGCGGGCGCCCTGCCCGACCAGCTCGTCCTCGCCGCCACCGCGTCCGATGTGGACACCGTGGTGGTCGCGGGCCGCGAGGTCGTCCGCGGCGGCGCGCACGTCCTGGGCGACGTGGGCCGGGCGCTGTCCGACGCGCTGGGGGAGCTGTGGCCGTGAGCGGCGGAGGAGGAGCGGGCGTGAGCACCCTGGTGACCGGCATCGGTGAGCTGACCACGCAGGACGACGACCTCGGCGTCCTGCGCGGCGCGGCCCTGGTCCTCGACGGCGAGCGCGTCGCGTGGGTCGGCCCCGCCGCCCAAGCCCCGCCCTGCGACACCGCCGTCGACGTCGAGGGCCGCGCGGTCCTGCCCGGGTGGGTCGACTCGCACACCCACCTCGTGTTCGCGGGCGACCGCACCGCCGAGTTCACCGCGCGCATGGCCGGGGAGCCCTACGCGGCGGGCGGCATCGCGGTCACCGTCGAGGCCACCCGCGCCGCCACCGACGACGAGCTCCGCGCGAACCTGCGCCGCCTCGTCGCGGAGGCCGCCGCCCAGGGCACCACCTGCGTCGAGACCAAGACCGGCTACGGCCTCACCACCGAGGACGAGCTGCGCGCGGCCCGCATCGCCGCGCAGGAGGTCGACGAGGTCACCTACCTCGGCGCCCACCTCGTGCCCCCGGGCGCGGACCCCGACGAGTACACCGCCCTGGCCGCGGGCGACATGCTCGCCGCCGTCGCCCCGCACGTGCGGTGGGCGGACGTGTTCTGCGAGGTCGGCGCCTTCGACGAGGCCCAGTCCCGCCGCGTCCTGTCCGCCGCGCGCGCCCACGGCCTCGGCCTGCGCGTGCACGGCAACCAGCTCGGCCCCGGCCCCGGCGTCCGCCTGGCCGTCGAGCTCGGCGCCGCCAGCGTCGACCACTGCACCCACCTCACCCCCGCCGACGTCGACGCCCTCGCCTCCGCAGGCACGGTGGCCACCCTGCTGCCCGCCTGCGACCTCAGCACCCGCCAACCCCTGCCCCCCGCCCGCACCCTCCTCGACGCGGGCGCCCGCGTCGCCCTGGCCACCAACTGCAACCCCGGCAGCAGCTACACCACCTCCATGGCCTACTGCGTCGCCACCGCCGTCCTCCAGATGCGCATGACCGTCGACGAGGCCATCCGCGCCGCCACCACCACCCCCGCCCACAGCCTCGCCCGCCCCGACCTCGGCCACCTCGCCCCCGGCGCCCGCGCCGACGTCCACGTCCTCGACGCCCCCAGCCGCACCCACCTCGCCTACCGCCCCGGCACCCCCCTCACCCACGCCGTCTGGCGCAAGGGCACCCGCGTCCGCTGACCACCGCTCAACCCGACCTGGAGCAGCTCCGGGGTTACGTTGGGGGCATGGAGTACACGAACCTCGGCCGCAGCGGCCTGTCGGTGTCCCGGTTGGTGCTGGGGACGATGAACTTCGGTCCGGAGACCTCGGAGGAGGACTCCTTCGCGATCATGGACAAGGCGCACGAGCACGGCCTCAACTTCTTCGACACCGCGAACGTCTACGGGTGGAAGACGGGGGAGGGGGTCACCGAGCAGATCATCGGGCGGTGGTTCGCCCAGGGCGGGGGGCGGCGGGAGCGGACCGTCATCGCCACGAAGCTGTACGGGTCGATGGGCAGCTGGCCCAACGACGACAAGCTCTCCGCGCTCAACATCCGGCGGGCGGCGGAGGCGTCGCTGCGGCGGATGCAGACCGACCACATCGACCTCTACCAGATGCACCACGTCGACCGGGGGACCCCGTGGGACGAGATCTGGGAGGCCTTCTCGGTGCTGCGCCAGCAGGGCAAGGTGCTCTACTTCGGGTCGTCGAACTTCGCGGGCTGGCACCTCGCCCAAGCGCAGGAGGCGGCCCGGCAGCGGGGGTTCCTGGGGCTGGTGAGCGAGCAGTCGATCTACAACCTGCTCAACCGGTTCGCCGAGCTGGAGGTGCTGCCCGCCGCGCAGCACTACGGGCTGGGCGTGATCCCCTGGTCGCCGCTGCAGGGCGGGCTGCTCGGCGGGGTCCTGCGCAAGATCCGCGAGGGCGGCGCCTCCCGCGGGTCCAACGAGCGCGCGTCCGCCGGGCTGGAGAAGAACCGGGCCGCCATCGAGGCCTTCGAGGACCTGGCGGGCGAGCTGGGGGAGAACCCGGCGGACGTGGGCCTGGCGTGGGTGCTGGCGCAGCCGGGGGTCACCGGGCCGATCATCGGGCCGCGCACGCTGGAGCAGCTGGAGGGGTCGCTGCGGGCGCTGGAGGTGGAGCTGTCGGCGGAGGTGCTGGCGAAGCTCGATGAGCTGTTCCCGGCGCCGGGGCCCAACGGCGCCAAGCCCGCACCGGAGGCGTACGCCTGGTAGTTCGGCGGGCGTGGGGCCTGCCGCGGGCTCTCGGAAGCGGCTTGGGTGGTGGGCCCGGTTGGGTGGATCCGCTTGGTCGGGGGCCCTACGGCGATCATGTGCTGCGGGCGGGAAAAGGCGGGCTGGAAAGACGCCCGCCCGTCCCGTTGGGTAGCACATGATCGCCTCCCCCGACCAAGCGAATCCACCCAACCGGGCAGGGCCCGCTGTCCGGGTTCGGCTTCGGTGGGTGGGCGCCTTCTCGTGCAACTACGGCCCATGCTGGCGCGGGGGTAGCCCGGGCAAGGGGACCCCTGTTTTCAACGTTACCGGTGGGGGGCGACGGAACTCGACCCCGGCGAGGTGGCTGTGGACAACTCGGCTGGGTGTGGGCAGCTCGGGAGGCGGGGCGCTACTCGTCGAACTCGTCGTCGCGGGCCAGGAAGGTGGCGAGGCGCTCCACGGCGTTCTCGAACTCGGGGTTGTTGTCGACGAAGGCGCGCATGCGGTCGGCCAGCCAGGAGAGGGTGACCTCCTCCTCGCCGCGGCGCTGCTCCAACTCTTCGATGCCCCGGTCGGTGAAGTACACGGGCCGGATCGTACGCGCTAGGTTCGGGCGATCGTCCAACAGGCGCGGGCGACGTCGCAGAGGCGGTCCTTGGTCTGCGGTGCCCGGGTGACGTACGGGGTGGCGTAGGCGGTGCCGAGGGTGGCGTCGACGTGGCGGAGGGCGGAGAGGGCCCAGTCCTGGTCGTAGGCCTTGCCGGTGGGCAGCCAGCGGTCGAGGTAGGCGCACAGCAGCTCTGCGTCGCGGTGGGTGCCGAAGTGGGCGAGGGTGCCGCAGTAGCCCGACCCGGCGTGGGCGACCCCGCTCTCCAGGAGCAGGGCGCCGACGCGCTCGCGGTGGGCGGTGCGGTTGCCGAAGGCGACCAGCCAGGTGGCGGTGAGGCGTTCGCGCCAGCCGCCGTCGAACAGCTCGGACAGCTCGGCGTCGGTGATGGCCTCGCCGTCGGCGCGCAGCGCGCGGCGGAAGTCGACCCACTTCTGGCCCTGGAAGAAGAACCCCATCCCCAGCAGGTCCATGTACCGATCGGCGACGGTGTAGCGCTCGATGGTGCCGGTCATCGCTCCCCCTCGTTCCCCTGGGGCAACGCTCCCACAGCGAGGCCCCCACCCGGCAGGCGGGTGGGGGCCTCGTGCGGTCTCAGGCGGTCAGTCGAACGCCTTGGCGATCAGCGACCGCTGCTCCAGGTCGTGCACCTTGCTCGAACCGACCGAGGGGGCCGACATGGGGCGGCGCGACACCCGGGTGATGCGGGTCAGCCGGTCCGGGAACAGCTCCGGCAGGACCAGGCCGTAGAACGGCCAGCTGCCCTGGTTCGCGGGCTCCTCCTGGACCCAGCGGAAGTCCGACACGTTCGCGTACCGGTCGAACACCGCGGCCAGCTTCTTCTCCGGCACCGGGTACAGCTGCTCGACGCGCACGATGGCGGTGTCGGTGGCGCCGCGCTTCTCCCGCTCCGCGACCAGCTCGTAGTAGAGCTTGCCGGAGACGAAGAGCACCTTGGTGACCTGCGCCGGGTCGGCCGAGGCGTCGTCGATGACCGACTGGAAGCGGGTCTCGGGCAGGAAGTCCTCCACCGGGGAGGTCGCCGCCTTGTTCCGCAGCATCGACTTGGGCGTGAACACCACCAGCGGGCGCTGCACGCCGTCGAGGGCGTGGCGGCGCAGCAGGTGGAAGTAGTTCGCCGGGGTCGAGGGCAGCGCCACGGTCATCGAGCCCTCCGCGCACAGCTGCAACCAGCGCTCGATGCGGCCCGAGGTGTGGTCGGGGCCCTGGCCCTCGTGGCCGTGCGGCAGCAGCACCACCACGTCCGAGCGCTGGCCCCACTTGGCCTCCGACGAGGAGATGTACTCGTCGATCACCGACTGGGCGCCGTTGACGAAGTCGCCGAACTGCGCCTCCCACAGCACCAGCGCCTCGGGGTTGGCCACCGAGTAGCCGTACTCGAAGCCCAGCGCCGCGTACTCCGACAGCGCCGAGTCGTAGACCATGAACCGGCCCTGCTCGTCGGACAGGTTCTGCAGCGGCAGGTACTCCTTGCCGGTCTTGCGGTCGATCACCGCGGCGTGCCGCTGGGTGAACGTGCCGCGCCGGGAGTCCTGGCCAGCCAGCCGCACGACCCGGCCCTCCAGGTTCAGCGACCCGAACGCCAGCAGCTCGCCGAAGGCCCAGTCGATGCCGCCCTCGCGGGCCATCTTCACCCGCCGCTCCAGCACCGGCTTGACCCTCGGGTGCGGGGAGAAGCCCTCGGGCAGCGCCAGGTGCGCGTCCGCGATGCGCTCCAGCACCTCCCTGGCCACGCCGGTGGCCAGCTTCGCCGGGACCTGCTGCTCGGACTCCACCGACGGGCTCGGCGAGATCGGGTGCTTCTCCAGCTCCCTGACCTCGTTGAACACGTGCTCCAGCTGGGAGGAGAAGTCGCGCAGCGCCTTCTCGGCCTCCTCGACGGAGATGTCGCCGCGGCCGATCAGCGACTCGGTGTAGCCCTTGCGGACCGAGCGCTTGGTGTCGATGATGTCGTACATCCCGGGCTGGGTCATCGACGGGTCGTCGCCCTCGTTGTGCCCGCGGCGGCGGTAGCAGACCAGGTCGACCACGACGTCCTTGCCGAACGCCTGCCGGTAGTCCATCGCCAGCCGGGCCACCCAGTAGCAGGCCTCCGGGTCGTCGCCGTTGACGTGGAACACCGGCGCCTGGATCATCTTCGCGACGTCGGTGGCGTACTGCGAGGACCGGGAGTTCTCCGGGGCGGTGGTGAACCCGACCTGGTTGTTGATGATCACGTGCACGGTGCCACCGGTGCGGTAGCCGCGCAGCTGCGAGAGGTTCAGCGTCTCGGCCACCACGCCCTGACCGGCGAACGCGGCGTCGCCGTGCAGCGCGACCGGCAGCACGGTGAAGCCCTCGCCGCCCTTGTCCAGCAGGTCCTGCTTGGCCCGCACGATGCCTTCGAGGACCGGGTCGACGGTCTCCAGGTGCGAGGGGTTGGCCGTCAGCGACACCTTGGTCTCGCCGTCGCCGAACATCCGGAAGTACTTGCCCTCCGCGCCCAGGTGGTACTTCACGTCACCGGAGCCGTGCGCCTGGCCGGGGTCGAGGTTGCCCTCGAACTCCTGGAAGATCTGCGAGATCGGCTTGCCGACGATGTTGGCCAGCACGTTGAGGCGGCCGCGGTGCGGCATGCCGATGACGACCTCGTCGAGCTCGTACTCGGCGGCCTTGTCCAGCACCGTGTCCAGCAGCGGGATGACCGACTCGCCGCCTTCGAGCGAGAACCGCTTCTGCCCGACGTACTTGGTCTGCAGGAACGTCTCGAACGCCTCGGCGGCGTTGAGCTTGCTCAGCACGTACTTCTGCACCGCGGCGGCGGGCTTCTCGTGCGGCACCTCCACCCGCTCCTGGATCCACCGGCGCTCGTCGGGGTCGAGGATGTAGGTGTACTCCACGCCCACGGTGCGGCAGTAGGAGTCGCGCAGCACGCCGAGCACGTCACGCAGCCGCATCCGCTCCTTGCCCGCGAACCCGTCCACGGCGAACTCGCGGTCGAGGTCCCACAGGGTGAGCCCGTGCGAGAGCACGTCGAGGTCGGCGTGCTTGCGCTGGCGGTAGTTCAGCGGGTCGGTGTCGGCCATCAGGTGACCGCGGGTGCGGTAGGCGTCGATGAGCGCCAGCACCCTGGCGGTCTTGTCGACGCCCTCGGCGGCGATGTCCTCGGTCCAGCGGATCGGCTCGTAGGGGATCCGCAGCGAGGTGAAGATGTCGTCGTAGAACCCGTCCTCGCCCAGCAGCAGGCGGTGGATCTCGCGCAGGAACTCCCCGGACTCCGCGCCCTGGATGATCCGGTGGTCGTAGGTGGACGTCAGCGTGATGATCTTGCTGATGCCCATGTCGACCAGCGTCTTCTCGCTGGCGCCCTGGAACGGGGCGGGGAACTCCATCGCCCCGACGCCCAGGATCGTGCCCTGGCCCACCGACAGCCGCGGCACCGAGTGGTTGGTGCCGATGCCGCCGGGGTTGGTCAGCGAGATGGTGGTGCCCGCGAAGTCGTCCGCGGTCAGCGCGCCGTTGCGGGCCTTGCGGATGATGTCCTCGTAGGCCTGCCAGAACTGCGAGAAGGTCATCCCCTCGCAGCCCTTGATGGAGGCGACCACCAGGTTGCGCGCGCCGTCCTTGCCCGGCAGGTCGATCGCCAGCCCGAAGTTGACGTGCTCGGGGGTGACCACCGAGGGCTTGCCGTCGACCTCGGCGTAGTGCCGGTTCATGTTCGGGTACGCCTCAAGCGCCCGGAGCATGGCGTAGCCGATGAGGTGGGTGAAGGAGACCTTCCCACCGCGGGTGCGCTTGAGGTGGTTGTTGATGACGATGCGGTTGTCCGCCAGCAGCTTCGCGGGCACCGCGCGCACGCTGGTGGCGGTGGGCAGCCCCAGCGAGGCGTTCATGTTCTTGGCGATCGCCGCGGCGGGCCCGCGCAGCGGCTTGCGCTCCTCGCCGCCGGGCGCCGCGGCCTTGCTCTCCCCGGCCTTGGCGGGCGGGGTCTTCGCGGGCGCCGCGGTGGTCTTCGGCGGCGCGGCCTTGGCGGGGGCGGGCGCCTTGGCGGCGGGCTTGGCCCCGCCCTGCTCACCCCCGGTCTCGGCGGCGGGCTGCGCGGCCTTGGGCGCCTCGGCCCTGGGCGCCGCGCCGTTGGCCGCGGGCTTCGCGGCGGGCGCGGACCGGGTGGCGGTGGCCGTGGCGGTGCCCGAGCCCGCCGTGTCCTTCCCCGCCTCGGCCTGCGCGGAACCGGCGGCGCGCGGGGTGGGCTTGTAGTCGGCGAAGAAATCGTGCCACGCGGAGTCCACCGAATCGGGGTCCGCGAGGAACTGCTCGTACATCTCTTCGACGAGCCACTCGTTGGCGCCGAACTGTGACGCGGGACTGCTGCTGGACACGGCTGGCTCTCGCCTCTATCCATTCTCGATCTGGTATTGAGCACAACTCTTCGCCAGGCTAGTCCTCCCCCCTGGCGGAGAAGCACCCAACCGGGGGGCCGTGAGGCACCTCATGCTCTGGATCGGTTGAGAGACCGATCCACCGCGGCCGGGCGCCGGTGAGCGGCTGATCACGAGCGCCGGGCGGTCCCGCCCGGACAGACGGGCTGTTGCGGCGGCCCCGGCCGGTCAAGACCGGGTCCGTCACACCGCCGCGCCCGGTGCGCGAACGGCCCAACCCGCTACCCCGTCCGGGGTGGTCGAGCTGCACCGATCGGGTGTGCCGACCCCGGTCCTTGAGGATGGCTTGATGTTCCGATTTGTCTGCTTCCTCCCCCCGGTCACCCGCGCCTGTCGCTGAACGGCACCATCCGCTCGACGTCCGGTCGCCCACCCCCGCCGCCGTCGTGGTCGCCGCCAGCGTTGGCGGTGTCGTCGGTGTCGGCTGTGTCGGCTCTGTCGTCGGCGGAGTGCCGGGGGGCGGGCGGCTCGGCGGTGCCCAGCTCCCACAGCCGGGCGTAGTGCCCGCCCAGCGCGATCAGCTCGGCGTGCGACCCGCGCTCGACGATCCGGCCCCCGTCGAGCACCACGATCAGGTCCGCCCTGGCCGCGGTCGCCAACCGGTGCGCGACGACGAACGTCGTCCGCGCGGCGGCCACCTGGTCGGCGGCCGCGAGCACCTGCCCCTCGGTGGCCGGGTCCAGCGCCGCGGTGGCCTCGTCGAGCAGCAGCACGTCCGGGCGCACCAGCTCCGCCCGCGCCAGCGCCACCAGCTGCCGCTGCCCCGCCGAGAGCCCCTGCCCGCGCTCGCCCACCGGCTGCCGGAACCCCTCGGGCAGCGACGCCACCATCTCCAGCGCCCCCACCGCCCGCACCGCGGCCTCCACCCGCGCGGGCTCGGCACCCGGGTCGCCGTAGGCGACGTTGCGGGCGATGTCCCCGGTGAACAGGTGCGCCTCCTGCGGCACCACGCCCAGCCGCCCGTGGAACCCGTCGAGGTCGTAGTCGCGCAGGTCCACCCCGTCGACGAGCACCGCCCCCGCGGTCGGGTCGTAGAACCGGGCGATCAGCTTCACCACCGTCGACTTGCCCGCGCCCGTGGCCCCGACCAGCGCCACCGTCTGCCCCGGCGCCACGCTCAGGTCCAGGTCCGCCACGGCGGGCTCGGCGGTGCCCGGGTAGGTGAAGCTCACCCCGCGCAGCTCGACCGCCCCGCGCAACCGCTCCGGCACGGGCACCGGGTGCTCCGCCGCCTTGATCGAGGTGGGGGTGCGCAGCAGGTCGGAGATCCGCTGCAGGCCCACCCGCGCCTGCTGGTAGCCGTCGAACACGCTGGACAGCTGTTGCAGCGGGGAGAAGAACAGCCCCAGGTACAGCAGGAACGCCAGCAGCACACCCGGTTGCAGGGTGCCCGCCGCGACCCCGTGCGCCCCCACCACCAGCACGCCCGCCTGCGCCAGCCCGGACAGCATCGTGATGAACGGGAAGTACGTCGCCACGTACCGCTGCGCCCGCAGCCTGCTGCGCCGGTAGGCCTCGCTGCGCGCCGCGAACGCCGCCGCCGACCGGTCCTCCCGGGTGAACGCCTGCGCCACCCGCAGCCCGGACACGTTCTCCTGCAGGTCCGCGTTCACCGCGCTGACCCGCTCGCGGGCCTCGGCGTACGCCCGCGACGACACCCGCTGGAAGACCACCGTGGCCACCGCGACGACCGGCACCACCGCCAGCGCCACCCACGCCAGCGACAGGTCCGTGACCAGCAGCGCCACCGTCACCGCCACCACCGTCAGCACGCTCGACACCGCCGAGGTGAGCCCGGTCTGCAGGAACGTCGACAGCGCGTCGACGTCGGTGGTCATCCTGGTCATGATCCGCCCGGCCAGCTCGCGCTCGTAGTAGTCGAGCCCGAGCCGCTGGAGGTGGGCGAAGCTGCGCACCCGCAGCACGTACAGCAGCCGCTCGCCCACCCGGGCGGTGAGCACGGTGTTCACCGCGGTGGTGAACCAGGAGACCACCACCAGCGCGGCCGCGATCGCGGTGACCACCCACAGCGTCGTCAGGCTCGCGGTCACCACCCCGGAGTCCACCCCGGCCCGCACCAGCGACGGCATCGCCGCCGTGGTGGCCGCGTCGAGCACCACCAGCCCCAGCACCACCGCCAGCGCGCCGCGCGCGGGCCGGACCAGCGTGCCCAGCCGGAACCCCGGGTCGGGCGCGGTCGGGTCCTCACCGGGGCGCAGCCGCGGGGTGTCGCGCACCGGGGGCAGCGCGGCGACCTGCGCCAGCAGCTCCGGCGTCGGCGGCATCCCGCCCAGGGCCGCGGAGTGCCCGCCCGGACCGCCGATCGACGCGGTGGGCTGCCGGGTGCTGTTCGCGCCCAGCTCCTGCTCCCGCTCCCGCGGCCACAGCTGCGGCGTGGTGCCGTCCGGGCCGGGCACCAGGTCGGCGTGGTCGTGCCGGGTCGCGGTGTCCTCGATGTCCTCGTCCGGCCCGGCCAGCAGCGCCCGGTACAGCTCGCACCGCTGCTGGAGCTCGGCGTGCGTGCCGACGTCGACCACCCGCCCGCCGTCGAGCACGGCGATCCGGTCGGCCAGCGACAGCGTCGAGCGCCGGTGCGCCACCAGCAGCGTGGTGCGGGTGGCGGTGACCGCGCGCAGCGTGTCGTGGATGGCCGACTCGGTGGCGGTGTCCACCGCCGACGTCGCGTCGTCGAGCACCAGCACCCTGGGGTCGGTCAGCAGCGCCCTGGCCAGCGCCACCCGCTGCCGCTGCCCGCCGGACAGGGTCAACCCGCGCTCGCCGACCACGGTGGCGTAGCCCTGCGGCAGCGCGCTGATGAACTCGTGCGCCTGCGCCGCCCGCGCCGCCGCCTCCACCTGCTCGTCGGTGGCGTCCGGCACGCCGTAGGCGATGTTGGCCCGCACGGTGTCGGAGAACAGGAACGCCTCCTCGAACACCACCCCCACGGTGTGCCGCAGCGACGCCAGCCGCAGCTCGCGCACGTCCACCCCGCCGACCCGCACCGCCCCCGACTGCACGTCGTAGAACCGGGGCAGCAGCAGCGACACCGTCGACTTGCCCGACCCGGCCGTGCCCACCAGCGCCAACGTCTCACCCGGCGACACGCTCAGCGAGACCCCGTCGAGCACCGGCTCGCTGCGGGTGTAGCCGAAGGAGATCCCGTCCAGCTCCACCGCCACCGGCCCGTCCGGCACGTCCACCGCGCCCGGCCGGTCCACCACGTCCGGCTGCGAGTCGACCAGCTCGTACACCCGCTCCACCCCGGCCCGCGCCAGCTGCGCGTTCACCAGCAGCCCCGACAGCAGCCGGGTCGGCCCCACCAGGTTCGCCACGTACCCGGCGAAGGCCAGGAACGTCCCCAGCGTCACCTGCCCGTTCAGCGCCAGGTACCCGCCCAGCGCCAGCACCGCCACCTGCCCCGCCGCGGGCATCGCCACCAGCGTCGCCGCGGGCCGCGAGGTCAGCCGGGCCGCGCGCATCCGGTCCCCGAACAGCGACCGCGCCGCCCCCTCCAACCGGGCGACCTCGCGCGCCTCCTGCCCGAAGCCCTTCACCACCCGGACCCCGGTCACCGCCTCCTCGACGTGCTGGGCCAGGTCCGCCGCCCGCTGCTGGGCCGACCAGGTGGCCGGGAACAGCGTCGTGCGCGCCCGCACCGCCGCGTACGCCACGATCGGCGTCACCACCAGCGCGACCACCGTCAGCAGCGGCGACAGGTACACCATCGCCGCCAGCGCGGCCACGGCGAACACCACCGTGCCCACCGACAGCGGCACCATCATCAACAGCCCCTGCACCAGCTGCAGGTCGGTGATCGAGCGCGACACCACCTGCCCGGTGCGCAGCGCGTCCTGCTTGCCGCCGTCGAGCCGCTGCACCGCCTTGAACACGTCCTGGCGCAGGTCGTGCTGCACGTCCAGGGCCAACCGGCCGCCGAGGTAGCGGCGCAGGAACGCGCTGGCGAACGTCAGCAGCTCCATGACCACCAGCGCGGCCACCAGCCAGCCCAGCCGTGACGTCCGACCCGCCACCGCGTCGTCGACGACGAACTTCACCAGCAGCGGACCCGCGGCCTGGAACCCCACCCCCACCGCGGACGCGCCGAGGGACAGCAGGACCAGCCGCCTGTGCTTCCAGCAGGCGGCCCACAACCGGCGGATCCACCCGGGACCGGGGGCAGGGTTCTCGGACACGAAAACGAGCCTAGGCCGAAAGCCGCGGCCGCGGTGAACCACGCCCGCGCCCTGTGGACAACTCGTGGACCACCACCGCGACGACCCTGTGGACAACTCCCCGGGACGCAGGCGGGGGGCCACCCGGCAACTGCCGGACGACCCCCCCGCGAGCCAGTCGGGGTCAGGTGATGTCGCGCGACTTGTTGCGCAGCAGCCCGGTGACGAAGAACAGCGCCGTCCACGCCGCGAAGACCAACCCGCTGATCCACAGCGAGAACGCCCCCGGCGCGCCCGCCACCAGCCGCGCCGCCTCGTCGAAGGTCTCCTTGCCCTCCTCCGACAGCCGCACCCCGCCCTGGGCCAGCACCAGGTTCTGCAGCTGGTCGAACAGCAGCGCCGCCGCCGTGGAGCTGGTCAGCCCGTTGGCCGACCCGTTGGGCAGCAGGCCCGCGATGTGGTTGACCGCCTCGTTCGGCGTGCCCGCCAGGAACACCTCGATCACCGGGCCGATGATCAGCGCGTACACCAGCAGCGACACCAGCGCGCCCACCGGGCTGCCCACCAGGGCGCCGAAGCCCAGCCCCACCAGGGTCCAGAGCACGCACATGAGGATGCCCGCGATGAGCGTGAGCACCCAGTCCCCGGCCCCGGGCAGGTAGTCGCCGCCGCCGAGCGCGGTGCCGATGCTGACCCCGCCCGCGATGAGCACGCCGAAGATCACGCCCCACACCACGTAGGTCAGCGCCTTGGCGCCCAGCACCGCCGCGCGCGTCGGGCCGGTGAGGAACGTGGTGGTGATCGTGCGGCGGCTGATCTCCGAGGCGATGCCCAGCGCGCCGAACACCATCGGGAACACCGAGGCGATGTTCATCCCGCGGGCCAGCGCGATGATCGACCAGGACATCTCGTCGAAGCTGATGCCCGTCTCCTGCAGCAGGTCCGTGCGGTTGACCTCGTCGGCGATCGTGGACGTCAGCGCCGAGGCGGCCCACGCCCACAGCACCGACAGCGCGAACGCGGGGATCATCAGCGCCCACCACAGCTTGGTGGTGAGGATCTTGCGGAACTCCGCGTTGATGAGCCTGACCATCAGTTGCCGCCCCCCTGGCCGGTGTTGTCCTGCTTCGACCCGGCCGCGCCGCCGTCGGTTCCGGCGGGCGGGGTGTCGGCGGTGGCGTCGGTGTCGGAGGTGGACGGCGCTCCCGCCGCCGTCGCGTCCGAAATGGGCACAGCGGGCTCGTCCGGCGCCGCGGCGGGCGGTGCGGTCGGGTCGCTCACGGTCTGGGTGATGTCCGCGTCGTCCTCGGGCGCGGCGGGCGCGGGCGGCACGTGCACCGGCTGCACCGGGGCGGGCTCGGCGGGCGACCCCTGCTGCGGCGGGGCCTGCTGCGGCACCGGCGCCTGGAAGGGGGAGGGCTGCTGCGGCGGCGCGTAGGGCGACTGCCCGTACTGCTGGGTCGGCTGCGGCGGCTGCCCGTACTGCTGCGTGGGCTGCGGCGGGTACTGCTGCTGCGTCGGCTGGGGACCGGGCTGCTGGCCGTACCCGCCGTAACCGGGCTGCTGCTGCCCGTACCCCTGCTGCTGCCCGTACCCGGGCGGCGGCGCGTACCCCTGCGGGGCGCCGTACCCGGGCTGGGCGTAGCCGGGCTGGGCGGCGAAGCCGGGGGCCGCGTACTGGCCGTTGGTCAGCCGGAAGAACAGCTGCTCCAGGTCGACCCGCTCCTCCTGCACCCCGTACAGCGCCACCCCCGCGCCCGCGGCGACGTCGCCCACCTGCTGCACCGACGCGCCCACCACGGCGAGCCTGCCGTCGGGCAGCTGCTGGAGGTTGGTCAACCCCGCCCCCTGCAACGCGGTCGCCAGCGCCCCCGCGTCCGCCGGGGTCACCAGGACCCGCGACTGCTGGGAGGCGCGCAGGTCGTCGAGGCGGCCGTAGAACATCGTCTGCCCGCGGCTGACGATCACCACCTGGTCGATCGTCTGCTCCACCTCCGCGAGCAGGTGGCTGGAGATCAGCACCGTGCGCCCGGCCGCGGCGTAGGCCTTGAGGAACTGCCGCAGCCAGGCGATGCCCTCCGGGTCCAAGCCGTTCGCGGGCTCGTCGAGCACGAGCACCTGTGGGTCGCCCAGCAGCGCGGTCGCCAGCGCCAGCCGCTGCTTCATGCCCAGCGAGAACCCGCCCGCCGAGCGGTCCGCCGCGGCGCCCAGGCCCACCAGTTGCAGCACCTCGTCGGCGCGCGAGTCCGCGATCCCCATCGCCGCGCAGTACACGCGCAGGTGGTTGCGGGCGGTGCGCCCGGGGTGGAACCCCTGCGCCTCCAGCACCGCGCCCACCACCCGGCCCGGGTTGCCCAGCCGGTCGAACGGCACCCCGTTGATCGTCGCGGTGCCGGTGGTCGGGCGCACGAGCCCGAGCAGCATCCGCAGGGTCGTCGTCTTGCCCGCGCCGTTGGGCCCGAGGAACCCGGTCACCGACCCCGGCTCCACCGCGAAGCTCAGGTTCTGCACCGCCGGGATCGGCCCGAAGTTCTTGCTCAGGTTCTGCACCACGATGCGGCCACTGCCGTCCTGCACGGGCCCCTCCAGCTCGCCGACCAAGTCGTGCGGGCCATCTTGCCCCATCCCACCGGGCCCCCGCCGGGCGCTCCGCGCAACCGCGCCGGTCAGCCCCCGCGCCGCGCCGGGTGCAGGTGCGCCAGCACCTCACCGGAGGGCGAGCGCAGCACCCCCGGCTCCACCCGCCGGGTCCGCCGCCTGCGCAGCCGCCGCGCCCCGCCGCCGTCACCCACCAGGTGCTCCTGGGCCAGCCGCCACACCGGGCACGGCCAGCGCCGCCTGCCCGACCACGACACCGCCGGGCACGCCGGGCAGCGCCCGTCCCCGTCCGGCTCGTGCACCGCCAGCAGCAACCGCCACCCGTCGGCGAGCCGGGTGATCTCGGTGCGCGCCAGCGGCAGCAGCGTGCGCGCGTCCGCCGACCCCGCGGCCTCGTCCAGCTCCACCAGCCGCCGCAGCACCGCCGAGCGCAGCGCCTCGTCACCGGTCACGGCTCACCCA
>NZ_MKQR01000026.1:0-17778 GCF_001940455.1 Actinokineospora bangkokensis | reverse complement strand
CGGGGAGGAGGGTGGTGAGGGGGGTGTGGGGGAGGTTGTGGGCTTGGGCGACGGGGGGGTTGGTGAGGTGGTGGGCGTGGGTGTTGAGGCCCAGGGCGAGGGCGGGGTCGGCGGTGAGGGCCTGCTCCCAGCCGCGGCCCGCGAGGGCGACGGCGTGCGGGAGGGTCACGTTGGTCAGCGCGTAGGTGCTCGTGCGCGGCACGGCGCCGGGCATGTTGGCCACGCAGTAGAAGACCGAGTCGTGCACCAGGTAGGTCGGGTCGGCGTGCGTGGTCGCGTGCGAGTCCTCGAAGCAGCCGCCCTGGTCGATGGCGATGTCCACCAGCACCGAACCGGGCTTCATCTGCGCCACCAGCTCGTTGCTGACCAGCTTCGGCGCCTTCGCGCCCGGCACCAGCACCGCGCCCACCACCAGGTCGGCCTCGCGGGCCGCCTGCTCCACCGCGTACTTGTTCGACGCCACCGTGCGCACCCGCCCGCCGAACCACGCGTCGAGCTGGCGCAGCCGGTCGACGTTGGTGTCGAGCACCTGCACGTCCGCGCCCATGCCCAGGGCGATCGTCGCCGCGTTCAACCCGGCCACCCCGCCGCCGATCACCACGACCCGCGCGGGCAGCACCCCGGGCACCCCGCCCGGCAGCACACCCCGCCCGCCCGAGGGCTTCATCAGCGCGAACGCCCCCACCTGCGGCGCCAACCGGCCCGCGACCTCCGACATCGGGGCCAGCAGCGGCAGCGCGCCCGAGGGCGCCTGCACCGTCTCGTAGGCGATCGCGGTGGTGCCCGCCGCCAGCAGCGCCCGCGTCAGCGCCTCGTCCGCGGCCAGGTGCAGGTAGGTGAACAGCACCTGGTCGGCGCGCAGCCGCGGGTACTCCTCGGCGATCGGCTCCTTGACCTTGAGGACCAGCTCGCCCTCGCCCCACACGTCCTCGGCGGTGGCCAGCACCTTCGCGCCCGCCTCGGCGTACTCCCGGTCGGTGAACGCCGAGCCCAGGCCCGCGCCCGCCTCGACGAACACGTCGTGGCCCCGGGCGGTCAGCTCGTGGGCGCCCGCGGGCGTCAGCGCCACCCGGTACTCGTGGTTCTTGATCTCGCGGGGAACGGCGATGCGCATGGCGGGTCCTCTCGCTCGGGCCGGGTGCCGGGATCTCCGGGGCCGCCGGCTGTCCTGGGCGTCGAGTACCACGGTCCGCCACCCGAGGCGCGGTGTCATCGTGCCCGCGCCACCAGAACCACCCGAAGGTGTGGTGCGCGGGGCACAAGTCACCGCCAGCGCTCGGCGACCAGCTGGCACAGCAGCGCCAACCGGGTGTCCGGGTCGCCCAGGTCCACCCCGAGCAGCGCGACCACCCGCGCCATCCGGTACCGCAGCGTGTTGGTGTGGATCGACAGCGCGGCGGCGGCGGCCCGCGGGTCGCCGGGGTGGCGCAGCCACTCGTAGAGGGTGTCGCGGTACCAGCCGTCCTGGCCGTCCAGCGCGGTCAGCGGCCCCACCCCGGCCACCGCGGGGCCGGCGGCGGTGGCCGCCCGGTGCAGCACCAGCACCGCCCACGCGTCCTCGTGCGCCACCACCGGCCCGGTGGCCAGCCCCGCGCGCAGCAGCGCCAGCGCCTCGTCGGCCTCCGCCCGCCCGCGCGCCAGGTCGCCGGGGCCCACCGCCGACCCCGCCGCGGCCTGCGGGCCCGCCCCCAGCTCGGCGCGCAGCGCGGGCCAGTCCGCGTCCGGCACGATCGCGTACAGCAGCCCGTGCAGCTCCCCGATCGCGGTGCGTCTGCCGATGCCCTCGGTGAGCCGGGCGGCCAGCGCCAGCCGGGTGCCCTCGTCGTGGGCGTCCACCGCCACCACCCGGTGCGGCCCCGGCCCCAGGTCCAGCTCCGCCGCGGCCAGCCGCCCGCTGCCGGTGCCCGCCAGCGCCGCGCGCACCAGCTCGCCCGCCCTGGTGCGCTCGCCGTCCTCCCTGGCCCGGCGCCGCAGCAGGTGCAGCGCCACGACCGGCGCGGTGTCGGCGAACGCGGCCGCCCGCTCGTCGGGCACCGGCCCGGACACCACCGCCCACATCGATCCCAGCAGCTCCCCGCCCATCCGGATCGGCACCACCAGCCGCGGCAGCGTGCCGTCCTGCTGGGCCGGGACGAACACCGTGGGCCGCCCGCGGGACAGCTCCCGGAACACCCCGCGCGAGCGGAACCGGGCCAGCACGTCCCTGGGCACCCGCCGCCCCATGATCGTCGACTGCCTGGCCCGGTCGGCGCCGTCCTGGCGGGCGGAGTAGGCCAGCACCCGCGAGTGCGCGTCCTCGATCGTCACCGGCGCGTCCACCACCGCCGCGGCCGCGTCGGCCAGCCGGAACAGGTCCCCGAACGCCTCCGCCGCCCCGGCATCGTCGGCGGCGTCGAGCACCGAGCGCAGCAGGTGCACCAGCTGCGCCCACGACGCCTGCGGCCGCACCTCCACCACCGCCACCCCGGCCGCGGCCGCCGCCGCCAGCACCCCGTCGTCCTCGGCCAGCGGGGGCTTGAGCAGCACCGCCGCCCCGCCCAGCCGCACCAGCTCGACCGCGCCGCCCCGGTCGACCACCCCCACCCCCAGCACCAGGTCGCCCGCCGCCGCGGGCGCCCCCTCCGGGATCACCACGTCCACCACCGGGCCGCCCGGCCCCGGGGCCACCACCCGCAGCAGGGTCGGCCCGACCCTGCCCACCACGTCCCGCACGCTCGCCACCCGCCCAGTAAAGGCGAGGTCAGCGCCGGGCGGCCACCCAGGTCAGCGCCGCCACCGCCGCCATGCCTCCGGCGTTGGGGTGCAGCGCCAGCGCCGGGTTGCGCGCGGCGATCGGCTCCACCCACCGCACGGCCGGGTCCGCGCACGCGTCGCGCCCCACCCCGTACCGGTACGGGTCGACGTAGTCGGTGAGGGTGTCCGCAGCGGCCCGGGCGAGCGCGGCGTTCAACCGCCGCTCCACCGCGTCGAAGTAGGCGCTGTCCCCGGCGGCGAACGGCACCCGCGGCCAGCACCCGGCCCCCTCGGGCAGGATCCGCGGGTACCCGACGAGCACCACCTTCGCCCGCGGTGCCGTCCGGTGGATCGTCCGCAGCACCTCGGTGACCCGCTCCGCCACCTCGTTCACCCGCTCGGTCAACACATCCGACCCCGGTCGTGCGTAGTACCGCGTGCAGAGGTCACCCGCCGGGTCCTTCGACCCCTCGCGCGCGCACGTCGCGACGATCTCGCCGAACCCCACGTCGTTGCCGCCGATGGTCAGCGTCACCAGGTCGGTGCTCGACGTGACCGCTGCCAGCTGCGGGGGGTTGGTGCCGCTGCGGAACACCTGCGGCCCGGTCAGGTCCGCGGTCCTCGCGCCGCTGCACGTGACGTCGGTGAACGACCCCACCCGCAACCACCGCGCCAGCAGGGACGGGTAGTTCCCCGTCGACCGCGCGCACCCCGCGGGCGCGTCCCGAACCGCGTCCGGGACCAACGGCCCCGCGGCGTACGAGTCGCCCAGCGCGACGTACTCCCCGAACACCGGCCCCGGTACCACCGACGCGGACGCGGGAACCGCCGCGCACACCAGCGCCGCGCACAGCCCCACCACGCCCGACCGCACCACCGCACCCCCTCCACGCGTCCAGACCGGGCACACCGTCCCACCAATTGGACGACAGCGCGCCCGCCACCCGGACCCAACTACGGTTCCACCATGGCCGTTCTCACCGTCCGGCTGCACGTCGACCTGCTGCGGGTCGCCAGCGCCGCCTGTCGCCCCGCCCGCCGAGCCTAGCCACCCGGTCCCCCCGGAACCCCCGACCTCCCAGCAGAAGGAGCAGCAACCCATGACCGAATCCGCGGCGTGGTCGTTCGAGACCAAGCAGGTCCACGCGGGCGCGTCCCCCGACCCGGCCACCGGTGCGCGCGCCACCCCGATCTACCAGACCACCTCCTACGTCTTCCGCGACAGCCAGCACGGCCAGGACCTGTTCAGCCTCGCCGAGCCCGGCAACATCTACACTCGCATCAACAACCCCACCCAGGAGGTCCTGGAGTCGCGGGTCGCCGCGCTGGAGGGCGGCGTCGCCGCGCTCGCCTTCGCCTCCGGCTCGGCCGCCACCACCGCCGCCATCCTCAACCTGGCCAACGCGGGCGACCACTTCGTCTCCAGCCCCTCGCTCTACGGCGGCACCTACAACCTGTTCCACTACACGCTGCCGAAGCTGGGCATCGAGGTCACCTTCATCGACGACCAGGACGACGCCGAGCAGTGGCGCGCCGCGGTCCGCCCCAACACCAAGCTGTTCTTCGCCGAGACCCTGGCCAACCCGGGCAGCAACGTCCTCGACGTGCGCAAGGTCGCCGACGTCGCGCACGAGGCCGGGGTGCCCCTGGTCGTCGACAACACCGTGCCCACCCCGTACCTGCTGCGCCCGATCGAGCACGGCGCCGACGTCGTCGTGCACTCGGCCACCAAGTACCTCGGCGGCCACGGCACCACCATCGCGGGCGTGCTCGTCGACGGCGGCACCTTCGACTTCGGCAAGGACCCGGCCCGCTTCCCCGGCTTCAACGAGCCCGACCCCTCCTACAACGGCCTGAAGTTCTGGGAGGCCCTGGGCCCGGGCGCGTTCGCCGCCAAGGCCCGCGTGCAGCTGCTGCGCGACACCGGCGCCTCGATCTCCCCGCTCAACGCCTTCCTGGTGCTCCAGGGCATCGAGACCCTGTCGCTGCGCATCGAGCGGCACGTGTCCAACGCCCAGGCCCTCGCGGAGTGGCTGGAGCAGCGCGACGAGGTGGAGAAGGTCTACTACGCTGGCCTGCCGTCCTCGCCGCACCACGCCGCCCAGCAGAAGTACCTGCCGCGCGGCGCGGGCGCGATCGTCTCCTTCGACCTGCGCGGCGGCGTCCTCGCGGGCCGCAAGTTCGTCGACGGCACCACCCTGCACAGCCAGCTGGTGAACATCGGCGACGTGCGCAGCCTCATCGTGCACCCGGCCAGCACCACCCACTCCCAGCTGACCCCGGAGGAGCAGCTGTCCTCCGGCGTCACCCCGGGCCTGGTGCGCCTGGCCGTCGGCATCGAGAACGTCGAGGACCTCAAGGCCGACCTGGAGGCCGGGTTCCGAGCGGCCAAGGCCGAGCTGTGACCCCCGGCTCCCCGCCCACCGCGACCGACCTGCCCGTCGGCACCGTCGCGCTCGCGGCGGGCGGGGAGCTGCCCGCCGTCACCGTCGCCTACGAGACCTGGGGCGAGTTCGACGGCACCAACGCCGTCCTGGTCGAGCACGCCCTCACCGGCGACTCGCACGCGGGCGGCGACGACGGCTGGTGGTCCGGGCTCATCGGCCCGGGCCGCGCCGTCGACACCGACCGCTGGTTCGTGGTGTGCGCCAACGTCCTCGGCGGCTGCCGCGGCACCACCGGCCCCGCCTCCCCGGCCCCCGACGGCAGGCCCTGGGGCAGCCGCTTCCCCCGCGTCGGCATCCGCGACCAGGTCGAGGTCGAGGCCCGGCTGGCCGACCACCTCGGCGTCGACGCGTGGGCCGCGGTGCTGGGCGGGTCCATGGGCGGCATGCGCGCCCTGGAGTGGGCCGTCGCCCGCCCAGACCGGCTGCGCGCCGTGCTGCTGCTGGCCTGCCCCGCCGCCGCCTCCGCCGACCAGATCGCCTGGGCCGCCCCGCAGCTGGCGGCCATCCGCGCCGACCCGTCCTGGCAGGGCGGTGACTACCACGGCACCGGCCGCACCCCCGACGCGGGCCTGGGCATCGCCCGCCGCGTCGCCCACACCACCTACCGCTCCGGCGCCGAGCTGGCCGCCCGCTTCGCCCGCCGCCGCGAACCCGACGGCCGCTACGCCGTCGAGTCCTACTTGGACCACCACGCCGAGAAGCTGGTCGGCCGCTTCGACGCGGGCAGCTACGTGGTGCTCACCGAGGCCATGAACGACCACGACATCGGCCACGGCCGCGGCGGGGTCGCCGCGGCGCTGCGGCGCGTGCGGGCGCACGCGGTGGTGGCCGGGGTGGACAGCGACCGGCTGTACCCGCTGGAGCAGCAGCGCGAACTCGCCGACGGGATCCCGACCGCGGAGCGGCTGCACGTGATCACCTCACCGTCCGGGCACGACGGGTTCCTGACGGAGTGGACGCAGCTGGCGGGGTTGGTCAAGGACGTCCTGGGCTGACGCCGGGGGTCTCCAGGGCCGGCTTCGTCGGGGGTTTTCGTTCTGGGCCCGGTTGGGTGAATCCGCTTGGCTGGGGCCCCTACGGCGATCATGTGCTGTCGGGCGGGAAAAGGCAGGCTGAAAAGACGCCCGCCCGTCCCGTTGAGGTAACACATGATCGCCTCCCCTAGCCAAGCGGATCCACCCAACCGGGCAGGGCCCGCTGTCCGGGCTCGACTCGTGCGGGTGGTCGCGTATGTTCGGGGTGATGCTTGCTGTGCCGAATCTGGTTGCGGGCTGGGGCTAGCCGGTGATCCAGGGGGGCACCGGCAGGTCGCGCTTGGTGCACTCCTCGGACAGCCGCAGGGTCCACCGCAGGGCCTGGACCATGAGGACGGCCATCTCCTCGGGGGCCGCGTCGTGCAGGGCGATGTCCAGTTGGGCCTTCGCGGCCTCGGAATCGCCGTGGACCTCGGCGAGCAGGGTGCGGACGGCGGTGCGGACCGGGGGGTCGGCCTCGTCGATGGGGACCTCGTCGCCGTTGTCGTCGTAGACCTGCATCTTGACCGGGGTGGTGCCGCCGGAGCCGAGGGCGGCGACCATGGCGCTGCACTCGCGGAAGAGCAGCAGCATCAGCTCGCGGGCGTCGGCGTGGCTGTCGGGGGCGGTGCGGACCTCGTCGGCGACCCGGTCGAGGGCGCCGTCGTCCTCGCCCGCGCGCATGGCGGCGAGGGCGTCGGCGGCGGCCTCGGTGAGGCGGCGGCTGCGGTCCGGGTCGGGGTCCACGCCCCCATCCTGCAACAGGCCCGCCCCGGGCGGGGAGATCAGGTCGGGGCGATTCGCTCACTTGGCGGCGAGTCCCACCGCCGCACGGACGCGAGCACGTCCTCCACGTCCAGCGGTCCCCCGAACGCGGGACCCTCGGCGGTGACCGCGCCGTGCTCGGCCCACCACCGCGCCTCCGCCCGATCGCGCACCCCGACCACGCCCACCTCGGCGCCCACCGAGGTCAGCGCCGCCACCAGCCGGTCGGTGGCCAGGACCGCGGGCGCGTGCCCGGGCAGCCAGTCCGGCCGCCAGTCGTCGAACGGGTCGGCCAGCAGCACCGGGCCCACGCCGAAGCGCTCCACCAGCGCCACCTCAGCCGGGCCGCCGCGGAACCCGTGCAGGCCGCGCACCACGCCCATGTCGGCCAGGGTGCGCAGGTTGTCGCGGGCGTCGCCGACCGCGCCCGCCACCGCCGAGGCGTCCAGCACGACCTCCAGCAGCCCCGGCGGCACCCCGGCCACCTCCACCGCGGCGCGCACCGCCCGCACCAGGTCGGCGTCCGCCGACTGGGTCCTGGTCAGCGCCACCCGCAGCGCGGGCCCGCCGCCGGGGAACAGCGCCCGCCACACCGGCAGCCGCTGCGCCGCCTCGGCCAGCAGCAGCGGGGCCAGCGCCACGGCGAACCCGGTGCGCTCGGCCAGCTCCGCGGTGGGCGGCAGCCCCGCCAGCGCCCGCGGCTGGTGGGCCAGCGCCGACACCCGCACCGGGGCCATCCCCGCCAACCCCACCACCGGCCGGTAGGCCACCACCAGGTCGCCGTTCTCCCAGGCCGCGGGCAGCGCCACCGCCGCGGCCCCGACCCGGCGGGCCGAGCGGTCGGCGTGCGGGTCGTGCACCGCCCACTGGTCGCGCCCGGCGGCCCGCGCCCTGGCCAGCGCCGCGTCCGCCGCCCGGAACACCTCCTCCGGGCCCAGCTCCCCGGCCCGGCAGCGCACCACCCCGATGGACGCGCTGACCGCCAGCCCCAGCGGCCCGTCGTACTCCGGTTCGGCCAGCGCCCCGCGCACCGCCGCCACCAGCCCCGGCACGTCCGGGGTGCCGGGGCCGTCGACCACCAGCACCGCGAACTCGTCCCCGCCGACCCTGGCCAGCAGCGCGTCCTCGTCGTCGAGCAGCGCGGTCAACCTGGCCGCCACCGTCCGCAGCACCCGGTCGCCCGCCTCGTGCCCGTGCGCGGTGTTGACCAGCCCGAACGCGTCGAGGTCCAGCACGAACAGCGTCACCGGCGCACCCGGGCCCACCTGCTCCAACCGCGCCTCCAACCGGGACCGGAACGCCACCCGGTTGAGCAGCCCGGTCAGCGCGTCGTGCAGGCTCTGGTGGCTGAGCCGGGTGCCCAGCAGCTCCACCTCGCTGAGGTCCTGCACGGTCACCACGCGCAGCCCGCCGCCGTCGCCGCCGTCCTCGCCGGTCAGCCGCGACGACCGCACCAGCACCCACACCTCGTCGCCGTCCGGGCGCACCACCCGCCGCCGGTCCGGGCCCGTGCGCACCGGCGGCGCGCCCGCGCCCGCGTCCGGGTCGGTCAGCAGCTCGCCCAGCGCCGACCCGCGCAGCTGCTCGGCCGGGCGGTCCAGGATCTGCGACAGCGCCGGGTTCACCTCCACGCACCGGCCGTCCGGCCCGGTGAGCGCGATGCCGGTCGGGGACGCGGCGAACACCTCCCGGAACCGGTGCTCGCTGTCGCGGCGCCCGCGCTCGGCCAGCCGCGCCGCGCTCAGCAGCGCCAGCTTCATGTCCTCCTGCTGCTCCAGCGTCCGCGCCCGCAGCGCCGCGGCGTACCCGGTGGACACCGCGGCCAGCAGCGCCACCACCCGGCGCGGGTCGTGCCCGGCCGCGAGCAGCCCGTCGCCCAGCACCGCCGCCGACCGGGCCAGGGTGTCCTCCCCGGTCAGCGCCCCGGTCACCATCCGCGCCCCGACCGCGGCACCCGGGCCGGTGCCGAACGGCTCGGCGCGCAGCGCCGCCTCCAGCTCCGCGAGCATCTCCGCCAGCAGCGCCCGCACGTCGCGCGACGACCGCGGCACGTAGGCGGTGGCCGCGACCACCCGCAGCCACGCCTCGACCAGGTCGTCGGGTGCGCCCATCGTCAGAGCTTGCGGCCGACGCCGGAGTAGATGCCCGCGCGGTCGGGGTCGTCGCCGTCGTCGAGACCGGTGTCCGGCCGCCACAGCGCCGTCGGCACCACCCCCGGCTCCACCAGCTCGTAGCCGCGGAACAGCGCGGTGATCTCCGCCTTCGACCGCGGGTGCATCGGGTCCCTGCTGGTGCTCATCACCTCGACCACCCGGTCCATCTCCGCGGGCATCAGGTCCCGGGTGAACTGCGAGAAAGCCAGGTAGCTGCCCGGCACCAGGGGCTCGCTGTAGCGGGCGACGATGCCCGCCGGGTCCTTCTCCGGGGCGACGAAGTGGAACACCCCGGCCATGATCAGCCCCACCGGCTCGGAGAAGTCCAGCAGCGCCCGGGTCGCCGGGTCGTCGAGCACCCGCTCGGGCGCGGTCAGGTCGGCCTGCACGATGGTGGCGCCCGGGTTGTCGGCGAGCATCAGCTTGGAGTGCGCGTACGCGACCTCCTCGTAGTCCACGTACACCACCCGGGCGGTGGGGTCGGCGTCCTGGGCGATCTCGTGCACGTTGCCCACCGTCGGGATGCCCGAGCCCAGGTCGAGGAACTGGCGCACCCCGCGCTCCGCCATGAACAGCACCGACCGGCGCAGGAACGCCCGGTTGTGCCGGGCGATCTCGCGGGCGTTGGGCTGCGCCCGCAGGAACCGGTGCGCCAGCTCCCGGTCGTGGGCGAAGTTGTGCCCGCCGCCGAGCAGGTAGTCGTAGAGCCGCGCGGCGCTCGGCCGCTCCAGGTCGATCCCCGCGGGCACCCAGCCCGTCGCCTCGGCCACCGCACTCCCCTTCCACCACGAATGGGCGACCAACGTTACTCAGCCGTGCTATCGCCCGTTCGAGACCGGAAACGATAACGCAGCGTCAGCGCGGCACCGGCTGGGACTGGGGGGCGTGCACCAGCGCGGCGCGGGCCATCGAGCACAGCAGGTCGGCCATCTGGTCGCGGTCGAGGTGCCTGCTGTGCGGGGTGGAGTTGATCAGGCCGAACACCGCGTGCGCCGCCGCCCGCGCGGTCGGCTCGGGCAGCGCGGGCACCGCCGCCACGATCACCTCCACCCACGTCTCGACGTAGCGCCGCTGCAGGGCGCGCACCTTGCGCCGGTCCGGGTCGGTGAGGTTGCCCAGGTTGCGCTCCTGCACCGTGATCAGCGCCGGGTTGTCCAGGGCGAAGTCCACGTGGAAGCGCACCAGCTCGCCCAGGGTGACGTCCGGGTCGGCCACCGCGGCCACCCGCGCCTGCCCACCGCCGAGCAGCACCTCCGAGATCGAGGTCAGCATCTCCCCGAGCATCGCGTCCTTGGAGCGGAAGTGCCGGTAGAGGGCCGGGCCGGAGATGCCGACCGCCGAGCCGATGTCGTCGATGCCGACCCCGTGGAACCCGTGCCGGGCGAACAGCTCCGCCGCGGCGGCGAGGATCTGGTCCCTGCGCGAGGGCTTGCTGGGGTCTGCGAGCGGCACGGGCACCATCGTACGAGGGTTCGGTTAGCGCTGGCTAACCGGCTTGCGCCGCAGGTCAACCCCTAAAGTGGCAACCGGTAACGCGATGCCGAGCGGTACCGTGAACAGTTCACGGCTGCTAGGGATGGACGGTCGGGAATCCCTCCAGAGCCGGAGGCAGCACATGCTCAGCTCACGCTCGTCCGCCGTGGTCGCCCTCGCCGCCGCGGCCCTGCTCGGGGCCGCCGCCCCAGCCGCGGCCGCCCCCACCGCCGCGGGCGGCTACGCCGCCCTCGGCGACTCCTACTCCTCCGGCACGGGCGCCGGGTCCTACGGCGACAGCGGCGGCTGCAAGCGCAGCGCCAACTCCTACGCCCAGCGCTGGGCCGACAGCCACGGCCCCGCCTCCTTCAGCTTCGTCGCCTGCTCCGGCGCCGTCACCGCCGACGTGCTCGCCAACCAGGTCTCCGCCCTCACCGCCGACACCTCCCTGGTCACCATCTCCATCGGCGGCAACGACGCGGGCTTCGCCGACGTCATGATCGACTGCAACCTCGGCTCCGACGCCACCTGCGTCGCGGGCAACCAGGGCGCCCAGTCCTTCGCCCGCACCACCCTGCCCGGCCGCCTCGACGGCGTGTACTCCCAGATCGCCGCCCGCGCCCCCGCCGCCCAGGTCGTCGTCTTCGGCTACCCGCACATCTACCAGCTCAACGGCTCCTGCGGCATCGGCCTCAGCGAGACCAAGCGCGCCGCCATCAACCAGTCCTCCGACGTCCTCGCGGAGGTCATCTCCGCCAAGGCCGCCGCCTACGGCTTCACCTTCGTCGACGGCCGCACCGCCTTCGCGGGCCACGAGATCTGCGCCTCCGGCGACCGCTGGCTCAACAGCGTCACCGTCCCCGTCGACGAGTCCTACCACCCCACCGCCACCGGCCAGGGCAGCGGCTACTACCCCGCCCTCACCGCCGTCACGGGCTGACCGCACCGCCCGGCGGCACCCGAAGGCCACCTCGACCCCCGGCGAGGTGGCCTTCGGCCTGCCCGGCGCCCTGCTCGACAGCTCAGGTTAGTGGGCGCTAACATCACAGGTGTAGTTAACGGTGACTAACCTGTCTGGAGCAACGCCATGGACGCCCCCGCCCTGCGCACCGCGGTGGACCCCGCGAGCGAGGCGTTCCACCGCAACGACAAGCAGCACCGGCTGCTCGTCGACGACCTGCGCCACCGCCTCGCCACCGCCGCCCGGGGCGGACCCGAGCGGGCCAGGGCCAAGCACGTCGACCGGGGCAAGCTGCTGCCGCGCGACCGCGTCGACGCGCTGCTCGACCCCGGCTCGCCCTTCCTGGAGCTGTCCCCGCTGGCCGCCACCGACCTCTACGGCGGCGAGGCACCCGCCGCCGGGATCATCACCGGCGTCGGGCGGGTCAGCGGCCGCGAGGTCGTCATCGTCGCCAACGACGCCACGGTCAAGGGCGGCACCTACTACCCCATGACCGTCAAGAAGCACCTGCGCGCCCAGGAAGTCGCCCTGCAGAACGGCCTGCCCTGCGTCTACCTCGTCGACTCCGGCGGCGCCTTCCTGCCCATGCAGGACGACGTCTTCCCCGACCGCGACCACTTCGGCCGCATCTTCTACAACCAGGCCACCATGTCCGCCCGCGGCATCCCCCAGGTCGCCGCCGTCCTCGGCTCCTGCACCGCGGGCGGCGCCTACGTCCCCGCCATGGCCGACGAAGCCGTCATCGTCCGCAACCAGGGCACCATCTTCCTCGGCGGCCCACCCCTGGTGAAGGCCGCCACCGGCGAGGTCGTCACCGCCGAGGACCTCGGCGGCGGCGACGTCCACGCCCGCACCTCCGGCGTCACCGACCACCTCGCCGACGACGACGCCCACGCCCTGCGCATCGTCCGCTCCATCATCAGCACCCTCGGCCCCCGCACGCCCACACCCTGGGACGTCACCCCCGCCGAGGACCCCGCCGTCGACCCCGCCACCCTCTACGGCGCCGTCCCCACCGACCCCCGCACCCCCTACGACGTCCGCGAGGTCATCGCCCGGGTCGTCGACGGCAGCCGCTTCCGCGAGTTCAAGAAGGAGTACGGCACCACCCTGGTCACCGGCTTCGCCCGCGTCCACGGCCACCCCGTCGGCATCGTCGCCAACAACGGCGTCCTGTTCGCCGAGTCCGCCCTCAAGGGCGCCCACTTCATCGAGCTCTGCGACCAGCGCAGCATCCCCCTGCTCTACCTGCAGAACATCACCGGCTTCATGGTCGGCCGCGACTACGAGGCGGGCGGCATCGCCAAGCACGGCGCCAAGATGGTCACCGCCACCGCCTGCGCCCGCGTCCCCAAGTTCACCGTCGTCATCGGCGGCAGCTTCGGCGCGGGCAACTACAGCATGTGCGGCCGCGCCTACTCCCCCCGCTTCCTGTGGATGTGGCCCAACGCCCGCATCTCCGTCATGGGCGGCGACCAGGCCGCCGCCGTCCTGGCCACCGTCCGCCGCGACGGCGCCGAGGCCCGCGGCGAGCAGTGGTCCACCGAGGACGAGGAGGCCTTCAAGGCCCCCGTCCGCGCCCAGTACGAGCAGCAGGGCAACCCCTACTACTCCACCGCCCGCCTCTGGGACGACGGCGTCATCGACCCAGCCGACACCCGCCAGGTGCTCGGCCTCGCGCTGGCCACCGCCGCCAACGCCCCCCTCGAACCCGTCCGCTACGGCGTCTTCCGGATGTGATCGCAGTGTTCAGCGCAGTCCTCATCGCCAACCGCGGCGAGATCGCCGTCCGGGTCACCCGCACCCTGCGCGCCCTCGGCATCCGCGCCATCGCCGTGCACAGCGACGCCGACACCACCGCCCGGCACGTCCGCGAGGCCGACGAGGCCGTCCACATCGGACCCGCCGCCGCCCGAGAGTCCTACCTCAACATCCCCCGCGTCATCGACGCCGCCCTGCGCACCGGCGCCCAGGCCATCCACCCCGGCTACGGCTTCCTCGCCGAGAACGCCGCCTTCGCCAGGGCCTGCGCCGACGCGGGCATCACCTTCATCGGCCCCAGCCCCGCCGCCATCGACGCCATGGGCGACAAGATCCGCGCCAAGCTCACCGTCGCCGCCGCGGGCGTCCCCGTCGTCCCCGGCCGCACCGAACCCGGCATGACCGCCGCCGACCTCACCGCCGCCGCCCACGACGTCGGCTTCCCCGTCCTGCTCAAGCCCTCCGCGGGCGGCGGCGGCAAGGGCATGCGCCTGGTCACCGACCCCGCCGACCTCCCCGCCGCCATCGAGTCCGCCCGCCGCGAGGCCCTCGGCTCCTTCGGCGACGACACCCTGCTCGTCGAGCGCTTCATCACCCGCCCCCGGCACGTCGAGATCCAGGTCCTCGCCGACGCCCACGGCACCACCGTCCACCTCGGCGAACGCGAGTGCAGCCTCCAGCGCAGGCACCAGAAGGTCATCGAGGAGGCACCCTCCCCCCTGCTCGACCCCGCCACCCGCGCCCGCATGGGCCAGGCCGCCGTCGACGCCGCCCGCGCCGTCGACTACACCGGCGCGGGCACCGTCGAGTTCATCGTCTCCGGCGACCGCCCCGACGAGTTCTTCTTCATGGAGATGAACACCCGCCTGCAGGTCGAGCACCCCGTCACCGAGCTCGTCACCGGCATCGACCTCGTCGAGCAGCAGCTGCGCGTCGCCGCGGGCCACCCGCTCGACCTGCGCCAGGAGGACGTCGAGCTGCGCGGGCACGCCGTCGAGGCCCGCGTCTACGCCGAGGACCCCGCCGCCGGGTTCCTGCCCACCGGCGGCACCGTCCTCGACCTGCGCCTGCCCACCCACGCCCGGGTCGACTCCGGCCTCGACACCGGCACCGTCGTCGGCACCGACTACGACCCCATGCTCGCCAAGGTCATCACCCACGCCCCCACCCGCGACGAGGCCATCACCGCCCTGTCCACCGCCCTCGCCGGCACCGCCGTCCTCGGCGTCGGCACCAACACCGCCTTCCTGCGCGCCCTGCTCGACGACCCCGACGTCCGCGCGGGCCGCCTCGACACCCAGCTCATCGAACGCGGCGGCCCCCCCGCCGCGCCCCGCCCACCCGACGACGCCTTCGCCGCCGCCGCCCTCGACCGGCTCCTCACCCTCCAGCCCACCGGGCCCGCGCCCTCCCCCTGGGACGTCCCCTCCGGCTGGCGCCTCGGCGAACCCGCCCCCGTCGTCCTGCGCCTCACCTGCGGCGACCGCACCGAGACCGTCCGCGTCACCGGCACCCCCGCCGCCGCGGTCGTCACCATCGGCGCCGCCGACCCCGTGACCGCCACCGCCACCCGCGACCACGACCTGCGCACCACCGTCGACGGCCGCACCACCCGCTGGGCCCGCGCCACCGGCGGCGGCACCCTGTGGCTGGCGGGCGCGGGCGGCACCTGGGCGATCACCGAGCACACCACCCTCGACGGCGCCGCCGCGGCCGCCGGTGCGGGCGGCCCGGTCACCAGCCCCATGCCCGGCACCGTCCTCGTGGTCAAGGCCGCGACCGGCGACCGGGTCACGGCCGGGCAACCGCTGCTCGTCGTCGAGGCGATGAAGATGGAGCACACCATCACCGCACCGGTCGACGGTGTCGTCTCCGAACTCCCCGTCCGGCCCGGCGACCGCGTCGCGCTGGACCAAACCCTGGCCGTGGTGACCCCACCGGAGGACGAGTCGTGATGGACATCAGCGAGGAGCACGAGGCGCTGCGCAAGACGGTGCGCGAGTTCGCCACCGAGGAGGTCGCCCCCGTCATCGGCGGCTTCTACGAGCGCGAGGAGTTCCCCTACGACCTCGTCGCCACCATGGGCCGCATGGGCCTGTTCGGCCTGCCCATCGCCGAGGAGTGGGGCGGCATGGGCGGTGACTACTTCGCCCTCTGCCTGGTCCTGGAGGAACTGGCCAGGGTCGACTCCTCGGTCGCCATCACCCTGGAGGCGGGCGTCTCCCTCGGCGCCATGCCCCTCTACCGCTTCGGCACCACCGAGCAGAAGCAGCGCTGGCTGCCCGACCTCGCCGCGGGCACCCGCCTCGGCGCTTTCGGCCTCACCGAACCCGGCGGCGGCTCCGACGCGGGCGCCACCCGCACCACCGCCCGCCGCGACGGCGACTCCTGGGTGGTCAACGGCTCCAAGGCGTTCATCACCAACTCCGGCACCGACATCACCAGCATCGTCACCGTCACCGCCGTCACCGGCAAGCGGGAGGACGGCCGCAAGGAGATCTCCGCGGTCATCATCCCCTCCGGCACCCCCGGCTTCGGCGTCTCCCAGAAGTACTCCAAGGTCGGCTGGAACGCCTCCGACACCCGCGAGCTCTCCTTCACCGACACCCGCGTCCCCGCCGAGAACGTCCTCGGCCAGGTCGGCCGCGGCTACGCCCAGTTCCTGTCCACCCTGGACGAGGGCCGCGTCGCCATCGCCGCCCTCTCCACCGGCCTCGCCCAGGGCTGCGTCGACGAATCCCTCAAGTACGCCTCCGAGCGCGAGGCCTTCGGCTCCACCATCGGCACCTACCAGGCCATCCAGTTCAAGATCGCCGACATGGAGGTCCGCGCCCACACCGCCCGCCTCGCCTACCACGCCGCCGCCGCCAAGATGCTCAAGGGCCTCCCCTTCAAGAAGGAAGCCGCCATCGCCAAGCTCGTCGCCAGCAACGCCGCCATGGACAACGCCCGCGACGCAACCCAGATCTTCGGCGGCTACGGCTTCATGAACGACTACCCCGTCGCCCGCTTCTACCGCGACGCCAAGATCCTCGAGATCGGCGAGGGCACCAGCGAGGTCCAGCGCATGCTCATCGCCCGCGAACTGGGCCTCGCCAGCTGACCCCGCTCACTCTCCCTTCCCCGCTCTGACCGTCTCGCCGTCCCCGGGCCCCGCCGCAGCCTGCCGCTGCGCCGGGGCCCTTCGGCAGCACCGGTCTCTCCTGTCCCTTCTGAGCCGATGACCAGGCCGCACAACACTTTCGGGTGAACAGGCCTCCGAACCTGTCCACATCCCGGCGATTTCTCCCTCTCCGGTATCGAAGAGGAGGACGCCGGCCCCGGACCCCCACCCCGCACCAGCCCCACCCGCTGCTCGTCGTTTCCCGCGATGACCCAGCCGCGGCGACCAGCCAGCCGCAGCGATCGGCAGACTCCAGTGGCCAGCCAGCCGTAGCCGTCCCTCACGCGCCGGCTGCGCGCCGCCCTCCAAGCAGACGCGTCGAGGCAGCGCCTGACGGCGAGTCCGAGTGCTGGATGAGGCAGTTCGCGGCGACGTCATTGTTTCAGCGGTTGAAACGCGGACCCATCAAGCGTGCGTGACCGGGCTCGGCTGCGCGCTTGCCCATTCCTGCGCACTGCCGCCGCGGCAAAGAGTCCGAAGGCGACGGTCGCCTCGTCGATGGACGCGAGAAGTACCTTCTGCGCGGCAAATACCCCCGATCCTGTGACCGGTCCAACCGCGAGGCCACGATCCGCGACACCTTCGGTGTCCAACCGGGAGTTCGGCTGCGCCGCGGCGACGTTGAGGTCCAGCGACTTGGATCACTCGCTAGACGGCCACGCGAAGTCGGTCCGCGTGGCGAAAGGGTGGTAGCCCGCGCGAGCGAAGGCAGCGCGCATGGGGTGATTCGCAGCGTCGACGTCAGCGCGGATCGGCACACCAGGCAACGCCCGGTCGAGCGCGAGCGCGTCAGGAGGCTCCGCGCCGGGGAGCACCTCGCAGCCGGGTCGCTTACGGAGACGCTCCGCCGCGGGCCCATCGGCAGCGCCGCCATCCAAGGCTGGTAGCTCCGGGGTGCTGCGTTCCAAGAATTCCGTAGCTGCGGCCAACAGCTGGTGCACGTAGCCGAAGCCGCGGAAGGGCTGGGCAACGCCGATGTCTGCAAGGACCGGGTGACCGTCGAGGAGAGTGGGAGTGGCGTAGCCCGCGGGGGTGCCGTCTGGGGTGAGGGCGATCAGCAGGGTGGCGCCGGGGGTGGTGAGGCTGGCTTGCAGGCGGGCTTGGGCTTCGCGTTCGCGGCCGCATTCGCAGGTGTGGTGCGAGGTATGGCGGCGGGGGCAGTGGGAGTCGGGGTGGCAGCTCAGCCGGGTGCGGGCGCGTTGGGTGTGGTGGTCCAGGGTGCCGTCGCCGACTTGGGTGAAGAGGGCGGTGAGGAGGGGGCTGGGGAAGTCCTTTCCTGGGTGGATTGTCAGGGGCGGGGTGGGTCGTC
>NZ_MKQR01000025.1:101163-174904 GCF_001940455.1 Actinokineospora bangkokensis | reverse complement strand
GGCGGGGGGTCCGGGGCCGGCGTCCTCCCCTTCGATACCGGAGAGGCGGGGGAGGGGTGGAATGGGGACAGAGTTGCGAGGAGTTCACCCCTTCGTGTGGTGGAGGGAGGTGGATGCGGGGTTGTTGGGGACGTGGAGAGAGTGGCAGGGGGTGAGGAGAGTGCCGGGCGCTCCAGGCGTAGGCGGTGGACTTGGGGGGTGAAGCCGGAGAGGGCCAGGGTGGCGAGGGTTGCGGGGTCGGCGTCTGTTCCGAGTGGAGTTTCCAGGTGGTGCTCAGCCCGCGCAAGGCGCAGGGTGCGCAGGCTGTGGACAACCAGAGCGGCTGCGTCTTCGGGCGTGGTGAACGACATCAGGTCGAGCAGCCACGGCACCGGCGCGCGGTCTGGTGACCACCACGCCAAGGACGCGGTCGGTGAGGCCCAACACCACTCCAGCCGGTGTGTGCCCGCCGACAGGCCCCGCGCGACGACGGGGCGCCAGGGTGGGGGGAGGAGGTGGAGGTCCGCGGGGGAGCGGAGGGGTCTCACGGCTTGCGGCCGACTCCGGCGTAGGCGAGGGAGTTGCGGGGGTCGGGGTCGGTGGGGGTGGTGTCGGGGTGCCAGAGGGGGGTCCAGACCACGCCTGGGGGGAGGAGGGTGGTGCCGGTGAAGAGGGCTTCGACCTCGCGCTTGTCGCGGGGGGTGCCGGGGGTGCCGTTGTCCCGGTAGAGCTTGCCCGCCTGGTCGAGGCCTTCGGGGTGGGCGTCGCGGGTGCCGTGGCTGATGACGAGGTGGCTGCCGGGGGCCATGGCGGCGATGTACTGGCGGAGGGCGTCGTGGGGGTCGGGGACGAAGTGCAGGACGGCGACCATGAGGACGGCGACGGGGCGGTCGAGGTCGAGCAGGGCGCGGACGGGGGCGGAGTCCAGGACGGACTCGGCGTCGAGCATGTCGGCCAGCAGGGGGGCGGCGAGGGGGGTGTCGGCGAGGACGATCTCGCTGTGGGCGACGGCGATGGGGTCGGAGTCGACGTAGACGACGCGGGCGTCGGGGGCGGTCTCGTGGACGTTGCCGACGGTGGGGATGCCCGAGCCGAGGTCGAGGAACTGGTCGACGCCCTGGGCGCGGCAGTAGCGCACGGCGCGGCGCAGGAAGTCGCGGTTGAGCACGGCCGCGGTCCTGGCCTCGGGCAGGGCGGCGACGAAGCGGTTGGCGAACTCGCGGTCCGGGGCGAAGTTGCAGGCCCCGCCCAGCAGGTAGTCGTAGATCCTGGCCGGGTGCGGCCGCTCCGGATCGATGGCGGACGGTCCTGACACGCGTGCCTCCCGGTGAGCATGAGCCCCGCGCGATACTAGCGGTGCGGCTGACGTGAGGAGCGGATGTGTCATCGGTACTGGCAGCGGCGCCGGGGTGGGTGTCCTCGGCGGCGGTGAACGTGGCGGCGAAGGTGCTGCGGGGCGGTCTGGCCGACCTGCGGCCGACGCCGAGGGCGCTGGTCGACCGGGGGCGGACCCGGTCGGTGTACCGGTTCACCCCGCCGGGTGCCGGGGACCCGGTGCTGCTGGTGCCGCCGCTGGCCGCGCCCGCGCTGTGCTTCGACCTGCGCCGCGGGTGCAGCGTGGCCGAGCACCTGGTGGGCACCGGCCGGTCGGTGTACCTGGTGGACTACGGGCAGGTGAGCTTCGCCGACCGGGGGCTGGGCCTGGAGCACTGGGTGGACGAGGTGCTGCCGCGGGCGGTGGAGGCGGTGAGCCGGGACGCGGGCGGGCGGCCGGTGCACGTGGTGGCGTGGTGCCTGGGCGGGATCATGTCGCTGCTGACCGCCGCCGACCGGCCCGACCTGCCGATCGCGTCGCTGACCAGCGTCGCGGCGCCGATCGACATGACCGCGATCCCGCTGGTGGCCCCGATCAAGCCGCTGGCCGACCTGACCGGGGGCTGGATCCTCACCCCCGCCTACCGGCTGCTCGGCGGGGCGCCGCGGGCCCTGGTCAAGCGGGCGTTCCAGATCTCGGCGATCGACAAGGTGGTCACCAAGCCGTACGCCGTCCTGCGCCACCTCGACGACGCGGACTTCCTGGCGCAGCTGGAGGCGGTGGACCGGTTCACCGACAACATGGCCGCCTACCCCGGGCGCACCTTCGGCCAGATCTACCACCGGTTCTTCCGCTCCAACGACCTCGCCGCGGGCGAGCTGGAGCTGGGCGGGCGGCGCATCTCGCTGCGCGAGGTGGCCGTGCCGGTGCTGGTCATCGCCGGGTCCACCGACGCGATCGCACCGCGGCGGGCGGTGCGGCACCTGCTCGACGTGCTGGACAAGGCCCCCGAGGTCCGCTTCCACACCTGCCCGGGCGGGCACCTGGGCGTGCTGGCGGGCCGGGCGGCGCGCACGACGACGTGGTCGCGCGTCGACGAGTTCCTGGCCGAGCACAACCCGCTCTGAGCGGGTCAGCAGCTGTCCGGGTTGTGCCTGCGGCGCACCGGCCGGGGCACCCGGGTCAGCGCGCGGACCCTGCGGGTGCGGCCGTGCACCGCGAGCAGGGCCAGCAGGTCGCCGTCGACCTCGGCGGCGAGCCTGCGCTGCGCCCAGTCGCTCGCCGCGAGCACGGCGGTGGCCTGCACCGGCCGCCCGGCGAGGGCGTCGCGCAGCAGCTTCCACTCGGCGATCCGCTCGCGCAGGAACGCCACGTGCCCGACGGCGGGGGCGACGTGGGCGGCCCACGCGTCGAAGTCGCCGCGCGCCTTGCCCCGCTCGTCGATCCTGGCCACCACCGCCGCGGTGGCCATCTCCCGCTCCGGGTCGGCCAGCACCAGCGCCAGGAACGCCCGCTCGTCCACCGGGTCCGCCGCCCGGTACCACTCGAAGCGGAGGTGCTCGTCCCCCGCGAGCGCGTGCGGGTCGTGGTCCGCGCGTCCGGTCAGCGCCGCCACGGCCGAGATGTGGTCCAGCAGGTTCACCGTTCTTTCCTCCGCCGGAAAGGGTAGTGGGGGCGATCACCGGCGCTACCCTGACCCGATGGAGTTCGGCACGTCGGTGGTGGTGGCGGCCCCGGTGGGCCTGGTGTGGTCGGTGTACGCCGACGTCGAGCGGTGGCCGTCGTGGACGGCGTCGGTGACCTCGGTGGAGCTGCTGACCCCCGGCCCGCTCGCCCTCGGCAGCCGGGCCAGGGTCAAGCAGCCGCGGCTGCCCACGACCGTCTGGCGGGTGGTGGAGCTGGACCAGGGCCGGTCGTGGACGTGGGAGGCCCGCGGCCCCGGCGTGCTGACCACCGCCACGCACCGGGTGGACCCGGCCGAGGGCGGCTCGCTGGTGACGCTCGGCCTGGTGCAGGCGGGCTGGCTGGGCGGCCTGGTGGGCCGGTTCACCGCAGGCCTGACCGACCGCTACCTCGCCCTGGAGGCCGAGGGCCTGAAGGCGCGCGCGGAGTCCCGGTAACCTCGAACCGGGCTCGCCCACCCGGCACCGCCGCGGCGGCCCGAGCCCACCGAACCGAACCGGAGGCCCCGATGACCGACCAGCCCCCCGCCGACGCCGCACCGGCCGAGGAGCAGGAACCCCAGGACCTCAAGAGCCAGTTCCGCGCCGCCCTGGAGCGCAAGCAGGCCCAGGCCCGCTCGGGCCAGGAGCACGTCACCGGCGGCGCCAAGGCCCAGTCCGCCCACGGCCGCGCGGGCGGCAAGCGCCAGTTCCGCCGCAAGAGCGGCTGACCCACCCCCCGCACCGCCCCGCCGGCCCGCCCGGCGGGGCGGTCGCGTGTCCGCACCCGGTCGGGTGGGCGGCAGTCCGGCTGCGAGGTCGGGACAGCGCGTCGCATCCAGCCCGCACTTCCGCTGTGGGAGCAGCGCGCCCACCCACCCAACGCAACGCGCCCCACGCGACCTGCTCGATGGGGTGGTTGTGCTTGGCCGTAGGGGCCACGACCAAGCGCAACCACCGCATCGAGCCAGCAAGGCAATCCGCGTGCTCTCGCAAGCCCGAGCCGTCCTACAGGATCGTCTTCTCCATCGCCGCGAGCGAGTCCTCCAGGAACGTCAGCAGCCGTTGCAGCCGGGGGACGCTGCGCCTGCACCCGGTCAGCCCGAACTCCAGCGTCCCCGCGTAGCTCGTCACCGTGATGTTGAGCGCCTGGCCCTCGTACGGGATGGAGACGGGGTAGACGCCGGTCATCCGGGCGCCGTTCCAGTACAGGGGTTCGGCGGGGCCGGGGACGTTGGAGATCAGCAGGTTGAACGCGGGTGGGGTGATCTTCGCGGCGCCGGGCAGCAGGGACAGCGCGAGCGGGGTGAACGGGATCGCGCTCAGTGCGGTGACCTGGAGCGGTGTCATGCCGCGGTAGAAGTCCTTGCCGCGCTGCATGGAGGCGGTGATGGCGGCCAGCCGGGCGGCGGGGTCGTCGAGGTCGGTGGCCAGGGTGCACAGGATGATGCCGACCGCGTTGCCGCCGACGCCGTCGCCCTCGCGCAGGGAGATGGGGACGGCGGCGACCAGCGGCTTGTCCGGCAGGGCGCCCAGTTCCAGCAGGTAGGTGCGCAGGGCGCCCGCGCACATGGCGAGCATGACGTCGTTGACCGTGGCGCCCGCGGCGGCACCGACCGCGCGGATGCGGGTCAGCGGCCAGCCCTGGGCGGCGAAGCGGCGGGCGCCGGTGATCGGGACGTTGAGGATGGACTTGGGGGTCTCGTGCGGGAGGGTGGCCGACTGCTCCTGGAAGGCCTGGTTGACGTAGCGCAGCACCGCCGGGCCGAGGCCAAGCAGGTCGCGGGCCAGGTTCGCCGCGGACACCAGCCCGGCGAACGGTTCAGGCTCGCGGTGCGGGGGCGGGGCGGTGGCGTCCGTGCGGACCCGGGGGGACCAGGGCGGGCGCACGCCCCGGTCGGCGGGGTCGGTGCTGAGGGTGTCCTCCAGCAGGCGCAGCGCGGACACGCCGTCGAGCAGGGCGTGGTGGGCCTTGGTGTAGACGGCGTACCGGTTGTCCTCCAGGCCCTCGATGAGGTGGCACTCCCACAGCGGGCGGTGCCGGTCGAGCAGCGAGCCGTGCAGCCGCGACACCAGCTCCAGCAGCTCGCGGACCCGGCCGGGGCGCGGCAGGGCGGAGAGCCGGACGTGGTACTCCAGGTCGAGGTTGTCGTCGTTGGCCCACGCCCACTGCCCGGGGGTGCCCAGCGGGCTGCGCGGGCGGCGGCGGAACAGCGGCCGGATGTCGGCGTGCGAGAGCAGGTCGCGGTGCAGCTCGATGATGTGGTCGGGGCCCGCGCCCTCGGGCAGCTCGAAGAGCTGGAGCCCACCGACGTGCAACGGGTGCTCCCGCGTCTCGCCCAGCAGGAACATCGAGTCCGTCGGCGGCATCACGGGCATGGCGGGTCCTCCTCGACCCCGGGGTGCGCCCCCGGTCCCCCAACGCTGCCACCCGTTCGTGGTTGCCGCAATCACAGCCCGCGTCAGCGGGGGTCGGAGTCGATGAGCAGCTGCCCGTCGAGGGAGACGACCACGACGCGCAGCCTGCGCACCTGCTCGGCGCCGCCCGCGGTCTTGGTGGTGACCTCGACCGGCACGGTGACCGAGCCGTCGGCGTTGGGGCTGACCCCGTTGGCGTCGCGCGAGGCCACGTAGGCGAACGCGCCCCAGTACTGCTCGAACTGGGCCTGGCCGCCGAACACGGCCTGGGCGTTGGGGCCGAGCATGGCCCACCGCTGCGCGAGCGGGGCGTCGCCGTAGAACTCGATCACCCGGCGGCCCGCCGCGCCCCAGTCGGTGACCTTGGCCGACCCCTGCGGGGGGCTGCTGGGCGTGGTGGTGGTCGGCTGCGCCTGCTGGGGCGGTTGCCCCGGGACGGTGACGGTGCTGGTCACCGCGGGGGGCAGCGCGGTCTCGCCGCCGGAGTTTGTGAGGATGACGGTGACGACCGCGGCGGCGAGGGCGACCACGACGAGCGCGGCGCCGACGAGCACGCCGCGCTGGGCGCCCGCCTGCGGCGCGGGCCGGGGGGCCGGTGCCGCGGCGGGGCGGGCGGGCGCGGGGGGCGGGACCGGCGGCAGCGCGGTGGTGCGCTGCGGGGGCGCGGGCCGGGCGGGCACGGTGCGCTGGTCGGCGGCCAGGGCGGGGGTGGGCGAGGCGGGGGTGGGCAGGGCGAGCAGCGGGGCGGTGGGCAGGGTGAGCGCGGAGATCGCCTGCTCCATCGTGGGCCGGTCGGCCGGGTCGACGCTGAGCAGCGACATCAGCGGGTCGGTGAGCCTGCCCGCGTTGCGCGGCGGCGGCACCCGGCCGGAGGCGACCGCGTGCAGCAGGGCCAGCGCGTTGGTGTTGAGGCCGAACGGCGGGGCGCCCTCCAGCGCGTGGTAGAGCGCGGCGCCGAGGGAGAACACGTCCGAGGCGCGGCTGGGGTCCTGGCCGCGGGCGACCTCCGGGGCCAGGTAGGCGGGGGTGCCCGCGAGCATGCCGGTCTCGGTGACGGTGCCGTCGTCGATGGCCCGGGAGATGCCGAAGTCGGTGATCTTCACCGTGCCCTTGTCGTCGAGCAGGATGTTGCCCGGCTTGACGTCGCGGTGCACGATCCCGGCGCTGTGCGCGGCGGCCAGCGCGGCGGCGACCTGCGAGCCGATCGCGGCGACCTCCTCCGGGGGCAGCGTGCCGCGTTCGGCCAGCACCGCCGACAGGCTGCGCGAGGGCAGGAACTCCATGACCAGGCAGGGCTCGCCGTCGTGCTCGGCGACGTCGAGCATGGCGATGGCGTTGCGGTGCTGCAGGCGCGCGGCGATGCGCGCCTCGCGCATCGCCCGCCTGCGCGCCTCCTCGGTCTGCTGGGTGTCCAACCCCGGCCGCACCACCAGCTGCTTGATTGCGATGACCCGCTGCAGCCGCTCGTCCTCGGCCTTCCAGACGATGCCCATGGCGCCGCTGCCGATGGTCTCCAGCAACCGATACCGCCCGGCGACCAGCTGACCCTGTTCGATGACCGCCTACTCCTCGTCGTGTGGTTCCAGGCCCCGACCCGGACCCCGAGGGTAGCGAACCCGCTCGGAGCACCGGCGGTTCGTCCGGTGGGCGGTGCCCACCGCGTGAGACCCCCGTCTCACGCGGCCGGGCCACCACCGCGCCCGGTGGCCTTCACCGAGCGCAGGAATCCCTGCCAGGCGCCGGTGTAGGGGATGGTGAGCACGGTCGACGGCTCGACGCCCCGCACCTCGACGACGTGCGGCCCCACCCGCACCTCGACGCAGCTGCCGTTGCTGCACCTGCTGCTCTTGCGGAACGCGACCACGGAACGACCCCCTCCCGCCCGTCGCGCCACCGGGACCCCGGTGCCCGGAGGTCAGCGGTGGAACAGGGCGTTCACGTTGAGGTTAGCGCTCGGTAACCGCTGATCACCAGCGACGGAAATCGGACACCTGGCCGAGCCCGTCCGCCTTCACCAGCGCGGTGAAGCTGACCCACCCGGCCGGGGGGTACTGCTGGGCGGGGGCGGCGGGGTTCTTGCCGTCGCGCATGGCGACCCGGCCGTTGGCGAGCACGGCCACCTGCACGCAACTGCCGCTGGCGCAGAAGCTGCTCTGCCGGAACTCGGGGGCTGTCTCCACTGTGGTTCTCACTCGTATCTGCTCCTGGCCTCGGTGATGAGGCGGGCGGTGTCCTCCTCGCCGAGGCTCTTCTCGGCGAGGGCCTGGAAGAACAGGGTGTACCGCTCGACGTCGGCTTCCATCTCCAGCCAGCGGTCACCCCCTGGCAGTTCGAGGTTGACCGTGTGCCGGTCGAAGTCGGTGTCGAAGGTGAACACCACGAACGTGCACTGCGCGCCGAGGTCGGGCACGGCGCTGAACGGGTGCACGCGCAGCCGCAGGCCGGGGGTGTCGTTGACGCGCAGCAGGGCGTCGAGCTGCCCGCGCATGATGTCCCGGGAGCCGACGGTGCGGTAGAGCGCGGACTCGTCGAGCAGCATGTCGATGCGCGGGTAGTCGGTGCGGGCCCGGAACTGCTGCTGGCGCTTCATCCGCAGCTCGACCCGCTGCTCCAGGATGGCGGCGGGTTCGTGCGGGAACATGCCGTGGAACAGCGCCCTGGCGTACTCCTCGGTCTGCACCTGGGCGAAGACGAAGGACAGCCCGAAGCTGCGTTGCAGCGAGGCCTCGGACTCCAGGGAGATGTACTGGTCGAGGTTGCTGGTGAGCGCGTCGTTGAGGTCCTGCCACCAGGCCTGGCGGCGGCCGTCGCCCGCCAGGCGCAGCAGCCGGTCCTGGGTGCGCTGGTCGTCGAGGCCGTAGAGGGCGAGCAGGTCGCGCACGTCGCGGGCCTTGGGGATGCCCTGGCCGGTCTCCAGCCTGCTGATCTTGCTGGTGCTGCACTCCAGGTGCGCGGCGGCGTGCTCCAGGTGCAGTCCCGCGGCCTCGCGCAGGCGGCGCAGCTCGGCGCCGAGGCGGCGGCGGGGGATGAGCGGGCCCTGGCTGGGCATGTCCCTCTTCCTCCTCACCCCGCGGCCCGGGGCGGCCGGGTCCGGCGGCACGGCGTGCTGCGGCTGCGGTGACGCGGTGGTGCTCTGGCGTGCTGTGCTGTCCAGCGACGTGCTGCTGTCCAGCGACGTGCAATTGCATGGCGAAAACGCCCGGCGCAGGTTACCACCGTCGGCGGTTGCGTTCGCGCCGACCGGTCGGGCGCACTGCCGCCCCGGGTGCTCGACCGCGGGGAACCAGCAGGTCAACGGTTGATCAACGACCGCGACGAGGACGGGGTGCTGCCGGTGTCGGCGATTCACCCGTTCGGCGCTACCCAGGCGGGATCCGCTGGTGCAAGCGGGTGACGGTCGTGAATGCAATTGCATGGAGGGCTTGCGCGCAGCAAGCGAGGAACCGCAATCTAAGCGTGGGCGTTGCGGCGCCACACCGCGGGCGGAGCCGGGAGCCGCCCGCTCGGGAAGGGGGAACGGCGATGAAGGGGAACCACCAGGTCACTGCACTGGCACTGCTCGCGCTGCTCGGCGCGGGCTGCTCCACCGGCCCGCGGGACGAGGCGCGCGTCCTCGTCCTGGCGGTCTCGGCCACGGCGAACGAACCCGCGCCCACCCCCTCCGCCGCCGTGCGCGCGGCGGTGGGGGCGGCGCTCGGGGAGGGGGGCACCACCCTGCACCTGGTGCTCGGCGGCGACGACCACCCGGCGGAAGTGCGCGCCGAGGAGCTGGCGCTGCGCCGCGGCGACCAGGTCGAGCACGACGCGGGCAGGCGGGCCCGCCTCACCGCCGAGGTCACCGACCGGCTGGCCGCCGAGCTGGCGGGCACCGGCGGCACCGCCACCCACCTCGACCCGCTGGCCCTGCTGCACCACATCGCCCGCACCCCGGGCCCCGGCACCGGCGTGCTGGTGGCCTCCGGGTTGCAGACGACCGGCCCGCTGGCCACCGCGCTGCTGGGCTGGGACCGGGTGGGCACCCCCGCCACCACCGAGCTGGCCCGGCAGCTGGGCCTGGTCCCCGACCTGCGCGGCAAGCGGGTGCTGTTCTCCGGTCTCGGCGACACCGCCCCGCCGCAGCGCCCGCTGCCCCCGCAGCTGCGCCACCGCCTCGTCGACTTCTGGCTCGACCTGTGCCGTGCGGGCGGCGCGGAGGACTGCGCGGTCGACCCCGAGCCGCTGACCGCCCGCCCGGTGGCGACCGCGGGCGCGGACCTGGTGCCGGTGCCCGAACCGCCGGTGGTCCCGGCGGGCGTGCCCGCCCCGGTCCTCCAGCTCCCCAGCGACGTCCTCTTCGAGCCGGACCGGGCGGTGCTGGTTCCCGAGGCGCTCCCGGTCCTGCGCCAGGTCGCCGAGCGCCTGCCCGCGGGCGCCCGCATCACCCTGACCGGCCACACCGCCTCCGTCGGACCCGCCGCCTCGGCGCGCGAGCTGAGCCTGGCCCGCGCGGGGGCGGTGCGCGACGGCTTGGCGGGCCTGGGCATCCCGCCAGACCGCGTGGCGGTGCGGGGGGTGGGCTTCGACGAACCGGTGGTCGTCGACCGCGACGCCGCGGGGGCGCTGGTGCCCGCCGCCGCCCAGCGGAACCGGGTCGTGACGCTGGTGGTGATCCCGTGAGGGCCCGGGTGCCGCTGCGGTGGTGGGTGCGGCCGCGGCGGGCGGGGGCGGTGGAGTTCCTCGTGCGGTCCGGGGGCGCGGGCGGGCCCGCGGAGCAGGTGCGGTTCGAGGGCGCCCTGCGGGGCCTCGGCTGGCGGGGGCGGCGCGTGTGCGCGTGGGTGGGCGGGACCCTGCGGGCCGTCCGCGCGGTCGAGCTGCACTGCGCGGACGCCCTGGCCGCCGAGGCGCGGGTGCGCGGGCGGGGGGAGTGGACGGGCACGGCCGCGCAGGCGCAGGGGGAGCTGCGCGCCACCCGGGCCGCCATCGAGGAGGAGCGCGGGCGCGGGATCGGCTTGCACGACCAGGTGCGCGGGCCGTGGGGCACCCTGGTGTCCTACCTGCTCCTGCTCGTGGACGCCGTCGCGCTGCTGGTGGTGTTCGGGTTGCTGCTCAACCTCGACTGGGCCGACCCCGCGCCCGCGGCCGCCGTCACCGCCGTCGCGTTCGCGGTGTTCGGGGCCGTGGTGCAGGCCGAGTTGGCGGTGGAGGTGGGCAGGCGGGTGTGGCGGTGGCGGGTCGACAGCGCCTACCCCGACCGCGAGCACGACCCGGCGGCCGACTTCCCGCCGCGCGCGCTCGTGCTCGGGGTGCTGTGCCTGCTGCTGGTGCTGGTCAGCGCGGCCGCGGCGGCGTCGGTGTTCCTGCGGCTGCGCTACGAGGGCGAGCTGGTCGACCAGGTGGGCGTGGCGTCGGTGGTGGGGGCGGTGCTGGCCGGGTGCGCGGTGGCCGCGCCCTGGGTGCTGGTGCTGCGGCACGCCTTCGACGGGTCGCCGCTCACCCGGCGGGCGCGCCTGCTGGGCGGGGTGGTGCGCCGGGCGGACCGGGAGTGGGCGCGGGCGCTGCGCCGGGCCGACCGGGCGGTGGGGCGGGCCAGGGCGCGCGACGCGCGGGCGGTGCGGGTGCGCGAGCGGGTCGGCCTGGCCGCGCGGGCGCGGCTGCGCCGGGAGCGGCGGGTGGTGCTGCTGGCCAGGGCGTGCGCGGGCGGCCCGCCGCTCGAGGAGCTGTCCACCCCCGGCTGCGCCGTGCTCGACACCGCCTTGGCCCAGTCGGCGGAGGCGGTGCTCGCCGCGCGGGCGCTGCGGGCCTCGCTCACCGGCCGCGCCGCCCCGGTCGTGCCTGGTGGGGAGCTGGTGCGGCCGGACTGGTGAACGTTGTCACCGGCGGAGCGGGCGGTGCTCACGCCGGGCCGGGTCCCGGGCGCCAGGGTTCCCCCGGCCCGGCGCCGGCGCGATGATGGCAGGCGGGCCCGCTCCGGGGCGCGAGGGATCGAGGGGGGACCGCTGTGGCGGCACTGACGACGCACCTGCTGACCGTCGCCGAGGTGGTCGCCGAGACGCCGGACGCGTGCTCGATCGCCTTCGACGCCGAGCTGGACTACCGGCCGGGGCAGTTCCTCACCCTGCGGGTGCCCAGCGAGCGGACCGGGTCGGTGGCGCGCTGCTACTCGCTGTGCAGCTCCCCGCACGTCGGGGACCGGCCGCAGGTGACGGTCAAGCGCACCGCGGGCGGCTACGCCTCGAATTGGTTGTGCGACAACGTGGCCGCGGGCGACACCATCGAGGTCCTGGCCCCGTCGGGGGTGTTCGGGCCCAAGCACTACGACGACGACCTGCTGCTGGTCGCGGGCGGGTCGGGCATCACGCCGGTCATGTCGGTCCTCAAGTCCGCGCTGGCGCGCGGCGAGCGCGAGGTGGCGCTGGTCTACGCCAACCGCGACGAACCGTCGGTGATCTTCGCTGAGCAGCTGCGCGGGTTGGCCGAGCGGTACCCGGGCAGGCTGACCGTGGCGCACTGGCTGGAGTCCGAGCGCGGCCTGCCCTCGGTGGCCGACCTGGCCGGGCTGGCCGCCGCGCACGCCGACCACGACGCGTTCCTGTGCGGGCCGCAGCCGTTCATGAAGGCCGTGGTGGAGGCGCTGACCGAGCTGGGGGTGCCGCGCGAGCGCAGGCACATGGAGCGGTTCGTGTCGCTGGCGGCCAACCCGTTCGAGCGGGCCGAGCAGGCCAGGGCGGCCGCGGCCACCGCGGCGGCCGACTGACCCGCCCGCCCGGCCCGGCCGGGGGCGGCGGGACAATCGGGGCGACCGCAGCCGCCCAGTGGTGAGGACCCGCGCCCATGCCGATCGACCCCGCCGTGGCGGTGGGTGCGCGCCTCCCCGACGTCGTGCACTCCTGGGACGCCACCGACGTCCTGCGCTACCACCTGGCCCTGGGCGCGGGCAGCGACCCGTTCGACCCGCGCGAGCTGCGCTGGGCCTACGAGGACGGGCTGCGGGTGCTGCCCACCTACGCCGCGCTGGCGCCGAGCCTGGGCATGTTCGAGCCGCCGCGGCTGGAGCTGCCCGGGGTGCGCGCCGACCTGGCCGCGGTGCTGCACGGCGGGCAGTCGGTGGTGCTGGCCGGGCCGCTGCCGACCGCGGGCCGGGTGCGGGTGGAGCGCACGCTGACCCGGGTGCTGGACAAGGGCGGCAGCGCGGTGGTGGTCGTGGAGTCGGTGGCGCACCCGGCGGACGGGGGCGAGCCGTGGTGGCGCAGCACCTCCACGCTCGTCGTGCGCGGCGCGGGCGGGTTCGGCGGGGCGCGTGGGCCCAAGGCGGCGCCGTGGGTGCCCGACCGGCCCGCGGACCTGGTGGTGGACTCCGCGACGCTGCCGCAGCAGGCGCTGCTCTACCGGTTGTGCGGCGACCGCAACCCCCTGCACGCCGACCCGGCCTTCGCCAGGGCGGCCGGGTTCCCGGCGCCGGTCCTGCACGGCCTGTGCACCTACGGCGTGGTGTGCAAGGCGCTGGTGGGCGCGGTGCTCGACGGCGACTCCGACCGGGTCACGGGGTGCTCGGCGCGGTTCGCGGGCGTGGTCTACCCGGGGGAGGTCCTGCGCACCCGCGCGTGGGTGGGGCCGGGCGGGCTGCGGGCCGCCACCACCGTCCCGGCGCGCGACGACGCCCCCGCCCTGGCCGAGGTGGAGCTGACCTGGGCGGGGTGAGCGCCCACCCTGGACCGGTGCGGTGGGCACGGGCATGCTGTGCGGCGTGACCGAGAACCCCGTCCCCACCCCCGCCTTCGACCTCATCGGCAGGCGCTACGACGAGTCCTTCCTGGAGCGCGACGCGCAGATCGCCGAGGCCCAGTGGTTGATCGACCAGCTGCCCGCGGGCTCGCGCGTGCTGGACCTGGGCTGCGGCAGCGGCCTGCCCACCGTCAAGCAGTTCGTCGAGGCGGGCCTGGACGTGGTGGGCGTCGACGAGTCGTCGGTGATGCTCGACCTGGCCCGGGAGCAGGCCCCGGGCGCCGAGTACGTGCTCGGCGACATCCGCGACCTGGAGCCGCTGGGCGAGTTCGACGCGGTGGCGACCTTCTTCGCGCTGCTGATGCTCAAGCGCGACGACATCGTGACCACCCTGGCGGGCATCCGCCGCCTGCTGCGCGGGCCGGGGCTGCTGGCGGTGAGCATGGTGCAGGGCGACTTCGACGCGCTGCCGGTGAACTTCCTCGGCTCGCCCACCACCGTCACCGCCTACCCGCCGCACGAGCTGCGCCGGGTGGTGGCCGAGGCCGGGTTCGAGGTCACCGCGCTGCGCGAGTACGAGGCCCAGGCCGAGCCCGGCCGCATCGAGGTGCAGCTCTACCTGCGCGCCCGCGCGGTCTGAGGTCCCGCGCGAGCAGCGGAGAAGTCGGGAGCAGCAAAAAGCAGGAGCGGCGCCTCCGGGGTGGGCGCCGCTCCTGCGTCTTCAGCGGGGACTGCTCGTGGGGTGGCCGGTCAGGGGGTGGCCGGTCAGAGCCAGTCGCCCGCGCTCAGGCCCGCGCGCAGCCGGGTGAGGGCGCGGTGCTGGGCGACGCGGACGGCGGTGGCGGTCAGGCCGATGGCGGTCGCGGTCTCCTGGGCGGAGAGGCCGACCACCAGGCGCAGCACCAGGATCTCGCGCTGGCGCGGGGCCAGGGTGTCCAGCAGCGCGACCAGGCGGGTGCGCATCTCCCCGCGCAGCATGGTCTGCTCCGGGCCGAGGCCGTGGTCGACGGTGTCGGGCACGTCGGCGACGGGGTCGGAGCGGTCGCGGCCGGAGCGGCGGTAGTAGTCGGCGACCTTGTGCGAGGCGATGCCGTAGACGAACGGCAGGAACGACTCGCGGTCGTCGGAGTAGCGCGGCAGCGCGCCGAGCACCGCCAGCATGATCTCCTGGGCCACGTCGTCGGCGGAGGAGTAGGCCGACCCGGTGCGCCCGATGCGGGCCCGGCAGTAGCGCACGATCGCCGGGTTGATCCAGGTGAACAGGGTGCCGATGGCCTCGTTGTCCCCGGCCATGGAGGCGGCGACCAGCTCGTGGAACGCCGCGGACTTGAGCCGGGCGAAGACGGCGTCGGTGGTCGCCGCGCGCTGGCGCGGCGCGGCGGTGTCCGCGGTGGACGGGGTCGAAGCACTCACATGAGCCCCCAGGAGTAGCGGCGCGCCGAGGAGGGGCGCGCGCCGACGAAGTCCGGAACGACGAGGGTGTCCCGGCTCACCGCTCCACCCGTCCGCTGCACAGTCGGATTCGATGGTGGCCCTGACGGAGAGTGATGTTAGCCGGGTTCCCCGCTCCGCACCAGAGCCGTGACTGCTGCACAAGGGGGATAGTTCTAGCTTCAACCTCACTCCGGTAGGGGCCCAACGGCCCTAGTCCCCCGGGACCGGTCCCGACCTGCCCGCCGCCGCGCGCGCCCTCCGGACTCACCCCAGGTCACCTGCTGTTCTTCGGGATCGGTCGCGGCGACGTACCCTGGACCGGTGAGACCGGGGAACGTTCGCCCCCGGAGCAGGGACAACCAGTGGACGACCTCCGACCAGCGGCTCCGGCAGCGTGACGGGCGTTGGGCCGATCGAGTGATGGGGCTCCACGGATGGAGCAACGCCCGATCGGTGCCGCCCCCCGGGGTCCCCGCCCCCCAGACGGGATGACGCCACTCTGATGCACCCCTCCCCGCCCACCGACCCGCACCACCCCGCTCAGCCCGCCCACCCGCAGCAGTCCTCTGGGCCCGCCCACCCGCCGAATTCCTCTCAGCCCGCCCACCCGCCCCAGTCCTCTCAGCCCGCCCACCCGCCCCAGCCCTCCCCGGAGCGCCGCACCCCACCCGTGGTGGTCGTGCTGCACGGCGCCGACCGCCCGCCCGCCATGGAGGCGGTGGAGGCGCTGGCCCGGGTCCGCTACACCCGCGCCGACGGGCTGTGGTCGGCGCTCAACGGCGCCGACGTGCTGTTCGCCTGGGACGGCCGGGCGGCCGGGCTGGAGCAGGCCTGGGACGCCGCCGACGACCTGCGCTGGGTGCACGCGGCGGGGGCGTCGGTGGAGCGGCTGCTGTTCCCGGGCCTGCGCGACGGCGAGGTGCTGCTGACCAACGCGCGCGGGGTGTTCGACGAGCCGATGGCCGAGTACGTGCTGGGCCTGCTGCTCGCCTTCGCCAAGGACCTGCCCGCGACGCTGCGGATGCAGCAGCGCAGGGTGGTGGCCCATCGCGAGACCGAGCGGCTGGCCGGGTCGCGGGCGCTGGTGGTGGGCACCGGCCCGATCGGCCGGGCGATCGCCCGCAAGCTCGGCGCCGCCGGGGTCGTGGTGTCCGGGGCCGGGCGGGTGCCGCGCACCGCCGACCCGGACTTCGGCGACGTGGTCGCGACCTCCGCGCTGCGCGAGGCGCTGCCCCGCCAGGACTGGGTGGTGCTCGCCGCCGCGCTCACCCCCGAGCACGAGGGCCTGTTCGACCGCGCCGCGCTGCGCGCGATGCGCCGCACCGCCAGGCTGGTCAACGTCGGCCGCGGCGGGCTGGTGGTGCAGGCGGACCTGGTGGACGCGCTGGACGCCGGGGAGATCGCCGGCGCGGCGTTCGACGTGTTCGCCGACGCCCCGCTGTCCCCGACCTCGCCGCTGTGGGACATGCCGAACGTGCTGATCTCCCCGCACATGTCCGGCGACGTCGTGGGGTGGCGCGAGGAGCTGGTGCGCCGGTTCCAGGACAACCTGCGCCGCTACCGCGACGGCAGGCCGCTGCAGAACGTCGTCGACAAGCGCCGGGGCGCCGCCCGCCGCGGTTAGCGGGCCTTGTCGGAACGCGACAGCGTTGCCTCGCGGAGGACTGCCGCCGCGCACAAAAACGACGGGTGCTCGCGACCGGGGCGTGATCGGTCGACCACGCCCTGACCTGCGGTGATACCGCTCCCCGTGCCCCGGGAATCGTACCGCCAACCGGGTGACGCCGGTCACAGGGGTCGATCCGGACCGATTGCTACTCTAGAGTAGGTTCGCCAGATCGGACGGTTCGACACGAGGTTGGGAGCACCATGGCCACCAAGGAACGAGCGGGCACCGGGCAGCCCAGGCGAGACGCCATGGGCACGGTGCTGGCAGCGCTGAACAAGCTGGCGAGCGCCGAGGTGCTGGACCGCTTCGGGCTGCGCAAGCCGGTCGAGCGCGGGCTCTACGAGACCACCCGGGCGGGCTTCGTGGCCGCGGGCGCCGCGAGCCGCACGTTCGCCTCGGCCACCAAGCAGTCCAAGCCCCAGCGGCTGCCCGCCGCCCCCGAGCGCGGCCTGTTCGACATCACCCCCGACGACGAGCAGCAGATGATCCGCGAGACCGTCGCGGAGTTCGCCGCCGAGCAGATCCGCCCGGTGGCCGCCGACGCCGACGCCAAGTGCGAGGCGCCGCAGGGCCTGCTGTCGCAGATCCAGGAGCTCGGGGTCACCCAGGTGGGCATCCCCGAGGAGCTGGGCGGCCTGGGCACCGAGCGCGCCGCGGTCACCAACGTGCTGGTCGCCGAGGCCCTCGCGCACGGCGACATGGGCCTGGCCGTGGCTTGCCTGGCGCCCGCCGCGGTGTCCAACGCCCTCGCGCTGTGGGGCGACGAGACCCAGCAGTCGACCTACCTGCCCGCGTTCGTCGGCGAGAACGTGCCCGCCGCCGCGCTGGCCGTGCAGGAGCCGACCCCGCTGTTCGACCCGTTCACGCTCAAGACCAAGGCCTACCGCACCGCCGGTGGCTTCGTGATCGAGGGCGTCAAGTCGCTGGTGCCGCGCGCCAACGCCGCGGAGCTGTTCGTCGTGGCCGCCGAGCTCGACGGCCGCGGCCCGGCGCTGTTCCTGGTCGAGTCCGGCTCCCAGGGCGTGTCGATCGAGTCCGACCCGGCCATGGGCCTGCGCGCCGCGGGCATGGGCCGCCTGCGCCTGGACAAGGTGAAGCTGCCCGCGCACGCCCTGCTGGGCGGCGGCAAGGCCGACACCTACACCGAGGCGATCCGGCTGTCGCGCATCGGCTGGTGCGCGCTGGCGGTGGGCACCGGCCAGGCCGTGCTCGACTACGTCATCCCCTACGTCAACGAGCGCGTCGCGTTCGGCGAGCCGATCTCCAACCGGCAGGCCGTGGCGTTCATGGTCGCCAACATCGGCATCGAGCTGGAGGGCATGCGGCTGCTGACCTACAAGGCCGCCGCGCGCGCCGAGCAGGGCAAGCCGTTCGCCCGCGAGGCCGCCCTGGCCCGCAGGCTGTGCGCGGAGAAGGGCATGCAGATCGGCAACGACGGCGTGCAGCTGCTCGGCGGGCACGGGTTCGTCAAGGAGCACCCGGTGGAGCGCTGGTACCGCGACCTGCGCGCGATCGGTCTGACCGAAGGCATCGTCCTCGTCTGAGGGCCCGGTACGAGGCGAAGAGGGAAAGCACTGAGATGACCATCAACCTTGAGGTCCCGAAGAAGTTCGAGCAGCTGGTGGAGCAGGCCCACGCCGCCGCCGCCGAGTTCTTCCGGCCCAACTCCCGCAAGTACGACCAGGCCGAGCACACCTACCCCAAGGAGCTCGACATGCTGGCCGCCCTGCTGGACGGCCTGTCGGCCTCCGGCGGCGGCACCGGCGCGGGCGGGGTGCGCCGCGGCGGCAAGAAGGAGGAGAAGCCGGGCAACCGCAACGGCTCGAACCTCCAGCTGCTGCTGGGCACCATGGAGATGTGCTGGGGCGACGTGGGCCTGCTGCTGTCGATGCCGCGGCAGGGCCTGGGCAACGCGGCCATCGCGTCGGTGGCCAACGACGAGCAGCTGGAGCGCTACAAGGGCAAGTGGGCCGCGATGGCCATCACCGAGCCCGACACCGGCTCGGACTCCGGCGCCATCCGCACCACCGCGGTCAAGGACGGCGACTACTACGTCCTCAACGGCGAGAAGATCTACGTCACCTCCGGCGAGCGCGCCGACTGCGTCGTGGTCTGGGCGACCCTGGACCGCACCCTGGGCAAGGCCGCGATCAAGTCCTTCGTGGTCGACCGCGGCACCCCCGGCTTCGAGCTGATCCGCCTGGAGCACAAGCTCGGCATCCGCGCCTCGGACACCGCCCACTTCCGCCTGGAGAACGTCCGGGTCCACAAGGACAACCTGCTGGGCTCCCCGGACATCAACACCGAGCAGGGCTTCGCGGGCGTCATGCAGACGTTCGACAACACCCGCCCCCTGGTCGCCGCCATGGCCATCGGCGTCGCCCGCGCCTCCCTGGAGGAGACCCGCCGCATCCTGGAGGAGGCGGGCGTGGTCATCGACTACGACCGCCCCGCCCAGACCCAGTCCGCGGCCGCCGCCACCTTCCTGCAGCTCGAAGCCGACTGGGAGGCCGCCTACCTCCTCGCCCTCGAAGCCGCGTGGATGGCCGACAACCGCAAGCCCAACTCCCTGCAGGCCTCCATGGCCAAGGCCAAGGCGGGCCGCTCCGGCTCCGACATCACCCTCCGCTGCGTCGAGCTGACCGGCTCCCTGGGCTACAGCGAGAACTCCCTCCTGGAGAAGTGGGCCCGCGACTCGAAGATCCTCGACATCTTCGAGGGCACCCAGCAGATCCAGCAGCTCATCGTCGCCCGCCGCCTCCTCGGCAAGTCGTCGTCCGAGCTGAAGTGACGCACTGACACCAGATCTGGCACAGCAGCGCCCGAGCCCCCCGCGGACTCGGGCGCTGCTGTGTCCGCGCTCGGACCTGCCCCTCCCTCCACACCCCCGCCAGTTGTCCACAGCCCTCCCGCTGGGGTCGAGTTCTGTCGGTCCCCGCCGGTAGCGTTGAAAACAGGGGTCCCCTTGCCCGGGCTACCCCCGCGCCAGCCTGGGTCAAAGTGGCACGAGAAGGCGCCAAGGGGCCCCACCCCCACAAGCCGAGCCCGGACAGCAGGTCCTGCCCGGTTGGGTGGATTCGCTTGGTCGGGGGTGACGATCATGTGCTACCCAACGGGACGGGCGGGCGTCTTTTCAGCCCGCCTTTCCCCGCCCGCAGCACATGATCGTCATAGGGGCCCCGACCAAGCGGATCCACCCAACCGGGCCCACCACCCAAGCCCCCCGCTTGTCCAGAGCCCCGCGCAGCGGAGAACCGGCGCAGCCGGCCAAGAGCCCCGCGCAGCGGCAGGCCCGCGCAGCGGAGGGCCGAGCGCAGCGGGAAGGCGAGAGCAGCGGGGGGACAAGAAGTCAGTCGAAACGGGCCTCGGCCTCGGCGTGGATGCCTGCCCCGACGACGGACAGGGCGCCGTCGGGGCCGCCGGCGACGAGGACCTCATCGTTGAGGAAGACGGGCTTCTTGAGGCGGTAGCGCAGGGACGACAGGGTCTCCCCGGCGCGCCTGGGCAGCTCGGCCATGAGCAGGGCCAGCAGCGGTCCGTGCACCACCAGGCCCGGGTAGCGCTCGACCCTGCGGGCGTAGCGCTCGTCGTAGTGGATGCGGTGGGAGTTGGCGGTGAGGGCGCTGACGCGGAAGAGCAGGGCCGGGTCGGCTCGGAAGCGCAGTTGCCAGGGGGAGTTGGAGTGGACGGGGCGTTCCGGGCGTTCGAAGTCGCGGGGTTTGTCGCCGCTGCGGTAGACGGTGTCCTGCTCCTCGACGAGGCAGAGGTTGTCGTCCTGGGAGATCTCGTGGCGGACGGTGACGAAGACCATGTCGCCGGTGCGGCCGGTCTTGACCTCGACGCCCTGGAGGGTGCTGGTGCGGGTGGCGGTGCGGCCGACGCGCAGGGGGGAGCGCCAGCTGACGCGGCCGCCCGCGATCATGCGGCGGCGGTCGGGCAGGGGTGGCAGGAAGTGGCCGGTGAGGGGGTGGCCGTCGGGGCCGAGGGCGCGGGTGGGGGGCCAGTCGAGGAAGTGGAACCAGTGCCACAGCGGCGGGATGGTGCCGGTGGGCGGCGCGGGTTGGTCCAGGGCAGCGGAGAAGGCGAGGCCGGGGGCGGCGGTGAGCCGGTCCTCGGCGCGGACCGGTGCGGGGGACCACCCGTCGACGTGCTGCGCGAGACCCATGGTCAAACCCAACCACCCCGGGCCGGGCCCCTCAACCGGCGGCGTGGACCTCGTCGCCGGGCGGCGCCGCGGCGGGCGGAAGTCGACGCTGCCTCAGCCGGTGAGGTGGGCGGTGTCGTTGAAGGCCCGCAGCTTCCAGGAATTCCCGTGCACGACCAGCCGCGAGATCGAGGCGTTGTCGACGGGCAGGAACGCGAAGGGCTCGGAGCCGGTGGCCAGGTGCAGCAGGTGCGCGATCACGCCACCGTGGGTGAACACGGCCACGCGGCCGCCCGGGTGGGCCAGCGCGACCCGGCGCACGGCCGCGCGGAGCCTGCTGGTCAGGGAGTCCGCGGACTCGGCGCCTGGGATGACGTCCCACCGCTGCTCGGCGAACATCCGCTGCGCCACCGGGTCGCCCTCGGCCACCTTCGCCCGGAACGCGCCGCCCTCCCACTCGCCCAGGTGCACCTCGCGGAAGTCCCGTTCCACGACCGGGGCCGCCCCGGCCAGCAGCGGTGCGGCCGTCTGCGCGGTGCGGCGCAGGGTCGTCACGTAGACCGCGGCGAGGTCGGTGCCCCGCAGCCGCGCGCCCACGCGCTCGGCCTGGGCGCGCCCCTCGGGGGCGAGGTCCGGGTCGCCCTGGCCCTCCACCAGGTCGAACACCTCGCCCGCCACCGCCGGGGCCGACTCGCCGTGGCGGACGAGGACCAGTTCGGTGGCGCCAGTGGGCGCTGCGTAGCGGGCTTGGCGGTGCACGGTGCTCGACACGGGTCACAGCAGACCCGCCCGGGGTTCGTTCGTCAACAGGTCCACTTGCGACCGTCCCGCCCCACAGCCGGTGGGGTGGCGGTGGGACGGGACGGGGCAGGCCGGTGCTGGCGGTCAGTAGACGAGCAGCCACCGGGCGGGGGTCGCCGCGGAGCGGTTGCCCGCCGCGTCCACGGCGGTGGCGCTCACCGACACCAGCCCGCGCACCCCGGGCGCCGTCCAGCTCGCGCAGCCGGGGGCGCAGGTCGCGGTGACGGTGGTCTTCTTGCCGAGCAGTTCGGTGACGGTCAGCTGCACCGACGCCACGCCCGAGGTCGCGTCGCCCGCTGAACCGGTGACCGACCGGACGAACCCGTTCGAGGCCAGTGCCGCGGTGGGGGCGGTGCCGTCGTACCGGAAGGCGAACGGCGCCTTGGCGGTGCGGCCGCCGCCCGGGTTCGGGCAGTCGCCTTCGAGGGAGCCGGTCGCGGTGTCGGGGCCGCCGTAGGTGGTGGCGGTGCACTGCGGGTCGGCCGCGTCGACGTACCAGGTCGCGGTGAAGGGCTTGGTGTACCAGCCGTTCGCGTCGGGCTGCCGGTCCGCGCGCACCTTCGCCGTGACCACCTGCGGGGGCGTGGTGGTCGGCGGCGTCGTCGTGGGCGGGGTCGTGGGCGGGGTCGTGGTGGGCGGGGCGGCGGCGAACAGGCCGTCGGCGAAGGCCAGCGCGTCGGTCAGGGCCGCGCCGGGGGTGCCACCGTGGTCGCTCGGGTAGGTCTTGTAGGTCAGCGGCTGGCCGTTGGCCTTCAGCGCGTCCACGAGCTGCTGGGTCAGCGAGGCGGGCACGGTGCCGTCGTTGGTGCCCTGGGCGATGAACAGCGGCTTGTCGTACCCGGTGACCGGCACGTCGAACACCGAACCCCACGCCTGCTGGAACTCGGTGCCGAGGTTCTTGGTGAACAGGGTGGCGAGGTCGGTCTGCGCCATCAGCGCGCCCAGTTCGCCGCCGCAGAGCACGGCCGCCTTGCTGACGACGTCCTTGCCCTGCTGGGTGAGGTAGTCGTCGAGGGGGAAGCTCGGGACGGCCGCGCGCAGGCCCGCCAGGATGTAGGCGACCAGGGTCTTGGTGCCGGTGCCGACGAGGTTCGGCGGGAAGGTTGGGCCGATGAGCGAGACGAAGTAGCTCAGGTTCGACGGCACGCCGTGCCCGATGGTGCCGAGGAAGTCCAGTTCCGGGGCGTACCCGGCGGCCTCGTGCCCGGTGAAGACCGCGGCGTGCCCGCCCTGGGACTGCCCGGCGACGACCCAGCGCGACGACAGCTCGCCCGGCCGCAGCTCCCGGCCCGCGCGCACGGCGTCGATGACCCCGTGGGCGGCGACCTTCCCGTCGAGGTACGGGTGGTCCCCGGGGGTGCCCAGGCCCGCGTAGTCGGTGGCGACCACGGCGTACCCGGCCTTGAGCCACCCGGCGAGGTAGCCGTCGGGGCCCAGCCGCGAGGGCGCGCAGGCGTCGCCGAGGCCGGTGGTGCCGTGCGCCCAGGACAGCACCCGCCACCCGCCGGGCGGTGGTGTGCCGGTGGGCAGGTAGACGACCCCGCTGACCTCGGTGGGCGCGCCGCCCACGCCGGTGGAGGTGTAGTGGATCGAGTACCCGCTGCCCGCGCCCTGCGGCAGCGCCGACAGCGGTGCGGAGTCCACGAGGGACCCCGGGCCGCCCGCGGCGGTCGCCTGCGGCAGCAGGGCGGCGGTGCCCGCGCCGAGCACGGCCGCCACCGCGGCCAGGACCCCGAGCGCGCGTCGTCGAACACCCACGGTGTGGACCCCATTTCGCCAGGAAGAGACCTCGACGCTATTGACGCCCGTTCGCGCCGGTCAAGGCGCGAGCCCAGCTGCGCCAGAACTTGTCACCCGCGGCCGGGGGACGCGCACGGGGTGACAAATAGCATGGCCCCATGGAGTTGGAGTTCCGCCACCTGCGGATCGTCATCGCGGTGGCCGACGAGGGCAGCATCACCCGCGCCGCCGCCGCCCTCAAGCTCTCCCAGCCGTCGCTGACCTCCCAGTTGCAGCGCATCGAGCGCGAACTGGGCGCCCCCCTGTTCGACCGCCTGCGCACCGGCGTCGCCCCCACCGCCTTCGGGCGCTCCGTGCTGGCCAAGGCCCGCGCGGTCCTGCACGGCATGGCCGCCCTGCGCGGCGAGGCCCTGCCCGCCGCCGACCGCCCCATCCGCCTGCGCCTGGGCGGGTTCCCCGGCTCACTGCTCTCCGTCGTCGTCCCCCGCCTGGTGGGCCTGCCCGGCACCACGGCCGTCCACACCGACCCCTCCACCGCTGCCCTCCTGGCCGCCGTCCGCGGTGGCCGCCTCGACGCCGCGGTCGTCGCCGACGTCCACGGCTTCGAGGTCCCCCCGCTCCCCGGCGTCCACCGCGCGGTCGTCGTCCCCCGCGAACCCCGCTTCGTCGCCCTCCCCGCCCGCCACCCCCTCGCCCACCGACCCGTCATCGCCCTGGCCGACCTCGCGGGCGAGCACTGGATCGTCGACCCCCACGAGGACCACGGCGGCACCGCCCCCCTCCGCGCTGCCTGCCGCGCCGCGGGCTTCGACCCCGTCGTCGCCCACGAGATCTCCGACACCAGCTCCACCCGCGACTTCGTCCGAACCGGACAGGGCGTGTGCCTGGCCCAACCCACCGCCACCGAAGGCCCCGGCCTCGTCGTCCGCCCCCTCGTCGGCGACCCCGTCCTCCGCCGCATCGACCTGGTCTGGACGCAGCCCTGCCCCATCAGCCCCGCCCGCCTCCACAGGGCCGTCGCCGACGCCTACGTCGAGCTCACCGGCCGCAACAGCGGCTACGCCCGCTGGTGGGCAGAACACGGCGCGGTGGCGGGCACCCCCGCCTGAGCGGGGTGAGCGCCTGAAGAAGGCGACCGGTCTCGATGAGGTCGCACCCGGACAGCGCAACCCGGCCCTGTCGGCGGCCCAGCGGGAAGACGTCCACTCTTGCGGTCCCGGACGGCATCGAGCACTGCTGAGCCGAGTTGTCCACAGCTCTCTCGCTGGGGTCGGGTTTTGTCGTCCTCCGCCGGTAGCGTTGAAAACAGGGGTCCCCTTGCCCGGGCTACCCCCGCGCCAGCATGGGGCAAGGTCGTGCGAGGGCCGACCACCCCGGATCCGGCACCATCAACACCCCCGCTCAGTTGTCCACAGCCTTCTTGCTGGGGTCGAGTTTCGTCGCTCCCCGCCGGTAGCGTTGAAAACAGGGGTCCCCTTGCCCGGGTGACCCCCGCGCCAGCGTGGGTTTGTAGGGCGAGGTTCGTGGACGTCCGAGTGGCGGAGGAGTAGCGAAGGCGCCCGCCCACTCAACCGGGCCCATCACCCAGGCCCCGCTTGTGCAGAGCCCTGCGCAGCCCCCCAGCAGCCGAGCGGAGGGGGCCGAAAGGCCCCACGCGCTACCCCATTCCGGTGACTTTCTGGCGATTTTCCGCCGTCCCCTCGGCCCCGCCACCAGCCCCCACCACCCCCGCGACCTCCTCAAAACCCCCCAACCCCGCCCGTACCTGCACGGATCCGGCGCCGGGGCGCTCGCGCCGGAAGGGGGACCGGGTTTGCCGCCCCACCCCCCGGGCGTGGACGATGGACACCGGCAGGCGCCCCGACGTCGTGCAGGGTCGACTCCCGGGGCCGCCGCCACTGCCCTCATCGCCTGCGACGACCGGCCGGGACACCGCGAGTCGCGCCCTCGTGCGATGAGGGCCGCAGGGCCCCGGGGTCTCCCCGGGGCCCTGCGCTTTCCCCGCGTCAGAACTGCTCGCGGGCGGTCTCCTGCTCCCAGACGGCGTCGAGGTCGGACAGCCTGCGGGCGGAGGCCAGCGGCCGGGACATGCGGTGGTTGCCCGCGAGGGCGTCGGCGTTCTGCTTGAGGAAGGCCCAGTACCCGGCGGTGTAGGGGCAGGCGTCGTCGCCGAGGCGCTTGCGGGGGTCGAAGGCGCAGCCGGCGCAGTGGTCGCTCATGCGGTCGATGTAGGCGCCGCCGGAGGCGTAGGGCTTGGTGGCGATGAGGCCGCCGTCGGCGTGCTGGCTCATGCCGATGACGTTGACCGGCATGACCCAGGGGAAGCCGTCGACGAAGGCGGTGGCGAACCAGTCGGTCAGCTCGGCGGGGTGGTAGCCGCGTTGCAGGGCGTGGTTGCCGAGGATCATCAGCCGCTGGATGTGGTGCACCCAGCCGCGTTCGCGCACGCCCCGCAGCGCCGTGCTCAGGCAGGCGGCGGTGACGGGTTCGTGCTCCAGTTCCGCCCACCAGTCCGGCAGGTGGGTGTGGGCGCGCAGGTGGTTCTTCCTGAGGTAGGCGCGGCCGTGGTGCCAGTAGAGGTGCCAGGTGTACTCGCGCCAGCCGATGACCTGCCGGATGAACCCCTCGACGCTGTTGAGCGGGGCGTCGCCCGACCGGTAGCGCTCCTCGGCGGCCTGGACGAGTTCGAGCGGGTGCAGCAGGCCCAGGTTGAGCGGGACGGACAGCAGCGAGTGGGACATGGCCCAGTCGCCTTCGAGGATGGCGTCCTCGTACGGGCCGAAGCGGGTGAGCCGGGTGTCGAGGAAGCGCTGGAGGGCGCGCAGGGCCTCCTGCCGGGTGACGGGGAACAGCCGCGGCCCGTCCTCGCCCACGGTATCGAGGTCGTAGTTGTCGAGGTCGGCGCGCACCCGCTCGTCGACGGCGTCCTCCCGCGGCCGGTAGGGCCGCGGGACGCCCAGGTCGCCGTTCTTGGGCGGGGGTTCGCGGTTGTCGGCGTCGAGGTTCCACGTGCCGCCTGCGGGGGCGTCGCCGTCCATGAGGATGCCGAACCGCGTGCGCTGGTCGCGGTAGAAGTCCTCCATCCGGAACCGCCCGCGGTCGCCCGCCCACGCCTGGAAGTCCTCTTTGGACAGGGCGAAGGACTTCGTCGGCAGCACCTCGGCCACCAGCCCCTCGCGCTGGAACCGGCGCACCATGGCCTCGGCGGCGTGCGAGCCGGGCTCGTGCACGTCGACTGGTTCGCCGTGCTGCTCCAGCGCCTCGCGGTAGGTGTCGGTGCGCAGGTAGGTGGCGCGCTCGCCCAGGTCGTCGGCGAGGTGGCGCATGGCCGAGAGCACCAGGTGCAGCTTCTGCCGGTGGTAGCGCTTGCGCCGCAGCGCCGCGCGCGACTCCACCAGCAGCACCGGCCGCCGCGTGTCCCGCGCGAACCCGACCTGGTCCCCGAACAACCACAGCGCCCGCTCAGCCATGACCCCGAGTCTGCGGCCCGGGGCGGGATCCGGCGCGCCGAGGCCGGTCAGCGGGCCGAGGAGGTGTCCTGGCCGGGGGTGGGGCCCTCGTCGCGGCCGGGCGGCCAGGCGGGGGCGTCCTCGGGGCGGCGGGGGCGGCGCTCGTCGTCGACGTGGGCGGTGATGCGCGGCCAGCCCGGGTTGGCGACCGCGCTCAGCGTGGGCCGCTCGGCGCCGGGGGCGGCGACGCCGTCGAGGCGCTCGGCGGCGTAGCGGGGTTCGACGTCCTCGCGGCGCACGGCGGCGGTGAGCTGGGCGAAGGTCGGCAGCAGCTCGGCGGCCTCGCGCACCTGCTCGGGGTGGCGCGACAGCCACCACACCACGGCGGTGCCGGGGTCGGTGAGCACCTCGTCGGCGAGGTACTGGCGGGCGTGCTGCTCCAGCTCGCGCTCCTGGTTGCGGACCTGCTTCTCCTTGCGCAGCTCCACCAGCCGCGCCAGCCTGCGCGCGTCGTCGTCGGGCACCACCAGGCCCACCTGCTCGGCCCAGGAGACGACCTGCCCGGAGCGGTCGGGCAGCATCGCGCCCAGCTCGGCGGCCAGCCGGGCCTGCACGGCCTCGACGTCGGTGGGGGCGCCGGTGACCGTCACCGCCCTGGCGCGCTCCAGGATGGCGTGCACCGCCAGCCCGCGCAGGTTGCCGTGCTGCTGGGCGCCCGGGTCCTGCGGCACCCAGCACACGGTGCAGGACAGGGTGAACCGGTAGTACGGCTCGGCGCTGTCGACCGGGATCGAGGGCACGTGGTGCTCGGAGTGCGGCGGGGTGGGCGGCTTGGTGGCCGCGGCCCGGCGGCGGGCGGCCTCCTCGCGCAGTTCCCGCTGCTCGCGGTGGAACAGGATCTGCTTCACCACCAGCCCCGCCAGCGCCAGCGCGAGCACCAGGGTGAGCATGATCAGCCAGCGGCCCCAGCCCAGGGCCAGGCCGAGGCCCCACGGCAGGGCGAGGGCCGCGACCACGACGAGTGCGGGCGCGCGCCAGCGCGAGGTGAAGTCCACACCCAGTTGGGTACCTGCTGGGCCCCCGCAGGAGTAGGGGCCGTCACCGACATTCGCTCGAACATACGAATGCCCCCGGTGGTGCCGCCGGGACCGCTGGTCCGCTCGGGGGAGCGGCGGGCGACCGGTTCGCCGCGCCCGCCCCGGGTGATCACCCACAGGCGCCACACCCCCTTGTCGCGCGGTGACAAGGGGGTGTGCTCACATCCGCTCAACCGGGCGCGGCGCGCTGGCCCGGGGGACCGGGCGGCCCGCGTCGCGCACCCGGTGCCGGTGCAGGACCCCGTCGGCGGCGGTGATGAGCAGGTCGTGGTCGAGCAGGCAGCAGCCGGTGGCCGGGGCGGTGAGCGGGTGCACGACCGCGCGGACGCCCGCGTGCGGGTCCACGTGCAGCACGCCCGCGGCGGTCACCGCCCAGACCCGGCCCGCGTCGTCGGCGGCCAGCGCGGTGGCGCCCTGGTCGAGCACCGGGCGGGCCGGGCCGGGCAGCCCGTTCACCAGGTCGAAGTCGTGGGCGACGACGGCGTCGTCGAGGGCGCGCAGCAGCACGGCGGCGTCGGCGGTCCAGGCGAGCGCCTGGGTGCGGCCCGCCAGCACCCGGTGCACGCCGCCGCCGAGGTCGACCCGGTGCAGCGCGCCCGAGGTGTCCAGCCACAGCCTGCCCGCGGGGTCGCACCACAGGCCGTCGGCGGCGGGCAGGGCGAGCGCGGTGGCCAGGCCGTCGCGGCCGAGGTGGGTCGTCTCCGCGCCCACCACCCAGCCGGTCGCGGTGGGCGCGGCGGCGGTGAGCCTGCCGGTGGCGCTGAGCGAGGCCAGGTGGCGCAGCCGGTCGCCCTCCCAGCGGCCCCAGCGGATCTGGCCGTCGCCGGTGTCCACCCAGGACAGCCGGTCGCCGTCCCAGCAGGTGCCGCGCACCCGCCGCCCCGCCAGCCTGCCCACGGGTTCGGCGGCGAACGCGCTCGGCGTCGTCGAAGCCATCTCGCCCCTCCTCGGGTCAACACCTTGACCGGTTCAGTCGTGTGCCGCGTGGACCGGGTGGCGGAAAGGGGGTTGTTCCCGGGTGGGGCTGTCCGCGGGCGGGGCGTCGTGGCCCCGCCTACCGGTCCCGAGGTGTGTCGGTCGGCACACCCCCCACGTTACCGCGCTCGGGGCTTTCCCGTTCTGCATTTTGCAGGAATGTGGAACCGCGCTATTCGCGCAATGCCGCCCGGATCTTCTCCGCGAACTCGGCCGCGGGGTTCTCCGCATCGTAGGGGTGGCGCGGTCCGAGCCAGAAGCGCAGTCCGTCCTTGCGCCTGCGGGGGATGACGTGCAGGTGCAGGTGCGGCACGGATTGGCTCACCACGTTGTTGATCAGCACCAGCGACCCGTCGGCGCCGAGGCCGTCCTCCACCGCGCGCTCCAACCGCTGTGCCAGCAGGAAGAACGGCCCGACGTCGGCGGCGGGCAGGTCGCTCAGGACGGTCACGTGCGCGCGCGGGACGAGCAGCACGTGCCCCCGGAAGAGGGGGCGGTGGTCCAGGAAGGCCAGTGCCCGGTCGTCGGCGTGCACCACCTCGGCGGGGAGTTCACCAGCGACGATGCGGCAGAACGCGCATGTTTGCGACATCAGTTCCTCCAGCCCGCCCTTCGGCCCCTCGCCGTCTGGGCACAATGGTGGCGTGACCGTTCCAGACACGCCGTACCAGGTGCGCAGGACCCCCACGCAATACCGGGCCAGCAGGCAGATCGAGCGCATCCTGGACGCCGCGTCGCGGGTGGTCACCGAGAAGGGGTTCGCGGGCACCACGACGGCCGACATCGCCAAGGCGGCCAAGGTCTCCATCGGTTCGGTCTACCGCTACTTCCCCGACAAGACGGCCGTGATGAAGGCGGTGGTGGAGCGCAACTCCGCGCGGTACCTGCGCCAGGTGGACACCGAGACCGCCGACGAGCCCGCGCACCGCTGGCGCGCGGCCATCGAGCAGGCCTACGACATCTACGTGCAGATGTGCCGCGGCGACGACGGGTTCCGCGCGCTGAGCGGCACCGGCATCGCCTCGGGGGAGCTGGAGACGGCCGCCACCGCTGACGACGCGCTCTCGCCCGCGTTCACCGAACTGCTGGTGACCCGGTTCGGCTTCCCGCGCGCGCCGGAGCTGCGCACCTCGGTGCTGCAAGCGGTGACGATCGGCGACGTGCTGACCCGGCTGGCCTTCCGGCTGGTGCCCGGCGGGCACGCCGACACCCTCGCCCAGACCAAGCGCATCATCATCGACCTCCTCGCCCCCCACGCGCCCCGCTGACCCGTTCCACACCCGCCACCACGGCTGCCTGTCCCGCCCGGGGCGACCGGGCCCGACGGCGAACGAGCCGACACCGCGGTCGAGACCCGGTGCGGGCGGCGGGGGCTGGGACTGGCCCCCGCCGCGCCGCGGTCCGGGTCCCCGGGGCTGGTCCCGGGATGTGCGCCGGTCATTTGTTCTGGCCGGCAACAAAGTGGGTCCAGCGTGGCCCGGCGCGCCGCCGCCGCACACCGCCGATCGGGCGAATGTGGTCTGGGACACGTCCGACCGGGCCCCTCGGTGAACCCGGTTCGACCCAGCGGCGCCCCGACCAAACCGGGCGCGCGTCGACTCCGAACCCCTGGTGGGCGACGACGCGGGAACGCCGCGGGAGCCGTCGCCCACCGCCGGCGGTCCCACCCGGCGGCACCAGCGCCGGAAGGGGTGCGACGCCGATGGCAGGCATGACCGATCTCGACCCGGTCGACGTGGCGATCCTGCGGGAGTTGCAGCGCGACGCCCGGCTCCAGAACAAGGAGCTCGCCGCGATCGTCGGGGTGGCCCCGTCCACCGCGCTGGAGCGGGTGCGCTCGCTGCGCAGGCGCGGCGTGCTGACCGGCTTCCACGCCTCGGTGGACCTCTCCGCGCTGGGCAGGCCGATCAGCGCCCTGCTCTCGATCCGGGTGCGCCCGCACCGGCCGCAGGTGGCCGAGGCGTTCCAGGAGTTCGTGCTCGCCCAGCCGGAGACGCTGTCGCTGCTGCACGTCGCGGGCCCGGACGACTACCTGGTCCGGGTCGCGGTCCCCGACACCGAGCACCTGCGCCGCTTCCTGGCCGAGCGCCTGGAGGCCCGGCCCGAGGTGGTGTCGGTGAGCACCGTGCTCGTCTTCGAGTCCGTCGACCGCTCCGTGCAGGCCCCCCTGCTCTGAGCCCCTGACCGCGAACACCCCCGGGACTTCCCGGGGGTGTTTTCGTGCGCCCAGAGGTCCCGCCACCGCGCGGTGCGCCACCGCGACGCCGGACCCCGGAGACGGGTGTGGCCCCGGTCCGACGGGACCGGGGCCACACCTGGGCAGTTCGGGGCTGGTCAGCCCTTGGCGGAGCGGCGGCGGACGGCGACCAGCGCGCCCGCGCCACCCAGCACCAGGACGCCGCCGAGGGCCAGCGGCAGCGCGATGCTGGCGCCGGTGTCGGCCAGGTCGTCCTCACCGGGGGCGGGGGCGGCCGGGGTGGTGCTCGGCGCCGGGGCCTCGGTGGTGGTCGTGGTCTCCGCGGGCGGGGTGGTGGTCTCCGACGGCGGGACGGTCACCGTGGTGGTGATGGTGGTAGTGGTGGTGGTCGTCGTCGGCGGGGCGGTCTTGCACGCCTCGGCGGACGCCTTCTTGGTGAAGCTCCAGTCGGGGTTCTTCGGGCCGTCGCCCGCCACGACCTTGAGCTCGTAGGAGTGCGCGGTGGTGGCGTCGCGGTCGGTCCAGCTCTTCTGGGCGCCCTCGGCGAAGGTGCCGCGGGCGACCTCCGAGCCGTTGTCGGTCAGCACCCAGGTGTTCTCGGCGCGGCCGTTGTAGGAGGTCAGCTGGAAGCTGACGCTGGAGACCTGGGACTCGCCGTCGCAGCTCGCGCGCAGCACGCCGGTGTGGGCGGAGGCGACACCGGTCATGCCGATGGTGGCGGCGGTGGCGACGAGGGCCACGGCGCCCGCGCGGGCCAGGAAGCGGGAACGGGACGTGCTCACGGAAACTCTCCTCGGGTCGAGCTGAAGAAGTCGCCCGCAGCCCCGACTCCCCAAAGCCGCGCGACGTTATGCCCCGGGAGAGTAGTCACCTACACGAGTGACTCCACCGGGGGGTGGGTACTGAGGGTGTATTCGTTACCGAGTGGTGTCCCGACGCCTATCGCCTTAGCGGGTTACTTGAACTAGCGGCCGGAGAATAGTGACACTCCGGGTAGCAATCGGGTGATGATCGGGACGCGCTGTGACCACCAGCCGTGGTCAGGACCGCGCACGACGTGGCGCGGGTGCGCCGAACGGGTGGCGCGGCTGCGCCGGTCCGGTGAAGCGGACGGGGGTCCGCCGGGGCGCGAATGTGAAAGCGCGATTGGTCGTAGAGGCTTCAACCTTCTATCCGTGACGAAATTGCTCACCCCTGGTGAACAACGCGGATAGCGCTCCCCGCATTCGCCCGCGCTGGCTGCGGTTTTGCGGGTGGACGCACGAGGGGCGCCGAGGTTGCCCCGCATTTCGAGCGAGGTCCCCGGCCCGCCGCGCGTCGCTGAGACCGGCCTCAGCGGCACCGGTGGCACCATCGGGGGATGAGACGCTCCCTCGTCGCCCTCGGCCTGCTCGGCGCGGCCGCGTGGGCCGTGCGCGACATCCCCCGGGCCGTCGGCGGACGGGCCCGGGGCGACCGCATCACCGGCTCCCCCCAGCACCGCGACGGCCGCTTCCACAACCTGCCCAACCCCGGCACCAGCACCGCGCTGCGCGACGTCGGCGGCACCCTGCGCGAGCTGCTGACCGGCGGCCAGCAGCGCACCCCGCTCGCCCCCGTGCCGCTGGTGCGGCCCACCTTCCCCGCCCAGCGCGCCGAGGGCCTGCACGCCACCTGGTTCGGCCACGCCTCGGTGCTGCTGGAGGTCGACGGCGCCCGGGTGCTGCTCGACCCGGTGTGGAGCGACCGGGCCTCGCCGTCGCGGCTGGCGGGCCCGCGCAGGCTGCACGAGCCGCCGGTGCCGCTGGCCGCGCTGCCCGAGGTCGACGCCGTGCTCATCTCCCACGACCACTACGACCACCTCGACGAGGCCGCCGTCGAGACCCTCGTGCGCACCCAGGGCGCGCCGTTCGTGGTGCCGCTGGGCATCGGGGCGCACCTGCGCCGGTGGGGCGTGCCCGCCGGGCGGGTCGTCGAGCTGGACTGGTCGGAGTCGGTCGAGGTCGCGGGCCTGCGGCTGACCTCCACCCCCGCCCAGCACTTCTCCGGGCGGCTGTTCGCCCGCGACCGCACGCTGTGGACGTCGTGGGTCGTCGCGGGCCCGCGCAGCCGCGTCTTCTACACCGGCGACTCCGGCTTCTTCCCCGGCTACGAGCGCATCGGCGCCGAGCATGGTCCGTTCGACCTCACCCTGGTGCAGATCGGCGCGTACAACGCCAGCTGGCCGGACGTGCACATGACCCCGGAGGAGGGCGTGGCCACCCACCTCGCCGTCCGCGGCGGGCTGCTCATGCCCGTGCACTGGGCCACCTTCAACCTCGCCATGCACGCCTGGAACGAGCCGCCGAACCGGCTGTGGGCCGAGGCCAAGGCCCACGACGTCCAGTTGGCCGTCCCCCGCCCCGGCGAGCGCGTGTCCGTGGCCACCCCGCCCCCGGTGGAGCCGTGGTGGGACGCGCTGGTCGAGCAGCCCGGGCGGTGACGGGGCCCCAGGGCGGGTCCTAGGACAGGCCGACCCGCACCAGGGCACGGGCGTAGGCGTGGTCGCCGCCGTAGTCCCAGGGCACCGCCGACGGCCGGTTGCCCACCTCGACGAGGTGGCGCCGGGCGCGGCGGTGCTCGCCCGCTTCGAGCAGGGCCCAGCCGAAGAGGTTGTGGGCCACCTTGTCGTAGGGGCGGCGCCGGGGGCGCGCGGACCACTTGTCGTCGGCGGCCACCAGTTCGGCGCGCAGGTGGTGGCGGAAGTAGCCGGTGTGGAAGCGGATGTAGGCCAGGGTGCCGCCGCGTTCGAGGAACCGGTCGCCCTCGCGCAGCAGGAACTCCGCGTGCGCCAAGGGCAGCAGCGACGTCAGCGGGCTGCCCAGGGGCGCGGTGCGCACCGCCTCCCGGGCGAAGGTGAACATCTCCGCGTGCGACCCGCCCCACTCCTCGGTGAGGTCCTGCAAGCGCGCCCAGTGCGCGGGGTAGGAGGTGGGGCAGCGCTTGGTGGCCTCCAGCCACGCCCGGTCGCGCTGGACGGCGTCGAGGCGCGTGGACCGGGCGTAGCGCTGCAACTCCACCCACGGGGTCGCGTCGGCGGGGGCCAGCTTCGCGGCGGCGATCAGGGGGTCGCGCGCCTCCCGCAGCGTCGCCGCCGACCGCGCGGGGTCCTCGCCCTGCGACCGCGCCGCCTCGGCCATCAGCGCCGCGCCCAACCACAGCAGCGCGTCCGCCGCGTCGGGCTGCGGCAACCCGCGCGCGATCATCCCCCGCAGCTCCGCGGTCTGCCCCACCGCCGCGGCCCCCAGCGCCCGCACCCGCTGCGTGCGCGTCTCGTGGTAGTCCCGGCACTCCCGCAGCACCGCCAGCCCCGCCTTGCGGTACCCCTCCTGCACCGCGTCCACCGCCGCGTCGAGCACCTGGTCGTCCCAGCACCGGTCGGGCACGAGCGTCCCGGCGACGGCCGCCACCGCCTCCCGCCCCTTCCTGCGGCCGAACAGTCCCATGGCCACCAAGGGTATCCACCGCCGCGGGTTAAGCTCCGGTGTGCTCACGTTCCGCCCCGCCACCCCCGCCGACGTCCCGTTCCTGGTCCCCCTCGTCGAATCCGCCTACCGCGGCACCGGGGCCGACGCGGGCTGGACCACCGAGTCCCACCTCATCGGCGGCCAGCGCACCGACGAGGCCGCCGTCCTGGAGGCCATCACCACCAGCACGGTCCTCATCGGCCTGCGCGACGCCGAACCCGTCGCGTGCTGCCAGGTCGCGGTCGAGGACGGGGCGGGCTACTTCGGGCTGTTCGCCGTGTCCCCCAAGCTCCAGGGCGAGGGCCTCGGGTCGGTCGTCCTGGCCGAGGCGGAGCGCTACGCCGCGCAGGAGCTGGGGATGCCCGAAATGCGCATGAAGGTCGTCTCCGCCCGGGAAGACCTCATCGCCTGGTACGTCCGGCGCGGTTACGCGCGCACCGGCCGCACCAGCCCGTTCCCGTACGGGGATGAGCGCTTCGGCATCCCCCGCGTCCCCGACCTGGTCTTCGAGACCTTGGTCAAGCCCTTGCCTTCCGGCGCTTCCTGACGGTCTGTTCCGCCGCTGCGCGGCTCTGGACAAGCGGATCCACCCAACCGGCCAGGGCCTGCTGTCCGGGCTCGGCTTGTGCGGGTGGGCGCGTTCTCGTGCGACCACGGCTCATGCTGGCGCGGGGGTAGCCCGGGCAAGGGGACCCCTGTTTTCAACGCTACCGGCGAAGGGCGACGAAACTCGACCCCAGCGAGAGAGCTGTGGACAACTCGGCTGAGCAGTGGTCGATGCGGCCCGGGTTCGGTCCTGGGTGGGGTGTGGGGCTGGTGCGGCTGCGCGGGTATGCGCACGCGACAATGGGGTGGTGCCCGGTCCCACGATCCACGACCACATCCGCGACCACCTGGACCCGAGTGGTCACGGGCTGCTGCCCGGGGGTGCGCAGCTCCCCGACACCCCCGCCACCGGTATCCGGTGGGCGTCCGGCGAGCGGGAGTCGCGTCCGGTGCTGGGGAGTTTCGGGGCGGGGCCGGACGCCGAGCAGTTGACGGGGTTGGTGGCGGGGGCGTTGGTGGACGATGCCGGGTATGCGGCGCTCTACGACGCCTTGACTGAGGGGTCGGCTGATCCCGGTTTGGTGGGGGACCTGCCCCGGGAGCCGGTGCACGAGCTCGGGCGCCGGTTGGTGACCGGGGCTCGGCACCGGGGGCCGGTGCGGTTCGGGCTGGGGTTGTTGGACCGGAGCGACACCGACCTGCTGTTGATGATCGGCAGGCACGAGGAGTTCACGGCCGCCGCGGCGGGGACGATCGCCGCCACGCACGACGACGCCGAGGCTGCGCTGGTGCGGTTGGCGGACGCGGTGGACGGGTGGGGGCGGATCGCGGTCGTGGAGCGGTTCGAGCGGGGTGCGGGGCCCGCGGTGCGCGAGTGGTTGTTGCGCGGGGGGTACCGGAATTCCGTGGTCGACAGCTACCTGGCGCACCGGGCCGCCGTGGTGGGGGACCTCGCGGCGGTGCTGTCCGGCCGGGTGGACCCGGCGATGCTCGCGGCCGCGTGCGAGATCGTGCGGGCGATGGTGGACGCGGCCCCGGCGGCGGGGTTGGACGAGTACGACGACGCGCCCCGGGCGCTGTCGAGGTTGCTCGACCGGTTGGAGGACGTGCCGGGGACGTTGGAGCACCTGGCGACCCTCGCGCGGCTCGACGAGTACCTGTCGGACGGCGGGTGGCGGGCCAGGTACGCCGAGCAGTGGACGATCGCGCTGCACGAGGCCGTGGTGCGGCGGGTGCGCGACCTGCTGGCCCGGCCCGACTGGCGGGACTTGGTGCGCGCGGGCCTGGCCGATCCCGCGACCTTCCACCAGGCCTACCAGTCGGCCCGCGCGGTGGACGTCGACACGTTCCCCGCGCTGCTCGCCCACGTCCGCGCGGGGGGCGACGACTGGCCGCTGCTGATGGCGGCGGCCACCCCCGAGCGGTTGCCGCGCATCCTGGCCCTCGCCCAGGCCGTCGACCTCCCCGAGCGCGACCTGGACACCGTGGTCACGGCGCTGCGCGGGTTCCCGGGGCAGGGCACACCGCTCGTGCTGTCCTCTTTGGACTCCCCGGTGGCGAGGAACCGGACCATGGCCGTGCGCACCCTCACCGGCTGGGGCCCGGCGGCGTGGGCGGCGGAGATCCAGGCCGCGCTGCGCCGCGCGATCGCCGTCGAGCCCGACGCCGGGCTGCGGGAGGTCATGGAGCAGTTGCTCACCCCCTGACCGGCTCCCACGCGTAGTCGGGGAGGGCGGGGGTCTGGGCGAGCTTCTGCGTGCTGGACACCATCCACCGCTGCACGACCGCGCTGGACATGAGCGCGTCGCGGGCCCGCAGGCCCCAAGCCGTGCGCGGGGCGAGGAACCTGCCGGGGTTCGCGCCGCGCTGCCAGACGGCCGCGTACCGGCGAATGCGGTCTTCGTAGGCCTTCAGCGCTTGCGGCCAGTCGCCGGTGGCGAGTTCGCCCGCGAGGACGTGCGCGCCGACCAGGGCCGTGCCGGTGCCCATGCCGCCGAGGGTGACGCCCCAGGCCGCGTCGCCCAGGAGCACCACGCGGCCGTGCGACCACCTCGGCACCCGCACGCGGGTGAGCGAGTCGGCGAACAGGTCGTCGGCGGTGGGGAGCCCGGCGAGCAGGGCCGGGGTGTGCCACCCCATGCCGGACAGTCGGTCAACGATCAGCTCGCGGGGGTCGCGCGTGGTCGGGGGACTTATGAACAGCGCCATCGCCGTCGCCCGGTCCGGGGTGCGGGGGTCGACGCTGATCGCGGCGGTGCGGCCGGGGGAGCAGTGGTAGCGGGAGGCGGGGCAGGGGCCGAAGGTGTTGGGCAGCGACCAGGTGGCGATGTGGTGGCCCAGGTGCCGCACGAAGCCGCGTTCGGGCCCGAACGCGAGCCGCCGCACCCCCGAGTGCACGCCGTCGGCGCCGATCACCAGGTCGAAGCGCTCCGGGCCCGCCCCGAGGTCGGCCACCACCCCGTCGGCGCCCTGGCGCAGCGACCGGACCGAGGTGCCGAACCGGTAGTCGGCGGGCGCCCGCTCCACCAGCAACCCCGCCAGGTCGCCCCGGCGCACCTCGACGTCCCCGCCCGCGAACTCGGCGGGCAGCCGGAACACCTCCCGGTCGTCGGCGTCGACGAAGCTCATCGCGCCCCCGTGCGTGGCCAGGTCCTGCACGGCGCCGAGCACCCCCATCCGCTCCAGCACGGCGAGGTGGGTGGGCCCGCGGAAGTCCACCGCCGCACCCCCGGCCCGCACCGCGCAGGCGGCCTCGACGACCGTCACCTCCGCCCCCGCCCGCCCCAGCCAGTGCGCCACCGCGGGCCCCGCGATCCCCGCCCCGGACACCAGCACGCGCTTGCCGCCCACAGCCATGACCGCCTCCTTCTGCGTCTTACGGATACCGTTTACGATAGACACAGATAATTGCGATGTGCAAGGCTGGTCCCCATGGACGTGGTGTCGCTGCTCTGGGAGGGCCAGCCCACCCCCCGCCGGGGCCCCCGCCCCGCGTTCACCCTCGACGACATCGCCAGGGCCGCCGTCCGGGTGGCCGACGCCGAGGGCCTGGCCGCGGTCACCATGCACCAGGTCGCCTCCGACCTCGGCGTCACCAAGATGGCCCTCTACCGCTACGTCCCCGGCAAGGCCGAACTCGTCGCCCTGATGACCGAGTCCGCCCTCGGCCCCCCGCCCAAGCTCCCCCGCGGCCCCTGGCGCGCCCGCCTCGACACCTGGGCCAGGGCCATGTTCGACCGCTTCACCCGCCACCCCTGGTCCCTCGCCGCCACCGTCGGCACCCGCGTCCCGGGCCCGCACGAACTGCTCTGGCTCGAACGGGCCGTCGCCGCGCTGTCGACGACGCCCCTGGAGGGCCACGAGATCCTCGACACCGCCGTCACCCTCATCGGCCACGTCCGGGCCATCGCCGAGCAGTACGCCGCCTCCGCCCACGAGGCCCCGGAGCAGGCCCTGACCGCGACCATGGCGACCCTGCTGCGCGGCCGCGAGGACCAGTTCCCCGCCCTGTCCAAGGCCCTCGCCGCACCGTCACCCCACCACGACGAGGCCCTGGCGTTCGGCCTCGACCGCATCCTGGACGGGGTGGAGCACCTGATCGCCTCCCGCTCCTGAGCGCGGGACCGGGCCGGGCCGGGACGCCGTCGCCTCGCTCACCCGACCGGCGGGCGACCTCGTCGACGGCGCAGCCCCGCTCGTCGAGGACCTGCGGCGGTGTCGAGCACGGCGTGGCCCCGGCGCCTCAGCCGCGGTCGAGGGCGACCCGCAGTTGGGCCAGCAGGTCCGACCGGCTCGTCGCGCCCAGTCGCGCCCGCATACGGGCCATGTGGTGCTCGACGGTCTTCGCGGAGATGAACAGCCGGTCCCCGATCTGCTTGTAGGTCAGCCCGTCCACCACCAGCGTGGCCACCTGGAGTTCGCGCTCGCTCAGCCGGGCGCCCACGCGCTCGCTGCTCTCCTCCTGCTGCGGGGTGACCGAGCCCTGGCCCTGCAACACCCTGGCGCAGTCCAAGAGGGACACCATGGCCTTGCGGTCGGAGGTGCGGATGGCCGCTTGGCCCGCCAACCTGGCGCCGTCCCAGCACAGGCCGACGGCGTGCAGGCCCCGGGCGGCGGCGTCCACGCGCTCGGCGTCGACCTCGCCGCGCAGCACCCTGCGCCAGCACTGGGCGGCCTCGGCCAGCGCCGAGGCGAACGGGCCCGGTGCCGCGGCCAGCGCGCCGACGTGCTCGTCCGCGGCGTCCGGGCGCTCGGCGATGATCTCGGCGTGCAGGCACGACCAGTGCAGCGCGGTCGACCACACCGGCGGGTCGCCCAGGTCGCGCAGCAGGTCCCAGGCCTGGGCCAGGTGCGGGGCGAAGCGCTCCCGGTCGCCGACCCGCGCCGCCGCGACGGCGAACTCGCCCAGGGGCAGCAGGCTGAACAGGTCGACCGGGTGGCGCACCACCGCGTCGTGGGCCTGCTCCCAGGTCCGCCGCAGGGTGGACAGGTCGGTGCCGCGCCGGGCGGCGCCGACCGCCAGGCCGACGGCGAAGAGCCAGTCGCGGGGGGCCAGGTCGCCGGGCGGCAGCACCGGTTCCTCCCCGCGCAGCAGCGACGACCACGAGCGCAGCAGCCGGTGGCGGGGTTCGAGCAGCGCGCCGCCGACCCGCGCCGCCAGCGCCCGCTCCAGCAGCGAGTCCGCGATCCCGGCCGCGCCGGTGTGCAGGGCCAGCAGCGCGCCCAGGGCGGCGGGGCTGTCCGGCAGCAGGGCGTCGTGGCCGACCGGCTCCAGCATCTCGGCCGCGCGCACGACGGTGGCCAGGGCGGCCGGGTCGGCGGTGCGGACCGAGGCCAGCACGCCCCGGGCGGCGGAGTGCACCGCGCCCGCGAGCAGGGTCGGGGGCGCGGTGGTGTCGTTGGCGCTCAACGCCTTCTCGGCGTCGTCGGCGCGGCCCACGGCCAGCAGGCCCACGGCGGCGAGCGCGCCGGAGCCCGCCCACTGGTACAGCTCCGCGCTGCGCGCCAGCTGCCCGCGGTGCGCGAGCGCGGCGGCGGCGACGTTGGCCGCGGCGGCCCGGCGCTCGCCGGTGGCGGTGGCCATCACGGCGTCGGCGCGGCGCAGCGCGGGGTCGAGCGCGCCGGAGAGGGCCTCGGCCTCGGCGCGGCGGACCTCGTCGACCGGGTGGCCCGCCTCGGCGGCGGCCTCGTGCAGGCGGACGGCCAGGGCGGGGTCGGCCTGCTCGGCGGCGGCGGCGTACACCGCGCCCGCCCGGTCGCCGGAGGTGCCCGCGGCCAGCAGCGCCCCCGCCAGGTCGACCATCGCCCCGCCGCGCTGGAGGCGCTGGTCGGCCAGGGCGCCGAGCACGGCGGCGCGCTGCTCGGCGGGGACGAGCTCGCGCAGGGCGGCGGCGGCCAGCGGCGGCAGCGACCCGTCGGCGGTGAGGAAGCCGCTGGCCCTGGCCTCCGCGACGGCCTCGCCCGCCGGGCCGGTGAGCAGGCCCGCGAGCAGGTCGGCGGGGACGCCCGCGGCCAGCGCCACCAGGACCCGGGTGGCGTCGGGGGTGAGGCGGTCGACGTCGAAGCGGAACTCCTCCAGCGCGCCGGGGGGCACGGTGGTGGTGTCGGGGCGCAGGTGCGGGGCCAGCCGGTGCACCAGGCCGGGGATGCCCGCCGTGGTCGCCAGGGCGAAGTCGACGACCTCGTCCGGGAAGGCGCGCCCGGCGGCGGCGGTCAGGCACTCGCGCAGGCGGGCGCGGTCGAACGGGCGCAGCACCACCTGCCCGCGCAGCCTGCCCAGCACCGCGGCCAGCCCGGCGGGCCGGGGCCGCGGGCGGGCGGCGACCACCAGGCCCACCCGGTCGTCGAGGGCCAGGTCGGCCACCTCGGCCAGCGCGGCGTCGCCGAGCAGGTGCGCGTCGTCGACCAGCAGCAGTCCCCCGTCGGGGCGGATGCCGCGCCGGAACCGGGCGGCCTCCGGGCCCGCGGCCAGCAGGTCGAGCAGGGCGCTCTTGCCGTACCCGCCGGGGGCGACCACCGCCAGCCGCACGGGGGCGGCCTCCCCGCTCGCCACCGCCGCGCACAGCCGCCGGGTGGGCTCGTCGAGCACCAGCTCGTCGGGCTGCGGGTGTCCAGGGATCAACGCCAGTCCTCACCGGTCGGCGCCGCGGCCGCGGCGGGGCACTGCTCGGAGATCATCCCGGGTCCCGGTCCGCGGCCTGCCACCGGTCGCCGTCCTCGGCCAGCGAGCGCGGCGGCGTGGACCGGGCGGGCGGGGCCGGTCCCCTCGGCGGCCGCGGTGGTGGCGGGTGCGCGGTGGGTGGCCGGGCGTCGTCCAGGGGCTCGGCGCGCGGGTGTCGCAGGGCGGATCGGCGGGTGGGCACGATCGGTCCCGCTGGTGAGTCCGGTGTGGACGATGTGGCGGTTCGCCGGTCGTCCTGGGTCCCGGCCCGCGTGTGCGGCGGGGTGGTCCTGCGGACTCGTGAGGGTGGTTCCGCCCGTTGTCGCGGTGTCGGGTCCGGTGTGGACGGTGCGGCGGGCTGGGGCGGGGGCGCCGCGGGTCATCGGTCGTCGTCCTCGGCCTTGGACCGCGAGCGCGGCAGGGCGAACCGGCGGGCGGGTGGGACGAGCGGGGTCAGCTCGACCGGCGGCCGTGGTGGCGGCGGGTCGGAGTCGAGCGTGCTGTCGATCACCGGGTCCGGTGTGGACGGTGGCGGCGGGGGCAGCGGGGGGCGTGCGGCGGCCCGGGGCACCGACACCGGGCGCGGGGCCAGCAGGGGGTCGGCGGCCAGGTGCGCGGCGACGCTGCGGGCGGGCAGCACGAGGCCGTCGGTGCGCGGGGGTGGTGCGACGGGGGACATCCTGGGCTGGCTGAGCGGGTCGACCGGGGCGAAGCCCGGGTTGCTGGGGGTGGCCGGGCGGGTGGGGGCGAAGCCGGGGCTGCTGGCCGCCGGGTGCAGCCGCGGGTGGCTGGCCGCGGGGTTGAGCCGCGGGTGGCTGTCGGCGCGGGCGTGGCGGGGGCGCACGGCGAGCGCGGCGCCGCGGGCGGGGCTGGTGGCCGGGTCGTCCTCGGCCGGGCAGCCCGCGAGGTCGGCCAGCAGCGGGACGGCGGCGGTGCCGCCCGCCAGCACCGCCCCGGCCAGCTGCTCCGGCGGGACGGTGGCCAGCAGTGCCTTGACCTGGTCGGCCACAGCCGCCAGCACCGGGTGGGCCAGGGTGTGGAACTGCGCCCTGGTGACCACCACCTGCCCGCCGCCGGGCAGCGGGACGCGCACCTGCGCGGCGCTCGACAGCCGTTCCTTGGCGGCCGTGCAGGCGTCGCGGAAGGCGGCCACCGCCGCCAGGGGCAGCGTGGCCGGGTCGACCGGGGTGGCGCGCAGGTCCGGGATGGTTTCGTCCGGGGACGGGGTCGCGGTCATGGCGTGCTCGGCGAGCAGGTCGTCCAGGTCGTCGCCCGCGGGGGAGCCGGGGTGCGGGGTGTGCGCGGTCAGCTCGAACGCCGTGCCGGTGCGGGTGAGCACGGCCTGCTCGCTGGTGGTGGCCCCGACCAGGGCGACCAGCAGGGCCGAGCCGGGCGGCACCGGGTCGCGGTCGTGCCGGGTCTCGGCGGCGGCCACCAGGTCGGGCAGCAGCACCACCCCGGGCAGCCCGGACTGGTGCAGTGCCTCGTGCAGCAAGCGCTTGCGGTGCGGGCCCCAGCCCGCGGGGTGGGTGACCGCGATCCGCTCGGCCTCGGCGCCCTCGGCGGCGGCGACCTCGTCGGCCACCCACGCCACCAGCGCGGCGACCAGCGTCTCCGCCGGGTACAGCTCGCCGCCGAGCACCACGGCGGTGTCGTCGCCGACCCGGTCGAGGGCGTGCCGGGCGAGCCGGTCGGGCTCGGCGGCGCCCAGGCGCAGGGCCGCGCGGCCGAGCACCACCCCGCCGTCGGCGCCGACGTAGAGCGCCGGGGGGAACCACCGCGCGCCGTCGACCGCCACCACCTCGGCGGGCCCACCGCGCCTGCAGACCGCCGCCGCGCCGCGCGAGCGGCCCAGGTCGATCCCGAGCACGTACGACCTGCCGGACATGCGCCTCCTCCTGCCGGGTTCCGCCGGGGTCCCCGTTCGTACCAGGGCCCGGTCCCCGGGGGTGAACCCCGAGTGCGGTCTCTCCCACCCCCTAATCCCCTAATAGGTGAACGGTTATCACCTGATTTAGGTACGGGGGTGGACGGGGTGTGTTCCCCGATGGCTGGGGATCCCCCGGTCAATACCGTTCTCCTGGCCAGCCCGGGGTCGATGCCCCCGGCCTCGGGCCCACCAAGCACCACGCACCACGGGGGACCGCCCAGCGCGGTGCCCCGCCGAACGAGGAGACCTATCCCTTGTCTGCCCAGCCCGCCCAGGACCAGACCCTGCACGACTTCGTGCTGAACCTGCTGACCGACGACGCCGCGCGCACGGTCTTCGCCGCCGACCCGGCCGCCGCCCTGGGTGCCGCGGGCCTGGGCGACATCACCCCCGCCGACGTCCAGGACGTCGTGCCGCTGGTCGTCGACTACGCCCCCGCGGGCGTGGACCTGGCCGTCCCGGCCTCCGGTGGCGACGCCGTGGCGCAGCTCAAGGCCGTGTTCGACGCCGCCGAGGGCTTCGCGGGCGGGGCCGCCGTCGACACCGACCAGGTCTCCGCGTCGGCCACCGCCGCCGCCTCCACCGAGGGCGTCTCCGGCCGGGTGGACGTCGACTCCGAGCACGGCGGCGCCACCGCCTGGGTCGACGCCTCCAAGGAGGGCGTGGCCGTGGACTCCGTCTTCGAGACCGAGTACGCCGCCGGTGAGGCGGGCCTCGCCGCGGGCACCGACGGCTCGGCCGCGGGCTACGCCCGCGTCGCCACCGACGCCGCCACCGTGGACACCGGCTTCGCCGCCGCGACCGACGGCGGCCGCGGCCACCTGGCGCTCGACACCGAGCACCTCACCACCGGCACCGCCGTGGCGGCCTCCGCCGACGGCGCGCAGCTGGGCACCCACGGCGAGACCGACCTGGCCGCCTACGAGGTCAAGGCGAGCGCGACCGAGGACGGCCTGGCCTCCTCCGCCAAGCTCGACACCGACTACGGCCGCGCGGGCTACGCCGCCGTCATCGACGAGGACGGCGTCACCGCCGCCGGTGGCGTGCAGACCGACGACCTCTACGCCGGTGTGGCCACCGAGGGCGGCGACACCAATGTGGGCCTGGAGACCGAGGCCGCCGCCGCCACCGCGCGCCTGGTCGCCGACGAGAACGGCGCGGGCGCCGACGCCCGCCTGGACACCGAGCTGGCCTCCGCCGGTGCCGCGGTGCACGGCGGCCACGAGGGCCTGGCCGCCGAGGCGGGCCTGGACACCGAGCTGGCGTGGGCGGGCGCCCAGGTCTCCGACGGCACCGTCGCCGCGGGCCTGGACCTCGACGCCGACGTCGTCGCCGTGGACGGCGACCTCGCGCTGGGCGTCGACGGCCTGGCCGCCGACCTGGCCGTGGACAGCCCGCTGGGCACCCTGGCCCTGTCCGGCCTGGCCGTGCCCGCGCTCGACGGCGGCGACCTGTCGCTGCCCGAGCTGCAGGCCCCCTCGCTGGGCGACCCGGCGACCCTGCTCGACGGCGAGCTGCTGCGCGGCGGCGACCTGACCGCGGGCACCGTGGCCGACTTCGTCTCCTCCGGCGGGCACCTGCTGGGCGACACCCTCGACACCGCGGTCGGCGCGGTGGCCGACAAGGTCCCCGGCGACTTCGGCGGCTACCTGACCGGTGCCGCGGCCCCGGTCACCGACGCCGTGCACACCGGCACCGACGCCCTGGTCGACGGCCTGGACGCGGTCGACGTCCCGGCGCTGCCCGAGCTGCCTGCCCTGCCGGAGCTGCCCGCGCTGCCCGAGGTGCCCGGCGACCTGCCGGTGGACCTGCCCACCCCGGACCTGGGCCACCTGCCGGTGGACCTGCCGCACCTGCCGGTCGACGTCCCCGGCGGCCTGCCGATCGACGTGCCGGAGCTGCCGGTGGCCAACCCGCTGCCGGACCTGGCGCAGCTGCCCTCGGCCCTGGGCGACGCCGTGCACAGCAGCCCGGTCGGCGGCCTGACCGACGGCCTCACCGACGGCCTGCAGGACCTGGGCCACGGCCTGACCGACGGTCTGCACCTGGGCCACTGAGCCCGGTGGTCGCGCGGGGTGAGGAGCACCCCGCGCGACCCGCGCACCCGCGCGACCGTGCGAACCGGACACCCGGTCACCTGCTCCCGGTGGGGCCTGTCGAACTCGACAGGCCCCACTGCTTTATGTCACGGATGGGTTACGGCACACTCTTCCGTGTGACCGTCCCGCCGTGGCTCGACCTCTTCGACGACACTGTCCGCGCCTGCGCCGCGGGGAAGCGCCCGGACCTGGTGAACCGCCTGCTGGACCGCCGCGCGCACCTGGTGGACCCGGGGCGCCGCGTGGCGGTCGTCGGGTGCGCGGGCAAGGGCAAGAGCCAACTGGTGAACGCGCTGCTGGGCACGGCGGTGTGCGCGGTGGGCGACGACCGCACGACCGCGGTGCCCGCCGTGGTCCGCCACGCCGCCACCCCGTTCGCCACCGTCGTCACCGACGAGCGGCCCGCCCTCGGCGCCGCCGAGGAGCCGCTGACCCCGGAGGCGGCCACGGCCAGGGCCAACCACCTCGCCGTCGTGGGCGCGGACGTGCGCCGCGCCGAGGTGGGCCTGCCCCGGGCGCTGCTGGAGTCCGGGCTGGTGCTGGTGGACTCGCCCGCCCTCGGCGCCCCCGGCTGCCCCGGCACCGCCCGCGCGGTGGCGGTGCTGGCCGAGGCCGACGCGGTGCTGCTGGTGACCGACGCGACCGCCGAGCTGTCCGCGCCGGAGGTGGAGCTGCTGGTGCAGGTCAGCAAGCTGTGCCCGGTGGTGCTGGTGGCCCTGACGAAGATCGACATCGTGCCGGGGTGGCGCCGGGTGGCCGAGGCCGACCGCAGGCTGCTGGCCGAGGCCGGGGTGCGCGCCCCGCTGCTGCCGGTGTCCTCGCTGCTGCGGCTGGCCGCGGCCGAGACCGGGGACAAGCGGCTCAACGCCGAGTCCGGGTTCGCCGAGCTGGTCGACGCGCTGCGCCGGGAGGTGCTGGCCGACCCCACCCGGGCCGCCGCGCTGTCCGCCGCGGCCACCGCCGGCCTGGCCCTGGACCAGCTGATCGCCCCGCTGCGAGCGGAGTTCGACGCGGGCCAGCCCGCCGCCGACCCGGCCGCCCTGGCCGCCTGGCACGCCGCGGGCAGGCGGGTGGAGGAGTTGGCCCGCGACGCCCAGCGCTGGCAGACCCTGCTCGCCGACGACGTGGCCGACCTGCTCGCCGACGTCGACTTCGACCTGCGCGACCGCACCCGGCGGATCCTGCGCGAGGTGGACGACTACTTCGAGGTGGCGGACCCGGTGAAGGTGTGGCCGGAGTTCGAGGGGTGGATGACCGAGAACCTCACCGCGACCGCCGAGGTGCACTCCGGGTGGCTGCTGGAGCGGTTCGAGTGGACCGCCGCCCGCATCGCCAAGCAGGCGGTGCCCGAGGGCGTGGCGATCCCCTCGGACCTGCTGCGCGAGGTCTCCGCCGAGCACGTCGACGGCCTGCGCAGCCCGCACATCGAGAAGTTCTCCACCCCGCAGAAGCTGTTCGTGGGCCTGCGCGGGTCCTACAGCGGCCTGCTCATGTCCGGCCTGGCGACCTCGCTGGCCGGGCTGCCGCTGATCAACCCGTTCTCCGTGGGCGCCGGTGTCGCCTTCGGCGCGCGCAGCGTGTTCGAGGAGCGCGGCGCCCGGCTCAAGCGCCGCCAGGCCATCGCCAAGACCACCGCGCAGCGGCACGTGGACGACTTCTTCCTCTCCTACGGCAAGGAGACCAAGGACGCCGCCCGGGTGATCCACCGCGCCCTGCGCGACCGCTTCGCCGCCGTGGCCCAGCAGCGCCGCGCGGAGGCCACCGAGTCGGCCAGGGCCATCAAGCGCGACCTCGACGCCGCCGCCGCCCGCACCGGTGCCCGGGCCGCCGAGGTGCGCCGGGGCCTGGAGCAGCTGATGGCGCTGCGCAGGCGGGCCGAGGTGATCCGCGCCGGGAACCCCGCCCGCGCGCTGTCCGCGTGAGCCCGGTCGAAGCGGCCCGGTCGCTGCTGGACCGCGCCCTGCCCCTCTACCGCGACAGCCCCGCCGTCGACCGCCTGCGCGCGCTGCGCTCCCGGGTGGACGGGCCGCTGCGGGTGGCCGTCACCGGCGCCCCGGGGTCCGGCCGCACCACCCTGCTCAACGCCGTCGTCGGGGAGCCGGTGGCCGCGGGCAGCGCCCGGCTCACCGTGGACTGGCCGGGCGATGTGGAGCTGGTGGACGCCGGTGCCGACGGCGGGCCCGCCGACGCGGGCGACGTGCGGCTGCACCTGCTGCCGCACCCGGGTGCCGACGCCAGGGTGCTGCGCGCCCACGACCCGGTGACGACCCTGGTGGTGCTCTCCCGCGCCGACGAGCTGGCGGGCGGCCGGGTCGACGCCCTGCTCTCGGCGCGCCGCGTCGCCAAGCGGCAGGCGCAGGGGGAGCTGGGCCTGCTCTGCCAGGACGTCCTGGCCGTCTCCGGCCTGCTGGCCCTGGGCGCGGCCACCCTCACCGCCCCGGAGGTGCAGGCGCTGGAGGCCTTCGCCAGGGTGGCGAAGGCGGAGCTGGACGCGGCCCTGCTCTCCGCCGACCGCTTCACCACCGCCTCCCCGCGCCAGGCCCCGGCCCTGCTGGCCCGCCTGGGCCTGTTCGGCGTCCGCTGGAGCACCGCCGAGGCCCGCCGCGGGTCCACCGGCGCGGCCCTGGTGGCCGAGGTGGCCAGGGCGAGCGGCATCGTGGAGCTGCGCGAGGCCATCGGCACCCGCTTCGCCCACCGGGCCGCGGCCTTCCGCGCCCGCTCGGCCCTCACCGCCCTCGACGCCGTCCTGCGCCGCGATCCCCGCCCCGCGACCCTGCCGCTCGTCGAGGACCTCGAACGGGCGCTGACCAACCTGCACGACCTGTCCGAGCTGCGGGCCCTGGCCGACCTCGACACCGGTCGCTGCGCCCTGGGGGAGGCCGAGCCGGAGGCCCGCTACCTGCTCGGCGCCCACGGCACCACCCCCGCCGCGCGCCTGTCCGCCTCGGACGACGCCCACGGGGCCCTGCTGCGCTGGCGCTCCCACGCCGAGGACCCGCGCCTCACCACCCGCGACCGCCGCACGGCCGCCGTGGTCGCCCGGACCTGCGAACGCCTGCTGACCCAGAGCCCCCTGACCGCGCGCTGAGGGCGCGGCCGGGCCGGGTCAGGCGGCTTCGGCGGAGCGGGCGGCCTTGCGGGCGAGGGCGTGGGCCCGGCGCGTCTGCTTGCGGGCCATCACCCGGAACACGACCAGGTGCACCGGGTACACCGCGCGCCAGTAGGCCCAGCCCAGCAACCCCTTCGCCCGCAGGGCGCCGACCTGCCGCAGCCGGGGTTGACCACCCACGTCGATGCGGTAGCCCAGCCACGCCTCGCCGCAGAACCACTTGTTGGTGTAGAGCACGATGTGGTGGTCGCTCATGTCCGCCACGGTCCACCAGTCGACCACGGCGCCCTTCTCCACCTTCGGCGGGCGGTGCAGCTCCAGCTTCTCCCCGAACAGCTTGCCCAGCCAGATGCGCAGCACCCAGGCCCACGCCCACCCGTACCAGTGCAGGTCGTTGCCGCACTGCGACAGGTCCAGCCGCGCGCCCTTGGCCTCGTGCGGCTGCATGGGCACCGAGGTGCTGAGGGTGAAGATGCCGTCCACCACCCCGTTGTCGGCCTCGAAGACGGCGGTGGCGGTGCGGTCGCGCTGGTCGTCCAGCGTGCGGGCGATGGCCTCGGCCATCGGCACGCACTCGAGGTCGAACGGGTTGTCCTCCTGCGTCACCACGACGTCGTTGCGCAGGCTGTCGACCAGCGAGCTGCTGACCGCCCGGTCGACCGGGGTCACCACGTGCACCCAGTACGACGAGAGCTGGGGCGTCAGCAGCGGCACGCGCACGATGCGGCGGCGCGGCAGGTCGCGGACGCGGGCGTAGAGGTGCATCAGGTCCTCGTAGGTGAGGACGTCCGGGCCGCCGATCTCGTACACGCCCGCGGGCACCCGGTCCGGGTCGGCGGACTGGCGCAGGCAGGCGATGAGGTCGGACTCCGCGATGGGCTGCACCTTCGTCTGCACCCAGCGCGGGCAGACCATGAACGGCAGGCGCTCGGTCAGGTACCGCATCATCTCGAAGGAGATGCTGCCCGAGCCGATGATGACGGCCGCGCGCAGCTCCACCACCGGGACGCCGGTCTCGGCGAGCAGGCGGCCGACCTCCTGGCGCGACTCCAGGTGCTCGGACAGCCCCTCAGCGCCGAGCCCGCCCAGGTAGACGATCCGCTGCACGCCCGCGGCGACGGCCGCGTCGGCGAACGAGCGGGCCAGCTGCCGGTCCTTCTCCGCGAACCCCTCGCCGCCCGCCATGGCGTGCACGAGGTAGTAGGCGGTGGTGACGCCGTCGAGCACCTCGGTGAGGGCCTGGGTGTCGCCCACGTCGACCGCGCAGTGGCGGACGTGGTCGCCGTCGGGCAGGGAGTCGGGGTGGCGGCCGAGGGCGATCACTTCCTCGCCGTCGGCGTCGAGGGACGCCACGAGCCGGTGGCCGACGTACCCGCTCGCGCCCGCGACCGCGGTGCTCATGAGACCTGCAGGTGGCGGGTGAAGGCGGTGACCGCGCCGAGGGCGGTGTGCCAGCCCGCGGCGCCCGCGCGGCGGGGGGCGCTGAGGCGGTCTTGCCAGGCGGCGTGGCCGATGGCGCGCTGGATGGCCTCGCGGCTGGTGCGCTCGCGCAGGGCGGCGGCGATGCTGACGACGACCTCGGCGCGGGTGGTCTCGTCGTCGAGGTCGGGCCGGTCGACGAGGTGGTGCAGCCTGCCGAACAGGTCGACCGTGAGCGCGCTGGCCTGCGCGGCGTCGCGGACGCAGGTGTCGAACACCCGGTAGACGAAGGTCAGCAGCCGGTCGTGCTGATCACCCCAGGCCACCCCCGAGACGGGTGGGACACCCGAGGCGGTCGCTGTCATGCACGTTCCCCCATCCGGTCGGAGCGCTTGCTCCGACCCTATGCCGCGCCCCGGGCTCCCACCACTCGACGAGGATCACCCACGTCACGTTTCACCCCGCTGCGACCTGGGGATCGGGGGCTAGGGTCGGCGCCATGGCGCACGCACTGGTGATCACCACGACCGACTCGGCGGACGTCGCGGGACAGCTGGCCGAGGCCGCGGTGCGCGAGCGCCTGGCCGCCTGCGCGCAGGTGCTCGGGCCCGTGACCAGCACCTACCGCTGGCAGGGCCGGGTGGAGACGGCCCAGGAGTTCCAGGTGCACTTCAAGACCGCCCGCCCGGACGAGCTGATCGCCCACCTCGGCGCGGCGCACCCCTACGACGAGCCGGAGCTGATCAGCGTGCCGATCACCGGCGGCAGCCCCGGCTACCTGGCCTGGCTCACCGCCGAGAGCGGCGCCTGAGCGCTCACTCCGCCACGAACACCCTGAACCGCCCGGGGGCCGTGGCGCTGCACGTCAGCGGCGAGTCCGAGGTGACGAACTCCGCGCGCAGCCGCACCGGTTCGGCCAGCCCGTCGAGGTGGACCACCCACCGCCCCTGCTCCACCTGCTCGACCCGGGTCGGCGCGAACGCCTCCACCCCCGCCTCGCCGGTGCGCTCCCTGGCGACCTGCTGGGCGGCCTGCACCGGGCCGGTGAGGGTGGTGCGCCCGCGCACCAGCGGGATCGTCAACCGGCCCGCCTCGAAGTCCTCGGCCAGCCGCTCGACCCCCTCGGGGGTGACCTGGCCGAAGTAGAAGCCGTGCGGCAGCGCCACCAGGTTCGCCGCGAACCGGTCGCCGCCGACGTGCGAGCACTCCCACGTGCGCTCCGGCCGCGACCGGGCCAGCGCGGCGGCGACCGGGCGCCCGCGCAGCGCGCAGCAGGTGTCGTGGCGGCCGTGCGCGCACACCAGGTACACCGGGTCGACCGAGCGGGTGCCGCTGGGCCACGGGGAGGTGACCAGCTCGTGCGGGTCGTCGAAGGTCGACCACCACGACTCCCCGCGCAGCGAGTCCACGTAGGCCCACCGCAGCGGGCCCTCCTCGCGCCTGCCGGGCCGTCGGATGAGCATGACCCGGGCACCCACCTGAGCTGCCCGCCGGGCCAGGCCCGCGATGACGTCCGCGGGCAGGGCGCAGTCGCGCCACGGGTCCGGCCCCCAGGCCTTGGGCTGCTCGACGAGCAGCCAGCGGGGCACCGGGGGCGCGGTCCCGGTCAGCGGGTCGCCGCGGCGGCCGCAGGCGTCGGCGCACCGCTCGGGGGAGGGGAGGCGTGCTGTCACTCCGGGACCAGTACCCCCTCGCGCAGGAGCCTGCGCACCAGGGTCACCTGGTCGGCCGCGTCCAGGCCGGGCAGCTCGCCCACCGCGGCGGGGGCGCCGGTCAGCAGGGCGGCGAGCGCCGGCGCGGTGTAGGCGGGCAGGTCGAGCCGGTCGCCGGGCAGGTCGAGCAGGGCGCGGTCGCCGCGGGTGGTGAGCCGGTGGCGCAGGCCCCGGCGCAGCACCACGCGGGTGCCCTCGGCCACCGACTGCGCGGCCGCGGCCTGGGCGAGCGGGGCCAGGGGGGCGGGCTTGGTGCCCGACCAGACGCGGTTGCGCACCAACCGCGAGACCTCCGCCGGGTCGGCGGCCTTGAGCGTGCGCACCAGGGCGTCGAGGGTGGCGTCGAGGTGCTGGGTGAGCTCGTCGGGGGAGGCGGCGTCGATGCCCAGCGGCAGCGTCGTGCGCAGCTCCTCCTCCGCGCCCGCGAGCTTGAGCAGGGCCTCCACCAGCGCGTACCGGGTGAGCACGTGGATGCCGACGGTGATGTGCGCCGACACCCCGCCCAGGGCGCGCGCCGAATGCAGGTAGCCGCGCGGCAGGTAGAGGGCGTCGCCGGGGCGCAGCACGGTGTCGATCAGCGGCTCGCCCTGCGCGCGCTCGCGCACGGCGGCGGCGTGCTGGTCCCAGGGCTGGTCGCGCAGCGGGTCGCGGTGCACCGGCTCGTGGATGAGCCAGCGCTTCTCCCCGGCGACCTGGAGCACGAACACGTCGTGCACGTCGTAGTGGGCGGAGAAGCCCTGCGACGACGGCGGGGTGATGTAGGCGTTGACCTGGACCGGGTGCCCGAGGTCGACGCCGAGCTGGGAGGCGAACTCGACCAGCGGCGGCCACAGCCGGTGCAGCCCCTGGAGCACCAGGGTGGAGCCCTGGTCGAACAGCCGGGCCACCTTGCCGTCGTTGACCTGGTCGGCGACCTCGGCGCCGACCCCGCCGCCGCTGGTGAACTGGGCCGAGGACAGCACGGCGCCGTCCTTGGCCACCCGCAGGAACGGCGTGCGCAGCCCGCGCCGCGACAGCAGCTCGTCGACGTCGTCGAGGGTGAGCAGGTCGGCGAAGGACCCGGGGTGCCCGAGCACCGGGGTGCGGCCCCAGTGCTCGGCGGCGAAGGTGTCCGGGTCGAGCTCCAGGCACCGGCGCAGGGCCGGGCGGTCCCCCTGGGAGGACCGCCCGGTGGGAGACGTGCTCACAGGCCCGCGCTGCCGTCGGCACCGCCGTCCGCGCCACCGTCGGCACCGCCGTCAGCACCGCCGTCAGCACCGCCATCGGCGCCACCGTCCGCACCGCCATCGGCACCGCCGTCAGCGCCACCGTCGTGGCCGCCCGGCACGCCGGACGCGCCGTGGTCGGCCGTGCCCGCCGCGCTGTCGGCCGCACCGTGGTCGGCGCCCGCGCCGCCGTCGGCACCGCCGTCAGCGCCGCCGTCGTGGCCGCCGGGCACGCCGGACGCGCCGTGGTCGGCCGTGCCGGACGCACCGCCGTCAGCACCGCCGTCAGCGCCGCCGTCCGCACCGCCGTCGTGGCCGCCGGGCACGCCCGCGGCCCCGTGGTCCGCGGTGCCCGCGCCGCCGTCCGCTCCGCCGTCGGCACCCGCGTCCGCGCCGCCGTCCGCGCCGCCGTCGTGACCGCCGGGCTGGCCCGCGGCACCGTGGTCCGCGGTGCCCGCGCTCGAGTCGGCCGGGCCGTGCTCGCCGATGTGGCCACTGCGGATGTCGTCGTCTTCGAGCGACATTGCGCCTCCAGGTGTGTGGTGGGGGAACTGCGTCCCCGGCGTTGGTACCCCCGAACGGTCGCACCAACACCTGCCCCGCGCTCGGTGAGCCCGGGTGGCGCCACGCCCGGCCGGGCTTGCGTTTCCGCGCCGGTGGGCACGGGTATGTTCGGCACTGGGCGCGAGGGGAGGGGCGATGGGCACCACGGCTGCCACCGGCACGCTGCTCGACGGCCGCTACCGCCTCGGTGAGCTGCTGGGGTCGGGCGGGATGGCCGACGTGCACCGGGCCGTCGACGTGCGCCTGGGCCGCGCGGTCGCGGTGAAGCTGTTCCACCCCAAGGCCGACGGCGCCACCATCGCCCGCCTCGACACCGAGGCCAGGCTGCTCGCGGGCCTGTCGCACCCCGGCCTGGTCCGCCTCTACGACATCGGCGCCGACGACTCCCGCCCCTACCTGGTGATGCAGCTGGTGTCCGGGCTCACCCTGCGCGCCCACCTCGACCGGGGCGTGCTGCCCGCCGACACCGTGGCCCGGGTCGGGATGCGGCTGGCCGACGCGCTGGCCTACGTGCACTCGCGCGGCATCGTGCACCGCGACCTCAAGCCGTCGAACATCCTGCTCGACGACGACGGCACCTGCTTCCTGGCCGACTTCGGCATCGCCCGCGCGATCGGCACCGAGCGGCTGACCTCGGTGGGCCACTGCGTCGGCACCGCGGCCTACCTCGCCCCCGAGCAGGTGCGCGGCGCCGAGACCGGCCCCGGCGGCGACGTGTACTCCCTGGGCCTGGTGCTGCTGGAGTGCCTGACCGGGGAGCCGGAGTTCACCGGCACCGACATCGAGGCCGCGGTGGCCCGCCTCACCCGCGACCCGCGCATCCCCCGCTGGCTGCCGAAGGTGTGGTCGGACACGCTGGCGAAGATGACCGCCCGCGACCCCGCCGACCGCCCGGACATGGCCGAGGTGGCCCGCAGGCTCGCCCACTGCGCCCTGCGCGGCCCGCTCACCCGCAGGCCCGCGGTGGTGCCCACGAACGAGCTGCCCACCCCGCGCGCCACCACCGTCCGCATCCCCCTGCCGGTGGCCGACCGGCACCGCACCGCCGTGCTGGACCTGGGCCCGCTGCCCTGACCTGCGGTGCCCCCCCGGGGCCGCCGAACCGGCCGCCCGGGTTGGCGCTTCGCCGGATCGGGGGACGGTTTGAAACCACCCGGGGCACGGGAACACCGTGATCGGCGCGGAGGCGGTCCGAGCCCATAAGGTTGTGCCCGAGTGCCCGTGACGGGCGAGTGACCGAGGAGACTGCGTGCGGCCCTGGCCTGGAACCCCCTACCCGCTCGGTGCCACCTACGACGGCGCCGGGACCAACTTCGCCCTCTTCTCCGAGGTGGCCACCAGGGTCGACCTCTGCCTGTTCGACCCCGACGGCACCGAGCACCGGGTGCGCCTGCCCGAGGTGGATGGCTTCGTCTGGCACGCCTACCTGCCCGGGGTGCTGCCGGGCCAGCTCTACGGCTACCGGGTGACCGGCCCGCACGAGCCGGAGCACGGGCTGCGCTGCAACCCGAACAAGCTGCTGCTCGACCCGTACGCCAAGGCCGTGCACGGGGAGGTGGACTGGGACCAGGCGGTGTTCGGCTACCAGTTCGGCAACCCCGAGCAGCGCAACGACGAGGACTCGGCCGCGCACACCGCCAAGGGCGTGGTGGTCAACCCGTACTTCGACTGGGCCAACGACCGGCCGCCGAAGACGCCGTACAACGAGACGGTCATCTACGAGGCGCACGTGCGCGGGCTCACCATGCGCCACCCCGAGGTGCCCGAGGAGATGCGCGGCACCTACGCGGGCTTGGCCCACCCGGCGGTGATCGACCACCTCAAGAAGCTGGGCGTCACGGCCATCGAGCTGATGCCGGTGCACCAGTTCCTGCACGACCACGGCCTGCAGGAGCGGGGGCTGCGCAACTACTGGGGCTACAACACGATCGCGTTCTTCGCCCCGCACGCCGACTACGCGATGACCACCGCCCAGGGCGCGCACGTCGCGGAGTTCAAGTCGATGGTGCGCACCATGCACGAGGCGGGCATCGAGGTCATCCTCGACGTGGTCTACAACCACACCGCCGAGGGCAACCACCTGGGCCCGACGCTGTCCATGCGCGGGATCGACAACACCGCCTACTACCGCCTGGTCGACGACGACCAGCGCTACTACATGGACTACACCGGCACCGGCAACTCGCTCAACGTGCGCAACCCGCACACCCTGCAGCTGATCATGGACTCGCTGCGCTACTGGGTGACCGAGATGCGCGTGGACGGGTTCCGCTTCGACCTCGCCGCCACCCTGGCCCGGGAGTTCTACGACGTCGACCGGCTCTCGGCGTTCTTCGACATCGTCCAGCAGGACCCGGTGATCTCCCAGGTGAAGCTGATCGCCGAGCCGTGGGACGTCGGCCCCGGCGGCTACCAGGTCGGCAACTTCCCGCCGCTGTGGACCGAGTGGAACGGCAAGTACCGCGACAACGCCCGCGACTTCTGGCGCGGCGAGCACGCGACCCTGGGCGAGTTCGCGTCCCGGTTGACCGGGTCGTCCGACCTCTACCAGGACGACGGCCGCAAGCCGTTCGCCTCGATCAACTTCATCACCGCGCACGACGGGTTCACCCTCAACGACCTGGTCTCCTACAACGACAAGCACAACGAGGCCAACGGCGAGGACGGCCGCGACGGCGCCGACGACAACCGGTCGTGGAACTGCGGGGTGGAGGGCCCCACCGACGACCCGGAGGTCAACGCGCTGCGCGCCCGCCAGCGGCGCAACATGCTGGCCACGCTGTTCCTGTCCCAGGGCGTGCCGATGCTGCTGCACGGCGACGAGATGGCGCGCACGCAGCAGGGCAACAACAACGGCTACTGCCAGGACTCCGAGCTGTCCTGGGTGGACTGGTCGCTGGCCGAGCAGAACGCCGACCTGGTGGAGTTCACCGCCGGGGTGGCGCGGCTGCGCGCCGAGCACCCGGTGTTCCGCCGCCGCCGGTTCTTCGCCGGGCGCCCGATCCGCCGGGGCAGCGAGCTGCGCGACATTGCTTGGTTCACCCCGTCCGGGCAGGAGATGTCGGACGAGGACTGGGAGGCCGGGTTCGGCCGCTGCATCGTGATCTTCCTCAACGGCGACGGCATCCCCGACCTCGACCAGCGCGGTGAGCGGGTCACCGACGACTCGTTCCTGCTGTGCTTCAACGCCCACCACGAGGACATCGAGGTCAGCGTGCCCGCCGAGGGCTACGGTGCGGAGTGGGAGGTCGTGCTGGACACCGAGACCGGTGAGGCGCTGCCCGCCGAGCCGCGCACGGTGCACCGCGACGCCTCGTTCAAGCTGGCTTCGCGGTCGCTGGTCGTGCTGCGCCGCACCGGGATGGAGTGATGGTGGCCCCGAGCTCGACCTACCGGTTGCAGCTGCGGCCGGGCTTCGGCTTCCCCGAGGCCGCCGCGATCGCGGACTACCTCGACGCGCTGGGGGTGGGGGCGGCCTACTCGTCGCCGATCCTGACCCCGGTCGAGGGGTCCACGCACGGCTACGACGTGGCCGACACGTCCCAGGCGAACCCGGAGCTGGGCGGTGAGCAGGGCCGCAAGGCGCTCGTGGCCACGCTGCGCGAGCACGGCCTGGACTTCGTCGTCGACATCGTGCCGAACCACATGTCCGTCGAGGTGCCCGCGCAGAACCGCTGGTGGTGGGACGTCCTGGAGAAGGGGCCCGCCTCGGAGTTCGCCGGCTACTTCGACATCGAGGCGTTCCCGGTGCTCATCCCCGTGCTGGGCTCCGACGACGACATCGACGAGCTGGCCGTCAAGGACGACCGGCTCACCTACTACGAGCACGAGTTCCCCATCGCCGAGGGCACCGGCGAGGGCAGTGCCCGCGAGGTGCACGAGCGCCAGCACTACCGCCTGGTCAACTGGCGGCGGGCGGGCGCGGAGCTGAACTACCGCCGGTTCTTCGACGTGACGACCCTGGCGGGCGTGCGGGTGGAGAAGCCCGAGGTGTTCGAGGCCACCCACCGCGAGGTGCTGCGCTGGGTGGCCGAGGGCGACGTGCAGGGCCTGCGCGTGGACCACCCGGACGGCCTGGCCGACCCCGGCGGCTACGCCCGGCGGCTGGTGGAGCGCTCGGGCACCTGGGTCGTGGTGGAGAAGATCCTGGAGCCGGGCGAGCAGCTGCCCGAGTCCTGGGGCGTGGCGGGCACGACCGGCTACGACGCCCTGCGCGAGGTGTGCGGGGTGTTCGTCGACCAGCGCGCCGAGGCCGCCTACAGCGAGCTGGCCCGCTCCCTGGACGTGCCGGTGGACTACCCGGCGCTGGTCGAGGAGTGCCGCCAGCTGATCACCACCACGTCGCTGGCCAGCGAGGTGCGCCGGATCGCGAACCTGGTGGTCGGGGTCGACCCGATGGACGCCCGGCGCGCGGTGGCCGAGCTGATGGTGGCCTTCGAGGTCTACCGCTCCTACCTGCCCGAGCACGAGCAGTACTGGGCCGCGGCGGTCGACCGGGTGCGCACCGCGTGGCCGGAGCTGACCGAGGCCGTCACCGCCCTCGACACCCAGGTGCGCGCCGACCCGACCGGTGAGCTGGCCACCCGGGTGCAGCAGACCTCGGGCATGGTCGTGGCCAAGGGCACCGAGGACACCGCCTTCTACCGCTACTCCCGGTTCATCGCCCTCAACGAGGTGGGCGGCTCGCCGGACCACTTCGGCGTGCCGGTGGCGGAGTTCCACGCCGCGCAGGCGGTGCGGGAGGCGCGCTGGCCGGAGGCCATGACGACGCTGTCGACGCACGACACCAAGCGCTCGGAGGACGTGCGGGCGCGGTTGGCGGTGCTCTCGGAGCTGCCCGGCGAGTTCGCCGACGCGGTGCGCCGGTGGAGCGCGCGGGTGGGCATCGACGAGCCGACGCTGAACCTGCTGGCCTGGCAGACCCTGCTGGGCGCCCACCCGATCAGCACCGAGCGGATGACCGCCTACCTGGACAAGGCCGCCAAGGAGGCCAAGGTCCGCACCACCTGGGTCGACCACGACGAGGAGTTCGAGCGGGCCGTCGCGGACTGGCACGCCGCGGTGGTGGCCGACGAGCAGGTGCGCGACGAGGTGGCGGGGTTCGCCGAGCGGATCACCGCCCCGGGCTGGTCGAACGCCCTGGGCCAGAAGCTGCTCCAGCTGGCCGGTCCGGGTGTGCCGGACGTCTACCAGGGCACCGAGCTGTGGGACTTCTCCCTGGTCGACCCGGACAACCGCCGCCCGGTGGACTTCGAGGAGCGCCGCGGCATCCTCGCCCGGCTCGACGAGGGCTGGGTGCCCCCGGTCGACGCCACCGGCGCGGCCAAGCTCCACCTGGTGCGCACGGTGCTGCGGCTGCGCCGCGACCGCCCGGAGCTGTTCACCGGCTACACCCCGGTGCACGCGCAGGGCCCGGCCGCCGACCACGTGGTCGCCTTCGAGCGCAACGGGCTCGTCGCGGTGGCCACCCGGCTGCCCGTGTCGCTGCCCGGGTGGGAGGGGACCACGCTGGAGGTGCCGGAGGGCACCTGGACCGACGCGCTGACCGGCCGCCCGTTCAGCGGGCAGGTGGGCGCGCTGCTGGCCGACTACCCGGTCGCGGTGCTGGTGAGGGGAGAGGTGTGACCGCCGAGCAGTTCTCCGTCTGGGCCCCCGGGCGCGACCGGGTCCGGCTGGTGACCGGTGACCAGCGGCACGAGATGACCCGGGACGAGCGCGGCTGGTGGCACGTGGAGGTGCCCGGGGTCAGCCCGGCCGTCGACTACGCCTTCCTGCTCGACGACGACGGGACCGAGTACCCCGACCCGCGCTCGCGCTGGCAGCCCGCCGGGGTGCACGGCCCGTCCCGCCGCTACGACCACGCGGGGTTCGAGTGGACCGACCAGGCGTGGACCGGCCGCGCCCTGGCCGGGTCGGTGCTCTACGAGCTGCACATCGGCACCTACACCGAGCAGGGCACCTTCGACGCCGCCGTCGAGCGCCTGGACCACCTCGTCGAGCTGGGCGTCGACCTGGTGGAGGTGCTGCCGGTCAACGCCTTCGACGGTGTCGAGGGCTGGGGCTACGACGGCGTGCTGTGGGGCGCGGTGCACGACCCCTACGGCGGCCCGGACGGGTTCAAGCGCTTCGTCGACGCCTGTCACGCCCGCGGGCTGGGCGTGGTGCTCGACGTCGTCTACAACCACCTGGGCCCCTCGGGGGCGTACCTGGACAAGTTCGGCCCGTACTTCGCGGGCGAGACGATCTGGGGCCCCACGCTCAACCTCGACGGCCCGGACTCCGACGAGGTGCGCCGCTACGTCGTGGACAACGCGCTGTCGTGGTTCCGCGACTTCCACGTCGACGGCCTGCGCCTCGACGCCGTGCACGCCCTGCGCGACACCCGGGCCACGCACCTGCTGGAGCAGCTGTCCGCGGAGGTCGACGCGCTGTCGGCCGCCCTGGGCAGGCCGCTGTCGCTGGTGGCCGAGTCCGACCTCAACGACCCCAAGCACACCACCCCGCGCGAGTCCGGCGGCTACGGCCTGACCGCGCAGTGGACCGACGACCTGCACCACGCGCTGCACGTGGCCGTCACCGGCGAGGTCACCGGGTACTACACCGACTTCGGGCAGCCGGGGGCGCTGGAGAAGGTGCTGCGCAACGCCTTCTTCCACACCGGCACCTGGTCGTCGTTCCGCAAGCGCACCCACGGCAGGCCGCTGGACACGCGCACGGCCTCGGGCCACCGGTACCTCATCTACTTGCAGAACCACGACCAGATCGGCAATCGCGCCACCGGCGACCGGCTCACCGCCACGGTGTCGCCGGACCGGGTGCTGGCGGCGGCGGCGCTGGTGTTCACCTCCCCCTACACGCCGATGGTGTTCATGGGGGAGGAGTGGGCGGCGAGCACGCCGTGGCAGTTCTTCGCCTCCTTCCCGGACGAGCAGCTGGCCGAGGCGGTGCGCACCGGGCGCCGCAAGGAGTTCGCCGAGCACGGCTGGGGCGAGTCCGAGGTGCCCGACCCGATGTCGCCGGACACCGTCGCGGCCTCCCGGCTGCGGTGGAGCGAGCTGGCGGAACCGGTGCACCGCAAGGTGTTCGAGACGTACAAGGCGCTCATCGCGCTGCGCAGGGCCGAGCCGCAGCTGTCCGACCCGAGGCTGTCGGAGCTGGTGGTCGAGTCCGGCGAGGGCTGGGTGGTGCTGCACCGCGGCACCCTGCGCGTGGCGGTGAACCTGTCGGCGTCGGAGATCGCGCTGCCGATCGCGGCCACGCGCACGCTCCTGGCGGCCGAGGGCGCCCAGGTGGGCACGGACACGGTCGTCCTGCCCGCGGACACCTTCGCCGTCGTCGCCGTCGCGTAGGGGCCGCGCCGTGCTGATCACCTCGGCCGCGGTGCACCCGCTGGCCACGGTCGACCCGGACGCGCCGCTCGACGACCTCACCTGGCTGGACGAGGTCGTCGAGGGCGCGCGGGTCGTCGGCATCGGGGAGGGCGCGCACTACACCCGGGAGTTCCTGCTGCTGCGCCACCGGGTGCTGCGCTACCTGGTGTCCCGGCACGGGTTCACCGCGTTCGCGATGGAGTCCGGGTTCACCGAGGGCTGGCGGGTCAACCAGTGGGTGCACGGCGGCCCCGGCGACCTCGACGACCTGCTGGCCACCGCGATCACCTCGCTGATGGGCATCTGGGCGCCGGTGCGCGCGCAGCTGGAGTGGATGCGCTCGGCGGGCGTGCCGTTCTACGGCATCGACCTGTCCGGGTCGAACGGCTCGGTGGTGTCCTGCCTGGACGCGCTGGCCGCGGTGGGCGTGGAGGTGGACCCGGCGCTGCGCGCGACGGCCGTGTCGATCTCCGCCACGTCGTCGTTCACGGCCCTGGAGTCCTTCCAGGCCTACACCTCCCTCCCGCAGTCCGAAAGGGACGCGTTCACCGCCGCGCTGGCCGACCTGGTGCGCGCGGTGCGGGAGTGCCGGGAGAGCATCGTCGAGCGGTTCGACGAGCACCTGTACGAGCGCACGACCCGCACGGCGGAGTTGGCCGTGCGCATCGACTCGGTGGTGCGCCGCTCGGCGGAGCAGGACCTCGCGGCGAGCCTGCGCGAGCGCGACGCGGGCATGGCGGAGAACGTGGCCTGGGTGCTCGACCGCGAGCCGCGCGTGGTGCTCGCGGGCCACAACGTCCACCTCCAGCACTGGCCCGCCGCGCTGATGGGCGCCGACCCCGCCCCGCCGCTCGGCCAGGACCTGGCGAACCGCTTCGGGGACGAGTACCGGGTCATCGGGACCACCTCGGGCACCGGGCGCACGCTGAGCACCGGCGAGGACTTCTACGCGGGCCCCCTGTTCAGCGACCTGCCCCCGCCCCCGCCCGGCACGGTGGACGCGGTGCTGGACGACCTGTCCGAGGGGCCCATCGCCGTCGTCACCAGCCGCCTCACCGAGGACGAGAAGGCCACCATCCGCGCCGCCGGTGAGCAGCGCCTGGGCCCGGACACCCTCCCCATCGACGCCGTGGCCGCCTTCGACGCCCTCGTGCACGTGCCCACGGTGTCCGCCGCACCCGCCGACCCCGGCGCGCTCACCCGCTCCCCCTCGGAAGTCCGCGCCGCCTTCGCCCGCTGAGCTGGAGACCCCTGCGCTGGTGACCCCGGCGCTGGTGAGCTCCTGCGCCCCTGGGCCTGCTGGGCCGACCCGCGGCAGGCGAAGTGCACCCGGGTGGGTGAGGGCGGCGCGCCCTCACCCACCCGGGTCTGCTGCCGTCGCCCGGTCAGGTGATCCGGCGGCGGTACTTGACCTCGCGGTTCACCCCGGGGGTGAAGAACCGGCGGATCAGGAAGTTCACGGCGGCGCCGATCAGCAGCCAGACGATGATCGCCATGCCGTAGTCGAGCAGGACCGCCAGCTTCTGCGAGCCGGGGCTGAACAGGCCCTCGAAGCCCAGCGACACCGCCCCGGAGAAGTCGCGCACGAAGGAGGCGAACCCGTTGCCCGCGTTCGCCTCCGCGAGGGTGAGCACGATGTGCAGGGCGAGCACGACCGCGAACAACCCCACCACGAAGCTGACGACCGAGCAGGCCACCCCGACCCCGCGCAAGCGCTTGGCCCGGCTGTCCTCGACCCGCTCGCTCACCACTTCCTCATCCGGCACCGCGACGTACTGGTCCTCGTGCTGCCGAGGGGCGACGTACTGCTCCTGCGGCGGGAGGGCCCGGGTGCGCTCTGGATCCCGCTCCGGATAGCTCATGCGGAAAATGGTGACACCCGATCGGCGTATGCGCAGGACAGCGGCCGAGTGGCCTAACCCGAGGCGGGTTCGCTACGGTGACTTTCCAGGAAGGTGCAGGTCCTTCCAAGGGTGGGAAGGCACGGACGTGGCGAACAAGCGACAACCCCCCAGGCCCCGCGACCGGATCATCGGCGCCCGGCTGCGCGCGATCCGCCGGGAGCGCACCAAGCACAGCCTGGAGGCCGCGGCGGCGCTCCTGGGCTGGGGGCTGGCCACCATGTCGCGCATCGAGAACGGCAAGCGCAACATCTCCACCGAGGACGTGGCCGCGATCCTCACCGCCTACGGCATCCCCGCCGCCGAGCGCAACGAGGTCATCGCCGAGGCCCGCGCCGAGAACGCCTCCGGCTGGTGGGACCGCCCCCTGCCCGGTGTGCCCGCCGAGATGGGCACCCTGGCCAGCTACGCCGTCGACGCCACCAGCATGACGAACTGGGCGGTGACCCTGATCCCCGGCCTGCTCCAGACCGAGGATTACGCCATGGCGCTGATGCTCTCTCAGGGCTGGCCGAAGGAGTCCGTGGAACTGAGGTGGGTGGCCCGGCGGAGGCGCCAGGAAATCCTCGGCACGATCGACTACCGCGCCTACATCAGCGAGACCGCCCTGCGGACGCCGTTCGGCGGGGCGGAAACGCACCGCAACCAACTCCAGCACCTGCTGGAGGCGCGCGACCGCGGCATCTCGGTGCGGGTCGTGCCGCAATACCTGCCGGTGGGGCTCATCAGCCACTCCTGGCTCTACATGACCTTCCCCACCACCAATCCCGTGGTGAACGTCGAGGTCGCCGAAGGCGGCGTCTACCTCCACGACGATCAGGCCGAGCCCTACGCCAGGCTGCTGACGATGCTCGATCACAAAGCCCTTCCCACCGCCGAAAGCCAGACTAAAATTCGGTCGATCCAGAAGGAGGCGTGATCATGGAGTGGCGCAAGTCCAGCTTCAGTGAAGGTGGCGATTGCGTGGAGGTGCGGCAGGACCTGGCGGCGGTGCGGGACAGCAAGAACCCCGCTGGTCCGGCCCTGTCCATCGATCTCACGCAGCTGACGGCCGCCATTCGATCGGGCGAATTGCACCGAGAGGTCTGACCGCACCCTGGCGCGAGCCGTGCCTGAGCCCCAACACTGGACGAGGCGCAGGCGCGGCTCGCCGCCACGGTGCGACAGCCACCCCGCCTGCCGCAGGCTGTCCGTCCCGGCACCCCCAGGAGGCAGGCATGACGTGGCGCAAGTCGAGCTTCAGCGGCTCCGGCGGCAACTGCGTGGAAGTGCGGTGGCGGAAGTCGAGCGCGAGCAACGACGTCAACTGCGTGGAAGTGCGGCACGACCTTGCCGCGGTGCGGGACAGCAAGAACCCCACCGGCCCCACCCTCTCCGTCGACCTCGCCCGGTTGGCGGCGGTGCTCCGCGCAGGCGGGCCGGGCCGCTAGGCCTTCGCGGAGAAGCGGGCCTCCAGGCGGTCCAGGGTCGCCCGGATCCCCTGGAGGTTCTTCTTCGGGAACCCGACCAGCTGGATGCCCAGCGGCCACCGGGCCGTCGACCAGTCGAAGGTCTCGGTGACCCTGGTGCGCCCGTCGCCCAGGTCCTCCAGCTGCCAGCGCCACCGGTGGCCGAAGAAGTGCCGCCAGGCGATGAGCCGGTCCTGCTCGAACTCCACCACGGTGTTCTCGATCTTGTACGCCGCGCCCAGCTTCATGTCCATGCCGAACTTCGAGCCCAGCTCCAGCCGCCGCGCGCCGCCGGGGCGCACGGCCGTCACGGTGCCGGAGCCGTCCAGCTCGGGGTGCTTGGCGGGGTCGGTGAGCAGGGCGAACAGCTCGGCCGCTGGCGCGGCCACGACTCGGGTGTCGGACACCTGGCGGTTGGGCATGGACCAACCCTAGGCCGCCCGGCGCGCGCGGGCAGACCGCGCGGGCTCACCCCTCAGCTGACCATGACCACGAAGATGCCGACGAGCAGGATCGGCGCCAGCGCCCACCACGTGCCCGTCACCGCCACCACGGTCACCACCGCGGCCAGCGCCACCGACAGGCCGGTGATCACCACCACCCGGGTGCGGTGCGGGTTCGTCTCGTGGATCAGCGGGTCGCGGCGCGGCGCCTGGGCCACCGCGCCGCCCGGCACCGGGCCCGGCAGCGGCGCGCCGAAGGTCGGGTGCGGGGCGGGCAGGTCCTCGAAGGCCGCCAGCAGCTCCGCGCGGGTGCGGGCGGCGTTCGCGGCGGTGCACCGGGCGGCGTACTCGTCGACGTCGAGGCGGCCCGCGGCCAGGTGCGCGCCCAGCGCGTCGACCGCCCGCTCGCGGTCCTCCGTGCCGATGCGCAGCCGTGCCTCACGCCCAGTCGCCATGGTGCCACTCTACGCAAGCCGACCCCCCGGCGACACACGTCCGCGGCCCGCCCCGGGGACTTAGGCTCCGGTGGTGGACACCCCATACGACCTCGACCGCACCCGGTCGCGCTTCCCCGCCCTGGCCTCCGGCACCGCCCACTTCGACGGCCCCGGCGGCTCCCAGGTCCCCGTCGACGTGGCCGACGCCGTGCACCGCACGCTGACCACCTCCCTGGCCAACCGCGGGCAGGTCACCGCCGCCGAGCGGGCCGCGGACGCCGTGGTCGTCGACGCCCGCCGGGCCGTGGCCGACCTGCTCGGCGCCGACCCCGGCGGCGTCGTCTTCGGCCGCAGCATGACCCAGCTCACCTACGACCTCGCCCGCGCCCTGGCCAAGCGCTGGCGGCCCGGCGACGAGGTGGTCGTCACCCGCCTCGACCACGACGCCAACATCCGCCCCTGGGTGCAGGCCGCCGAGGCCGTCGGCGCCGTCGTCCGCTGGGCCGACCCGGTGGGCGTCGAGCTGCCGGTGTCCGCGGTCGAGGCCGTCCTGTCCCCGCGCACCCGGCTCGTGGCGGTGACGGCCGCCTCCAACCTGGTCGGCACCAAGCCCGACGTCCCCGCCATCGCCGCCGCCACCCACGCCGCGGGCGCCCTGCTGCACGTCGACGGCGTCCACTACACCCCGCACGCCTTCGTCGACGTCCACGCCCTCGGCGCCGACTTCTACGCCTGCTCCCCCTACAAGTTCCTCGGCCCCCACCTCGGCGTGCTCGCCGCCGACCCCGCCCTGCTCGACGAGGTCCACCCGGACAAGCTCCTGCCGTCCTCCAACGCCGTCCCCGAGCGCTTCGAGCTGGGCACCCTGCCCTACGAGCTGCTGGCGGGCACCACCGCCGCCGTCGACTTCCTGGCCGACCTCGTCCCCGGCACCGGCCCCCGCCGCGACCGCCTCCGCACCTCGCTGGCGGCCCTCGACGAGCACGAGAACGCCCAGCGCGACCGCCTGGAGCAGGGCCTGCGCGCCGTCCCCGGCGTCACCATCTGGTCCACCGCCGCCTCCCGCACCCCCACCACCCTGTTCACCGTGGACGGCCACGAGCCCGCTGCGGTGTACCGGCACCTGGCGGGCGCGGGCGTGAACGCGCCCGCGAGCCACTTCTACGCCGTGGAGTGCGCCCGCTTCCTGGGCCTGGGCGACGCGGGCGCGGTCCGCGCGGGCATCGCCCCCTACACCTCGCCGTCCGATGTGGACCGCCTGGTGGCGGGGGTGGCGGCCCTGGTGGGCTGACGACGAGGGGCCCGGTCCGCGCGGACCGGGCCCCTCGTGGCGCGCGCCGTGCGTCAGCCGGTGGTCAGCGACAGCCCGTAGGCGTTCAGGATCTCGTTGACCGGCTGGAAGTAGGTCGTGCCACCGGAGGTGCAGTCACCCGACCCGCCGGAGGTCACGCCCTGCGCCTGCGACCCGCTCACCCACGACCCGCCGGAGTCGCCGGGCTCGGCGCAGACGTTGGTCTCGGTCAGCCCCGACACCGACCCCTCCGCGTAGTTCACCGTCTGGTTGAGGGCCTGGACCTCCCCGCAGTGCCACCCGGTCGTCGACCCGGACCGGCAGATGCTCGCCCCCTCGGCGGCCGCGGTGGACCCCGTCACCGTCACGTCCCCGTTGCCGTACCCGTCCACCACGGGCGACTCGGACCAGCTGGAGTTGGTCGCCACGTAGGAGTAGTCGTTCCCCGGGAACGAGGAACCCTCGAAGGTCCCCATCGCGCTGTCGTCCGCGGCGGTCACGCTGTCCCCGGTCGACCCGCAGTGCCCGGCGGAGACGAACCCGCCCGACACCGAGAACCCGATCGAACACCGCGCCGACCCGTTGATGTAGTACGCCACACCGCCGGTCACCGACCCGGCGAACAGCCGCGGCGCCTGCGTGACCTCCTGCACCGTCACCGGCCCGGCCGCCTTCGCCGCGTCCAGGAACGAGGACACCTCGGGCGAGGAAGAGCCCTTCAGCACCTTCACGACCACCGAGTTCGCCTTGGTGTCGACGTACCACCCGGTCACGGCCTTCGGCGCCGCCTTCGCGTCGATGGCGGCCTTGGTGTCCTCCAACGCCTTCTCGGTGTGCGCCACCAGCGTGGTCCGAGCCCCGGTGGCCGCAACGCCCTCAGCCGCGGCCCCGTCGGTCACCGCCACGACGAGCGCACCACTGTCCAACCAGGACCCGGCGTAAGCGCCACCCGCAGCGGCCTTGGCCTCCGGCAACAGCCGCATCGAAGCGGACTCCGCCGCCAACCGCTCCCGCACCTGCTGCCCGCTCAACCCCAGATCCCGCTGGAGCGCCGGGACAAGCGCCTCCGGGGCCGCACTGGCGGGCTGCCCGACCAGCACGGCCGCACCGGCGAAACCGACCAAACCCACAGCCGCCACAACACTTCTGCGCATGGGGACTTCCTCATTCCTTGCTCGCAGGGACGCGGACGACGGTCCCCCGACCAACTCGCCGGACCGCCACCCGATCCCCGAACGCTAGAACGCCCTCACCCGCCCAGGGCACCTACGAAAGTCGGTTCCGCCAATTCCCCACTCATCGCACTCTCATCCCGTTGCCAACTCCCCGCCGCTGTGCCCGCTCCGAACGGCCCACCCCCCTCCGCCCCCCGGCCCAACCCCCACCCCGCCCGTCCCCACCCCAACCCCCGCCACCCGCACCCCCGCCCGTCCAGCATCATGGACCCACGGCCACCCGCCACCCCGGCGGGCGGCGACCCCGAGCGGAGGTGGCGCGGTGCCCCTGCACCCCCAGGTCGAGGCGGCTCTGGCGGCTGCGCCCCCGCGGGAGGCCGCCACCCCCGAGTCGCTCCCCCGGCTGCGCGCGCTGCTGCGCGCGGGTGCCTCGACCTGGTCCGGGCCGGGCACCGAGGTCGCCACCGTGTCCGATGTGGACGCCGATGGGGTCCGGGTCCGCCTCTACCAGCCGCAGGAGTCCGGGCCGCTCGTCGTCTTCCTGCACGGTGGCGGGTGGGTCAACGGGGACCTCGACACCTACGACCCCCTCTGCCGCTACCTCGCCGCCCTCTCCGGTGCGACGGTCGCGGCCATCGACTACCGGCTGGCGCCCGAGCACCCCTACCCCGCCGCCTTCGAGGACATCGACACGGCCGTCCTCTGGCTGCGGGGCAAGGGCGCCAAGGCCCACGGCATCGACCCCAACCGCGTGGCCGTCGTGGGCGACTCGGCGGGCGGGCACCTCGCGGCGGTCACCGCCCGGCGCTGGCGCGACGTCGGTGCCGGGTTCACCAGCCAGGTGCTCATCTACCCCGTCATCGACCCCGACGCCCGCAAGGAGTGCCCGGGGCTGCCGGAGGACATGCGCCAGCTGCAAATCGCGGATGGGCGGTTCTGCTGGGACAGCTTCGTCCCCCCGGGCTACGACCGCGCCCACCCCGACCTCTCGCCCCTCAACGCCGACCTGGCCGGGTTGCCGCCCGCGCTGGTCGTCACCGCCGAGTTCGACGCGCTGCGGGCCGAGGGGGAGGCCTACGCCGACGCGCTCGCGCGGGCCGGGGTGCCGACCGTGGCCGTGTGCTACCAGGGCCAAGCGCACGACTTCTTCCGGGGGTTGGTGCTGTTCGACGCCGCTCGGGCGGCCATCGCGCAGGTGGCGGCGACGCTGCGGGCGGAGCTGGCGTGAGCGCCACCCTCGTCGCCAAGGGGCTGGCCGCCGGGCACGGTGACCGGGTGCTGTTCAGCGGGCTCGACCTGGTGGTGGCGCCCGGGGACGTCGTGGGGCTCGTGGGCGTCAACGGCGCGGGCAAGTCGACGCTGCTGCGGACCCTCGCCGGGGTGCTGCCCGCCGAGGCCGGGTCGGTGCGGCTCTCGCCGTCGACGGCCACCGTGGGGTACCTGCCGCAGGAGCCCGACCGCAGGCCGGGGGAGACCGTGCGCGGGTTCCTCGCCCGGCGCACCGGGGTCGCCGAGGCGCAGGCGCGGATGGACGCCGCCGCGGAGGCGCTGGGCTCGGGGGCGCCGGGGGCGGACGAGGAGTACGGCACCGCCCTGGAGCGCTGGTTGGCCCTCGGCGGCGCCGACCTCGACGAGCGGGCCGAGGAGGCGGCGGCCGAGCTGGGGCTGGGGGTGTCGCTGGAGTCGGAGATGGCGTCGCTGTCCGGTGGGCAGGCGGCCCGCGCGGGCATGGCCTCGCTGCTGCTCAGCCGCTACGACGTGTTCCTGCTCGACGAGCCCACCAACGACCTCGACCTCGACGGCCTCGCCCGGCTGGAGGCGTTCGTCTCCGGGCTGCGCGCGGGCACCGTCGTGGTCAGCCACGACCGCGAGTTCCTGGCCAGGACGGTCACCTCGGTGCTGGAGCTGGACCTGGCCCAGCAGCAGGTCAACGAGTACGGCGGCGGCTACGAGTCCTACCTGGAGGAGCGCGAGCTGGCCCGCAGGCACGCCCGCGAGCGCTACGACGAGTACGCCGACACCCGCTCGGCGTTGCAGGACCGCGCGCAGATGCAGCGCAACTGGATGGAGCACGGCGTCCGCAACGCCCGCCGCAAGGCCAAGGACAACGACAAGTCCTCCCGCCGCACCCGCCTGGAGTCCACCGAGAAGCAGGCCGCCAAGGCCCGCCAGACCCAGCGGATGATCGAACGGCTGGAGGTCGTGGAGGAACCGCGCAAGGAGTGGGAGCTGCGCATGGAGATCGCCGCCGCCCCGCGCACCGGCGCGGTGGTGGCGGCGCTGCGCGGGGCCGTGGTGCGCCGCGGCGGGTTCACCCTCGGACCGGTGTCGGTGGAGCTCGGCTGGGCCGAGCGGGTCGCCATCACCGGGGCCAACGGCGCGGGCAAGTCCACCCTGCTCGCGGCCCTGCTCGGCCGCGTGCCGCTGGACGCCGGGGAGTCCTACCTGGGCCCCGGGGTGCAGGTCGGGGAGGTCGACCAGGCCCGCGGCCTGTTCCTCGGCGACGACCGGCTGGTCGACGCGTTCGAGCGGCAGGTGCCCGACTGGGAGACCGCCGACGTGCGCACCCTGCTGGCCAAGTTCGGCCTGCGCGCCGAGCACGTCCTGCGCCCCGCCGCCACCCTCTCGCCCGGCGAGCGCACCCGCGCCGCGCTGGCCCTGCTGCAAGCCCGCGGGGTCAACCTGCTCGTGCTCGACGAGCCCACCAACCACCTCGACCTGCCCGCCATCGAGCAGCTGGAGGGCGCGCTGGCCGACTACCCGGGCACCCTGCTGCTGGTGACCCACGACCGCCGGATGCTCGACGCGGTGCGCGTGGACCACCGCTGGGAGGTCGACGCGGGCGCGGTGCGCGAGCGGGGCTGACCCCGGGCGCAGAGCGGAGGGATCCTCGCTACTGCCCGGGAACCTGCGCGATCATCCCCTCGGGACGGTTCGCGGGCCGCCGCGCGCCGCCGGCGGGAATCCGACCAGACCCGGCGATGCCGCCCCGCGTCGTTTTACCGCTAGCACACTGCTGCCCGTGACCCCCATCCTTGACCGGGTGCATGAGGACTTCGATCGCTGCGTGCGCGCGGTTCGCTCCAAGGACGCGCGCTTCGACGGCTGGTTCTTCACCGCGGTCAGGACGACCCGGATCTACTGCCGACCCAGTTGCCCGAGCATGCCGCCCAAGGCGGAGAACATGACGTTCTTCCCCAGCGCGGCCGCGGCCCAGTCGGCGGGCTTCCGCGCCTGCAAGCGGTGCAGGCCCGACGCCAGCCCCGGCTCCCCGGAGTGGAACGAGCGCGCCGACCTCGCCGCCAGGGCCATGCGGCTCATCGCCGACGGGGTGGTGGACCGGGCGGGCGTGCCCGGCCTGGCCGCCCGGCTGGGCTACAGCGTCCGCCAGGTGGAGCGCCAGCTGCTCGCGGAGTTCGGCGCCGGGCCGCTGGCGCTGGCCAGGGCGCAGCGGGCGCAGACCGCCCGGCTGCTCATCGAGACCACGACGCTGCCGATGAGCGAGGTGGCCGCCGCGGCCGGGTTCGGCAGCATCCGGACCTTCAACGACACCGTGCGCGAGGTGTTCGCGCTGCCGCCCACCGAGCTGCGGCTGCGCGCGGGCAGGCAGGTCGCCAGCCCCGGCGCGATCACCCTGCGGCTGCCCTTCCGCGAACCGCTGTCCCCGGACAACCTGTTCGCCCACCTGGCCGCCACCGCCGTGCCCGGCCTGGAGGAGTTCCGCGACGGCGCCTACCGGCGCACCCTGCGGCTGCCGCACGGCAGCGGCACCGCCACCCTGCGCCCCGCCGCCGACCACGTCTCCTGCCAGCTCACCCTCACCGACCTGCGCGACCTGTCCCGGGCCATCAGCCGCTGCCGCAGGCTGCTCGACCTCGACGCCGACCCGGTGGCCGTCGACGACCTGCTCGCCGCCGACCCGGCGCTGGCCGGGCAGGTGCGCCGCGAACCGGGCAGGCGGGTGCCGCGCACCGTCGACGGCGCCGAACTGGCCATCCGCACCGTGGTCGGCCAGCAGATGTCCGCGGGCGCCGCGCGCACCCACCTGGGCAGGCTGGTGGCCGAGCTGGGCGACCCGGTCGACGACCCGGTGGGCGGGCTGACCCACCTGTTCCCCACCCCCGCCGCGCTGGCCGAGGTGGACCCGGAGCGCTTCGGCCTGCCCCGGGGCCGCCGCGAGTCGCTGGTGTCGCTGGTCGCCGCCCTCGCGGGCGGCACGATCGACCTGGGCGTGGGCGCCGACCGGGAGCGCACCAGGGCCCGGCTGGCGGTGCTGCCCGGGTTCGGCCGGTGGACGGTGGAGATGATCGCCATGCGCGCGCTCGGCGACCCCGACGCGTTCCTGGCCTGCGACATCGGCGTGCGGGCGGCGGCGCGGGCCCTGGGCCTGCCGTTCACCCCCGCCGCGCTCGACGCGCACGCCGCCGCGTGGCGGCCCTGGCGCGCCTACGCCGTGCAGTACCTGTGGGCCGTCACCGAACTCCAGGCGAGCAACCAACCCGCCTGAGCGCGGGCGCGGGGCGGGCGGGTTCCCGGCGGACCCGCCTGCCCCGCGAATCGGATTAATCCCCGCTTAACGCTGATGCGGGTGAACCGCAGGTCAAAGGCGGTGCACGTCCTCGCCGTCGAGCACGCCGCGGGTGTCGAGCACCGGTCCGGGCGACCCGAGCCGCACCCCCCGGTGGTCCTGGAGCAGCACCACCAGGTCCCACCCGCTGCCCACCTCCGGCACCCGCGGCACCTCGGCACCGTCCACGGCGAACGCGGGCACCAGCGGGTCGCAGTACGACACCCGCGCCCCCGCCGCCCGCAGCGCCCGCACGACGCCCTCCGCCGGGGTCTCCCGGATGTCCGCGACATCGGCCTTGTAGGTGACGCCGACGACCAGCACCCGCGCGCCCGCCACCCGCCCGCCCCCGCGCAGCAGGTCCAGCGCGCGCCGGGCCACGTAAGCGGGCATCCCGGAGTTCACCGCCCGCGCCGCGTCCACCACCGCGCACGGCGCGCCCACCGCCCGCGCCCGGGTCGACAAGTAGACCGGGTCGACCGGGATGCAGTGCCCGCCCGCGCCCGGCCCCGGCCGGAACGCCTGGAACCCGAACGGCTTGGTGCCCGCGCAGCGCAGCACGTCCCACACGTCCACGCCCAGCCGCTCGCACAGCACCGCGACCTCGTTGACCAGCGCGATGTTCACCAGCCGGTAGCTGTTCTCCAGCAGCTTGGCCATCTCCGCCTCGCGCAGCCCCGCCGCGGGCACCACCTCGTCCACCAGCTGCTCGTAGAAGGCCGCGCACCGCTTCGCGCACAGCGGCGTCAGCCCGCTGACCACCTTCGGCGTGTTCGCCAGCCCGAAGGCCGCGTTGCCCGGGTCCACCCGCTCCGGCGAGCACGCCAGGTTGAAGTCCACCCCGGCCACCAACCCGCGCGCCTCCAGCAGCGGCAGCAGCACCTCCTCGGTCGTCCCCGGGTAGCTGGTGGACTCCAGCACCACCAGCGCCCCCGGTCGCAGGTGGTCACCGACGGCCCGCCCGGCGGCCACCACCGCGCGCAGGTCCGGCTCGCCGCCCACCAGCCCCGTCGGCACGCAGATCACCACCGTGTCCGCTGTGGACACCGCGGCCGGGTCGGTGGTGACGGGGAACGGGCCGCCGTCGAGGGCGGCGACGACGGCGGGGTCGCTGTCCACGCCCACCACCGACAGGCCCGCGGCGTGCGCGCGGTCGGCCAGCGGCCGCCCCACGTAGCCCAGGCCGAGCACGACCAGGTCGCCCATCGCGGTCAGGCCCGGACGCGGCCCGCGGCCGCTGGCGGGGCTGGTGGTGTCGCGCGCATGGCTGTTCCTCTCGTTCGCGGATCGGACGGGGACAATTCTGTTCCGCGCCCACCGGCTGCGGAAGTCGCCGGTAAGGGGTGCGCGCGTCACCCGCCAGTTGCTCATTCCGACTACCCTCCGCGCATGCAGGAACCCACCATTCCTGCAACTGTCGTCGCAGCTCAGGCTGGGTGCGAAGACCACCCGAAAAGGGGGTGAACGAGTCCGGGTGACCCGTGTCGACCATTGCTAGTGTCGATTTCCGGGGTCGACGATCGGCCCCCGGGAAATGCCCCTACTGCGAAGGAGCACGGTCGTGACCGCAAGCGTTCAGGACAGCAGGCTGCAACGGCGCTTCGACCTGTGGGACGCCAACGGCGACGGCGTCATCGACCGGTCCGACTACGAGACCGAGGCCCGCCGCATCCTGTCGGCCTTCGACGAGCACGAGACCTCGCCCAAGGGCCGCGCCCTCGTCCACGCCTACCTCGCCATGTGGGACAAGCTCGGCCACATGACCGGTGTCGGCCCCTACGGCGCGGTCTCCCGCGAGCAGTTCCTCGCCGCCGCGGAGCGGGAGGTCGTCGAAGGCGGCGACGCGGGCTTCGACCGCAGCCTGCGCCCCACCATCGAGGCCATGGTCGACCTCTGCGACACCGACGGCGACGGCGAGGTCAGCCCCGAGGAGTTCACCCGCTGGCTGCGCGCCATGGGCGTCCAGGGCCGCCAGGCGGGCACCGCCTTCGAGCAGATCGACCGCGACGGCAGCGGCAGGCTCTCGGTGGAGGAGCTCGTCGCCGCCGTCCGCGACTACCACCAGGGCAAGCACGACATCCCGCTGCTGGGTCGCTGACGCTTTCGAGCGTTCGGGGGCTTGGGCGTTTGAGGGGTTGCGTTGTGGGCCCGGTTGGGTGGATCCGCTTGGTCGGGGCCCCTACGGCGATCATGTGCTGCGGGCGGGGAAAAGGCGGGCTGAAAAGACGCCCGCCCGTCCCGTTGGGTAGCACATGATCGCCTCCCCCGACCAAGCGAATCCACCCAACCGGGCAGAGCCA
>NZ_MKQR01000025.1:77257-100911 GCF_001940455.1 Actinokineospora bangkokensis | reverse complement strand
AGCCAGCTGCCCGGGCCCGGTTTGTGGGGGTGGGGGCCTTCTACTTCCAGGGGGACCACCGACCCGGGCTGGCTGTGCAGCCCGGGTTCTGCTGTGGTGGGTGGGTGCCTACAGGGCGGTGGGTGGGCGGATGCCGCACTCGTCGGCCACGGCGCGCAGTTCGTGGAACACCGGGTCCGCGATCCAGACGCCGTCCGCGTGGGACTGGCGGGTGCGCAGGGACTCCGGCTCTCCCGGGTACTGGGCGCCCGCGCCCGCCACGGCGGAGAACAGGGCCTCGGAGTCCTCGGTGAAGCCGTCCCGCAGGGTGTCCGGGGCCAGGGCCATGACGAAGAAGCCCACGTCGTCGTCCTCGGTGCCCGTGCTCAGCGGGCCCAGGCCCGCGCCGGGCAGCAGGGCGGCCAGCACCTCCACGGCCAGGCCGAGGCCGAAGCCCTTGTGCTCGGCGGGGCCCGGTGCGCCCAGCCAGGTGAGGCGGGCGGTGCCCGCGTCGAGGGCGGCGGGGTCGGTCTCCGGGCCCGCGGGGCCCGCGAGCCAGCCGGAGGGGATGCGCTCGCCCGCGCGGGCGGCGGCGCGGACCTTGCCGGTGGGGGCGGTGGTGGTGCTCATGTCGAGCAGGAACGGGGGGCGGCGGCCCGCCGGGGCGGCGACGGCGAGGGGGTTGGTGCCCAGCAGCTCCGGGCCGCCGACGGGGGCGGGGGCGATGCGCTGGTGGCCGCAGTTGGCCAGCACGAGGCCGATCATGCCCCGCTCGACCGCGCGCAGGGCGTGGTGGCCCGCGCAGCCGAAGTGGGTGGCGTTGCGGACCGAGACGACACCGACGCCGTAGTCGGCGGCGCGGATGGTGGCCAGGTCCATGGCCGCGCCCGCGAGCCACAGGCCCAGGGCGCGGTCGCCGTCGACGAGCAGGGTGGGGCCGCGGTCGACGAGGCGTTCGGGCTTGGCGTCGGGGTTGGCGCGGCCGGAGCGCAGCAGCGGCAAGTAGATCCGGGTGAGGTTGGCGACGCCGTGCGAGGACGTGCCCGTGGTGTCGCCGTGGCACAGGGCCTCGGCGGAGGCGCGGGCGTCGGCCTCGGGGAGGCGGTGGGCGCGGAAGACCGCGGTGGTGAACGCGATGAGGTCGTCGGCCTCGACCCTGGTCACCGGGCCGCCCCCACCGCGACCCGGGCGGCGAGGCGCTTGGCGTCGTCGAGCAGGCGCACCACCTCGGCGCCGGTGGCGGGCTCGTCCAGGATCGGCCTGCCGCCCGCGAAGTGCTCGTGCGCGCGGGCGATGAACGCCGTCAGCGAGTCGTCGCGGAACACCGAGTGCGACTGGGCGCCGCGGTTGCGCACCAGCAGCTGCGCGTACTCGTCGGCCGCGCTCACCGGGTAGTGGCCCACCAGCGTGCCGTGCTCCAGCTCCACGGTGATCCGCCGCTCGCGCACCGGGGCCGTCAGGTCGGTGCGGATCTCCGTGCGGGCCCCCCGGTGCGCCAGCCGCACCCACGCCCCGCCCAGCTCGGTGAACACCGCGTCGCCGAGCAGCATGTCCGACACGCCTGCGGCGGTCACCCGCGCCGGGCCCGCGATGCTCAGCGCGACCGCCAGCGAGTGCGGCACCTCCACGTCGAACGCCGTCGGGTGCTCGTCGCCGCGCAGCGTCCGGCCGAAGCGCGGCTTGGTCTGGGTGAACACGATCGAGCGCAGCGCCCCCAGCTCACCGCCCGCCACCACCCCCGCGATGCGCCGGGTCAGCTCGCTGCACCGCCACTGCGCCACCGGCACCAGGTCCAGCCCGGCCGCCTCGCGCAGCCGCAGCACCGCCGCCAGCTCCTCGGTGGAGGTCGCCAGCGGCTTCTCCACCAGCACGTGCCGGAACCCCAGCCCGGCCAGCTCGGTCAGCGGCCGCAACCGGGCCGTCGGCGGCGTGCACAGGTGCACCGCGGTGCGCGCGGGGTCCAGCAGCGACGCCGCGTGCGCGAGCGTCGGCGCCACCACGACCCCCGGCTGCTCGGCGACGGCCACCCCCGGGTCCACCACCACGATCGGCGGCCGCCCCACGGCCCGCCCGCGCCCGTACCCCATCCCCCGCAGCACGGGCAGGTGCAACCCAGCACCCGCACGCCCCGCTCCCACCACGAGCGCGCTCAGCATCCGGCCGCTGCCTCCAGTTCCAGCTCGGGGGCCCCAAGCTCCCGCCCGACCCCGGCCCTGTCAACCGCAGCCACCCGTTCGTGGTGAGTCCACTCAGGACGGATCGCGGCCACCCGGTCGGGTGGACTTCGGCGCTTCGGCGCGGGGTCACCCCGGGCGCTGGGCCTACGTTGGGGGCGGTCGAGGTGGACTAGTCCGGAGGGGACCGCCATGGAGCAGGCCGCCACCGTGTCCGGGTTCCTGGCCCCGCAGGGCGCGCGGGTGCCGTTCTTCAGCCAGGCCGCCGGGTTCACCGAGCTGTGGCCGCGGGTGGAGCCGCTGCTGCGCGAGGTGGTGGACCGGGGCAAGTTCTCGCACGGGCCGCTCGTGGCCGCCCTGGAGCGGGCGCTGGCCTCGTGGACCGGCGCCCGGCACGTCATCGGCGTCAACTCCGGCACCGACGCGCTGGCCATCCTGCTGCGCGCCACCGGGGTCGGCCCCGGCGCCGAGGTCGTCGTGCCCGCGTTCAGCTTCTTCGCCACCGCCTCCGCCGTCGTGCACGCGGGCGCCCGGCCGGTCTTCGCCGACGTCGACCCGCTGTCCCACGCCCTGGACCCGGACGCCGCCGCCGCGGCCGTCACCCGGCGCACCCGCGCCCTGCTGCCCGCCCACCTGTTCTGCCAGACCGCCGACCTCGGCGCGCTCACCGAGGTGGCCGAGCGGTACGCGCTCACCCTCGTCGAGGACAGCGCCGAGGCGATCGGCATGCGCTGGGACGGCGTGCACGCCGGGCTGGTCGGCGCGGGCGGGGTGCTGTCGTTCTTCCCCACCAAGACCCTCGGCGCCCTCGGTGACGCCGGCGCGGTCATCACCGACGACGACCGGGTGGCCGAGACCGCCGCCGCGCTGCGCCACCACGGCCGCTTCGGCGCCACCGTCGACGACTTCCCCGCCATCAGCACCGAGAGCGCGGTGCCCGGCCTCAACAGCAAGATGGACGACATCCAGGCCGCCGTCCTGCTCGCCAAGCTCGGCACCCTCGACACCGCGATCACCCGCCGCGCGCGGCTCGCCCTGCGCTACACCGAGCGCCTGGTGGGCTGCCCCGGCGTGCGCAGGCTGCCCACCCTCGTGCGCCGCGACGTCGACACCACCCCGGTCTTCTACGTCTACCTCGTCGAGGTCGACCACCGCGACTCCCTGGTGCGCTACCTGGCCGCGCACGGCGTCGAGACCGAGGTCTACTACCCGCGCCCGCTCCCGCTGCAACCCGCCTTCGCGCACCTGGGCCACCGGCGCGGCGAGTTCCCCCGCGCCGAGAAGGCCTGCGCCTGCGCCGTCGCCCTCCCGCTCTACCCGGACCTGGCCGACGACGACGTCGACCGGGTGTGCGAGCTCGTCCGCGCCTTCTACGGCGGGGGAGGCGCCTGATGCTGCCGTTCTTCCCCCCGGACCTGTTCGACGACGAGGTCGAGGAGCTGCTCGACACCGTCCGCCGGGTCGCCACCGCCCCGGCCCAGCGGTTCATCCTCGGTGAGCGCACCGCCGCGTTCGAGCGGGCGCTGCGCGAGCACACCGGCGCCGCCGACGTGGTGGCCTGCTCCAGCGGCACCTCCGCGCTCGTGCTCGTGCTGCGCGCCATGGACGTCGGCCCCGGCGACGAGGTGGTCGTGCCCGCCTTCGGCTGCGCGCCGCTGGCCGCCTCGGTGATCGCCGTCGGCGCCACCCCGGTGTTCGCCGACGTGCACCCGTGGACGATGACCGTCGAGCCCTACGAGGTCGAGCAGGCCATCTCCGGGCGCACCGCGGCGCTGATGCCCGCGCACATGTTCTCGGTGATGGCCGACATGCCCGCCCTGCGCCAGCTCGCCGCCCGGCACGACGTGCGGCTCGTCGAGGACTCCGCGGTCGCCCAGGGCGCCGTGCTCGACGGGCTGCCCGCCGGGCGCTGGGGCGAGGCGGGGGTGTACTCGTTCGTGCAGGTCAAGGCGTTCGGCACGGTCGGGGAGGGCGGCGTGGTCGTCACCGACGACGCCGAGCTGGGCCGCCTCGCGCGGATGCTGCGCAACCACGGCCAGCCCCCCGGCCGCCGCTTCGAGCACCACCTCGTCGGCTACAACAGCCGCTTCGACGAGATCCTGGCCGACGTCCAGCTGCGCAGGCTGCCGGGCCTGGCCGCCCGCCTGGAGCGGCGCGCGGCCATCGCCGACTACTACACCGAGCGCTTCGCGCCCCTGGTCGAGCGCGGCGTCCAACCCCCGCCCCCCGGCCGCGAGGGCCGCTGCCACTACGTCTACGCCCTGCTCGTCGAGCAGCGCGACGAGCTGCGCGTGCACCTGGCCGAGCGCGGCATCGGCACCCACGTCTACTACCCCGCCACCCTGCCCGCCCAGCAGGCGTTCGCCCCCTACGCCAAGGCGGGCAGGCACTGGCCGCACGCCGAGCTGGCCTGCGCGCGCAACCTCGCCATCCCCGTCTACCCGCACCTCACCGACGCCCAGGTGGAGGCCGTCGCGGACGCGGTGTGCTCGTTCCCGGGGGGCCCGCGGTGACCGCCGCGCTCACCGCGTCCCGGCTCGGCGCCTACGCCCGGCTGGCCAAGCTCGACGTGTGGGACTACTACCTGGCCCTGCCGCTGGCCTGGTCGCTGTGCGGGTTCACCGGCACCGGCGTGCTGCTGCTGTTCGGCGTCGGCACCGTCCTGGTGATCGCCGCCGCCGTCGCGCTCGACGACGTCACCGGCTTCCGCGACGGCAGCGACGCGGCCAACTACGGTCCGGACGCCCCCGCCCGCAGGCTGGCCCGCAAGCCCCTGCTCACCGGGGAGCTGGACGAGCGCCAGGCGCTGGTGTTCGGCTGGGCCTGCGCGGTGCTGGGCGGGGTGTGCTGGCTCGGGCTCGGCCTGACCGCCCCGCTGTGGACGCTGGTGCTCCTGGCGCTGCTGCTGGTCTCGGCCGTGCAGTACTCCTACGGGCTCAAGATCTCCTACCGCGGCGCGCAGGAGGTGTTCCTCGCCGGGTTCGGCTGCGGGCTGGTGCTCTGCGGCGTCGGGCTGGTGCGCGGCGCCCCCACCGCGCTGGCCGTCGTCGAGGCGGTCGTGTTCGGCCTCGGCCCGCTGCTGGTGGGGGTCTACTCCAACGCCAACGACGCCGCGGGCGACGCCGCCGTGGGCAGGCGCACCGTGGCCGTGCTCGCCGGGCCGGGCGGCCACCGCGCCTTCACCGCCGGGCTGACCGCGCTGGAGATCGGCGTCGTGGTGTTCGCGGCGGGGCTGGGGGCGGGCCCGTGGTGGTTCGCCCTGGCCCTGCTCCCGGCGATGGCGTGCCGGGTGGCGCAGCTGCGCGTGGGCGTCGGCCTCGGCGACGCGCTGCGCGCCCGGCGGTGGGGGCTGCTGGCGCACCGCGTCGCCGTCGCCTCGCTGGTCGTGGTGAACCTGGTCGTCCTGTGAGGGTCGCAGGCGGGTGGATGCCTGGAGGCGGGTGCGGTGGGCGCTGACGTCGACGTCGCGGTGGTGGGGGCGGGGGTCGCCGGGCTGGCGACCGCCCGCGCGCTGCGGGCCGCGGGCCGGTCCGTGCACGTGTTCGAGGACCGCGACGACGTCGGCGGGCGGATGGCCACCGCCCGCGCGGGCGGCGCCGTCCTCGACCTGGGCGCGGAGATGCTGTCCGACACGGGGTACTCCGCCACCTGGCGGCTGCTGCGCGACCTCGGGCTGGGCGCCGACGACGCCCCGCCCATCGGCCGCGACATCGCCGTCTGGCGCGGCGGCGCCGTGCACCCGCACCTGGGCGAGCGGCGCGGGCGCGGGCTCAGCGTCCTCGGCCGCGGCGTGGCCGCCGCCCTGCTGCGCCGCGACCGCGACGTCGAGGCCCCCGACGCCGACGACCGCGCGCTGGCCGAGGTGGGCACCCGCGAGGTGCGCGACTACCTGCTGCAACCGCTGGCGGGCGGCTTCTTCGGCTGGGACGTCGGGGAGGCGTGCGCCGCGCCGATGCTCGCGCACCTGCGCGCCGTGGGCTCCCCGAGCCGCTACCGCACCTACCGCGGCGGCATGGACACCGTGGTGCGGCGGCTGGCCGCCGGGCTCGACGTGAGCACTGGCGTGCCGGTGCGCGCGGTCACCACCACCCGCACCGGCGCCCGGGTCGTCACCGACGCGGCCACCCTCACCGCCCGGCAGGTCGTGCTGGCCGTGCCCGCCCCGCAGGCCGCCGCCCTGCACCCCGACGCCCCCGACTACGTCCACGCCTGCGAGTTCCGGCCGATGGTGAAGGTCGTCTGCGTCCTGGGCGAACCCCTGCGCTTCCCCACCGAGTCCTTCGCCCTCGCCGTCCCGGCCGTCGAGGACCCCACGGTCGCGGGCGTGTCGCTGGACCACCTCCGGTGCCCCGACCGCGCCCCCGAGGGCACCGGCGTGGTCACCCTCGTCGCCAGCGAGGCCGCCCGCTGGCTCGACGCCGACGACGCCTGCGTGGTCAAGGCGCTGACCCTGGCGGGGGAGCGGTACCTGCCGGGCCTGCGCGCGGCGCTGCGCACCGCCGTCGTCGCCCGCTGGCGCCACGGGCTGCCCATGCCCACCCCCGCCGCCCTGGCCCTGCGCCCCGCCTTCGCCGGGCGCCCGCTGTCCGCTGTGGACTACGCGGGCGACTGGTACTTCGCCCGCCCCTGCTCGGAGGCCGCCGTCCGCTCCGCCGAGGTCGTCGCCGCCCGGGTGCTCGACCGCGCGGGCGCGCTGTCCGGGAGCCCGTCGTGAGCAGCGCCTACGTCTTCGGCACCGGGTTCGCCCGGGAGGACGAGCGGCTGGCGCTGGGCGAGCTGCTGTGGGACCCGGGCACCCGCGCGCGCCTCGACGCCCTCGGCGCCGGCCCCGGGGTGCGCTGCCTGGAGGTCGGCGCGGGACGCGGTTCCATCGCGGCCTGGCTGCGCGCGCGCGGCGCAGACGTCACCGCCCTGGACCTCGACGTCGACCGCTTCGACGCCCCCGGCGTGCCCGTGCACCGCTGCGACGTCACCACCGACCCGCTGCCCGGCGACGGGTACGACCTCGTGCACGCCCGCCTCGTCGTCCAGCACCTCACCCGCCGTCGCGCCGCCGTCCGCCGCCTCGCGCAGGCGCTGGCCCCCGGCGGCCACCTCGTCCTGGAGGACACCGACACGGCCTCCCTGTTCAGCCACGCCGACGGCCCGTTCCACCCCGAGGTCAAGGCCGCCGCCTACGCCGTGATGGCCGAGTCCGGCTACCACCCCCGCTGCGGCCTGCTCGACGTCGACCTCGTCACCGACGCGGGCCTGACCACCAGCGCCGAGGGCCGCGCGGAGGTCGTGCGCGGCGGCACCCCGCAGGCCCGCTGGTTCGCCCTGTGGCTGGAGCACCTGCGCCCCCGGCTGCGCGGCCGGGTGCCGGAGGCGGCGGTGGACGCGGCCCTGCTGGACCTCGCCGACCCCGCCCACACCTGGCTCTCGCAGGTGATGGTCACCGTCGTCGGCCGCAGGGAGCCCGCGTGAAGGTCCCGCCCCTGGCGACGCTGTTCGACGACCTCGTGGCGCGGGGCACGCGCACCGTCGTGCACCTCGACCGCCCCTTCGACCTCGCCCCGCTGCACGGCACCCGCCACGACCTGCCCGCCCTCGCCGCGCTGGTGCGCCGCACCGCAGGCGCCCTGCACACCGCGGGCGTGGCCGAGGGCGACGTGGTGGCGGTCGTCAAGGCCAACCACTGGGACTACGTGCTGCTCGCCGCCGCGATCGCCCGGCTCGGCGCGGTGCCCGCGCTGCTGTCGGACCACCTGCCGCCGGAGTCGCTGGAGGTGCTGCTCACCCGCCTGGCGCCCGCCGCGCTGGTGACCACCCGGGCGGTGCTGGCGGCGGGGGATCGGCGCGGCGTCGACCTCACCGGCCTCGTCGGGTGCGCCATCGGCATCGACGGCGAGCACGCCGGGGCCGTCGCCCTCGCCGCCCTGCGCGGCGACCCGCCCCCGCTGCCGGTGCCGCGCGACCCCGACGCCCCGCTGGTCGTCAACCACACCTCCGGCACCACCGGCGTGCCCAAGCTCGTCGTGCACACCACCCGCACCCTGCTCGCGGGCATCGCCGACGCCGAGGCCACCCGCCTGCCCGTCGTCACCGCCCGCCCCGCCGACGTCGTCTGCTCCGCCATCGCCTACGCCCACGGCCGCGCGGTGCCGTGGACGGCCGCCGTCCTCACCCGCGGCCCCCGCGAACTGGTCGTCATCGCGGACCCGGACAGCGCGGAACCCGCCCTGCGCGCCCACCCGCCGACCACGCTGGAGGCCCTGCCCGCCACCTACGTCCGCTGGCACCACCTCACCGGCCCCGGCGGCCCGTTCGCGGGCGTGCGCCTGTTCGTCAACACCTTCGACGCCGTGCACCCGCCGACCGTGCGCGCCTTCCTCGCCGCCAGCGCCCGCCGGTACCCGGTGTGGTTGCAGGTGTGGGGCCAGACCGAGACCGGGCCGATCACCTTCCGCCTGCTCACCCGCCGCGCCGTCGCCCGCCCGGCCCGCCGCCACCCCACCACCCGCGACCTCGGCCGCCCCGCCCCCGGCCGCACCCGCCTGCGGGTGGTCGACCCGCGCACCCTGTCCGACCTGCCCCCGGGCACCCCCGGCCTCCTGCTCGTCCGCACCCCCGGCACCTGCGTCGGCTACCTCGGCGAGCAGGACCGCTGGCACGCCAAGTGGACCGGCGGTTGGTGGAACACCGGCGACCTGGGCGTGCGCACCCCGCTGGGCACCGTCCGCCTGCTCGACCGCGAGGTCGACCTCATCCCCGGCCTGTCCTCGGTGGAGCTGGAGGACGTCCTGGAGGACCGCATCCCCCGCGCCCGCGAGTGCGTCGTCCTCGGCACCCCCGGCTCCCCACCCACCCCCGTCGTCGTCACCGACGACGGCACCCTCGACCCCCGGGCCTGGGTCCGCGCCCAGCACGACCTCCCCGCCCTGGCCGACCCGGTCGTCCTCACCTGGGACCAGGTCCCCCGTACCGGCACCGGCAAGGTCCGCCGCCACGAACTGCGCCGCGCCCTGCACCACGGCGACGCCACGTTCGGCACCGGCCAGTGGACGTGACCGTTCCTGCGCGGGGGGTGTTTCGCCTCGCCTTCGGCTTCGGCTCTTGAAAGAGCCCGGTCGTTTGTTTGCTGGCTCGATGTGGTGGTTGTGCTTGACCGGGGCCCCTGCGGCGATCATGTGCTCGGGGTGGGGAAAAGGTGAGGCCTGCGGCCCCACCCCCCGGCCGTGGGTAGCACATGATCGCCTTCCCCGGTCAAGCACAGCCACCACATCGAGCAGGGCCGTAGCCGGGCCGCCGATTCCGTAGGTGGGCACCTCTTTCGCTTTGCGCACAACGCAACCACCCCGCACACCGGCGGCCCGGCTACGGGGGTGCTCGATGCGGTGGACTTGTTTGGGTGGGGTAGGCGATCATGAGCTACCCTGTCCGGGTTGAGCGGGGCTCTTTTGGCCCCAGCTTTTCCCGCTCTCTCAGCTCATGATCGCCGTAGGGGCCCCGCCCAAACAGGTCCACCGCATCGAGCCCGCCACAAAAACCCCGCACTCAACGCCCGATGCCGCAGGCGAGGCGACACACACGCAGCAAGCTCAACGATCCCGCTGAGCCGCCAACCGCGCGAGCGCGCGCAACTCATCCCCCGCCCGCCCCGCCGGCCGGACGGCGTCCAAGTGCGCCACAGCCTCGTCCAGCAGCCCATCCGCCTGCCGCCGCGCCCACGCGCGTCCCCCCGCCAGCTCCACGAGCGAAGCCGCGTGGGCGAGTTCCGCGTCGGACAGCGGTTCCGGGGAGCCGTAGAGCGCCCGCAACTGCTCCCCGGCCTGGGTCCCCGACGACAGCGCGGCGACCACGGGCAGGGACTTCTTGCGGTTGGCCAGGTCCGAGTGCACGGGCTTTCCCGTGGTCTCCGGGTCACCCCAGATGCCCAGCAGGTCGTCGGCCAGTTGGAAGGAGACGCCCATCTTCTCGCCGAAGGCGCGCAGGTCGTCCTGCTGGGACGGGCTGCCGCCCCCGTACAGCGCGCCCAGGGCGGTGGAGCAGCCCAGCAGGGCGCCGGTCTTGCCGCCCGCCATCCGCAGGCACTCCGCCACGCCCACGTCCGTGCGCTGCTCGAAGGCCAGGTCGGCCGCTTGGCCGTCCTGCACGGCCAGGACGGAGGCGGAGAGCAGGCGGGCCGACGCGCGGGACTTGTCCGGGGCGGCGGCGGCCACCACGTCGTAGGCCAGGGTCAGCAGGGCGTCGCCCGCCAGGATGGCGGGGCCGGTGCCGAACAGGGACCAGGCGGTCGGGCGGTGGCGGCGGAAGCGGTCGCCGTCCATGACGTCGTCGTGCAGGAGGGTGAAGTTGTGGACCAGCTCCACCGCGACGGCGGCGGGCAGGGCCGCGTCGGGGGTGCCGCCCACCGCCTCGGCGGCGAGGAAGGCGAGCGCGGGGCGGACCGCCTTGCCGCAGTCCGCGGTGGTGGGGCGGCCGTGCTCGTCGTGCCAGCCGAGGTGGTAGGCGGCGATGGAGCGCATGGATCCCGGCAGGGAGTCGACGGCGGCCCGCAGGGCCGGGTCGAGGAGGGCGCGGCTGCGCGCGAGCACGTCTCGTGCGGAGCGCCCGGGCCGGACGTCGACTGCGGACAACGAGGTGTCCCTTCTGCGGGGGTGCGGGGTCAGAGGCCGATCTGGACGTTCTCCAGGACGCCCAAGGCGTCCGGGACCAGCACCGCCGCGCTGTAGTAGGTGCTGACCAGGTAGGACAGCAGCGCCTTGTGGTCGACGCCCATGAAGCGCACCGTCAGGCCCGGCTGGTACTCGTCCGGGATGCCGGTCTGCCACAGGCCGATCACGCCCTGGTCGGCCTCGCCGGTGCGCATGGCGATGATCGAGGTGGTGCCGTGGTCGGACACCGGGATCTTGTCCGAGGGCAGCACCGGCACCCCCCGCCACGACACCTGCGGGCGGCCGTCGACCTCCACCGTCGGCGGGTAGAGGCCGCGCTTGGTGCACTCGCGGCCGAACGCGGCGATCGCCCTCGGGTGCGCCAGGAAGAAGTCCGTGCGGCGGCGCTTGGCCAGCAGCTCGTCCATGTCGTCCGGGGTGGGGGCGCCCGCGCGGGTGTGGATGCGCTGCTTGAGGTCGGCGTTGGCGAGGAACCCGAAGTCCGGGTTGTTCACCAGCTCGTGCTCCTGGCGCTCGCGCAGCGCCTCGATGGTCAGGCGCAGCTGCTGCTCCACCTGGTTCATCGGGTCGTTGTAGAGGTCCGCGACGCGGGTGTGCACCCGCAGCACCGTCTGCGCCACGCTCAGCTCGTACTCGCGCGGGGCCATGTCGTAGTCGACGAACGTGCCGGGCAGCTCCACCTCACCCACGTGCCCGGACGCCATCGCGATCTCCCGCTCGCCCCACCGGTTGCTCGCGCCGCGCGGGGCGCCGCGGAGGGCCTCGACGTGCTCGCGCAGCACCGCCGAGCGCTCCTGCACGGCCAGGAACTCCGCGCGCGGCAGGAACATCAGGATCACCGGGGTGCTCGCCCGGACGGTGTGCTCCCAGGTGGCGTCGGTGCTCAGCAGCGACGCCTCGCCGAAGAACTCGCCGTCGGCCAGCCGGTCCACCGCCGCCTCGTCGCCGAACTCGCCCTCGGTGTACCGGGTGACCTTGCCGTGGGCGATCAGGTAGAGCCCGTCGGCGGCCGCACCGCCGGTCACGACGGTCTCGCCCGACCCCACCTGCCGCTGCTGGAACCGGCCCGCGAGCTCGGTGAGCACCGCGTCGTCGGCGACCCCGCGCAGCAGCCCGACCTCGCGCAGCTCCGGCGGCACCACCGCCACGTCGGCGCCGGTGTTGGTGAACGACACCCGCCCGTCGCCCAGGGTGTAGGTCAGCCGCCGGTTCACCCGGTAGACCGCGCCCGGGGTCTGCACCCACGGCAGCATGCGCAGCAGCCACCGCGGCGAGATCTCCTGCATCTGCGGGACGGACTTGGTGGTCGTGGCGAGCTTGCGCGCGGCTGAGGTGCCGAGCGCGGTGGGGGTGTGCTGGTCCTCGGACTCAAGGAGACCGGTCACGCGTCATACCGCCAATCTGGGAGGTGGGGCGCTGGGAACCTGGGGACGTCGGGTTTGGCCGGTGGGTGCGTGCCGCGCGGGCCCTGCGACGGGTCGGCCGCGCGGACGGGTGGTCCTGGTGCCGCGGTGCGCCGCGCCCCGGCCCCCGCGGGCGGCCGCGGCGGCGCCGGGTGGGCGACCGGCCGCACCGCCGCAGCCTCCGGGTCCACCGCGAGCACCGGGGTGCCCGCGCCGGTGGTGGCGGGCGGCCGGGGGAACAGCAGCGACCGCGCCGGGACGTGCTCTGGCGCGACGCCCGGTGCGGGTGGGGTGGCCGGGCGGCCCGCCGGGGTGACCACGTGCGGGCCGGCCGGGTGCTGGTCGGGCATGGCTCTCCTGCCAGGGGGTGAACGGTCCGGCGGGTGGGCCTGCTGCCCGGCGGGCGGGGGGTGGGGGCGCGCCGGGCAGCAGGGGGTCAGAGGCCGATCTGGACGTTCTCCAGCACCGCCAGCGCGTCGGGCACCAGCACGGCGGCCGAGTAGTAGGCGCTGACCAGGTAGGAGATGACGGCCTTCTCGTTCACGCCCATGAACCGCACCGACAGCGACGGCTGGTACTCGTCCGGGATGCCGGTCTGGTGCAGGCCGACCACGCCCTGCTGGGCCTCGCCGGTGCGCATCAGCAGGATCGAGGTGGTGCGGGTGTCGCTCACCGGGATCTTGCTGCACGGCAGCACCGGGATGCCCCGCCAGGACGGCACCTGGTGCCCGCCGAGGTCGACGTTGGCCGGGTAGATCCCGCGCTTGTTGCACTCGCGGCCGAACGCGGCGATCGCGCGCGGGTGCGCCAGGATCACGCTCGGGTCCTTCCACACCCGCGACAGCAGCTCGTCGAGGTCGTCGGGGGTGGGTGCGCCCGCGCGGGTGTGCACGCGCTGGCGGGCGTCGCAGTTGTGCAGCAGGCCGAAGTCGCGGTTGTTGACCAGCTCGTGCTCCTGGCGCTCGCGCAGCGCCTCGATGGTCAGCCGCAGCTGCTGCTCGACCTGGTCCATCGGCTGGTTGTAGAGGTCGGCCACGCGCGAGTGCACCCGCAGCACCGTCTGCGCCACGCTCAGCTCGTACTCGCGCGGGTCGTCCTGGTAGTCGACGAAGGTGCCGGGCAGCTCCACCTCGCCCTCGTGGCCCGCCGACAGGTCGATCGGGTGCTCGCCCCCGCTGCGGTCGCCCGCGTCGGCGAACGCGCGCAGGTGCTCGGCCAGCGCCGCCGAGCGCTCCACCAGGTTGCGGAAGTCCGCGCGGCGCAGCGCCAGCACGGTGGTGGGGGTGGCGGCGCGGGCGGTGAAGTCCCAGATCCGCTCCTCCAGCAGGCCCCACTGGTCGAAGTGCTCGCCGTCGGCGACCACGCCGACCACCGCGTCCTCGCCGTACTGGCCCGCGGCCCGCTGCTCGACGCGGCCGTGCGCGATGACCAGGAAGCGGTCCTCGGCGTGGCCCCACTCGACGATGGTGTCGCCGGGCTGGTAGGTCTCCTCGGTGAACAGGTTGGCCAGCGCGCCCAGGGTGTCGTCGTCGTCGAAGTCCCGCAGGAACAGCAGTTCGCGCAGGTCACCGGCGATCACCCGGGACCGCGAGCCGCTGCGGTCGACGTCGATGCGCCCGTCGCCGACGACGTAGCTGCGCCGCTGGTTCACCCGGTAGGTGCCGCCGCTGACCTGCACCCACGGCAGCACGCGCAGCAGCCAGCGGGAGGTGATCTCCTGCATCTGCGGCACGGACTTGGTGGTGGTCGCGAGGTTTCTCGCCGCCGCCGTCCCCAGGGATTGCTGCGCGGCCTGCTGGGCGGCATCTCCCAGGGGGTGCAGGGTCTCGGTCACAGCGCTACCACCATTCCTGGTCCGTGATCGTGTGCGAAGGGGTGAGTGGTCGGCCGGGGGGAGGCGGCGCCGGGACCGCCGGTCGCGCGCCGACCGGCCGGATTCCCCTGTCCCCCATGCGTTTCACCGACGGCAACGAAGCTAGCACCGGCGGACCGGGGTGGGCAGTCCCCGAATGGGCTGGTGCACGTGCGGTCGCCCGCCCGTTCCGCCCGCCCGTCGTCGACGCGCAGTGACGACGTTGTCGATCTTTCACCCGGTTTCGCACCGCCGGTGCGGCGAACGGGGGTGGGTGGCTCCGGGCGCTGGCGCGCGGGCGGGCACACTGGTCTGATGACCGGTTCGGTGATCGTCCTGGGCGGCGGGAGTGAGATCGGCTCAGCCCTGGCGCTGCGGCTCGTGCGCGGGGGCGCGCGCGAGGTCGTCCTCGCCGCCCGCCGCCACCCCGCCGAGGCCGAGCGCGCGCTCACCGCCGCGGGCGCCCGGGTGACCTGTGTGGACTTCGACGCCGACGACCTGGCCGCGCACGGACCGCTGCTGGGGCGGCTGGTGCGCGAGCACGCGCCGGTGGCGACGGTGGTGGTGGCTTTCGGGATCCTGGGCGACCAGGCCAAGGCCGAACGTGACGTGGATCATGCGGTGGCCGTGGTGCACACCGACTACGTGGCGCAGGTGTCCGTGCTGACCGTCCTGGCGAACCTGCTGCGCGCGCAGGGCTCCGGCGACGTCGTGGCGTTCTCCTCGGTGGCCGGGGTGCGGGTCCGGCGGGCGAACTACGTCTACGGTTCGGCGAAAGCGGGTTTGGACGGCTTCGCGTCCGGCCTGTCCGACGCCCTGGTGGGCAGCGGCGTGCGGCTCCTGGTGGTGCGGCCCGGTTTCGTGGTGGGGCGGATGACCGAGGGCATGTCGCCCGCGCCGCTGTCCTCCACCCCGGACCAGGTGGCCGACGCCGCGGCGAAGGCGCTGCGCCGGGGCGGGCGGGACGTGTGGGTGCCCGGTGCGCTGCGGGTGCTGTTCTTCGGGCTGCGCTTGCTGCCCCGGTGGCTGTGGCGGCGCATGCCCCGCTGAGTCCGAAGTGGACCCAACCCGCGCGGGGACCCGGTCGCGGGGCCGCCCCGGCCGTCGTGCGACGCTGTGACCTGGTGTTGCGTCCGGTGCGGCCGGGAGGGTGAGCGTGGTCGGTGGGGTGAGCACGGTGCTCAACTGGGTGGCCCTCGCGGGCGCCCTGTGGGCGGTCGTCCTCGTGGTGGTCGACCGCGCGCCGGTGCTGGGCCGCCCGGACGGGTGGGCGTACGCGGGCGTCCTCGCGCTGATCGAGCTGGGGGTGCTGGTCCAGGCCGCCATCGGGCTGGTCATGGCGTTCACCACCGACCGGGACGTGGAGCGGTGGACGCTGGCCGGGTACCTGCTCGGCGCGCTGTTCGCGGTGCCCATCGCCGCGTACTGGGCCAACGCCGAGCGCACCCGGTGGGGCACGGCGGTGCTCGTCGTCGGGTGCCTGGTGGTCCCGGTGCTCAACCTCCGGATGGGGCAGGTGTGGGGTGGCTGAGCTGAGGGAGGCCACCCGCAGCGGGCCCGGCCGGGTGCTCATCGCGCTCTACGCCCTGTTCGCCGTCGCCGCCTGCGCGCGCTCGGCCGTGCAGATCGGCACCCACTTCGAGCGGGCGCCGCTGGCCTACCTGCTCTCCGCCTTCGCCGCGGTGGTCTACGTCGTGGCCACGGTGGGCCTGGTGCGCGGCTCGCGGGCCTCGCGGCGGGTGGCGGTGGTGTCCTGCTCGGTGGAGCTGGTCGGGGTGGTGGCCGTGGGCGCGTTCAGCCTGCTCGACCCCGCCGCCTTCCCGGACGCGACCGTGTGGTCGCTGTTCGGGCGCGGTTATGGATTCATCCCGCTGGTCCTGCCCGTGCTGGGGCTGCTCTGGATCCGGCACACCGGCCAGGGGGCCGCGGCGGATTGATCCGTCCCATTCGGGGTGGGCCGTCCCGGGTTGTCCCGCGGATTAGTCGGAATCGGTCCCGGATAATGCGCACGCGCGAATGCGGACGCCCCGGCGGCGCCACCCGATATGCGCTCGCCGTGGTCGGCACTGCCTCAGGTTGCGCCGATCGGGGGATGGCGGCCACCCGGGCAGGGCGTCGGAGCTGCGCTAACTTAAGGTTCTCTTGAGGTTGTGGTTGGGGACTCACCAACCCCGGCCGATCAGGTAAGCGATTACCCTCCGTTGTCGGCCGCAGCGCCGCCCGCCCCGAAAAGTCGATGGACCCCTGACTACGCGGGCGTGTCGGATGCGTCGTGCGGACCTGGCCCGATGCGCCGAACGGGCCAGTACCCCACCGTTGCGCACGCCATTCACCTCATTGTTCACCCGGGTAATTGGCAAAGCTTCCACCGACGAGGCATTAGCCGTTAGATTCGTGCCGGATGGTGGGGGGAACGGGGAAAAGCCGTCACGCGGCGTGGTCGCCGCGGCAGTCGGCGGCCCGTTCGGCGGATGGGACGCGCGAGGGACGAAGGGCAGACCATGGCGCTGGTCGAACGGCACGAGGAACTCGGGACCCTGACCCGCCTGTTCGCCGAGACCGCTCGGGGCAGGGGGCAGGTGGCGCTCATCAGCGGCGGGGTCGCCGCGGGCAAGACCGAGCTGCTGCACGCCCTCGCGGAGCACGCCACCGAGCGCGGGGCGGTGCTGCTCGGCGCCACCGGCTCGCGCGCCGAGCGCACCCTGCGCTTCGGCGTGGTCCGCCAGCTCGCGCAGAGCCCGGACGTGCCCGCCGAGCTGGCCGAGTCGGCCACCAGGCTGCTGCGCGAGCAGGCCACCGCCGGCGAGCAGGCCGCCTCCGGCTCGCTCGGGCAGGCGGGCGCCCGGCTGCTCGACGCGCTCTGCGGCGGGCTGCTGGAGCTGGCCAGGACCGCCCCGGTCGTGATCACCGTCGACGACGTGCAGTTCGCCGACCCCGCCTCCCAGGAGGCCCTGCTCTACCTCCAGCGCCGGATGCGCTTCGGCCGGGTGCTGCTGGTGCTCACCGAGTGGGCGCTGCCCCGACCGACCCAGGCGGTGTTCCGCGCCGAGGTGACCCGCCAGCCCAACACCAGCCTGCTGCGGCTGGCCCCGCTGTCGCAGGACGGGGTGGCCCAGCTGCTGGCCGACCGGTTCGGCCAGGAGACCGCCGCCGCGCTCGCCCCGGTGCACCACGCCGTCAGCGGCGGCAACCCGCTGCTGGTCGGCGCCCTGGCCGAGGACCACCGGGCCGCGGTGCGCGCGGGCGCCCGCCGCACCGACGTGGTCGTGGGCCCGGAGTTCGCCGCGGGCGTGCTGGCCTGCCTGCACCGCTGGGAGCCGACGATGCCCCGGGTCGCCCGCGGCCTGGCCCTGCTCGGCGACGCCGCCACCCCGGTGCTGCTCGGCGCGCTGCTGGAGCTCACCGCCGACACCGCCGCCCAGGCGCTCGACGTGCTGGAGATGGCGGGCCTGCTCGACGCGGGCCGCTTCCGCCACCCGGTGTCGCGCACCGCGGTGCTCGGCAGCGCCACCCCCGCCGAGCGGGCCGAGCTGCACCTGCGCGCCGCCCGGCTGCTCGGCCGCGAGGGCGCCCAGGCCGCCGAGGTCGCCGCGCACCTGACCGCCGCCGACGACGCCGACGGCGTGGTCGAGGGCCAGTGGGCGGTCGCCGTGCTGCGCCACGCGGGCCAGGAGGACCTGGTGGCCGACCGGCTCGACCAGGCCCTGCGCCGCCTGGAGCTGGCCGCGAAGGTCACCGACGACCCGCAGGAGCGGGCCGACCTGCTCACCCTGGTGCTGCGCGTGCAGTGGCGGGCCAACCCCTCCGCCGCCGCCCGCCACCTCATCCCGCTGCGCCAGGCGCGCCGGGCCGGGGAGCTCTCCGCCCGCAACACCCTGCACCTGGCCAAGTTCCTGCTCTGGTACGGCCACACCGACGAGCTCGCCGACGCGCTCGTCGACCTCGCCGGGCACACCCCCGCCACCGGGCAGACCGGGCTCGCCGTGCACTGGCTGGAGTTCCTGCACCCGCTGGCGGTCCCCGCCGTCCCCGCGCCGCGGGTGGCGGGCGCGGTCACCGACCCGTGGACCCGGGTGGCCGCCATGCTCGACCGGGTGCGCGGCGGGGGCGCGCGCACCGAGGTCGTCACCGCCGCCGAGCAGGTGCTGCGCTCGTGCCGGTTGGGCGAGCAGACCTTCGGCTCCCAGCTCTCCGCGCTGGCCGCCCTGGTGCTGGCCGACCGCAACGACCGCGCCGCGCACTGGTGCGACGCGCTGCTGGCCGAGGCCACCGGCCGCGGCGCCGACACCTGGCTGGCCGTGCTCGGCGCCCTGCGCGCCGAGGTCGCCCACCGCCAGGGCGACCTGCCCGCCGCCGCCGACCGCGCCCAGCAGGCCATCGACCTCATCACCGCCCAGGGCTGGGGGGTGGCCGTCGGCCTGCCGCTGGCGGTGCGCGTCGCCGCCGCCACCGCGATGGGCGCCCACGACGCGGCCGCCGCGCTGCTGCGCACCCCGGTGCCGGACGCCATGTTCACCACGCAGTTCGGCCTGCGCTACCTCTACGCCCGCGCGGGCCACTACCTCGCCACCGGCCGCTCGCACGCCGCGCTCACCGACTACCAGCGCTGCGGTTCGCTGATGGCCCGCTGGGACCTCGACCTGCCCACCCTCGTCCCGTGGCGTGCGGGTGCCGCCGAGGCGCACCTGGCCCTGGGCAACCGGGAGGCGGCCCGGGTCCTGGTCGCCGAGCAGCTGACCCGGCCCGGCTGCGACGGCCCCCGCACCCGCGGCACGTCGCTGCGGGTGCTGGCCCAGGCCACCGCCGCCGAGCGCCGCGTGGCCCTGCTGACCGAGTCCGTCGAGGCCCTGCACGCGGGCGGCGACCGCTACGAGCTGGCCAGGTCCCTGCTGGCGCTCAGCCACGCCCACAACGCCGCGGGCGACTGCGAGAAGGCCCGCACCGTCGCCCGCCGCGCCGCCCAGCTCGCCAAGGGCTGCCAGGCCGAACCGCTGTCCCGCGAACTGGCCCCCGGCCGCGACCCCGAGGGCGCCGACGCCGCCGACCGCGCCCACACCGACGCCGCCGTCCTCGACCTGCTCAGCGACGCCGAGCGCCGCGTGGCCGTGCTGGCGGCCCTGGGCCACACCAACCGCGAGATCGGCGGCAAGCTCTACATCACGGTCAGCACCGTCGAGCAGCACCTGACCCGCGTCTACCGCAAGCTCAACGTCAGCAGGCGCACCGACCTGCCTGCGGGCCTCCCGCAGCAGCTCCTCGCCGCCGCGGCCGCCGAAGAGGGCTGATCGCGCGCTGGTCACCCCGGGCCGGGCGCGCTGCCCGACCCGGGGCGGTGATCACTCGGCGGTGGCCAGGGTGGAGTCGATCTGCTTGGTGATCCGCGCCAGCACCTGCGGCACGATCGCGTTCAGGTAGAAGTGCCCACCCGGGTACACCTCCATCTCGAAGCGGCCCGTGGTGTGGTTCTCCCACTGCGCCACCTCCGCCACGGTGGCCTTGGGGTCGGCGTCGCCGGTCAGCGCCAGGACCGGGCAGGACACCTGCTCCAGGGTCGCGGGCCGGTAGGTCTCGGCGGCCTTGTAGTCCGCCCGGATCGACGGCAGCACCATCCGCAGGATCTCGTCGTCGTCGAGCAGCTGTGACTCGGTGCCGTTGAGCTGCTTGATCTCCCGCAGCAACCCGTCGTCGGGCAGCAGGTGGTTCCGCTCGTCCCGCACCGCTGACGGCGCCCGCCGCGCCGACGGGATCAACCCCGCCAACCGCACCCCCGCCCGCTCCAACCGCAGCGCCAGCTCGAACCCCAGCGAAGCCCCCAGGCTGTGCCCGAACAACGTCAACGGCTTGTCCGCGTACGGCGCCACGATCCCCACCAGCGCGTCGGCCAACGCCTCGATGCTCTCCAGGCACTTCTCCTGCCGCCGGTCCTGCCGCCCCGGGTACTGGATCGCCAACACCTCCACCCGCGGCGCCAACGCCCGCGACACCGGGAAGAAGTAGCTGGCCGACCCCCCGGCGTGCGGCAGGCACACCAACCGGGCCGCAGCCCCGGGAGACGGGTGGAACCGGCGCACCCACGAGTCGGCGTTGTCGCTCATCTCCGCGCGCATCCCCTCTGCCATGCCCCGAACGGGGCCCACCCGGATCCCAGACCCGGCCATCCCGGCGATGGTCCCACGACCCCACCGCCCCGAGCGGCACCCGCGGACCGACCAGCGGCCCACCGAGCACCCCGCCTGACCATCGCAGCGAGGGCACCCGCCCATCAACCCTGCACCACCCCTACTAGTCACATCCCGAGATCCCCCACGCCACCCACCAAGGCCCAGGTGGCGAGCACCACACCGGCCGCGCCTGCCCCACCCGGCGCGGCCGGTGCCACAAGTCCCCACCCCCGACGAACCCGGCCCGCACCACCACTCAGCCGAGTTGTCCACAGCCCTTTCGCGGTGGTCGAGTTTCGTCGCCCCCCGCCGGTAGCGTTGAAAACAGGGGTCCCCTTGCCCGGGCTACCCCCGCGCCAGCATGGGGCGAGGTCGCGCAAGAAGACGCGCCCACCCACCGGGCCCACCACCCAAGCCCCGCACTTCAAGAGCCCCGCGCAGCGGGCCCCCGGCGCAGCCGATCGACAGCCCCGCGCAGCGGCGAGCAGGCGGCCAAGAAAGCACTAGGGCCGAAAGCAACAAAAGATGAGGCAACCTTGAAACAACGCCTCCCACCACCAGGAACCGGCAATCCACCTAGACCCTCCGGTCATCCCTTCTCCCCTCCACCCCCGCCCCGTAGCGTTCGCCAGCGCCGGACTGCTGAGGGGTGGCTGCATGCCGCTTGTCGAACGCCGTACCGCTGTGGCGGCGCTGGGTCGCGCGCTCGCGGGGTGCGCCACGGGGTCCGGGAGGGTCACGGCGGTCACGGGTCCGCACGGGTGCGGCCGGAGCCGCTTGCTCGCGGAGTTCACCGATCGGGCGCTCGACGCGGGCGCGGTCGCGCTGTCGGCGATCGCCACCCGCGCCGAGCAGTTCGTGGTGGGCGGGGTGTTGCGGCAGCTGGAACAGCAGCTCGCGGGCAGCCAGGCCACGCAGGCCCCGATCTCCGCGGACACCCTGCACGCCCTCCGCGCGCCCGTGGTCGTCGTCGTCGACGACGCGCAGCACTGCGACGAGGAGTCGTTGCGGGTGCTGGGAACGCTGCGCGGTGGCGCGGTGTCCGTCGTCTTCGCCCAGGTCGAACCCGCGCCCGCGCTCGTGCTACCCGCCGACGAGCGGGTGCGGTTGGTGCCGTTGAGCCAGGCAGGCGTGGCTGAGGTGCTGGGGGACGCGGGGCCCGCCGCGAGCGTGCACCGGGTCAGCGGGGGGAACCCGGTGCTCGTGCAGGCGTTGGCTGCGGACGCGCCCGCGGAGCCGGGGGAGGGGCCGTCGTTCCGGCAGGCGGTGCCCGGGGTGTTGCGGCGGTGGGGTGGGGCGGTGCCCGCCGTTGCCGAGGCGTTGGCGGTGCTGGGCGATGGCGCGCAGCCTGCCGTGGTGGCTGAGGTCGCCGGGGTGCCTGCGCCCCGGGTGTCGGACACGTGCGCGGCGTTGGCGTCAGCGGGGTTGGTGGCGGGTGGGCGGATCCGGCACGAGGCCGTGCGGTCGGCGGTGCTGGCCGGGTTGAGCCGGGCCGACCGGGCGGAGCTGCACCTGCGCGCGGCCAAGGCGCTGCACGAGGCCGGGGTGGCGCCGCAGGGCGTCGCGGAGCAGTTGGTGGCAGCCGGGGCTGCGGAGCCGTGGGCGCTGCCGGTGCTGGCGGTCGCCGCCCAGGAGTCGCAGGACGCGGGGTTCGCGGTGCGGTGCCGAGAGGTGGCGCTCGGGGCCGTTCCCGCCGCGCAGCGCCAGTCGGCGGTCGACGCCCTCGCCGCGGCGGAGTGGCGGTTGCGGTCCCAGGCGCGCTTGGGCGAGCCCGTCGAAGACCCGGTGGTCGCCGCGCGCTACGGCCTCTGGCACACCGACCGCGCGGGTGCCGCCGACCTGCTCGCCGCCGCCCAGCGCGCCGACCCGGCCGCGGGGGCACGGTTGGCGCTGGCGGAGGCCCACCTGCGCGCGAGCCCGGCACCCGCCGCCCACCCCGACGCCGACTGGGCGCACGCCGCCGCCCGCCTGCTGCCCAACCTGCTCGCGGGCGCCCTCCCCGCCGTCGCCGACGACGCCGAGCACCTCCTGCGCACCTGCCCGCCCGCGGACGACACCCTCGAAATCCGCGCGGGCGCCCTCCTCTGCCTCACCCACGCCGACCGCCCCGACCTCGCCGCCCAGTGGTGTGACGCGCTCCTCGACGACGCCACTGCGCGCGGAGCAACCACGTGGCGCGCGGTGTTCGTCGCTGTGCAAGCCGAGATCGCGTTGCGCCAAGGGGCTGTGCGGACCGCGCGGACCCGCGTCGAACAGGCCCTGCGCCTGCTGCCCCCGCCAGCCTGGGGTGTGCTGCTGTGCCTGCCGCTGTCGACCCTGCTGAGCGCCGAGACCGCCCTGGGCCTCACCGACGGCGACGCCCTCCGCCACGTCCTGCCGGACGGCGCGCTCGACTCCACCTACGGCCCCAAGTACCTGCACGCCCGCGGCGAGCACTACCTGGCCGCGGACCGCGTCCTCGCCGCCTCGGCCGACTTCGAGGAGTGCGGCCGCCGCATGGTCGCCGCGGGCCGCGACCTGCCCTCCCTGGCGCCGTGGCGCACCGGCCTCGCCGCCGCCCTGCTGCGCACGGGCCACCCCCGCGCCGCCGCCGCCCTCGCCGACGAGCAGCTGGCCATGCCCGCCGCCGCCAGCCACCACGTGCGCGGCCTGTGCCTGCGGGTCCAGGCGGGTGCCCGGGGCCCCGACCACCTGCGCCAGGCCGCCAAGGAGTTCCACGCCGCGGGCAACCACCTGGCGGCGGCCATCGCCCTCGCGGAGCTGAGCCGCAGCCTGTTCGCCCAGGGCAACCCGACCGCGGCGGCCGTCGCCACCGCGTCGCTGGAGGACGCGAACCGGTGCGGCGCGGCCGACCTGCTGGAGCGGGTGCTGCGCGGGGACGAGCCGCAGGGCCAACCCGAACCGCCCGCGCTCAGCGAGGCGGAGAACCGGGTGGCCGCGCTCGCGGCGCTGGGCCACACCAACCGGGAGATCGCGCAGCGGTTGGAGGTCACGCCGAGCACGGTGGAGCAGCACTTGACGCGGGTGTTCCGGAAGTTGGGGATCCACCACCGGGCGGACCTTCCCGCTTCCCCGTGCGTTTCCCCGCTGCCGGAGTGACTTTTCGCTTGCGCTGCTTGGCTTTCGCTGCGCTCTGCTCTCCGCTGCGCGGGGCTGTTGCCGGCTGCGCCGGTTCTCCGCTGCGCGGGGCTCTTGAAGAGCGGGGGGTTGGGTGGTGGGCCCGGTTGGGTGGATCCGCTTGGCTGGGGCCCCTACGGCGATCATGTGCTGTCGGGCGGGGAAAAGGCGGGCTGAAAAGACGCCCGCCCGTCCCGTTGGGTAGCACATGATCGCCTTCCCCAGCCAAGCGGATCCACCCAACCGGGCGGTGCTCGTTGTCCGGGTTCTGCTTGTGTGGGTGGTCGCCTTCTCGGGCCACTGTGGCTCAT
>NZ_MKQR01000025.1:0-76902 GCF_001940455.1 Actinokineospora bangkokensis | reverse complement strand
CGGGTGGGTGGTGGTGCGGCCCGGGTTCGTGGGGGGGGGGGCTTCCTTCTCGCACCGGGCCATCCGCTTGGGCGGGGCGGGCAGCGCGGGATCGGTGGGGGAGGAGCGGGGGCGTCAGCTGATCAACTCCATGACGCGTTCGCCCACTGCGGTGGCGATGGTGGAGGCGCAGTGGGTGAGGTAGGTGTGATCGCCGGAGAAGACCTGGAGGTCGAAGGGGCCGGTGGTGACCTGGTGCCACTCGGCGACGCGGTCGACGGGGGCTCGGGGGTCGTGTTCGCCCGCCAGGGCGGTGAGGGGGATGGCGAGGGGGTGGCCGGACCAGTGGTAGGTGGCGGCGGCTTCGGTGTCGGCTCGGGTGGGGCCGGTGCCGGTGGGGTGGGCGGGGAAGCGGCGGCTGGGGGCGGGGCAGCCGGAGGTGAACAGGGTGACCGCAGGGGTGCGGCGGGCGACCTCCAGGGCCACGAGGGCGCCGAGGCCGTGGCCGAAGAGGGCGAGGGGGGCGTCCCCGGGCAGGGCGGTGGCGATGCCCTCCGCGAGGGCTTCGACGGAGGTGAGCGGTGGTTCGGTGCGGCGGTCGCGGCGGCCGGGGTACTGCACGCCGAGGACTTCGAGGGGGTGGGAGATGGCGCGGGCGAGGGGGAGGGGGAACAGGGCGTCGGCGCCCTCGGGGGGCAGGCAGACCAGGCGGGCGGCCCGGGTGGGGGCGGTGCGCAGCCTGCGCAGCCAGGGGTCGCCGGGCGTGGTCATGGGATGTGCACTCCTCTTCACGTTCTGCACCACCGTGGCAGTCGCGGCGGGTGCGCTCAACCCCCCTAGGTCTGCCCGGGCTAGGGGGCGCAACCCGGGGCGGGTTCGGGTACCGCGCTTTTCTTGTCACCGGGAACGCAAATCGACCGGTGTCGCACAATCGCCTGCGACATTCGTCTTTGCGTGCGCGAACAACGGTGGGGAAAATGCGCTCGGGCTCCCCGGAACCGGGCGCGGGCGGGGATGATGGGAGCGCAGGGGCGGTTGGAGGGGGTGGTGCCATGTCGACCAGGGGAGCGGTGTCCGCCGCGGTGGCGGTGCTCGTGCTGAGCGGGTGCGGTGTCGGCAGCGCGCCGGGTGCCCCCGTCGTCGGGGTGGCGGGCAGGCCGACCACGCCGCCCGCGGTGGCGAAGTCGCTCGACCTGGCCGCGGCCTCCGACCCGTGCGCCGCGGTGCCGCGGTCGATCCCGCTGGGGCTCGGCGTCTACGGCGACGGGCAGCCGCACGAGGGCGGTGGTCAGCGGTACTGCGTGTGGGCCGACAAGGTGGACTGGCCGAGGATCACCGTCGCGTTCAGCTCCGCCGACCCGCTGGCGGAGGCCTACCGCGACGCCGAGCGGCCCGACCCGGGCGGCGACGGGCTGCGGTGGAAGCTGTTCGAGCCCACCGCCGTCGACGGGCAGCCCGCCCTGGTGCGCGCGCAGCGCACCGACGGGTCGCGGCTGTGCGAGGTCGTCGTGGGCACCGGCGGGGGCGGCGGGATCGTCGTCAGCGCGGGCGCGAGCGGCCCGTCGGACACCGGTGGGCAGTGCCGCACGGCGGTGTCCGCGGCGAATGAGGTCGTCTCCTCGCTGCGCGCATAATCGCGTAATCCCGACACCGCCCCAGCGTGCCCGAATGGTTCCGCCGAGTAGTCGCGCGCGGAATCCGGGAATGGATCCGCCGGTTCTTCGTCGCCGGGTGAGCAAGATCCGGTACCGTCCGATTTGCGGCATCCCTGGACGCGCGGCCCGCGGTGGGCCCCCGGGGCGCGCCGTCAGGAGGACTACCCGGATGTTCAAGCGGATGCTCTCGGCGTTCGGCGTCGGCGGACCCTCGGTGGACACCGTGCTGCACTCCCCGCACGCCAGGCCGGGCCAGGTCATCGGCGGCGAGGTGCGCATCCAGGGCGGCAGCGCCCCGGCCGACGTCGACCGGGTGCTGCTGTCGCTGGTCACCCGCGTCGAGGTCGAGCACGGCGACCACGAGGGCGTGGCCACCGGTGAGCTGCTGCGGGTGGCGGTGGCCGACCGCGTGCACGTCCGCGAGGGCCAGCGGCTGGACCTGCCGTTCCGGCTGGAGGTGCCGTGGGAGGCGCCGATCACCGCCGTCGGCGGCGCGCCGCTGCCCGGCGCGGGCGTGGGCCTGCGCACCGAGCTGGTGGTGGCGGGCGCCCCGGACCCCGGCGACCTGGACCCGGTGCAGGTGCACCCGCTGCCCTCGCAGGAGCGGGTGCTCGACGCGTTCGGCGAGCTGGGCTTCCAGTTCCGCACCGCCGACGTGGAGGCGGGCGTGCTGCACGGCGTGCCGCAGGTGATGGGCTTCTTCCAGGAGCTGGAGTTCTTCCCGCCGCACCACCTCGCCGGGCGGGTGCAGCAGGTCGAGCTGACCTTCGTCGCCACCCCGCACGAGCTGCACGTGGTGCTGGAGGCCGACAAGCGCGGCGGGCTGTTCCGCGCGGGCGGCGACGTGTTCGGCCGGTTCGCCATGCCCCACCACGAGGCCGAGCGCGCCGACTGGCGGCCGATCATCGACGGCTGGCTCAACCAGGTCGCCCACGGCCACGGCGGGCACCACGGCGGCGGGCACTACGGGGGCCAGCACTACGGTGACCACCAGTACGGCGGCCACGGCCTGCACGGCGGCCACCACGGCCACGATCAGCACCGCGGCCCCGGCATGGGCGCGATGATCGGCGGCGCCGCGGCGGGCATCTTCGGCGGCATGGTGCTCGGCGAGGTCGTCGAGGAGATCTTCGACGAGGACTGACCGTGGGATGACCGTGGGATGAACGTGGTCCGATCGGGTGGAAACACGCGAAGATGCCCGCCGGATCGCTACGAGTGGTAACTACCGACGGGTCGTTGCGATGGACGCAACGACCCCCCGGTCGACCGGCGGCGGCGCCCCCCGCGCCGCCGCCGCGCCGGGCCCCCGACGAACCGGGTAGCCATGACACTGCTGTGGATCACCGCCGCGCCCGTCGCCGCCGCGCTCACCGCCGCGGTCTGGCGCGTCCGCCGCGCGAACAAGGTCCTCGACACCATCCTCACCGAGGAGACCCCGACGCAGGACCTCCCGCTGCCGGTGCGCTGAGCGGTCAGTGGGCCGGGCCGAGGCAGTCGCGCAGCGCCGCCCGGTCGACCCAGCCCAGGTGCGCCGCCACCCGCTCGCCGCGGAAGGCGAACCGGTGCACCTGGCGCCACCCGGCCCGCCGACCGTCGCGGCCGCTGGGCATGAGGTCGGGCGCGCGGTAGGTGCCGACGAGCGCGAGGTGCGCCTCCACCGTCCCGGGGCCGCACTCGCGCAGCAGGTCCACCCGCGCGCGCAGGTCGGGGAACCGGTCGTGCAGGCGCCGCAGCGCGAACCCCAGGCCGGGCAGGCCGTCGTCGAACAACCGCAGCGCGGACACGTCGCGCACGTCCGGGTGCGCGAAGTGCGCCAGCGCGGCGTGGTCGGCCTCCACCAGGGCTTCGCGGACGAAGGCGGCGGTGGCGGCGAACCGCTCCCGGGCGTCGGGGCGGGTGAGGGCGGTGGTCAAGCGTGCTCCCGGGTCTTTCGTCGTCGGACCCGGCGGGGTGAGGGAGGCTCGAAAAGTGTAGGCGCGCGGTGGCCGCCGCGCGCGCCGAGCGCCGTCGCGCACCGTCACCGCCCGACCCCGGTTGTGTCCTGAGTGGACGGCCCGGGTGCCCGTTGCGCTGCGCCGGTGCCTGCGATGAGTGGGTGACAAGGCGCGACGACGAGGGTGCCTCGCAGCTACCCTGGGGGGTGACGGGGACGGGGTGCGGCGGGGTGGTGCTCAACCGTGGAACTGCGCGTGGACGAGCTGGTCGGCCGGACGATCCGGCGGGTGCGCCGGGTGCACTACGTCGACCCCGGCGGTGAGGCCGACACCGCCTCCGGCTTCCTGGAGCTGCGCGCCGACGACGGCTTCGTGGCCCTGTTCGACTCCGGCGCCGACGGGCGCTCCATCCGGGTCGAGGCCCGCGAGTGGGTCGACCCCTTCACCGAACCGCTGACCTCGGCCAACCGCGAGTTCGTCCGCAAGCACGGCCGGTGGGCGGTGTTCGACCGCTCCGCCGCCGACGGCTACGCCCAGGTCGTCGGGAACACGGTGGTGGCGGTGCACATGGCGCGGGCGGGCGGCAAGGTCGTCGGCGTGGACATCGTGCTCGACCGGTGCTTCGTCTCGATGCGGGTGAGCCTGGACGAGCTGCGGGTGTGCGTCTGCGCCGTGTGACCGGTCGCGCTCCCGGGGTGTCGGTGGGTGAGGTTAGCCTGCCCTCATGCACGCGCACCGTCGGCGGGTCCTGCTCGCCTGCCTGCTCGCCGCCCTCTACCAGACCGGGGAAGCCCTGGTGCCGGTCGTGGTCGGCGTGGTGATCGACGAGGCGACCGCCCCGCACGACGGGTGGGCGCTGGTGCGCTGGTGCGCCGTGCTCGCCGCGGTGTTCGCGCTGGTGTCGTTCAGCTACCGCTGGGGCCACCGGGGCGCGGAGAAGGCCGCGCTGTTCATCGAGCACGACGTGCGGCTGTCGGTGGTGCGCCGGGTGCTGCGCGGGGTGCCGGGGACCCCGGGCGAGCTGGTGCACCTGGCCACCGGCGACGCCAAGCGGGTCGGCTCGCGGGCGCTGGCGGTGCCGCTGGGCGTCTCCGGCGTGGCCGGGTTGGTGGTGGCCGCGGTGGCGCTGCTGCGGATGTCGGTGCCGCTGGGCGCGCTGGTGCTGGTGTCCGCGCTCGTCGTCGCCGCCATCACCGGCGTGCTGGCGCGGCGGTTGGAGGGGCGCGGCGCCCGCGAGCAGGAGCGCGCCGCCGAGGCGGTGGGCGTGGCCGCCGACCTGGTCGCCGGGTTGCGGGTGCTCAAGGGCATCGGCGCCGAGCGGGCCGCGCACGCCCGGTACCGGCCGCTGAGCCGGGCCTCGCTGGACGCCGCCGTGGCCGCGGCCCGCACCCGGGGCGCGCTCGACGGCGCCGTCGCGGGCCTCAACGGCGTGTTCCTGGCCGGGGTGGCGCTGGTGGGCGGTCGGCTCGCGCTGGCGGGCGACATCAGCGTCGGGGACCTCGTCGCGGCCGTGGGGCTGGCGCAGTTCGCGGTGTGGCCGTTGACGATGCTGGCCTGGGTGGCCGGGGAACTGGTGCTGAGCAAGGCCTCCGGCGCCCGGGTGCGCGAACTCCTGGCCACGCCGGAGGACGTGCCCGACGGGGGTCGCGCCCTCGGGCCGGTGCGGGGGGCCGTGGCGGTGGACGGGTTGTCGGTGCGCCCCGGCGAGCACGTCGGCGTCGTCACCGCCGACCCGGCCCCGCTGCTGGCCGCGCTGGCGCGCGAGGCGGGCACGTTCACCCTCGACGGCGCCGACGTCGCGGGCGCGTCCCTGGACGAGGTGCGCGCCGCCGTCCTGGTGTCACCGCACCGGGTCGACCTGTTCGCGGGCGACACCGTCACCGACGAGCGCGCGCTGGCCGCCGTCGGCACCGTCCCCGACCGCGACCCGCGCGAGCTGTCCGGCGGGCAGCGCCAGCGGCTCGCCCTCGCCCGCGCGCTCGCCGCCGACCCCCCGGTGCTGGTGCTGCACGACCCCACCACCGCCGTCGACACGGTCACCGAGACCGCCATCGCCGCCGCCTTGCGCGCACTGCGGGCGGGGCGCACGACCATCCTCGTCACCACCAGCCCCGCCCTGCTCGCCCACACCGACCGGGTGGTCTTCGGCGACCGCGAGGGCGCGCACGCGGACCTGGTGCGCGACCACGCCGACTACCGGGCGGTGGTGCTGGCATGAGCGCCCTGCTGCCCACCGCCGCCCCGCGCCAGACCTGGCGCGCCGTCTGGGACCTGGTGAGGGCGCGGCCCCGGTTGGCCGTCGTCGCCGGGCTCACCCTCGTGCTCGGCACCGGCGTCGGCCTGCTCGCCGCGCCGCTGCTGGGCCTGGTGGTGGACGCGGTGATCGCCGCCGACCCGGGCGCGCTCACCTGGCCCGTGGTCGCGCTCGGCGCGGTCGCCCTGGTCTCCGGGGTGGCCACCGCCGTCAGCGGCGCGAAGGTGGCGCGGCTGGGCGAGTCCGTGCTGGCCGACCTGCGCGAGCGGTTCCTCGGCGCCGCGCTCGACCTGCCGCTGGCGCGGGTGGAGGCGGCGGGCGCGGGCGACCTCACCGCCCGCGCCAGCCGCGACGTCGGCGTGGTGGCCGACGCCGTGCGCACCGCCCTGCCCACCCTCGCCCGCTCCGCGGTGACGATCGTGCTGAGCCTGGTGGGCATGGCCGTGCTGGACTGGCGGTTCCTCATCGCGGGCGTGCTGGCCGCGCCCGTGCAGCTGCACACCGTCCGCTGGTACGCGCGCAACGCCCGCAAGGTCTACGCCGAGCAGCGCATCGCGGTGGGCGCGCAGCAGCAGCAACTCCTGGAGTCGGTGGAAGGCGCGCGCACCGTGCGCGCGTTCGGCTTGCGCGACAAGCACACCGACCTCGTGGCCGAGCGCTCCACCACCGCCGTGGACCTGGCCGTGCGCGGCGTCTACCTGCTGACCCGCTTCTACAGCAGGCTCAACCTCGCGGAGTTCATCGGGCTCACCGCCGTGCTCGTCACCGGCTTCTTCCTGGTCGACGCGGGCGAGGTCACCGTGGGCGCCGCCACCGCCGCCGCGCTGTACTTCCACGGCATCTTCAACCCCATCAACGCCGTCCTGGGCCTGGCCGACGACCTGCAACTCGCGGCGGCGTCGCTGTCCCGGCTCGTCGGGCTGCTGCTCGAACCGTCCGAGCGCGCCGAACCGCGCCCGCACCCCGGTGCCGACCTCAAGCTCGCAGGCGTCCACTTCGGCTACGACGGCACCCCCGTGCTGCGCGGCGTCGACCTGGAGGTGCTCGCGGGGGAGCGGGTCGCGCTCGTCGGCGCCAACGGCGCGGGCAAGACGACCCTCGCCCGCCTCGTCGCGGGCGTGGCGGAGCCGGACGAGGGCTCGATCACCCTCGGCGGCGTCCCCGTGCGCCCCGGCTGCCCCGTGCACCTGGTGAGCCAGGAGGTCCACGTCTTCGCCGGGAGCGTGGCCGAGGACCTGCGGCTGGCCCGCGCGGGCGCCACCGACGACGAGCTGCGGGCGGCGCTGCGCGCCGTGGGCGCCCTGGACTGGGTGCAGGCGCTGCCCGACGGCCTGGCCACCCGCGTCGGCGACGGCGGGCACCCGCTCACCGCCGCCGAGGGCCAGCACCTCGCGCTGGCCCGGCTGGTGCTGGCCGACCCGCCGGTGGTGATCCTCGACGAGGCGACCGCCGACGCGGGCAGCGCGGGCGCCCGGGTGCTCGAACGCGCAGCCGACGCCGCCCTGGCGGGCCGCACCGCGCTCGTCGTCGCCCACCGGCTCACCCAGGCCGCGGCCGCCGACCGGGTCGTGGTGCTCGCGGACGGGCGGGTCGCGGAGGCGGGCCCGCACGCCGACCTGCTGGCCGCCGGGGGCGACTACGCGCGCCTGTGGGCGGCGTGGTCCGCGCCGCGCTGAGGACTGGAGGAAGTCACCGACAGTGACGGCATGGCGGGATTGTGACGGCGAACTCCGAGGTCCGACTACTCAACGGGACTGTCGTTAGCCTAACCTAAGACAGCTCCGGAGCCCGGTCGACGAGGAGGTGCCATGGCCGCAGGTGCCCCCGCCGCGCCCGTGCGCGCGCGGCCCGCCGGTCGGCTGGCCGCGGGTCTCGCGCTCGCCGCGGTGCTGCTCGCCGCCGTGGTGGTGCTCAGCGTCTTCGTCGGCAGCAAGGCCATCCCGGCGGGGACCGTCCTCGACGCGCTGTTCCGGTTCGACCCGCAGAACCCCGACCACCTGTTCGTCCGCACCGAGCGGGTGCCCAGGACCCTCGTCGGCCTCGTCGTCGGCGCCGCGCTCGGCGTGGCGGGCGCGGTGATGCAGGCGGTGGCGCGCAACCCGCTGGCCGACCCCGGCATCCTCGGCATCAACGCCGGAGCAGCGCTGTTCGTCGTCATCGGCATCGTCGCCTTCGGGGTCGCCACCCTGCCCGGCTACGTCTGGTTCGGCTTCGCGGGCGCCGTGGTCGCCTCCGCGCTGGTCTACGGCGTCGGCGCGCTCGGCCGCGAGGGCGCCACCCCGCTCAAGCTCGCGCTCGCGGGCGCCGCCGCCAACGCCGCGTTCGTGTCCATGACCACCGCGGTGCTGCTGACCAGCACCGACGCCTTCGACCAGTTCCGGTTCTGGCAGGTGGGGGCGCTGTCCGGGCGGTCGATGGCGGTGTTCTGGCAGGTGCTGCCGTTCCTCGCGCTCGGCCTGCTGCTCGCCTTCGCCGCCGCCCGCCCGCTCAACGCCCTGGCCATGGGCGACGACCTCGCCCGCGCCCTGGGCCAGGACGTCACCCGCACCCGGGTGCTCGCGGGCGCGTCGGTGGTGCTGCTGTGCGGGGCGGCCACCGCCGCGGTGGGCCCGATCGCGTTCGTCGGCCTCGCGGTGCCGCTGCTGGCCAGGGTCGCCACCGGCCCCGACCACCGCTGGCTGCTGCCCCACTGCGCCGTGCTGGCCCCGGTCCTGCTGCTCGGCGCGGACGTCGTGGGCCGGGTGATCGCCCGGCCGGGGGAGCTCCAGGTCGGCATCCTCACCGCCGTCATCGGCGCCCCGGTGTTCATCGCGCTGGTGCGCGGCAAGGGGGTGGCGGCCCCGTGACCGCGCCGCACGAGGCGGCCCCGGCGCCCGGGGTGGTCGCACCGCACGAGGTCATCGCGCGCAGCCGCTGGGCGGTGCGCCGCCGCACCGCGCTCGTCGCCGCCGCGCTGCTCGCCGTCGTCGTCGCGGCCGCCGCCGTCTCGCTGAGCCTGGGGCGCGGGTACGTGTCCCTGCCCGACGTGCTGTCCACACTGGCCGGTCAGGGCAGCAGAACCACCGACTACATCATCTTCGACCTCAAGCTGCCGAGGGCGCTGGCCGCGGTGCTGGTGGGCCTGGCCTTCGGCGTCTCCGGCGCGGTGTTCCAGAGCCTGCTGGGCAACCCGCTCGCGAGCCCGGACATCATCGGCATCAACACCGGCGCGAGCGCCGCGGCGGTGCTCGGCATCACCGCGCTGGGCCTGAGCGGCACCGCCGTGTCGCTGGTCGCGCTCGCGGGCGCGCTGCTCACCGCCGTGGTCATGTACGGGCTCACCTGGCGCGGCGGCATCTCCGGCTCCCGGCTGGTGCTCGTCGGCGTCGGCATCGCCGCGATCCTGCTCAGCGTCGTGTCCTACGTGATGACCCGCTCGCAGGTGGCCACCGCCCAGGACGCGCTGGTCTGGCTCACCGGCAGCCTCAACGGCCGCGGCTGGGCCCAGGTCGTGCCGCTGGCGGTGCTGCTGGCCGTGCTGCTGCCCGCGGTGGCCGCGCTCGCGCGCACCCTGGGCCTGCTGCGCCTGGGCGACGACGCCGCCAAGGGCCTCGGCGCCCCGGTCGAACCCGCGCGCCTGGGGCTGCTCGCCTGCGCCGTCGCGCTCGCGGGCGCGGCCACCGCCGCCGCCGGGCCGGTGGCCTTCGTCGCGCTGCTCGCCGCCCCCATCGGCAGGCGGCTGGCCCGCGACGGCAGCCCCGCGCTGCTGGTGTCCGGGCTGGTCGGCGCCGCGGTCGTGCAGGTCGCGGACTTCGCCGCGCAGAACCTGCCCGGCCTGCCGCAGTACCCGGTGGGCGTGCTGACCGGCGCGGTCGGCGCCCCCTACCTGCTCCTGCTGCTGGCCAGGGCGAACCGGACCGGGAAGGGCGGATGATGACGGCCGAGCACACCCTGCGCGCGGACGCGCTGCGGCTGGCCTACGACCGCCGGGAGGTGGTCAAGGGCCTCACCGTGACCATCCCGCCCGGCAAGGTCACGATGGTCGTCGGCCCCAACGCCTGCGGCAAGTCGACCCTGCTGCGCGGGCTCGCCCGACTGCTGGCCCCGGTCTCCGGCGGGGTGTTCCTCGACGACCGGGACGTGCACGACATCCCCAACCGGGAACTGGCCACCGTGCTCGGCATCCTCCCGCAGACCCCGGTCGCCCCCGAGGGCATCACCGTCGCGGACCTGGTCGGCCGCGGCCGCTACCCGCACCAGGGCTGGTTCCGCCGCTGGACCGCCGCCGACGACGCGGCGGTGGCCGAGGCGCTGGCCGCCACGAACACCCTGGAGGTCGCCGACCGCCCGGTGGCGGAGCTGTCCGGCGGGCAGCGCCAGCGGGTGTGGATCGCCATGGCCCTGGCCCAGCGCACCGACCTGCTGCTGCTCGACGAGCCCACCACCCACCTCGACATCACCCACCAGGTCGAGGTGCTCGACCTGCTGACCGACCTCAACCGCGCGCACGGCACCACCATCGCCGTCGTGCTGCACGACCTGAACCTGGCCTGCCGCTACGCCGACCACCTCATCGCCCTGCGCGGCGGGGAGGTCGTCGCCCAGGGCGGGCCGACCGAGGTGGTGACCGCGGACGTCGTCGAGCGGGTCTTCGGGCTGCGCTCGCGGATCGTGCCGGACCCGGTGTCCGGCACCCCGATGGTCGTGCCGATCGGCCGCCACCACTGCCCAGAAGGAGAAACACCGTGAAGCTCCGCCTCTTCGCCGCGGTCGCGGCCGCCGCGCTCGCCCTGGCGGGCTGCGGCCAGGTGGAGGACCCCTCCACCGGCGCCCAGCCCGCGGGCGGCGCGGCCCAGCCCGCCACCGTGCAGACGATGTTCGGCGCGGTGACGGTGCCCGCCAACCCGCGCAAGGTCGTCGCGCTGGGCTGGTCGGACGCCGAGACCGCGCTGGCCCTGGGCGTGCAGCCGATCGCCGCGAGCGACTGGCTGGCCTTCGGCGGCGAGGGCGTCGGCCCGTGGGCGGCGGGCAAGTACACCACCGCGCCGCAGATCCTGCCGACGCTGGAGCTGGACTACGCGGCCATCGCCCAGTTGCAGCCCGACGTCATCCTCAACACCCGGTCGGACAACTCCGAGGACAAGTACAAGGAGCTGTCCAAGATCGCCCCCACCGTCTCGGCGCCGTCCGGTGTCGTCGCCTACGGCACCACCTGGCGGCAGCAGATGGAGCTGGTCTCGCAGGCGCTGGGCAAGGCCGACGAGGGCAAGAAGCTGATCTCCGAGGTCGACGCGGCGTTCGACAAGGCCAAGGCGGACCACCCCGTGCTCAACGGCAAGCAGGTCGCGGTGGGCGCGTACTACTCGGACAAGTACAGCGCCTACGTGCGCGGCGACTCCCGCGTGGACTTCCTGGAGAGCCTGGGCATGAAGAACAAGCCCGAGGTGCAGGCGCTGGCCACCGGCAGCTTCAGCGTGGACCTCTCGCGCGAGCAGATCGAACTGCTCAGCTCGGACCTCACCGTGCTGTTCCCGATCGGCTCCGACGCCACCCCGCTGAAGAACGACCCGATCCTCGGCTCGATCCCGAGCGCCAAGGCCGGGCACCTGCTGATCCTGGAGGACAAGACGCTCATCAACGCGTTCTCGTCCGGGTCCACGCTGGGCACGCTCTACGCGATCGACAAGGCGACGCCGATGTTCGCCCAGCAGCTCGGTTCCTGAGCGCAGGACAGTGGGGCGGCGACGCGATCGCCGCCCCACTGTCCTGTCAGGACGGTTTGCGGGCGACGACCAGGTCCCGGGTGATCGCCTGGTCCACCCGGTGCTCGAAGGAGCGGTAGACCTCGTCGTCCAACGGCTCCAGGCCCGCGCGGGAGAGCGCGTCGAGGACCTGCTCGCGCGGGGTCACCACGGTGTTCCAGGACAACCCGACCGTCCCGCCCGGCTTGAGCAGGCGCGTCCAGGCCGGGGCCGAGGCGGCGATGAGGTCCAGCGGCCTGCGGTCCAGCTCGCGCGGGCCGCCCGCCCGGGAGGCGTGCCGCACGCCGTAGGGGGCGTCGCCCACGACGACGTCGAACGAGCCCGCCTTGAAGTACTCGTCGGCGTGCACGGTGTCGCCGTTGACGAAGGTCAGCTCCAGCGAGTCGCCCGCCTTGTAGCTGTCCTTGTCGATGCCGATGGTGGCGCGCAGCTGCCTGCCGATGGTGCGCTTCTCCCGGCGGATGCGGGTGGTCTCGGCCTGGTGCTTGAGGCGCTTGCGCTTGAGCCAGGTCTGGATGAACTGCGCGTAGGCCTCGAAGTCCTTCTCGTCGAGGTCGAGGCCCGCGGCGTGCCAGCCGTACATCAGCGCCTGGTTGAGCGTCGTGCCCCGGCCGCACACCGGGTCCAGCACCCGCAGCCTGCGCCCCAGCGCCTCGCCCGCCGCGGCCGAGGACCAGACCGCGACGTTGAGCAGCAGCTTGGTGAAGTGCTCGTTGGTCTTGCCCGAGTACTTCTGGATGGTCAGCAGGTCGTCGTCGAAGCGGTCGAGCGGGCGCAGCGCCACCGGTTCGAGCAGGTCGCCGCGCCGGGCGAACAGGGCGAACGCCGAGGACAGGTTGGCCAGCACCGCCGCGTCCCGCTCGTCGAGCCCGTCGGCGGTGAAGCCGACGTAGCGCACCCCGGCCAGCTCGGTCTCCCCGATCCCCGCCACCCGCCCGCCGAGCACCGCCCGGTTGGCCACCTCCAGCTCGGCGGTGGTCAGCGCCACCGACGCCTCGGCGTACACGCGGTTCACGGCGGGCTGCACCAGCAGCACGTACTCGGTCATGGCTCCCACAGCGGGTCGGGGTCGGGTGTGGCGGACAGCGGATGCCCAGGTCAGCGGAGTCTAGGGCATCCGGCACACCGAACAGAAAAACTGTCTTGACAAGAAATGTTGTCGGTGGGAGGGTTGGGCCATGGACGAGGTGGCGGTGATCGAGGACCCGGCGGCGGCCGAGGTGGCGCTGGACCCGGTGCGGGCCAGGCTGCTGGCCGCGCTGGTCGAGCCCGGCTCGGCGGCCGCGCTGGCCGCGGTGGTCGGCCTGCCCCGGCAGAAGGTCAACTACCACCTGCGCGCCCTGGAGCGGCACGGCCTGGTGGAGCTGGCCGAGGAGCGCCGCCGGGGCAACGTCGTCGAGCGGGTCATGCGGGCCACCGCCGCCGAGTTCGTGATTTCCCCGGCGGCGCTGGCCGCCGTCGCCCCGGACCCGCGGCGCAGGCCGGACCAGCTGTCCGCGCGGTGGTTGGTGGCCCTGGCCGCCCGCACCGTGCGGGAGGTGGGGCGGCTCATCGCCGGGGCCAACGCGGCGGGCAAGCCGCTGGCCACCTACGCCGCCGACGCGGAGGTCACCTTCGCCTCCGCCGCCGACCGCGCCGCCTTCGCCACCGAGCTGCAAGCGGCCGTGGCGGACCTCGTCCGCCGCTACCACAGCGCCGACGCCCCCGGCGGGCGCAAGCACCGCTTCTTCGCGGGCCTGCACCCCGCCATCACCCGCGACTTCCCGACCCACCCCGAGAACAGCAACCCCGAGCAGGAGAACTGACATGACCGGCAAGCAGTTCCGCATCGAGCGCGAGATCGTCGTCGACGCCACCCCCGAGGACGTGTTCGCCGCCGTCACCGACGGGCTGGCGGGCTGGCTGTTCCCCGTCACCGTGCCCCCGGCCGACGGCACCCCCGACGAGTCCGGCGCCCGCGCCGTGGCCTGGGAGCCCGGCAAGCACCTGCACACCGTGGTGGGCGACCCGGAGGAGGGCTGGTTCAACTCCCTGGAGCACATCATCGAGGCGCGTGACGGCGGCACCACCGTCGTCCGCTACGTCCACAGCGGCGTGTTCACCGACGACTGGGACAGCCAGTTCGACGGGGCGAGCAAGCACACCGACTTCTACCTGCACTCCCTCGGCCAGTACCTCCAGCACTTCGCGGGCAGGCCGGTCACCTACGTCGACGCCCCCGGCACCGAGGCCTCCCAGCACCCGGGCGGGGTGGACGAGCTGCGCGCGGCCCTGGGCCTCACCGCCGACACCGCGGTGGGCGACCGCGTGGAGCTGGACATCCCCGGCCTGCCGACCATCACCGGCGAGGTCGACTACCTGCACGGCCAGTTCACCGGCATCCGCACCGCGGACTCGCTGCTGCGCTTCTACGGCCGCGAGCCCTGGGGCATGCCCGTCGCCGCGGCCCACCACGTGTTCGCCGAGGTCGACGGCGAGGCCGTGGCGAAGGCGTGGAACGCCTGGCTCGACGGCATCTGGGCCTGAGCCGCCGCCCGGCACCTGTGGCACCGTGACGGGCATGAGCTGGAACGGCGAGGACTACCAGTCCCGCTTCGACGCCCTGGCCGCCCAGGGCCGCGACGTCCACGGCGAGGCCGCCTTCGTCCGGGCCTTCGCCCCCGCGTCGGTGCTCGACGCGGGGTGCGGCACCGGGCGGGTGGGCATCGAGCTGGCGCGGCACGGGGTCGAGGTGGTGGGGGTGGACGTGGACCGGTCCATGCTCGCCACCGCCGCCCGCCTCGCCCCGCACCTGACCTGGCACCACGCCGACCTCACCACCCTGGACCTGGGCCGGGTGTTCGACGTGGTGGTGATGGCGGGCAACGTCCCGCTGTTCACCCCGCCGGGCACCGAGGCGGCGCTGGTGGCGGGGGTGGCCAGGCACGTCGCGCCCGGCGGCGCGCTCATCGCGGGCTTCTCCCTCGACCGCGGCTACTCGGCGGCCGATTACGACGCCCACTGCGCCGCGGCGGGCCTGGACCTGGTGGAGCGGTTCGCCACCTGGTCGCGCGACCCGTTCGACGGCGGCGACTACGCGGTGTCCGCGCACCGCCGCTGAGGGGCAGACTGGGCGCATGGCCGACCGCTACCGGGACGCCCTGCGCGACACCGCCCCCGGCGTCCTGCGCGGGCGCGAGGACGAGCTGGGCGACCTCGCCGCCTTCGCCGCGGGCGCCCCCGCCCACCGGCACCTGCGGGCACCGGCGGGGGCGGGCGGGACGGCGCTGCTGTCCTGGTTCGCCCTGCACCCGCCCGAGGGCACCCGGGTCGTGGCGTTCCTGGTCACCCGCGGCCTGGCCGAGCAGGACCACCGGGCCGCCTTCGTCGAGGAGGTGCTGGAGCAGCTGGCCGACCTGCTCGACCAGCCGCTCCCCCCGCTGCCCACCACGGCCCTGCGCGAGGCGCACCTGCGCGGGCTGCTGGCCGAGGCGGGCGACGGGCTGGTGCTGGTGGTCGACGGCCTCGACGAGGACAGCGGCCAGGGCGGCAGCATCGCCGCCCTGCTCCCGGCGGGCGGGCACGTCCTGACCTGCGCAACCCCCGGCTGGCAGGTGCCCGTCGACGTCCCCCCAGACCACCCGCTGCGCTCGGCCGAGGTGGTCGACCTCGCCCCGTCCCCGGCGGCCACCCTGGACGGGCTGCCCGACAGCGCGCACGACGTGCTCGGCCTGCTCGCGACCGCGCGCGGGCTCACCGCCGACGACGTGGCCGACCTGCTGGAGGTTGACGGGGCGGCCGCCCTGCCCGGTGTCGTCCAGCGCCGCAGCGGCTGGCACCCCGGGCGCCGGGTTCTGCTGCTCGCCCACGCCGAGCTCCAGCGGGAGGCGGAGCGGACCCTCCCGCCTGCCCGGCACCGCGAGGCCCTGCACGCCTGGGCCGAGCAGTACCGCGCGCTCGGGTGGCCGCCCACCACCCCGGAGTACCTGCTCGGCGGCTACTTCCGCGTCCTGCTGGCGGAGCGGGACGTGCCACGCCTGCTGGAGCTGGCGACCGACCACCGCCGCCACGACGCGACCCTCGCCGTGACGGGCAGCGATTCCCGCGCGTTGCAGGAGATCGCGGAGCTGGCCGCGCTCATCCCCGACGACACCGCCGCCCTCGCCCGGTTGGCGATCCACCAGGACCGCCTGCTCGGCCGCGCCCCCCGGGTCCCCACCACCCTCCCCGCGGTGTGGGCGGGGTGGGGGCACCTGACCCGCGCCGCGTCCCTGCTGCACGGGGTGGTGGGCGAGGTGCGCACGGCGCTGGCCGAGGTGGTCCGCCGCGCCGAGCCGTTCGACCCGGACCGGCTGGGCGAGCTGGTGGCGTCCTTCCCCCGCGACGACTCGGCACCCGCCCGCGCCGTCCTCGCGGGCCGGGCGGGCGACCGGGACCGGCTGACCGCGCTGCGCAAGGAGGCGACCGAGGTGGACGTGGCCGTCGAGCTGGTGCGGGCGTGGGTCGCGCTGGGCGACGCCGCCGACGACACCGACGACGCCGTGCGCGTGGCCGAGGACGTGATCGGCCCGCCGCGCACGGCCGCCGACGCGCCCCGGCTCGACCTGATCCGCGCCGTCGGCCCCGGCCCGGTGGCCCAGCGCCTCGCCGCGGCCGTCGTGGGCCCGGTCCCGCGCGTGGCCGCGTTCGACCTCGCGGGCGCCGACCCCGAGCAGGTGCGCGCCGAGGCCGCCCGGCTCGCGCCCACCGACCGCGTGCGCTGGGCGCTGGCGACCGCGACCGCGCCGGGGGAGCTGGCCGCCATCCGCATCCCCCGCACCCACCCGCTCGGCGCCGCGTCGCTCGCCGTGGCCGCCGCCCGCCGGGCCAGGGAGCTCGGCGCCGCCGAGGTCGCCGACCGCCTGGGCGCCACCGCCGTGCGCGGCCTGGCCACCACCGCCGAGAGCCGCGCCCGCGACGACGTGCTGCTGGCGCTGTCCGAGGCGGGGACCCGGCCGGTGGACGCCCTCGCCGCCGCGCGCCGGGTCGTCGACCGGCGCACCCGGGCCGCGGCCATCGCCGGGGTCGCGGCCCGCTCGACCCCGGCCGCGGGCCGCGACATCGCGCTGCTGGCCGAGTCCGAGGCGCGCGAACCGGTGACCGACCAGGAGCGGGAGGCGTGCCTGTGGCTCGTCATCGGCGCCCTGGCCGAGGTCGGTGACCACGACCTGCTCGCCGCGGCCGTGCGCCGCTCGGCGGACCCGGCCGTGCGCGCCGACCACGCGCGCCTGGACCCGGGGGAGTTCGCCCTGCGCACCGAGGGCCCGGCCCCGGAACCGCCGCTGGGCCACGTGGTCGACCACGACCGGGTCGCCGCCTTCGCCCGCCGCTGGACGCACACCGACCCCGCGGCCGTGCGGGCCGCCGCCTCGGAGTTCCTGCGGGTGTGGTGGCCCTAGAGCAGGTTCCTGGCGTGCTGGGCGGCGTCCGCGATGGGTTGCCGCACCACGGGTCCGTGGCCCGGCAGGATCACCGACGCGTCCAGCCCGGCCAGGGTGTCCAGCGCCGCCACCGTCGCGGCCTGGTCGTGGCTGAAGAACGGGCGCAGCAGCTGCGGGCCGTCCACCCGGGAGGTCGGGTGCGCGGTCACCAGGGTGTCGCCGGTGATCACCGCGCCGCTGCCGGGCAGGTGGTAGGCGCAGTGCCCGCTGGTGTGCCCGGGGGTCGGCACGGGCACCGGGGAGCCGGGCACGTCGAGGGGGGTGGGGAACTCCTGTGCGCTGGGCACCTTGACCGGCTTGAGCGCCCCGGCGCGCAGCAGGTAGAGCGTCCACGGCAGGAAGCCGGGCCGCCACGCGTTCGACACGATGTCCCACGGGGTCGCCTGCTGCAGGAACTCCCGCCGGGCGTGCGCGGCCTCGGGCGCGGTGGCGTAGACCGGCGCCGAGACCTCCGACAGCAGCGCGGGCAGCCCGCCGATGTGGTCCACGTGCGCGTGGGTGAGCAGCACCGCCGCGATGTCGCCCAGCCGGAAGCCCAACCGCTCGACCGACTCGCGCAGCGCCGGGAAGTCGCCCGGGTAGCCGCTGTCGACCAGGGTCAGCGCGCCGCCCTCGACCAGCAGGGTCCAGTTCACGTGCTCGCCCTCGACGAAGTGCACGCCACCGGCCACTTCGGTCGTCCTCGGTGCACCCACCGCTGCCCTCCGGTATCCTGAATGCGATTCGGAAAGTCCTTGCAACGAGCCAACTCCGCGGTGGTTACGGTAGCAGTGATCACACGTCCGGCCGGGAACCGCGTCCCGTGCGGCCGCACGGGCGCCCGGGACCGCTCGCGCCCGGGGTGGACCGGTTCAGATCATCACGTTCGGTGATTTCCTCACCCGAACGGCCGCCTGTTCGTCCCACTTCGCTGCTCCAAACGGCGTACGGTGACTCTTTCTCAGGCTCGTCTCAGACTTTGGCACCCGATTGCGGCCTTTCGGGCCGGTCGCGCATCCTCCTCGGCATGCGCTACTCCCTCGCCCTGGTCGCACGGTTGCACGTGGACCTCTGCCAGCAGTCCAGCGCGCTCTGATCCCGTCCACTGAGGACGTCCACACCACACCAGCCGGCGGGTAGGCCGGCACCGCACCAGATTCCCGCGCGGCGACGCCGCGCGGGCTCCCGACGCGTGCCCTGAGCGGGTCGGGGGACACCGCGCGCCCGAACCCGGGCGCCGGTCCGCACCGAATGACGGAGTTGTCATGTCCACGAAGAAGCAGCGCTGGCAGAGGAGGCTTTCCGGTGCCCTGGCCGGGATCCTCGCCGTCGGCGCGCTGACCTACACCGGTGAGAACAGCGCCGCCTACGCCGACGTGCAGACCACGACCGACTCGAAGGTGGCCGCGGACGGCAAGTCCTACTGGGTCACCAACCACCTCGTCGGCGACGCCGCGAACCGCACCGCCGCGGCGGAGGGCAAGCGCAAGGAGTGGCTGCTGGTCTGGGCTGGCGACGAGAACATCGCCGACACCCTGGTCAAGGACCTCAAGAACCTGCCCGGTTCGCTGACCGGCGGCCTGTCGAAGATCACCAACGCGCTGCCCGGCCCGGACTTCCTGGCCGTCATCGACGCCACCGAGGGCTCGCCCACCTACGGCCACGTGGTCAACACCGCCACCGTCGGCCCGCTGGTGGAGAACGAGCCGCACCACATGCAGTACGTGTGGCACAAGGGCGACACCATCTACGCCGGTGCGCTCTTCGCCGCGGCCACCTACGCCTTCGACGTGAGCGCGCTGCCCGAGCTCAAGCTCAAGGGCGTCAGCCTGCCCACCAACACCCTCGGCGGCTCGGTGCCCGACGCGTACTGGACGCTCAAGGACGGCACCGCGTACGGCACCTACATGGGCGGCCCGGTCGCCCCCGGCCCGTACGTCTACGCCAACGGGCAGACCGCGATCTCCAACGGCTTCGCGGGCAGCCCCGGCGCGGTCATCCGGTTCGACCAGACCGGCAAGGTGCTCAGCCAGACCTCCGCGGCCACCCCGCAGGGCGACGACCCCAAGCTGTGCGCGAACCTGCCGCAGCTGGGCGCGCCGACCTGCGCCAACCCGCACGGCATCCAGGCCCGCGAGGACCTGAACACGCTGGTCACCAGCGACTACGCCGAGCCGAGGAACATCATCCTCGACCCGGTCAAGCAGCCGTCGCCGTACCTGCGCCGCCCGACCGTGCGCACCTGGGACATCTCCGACCGCAACAACCCCAAGCTGCGCGCGGTGTCCTACCTGCAGGACGGCCCGCGCGCCAACGCGGCCGACCCGCTGCACAACGAGTCCCGCGCGGTCATGGAGACCACCGTGACCAACCTGCCCGGCCACAAGGGCGCCTTCGCCCAGACCATGCAGGGCGGCGCGGTGCACTACACCCCGGACATCACCGCGGCCGAGCCGCACTGGTACGAGGTGTTCGACGACGGTGCCGCCGCGCAGGACATCTACGCGGGCAACGACAGCAACGGCGCGGGCTCCAACGGCGGCTGGATCCAGACCAGCCCCGACGACAAGTACCTGTACCGGGCCATCACCGGCCGCGGTAAGGGCGCGCTGGGCCCCAACGACCCGGGCTCCACCGGTGGGGTCTACGTGCTCGACATCCAGAAGCTGCTGGCGGCGGGCACGGACTTCAAGTGCCGCATCGACACCCTGGCCGAGGCGCAGAACGGCGGCGCCGAGGAGGACTGCCCGACCGTCGCGGGTGCCGCGCCGATCAACCCGGGCCAGCCCGCCGCGGGTCCGCACTGGGGCGCCTACGACAACTTCGCCCTCGGTGAGGACGGCTACTACCACGAGACGACCACCCCGCAGCGCATCGCGGTGTCGAACTACTTCGTGGCCCGCTCCGGCCTCGACGGCGACCACAAGGTGAACATGCTCAAGCTGGGCGCCGACGGCAAGGTCAGCGTCGACACCACCTTCAAGGACGAGTTCTCCGGCCAGGTCGGCATCAACTTCAACCGGCAGTCGTGGCCGCACGGCCCGTTCGGCAACGCCAAGCCGCACTCGGAGATCTTCGTCGTCGCCGACGCGGACCTGAAGTAGGGACACCCCATGGAGCACCCTCACGGTGGTCTGGCCACCGGCGGCGTGGACACCGCGCTGCTGCCGCTGGTCCTGCGCCTGGTCCTGCTGCTCACCGGCGCCGTCGTCGCGGGGATCGGCCTGCTGCGCCCGCAGCTGACCGCCCTGCCCGGGCGGTTGGTGCTCGTCGCGTCCGCCGCCTCGGCGGTCTCGGCGGCCCTCGCGGTGGTCTCGGTGGCGGCGGCGGACGTGCACTGGCTCGGCGCGCTCGGGCACGTGCTGCTCGTCGCGGCGGTGCCCGCGCTGCTCGCCCGACCGGTCGCGGCCCGCTGGGCCGCGGTGGCGCTGGGCCTGCTGCTGGTGGTCGAGACCACCGCGGGGCGCTCCGGGGTGGACTTCGCACTGGACACGGTCTACGTGGCCGCGTCGACCGCCTGGCTCGGCCTGGCGGCGGTCACCGCCCTGGTGCCCGCCGACCAGCGCCGGGCCCCCAGGGCCGACCAGCTCACCGTGACCCTCGGCGGCGCCCTCGCCGTCGTGGGCGCGGTGCGGCTGGTGTCCTCCGGGCTGGCCTTCGACCGCAGGGTCGTGGGCAGCGCGCTCGGCCTGGTGCTGGTGGCGGCGGTCGCGCTGCCGCTGCTGGTCACCGCGCTGGCCGTGGTCCGCGCGGGCACCGCCCGCCGCTGGGGCGCGGTCGGGGTGGCCGCCGGGTTCGTCGCCTGGACCGCGATCGCCGCGGTCCCGGTGCCGCCCGCGCTGCCCACCCCGGGCGTGCCGGTGCTGGTGGACCTGGCCGTGGGCGACACCCTGGTGCCGACCCTGGTCACCCCGAACCGCCCGGGCACCAACCTGGTGCACTTCCCGGCGTCGGCGGGCCGCGACCTCACCGTCGCGGTCGCCGGTGGCGCGGAGGTGCCCGCGGTGCCCCGGGCGGGCGCGGAGGGCACCTGGGCGGAGGTGGAGCTGCCGCAGGGCCGGTCGGACCTGACCGTCACCCGCGGCGGCGACACCGACCGGGTGGACCTGGACACCGGCACCGACCTGGTCGACCTGCGGGCCACCGGCCCCGACGGCCCGGAGTGCGCCAGCGCCGCCCTGGGCTCGCTGGTGGCGGGCAGGCGCGACACCCTCACCGCCTGCCCGGGCGACGCCCTGTCGCCCCAGGACGACGAAGCGCTGCGCAAGCTGGTCGGGTTCCTCAAGGCCAGGGGGGCGGCAGGCGTGGTCCTGCGCTCGGACACCTCCCCCCGCGGCTCCCGCGCGGCGCAGGTCGTGCAGGACGAGGCCACCGCCCAGGGCCTGCGGGTGGACACCGCCGGTGGCGAGGACAACGCCCTCGTCGTGGTGGGCGGCTGGGAGTCCGCGGCGGGCGCGCTGAACGTGGCGCGCACGCAGCAGAGCGAGGCGCCGGTGTACCAGTACGGGCTGTACGTGGCCCCGTGGCTGGTCAACACCCCGCTGGTCACCTCGGTGACCTCGGTCAACGCCCCGCTGCGCTTCGACCCCAGGGAGACCCAGCCGGTCACCTACGCCATCGCCGTGGGCAACGCCTTCGGCGGCGAGAGCCCCACCCTCGAAGGCCTCCGCGCCTGGCTGGGCGACCGGGTGTCCGACGTGGACGGCAAACCCCGCATCTACGCGGCGGCCCAGGTCACCGTCATGTCCATGGCCCCGGGCGAACCCCACGCCCCCGGCATGCCCATGTCCGAGGACCTCCCCGGCCAGTGGGTCGGCAAGGCCACCATCGTCCCGGTCAGCGGAGTCCTGCTGTAGCGCGTGTTCCACGAACCCGCCACCCACCCCGCGTCCCCGCCCGGCATCGTTCCCCACCTGCCACCACGGCCGCCTGCACCGCCCCAGGCGACCCGGCACAAGGACAACCGGGCTGACGCGCACCTCTTCAGGAACACCTAGCCCGCACTCAAGCTGACACCACAAGGAGAACAACCGTGAAGACCCTCTCGCGCGCGCTCGTGGCGGGAATCGCCACCGCCGCCCTCACCACCGGCGCGGCAGGCATCGCCGCCGCCGACACCACCGCCGAGACCACCGCCCCCGTGACCACCCAGGACACCCCCGCCATCTGGGTCCTCCCCGGCGTGGACCTCGGCGGCCTGCTCGCCCCCACCACCCTCGTCCCGGGCGCCCTCGCCCCCGTCTTCGGCCTCATCCGCTTCATCGGCGGCTGACCCACCCCCACAGGAGGAACCACCATGCGCACCACCATCACCCGAGGCCTCATCGCCGCGACCCTCGCGGCCACCACCCTCACCGGCCTCGCCACCACCGCCACCGCCGACCCGGTGATCGTCGACCAGCCCGACACCAGCCAGCTCAACGACATCTACACCTTCGCCCCCCTGGGCATCCCGGTCTTCGGCCTCATCCAGTCCATCGTCCGGGCCCCCACCTACATCCTCCCCCAGTAACCCCCCGCACCCCCGGGCCGCCCGACCCCCCACGGGGCCGGGCGGCCCCCCTCACGCTGCTCAACCTGAGCACCCAGCCACCGCACCAACTCGCTCCCCAAAGAACGGGCGCACAACGGATTCGGCGGCCCGGCTACGGGTCTGCCCGGGTGGGTGGTTGTGCTTGACAGGGGAAGGCGATCATGTGCTACCCACGGCCGGGGGGTGGGGCCGCAGGCCTCACCTTTTCCCCACCCCGAGCACGTGATCGCCGCAGGGGCCCCTGTCAAGCAGAACCACCCACCCGGGCACGCCAACAAAATCCCGCTTCTTTTGCTCTGCTTAGAACCTGAGCAAGCAGGAACCCCACCCGCACAAGCAAGCACCCCCCATGGAGTCCCCCATGTCCACCACCGCCGACCAGACCTCGGACGAGAGATTCTTCCCCACCTCCTGCGCCGCCCCCACCGCCCCGCCCGAGGAACCCGTCAAGACCGTCCCCCTCGCCGTCTCCGCCCTGCTCGCCGCGGGCCTGACCGCCTACGTCTGGGCGGCGCACGGCCCCAAGTTCGGCGTGCTGCTCCTGCTCGGCCTGGGCCTGGGCGTGGCGCTGTTCCACTCCCGCTTCGGGTTCACCTCGGCGTGGCGGCAGCTGGTCGCGGTGGGCAACGCCGAGGGCGTGCGCGCGCACTCGCTGCTGCTGGGCACCGCCGCCACCCTGGTCGCGCTGATCTGCGCGACCGGCGCGGGCCTGTTCGGCTCGAAGCCCGCCCCGACGGCGTCGCCGCTGGGGCTGGCGCTGCTGGTGGGCGCGGTGCTGTTCGCGATCGGCATGCAGCTGGGCGGGTCCTGCGCGTCGGGCACCCTGTTCGCGGTGGGGTCGGGGCAGTCGACGATCGTGTTCACCCTGTTCGGCTTCATCGCCGGGTCGGTCGTCTACACCGCGGCGTCGCCGGTGTTCACCGGGTGGCCGTCGCTGCCGGGTGTGCTGCTGTCGCAGCACGTGGGCTGGTTCGGCTCGTGGGCGATCACGATCGCGGTGCTGGCGGCGATCGTGCTGGCGACCCGCTGGGTGCAGAAGCGCCGCAACCCCCCGCCGGTGGGCGTGGTGCCCACCGCCCACGGCCTTGCCCGCGTGGTGCGCGGCTCGTGGCCGCTGCTGGTCGGCGCGGTCGTGCTGGGGGTGCTGGCGGGCGCGGTGTTCCTGGTCTCCGGCGGGATCTGGGGCGTCACCTCGGCGTTCGCGCTGTGGGGTGCGAAGGTGCTGCAGCTGGTCGGCCTGCACCCGGAGAACTGGACCTTCTGGCAGCAGCCCGCCAACGCCAAGCAGCTCGCCGGGTCCATCTGGGCGGACAAGAACTCCCTGACCGACATCGGCATCATGATCGGCGCGGCGGTCGCGGCCTCCCTGGCGGGCGCGTGGAAGCTGCACAGCTCGATCCCCTGGCGCACCGCGGTGGCGGCCGTCCTCGGCGGTGTCCTCATGGGAATCGGCGCCCGCCTGGCCGGTGGCTGCAACATCGGCGCCTACCTCGGCGGCGTCTCCGTCGGCAGCCTGCACGGCTGGCTGTGGGCCGTGTTCGCCCTGGGCGGCACGTGGATCGGCCTCAAGCTGCGCCCGCTGTTCGGCCTCACCAACCCGGTCCGCACCGACAGCATCTGCTGACCCCCGGCACTCGACGAGGGCGCGACCGGTCCGCGGTCGCACCCTCGCTGTGGATAACCGCGAGCGCGGATCGGCGCCCCCGTGCCACCATCCCCGCCATGGCAGCGAACCCACACACCGAGTACGGCAACCGCGCTCATGCGATGAGCGGGGAGATCCTGCGCACCGTCGTCGGTTCCGGTGTGCACGGCATCGCGATCCCCGGCACCGACGACCACGACGAGATGGGCGTGTTCGTCGAACCGGCCCCCACCGCCCTGGGCGTCGACAAGCCGTTGGAGCACTACGTCTTCCGCACCCAGCCCGAAGGCGCCCGCTCCGGCCCCGGCGACACCGACCTGATCCTGTACTCCCTGCGCAAGTACCTGCGCTTGGCGGTCCGGGGCAACCCCACCGCGCTCCTACCCCTGTTCGCCCCCGCGGAGTCCGTCATCACCACCACCCCGCTGGGCGACGAGCTGCGCGCGCTGGGCCCGCGCCTGCTGTCCCGCGAAGCCGTCCACCGCTTCCTCGGCTACATGAACGCCCAACGCGAACGCCTGCTCGGCACCAGCAAGCGCGACGTCCCCCACCGACCCGAACTCGTCGCCGCCCACGGCTACGACGTCAAGTACGCCTCCCACGCTCTCCGCCTCGCCTACCAGGGCCGCGAACTGGTCACCACCGGCACGCTCACCCTCCCCATGCCCCACCCCGAACGCACCCGGGTCCTCGCCGTCAAGCGCGGCGACGTCCCCGACAAGTCCGAGGTCCTCGCCGAGATCACCCACGTCCAGCAGGAGGTCGAAGCAGCCCTGCCCACCAGCCCCCTCCCACCCGCCCCGGACCTGGACGCCATCTCCACCTGGTCCGCGAGCGCGCACCTGCGCCACTGGCAGGCCGCCTGACCCGCCCGCGGGAGGAATCCCTGTCCACCACGTGCCCGCCCGCTCACCCCCACGAGCCCCGGCGGCAGGCGCACCCGCTCGAAGATCGCTCGAACCGCGCTCGACGTGCGCTGGAGCCCGTGACCACCGAACGGGCACGGGACGCTCGAACAGTTGTGTTCACGGGCAGGTCTGTGATTGCCCAACACCGCCCACCCGGCCCGTCCCGGCGGCCCCCGGACAGCACAAAGACCAGGTCGACCACCCGTGGTGGGTGGTCGACCTGGTCTGGTGGTGCCCCCGGCAGGATTCGAACCTGCGCTCCCGCCTCCGGAGGGCGGTGAACTACTCAGAAGTCACTCGAGTCGACCACGTGGCCGGGGACAGGAGATATGTGCTGTCGATCGGCGGCAGGCCGTCGTCCAGCCCGCGCTTCTGGGTGTAGATCGAGCGCATCGCGCCCCGATCCGGGATGTGCGGACCGCCTGCTGCTCGCTGGAGGACCGTTTCTGTCTTGACCAGTCGGACGTTCCCAACCGGTCGGCCTCCTGCGCGCAGACGCTCAATACGTCGAATCTCGAGGACGGCCATCTTTATTCCCTGACCGTCGTCCATCAACACTGTCACTTCCTTGCCTGCTTCAGCCGCCACCACCGCGTGCGCGACTACCATCGTTTCGCCCAAGTCCTTGGAGTTGCGTTGCCGCGTCTCCATAGGTACTTGCGTCATCCGGCTCACCACTGCGTCGAGTTCTGACGTCCGGTTGTCTGAGAGCACTTCGAGCCACCTCGGGACCAACTTCGGCAACGTTGCACCGACACGCTGGAATCGGGAGTCGCGCTCTGCTTTGCGCATCATCTCATCTCGGACGGTCTCTGGGGTGCTGAGAGGCCCTAGAACCTCGATGAGAAGTCGCTCCTTTCCGATGGAAAGGAAGTTCAGGCCGGGTCCCGCGTCGATTATCGGACGCTCTGTCATCCCGAGTCTTTCTGAGGGGCTGTGCTCTCAGGTTCGCAGGGGCCGCCCAGATCGACATCCAAGGCGGCCATATCGACCTGGGGGGTCTCCAGCTCGGCTGCCCCGGTCCACGTCGCAGGCGGGATGACCGGCACGATGCCCGCGTCGTGGAGGTCGGTCTCAACCTGCGCGACGGGAACCTCCAACAGGGTCGCGATAGCCTGCGCGGGTAGGATGCCCTCGGCATAGCCTCGGATGGCGCGTGCCAGCAGACGTTGAGGCGCGCGGCGCTTGTTCGACAGTTCCTGGAGTGAGCGGTATTGATCGATCCATCCGAAGCGAATGGCCAACTGAGGGGTAGTCACGGCCATCCATCGTTGCTTGGTCGCGAAGTCAATCTGCCCTGCTTGGTGAAGGGCGATCGCCGCCAGTTGCGGTGACACCAGGAAACGCTGGACTACCTCAGACAGCACAGCTTCGTCGGTGGCGGTCCTGCCCGCGACGATCGTGACAACACCTTCCACTGGAATTAGCAAATGACGAGCGAAGGCGTCCGCCCGCACTTCTTCAAGGCTGCGATCTCGGCTCCGATCGCTCCATTCTGTCCAGTCCTCGAACAGGACGTGCGCCAATTCATGCGCGAGCGTGCTCCTCTGCCGCATCGGGTGCGTGGTGCGGGCCACCCCGATGAAGACAGCGCCGCTGGCAGGATCGCGCATTGTCAGGCCGTGCTCATCGGGATCGGTATCGAGCACGGCGACATCGACGCCCGTCGTCAACTCGACTAATGCGATGAGATCGCCCAAGGGCAGGACGCCCAGGTTGTGCTCATGGCGGAACCTTGTCGCTGCGGCGCGTCCTTCTTCTTCTCTTGTCATCAGATCGTGGCGGGGATCGCTTGGTCGTCCAGATAATCGTTGAGCTGCAAGAAGTGCAGCAGAGATCCACGCAATTGCTCCATGGCCGAGTTGCTGGTCGACCTTGCCGCGCACTGCACGCGATCAGCCACTGCTGTGTTCCCAGTCAACTGGGCCACGGTGTGGCCAGTCGCGAGTGCCAAGGCAACTACTTCAGGCACCTTTGCCTCGCGGTCTCCCGAGATGATCCTCGACAAGGTCGACTGAGATATCCCGGCTGCCGCGGCCAGATCGCGTTGGCTCAGTCCCGCCGCCCTACGCGCGCGGTCGACGAGCCCTCCTAGCTCCGCAGTCATGGTCCCCCCAAGTCTTGAATCAGTCTTCCCCGTATTGATTCAGTCTACCTCTGGTCGAGCTGATCTGCCACCGCGCCTGAGGCTGAAATGCGCGAAGCCCGCCAGCTGCGGTGCAGCTGGCGGGCTTCGCGTGACAAGTGCCCCCGGCAGGATTCGAACCTGCGCTCCCGCCTCCGGAGGGCGGTGCTCTATCCCCTGAGCTACGGGGGCCCGTCGCTCTGTGCTGAGAAGACTAGCGCATCCCCACAACCGGGTTGCGCACGCCCCCGGCACCCGGTCCCGTGCCCGTTTCGGCCCCGGCGGGTGACCGGGTTGTGCGCGGTTGGGCCGGGTCCGGGCGGGCGGCTGCCCGCCCCGGGCACAGCGGGTGCCCGTTTGCGCCCGGGCAGGCGCGGGCGGCTCTGGTGGATGAGGTGTGACCTGGGGCATCCTGTGGGCTCGCGGCCGGCGTTGGATGCGGGTGGCGCTTATCACTTGGAGGCGAGGCAACGTGGCCGAGGTCCGTTATGAGGCAGCGTCGAGGGTCTACCCCGGGTCGCCGCCGGTGCGCGCGGTGGACGGGCTGGACCTGGAGGTCGAGGACGGCGAGTTCCTCGTGCTCGTGGGGCCCTCGGGGTCGGGCAAGTCGACCGCGCTGCGGATGCTGGCGGGCCTGGAGGACGTCAACGAGGGCGCGATCCGCATCGGTGACCGCGACGTCACCAACGTCCCGCCCAAGGGGCGCGACATCGCGATGGTGTTCCAGTCGTACGCGCTCTACCCGCACATGACGGTCGCGCAGAACATGGGCTTCGCGCTCAAGCTGCAGAAGCTGCCCAAGTCCGAGATCGACCAGAAGGTCCAGGAGGCCGCCCGCCTGCTCGACCTCACCAAGTACCTCGACCGCAAGCCCAAGGCGCTCTCGGGTGGTCAGCGGCAGCGGGTGGCGATGGGCCGGGCCATCGTGCGCGACCCGGCGGTGTTCCTCATGGACGAGCCGCTGTCGAACCTCGATGCGAAGCTGCGGGTGGAGACCCGCGCCAACATCGCCGCCCTGCAGCGGCGGTTGGGCACGACCACGATCTACGTCACCCACGACCAGGTCGAGGCGATGACGATGGGGCACCGGGTCGCGGTGCTCAAGGACGGCCTGCTCCAGCAGTGCGACACCCCCCGCGCCCTCTACGACCGGCCCGCCAACGCCTTCGTCGCCGGGTTCATCGGCTCCCCCGCCATGAACCTGCAGGCCGCCCCGGTCACCGCCGAGGGCGTCCGCCTCGGCGGCCTGGACATCGCCCTGCCCCGCGAGCTCAACACCGCGGTCCGCGGCGCGAACCTGGACACCGTCACCGTCGGCGTCCGCCCCGAGTCGCTGGCCCTGGCCCCCACCGGCACCGCGGGCGGCTTCGGCCTGGTGGTCGAGCTGGTCGAGGAGCTGGGCGCCGACGCGCTGGTCCACGGCACCATCGAGGGCTCCGACTCCGCCGACCGCCTGGTCATGCGCGTCGACGGCCGCACACCGCCCGCCCTGGCGCAGACCGTCACCGTCACCGTCCGCGACGCCGAGGAGCTGCACCTGTTCCACCCGGAGACCGGCGAGCGCGTCGCCTGACCCCTCCCGCGCCACGCCGCCCTGGCCACCACCACCCCGGTGACCAGGGCGGCGTTTCGCGTCCGGGGCCCGTGAAGGATCAGGTCCGCACCTCGAACCCCGCGGGCGCGTCGACCTCGACCGAGTCCCCGACGCGGACGGACAGCTCGCCGCCCGCCAGCCGGATCCCCGCTGCCTCGAACGGGCCGAGGGGCAGCGGGCGGGGTGGCCGCACCCGCAGCACGCGCGCGGGCACGTCGACCTCCAGGCCGAGCAGCCGCCACAGGACGCTGACCCCCGCCGCCGCCGACCAGGCCTGCGGGTGGCAGGAGGACGGGTAGGGCGTGCGGGTGACCTGGCCGCCGAGCAGCTCCGGCAGCTCCCCGTCCCGGTCCGCCGCGGCCAGCAGCCGCAGGGCGATGTCGGCGGCCTCCTCGGGGAAGTCCGCCGCCAGCGCGCGGGCGGTGATCGCCGTGTCGTGCGGCCAGGTGGACCCGCAGTGGTAGCTCAGCGGGTCGTGGACGGCCGAGCCGGTCGACAGGGTGCGCAGGCCGAACGGCCCGAGCAGGTCCGGTCGGCGCAGGCGGGCGACCACGAGCGCCTCCTCCTCCCGGGTGAGCAGGCCCGTGCCCACCAGGTGGCCCGCGTTGCTCGTCACCTGCCCGACCGGGCGCCCGGTGCCGTCGACGGCCAGCGCGGGGAAGCCGTCCACCCAGAACGCCGCCCGGAAGTCCGCGCGCAGCCGGGCGGCGCGCTCGCGCAGCGACGGGTCCGGCTCGCCGAAGGCGTCGAGCAGGTCGGCGCCCCTGGTCAGCGCCTCGTGCGCGTACGACTGGACCTCGCACAGCGCGATCGGCGCCGCGGCGCGGGTGCCGTCGGGGAAGCGGACGGCGTCGGGGGAGTCCTTCCAGCCCTGGTTGGCCAGGCCGGTGCCCGTCCGGTCGACGTAGCGCAGGAACGTGTCGTGGCCCGCGGTCCAGGCCAGCGCCGCCTTGAGCGCGGGCAGCAGCTCGCGCACCTGGTCGTCGGGGAGCCCGGCTCGCCAGGCGTCGTGCAGCAGGCAGGCCCACAGCGGGGTGGCGTCGACGGTGCCGTAGTAGAGCGCGGGCAGGCGCATGCCGTCGAGCTCGAAGGGGCCGCGCCGCAGCTCGTGCGGGATCTTGCCGGGCTCCTCGGCGGTCGCGGGGTCGTGCTCGCGGCCCTGCAGCCTGGCGAGCGCGCGCAGCGTGCCCGCGGCCAGGTCGAGCGACACCGGCAGGGCGAGCCGGGCGGCCCAGATGCTGTCGCGGCCGAACAGCGTCAGGTACCAGGGGGCGCCCGCCGCGGCGAAGGCGTTCTCGCCGTCGGAGAGCGCCAGCGCGTTGAGGTCGTCGACGCCGCGGGTGACCACCGTGGACAGCCTGGGGTGGCTGGTCGTGGGGCTGTGGACAACTTTCCCCGCCGAGTGGTGCAGACCGCTAGCGTCGTGGAAGGTCGCTGACCACCGCGCGGTGAAGTGCTGTTCACCGATGTCCCAGACGAGGCTGGAACCCTCGACGCGGGCACCGGGGGCGGTGACCACGCAGCCGATCCCGCCCGCCGCCCACTGGAGCGGGGGAGAGGGGTCGACGGACACCGGTTCCGCACCGGACTTGATGTCCTCGACCCCGGCGAGGTCGGAGGCGAGCACGACCCGGAGGCGCGAGCCCGCGCCGCCGGTCACGGTGATGTCCTCGACCAGGGAAGTGGGGGTGAGGGATCGACGGGTTTCGACCTGCCCAGGGCACTCGACGTCGATGCGCGAGAGCACCCGCCGGTCGCCGTGCAGCACCCCGGTGGCACCCCCTCCGACCCGGCGGTCGGCGGTGGTGATCAGGACGGACGTGCCCGCCACGGTGATCAGCAGGTCGTCGAGCCGCGGCTGTCGGGTCACCCGCTCACCCTAAGCGCGCCCACCACCCCTGCCCACCCGCGGACGGGCGGCCTCAGGTGCGGCGGGCGGTGGTGAAGCGCGGCCTGCCCGCCAGGTCCCGGTGCAGCGCGACGTCCGCGAACAGGGTGCGGGCGGCGAACAGGGCCGGGACGGACTCGCCGTGGGTGTCGTCGTGCTCGACGGCCACCGCGCCCCCCGGGCGGAGCAGGCAGGCCGTCAGGTCCACCAGGGACCTGATCACCGCCAGGCCGTCCGCGCCCGCGAAGACGGCGTGGTGGGGGTCCGCGGCGACCTCCGGGGAGACCGGCGTGCCCTCGGGCACGTACGGCGGGTTGCTCAGGACCAGGTCCACCCGCCCGTCGAGGTCGGGCAGGGGGTCGGGGGCCGTCACGTCCGCCGCGTGCAGGCGGACCGGGGCGCCGCCCGCCGCCGCGAGCGCGTCGACGTTGCGGCGGGCCCAGGCCAGCGCCGCCGGGTCCTTCTCCACCGCGTGGACGGTCGCGTCCGGCCGGGCGTGCGCCACGCCGAGGGCCAGAGCACCCGTGCCCGTGCACAGGTCGACCACCACTGGTGCGCTGACACCCCCCAGCGCTTCCAGTCCCCACCGCAGGAGCAGCTCGGTCTCCGGGCGGGGGACGAACACACCAGGGCCGACGGCCAGGTCCAGGTCGCCCAGCGGGGCGGTCCCGGTCAGGTGCTGCAACGGCTCCCTGGCGGCCCGGCGGGCCACCAGCGCGCCCAGCGCGGCCACCACCTCGTGGTCCACCAGCGGCACCATCAGCAGCTTACCGCGGGGCACGCCGAGGACGTGGGCGGCCAGCAGCTCGGCGTCCACCCTGGGGGTGTCCACACCGGCCGCCGCGAGGGCGCGCTCGGCCTCGGCGACGGCCAGCCGCAGGGGTTGCCTGGTCACCGGGTCAGCCTCTCACCCGCTGCTGTGCGCCGCGAGCCGCTCGGCCCGGTCGGCCGAGGCCAGGGCGTCGAGCACGCCGTCGAGGTCACCGTCGAGCACGGACTCCAGGTTGTGCGCCTTGTAGCCGACGCGGTGGTCGGAGATGCGGTTCTCCGGGAAGTTGTAGGTGCGCACGCGCTCGGAGCGGTCGACCGTGCGGACCTGGCTGCGCCGGGCGTCGGAGGCCTGCTTGGCGGCCTCCTCCTCGGCCGCGGCGGCCAGCCGGGAGCGCAGCACCTGCATGGCCCGCGCCTTGTTCTGCAACTGGGAGCGCTCGTTCTGGCAGGACACCACGATGCCGGTGGGCAGGTGGGTGATGCGCACGGCGGAGTCGGTGGTGTTGACGCTCTGCCCGCCCTTGCCCGAGGACCGGTAGACGTCGATGCGCAGGTCCTTGTCCGGGATCTCCTCGAAGTCCGCGGCGTCCTCGGCCTCCGGGTACACCAGCACGCCCGCGGCGGAGGTGTGGATGCGGCCCTGCGACTCGGTGGCGGGCACCCGCTGCACCCGGTGCACCCCGCCCTCGAACTTCAGCCGCGCCCACACCCCGTCGGGGTCGCTGCCGCGGCTCTTGATCACGACGGTGACGTCCTTGTAGCCGCCCAGGTCGGACTCGGTGCCGTCGAGCACCTCGGTGCTCCAGCCGTGCCGCTCGGCGTAGCGCAGGTACATCCGCAGCAGGTCGCCCGCGAACAGCGCGGACTCCTCGCCGCCCTCGCCGGACTTGACCTCCAGCACCACGTCGTCGCCGTCGTGCGGGTCGCGGGGCAGCAGCAGCTCGGTGAGCTTGGACTCCAGCGCGGGGATCCGCTCGCGCAGCGCGGCGGCCTCCTCGGCGAAGGCGGGGTCCTCCGGCGCCAGCTCCTCGGCCGCGCCCAGGTCCGCGCGGGTCGACTCCAGCTCGCGCAGCACCTTGACCACGGGGGTCAGCTCGGCGTAGCGCCGCCCGAGCTTGCGCGCCCTGGCCTGGTCGGCGTGCACGGCGGGGTCGGCGAGGTCCTGCTCCAGCTCGCCGTACTCGGCCACCAGCTCGGTGAGTGCGGGGGAGTCCACCTGCGGTCCTTCTGCTCGTCGGGGTCGGAACACGGCGACGGCGCCCGCCCCGGGTGGGGTCGGGCGCCGTGCACGGGGCTAGCGGGCGGCGCGCTTGCCGTAGCGCGCCTCGAAGCGGGCGATGCGGCCACCGGTGTCCAGGACCTTCTGCTTGCCCGTGTAGAACGGGTGGCAGGCGGAGCAGACGTCGACGGTGAACCCGGGGTTGCGGGTGCTGCCCGTGGTGAAGGTGTTCCCGCAGCCGCAGGTGACGGTGGTCGCGGCGTAGTCGGGGTGGATCGCAGTGCGCACGGTGGTCGCCTCTCTGGAGTGGCCGCCGGGTCCCCGGGTCGTGCTGGGGTGAACCGGTGCCTGGCTCGACCTGACAGTCTGCCAGATCCGGCAGACAGCTCGTTCAACACGCCTGGTCGATGCAGTATTCCGACCGCTCACCGAACCATAACGGCGTCCCACCGCCCCCTGCGCCCGCTCGCAGACGGCGCCCCACCACCCGCTGCGGGTGATCGACACTGGTCCGGTGCTGTGCGGCGTGGGCAGACCCCTCTCGGTGGCGGCGTGGCTGGTCCTGCCGCTGCTGTTCGCCGCCGCCGTCCTCGCCCTCACCGCCGCCGGTGGCCTCCTGCTCGACGCCACCTGGCCCGTCACCCTCTCCAGCTGGCTCGGCGGTGGCGCCGCGGCCATCGCCGCCGCCCTCGCCCCCTCGGTCAACTGGCGCGGCCGCAGGCAGCGCCTGGTCCTCCCCGCGACCTACCCCCTGCTCCTGCTCACCGCGGGCCTCGCCTCCGACGCCGTCGCGGTCCCCCAACCCGTCGGCCTCGCCCTCGGCGCCCCCGCCCTGCTCGCCGTCGTGGTGGGGGTCGCCCGCAGGCTGCGCAGGCCCACCCCCCGCCCGGCCGACACCGAGTCCACAGTGGTCATCCCGACCCAATCCCGCCCCACCCCCAGCAGAACCCCCCGCGGCGTCAACGCCTGACCCGCACCTGCCCACTCCGCTTCGGCCACCCCGCAGCCACACCCGTTCCGGCCGTGCACCCACTCCAGCCCCGCGCCCAGCCAGGCACCGCACCGTCCGGCCCCGCACCACCCGACCCGGAACCCGCCCCAACCCCGCAGCCACTCCCCGTCCCGCACCGATCCCCGCCCCATCTCCGGGCGCGCTGCCGCCCGGGTACCCCGGGCAAGGGGACCCCTGTTTTCAACGCTACCGACGCTCAGCGCGAGCTGGAAGACGCGCGCTCGGGCTGTGGACAGCTCGCAGGGCTGTGGACAGCTGGGGGAGCAGGAAGCACTGCGGCCCCCCACCGGGATCGGTGGGGGGCCGCAGCGGGGGTGCGCCTAGTCGTCGTTCTGCGACGGGGTGGTCTTGGCCACCTGCATCAGGAACTCGATGTTGGTGCGGGACTTGCGCAGCCGGTCGAGCAGGAGCTCGATGGCGGCCTGGCCGTCCAGGGCGTGCAGGACCCGGCGGAGCTTGACCGTGACGGCCAGCTCGTCGGGGGAGAGCAGCAGCTCCTCCTTGCGGGTGGAGGACTGGTCGACGTCCACCGCGGGGAAGGTGCGCTTGTCGGCGATCTTGCGGTCGAGCTTGAGCTCGGCGTTGCCGGTGCCCTTGAACTCCTCGAAGATCACCGTGTCACCGGCCGACCCGGTCTCCACCAGCGCGGTGGCGAAGATGGTCAGCGAGCCGCCGCCCTCGATGTTGCGCGCCGAGCCCAGGAAGCGCTTCGGCGGGAACAGCGCGGTCGAGTCGACACCACCGGAGAGGATGCGGCCCGAGGCGGGGGCGGCCAGGTTGTAGGCGCGGCCCAGCCGGGTGATCGAGTCCAGCAGCACGACCACGTCGTGCCCCATCTCCACCAGGCGCTTGGCGCGCTCGATGGACAGCTCGGCGACCGTGGTGTGGTCCGACGGCGGCCGGTCGAAGGTCGAGGCGATGACCTCGCCCTTCACCGAGCGCTGCATGTCGGTGACCTCCTCGGGGCGCTCGTCGATGAGCACCACCATGAGGTAGACCTCGGGGTTGTTCGTCGTGACCGCGTTGGCGATCGACTGGAGCACCGAGGTCTTGCCCGCCTTGGGCGGGGACACGATGAGCGCGCGCTGGCCCTTGCCGACCGGCATCACCAGGTCGATGACGCGGGTGGTGAGGATGTGCGGCTCGGTCTCCAGGCGCAGCCGTTCGTTCGGGTAGAGCGGGGTCAGCTTGGTGAACTCGGGGCGGTTCTTGGCCGCGTCCGGCTCCAGGCCGTTGATCGTCTCCACCCGGACCAGCGGGTTGAACTTCTGCCGCTGCTGCTCGCCCTCGCGCGGCTGCTTGACCTGGCCGGTGATGGCGTCACCGCGGCGCAGGCCGTACTTGCGCACCAGCGACAGCGACACGTAGACGTCGTTCGGGCCCGCGAGGTAGCCGGAGGTGCGCACGAAGGCGTAGTTCTCCAGCACGTCGAGCACGCCCGCGACGGGCAGCAGCACGTCGTCGTCGCGCACCTCGGTGTCCGGCGCCCCGCCGCCGCCCTCGACGCGGCCACCGCGGCGGCGCCGGTCGCGGAAGCGGCGACCGCGGCGGCCACCGCGCTCGTCGTCGTCATCGTCGTCCGGGCCGGTGGAGCGGTTGTCCTGCTGCTGCGGACGGCCGCGGTCACCCCGGTCGCCCCGGTCCTGGCGGTCCCCGCGGTCCTGCCGGTCACCCCGGTCCTGGCGCTCGCCGCGGTCGGAGCGGTCGCCCCGGTCCTGGCGGTCCTGCCGGTCGCCGCGGTCGGGGCGCTCGCCACGCTCGCGGCGCGCCTCGCGCTGCGGGCGGTCCTGGCGCTCGTCGGTGCGGGCGGCGCGCTGCTCGGGCTGCTCGCCGTCGGCACCCCCCGCGGGCCGGGTCGCCCGGCGGCGCCGGGTCTCGCGGCGCGGGGCGTCGTCGGTGTCGGGGCGCTCGTCCTGCGCGGGCGCCTCGACCCTGGCCGCGGGCGCCTCCTGGACGGGCTCGGCGACGCGGCCCACCGCGGCGGCGTCGGCGACGGCCTCGGCCACCTTCGCGGGGGCGGCGGCCCGGGTGGACCGGCGCGGCTCGCGCTTGGGCTTGGCCGGGGACTCCTCGCCGTTGAGCGGCAGCTGCTGGGGGGCGGCGGACGCCCCGCCCTGCCGCTCCTTGATCGCAGCGATGAGGTCTCCCTTGCGCATCCCGGTGGTGCTGGCGATGCCCAGCTGCCCGGCCAGCTCCCGGAGGTCGGCGAGCACCATCCCGGACAGGCCCGCCCGGCGCTTCGGCGCGGCGCTCGACTTGTCCGCGGTCGCCTCAGCCGCGTCGCTGCTCAACAGATCGGTATTGCTCACACAAGTCCTTCCTGACCGGTCCCCGCCTCCAACGTGGACCAGCGGACCACCGTCCGGCGGTGTGCGGGACGGTGCCTGCCTCCTCCGGTTGACCACCCCGGCCGCGACATCGGCGAGGCGCCGCGCGAGTCGTACGACCCGGCTGCCAACTGGGAGCATCTGGTCACCACAGTCGTCGGGAACCCGCGAGTCCCGACCCCGACCTCTGGAGAAGGACTGGGCCGGCGCTCCGGCAGATGATGCGACCCGGGGAAGACCCCCCGGGCACGATACCGGGCGCCCGTGCGCGCGGTGACTGAACGCCCCCGAGGGTAGACGCCCCTCACCCGAGGTGCAACAACCGGGTCACAGCGCGTCGCACCCGCCCACCTGGTGATCTCGGTCACGAGGGACCGCTCCCGGCGCCCGACCTCCACCCCTCCTCCCCGGCACCGCCCGCCTCCCTCGCTGCCCTCGCCCCTAACCCCCCGACCCAGCCCACGCTCCCGCTGGCGTCCCCCGGGCGAGGGGACCCCTGTTTTCAACGTTACCGCTGCTCAGCGACGTTCTAGAAGGGGTTGCGCCGCCCCTGTGGATAAGTCGACGGCATGTGGATGAGCGCGGCGAGGGTGGCGTCGAGGGGCGTGCGCAGGCACGGGCGCGGCTACTTCACGCGGCGAAGCCGTGGCGGTGCGCGTTGACGCGCGGGGCGGCGATGGGTGGGGTGCGTACTCGTCGCGAGCTGGCGCACGGGTCCCCCGGCCAGGGGGACCCCTGTTTCTCACGCTATCGGCGGGCCGGGCGGGGCCGGAAGATGTGAAGTTGGGCTGTGGATGGTTGGGGCGTGCGGGTTGTCCACAGCCCAACGGGTGTGGACAACGGGTTCCGAGTTGGCTCCGTTGGGTGAATGGGGCGGCTGATCGCGCGACGGGGGTTGGTTCTGGTGAGTGAAGTTCTGGTGGAGGTCTGGGGAATTGACGCGGATCGGCGTCGTGGCGGGTGCGCGGCGATGCGGGGAGCGATGCGCATGCGGCGGCTCGGGTACCCCGGGCAAGGGGACCCCTGTTTTCAACGTTACTGCTGGTCAACGCGGGGGTGGAAGGGGTGGCTCCGGGCTGTGGACAACTGGGGTGGGGTGCGTTCCATGTGGAAGGCGGCGCGTGGCGGGGGATGTCGGAGGTGCGGTTGCCAGTGATGGCTGGGGAGCGGTCTGCACGCCGTTGGTGACGGCGCGCGCGGGGTTGTGGATACGGGCGAGGTGGCAGATGTGGACAACGGTGTCGAGCTGGATAGCGATCTGGATGGGTAAAGACGTGGCGGCGGGAAACGTGCTGCGGTTCAGCTGAACGAGCAATGACAGCGAGTTGGGCACGGACAGGCATGACATCCAGCGAGAGCAACTGGTGGCAGAAGGCGACGAGTTGAACGGGGATGACTGGCCGGATGCAGGCAGAGGCATCGGGCCAGCGCGGGCACACCGAGAGGTGCGTACGCCCGGCCGAGGTGAGCGGCGGAATGAGGGGTGCCCCAACGCATGAAGCCAGTCGCCACTAGGTGAGGAAACGGGTAGCCGACCGGGCACCGACAGCCACGCCGAGCAACACAAGCAGCCAGGCGCCGGCAGTCAGCACAACCGGGTCGACGCAGCAGGGCCCACACATCACGCATCGCATCGAGCAGCCACAGCCCAAACGTGCAGCGGCACGGAAGGCGCAGCAGCAGAACACGCGCTGGTACCCGGCCAGGGGGCACAGCCCATCAGGCCAGGCAGCCGAGCATCAGCAGCTCGCCGCACCGGAGCAAGCGCACCCGGCAGATGAGCAGGACCCGTCGAACGAGCGCGGAGAGCGTCAGTCGAAGGGCGTGATGCGGACGCCTTCGGTGTCGATGGGGAGTTGCTCGATGCGGAAGCCGGTGGTGTCGACTTCTGGGGGCAGGGTGCCGGTGAGGGTGAAGGCCAGGACGGTGGGCCCAGCTCCGGAGACCGTGGCGGGGGTGCCCGCCGCGCGGAGGGCCCGGACCAGGGCGAGTGTCTGGGGGTAGGCAGGCTCGCGGTAGTCCTGGTGGAGCAGGTCCGCTGTGGCGGGGAGGAGGAGGTCGGGGGCGGTGGTGAGGGCGTGGACGGCGAGGGCGGCGCGGCCCGCGGCGTGGGCGGCGTCGGCGTGGGGCACGTGGGCGGGCAGCAGGCCGCGGGTGGTGGAGGTGGCCGACTGGGTGTCGGGGATGGCGACGACGGGGCGCAGGGCGGGGTGGGGGGTGAGGGGGGCGGCGCGGTAGCGGGGCTTGTCCTGGTCGGTGTCGGCCCAGGCGACGACGAGGCCGCCGAGGAGGCTGGCGGCGACGTTGTCGGCGTGGCCCTCGAACTCCGCGGCCAGGTGCAGGGCGTCGGGGCCCGGGGGGAGGCCCGCGAGGCCGTGGGCGGCGGCGACGCCCGCGACGATGGCGGCGGCGGAGGAGCCGAGGCCGCGCGAGTGCGGGATGCGGTTGGTGCAGCGCAGGGCGAGGCCGCCGGGGTCGAGGCCGAGCAGGTCGCAGGCGGCGCCGAGGGCGCGCACGACCAGGTGGGTGCCGTCGAGCGGGACGGCGCCCGCGCCCTCGCCCTCCACGTGCACGGTGAGGCCGCCCGCGGTGCGGGTGACCTCCACCTCGTCGTGCAGGGCGAGGGCGAGGGCGAGGGCGTCGAAGCCCGGGCCCAGGTTCGCCGAGGAGGCGGGGACCCGGACCCGGACGCCGCTCACGCCAGCTCCAGCGCCGCGGCCACCGCCGAGGCGTCCACCGGCACCGGCTCGACCTCGGCCAGGCCGAGCAGGGCGGTGTCGGGGTCCTTGAGGCCGTGGCCGGTGACGGTGCACACCACCGTCGAGCCCGCGGGCAGCCTGCCGTCGCCCGCGACCTTGAGCAGGCCCGCGACGCTGGTGGCCGACGACGGCTCGACGAACACGCCCTCGCGGGAGGACAGCAGCCGGTAGGCCGACAGGATCTCCTCGTCGGTGAGCTTGTCGAACAGGCCGCCGGACTCGTCGCGGGCGGTGACGGCGCCCTTCCAGGAGGCCGGGCTGCCGACGCGGATGGCGGTGGCGACGGTCTCCGGGTTGGCGACCGGCGCGCCGAGCACCAGCGGCGCGGCGCCCGCGGCCTGGAACCCGAACATCCGCGGCGCGGCGGCGACGAGGCCGTCGTGCAGGTACTCGGAGTAGCCGCGCCAGTAGGCGGTGATGTTGCCCGCGTTGCCCACCGGCAGGCAGTGCACGTCGGGGGCGCGGCCGAGGGCGTCGCAGATCTCCCACGCGGCGGTCTTCTGGCCGATGAGCCGCACCGGGTTCACCGAGTTCACCAGGCCGATGGGGTACTCGGCCGCGGTCTTCTGCGCCAGCTCCAGGCAGTCGTCGAAGTTGCCCTCGATCTGCAGGACCTTGGCGCCGTAGGCGACGGCCTGGGCCAGCTTGCCCTGGGCGATCTTGCCGCGCGGGATGAGCACCGCCGAGGTCATCCCGGCGCGCGCGGCGTAGGCCGAGGCGGAGGCGGAGGTGTTGCCGGTGGACGCGCAGATCACCGCCGCCATGCCCGCGGCCTTGGCGTGGGTGATGGCCACGGTCATGCCGCGGTCCTTGAACGAGCCGGTGGGGTTGCTGCCCTCGACCTTGAGGAACACCTCGGCGCCGACCCGGTCGGACAGGTGCGGCGCGGGCAGCAGGGGGGTGCCGCCCTCGCCCAGGGTGATGACCTCGGCGCCCTCGGGCACCGGGACCCGGTCGCGGTAGGCGGCGATGATGCCGGGCCCGCCCGCGCTGGCGGCGCGTGCCGGGGTGGTGGGGGTGGTCATTGGTCCTCGCCTTCGACCCGCATCACGCTGACCACCGCGTTCACGAACGGCAGCCCCGCGATCTTGTCCACAGTGGAGCGCAGCGCGGCGTCGGGTGCGCGGTGGGTGACGACGACCAGGCTCGCGTCCTGGGTCCGCCCCTCCTGCCGCACCGCCGCGATGCTCACGTCGTGCTGGGCGAACACGGCCGCGACCGCCGCCAGCACGCCCGCGCGGTCGGCCACGTCCAGGCTGATGTGGTACCTGGTCGAGGCCTGCGCGATCGGGCGGGCCGCCAGGTCGGCGTAGGCCGACTCGCGCGGTCCGCGCCCGCCCGCGACCCGGTTGCGGGCCACCGCAACGAGGTCGCCGAGCACGGCGCTGGCGGTGGGTGCGCCGCCTGCCCCCTGCCCGTAGAACATGAGCTGACCGGCGGCCTCCGCCTCGACGAAGACCGCGTTGAAGGCGCCGCCGACGCCCGCGAGGGGGTGGCTGCGCGGGATCATCGCCGGGTGCACCCTGGCCGAGACGGACTCGGTGCCGTCCTCGCCGACGACCCGCTCGCAGATGGCCAGCAGCTTGATCGTGCGGTCCAGGGCGCGGGCGGCGAGCACGTCGGCGGGGGTGACCGCGGAGATGCCCTCGCGGTGCACGTCGCCCATGGTGACCCGGGTGTGGAAGGCCAGCGAGGCCAGGATGGCGGCCTTGGCGGCGGCGTCGTAGCCGTCGACGTCGGCGGTGGGGTCGGCCTCGGCGTAGCCCAGGCGCGCGGCCTCCGACAGCGCCTCCTGGTAGCCGGCGCCGGTCTCCTCCATCGCCGAGAGGATGAAGTTGGTGGTGCCGTTGACGATGCCCATGACCCGGGTGATCCGGTCCCCGGCCAGCGACTCGCGCAGCGGCCGCAGCAGCGGGATCGCGCCCGCCACCGCCGCCTCGAAGTACAGGTCGGCGCCGGAGGCGTCGGCGGCGGCGAACAGCTCGCCCTGCGCCTCGGCCAGCAGCGCCTTGTTGGCGGTGACCACGGACTTGCCCGCCCGCAGCGCGGCGAGCAGCCACTGCCGGGTGGGCTCGATGCCGCCGACGACCTCGACGACCACGTCGACGTCGTCGCGGGAGACCAGGCCGAGCGCGTCGGTGGTGAGCAGCCCCGCGGGCACGTCGCGGTGCCGGTCGGCGCGGCGGACCGCGACCCCGACCAGCTCCACCGGCGCGCCGACCCGGGCGGCGAGGTCGGCGGCCTGCCCGGTGAGCAGGCGCACCACCTCGGTGCCCACGGTCCCGCAGCCCAGCAGGGCCACCCGGACCGGGGTCCCGGCCACCGGTGCCGCCGTCGCGCCCGTCCCCGATGCGGTCACGTCATCTCCAGTCTCAGCAGGTCGTCGGTGGTCTCCCGGCGCAGCAGCAGCCGCGCCCGCCCGTCGCGCACCGCCACCACCGCGGGCCTGGGCAGCCGGTTGTAGTTGCTGGCCATGGAGTAGCAGTACGCGCCGGTGGCGGCCACCGCCAGCAGGTCCCCGGGGGCGAGGTTGTCGGGCAACCAGCAGTCTCGCACCACCACGTCGCCGGACTCGCAGTGCTTGCCCACCACCCGGGACAGCACCGAGCCGCCGTCGCGCTCGCCCTCGGCGGCGGAGCGGGAGACCAGCCGGGTGTCGTAGAGGGCGTCGTAGAGGGCGGTGCGGATGTTGTCGCTCATCCCGCCGTCGACGCTGACGTAGCGGCGACCACCGCCCCCGCCGAGCGCGACGTCCTTGGTGGTGCCGACCTCGTAGAGGGTGACCGTGCCGGGGCCGACGATGGCCCGGCCGGGCTCGACGGCGATCTCGGGCACCGGCAGGCCCGCCTGCTCGGACTCCTTGGCGACCACGGTGCGCAGCTGCTCGGCCAGCCAGGCGGGCGGCGGCGGGTCGTCCTGGGCGGTGTAGGCGATGCCCAGGCCGCCGCCGAGGTCGACGGTGGTCAGCTCGGCCAGCGCCTCGGCGCCGTGCTCGGCGTGCAGTTCCGCCAGCAGCCCGATGACCCGGTGCGCGGCGACCTCGAAGCCGTCGGCGTCGAAGATCTGCGAGCCGATGTGGCTGTGCAGGCCGACCAGGGCCAGCCCGCCGGAGGCGAGCACGCGGCGGGCGGCCTCGGCGGCGGCGCCGCCCGCCAGCGAGAAGCCGAACTTCTGGTCCTCGTGGGCGGTGGCGATGAACTCGTGGGTGTGCGCCTCGACGCCGACGGTGACCCGGATGAGCACGGGGGCGCGCAGGCCGCGGTCGCGGGCGAGCTTGTCCAGCCTGGCGATCTCGAAGAAGGAGTCGACCACGATGTGCCCGACGCCCGCGTCGAGCGCCTCGGCCAGCTCGGCGGTGGACTTGTTGTTGCCGTGCAGGGTGATGCGCTCCGGGGGGAAGTCCGCGCGCAGCGCCACGGCCAGCTCCCCGCCGCTGCACACGTCCAGGCTCAGGCCCTCGTCGGCGACCCAGCGGGCGATCTCCACCGACAGGAACGCCTTGGCCGCGTAGTGCACCCGGTGCGCGGCGCCGAAGGCGGTGGCGTGGTCGCGGCAGCGCGAGCGGAAGTCGTCCTCGTCGACGACGAACAGCGGGGTGCCGAACTCCTCGGCCAGGTCCCGCACGTCCACCCCCGCCAGCCGCACCGCGCCGTCGTCGCCGCGGGCGGCGCCGCGCGGCCACACCGCGGGGTGCAGCTCGTCGAGCGCCTCGGCCGCGGTCGGCCGCTCGCTGGCGGTGTTGCCGGGCGGGAGGATCTCCGCGTGCCGCGGTCCCGCCGGGTGTGCCCTCATCGCGCTTCCTGGTCCTCTTCGGGTCGTGCCGGGTCGTGCCGGGTCCTCGGGGTGCTGTGCCGCCCGCCGCTACAGCCGGTCCGGCGCGTCGACGCCGAGCACGCCGAGCGCGTGGGCCAGGGCGTGCCGCGCGGCCGCGCACAGCAGCAGCCGCACCGGGGCGGTCGGGTCCGGGTCGGCGTCCCCGCGCGGCAGGATCAGGCCGCCGTCGACGAGGGCGCACGTGGCACCGGCCAGCTCCACCGCGGCGCGGGCGACCCGGTGCGGTTCGCGCAGCCGGGCGGCCAGCCCCAGGGCGGGGCGGTGGTCCGCCAGCGCGCGGACCAGTCCCAGTGTGTCGGGCGGGGGCACCGCGGCGGAACCCGGGGTGGCGGCGGTGAGGCGCAGGTCGCGCGCGGCGCGCAGGGCGCCGGCGGCGCGGGCGTGCGCGTGCCGGGCGGCGAAGGCCGGGTTGGCGGGCAGCCGGGGGCCCCACACGGCCGGGTCGACCACGACCGGGTCGGCGGCGGGGGTGGCCAGCAGGGCGAACCGCAGCGAGTCGCGCTCGACGCCGCCGGTGCTGGTGGCGGGGCCGACGACCACCCCGTCGGCGTCGGTGCCGAGCCGGGCCAGGGCGGCCGCGACCAGCTCGGGGCGGGTGTCACCGGAGTCGACCGCGGGCAGCGGGGGCAGGTCGAAGGCCGCGTCGACCACCCGGGAGCGGGCGCGGTCGGAGAGGGTGAGGTTGACGAACCCGGGCCCGGCGACCGCCGCGGTGACGTCCGGGCCGGTCACGGCCTGCGCGAGGCGGGCGGCCAACCGGGGGGCGGGGACGCCCGCGGGCCCGGCCAGGCACAGGGCGAGGCTGGTGGAGTAGTCGACCCCGGCTTCCAGGGGCGCGCGCAGCGGCACGTCGTCGAGCAGCGGTGCGGGCGGGTGCGCGGGGTCGCCGAGGACGCCCAGCGCGGCTCGGCGCACCAGGTCGGCCAGCTCTGCCCGGGTCACGGCACGAGTCTAGGGAGCCGGGCGCCGGGGGCCGAATCCGATTCGAGCCACCCGGTGCCCCCCGCGCGCCCCGCATAGGCTCGGTCACCATGCGCACCCGACCCGCCGCCGCCGTGCTCGCCGCCTGCCTGGTCGCGGCCGGGTGCGGCGCGGAGGAGAGCTTCACCCCGACCGACGCCGACCACGACCCGACGACGCGCATCCCGGGCGTGCTCTCGATCGACTACCCGGACATCCAGCACGTCGCGCGGGAGCAGCGGGTCGCCTACAAGCACCTGCCGCCGCTGGGCGGCAGCCACGACAGCTTCTGGGCGGCCTGCGACGGGGTCGTCTACCCGCGGGCCGTGCGCACCGAGAACATGGTGCACTCGCTGGAGCACGGTGCGGTGTGGATCGCCTACGCCCCGGACAAGGTGGCGGGCGATGACCTCGCCGCGCTCACCGCGAGGGTGGAGGGCCAGCCGTACACGATGCTGTCGCCGTTCCCGGGGATGGCCGCGCGGGTGTCGGTGCAGTCGTGGGGCAGGCAGCTCCAGGTGGACGCCGTGGACGACCCGCGCATCGACCACTTCATCACCGCCACCAGGGGCAACCCGTACCTGACGCCGGAGCCGGGGGCCAGCTGCGGCAACATCGGGGACGAGCGGTTCGACGAGAACGCCGCGCCGCCGTTCGACCCGTCGCCGCCGGGGCCCGACGCGAAGCCGGACGACAAGCCCTCGTCGAACTAGGCACGCCGCCGTTGCCGCACTCGGGCCCGGGAGCGGTTCCGGAGACCTGGCCCGCACGCCGCTGACCTGCTGCGTCCGGGTGGTTGACGTCCACCAGACACGGGCTCCTTAGACTGGCCGACGCACAACTCCCCCGGCGTCGACACTGTTCCCGAGGACGGCAATGGCCAGCGGCACGAGCAACAAGGGCAAGAAGGGCAGCAGCGCGGTCAAGGCCGCCCGCTCCTCCGTGGTGGTCCGCAAGGGCAAGCCGTGGGGGACCATCCTGGCCGTGGTGGCCGTGCTCGTCGTGGCGGGCGCGGTGTTCGGCTACGCCATCACCAAGGTGAACGCCGCGAAGGAGTTCACCGTCAGCGAGGACAACCAGGACCCGTCGGAGAACATCCCCGGCGTGGTGAAGGTGTCCTACGCGCCCGGCTCGCACGTGCAGGCCACCCAGCGCGTCGCCTACGACCAGAGCCCGGCCTTCGGCGGCCCGCACGACGCGACCTGGGCCGACTGCCAGGGCACGGTGTACCCGAACCCGGTGCGCACCGAGAACATGGTGCACGGCCTGGAGCACGGCGCGGTGTGGATCGCCTACAACCCCGACCAGGTCAAGGGCGCCGACCTCGACCTGCTGCGGTCCAAGGTCGAGAACCAGTCGTACATGATGATGTCGCCCTACCCCGGCCTGGACAAGCCGATCTCGCTCCAGTCCTGGGGCCACCAGCTCAAGCTGGACAGCGCCACCGACGAGCGCGTCGACCAGTTCATCCGCTCGCTGCGCACCAACACCTACCTGACCCCGGAGCCCGGCGGCAGCTGCGACGCCACCGGCAGCACCTTCAACGTGGCCAACCCGCCGCCGTTCGTGGCCGAGAAGCCGGGCGCCGACGCGGTGCCGATGGACAGCACCGGCACCGCGGGCACCCCCGGCGACGCGGGCCTCACCGGCACCCCGATGACCACCACCGGGGCGGCGCCGAGCCAGTGAGCACCGAGCCAGTGAGCACCGAGCCGGTGGACCCCGACGAGCGCGACCTCGACGACCGGGCGGCGGGCGCGCCGCGGCGGCGGGTGCTGGTGTACTCCGCCGCGGCGCTGGCGGTGCTGCTGGTGGGCGCCGCGATCGGCATGTTGGTGACGTTGACCGCGGTGGGTAGCGACGCGCCCCCCGGCGAGGGGTCGGTGGACGTGGGCTTCTCGCAGGACATGCGCACCCACCACCTGCAGGCGATCACGATGGCGGGCATCGCCAGGGACCGGACCACCGACCCGGAGGTCAAGGGGCTCGCGTTCGACATCGAGACCGGCCAGCTCGACCAGAGCGGGCAGATGTCGGGGTGGCTGACCAGCTGGAACCAGCCGACCCTGCCGCCGCCGGGGCAGAAGCACATGCGGTGGATGGCCGCGGGCGGGCACGACCACGGCGGCATGGCGATGTCGCCGGACGGGGTCGACCGGATGCCGGGCATGGCCTCCACCGAAGAGCTGACCAAGCTGCGGTCGCTGACCGGCCGGGAGTTCGACGTCTACTTCCTGCAGCTCATGCTGCGCCACCACGACGGCGGGCAGGACATGGCGGCCTACGGCGCCGACCACGCCCAGCTCGCCTACGTGCGCAACCTCGCTGAGAAGATCAAGACGGCGCAGGGCAAGGAGATCGAGCTGCTCACCGACATGCTCCGCGCCCGGGGCGCGCAGCCGCTGCCGGACAACTGACCCGCTGGACGCGCCGCAGAAACTGATTCGTGAACAACGCACCGCCCGGCCACAATGGTGGTCGGGCGGTGCGTCGTTCCACCACTCGCCACCCTGGCGAATTCGGACGTCCGGGTCGGCGATCAAGTCCTCACGCGGACCCCGACACGGGTCGGGGGCCACACGGGCACAAGATCAACAAGAGGGGGGCGCTGGTGGATCGTGACATCGACCAGTCGTGGCGCGCGGAGATGACGGGGTGGATCCACAGCGGTGACAGCGACCTCGCCACCAAGGGCCTGCTCCGGCTGGTCCTGCACGACCCCGACGGCCCGTGGGTGGAGCGGGTGATCAAGGAGTGCATGCACGGCGACTTCGGCTACGACGTGCGGTTGCTCGCGGTCACCTGCGTGGGGCACGTGGCCAGGTTGCGCGGCGGGGTGACGGACGAATCCCTCGTCGAGGACGTCCGCGCGCTGCGCCACGACGCCAACCTTGAGCTGGCGGAGGAAGCGGGGCACGTGCTGGAGGAAGTCGAGCTGTACACGTCCCGCCACCAGCCTGCTCACGACGGACCGCACCGAAGCCCATGAACACACCCCCCACCAGCCCAAGCCCCCGCGGGTTCGCAGCGGAGATCATCGGTGGCGCCCAGTGCCCGCCGTTGCAGGTGCTCGGCCGGATCACCATCGGCGACGTCACCGAGCACTTCCGGATGTCCACGGCCCACTGGCAGCCGCAGGACTACCGCAACAGCTGGGCGTTGGCGCTGCGCGAGCTGCTGGCGGCCGAGGTGGTCGACTCGTGCCTGGTCACCTCGATCACCGAGCCCGCCATGAGCAACTTCATCTCGTGCTGGCCGCTCTACCGGCGCGGCGAGAAGGTGCACGTGCAGGAGGCGCTGATCTTCCTGGACGTGCTGGAGGTGCCGTTCGACGAACACCGGCCCTGGTTGTCGGTCAGGCCCCGGCGCACCGTGAGCGAGGACGGGCTGGCGATCTCGGAGTGGGTGACCTCGGTGGGTGATGTCCGCGAGTTCGCCAGGACGCTGGGGACTGCTGAGGGGGGTGAAGTGGATGATGGTCTTCGCGAAGACCTACGGGGGTGATGTCCTGGCCAGTTCGTCGGCGGGGGCCATCCCCGGGGCGCTGGCGACCGCTGCCCGGCACCGCGATCGGTTCGTGATGGCGGGGCACATCGACCCCTACGACGACACGGTGTTCAACCGCGTGCAGCTGGGGGTGCTGGTCGAGGAGTTCGAGCAGCTGGGCGAGCTGTGCGATGCCGAGCAGGTCGAGGCGTTGCGGGAGCTGATCGGGTTGGCCCGGGTGGCGATGGGCAAGGTGCACGCCACGCTGCTGTTCTCCGGTGACTGAGCTGGTGAGGGTGCTGCCCAGCGCTGAGATCATCCCGACCTGCACGCACGAGGATGGGGGCCCTGGATGAGTCGCGAGGTGACCGCACCCCGCCGGGTGGAGGTCGTCGCCACCGGCGTGGCGGACACCCCGGAGCAGGCCGAACGGATGGCGGCCGCCGGGTTCGGCAGGCAGGTCCTGACCCCCGGGCCGACGTGGGTCGACCAGGACTCGAAGGTCGCCTTCGACCTGGTCGTCGGTGGCGACGGCGGCACCGACGTCGACGCGCTGCTCAAGCAGGCGTTCGACCGCCTCGCCCAGGCTGAACCGGGGTTGCTCGACCTGCGTGCCGCCGGGTTCGGGGTGCTCGTCACGGTGGTGCTCCAGCTGTCCGACGACGACGAGGTCAACCCGGGCTTCGTGCTGTCGACTGAGCAGCTGGCCGCGCTGGCCCGGATCGGTGCCGAGTTCCAGGTGGCCGTGTACGCCGTCTGAGTGGAGGGGCCCGCCCGAGTGGCAGGCCCCCTCACCTGCATGCGCACGCGGGTCTTCTCCCGGGAGGTGGATGGCGAGGTGGGGATCCTGGCCAAGTCAGGCAAGGACGAGGAGCCGGGCGTGATCAAGCACTTGCTGAACGAGTACGGGAAGTGAGCTCCCACGAGATCAGCCGGGACGGGGTGACCCTGCACGTGCAGCTCGGGGACAGCTCGCCCGGCGAGGTGGAGAACGCCGACGCCTGGGTGACCGTCCCGGACGGGTCGACGTGGACCATCACCTTCCTGACCTACGCCGAGCTGGGTCGTCTGCTGGCCTGGTGGGAGAGGACCGGGGAGAGCCTGTCGGGGCTCTACTTCACCTGCCCGGACCTGGTGCTCACGACCAGGCCGGGGGTGGAGCCGCTCTTCGAGGCCGTGCGGGAGATGGTGGCCAGGGGCGAGCACGAGTCCGTGCTGATCCGCTCCGACCCGCTGGACGAGTGAGGGCGGGGGACTCCCGCACCCACCCCCTCACCAGCTCAGCTCGTGGCAGTTCTTGGCGGCCTTGGGGCACTCGACCTGGAGGGTGGCGTGCTCGATGCCGTACCTGTCGGCGAACAGGGCCCTGGCGGACTCCAGGACGTCGGCCTGCTCGTGGCCCTCGGCCATGGTCAGGTGGGCGGAGGCGACCTCCATGCCGGAGGTGAGGGTCCACAGGTGCAGGTCGTGGACGCCCGAGACGCCGGGGAGGGCGGCCAGCCTGGTGGTCAGCTCCTCGACGTCCACGCGCTCGGGGGCGTGCTGGAAGAGGATGCGCAGGGAGCGGCGGGCGAGGGCGAAGGTGCGGGGCAGGACCCACAGGCCGATCGCGACGCCGATGAGGGGGTCGGCCCAGCGCCAGCCGAACGCCAGCGTGACCAGGGCGCTGACCAGGACGCCGACCGAGCCGACCAGGTCGGCCAGGACCTCCAGGTAGGCACCTCGGACGTTGATGCTCTCCTCGGCGCCGCCGCGCAGCAGCAGGAACGACACGACGTTGGCCACCAGGCCCGCCAGCGCCGCGTAGAGGACCGGCAGCCCGGGGACCTCGGGCGGCGCGGAGAAGCGGGTGATCGCCTCGTACACCACGTAACCGGCGACGCCGAAGAGCAGCACCGCGTTGGCCAGGGCGGCGAGGACCTCCGCGCGGTAGAGGCCGAACGTGCGGCTGCCACCCGCCCGGGACCGGGCGGCGGCGATGATGGCGGCGAGCGCGAGCCCGACACCCACGACGTCGGTCAGCATGTGCGCGGCGTCGGAGATCAGCGCCAGCGACGACGTCGCGACACCGACGGCGAACTCGACGACCATGACCGCCGCCGCGATGCCGAAGGCGGCCCACAGCCTGCCCACCAGCCGCCCCGAGGCGCTGGTCGGGACGCCGTGCCCGTGCCCGTGGCCATGCCCGTGCCCCACAGCTCTCCCCTTCGTCGACCTGGACCACGGTCAACATATGCGCGGTCACGCATACAATCAAGGTGGGTCCACCGGACGAGACGTTCACCGATCGGTGCTGGGACGGGCTCTCTCGCTCCGCTGCCGCGCTCGTCGTGTCCACCCCGTGCGGGTGAACGCTCCAGGTGCGGCTGGGCCCTGCGAGGCAGCAGTGGCGGGTCACCGCGGACGAGGCGATGCCCTTCGCCCGCGAGCCCGGAATCCGACCAGGGCTCGACCAGGGGCTACGGCGTGGTCTGGTCGACCAGCGTGTCGTAGACCGGCTCGGTCTCCGCCCAGCGGGCCGCCGGGGCCGCGGCGTAGATGAAGAACTCGACGCCGCCCGAGCGCCAGTACATCGAGTGCGCGTGCCTGCGCCCGCCGCCTGCCAGGTCGTGCTCGAACTCCCAGTCCACGGCCTGCGTGCCGTGGTAGGTCGTGGTGCCCAGGCTCAACCGCACGAACCCGGGGTGCGCGGCGGCGAAGGTGCGCTCGTAGTCCAGGTGCGACTCCAGCAGCCCCGCCGCGGGGGCGGGCGCGCCGCCGTAGCGGACGTAGCGGGCCGGGTCGGTGGGGTCGGTGGCCTGCATCGCCGCCGGGCCCGACGAGCGGGTGACCACCCAGCCCTGCGGGATGGCCGTGACCAGGCCGTTCGGCCCGGAGACCCGCTGGTAGCCCGCGGGCACCGGCATCGCCACGCGCGAAGGCGAGGGCGCCGCGGGGGTGGTCTCGCCGGGGGTGGGCTCGGGGCCGGGGGCGTCGACGTAGGTGACCGACGGGGCCTGCGGCAGCGCCACGACCGGGTCCTTCGGGGCGTTGAGCAGCACCACCCCCACCGCCGCGCTGACCCCCGCGTAGGCGACGACCAGCGACGACGCCAGCCAGCGCGAGCTCAGCTGCCGCCGTCGGCGCGTCGATGGGCGGTTCGTGGCGACTCCCCTGGTCGGCTCCCCGGTTCCGGCGAACTGAGGGTAGCGTGCTGCCCCGGGTGATCCAATGCTCCGTACCTGGGAAGACGTCATCGCCAAGTGGCGCGCCGCGCCCGCGGCGCCCCCCGGCGCGCCGTCCGCGGCCGACCGCGGCCGGTCCGCCCTGCTCAGCGGGCACCTCGACGAGGCGCGCGCGCAGTTCGAGGCCGCGCTGGCCGAGCGCGGGCACCCGCACGACCACGTCGGCCTCGGCGACGTCGCGCTGGCCCGGGGCCAGGTCCGCTCCGCGGTGCGCAGCTACCGGGCCGCCCTCGGCCAGGCCCCCGGCGACCGGCTGGCCCTGCTCGGGCTCTCCCAGGCGCACGTGGCCAACGGCGAGGCGCTGGCCGCCGCCGAGGAGCTGGAGCGGCTGCACGGGGGCGACCCCGACCCGGTGCTGCGCTACTACCTGGCCAGCACCTGGTGCTCGGTGGCCGACCAGGCCCGCGCCGCCGCCCCCGGCGAGCGGGCCGAGGCCGGGGCCACCGGCGCGTTCACCACCGCCGAGCAGGTGGCCACCTGCGAGCGCGCCGCCCGCCGCATCCTCGACCTCGACGTCGACGACGAGGAGCTGCGCCGCACCGCCGAGCGGCTGCTCGCCGAGGTCGACACCGCCCGCCGCTACCGCTGGCAGCCCGAGGGCATCGCGGTCAGCCTGGCCGTGCTCGCCGCCTCGCTCGGGCTCACCCTGGTCGCCATCGGCGGCGTCTCCGGCAGCGTCGCGCTGGTCGTGGCCGGGATCGTCACCGGCAGCGCCCTGCTCTACCTGATCGTGGTCCGGTTCCGCAGACCCGGGTGGCGCGGCCCGCGCCGGGGCCCGTGGGTCGCGGGCACCGGGCACCCCGGGCACCGCTAGAGTCGCCCGGGTGAGCACGGTCTACGACTGCAGCGTGCCGGAGGAGCGCGCGGACGGCCTGCGCGCCGCAGCGAGCGCCGTCCGGGCCGGGCGGTCGGTCGTGGTCCCCACCGACACCGTGTACGGCATCGGCTGCGACGCCTTCTCCGCGGGCGCGGTGCGCGCCCTGCTGGCGCACAAGAACCGCGGCCCGGACATGCCCGTCGGCGTCCTGGTCGGCTCGTGGTCCACCGTGGACGGCCTGGTGCTGTCGGTGCCCACCGCGGCCAGGCAGCTGATCGAGGCGTTCTGGCCCGGTGACCTGTCGATCGTGCTCCCGCACGCCCCCTCGTTGCAGTGGGACCTCGGGGAGACCGGGCAGACGGTCATGCTGCGCATGCCGCTGCACCCGGTGGCCCTGGAGCTGCTGCGCGAGGTCGGCCCGATGGCGGTCTCCAGCGCCAACAAGTCCGGCCGCCCGCCCGCGGCCACCGCCGCGGACGCGGTGGCCCAGTTCGGCGAGGAGCTGCCGGTCTACCTCGACGGCGGCCCCGTCGTCGAGGCGGTGCCCTCCACCATCGTGAGCCTGGTCGGCCCCGAGCCGGTCGTGCTGCGCGAGGGCGGGGTGAGCCTGGCGCAGGTGTCCGAGGTGCTCGGCACCGAGGTCGCCACCGCCCCCCGCTGACGTGCGCCCCCCGTCCCCCTTCCCGCCGCAGGAGAGCACAGCCGTGGCCAGCCCGTCCCCCGCCGACCCCAGGAGCGCCGCAGGGTGACCCCGCTCAGCGGCTTCGCCCCCGCCGGGCTGCCGGTGCGGGAGTACCTGCTCGTCGGGCTCATCACGGCCGTGCTGACCTTCCTGCTCACCGGGCTGGTCCGGCTGTTCGCCATCCGGGTCGGGGCGGTGGCCTACCCCCGGCAGCGCGACGTGCACGTGGTGCCCATCCCGCGGATGGGCGGCGTGGCCATGTACCTGGGGGTGTGCGGCGGCATCCTGCTCGCCCACCAGCTGCCGGTGCTGCGCCGCGCCTTCGACTACAGCCTCGACCCGGTGGCGGTGCTCATCGGCGGCGGCGTGATCGTCCTCATCGGCATGCTCGACGACCGGTTCGAACTGGACTCGCTGACCAAGTTCGCCGGGCAGACCACCTGCGCGGGCGTGCTGGTGCTCTTCGGCATCCAGTGGTTCGTGCTGTGGGTGCCCTGGGGCGGCGGGGACGACCACTTCGGCTCGGTGCTCATCCTCGACCAGAACCAGGGCGGGATCCTGGCGATCCTGCTCGCGGTCACCATGGTCAACGCGATGAACTTCGTCGACGGCCTCGACGGCCTGGCCGCGGGCATCGGGCTCATCGCCGCCATCGCGACCTGCGCGTTCTCCCTGCACCTGCTCGACCAGTCCAACGGGGACGTCAACAACTACCCGCCCGCGCTGATCGCGGCGACCCTGGCCGGGGCGTGCCTGGGCTTCCTGCCGCACAACTTCCAACCCGCCCGGCTGTTCATGGGCGACTCCGGCTCGATGCTCATCGGCCTGATGCTCGCCGCCGCCAGCACCTCGGCCTCCGGCCGGGCGAACCCGACGCTGTGGGGCGCCACCGAGACGATCGCGACGCTCTCGCCGCTGTTCATCGTGGCCGCGGTGCTGTTCGTGCCGCTGCTGGACCTGATGATGGCCGTCGTCCGGCGCACCCGGCGCGGGGAGAGCCCGTTCTCGGCGGACAAGATGCACCTGCACCACCGGATGCTCGCCGTGGGCCACTCGCAGCGCCGCGCGGTGCTGCTCATCTACCTGTGGGCGGGCGTGCTGGCCTTCGGCGCGGTGGCCCTGACCATCTTCGACGTGTTCTTCGTCACCTCCGGGGTGCTCATCGCGGTGGTGATCGCCGCGGCGGCCTCCTTCCTGCCCCGCGTGCTGGCCCGCAGGCAGGGCTGAGCCGGGGCCGGGCCGGGCCGCGCCTACACTGGACGCCGAGATGAGCGAGGACGTGATGAGCGAGCACCCCACCACCGGCACCCAGGACGAGGTCTCCCCGCACGCGCGGGCGCAGCTCACCCTGGCCAGCGCGATGTTCCGCTACGCGCTCTGGCCGTCGCTGGCCACCGTCGCGCTCGGCGCGGTCCTGTTCGGCGTGCTGCACGGGACCCCGGGCGTGGTCAGCGCGCTGATCGGCGGCGCGCTGGCGTGCGCGTCCTCGCTGATCACCCTGGCCCTGATGCGGTTGAGCGCCAACTCCGGCCCGCACATCGGCATGGCCGCCTCGCTGGGCGGGTTCGTCGGCAAGATGCTGCTGCTGTTCGTGGTGATGACCCTGCTGCGCGGGGTGGACGGGCTGCACGCGAAGTCGCTGGGGCTGACGATGATCGCCGTCGTGCTGGTGGCCGCCGCCGCCGAGGCCGTGGCGTTCCGCCGCACCAAGATCCCCACGATCGTGCCCGCGGGCGAGCGCTGAGGCGCAGCGCTTTTCCGCTATTCGGCCCAATAGTCGAAATCGCCCCATTCCTGTCGCGAAGTCCTTTTCCCACTTCTGCCCACGGCGGGTGAACGGGAACGGGCGCGGAGTTGTCGATCACAGGTCGTGCACCGCCGGGCACTCACCGCTGTCACACCGAACAGGCCCCGATGCTCGCCGGCGTGAGGGTTCGGGCCGCCCCGCGCGACAGCCGATCAGCCGCCGTTCACCCGGCGTACACCGACCGCGCGCTACCGGGCAGTACGCGCGGTCGGTGGTCCACAAGGGGCCTGATAGGGTCCCCTTCGACGGCGGTGATGCCGCGTTGCGCGCACGCCGCCGGGAGGTCGTCCTGGCAAGGGGTGGCCGAGTGAGGACCCCCAGAGGTTGTCAGGTACGTTACGTCCTGATCGTGACGATTCCCCCGGCGGAGTGAACGCCGGCCGGGAGAACCGGAAGGAGCCCACAGTTGGGCAGGCTGGTGCTGGCCGAGGGTGACACGTTCAACCCGCCGGGCGTGAAGGACTTCTTTCTCCCGCCGATCTTCGGCGACGTCACGAAACCGATGGTCCTGGTGGTCCTGTCGGTCGTGATCATCGCGGCCTTCTTCCTGATCACCTCGCGCAACCTCAAGGTCGTGCCGAGCAAGTGGCAGTTCGCCGCCGAGTCCGTCTACGACTTCGGCCGCAACAACATCGCCAGGGACCAGATCGGCTCCAAGGAGTTCCAGCCGTTCGTCCCGCTGGTGCTGAGCCTGTTCACCTTCGTGCTGGTGAACAACATCTACGGGATCATCCCGTTCATCCAGTTCCCCACGATGTCCAAGATCGCCTTCCCGCTGGCGCTGGCCGTCCTGGTGGTCTACCCGGTCTACCACGGCGTGGGCATCAAGAAGTTCGGCCTGGGCGGCTACCTCAAGAACCAGCTGATCCCGCCGGGCGTGCCCAAGCCGGTGCTGCTGCTGCTGACGCCGATCGAGCTGTTCCTGAAGTTCCTGGTGGACCCGATCACCCTGGCCATCCGGGTGTTCGCCGCGATGTTCGCCGGTCACCTCATCCTGCTGGTCTTCACCCTGGGCGGTGAGTACCTGCTGCTGCACGCCGCGGTGCCGCTCAAGCCGGTGTCGATCGTCGCGTGGGCCTTCGCGATCGCCATGACGTTCCTGGAGGCCTTCATCCAGGTCCTGCAGGCCTACATCTTCGCGCTGCTGGCCGCGAGCTACATCGGCCGCGCGCTGGCCGAGGACCACTGACCGGTCGCCGGTCGCACCGCGTGGCCACACCGGTCAACGCACAGACCCCCGATCCGCGGGTGCCCGCGGACCGAGTTGGAAAGGGATACACACAGTGAGCGCTCTTGTTCTGGCCCAGGATGCCTTCTCGGGGAACCTCAACCCGGGCCTCGCGGCCATCGGCTACGGCCTCGGTGCGATCGGCCCGGGCGTCGGCGTGGGCCTGATCTGGGCCGCGGTCATCAACGGCACCGCGCGCCAGCCCGAGGCCCAGGGCAAGCTGATGAACATCGCGTGGACCACCTTCGTCCTCGTCGAGGTCCTCGCGCTGATCGGCCTGGTGCTCTACTTCATCGCTTCCGGCGCTGCCTGATCAGGTCCACCTTCACGTCTAGGGAGTCGTCGTGCTGAAGACCGCACTGGTCCTGGCCCAGGAGGCGGAGGACCTGAACCCGGTCCTGCCGCACCTGGCGGAGATCATCCTCGGCCTGGTCGCGTTCCTCCTGCTGCTGTTCATCATCGCCAAGTTCGTCGTCCCGCGCTTCGAGAAGCTCTACACCGAGCGGACCGAGAAGATCGAGGGCGGCATCCGCAAGGCGGAGCAGGCGCAGGCCGAGGCGGAGGCCGCGCTGCAGCAGTACAAGGCGCAGCTGGCCGAGGCCAGGGCGGAGTCCGCGCGCATCCGCGACGACGCCCGCGCCGAGGCGGAGCAGATCAAGGAAGAGCTGCGCGCCCAGGCGCAGGAGGAGTCCGCCCGCATCGTCGCGCAGGGGCAGGCGCAGCTGGAGGCCCAGCGCGCGCAGATCGTCGCCGAGCTGCGCGCCGAGCTGGGCCGCAACGCCGTCGAGCTGGCGGGCCGCATCGTGGGTGAGTCCCTGGAGGACGAGACCCGCCGCCGCGGCACCGTCGACCGGTTCCTCGCCGAGCTGGACTCGGTCTCGGCCCCGGCGAAGAACTAGGGGACGCGCAGATGACATTCCACGCCGCGAGCCGGGAAGCCCTCGCCGCCGTCGAGCTGACCCTGCTCGACGTGGCCGAGGGCGGCGCGGACGGCCTGGGCGGCGAGCTGTTCGCCGTCGCGGGCCTGCTCGACCGGGAGGTCGGCCTGCGCCGCACCCTGGCCGACTCGTCCACCGAGCCCGCCGCCCGCCAGGGGCTGGCCACCAGCCTGCTGACCGGCAAGGTCTCGGACGCGACCCTCGCGGTGGTCTCCGCCGCCGTGGGGGCCCGCTGGTCCTCCCCCCGCGAACTGGTCGACGGCCTGGAGTCGCTGGCCACGACCGCGGTCCTGGTCTCCGCCGAGCGGGTGGGCGAGCTGGACTCGGTCGAGGACGAGCTGTTCCGGTTCGGCCGCATCGTGGCCGACCAGACCGAGCTGGAGCGGGCGCTGACCGACCGCAACGCCCCCGCCGAGGGGCGGGTGTCGCTGGTCCGCGACCTGCTCGGCGGCAAGGTCACCGCCGCCACCGCCACGCTGGTGGAGAACCTGGTGGCCCAGCCGCGCGGCCGCGGCCTGGTGACCGGCCTGGAGGCGCTGGCCGCGGCGGCGGCCCGCCGCCGCGAGCGCTCGGTCGCGCACGTGGTGTCGGCCGGTCCGCTCTCGGCGGAGCAGCAGGACCGGCTCACCAGCTCGCTGCAGCGGATCTACTCCCGCCCGATCGCCCTGCACCTGGAGGTCGACCCCGACCTCGGCGGCGGCCTGGTGATCAAGGTCGGCGACGAGGTCATCGACGGCAGCACCCGCGGACGGCTCGACGCGCTGCGGCGCCGGTTCGCCTGACCCCGAGAACTTTCCAGAAACGAAGCGAGAGCAGGAACGACATGGCGGAGCTGACGATCTCGTCGGACGAGATCCGCAGTGCGATCGAGAACTACGTCTCCAGCTACTCCCCGGACGTCAACCGGGAAGAGGTCGGGGTCGTGGCCGACACCGGTGACGGCATCGCCCACGTGGAGGGCCTGCCCTCGGCCATGGCCAACGAGCTGCTGGAGTTCCCCGGCGGCATCGTCGGCGTGGCGCTGAACCTGGACGCCCGCGAGATCGGCGCGGCCATCCTCGGCGACTACGACAAGATCGAGGAGGGCCAGGAGGTCAAGCGGACCGGCCGGGTGCTGTCGGTGCCCGTCGGCGACGCCTTCCTCGGCCGGGTCATCGACCCGCTCGGCGCCCCGATCGACGGCCTCGGCGACATCGAGGCCGAGGACAACCGCGCGCTGGAGCTGCAGGCCGCGACCGTGGTGCAGCGCCAGCCGGTCGAGGAGCCGATGCCCACCGGCATCAAGGCCATCGACGCGATGACCCCGATCGGCCGCGGCCAGCGCCAGCTGATCATCGGTGACCGCAAGACCGGCAAGACCACGGTCTGCGTCGACACCATCATCAACCAGAAGAAGGCCTGGGCGACCGGCGACCCGAAGCAGCAGGTCCGCTGCATCTACGTCGCGATCGGCCAGAAGGGCTCCACCATCGCGGGCGTCAAGGCCGCGCTGGAGGACGCGGGCGCGATGGAGTACACCACCATCGTCGCCGCCCCCGCCTCGGACTCCGCGGGCTTCAAGTGGCTGGCGCCCTACACCGGCTCCGCGCTCGGCCAGCACTGGATGTACCAGGGCAAGCACGTCCTGATCATCTTCGACGACCTGACCAAGCAGGCCGAGGCCTACCGCGCGATCTCGCTGCTGCTGCGCCGCCCGCCGGGCCGCGAGGCCTACCCCGGCGACGTCTTCTACCTGCACTCCCGCCTGCTGGAGCGCTGCGCGAAGCTGTCCGACGACCTCGGTGGCGGCTCGATGACCGGCCTGCCGATCATCGAGACCAAGGCGAACGACATCTCCGCCTACATCCCCACCAACGTCATCTCCATCACCGACGGCCAGTGCTTCCTGGAGTCCGACCTGTTCAACTCGGGCCAGCGGCCCGCGGTGAACGTCGGCACCTCGGTCTCGCGCGTCGGCACCGCCGCGCAGACCAAGGCCATGAAGTCGGTCGCCTCGACGCTGCGCCTGGAGCTGGCCCAGTACCGCGAGCTGGAGGCCTTCGCCGCCTTCGCCTCCGACCTCGACGCCACCTCCAAGGCCCAGCTCGAGCGCGGCACCCGGATGATGGAGCTGCTCAAGCAGGGCCAGTACTCCCCGGTCGCGATGGAGGAGCAGGTCGTCTCCATCTTCGTCGGCACCAAGGGCTTCCTCGACGACGTGGCCGTCGACGACGTGCGCCGCTTCGAGACCGAGCTGCTGGACAACATCCGGCACCGGCACGCGGGCATCCTCGACGAGATCCGCACCGACAAGAAGCTCACCGACGACAACATCGAGCGCCTGCAGGCGGCGGTGCAGGAGTTCAAGAAGTCCTTCACCGCGGGCGACGGCACCCCGCTGGGCACCGGCGACCAGGCCGACGCGATGGCCGAGTCCGAGGTCGGCCAGGAGACGGTGAAGGTCAACAAGTCGCAGCCGAAGGCCTGACGACATGGCGCAACTCCGGGAAATCCGACAGCGGATCCGCTCCGCCCAGTCGTTCAAGAAGATCTTCAAGGCGCAGGAGCTGATCGCCACCTCGCGGATCAGCCGCGCGCAGGCCCGGGTCGCGGCGGCCAAGCCGTACTCGGACGAGATCACCTCGGTGCTCACCGAGCTGGCCACCGGCTCGTCCAACCTGGACTCGCCGCTGCTGGTCGAGCGCGGGCGCACCGGCCGGGCGGCCGTCGTCGTCATCACCTCCGACCGGGGCCTGTGCGGCGGCTACAACGCCAACGTGCTGCGCGCCGCCGAGGAGCTGCAAGCGCTGCTGCGCGAGCAGGGCAAGACGCCGGTGGTGTACGTGATCGGCCGCAAGGGCCTGAACTACTACCGGTTCCGCAACCGCGAGGTGGCGGGCAGCTGGAGCGGGTTCTCCGAGGCCCCGGGGTACACCGACGCCGCCGCGGCGGGCGACACCCTCGTCGAGGCGTTCCTGCGGGGCGCCGACGACGAGGGCGACCAGCCCGGTCCCGACGGCGTGCTCGGCGTGGACGAGCTGCACGTGGTCTACACGGAGTTCGTGTCCATGCTGTCGCAGCGCCCGACCGCCACCCGGGTCGCCCCGATGGAGGTCGAGTACTCCGAGCAGACCCTCAGCTCGGCGTACTCGTTCGAGCCCAGCGCCGAGGTGCTGCTGGACAACCTGCTCCCGAAGTACGTCAACACGCGGATCTTCGCGGCGCTGCTGGAGTCGGCGGCCTCGGAGTCGGCGGCCCGGCGGACGGCCATGAAGGCGGCCACCGACAACGCCGACGAGCTCGTCCGCAGCTTCACCCGCGTTGCCAACCAGGTTCGCCAGGCGCAGATCACCCAGGAGATCAGCGAGATCGTCGGCGGCGTCGAGGCGCTCTCGGCCGCAGGAAGTGATGAATAAGCCATGACCGCAGTCCAGGAACCCACCACCAGCACCGGCACCGGCCGCGTGGTCCGCGTCATCGGCCCCGTCGTCGACGTCGAGTTCCCCCGCGACTCCGTGCCCGACCTCTACAACGCCCTCAAGGTCGAGGTCGAGCTCGAGGCGCTGAAGAAGACCATCACCCTCGAGGTCGCCCAGCACCTCGGCGACAACCTGGTGCGCTGCATCTCCATGGCGCCCCAGGACGGCCTGGTCCGCGGCACCCCGGTGCGCGACACCGGCGCGGCCATCTCGGTGCCGGTCGGCGACGCGGTCAAGGGCCACGTGTTCAACGCCCTCGGCGAGTGCCTCGACGCCCCCGGCCACGCCGCCGACGCCGAGCGCTGGAGCATCCACCGCAAGGCGCCCGCCTTCGACCAGCTCGAGGGCAAGACCAAGATGCTGGAGACCGGCGTCAAGGTCATCGACCTGCTGACCCCCTACGTCGAGGGCGGCAAGATCGGCCTGTTCGGCGGGGCGGGCGTGGGCAAGACGGTGCTCATCCAGGAGATGATCACCCGCATCGCCCGCAACTTCGGTGGCACCTCGGTGTTCGCCGGGGTCGGCGAGCGCACCCGCGAGGGCACCGACCTCTTCCTCGAGATGGAGGAGATGGGGGTGCTGCCGGACACCGCGCTGGTCTTCGGCCAGATGGACGAGCCGCCGGGCACCCGCATGCGCGTCGCGCTGTCCGCGCTGACCATGGCGGAGTACTTCCGCGACGTCCAGAACCAGGACGTGCTGCTGTTCATCGACAACATCTTCCGGTTCACCCAGGCGGGCTCGGAGGTCTCGACGCTGCTGGGCCGCATGCCCTCCGCCGTCGGCTACCAGCCCACCCTGGCCGACGAGATGGGTGAGCTGCAGGAGCGGATCACCTCGACCCGCGGCCGCTCGATCACCTCGATGCAGGCGATCTACGTGCCCGCGGACGACTACACCGACCCCGCCCCGGCGACCACCTTCGCCCACCTGGACGCGACGACGGAGCTCTCCCGCCCCATCTCGCAGAAGGGCATCTACCCGGCGGTCGACCCGCTGACCTCCTCCTCCCGGATCCTCGACCCGGGCGTGGTCGGCGCCGAGCACTACCGGGTGGCCCAGGAGGTCAAGCGGATCCTGCAGAAGTACAAGGAGCTGCAGGACATCATCGCCATCCTCGGCATGGACGAGCTGTCCGAAGAGGACAAGGTGACGGTGAACCGGGCGCGCCGCCTGGAGCGCTTCCTGTCGCAGAACTTCTTCGTCGCGGAGAAGTTCACCGGCGACGCGGGCTCGTTCGTCAAGCTGTCGGACACCATCGAGGCGTTCGACAAGGTGACCAAGGGCGAGTACGACCACGTCCCGGAGCAGGCGTTCCTCTCCATCGGTGGTCTCGACGACCTCGAGCGCCGCTACCACGAGCTGACCGGCAAGAAGGCCTGAGGCCCGCCAGCCGCTCACCGAGGCCCGGTGCCCCCCAGCTGGGGGCACCGGGCCTCGGTGCGTCCCGGGGTGCGGCGGCCCAGTGGCGTGACAGGACGCGGGGAGGGACCACTCGGCAGGATGACCCCGATCGCCTGTCGCGGTTGCCCTGCGGCGCCAGGAGAGCCCCGGTGCCCGGAACGGGGTGCGGGCGGCCTCGGTCGATCGGGTTGTCCTGTGCGCGGCGACACCGGCCTGCCTGGGGATCGCGCGCCGCGTCCGACTAGACTGGACCCCGACCGGGCGCGTCACCGCTGCCCGGCCCGAGTCCCGACCCGAAGGAGCACCCCGTGGCCGAGATGTCCGTCCAACTGGTCGCCGTGGAACGACGCCTCTGGTCGGGCACGGGCACCTTCGTGGTCGCCCAGACCACCGAGGGCGAGATCGGCATCATGCCGGGCCACGAGCCGGTGCTCGGCCAGCTCGTCGAGGGCGGCGTGGTCAAGATCCGCACCGCCGACGGCGAGACCGTCGTCGCCGCGGTCTACGGCGGCTTCCTCTCCGTCACCGCCGACGCGGTGAGCATCCTCGCCGAGGCCGCCGAGCTCTCCACCGAGATCGACGTCTCCGCTGCCCGCTCCGCCCTCACCGCCGACGACGACGCGACCAGGACCAGGGCCGCGGCCCAGCTCCGCGCCGCCGAGCAGACGGCCTGATGACGGCCTAGCGGGCAGGGGAGCGGCCGGTGGACATCAGCTCGGTGGTGGTGGTGCTCCTGGCCGCGGTCCTGCTCGTCCTGCTCGCCCTCGTCTACCGCCGCCTGCGGCTGCTGCGCTCCGGCGGCGTGCACGTCGCCATGCGCGCCAGGGCCGACGACTCCGGCAAGGGCTGGCACCTCGGCGTCGCCCGCTACCAGGGCGACGAGTTCGCCTGGTTCCGCGCGCTGAGCCTCAAGGCGGGCCCGGACCGCCGGATCAGCCGGGAGGTCCTGGAGATCGCCTCCCGGCGCGACCCCGAGCGCGGCGAGACCCCCAACATGCCGCTCGGCTCCAAGGTGCTGCGGTTCGAGCCGCCCGCGGGCACCGGCATCCCGCCCTTCGAGATCGCCATGGCGCCCGACGCGCTCACCGGGTTCCTCTCCTGGTTGGAGAGCGCTCCTCCCGGGCGTCGCATCCCCTGGGCTTCTTGACCCCGTGCTTCCCCGCTGCCGCGGGGCTTTGGACAAGCGGGGGTTTGGGTGGTGGGCCCGGTTGGGTGGATCCGCTTGGTCGGGGCCCCTATGACGATCATGTGCTGCGGGCGGGGAAAAGGCGGGCTGAAAAGACGCCCGCCCGTCCCGTTTGGATAGCACATGATCGTCACCCCCGACCAAGCGAATCCACCCAACCGGGCAGTGCCTGCTGTCCGGACTCGGTTTGTGGGGGTGGTCGCCTTGGTGTCTTCTCGTGCCACTTTGACCCAGGCTGGCGCGGGGGTAGCCCGGGCAAGGGGACCCCTGTTTTCAACGTTACCGGTGGGGGGCGACGGAACTTGACCACCGCGAAAGGGCTGTGGACAACTCGGCCGAGTGGTTGATGGGGGCCGGGGGCTTGGGGATGGCCGTCGCGAACAGGACCAACCGGCAGGGCCAACGCACAGCGGGGCCGGTTCGTGGGTGGCGCCGTGGTGAGCAATGCGGCAGGGGCGGGTTCCCGGAGGAACCCGCCCCTGGTGGCGGGGGTCAGGCCAGGTCGTTGGCCTCGCGGATGACGTCGACGATCTCGTTCATGATCTGGGTCATCTCGTAGTCCTTGGGGGTGAAGACGCGGGCCACGCCCTTGGCCGTCAGGACGGCGGCGTCGTCGGGGGGGATGATGCCGCCGACGACGACGGGGATGTCGCCCGCGCCCGCGGCGCGCAGGCCCTCGACGACGGCGGGGACGGCGTCGAGGTGGGAGCCGGAGAGGATGGAGAGGCCGACGACGTGCACGCCCTCCTGGACGGCGGCGGCGACGATCTGGTCGGCGGTGAGGCGGATGCCCTGGTAGACGACCTCGAAGCCGGTGTCGCGGGCGCGGACGGCGATCTGCTCGGCGCCGTTGGAGTGGCCGTCGAGGCCGGGCTTGCCGACCAGCATGCGCAGGCGCTCGCCGAGCTCCTCGCCGGTCTGCTTGACCCGGTCGCGGACGGCGCCGAGGGCGGCGCCCGCCTCGCCGGTGGCGGAGGCGCCGGAGACGCCGGTGGGGGCGCGGTACTCGCCGAAGACCTCGCGCAGGGCCTGGGCCCACTCGCCGGTGGTGACCCCGGCCTTCGCGCAGGTGATCGTGGCCTCCATCAGGTTCGCGTCGGTCTTGGCGGCGTCGCGCAAGCCGGTGAGGGCGTCCTCGACGGTGGTGGCGTCGCGGCCCGCCCGCCAGCGCTTGATGGCGTCCACGGCCTCCTGCTCGGCCACCGGGTCGACGGTCTCGATCGCCTTGGCGCCCTCGGCCTGCAGCGGGCTGGGCTCGGTGGTGTCGAACTTGTTCACCCCGACGATGACCTGCTCGCCCGCCTCGATGCGGCGGCGGTGGTCGGCCAGCGAGCCGACCATCTGGGTCTTCATGTAGCCCGACTCCACGGCCGCGACGGCGCCGCCCATGGCTTGCACCCGGTCGATCTCGGCGCGCGCGCCCTCCAGGATCGAGTTGACCTTCGCCTCGATCACCGGGGAGCCGTCGAAGATGTCCTCGTACTCCAGCAGGTCGGTCTCGTAGGCGAGCACCTGCTGCATGCGCAGCGCCCACTGCTGGTCCCAGGGCCGGGGCAGGCCCAGCGCCTCGTTCCAGGCGGGCAGCTGGATCGCGCGGGCGCGGGCCTTGCGCGACAGCGACACCGCCAGCATCTCCAGCACGATGCGCTGCACGTTGTTCTCCGGCTGCGCCTCGGTCAGGCCCAGGGAGTTGACCTGCACGCCGTAGCGGAACCGGCGGTGCTTGGGGTCCTCGATGCCGTAGCGGTCACGGGTGATCTCGTCCCACAGCTCGGTGAAGGCGCGCATCTTGCACATCTCCTCCACGAACCGCACGCCCGCGTTGACGAAGAACGAGATGCGGGCGACCACGTCGCCGAACTTCTCCTCCGGCACCTGCCCGGAGTTCTTCACCGCGTCGAGCACCGCGATGGCCGTGCACATCGCGTAGGCGACCTCCTGCACCGGGGTCGCGCCGACCTCCTGCAGGTGGTAGCTGCAGATGTTGATCGGGTTCCACTTCGGCACGTTCTGCACCGTGTAGGCGACCATGTCGGTGATCAGCCGCAGGCTGGGCCCGGGCGGGAACACGTAGGTGCCCCGCGACAGGTACTCCTTGATGATGTCGTTCTGGGTCGTGCCCGCCAGGCGGCCGACGACCTCGTGCCAGTCGGTGCCCTCGGCGTCGGCCTGCTCCTGGGCCACGGTGACGTAGAGCGACAGCAGCCACATGGCCGTCGCGTTGATCGTCATCGACGTGTTCGCCCCGCCCAGCGGGATCTGGTCGAACAGGGTGCGCATGTCACCGATGTGGCTGACCGGCACGCCCACCTTGCCCACCTCGCCCTTGGCGAGCTCGTGGTCGGGGTCGTACCCGGTCTGGGTCGGCAGGTCGAACGCGACCGACAGGCCCGTCTGGCCCTTGGCCAGGTTGCGCCGGTAGAGCTCGTTGGACTTGGCCGCGGACGAGTGGCCGGCGTAGGTCCGCATGACCCACGGGCGGTCGCGCTCTCCATCAGTGGGGTACGGCACCGGTTAACCTCCGTTAGCAACCGACGTTTTGGTGAAGGATACTGGCCGGTAACAGAGATCGCCCCCGTGCAGTTGCTCACAAGGCGCCCTGGTCGGCACCGGATCGGTCAAGACGGGAGGATGGCGGCATGGACCTGCCCGCCCCCTACCTCACCCTCGTCGCGCTGCTGGTGATCGGCGCGCTGGGGCTGGTGCTGCGCTGGTCGTTCGCCTCCGACACCCGCAAGGACTACGGCCTGCTCCGCGAGATCGCCAAGGTGCCCAGCCGCACCGCGGCCCAGTTCGTCGAGGAGCGGCTCAAGCAGGCCGGGGTGCGCGCCACGACCGTCCCCGCCGAGGACGGCGAGGGGCTGCGGGTCATGGTGTTCCCGGGCGACGAGCGCGCGGCCATCAAGGCCCTGCTCGACGACGGCACCTCCTGACGCGCCGGTGCCCGGCCCCCAGGGGAGCCGGGCACCGGGCAGCGCAGGTCAGCGGGTCGGGAAGAGCACCCCCGCCGAGGTGCCGCCGCGCCGCGTCGGCTCACCGACGGCCAGCACCTTGCCGTTGCCCAGGAACTCCAGGCCCGCCGCCACGCCGATCTCGGCCTGCGGGTTGAAGGTGTGGCCGAGCGCGGTCAGCCCGCCCGCGCCGGAGATGAACGCCGGTTCGGCGGTCACCGCCGCGGTGTTGCGCTGGCTGGCCCGGGGCGCCGCGATGGCCTCCGGCAGGGACATGCCCAGGTCGATGCGGTTGACCAGCACCTGGAGCACGGTGGTGATGATCGTCGAGCCGCCGGGGGAGCCCACCGCCAGCCACGGGCGGCCGTCCTTGAGCACGATCGTCGGGGACATGCTCGACCGCGGCCGCTTGCCCGCCGCCGGCAGGTTCGGGTCCGGGGCGCTGCCCTGGGTCGGGGCGAAGTTGAAGTCGGTCAGCTCGTTGTTGAGCAGGAAGCCGCGGTCCGGGACGACGATGGCGCTGCCGCCCAGCTGCTCGATGGTGTTGGTGTAAGAGACGACGTTGCCCCACGCGTCGGACACGACGAAGTGGTTGGTGTGCACCTCGGTGTCCGGGGTGGCGGTCGCCGTGCCCGCCTTGCACGAGCCCGGCTTGGCGGGGTCGCCAGGCGCCACGGGGGCGGTGGCGGCCTTGGCGGGGTCGATCAGGCAGGCGCGGGAGGCGGCGTACCGGTCCGACAGCAGCGCGTCCTGCGGAACCTTGACGAACCTGGGGTCGCCGATGAACCGGTTCCGGTCGGCGTAGGCGAGCTTGGAGGCCTCCAGGTAGTGGTGCAGGGCCTGCGTGCGGTCCATCTTCCGCAGGTCGAAGTTCTCCAGGATGTTCAGCGACTCGCCCACGGTGATGCCGCCGCTGGAGGAGGGCGCCATGCCGTAGACGTCGAGGCCGCGGTAGCGGATGTGCGTGGGCGCCTGGTCGACCACCTTGTAGGACTTGAGGTCGTCGAGCACCATCCGGCCCTGCGGCGGGGTGATCGTGTGGTCAGGGGCCAGCGGCGGGTTCTGCACCGCGTCCACCACGTCGCGGCCGACCGCGCCGCCGTAGAACGCCTTGGCGCCGCCGCGGGCGATGTCGCGGTAGGTGTTGGCCAGGTCGGGGTTGCGCAGCACCGTGCCGACCGCGGGCACCGAGCCGCCCGGCAGGAACAGCTCCGACGACGAGGTGAACTGGCGCAGCCGTGACTCGTTGTTCGCGATCTGGGTGCGCAGCGCCGGGGTGAGCGGGTAGCCGCGGTCGGCCACCTCGATCGCCGGGCGCAGCGTGTCCGCGAGGCGGAAGCGGCCCCACTTCTGCAACGCGCGCTCCCAGGTGGCGAGCATGCCGGGCACGCCGACGGACAGGCCGCTGGTGACCGCCGTGGCGAAGTCGTAGGGCTGGCCGGTGGCGGGGTTGACGAACATCTTCTCGTCGCCCGCGCGCGGGGTGGTCTCCCGGCCGTCCAGTGTGGACACGCGGCCGGTGCGGGCGTCGTAGTAGACGAAGTAGCCGCCGCCGCCGAGGCCCGCGACGAACGGGTCGGTGACGCCGAGCGTGGCCGCCACCGCCACGGCGGCGTCGGCCGCGGTGCCACCGCGGCGCAGCACCGACAGGCCCGCCTCGGTCGACTGCACGGTGTCGGAGACGACCGCCCCGCCGCGCCCGGTGGCCACCGGGCCGGTGGGCGGGGCCGGGGTCGCGGGGGTCGCCGCGGACGGTGTTGCCGGGATCAGCGCGACTCCGGCGGCGGTCAGCACCGCCGCGGAGAGTGCGCCCAAGCGGTGCCGAGCACCCATCTGGACCTCTTCCCTTCGGACCGGGAACAACCGGGCACCCAGTTCTACCCGTGCCCCTGCCCCGGTGCACTCCGGCGAACGCCCCAAAACTGTCGGTGGCGACCGGTACGTTGGCTGTCAATCGGACGAACAGGTACGGGTTGAGGGGCACCATGCGGCGGTTGGAGTACGTCGGCGGCGGGTCGGAGAAGTTCTGGGAGGGCGGGCTCACCTCCGGTGGGCTCGTCGTGTCGGTGCGCTGGGGGCGCTTGGGCACCACAGGGCAGGCCAAGGACAAGGAGTTCGCCACCCAGGCGGCGGCCACCGCGCACCTGGACAAGCTGGTCGGGGAGAAGCTGCGCAAGGGGTACTCCGAGGTGGGCGCCCCGGTCGCGGTCGGACAGTCCACCCCGGACGAGGCCGCCGCACCGCCCGCGGGCGGCGACCAGACCCCCGCCGCCGAGCCCGCTGAGCCCACCCAGGCGCCGGAGCCCCTGGTGGCCGCTGGGCCCGCTGTGGCCGCCGGGCAGGACGTGGCGGAGTGGCCGGACGAGGACGTCTGGCAGCCGCACACCTCGGTGGCCCGCTACGCCGTGCCCCGCCGCGGCACCGCCACCAGCCCCCGCAAGCTCACCCCGGGCGCCACCGCCGCCGCCACCGAGCTGGTCGAGCTGCGCCGCAGCGCCCTGGTGGCCACCCTCGCGGACCCGCGCACCCACCCCGAGCTGCGCGCCGCCGCCCACGCCCACCTGGGCGGCTCGCCCCACCCGCTCGGCGCGGCCGTCGTGCTGGCGGTGTGCACCGGCTCCGCCCGCTGGTCCGACGAGTCCAAGTACGTCGTCTTCGCCGACCACTGGCTCGCCGAGTGGGGTCCCGCGTTCGCCACCGAGGCGGTGCTGGCGCTGACCGCGATCGCGCACAACGCGACCCACCGGGAGCCGGGGACCTTCGTCGACCGGGTCGACGTGCAGGCCAACTGGCGGTGGTCGGGGGAGGGGCTGGCCGAGCGGATCCGGTACGCGCTGGCCACGGCCCCCGACGCCGACCACGCCGCCGCCGTGGAGGCGGCGGGCCGCTGGCGCACCAGCGACAGCAGACGCGCCCTCGCGGCCTACCTGCTGCCCACCGAGGACGACTGGCGCCGTGAAGCGCTGGCCGCGCAGGCGAGTGTCCAGGGCACGTTCCTGCGCCTGCTCGCCCAGGCCGCGCAGGACCTGGCCGAGCTGGACCAGGTCCGACCCCGCGTGTCGGTGTGGATGCTGACGTACTCGCCCCGGATGCTGCCCACCCTCGTGCACACCCACGGGGTCGAGCTGGTGCCCGCGCTGCTGGAGTGGCTGGCCGACGCCAGCACCGACGCCGAGCGCGCCGTGCTGGGCCACCTGGCGACCTTCCCCGGCGACGAGGCGTTCTCCGCCCTGCTGGAGCGCGCCCCGAAGAGCAAGAACGCCCCGTCCGCGGTGCAGGAGGCGCTGCGCCGCTTCCCGTGCCGGGGCGCGCGCCTGCTGGCCGAGGCGATCGCGGGCAAGCGCGACCCGGGGGTGCTGGGCACCCTGCTCACCGCGCACGTCCTCGCCCGCCCGGACGTCGTCGAGCGCGTCGAGGTGTCCCCGCAGGCCCGGTCGGTGCTCGACGGCATCGTCACCACCTCCGCCGAGCGGGTGCCCGACGCCGACCCCGCCGACCTGCCCCCGGTGCTGGCCGACCCGCCGTGGCTGCGCCCGCGCTCGCGGACCAGGGCCCAGGTCGTCGCCGGTCTCGAACCCCGGGGCGGGCGCGGCATCGCCTGGGCCGAGGGGGAGCGCGACCGGTGGGCGCGCGAACCGCGCGAGGAGGGCGCGTTCGAGCGCGGCGACTGGGACGCCGAGTACCGCTCGGCGTTCTCGCCCACCGCCCGCTACGGGAACTGGAAGCAGCTGCCGCTGCTGGTGCAGGGGCCCGTCGACCGCTCGCTCGCCGTCCTGCGGCGGTGGCGCCCGGACGACGGCTGGTACTTCGACGGCTGGGGCAGGCCGCTCGTCGCCCGCTTCGAGCTCGACGCCCTCGACGCGCTGCTGCACCTGGCGGGCGCGCAGCCGCAGGCCGCGGTGGACCTGCTCCAGCCGTTCACCGGCCCGGAGGTCTCGGCGCTGATGGCGGGCTGGGTGGGGCGGCTCAAGAGCGTGCGGTCCCGGGCCATGGCCTACTTCGCCCGGCACGGCGCCGCCGCGCTGCGCCCGCTGGTGCCCGTCCTGGTGGGCAAGGCGGGCAAGGACCGGACCGCCGCCGAGCTGGTGGCCCGCCAGGTCGCCGCCCGCGACGGCGACGAGGCCGTGCTGGCGGTGGCCGCCGAGTACGGCCAGGAGGCCGAGGCGGCGGTGAAGGCGGTGCTGGCCACCGACCCGCTGGAGGTGCTGCCCGCCAAGCTGCCCGCGGTCGAGGACTGGGCCAACCCCGGGCTGCTGCCGCAGGTGCTGCTGGCCGACCGCCGCTCGGCGCTGCCGCTGTCCGCCGCCGGGCACCTCATCACCGTCTTCGCGTTGTGCAAGCCCGGCGACCCGTACCCGGGGCTCGCGCAGGTCAAGGAGCACGTGGACGCGGCGTCGCTGGCCCGCTTCGGCTGGCAGCTGTTCCGCTACTGGCTGACCACCGGGGCGCCGTCGAAGCAGAGCTGGGCGCTGACCGTGCTCGGCGACATCGGGGACGACGAGGTGGTGCGCGGCCTCGCGCCGCTCATCCGCGCCTGGCCGGGTGAGGGCGGCCACCAGCGCGCGGTCACCGGCCTGGACGTGCTGGCCGAGATCGGCAGCGACGTGGCGCTGATGCACCTCAACGGCATCGCGAACAAGGTGAAGTTCAAGGGCCTGCGTGGCCGCGCCCAGGAGAAGATGCTGGAGGTGGCCGAGGGCCTGGGCCTGTCCACCGAGCAGCTGGCCGACCGGCTGGTGCCCGACCTGGGGTTGGACGAGACCGGGTCGATGGTGCTCGACTACGGCCCGCGCCGGTTCACCGTGGGCTTCGACGAGCAGCTCAAGCCGTTCGTCCGCGACGAGGACGGCACACCGCGCAAGGTGCTGCCCAAGCCCGGCGCCAAGGACGACCCGGCCCTGGCCCCGCACGCCTACCAGCTGTTCTCCGGGCTGAAGAAGGACGTCAAGGCCGTCGCCCAGGAGCAGGTGCGCAGGCTGGAGCGGGCGATGGTGGTGGGCCGCCGCTGGCCTGCGGAGGAGTTCACCCAGTTCTTCGCGGGGCACCCGCTGCTGTGGCACCTCGTCCGCCGCCTGGTGTGGGGCACCTACGACCGCGCGGGCGCGCTCACCGGGTCGTTCCGGCTGGCCGAGGACCGCACCCTGGCCGATGTCGAGGACGACACCTTCACCCTGCCCGAGGACGCCTCCGTCGGGGTCGCGCACCCGCTGCACCTCGGGGACGCGCTGGGCGCCTGGAGCGAGCTGTTCGCCGACTACGAGATCCTCCAGCCCTTCCCGCAGCTGGGCAGGCCGGTGCACGAGCTGACCGACGAGGAGCGGGCCGCGCGGTCGCTGGCCCGGTTCGAGGGCGCGGTGGTGCCGGTGGGCCGGGTGCTCGGCCTGGTGCACCGCGGCTGGGAGCGCGGCACCCCGATGGACGGGGGCGTGGAGGGGTGGGTCTCCAAGCCGCTGTCCGACGGGCGCGCCCTGGTCATCGACCTCGACCCGGGCATCGCCGTGGGCATGGTCGACATGTGGCCGGAGCTGACCCTGCGGCACGTCTGGCTGGCCGACGAGTCCACCTACTACTGGGGCCGCGACCAGGTCAAGCACACCTTCTCCGGCATCGACGCGGTGGTGGCCTCGGAGTTCCTGGCCGACCTGCTGATGCTGACCGCCCAGTGACCCCCGACCACCGACCCCGCGCGAACACGGAAGAGCGATGAGCGACAACGACACCCTCCAGCGGCCGCCCGCCGAGGTCCGCCACGCCGACGAGCTGGCCAGGCTGCGCGCCGAGGACACCGGCGCCCGCCCGCCGGGGTGGTGGCTGAGCATGGACGCCGCCCGCCGGTTCATCGTCGGCGACGAGTCCGCCGGGATCAGCCGCAAGTTCGTCGGCGACCCGTCGCTGATCGACCGGTCGCTGGTCACCCTGGCCACCAGCCGCGGCCTGATGCTCGTCGGGGAGCCCGGCACGGCCAAGTCGCTGCTGTCGGAGCTGCTGGCGGCGGCGGTCAGCGGCCTGTCCACGCTCACCGTGCAGGGCGGCGCGGCCACCACCGAGGACCAGATCAAGTACTCCTGGAACTACGCGCTGCTGGTCTCCGAGGGCCCGTCCACCCGCTCGCTGGTGCCCGCGCCGATGCTGCGCGGCATGGCCGAGGGCGCGGTGGTGCGGTTCGAGGAGATCACCCGCTGCCCGCTGGAGGTGCAGGACTCGCTGCTGTCGCTGCTGTCCGAGCGGGTCATCGCTATCCCGGAGCTGACCGGGCCGGACGGCATGGTGTTCGCCCGCGCGGGCTTCAACGTCATCGCCACCGCCAACACCCGCGACCGGGGCGTCAACGAGATGAGCGCGGCGCTCAAGCGGCGGTTCAACTTCGAGACGGTGTTCCCCATCGCGGACTTCGGCACCGAGTTGGCGCTGGTCGAGCAGGAGGCGGGGCGGCTGCTGCGCCAGTCCGGGGTGGCCGTGCCGCAGCGGCAGGACGTGCTGGAGGTGCTGGTGCGCGCCTTCCGCGACCTGCGCGGCGGCGCCGGCCGCGACGGCGAGCGGCTCTCGACGGTGATGTCCACCGCCGAGGCGGTGTCGGTGGCGCACGCGGTCGGCCTGCGCGGCTGGTTCCTGCGCCGCGAACCCGGCTCGGCCGCCGACGTGGTGGCCTGCCTGGCGGGCACCGCGGCCAAGGACGACGCCGAGGACCTGGCCAGGCTGCGCCGCTACCTGGAGCAGCAGGCGGGCAAGCGCTCCGGCGCCGCCTGGTCCGAGCTGCACGGCGCCCGGCACCTGCTGCCCGGCTGATGGGCGCGGAGTTCATCGGCGTGCGCCACCACAGCCCGGCGTGCGCGCGCCTGGTGCGCGCGCGCATCCGCGAGCTGCGGCCCGCGCACGTGCTCGTGGAGGGGCCGGTCGACATGAACGACCGGCTCGGTGAGCTGCTGCTCGGCCACACCCTGCCCATCGCGGTGTTCAGCTACCTGCGCGGCGAGCACGGCAGTCAGCTGTCCTGGTCGCCGCTGTGCGACTACTCCCCGGAGTGGGTGGCGCTCACCGAGGGCACGGCGGTGGGCGCGCGGGTGCGGTTCATCGACCTGCCCGCCTGGCACAGCGCCTTCGCCGACCGGGACAACCGCTACGCCGACGGCGCCCTGCGCTACGGCGAGGTCGTCGACCGGCTGTGCCGGGAGTTCACCGTGGACAACGCCGACACCCTCTGGGACCACATGGTCGAGGTGCACGGCGACGACGGGCTGGCCGAGCGGCTGGCCGCCTACTTCGACCTGCTGCGCGGCGACACCTCGGTGTCGGCGGCCGACGACGACCGCGAGCGCTACATGGCCGCGTGGGTGCGCGCCGCGGTCGCGGACGCGGGCGACCGGCCGGTCGTGGTCGTCACCGGCGGCCTGCACCGGCCCGCGCTGGTGAAGCTCGTCGCGGCGGGCGGCGGCACCGACTGGCCCGCGGTGCCCAGCCCGCCACCGGGGTCCGAGGGCGCGAGCTACCTGGTGCCCTACTCCAACCAGCGGCTCGACGCCTTCACCGGCTACCAGTCCGGGATGCCCTCGCCCGAGTACTACCAGCGCCTGTGGGAGGACGGGCCGGAGGCGGCCGCGCAGGGGCTCGTGCAGTCGGTGGCCGACCGCCTGCGCGCCCGCAACCAGCCGGTGTCCACAGCGGACCTGATTGCCGCGCGCACGCAGGCGGGCGGGTTGGCCGCGCTGCGCGGGCACGCCCACCCCGCGCGCACCGACGTGCTCGACGCCCTGGTGTCCGCGCTCGTCTCCGACGGCCTCGACCAGCGCCTGCCGTGGACCACCGAGGGCACCATGGCCCCCGGCGGGCACCCGGCCGTGGTGCAGATGGTCGCCGCCCTCACCGGCGACCGCACCGGCCGCCTGCACCCGGACACCCCCCTGCCGCCGCTGCTGGCCGCCGTGGACGCCGAGCTGGTCGACCTGGGCCTGGACACCGGCGGCGCCGTCCGCATCGACCTCACCGACCCGCGCGGCCTGGCCCGCAGCAGCTTCCTGCACCGGCTGCGGGTGCTGGGCATCCCCGGCGCCACCCGCACCGCCGGGCCCACCGGCGGCGCCGACCCCACCGCCCGCGAGGAGTGGGAGCTGCGCCGCACGGACCGGTGGCTGCCCGCGCTCATCGAGGCCGCCGCGCACGGCGCCACCCTGCCCGACGCCGCCGCCGCGGCGCTGCGCCGCCGCGTCCTGGGCCGCGGCACCGGGGTGGGCGAGCTGGCCGGGGTGCTGTTCGACGCCGCCCTGTGCGGGGTCGACGCGCTGGCCGCCGACCTGGGCGAGCGCATCGCCGACGCCGTGGCCACCGCCACCGACCTGGGCGGGGTCGGCGCCGCGCTGGCCACCACCCTGGGCCTGTGGCGCCACGACCGGCTGCTGGGCACCGCGGGCAGCCCGGCGCTGGCCGCCGTCGTCGACACCGCCACCACCCGGGTGCTGTGGCTGGCCGAGGGCACCCACGGCGCCGGGCCCGCCGACGTGCCCCGGCTGCTCGCCCTCGCCGCCGTCCGCGACGCCGTCCGGCACGCCCCCACCGTGGTCACCGCCGCGGTCGAGGACGTCATCGGGGTGGCCCAGCGCATCGCCACCCGCGCGGACGTCCCCGCCGACCTCGCGGGCGCGGGCCTGGGCCTGAGCTGGTCGCTGGGCGCCCCCGGCCCGGTGCGGCTGCCGCCCACCCCGGCCCGCCTCGGCGACTTCCTGGCCGGGCTGTTCGCCCTGGCCCGCGAGGAGGTGCTGGCCGAGGACGCGGTCCTGGGCCTGCTCGACGAGCGCGTCGGGGACCTCGACGACGAGGAGTTCCTGATCGCGCTGCCCGCGCTGCGCCAGGCGTTCGCGTTCTTCCCGCCCGCCGAGCGCGAGGCCATCGCGCACGGCCTGCTGGCCCGCCGCGGCCTGCGCCGCTCGGCCCGCTCGCTGCTGCGCACCACCACCGACCCCGTCCTCGCCGCCGAGGCCGCCGCCCTGGAGACCAGGGTCGACGCGCTGCTGGCCCGCGAGGGCCTGCTGAGGGGGACCCCGTGACCGACCCGCACCTCGAGCGCTGGCGGCTCGTGCTCGGCGAGCCCGCCCAGGAGTGCGCCCCCGACGGGCTCAGCGCCCGGGCGCGCTCCCGCGACGCCGCCCTGGACTGGCTCTACGGCCGCGACACCGACAACGACAAGCGGGGGGTGCGCACCGGCGGCGCCGGGGCCTCCGAGCTGACCACCCTGGACTGGCTCGACGACATCCACCGGCTGTTCCCCCGCGAGACCGTCGAGCGCCTGGAGCGCGACGCGGTGGAGCGCTACGAGATCGACGACATCGTCACCGACCCGCAGGTGCTGGCCAGGGTGGAGCCCAACCAGTCGCTGCTGCGGGCGGTGCTGCGCACCAAGCACCTGATGAACCCGCAGGTGCTCGCCCTGGCCCGGCGCATCGTCGAGCAGGTGGTGCGCGAGCTGCTGGAGAAGCTGCGCGCCGAGGTGCGCCCCAGCTTCACCGGCACCCGGGTGCGCAGGCCCAGCTCGTTCCGGGTGGCCGCCAACTTCGACTTCCGCGGCACAATCCGGGCCAACCTCGCCCACTACCGGCCCGAGGACGGGCGGATCGCGATCGAGACCGCGAAGTTCCACTCCCGCGCCCGCAAGCACGTCGAGCGGTGGCAGCTGGTGCTGCTGGTCGACCAGTCCGGGTCCATGGTGGACTCGGTGATCCACTCCGCGGTCACCGCCGCCTGCCTGTGGGGCCTGCCCGGCCTCTCGACGCACCTGGTCGCCTTCGACACCTCCGTGGTGGACCTGACCCGCGACGTCACCGACCCGGTGGAGCTGCTGATGAAGGTCCAGCTCGGCGGTGGCACCGACATCGCCAAGGCGGTCACCTACGGCGCGGGGCTGATCACCAACCCGCGCCGGTCGATCCTGGTGCTCATCTCCGACTTCTACGAGGGCGGCGACCCCGGGCTGCTGCTGTCGCAGGTGCGGTCGCTGTGCCAGCAGGGCACCCACGTGCTCGGCCTGGCCGCCCTCGACGCCGAGGCGGTGCCCCAGTACGACCGGCACCTGGCGCAGCGGATGGCCGACCTGGGCGCGCACGTGGGCGCGATGACCCCGGGCCAGCTGGCCGACTTCGTCGCCGAGCGGATCGGGCGGTGACCGCCGTGCGCGCCGACCTGCTCGCCCTCACCCCCGACGCGTTGGTCGCCCTGGCCAACCGCGGACTGGTCAAGCGGGCCACCAAGGACATCGACGCCGGGACGCTGCCGGTCGTCACCACCGACGCCGACGGCACCGTCCGCGGCGAGTTCCCCGACGGCGCCACCGCCGTGCTGCCCGCGGGCGCGGGCCTGGCCGCGGGCACCTGCTCGTGCGCGGCGCCCGGGGTGTGCAGGCACCGCATCGGCCTCGTCCTGGCCTACCAGCGCACCGCCGCCGCGGACCCGGTCGAGCAGGCCCCCGCCGAGCCCGCCGCGCCGTGGTCGCCGGGCGCCTTCACCGACGAGCAGCTGGAAGCGGCGTTCACCGCCCGCACCCTGGCCACCGCCCGCAAGACCTGGCGCGCCGGGTACCCCGCCCGCGTCCGGCGCCCCGCGGGCACCGACCCGGCGGTGGCGGAGCTGGCCTCGTGCACGGTCCGGTTCCTGGTGCCGGGCGAACTGGGCTACGTCGACACCGACGCCACCGCCACCACCCGCGACGTGCACGTCGTCCTGGCCGTGTGGGCCTTCCGCGCCGCCGACGAGCGCGACCCCGACGCCCCCGAGCAGCGCGTCGACGTCGGCGGCGCGGCCCTGCGGGAGGGCTCGGGCCTCGACGCCGCCCTCACCGCCGTCGACGACGTCCTGCGCTCCGGCGCGGTCAACTCCGGCCCCGTCCTCGCCGCCACCCTCCGCCGCACCGCCGACGACCTCGAACCCCGCAACCTCCGCTGGCCCGTCGCCGTCCTCGACGACCTGTCCACCCAGCTCACCGCCTACACCGACCGCTCAGCCACCTACAGCGCCCACCGCGTCGCCACCCTCGTCGCCGAACTCCACGCCCGCCACCGCAGCGTCACCGCGGGCGGCGCCAGCCTCCGCTCCCGCGTCCTGGGCACCGAGGAGCGCGCCACCACCCCCCTGCGCCGCATCCGCCTCACCGCCCTCGGCTGCCGCATCACCGGCACCGACACCCACCGCACCGCCGAGGTCTACCTCGCAGACCCCAACAGCGGCACCGTCCTGCTCCTGCGCCGCGCCTGGGACACCGACGACTCCACCACCGGCCCCGACCTCGCAGCCCGCCGCGTGGTCGGCACCCCCCTCCACAAGCTCGCCACCGCCAACGTGGTCAGCGAGTCCGCCACCCGCAGCGCGGGCAGGGAAATCCGCATCACCCAGGGCAGCCTCGCCAAGACCGCCATCACCCCCTTGGGAGACGCCTGGACCGCCCTGCCCCCGTCGGTGCTCGTCACGTCCTATGAGGCGCTGTCGGAAGAACTGGCCTCCCTGCCACCGTGGTGCGTCCGTCCTCGGGTCGCCGCGGAGTTCGTGCGCGTGCTGCGGGTCGCTGAGGTCGGAGCGCTGTCGTACAGCCCTGGGGCGCAACGGCTCACGGCCCAGGTCCACGACGGGGTGGGGGGCACTGCGCTGGTTTCCTGTGACTACCGCGGGGTGTGCCCGGGAGCGCTGGACGCCCTTGCCGATCAGCTGGTGGCGGGGCCCACGGAGATCAGCGGGACGGTGTCGCGGGTTGGCGGGGTGATCACTGTGGACCCGGTGGCCGTGCGCGCTGGGGGTGGGGTTGTGGTGCTGGACCTGGCGCCTTCGGACCGGCGCGCCGATCTTGGGGTGGTGCAGGCTGAAGCGGCCGATCCGTTGGTGCTGGCGCTGGAGAACGCGTTGGCGACGCTGGCCGAGCCCGCGCACCGGGGGTTGTCGCACCCTTCGCCGAGCTACGGGGAGCGGGTGGAGGCCGCTGCTCGGAGATTGGCGGGGGTGGGGCTTCGGCGTTGCGCTGACGTGGTTTCCGCTTTTGGTGGGGAGGGGTCGGTGGACGCGTGGGTGGACGCTTGGGTGCGTCTGTCCACTGTGGCTGAGTTTCGGTGAGGTGTGGTGGTGTGTCGCCTCGCCTTCGGCTTCGGCGGTGTGAAGAGCCCGGTCGTTTGTT
>NZ_MKQR01000024.1 GCF_001940455.1 Actinokineospora bangkokensis | reverse complement strand
AGCAGGGGCGTAGCCGGGCCGCCGGTTCCGTAGGTGGGCGCGCTGCTTTTGGTTTGCGCACAAGGCAACCACCGGCCAACCGGCGGCCCGGCTACGGGGGTGCTCGATGCGGTGGACTTGTTTGGGTGGGGAAGGCGATCATGAGCTACCCTGTCCGGGTTGAGCGGGGCTCTTTTGGCCCCAGCTTTTCCCGCTCTGTCAGCTCATGATCGCCGTAGGGGCCCCGCCCAAACAGGTCCACCGCATCGAGCCCGCCACCAAACGACCGGCGCTTTCCAACCCGCCGAAGCCGCAGGCGAGGCGAACCGCAGCAGCGAGCAGCAGCGGGTCAGCCCCCAGCGCCCGGCTTCCAGAGCACGTCACCGTCCGGGTTGGCCACCCGCCCCAGCACGAACAGCAGGTCGGACAACCGGTTCAGGTACTTGGCCGCCAGCGCGTTGGTGCGGTCGCCGTCCTCCTCGATCAGGGCCCAGGCGGAGCGCTCCGCGCGGCGGGTGACGGTGCGGGCGACGTGGAGGTGGGCGGCGGCGGGGGTGCCGCCGGGGAGGATGAAGGAGTTGAGCTTGGGGAGGCGGTCGTTGAAGGAGTCGATCCAGCCCTCCAAGCGGGTCACGTAGGGCTCGGTGACGCGCAGGGGCGGGTACGGGGGGTCGGGGACGACGGGGGCGCAGAGGTCGGCGCCGACGTCGAAGAGGTCGTTCTGGACGGTGCGCAGGACCTCGGCGATCTCGGCGGGGGGGTTGCCGACGGCGAGGACGACGCCGAGGGCCGAGTTGGCCTCGTCGACGTCGGCGTAGGCGGCCAGGCGCGCGGAGGTCTTGGGGACTCGGGTGCCGTCGCCCAGCGCGGTGGTGCCGTTGTCGCCGACCTTGGTGTACACGCGCGTGATGTGGACCGACATGGGGCCACCCTAGCCCGCCCGCGGGTGGCCACGGGCTGTGAGCGCCGCCTCCCCCCGCCCACCCGCGCCCGGCGGGTCGGGGGCATCATTGCCGACGTGACAGAGCACTTCCTGGTCCAGGGCGGGGCCCGGCTGGTCGGCGAGGTCGAGGTCGTGGGCGCGAAGAACAGCGTGCTCAAGCTCATGGCGGCCGCGCTGCTGGCCGAGGGCACCACGACGCTGACCAACTGCCCGGAGATCCTCGACGTCCCGCTGATGGCCGACGTGCTGCGCAGCCTGGGGTGCGCGGTGGAGCTGTCCGGGGACACCGCGGTGATCACCACCCCGGCCGAGCTCAACCACCGGGCCGACTCGGTGTCGATGGGCAAGCTGCGCGCGTCGGTGTGCGTGCTGGGCCCGCTGGTGGGCCGGTGCAAGCGGGCGGTGGTGGCGCTGCCGGGCGGCGACGCGATCGGGTCGCGGCCGCTGGACATGCACCAGAACGGGCTGCGCCAGCTCGGGGCGACCAGCGAGATCGAGCACGGGTGCGTGGTGGCCGAGGCCGAGGGCCTGCACGGCGCGCAGATCTGGCTGGACTTCCCCAGCGTGGGCGCCACCGAGAACATCCTCATGGCCGCGGTCCTCGCCGACGGCACCACGGTGATCGACAACGCCGCGCGGGAGCCGGAGATCGTCGACCTGTGCGTGATGCTCCAGCAGATGGGCGCGAAGGTGGAGGGCGCGGGCACCTCCACGCTCACCGTGCACGGCGTGCCCTCGCTGCGCCCCACCACCCACCGCGTCGTCGGGGACCGGATCGTCGGGGCCACCTGGGCCTTCGCCGCCGCCATGACCCGCGGCGACATCACCGTGCGCGGGGTCGACCCGCACCACCTCGACCTGGTGCTGGAGAAGCTGCGCACCGCGGGCGCCGAGGTCACCACCTTCGACGACGGGTTCCGCGTGGTGCAGCGCGACCGGCCCGGCGCGGTGGACTTCGTGACCCTGCCCTACCCGGGCTTCGCCACCGACCTGCAGCCGTTCGCCATCGCCCTCACCGCGGTCGCCGACGGCACGTCGATGATCACCGAGAACCTGTTCGAGGCGCGGTTCCGCTTCGTCGAGGAGATGGTGCGCCTGGGCGCCGACGCCCGCACCGACGGCCACCACGCCGTCGTGCGCGGTGTGCCCACGCTCTCCAGCGCCCCGGTGTGGGCCTCCGACATCCGCGCGGGGGTTGGCCTGGTGCTGGCGGGGCTGTGCGCGGACGGCACGACGGAGGTGTGGGACGTCTTCCACATCGACCGCGGCTACCCCATGTTCGTCGAGAACATGCAGCGCCTGGGGGCGGACGTGCGCCGGGTGGACGCCGAGCCCGAACGGGCGGTCTGAGGCCGAACACCCCCGGGAAACACGAATGGCAAGGAGCGCCGCTCCCTGCCATGTTCAACGTATAGCAGGTAGGGGGTCTTGCGGCAAGACCCCCGTTCTCCCCCAGAATCCCCAGCCGATCCATGAAGCGGACGGGGAATCAAGCGCATGCACAGCAAGCAGTCGGACAACCAGGTGCTCGACCTCCACGAGGTCGACCGGACCCGCGTCGCGGTGGTCGGGGGCAAGGCCGCGCACCTGGGGGAGCTGACGCGGGTCGAGGGCACCCAGGTGCCCGCCGGGTTCTGCGTCACCGTCGGGGCCTACCAGCGGGTGCTCGCGGGTGTGCCGTCCATCGGGGAGCTGGTGGACGACCTCGCGCGGGTCGACGCCGACGACCTGGCGGCGATCGCGGAGGTGAGCGCGCAGGTCAGGCGGGCCATCGAGGGCGCCCCGATCCCCGACGACCTGGCGGCGGCCATCACCCGCGCCCTCCGCGCGCTGGGCGACGACGTGCCCTGCGCCGTGCGGTCGAGCGCGACGGCCGAGGACCTGCCCGGGGCGTCGTTCGCGGGCCAGCAGGACACCTACCTCAACGTCGTGGGCCCCGAGGCCGTGCTGCGGCACGTCAGCCGGTGCTGGGCGTCGCTGTTCACCGAGCGGGCCGTGGCCTACCGGCTGCGCGCGGGCTTCGACCACCGCGCCGCCCACATGGCCGTCGTCGTGCAGCGGATGGTGTCCCCGCGCGCGTCGGGGGTGCTGTTCACCGCCGACCCCCTCACCTCCAACCGCAAGGTCGCCACCGTCGAGGCCGTCCTCGGCCTCGGTGAGGCGCTGGTGTCGGGGGTGGCCGCCGCCGACACCTACCAGGTGCGCGACGGCGCCGTCATCTCCCGCGCGATCGCCGCCAAGCAGCGGGCCACCGTCGCCGCGCCCGGCGGCGGCACGGCGGAGCGGCGCGTCGACCCGGCCGAGCGGGAGCGGCCCGCCCTCACCGACGAGCAGGTCGTGCGCCTGGTGGCGCTGGGCAGGCGGGTCGAGGCGCACTTCGGGCAGCCGCAGGACATCGAGTGGTGCCTGGCCGACGAGGGCTTCCACGTGGTGCAGAGCAGGCCGATCACCACCCTGTTCCCGGTGCCCGAGGCCGCCGACGGGGGCGACCACGTCTACGTCTCGGTCGGCCACCAGCAGATGATGACCGACGCGATGAAGCCGCTGGGCCTGTCGCTGTGGCAGCTCACCACCCCGCGCCCGATGGCGGAGGCGGGGTCGCGGCTGTTCGCCGACGCCACCGCCCTGCTGACCTCGCCCACCACCCGCGCGAGCTTCCTCGACGTCGTGGGCAAGTCCGACCCGCTGGCCAGGGACGCCCTGGAGACGGTCCTGGCGGGCGGCGCCCTGCCCACCCGGCCCGACGACGCCCCCGCCCAGCACATCCCCGGCGCCGCCCCCGCCACCGTCGAGACCGACCCGGCGATCGTCACCGACCTGATCGCGGCGAACGAGGCGTCGGTGGCCGCGCTGCGCGCGGAGATCGCCACCAGGTCGGGCGCGGGGGTCGTGGACTTCATCCTTGAGGACATGCAGGAGCTGCGGCGCGTGCTGTTCGAGCCGCTGAGCCTCCAGGTGATCACCGCGGGCATGCAGGCGTCGTGGTGGCTCAACGAGCAGCTGGGGGAGTGGCTGGGCGAGAAGAACCCCGCCGACGTGCTCACCCAGTCCGTCCCGCACAACGTCACCGCCGAGATGGGCCTGGCCCTGCTCGACGTGGCCGACGTGGTGCGCGGGCACCCCGAGGTCGTCGCGCACCTGGCGGCCACCACCGACGACGACTTCCTGGACCGGTTGCCCGCGCTGCCCGGCGGCGCCGAGTCGGCCGCCGCCATCCGCGCCTACCTGGACAAGTACGGGATGCGCTGCGTCGGGGAGATCGACATCACCCGACCCCGCTGGGGGGAGCGGCCCAGCACGCTGCTGCCGGTGCTGCTGTCCAACGTCCGCAACGCCGAGCCGGGCGCGGGCGCGCTGCGCTTCGAGCGCGGCAGGCAGGAGGCGCTGCGCAAGGAGCGGGACGTGCTGGAGCGCCTGCGCGCCCTGCCCGACGGCGAGCGCAAGGCCGAGGAGACCAAGCGGGTCATCGACCGCGTCCGCGCGTTCACCGGCTACCGCGAGTACCCCAAGTACGGGATGATCAGCCGCTACCACGAGTACCGGAAGGCCCTGCTGCGCGAGGCGGACCGGCTCGTGGCCGCGGGCGTGCTCGACGACCGCGAGGACGCCTACTACCTGCGGCTGTCGGAGCTGCACGAGGTCCTGCGCACCGAGCGGGTCGACCGGGACCTGGTCCGCGACCGCCGCGACGCCTTCCGCAGGCACGAGCCGCTGTCCCCGCCCCGCGTCATCACCTCCGCCGGGGAGACCGCCAACGGCTCCTACCGCCGCGACGGCCTGCCCCCCGGCGCCCTGGCCGGGCTCGCCGTCTCCGCGGGCGTCGCCGAGGGCCGGGCGCGGGTCGTGCTCGACACCGCCACCGCCGCGCTCGAACCCGGCGACATCCTGGTCACCGCGCACACCGACCCCAGCTGGTCGCCGCTGTTCCTCAGCGCGACCGCGCTGGTCACCGAGGTGGGCGGTCTGATGACCCACGGCGCTGTCGTCGCCCGCGAGTACGGCCTGCCCGCCGTCGTCGGCGTCGACCGCGCCACCCACCTCATCCGCGACGGCCAGCGCATCCGGGTCAACGCCACCGACGGCTACGTCGAACTGCTGTCCTGACCCTGCTGCCTTGACCCACCGGGGGCGGGCCCTGCCCAGGGCCCGCCCCCGGTGGGTCAGCGGCGCGGTTCGAGGGTGAGGTCACCCCGCATGACCGCGCGGATGTGGTCGCCCGCGAGCAGGTCGTGCGGGTAGCCCAGCTCGATCGCGCTGGCCCCGTCGAGCCGGGCCAGGTGGTCGGCGGTGAGGTCGACCTCCAGCGCGGCCAGGTTGCCCACCAGCTGCTCGGCGGTGCGCGCGCCGACGACGGGCGCGGTCACGGCCGGGTTGTGCAGCAGCCAGGCGAGCGCGACCTGGGCGGGGGTGCTGCCCAGCTCGCCCGCCACCTCCGCCACCACCGCGGCGATCCCGAGGTTGCGGTCGGTGACCAGGCCCAGCCCCGCGTTGAAGCTCGCCCGGGTGCTCTGCGCCTGCTCACCCGCGCGGCCGTACTTGCCGGAGAGCACGCCCCCCGCCAGCGGCGAGTACGGCGTCACGCCCAGGCCCAGCGCCCGCGCCATGGGGATCAGCTCGCGCTCGGCGGCGCGGTTGACCAGGTTGTACTCGACCTGGAGCCCCACCAGCGGCGTCCACCCGCGCAGGTCCGCGATCGCCTGCATCCGCGAGACCTCCCAGGCCGGGGCGTTGGACATCGCCGCGTAGAGCACCTTGCCCTGCCGCACCAGGTCGTCGAGGCCGCGCAGCACCTCCTCGACCGGGGTCACCCCGTCCCAGACGTGCAGGTGCAGCAGGTCCAGGTAGTCGGTGTCGAGCCGCCGCAGGCTCGACTCCACCGAGCCGACCAGGCTCTTGCGGTGGCTGCCCGCGGAGTTCGGGTCCCCGGGGGTGCGCAGGGTCGTGTACTTCGTCGAGAGCACCAGGCCCTCGCGCCTGCCGCGGGCGAACCGGCCCAGCAGCTGCTCGGAGCTGCCGCCCGCGTAGGTGTTCGCCGTGTCGAGGAAGTTCCCGCCGCGCTCGACGTAGGCGTCGAACAGCGCGCGGGCCCCCTCCTCGTCGGTGCCCCAGCCGGACCCGGTGCCGAACGTGGCCGTGCCGAGCGCCAGCGGGGACACCCGCAGCCCCGAGCGGCCCAGCAGCCGGTAGCTGTCCAGGGTGAGCGCCATCGTGTCCTCCTGCCGTGGTGTTCCTGCCGACGGCGAGCCTGCGCCGAGCGCGGGCGGGCGTTAAGGGAGGGCGCTTCCCGGGATCGCGCTTTCCGGGATGGCGCTGCCTGGGAGGGCGCTTCCCGGGATCGCGCTGCATGGGAGGGAGCAGCCTGGGAACAGCGGTACCAGGCGGGCCGTTGCCGTCGACATGACGACTTCCGCGGTGGACCCCACGCAGGAGCTGGCCGCGTTCCTGCGCACCCGGCGCGAACGCCTCGACCCCGCCGAGCTGGGCCTGCCCCCGCGCAGGCAGGCGCGCCGGACCCCCGGCCTGCGCCGCGAGGAGGTCGCCGAGCTGGCCGGGATCAGCGTCGACTACGTCGTGCGGCTGGAGCAGGCCCGCGGGCCGCGCCCGTCCGCCGAGGTGGCGGGCGCCTTGGCCGACGCCCTGCGGCTGGCCCCCGACGAGCGCGCCTACCTGTTCGGCCTGTCCGGGCAGCGACCCCCGGGCGCCGACCGGCCCGCCACCGACGCGGCCCCCGCGCTCGCCCGCCTGGTCGCGGACCTGTCACCCCTGCCCGCCGTGCTCATGAACCACCGCTACGACCTGCTGGCCTGGAACCCCGAGGCGTCGGCCCTGCTGTGCGACCTGGACGCGCTGCCCCCGCACGAGCGCAACGCCCTGTGGCTGTGCCTGCTGCACCCCCGGGTCCGCGAGTTCTACCCCGACCGCGAGCGCGTCGCCCGCGAGGCCGTCGCCCACCTGCGCGCCGCCTGGGCCGCCCACCCGCACGACCGCGCCCTGTCCGACCTCATCGCCCGGTTCACCGCGGGCCACGACGGGTTCGCCCGGCTGTGGGCGCGGCGGGACGTGCGGGTCGGCGCCCGCGGCACCAAGCTCATCCGCCACCCCGACCTCGGTGACCTGACCGTCGAGTTCGAGACCCTGCGCCCGGTGCAGGACCCCGACCAGCTGCTGGTGGTCCACCGCCCCGCCGACGCGCGCAGCCGGTCCGCGCTGGACCGGCTGCGCGCCCGGTGAGTCAGCGCCTGCGCTTCTTGCCGCGCTCGGGCTTGTCCCTGCCGGAGCGGGGCTTGCCGGAGCGGGAGCGGCGGGGCAGCGGGCTGTCGTCGGGTTCGAGCGCGATGGCGGGCGGCTCGTCGTCCTCGTAGCCGTCGGCGGCGTCGTCGGCGTCGAACTCGGACAGGCCGAGCAGGTCGGCGGCGCGCTGCTGCACGGACTCGACCAGGGAGGGCTGCGGGTCGCCCGCGCGGCGCAGGACCGAGTGCTTGAGCCTGCTGTAGCCGCGCACCGACACCGGGCGGCGGTGCCGGACGGAGAACTCCTCGCGCAGCTCGATGAGCACGTCACCGAGCGGGCGGTCGACCAGGACGGTGCCGGGGCGGGCCACCGAGGTGAGCCTGCTGGCGATGTTGACCGTCGAGCCGTAGACGTCCCCGAAGCGGCTGAGCACCCGCCCGTAGGCCAGGCCCGCGCGCAGCAGCGGCAGGGCGTCGTCGGCCGCGGCCCGCTCCAGCAGGGCCAGCGCGATGCGGGCGCCGTGCACCGGGTCGTCGGCGACGAAGAGCACCTCGTCGCCGAGCATCTTCACGATCCGGCCGTGGTTCTCCGCGACGACCTCGGCGGTCATCATGTCGAACCGGTCCACCACGTCGACCAGGGCCTCCTCGTCGGAGTGCCGGGTGAAGGTGGTGAACCCGACCATGTCGGCGAACCCGACCACCTGGCTGCGCGACTCCAGGTCCTCGGTGGCCGCCAGCGCCCGCCCCGCGTACGCGGCCAGGTGCCTGCGCCAGGCGAAGGACTGCATGCGCTCCAGGTTGGGCACCAGCTGCTCGACGAACCGGCCCAGCTGCCGCTCGTCGGCCAGCAGCTCCGGGTTGGCGGCCAGCACGTCGCGCAGCACGTGCACGTACCACTCCGCGAGCCGGGACAGGTGCTGGCCGAGCATGCGCGCGGTGGCGGTGGCCAGGTCGGGTTCGAGGATGCCCCGGTACATCAGCTCGTCGGTCATCCGCAGCGCCTCGACGTCGCTCTCGGTGAACACCACCGCGTCGTCGGGCACCGTGGCGAAGCCCAGCGCGCGCCAGAGCGACATCGCCCGCTCCAGCGGCACGCCCGCCTTCTCGCACACCTGCAACCGGGTGAACCGGCGGGGACCGCCCAGCAGCACGGCCTCGACCCGCCGCTGCACCGCCGCCGGGTCACCGTCCCCGGCGGCGGGGGTGAGGTCGTCGGCCATCAGCCGGTGGTGTGCACGATCAGGACGTCGACGGTGGACTTGCGCGCGGCCTCGGCGGGCACCGACCCGAGGATGCGGCCCGCGAGGGTGTTGAGCCCGCGGTTGCCGACGACGAGCAGGTCGGCGTTGTGGTCGTGCACCACCTTGGCCAGGGCGGGCACCGGGTCGCCGTCGACGACGACGGTCTCCACCTTGCCCGCGCCCGCGCGGTGCGCCCGCTCGGAGGCGGTGCGCACGGTCTCCTCGGCCGGGTTGAACCCGACCACCTGGTAGGCCACGTCCGAGCCGAGCTGGTCCTGGGCGCGCCCGAGGTCGCGCTCGTCGCGCGGCTGGTAGGCGCAGGCGATGACGAGCACGGCCCCGGTGTCGCCCGCGATCGCCGCGGCCCGGTCGACGGCCAGGTACGAGGAGTCGGAGCCGTCGGTGCCGACGACCACGGTCTGATAGGCGGCCATTGCCTGAACCTCCCGGGGTAGCTACTTGTCGGTAAACCTAACCAGCCCGGCCCCGCCGCAGTCCATCGGACGCGCCCAACACCACTGGGCGGAACCGCCCCGGTGGGCCACAATCGTCGGCGTGGACACCGCGGACATGCTCGCAGCGGCCGTGGCCGAGGCCCGGGAGGGCCTGGCCACCGGCGGCATCCCCATCGGCGCCGCCCTCTTCGGCCCCGACGGCACCCCCTGGGGCACCGGCCACAACCGCCGGGTCCAGGACGACGACCCGGCCACCCACGGCGAGACGGCCGCCTTCCGCAACGCGGGCAGGCGCCCCTCCTACGCGGGCACCACCATGGTCACCACCCTGTCCCCCTGCTGGTACTGCGCGGGCCTCATCCGCCAGTTCGCCATCCCGCACGTCGTCATCGGGGAGGCCCGCACCTTCCCCGGCGCCCACCACTGGCTCGCGGAGGCGGGCGTCACCATCACCCTCCTCGACGACCCCACCTGCGTCGAGATGATGGAGACCTTCATCCGCGACCACCCGACCCTCTGGAACGAGGACATCGGCGTCTGACCCCCGCCCTGTGGACAACCCCGTCCACCCCTCGGGAACTGTCACCCGTGGCCGGCAGAGTGGAATTCGGGGGTCCCCCGGGGCCTGTGGATGGACGCCGGCGGGTTGGCGGGAGGTGTGCTAGCCGCGGACGTGCCGCCTCCCGGGGAAGTGGGCGCGGGGGCAGCCCAGGGCCTAGACCCGCGGCTGCGCTGGTGGTGTCGCCCGGCCAGGGCCAGGCGGGCGGCGAGGGTGCTGCACCCGGCCCGGAACCACTCCACAAAGGATTCGGGGGCGGTCGGCGTCCTCCACGCAGGCCGTTTCCGTGCACCCGATGGGCTCGGACCCCGCCCACCGTGCCGAACTCTGTCCGAACGCGACGGTGAACCTCGCGTGCGCCGCGTCGGGCTGTACGTGACGACCAGGGGCGAGCGGGCCCCTACCGGGGGACACCCAGGAGGAACTGGGCGTAGGCCGCCAGTGACGGTGAGTCGGTGATCGTGCCGTTGCGCACCAGGTCCTCGAACTCCCGCCGGGTGAACCAGCCCGTGCGCATGTCCAGCTCGGTGACCTCCCGGTCCGGTTCGCCCTGGGTGAGCCCGGTGGCGACGAACACGCTGCACGTCTGGCTGCTCATGCCCGGCGCGATGGCCAGCTCGCCGATCTTGTCGACGCGCTCGGCGGTCAGCCCGGTCTCCTCCCGCAGCTCGGCGCGGGCCAGCTCGGTCGGCTCCACCACGGCCAGGTCGGGCGCCGTGCCCTGGACGAACTCCCAGCACCGGCGGCCCAGCGGGTAGCGGAACTGCTCGACCAGCAGCAGCCGCTCGCCCTCGATCGGGATGACCAGGGCGCAGTGCGGCTTGTCGACCACGCCGTAGATGCCCGGCGACCCGTCGGGCCTGCGGATGGCGTCCTCGCGGACGGTCATCCACGCGTTCGCGTAGACCTGCTTGGTGTCGAGTCGCTCCACGGGGGTGATCCTGCCCCGCCCCGGGCGGCGGGGCTAACCTGCCCCGTGTGCGCCTCGTGATCGCTCGCTGCCAAGTCGACTACGCCGGACGGCTCACCGCCCACCTGCCGATGGCCAACCGCCTGCTGCTGGTGAAGGCGGACGGCTCGGTGTCGGTGCACTCCGACGACCGCGCCTACAAGCCGCTGAACTGGATGACCCCGCCCTGCTGGCTCATCGAGGAGCCCGGGTACTGGACCGTGCAGAACAAGGCGGGCGAGAAGCTGGTCATCACCCTCGAGGAGATCCTGCACGACTCCAAGCACGAGCTGGGCGCCGAGCCCGGCCTGGTCAAGGACGGCGTCGAGGCGCACCTGCAGGAGCTGCTGGCCGAGCACATCACCACCCTCGGCGAGGGCTACACCCTGGTGCGCCGGGAGTACCCGACCGCGATCGGCCCGGTCGACATCCTCTGCAAGGACGCCACCGGCCGCTCGGTGGCCGTGGAGATCAAGCGCCGCGGCGACATCGACGGCGTCGAGCAGCTGACCCGCTACCTGGAGCTGCTCAACCGCGACCCGCTGCTGAGCCCGGTGGCGGGCGTGTTCGCCGCCCAGCTCATCCGCCCGCAGGCGAAGGTGCTGGCCGAGGACCGCGGCATCCGCTGCGTCACCCTCGACTACGACACCCTGCGCGGGATCGAGAGCGACGAGTTCCGGCTGTTCTGACCCCGCCGGGCGGGGTGGTCCGCGGCGCGACCGGGTGGTGCCCGCGCGGCGCTCATCTCGGCCTGGAGTGATCTTTGTCCGGTTCGTCCCCCGGCCCCGGCACCCGTTCGGACCTGCCCGGATGCGGTGGACTGGACCAGTTGGGGGCGTTGGGGCACACCGGCGCGCCATTCGGTGAAGGGTTGACCACTTCGCCGTGCGCCCGGCTGCCCCGCGGAGGATGCTGGGCGCGATCACACTGCCGTGCCGCAACGAATCGGGGCGAGAATGCACTACCTCGCGGACGGGGACCTGCGCCTGGACGCCGGTCCCGTCGACTACGCCCTGCTGGCCATCTACTTCGTCCTCGTCCTCGGCATCGGGGCGATGGCTCGCAGGTCGGTCTCCAGCAGCCTGGACTTCTTCCTCTCCGGGCGCTCGCTGCCCGCCTGGGTCACCGGGCTGGCGTTCATCTCCGCCAACCTGGGCGCGGTCGAGATCTTCGGCATGGTCGCCAACGGCGCCCAGTACGGCCTGCCGACCATGCACTACTACTGGATCGGCGCCATCCCGGCCATGGTCTTCCTCGGCCTGGTCATGATGCCGTTCTACTACGGCTCGAAGGTGCGCAGCGTCCCGGAGTTCCTGCTCCGCCGCTTCGGCCGCTTCGCCCACCTCACCAACGGCATCAGCTTCGCCGTGGCCCAGGTGCTCATCGCGGGCGTCAACCTGTTCGCCCTGGCGACCGTGGTGAACCTGCTGCTGGGCTGGCCGCTGTGGCTGTCCATCGTGGTCGCCTCGGTGATCGTGCTCGCCTACACCACCCTGGGCGGGCTGGCCGCGGCCGTCTACAACGAGGTCATGCAGTTCTTCGTCATCGTGGCGATGCTGCTGCCGCTGACCTTCGTCGGCCTGCACAAGGTCGGCGGCTGGCAGGGCCTGGTCGACAAGATCGCCCCCGAGGTCAAGGGCGGCGGCACGGTCTCCGACCAGCTCAGCTCCTGGCCCGCGACCAACCTCACCGGCATCGGCAACGCCACCCTCAGCGTGCTGGGCATCGTCTTCGGCCTCGGCTTCGTGCTCTCCTTCGGCTACTGGACGACCAACTTCGCCGAGGTGCAGCGCGCGATGTCGGCCAAGAGCATGTCCGCGGCCCGGCGCACCCCGCTCATCGGCGCCTACCCCAAGACGCTCATCGCGCTGATCATCATCATCCCCGGCATGATCGCCGCGGTGATCGTCCCCGAGCTGCAGGAGGTCAAGGCCGGGCGGGGCGACGGCAGCGTCACCTACAACGAGTCGATCCTGCTGCTCATCCGCGACCTGCTGCCCAACGGCATGCTCGGCATCGGCATCACCGGCCTGCTGGCGGCGTTCATGGCGGGCATGGCGGCGAACGTGTCGTCGTTCAACACCGTGTTCACCTACGACATCTGGCAGGCCTACGTCGTCAAGGACAAGCCGGACGAGTACTACCTGCGCGTCGGCAGGCTGGTGACGATCGCGGCGTGCGTGGTGGCGATCGGCACCGCGTTCATCGCCTCGTCCTTCGACAACATCATGGACTACCTGCAGACGCTGTTCGGGTTCTTCAACGCGCCGCTGTTCGCGACGTTCATCCTGGGCATGTTCTGGAAGCGGATGACCCCGCTCGCCGGTGGTCTCGGCCTGATCTTCGGCACCCTCTCGGCGGTCACCGTCGACGTGCTCAACCGGGTCGGGGTGCTCGACCTGGCCGGGCAGGGCGCCAGCTTCGTCGCGGCGAGCACCGCGTTCGTCGTCGACATCGCGCTCAGCGTCGCGGTGTCGCTGGTCACCAGGCCCAAGCCGGACGACGAGCTGCGCGGCCTGGTGTGGTCGCTGACCCCGCGCGACCAGCTGCGCCACGACGACACCGGCGAGAACGCGGGCTGGTACCGCAAGCCGGTCGTGCTCGGCGCGGGCGTGCTGGCCCTGACCCTCGTGCTCAACATCATCTTCTGGTGAGGCGGAACGACATGGCGGACGACGAGAAGGTCGAGCACGGGACCCGCACCGGCCTGTTCGACCTGCGGACCATCCTGGCGCTGCTGTTCGGCGTCTACGGCGTGATCCTCACGGTCATGGGCGTCGCCGCGACGTCCCAGGAGGACCTGGACAAGGCGGCGGGCATCAACATCAACCTGTGGGTGGGCATCGCGATGCTCGTCGCCTCGGCGCTGTTCGGCCTGTGGATCAAGCTGCGCCCGCTGGCGCTGCCCGGTCCGGCCGAGCCGGGCGAGGACGTCCCGACCAACCCCTGACCGGGTGATCCCCGGGTTCCCCGCACGGGTGGCGGCGCGGCCGACTACCGTCACCCGGGTGAGGGCATCCAGGCGGTGGTGGGCGGTGGCGGTCGCGGGCGGCCTCGTGGCGGTGCTGGCCGCGTGCGGCACCGACCTCGCCCGGTCGAGCGGCCCGCGCAGCACCGTCCCCGCCGCCGAGGGGCTGGCGGGCCCGGCCACCACCGGCACCCCCCAGCCCGGCGGCGGGGACGCCTTCAGCGCCGCCTCGCTGCGCCGGGTCAACCCGTGCGGCCTGCTCGACGAGGAGGTCCTGGCCCAGTTCGGCACCCCGGCGCGCAGCAGGCTGCGCGACTTCGGCCTGTGCTCGAACTACATGAAGGACCCCGCGGGCCGCGACCTCAACTTCACCCTCACCGTCGGCGACTCCAGCCTGGCCCGCAAGCCCGAGGGCTCGCTCAAGGTCGGCGGCCTGCCCACCGCCGAGTCCGAACTGGACGACAAGTCCGCCTGCTTCCTCACCGCCATCACCGAGACCAACCCCAGCCGCGGCATCACCATCCAGCTCGGCAGCGACACCCCCGGCGGCCTGTGCGACCCGGCCCGCAAGGTCCTGGAGTCCGCCGTCAACGAGGTCCGCGACGCCAAGCCCCCGCTGGAGGTCCAGAAGGGCTCCCTGGTCGACCTCGACCCCTGCACCACCCTCGACGACGCCACCATCACCACCGCCATCGGCGACGGCGCCACCAAGAACCCCACCAGCCTCCACACCTGCGCCTACAACAACCGCGGCGTCGCCCTCCGACTCGACTTCACCATCTCCAACGACCCCGACGACCTCGCCGAAGCCGCCGAGACCACCCCCGTCGACCTCGGCGGCATCCGCGCCCAGCAGAAGTCCGAGGTCCGCTCCTCCGCCCGCTGCGAACTCTCCTGGGCCCACGTCAAGTTCGAGGGCGCCGAGGGCACCTCCGAGGTCGTCAACCTCGACTTCACCCGCTACCAGCCCCAGGCCGGTGAAGACCCCTGCACCACCCTGCAGGCCGTGGCCAAGGCCCTCATCCCCAAGCTCCCCCAAACCTGATTCCCCTCAATTCCCCCCCGGCAACCCGAAGCCGCAGGCGAGCCCACTGGTCGGTAGAAGCCGTCGTTTGGCCAGCCCCACCCCCACCCCGCAAACCATGGTGCCCAGCCCCACCAACCCCCCGGCAACCCCGCCGAAGCTCAGCTGAGCAGAAGGTCATGGGCTTT
>NZ_MKQR01000023.1:89518-94617 GCF_001940455.1 Actinokineospora bangkokensis | reverse complement strand
CTCCGGGGCGGCTTGGCGCTGGGAGGGGCGGGTGATCTGGGGGCGGTCCTCGCGCTGGGGCGGGCGCTGCGCGGCGGGGCGGTCCGGGGTGGCCGGGGCCGCGGGGGGCGCCGGGGAGGCGACGGTGGCGCGGCGTTCCAGCTGTTCGAGGCGTTGCAGGACGGCGGAGTCCGCGGCGGCGTCGGTGGGGACGGCGCCGGGGAGGAGCATGCGGGAGCACAGCAGCTCCAGGACCAGGCGGGGGGCGGTGGCGCCGCGCATGTCCGTCAGGCCGGTGTGGACGATCTCGGCGTAGCGGGTGAGGGTGGCCGCGCCGATCGCGGCGGCCTGGCGGTTCATCGCTTCGAGCTCGTCGGCGGGGGCGCTGACCAGGCCGCGCGGGCCCGCGTCCGGGACCGCCTTGAGCAGGACCAGGTCGCGCAGGCGGTCGAGCAGGTCGGAGGCGAAGCGGCGGGGGTCGTGGCCCGCCTCCACCAGCCGGTCGACCGTCGCGTACACCGCCGAGGCGTCGCCTGCGGCGAGGCCGTCCACCACGTCGTCGAGCAGCGCGGAGTCGGTGACGCCCAGCAGCGAGACGGCCCGGTCGTAGGTGACGCCCTCCGGGCCCGCGCCGGCCAGCAGCTGGTCGAGCACCGACTGGGTGTCGCGGGCCGAACCGCCGCCCGCGCGGATGACCAGCGGGAACACCGCCGGTTCGACGACCGCGCCCTCCGCGGCGCAGTTGCGCTCCAGCAGGTCGCGCATCGCGCCGGGGGGGATCAGCCGGAACGGGTAGTGGTGCGTGCGCGAGCGGATCGTGGGCAGGACCTTGTCCGGCTCGGTGGTCGCGAAGATGAAGACCAGGTGCTCCGGCGGTTCCTCGACGATCTTGAGCAGGGCGTTGAAGCCCTGCGTGGTGACCATGTGCGCCTCGTCGACGATGAACACCCGGTAGCGCGAGTGCGCCGGGGCGTAGAAGGCGCGGTCGCGCAGCTCGCGGGCGTCGTCGACACCACCGTGCGACGCCGCGTCCAACTCGGTGACGTCCACGCTGCCCGGGCCGTTCGGGGCCAGCTGCACGCACGAGTCGCACACCCCGCACGGCTCGTCGGTCGGGCCCTGCGCGCAGTTGAGCGAGCGGGCCAGGATGCGGGCGCTGGAGGTCTTGCCGCAGCCGCGGGGGCCGGAGAACAGGTAGGCGTGGTTCACCCGGCCCGCGGCGAGCGCGGTGCGCAGCGGCACGGTCACGTGCTCCTGGCCCACCACCTCGGCGAAGGTCGCGGGCCGGTACTTGCGGTAGAGGGCGAGCGCCACGCCACGACACTACCGGCCCCGGCGACCCGGGAATCCCCGGCGGTGCCCGGGCGTTGCAGCGGGGGTGAGCACCCCGTTCTCAGTACTCGACCTCGCCCCCGTCGCCAGCGGAGCCACCGAGACCGAGGCCCTGCGCAACAGCCTCGACCTGGCGCGCACCACCGAACGGCTCGGCTACCACCGGTACTGGGTCGCCGAGCACCACAACATGCCGGGCATCGCCTCGTCGGCGCCCGCGGTGCTGCTCGGGCACATCGGCATGGCCACCGAGCGGATCAGGATCGGGTCGGGCGGGGTGATGCTGCCCAACCACGCCCCGCTCGTGGTGGCCGAGCAGTTCGGCATGCTGGAGGCCTTCCACCCCGGGCGCGTGGACCTGGGCATCGGGCGCGCTCCGGGCACCGACCAGGTGACCGCCCGGGCGCTGCGCCGGACCACCGGGCCGCTCTCGGCGGATGACTTCCCGCAGCAGCTCACCGAACTCGCCAACTACTTCACCGGCCGCGACTCTCAGGGCGTCACGGCGGTGCCCGCACTGGGCAACCAGCCCGCGATCTGGCTGCTGGGCTCCAGCGGCTACAGCGCGCAGGTGGCCGGGCTGCTCGGCCTGCCCTTCGCCTTCGCGCACCACTTCAGCTCGGAGAACACGCTGCCCGCGCTGGCGCTGTACCGGGAGCGCTTCCGCCCCTCCGCCGTGCTGGACGAGCCGTACGCGATGATCGCCGCGAACGTCCTCTGCGCCGACGACGACGAGACCGCCCGGGAGCTGGCCAAGCCCGCGCTGCTCCAGTTCCTCAAGCTCCGCAAGGGCGACCCCGGCAAGCTCCCCTCCCCCGCCGAGGCCGCCGCGTACGACTACACCGACATCGACCGGCTGTTCCTGGAGGAGCGCCTCGACGGCCAGGTCGTCGGCGGCCCGGAGACCGTCCGGCGCGGCGTGGAGGACCTGATCGCGTCCACGGGGGTGGACGAGCTGATGATCACCACCTCGGTCTACGACCACGCCGACCGCATCCGCAGCTACGAGCACATCGCGAAGCTGTTCGACCTGTCTGCGCGGTGACTCGCGGTTCCCCCTGCGGTGGGTCACCCGGACGTGGGCGAGTTGTCCACAGGGAGATCATTGCGGCCTTGTTTGCGCTGGTCAGCGGGTAGAATGGCCGCAAGGGACCAGAGCCCCTTGGGTGGGTGGGGGCTGCGGATGGTGACGCGCGGGGGCGTGTGAAGTTGATCTTGGCTCGGTGGGGACGGGTGGGATTGGCGCGGTGTGGACGGGGTTGCTGGGCGCAGTGGGGCCTGTCCTCGGGGGCCGCGAGTGTGTAACTCGGGAGGTGGCGAGTCAAGGGCGCCTTCGGCGTCGCTTCGCGATGGGCTACGCCCACCCTTGACACGCCACCTCCCGAGCTACGAGCGGCCGGGACTGGGTCAGGCCGGGGGGGGCTGAGCAAAGCCCATGACCTTTTGCTCAGCTGAGCTTCGTTGGCTTTGCCGGGGGGTTGTGGGGGCTGGGCGCGTGGAGTTTCGGGGGTGCGGGGGTGTTGGCCGAACGACGGCTCCAGGGAAGGGCGGGGCTCGCCTTCGGCTTTGCGCGAGGGGCGAGAGTGCGCCCGGGGGAAGAAAAGGGGGACCCCGCGCACCTGCCAGAGCCCACTTATCCTTGCTGCCTTCCGGCCCTGGGGAGGTTCATGGGGTGCACACCGCACGGGGTCCGGGGACCAGTGTACTGACCGGCGGGGTGGGGGCGCAGGGGGGTCGCGGGGCGGGGTGGTTAGCGAGGCTAAGGAAAGTTGTGTAGCATTGCTAAGCGTTAGCCCGGGACGGCCGCGCCCCGGGGGAGTCCTGCGGTGGGAGGTCTGCGGCATGTCCGGTCCGGGGTTGGCGGAGTCGTTGAAGGGGCAGCCGAGGGTCGTGTGGGTCACGGCCTTCGCGGCGGTGATCGCGTTCATGGGGATCGGGTTGGTGGACCCGATCCTGCTGTCGATCGCGGAGGGGTTGCAGGCGAGCCCTTCGCAGGTGACGTTGCTGTTCTCGTCGTACCTGGGGGTGCAGGTGCTGGCGATGCTGGTGACGGGGGCGTGCGCGTCGCGGTTCGGGGCGAAGCGGACGTTGCTGGCGGGGTTGGGGCTCATCGTCGTGGCGACGGTGGCGTGCGCGTTGGCGGGGAGCATCGGGGAGCTGGTCGGGTTGCGGGCGGTGTGGGGGTTGGGGAACGCCCTGTTCATCGCGACCGCGTTGTCGGTGATCGTCGGGGCGGCGTCGGGTGGGCAACAGGGGGCGATCGTGCTCTACGAGGCCGCGCTCGGGTTGGGGCTGTCGACCGGGCCGTTGCTGGGGGCGCTGCTGGGGTCGGTCTCGTGGCGGGGGCCGTTCGCCGGGGCGGCGGTGCTGATGGCGGTCGCGCTGGTGCTGTGCGCGACGCGGTTGAGGTCGGACCGGCACGAGCCGCGGGAGCGGGTTCGGGTGCTCGACCCCTTGAAGGCGTTGCGGCACAGGGGGTTGCTGCTGACCTCGATCGGATCGGCCCTCTACACCGCCGCGTTCTTCGTGGTGCTGGCGTGGTCGCCGTTCGTGCTCGGGTGGGGGGCTGTGCCGATCGGGCTGGTGTTCTTCGGGTGGGGGCTGTGCGTCGCGGTGTCCGGTGTGGTGCTCGCGCCGAAGCTGGCCGGGCGGCTCGGGGAGCGGCACGCGACGATCGTGGCCGTGCTCGCCTACGCCGCGCTGATGGCGGCGATGGTGATCGAGGACAACGTGGTCCTGGTGGTCGCGGTGGTCCTGAGCGGGGTCGCGTCCGGACTGCTCAACACCCTGTTCACCGGCACCGCGATGAGCGCGAGCGGCGCGCCGCGGCCGGTGGCCAGCGCCGGGTACAACTTCTGCCGGTGGTTGGGCGGCGCGCTGGCCGCGACGCTGGTGGGGCACGTCGCGGAGTGGTTCGGGTGGTCGAGGGCGCCGTTCCTGGTCGCCGCGGTGCTGTGCGTCGTGGCGGCGGGGGTGCTCGCCCTCAACCGCACCCGCCGCGACCCGCGGGTGGTGCCCGCCGAGGCGGTGCTGGTGGGCGGAGAAGCCTGACCGGTGAGCCCCCCACCTGGTCAATACGCCGTTGCGGTTGGCAATTAACCACAGGCCGATGACCTGGTGAAAGGGCGACCGCGCCTTCTACCGTCGAGGAATCCTCCCCCTGCAACCGAGGAGTCCGCGAATGTTCCGCAAGTCCCTCGCCGCCGCCGCCATCGCGGCCGCGGCCGTCGTCCCCCTGACCGCCACCCCGGCCGGTGCGACCGAGGCCGGTGCCGCCGTCGTCACGCTCACCTACAGCGTGACCGGGGCGCCGTCGTTCGTGAACCAGATCGCCACCAGCGCCTCGCACTGGAACAGCTCGGTCACCAACGTCAAGCTGCAGCGGGTGTCCTCCGGGGCGAACTTCTCCTACCGCGAGGGCAACGACCCCCGCGGGTCCTACGCCAGCACCAACGGCCACGGCAGCGGCTACATCTTCATCGACTACACCCAGGTCCGCCAGTACGACGTCATCCGGGTCATCACGCACGAGACCGGGCACGTGCTCGGCCTGCCCGACCACTACTCGGGCCCGTGCTCGGAGCTGATGTCCGGCGGCGGCCCCGGCACCTCGTGCACCAACTCCTACCCCAACTCCACCGAGCGGGCCAGGGTCAACTCCCTGTGGGCCAACGGGTTCACCGCCGGTGGTGAGCAGCGCACCGTGGTCGAGCCCCAGGTCTTCCAGCACTGACCTGCGGTTATAGCGGCCGTGTAGCGGGCCGACCCAGCCTGGTGGCGACATCGGC
>NZ_MKQR01000023.1:85417-88775 GCF_001940455.1 Actinokineospora bangkokensis | reverse complement strand
GGGTCGGCCCGCTCCGTCCGCCGGGACCTGCAGTCGGGAGGAACAGACATGAGGTTGGCCAAGCTCGTCGGCGCCGTGGCCGCCGCTGCCGCGATCGCCGTCACCACCGCGGGCACCGCGGGCGCGCAGGCCGCGCCCACCGAGCTGCGCAGCACCGTCACCGCCGCGGACGTCGCCGACCCGACGGCCGTGCTGCCCGCGACCACCGCCGGTGAGGTCACCGCGCAGCAGACCGTCGAGGGCGCGATCTCCTGGTTCCGCTCGCGCGACGGCTCCACCGAGTACGACGGCTACTGCGAGCGCGCGGTGCGCCTGGCCTGGAACCGCGCCACCCACCACGCCAGCGCCATCGACCACTGGCGCTCCTCCGACGGCGCCCGGCACACCACCGGCACCCCGCCGCGCGGCGCGTTCGTGTTCTGGAACATCTCCGCCTACGGCCACGTGGGCCTCGCCGACGGCAACGGCGGCGTGTGGGCGACCAGCGTCGGCGGCCGCATCGGCCACGTCGGCCAGGGCTACTTCGCCAACTACCTGGGCTGGAAGCCGGGCAACTCCAACTGAGCCACCGGGGGTGGCCCGGGCGCGCGGGGTGCCCGGGCCGCCCTCAGGCCGGGTGGCCGAGGGCGCGCCGGTCCGGCCTGCGGCTGCGGGCCAGCAGCACCAGCGCCCCCGCGGCGGCCCGCCGGTTGCCGGTGCGCTCGAACACGTGCAGGGCGCGCTCGGCCAGGGCGCGGGCCCGGGTCGGCTGCCCGGTGTCGAGCAGCGTGGCCGCCAGGCCCACCAGCGCGTGCGCAGTGCACCGCTCGTCGCTGATCTCCTCGAAGATCGCCAGCGCGGCGACCAGCTCCCGCTGCGCGGCGGCGGGGTCGCCGTTCTCCCGGTGCAGTGCGCCGAGTTCCCCGCGCACCTTCGCCTCCCGGTGCTGGTCGCCCAGCTCGCGGGCGGCGCTGAGGGCGGCGTCGAGCCGGGCGCCCGCCTCGTCGAGCCTGCCCAGGACGCGGCAGGCGGTGCCCAGCGAGCCGAGCGCCTGCGCCACCCCGGACAGGTCGCCCACCGCGCGGAACCCGTCCAGCGCGCGCCCGTAGTGCTCCAGCGCGGCGGCGGGCCGCGAGCACACGCGGGCCAGCGTCCCCAGCCCGGCCACGGCGAACGCCTCACCGTGGCGGTCGCCCAGCTCGCCGAAAAGGCCCGCGGCGCGCGTCAGGCACCGGGTCGCGTCGGCGTACTCGTCGCGGTAGAGGTGCACCTGCCCGAGGCCGCGCAGCAGCACGGCGGCACCGCGCTCGTGCGCGCCGACCACCTCCAGCGCGCGCCGGTGGGCGGCGGCCCAGTCGTCGTAGTGCCCCCGCAGGTCGTGGAACGGCACGGACGCGGCGGCCAGCTGCCAGGCCAGCTCACCCTCCCCCGCCTCGGCGGCCAGCTCGACGGTCCTGGCCAGCGCCTCGCGGTGGGTGGCCAGCCAGTCCAGCGGCCGGGCGGTGACGCCGCGCTCGACGACCGCGGGCAGCCGCCAGCCGACGGGGTCACCGGTGAGGGCGCCGAAGGCGGTCGGCAGCTCGCCGGCAGCCCGTTTGACCAGGGACAACAGCGCCGAGGCATAGCGCGCGAATGCGGGCGCGCGCCCGGTGTCGGGGACCTCGCGGGTGTAGCAGTGCAGCAGCTCGTGCACCCGGTACCGCGGCTGTCCGTCGAGCCCGGGAACCGCGGCGGCGACGAGGTTGGCGTCCACCAAGTCCTCCAGCACGTCCCCGCCGGGTTCACCCAGCAGCGCGTCCACGGCCCAGGGGGCGAAGTCGCGGGTGGGCAGCTCCGCGAACCGGCCGAACGCCCGGACCCCCGCCGCGGGCAGCTGCCGCACGCTCAGCTCGAAGCTGCCGCGCACCGCGAGGTCCCCCACCCGCAGCTCGGTGAGCCGCCGCGACTCGTCGGCCAACCGGTCCCGCAGCCCACCCACCGTCCACGCCCGCCGCCCGGCCAGCCGCGTCCCGGCGATCCGGATGGCCAGCGGCAACCGCCCGCAGAACTCCACGACCTCGCGGGCCGCCGCGACCTCGGCCGCCACCCGCTCGGCCCCCGCGATGCGCCCCAGGAGCCGCACCCCGTCCTCAGCCCCGAAGCCGGCCAGCTCCACCTGGTGCGCCCCCACCAGTCCGGGCAGCCGCGACCGGCTCGTCACCAGCACCGCGCACCCGCCGTCCGCGGGCACCAGCGCCCGCACCTGCCGGGCGCTGCCCGCGTCGTCCAGCACCACCAGGAACCGGCGACCCACCAGCTTGGACCGCAGCAGCGCCTCCCGCGCCGCCGCGTCGTCGGGCAACCCCGCCCCGAAGACCCCCAGCGCGTGCAGGAACCCCGCCACCACGTCACCCGCGTGCCCGCTGGTCGCCCCCAGGTCGGCGTAGAACTGCTCCGGATAGCGCGCCTTGAGCCGGTGCGCCACGTGCACGGCCAACGCCGACTTCCCCGTCCCCGGCGCCCCGGACACCACCGCCACCGGCGCCGCGAACGCCCCCGGCCGCGGCGCAAGCGCTTGCATCAACTCCTCGACGGCCTCGTCCCGCCCGGTGAAGTCAGCCACCTCCGGCGGCAACTGGCGGATCGGTACGCGCTCCTCCCCGTGCAGCACCTCCGCCTGCACCGCCCGCAGCTCCGGCCCAGGCTCAACCCCCAACTCCGCCACAAACCGCCTGCGCGCCTCCCCGTAAGCGGCCAACGCCTCCCCCCGCCGCCCCCCAGCAGCCAGCGCCCGCAGGTAGTGCTGCCACAACCGCTCCCGGTACGGGTGCTCCCCCAACAGCCCCTTGACCTCCTCGACCACCTCACCCCCGCGTCCGAGCCGGATCTGCAACCCCAACCGGTCCTCGGTGGCCCCCAACCGCGCCTCGCACAAGGCACTGATCTCAGCCTCCCAAGCAGGCACCACCGGCAACCCCGCCAACGGCTCCCCCCGCCACAACCCCTCCGCCGCCACCAGGTGCCCCAACGCCCTCCCCGGATCCGACTCAGCCCGAGCAGCGGCGTACTCCCGCCGGAACACCAGCAGGTCCACCTCCTCCTCCGGCACCCGCAGCACATACCCGTCCCCACTGCGCACCAGCCCCTCCCCCACCACCTCCCGCCGCAACCGCCACACGTACGTCTGCAAGTTCGCCCCCGCCGAACTCGGCGGCCGCTCCCCCCACAGCACATCCACCAACTGCCCACTGCGCACAACCCGATTCACGTTCAACGCCAAGTGCGCCAACAACACCCCCTGCTTCCCCCCACCCAGCACAACCCCCCCAACCCGCAGCGGCCCGAGCACCTGGACCAACACACCAAGCCCCTCCCCGCCGACACCACAGACCCCCCTCCG
>NZ_MKQR01000023.1:0-85035 GCF_001940455.1 Actinokineospora bangkokensis | reverse complement strand
CACCACCCCCACCCGTTCCCCACCCCACCCCCCAACGCCACGACGCCGGCCACCCAAGGGGCGACCGGCGTCGTGGTGCTGCTGGCGGAGGATGCGGGATTTGAACCCGCGAGGGGCTATCAACCCCAACACGATTTCCAATCGTGCGCACTAGGCCACTATGCGAATCCTCCGCCGAAGACTCTACCGGAGGTCGTCAGGCCCGACAGAGGGGGGTGCCGCACCACCCGCGAGCGCCTCGCGCCTGCTTGCCCCAGTGAGCCGCACCCACAGCAATCCGGGCGGCGGCCCACCCGGATGAGCCGCTCCCGAGGGTGGTTGATCCTCGGGACGATCGACCGAGGGCAGGAACCGAGCTGCTCTGGAGCGGTGCGGACGGTCGCCTCGAACGCGAGCAGTCGCACCGGCCGACCCGGCGGCGCATCGGCGAGCGCGCACGGTGCGTGATCAGCCGGTCGCCCCGCCCGACTGGACATAAACAAGTCAATTCGCAGCCGTTTCCGCAGGTCGCGTACGCCGCACGGCACATTCGCAATAGTCTGCGCCTGCGATCGGTAACGGGCGGTCCTCCTGGTCGATATGACCGGCGTGACGAGCCCGGCGCCCGGGTTGCGGAAGGGATGGTCCTCGGTGTCCACACCGTCAGGGTCCGACGCGGTCGCCATCGACCTCGCCGAACTGGGGCAACTCGGTCCTCAAGTGGGACGAGGTGGTCAGGCGACCGTCCACGAGGCACCGGACGCCCGCCTGCCCGACGCGCCAGGGGCTTTGGTGTACAAGCGCTACAAGACACCGCCCGTGCAACCCGCGATGCTGCGGGAGGTCGTCGCCCTCCGGTCCCGGTTGGACCAGGCGGATCGGGAGTTCCTGGACGAGCGGACCACGTGGCCGCTGCGGGTGGTGCACAGCGGTGGCTCCGTCGTCGGGATCCTCATGCGCCGGATCCCCGAACCGTTCGGCGACCGGACCATTTCCGCGGGCACCAGGACGTTGGCGTGGGAACTGCGCGAAGTCTCATTCCTGTTCATTGATCCGACACGCCTGACCGGGGCGAAGCTCAACCGGAAGCCGCCGACGAGGGAACAGCGGTTGGCGGTTTGCCGCGAATTCGCGGAACTGCTGGATTTCTTCCACACCCGTTTGCAGGTGGTGTTCGGTGACATCAACGCACGCAATGAGCTGTACCGGCTCGACGGGCCACCTTCGGTCATGTTCATCGACTGCGACGGTGTGCGCCCCGTCGGCGCGGTGGCGGATGACCAGTTGAACGCGCCGGACTGGGAGCCCCCCAGGGGCACGCAGCTCGGGTTGCTCAGCGACCGGTACAAGTTCGGCCTGTTCGTGCTGCGCGCGCTCAACCCCGGAGAGCAGGTTTCCACCAAGCGGGACCCCCGCGGCGCGGCAGGCCACCTCGACGCCGAGGGCTACGCACTGCTGTGCAGGGCCCTCGACGAAGACCCCGGGCACCAGGACCGACCCACGGCGCACGACTGGTGGCGGTACTTCAGCAGGCTGCTCGGCGAACCCGTGGACCCGCCGGAGCTGACCGAGCTCCGGCTGGACCGCGGCTTCGTGGTGCAGGGCCAGCCGGTCCAGCTGCACTGGCGGGCGGAGAACGCCAAGATCCTCGACGTCGTGGTCGGCGGCAAGATCACCTCGTTCGACGCCACCGCGGGCAGTGGCACCGTGCCCCTCTGGCTGGACCGCAGCGCGCACCGCGTCGACGTGCTGGCGATCAACCGGCTCGGCGAGTCGAGCGGGTCCGTCGGCCCGGTCGCCGTGATACCACCGCCCACCATCGACCACCTGCCAGTCGCGCTCCCCGAGGTCCCGCAGGTGGCGGGACCACCCGTTGAGCTGCCGGTGCCGACCTTCACCCCGTTGCCCGACCTGCGCCTCCCCGCTGTACCGGGCACGAGCGGACCGCTGGGCACGCCCAAGCCGTTCAGCTGGCCCGCGCTGCCGCCCACCTCGTTCCCCTACGACCTGACCGACCTGCTCCTCGGCGGACCGGCGCCGCACGACGAGCTGTTCGCCCGACCAGAGGAAAAGTCATGAGGCTGCGCCGCACGCTCGCCATCCTGGCGGGTGCCCGCCGGGAGATCCTGGACAAGGCCCCCGGCGACACGACCAAGCACGCCGTGATGGGCGGGGTGCTGCTGAGCACCGCGGGCCTCGCGGGTGTGTCGGCGTTCTTCGCGCTGTCGAGCACCCTCGGGCTGACCTGGTGGGCGGCGCTGATCTGCGCCGCCGTCTGGTTCGTGATCATCTTGAACCTGGACCGGATGCTGGTCGTGACGCTGAACACGGTCTCCGGGGTCAAGGCGGTGGCGGTCACGCTGCCGCGGATCGCCATGGCCGCGGTCATCGGTGCCGTCGTGGCCACCCCGCTGACGCTGCAGATCTTCCACCAGGAGATCGATTCCGAGCTGCAGACCATGCACGCCGAGGCGATCACGCGGAACCAGGCCGTGCTCGACGAGGCCTACAAGCAGATCGGCGCCCTGCAGCAGCGGGAGAAGGAGTTGGAGGACGCGATCGCAGGGCGCGCCGCCGATCCCGTTTCCGCCGACCCGGACGTCAAGGCGGCGCAGACCGCCTATGACTCCGCTGAGACCGCGTACGTGGAAGCGGAGCGACGCGCCCAGTGCGAGCTCGACGGCACCTGCGGAACCGGGCGCGCGGGGGTGGGGACCGCCTACCAGGAGGCCAGGGCGACCGCCGATCGCGCCAAGCAGGTCCGCGACGACGCCAAGCGCAAGCTGGACGACGCGACGCGAGCCGCGGCGGCCCGCAGCGAGAAGAGCGCAGGCGCCGCTGCCGCCGACGCCCAGACCAAGATCGACGGGGTGCGGAACGACCTGGCCGTCGCCCAGGAGAACAAGCGGCGCGCCGAGCAGGAGTCGCACGACGCGGCACAGGGCAGCACCGGCCTGCTGGCCAGGCTGGAGGCGCTGGACAGGATCACCGCCGGGCACGCGACCGCGCAGACCGCCCAGTGGGCGCTGACCCTGCTGTTCTTCCTGATCGAGGTGCTCCCGGTCCTGAGCAAGCTGCTGACCATGTTCGGGAACCGGACGCTCTACGACAAGGTCCTCGCGCGCCACGACGACGCCCTCGACGTGGCCGACTCCAAGGCGGTCGCCGGGCAGTCGCAGCTGGCTCAGCAGCAGGTCGACGCCCAGGTGCGGGCTGGGCAGGACGCCATCGACGAACTGGTCAAGCGGCAGGGCGAGATCTCCGCCAACGCCATCCGGGTGTGGGCCGAGGTGGCCCGGTTGCGCGCCGACGAGCAGCTCCACGCGTGGTACCAGCAGCACGTCGGCCCGCTCGCCGCCCACCACGCGAGCACCACGCAGTTCGGACCTGGCGCCGGCGGGCCGGGTGCCGCCTCCGCGGCTGCGCACGCCCACCCCACGCCCGCCACGGCGACGACCATGCCCATCCCGCACCTCCTCGCCAACGGGGCGCACCGCGTCAACGGCTCTGGTCCACAGCACCACACCACCTGATCGACCACCCGAACCCACCGAAAGGGCTCATGCCATGGACACCAGCGAGCGGGGCAAGCTGCTCCCCTTCTACGTCGTGGTCGACGTGTCCTACTCCATGTCCGGCACCAAGCTGGCCAGCGCGAACCAGATCATGCCGAGAGTGCTGGACGCTGTCGCCAAAGCACCCATCCTCTCCGACAAGGTCCGCTTCGCTGTGATCGACTTCGCGGACGACGCCCTGGTCCGGCTGCCGCTGTGCGACATCCTCGACGACGACGTGCAGCTCCCCTCGCTGAGCACCCGCGGCGGCACCAGCTTCAGCGCGGCGTTCCGGCTCCTGCGCACCGAGATCGAGGCGAACGTCAAGCAGCTCAAGGCCGACGGCTTCCTCGTGCACCGGCCTGCGGTGTTCTTCATCAGCGACGGCGAACCGACCGATCCGGAGGGGACGTGGCGGGCGGCGTTCCACGACCTCACCCACTTCGACAAGGCCGCCAAGGAGGGGTTCTCGATGTACCCCAACTTCGTCCCGTTCGGCGTGGACGACGCCGACCCGAAGGTGCTGCAGCAGCTGATCCACCCCACCGGGGGGAACAAGCCCATGCGGATGTTCGTGCAGAGCAAGGACGCCGACCCCGCGGCGGCGATCGCCGCCATGGCCGAGGTGCTGATCTCCAGCGTGCTGGCATCGGGGGAGAGCATGGCGCAGGGCAACTCCGGGATCATCCTGCCCGCGGACGACGACTTGCCCCCAGGGCTGTCCTCCTACACCTCTGACGACGACTTCGTGTGATGGGCGGTACCGGAACTGAGAGCGCCGCCCAGGAGGACGAGCCGCAGGCGCACCGGCAGTCGTCGTTCAGCCCAGAGGTGACCTGGCCCAGTGGCAAGGGTGGAGGGATTCCCCAGGAGGGGTTGCCCGGGTTGGAGTTCACGCCACCGCAAGGCACCCATGTGCCGGGTCGCACCGCGAGCACCGCCTGGGAACCTCCAACAGACAACGGACACCTGTGGGGGGACCTCGGGATCCAGGAGCAGGTCCGACAGCCCCATCAGCCGCCCGACGGCGGGTCGGAGAGCCCGGACCGCACGGCCGCGTTCGGCCTTCCTGCCGCCGGGCAGGACTTCGGTCCGGCAGGCGGAGACGAACACGCGCCGCGCGCCGGCGCCAAGCAGCAAGAGACCCCCGACGAGCAGCAGCAGGCGGTCGAGGAGAGTCCGCGGGGACGGCAGGCGCACGCACCTCACGCCATGGAGCTGGCCATCGTGGGGGGCTTCGAGCCGTACTCCGTCGGAGACCCGGGGCGGGCAGCGAGCATGGTGGTCCCGCTGCCGGACACGGAGAACTGGCACCGGCGTGATTCGGTCTTCGACGGATTCACCCTCCACCTGCCGCAGGAACGCCCGGCGGCCGTCGTCCGGGCCGCCAGCATCCGCGGTCTCGCGCACCGGGCATCCGGCAAACCGCGGCAGGACGAGTACGCCTACCAGCTCTCGCAGGACGGCCGCTTCCTGGTGCTGTGCGTCGCCGACGGCATCTCATCGGGTGCGCGGTCCCACCAAGCCGCGGAGGTCGCCGCTCGGACGGGGGTGGCGCTGGTGGCGAAAGAGCTCACGAGCACCCCGCCGGACTCCCTCGATTGGGACCACCTCGTGCGGGAGGTGGCCGGGCACATCGTGAAGTTCGCCCGCACCCGCTTGCCTGGCGGGGAGGAGCTGACCCCGGAGCAGGTCGTGTCGGTGATGGGCACCACCGCCACGTACGCCGTGCTCGACCTCCTGTCCCTGGAGGTCGACGCGGTCATGGTCGGGGACACCTCGATCTGGGTGCTGACGCGCGACCAGTGGGTTCCCCTGACCGCTGTGAAGAACGCGGACTCCGATATCGCCACCTCGGCTGTCGAGGCGCTGCCCGTGGTGACCGCGCGCGGACGCACTCCGCTGCGCAGCAGGTTGCGGCCGGGCGAGGCACTGGTGCTCATGTCCGACGGCGTGGGTGACCCGCTCGGCCGCGGTACGGGCGCGGTGGGCAGGTTCCTGGCGGGTGCGTGGCAGAACCCCCCGCACGAGATCGACTTCGCCGCCCAAGTGGCGTTCAGCAAGCGCTCGTTCGACGACGACCGCACCGTGGTGGCCGTCTGGCCGGTAGCCCCGTCATGACCGGGCTGTCGGTCCCGCGCGCGGCGCTGGGTCCGCCAGGTCCACAACTCGGTGCGGGTGGGCAGGCCAAGGTGTACCTCGTACCGGGGTTCAGCCTTCCGGACGTCGACGGTCCGGTGGTTTTCAAGCACTACCGGACCGGCCACCGACCTCCCGGTGGTCTGAGCGCGCTCGTGCTCCGCAGGCTGAAGATGGACCAGCGTGCGCGAACCCGCTTGGATGCCCGGACGGCGTGGCCGGTGCGCACCGTCGAGGAGGGTGATGAGGTCTGCGGGGTGCTGATGCCGCTCATCCCGGGAGATTTCTTCCGCACCAGGAGCCTGCCCAGCGGGGAGGAGGACCGGTCGTTGTGCGAGTGGCAGCACCTGTTCGTCGACCCCGCGCGCAGCAAGCGGTTCGGCATGCCCACCCCGAACCTGAGGACAAGGGTCCTGCTCTGCCGGGACTTCGCCAGCGCACTGCACCTTCTGCACACCAACGGTTTCGTGGTGGGCGACATCAACGCGAAGAACGCGGTGTTCCGGCTCAACGCCCGCCCCTCGGTGATGCTCGTGGACTGCGACGCCATCCGGGTCAAGGGAAGCGCGGCGGTGGTCGCGCAGCTCAACGCCCCTGACTGGGACCCACCCGAGCGCAGTCTCAGCCAGACGACGGACCTCTACAAGCTGGGTCTGCTCATCCTGCGCACCCTCTGCCCGGGCAACGGGGCGTCGCTCTACCGGAACCCGGTACGCGTTCGCGCGGTCCTGGACGCCCGAGGGCTGGACCTGCTGACCCGGGCGCTCGGCACCAAACCCCATCTCCGCCCCACCGCCCAGGAGTGGGGGCACTACTTGGATGAGGTGCTCGGCACCGGCGTGCAGGCTCCCCGGGCGCCTTCCGCCCCGGACCCGGTGATCACCTCCACATCGGGCTGGGCACGGGATCCGGTGACCAAGCGCTGGGTGCAGCTGGGGCCCGATGCGACGCGTTAGGTGCACCTGGTGCGGGCACCCGCCTCGAACGTCCTATGAGATCTCCCTGCAAGGCGAGTTCACCTGCGTCGATCACGGCGCACCCTCGCGCTGCACGCTCTGCCACCGCCCTTGTCCGCCGCACGTCCGGTGGCACCGGCTTGCCGATGGCGCTCGTCGGTGCCCCACGTGCTCAGCCGACGCGGTCGACACGCAGGAACAGGCCAGGCGCCACATCCCGGTTTTGCGCGCGGACATGGCCGCTCTCGGCATCACCCTGACCCGTCGGGTCAGGGTGACCCTGGTGGACACCATCGAGCACGGCGCGGGCTCGGCCACGCTCGGCCTGACGCACCACATCGAGAACACGACGGACGTGCTGGGTATCGATGTCCTCGGCGGCCTCACCGGAACCCACTTCGGTCGAGTCCTGGCGCACGAGATCGGTCACGCGTGGCTGGTGCAGCAGGGGGCGCCGGTGCGTGATCTCGTCCTGGTCGAGGGCACCTGCGAGCTCTTCGCCGCCGCCTGGCTCAAGAAGCAGCGCACACCCCTCGCGACGGCGCTTCGAACAGCCATGGCCACCAATCAGCACCCGACCTACGGAACCGGGTATCGGCTGGTCCGCGGGGCTGTCGCACAGCACGGCATCCGCGCGGTTCTGGCTGAGCTGTGCGCGACTGGCGTCCTCCCTTGAAGCCTCTACCGGTAGCACTAAGACGCTGTGGGTCCACCCAGGTTTGTGTTGCATTCCTCGTGGCTCGGCAAGCGTGTTGCTGACCTGGGTGTCAGCCTGCGACGCGGGGGTGGGGTGGGAGGAGGTCGGCGTGGGTGGCGGCGTGGGTGCCGTCGGTCCAGCCGGTGGGGTTGGAGATGGTGGGGCGGCGGGTGTGGAGGTGGGGGAACATGGCGGCGAACTTGATGTCGACGGCGTGCTGGCGGGCGGTGAGGAGGGGGACGAGGCGGGTGTCGCCGGAGGTGGCGTCGGTGGTGGCGGTGGTGAGGCGGGTCTGGATGCGGTGGGCGTAGCCGGTGAGGAAGGCGTGGCGGTAGGAGCGGGTGCGGCCTTGGCTGCGGGCCAGGGCGGTGGTGGCCTGGCGCTGGAGGGACTGGGCCAGGACCGAGACGATCTCCAGGTCGGTGTCGTGGCCGACGACGGCGACGCAGCCCAGGGTGGCGTAGAAGACCGAGCGGCAGCGGTTGGCGCCCGCGACCGCGTCGACCAGGGCGGCCTTGGGGCCCTGGTAGGGGGCGGTGAGCCAGAGCCTGCGGGCCGAGGCCTCGGGCGGGGGCGCGGTGGCGTCGACGACGGCCTGCTCGAAGGCGTGGCGGGCCATCAGCTCCTGGGCCTTGGCCGACAGCGCCTCCGCCTCGTCCGGGTAGGGCGTGGACTCCGCCTTGGCGAGCAGGGCGCGGACGCGGGCCAGGACCCGGCGGTCGACGCCTGCTGAGCGCTCGTGGGCCACCGCCGTGCCCGGGCGCGGGACCAGGTGCGGCAGTTGGGGCAGGGTCATCAGCGCGGCCAGCAGCTCCACGGCCAAGCCCAGCTCGGTGGGGCCGAACTCGCCGGGCTCGCGACCGGCGACCTCCAGCTCCGCCAGCTGGGCCCGCCAGGTGGGGTGCAGGGCCGCGGCGGCGTGCCGGGTGCTCTCCTCGGCGATGGCGTCGAGCAGCAGGCCGCGCACGGGGCGCGGGGCCACGGCGACCACGTCGGCGGGCAGCCAGCCGCGCGACCAGAGCAGGTCGAGGGCGTGGACCAGGGCCATCATCGCCGCCGCGCCCGCGGCGGCCGGGCCGCGGGCGGTGACGTCGCGGACACATGCCGGGACCGCGCGCCGGTCGCCGCCCGCGAGCACGGCGGCGGCCTCGGTGAGCCGGGCCGCCAGCACCGCCACCGAGCCCCGGGTCTCTCGATCATATGTTCGCATGGGGGCCATCTTGCCGGGGTCCACCGACAATTTCACGGCTTGGAGGGAGGCGGGGTGGCGGTGTTGGTGTTTCCGCTGGTGGACGGGAGTGTGTTGGTGGCGCCGGGGGTGAGTTCGCCCAGGCGCGCGAAGGCCGCTCCCACCTGCGGGTGCGGGTGGGAGCGGCCGGTGGTGCCGCTCAGCCCTCGGCGTCGGGCTTGGCGTGGTCGGGCCTGCCCGGGTTGGGGTCGCGGGACAGGTCGATCAGCGGGTGGACGGCGTCGCCGTCCTTAGCCGCGTGCCTGCCGGTGGGGGCCTCGGGCCCGGTGTCGGTGTGCTCGTCGCGCTCTGCGCCCACGGCTGCCTCCTTCGCACTCCCTTGTGGACTCCTCGGAGGCTACCCCCGGTGGGACCGCACCCACTCGGCGAGCGCGTCGGCGGTGGTGGGGAGAGCGGCGGAGATCACCTCGTGGCCGTCCGGGGTGACGACCAGGTCGTCCTCGATGCGGACGCCGATGCCGCGCAGCTCCGGGGGGACGGTGAGGTCATTGGGGTGGAAGTAGAGGCCAGGTTCGACGGTCAGCGCCATGCCGACCTCCAGGGTGCCCTCGTTGTAGGCCGAGGCGCGGGCGTTGGCGCAGTCGTGGACGTCGAGGCCGAGCAGGTGGCCGACGCCGCAGCAGATGTAGCGGCGGTGGTGCTGGCCGTCGGGGTCGAGGGCCTTGTCCACCGAGGCGGGCAGCAGGCCCCAGTTGTGCAGGCCCTCGGCCAGCACGCGCATGGCGGCGGTGTGGAAGGCGCTGTAGTCCGCGCCCGGGCGGACCTCCGCCATGGCGGCCAGGTGGGCGTCGTGCACCAGGTCGTACACGCGGCGCTGGGCGGGGGAGAACTCGCCGGACACCGGGAAGGTGCGGGTGACGTCGGCGGTGTAGAGGGTGCGCAGCTCCACGCCCGCGTCGAGCAGCAGCAGGGCGTCGTCGGGGACGGGGCCGTCGCAGCGGGTCCAGTGCAGGATCGGCGCGTGCGGGCCCGCGGCCACGATGGACTGGTAGCCGGGGCCGTTGCCCTCGGTGCGGGCGCGGCGGTCGAAGGTGCCCTGCAACCAGCGCTCGCCGCCCGCGCGGACGGCTTGGTCGAGCTCGCGGGCGACGTCGGCGAAGCCGAGCACGGTGGCGTCGACGGCGGCGCGCAGCTGCGCGACCTCCCAGTCGTCCTTGACCCGGCGCAACTCCGAGAGCACCGTGCGCAGCTCGGCGCTGTGCGCGCCGACCTGGGCGTCGAGGTACGGGTCGAGGCCCTTGGTGGCCAGCACGGCGGGCAGCTGGCCGCGCAGCGAGCGGGGCAGCTCCTCCAGCGGGCGGCAGGCGACGCCCAGCGCCTCGGACCACTCGGCCAGCCCCGGCACGGCGCCGATCCACAGCTCGCCGTCGCGGGCGCTGGCGAAGAAGTCGGCTTCCGCCGGGCCCGCGGGCTCGCGCAGGTGCAGCACCGCGTCGTGGCCGCCCGCGCGCGGGGTCATGACGAGCACGGCGCCCTCGGCGTAGCAGCCGGTGAGCCAGGCGAAGTCGGAGTCGGCGCGGAACTCGTAGTCGGTGTCGTTGGCGCGCACCGGCGCCAGCCCGGCGGCCACGGCGATCCGCTGCCCGGGGAAGGCCTCCGAGAGCCTGGCGCGGTGCGCGGCGGCGGCCTCGGCGGCACCGGGGACCTCGGGCACGCGGCGGTCGGCCGGGCCCCAGTCGTCGCGCACGAACTCGCGGAACCCCTGTGCCTGCACCAACCTCGACGGGTCGCGTCGAGCAGGGCGGTCGATCATCCAGCACCCCTTCACGTCCGTTGTGGCGCGTCGCCCCACCCTACGGGCGGGGACCGACAGCGGGCGCCCGCGCGGGCCGGCGTCAGCAACGGGCGCCGCGGGCCCGGACGCGGCGAGAGCCGGTCACCCGCGTGGGGTGACCGGCTCTCGCTGGCGGTGGCGGTGGGATTTGAACCCACGGACGGGGTGAACCGTCACGCGCTTTCGAGGCGCGCTCCTTCGGCCGCTCGGACACGCCACCGCCGAGAACTGTACAGGCCGCGCCCCGGCGGGCTCAGCCACCCCCCGGACGCCACGAACCCGCCTCCTGTCGGGTGGGAGGCGGGTCCGTGGGTGGGGCGGCTCGGGGGTCTCCCGCAGCGGGACGTCGCGCGCGAGGGCTGCGCACACCGTGAGGTGATCGTCGTCCGGCGGCCTGGTTACCGGCCCGGTCAGGACAAGGTCAACCCCTGCCGCTGAACTTGTCCTGCGCGTCGTGCACGACGCCTGCCGCCTTGTCGCGCAGGTCGTGGCCGGTCTCCTTCGCCTGGCCCGCGACCTGGTCCTTCTTGCCGGAGTTCTCGAGGTCGCGGTTGTCGGTGGCCTGGCCCAGCTTCTCCTTGGCCTCGCCCACCAGCTGTTCGGCCTTGTCCTTGACCTTGTCGAACACGCTCATCGTCGAACCTCCTCCTCCAGCGGGGGCCTCGCCCCGCTGACAAGGGGGTTGCCGGGATCGGGCGGAATCCCACACGATTGTGACCGGCGTCACGAGTTCCGGCGGTCGCCGAAGAACCCCTCCAGCAGCGCCGCGCACTCGCGTTCCAGCACGCCGCCGACCACCTCCGGGCGGTGCGCCAGCCGCCGGTCGCGCACCACGTCCCACAGCGACCCCGCGGCGCCGGTCTTGGGCTCCCACGCCCCGAAGACCACCCGCGACACCCTGGCGAGCACCAGCGCGCCCGCGCACATCGTGCAGGGTTCGAGGGTGACCGCGAGGGTGCAGCCGGTCAGCCGCCAGCCGTCGCCGCGCCGGGCCGCCGCCGCGCGCAGGGCCAGCACCTCGGCGTGCGCGGTGGGGTCGCCCAGGGCCTCGCGGGCGTTGTGCGCCCTGGCCAGCTCGCGGCCGTCGGGGTCGAAGACGACGGCGCCGATGGGGACGTCCGGCCCGGAGCCCGCCGCCGCGGCGAGGGCGGCGCGGACGAGGTCGACGTCGCCGGGCCTCACGCCAGGCGGTCCAGCACCCTGGTGAACTCGTCGCCGAAGCCGACCCGCTGGGCGACCATGGCCAGCTGCTCGTCCGGGTACAGGTCGACCTCGTCGACGATCACCTGCAGCTCGGGGGCGGGCAGGCCGAGGTCGGCCAGGACGTCGAGGGACCCGGCGGGCCACACCTCGTCGGTGTCCTCGGGCACCTCGGCGCGCAGCAGGTCGATGGCGTCGGCGGCGAGGTCGTAGTCCAGCGCGGCGGCCGCGTCGGACAGCAGCACGGCCACCCCCGCCGGGCTCGGCCGCACCACCACGAAGAACTCGTCGTCCACCGCCAGCAGCCCGAACACCGCCCCGGTGGAGCGGATGGCGCGCAGCTCACCGACCGCGGCGTCCAGGTCGCCGAGCACCGCCTCGTCCATCGGGTCGCACCGCCAGCGGCCGTCCTCCCGGACCACCGCAACCCCGAAGCCGTGCACCGGCTCCCGCTCCGCCATGCGCACACCGTATTGGCAGCGGCGGTCACCCGGAAGACGCAGTCCCCCGAACCGGGCCGGTGGGAGGATCGGTGGCATGGCCGACACCCGGTTCGCAGGCGTCCTCGACGCCGCCCGCGCCCTGCAGCCCAAGACCGTGGCCCTGCGCCGTGAGCTGCACAGACACCCCGAGCAGGGGCTGGGGGTGCCGCGCACGCAGGCGGCCGTGCTGCGCGCGCTGGAGGGCCTCGACCTGCGGGTGAGCACCGGGGAGTCGGTGGGCTCGGTGGTGGCGGTGCTGGAGGGCGCGCGCCCGGGTCCGGCCGTGCTGCTGCGCGGGGACATGGACGCGCTGCCACTGGAGGAGGCCACCGACCTGCCGTTCGCCTCGCAGGTGGCGGGCTCGATGCACGCCTGCGGGCACGACAGCCACGTGGCGATGCTCGCCTCGGCCGCGCGCCTGCTGCACGACCGCCGGTCGGAGCTGCGCGGGTCGGTGGTGTTCATGTTCCAGCCGGGCGAGGAGGGCCACCACGGCGCCCGGTTCATGCTGGAGGAGGGCCTGCTGGGGGTGGCGCCGGTCGAGAGCGCGTTCGCCCTGCACATCACCTCCACCGAGGCGTCCGGGGTGCTGCGGTGCAGGCCGGGCCCGATCATGGCGGCGGCCGACGTGTTCACCGTGACCGTCACCGGCCGCGGCGGGCACGCCTCCGCCCCCGCCGACGCGCTCGACCCGGTGCCCGCGGCGGCCGCGATGGTCGGCGCCCTGCAGACGGTCATCACCCGCCGGATCAGCGTGTTCGAGCCGACGGTGCTGACCGTCGCCCGCATCTCCGCGGGCACGACGAACAACATCATCCCGGAGACGGCCGAGCTGGAGGGCACGCTGCGCACCCTCTCCGAGCCCGCCCGCACCCGCCTGCTGGCCGAGCTGCCGGAGATCTGCGCGCACGTCGCCGCCACCTACGGCTGCACCGCCCGGGTGGACATCACCACCGGCTACCCGGTGACGGTCAACGACGCCGCCCAGGCCGACAAGGTCACCGCCGTGGGCCGCGACCTGCTGGGCGAGCGCAACTCGACGGTGATGGCCAACGCGATCATGGGCTCGGAGGACTTCTCCTACGTGCTCAACGAGGTCCCCGGCGCGCTGGCCTTCCTCGGTGCGTGCCCGCCCGGCCAGGACCCGGCCACCACCGCCCCCAACCACTCCAACCGCGTGCAGTTCGACGAGTCGGCCTTCCCGCACGGGGTGGGCACCTACGCGGCCTTCGCCCTGGACGCGCTGCGCTGACCCCCGTCCGGCAGGATTCACCGCCATGACAGCGGTGTGCGTGATCGGCACGGGCCTCATCGGCGGCTCCCTCCTGCGCGCGGCAGCGGCGGCAGGCCACGAGGTCTGGGGCGCGACCACCTCCGAGCAGGAGGTCGCGCAGGCCCGCCAGGACGGCTTCGACCTGGTCACCTCCACCGAGGACGCCCTCACCAGAGCCGCCGGGGCAGGCGCCGTCGTGGTCATCGCCGTTCCCTTCCCCGCCGTCGACGCCGTCCTCCGCCAGGTCGCCGAGCACGCCCCCGGCTGCACCCTCACCGACGTCGTGAGCGTCAAGGGCCCGGTGTCGGAGCTGGTCTTCCGCCACACCCCCACCACCCGCTACGTCGGTGGTCACCCCATGGCGGGCAAGTCCGCCTCCGGCTGGTCAGCCGCCACCCCCGACCTGTTCCAGGGCGCCCCCTGGGTCCTCACCACCGACGAGGACACCGACCTGCCCGCCTGGCGCGAAGTGGCCGACCTGGTCCTGTCCCTGGGCGCCCACATCGTCCCCACCACCGCCACCGAGCACGACGCCGCGGTGGCCCGCATCTCCCACCTCCCCCACGTCCTCGCCGCCGTCCTCGCCGCCGCCGGAGCCGACGGCGGCCCCTTGGCCCTCGCCCTGGCCGCGGGCTCCTTCAGCGACGGAACCCGAGTAGCCGCAACCAGGCCAGACCTCACCCTCGCCATGTGCGAGGCCAACCGCCCCGCCCTCCTCGCCGCCCTCGACGACGCCCTGGGCCGCCTCGGCGCCGCCCGAGGCGCCCTGGCCTCCACCGGCGCCCTGCGCGCCACCGTCACCCAGGGCCACGAAGCCCGCAAGTCCCTGGACCACCACAGAACCGCCCCCCAGGCCCAGGTCCAGGTGGACCTCACCGCCCCCAACGCCCTCGAAGAACTGGCCCTCATCGGCACCCAGGGCGGCCACATCACCGCCCTGACCGACACCACCGCCACCGCCACCGTCCCCTTGGAATCCTGACCAGAATCCACTCAGGACACTCCACTACAGACACACACCACCCCCTTCCCCGTCCCTCTCTCTCCACCCAAAGCCGAAGGCGAGCCCCGCCCCTCCCTCAAGCCGTCGTTTGGCCATCTCCACCCCACCCCGCAACCCCACGCGCCCAGCCCTCACAAACCCCTGGCAACCCCGCCGAAGCTCAGCTGAGCGAATGGTCATGGGCTTTGCTCAGACCCCGCCCTGACCCAGTCCTGGCCGCTCGTAGCTCGGGAGGTGGCGTGTCAAGGGTGGGCAAAGCCCATCGCGAAGCGACGCCGAAGGCGCCCTTGACGCGCCGCATCCCGAGTTACACACTCGCGGCCCCCGAGGACAGGCCCCCCACTAGGCCAAGAACACCCGTCCACACCGCGCCCCAAGAACCCCACCCACACCGAGCCCAAGATCAACTCCACACGCCCCCACGCGTCACCATCCGCAGCCCCCACCCACCCAAGGGGCTCTGGTCCCTTGCGGCCATTCTACCCGCTGACCAGCGCAAACAACCCGCAAACGATCTTCCTGTGGACAACTCGCCCACCTCCAGGTGACCCACCACAGAGCGAACCCACGCCACCCCCCTCCGCACGCAGGGGATTGCCGCCCCACCACCGCCCGCCTAACGTTGAGCAATGGCGCCCGCACGCACCCCCAACTTGCGCAAGCGCCTGCTCGTCCTCACCACCGCCGCCGCCGGGCTCACCGCTGCGGTCCTCGTCCTGCGCACCCCCGAGTCGGCCGCGCCCCCACCCGCGGGCCTCCCCGCCCCGCAAACCTCCGTGGCCCAATTCGCAGCAGAAGGCGTGGTCCTGCCCACCCCCGGCCAACGCCCCCCGACCCCCACGGGCATCCAAGCCACCCCCGGCCCCAACAGGGCCACCCTCCGCTGGTCCCCCGCCCCCAACGCCACCGGCTACGAGGTCACCCGCGACAGCACGACGTTCTTGGTCGCCTCCCCCGTGGTCCAGCTCAACGCCCTCACCAGCGACGCCCAGGTGCAGGTCCGCGCGGTGGACGCCTTCGGCCAGCGCTCCGAGCCCGCGACCACGACCGTCACCCCCCAAGCCCAGCAACCCCGGACGGGCACCTTCCACGACACCTTCGACCAGCAGGTCCTCCCCGACCCGCGCAATTGGCGGGTGGTGGGTTCCAGCGACTGCGGGCGCGCGACGCGCGGTGAGGGCACCGACAGCCAGCGGCTCATCGTCAGCGGCCAGTGCGGCCGCGACACCGTGGTGCTGCGCTCGCGGACTCCGCTTCGCCTCAACCCCAACGGGTCCGGCGCGATCACGGTCGACACCGATCACCCCGCGCGCGGGGGCGCGCTCACGATCGACCTCGTCCCGGGCCCCGCGGACCTGGTCGGCAGCCCGACCTCCGAGCGGGGCGAGCCGGGGCGGGCGCTCGACGACCCCGCGCTGCCGCCGGGCACGATCCGGGTGCGCGTCAGCGGCAACCCGAGCCAGACCGAGGTCCAGGTCAGCACCGCCCCCGGCATGCCGAGGACGGGCGCGGCGATCCCCACCTCCGCCCCGAACACCCCCGAGATCGGCGTCACCGTCCGCTGGCAAGTCACCCTCGCGCCGGACGGGCTGCGGGTGCTCAGGGACGGTTCGGTCGTCGCGGCGGCGGACGTGGTGCCCGCGTGGCGGGAGGCGACGCCGCTGATCGGGTTCTCCGGCAACCCGAGCGTCTACGCCGGGGTCGACGCGGTGCTGCTGGACGGCGCCCCCACCGCGCCGCCCGCGCTCGTGCCGCCGCCGGTGGTCAACGCCGAGCGGACCGCCGGTGACGTCGCCAACGGCGTGCCCGCGAGCACGGCGGGCACCGGGCGCGCCCAGGGGGCGGGCGGGCAGCTCCGGCTGACCCTCGTGCCGCAGAGCGCCGACCCGGACGAGTACCAGGTGGAGGTCGCCGGGCGCCGCTACCCGACCCGGCCCGCCGTGGCCGGGCAGCCGCACGCCCGGGGCGTGGCCTACCCGGTGGTGGCCGACCTGCCCGCGGCGGCGCTGCGGCTGGACCAGGCGGGCAGGCTCGGGGTGCGGGTGGTCGGGCCGGTGCGGCCCGGGGTGGCCGCGACCAGGGTGGAGACGGCCGGGGTCGAGCTGGTGCCCGACCCGGCGGCCGCCGGGGAGGCGGTGGCGGCGGGGCGCGAGGTGCCGCTGCCCGCGGCGCGGGCGGCGCTGCCCAAGCCCGTGGCGCGCTTCCTCGACGCCGCGGGTGAGCGGCTGCCGGACGAGGCGCCGGTGCCGCGCGGCAGGCTGGTGCTGGAGATCACCACCGACGGGCGGGCGGGGCAGGCCGTCGCGGGCACCCTGGCCGGGGTGGCGGGCCTGGAGGTGCGCCTCGACGGCGAACTGGTGGCGGGCATCCCCACCACCGCCGACGGGCCGGGCACCGGGGGTGCCTGGCGGGTGGCCCTGCCCACCTCGGGGTTGGCCACCGGCAAGCACTCCGTGGAGGTCAAGCTGGTGGGCACCGCCCAGGGGGCGGCGTTCGCCGTGGCGAACGCCCCGTTCACCCTGTCCGGCTGAGTCAGACCCGGCGCGCGGTCCCGGGGAAGTCGACCACGATCCCGTCGGCGTCCACGCGGACCTCGGCGGGCGAGCCCGGGTCGCCGATGGCCACCACGGCGCCGCCCTCGTCCAGGGACACCGTGCGGAACACCTGGGTCACCAACGACACCGACAGGTCGGGCATCGACACCCGCACCACCGGGATCTCGAACTCGCCCGCCTCGCGGTGCACGCCCAACCTGCGGATGGGCAGCGTGGTGAAGGTGACCGCGCCCGCCACGTCGACCGCGACCGCGCCGGAGAAGTCCCCGCGCTCGGAAGCCGTGCCGTGGTCGACCAGCCAGACGCCGTCCTCGGTGCGCGACAGCGAGATCTGGCGCTCCTCGTCGGCGGTGGTGGTGCGCAGCAGCAGCCTGCCGGAGGCCTCGCCCTTGTCCACCGCGGCCTCGAACGAGGCGCTGTAGGCCTCGCGGTCGGCGGTGGCGGCGGCGATGAGCCGCCCGGAGGCGCGCAGCCTGCTGTCGGTGACCAGCAGCCGGGTCGACTCCAGGGTGGCGGGCGAGCCGCCCTGCCAGGTGATGACGGTGGGGGTGCGCTGGGCCGCCCGGGGCGGGACCCCCGGGGCGGTCCGCTGCGCGGCGTCCGAGGACGTCACGCCTGGTCGCCCTGCGGCCGGGGCTTGTCCGGGATCAGGTCCTGGATCTTGTCCACCACCGTGTCGACCTGCTGCTCGTGGCCGAACTTGCCCTTGACGAACTCACCGGCCTTCTCGACGCCGTCCTCGATCTTGTCGCCGTGCTGCTCGATGAGGCCCTCGGCCTTGTTCTTGAGCTCGTTGAAGTCGATACCCACGTGCTGCTCCTCTGGCACTGCTCCGGCCACAACCTGACGAAGCGTAACGGACCGGTCCGGTTCTTCCCAGCCTCCAATCTACTCACCGGCCGCGGCGCCGCGCGGGCCGCCGGGACCGCCGCCGGACCCGCCGCAGCAGCGCCCCGGGACCGCGTTCGGGCAGCTCAGGGCCGCGCAGCGCGCCCTGCACGGCGATCACCTCGGCGACCAGCCTGGTCAGCCGGTCGGCCTCGGGCAGCGGGTCGCGGCGGGGCGCGCGGCCTGCGCGCACGGCCGCGGCGGACTCGCGGACGGCGGCGGCGAGCACGGCCGTGTCGGCGGCGGGCACCGGGGACGCGCCGCGCTCGATGGCGACCGCGAGGCCGGTGACGGCGTCGGCCAGCCGCTCCAGGCTGACGATCACCGGCCACCACGCCGCGGCGGTGCGCCCGGCCGCCGACGGCTCGACCAGCGACTGCTGGAACGCCGTCCGCAGGTCCGACAGCGCCCGGTAGACGGTGCGGCGCAGGGCCGAGCGCTCGCGCTGCGACAGCGCCTCCTCGACGTACTCGGCGAGCAGGTCCAGCGCGGCGGCCAGGTCGTCGCCGACGCGGGGTTCGCGGCTGCCCGGCCACAGCAGGTAGCCGAAGACGACGACGATGGCGCACCCGAGGGCGGTGTCGAGCAGCCGCGCGCCGACCAGGCTCCAGTGCCCGGTGTTGGCGAGGTCGAGCTGCACGAGCACCAGCGGGGTGACGAACGTGCTGAACATGCCGTAGTTGCGCACCTGCCCGATGGGCAGCACCGCGGCCATGACCGCGACGAGCAGGACCAGCCCCCACCCGGGCGGGCCGAGCGCCAGCACGCCCGCGCCGATCAGCACGCCCGCCGCGGTGCCGATGCCGCGCAGCAGCGCCCGCCCGAACACCGACCCGAAGTCGGGCTTGAGCACGATGGCGACAGTCAGCACGACCCAGAACGAGTGCTCCAGCGGCAGCAGCCGGGTGGCCAGCACGGCGATGCCGACGCACCACATCAGCCGCAGCACGAGCAGCCAGGTCTGGCGCCCGGCGACCACCCGGTCGAGCCAGCCGCGGAACCGCTCCCCCGCGCCCTGGTGCTCCTCGGGCCGCCGGGGGTCGTGCGGGGTGTCGCCGCGGCGCAGCTCCACGACCGTGCTGAGGCCGTTGTGCAGCAGGCCCAGCGCGCGCGAGCCCTCCGGCGGTGCGGGGGGTTCGCGCAGCGGTTCGCGCTCGCGGATGCGCCCGGCGGCGTCGCGCAGGTAGTCCACGTACTCGGCCGGGGCTTGGGTGCGGGCGTTGACCAGCGCGACGGCGGCCTCGATCGCCGGGGTGGTCTCGGTGAGCAGCACGAACAGCCTGCGGTAGGAGCGGTCGCGGCCCGCGAGCCGGGAGCGGGCGTCGAGCAGGGCGTCGTAGGCGGTGTTGAGCGACTGGGTGAGGGTGCGGCGGGCGTGCCGGGCCTGCCCGGTGCCGGAGGCGGCGAGCAGGGCGGCGAGGTCGTCGTAGACCTGGGCGACCGCGCGCCGCTCGACCGCGGCCCCGCGCACCGGCCAGGCCGCGAGGGCGAGCAGCAGCGCGAACCCCGCGCCCACCGCGTAGCAGCCGGAGGCCAGCCACGGGTCGGCGGGCTGCCCGGAGCCGACGGCGGCGAAGACGAGCAGTTGCAGGCCGATCACCGACGCGATCGCCCCGGTGGCGCTGATCAGCGCGGAGACGCCCGCGATGAGCACCAGGGCGATCGGGGCGAGCACCGGGTGGTCACCGACGAGGGTGCCGACCAGGTACCCGGTGAAGCCCGCCGCGGCGGCGCCGGTCGTGCGCTGCGCCCGGAACCGGTAGGGGCCGTCGGCGTCGGCGAAGGTGACGCACAGGGCGCCGATCGAGACGAGCACGCCGAGGTCGGTGCGCCCGAGCAGCATGCCGACGGCGATGGGCCCGCACAGCCCCAGCACGGCGCGCACCGAGCGCTTCCACGGCACCGGGACCGGCTTCTGGCTCAGCAGCTCGCGCAGCCAGTGCGGCGCTTGCAGGTCCGGGGAGGTCGGGGTGCTCACGCGCCTGACCGTAATACGCCAGGAGCCCCCGCCCGGGACGTGCCGGGCGGGGGCTCCTGGGGTGCGTCAGGTGCTTACGCGGACTTGCGCTTGCGCTGGTAGATGATCGCGCCCGCACCCGCGCCGACCAGGCCGAGGCCGAGCAGGGCGGGCACCAGGATGGAGGCGCCGGTGTCGGCGAGCTCCGGGGAGGGGCTGGCCTGCGGGGCCGGGGTGGTGGTGGTCGGCGGGGTCACCGGGGCGACGTCCCAGGCGGCCTTGGCCGAGGCGGTCAGCGGCTTGGTCTCCGAGGAGGCCACGATCAGCGACTGCACCGGGTTGGACTCGTAGCCCTCGCCGACGAACAGGCGCCCGGTCTCAACCGCCGGGGAGTCGGCGGTGATCTCGAAGGTGCCCGCGCCGGGGGCGGTGCCCGCGGGGACGTCGAGGAACAGCTCGGTCTCGTTGGTGATGCCCGCCTTGTCGGCGGCCTTGCCGTCGGCGGTCACCAGGGACACGCCGTCGGGCAGCTCGGCCTTGACGCCGGTGACGGTGCCGTTGGTGGTGACCTTGAACGGGCCGACCTTGGCGCCGATGGTGCCCGACTGCTCGGCCGGGTCGATCTTGAGCGCGCCGATGACCTGCTCGTCGATGCCGGTGTTGGCCTTGCCGGTCAGGTAGTCGTAGAGGGCGAGCACGTCGGCGTCGGTGCTCTCGCCGTCGTAGTCGGGGTCGTTGGGGGCCGGCACGACCGGCGACTCGCGGTTGATGTCCACGCCGTCGCTGTAGTGCCAGATGGCGGCCTGGGTGGCGGTGATCGCCTCGTTCTGGGTCAGACCGTCGTTGAACTGGAGCTGGAGGCCGTTGAGCTCCTGCACGGACTTGCCGGGGAAGCCGTGGTGCAGGATCCAGTTGATCTTGTCGCGGTTCGCGGTGAACGGCGCGTCGGGCTTGGGGTAGGCGTCCCAGCCGCTCTCGACCATGTCGACCTCGTCGGAGGCGTCCACGGTGATCTCGATGCAGTAGACGCGCAGCTGCGAGCCGTCCTGCAGCTGGAGGTTCAGCAGCCGCGGCAGCACCTTCTCGCCGTTGGTGAGCTGGGTGGTGAAGCCGGAGTCACCGCCCTCGGTGAGCCTGCCCTTGGCCGTGTCGGCGGCCGCCGGGAGCGCGGCGACCGAGGCCGCGACGGCGGCGACGGCCACGGCGGCCCCTGCTCGAGCGATGTTGAACCGCGTGCCCATGAGTCTCCTTGGTCGTGCTGGCGTCCATCCCCGGTCGCGGCCTCCCCCCGGGGCCGCAGGCACGGTCCGCGCCACCCGATCGGAAAGGGGGCGTCGCGGAACGGCGCGACGGGACTCTACTCAGCGGAGAATCGAAGGTCGAGGGCGGGCTCAGTTTCACCCTTTGAAATGAAATGATCAGTCTCACCTTCTGCGCTGCGTGACTGCCCGAAAGCGCCCGGAACGCCCCGGTCGACCAGCTAGGGTCGGGCGCGTGACGGGGTGGCGGGCGGACCGGGAGCCCACCGGTGCCCACGGCGGGTGGCCCGCGGGGGACCCGCCGCCGTCCCGGCTGCCCGCCGTCCTGGGCATCCTGGCGGTGGTCGTCATCGTCGCCGCCGTCGTGGTGATCATCCTGGTCAACCGGGGCGCGCCCGCGGGCCTCAACACCGCCCCCACCCCCACCACCGCGCGGCCGACCTCCAGCAGCACGCGCACCACCACCACCAGCGCCCGGCCCACCACGTCGCCGACGCGCGGCGGCGGTGACGACCGGGTGGCCAACCCCGCAGCGAAGATCAGCTATCGGCTGCCGCGGGGGTGGACCGCGTCGTCCGGGGGTTCGGCGGAGGTCCTCGACGTCGAGTTCGCGGGCGTCTCCGCATTCGCGGAGTACGACTGCGGGGGCTCCGGCTACTCGCGCGCCTTCGCCGCGAGCGCGGCCGTGCAGAATTCCGACAAGCGCCCCCCGGACGCGCGCGCCGCCGCGCGGGCCTTCGCAGGCGCATTCGCCCGCGACTATTATCCCAAGGGGACCATCGCCGGTGAACCCACTGTCCGAGAAGGACGAATAGGCGGGAAATCCGCGGTCACCCTCACCGCCCGCGTCGCCACCACCCCCACCGACCCCGCCTGCCAGGCCTCGGCGGCGGAGGTCGTGGTCGTCGCGGTCGACCTCGACAACGCCACCGCCGACCGCCCGGCGGGCCTCGGGCTGGTGGTCGTCGTGCGCGACACCGCGGGCGGCCCCGCCGACCCGGCGCCCGCCCCGACCTCGGCCGTCACCACCGTCACGGGGTCGGTCGAGCTGGGCTGACGGGGCCTGTGGACAACTCCGGACGCCCTGCCCGGTCCTGCCGTAACCTCGGGTCCCCGATCACTCCGCACGCACCACGGGGACCGCGATGACCACCACGAACGACCTGGCCGACGACCTGCTCGCGCTGCAGATGGCCGCCGAGCCGCTGGGGGCGACCCTGCTCGGCATCCCCGGTCACGACGAGGACCTGGCCGACCCCTCCGCCGCGGCCGACGAGCGGACCAGGGCGGCGGCGCTGCGCATCGCCGAGCGGGCCGACGCGCTGGTCGAGGCGGGCGACGACCCGCTGACCGCCAAGGTGGTCGCCCAGCAGGCGCGGGCCGCGGTCGACCGGATCGACGCGCGGATGGTGGAGTACACGATCACCGACCTGTTCGTCGGCCCCGCGTCGAGCCTGCTCAGCTACCTGCCGATGCTGCCGGTGCCCGACGCCGAGCGGGCCCGCGCCTACGTCAGCAGGCTGCGCAAGGTGCCCGCGCACCTGGCCGCGGTGGCCGAGCGGCACCGGGCCGGGGTGGCGGCGGGCCGGGTGCCGGTGCGCAGGCTGGTCGACGCCGCGATCGCCCACCTCGACCGGTACCTGGCCACCGACCTCGACGCCGACCCGCTGCTGGCGCACCCGCTGGCCGACGACCTCGCCGCCGTGGCCGACGAGCGCCGCGCGGTGGTGCGCGACGAGGTGCGCCCGGCCTTCGCGGAGTACCGCCGGGTGCTCGCGGAGGAGATCGCCGGGCACGGCCGCCCCGACTCCGCCCCCGGCCTGTGCCACCTGCCCGGCGGCGCCGAGGCCTACGCCGCGCTCTCCCGCGTGCACACCACCACCGCCAAGACGCCGGACGAGCTGCACCAGGCGGGCCTGGACATCATCGCCGCGCTGCGCGCCGAGTACGCCGAGCTGGGCGCGCGGGTGTTCGGCACCGACGACCTCGCGGAGGTGTTCGCGCACCTGCAGGACGACCAGGACCTGCGCTGGCGCGACGAGGACGAGCTGCTGGCCGCCGCCCGCACGGCGGTGCGCCGGGCGGAGGAGGCCGCGCCGGGCTGGTTCGGCAGGCTGCCGTCGCAGCCGTGCGAGGTGCGCCCGGTCCCGGCGGCGGAGGCCCCGGGCGCCCCGCCCGCGTACTACATGCAGCCCTCGCTGGACGGGCTGCGGCCCGGGGTCTACTACGCCAACACCCACGGGGTGACCGAGCGGCAGCGGTTCATCGCGGAGACGATGGCCTTCCACGAGGCCGTGCCCGGGCACCACTTCCAGCTGACCCTGGCCCAGGAGCTCGACGAGCTGCACCTGGTGCGCAGGCTGGCCGACGTCAACGCCTACGCCGAGGGCTGGGGCCTCTACACCGAGCGGCTGGCCGACGAGATGGGCCTGTACTCCAGCGACACCACCCGGTTCGGGATGCTGGCCATGGACTCCATGCGCGCGGGCAGGCTGGTGGTCGACACCGGCCTGCACGCGAAGGGCTGGTCGCGCGAGCAGGCGATCGACTACCTGCGGGAGAACACCCCCATGTCCGCGCTGGAGATCACCACCGAGGTCGACCGCTACATCGCCTACCCGGCGCAGGCGCTGAGCTACATGGTGGGCCGGTTGGAGCTCCAGCGGCTGCGCGCCGAGGCCCAGCAGCGGCTCGGGGACGCCTTCGACATCAAGGCCTTCCACGACCTCGTGCTGTGCAACGGCCCGCTGCCGATGACCGTCCTCGACGAACTGGTGACCGCCTGGGCCGCCTGACCCCGCGCGGGGGTGGCCCGGCGGCGGCCACCCCCGGTCAGCCCTCGCGCGCGGCCTCGCCCTCGCGGAAGCGGCGCAGCATGTCCGCCAGCTCCCGCTTGAGGAACAGGAACAGCCGCTCGGACTCGGCCAGCCGCTCGCCCGCGGCCGTGGTGGGCCCGAGCAGCACCGCGCCCTCGCCCATCAGCGCGGCCCAGTCCGCCATCATCTTGTCGCGGTCGACCAGGGCATCCATCCAGGACGAGCCGGTCACCGCGTAGTGGTCGCGCCGCTCGCCCGGCTCGCGCCCGCGCCGGATGAGCCCCACCTGCTCCAGGTAGCGCACGGCGCCGGACACCGCGGCCGGGCTGACCTGCAACGACTCGGCCAGCCCCGCGGCGGTCAGCTGCCCGGACTCGGTGACCAGCAGGCGCGCGAACACCCGGGCGGGCATCCTCGCCATGCCCGCGTTGGCCAGGAACAGCGCGAACCGCTCGACGAACCGGGCCACCTCATCTTCCGCCACCACCCGGCCAGCCTAACATCACAACTTTCTCAACGTTCACAAATTTGTGAAACAAGAGTACGGTCGGGTCCATGACGACGGCACTCTCGGTGTCCGGCCTGGTCAAGGCCTTCGGGCGGACCCGCGCGCTGGACGGCCTCGACCTCGACGTGCGCACCGGCGAGGTGCACGGGTTCCTCGGCCCGAACGGCGCGGGGAAGTCCACCACCATCCGCGTGCTGCTGGGCCTGGTGCGCGCCGACGCGGGCACCGCCGAACTGCTCGGCGGCGACCCGTGGCGCGACGCGGCCGCCCTGCACCGGCGGCTGGCCTACGTCCCCGGCGACGTGTCGCTGTGGCCGAACCTGTCCGGCGGGGAGGTCATCGACCTGCTCGGCAGGCTGCGCGGCGGCCTGGACCAGCGCCGCAGGGCCGAGCTGGTCGAGCGGTTCGAGCTGGACACCCGCAAGAAGGGCCGCACCTACTCCAAGGGCAACCGGCAGAAGGTGGCCCTGGTGGCCGCGCTGGCCTCGGACGTGGAGCTGCTGGTCCTCGACGAGCCGACCTCCGGCCTCGACCCGCTGATGGAGTCGGTGTTCCAGGACTGCATCGCCGAGGAGCGCCGCAGCGGCCGCACCGTCCTGCTCTCCAGCCACATCCTCGCCGAGGTCGAGTCCCTGTGCGACCGGGTCAGCATCATCCGCGCGGGCCGCACCGTCGAGACCGGCACCCTCGCCGAGCTGCGCCACCTCACCCGGACCAGCATCACCGCCGACCTCGACGCCGTCCCCGGCTCGATCGCCGCGCTCCCCGGCATCCACGACCTCACGACCGAGGGCACCCGCGTCCGCTTCGACGTCGACACCCAGCACCTCGCCCCCGCCCTGCGGGCGCTCACCGCCGCGGGCGTCCGGTCGCTGACCAGCCAACCACCCACGCTGGAGGAGCTGTTCCTCCGCCACTACCAGGACGCGGCCCGATGACCGGGCTCGGCGCGCTGGTCCGGCTCGCGCTGCGCCGGGACCGGGTGCTGGTGCCGGTGTGGGTGCTCGTGCTGGGCCTGGTCCCGGCCTCCACCGCCTCCGCCTACGACCAGCTCTACCCGGACCCGGCGGCGCGGGCGACCTTGAACGCCGGCACGGGAAGCAACCCCTCCATCGCCGTCCTCTACGGCAGGGCCTACGACCTGACCACCGCGGGCGGCTTCGCGGCGTGGCGGTACGGGGTGGTCCTGGCCCTGCTGGCGGGGTTGATCGCGATCTTCACCGTCACCCGGCACACCCGCGCGGAGGAGGACTCCGGCCGGTCGGAGCTGCTGGGGTCCGCGGTCGTCGGCCGCCGAGCCCCGCTCACCGCCGCGCTCCTCGTCGCGGGCGGCCAGGCCGTCGCGACCGGGCTGCTGGTGGCCCTGGGCATGGTCGCCACGGGCCTGCCCGCGGCGGGCGCCCTGGTGTTCGGCGCCGGCATCGCGGGCGCGGGCGTGGCCTTCGCCGCGGTGGCGGCGGTGACCGCGCAGCTCACCGGGTACTCCCGCTCCGCCAACGGCCTGGCCTGCGGCGTCCTCGGCGCGGCGTTCCTGGTGCGCGCGGTGGGCGATTCCAACCCGGGCACGGGCTGGCTGTCGTGGCTGTCCCCGCTGTCCTGGACCCAGCTGGCCCGGCCGTTCGCGGGCGAGCGGCCGTGGGTCCTGCTCCTGCCGCTGCTGGTGGCGGCGGTCGGCACGGCCTCCGCCTTCGCCCTGCTGCCCCGCCGCGACCTGGGCTCGGGCCTGTGGCCCGCGCGCCTCGGCCCGCCCACGGCCCCCCGCTCCCTGTCGAGCCCCCTGGGCCTGGCCTGGCGCCTGCACCGCGGCGCCCTCGCGGGCTGGACGACCGCGATGCTGCTCATCGGCGCCGTCCTGGGCTCCATCGCCGACGGCATCCAGGGCCTGCTCGGCGACAGCGCCCAGGTCCGCGACATCTTCACCCGCATGGGCGGCGCCCAGGGCATCGTCGACACCTACCTGGCCCTCATCGCGGGCCTCTTCGGCGCGATCGCCGCCGTCCACGCCGTCCTGGTCTGCCTGCGCATGCGCACCGAGGAGGCCGAGGGCCGCGCCGACCCCGTCCTGGCCACCGCCACCTCCCGCACCGCCTGGACCACCACCCACCTGCTCTTCGCCCTCCTCGGCCCCGCCGCCCTGCTCACCGCCGCGGGCCTCGGCGCGGGCCTCGCCCACGGCCTCCGCGCGGGCGACCTCCCCACCCAGCTCACCCACGCCACCACCGGCGCCCTCGCCCAACTCCCCGCCGTCTGGCTCATCGCGGCCATCGCCGCCCTCGCCTTCGCCCTCCTCCCCCGCGCCGCCGCCCCCCTCTCCTGGACCACCGTCGGCCTCGCCATCGCCCTCACCCTCTTCGGCCCCGCCCTCAACCTCCCCCAACCCGCCCTCGACCTCTCCCCCTTCACCCACATCCCCAAGATCCCCGGCCCCGACGCCCACCCCACCCCCCTCATCTGGCTCACCACCCTCGCCGCCGCCCTCCTCCTCACCGCCACCCTCACCTTCCGCCGCCGCGACATCGGCTAACCCACCCCGCACTCCCACCTCACCCCCGCACTACCCTCGGCCTCCCGACCCCGCCGCCCACCTCCCTCAACCCGCACCCCCCATCCACCAAGCACCAGCCTCCAACCCACCCCGCCCCACCGCAAGCTCCCGCCCAGGTCCCCCCGCCCAGGGGACCCCTGTTTTCAACGTTACTGCCGCACCACGACAAGGAATAGGACCACAACGTCGCCTGTGGACAGATCCGGCGCTTGTGGACAACTGTGCGCCCCACCACCGCAGGCCCGCTCCGCCCAGCCACGAAGCCGCCCACCGCGCGCGAGCGCGGAGGTACCCCGCCCAGGGGGACCCCTGTTCTTAACGCTACCGACGCGGCACGACCCAGAAGAAGATGTGCACAACCCCTGTGGACAAGTCGCGAAGCTGTGGATAGACCCGCGGTCGGAAACAGCGAAAGCCGACCCTGCCTAGCGCACCGGCACACCGCCAGCAGAGAGATGACGTCAGCAGAAGAAGGCCCAAGCTCGTGCAGGCGTACCCCGGCCAGGGGGACCCCTGTTTTCAACGCTACCGGGAGCGGGCGACAGAACCGGGGTGCGCGGAGGAGGCTGTGGACAACTGGAGGGGTTGACCGGTGCGGCGGGTCCGGTGGCCCCGTTCCCCGGGCCCGCCGCGCGCCGGGGTCAGACGCGGCCCGAGTCGGCCTCGACCGGGAGGCCCGCCAGTTCGCGGACGATGCGCTGGGCGAGTTCGAGGCCCGCGGCCTGGCCTGCGCGGTAGGACTCGTCGGTGGTGAGGGCGCGGGCATCGCGCTCGGCCTCGGCGAGCTTGGCGAGGACGGCGATGACCTCGACGTGGTCCAGGGGTTCGGACATGGGTTTTCCTTCGGTCGGGGGATGACAACCGGGGAGGTACCCCCGATCGACCCCGATGCGTCGGGGGCGCACCCGAACGTGCTTATAGTGCGCCGGGCGGAGCGGAGGGCACGGGGTTGCTGCGGGTCGGGCGGGCGGCGGCGTTGCCGCGCGAGGTGTGGGTGCTGGCGGTGGCGAACTTCGTCATCGCGGTGGGGTTCGGGTTGGTGGCGCCCGCGCTGCCCGCCTTCGCCCGGGGGTTCAACGTCAGCGTCACCGCCGCGTCGGTGGTGGTCAGCGCGTTCGCCGTGAGCCGGTTGGTGTTCGCGCCCGCAGGTGGGCGGTTGGTCACCAGGGTGGGTGAGCGGTGGGTGTACCTGTCGGGGTTGTCGATCGTCGCGCTGAGCACCGGGGCGTGCGCGTTCGCTGCGGACTACTGGCAACTGCTGGTGCTGCGCGGGGTGGGCGGCATCGGGTCGACGATGTTCACCGTGTCCGGGGTCGGGCTGCTGGTGCGGTTGACGCCGCCGCCGCTCCGCGGGCGCGCGTCGGGGCTGTGGGGGTCGAGCTTCCTGCTCGGGAACCTCGCCGGACCGCTGCTCGGCGGCGGGCTCGTCACGATCTCGATCCGGGCGCCGTTCCTGGTCTACGCGGGGGCGCTGGTGGTGGCGGTGCTGGTCGTGGGCGTCCTGCTGCGCGACACGGTGCCCGCCGGGCGGGCAGCGGCAGGCGAGGTCACCGTTTCACTGCGTGAAGCGCTGATCAGCGGGGCGTACCGGGCGGCGCTGGTGTCGGGGTTCGCGCAGGGCTGGTCGTTCGGGGTGCGGGTGTCGCTGCTGCCGCTGTTCGTGGTGGAGGTGCTGGCCAGGGACGAGGCCTTCGCGGGGACGGCGCTGGCGGTGTTCGCGGCGGGCAACGTGGCGATGCTGCTGGTGTCGGGGCGGCTGTCGGACCGGGTGGGCCGCAAGCCGCTGGTGGTGCTCGGGCTGGGGGTGCTCGCGGCGGGCACGGTGTGGAGCGGGGTGGCCGGGTCGGTGCCGCTGTTCCTGCTGGCGACGGTCGTGGCCGGGTTGGGCACGGGGCTGCTCACCCCGCCGCAGCAGGCCGCGGTGGCCGACGTGCTGGGGTCGGGCGCGCGCGGCGGGCAGGTGCTCGCGGTGTTCCAGATGGCGACGGACGTGGGCGCCGTGCTCGGCCCGGTGGCCACGGGGCTGCTCGCCGACCACTTCTCGTACACCACCGCGTTCACCGTCACCGGCGCGTTGGCGCTGGTCGCGCTGCTGGTGTGGCTGCCCGCGCGGGAGACCTTGGTCCGGACGACCTAGCCCGCGCGGACCTCGGTTGGCCCGAACGGGCGGAATGGGTGGGGGGTTCAGGCAAACGTCGGGCCGCGGGCGGGCGTGCACCCGCACGGGATGGGAACCTGGGGGTACTGGCGAGCGGTCGAGGCGGTGAACCGGGTGGCGACAGCCCTGTGCGTCCTCGCCGCGGCGGTCCTCGTCGTGGCGCTGCTGGTCTGGCGGCTGCGCCGGGCCAGCCGGACGGTGGAGACGATCCTGCGCGAGGAGCACGACCTGCCCCAGGAGCCGCCGGAACCCTCGGACGAACCGCACGAGGTCGGCCCGGAGCGGCGGCGGCCGGACCCTCGCTAGGGGCCTGTGGACAACTTTCCCCGGGGTTGACGGATCCGCCCTACCGTGCTGCGCATGGCATTCACACTTGAGCACACCAGCACCGCGCAGGACGTCGACTACACCTTGCGCCTCACCACTGACGAGGACGGCAACACCGCCGTCGAGCTGACCGGCGTTGACGCCGAGGGCACCCGGGTCGCGGAGGGGTCGCTGACCCTGCCGCCGGGTGGCGCGGCGCCGTGCGCCCGCCTGCTCACCCAGTCGCTCACAGCCCTCTCCGGCCTTCGGTCACCGCGCTCGCGCAAGCCCCCCACCAGCGGCAACGCCAACCAGCGCTGGACGGCGGAGTCGGATGCCGCGCTGCGCGAGGCCTGGTTGTCGCACCCGCCGACAGATCCGGCGCCGGAGGTGATCCGGCAGCTCGCGTCCGAGCACGAGCGCTCACCGGCGGCGATCCGGGCCCGGCTGGCCAGGATCAGCTGCGACCCGGACGTGGTGGGCAGGCTCCTGAACGAGACGACCGCGGGGCTGGTCGGCCGGGGCGCGGTGCCCGCGGCGGCGGGTTGAGCGCGGGTTCCCCCGGTGCGGCCTGCACCGGGGGCCGACCTTCCCGGATGATGAGGAGGTGTTGCAGCACTGCCAGATCCACGTCGAGCTGCGGATGCGGCTGTCCCGACCCGGCCCGGTCACCGTGTCGGTGGCCCCTGCCGGGGCCGTCGACGACGAGCGGTTGTGGGTGGAGGGCGCCCCCGGCTCGGTCCGCGAGGTCGGCATGCCCGGGGGGACCCGCCTGCACGTCGTGGCGGCGAACCCGGGTGAGCTGGCCCTGCGCTACCGCGCCAGGCACCCCTACGCCGAGGGCGCGTCGGTGCCCGTCACCGAGGCCGAGCGCATCGAGTACCTGCGCCCGAGCCGCTACTGCCCGGCCGACCGCCTCGGCGGGTACGCGACCCGGGTCATCGGGGACCGGGTGGACCCGGAGGAGAAGGTGCGGGTGATCGTCGACCACGTGGCGGGCCACCTGTCCTACGTCGGCGGTTCCAGCGGACCCACCGACGACGCGGTCGACACCCTGCTGCTGGCCGAGGGGGTCTGCCGGGACTACGCCCACCTGGCGGTGGCCCTGTGCCGGGCGGTCGACGTCCCGGCGCGGTTCGTGTCGGTGTACGCGCCGGGGCTGTCCCCGATGGACTTCCACGCGGTCTTCGAGGCAGCCATCGGCGACCGCTGGTACGTCTTCGACGCCACCCGCCTGGCCCCGCGACCCAGCTTCGTCCGCATCGCCACCGGCCGCGACGCCGCCGACACCGCCTTCCTTACCACGCCCAACGACACCGAGCTGATCACCAGCACCGTCACCGTCACCTCGCACCCCCACCTCCCCGAGGACGACGGCGACCAGCTGGTGGCGCTGACCTAGTCCACAGAGGACGACGTCGGCCGCGGGGTGGTCCGGGGGTGGGGACCGCGCCGGGACCGGTCAGCCGCCGAGGCGCTTGGCCAGATCGGTGGCCTCGTCCTCGGTGAAGCCGCCGGAGCCACCGGTGATGGTGGTGTCGCCGGTGATGGCGCCCTGGATGGTGGGCGCGGACACGACCCGGCCGTCGACCACGAAGGCGACCCGCTCGCTCAGGTGGTTGGTGGTGTAGTCGGTCCAGGTGCGCTGCTCAGCGGAGCGCAGGCTGATCGTGACGGCCCAGCCGGAGCCGTACTCGGCCTTGCTCGCCTTCGCCGCGGAGACCCCCTCCCCGGTGAAGAGGGCCTTGTCGAGCACGAACCGCTCCGACCCGTCCTCGGCGCACGCCACCAGCGGTTGCTCGGCGTCGAACCCCCCGGGCTCCGCAGCGTCGCAGTCGATCCCTGCCAACGCTTCCTGCTGAGCACCGGGATCGGACAGCAACCGCGGATCCTGCCTGCACTGAGCGCTGGCACACCCGGCCCCCGACGCGCCCTCACCCGCGGCAACGACCACCGGCCGGAACTCCACCCCACCCGCCGACCCACCCGAGATCTCCGACGACGACGAAGACGACGGCGCCCCGCCCCCACTAGCCGACCCCCGCACAGAAGTGGAGCACCCACACGCGACGAGGACAACAACCCCCGCCACCACAACACGCCGCAGCACAAAGCCTCCCCAGTGGGTCGAACAGCGACGCACAGGATCCCCGAGGCGCGGCCCGCGGCGAAAGGGTCAGGAGGCCCCGCACCCGCCCGCGTGGGCGGGTGCGGGGAGGCGGCTACTTGTTGAGGGACCAGTCGGCGTCGCCGTCGGTGACGGTGCCGTCGGAGTAGGCGCCGGTGGTGGGGTCGGGCCACTTGCCGCCGGGGAAGAAGCTGGCGTCGACGGCCTCGCCGTGGAGGGCGACCATCTGGCTGGCCTGGGCGCCGAGGGCGGCGGTCAGGGCGGCGATGGCGGCCCAGATGAGGCCGCTGTTGACGCCCGCCTCCTCGACGACGATGGCCGCGCCCGCCCAGGAGAACACCGCCGAGCCGAAGGCGGCGATGGCGGCGACCATGGCGGCGATGAACTTCACCAGGATCACCCCGATCGCCACGTAGAACGCCAGGCCCGCCGCCGCGCACACGGTCAGCGCGGTGGCCGTCTTGTCGGAGATGGTGGCGATCTTGCCCGCGGCGTCGCCCTGGGGCTTGATGACGGCCTTGTAGGCGGTGGCCGCCGAGCCGGTCCAGGAGTTGACCGCGGGCATGGCCTCCGGCTTGAGCTGGCCGGTGACGCCGTTGGCCACGCCGCGGATGTCCTGCCAGTCGAAGGCGTACTTGAAGAACAGCACCGGTGCGGCGACGCCCTTCATGACCTCCTTGATCTTGTCCCAGATCCAGTTCGCCAGTTCGCAGATCTTCTCCGCGCACCACTTGATCGCGTCCTTGACGAAGTCCGGGATGTACCAGTGGTTCATCGCCGCGTTCGCCGCCTGCGGTACCTCGCCGATCTTGACCGACAGGCTGTCCAGACCCTGGTTGATCTTGTTGACGGCCTCGGTGAACTGCGCCTCGCTGAACGACATGACCGCCCCCTAGTAGATGTTGTTGAGCCGGTGCACGTTCGCGGCTTCTTCGCGCTCGTAGGTGTCGGCCACCGAGCGCAGCGTCTTGGCGATCTCCGCGGTCTGCGCAGCCCCCTCGGTGGTGCGCGCGATGACCTGGTCGATCACCTGCTTGTAGGCGTCGAACACGACCTGGAACAGCCCGGCCTCGACGCGGTCGAGCTTGAGCTTCTCGGCCATCGGCGGCATCCGGCCCACCTCGGCGGACTCGGTGTCCCACACCCCGGCCTCGGTGCGCAGGGCCTGGATGGCGGTGGTGATCTGCTCCGACGTGGGCGGTGCCATCGTCGCGCTCCTCTCAGTCGGCGAGCTTGCGGGGGTCGTTCAGCAGGGCCATGGCCTCGGCGAGCAGGCCGTCGAGCCCGGAGTCCTGGGTGGGCGCCGCGGCGGCGCCCGCGAGCGCGGCCTTGGCCGAGCGCAGCGCGCCGTCGAGGGCGTTCATCAGCCGGGCGGCGCTCTGCTCGGCCACCCAGCGCGGGTCGGCGGTGCAGCCGGTCATGCCGGTGGGCGAGAGGGTGATCGTCAGCTTGCCGCTCTCGTCGGACCCGGACGCCCCGGTCGCGGCCGGGGCGCTCGCGGCGGACCCGACCCGGTCGAAGGCCTTGAACATGTCCTCCGCGACGTCCCCGATCGGCCGCGGGTCGACCTGCGGCGCGGGCTTGCGGAACGCGGCGGGCACCTGGCCCCCGGTCGCGGCGGACGGCCCGCGCATCCGGTCCGCCCGGTCGCGCCACCCGTCCTGGGCCAGCGCCTGGGTCCACTCCCGCATCCGCTCGGACATCGCGGCCTGCGCGGCCTCGACCACCGCCCCGGCGAACCCCTCCGCCGTGATCCGCCTGGTCCACTCAGCGGCCACGCGGATGGACACCGGCAGCCCGTCCGGCCCGAGCTCCACGCGCACCAGCCCCGACCCGTCGGTGCCCTCGGCGTGCCGCGGCGCGTGCTCCTGCGCCGCGGTCATCAGCCCGTGCAAGGCCGCGGTGTACTTCTGCATCTGCGCGAACTGCGCCATCAAGTCGTCCACGATCACCCTCCCGCAGTCCGGTCCTGGGCCCGCGAGCGGGTGCGCGTGACGCCCAGCAGGACCGGCACCGCCATCCCGCACGCGAGCAAGAGCAACAACCCCGTCGCCGCCGACAGCGCCGCGAACGCGAGCACGGCCAGCCCCCCGACCGCCACACCCACCCCCACCGCGCCGACCAGCAGCACCGGCCGCGCGGGCCGGACGAGCACCAGGCTCGCCCCCACCCCGATGAGCGCCATCGCCGCGACCAACACGCCCACCGACCCACCCCGCCCGAAGACGTCGCGCCCCAGCGGCTCGTCGGTGCCCGCCCACGTGACCAGGACCCCCGCCAGCACGACCTGGGCGATCACCGCGCACGTGAGCGCGGTCGTCCGCCTCCCCGCCTCTTCGCGGTCAGCGACGGCCATCGAGTTCCCCCACCCAGTCCGGTTGCAACGCCCCCCTTCGACGCCAGCCCACGGGTTGCGGTTCCACCCCGTTCGACACCGACAGCCACCCACCAATCGGCCGGTTCTCCGGAACGGACTTCGGGGGCCGCGTGGATTTGTCGGGAAGGTGCACGTCCGTCCGGGTGATGGTCGGTGGGAAAGCCACGTGATCCTCGACCTCATCGCCTAGCGTCACCGCCGTGGACGGCTACGAGGTCGACGTCGAGGGGTTGCGCAAGGCGGCCAGGGCCGCGGGGTCGGCTGGGGAGCAGGCCGGGCAGGTGAAGCTGGGTGAGGCGGTCAGGCCGGTGGGCGCGGCCATGCCCGGGTCGGCCGCGGCGGGGCGGGCGCAGGCGTTGGCCGAGGCGTGGGACGAGCGGTTGCGGGCCTGGTCGGCGGACATCGCGACGTTCAGCGGCAACCTCGGGACGTCCGCGGACGGCTACCAGCGGAACGAGGACGCGGCCAAGGCGGACTTCGGCGGGATCGGGGCGCTGCTGGACAGCTTGGGGGGTGGCGGGTGAGCAGCTACGCCGAGATCAGGACGTGGGACGCCGACGGGCTGGAGGACGTCGCCCAGGCCGTGCGGGGGCGCAAGGACCGGGTCCTGGGCTTGCAGGACGAGCTGGACATGTCGTTCGGGCCGTTGGCCTGGCACGGGGAGAACGCCGCGGGCGCGCGTGACACCCTCGGCACGCTGCGCGACCGCGCGGAGCACGTGGTCGCCGAGGCCGCGCACGTGCAGCGCGCGCTGGAGCAGGCAGCTGACGCCGTGCAGGAGCTGCGCCGGGGCATCGACGACCTGGAGGGCGTGGCGCAGGCCAACCGGTTCAGCATCGGCGCCGACGGCTCGGTGCACGACCAGGCCCCCGACAGCGGTGACCCCGCCGCCCGCGCGGCACTGGGGCGGGCGCTGGCGGACGGTGTCACCAAGGCCATGACGACCGCTGGGGAGATCGACACCGCGCTGGCCGAGGCCCTCGCGGCGGCGGCCGGGGGCAAGGTCAGCGACAACGGCGCCACCACCCTGGCCGAGGCGGACACCGCCTACACCGCGGACGGCGAGTACCACACCGGCAAGCCGCAGAAGCCCGAGATCACCTACGACGAGGACTTCGCCTACGACACCGAGGACCCGACGCTCGCCGACCACGTGGCGAAGGCGAAGTGGCTCGCCCAGCTGCGCGGCGCCCAGCTGCTCGGGTACCTGCCGGACGGCACGGCCACCTACGAGCACTACTGGTCCAACACCGGCACGCCCATGGAGCTCGACTACGCCAAGGCCTACCGCGAGGACTCCGGCATCCGCGCCAGCGTCGACACCGAGGTCGCCCGCGCGGCCCGCGCCGCGGAGGAGCTGATCGCGGGCGGGCAGCGCGACTTCTCGATGACCGGCGGCGCGCACCCGATCTCCCACCAGCCGCAGACGGAGAACTGGCAGAAGGCCATCGGCGGCCACCAGCTGTGGAGCCACGGCGACGTCCGGGTCGAGGGCAACCGGGTCACCATGGAGGTGACGGTGGAGGCCGAGGACCGGTACAACTTCAACCGCGGCCAGGCCGACATCGCCACGGGCGCGCCGGACGACGCCAACGGCCGGTTCACCGAGGTCGGCTGGGCCAAGCCCTTCGACACCCACGGCACCATCACCAAGACGATCACCTGGGAGCTGGGCAACCCGCCCGCGGGCCTGTCCGACGACCCCACCCCGTCCGACCGCGAGGTCCGCGGCACCGAGCGCGACCGCGGCCCGACCCCGGACAACCCCAGGGAACCCGAGAGGAACCGCGCCAGGTGACCCGCACGGTCCCCCTCCTGCTCGCCCTCCTGCTGACCGCCTGCGGCACCACCCCGCCGGAGAGAGGACCCCGCATGCCGACCAAGTCCGGCACCGGCGAACTGCGCACCGACCTCGCCCCCCTCACCAAGCGCTTCCCCGGCCTCGCCGACGCCCGGTCCGCCCAGTGGATGTCCGGCACCCTCGGCGACGACCGCGTCCCCGGCCCGTCGACCTACTGGATCGACGCCGTCGTCACCCTCCCCCCCGCGAAGGTCTCCGAGGTCACCCCCGGAACCCGCGAAACCACCGACCAACCCCCCGTCGTCGACGGCCTGCGCGACGACGTCCCCGAAGGCCCTTACCTGACCAGTGACGCCCTCAACTCCACCTTCACCGGCCAGGGCTGGTTCGTCCACGCCTACCTCGCCAAGGGCACCGACAAGCTCGTCCTGGTCGCCACCGGCCAATGACCGAACCGCTCCTCCTCCCAGCACGTCGGAGGAGGAGCGGTTGGCGGGGGTCACAGCGAAAGCGCGAGCCACATCCTGGTCGGACAAAAAGTCAGCCGCTTGACCTGAGGTCAAGCGGCTGACTCCTGTGGTGCACCCGAAGGGATTCGAACCCCTAACCTTCTGATCCGTAGTCAGATGCTCTATCCGTTGAGCTACGGGTGCGTGTTCAGTTGTCGTTGGCTGCCCGGTCTCCCGGGCGTCCAGCGGAGGCTCCGGGATTTGAACCCGGGAGGGGCTGTTAACCCCAACCGCATTAGCAGTGCGGCGCCATAGACCAGACTAGGCGAAGCCTCCCGGGGCCCCAGGCCGCTCGAGAGAAGAGACTACACAGGTGCTCCAGCGGGGTGCGCAACACCCCCCTCTTAGCGGTTGAGGACGCGCAGAAGCGCAGGTGGGCGGCCTCCGAAGCCCTCGGCCTCCATGGCGGCGAGCGCGACGCGGGGCAGGTCGCGGACGGCGGGGAAGACGAGGTAGCGGGGGAGCCAGGTGGGGGCGAACTTGGCGTTGAACTTGTAGAGGGTCTCGATCTGCCACCAGCGGGAGCCGAGCTTGAGGGCGCGGGCCCAGAGGCGGGCGACCGGGCCCGCGCCGATGCGGCCGCCGCGTTCGAGGGCGGCGCGGAAGACGGCGAAGTTGAGCGAGACGCGGGTGATGCCGAGGGTGGGGCAGGCGGCGAGCAGGTCGGTGATCATGAGCTCGTTGAGGCCGTTGTCGCCGGTGGCGCGGTCACGGCGCATGAGGTCGAGGGAGAGGCCGTCGGGGCCCCAGGGGACGAACTGGAGCAGGCCGGTGACCTCGGTGCCGCGGGTGGCGGTGACGATGACGCAGTCGGGGTCGGCGGGGTCGCAGGCGCGGGAGAGGGCCATGGAGAAGCCGCGCTCGGTCTCGGTGCCGCGCCAGCGCTCGGCGAGGTCGGCCAGGTCGGCGCGCTCGTCGTCGGGGATGTCGGAGCAGCGGCGGACGGTGACGCCGTAGCCCGCGCGGCGCAGCTTGGCGACGGCTTGGCGGACCCCGCGCATGGCCCGGCCGTCGAGGCTGAAGGCGGTGGCGTCGACGACGGCCTCGTCGCCGAGCTCGATGGCGTCGAGGCCGTAGCGGACCCAGACGGTGGCGCCGCGCTCGGAGCAGCCGATGACGGCCGGGACCCAGGCGTTGGCGCGGCACTCGGCCAGGAACCGCTCGATCGCCCCCGGCCACGCCTCCAGGTCGCCCAGGGGGTCGCCGGAGGCCAGGGCGACGCCCGCCAGCACCCGGAACGACACCGCGGCCTTGCCGGTCGGGGAGAGCACCACCGCCTTGTCCCGGCGCAGGGCGAAGTAGCCCAGGGAGTCGTCGCGGCCGCGGGTGGCCAGCAGGGCGCGCAGGGCGTCCTCGTCGTCGGCGGCCAGGCCGGGCTTGGGCTCGGCGGAGCGCAGCAGGTAGTAGCCGCCGAGCAGGGCCGCGCCGACGCCGAAGACCAGGCCGATGGCGGCGGTGAGGTCGTCGAGCCAGGCCACCGGGTGCACCGGGCCGCTGACGCCGATGAGGGCCAGCAGGGACTGGCTCACCGCGTCGAGGAACGACGGGTCGCCGGACAGCCGCCGGGGCGTGCCCACCAGGAGCACGAACACGGCGGCGAAGCCCGCCCCGAGCAGCTGCAGGGCCACCCGCAGCGCACGCCACTTGCCGTAGACGGGGTCGGGGGCGGCGGTGAAGTGCTTGCGGGTGGCGATCAGCGCCCCGCACAGCACCAGCGCGGTGACCCCGGAGCCGATGCCGTGCCGCCACGCCACCGCGTGCGCGACGGTGATCAGGGCCGTCACCACCACCGCCACCTGCCAGGCGCGGCGCTTGCGGCGGCGCAGCGCGTTGGCCAGCAGCCACAGCATCACCCCGCTGGTCAGCACGACCGCGCCCGCGGCGACGGTGGCCTGCTCGGGCAGGTTGAGCCAGGCGCCCAGGGCCTCGCGCAGCTGGGGGCGGCGCGAGCCGGGCAGCAGCACCGACAGCACGGCCAGCAGGGCGACGACCCGCGTCGACCAGGTGAGGAGCTTGACGGTGGTCTCGCCGGAGGGGAGCCAGCGGCGGGCGGCGTCGCGTTCGGTGGCGGCTCTGGTCACGCGCTCCAGTGTGCTACCGCGCGGGCGGCGGCGCGGGAGCCGGGGTGATCAGCGGCGGACCCCGTCGACGAGCTGCTGGAGGCGACCGGCGAGCACCGCGGTGTCGACCGGGGCGATGGCCAGCCACTCCTCGCCGCCGTGGACCTGCGCCTGCACGGCGTAGCGGCCGGGTTCGGCGTCGAACCAGTTGAGCACCGGTGTCCTGGTGCGCCGCCCGACCCGGTCGACGGCGTTGGCCGCGGCCTGCCCGCCGCCGCTGCGCGGGCTCTGCACGAGGGTGGTGACGGTGCGCATGTCCCGGCCGGAGACCCCCGCCCGGTTGAGCGCGTGCTCCAGGCCGCCGAAGCCGGTGGCGGCGTAGGCCTCGACGGCGGCGGTGAAGTCGGCCTTGCGCAGGGTCACCGGGTTGCCGGGGCCGGCGGGCAGGTCGACGAGCATGCCCGCGACCTCGGCGGCCACCCCGCCGCGGCCCGCGGCGCCGACCCTGATCTGCCCGCCGTGCTGCACGGCCAGGGCCGTGCGGCTGCCCGCGCCCGCCCCGACGACCTTGAGGTCGGCGCCGACCGAGAGCAGGCAGTCCAGGCTGTAGTCGGGCCTGGCCAGCAGCAGGAGCTGGTCCTCGAGGTCGCGGTCGAGGTCCTCGCCGGTGCGCAGGCCGCGGGCGGTGAGCGCGGCGGCGACCTCGGCGCGCAGCCGGGCGCGCTCGTCGGTGGTGTGCCCGAAGCTGGGGACGTCGAGCGGGTAGGGGCGCTCGGCCAGGCCGAGCGCCTCCCAGGTGAGGTCGAACTCGACCTCGCTCAAGGTGGCGACCATGGGTCGCAAGTATGTCGGTGCTCAGCGCAGGTGCGCGTCGAACCAGTTCAACGCCCGCTGCCAGGCCTCGTAGGTGGAGTCGAAGCGGAACCGGACGACGTCGGTGGCGGTCTGGGCGGTGCTGGCCGCGTCGCGCAGCTTCTCGACCTGCTCGGGGGTGATGTCGTCGCCCTCCTCGCGGTAGAGGCCCAGCCACGGGCAGCGCAGCTCGCCCGCGACCTCCACCAGCGCGGGGAGGCTGGGGGCCAGCGGTTCGAGGATGCCGCCGCCCGCCACGGTGACCGCGGCGCCGAGGTCGCGGGCGGTGGCGACCAGGACGGCCGCGGCGCCGCCGAGCTCGAAGCCGATGACGCCGGTGCGGTCGGGGGTCACCCCGTGCCCGGCGAGCCACCCGGCGGCGGCGTCGTGCGCGGTCAGGACGGCGGGGCCGGAGAGGGCGTCGAGGTCGGGGTCGTCCACCTCGTGGTGCTCGCCGTGGTGCAGGTGCGGCACCGCGACCAGCCAGCCCTCCGCGGCCAACCCCGCCACCACGCCGCGCACGGCCTCGGTGACGCCGCGCGCCTCGGGCAGCACCACGAGGCCGCCGCGCACGACGCCGTCGGGCTCCGCGCAGGTCAGGCGGACGGTGGCGGCGGCGGTGGGGACATCCTCTGTGCGGGTCTGGACCATGAGCAACCCAACCACGGCGGGGTGAACACCAGTCAACGTGATCGCCCGCTCACCCGGGAGCACCAGCTCGACCGCGGGTGCGCGCGCGCCGGGTGCGCGCGGACCGCTCCTGGCGGACAACTCCCGGCCCCGGCTCGGCTAGCGTGGGCGCCGTCGTCCCAGGACCCCACGAGGAGCCACGATGAGCGTCCGCACCCGCGCCGACCTGGCCGCGCTGCCCGGCTACGTGCCCGGCCGCACCGTCCCCGGGGCGGTGAAGCTGGCCAGCAACGAGGTCTCGCTCGGGCCGCTGCCCAGCGTGGTGGCGGCGATCGCGGAGGCGGCGGGGCAGGTCAACCGCTACCCCGACAGCGGGGCGACGGCCGTGGTGGCCGAGCTGGCGGCGCGGCTGGGCGTGCGCGAGTCGCAGGTGTCGGTGGGCTGCGGGTCGGTGACCCTGTGCCAGCAGCTGGTGCAGGCCACCTGCGGCGAGTCCGACGTGGTGGTGTTCCCGTGGCGCTCGTTCGAGGCGTACCCGATCATCACCCAGGTCGTCGGGGCCCAGCAGGTGCGCGTGCCGCTGACCGCCGGGCACGAGCTGGACGTCGAGGCGATCGTGGCCGCGGTGACCCCGCGGACCCGGTTGGTCTTCGTCTGCACGCCGAACAACCCCACCGGCACGGCGCTGACCGCCGAGCAGCTGGACCGGGTCGTCTCGGCGGTGCCCTCGGACGTGCTCGTGGTGATCGACGAGGCGTACCGGGAGTTCGTCGACGACCCGGCCATCCCCGACGGCGTGGAGTACGCCAAGGCGTCCTGGGCGCACGGCCGGGACAACGTGGCCGTGCTGCGCACCTTCTCCAAGGCCTACGGCCTGGCGGGGCTGCGGGTGGGCTACCTGGTGGCCTCGGAGGAGGTCACCGAGGTGGTGCGCAAGGTGTTCGTGCCGTTCGGGGTGAACGCGGTGGCGCAGGCGGCGGCGGTGGCCTCGCTGCGGGCGCAGGACGAGCTGCTGGAGCGGTGCCGGGAGATCGTGGCCGAGCGCACCCGGGTCCGCGAGGCGCTGCTGGGCATGGGGTTCGACGTGCCGCCCTCGCAGGCCAACTTCGTCTGGCTGCCGCTGGGCGAGCGCACCGCGGAGTTCAACGAGCACTGCATGGCGCACAAGGTGGTCGTGCGGGCGTTCGCGGGTGATGGCGCGCGCGTGACGATCGGCACTGCCGCGGAGAACGACCAGTTCCTCGCCGCCGCAGCGGACTTCCCGAGCTAACCCAGGACGATCTTGGCGATGGCCGCCAGGCCGACCACGACGATCACGCCGCGCAGGATCGCCGGGGAGAGCTTGCGGCCGACCTTGGCGCCGAGGAAGCCGCCGAGGGTCGAGCCGACGGCGATGAGCACCACGGGCAGCCAGGCGACGTCCGCGACCAGGATGAAGATCACCCCGGACACGGCGTTGACCAGCGCCGCGAGCACGTTCTTCACCGCGTTGAGCCGCTGGAGGGGCTCGGCGAGCAGGATGCCCATCAGCCCGAGCAGGATGATGCCCTGCGCGGCGCCGAAGTAGCCGCCGTAGACGCCGGTGAGGAACACCCCGACCCACACCAGGGCGCCGCCGTGCGGCTTGGCGTCGTCGGTGCGGCGGGCGGCCAGCGCCCGCGACAGCCGGGGTTGCAGGACGACCAGCACCAGGGCCACCACGATCAGCACCGGGACGATGCCCTCGAACGCCTCGGCGGGCAGCGTGAGCAGCAGGACGGCGCCGAGGACGCCGCCGAGCAGCGAGGCCAGGCCCAGCCGCAGCAGGCGCGGGCGCTGGCCCGCCAGCTCGGTGCGGTAGCCGATGGCGCCGGTGATGGAGCCGGGGACGAGGCCGAGGGTGTTGGACACGTTGGCCACGATCGGCGGGTAGCCCACGGCGAGCAGCACCGGGAACGTGACGAGCGTGCCCGAGCCGACCACCACGTTGATGCCACCGGCGAAGATGCCCGCCGCGAGGACGGCCAAGGACTCCCACAAGGTCAGCGTCGACACGGACGCACCCTAAGTCCGGCGGGGCGCGCGGGCCCGGCGCGGGAGGTGGGGATCTCACCCGCTCTGCCGCTTTCCGGGCGAACCGCACACCGCAGGGTTGTGGACTTGTTGAACAATCCTACAGACTGACCGGGACGTGCGGCACACCACTGGCACCGAGGGGGTCCGATGGGCACGACCGGCACGCGCGCGCGGATGGGCTGGTACCGGGAGCTGCCGCCACCGGGGCGGCGGGCGTTCACCAGCGCCTTCCTGGGCTACGGCCTCGACTCCTACGACTACCAGGTGCTGCCCCTGGCGCTGCCCGCGATCGGGGTGGCGTTCGGGCTCAGCACCGGGCAGACCGGCCTGTTCAGCACGGCGACGCTGGTGTCGTCGGCCTTCGGCGGGCTGATCGCGGGCATCCTCGCCGACCGGATCGGCCGGGTGCGCACCCTGGCGATCACGGTCCTGGCGTTCGCCCTGTTCACCGCGCTGTGCGGGCTGGCGCCGAACTACGAGACGCTGCTGGTGTTCCGGGTGCTCCAAGGTCTCGGGTTCGGCGGCGAGTGGGCGACCGGGGCCGTGCTCGTGGCCGAGTACACCGCCGCGCGGCACCGCGGGCGGGTGGCGTCGGTGGTGCAGAGCGCCTGGGCCGTGGGGTGGGGCGCGGCCGTGCTGGTGCAGCTGGGCGTCTACGCGCTGTTCGAGCCGGGCACGGCCTGGCGGGTGCTGTTCCTGACCGGCGCGCTGCCCGCCCTGCTCGTGTTCTACCTGCGGCGGGGCACCGAGGACGCGCCCGTGCGCGAGCGGGAGGCCGGCCCGCGCGGGTCGCTGCGGGAGATCTTCAGCGGCGACCTGCTGCGGCCGACGCTGTTCGCGGCGCTGATGACGACGGGCGTGCAGGGCGGCTACTACACGCTGGCCACGTGGGTGCCGACGTTCCTGCAGAAGGACCGGGGGCTCAGCGTCGTCGGCAGCACCGGCTACACCGCGTTCCTCATCGTCGGGGCGTTCCTGGGCTACCTGTGCGGCGGGTGGTTCACCGACCGGTTGGGGCGCAAGGCATCGATCGGGCTGTTCGCGGTGGTGGACGCGGTGCTGATCCTGCTCTACACGCAACTGCCCGCCAGCGCGGGCGACTGGGTGCTCTACCTGGGCTTCCCGCTCGGGTTCTGCTACTCGGCGATCTTCAGCGGGTTCGGCGCGTTCCTGTCCGAGCTGTACCCGGCGCACGTGCGCGGGGTGGGTCCGGGGTTCACCTATAACTTCGGTCGAGGCGTGGGGGCGCTGTTCCCGGGCGCGGTGGGGTTCCTCGCGGAGAGCTGGGGCGTCGGCGGGGCGATGGGGTTCGCCGCGCTGGCCTACGTGCTGGCGTTCCTGGCGCTGTTCGGCCTGCCGGAGACCCGCGGGCGCGAACTGGCCTGAGGGCGGGCGGTCCGGGCGCCTGCGGGGTGCGCCCGGACCGCCGTCACATCACGATCGGATCGCGGCGGGTAACCAAGCGGTAGGCGGTTCGGATAGAAACACACGTGCGCAAGATCCGCCCCCTGCCGACCTGGCCCCTGGTCGCCCTCACGCTGTCCGCCGCCACGATCGGCGGCGTGCTGGGGCAGCGCCCGGACTCCGAGCCCGCCGCCGCGGCCCCGTCGTCGGCACCCGCGCCGACGACCACCACGAGCGCCGGCACGTCCACGGTGACCTCCGTGCGCACGGTCACGGTCGCCCCGCGCACGACGACCAGCACGCCCACGCGGACCCCCGAGGTAGAGCAGGCCGCGCCCACGAGCGAGGAGTTGCGGCTGCCGCAGGAGCAGCCCGCGCCGGTCACCACCACGACCACGTCCGCGAGCACCACGACCACCTCGCGCCCCCGGCTGTGCGACCCGAGCTACCCCACGCTCTGCCTGCCGCTGGGCGCCGCCGACCTGGACTGCTCGGACATCCCCGACCGCGGCTTCCCCGTCCGCAGGCCCGACCGCCACCGCTTCGACGACGACCGCGACGGCGTGGGCTGCGAGTCCTGACCCGACACGCCGGTTAAGTTTCGCGCACCGATTACTGCCTGCCGGTAGAGTCCGGTGGCATGACTGAGCAGCGGGAACGGGCGCTGGCCGAGCTCGGCCGGGCCGGGGTGCTGGCGGCCGTCTCGTGGGCGTGGGCCACCGCCGCCCGGCGCACGGCCATGGACTACGACCCGGCCACCGGGCACGACCAGGTGTGGCTGGGGCTCACCGCGCACAAGCTGTTCTGCGACCGCCTCGACCGCGTCTTCCACTGCCGCCGCTACCACGTCGACCCCGACGGCGAGCTCGTCGGCCGGGACGTGCTCGGCGACGGGCTGCTGTCCGGGGAGCTCGACGCGATGCCGTCGGTGCGCCCCGGGGTGGTGCTGCGCGCCGACGACCACAGCTCCCCCGGCTGGCGCGTCGACCGCTGGCGCTGGCTGGTGACCTCGTTCCCGTACGAGGGCGTCGACCGGATCTCCTGGGCGTCGAAGACGCCCACCAAGCAGCGCGCCGCGGGCCGCCGCCCGCCGGAGGACCAGTTCACCCTGTTCACCCTGGGCGAGTCCGAGATCGACGACTCGGTGCTGTTCATCGCGCACGCCATCAACTCCGACGCCACCGACTCCGAGTGCTGGCTGGGCCGCCCGCGCAGCACCGAGGGCGGCGGCAGGCCGTGGCACTGGCGTGAGCGGCTGGTCGAGCCGCGCCCGCGCGAGGCCGGTAGGGTCTGGCCGGTCGTCGGCGCCCCGACCGGGCAGCGGGGGGTGTCCGACGCCGAGGTCCAGCTGAAGCGGGTCGCGGGAACAGGGGAATGACGAGCGGGAACCTCGCCGAGGCCGCGGCGCAGTTCGACGGCGGCAGGCTCACCCTGGCGCGGCGGCTGTCCGGCCTGCGCAAGAACGCCCTCGCCGCCGCGGTCGAGCTCACCCCGGCCGCGATCAGCTTCTACGAGTCGGGCACCAAGCGGCCCTCCCCGCCCACGGTCGCCAAGCTGGCCCTGGCCCTGGGCGTGGAGCCGCGGTTCTTCCTGCCGGGCGCGGGCGCCGCGCCCGCCACCGCCCACTTCCGCTCGCTGCGCTCCACCACCCAGCTCGCCCGCGACCAGGCCGAGGCGTACGTGCAGGTCGTCACCGAGGTCACCGCCGTGCTGGAGCGGCACGTCGACTTCCCCCCGGTGCGCCTGGTGTCGGCACCGGTGCCGCTCGACTGCGCCGACGACGCCCCCGAGCGCGCCGCCGCCGCCCTGCGCGCCCTGTGGGACCTGGGCGACGGACCGGTGCCGCACACCATCCGCGCGGCCGAGGGCAACGGGGTGCTGACGGTGTTCACGCCCCCCCAGTCGGCCTCGGTGGACGCCTACTCGGTCTCCCGCGCCGACCGCCCACTGGTGCTGCTCAACCCCGCCAAGGACGACTACTACCGCCAGCGCTTCGACGTCGCCCACGAACTCGGCCACCTCGTCATGCACGCCGACGAGGAACCCGGCAACACCGTCGTGGAGAACCAGGCCAACCGCTTCGCCGCCGAGTTCCTGCTGCCCGCCGCCGCCATCGCCGACCACCTCCCCACCCGCGCCGACTGGCCCCGCCTCGCCACCCTCAAGGAGCACTGGGGCGTCAGCCTCCAAGCCCTGCTCTACCGCGCCCGCCAACTCGGCCGCATGCGCGACGTCACCTACCGCAACGCCATGACCACCATCTCCACCCGCGGCTGGCGCCGCCGCGAACCGGGCACCGTGCTGTCGGTGGAACAACCGTCCCTGCTGCCCCGCGCGCTGGAACTGCTGCCCGCGGGCCTGCTGGCCGCGGAGTCGAGGGTCCCCGACCACCTGCTCGCGATCGTCACGTCCCGCACCCCCGCAGGCTGACCTGCGGTCGAGAACACCCCAGCGGCACGCGACCGGCGGTGCCCGCGCACCCGCCAACGACATCGCCGCTGGTCAGAGAGCGGAGGCGGAGGGATCTGAACCCCCGGACGGTTGCCCGTCTTCCGCTTTCAAGGCGCCCCTTTGGGGGGTTTTGCCGGTCTGGATTAGTCCGTCTTCGCAGCTCATCGGGTGGGGCCGTCCGAGGTAGTTCGGAGCCGTTGCTACACCGGGTGCTACACGGTTCAAGCACCGCCCCCGTAGTGCGTTCCGCGCCTACGGGGGCTTCGTGCTACTCCGAGTACGGCGCGGGGCGTGCGGGTTCGCCGGGGTCCAGGGGCAGCGGTGCCCCTGGTACCGAGCAGGTCGCGGGGAGGACACGCGCTCATAGGCACGGGAGTGTCGGCCTTCGGCGTACTCTGCATGGCAACCTCGCGCCGTCTGGGCGGTGTGGCGCACCCGGCGAGCACGAGTGCCGTGCTGTGCGCCCGCGCGGCCGTGAGCGAAGCGGGAGGCCGCGCCGTGGCGCGATGGATGGGGACATCGGCGCCAAGCCGAGCAGGCCCACCAAGCCGCGCCGCGCAGGCGGCGCGGCCTTGACCCTTTAGAGCCAGATTCAGCAGCGTAGATGGAAGGTCAACCGTGACCAAACAGTCATATTCAATTCACCTACTTCAGGTGGCCCCTAATCGGAAACCCGACAAACCTTTCAACATGAGCAATCTCGATGGCTCTGAGATTGATTTCATTACTCTCTTTTATGGTTTTCTTAAGGATGTAAAGAAGACGCCGCTTGTAACATCTGGAAGTAATCTCTACCTCACCATCGAAAACCTGAAAGCCAGCGGGCGGACCATCTACTTCTCCGCAGACCAAGGCCGCTTCGGAACAGAGGGAAAACTGGTCGACATCAAGAGCGGGAGCACCACCAAGGAGATCAGCGAGAGCGAATCTGCAGTTACGACTACCAAAAACCTGCTAGTTGCTTCGGAAAATGGGCCATACGCACTATTGATAGGCGAGCGATACGGCAGTCACAGTTCGGCGGGAACCGTTCTTTCGACCTTCTATCGGGCATTCGTGGAGAAATTCAGAGATTCTGGCAAGAATTTTGTATTCAAAAATGAAGGGTACATCGACAAAGAAGCGTGGAGTTCTTACCTCAAGAATGCCGACATGAAATCTGTTCAGGTTAACAAGTACGAAGCTTCATCAGATATTGCAGATGGAACAATCCGAAGCTCAATAGGAAAGATAGTCTGCCAAATGCGGCCGCGCCGGGGATTAGGGCATTTCGGGCGCAACCTGCGTGACCAACTCATCACCGGCGATGTTAACGCGCATAGCATAATCGGCATTAAAGAAGATCCAGGCGATGAGGTGGAGGTTGTTCTATCCGATGGAATACAACAAAGGCGCCTCTTGCTTGGGGCCAAGAACGTGCCAGTACTGCTTCACTCTCTAGCAGCAGATGATGCAGACCGCCTTTCTTCAGACGACGTGCTGGACGCCATGCTCACCAAAGTGTCAGACCTTCGGTCTAAGGTTGGCCTTAAACTTCCCGACGACTGGAAGAAGAAGGCATGGACACGACAGCAGCTCAATGTGAAAATGGCGGCTTATCGTGACAAGTAAATGGTCGATCGCCGCGACGTTTCGCGATCAGTTTCAAACTCTGATCGACTATCGGACAAAAAAGTTGATGATGACGGATATAGTCTTTTTTTATGGAATTCCAATCGCTCTCGGCATTACTTGTTTGATTACTCGATTTGAATTGCGGGGACTTGAAGGAATTCTTAGCGGTATATCCATCTATACGGCATTCTTGTTCGGCCTATTGGTTCATGTGTTTCAACTGAGAACCAGGGTGGCAGACGAGGAAAACAAGCGGGACGAGCTAATAGACCTAATTGATGAACTGGAGGCAAACATTTCATACGCGGTCTTGATGGGGCTTGCCACAACAGCCACGTTGATCTTTACTGTAGCGGTTACAGCCAAGGACACCCCGGCTGCTTGGGGTTACTCCGCTCCAGTCGTACTCCTGGCAACACACATGATACTTACCCTGCTGATGATCCTAAAGCGAACACGTTCTGTATATCAGAGACTTCCACTAGATTACTAATTGATAAGCAAGACCAAGATATAGACGACAAGCGGGACGCGCTGCGGAGGCCGTCTGACGAGATGTGGCGCTGACCTGCGGAAATGCCCGCGTTGCTACACCCACTGCTACACAAAGGGGGTGTCGGTCATCCACATGGGACAGTCGACACCCCCTCTGAACTGCGGAGGCGGAGGGATTTGAACCCCCGGACGGTTGCCCGTCTTCCGCTTTCAAGGCGGATGCATTCGGCCGCTCTGCCACGCCTCCCGGTGGGGACAGGGTAGTCCTCGGGGGTCAGGACTGGTCGAGGTGGGCGATCACGCGCTCGAAGAGGCCCGCGAGGACCTCCTGCTCCTGGGGGGTCATCAGGTCGACCAGGTGGGCGCGGACGCCCTCGACGTGGGTGGGGGCGGCGGTGGTGAGGACGTCGCGGCCCTGGGGGGTGATCTCGGCGACGACGCCGCGGGCGTCCTCGGCGCAGTCGACGCGGCGGACGAGGCCCGCCTTCTCCAGGCGGGAGATCTGGTGGGAGAGCCTGCTCTTGGAGGAGGCGACCTGGCCCGCGAGCTGGCTCATGCGCATCTGGCCGTCGGGCTGCTCGCTCAGGCGGACGAGGACCTCGTAGTCCGGGAGGGCGAGGCCGTGCTTGTCCTGCAGCTCGCGGTTGAGCTGCTGGCGCAGCAGCTCGCCGCCGATGACGTAGGCCCGCCAGGCCCGCATCTCGTCGGGGAGCAACCACCGGGGTTCGGTCCGCGCTGTCGTCACGCGTCCAGGTTACGGCGTTCACCTCAGGGGACTGGTCTTCGCCATCTCCGCAGGGCACACTGCGGGCCACTTGTGCCCGGTCAGGTGATCGGGCACTCGGACGGAGGACTGATGACATCCACGCGACTGGCGACGCGCATCGCGGCGCTCGCGACGGCCACCCTCGCCGCCGCGGCGCTCGGCAGCACGGTCGCCCAGGCGACGCCCGCGCCTGCCAAGACCGTCGACCTGCGGCTGATCTCGTTCAACGACTTCCACGGCAACCTGACCCCGCCCGCGGGGTCCTCGGGCCGGGTCACGCTGTCGAACGGCTCGACCGTCGACGCGGGCGGCGCCGCCTTCCTGGCCACCCACGCCAAGCAGCTGCGCGCCGAGGTCAAGAACTCGCTGCTGCTGTCCACCGGCGACAACATCGGCGCCTCGCCGCTGAACTCGGCGCTGTTCCACGACGAGCCCACGATCGACTTCCTCAACCAGATCGGCGTGCAGGCCAGCGTCATCGGCAACCACGAGTTCGACGAGGGCTACCGGGAGCTGCTGCGCATGCAGTTCGGCGGCTGCCACCCGACCGACGGCTGCGTGTTCCGGCCGACCTTCGACGGCGCCGACTTCCCGTTCCTGGGCGCCAACGTGACCTTCACCAACGGCCTGCCCGCGCTGCTGCCGTTCACCATCAAGGTCGTCGAGGGCGTGCCGGTGGCCGTCATCGGCGTGACCCTGGAGGACCTGCCGTCGGTGGTCGTGCCCACCGCGGTCGAGGGCTTCAAGTTCAACGACGAGGTCCAGACGCTCAACAAGACCTCCAAGGTGCTCGACCTGCTCGGCATCAAGACCCAGGTGGTGCTGCTGCACCAGGGCGACAACACCGAGGGCACCACCGGCCCGGACGACTGCAAGACCGTCCCCGGACCGGCCCGCGAGATCGCCACCAAGGCCTCGGCCTCGATCGACGTGTTCTTCACCGGCCACAGCCACACCCAGTACAACTGCGTGGTCAATGACCCGGCGGGCAAGCCGCGCACGCTGATCCAGGGCCTGTCCTTCGGGCGCCTGCTCTCGGTCGTCGACCTCAAGATCGACAAGAAGACCCGCGACGTCGTGCGCACCGCGACGGTCGCGCACAACGAGATCGTCACCCGCACCGTCCCCGCGGACGCGGACGTGCAGGCGCTGGTGACCGAGGCGACCGCGAAGTCGGCCCCGATCGCCAACCGCCAGGTGGGCACCATCACCGCCGACCTGGTGCGGGCGCAGAACGCCGCCGGTGAGTCGCCCCTGGGTGACGTCATCGCCGACGCGCAGCTGGCCGCGACCCAGGGCAACGGGGCCGTGGTGGCCATGACCAACCCGGGCGGCATCCGCACCGACCTGGTCTACGCCTCCTCCCCCGCGGGCGAGGGCAACGGCGTGGTGACCTACGGCGAGACCTTCGCCGTGCAGCCGTTCGCGAACATCATGCAGACCATCACGCTGACCGGCGCCGACCTCAAGGCCGTGCTGGAGCAGCAGTGGCAGACCGACGCCAACGGCGCGCCGGTGACGCGGTTCCTGCAGGTCTCCAGCTCGCTGCACTACACGTGGTCGCGCTCGGCGGCCCAGGGCAACCGGATCTCCAACCTCACCATCGGCGGCACCCCGGTCGACCCGGCGGCCCCCTACCGGGTGTCGGTGAACAACTTCCTCGCCGCGGGCGGCGACGGGTTCACCGGGTTCACCAAGGGCACCGACCTCGCCGGTGGCCCGATCGACCTGGACGCGCTCACCGCGTACCTGGCGGTCAACCCGAACCTGGCGCCCCCGGCGGCGGACCGCATCACCGCGGTCCAGTAGGCACCGCGCGGCACCCGAGAGCCGGTACCCCCACCCGGGGTGCCGGCTCTCGGCTTCCCCAGGGGCGCAACGGGTGCATGATCGTCCTCTGCGGACGGTCACCGGTTCGGGGAATTGCCCGCCGGGCGCCGCGGGCGGACCATGGTGGTGTCGGCGAAGTCCCGGTGGCGGAGCACAGCGACCACAGGTTGTGCCGTCCCCCGGGCGTCTCCGGGAAGGGGAAGGTGGTGCGATGGTGCAGCGATCGTCCCGCAGTGGTGGTCCGCGGACTGCGTCCCCGCGCCCGTTCCGAGCCAGTCGGAGCGGTCACGGCCGCGAGCAGTGAACCCGTCGGACATCCTGGGCGCCCCTCCGGCGCCTCGACGCTGTTGAGCCCCGTGTCGGCGACCTCTCCCGGCTCGGCCCGCGGGGCTCCGCGCCGCCCGGCGCGGCGTCGGACCACTACGGATCAGGGGGTGGTGCCCGGTGCGCAGCCACCGACACGGCACCGGGCACCACCCGCCCACCAGGCCGTAGAGTTCCCCCGTACGTGTCCTGCGGACCACGGGGTGGGCCAGTGGAGTTCAACGACGACGTCTCGCTCGACGCATCGCAGGTGCAGGACACCCGCGGTTCCGGCGGGGGCATCGGCGGTCGGGTGGCGCTCGGCGGCGGGGGCATCGGCATCCTCGGCGCCATCATCTACTTCGTGCTGTCCCAGCTCGGCGGGCTGCCGACCGGCGGGGGCGGGGTGCCCTCGCTGGGGTCGCTGGAGTCCGGGCAGGCGGTGACCTCGACCGACCTGTCCGCCGAGTGCCGGACCGGCGCCGACGCCAACAAGAGCGACGACTGCGCGCTGGTGGCGGTGATCAACTCGATCCAGGGGTACTGGACCGACCAGTTCGCCCGCTCGGGCACCAAGTACCAGCTCGCGCCCACCAACTTCTTCACCGGCAGCGTCCGCACCGGGTGCGGCGGCGCCACCGCCGACGTGGGCCCGTTCTACTGCCCCGCCGACTCCGAGGTGTACATCGACCTGTCGTTCTTCCAGGAGTTGCAGACCCGCTTCGGCGCCCAGGGCGGCACCTTCGCCGAGGCCTACGTGCTGGCCCACGAGTACGGCCACCACGTGCAGAACCTGCTCGGCACCTCCGGCCGGGTGCGCGAGGGCACCGGCCCGACCTCCGACGGGGTGCGCCTGGAGCTGCAGGCCGACTGCTACGCCGGGGTGTGGGCCAACCACGCCACCACCGTGCCGTCGAGCCCCGGCGGCAAGCCGCTGATCAAGTCGATCTCGCAGGACGACATCAGCCGCGCGCTCGACGTCGCCGCCCGCATCGGCGACGACTACATCCAGAAGAACCTCGGCGGCGGCCAGGTCGACGAGAGCCAGTTCTCGCACGGCTCGTCGGCGCAGCGGGAGAAGTGGTTCTCCACCGGCCTGGAGACGGGCAACCCCACCAGCTGCAACACCTTCGAGACCAACAACCTGGGCTGACCGGTTGCCACGAGGGGGCCCGGCCGTGCGCGGCCGGGCCCCCTCACGCGTCAGCTGCCCAGGCCCCAGGACAGGCCGAGCCGGTAGGCGGCGCACAGCTTGACGTCGAGGACGTAGGCGGTCGCGGTGCCGCAGCCGGTGGCCGGGTCGACGGGCTGGCCGTGGCCCATGCCGGTGATCGTGTAGGTCTCGACGACCGCCCGGCCACCGCTGGCGTAGACGGCGTGCGGGTAGCCCGCCACGGTGTCGGTGCTGGTCGGGGTGGCGGCGATGCCGTGCAGGGCCGTCCACTGGTCGACGATCTCCTGCTTGTTGACCGCGTTGACGGTGTAGTCGGCGGTGCCGTGGAACACCGCGACGGTGGGCCACGGGCCCGACCGCGCGGGCACCTTGGCCGCCCACTGCGCGGGGGTGAGGTTCTTGCCCGGGTTCATGCAGCTGAACGCGTCGACCACCGTGGTCGCGCAGCCGTAGGGCAGGCCCGCGACGATCCCGCCGCCCGCGAACAACTCGGGGTAGGTGGCGAGCATGACCGAGGTCATGGCCCCGCCGCCGGACAGGCCCGAGGCGTAGGCGGTGCCCGCGCCGTCGGCCTGGGCCCGGGCGACCATCTGGGCGATGGACGCCGCCTCGCCCTGGCCGCGGGTGGTGTCCTGGGCCTGGAACCAGTTGAAGCACCGGTTGTAGTTGTTGGTCGTCTGCTGCTCGGGCAGCACGACGGTGAAGCCCCACCGGTCGGCCAGCCGGGTCCAGCCGGTCGCGGTGCCGTAGCCGCGCGCGTCCTGGGTGCAGCCGTGCATCGCCACCACGACCGGCCTGCCCGCGGCCAGCCCGTCGGGCTGGTACCGGTACATCTTCAGCGCCCCGGGGTTGGACCCGAAGCCGGTCACCTCGCTGATCGCCGCCGCGCGGGCGGGCGCCGCACCGAAGAGCAGGCCCGCCAGCAGGGCGAGCACGATCGTCGCTGATCGCATCCCCGACTCCCTCTCGTTCCCTCTCGTCGAACTGCCGATCGCTCGACGGTAGGAGCGGGTGCGCCGCGCGGCCCATGGTGGTCCACACCACAGTCCGCGGGCGGTTTGTGTGGTCCGGGCGGGTTCCGCGGGGTCTCCACCGGTGCCACGGTCGAGCTACCCCGATGGAGTGGAGGTGGGCGGTGTTCGTGCGTCTGACCGCAGCGGTGGCCCTGGTGGCCGGGCTGGTGGGCGGGTCACCCGCCGCGGCCGGGACCTGCTCGCAGGTGCGGGTGCCCGGAGCGGCCGAGCAGCGGAGCGCGTGCCTGTCCGACCTCACCACGACCGGCACCTCCGCCTCCGGCCACACCGTGCCCGCCGACTGGGCCGGGCTCACCCCGGCGGGCCTGCCGGTGCCGGGCGCGGTGCCGGGTGTGCAGGTCGACGGCTACTTCCCGGACTCATCGACCACCAACACCAACAACGGCTGGGCGCACGACAGCCAGTTCGTCCTGCGCCTGCCCGAGCGCTGGAACGGCGGCCTGGTCGTCTCCGGCTCCCCCGGCACCCGCCGCCAGTACGCCAACGACCGCGCCATCTCCGACCACGCCCTCGCCGCGGGCTACGCCTTCGCCGCCACGGACAAGGGCAACACCGGCCTCGCCTTCTACACCGACGGGACCCGCCCGGGTGATGCCCTGGTCGAGTGGAACGACCGCGTCACCCAACTCACCGTCGCGGCCAAGGCGGCCGTCGCCCACCACTACGGCACGCTCCCCCGCCGCACCCTGGCGGCGGGCCTGTCCAACGGCGGCTACCTGGTGCGCTGGCAGCTGGAGAACCGCCCCTGGCTCTACGACGGTGGCGTCGACTGGGAGGGCACCCTCTGGACCACCCGGGGCCCGAACCTGCTGACCTTCCTGCCCCCGGCCCTGCGCGGCTACCAGTCCGGCACGGTGACGGGCTTCCCCGAGGGCTCGCGCTTCCTCTGGGACTACCACCACAAGGTGTACTGGGACCTCACGCAGCGCATCTACCGCGAAGAGCTCGACCCCACCTGGGACGGCCCCCTCCATGCGGGCGTCCCCTTCTGCACCTCGGGCACCCCGACCTGCGACGCCGACTACGACTACGCGTCCCGCCCCCGCGCCGTGCACGCCGCCGTCTCCCGCATCGCCCTGACCGGCCGCATCGGCAAACCCCTCATCACCCTCCACGGCACCCTCGACGCCCTGCTCCCCATCGACCAGGACTCCGACACCTACGCCGCCATGGTCAAGCGCAAGCCCCTCCACCGCTACTACCGCGTCGAAGCGGGCACCCACGTCGACGCCCTGTACGACACCTACCCGGACAAGCTCCGCCCCATCGCCCCCTGCTTCCTCAACGCCCTCGACACCATGGGCGCCTGGCTGGACGGCGTGCAACCACCCCCGTCCCGCACCATCCCCCGCGGCACCGGCGACCTCGCCACCACCTGCTCACTGGGCTAGCAGCCCGGAGAACACCGGGGGGCGGCTGCTGAGCAGCCGCCCCCCGGTGCGTGGCGCCGTCGGTCAGAGGTACTGGCCGGAGTCGCCGAGGTGGGTGGTGGGGCCGTCCTTGCCCTGGCCGGGGCCGACGCCGGGGGGCAGGCCGCGGCGCATCTGCTCGATCTGGGCCCTGGCGGCCATCTGCTGGGCGAACAGGGCCGTCTGGATGCCGTGGAAGAGGCCTTCGAGCCAGCCGACGAGCTGGGCCTGGGCGATGCGGAGCTCGGCGTCGGAGGGGGTGGTGTCCTCGGTGAAGGGCAGCGAGAGGCGGGTGAGCTCCTCGCGCAGCTCCGGGGCCAGGCCCTCCTCCAGCTCCGCGATGGACTTCTTGTGGATCTCGCGCAGGCGCACGCGGCTGGCCTCGTCGAGGGGGGCCGCGCGGACCTCCTCCAGCAGCTGCTTGATCATCGTGCCGATGCGCATGACCTTGGCGGGTTGCTCGACCATGTCACCGACGGACTCGCCGCCGCCGGGGGAGTCGGCGCCGTCGGGGATGCGGGCCGCGCCCAGCGGGGCGCCGTCGGGGCCCACGACTACGACGTGGTGGGCCTGGTCCTCGCGGTCGGGTGTGGGTTGGCTCATCTGCTCCGTCCTCGCCGAGAAGCTGGCCCGGTCGAGGGTAGTCCCCGGCGGCTCTCGTACGGTGTGGCCATGGCCTTCGACGTCGCTCGGGTCCGCGGGCTGTTCCCCGCCCTGGGTGACGGCTGGGTGCACCTCGACTCCCCGGCGGGCATGCAGGTGCCCGAGCAGGTGGCGACGGCGGTGTCCACCGCGCTGCGGGCGCCGGTGTCCGGGCCGGGCGGGGTGTTCCCGGCCTCGCAGCGGGCCGAGGCGATCGTGGCCGCGGCCCGGCGGGCGGTGGCCGACCTGGTGGGCGGGGACCCGGCCGGGGTGGTGCTCGGGCCCAACCCGGCGGTGCTGCTGGCCCGGCTGGCCGAGGCGCTGGGCGAGCGCTGGCTGATCGGGGACGAGGTGGTGCTCTCCCGGCTCGACGACCAGGCCAACACCGCGCCCTGGCTGCGGGTGGCCCAGCGGGCGGGGGCCACCGTGCGCTGGGCGGAGGTCGACATCGAGACCTGCGAGCTGCCCGCCTGGCAGTACGGCGAGCTGGTCAGCCCGCGCACCCGGGTCGTGGCCGTCACCGCGGCCTCCGGGGCCGTGGGCACCCGGCCGGACCTGCCGAAGATCGTCGCCGCGGCCCGCGAGCACGGCGCCACCGTGGTGGTGGACGCGACCAGCTCGGCGCCGTTCGTGCCGCTGGACATCACCGAGCTGGGCGCCGACGTGCTGGTGGTGTCCGCGAGCGCCTGGGGCGGGCCCGCGGTGGCGGCGCTGGCGTTCGCGGACCCGGCGGTGCTCGACCGGCTGCCCGCCACCAACCTCGACCCGCGCGCCCAGGGGCCCGAGCGGCTGGAGCTGGGCCAGCACGCGCACCCGCTGCTGGCCGGGCTGGTCGCGTCGGTGGACTACCTCGCGGAGCTGGACGACGCGGCCACCGGGTCGCGCCGCGCCCGGCTCACCACCTCGCTGGGCAGCGCGAAGTCCTACCAGGCCGGGCTGCTGTCGCGGCTGGTGGCCGAGCTGCGGTCGCTGCGGCACGTGATGGTGCTCGGCGACGCCATGCGGCGCATCCCCGCGCTGGCGTTCACCACCGCCGACCGCCGGGCCGCCGACGCGGTGGCCGAGCTGGCCCGGCTGGGCATCTGCGCGTTCGCCGACGACACCCCCACCGGCGTGTTCGCCGCGCTGGGGGTCGGGGAGGTGGGCGGCGCGGTGCGCGTCGGGCTCGCGCACTACACCAACGCCGTCGAGGTCGACCAGCTCGTCGAGGCGGTCAAGGCGCTCAAGCCCTGACCGCGCGGGTCAGCGGACCTGGAGCACCAGCTTGCCGAACACCCCGCCCTCGTCGAGCATCCGGTGCGCGTCCCCCGCGCGCTGGATCGGCAGCACCTCGTGGGTGATGGGCTTGACCCGCCCGGACTCCAGGTGCGGCCACAGCTTGTCCACCAGGTCGGCGATGATCTCCGACTTCTCCGGCACCGGGCGGCGGCGCAGGCCGGTCGCGTGCACGGCGGCGTTCTTCGACAGCATCACGCCCAGGTCCAGCTCACCGGTGGCCCCGCCCTGCATGCCGATCACCACGACCCGGCCGCCGCGGTTGAGCGCGGCGACGTTGCGGCCCAGGTACTTGGCCCCCATGTTGTCCAGGATGACGTCGGCGGTGACCTCCTCCTCGAACCGGACCTCCTTGTAGTTCAGCAGGATGTCGGCGCCCAGTTCGCGGCACCGGTCCAGCCGTTCGGCCGAACCGGCGGTCACCGCCACCACCGCGCCGAGCGCCTTGCCCACCTGGATCGCGTGCGTGCCGATGCCCCCGGCGCCGCCGTGCACCAGCAGCGTCTCCCCCGCCACCAGCCCGGCCACACCCACCACGTTGGACCAGACGGTCGCGGCGACCTCCGGCAGCCCGGCGGCGGTGACCAGGTCCACTCCGGACGGCACCGGGGCGACCTGGCCCGCGGGCACGACCACCTTCTCCGCGTACCCGCCGCCCGCGAGCAGCGCGCACACCTCGTCACCGACCCGCCAGCGGGTGACGCCCTCGCCCAGCGCGGCGACGGTGCCGGAGCACTCCAGCCCGATGACGTCCGTCGTGCCCGGCGGCGGCGGGTAGAAGCCCTTGCGCTGCAGCAGGTCCGCCCGGTTCACCGCGGTGGCGGTCACCTCGACCAGCACCTCGCCGGGGCCCGGCTCGGGGTCGGGGACCTCGGTCCACTCCAGCACCTCTGGTCCGCCGGGTTCGCGCTGCGTGATGGCGTGCATGGACCCGACGTTAGTCGGGAATGCGGGTCCGCCGCAGGTCAGTCCACGGCGAACCCCTTGACCTGCGGCGCACCGCGGGCGAGAGTCACCCCGCCGGTGGTCCGGGGGCCCGGCACGCTCAACCCCCACGAAGGGAAGTCCGCCCATGTCGTCACTCACACCCGCCCGCACGAGCGCCGTGGTGCTCGCCGCGTGCGCCGGGGTCGCCTTCGCGGCGGTGCCCGCCACCGCCGCCCAGCTGCCCGACGGCCCCGCGCTCGCCAAGAACCTCACCAAGAAGGTCACCGCGAACGGCATCAACCGCCAGCTGATCGCCCTGCAGCGCATCGCGGACCGCAACGGCGGCACCCGCGCGGTGGGCACGCCCGGCTACGAGCAGAGCGTGGACTACGTGGCGGGCAAGCTGCGCGGCGCCGGGTTCGACGTGGCGACCCCGGAGTTCACCTACCCCGTGCAGGTCAACGACGCCAACTCCGCGACGGTCGGCCAGCGGGTCGTCGACGCCTTCCCGCTGGAGGAGTCGCCGCAGACCCCGGTCGGCGGGGTGACCGGGGCGCTGGTGGCCATCCCGCAGGACGCCACCCCGGGCTGCGAGGCGTCGGACTTCGCGGCCGGGCAGGTCACCGGCAAGATCGCGGTGATCCGCCGCGGCGGGTGCACCTTCGAGGTCAAGTCGGCCAACGCCGCCGCCGCGGGCGCGGTCGCGGTGCTGATCGCCAACAACGTCGACGGCCCGCTCACCGGCGTGACCCTGACCAACCCGGGCAAGGTGCCCACCGGCGGCGTCAGCAAGGCCGACGGCGACCTGCTGTTCACCCTGGGCGGCCAGGTGGCCACCGTGGACATGCGGTTCCACGTCGTCGACAAGACCGCCCGCAACGTGGTCGCCCAGACCAAGACCGGGCGCAAGGACAACGTGGTCATGGCGGGCGCGCACCTGGACTCGGTGCCCGAGGGCCCCGGCATCAACGACAACGGCACCGGCAGCGGCGCGCTGCTGGAGACCGCCCTGCAGCTCGGCGCGTCGCCGAAGGTCGGCAACGCGGTGCGCTTCGCCTGGTGGGGCGCTGAGGAGCTGGGCCTGGTCGGGTCCACCGAGTACGTTCGGTCGCTGTCGTTCGAGCAGCAGCTCGACATCGCCCTCTACCTGAACTTCGACATGATCGGCTCGCCGAACGCGGCGTACTTCGTCTACGACGGCGACAACTCCGACGGCGAGTCCGGCGCGGCGGGCCCCTACGGCTCGGCGCAGATCGAGGCGGCGTTCTCCGGCTTCCTGGCCTCGCAGGGCGTGCAGACCGAGGGCACCGCGTTCGACGGGCGCTCCGACTACGGCGAGTTCATCGCCCAGGGCATCCCCGCCGGTGGCCTGTTCACCGGCGCCGAGGGCGTCAAGACCGACGCGCAGGCGCAGAAGTGGGGCGGGCAGGCGGGCAAGGCCTACGACCCGTGCTACCACTCCGCGTGCGACACCCTGGGCAACGTCGACCGGGTGGCGCTCGACCGCAACGCCGACGCGCTGGCGTGGGTCGTGGCCTCCTACGGCATCAGCACCGAGGACATCAACGGCGTCCCGCCGAAGACGGCCAAGGACAAGAAGGCCAAGGCCGCCAAGCGGGCCGCGGCCATCGACGCGCAGTCGCGCAAGGCGGCCGTCGCCCCGACGACCGTCCCGGGCGCTTCGCTCTAACCAGCACACCCGGAAGGACCCCCGCGGCCGCGCGGTCGCGGGGGTCCCTCGGTGTGCGGGCCCTTCACTGGTAACGGTGGGCTCTTGACCGACGACTCCCGATCAGGTGAGGGTGTCAGCGCCGAGGCACCGGATCACGTCGGGGCCCTGGTCGGCCTCGGTCGGATTCCAACCTGCAGCAAGGGGTTTGTGCATGTCCACGAGCTTGACGATCCGAGCCGGGGCCGCGGTCCTGGCGGCGGCGGGGACGCTGTCGCTGACCGCGCTGCCCGCCGCGGCGCAGCTGCCCGACGGGCCCGCGCTGGCGAAGAACCTGGTCAAGAAGGTCACCGGCGAGGGGGTGAACCGGCACCTGATCGCCCTGCAGCGGCTCGCCGACCGCAACGGCGGCACCCGCGCGGCCTCGACCCCCGGCCACGAGCAGTCCGCGCAGTACGTCGAGTCCAAGCTCGCCGCCGCGGGCTACGACCTCTGGCGGCAGCCGTTCACCTTCGCCTACAGCGAGACCCTGGCCGAGAAGCTGACCACGCCGTCGGGCGCGGTGCCGATCACGGTCATGACCACCAGCAAGTCCACCCCGGTGGGCGGGGTGACCGCCCCGCTGGCCGTGGTGCCCGCGGGCGCCGACACCACCCCGGGCTGCGAGGCCTCGGACTACGCGGGCCTCGACGTCACCGGCAAGGTCGCGCTGATCTCCCGCGGCGGCTGCACCTTCCAGGTCAAGCAGGCCAACGCCGCCGCGGCGGGCGCCGTCGCCGCGGTCGTCTACAACAACACCGACGGCCCGCTCAACGGCACCCTGGGCAGCGACCCGAGCATCGTCTACATCCCGACCGGCGGCATCACCAAGGCCGACGGGCTGGCCCTGGCCGCCAACCCCGGCCAGGTCGTTACCGTGGAGCTGCGGGTGCTGGTCGAGGACCGGCAGAGCTTCAACGTGATCGCCCAGACCAAGACCGGCAAGAAGAACAACGTGGTCATGGCGGGCGCGCACCTCGACAGCGTCACCGAGGGCCCCGGCATCAACGACAACGGCTCGGGCAGCGCGGCGCTGCTGGAGACCGCCGTCCAGCTCGGCGGCTCGCCGAAGGTCAACAACGCGGTGCGCTTCGCGTGGTGGAGCGCCGAGGAGTACGGCCTGGTCGGCTCGACGAAGTTCGTCCAGTCGCTGTCGTTCGAGCAGCAGCTCGACATCGCCCTCTACCTGAACTTCGACATGGTGGCCTCGCCGAACGCGGGCTACTTCGTCTACGACGGTGACGACTCCGACGGCGTCGGCGCGGGCGCGGGCCCCTACGGCTCGGGCCAGATCGAGGCGGCGTTCACCGGCTTCCTGGGTTCGCAGGGCGTGCAGACCCGCGGCACCGACTTCACCGGCCGCTCGGACTACGGCGAGTTCATCAACCAGGGCATCCCGGCCGGTGGCCTGTTCACCGGCGCCGAGGGCCTCAAGACCCAGGCCGAGGCCGACCTGTGGGGCGGTGTCGCCGGCCAGGCCTACGACAAGTGCTACCACCAGGCCTGCGACAACCTGGGCAACATCGACCGCGTCGCGCTCGACCGCAACTCCGACGCGATCGCCTGGGTGGTGGCCTCGTACGCCATCAGCACCGAGGAGGTCAACGGCGTGCCGCCGCGCGCGGCCCGCGCCCAGGCCAAGAAGGCCGCGGCGCAGAAGAAGGCGGTCACCCGCACCGCCTCCCTCGACCCGCACACCGTCGTGAGCTGACCCACCAGCACCGACGAGGCCCCGGCAGCCGATGCGGCTGCCGGGGCCTCGTGCGTGCGGGCGGGGGTGCCGCTCAGGCGCTGCCCTCCAGGCGGGCCAGGCGCTCCTCGTAGCGGTTGACCGTGCCCAGGCGGGCGCGGACGCGGGCGTGCTCGGCGCGGATCTCGGCGAGCACGGCCGCCAGCGACGGGTCGGCGGGCTCCTCGGCCCCCGGCTCGGCCTGCTCGGCGCGGGCGACCCCGCGCTCCAGCTCGGCCAGGCGGGCCTCCACCGCGGCCAGCTGCGGGCCGATGCGGCGGTGCTCGTGGTCGAGCCACTCCAGGCCCGCGGCGACCTCGCGCAACCGGCGGTCGCAGTCCTGCATGCCCGCGGCCAGGTCGTCCGACAGCGAGCGCAGGTGCTGCTGGGTCTCGTCGAGGCGCAGGTGCAGCTGCTCGGCGTGCAGCTGCTCGCGCTCGGCGAGCGGGGCCAGCCGCTCGACGATGAGGCCGTCGATGCGGCGGCGCACCTTGAGCCACACCGGCCTGCCCGCCTGGCGGGCCGCGCCGCGCAGCCGGGCTGCGGCGCCGGAGACGGGGCTGGTCATCGGAGCACCTCGATCCTTCCGGTGGACATCCAGGAGCGCAGCAGCGCGGACTCGGCGTCGAGGCGGTGCTCGGCGGTGACCCGCACCGACTCGCCCCAGGCGTGCTCGAAGGTGGTCTGCTGCGGGCGGTCGATGATCGACATGCCGGTCATCAGCACGCGGGCGGCGGGGAACAGCTCGCTGACCAGGAACGCGGTGAGCGTGCCGGTGGTGGCCCACTCCGCGACCCCGGGGTCGTAGCCCAGCAGCCGGTTCAGCTCGACGGTGAACTCCCGGTTCGGCACCGGCTGGAAGCCCAGGTCCTGCGGCCACCACTCGGGCAGCCGGTCGGTCTCCCAGTGCAGCCTGCCCGGCTCCACCAGCAGGTACAGCCGCGAGGTGTAGTCGGCGAACAGGTGCGGGCTGGCGACCACGCCGCGGTGCAGCACCACCACGTCGGCGCGGCGGCCCAGCGCGGGCGGCCCGCCGGGGGCGTCCAGGGCGAAGGTGGTCATCCGGACCACCAGGTCGCAGCCGTCCACGGCGGCGGCCCGCTCGGCGTCCGGGGCCACCGGGGCGTTGCCCACGACCGCGATCGAGCGCGGCGGGTCGTGCCGGGCGTAGGCGGCCAGCAGGGCGGCCAGGTCGGCGCGCAGCGCCTCGGACGTGGTGGGCACGTCGGGCTCAACGGCTGTCATGCGGAATCGGTGCCTCGCGGTGCTGGTGTCGTCGCTGATCACGCGCGCACGCGCTGCGCGCGGTGGATGACCTTACCGGCCGGGGGGACGCGCACGGGCACTCGTCCCCCCGGCCGCGACGACCGGCGCCGCGCGGTCAGACCACGCGCAAGCGCTTGCGGGGGGCCTCCTCGCCGGGGAAGACCCGCTTGACCCCGTCGCCCAGCGCGGTCTCGACGATCCGCACGTCCCGGACGAGCTTGCGCAGGCCGTCGGGCTCCAGCGACGCGGCGTGGTCCGAGCCCCACATCGCCCGGTCCAGGGTCACGTGCCGCTCGACGACGCAGGCGCCCAGGGCCACCGCGGCGATCGAGACCTGCAAGCCGCGCTCGTGCCCGGAGTAGCCGACCGGCACCCCCGGGAAGCGCTGCCGCAGCGTCTCGATGGTGCGCAGGTTCGACTCCTCCGGCGGGCACGGGTAGGTGGAGGTGGCGTGCAGCAGCACCAGCCGCTCGGTGCCCAGCACCTCGACCGCGCGCTCCACCTCCTCCAGCGTCGACATGCCGGTGGAGCAGATGATCGGCTTGCCGGTGGCCCGCAGCGCCTCCAGCAGCGGGACGTCGGTCAGCGACGCCGAGGCCACCTTGTGCGTGGGCACGTCGAACCGCTCCAGGAACTCCACGCTGGGCACGTCCCAGGGCGAGGCGAACCAGGCGATGCCGCGCTTGTCGCAGTGCCGGGCGATCTCGCCGTACTGGGCCTCGTCGAACTCGACCCGGTAGCGGTACTCCAGGTAGCTCATCTCGCCCCACGGCGTCTCCCGCCGGGTGTCGCGCATGGCGGCGGGGGTCGCGATCTCGGGCGTGCGCTTCTGGAACTTCACCGCGTCGGCGCCCGCGTCGGCGGCCACGTCCACCAGCCGCTTCGCCAGCTCGACGTCGCCGTTGTGGTTGATGCCCGCCTCGGCGACGACGTAGGCGGGGTGGCCTGCTCCGACCACCCGGTCGCCGATCGCCACGGTCGGTGCGGGTGTGCTCATCAGGGGCTCCTAGGGCTGGGTCACAAGGGGCTGGCGCGGGCTCAGTTGTCGTCGTGCCGGGTCGCCCCGAGCGGGGCGGGCGGGTCGTGGGGCACGACCCGGCCCGGGGGCTCGGCGTGCGCGCGCGGACCCGGCGCGGCGAGGATCAGGTCGGCCACCTCGCGGACGGCACCGGCGCCGCCACCGCGCCGCAGCACGACCCTAGCCACCGCGCGCACCTCCGGTCGCGCATCGGCCACCGCCACCGGCCAGCCGACGGCCGCCATGCAGGGCAGGTCTCGCAGGTCGTTGCCCACGTAGGCCACCCGCGCGGGGTCCAGGTCGTGGTCCCGCATCCACTGCCGGAGCCGGACCACCTTGTCGGCCACCCCGTGCGCCACCTCGACGCCGAGCTTGCGGGCGCGGGCGGCCACCACCGGGTTCAGCTCGACGGACAGGATCATCATCGGCACCCCCGCCGCGCGCAGCAGCGCCACGCCCGCGCCGTCGGAGCGGCTCACCCGCACCGACTCGACGCCGTCCTGGGTGACCGTCGCGGTGTCGTCGGTGTGCACCCCGTCGAAGTCGGTGACCAGGGCGTCCACCGGCAGCACCCGCACCTCGGCGCGGCCCTCGGCCACCCGCCTGGCCAGCGCCAGCTCGTCGGGGGTGTCGACCTCCAGCGCGTCCGCGGCGGGCACCTCGACCAGCTCGGTGCGGCCGAAGAACCGGTGGCCCGCGGCGCGCAGCCCGGCCGTGCGCATGGCGTAGACGGCCCCGGTCTCCCGGTACTCCGGCTCCCGGTCCTGCCTGCGCGGGCGCACCGACTTGTCGTGGTTGACCCCGTCGGCTGCGCCGTCCGGGCTCACCCGCCAGAGGAACTCGTGCACCCGCACCGCGGTGAACGCCGAGTCGGCGCCCCCCTCGCGGACCCGCGAGACCACCGCCGACACCGTCTCCGGGGCGATGAACGGCGAGGTGCACTGCACCAGCAGCACCACCCCCGGGTCGGCGCCGTCGCGCTCGCGCAGCACGTCCAGGGCGTGCAGCACAGCCGACTCCGACGACGCGGTGTCCCCCGACAGCTCGGCGGGCCTGGGCAGCGCCGTGGCCCCCGCAGCGGCGGCCGCGGCGGAGATCTCGGCGCTGTCGGTGCTGACCACGACCTCGTCGACCACGCCGGAGTCGAGCACCGCGGTCACCGCCCTGGCCACCAGCGGCACCCCGCCCACGGTGGCGAGGTTCTTGCCGGGCACGCCCTTGGAACCACCCCGGGCGGGGACCACGGCCACGACCCGGGCGGGGGGAACAGCGGGAGCAGACACGACACCCATGCTGCCAGGGCCGTCACCGCTGTCGCGCTCCCCCGGTCCCAGCCCGGCCGCGCGCCGGTACGCTCACCATTCGTGTCAGCAATCAGCGCCATCGAGTCAGTGCCCACCTCGCCCCCGCCGGTGCACGCGGGGCGCAGCTGGGCGCGGGCGTTCCAGGACATCCGCGAGGGGCTCGCCGCGCGCGAGCTGTGGGGCCACCTCGGCTGGCAGGACATCAAGCAGCGCTACCGCCGCTCGGTGATCGGCCCGCTGTGGATCACCCTGAGCATGGCCGTCACCTCCGCGGGCCTCGGCCTGCTGTACTCGCAGCTGTTCGGCTCCCCGATCGGGACGTTCCTGCCGTACGTCACCGTCGGCTTCATCGTCTGGGCGTTCATCCTGGGCTGCCTCACCGAGGGCTCGGACGCGTTCATCTCCAACGAGGGCCTGATCAAGCACCTGCCCGCGCCGCTGACGGTGTACGCGCTGCGCACGGTGTGGCGGCTCACGCTGATGCTGGTGCACAACCTGCTGGTCTACCTGGCCGTGCTCATCATCTTCTTCGGCTACCTCAGCCAGCCCTACAAGCTGCAGGAGACCGCCAACGCGATCGTGCAGCCGGGCCTGAGCTGGACGGCGCTGCTGGCGGTCCCCGCCTTCGTGCTGATCGCCGCCAACGGCGCCTGGGTCACCCTGCTCTTCGGCATCATCAGCACCCGCTACCGCGACATCCCGCAGGTCATCGCCGCGCTGACGCAGCTGGTGTTCTTCATGACCCCGATCATGTGGTCCACCGACATCCTCAACCAGCGCTTCGGCGAGGGCGACCACTCCTGGGCCATCCTCATCGCCGAGCTCAACCCGGTGTACCACTTCATCCAGATCCTGCGCGCGCCGCTGCTCGGCCTGCAGCAGAGCTGGCACCACTGGGTCGTCGTCGGCGGCGTGACCCTCGTCGGCTGGGCGCTGGCCCTGGTCGCCATGCGCAACTACCGTGCCCGCATCTCCTACTGGGTCTGAGTGAGGCTTCCGAACATGGTCAGCATCGAGGTCCGCAACGCCTCCGTCGACTTCCCGATCTTCGACGCCAAGACGCGGTCGCTGAAGAAGCTCGTCCTGGGCAAGGTCGGCGGCAAGATCGGCACCCAGGCCAAGGTCCCGATCATCGAGGCGCTGCAGGACATCACCATCAGCCTCAAGGAGGGCGACCGGGTCGCCCTGGTCGGGCACAACGGCGCGGGCAAGTCCACGCTGCTGCGGCTGCTGTCTGGCATCTACGAGCCCACCGTGGGCACCGCGCAGATCAACGGCAAGATCGCGCCGGTGTTCGACCTCGCGGTCGGCATGGACCCGGAGATCTCCGGCCTGGAGAACATCATGATCCGGGGCCTGTTCCTGGGCATGACCCGCAAGGAGATGGAGAAGCGGGTCGACGACATCTCCGCGTTCACCGAGCTCGGCGACTACCTGCACCTGCCGCTGCGCACCTACTCCACCGGCATGCGGGTGCGCCTGGCGCTGGGCGTGGTCACCTCGATCGACCCGGAGATCCTGCTGCTCGACGAGGGCATCGGCGCCGTCGACGCGGCGTTCATGTCCAAGGCCCGCGACCGGCTGGTCGACCTGGTCCGCCGCTCGGGCATGCTGGTCTTCGCCTCGCACTCCGACGACCTGCTCTTCGAGCTGTGCAACACCGCGATCTGGATGGACGAGGGCCGGGTGAAGATGCAGGGCTCGCTGCGCGAGGTGCTCACCGCCTACAAGGGCCGCGACCCGTTCGAGCACATGAGCCCGGAGACCCTGGAGAGGCTCGGCGAGAAGGCATGAAGCTCCCCGCAGGCGCGGTCGTGGCGGTGGTGGTCACCCGCCACCGCAGGGACCTGCTCGCCGACTCGCTGAAGATGATCGCGGCGCAGACCCGCCCGGTCGACCACCTCGTCGTGGTGGACAACGGCCCCGACGACCCCGCCCGGGACCTGGTGGAGTCCTGCGGGGTGGCGGCCACCTACCTGGAGTCGCACCGCAACCTCGGCGGCGCGGGCGGCTTCGCCCTGGGCATGCTGCACGCCCTGTCCCTGGGCGCGGACTGGGTCTGGCTCGCCGACGACGACGGCCGCCCCGCCGACGAGACCGTGCTGGCCACCCTGCTGGAGGTCGCCGAGGCCCGCGGCCTGGCCGAGGTCTCCCCGGTCGTCACCAACATCGACGCCCCCGACCGCCTCGCCTTCCCGCTGCGCCGCGGCCTCACCTGGAAGCGCCAGACCGACCAGCTCGGCACCGACTTCCTGCCCGGCATCGCCTCGCTGTTCAACGGCGCCCTCTTCCGCGCCAGCACCCTCGACGTCGTCGGCGTCCCCGACTACCGCCTCTTCTTCCGCGGCGACGAGGTCGAGGTGCACCGCCGCCTCACCCGCTCCGGCCTGCCCTTCGGCACCAGCCTCAAGGCCGCCTACCTGCACCCGGACGGCTCCGAGGAGTTCAAGCCCATGCTGGGCGGGCGCTTCCACGCCCAGGACCCGGAGAACGAGGTCAAGCGCTACTACACCTACCGCAACCGCGGCTACCTGCTCTCCCAGCCCGGCATGCGCAAGATCGGCCTGCTGGAGCTGTTCCGCTTCGGCCTCTACTTCCTCGGCACCAAGCGCGACCCGAAGGCCTTCGCGCAGTGGCTCAAGCTCGTCGCCAAGGGCCGCAAGGAGAAGTTCTTCCGCCACTGACAAGCGCCTATCGGCGTTGACCGGCCCTTGCTGAAGGCCCCCTCCCGACCCCGGGAAGGGGCCTTCAGCCTTCAGCGGATCCGCCACCGGCGAACCGGCCTTGCCGGGGGCGGTGGGGGGTGGTGGTCTCGTCACATGACTGAATCACGTCGAGTCCTCGTCCTGCACCTGGCCACCGGGGGCGAACCGCTGGTGTTCGCGCTGTCGCCGCGGGCGGGGAAGAGCTTGCTGCCGCGGTTGGCCGTGCTGATGGGGTCCGGGGGTGTGGAGTCGACGGACCTGGAGGACGGGACGTCGGTGGCGATCAACTTCGGGCACGTCGTGAGCGCGCACTTCGACTCGTTCCCTGGCAACGCGCGGGTGTACGGGGTGCCGCAGCGGCAGTCGGGGTTCGGGGGCTGAGCCGTCAGGCTTTGCGGAACACCACGGTGCGCAGGAGCACGAAGTTGATGGCGGTGCCGACGGCCTGGGCGATGACCCAGCAGAGGGCCACCTGCCAGCGGAACGGGGGGATCAGGGCGAGCATCAGGGCGTTGGTGCCGACGTTGACGAAGAAGGTGACCGTGTAGAGCACGGCGAAGCCGCCCGCCTGGGCGGCGCCGCGGTCCTCGGCGTCGGTGAAGGTGAAGCGCTTGTTGAGGAAGTAGGCCGTGGTGGTGCCCGCGATGAAGCTGAGCGCCTTGGCCAGGTGCACCCAGGTGCCCGCGTGCAGCAGCAGCCAGTAGAGGCCGGAGTCGACCAGCGCGCAGAAGCCGCCGACCAGGACGAAGCGGACGAGCTGCTGGACGAGGCCGGTGCTGCGCTCGCGGACGTCGGTCACGTGGTCCCCCGGGGTCGACCTGGCCTGGGCGGTGGGTGGCCTGGGAAGTGTAGGCCCCGGCGCCGCCGCTACCCTGGGCGGACCTGGACCGCGACCCACCCACGGGGGCCTTGACCTTGATCAACGCAGTCGGCACGCCCCAGTCCCTGCTGCTGCTCGGCGGCACCTCGGAGATCGGCCTGGCCGTCGCCGAGCGCTGCGCCGGGCTCGGGACCCGCGCGATCACCCTGGCCGCGCGCCCGTCCGCCCGGCTGGACGCGGCGGCGGAGAAGCTGCGCGGCCTCGGCGCCGAGGTGCGGGTGCTGCCCTTCGACGCCCTCGACCTCGACGGCCACCCCAAGCTCGTCGCCGAGGCGTTCGGCGACGGCGACGTGGACCTCACCGTGTTCGCCTTCGGCCTGCTGGGCGACGCCGAGCAGCTGTGGCAGGACCACGCCGCGGGCGTGGAGCTGGCCCAGGTCAACTTCACCGCCCCGGTGTCGCTGGGCATCGCCGTCGCGGAGCGGCTCAAGGAGCAGGGCCACGGCGCCATCGCCGCCCTGTCCTCGGTGGCGGGCGAGCGCGTCCGCCGCTCCAACTTCGTCTACGGCGCCACCAAGGCGGGCTTCGACGGCTTCTTCCTCGGCCTCGGCGAGGCCCTGCGCCCGCACGGCGCCCACGTCACCGTCGTCCGCCCCGGCTTCGTCCGCACCAAGATGACCGCGGGCATGAAGCCCGCCCCGCTGGCCACCACCGCCGACAAGGTCGCCGACGTTCTCCTCTCCGCCGTCCGCGCCCGCAAGGACCTCGTCTGGGCCCCCGCCCCGTGGCGCCTGGTCATGTCCGCCCTCCGGCACGTCCCGCGCCCGATCTTCCGCAAGCTCCCCATCTGAGCCGTTCCGCCCGGGAATGTCGGTCTGTCGCCGTACGATCACCCTGCGTTCGACCTAGGGGGGACGAGCGGGGGCACGTGCCAGGAGGTTGGCGCGCGGCGATCGACGACTCGGGGGGTGAGGGCGTGCGGGTGCTGGTGCTGGGGCCGGTCGAGGTGCGCGGGGACGACGGGCCGGTGTCGACCGGGGGGCCGAAGCCGCGGGCGCTGCTGGCGGCGTTGGCGGTGCAGCCGCGGCAGGTGGTGTCGGTGTCGCGGTTGGTGGACCTGATCTGGGACGAGGCGCCGCCGCAGTCGGCGACGGCGTTGGTGCACACGTACGTGTCGGCGGTGCGGCGGGGGTTCGCGGCGGCCGGGGAGCCGGGGGCGCTGGTGACCCGGGCGCCGGGGTACCTGCTGGACCTGGCGGACGCCGACACCGACCTGGGGGCGTTCGAGGGGCACCTGGCGGCGGCGCGGCGGGCGGAGCGGGCGGGGGACGACGCGGGGGCGGTCAGGGCGTACGAGGCGGCGTTGGCGCTGTGGCGGGGACCCGCGTTCGGCGGGGTCGACGCGGGGTTCGCGCGGGTGCGGGCGGACGGGTTGGCCGAGGAGCGGTTGGCGGCCGAGGAGGGGCGGGCGCGCGCCGGGTTGGCGTTGGGGCGGGCCAGGGAGCTGACCGAGCCGCTGCGGCGGCTGGTGGCCGCGCACCCGCTGCGGGAGGAGGCGCGCGGGCTGCTGATGCGGGCGCTGGTGGGCATCGGCAGGCAGGTGGACGCGCTGGCCGTCTACCGGGAGGGGCGCAAGCACCTGCTCGACGAACTGGGGATCGAACCCGGGGAGGCGCTGCGGGACCTGCACGCCAGGGTGCTCGCCGGGGAGCTGGCCCCGCAGGCGGCACCGGCCCCGGTGGCGGCGGCGCCCGTGCCGCGCACCCTGCCGCCGGACGTGCCGGACTTCACCGGGCGGGCGGCGGTGCTGGGGCGGCTGCTGGAGGTCGGGGGGCGGCGGCACGACCGGACGCCGATCGTGGTGGTGTCCGGGGCGGGTGGGGCGGGCAAGTCGGCGCTGGCCGTGCACGCCGCGCACCGGCTGCGCGCCGAGTACCCGGACGGGCAGCTGTGGGCCGACCTGCGCGGCGCGGAGCGGGAGCTGGGAGCGTTCGAGGTGCTGGGGCGGTTCCTCACCGCCTTCGGGGTGAGCGGGTCGGACCTGCCGGGCACCGAGGCGTCGCGGGCGGAGCTGTTCCGCTCGGCGGTGGCCGGGCGGCGGGTGCTGCTGGTGCTCGACAACGCCCGCGGCGAGCACCAGGTGCGGCCGCTGCTGCCCGGGGAGCCGGGGTGCCTGGTGCTGGTGACGAGCCGGTCGCGGCTGACCGGGTTGGCCGGGGCCGTGCCGGTGGAGCTGGGGTTCTTCGACACCGGGGTGGCCACCGAGATGCTGGCCAAGGTCGTCGGGGAGCATCGGGTGGCCGCGCAGCGGGCGCAGGCCGAGCGGATCGCGGACCTGTGCGGCGGGGTGCCGCTGGCGATCCGCGCGGCGGCGGCGCGGCTGCTGGCCCGGCCGCACTGGCCCCTGCGGTCGCTGGCCGACCGGCTGGCCGACGAGCGGCGCAGGCTCGACGAGCTGGCCGTCGGCGACCTGGCGATCCGCTCCAGCCTGGGGGTGGTCTACGACGAGCTGACCGCGCGGCAGCGGCGCGCCTTCCACCTGCTCGCGGTGCTGGACCTGCCGGACTTCGGCTGGTGGGCGGCGGTGCCGCTGCTGGACCTGCCGCCCGCCGACGCCGAGGACGTGGTGGAGCAGCTGGTGGACCTGCGGCTGCTGGACGTGGCCGGGGTGGACGCCCTGGGCCGGGTCCGGTACCGCTTCCACGACCTCGTGCAGCTCTTCGGCGCCGAGCGGGCGCTGGCCGACGAGCCGCCGGAGGTGGTGCCCGAGGCGGTGCGCCGCACGCTGGGCACCTGGTTGGCGCTGGTGGAGGCCGGGTCGCGGCAGCTGCCCAGGGTGACCCTGGGCCTGCGGCCGCGGCTGGCGCCCGGCGTCGAGGTGGACCCGGTGCTGCTGGCCGAGGTGGCCGAGGACCCGACGGGGTGGTTGGGGTCGGAGACCGCGGCGGTGGTGCGCACCGTGGAGCGCGCGCACGAGCTGGGCGTCGACGGGCTGGGCACGCTGCTGATCGCCTCCCTGCTGTCCTCGCCGTTCGCCGCGCGCAACGAGTTCGACGGCTGGCAGCGCACGCACGACGTGGCGCTGTCGGCGGCCCGGCGCCGCGGCGACCGGCGGGCCGAGGCGGTGGTGCTGGCCGGGCTGGGGCAGCTGCACTACGAGAAGGACGACTTCACCGCCGCCCTCGACCACTTCCGGCAGGCCCGCGCGCACGCCGAGGCCGTCGGCGACGAGGCGGTGCTGGCGGTGGCCGCGGTGGGCATCGGCACGGTGCGCCGCGACCTGGCCGACTTCGCCGCGGCGGCCGACGACCTGCGGGCGGCGGTGGAGCTGGGCGAGCGGGTGGGCGACCGGTCGGTGGTGGCCGCGGCCTACTACGGCCTGGGTGCGATCAGCCGCGACCACGGCGACCTGGCGCAGGCGGTCGAGCGCTTCGACGCCTGCGCGCGCCTGTACCGCGAGCTCGACGACCGCCGGGGCGAGGGCCTGGCGCTGCGCGGCCTCAGCCTGTGCCACCGCGCGGCGGGCGACGCGGCGCGCGCGGTGGAGCTGAGCGAGCGGGCGGTGCAGGTGCTGGGCGAGGCAGGCGACGTGCTGGGCACCACCTACGCCCGCCAGTCCTGGGCGAAGGCCAAGCTGCGCACCGCCGACCCCACCGGCGCCGCGGCGGCCCTGGCGGACTGCCTGCGCGAGAGCACCGACATCGGTGACCGGTTCGGCATCGCCCTGGCCACCCGCACCCTCGGTGAGCACGAGCTGGCCTGGGGCGACCCGGCGGCGGCGGCCGCCCTGCTGCGCGCGGCCCTGGACCGCTGGGCCGAGCTGGACCTCCCGCTCTGGCAGGCCCGCACCCTGCGCGACCTGGCCGCGGCCGACCCCGCGGCCGCCGACGAGCACTGGGCGCGGGCGATCGAGCTGTTCACCGCCTGCCAGGCCCGCGAGGCCGACGAGCTGGCCGCGACCACCCCGGCCGGGTGGCTGCGGGCGGTTCGCGCCCACCTATAGGCCGCTTATAGCCGCGCCTGTGAGCCTTCCCCTGTCGACGAGAACGGGCCGACGAGAACAGGTCGACGAGAACGGGTCGAGGAGGGAGGACGAGCGGGATGCCCGACGCGCGGTGCGGCGCGATCAGCCGCGGCGAGGTCATCGAGCGCGCGGAGAGCTGGTTGCGCCCCTCGGTGCGCCACAGCCACACCCGCTACCACCACAACGAGTACGGCATCTACCGAACGGACTGCTCGGGCTACGTCTCGATGGCGTGGGGACTCCCGGGCATCCCACCGGACCGCAGGGGTGGCCTCGACGCGGTCGGCCTGGCCGGGGTCTCCACCCCCGTCGCCAAGTCCGACCTGCTCGCGGGCGACGCCCTGCTCTGCGTGGGCGACGCGGACCACCCCCCGCACATCACCGTCTTCCACGAGTGGGCCGACGGCGCGCGGACGAGCTACTGGGGGTTCGAGCAGACCGTCTCGGCAGGCACGCTGCACCACGTGGTGGCGTACCCGGGGGGCTCCGCCGCCGACCCGCTGGTGCAGCCGCGCCGGTACTCGGGCATCACCTGACCTGGCGCTGTCGCGCGCGACGGGCGGCGCACCCGGCGGGAGACGGGTGCGGGGGGACGTCCCGGGGCGCGCGGCGGCCGGGGCCGGATCCGGCGGGGGCCGGACCGGGGGGAAGGGCCAGCACTGGGGGGCTGGTCCTTCCCGCGGAACGGCGAACCCCCTCACCGCGAGCCGCGGTGAGGGGGTTCGTCGTGCTGGGGTCAGAGGTAGATGGAGAGGGCGAGGCAGGCGACCCAGGCGATGCCGAGGACCTGGAGGACGCGGTCGCGCAGGGCGATGTCCTCGGGTTCGCCCGCCTGGCCGCCGTCGACGTCGACGGCGTAGCGCAGGACGGCGATGACGAAGGGGACGATGGAGATGACGGCCCAGACGGAGTCGTCGGGGCTGTCGGCGCGGATCTCGAAGGCCCACAGCGAGTAGGCGGTGATCATGATGGCGGCGGCGGTGGCCCAGACGAAGCGCAGGTAGCTGGCGGAGTACTTGGCCAGCGAGGAGCGGATCTTGGCGCCGGTGCGCTCGAACAGGATGACCTCGGCGTAGCGCTTGCCGGAGACCATGAACAGCGAGCCGAACGCGGTGACCAGCAGGAACCACTGCGACAGCGCGATGCCCGCCGCGACACCGCCCGCGATGGAGCGCAGCAGGAAGCCGGAGGCGACGATGCACAGGTCGATCACGGTCTGGTGCTTGAGGCCCAGGCAGTAGCCGAGCTGCACCGCCGCGTAGACCGCGAGCACCACCAGCAGCTGCCAGCTGGTCAGCAGGCCGATGCCGAGCGAGGCGAGGAAGAGCACCACGGCGGCGGCGTAGGCCAGGCGCACCGGCACCACGCCCGCGGCGATGGGGCGGTTGCGCTTGGTGGGGTGGGCGCGGTCGGCCTCGACGTCGATGGCGTCGTTGACCAGGTACACCGCGGAGGACACCAGGCAGAACGCGACGAAGGCGATGGCCGCGTCGAGCAGCACCGAGCCCTGGAAGATCTGCGCGCCGGTGAACGGGGCCGCCAGCACCAGGACGTTCTTGACCCACTGCCGGGGCCGGGCGGTGCGCACGAGGCCGCCCACGACGCCGCCCTTGCGGGCCGGGGTGTCCTGGGTCACAGCAGGCTCGGCGGGCGCGGCACCGGGCGTGCCAGCGTCCGAACTGTCCACAGCGGTCTCCTGGGTGTCCAGCGAACCGGTGCCCTCACCGGCCGCACCGGCACCGGAGGGGGCCGCGCCGGTCACTTCCGCCCCAGCCTACGTCGCAGCAGTGCGCCGAGGAGACCCCCGAGCGCCGAGCCCGCCAGCACGTCGGTCGGGTAGTGCACGCCGAGCACGACGCGGGAGAGCAGCATCGGGGGGACCAGGGCGGGCACGAGCGGCTTGCCGGTGAGCCCGCCGTAGAGCACGGCCGCGGCGGTGGTGGAGGTGGCGTGCGAGGACGGGAAGCTGAGCTTGCTCGGGGTGCCCACCAGCACCTTCACCGACGGGTCCTGCGGGCGCGGCCTGCGCACCACGCGCTTGACGGCGATGGACGCGGCGTGCGCGGCGAGCACGCCCCCGGTGGCCAGCAGCCAGTCGCGGCGCCTGCGGCGGTCGACCGCGGCCCCGAGCAGCCCGAGGCCCGCCCACCCCGCGGCGTGCTCGCCGAACAGCGACAGCCCCCGGGCCGCCGCCACCGCGGTCGGGTGCCCGATGGCCCCCTGCACCCGGCTGAGCACGGCGACCTCGGCCGCGGGTGTGTTGCGCTGGGTCACTTCGGTTCCTCCCAGGCGGGCGGGCGGGGCGCACCCCCGCCCGCCCGGAGTCGTCAGGCGTCCAGCGAGCCGTCGAGCGGCGCACCGGTCGTCAGGTGGGGGGCGACCTTGTTGTCGAACACCGACAACGCCGAGCCGATCGCCATGTGCATGTCGAGGTACTTGTAGGTGCCCAGGCGCCCGCCGAAGACGACGTTGCGCTCGGCCGCCTCGGCCTTGGCCAGCTCGCGGTACCGGGTCAGCTTCTCCCGGTTCTCCGGGGTGTTGATCGGGTAGTACGGCTCGTCGCCCGGCTTGTCGGCGAAGCGGGAGTACTCCCGGACGATGACCGTCTTGTCCTTGGGGTACTCGCTGCGCTCGGGGTGGAAGTGCCGGAACTCGTGGATGCGGGTGTAGGGGGCGTCGGCGTCGTTGTAGTTCATCACCGACGTGCCCTGGAAGTCCCCGACCGGCAGCACCTCCAGCTCGAAGTCGAGCGTGCGCCAGCCCAGCTCACCGGCGGCGAAGTCGAAGTACCGGTCCAGCGGTCCGGTGTAGACGGTGGCGGTCCCGGCCGGGATGCGCTCCCGCACGTCGAAGTAGTCGGTCTCCAGCCGCACCTCGATGAGCTCGTGCTCGGCCATCCGCTCCAGCCACGCGGTGTAGCCGTCGACCGGCAGGCCCTCGTAGGTGTCGTTGAAGTAGCGGTTGTCGAAGGTGTAGCGGACCGGGAGCCTGCTGATGATGCTCGGGTCGAGCTGGGTCGGGTCGGTCTGCCACTGCTTGGCGGTGTAGGCCTTGATGAACGCCTCGTAGAGGGGGCGGCCGATCAGCGAGATCGCCTTCTCCTCCAGGTTCGCCGCGCTCTCGGTGTCGATCTCCGAGGACTGCTTGGCGATCAGCTCGCGGGCCTCGTCGGGGGTGTGCGACTTGCCGAAGAACTGGTTGATCAGGCCCAGGTTCATCGGCAGCGGGTAGACCTGCCCGTCGAACTTGCCGTACACGCGGTGCTGGTAGCCGGTGAACCCGGTGAACTGGTTCACGTAGTCCCACACCCGCTTGTTGGAGGTGTGGAACAGGTGCGCGCCGTACTTGTGGATCTCGATGCCGGTCTCGGGCTCGGGCTCGGAGTAGGCGTTGCCGCCGATGTGCGGGCGGCGGTCGAGCACCAGCACCCGCTTGCCGAGCTGGGAGGCGGTCCGCTCGGCGATCGTCAGGCCGAAGAATCCGGCCCCGACCACGATGAGGTCGTATCCGTCGAAGTTGTCTTTGGGGTCTGCCACCGGGCTCACGGGGGCTGAGGCTACCCGCGTCACCCGCTGTGCCCGCAGGCGCGGGGGCACGGGCGGGTGCGGGCGGTGACCGGGCGGTCACCGCCCGGCGCTCAGCCCTGCGCCCGGCCGCGGTCGTCGTGGGCCTCGAAGACCACCGGCGGCTCGTGGTCGTCGTCAACCGGGCCGCTGCTCGCGCGGCCGCCGAGCAGCGGCAGCACCTCCTCGGCCACCTCCTCCAGCACCGTCTCCCGGCCGGTGAAGGGCCCGTCCGGGCGCGGCCAGTGCACGACGAGGTCGGTGAAGCCCGCCTCGGCGGCGCGCCCGACGTGCTCCTGGAAGGCGCCGGTGCTGCTCAGCGAGTACAGCGGGGAGGCGTCGACGAAGGCGTAGCGGTCGACGGTGCCCGGGTCGCGGCCCTGCTCGGCGAGCACCTCGTCGAAGCGCGCACCCAGCTCGGCGGTCCCCGCCCACCACTGGTCGGCGTCGGCGGCGCCGGGCTTGCCGGTGGTCACCCAGCCCTGCCCGAACCGGGCGGCGGTGGTCATGGACCGGGGCCCGTTGGCGGCGACGAGGAACGGCAGCCGGGGCCGCTGCACGCACCCGGGGGCGTTGCGGGCCTCCACGGCCTGGAAGTGCCTGCCCCGGTAGGTGGTGCGCTGCTGGGTGAGCAGCAGGTGGGTCAGCTCGGTGAACTCGTCGAACCGCTCGACCGCCTCGCGCGGGGTCGGCTCGGCGGCGGGCCCGAACACCGTCCGGTCGTAGGTGCCGGGGCTGCCCGCCCCTGAGCCCAGGCCGAGCATGAACCGGCCGTCGGAGATGTCGTCGAGCGCCAGCAGCTGCCTGGCCAGCGGCACCGGGTGGCGGAAGTGCGGGCTGACCACCATGGTGCCGAGCCGGATGTGCTCGGTGACCATCGCGGCGGCGGTCAGGGTGGGCACGGCGTCGAACCACGGCCCGTCGACCAGGGACCGCCAGCCCAGGTGGTCGTAGGTCCAGGCGTGGTCGAACCCGTACTCGTCGGCGGCCCGCCACCGGGGTTCGGCCGCCCACCAGCGGTGTTCGGGGAGGATCACGATGCCTACGCGCACCCGTCCGAACCTACCCCGGAGTACGGGCAAGCCGTGATCGGGTAACCAAGCCCACCCCGGACCGTTGCGCGCCCGCCACACCCGCGGCGGGCAGGATGGCGGCGTGGACACCCCCCGCCTCATCGCCTCCGACGTCGACGGCACCCTGATCGACCCGCACCACCGGCTCACCGAGCGCACCCTGGCCGCGCTGCGCCGGGCCAGGGCGGCGGGGGTGGAGCTGGTGCTGGTGACCGGCCGCCCGCCGCGCTGGATCCCGCCGGTGGCCGTCCCGGCGGAGCTGACCGGTTACGCGGTGTGCGCGAACGGCGCGCTGGTCTACCACATCGGCGACGGCGAGCTGGTCTCCGCGCACACCCTCGACCCGCTGCTGCTGCACGACGTGGCGCACGCGCTGGAGAAGGTGCTGCCGGGCATGCAGGTGGCCACCGAGCGCCCGGTGCTCGGCGACGAGACGGCGGGCGCGCTGGCCTCCGAGCACGGCTACCACAACCCGTGGGGCGACGAGGAGAGCCGGTTCCTGCCGCGGGCGGAGGTGCTGGGCGAGCCCGCGACGAAGCTGCTGGTGCGCCACCGCGGGATGACCAGCGCGGAGATGGCGCTGGCCGCCCGGGAGCTGGTGGGCGAGTCGGTGGACGTCACCTACTCGACCAACAGCGGGCTGATCGAGATCTCCGCCGCGGGGGTCACCAAGGCCTCCGGCCTGGCCGAGGTCACCACCCTGCTCGGGGTGGACGCGGCGGGCGTGGTCGCGTTCGGGGACATGAACAACGACGTGGAGATGCTGCGCTGGGCCGGGCTCGGGGTGGCCATGGGCAACGCGTCCGCCGAGGTCAAGGGGTGCGCGGACGAGGTGACGGCGACCAACGGCGAGGACGGGGTCGCGCTGGTGCTGGAGCGCTGGTTCTGACCCGTGGTGCGGGGGCCGGTCGGCCCCCGCACCCGGTCGGTCAGTCCTCGGGCTTGCGCCGGTCCAGCTCCGCGGCCTCCTCCGGCGTCGGCGCGGTGCCGCCCAGGTGCGCGGGCAGCCACCAGGCGCCCGGCTCGGCGTCGGGGTAGCCCTTCTGCAGCCGGTCCAGCAGCTCGGCCATGCGCGCCCGCAGGTCGGTGGTCACCGCGTCCAGGTCGGCGTCGGCGGGCACCGCGATGGGCTCCCCGGCCAGGATCGACAGCGGCACGTGCCGCAGGCCCATGTCCCGCGGCCTGCCCTTGGTCCACAGCCGCTGGGTGCCCCACAGCGCCATCGGCACCAGCGGCACGCCCGCCTCGGCGGCCAGCCGCGCCGCCCCGGACTTGATCTCCTTGACGGTGAACGACCGGCTGATGGTCGCCTCCGGGAAGATGCCCACGACCTCGCCCGCGCGCAGCTTGGCCAGGGCCTCGGCGTAGGAGGCCTGGCCCGCCGAGCGGTCGACGGGGATGTGGTGCATGCCGCGCATGAGCGGCCCGGCCACCGCGTTGCGGAAGATGGACTCCTTGGCCATGAACCGCACCAGCCGCTTGGCGGGCCGGGCGCCGAGGCCGCAGAAGATGAAGTCCAGGTAGCTGACGTGGTTGCAGGCGATGACCGCCCCACCGGTGCGCGGGATGTGCTCGGTGCCCGCGACGTCGATGCGGTAGTCCATCACCCGGAACAGGGTGCGCGCCAGCCCGATGACCGGCGGGTAGACGATCTCGGCCACTAGCCCGCGGCCCCGCCCGCCTGCTGCTCGCGGATGGCGATCGGCGCGCCCGCCAGGTCCTCCTCGTTGCACAGCAGCTTGACGTCGTAGTACGGGGTGCCCTCGGTGTCGTCGTAGTCGAGGTGGATGGCGATGACGTCCACCGGCTCCCCCAGCCACTCCTGGGTGCTGCGCAGCCAGGCCGCGGCGCGTTCGAGGGCCGCGGGCAGGTCGTCGTCGCGGAACTCGACCGGGCGGTAGGGCACGCCCTGGACCTGGTCGCCCGAGTGGGCGGGACGGGGGAGGTCGACGGAGACACCCGCTTCGTCGAGGTCGAGTGCGATGGTCTTCTCACTGGCGAGCTCGCTCACCCCGAAAGCGTCTCCCAGCGGCAACTCCCCCGCAACCCCCGCGTCCCGTGTGACCTCACACGTGCGCGCGCCCGGGGCGGTGTGGTTCACTGTCCCTGGTCGTAACTTTTCTTGAGCACGTGCTAGTTCACGCTCGCAAGAGATCGTTGCGGGCGCGCGGTTTTCCTCCAGGTCACGCCGGAGAAGTCGCCGTCTGGAATCGACCAGGTCCCGGGCGACCGCCTGGGGCTTCAGCGGTACCTGTTGAGGAGATTTTCGTGGCACAGGGCACAGTCAAGTGGTTCAACTCCGAGAAGGGCTACGGCTTCATCCAGCCGGACGACGGCTCCTCGGACATCTTCGTCCACTACTCGGAGATCCAGGGCAACGGCTTCCGCAGCCTGGAGGAGAACCAGCGCGTGGAGTTCGAGGTCACGCAGGGCCAGAAGGGCCCGCAGGCCTCCAAGGTCCTGGCCATCTGATCCAGGCCTGACGCCGAAGGCCCGCCACCCCTCCGGGTGGCGGGCCTTCGTGCTGTTCAGGTCGAGAACCCCGCAAGCCTCCTCGCCAGGCAGAGGATGATCCAACCTCTCCCCCCTCGCGAGCCGGGCACCCCCCTCCCCCACCAGGCCGGGGACGATGCCAGCGCCTCTCCCACGAAGTCGGGGACGACCTCGCCCCTCCCCCCTCCACCGCACCCGCCCCCTCAAGCCGGGGACGATGCCGGGCGGGGCGAGGGGGCGGGCGGCGGGAGGAAATATCACAGCACCGAGCGCGGGTACTCCGGCTGGGGGTTGAAGCGGACGCTCTCGACGACCTTCTTGAGCAGGCGCACGCGCAGCGGCCAGGCCACCCGCCCGCCGCGCAGGCCCTGGACGAGCCGGAGCACGAACTTCACGAACGAGACCGGGTTCTCCCGGTGCAGCCGGTACGACGCCTCGTTGCGCGCGCCGTACTCGAACTTCCAGATGTTCTGCGCGGTGACGTCGCCGAAGTTGACGCCGCGGTTGACGCCCATGTCGTGCACGGCGACGCTGGTCAGCACCTGCACACCGGGGGCGTCCTTGGTGACGCGCAGCGTGTACTCCTGGTCGTCGAACCAGATGAAGTACTCGCGCAGCGGCAGCCCGTGCCGGGTGAGCACCCAGCGGGGGAACAGCACCGACACGAACGAGCAGTGGGTGACCAGCACGGCCTGCTGGCCCTGGGAGATGAGCCTGCCCCAGTCCCAGGTGGTGCCCGGGTTGTTCATCTCGCAGATGGTGCCGTCGATGAACTTGACCAGCGAGCAGGCGTAGGGGATCTGGGTGCCCAGGTTCTGCTCGGCCTTGGCGTGCCCGGTGACCAGCTCCTGCAGGGCGTGCTCGTCCGGGTAGCAGTCGTCGTCCATGATCCAGACGAAGTCGGCGCCGAGCTCGTAGCCGCGGGCCATGCCGGTGGCGAAGCCGCCCGCGCCGCCGGTGTTCTCGCCCAGCGAGACCACCACGACCCGGTCGTCCTTGGCCGCGTACTCGGCGACGACCTCCGCGGTGCCGTCGGTGGAGGCGTTGTCGACCACCACCACCCACTGCGGGGCCATGCTCTGGGCCAGGACGTTGTCCAGCACCGTCGGCAGCTTGGCCTTGCGGTTGTAGGTGACGATGACGGCGGCTACGGCAGTGGTCACGAGTTCCATCCTCGGTAGAGGTCGCGGACCCACGCGCGGGCGTCGGGGAGGGTGGCGAAGGCGGCGGACTTGGCCCGCTGCTCGGCCAACCACCGCTCCCTGAGCTCGGGCGAGTCCATCATGGCCGCGATGCGGTCGGCGGCCGTGCGGATGAACGGGTAGGGGTGGCGCGGGCACAGCAGCTCGTCGGCGATGAGCGAGGCCTGCGAGCCGACGTCGCTGGAGACCACCGGGATGCCCGCGGCGGAGGCCTCGAACGAGGTCAGCGTCAACCCCTCGTTGTCGGAGGAGATGACCAGGACGTCGGCCTCGGCGAGGGTGTCGGCCACCGGGCGGTCGGGGCCGCGCAGCTCCAGCGCCTCGGCCAGGCCCAGGCGGGCGCGCAGGCCGTGCACCTCGCCCGCCAGCTCGCCGTCGCCGTGCATGATGAACCGGACGGCGCCGGGGGCGTTGGCCTTGAGCTCGGCCGCGAGCTTGAGGAACAGGTACGGCCGCTTCTGCTGCGTGAAGCGGCCGACGAACGCCACGGTGAAGGGTGCGTCGCCGCGCTCGGGGCGCCGCCGCACCTGCTTGTCCGCGGTGAGGTTGGCCAGGGTCGCCAGGGCGACCTTCTCGGCCGGGACCCGCTGCTTGCCGATGAGGTAGTCGCGCAGCTGCGGGGAGATGACGTGGTGCTGGTCGACGACGTTGGACACCCGCACGGAGATGTCGACGAAGCCGCCGGTGCGCCACTCCAGGATGTGCAGCGAGTCCACCACGGGGATGTCCGGGCGGATCGCCTTGAGCCAGGGCAGCCGCTGGTAGAGCCAGGTGCAGTGGTGCACGTGCACGCCGCGCACGTCGAAGGCGGTCATCACGCCGTTGAGCAGCGCGGCCTCGCTGTCGGGCAGCAGCGGGTGGGTCAGCGGCACGACCACCGCCCCCTCCAGCTCCGGCCGGGTGATCCACGGGTGGCCCGAGGGCCGGTCGGTGATCACGATCGGGGTCAGGCCCGCGTCCTTGGCCAGCTGCACCGTCTCCAGCGCCCAGCGCTCGGCCCCGCCCAGCTCCAGCCAGTGGATGCCGAACACGACCGCGGGCACCTTGCCGGTGTCCACCGCGCGCGCGCCCCGGTCGATGCGCACGCCCGCCTTGCGGGGCAGGTCGCGCGCCCGGTACTTCTTCTCGACCAGGTCGGTGCGGTACTGGCGCAGGGCGTCGAACTGCACCGGCACGGTGAAGCGCACCGCGCGGCGCAGGGCGCCCCTGAGGCCGGGCAGCTGGTGGTAGGCCGAGGCGGTCTGCTCCGACCCGCCCACGTCCACCACCAGGTCGACCAGGCCGTCGGAGTCGACCTCGGTGGAGGTGGTGTGCACCAGGCTGCGGAACACGACCGACCCGACGACCTCGCGGTCGTCCTCCCACTCGATCTGCACGGTCTGCTCGTCGGTCAGCGACGGCAGGGTGCCCTGGGGGCCGCGCAGCACCGTCAGCCGGAAGGTCCGGCCGGGGCGGGTGAGGGCGTGGAAGTTGGCCGCGCCGAGCACGAGGGCCTTCTCCCGGTCGTCGAGCAGGCCGTCACCGGTGAGCCCGACCCCGCTCTCGTCCAGCAGCTCGACGGTCGGGCTTGCGTTGGGGTTCTCGCGCTTGGTGGTCACGTCTCTCGAGGGGGTCGTGTGGCGCTCGCCGCGGGAGCCTGGCGAGACGATGCTACCCGCGCGGCTCCCGCGGGTTCCGGCGGCGTGACACCCCGTCACCCCGGGGTGGCGCCGCCCGGCAGGACCACCTGGTAGATGCGCGCGTCGGGGTTCTCGTACACCAGCTTGAGCGAGCGCGCGGAGTCCAGGGCGTCCATGCCCAGCGCCCGCTTGCTCGACGGGCTGGCGAACCCGTTGCCGATGTAGGCGTAGGCGATCCGGTTCTTGCGGATGATGGCGTCGACGGCGCTGTCATCGTCGAGTTCGTCGAAGTGCTCAAACAGCCGCACCCGGTCCGGCCCGATGACCTTGTAGTCGGCGGAGGGGATGACCGCGTGGCCGAACACCGGCTGCACCCCGTCGAGCGCCCACATCCACGGCGAGCCGTCCTGCGGGTCGTTCATCACCAGCTCACCCGGGCGCACCAGCTCGCGCAGCTTGTCCATGGCCTCGCGCTCCTTGGCGCTGACCGTGGGGCCGTCGCCGTACGCGCGGGTGATGACCCAGCGGTTGAGGTCGCGGTAGAGGCCGCCGGTGCCCACCACGAGCAGCAGGACGACGGCGGCGAGGGTGCCGAGCTTGACCCCGCGCGAGTCCGCGAGCCCGGCGCGCGCCCGGCCCGCCCACTCGACGACCTTGTCGCGGATGACGACCAGGCCGAAGCCGATGACGACGACCTGGGCGATGGCGACGAGCCCGGCGAAGCGCCAGGTGTCGTTCCACCACGGGTTCGTCAGCAGCCGGACGAGGAAGCCCTTGTAGCTGGCGGCGAGGACGAACAGCGCGACGAAGAAGCCGCCGCCGAGCAGCAGCCAGCGCAGCCCGTCCATCCGCCGCACCGCGAACAGCCCGACCACCAGCGGCACCACCAGCCACCACTGCGGGTACGGGGTGTCGGAGTTGAGCAGCATGATCGAGCCGAACGCCTGGCCGGGGACCGAGATCAGCGGCCAGGACACGGTGGCGTTGCCCGCGGTGGCGGTGGCGGCGAGGAACTGCGGCACGACGAACACCGCCGCGACCACGCCCATGACGGCCAGCGCCCCGACCTCCCGCAGCGGCACCTTGCGCGCCCCCACCCAGCGGAACAGCAGCCACCCGCCGCCGTAGACGCCCGCGGCGAGCGCGGCGCTGGGGTGCAGCGCGGACAGGCCCATGGCGCCGACCGCGGTGGCGACCAGCACGCCGACCTGGCGGCAGCGCACGGCGGTGGTGAACAGCGCCAGGAAGGCGGGGATGACGACGATGCCCGCGGCGAAGGGCCACAGCGGGCCGAAGTACTGCAGGCCCGCGGGGAAGGCCCCCACCGCGCAGGACACCAGGGCGGACGCGCCCGCGACGGCGGGGCGGCCGCTGGTGACCCGGACCAGGGCGGCCACGCCCAGGGCCAGGCTGCCCGCGAGGGCGCCGCCGCCGATGTTCATGGCGTCGGGGATGGCCAGCCCGGACATCTGCACCGCCGTGGCGAGCAGCACGTGGTAGGTGTTCGGGTAGTAGAAGTCCGGGTTGTCCGGGGCGTTGATGATGCGCAGGGCGATCGGCGCGGACTGCCCGGTGTCGGAGATGTACCGGGTGGCGTTCGCGTGGAACATCGCGTCCCAGAACTGGTGCACCCCCGTGAAACCCGCCGTCGCCCGGTAGGTGACCAGCAGGCCGACGCCCGCGGCCACGCCGATGGCCAGCACGACGCCCGCGTGGTGGTACCAGCTCCACCGGGACGGCATGGTGAACGGTTCCTGGAACCGCCCGAGCCAGCGCTGGGCGACGAACCGGACCACCCCCACCACGGCGGCGGTGATGGCGGCCGACAGCAGCAGCGCCCACACCGACCACCGGGGCAGCAGCCCGGGGAAGTAGGGCGCGAACACGCTGACGACGCCGTAGGTGAGCACGGGCGCTGCGCCGAGCAGCACCCACCCGCGCAGCCCGGCGGCGACGCCGACGAGCAGGCCGGGCACGAGCAGGACCAGGGCGAGCGACCCGATCCCGAGCAGGTGCGTTGCGGTCATGGCTTCTTGTCCTCCCGGCGCGCCCGCCCCCAGGACGGGGCCCGCCGTTGTCCGTTGCGGGCCGGGTCAGGCCGGTTCCCGCACCACCTGCCGCTCCTCGGTGGGAACGGGTCCGGTGTGCAGGGGGGCCGGGGCGTCGGGGGTGCGCGGCAGGGGCCGCTTGGTCATCGCGCGCATGACCTTCCGGCTGGGCTCCTCCACCCACCGCCACATCGCGTAGGCGACGAGCAGCACGACGAAGGGCACGGCCAGGAAGCACGCGCGCAGCAGCGCGGAGTGCGGTGCGAAGGTCTGCGGCCACATCATCTGCGCCCACCAGATCGGCTCGATGAGCAGCATGTGCACCAGGTAGGCGCTGTAGGAGATGTGCCCCCCGAGGACGAACGCCCGGGTGGAGAACACCCGCGACAGCCCCCTGGTGGACACCGAGATGGCGATGAGGAACGGCGAGAACAGGAAGGTGGCGATCAAGTAGGCGCTGCCCACCCACTCGGTCGCGTACAGCGAACCGACGATGAGCACCAGCAGCACCCAGGCCGCCCACCCCGAGGCCACGTCGTTGCGCCGCGTCTGCGCGATCCGCCGGAACGCCAGGCACGCGATGCCCCCGCCGACGAACGCCCCCAGCAGCCGCAGCACCCACAGGTACGGCGAGTACATGTTGCCGGTGAACGCCGCCATCATCGCCGCGGGCAGCACCACGACGGCCCCCAGGAACAGCAGCCCCCGCACCCGCAGCACCCACCCCAACCGCACGAGCAGCAGCACGATGACGGGGAACAGCAGGTAGACCAACCACTCAGCGCTGATCGACCACGACGGCCCGTTCCACGCCACCCGGTCGTTGTCCGGCTCCGTCCACATGACGACCATGAACACCTGCCGCAGGAAGCTCAGCACGGTGTACTCGTCCGGCACCACCGGGTCCGGCAGGTCCCGCATCATCAGCACCCCGTGCCACCCGGCCGCCACCAGCAGCGTGACCGCGTACACCGGCCACACCCGGGCCAACCGCGCCCACAGGAACCGAGCCGTCGCCCGCCTGCTGAGCCCGTCCCCCATCCGGTCCAGGTAGTTCAACGCCAGCACGAACCCCGACAGCGCGAAGAAGAGGTCGACCCCCAGGTCCCCGTGCCGCAGCACCGGGTCGAACACCGGCTTCAACCCCGGGTACTCGTCCCACAGGTTCCCCCGGAAGTGGAACAGCACCACCCACATCGCCGCCACGATCCGCACCCCGGTCAACGGCAGGATCTCCCCCAGCGGCCGCCCAGCACCCCCCACCGCCGCCTGCCCAGCCCTACCGTCAACCACCGAGTCTCAGCTCCGAATACCAGAAGTCAGCGCCCGACGCGCAAGTCCGAAAGAGCAGCCCCAGGCTAACCACCCATCCCCCACCCCCCACCGAGGGGTCCACGCCCCACCCACCACCCGCTCTCCTGTCCCCACC
>NZ_MKQR01000022.1 GCF_001940455.1 Actinokineospora bangkokensis | reverse complement strand
GCAAGCGGCCCCCACAACGCGCCCCCCAAGAAACAACCCTCCACAACGCGCGCTCCCACACCCCCACCCCCCAGGAGCCCAGTCCCGCCCACCCGGTACCCCGTACCGCCCCCAGCCTTCCTCGACCGTTCCAGTGGTGGAGTTCACGCCGTTCCCGCTGGTGCGGGGGCACCGCGGGCTGCGATGTTACTGGGAAGTAGCCGACAGGCTGCCGTTCAGCAGTACCGCCGTTGCAGTCGGATCCGCGGAGGTCGTCGTGGCACGTGAGTTCTCCACCGTCGGGGTTGTCGGTCTCGGGACCATGGGGGCCGGGATCGCTGAGGTGCTCGCCAGGACCGGGGTCCAGGTGGTCGCGGTGGAGGTCGACGGGGCGGGCGTGGAGCGCGGGCGCGGCAGCGTCGAGCACTCGACCGCGCGGGCCGTGGCCAAGGGCAAGCTGACCGAGGAGGAGCGCACCGCGCTGCTCGGGCGGATCAGCTACAGCACCGCGCTGGGCGACCTGGTCGAGGCCGACCTGGTGGTCGAGGCCATCCCGGAGTCGCTGGAGCTCAAGGGCCGGGTGTTCGCCGAGCTCGACGGCATCCTCAAGCCCGACGCCGTGCTGGCCTCCAACACCTCGTCGCTGTCGATCACCGAGATCGGCGTGGGCACCGGCAGGCCGGGCAAGGTCGTCGGCCTGCACTTCTTCAACCCCGCGCCGGTGCTCAAGCTGGTCGAGGTCGTGCGCACCGTGGTCACCGAGCCCGAGGTCGTCGAGGACGTCGTCGAGTTCGCCCGCAAGCTCGGCAAGGAGCCGGTGGTGATCGGCGACCGGGCCGGGTTCATCGCCAACGCCCTGCTGTTCGGCTACCTCAACCACGCCGCGGAGATGTACGAGTCGCGCTACGCCACCCGCGAGGACCTCGACGCCGCCATGCGCTACGGCTGCGGCTACCCGATGGGCCCGCTGGCGCTGCTCGACCTCATCGGCCTGGACACCGCCTACGAGATCCTCGAGACGATGTACGCGCAGTCGCGCAACCGGCTGCACGCCCCGGCGCCGATCCTCAAGCAGATGATCACCGCGGGCCTGCTGGGCCGCAAGAGCGGGCGCGGCTTCTACACCTACGACGCCCCCGAGTCCCCGACCGTGGTGGCCGACGCGCTCACCCCCGCCGCGGCCGCCGACGCCGACGCCCAGGTGCGCGAGGTGCGCAAGGTCGGCGTGGTCGGCACCGGCACCATGGCCACCGGCATCGTCGAGGTGTTCGCGCGCAAGGGCTACGAGGTCATCCTGCGCGCCCGCAGCGCCGACAAGGCCGAGGCGTCGGTGGGCCGGGTGCGCAAGTCCCTCGACCGCCAGGTCGCCAAGGGCAAGCTGGCCGAGGACGCCCGCGACGAGGTCCTGGCCCGCATCTCCCCGGCGGTGGAGTTCGAGGAGCTGGCCGACTGCGACCTGGTCATCGAGGCCGTCGCCGAGGAGCTGGCGATCAAGCAGGCGGTCTTCGGCGCCCTCGACGAGGTGGTCAAGCCCGGCGCGATCCTGGCCACCACCACCTCCTCGCTGCCGGTCATCGAGTGCGCGGCCGCCACCTCCCGCCCCGCCGACGTGGTGGGCCTGCACTTCTTCAACCCGGCCCCGGTCATGAAGCTGGTCGAGATCGTCGAGACCATCTCCACCGGCGCCGACGTCGTCGCCACCGCCCGCGCCCTGTGCCTGAAGGTGGGCAAGCAGCCGGTGCACTGCGGCGACCGGGCGGGCTTCATCGTCAACGCCCTGCTCTTCCCGTACCTCAACGACGCGGTGAAGATGCTGGAGGCCCACTACGCCACCAGCGAGGACATCGACACCGCCATGAAGGTCGGGTGCTCGCTGCCGATGGGCCCGTTCGAGCTGCTCGACGTCGTCGGCCTCGACGTCTCGCTGGCGATCGAGCGCACCCTCTACAACGAGTTCCGCGAGGCCGGTTTCGCCCCCGCCCCGCTGCTGGAGCACCTGGTCACCGCGGGCCGCCTCGGCCGCAAGACCGGCAAGGGCTTCCGCGACTACTCGAAGTGACCCCTGCGGCTGTGACTCCAGCGCTGTGACCCCCGCGCCCCAGCCCGGCGAACCGCCGGGCTGGGGCGCGGTCGTCTGAGGGTGACCGGGGCCGTCTGCGACTCGCGACCTGCGGTCGGCGGCGCGGTCGATGGCCTGCGGGTTGGCGCTGGTGACCTGCGGGTTGTGGACAACTCGCGATCTTGTGAGCGTTCCTGTCGCCCTCGGGTGGCAGGATGGAAATCGGGGGTCCCCCTGGGCCTGTGGATGGTTTTCCGCTGGTCAGGGGGATTTGTGGTAGGGCGGGGTGAGGGGCTGGGCGGGGGTCAGCCGCAGCAGCCGCCGCCGCAGCAACCGCCGCCCCCGCCGCCGCCCGCGGGGGTGGCGGCGCTGCCGGAGAGGCCCGCCATGGTGAGGAGCTTGACGGTGTCCGCGTGGCCCTCGGGGCAGGGGGCGGGGGCGGAGGACTCCGACATGGGGCGGTTCAGCTCGAAGGTGGTGCCGCAGGCGCGGCAGCGGAAGTCGTAGGTGGGCACGGTGCACATGATGCCCCGGGGTTGTCGATAATCGGTAGCGTGCCCCGCCGCAACCACGCCCGCCGACCCGACCCGCCCCGGCCGTTGGCCGTGGGGCTGGGGGTTGAGCGGGTGGAGTCCGGGGCGGACGGGGAGTGGGTGGTCCGGGCCGTGCCGGGGCCCCGGGCCACGAAGGTGTACCGGTGTCCCGGGTGTGACCAGGAGATCCCGGTGGGGGTGGCGCACGTGGTGGCGTGGCCTTCGGACGGGGGGACCGGGGTGGAGGATCGGCGGCACTGGCACCGGCCGTGCTGGGGGGCTCGGGGGCGGCGGGGGCCTACTTCCAAGCGGTGGTGACGCGGGGGCTTGTCCTTGGGGCGCAGTGGGGGCTTGTCCTTGTGGGCGTGCGGTGGGGGCCTGTCCTCGGGGGCCGCGAGTGTGTAACTCGGTGGAGGCGGAGTCAAGGGCGCCTTCGGCGTCGCTTCGCGATGGGCTTCGCCCACCCTTGACACCGCCTCCACCGAGCTACGAGCGGCCGGGACTGGGTCAGGCCGGGGGGTCTGAGCAAAGCCCATGACCTTCTGCTCAGCTGAGCTTTGTCGGGGGGTGCCGGGGGGTTGGTGGGGCTGGGCACCATGGTTTGCGGGCTGACAGTGGGGCTGGCCAAACGATGGCTTGAGGGATGGGCTTCGCCACGGGGCATGGAGTTGCGAGGCGGTTGGTGGGGCTGGGCGGGGTGGAGTGCGGGGGGGTGGGTTGGCCGAACGACGGCTTGAGGGATGTCCTGGGCTTGCCTTCGGCTTCGGGGGGTGGGGGCGTTGGTTGAACGGCGGCTTAGGGGTGCGGGGGCTCGCCTGCGGTGTTGGGGTGGGGTTCGCTGTACCAGCGCCATTCGGTGAGGCGGGGGTGGGTGGGGAGGGCTGTGCGGCCGGTGGCCCAGAGGAGGGTGGTGTCGGGGTCGGTGGTGGTGGGGGCGTGGGGGAAGAGGCGGTGGAGGGCTTGGGTGGACAGGCCGGGTGGGGGGTTCCAGGGCAGGGACAGGCCCTGGGTGATGTCCCAGCCGTGGACGAGGAGTTCGACGGTGGCCATGGCGGCGAAGCCTTCGGGGTCGGATTCGCCGTAGACGTGCCAGGCGCGGTGGGTGGGGGGTGCGGTGCGCAGCGCGGCGGAGAGGCAGGCGCCGTAGGCCTCGATGACCTGGAGGAGACCCGGGGGGCCCGCGGCCGGGTCGGCGGGGGCGAGGGTCATGGGGCCTTCGGGGTGGCGCTTGGCCCAGGCGAACGGGGGGGTTCGGGCGGTGGGGTGGCGGCGGAGGGCGACGCGGGTGGCGTAGGAGAGCAGGTCGTCGGTGAGGTGCTCCGCGGTTTCCCAGCAGGTGAAGGTGAGTTCGCCCGCTCGGGCGGTCCAGTCGCGGTCGGTGGCGGGGGACAGGGTGTCGACGAGCCACCAGGTCGCCGTGTCGACGTCGTCTGCGGTCAGCGGCACGGGCGGGAGGCTAGTGGGGTGCGGGCGGGGGCGCGACGGGGTTGCCCGGGGGCCAGCGGTAGAAGCGCGACCAGCCGCCCTGGTGGGGGCCCTGGCGGAACTCGGTGAAGCCCAGGCGCTCGGCCACGCGGCGGGAGGCCTCGTTGGCGGCGCCGGTGACGATCCAGACCGGCAGGCCGCGGGCGGTGGCCTCGGCCTGGGCGGCGCGGCCGACCTCGGCGGCGTAGCCGTGGCCCCAGGCGCTGGGGCGCAGGCGGTAGAACAGGTTGAGGTAGCGCTCGCCGGGGACGTCGCCCAGTTGCAGGCCGCCGAAGCCCAGGACCCCGGTCGAGCCCGCCAGCTCCACCGCCCAGTAGCCGAACCCCCTGGTGCGCCAGTGCGCCACCCAGAAGTCGAGCTTGGCCTGGGCCTCGGCGGGTGAGGCCGGGCCGCCGGGCAGGTGCTCGCTGGTGCGCGGGTCGCCCAGGACCTCCTCGGCGGCGACCAGGTCGTCGCGGGTGACCGGGCGCAGCAGCAGCCGGTCGGTGCGCGTGCCGCTCATGCCCAGCAACCTACGCCCCACCCGCTCTGGTCACCGGGCGCCCGGTGCGCTTCCATGGTCGACATGGACCTGCCCCCGGCGTGGCGCAAACCCGACGGCACCGCGAACCCCGGGGGTGACCCCACCGGTCGCGCCCGCCAGGCCGAGATCGGGGGCGAGACCGGGCTGCTGCTGCCCACCCGGCAGGCCGGGGCCGGGGCGGGCATCGGGTTGCTCGTGCTCGGCGCGCTGCTCGTGGTGGGCGCGGTGTTCCTGGTGCTGTCGGAGAACACCCTGGTCGCGGTGGGCGGCTGGGTGCTGGGGCTGCTGGGGGCGCTGTTCGTCGCCGCCGGGGTGTTCGCCCTGCGCGGCGGCACGCGCGCGGTGGGGGTGCTGCTGACCCCCGAGCACGTGGTGCTGAACTGGTCGCCGCCGCCGGTGAAGGTGCCGTGGTCGCAGGTCCGCGAGGTGCGCCCGGTGGCCATCAGGTTCGGGCGGGCCAACACCCGGCCCACGGCGAACTACCTGGGCGTGGCGACGGTGACCGAGGGGGTCGCGGGCGGGCGGCACCGCAGCCTCGCTGCGCGGTTCTCCCGGGACCTGTCCGCGGCGGTGCCGATGCGGCTGATGCTGGTGGACCAGTTGGTCGTGCTGCGCGCCTTCCACCACTACCTCGCCCACCCCGACGACCGGGCCGAGCTGGCGACCCCGGCCGCGGTCGAGCGCGTCCACGGCTGAGAATGGGCCGGTGCGCCACACCGACACCGGCTCCGGCACCCCGCTGCTGCTCCTGCACGCCTTCCCGCTGGACTCCCGGATGTGGGACCCGGTGCGCGCGGGGCTGGCCGAGCGCGCCAGGGTGATCACCCCGGACCTGCCCGGCGACCTGGTGGACCCGCCGTCGCTGGAGGCGGTGGCGGTGCGGCTGGTGGGGCTGCTCGACGAGCTGGGCCTCGACCGGTGCGACGTGGGCGGGGCGTCGCTGGGCGGCTACGTGCTGATGGCGCTGCTGCGGGTGGCCCCGGAGCGGGTGGGGCGGGTCCTGTTCGCCGGGACGAAGGCCGTCGCGGACACCCCCGAGGCCGCCCGGGGCCGGTTCGAGCTGGCAGATCGGGTGGAACGCGAGGGCGCGTCCGCCGCGGCCGGGATGGCGCCCAACCTCGTGTCGGACCCGGGCCTCGCCCCCCGGTTGCAGGGGTGGATCGGGGAGCAGCCCGCGGCGGCCGTGGCGTGGACGGCGCGCGCGATGGCGGCCCGGCCGGACTCCCGGGAGACCCTGCGCGCGCTCGACCTGGACGCACTGGTGGTCCACGGCGAGCGCGATGCTGTGATGGGCGTCGAGGTCGCGGAGGACATCGCCGCGCTCACCGGCGGGCAGCTGGTGGTGGTGCCGGGTGCGGGCCACCTGGTTCCGGTGGAGGCGCCGGAGGCGTTCCTGGGCGCGGTGCTGCCCTGGCTGGCCCGCTGATCCGGGGTCAGTCGGTCCACACGGGGTGGCGCTTCTCCAGGAACGACGCCATGCCCTCCCGCGCCCCGGGCAGCTGGGACGCCGCGGCCATGACCTCCACGGCGAGGGCGTAGGCGTCGGCCTCGGGGCGGTCGAGCTGGGCGTAGAGGGTCCGCTTGCCCAGCGCCTTGCTCGCCCGGCTGCCGCGCGTCGCCCTCGCCAGCAGGTCGTCGACGGCGGCGTCCAGCTCGGCCGCGGGCACGACCCGGTTCACCAACCCCCAGTCCAGGGCTGTGCGCGCGTCGATCGGGTCGCCGGTGAGGGCCAGCTCCATCAAACGCTTGCGCCCGATCGACCGCGCCACCGGAACGGCCGGGGTGTGGCAGAACCAGCCGCCCCGGCCGCCGGGGAGCGCGAAGCCCGCGGTGTCCGCCGCGACGGCCAGGTCGCAGCTGGCGACGAGCTGGCAGCCCGCGGCCGTGGCCAGCGCGTGCACGCGGGCGACGACCACCTGCGGCACCTCGTGCAGGGTGCGCATCAGCTCCGTGCACAGCCCCAGCAGCGCCCGCACGCCCGGCAGGTCGCGGGCCGCCACGTCGCCGAAGTCGTGCCCGGCGGAGAACACCGGGCCCTCGGCGGCCAGCACGATCCCGGTGGCGTCGGTCCCGCCCACCTCGGTGACCGCCGCGAGCAGCTCGCGCAGGTGGTCCTCGGACAGCGAGTTGCGGCGCGCCGGGCGGTTCATCGTGATCCGCGCGGTGCCGCCCGCCCTGGTCACGAGGAGGTGCTGGTAGTCGGTCATGCCCCGACGGTAGTGCGGTCCATCTCCCGGGTCACCAGGTCGTGGTTGAGCCCGCCGCCCGCCATGGCGCCCGCAGCCGCGGCGACGACGACGGTGGCCGCTGGGTTCACCACGTTGCCCGCGGCGAACACGCCCGGCACCGACGTGCGGCCCTGCGGGTCCACGGTGATCGCGCCGTCGTCGCCGCGCGCGCAGCCCAGGGCGCCCAGCAGGCCGTCGGTGTGCTTCCAGCGCGCGGCCACGAACACCGCGGGCCGGGCGGAGAACGTGCCGTCGACCAGCGTCACCCCCGCGTCGTCGACCTTCGCGACCGCGCCCTCCACCACCGGCACACCGCGCACCCGCAGCTTCTCCCGGTCCTCTTCGGACAGCTCGACGCCGTTGGCGAACAGGGTCGTGTCGGCCGACCACTGCTTGACCAGCAGCGCCTGGTGCACCGACAGCGGCCCGGTCGCCAGCACGCCCAGCGGCAGGTCCGCGACCTCGAACCCGTGGCAGTACGGGCAGTGCAGCACCCGCGACCCCCACCCCTCGGCCAGGCCGGGCACGTCCGGCAGGTCGTCAACGAGCCCGGTGGTCACCACCACGGAGTCGGCGACCACGGTGCTGCCGTCGTCGAGGGTGACGGTGAAGGCGGTGCCGAAGTCGCCCGCGAGGTCGGTGGCGGTGGCGGGCAGGTGGTCGACGCCGTAGCGGCGCACCTCCGCGCGGCCCATGGCCAGCAGGTCCAGCGGCGGGACGCCGTCACGGGTGAGGAAGCCGTGCGCGTGGGCGGCGGGGGTGTTGCGCGGTGCGCCCGCGTCGACAACCACCACGCGCCGCCGGGCCCGCCCCAGCATCAGCGCCGCGTTGAGCCCCGCGGGCCCGCCGCCGATCACAACCACCTCGTACCGGCCTGTTTCTTCCTGTTGTGTCCGCATGCCGCCACTGTGCGCCCGGTTCTGCCGAAGTGCCAAAGCCCGTGCCGATATGGCAAAGTCGGGGCATGGACGTCGACCAGGTGCTCGCGGGGATCGGCCCCCGCCTCAAGGCGCTGCGGGTGGAGCGCGGGACCACGCTGACCACGCTGTCCACCGAGACCGGGATCTCGGTGAGCACGCTGTCGCGGCTGGAGTCCGGCAAGCGCAAGGCCACCCTGGAGCTGCTGCTGCCCATCGCCCGCGCGCACGGCGCCGACCTCGACGACCTCGTCGGGATGAAGAGCACCCCCGACCCCCGGGTGCACGCCGAACCGCGCACCCACCGCGGCCGCACCTTCTGGCCGCTGACCGCCGCCCCCGGCCAACCGCGCGCCTTCAAGATCCTCTTCCAGCCGTCCACCGAGGAGCCCGACCCCCGCACCCACGAGGGCCACGAGTGGCTCTACGTCCTCAGCGGCCGCCTGCGGCTCGTCCTCGGCCCCCACGACCTGACCCTCACCCCGGGCGAGGCCGCCGAGTTCGACACCCGCGTCCCCCACTGGATCGGCAACCCGGGCCCCACCCCCGCCGAAGCCCTCGCCCTCTTCGGACGACAGGGCGAACGAGCCCACCTGAAGGCGCAAGCCCCCCGGCGGGGGTGATCGGGCTTCGTTGGGGGTGTGGGGGTTTGGTGGTGGGCCCGGTTGGGTGGATCCGCTTGGTCGGGGGCCCTACGGCGATCATGTGCTGCGGGCGGGGAAAAGGCGGGCTGGAAAGACGCCCGCCCGTCCCGTTTGGGTAGCACTTGATCGCCTCCCCCGACCAAGCGGATCCACCCAACCGGGCGGTGCCTGCTGTCCGGGTTCGGCTTGGGGGGTGGGCACCTTGGCCGCTTCCTCTTGTACGACCACGGCCCAGGCTGGCGCGGGGGTAGCCCGGGCAAGGGGACCCCTGTTTTCAACGTTACCGGTGGGGGACGACAAAACCCGACCCCGGCGAACTGGCTGTGGACAACTCGACGGGTGGCGCCAGGGGCTCGGGATGCCGTGGGAGGCGCAGGGCGTCAGGGCGCGGGGCGGTCCGGCTGCGGGGGATCAGGGGGCGGGGGGAGTGGTGCGTTCGGCGTCGGCCACCCGCTGGTGCAGGCGGGCGCGGACCTCGTCGGGGGTGTAGGACTGGCGCTTGCGCTCGGCGCGGGCGACCGCCGCTCCGGTGGCGGCCACGCCGACCACGCCTGCCAGGCCCAGGAACTTCCACACCGCGCTGCGCACCCGGGCAGGCTACCGTCTGCACCTGTGATCGACCTGGACGAGGCGGTGGCCCTGACCCGCACCGGCGACCTGTGGCTCTTCCGCGGCCGCACCCCCGCCGACCGGGCCATCCAGACCCTGACCAACAGCCCGGTCAACCACGTCGGCATGGCCGTGGTGCTCGACGACCTGCCCCCGCTGATGTGGCACGCCGAGCTGGGCCGGTCGCTGCCCGACCGGTGGTCCGGCAAGCACCAGCGCGGCGTGCAGCTGCACGACCTGCGCGACGCCGTCCTGGTGTGGGCCAACAAGTACGGCCAGCGCGCCTGGCTGCGCCAGCTCTCCGCCGAGGTCAGCCCCGAGCAGGAGGACGCGGCGCTGCGCACCATCGCCCGCCTCGACGGCACCCCCTTCCCCTCCAGCGCCCGGCTGCTGCGCCGCTGGGCCGCGGGCCAGACCCCGCGCCTGCGCTGGCAGAAGCCCCGCGCCTACGCCTTCGAGTCCGCCTACTGCGCCGAGGTCGTCGGCACCACCTACCAGGCCATGGACCTGCTGCCCGCCGACGCCCGCCCGCACAGCTACGACCCGGGCGCCTTCTGGAGCGGTGACGCCCTCACCCTCAGCGGCGGCCTGCGCCTGGGCCCCGAGGTCGCCGTCACCGTCCCCGACGAGGCCCCGTCCGGGGTCTGACGCGCCGCAGGCCCGCCGACCTGGGGTCGACGGGCCTGCGGACGGGCGGTGGGGTCAGCGGCGGGTGACCGGTGACGGCCTGGGCAGGGTGCGCGTGCGGTCGGGGTCCGCGTCGGTGTCCGCGGGGGCGGGCAGCGGCTCGTGGTCGGCGGAGACCTCCGCGGGCTCCCAGGGTTCGCGGGGCGGGCCCGCGATGGCGGGGGTGGTGGTGCGGGTCGGCTCGTCGGCCAGGGCGGCGTCGGGGGTGTCGACGACAGGGGCGGAGCCCGCCAGGCGCTCCTCGGGGAGGGGGTCGAGGACCGGGGCGGCGTCGGCGAGCTGGACGTGGGCGTCGGCGATGAGGTCGCGGGCGGAGACGAGCTGGTCGGCGACGCGGGCGCGCAGGTGGCGCAGGGCGGCGACGCGCTGGGTGGCGTGGCTGATCCGGCGGTTGGACTCCTCGGTCGCCTCGCGGACGCGCCGGTGCGCCTCGGTGGTGGCCTCCTGCAGGCGGGCCGTGGACTCGGTGATCGCGTCGTGGCGGCGGCGGTTGGCCTCCTCGGTGGCCTCGCGGACGCGGCGCTCGGCCTCGGCCTTGGAGGTGGCCTCGCGCTCGGCCAGCAGGCGCATCGACTCGGTGCGCCGACCGGCCATGGCGATCTCGAAGTCCTCCTCCACCTGGGTGCGGCGGGCCTCGGACTCGGCCTCCAGCCGGGCGGCCTCGGCGCGGGCGCGGCCCACGGTCTGCTCGGCGTCGGCCCTGGCCTTGTCGATGACCCCGCGGTGCTCGGCCTCCATGGCCTGCCTGCGGGCCTCCAGCTCGGCGGTCATCCGGTCGTAGCGCTGCTTGAGCACCTGGGCGTCGGCCTCGGCCTGGGCGCGGATGTGCGCGGCCTCGGCCTCGGCCCGGCGCTTGGTCGCGTCGGCCTCGTCGGTGGCCAGCCGCAGCATCCGCTGCAACCGCTCGCTCAGGCCCTCCAGCGTGGTGGGCGGCAGCGACAGGCGGTCGATCTGCCCGCGCATGTCGTCGATCTGCCCGCGCGCGTCCTCCAGCTGCTTGGCCAGGTCACCGGCCTGCGCCACCGCCGCGTTGCGGTCGGCGTGCAGCAGTTGCAGCTCCGCGTCGAGCCGTTCGAGGTGCTCGTCCACCTGGGCGCGGCTGTAGCCGCGCTTGGTGATGTCGAAGCCCGCGCCCAGCGGCACGAGATCGCGTTCCTCGCCCAAAGCCATGCGCCCACGCTACCCGTCCCGCCGCCACCGCTCTCGCGCAAGTGGCGGAATGCCCCTCCTGGTCGGACACCCGGGCGGTGCCGCGCGGCGCGGCACCGCCCGGGGGGCTCAGACGCCGCGGAAGCGGTTGATGGCGTCGAGGTGCTTGGCGCGCTTCTCGTGGTCGCGCACGCCCAGGCCCTCCTCGGGGGCCAGGCACAGCACGCCGACCTTGCCCTGGTGGGAGTTGTGGTGCACGTCGAGGGTGGCCTGGCCGGTGTCCTCCAGCTGGTAGACCTTCGACAGCGTCGGGTGGATCAGGCCCTTGTCGATCAGGCGGTTGGCCTCGTAGGACTCGCGGTAGTTGGCGAAGTGCGAGCCGATGACGCGCTTGAGGTTCATCCACAGGTACCGGTTGTCGTACTCGTGCATGTAGCCCGAGGTCGACGCGCAGGTGACGATCGTGCCGCCCTTGCGGGTGACGTACACCGAGGCGCCGAAGGTCTCCCGGCCCGGGTGCTCGAAGACGATGTCGGGGTCCTCGCCGCCGGTGAGCTCGCGGATCTTGGCGCCGAAGCGCTTCCACTCCTTCGGGTCCTGGGTGGCCTCGTCCTTCCAGAACCGGTAGCCCTCGGCGTTGCGGTCGATGATCAGCTCCGCGCCCATCTTGCGGCAGATCTCGGCCTTCTCCGGCGAGGACACCACGCACACCGGGATGGCGCCGCCGTTGAGGGCGAACTGGGTGGCGTAGGAGCCCAGGCCGCCGGAGGCGCCCCAGATCAGCACGGTGTCGCCCTGCTTCATGTTCGCGCCGTTGGTCGAGACCAGCTGCCGGTAGGCGGTGGAGTTCACCAGCCCGGGCGAGGCCGCCTCCTCCCAGGTCAGGTGGGCGGGCTTGGGCATCAGCTGGTTGGACTTGACCAGCGCGATCTCGGCCAGGCCGCCGAAGTTGGTCTCGAAGCCCCAGATGCGCTGCTCGTTGTCCATCATGGTGTCGTTGTGGCCGTCGGGCGACTCCAGCTCGACGTTGAGGCAGTGCGCGACGACCTCGTCGCCCGCCTTCCACTGGTGCACGCCGGGCCCGGTGCGCAGCACGACGCCCGCGAGGTCGGAGCCGACCACGTGGTAGGGCAGGTCGTGGCGCTTGGTCAGCGGCGAGAGCCTGCCGTAGCGCTTGAGGAAGCCGAACGTGGACACCGGCTCGAAGATCGAGGTCCAGACGGTGTTGTAGTTGATGGCCGAGGCCATCACCGCCACCAGCGCCTCACCGGGGCCCAGCTCCGGGGTCGCGACCTCGTCGAGGTGCAGCGACTTGCGCGGGTCCTTGTCCCGTGAGGGCACCCCGGCGAACATCTCGGCCTCGTCGGCGTGCACGGTCACGCCGCGGTAGGACTCCGGCACCGGCAGGGTGCCGATCGCGTCCAGCTCATCGGCCTGGATGGCGTCGAGGATCTTCTGCACGTCGGGCCTCCTGGGGATCGTTTCTCGCCTGGGGTCTCGCTGTCCCAGGTGGAGCGAGGTTACCGACGGGTAGCGATTCAGAACCAGTGGTGTGACACACCGCACCGGGGGGTGTCGCTGCGATTATCGGGGATTGTCACCGCGCGCCAACGCTGTCATCACCCGACGGCGTGTCACCCCGTGGAGTGGATCACGACCGGACAAGGTGGGGCCCATGCCGATGTCCTTCTCGCGCTCCGCCGTCGTGTTCCTCGTCCCCGACCCCGCCGCCGCGCGGGACTTCTTCGTCGACCACCTCGGGTGCCGGGTGCAGGTCGACCTCGGCTGGTACGTCGACCTGGGCCACCCCGACCACCCGGCGCTCACGGTGGACTTCGTCGCCGAGGGCCACCCGAGCATGCCGCCGGGCCTGGGGGCGGCGGCGGGCTCGGTGCTCGCGCTCGTGGTGGACGACGCCCAGGCCGAGGAGCGGCGCCTGCTGGCCGCGGGCGTGGAGCTGCTGGCCGGGTGCCGCGACGAGCCGTGGGGGCAGCGGCACTTCTTCGCCCGCACCCCCGGCCCGGTGCTGGAGGTCGTCCAGCAGATCGACCCCGACCCGGCGTGGCTGTCCGCGAACGGGCTGTGAACCGGACCGTCCGATCGGAGGTGGTGTGGGTCGGGCGCCGCGCGGGAAGGTCGGGGGTGCAGCGCGGGGCGCGGCTCCGCCGCACGGGAGATTGGGGTCGTGGCTGTGCCAGCCGTCGGTGAGGTCCGGTCGGAGCGGGGGTTCTTCGGGCACCCCAGGGGCCTGGCGAACCTGTTCGGGACCGAGATGTGGGAGCGGTTCTCCTACTACGGCATGCAGGGGATCCTGCTGTACTACCTGTACTACTCGGTGGCCGACGGCGGCCTGGCCATCGAGGAGACCACGGCGGCGGGCATCGTCGGCGCCTACGGCGGCGCGGTGTACCTGTCGACCATCGCCGGGTCCTGGGTGGCCGACCGGCTGCTGGGCCCCGAGCGCACGCTGTTCGCCAGTGGCGCGCTGATCCTCGTCGGCCACATCGCGCTGGCGGCGCTGCCCGGCGTGGTGGGCGTCGGGGTGGGCCTGGTGTGCGTGGCGATCGGCTCCGGCGGGCTCAAGGCGACCGCGACCACCCTGGTCGGCGCCCTCTACGCCGAGGGCGACGAGCGCCGCGACGCCGGGTTCTCGATCTTCTACATGGGCGTGAACATCGGCGCCCTGCTCGGCCCGGTGCTCACCGGCCTGCTCCAGACCAGCCTGGGCTTCCACTGGGGCTTCGGGCTGGCCGCGCTGGGCATGGCCATCGGGCTCACCCAGTTCGCCCTGGGCCGCAAGCACCTGCCGCCGGAGGGGCGGGTGGTGCCCAACCCGCTGGCCCCGGCCGAGCGGGCGCGCGCCTTCGGCGTCATCGCCGCCGGGGTCGTGGTGGTGGTCGCGCTGGTGCTGCTCGGGGTGGTCGACGCGGAGAACCTGGCCCAGGTCGTCACGTGGGTGATCGCCGCGGCGGCGCTGGTGCTGTTCGGGGTGCTGCTGACCAGCGCGCGGGTGGAGCGGGTGGAGCGCCGCCGGGTGCTGGCGTTCATCCCGATGTTCCTGGTCAGCTTCGGGTTCTGGGCGCTGTTCCAGCAGCAGTTCACCGTGCTGGCCATCTACGCCGACACCCGCGTCGACCGGGACGTGCTCGGCTTCGAGGTGCCGCCGTCGTTCTTCGGGGCCGTCGAGCCGCTGTTCGTGGTGCTGCTGGCCACGGTGTTCGCCGCGACCTGGGTCAAGCTGGGCTCGCGCCAGCCCGGCTCGCCGGTCAAGTTCGCCCTGGGCGTCGGGCTGATGGGCGTGGCGTTCCTGGTGATGGCGCTGCTGGGCTTCGACCGGGGCGAGAACGTGGTGCCGCCGCTGCTGCTGGTGCTGGTGCTCATCGTGTTCGTGCTCGGTGAGCTGTGCCTGTCGCCGGTGGGCCTGTCGCTGGCGACGAAGCTGGCCCCGGCGGCGTTCCCGGCGCAGATGGTGGCGCTGTTCTACCTGTCGGTGGCCCTGGGGTCGTCGGTGGCGGGCGCGCTGGCGGAGTTCTACGACGCCGACGAGGAGCCCGCGTACTTCGGCCTGCTGGGTGCCGGGGCGATCGCGCTGGGCGTCGTCATGGCGGCGCTCACGCCGATGGTGAAGCGCTTGATGGAAGGCGTGCGCTAAACCGGCGGGCAATGGCCGCGCATCTGACGCGATTCAGTGGGGGCATTCGATGCGCGGGGGGCGGGGAAAGCGGAAACTCTTTCCCCGCCCCCCGGCATTCAGTGGGAGTTTTCCGCGGGTTGGACGAGTTCGATGAGCACGCCACCGGCGTCCTTGGGGTGCACGAAGTTGACGCGGCTGTCAGCTGTGCCGCGCTTGGGCTTGTCGTAGAGCAGCCGCAGGCCCTTGTCCCGCAGCGCCTGCGAGGTGGCCTCGACGTCGACCACCCGGTAGGCGACCTGCTGCAGGCCAGGGCCGTTGCGGCCGATGAACTTGGCGATCGTCGACTGGTCGTTCAGCGGTGCCAGCAGCTGCACCGCCGCGCCCGTCGTGTCACCGGGTGCGCGCAGCATCGCCTCGCGCACGCCCTGCTCCTCGTTGACCTCCTCGTGCACGTTCTCCAGGCCGAAGTTGTCGCGGTAGAACGCGATCGCGGCGTCGAGGTCCGGCACGGCGACGCCGACGTGGTCTACGGCGACCACGTGCGGAACAAGTGCGTCAGTCATGGGGTTACGGTACTCGGGCCCTACCCACCGGTAACCGATTGCTGTGCGGCTACTCACACGAGCACGTGGCGGACCGGTCACACGCGGGTATGGTCCCGGTTAACGCACGTTCGCGCTCGCTGTTCGTCAGCCCCCTTTCCAAGGAGACAGCCGTGTCCGGATCCGTCATCGTCGCCGGGGCCCGCACCCCGATCGGCCGCCTGCTCGGTTCGCTCAAGGACTTCACCGGCGCGCAGCTCGGTGGGTTCGCGATCAAGGCGGCCCTGGAGAAGGCGGGCGTCAAGCCCGAGCAGGTGCAGTACACGATCATGGGCCAGGTGCTCACCGCGGGCGCGGGCCAGATCCCGGCCCGCCAGGCCGCGGTCGCCGCGGGCATCCCGATGGACGTCCCCGCGCTGACCATCAACAAGGTCTGCCTCTCCGGCCTCGACGCGATCGCCCTGGCCGACCAGCTCATCCGCGCGGGCGAGTTCGACATCGTCGTCGCCGGTGGCCAGGAGTCGATGACCCAGGCCCCGCACCTGCTGCCCAAGTCCCGCTCCGGGTTCAAGTACGGCGACGTCACCCTGCAGGACCACATGGCCTACGACGGCCTGTTCTGCGCCTTCGACCAGGTCGCCATGGGCGCCTCGACGGAGAAGTACAACTCCCGCTACGGGCTGACCCGCGAGCAGCAGGACGCCTTCTCCGCCGCCTCGCACCAGAAGGCCGCCACGGCCATCGCCGAGGGCCGGTTCACCGAGGAGATCGCCCCGGTCTCCATCCCGCAGCGCAAGGGCGACCCGGTCGTGTTCGACACCGACGAGGGCGTGCGCGGCGACACCACCGCGGCCAGCCTGGGCAAGCTGCGCCCGGCCTTCGCCTCCGACGGCACCATCACCGCGGGCTCGGCCTCGCAGATCTCCGACGGCGCCGCCGCGGTGGTCGTGATGAGCAAGGCCAAGGCCGAGGAGCTGGGCCTGTCCTGGATCGCCGAGATCGGCGCGCACGGCGTGGTGGCGGGCCCCGACGCCAGCCTGCACGAGCAGCCCTCGAACGCGATCAAGGCCGCGCTGGCCAAGCAGGGCCTGCAGACCTCCGACCTGGACCTGGTCGAGATCAACGAGGCGTTCGCCGCGGTGGGCGTGGTGTCCACCGACAAGCTGGGCATCTCCGAGGACATCGTCAACGTCAACGGCGGCGCCATCGCCCTGGGCCACCCGATCGGCGCCTCCGGCGCCCGCCTGGTGGTGCACCTGGCCTACGAGCTCAAGCGCCGCGGCGGCGGCGTGGGCGCGGCGGCCCTGTGCGGCGGCGGCGGCCAGGGCGACGCCCTGATCCTCTCGGTGCCGAAGGCCTGAGTTGGCCCGGCACGTCGACGTCGGTGACCTGGTCGACCGCGCGCGGCAGCGCCAGCCGCGCGCGGTCGCCAGGCTCATCTCGCTGGTGGAGGACGCCAGCCCGCAGCTGCGCGACGTCGCGGCCGCGCTCGCCCCGCACACCGGCCGCGCCCAGGTGGTCGGGCTGACCGGTTCGCCGGGCGTGGGCAAGTCCACGACCACCTCCGCGCTCGTCTCGGCCTACCGGGCGCGCGGCCTGCGGGTGGGGGTGCTCGCGGTCGACCCGTCGTCGCCGTTCTCCGGCGGCGCGCTGCTCGGCGACCGCATCCGGATGCAGGACCACGCCACCGACCCGGACGTGTTCATCCGGTCCATGGCCACCCGCGGCCACCTCGGCGGCATGGCCTGGGCCACCCCGCAGGCGCTGCGCGTGCTCGACGCCGCGGGCTTCGACGTGGTGCTCATCGAGACCGTCGGCGTCGGCCAGTCCGAAGTGGACGTCGTGGCGCTGGCCGACACCACCCTGGTGCTGCTGGCCCCGGGCATGGGCGACGGCATCCAGGCCGCCAAGGCGGGCATCCTGGAGATCGCGGACGTGTTCGTGGTCAACAAGGCCGACCGCGACGGCGCCGAGACCACCGTCCGCGAGCTCAAGTACATGATCTCCCTGGGCCGCCGCGAGGTGCGCGGGGCGTCCTGGCGCCAGCCCATCTGCAAGACCGTCGCCGCCCGCGCCGAGGGCGTCGAGGAGGTCGTGGCGGCCGTCGCAGAGCACCGCCGGTGGACCGAGTCGCACGGCGAGTTCGCCGAGCGCCGCCGCCACCGCGCCCGCACCGAGGTCGAGGCCATCGCCCTGGAGTCGCTGCGCGCCCGCCTGAGCGCCCGCCACGGCGAAGCCCTCGACGGCCTCGCGGGCAAGGTCATGGCGGGCGACCTCGACCCCTACGCCGCCGCCGACTCCCTCATCGCGGACATCAAGGCAGAGGGCTGACCGCTTCTTTAGCGCTCCCCGCCCCAGCGTTACGCGTGTCCTGTGTGGCGCACGTCCCACGCCGCGGCCCCCGGCCCGCCGACCAGGCGTTTCCCATTGCGCGGCAGCACTTCTGCGCCCCAACGGAGTTCCGGCGGCTGTGCCGTTCGGCCGCGCGCGGCCGGTGACCTTGGTCGCACCGGCGGCCACCCGAGTGGGTGATAACCCCGTTTCGCCACCATCGCCGCAGGTCAGAGGTGGTGCCGGTGCGGTCGTCGGTGAGCCCGTTCACACTCCACACTGGATCGCATGTTCGCCACAGCAGCCGGCCGCTTCAGGGCCGTCGCCCTCCTCGAGGCCGTCTCCTGGCTCGGCCTCCTCGTCGGCATGTTCTTCAAGTACGCCACCGACGCCGGTGACGCGGGGGTCAAGCTCTTCGGCCCCATCCACGGCGTCGTCTTCGTCGCCTACGTCATCACCGCCGCCCTCGCGGCCCGGGAGTACAAGTGGTCCCGCTGGACCACCTTCTGGGGCCTGCTGTGCAGCATCCCGCCCCTGTTCACCCTGGTCTTCGAGCGCTACGCCCTGCGCACGGGCCGCCTCGACCCGATCGGGCCGGTCCAGTCCAGCCGGTCCGCGGAGATCGGCGTGCCGGAGCCCGCGGGCGTCTGAGGGGCCCTGTCCGTTCCACAACGGCGTCACCGCTGCGGCGGTGGCGCCGTTGGTGTGTGTGGCGCCGCTTCGGCTTCGGTGGGGGGCGTAGCCGGGCTTCCTGTTGCGTCGGTGGTGGCGTCGTGGGCTGCGCTGCTGCCAGGGTGTCCACACCTGCTGAGTTGTCCACAGCCACTTCGCGGGGGTCGAGTTTCGTCGCCCCCTGCCAGTAGCGTTGAAAACAGGGGTCCCCTTGCCCGGGGTACTCCTGCGGCAGCCTGCGGGGGAGTGGGCTGGCTGCTGTCGACGCGCTGGGTGGGGCGGCAGCTGGTGCCGGGTGCCGCCGCGCGGGCTGGGGGCTCCGGGCGGGTGGGGTGAAGCGAGTGGGGCAAAGCGGGTGGGGCAAAGGCAGTGGTCAGTCGGTGAAGTCGCCGGTGGCCTTGCGGACCTTCGACAGGAGGTCGGTGAGCTGGCCGGTCTGGCGTTCGGTCAGGCCCTTGAGGCCGAAGTCCACGCCCGTCACGGCCTCGGTGGCGGCGGCGCGGCGGGTGCGGCCCTCGTCGGTGATCTCGGCGAGGGTGGTGCGGCGGTCGGTGGGGTGGGGGAGCCTGCGGACGAGGCCGTCGGCCTCGAGGCGGTCGACGATGTTGGTGACGCTGGTGGGGTGCAGCTGGAGGCGTTCGCCCATGACGCGCATGGGGAGGCTGCCCGCCTTGGAGAAGGTGAGCAGGACCAGGGCCTCGTAGCGGGCGAAGGTGAGGCCGTGCGGCTTGAGGGCGGCGTCCACGGCGGACTGCAGGATCTGCTGGACGCGCATGACGCTGGTGACCGCGGCCATCACCGAGGAGTCGCCGATCCGCTCCTCCCACAGCTGCGCCGCGCGGGCGATCGGGTCGAACGGCAACGTGCGCGGGCTCATGGGGGGAAGCTACCAGTGGGTCACCCGTGGGCCGGGGTGGCCGGATAGTGTTCGGTGCGGGCGAGCGGGAGGAGCACGGCGTGCTGGTGGCGTTCAGCGTGACCCCCCTGGGCGGGGCGTCGGAGGCGGTCGGGGAGGCCGTCGCCGCGGCCGTGCGGGTGGTGCGCGAGTCGGGGCTGCCGAACGAGACCAACGCCATGCACACCCTGGTCGAGGGGGAGTGGGACGAGGTGATGGCGGTGGTCAAGCGGGCCACCGACGTGCTCCTCGCGGAGTTCCCCCGGGTGAGCCTGGTGCTCAAGGCCGACGTGCGCCCCGGCCACACCGGCCAGCTCACCGGCAAGGTCGAGCGCGTCGAGCGGTACCTGTCGTCGTGAAGGGGGATGCGGTGGACCCGCGCCTGCTGTGGCAGTGCTTCGAGCCCTACCACGCCGTCACCTACTTCACCCCGGAGTCGATCGCCGAGACCGACGCCCTGGGGTGCAAGGGGCGGTGGATGGGCTACTTCGGGATGCGCGCCGCCCCGCTGGGCGCCGCCCCGGCGTGGCTGGTGACGAGCGCCTTCTACAACTTCCACCCCTCCCGGGTGGAGCGCGCGGTGCCCGAGGCCTGGGAGGTGGCCACCCCCGAGGAGTACCTGGCGGCCCGCCTGCGCGGCGTCGACGGCGCCCTGCGCAGGCTGCTGGGCCCGGCCGTGGCGTCCCCGGAGGTCGTCGAGGCCGCCGACCTCGCCCGCACGGCCGCGTCCTGGGCGCCCACCGCGGGCCGCCCGCTCGGCGCCGCCAACGCCGTGCTCCCGCTGCCCGGGGAACCGCACCTCGCGCTGTGGCAGGCGGTGACCACCCTGCGCGAGTCCCGCGGCGACGGCCACGTCGCCGCCCTGGTGACCGCGGGCCTGGACCCGGTGGAGACCCTGGTCGCCTTCGGCGCCGACACCGGCCTGACCCCCGACTACCTCCGCGCCGCCCGCCAGGTCCCCGAGGACGAGTGGACCGCCGCCGAGGACCGCCTCCGCGAGCGCGACGTCCTCGCCGCCCCCGGCACCCTCACCGCCGAGGGCCGCGAACTGCGCGACTCCGTCGAAGCCCTCACCGACGAGGCCGCCGCCGCCCCGTGGCAGGCCCTGGGCGACGACGCCACCGCCCGCTTCGCCGAGCTGATGGCCCCCCTGTCCCTCGCCATCGCCCGGGGCAACGAGGCCATGCGCGTGAACCCGATGGCCATCCACCCCGAGGAGGCCCTCGCCCGTCTCGCAGGCGAGGACCGCTAGCCGGCAATGGGTTCGCCGGCGCCCGGGTGGGTGTCGGTGCGTGCTCGGATGGGTGATGGCCCTCGGGCGCGGTGCTGTGCCGGGTCGGCCTGGGGCGCGGGCGGTGCCAGCGGGTTCGTCGGTGTGGTGGCGTGCTCGCCTGCTGTTGGGGCGGGTGCTGGGGTTCGCGGGGGGCGGCCTGGTGGCCTGGACCACGCCGTCGGAGCGGGGGAGCGGCGAACACGCCGGGTGGGGACGTGCCAGGATGAAGGGGTGACCAGGCCAGACCCACGCCAGACCGCCGCGTTGTCGGCTGCCCTCTCGCGCGCGGTGGACCTCTCCGCGCTCAAGGCCAGGGCGGACGCCGCCAAGACGGCCCCGCCCGCCGCGTCCCCCGCCGCCGCAGCCGCCGCGCCCACCGGTGCGACCGCCGCCGCGGGCGCGTACTCCACCGACGTCACCGAGGCCACCTTCCAGGCCGAGGTCGTCGAGCGCTCGCTGCAGGTGCCGGTGGTCGTGGTGCTCACCGCCTCCTACTCCGGCCAGTCCCAGCAGATGGTCGCCCTGCTGGAGAAGCTCGCCGCCGAGTTCGGCGGGTCCTGGGCGCTGGCCAAGGTCGACATCGACGCCAACCCGCGCATCGCCCCGCTCTTCGGCGTGCAGTCGGTGCCGATGGTCGTGGCCATCGCGGGCGGCCAGCCCGTCGAGGCCTTCGGCGACGTGCCCCCCGAGGCCCAGGTCCGCCAGTGGCTCAAGGGCCTCGTCGACGCCCTGCGCGACCGCCTGCCCGGCATCCGCGCCGCCGAGGCCAACGCCCCCGAGCCGCAGCCCGAGCCGGAGGACGAGCGCTTCACCCGCGCCGAGACCGCCTTCGAGCAGGGCGACTACGCCGCCGCCGAGGCCGCCTACCAGGACATCCTCGCCGCCGAACCGGCCAACGCCGAGGCCAAGGCCGCCCTCGCCCAGGTCCGCTTCCTCGCCAGGGCCGAGGTCACCGACCCCTCCGTCATCGTCCGCGCCGACATGTCCCCCGACGACATCGACGCCCAGCTCGCGGCCGCCGACCTCGAACTGGCGGGCCAGGCCGCCGAACAGGCCTTCGCCCGCCTCATCGCCGTCGTCCGCCGCACCTCCGGCCCCGACCGCGACAAGGCCCGCACCCACCTCGTCGGCCTCTTCGACCTCTTCGCCGCCGACGACCCCCGGGTCGCCAAGGCCCGCCGAGACCTCGCCTCCGCGTTGTTCTGATCCCAGGCGTGCGAACAGCCCGCCACTCCCCTCGGGGGTGGCGGGCTGTTGTGTTCTAGGGGTGTGGGGGCTTTCGTGGCGGATCCACCCAACCGGGCAGTGCCCGCTCTCCAGGCTCGGCCTCGGTGGCGGTCACCTTCTCGCCCAACCGCAACCCACGCTGGCGCAGGGGTAGCCCGACCAAGGACCCACCCAAACGGGTCCACGCATCGAGCCAGCCACAAGATCCCGCGCTTCTCACAGCGGCCCGGGCGTCAGCCGCTGAAGCCCTCCGTGCAGCCCTTGTCGCCCTCGAAGAAGCCGATGCGGAACGCCTCGACGCGGGCGAAGCCGCTGGGGATCTGCTTGCCCTGGACGTCGGCGGCGATGAGGCTGTTGTCCTGGAGGAGTTCGGCGACGGCTTCGTCGAGGTCGCCGACGGCGAGGCGGAGGCGGCGGGTGTTGTCGGTGTCGGTGTCGGTGTAGCGGGCCCAGGCGCCGGTGAGGCAGGCGGTGCGCAGGCCGGTCTTGACGCCGTCGAGTTCGCCGCCGTAGGACTTCTGGACCGAGAGGGTGTAGCGGGAGGCGATCTCGGCGAAGGCGGCGAAGTCGCCGATGCCCGCGCCGTCGACGCCGGGTTCCTGGCCGCGCTTGGGCGGGGTGGCGATCTTCTTGACCGCCTCCGGGTCGACGGTGACGGTGTTGGTGTCGGCGCAGTAGGACACCGGCGGGGTGGCGGTGCCCGACGGGCAGTCGGCGCCGTCGTAGGTGATGCCGGGCTTGTCCTGGGCCGAGCCGAAGGCCTCGTCGAGGCTCTTCTTGAGCAGTTCCTGGACGTCGTCCTCGGTGGGGTCGACGTTGCCCTCGTCGGACTTCTCGACCTCGGTGTCGTTGCGCTCCTTCTCCTGGATGCGCCCGTTGATCTCGTCGGTGTCCATCCGCGCGCAGCGGGTGGGGCCCTCGGAGAAGCCCGCTTGGAAGGCGAAGACCCGGTCGAACGCCAGGCCGTGCGCGCCCTGCTTGGACGCCGAGAGGCCCGCGGGGTCGCGGATGAAGAACATGGTGGCGAGCACGTGGTTGAGCCCGGTGCCCGCGTTGATGTCGAAGTGCTTGGCCTTGCCCTCGGCCACCCAGCGGAAGAAGCCGCCCTGCTGCTCCTTGACGATGGTCGGGGTGGCCTGGCTGATGTTGGACTTGGCGCCCAGCCGGAACTGCACCGCGTGGCCCATCTCGTGCGCCAGCACCGCCACCACCGACATCGGGCCGAACTGCTTGTCCAGCATGGGCAGCAGCACGCCGCGGTCCCAGGCCACGCTGTCGTCCTGGGAGCAGTAGAAGGCGTTCACCAGGTTCTTGGTGCTCTGGCCGCACAGCTTCTCGGCCTTGCCGTCGGAGTCGTAGGACACCAGCCGCTCGATCGGGGTGAACTTCTGCCCGTCGAAGTCGGCGGGCATCTTCTCCGACCAGTAGGCGTAGATGTCGTCGAGGGCGTTGATGGCCAGCCGGTCCATCTCGCCGCCGTCGCCGCCCTCGAACGGGATGTCGGCGTCGGGCACCCCCTGCTTGGGGCCGGACGGGCCGTTGTTGTCGACCGGGATGCCCGCCGCGGTGCCCGCGTCGATGTCGCCCACCCCGCGGGCCTTGCCGGTGATCGGCGTCTGCGCGCACCCACCCAGCTGCGCGACCACCGCCGCCGCGGCGGCCAGCGCCACCGCCACCCTGATCCGTGTGTCCCGCAGTCGCACGTCAGTCCCCACACTCCCGGACCCGGCCTGTCCCGGGTGCCTGCACCCTACTGCCGGATGGACGAATCCCGGCGCGGTTCGGATCCCCCGGATGGCGGGGGGACCGATTTTCCGCGGTGGCGCGCGCGTGGGCGGCCGTTCCCGGGTTCGCCTCAGGTCAGGCCGCAGCCGTCGGCGCCCTTGGTGAAGCCCAGCCGGAACGCCGCCACCCGGTCGAAGCCCGCCGCGGTGGCCGCGCCCGCGCTGTCGCGGGCGGCGTAGTCGTAGTCGAGCAGCACCTGCACGGCCTCGTCCATGTCGCCGGGGGAGAGGTAGCGCTGCTCGGCGGGCACCCGGAACAGCGCCCCGGTGAAGCCCCCGGCCAGGCACACCGCCGACTTCTGCGCGTCCGGGCCGGAGGTGCCCTTGCCGAGCAGCTTGCGCAGCGACAGCCCGTAGCGGGAGGCGAGCAGGGTCGCGGTGGCGTAGTCGCCGATGTCGCTGTGGATCTTGGGCAGTGAGTCCGCGTCGTCGAGCTCGACATCCCCGGCCGACCCGCAGGACGCGACCGGCCCCTGCTTGCCGCCGTCGCAGGTCGGGTCACCCGCGACGGTCTTGGGCGTCACCTTCCGCCACTGCTTGCCCGCCTTGGTGGCCACCGAGGAGAAGTAGTCGTTGAGCCCCGGCGTCACGGACTCCAGCAGCTTGTCGAACGGCAGGTTGCCCCCGGTCTCGGCGTCGGAGGCCCTGGTGAAGCCGGTGAGGGTGAACTCCCGGTTGTCCACGGTCATCCCCGAGCACAGCCGCGCGCCGCTGTCGAACCCGTCCTGGAAGGCCGACACCCGGTCGAAGGCGTCGCCGTGCGCGCCGCTCTCGGACTGGTCGGTGCCGATCGGGTCCCGGAAGCTGATCAGCGACTCCAGCGCCGAGTCCAGCCGCTGCTTCTCGATCCGCAGGTGCGGGGCCTTCCCGTCGGCCACCCACCGCACGAACGACCCGGCGTAGCAGTCGGCCATCGCCTCGACCAGGATCGTCGGGAACCTGCCCGGGTTCGCCCGCCGCTGGTCCGCGCCCACCCCGGTGCGCGCCTGCACGGCGTGCCCGATCTCGTGCGCGAGCACCAGCATCACCGCCGCCTCGCCGAAGCGCTCCTTGAGCACCGGCAGCAGCGCCGCCCGGTCCCACGCGATCGTGTCCGCGCTCGGGCAGTAGAAGGCGTTGCCCTCCACCTCGGTCGGGTTGTCCACGCACGGCGGCTTGGGCGCGGTCGCGTCCGCGGTGTCCACCGAGTAGTACCCGCCGGTCAGGTCGTCGAACTGCTGGTCGAACACCCCGGGGAAGGTGTCGGTCCAGTACGCCCGCACGTCGTCCACCACCGCCGCGGCGAGCTGGTCGACCTCCCCGCCGTCGGTGTTCTTGACGAACGACGTGTCCGTCTCCCCGGTGTCGGGCGCCACCACCGACCCCTGCCCCACCGGCGTCCCCGTCACGGTCGAGGTGCACCCCAGCAGCACGCCGACCGCGAGCAGGGCGGGGAGCAGGCGGGGCAGTGGCGTGCGCACGCCACCAGTGTGCCCCAGCGCCCGCCCGCCCCGCTGCCGGACGGCCCCGCTCAGGCGTCGGGTGACTCCGATCCAATCCCGCCGATGATGCGCTGGGTGAGCTCGGCGAAGTGGCCGTGCGTCTCCCGGGCCGCCTTGAGGTGCCCGCCCAGCGCGCCGTCGGCGGTCGTCAGGTGGAAGATCGGTTTGCGGGCCTCTTGGGCCAGGGGCATCAGGCTCCGGTAGTTCTTCATCCGGCCGAGGCACATCGGGTCGTCGTCGGCACTGGGCGCCGTACCGGGGGTGTTGAGCACCGCGGAGTGGAACACGCTGGGGATCTGGTCGACCCACCGCTGGTAGGCCCGAACCGGCCGGTCTAGGCGGACGCTGTGCTGGAGCACCACGTAGCCGAGTGCCGCCATCGTCCCACCGGGCAGCTGCAAGGGCTCCGCCCTCGGCTGTTCGTCGAGCCGCTGCCCCCAGCCCCGCCGCCACTTGCGCAGGGTCGGGCCCAGGTTCTTCAAGCCCTGGAGGCTGAACAGGTCCGGGGCCACGGGGATCACGACGTGGTCGGAGGCCACGAGAGCCGCGCGGTTGATGGCACCGAGGCTGGGGCCCACGTCGACGAGCACGAACTCGGCCCCGTGCAGCTGGGCGGCCTGCTGCAACACCGAGGAGAAGGTGGAGATGATCCGGAACGACCTGGCGTCGCCATCCAGGCACTTGGGCCAGCTGCTGCTCAGGTCGTCCTCGAAGGTGGACAGGTCGAGGTCACCCGCGAGCAGTGCGAGCCGGTCGTCCCCGGTACTGGTCAGCCGGGGTTCTGCCAGGACACCGCTGCCTTCTTGGAACGGCTTGATGGCTCCCCAGACGGTCCGCCGCCGATCGGACCACAGCGCTTCGATCTCCCCCTCGTCGAGGAAGGCGGAGGTGAGGTTCGCCTGCGGGTCCAAGTCCGCGACCACCACCCGGTGCCCGAGATCGGCCATCATCCACGCGACGTGGTAGAGCAGGGAGGTCTTGCCGACGCCGCCCTTGTTGTTGAAGAAGGCGATCACCGGGGTTGTCATGCCCTGCTCCTGACGGTCACTCCGACGTGCGTGGGCGTCACCTGGAACTCGGGTGGCGGGTTGCCGTTGTCGGCCAGCGCCTTGTGCGTGATCGGGATGCCCGCGCCGAACCGCTGGACGTAACCCAGGCCGCGCATCATCTCGGCCAGGGTCGGGTTCCGGTAGTCGGTGTGGCCCTGCCCGAAGTTGTCGGTCGTGACCGCCCCGTACGGCCCGCCGGGGTTGCTGATCTCGACGCGGTCGGCGTACCAGGTGATCCTGATCGGCGCGTTGGTGTTCTCGTACGAGCGGTGCATGACCGCGTTCCTGGCCACTTGCTGGAGGGCGGCGATCGGGTAGTCCGGGACGCGCCTCTCCCGGCTCGCGGAGGTGATGTCCACCGACGAGCGCAGGTTGAGCACCAGCATCTCGTCCACGCGCCGCAGCAGGTCCGGGAGCGGACCGTCCAAGCGCTTCTCGTCGATGATCGGATCGGTGATCTCGGTGCCGTCCACGCGCAAGAACTGGACGTAGGCGCCGGGCAGGAAGCTCAGCGGGTCGACGCCCGTGGTCAGCAGGCCCGCGTTGGTGGGTACCCCGTCGACGGTGGTCATCCGCAGGGCGGACAGGCGCTGTTCGATCGTCCGGCCGTTGACGGCGAGCACGTCGGGCGGGACGAGGGAGGGCACGATGGTCTCGACGAAGAGCGCCCTGTCCAGGTCGTCGGCCAGGCTGGCGCCACTCGCCGGGCGCGCGTCGAAGGGCAGGTCGAGGGAGCGCCTGCGCTCGTTGAGCCGTCGCTCGTCCTCCGCCTCGGACAGCACCATGCGCCGACCCTACGGTCTTGGTGGGCGCGCCAGAGGGGACGCGCCCACCATGACCTGTTCAGGCGTCGGGGATGAGCCAGATGACGCCCTGCGGGGGCAGGTTGAGGACCGCGGAGTGCTCCCGGCCGTGCCAGCTGACCTGCTCGGCGTCGACCGCGCCCCAGTTGCCGACGCCGGAGCCGCCGTAGGCCTGGGCGTCGGTGTTGACGACCTCGCGCCAGCGGCCGCCGCGGGGGAGGCCGACGCGGTAGTCCAGGTGGGGGTGGCCCGCGAAGTTGGCCACGCAGACCAGGTCGCGGTCGCCGCCGTGGCGGACGAAGCTCAGGACGTTGTTGCCGGAGTCGTTGCCGTCGATCCAGGAGAAGCCCTCGGGGCGCACGTCGTCGGCGTAGAGGGCCGGTTCGGCGCGGTAGAGGTGGTTCATGTCCTTGACCAGCCTGCGCACGCCCGCGTGGAACTGCTGCTCGGTCAGCTCCCAGTCCAGCGAGCGCGACTCCGACCACTCGCGCACCTGGCCGAACTCCTGGCCCATGAACAGCAGCTGCTTGCCGGGGTGGGCCCACATGTAGGCCAGCAGGGCGCGCAGGCCCGCGGCCTTGTTCCAGTCGTCGCCGGGCATGCGGGTCCACAGCGAGCCCTTGCCGTGCACCACCTCGTCGTGCGAGAGCGGGAGGACGAAGTTCTCGCTCCAGGCGTAGACCAGCGAGAAGGTGATCTCGTTGTGGTGGAAGGCCCGGTGCACCGGGTTGTGCCCGATGTAGTTGAGCGTGTCGTGCATCCAGCCCATGTTCCACTTGAAGCCGAAGCCCAGGCCGCCCAGGTGGGTGGGGCGGGTGACGCCGGGCCACGCCGTGGACTCCTCGGCGATCATGACGGCGCCGGGGTTGTGCTTGTAGACGGTGGCGTTGAGCTCCTGGAGGAACTTCACCGCGTCCAGGTTCTCCCGGCCGCCGTGGATGTTGGGCAGCCACTGGCCCTCGCCGCGGGAGTAGTCCAGGTAGAGCATCGAGGCGACCGCGTCGACCCGCAGGCCGTCGACGTGGAACTCCTCCAGCCAGTAGAGCGCGTTGGCCACCAGGAAGTTGCGCACCTCGGTGCGGCCGAAGTCGAACACGTAGGTGCCCCAGTCCGGCTGCTCGCCGCGGCGGGGGTCGGCGTGCTCGTAGAGCGGGCTGCCGTCGAAGCGGGCCAGTGCCCAGGCGTCGCGCGGGAAGTGCGCGGGCACCCAGTCGACGATCACGCCGATGCCGCGCTGGTGCAGGGCGTCGACGAAGGCGCGGAACTCGTCCGGGGTGCCGAAGCGGGCGGTGGGGGCGTAGTAGGAGGTGACCTGGTAGCCCCAGGACCCGCCGAACGGGTGCTCGGCCACCGGCAGCAGCTCCACGTGGGTGAAGCCGTGCTCGTCGAGGTAGTCGCCCAGCTGCTCGGCCAGCTCCCGGTAGCCCAGGCCCTGCCGCCACGAGCCCAGGTGCACCTCGTAGACCGACATCGGCGCCGACGACCAGTCGGTGGCGTCGCGGCGGGCCAGCCACTCCCCGTCGGACCAGGTGTGCTCGGCGCGGGTGACGACCGAGGCGGTCTGCGGCGGCTCCTCGGTGGCGAAGGCCATCGGGTCGGCCTTCTCGTGCCACTGCCCGTCGCGGCCGTGGATGCGGAACTTGTACCGGGTGCCTACCGTGACCCCGGGGATGAACAGCTCCCACACCCCGGACGAGCCCAGCGAGCGCATCGGGTTCGCGCGCCCGTCCCAGCCGTCGAAGTCGCCGCACACCCGGACCCCGTTGGCCGTGGGCGCCCACACCGCGAAGGAGGTGCCGTGCACGGTGCCCGCGGGGGTGTCGTAGGAGCGCGGGTGCGCGCCCAGCACCTCCCACAGCCGCTCGTGGCGCCCCTCGCCGAACAGGTGCAGGTCCAGCTCGCCCAGCGTCGGCAGCCACCGGTAAGGGTCCTCGACCAGCTCCGGGCCCGCGCCGTAGTCGACCTCCAGCAGGTACTCGTTGGGCACCAGCGGGATCGACCCGGCGAAGAAGCCGGAGATCGACTCCTCCAGCTCGAACCGGTCCTCCCCGACGATCACCGCGACGGACTTGGCGTTGGGCCGCAGCGCCCGCACCACCGCGCCCGCGCCCGCCGCCGGGTCGGGGTGCGCGCCCAGCACCGAGTGCGGGTCGTGGTGGGTGCCCGCGAGCAGGCGCTCGATCTCGTCGGTCGTGGGGGTCACCCTCGCTCCTCCTCCGCTGGGGTACCGGTGGGGTACCCGTGGTCGGGCGCGCTCACTCGGCGCGCTTGATGGCGGCCAGCGGGATGGCCACCCAGTCCGGCCGGTTGCGGTGCTCGTAGCGCACCTCGTACACGGCCTTGTCCAGCTCGAAGGCGCGCAGCAGCACCGCGTGCGCGCGGGGGTCCGGGCCGACGGTGGCGTACCCGTCGCAGAACGCGGCTCGGTTGCGGTCGGCCCACTCCGCGGCGCGGGTGGCCTTCTGGTGGTCGGGTTCGCCGCCCGCCACCAGGTGCAGGGCGGCGTAGTCGAACGAGCGCAGCATCCCGGCCACGTCGCGCAGCGGCGAGCGGGTCAGCTCGCGCTCGGCCGCCGCGGCCGCGGGCTCGCCCTCGAAGTCGATCAGCACCCACCCGGCCGTGGTGCGCAGCACCTGGCCCAGGTGCAGGTCGCCGTGCACGTGCTGCACGGAGATGCCGCCCTCGACCCCGCGCACGGCGTCGAAGGCGGCGCGCACCTTCGCCTCGTGCTCGGCCAGCGCGGGCACCTCGCCCAGCACCTCGTCGAGGCGGGCGTGCATGGCGTCCACCGCGCCCGCCAGCTTCGCCGCGTCGACGACCTCGGTGCCCAGCGCCGCGGCCAGGTCGGCGTGCACCTGGGCGACGGCGGCGCCCAGCCGCGAGGCCTCACCGGCGAAGTCGCCGCCGACCTCGCGGGCGTGCAGGTCGCCCTCGGCCAGCAGGTCGCGGACGCTGGCGGTGGCCGTCGCCCAGCCCTCGGCGGCGTCGCCGAGGAAGCGCTGCGCGAAGCCCAGCACGGTCGGCTGCCCGTCCAGCTCGCCGGTGACCGTGCCGACCGGGGTGGCGATCTGCTTGCTGCCCGCGGCGTGCAGGGCCCGGTGCAGCTGCACGTCCCGGTTCGGGCCGGGCACCGGGCGGCGGAACAGCTTGAGGATGTACTGCGAGCCGTACACCAGCGAGGTGTTCGACTGCTCCACCCCCACCGGCCGCGCCCGCAGCCCGGTCACCAGCTCCACGCCCGGCTCGGCGCGCCAGCTCAGCCCGCCCACCTCGGCGCCCTTGGCCATCAGGTCCACCAGCCCGGACACCAGGTCCGGGTCGAGCGCGGCGTCGTAGGCGGTGCCCCCGCCCAGCGGCCCGATGGCCACCGGGGCGAGGTGGTCGGGCAGCTCGGCGCGCACCCCGACGAGCAGCTGGTAGACCTCGTCGCCCGCCGCCACCAGCACGTGCACCAGGTCCTCGGACAGCTCCGCGGCCCGCACGACCCGGACACCGGTCAGCTCCTGCCCCTTGGCGGCGAACCAGCGCTGGGCGGGCAGCCACGCGCGCAGGTCCTCTGCCAGGTCCGCCACGTCGTGCCCGGGTCGGTCGGTCACTGCGGTTCGCCCTCCTCCTGGGGATCGGTGATCTGGAACCAGTAGAAGCCGTGCCCCGGCAGCGTCAGCAGGTACGGCAGGTCGCCGATCGCGGGGAAGCGCACCCCGCCGGTCAGCTCCAGCGGCTCCCGCCCGGCGTGCTCGGACAGGTGCAGCTCCACCGGCTGCGGGAAGCGCGACAGGTTGTTCACGCAGAGCACGACGTCCTCGGTGCCGTCCGGGCCGGTGAACCGGCGCAGGTAGGCCAGCACGCTCGGGTTGGACGAACCCAGCTCGGTGAAGTCGCCCTTGCCGAAGGACGGGTGGTCGGTGCGCACCTGGAGCATCCGGCGGGTCCAGTGCAGCAGCGACGAGGTGTTGTTCATCTGCGCCTCGACGTTGACCGCCTGGTAGCCGTAGACCGGGTCGGCGATCGCGGGCAGGTACAGCCTGCCCGGGTCGCAGCGGGAGAACCCGGCGTTGCGGTCCGGCGACCACTGCATCGGCGTGCGCACCGCGTCGCGGTCACCCAGCCAGATGTTGTCGCCCATGCCGATCTCGTCGCCGTAGTACAGCACCGGCGACCCGGGCAGCGACAGCAGCAGGGCGGTGAACAGCTCCTGCTGGTTGCGGTCGTTGTCCAGCAGGGGGGCCAACCGGCGGCGGATGCCGATGTTGGCCTTCATCCTCGGGTCCTTGGCGTACTCGGCGTACATGTAGTCGCGCTCGTCGTCGGTGACCATCTCAAGGGTCAGCTCGTCGTGGTTGCGCAGGAAGATCCCCCACTGCGCCCCCTCCGGGATGTCCGGGGTCTGGGCCAGGATCTCCGAGATGGGGAAGCGCGACTCCCGGCGCACCGCCATGAAGATGCGCGGCATGAGCGGGAAGTGGAAGGCCATGTGGCACTCGTCGCCGCCGATCGCGGCGTCGCCGAAGTACTCCACCACGTCGGCGGGCCACTGGTTCGCCTCGGCCAGCAGCACCCGGCCCGGGTACTCGTCGTCGACGACCTTGCGGCAGGTCTTGAGGAACTCGTGCGTGCGCGGCAGGTTCTCGCAGTTGGTGCCCTCCTCCTCGAACAGGTAGGGCACGGCGTCCAGGCGGAACCCGTCGATGCCGAGGTCGAGCCAGAACCGCAGGACGTCGAGCATCGCCTCCTGCACCACCGGGCTCTCGTAGTTGAGGTCCGGCTGGTGGGAGAAGAACCGGTGCCAGTAGAACTGCCCGCGCACCGGGTCGTAGGTCCAGTTCGAGGTCTCGGTGTCGACGAAGATGATCCGCGCGTCGGGGTAGCGGTCGTCGGTGTCGGACCAGACGTAGAAGTCCCCGTAGGGCCCGTCGGGGTGGTTGCGCGACTCCTGGAACCACGGGTGGGCGTCGGAGGTGTGGTTGAGCACCAGGTCGGTGATGACCCGGATGCCGCGCCGGTGCGCCTGGTTGAGCAGGTGCACGAAGTCCTCGACGGTGCCGAACTCGGGCAGCACCGCCCGGAAGTCGGAGATGTCGTAGCCGCCGTCGCGCAGCGGGGAGGCGTAGAACGGCGGCAGCCACAGGCAGTCCACCCCGAGCCACTGCAGGTAGTCCAGCTTGTCGGCCAGGCCGCGCAGGTCGCCGGTGCCGTTGCCGTCGGAGTCGTTGAACGCCCGGACCAGCACCTCGTAGAAGACCGCGCTCTTGTACCACTGGTGGTCCGGCGGCGCCTCGCGCGCCGGGGTGAAGTCCTCCGCCTGGGGTTCGACGAGGTGGCCGTCCTCGGTCACCGCCTCCCCCGTGTGCGGGACCCCTTCGAGGCCCAGTGCCGCGTCCGGCGCGGCGTCGTTGTCACCAGTCATGCTCTGCCCCGTCACCTCGTCGCCGTCGTCGTCGTCGGCCAGCCTGCGTACAGGTACACCACTGCACCTCCACGCGCACGGCGGGCCCCGGCCCGCGGGGGTCGGCGCACCACCGGCCCCCGCGCGACCCCTATCGTCGGATGTGGACGATGTGCGCCACGGACTGCCACGGGTCGAGCCGGACGTAGTTGCCGTCCGACGCCGCCCACTCGAACACCTGCCCCGACACCTCGTCGTGGGCCTGGTAGACCTTCCCCGGCTCCAGGCCGAGCGCGCCCCAGTCCAGCCAGAGCGTGCCCTCCTGGCTGTTGCGCGGGTCGAGGGTCACCACGACGACCACGGTGTCGCCGGTCTCCGGGTCCACCTTGGAGTAGGCGATCATCTGCTCGTTCTCGATCGCGTGGAAGCGCAGCGTGCGCAGCTGCTGCAACGCCGGGTGCGCCCGCCGGACCGCGTTGAGCCGGGTGATCCACGGTTGCAGGGAGCGGCCCTCGGCCAGCGCGCCTGCGAAGTCGCGCGGGCGCAGCTGGTACTTCTCCGAGTCCAGGTACTCCTCGCTGCCGGGCTTGACCGCCTCGTGCTCGTAGAGCTCGTAGCCCGCGTAGACCCCCCACGTGGGCGACATCGTCGCGGCCAGCGCGGCGCGGATGGCGAACATGCCCGGGCCGCCGTGCTGCAGCGACTCGTGCAGGATGTCCGGGGTGTTGACGAACAGGTTGGGCCGGGACTCGTCGGCGTGCTCGACGATCTCGCGGCCGAACTCCTCCAGCTCCCACTTGGCCGTGCGCCAGGTGAAGTAGGTGTAGGACTGGGTGTAGCCGAGCTTGGCCAGCCCGTAGAGCCGCGCCGGGCGGGTGAACGCCTCGGCCAGGAACAGCACGTCCGGGTGCTGCGCCTTCACCTGCCGGATCAGCCACTCCCAGAAGTCCGGCGGCTTGGTGTGCGGGTTGTCCACCCGGAACACCTTGACCCCGTGCTCCACCCACAGCAGCACGACCCGCAGCGCCTCGGCGTAGATGCCCTCGGGGTCGTTGTCGAAGTTGACCGGGTAGATGTCCTGGTACTTCTTCGGCGGGTTCTCCGCGTAGGCGATCGTGCCGTCCGGGCGGGTGGTGAACCACTCCGGGTGCTTGGACACCCACGGGTGGTCCGGCGCGCACTGGAGCGCGAAGTCCAGCGCGATCTCCAGGTCCAGCTCGCGGGCCCTGGCCACGAACGCGTCGAAGTCGTCGAAGTCGCCCAGCAGCGGGTGGATCGCGTCGTGGCCGCCGTCGACCGAGCCGATGGCCCAGGTGGACCCGACGTCGCCCGGCCGGGACTCCACGCTGTTGTTCGGGCCCTTGCGGTTGACCTCGCCGATGGGGTGGATCGGGGGCAGGTACACCACGTCGAAGCCCATGGCCGCGACCCGGTCCAGCTCCTTGGTGGCGGTCTTGAACGTGCCGTGCTTGGGCTTGCCCTCGGTGTCGAGACCACCGGTGGAGCGCGGGAAGAACTCGTACCAGGAGCCGTAGAGCGCGGTCTTGCGGTCGACCAGCACCTGCAGGGCCTTGCCCTTGGTGACCAGCTCGCGCACCGGGTGCTCGTGCATGACCCGCTGCACCGGCTCCGACAGCGACTCCGCGATCCGGGCGGGCAGCGGCTGGGTGGTGTCGCGCAGCGCCCGCGCCGCCGACAGCAGCAGCTTGCGCTCGGCGCTGCGGTCCGGGCGGCGCCCCACCCGCTCCAGCAGCCGCGCGCCGATCTCCAGGTCGTTGGCCAGCTCCCCGGCGTCCTGGCCCGCGGCCACCTTCACCTCGACCGCGTGCCGCCAGGTCGCCCACGGGTCCGACCAGGCGTCCACCCGGTAGGTCCACAGGCCCTCGGCGTCCGGGGCGATGACCGCGGCGAACCGGTCGGTGCCGGTGCCCACCGGCGCCATCCTGGTGCGCCGGGCCCGCGCGTCGTGCGGCCCGCGCCAGGTGACCGTGGCGGCGACGGCGTCGTGGCCCTCGCGCCAGACCGTGGCTCCGATCGGGATGTGCTCGCCCACCACAGCTTTGGACGGGTACCGACCGCAGGACACGATCGGGGAGACGTCGTCGATGCCCAGCCGACCGCTCACCGGTCAGGCTCCTCTCGGTCGCGGGTGCGTGGCCACAGTCTGCCTTGTTCGATTAAGCCCCACACACCGACCTCCCATCGCCGCGACCCGCCGAGACGCGCCCTGTCCAGCAGGACTTACCCCCGCCCGGCGCGCCTTCAACCCCGATCGCCCCGCCTTCCCCCGGAGGCACCACGCGGTGCCGCCGCCGCTGACTGCCCGTCACCGCCGCGGCGGGCCCGGCGGGCCGGGGAGGCTTGCTCGATCCAGGTTCGCCAGTAGGGTCGGTGCCCGTGAGAGCCGTACGCCGATTCACGGTCCGGGCCGGGTTGCCCGCACCGCTCGCCGACCTGGGCACGCTGGCCACCAACCTGCGGTGGACCTGGCACCCGCCCACCCAGGACCTGTTCGCCTCGGTCGACCGGGGCGTCTGGGAGCGGGTCGGCGGCGACCCGCTGCACCTGCTCGCCCAGGTGCCCGCCGAGCGGTTGGAGGCACTGGCCGCCGACGAGGACTTCCTGGGCAGGCTGGCCGGGGTGTCCGACGACCTGCGCCGCTACCTGGGCGACCCGCGCTGGTACCAGGAGCGCGCCGCGGACCCCGGCGGGGCCAGGATGCCCGCCGCGATCGCCTACTTCTCCATGGAGTTCGGGGTCACCGAGGCGCTGCCGAACTACTCCGGCGGCCTCGGCGTGCTGGCCGGTGACCACCTCAAGGCCGCCTCCGACCTGGGCGTGCCGCTCATCGCCGTCGGCCTGCTCTACCGCTCCGGCTACTTCCGCCAGTCGCTGTCGCTCGACGGCTGGCAGGTCGAGCACTACCCGGTGCTCGACCCGAACGGGTTGCCGCTGGAGCTGATCACCGAGCCGTCCGGGGCGCCGATCCTGGTGCACGTGGCGATGCCCGGCGGCCGGGTGCTGCGCGCGCGGATCTGGAAGGCCCAGGTCGGCAGGGTGCCGCTGCTGCTGCTCGACTCCGACATCGAGGAGAACGCCGACGACCTGCGCGCGGTCACCGACCGGCTCTACGGCGGCGACCAGGACCACCGCATCCGCCAGGAGATCCTGGCGGGCATCGGCGGCGTCCGCGCGGTGCGCACCTACTGCGAGCTGACCGGGGTGGCCCAGCCGGAGGTGTTCCACACCAACGAGGGCCACGCGGGCTTCCTCGGCTTGGAGCGGGTGCGCGAGCTGGTGTCGGGGCAGGGCCTCGACTTCGACCAGGCGCTCTCGGCGGTGCGCGCGGGCACGGTGTTCACCACCCACACCCCGGTGCCCGCGGGCATCGACCGCTTCCCGGTGGACCTGGTGCAGCACTACTTCGGCGATGAGTCGCTGCTGCCCGGGGTGGACCTGCGGCGGGTGCTGGCGCTGGGCGCCGAGGACAACCCGGGCATGTTCAACATGGCGCACATGGGGCTGCGCCTGGCCCAGCGGGCCAACGGCGTGTCGCAGCTGCACGGCGCGGTGAGCCGGGAGATGTTCGGCGGGCTGTGGCCGGGCTTCGACACCGGCGAGGTGCCGATCAGCTCGGTGACCAACGGCGTGCACGGGCCCACGTGGACGGCCAAGGAGATGACCGAGCTGATCGGGGACCCGGAGGGCCCGGGGCCGATCGCGGACTCGTCGGTGCCCGACGCCGACCTGTGGGCGCTGCGCTGCGCGCTGCGCGGCCGCCTGGTCGGCGAGGTCCGCCGCCGGGTGCGCGCGGCGTGGTTGCAGCGCGGCGCGTCGGCGCTGGAGCTGGGCTGGACGGACTCGATCTTCGACCAGGACGTGCTCACCGTCGGCTTCGCCCGCCGCGTGCCCACCTACAAGCGGCTCACCCTGATGCTGCGCGACCCGGAGCGGCTGCGCGCACTGCTGCTGCACCCGGAGCGCCCGGTGCAGCTGGTGGTGGCGGGCAAGTCCCACCCGGCCGACGACGGCGGCAAGGCCCTCATCCAGCAGATCGTCCGCTTCGCCGACGACGCGGGCGTGCGGCACCGGGTGGTGTTCCTGCCCGACTACGACATGTCCATGGCCCGCTACCTCTACTGGGGCTGCGACGTCTGGCTGAACAACCCCATGCGCCCCCTGGAGGCCTGCGGCACCTCGGGCATGAAGGCCGCCCTCAACGGCGGCCTCAACCTGTCCATCCGCGACGGCTGGTGGGACGAGTTCTACGACGGCAGCAACGGCTGGGCCATCCCCACCGCCGACGGCGTCCACGACCCCATCCGCCGCGACGACCTGGAGGCCGCCGCCCTCTACGAGCTCCTCGGCTCCCAGGTCGCCCCGCTCTACTACGACCGCGACCAGGCGGGCGTCCCCACCCGCTGGATGGCCATGGTCCGCCACACCCTCGCCGCCCTCGGCCCCCAGGTCCAGGCCTCCCGCATGGTCCGCGAGTACGTCGAGTCCGCCTACGCCCCCGCCGCCACCTCCGGCGCCCTGGCCGTGGCCGACGGCTTCACCGCCGCCAAGGACCTCGCCGCCTACCGCGTCCGCCTCGCCGAGGCCTGGCCCCGCGTCAAGGTCCTCGACTGCGAACTGGCCCTGGAGGAGAACACCACCCCGGTCGTCGGCGACCGCGTCGCCGTCCGCGCCCTGGTCGACCTGGCGGGCCTGTCCCCCGACGACGTCGAGGTCCAGGCCGTCGCAGGCCGCGTCAGCGACACCGACGACCTCAGCGACGTCGTCACCGCCACGATGGCACCGGTGGGGGAGGGCCGCTACGCGGTGGAACTGCCCCTGCCCCACGCGGGCGCGCTGGGCGTGACCGCCCGGGTCCTGCCGAAGCACAGGTTGCTGGCCACGCCCGCTGAGTTGGGGCGGGTCGTGCTCGCTTGACGCCGCGCCGCCCCCGGGGTCGTGCTCCGGGGGCGGTTCGCCTCGCCTTCGGCGGGTCGTTTCGGGATTTGCATTGCGGGCTCGATGCGGTGGACCTGTTTGGGTGGGGCCCCTACGGCGATCATGAGCTGAGAGAGCGGGAAAAGCTGGGGCCAAAAGAGCCCCGCTCAACCCGGACAGGGTAGCTCATGATCGCCTTCCCCACCCAAACAAGTCCACCGCATCGAGCATGTCCGTAGCCGGGCTACCCGTTCCGTAAGTGCTTGCGTCATGGGAAAAGCCAAAGACGAAAGCCGGGGAAGGATTCTCTGGGGTGCGGCGGCGTAGCCGCCGCCTTTCAAGCCAGCCACGTCACAGTTGGCACAAGGTCAAAAGCAGCGCGCCCACCTACGGAACCGGCGGCCCGGCTACGGGGGTGCTCGATGTGGTGGTTGTGCTTGTCCGGGGAA
>NZ_MKQR01000021.1 GCF_001940455.1 Actinokineospora bangkokensis | reverse complement strand
GCCAGCCAACAAACGACCGGGCTCTACCAAACGCCGAAGCCGAAGGCGAGGCGTCCCACCCAGCATCAAGCCCCCACGTCCAACCGAGCCCGAGTCGCCACCACCCGAGGCCACCACGGCACCAACCGCTCAGCCTCCACCAGCGCCGCCCGAGCCGCCGCGTTGTCCCCCGCGACCATGTGCGCCCGGGCCAACGTCGCCAAGTCGTCCGCCCGCGACAGCCGGTCGTCGGTCGCGTCCGCTGACAGCCGGGCCAGGGAGACCGCCCGCGCGGCGTTGCCGCGCAGGAGTTCCAGCAACGCCCGCGCCCCGTTCAGCTTGTGCCCCGGGTAGCCCAGCGTCTCGGCGTTCTCGAACGCCTGCACCGCGGTCCCCAGCCCGAGTTCCGCGTCCAGGTGCCCGGCTTCGACAGTCGCGCAGGCCAAGCCCGCCAGGGCCGCGAACGACACCGCGGCCTCCTGCGGAGTCTGCTCCGCGTCCCCCGCCAAGGCCATCGCCAGCATGAGGGCTTCGGCGTACCGCCCCTCCGCCTCCAGCACCAGGATCCGCGCGGCCGTGGCGGTGCGCAGGTGCGGGTAGTCCTTCGCCAAACCGCCCGCGAGTTCAGCCGCCTCCCGCAGGTTCCCGGCTTGGGCGGCGTCCACGGTGCGCGCCACGACCGGTGCCGCGTCGAGTTGTTCGGCGCGCACGCCGTCGAGTCGGGGGAGGCGGAACAGGTACCAACCGGTGGAGGTCGATGCCGCGGTCTTGCGGGGAACCAGTCCCACGACCGTCGCGTAAGCGGTGCCGATCGCCGCGCCCCATGCGAAGGACCCGCCCGTGGCCGCCCACAGGACCGCCCCGCAAACGAGCAGCAACGCGACCGCGGCCGACACCGCGGCCGCCCGCCACATCCGGGTGCGCGCGGGTGCGCGGCCGGGGCCGACGGCCACGGAGATGAGCAGGGGGATCGCGCGCAGGGAAATGGTGCGGCGGGGGGTCGTCCATTCCTTCCAGCGCTTGCCGACGCCGATGACGACCTGGTGGATGCGCACGTGGAAGACCAGCGCGCCCAGGATCACGCCCACCTGGAGGGCGGCGAGGCCGACGAGCATTCCCGCCCAGAGCCCCAGGACCGGGGTCAGCGGTGCTCTGCCCAGGAAGTAGCCCAGGAGCGCTGTTCCCGCGGTGAGCAGGGTGAGCGGGTGGCGCAGCACTCGGATTGCGGGCATGGACGTGTTGACGCCCACCCCCGGGTGGCGGTTCCCCATTGTGGGGGATTTTCGGCGTGCGCTTTGTTCGGGTTATCGAGGCGTCATCCGCAGCGAAGACAAATCATTTTCACCGTTCTCGTCGCCACTACGGGATGGCCGGGCTGCCGCCGTCCTGGGTGGGCAGGCCCGCGCGCTTCCAGGCCCGGTAGCCGCCCACCAGGTCGGTGGCCCCGGGCAGGCCGACGCGGTGCAGGTCGCGGGCGGCGAGGCTGGAGGCGTAGCCGTCGTTGCAGAAGACGATGACGGTCGAGTCCTCGGCCACCTGCGGGATGCGGTGGCTGCCGCGCGGGTCCAGCCGCCACTCCAGGTGGATGCGCTCGATGGGCAGCGCGCCCGGGATCTCGCCCTCCGCGGCGCGGTTGGCCAGCGGGCGGATGTCGACCAGGATCGCCCCGGCCGCGCGGTGCGCCTCGGCCTCGGCCGGGGTGACCCGGTCCAGCTCGGCGCGCGCGGCGTCGAGGAAGTCGTCGACGCCGCTCACCCGAGGCTCGGGATCTCGGCGGGCACGTCGGCCAGGGTGGCGTACTCGCGGGTGGGCACCAGCGGCGGGGAGTAGGCGTGCACGGTGGCGGCGGGGGCGGTGCCCACGTTGCGCACCTCGTGCGCGCGGCCCGCGCCGAAGCCGATCGCGCTGCCCGCGGTGTGCCTGCGGTGGCGGATGGGGGAGCTGGGGTAGCGGTAGGTCTCGGCCACCTCGCCCTCCAGCACGGCGAACGAGCCGGAGGCGCCGCCGTGGTCGTGCGGGGCGGTGCCCTGGCCGGGCAGCCAGGACAGCAGCCACAGCTCCACCTCGTCGGTGAGCGCGATGCGGGCCCACCAGCGCTGGTCGGGGGTGTAGGCGAGCAGCCTGCGCAGCGGGCCCGCCAGCTCCTCGGCGGTGGTGGCGGTGAGGTCCCGCAGCTCCGCCGCCGTCCACACCGGAGCGCGGGGGGCGATCAGCTCGTGCAGGCGGGGCACGTCGAGGGTCGGGTGGATGTCCTGGGAGCGTGCGAGCGACGTGGTCATGCCGGTCTCCTGGGCGGGGGTCGGGCGTGCGGGGGTCTCAGCGGGACTGAGGACCCCGACAGCCGCACGACGCCACCAGCAGGAAGTCGACGGTGCGGTCGCTCCACGCGAACAACGACCTGGTCACGCCCGTGATCGTCGCACGCGCCGGCAACCCTTCACCAGGCTTCTCACTGGCTGGTACGCGGTGCACGGAGCAGCAGCAACGTCCGACCCGGGACGGTCAGCGACGCCCCCGGGACCAGCGGTCCGACGTCCGCGGGCACCCCGCGCGGCGTACCCGAGTCCAACTCGGGCACGAACCGCTCCCCGTAGGCCTCGCCCGGCAGCACCACGTCCACCGGGTCCGCGCCCGCGTGCAGCAGCAGGAGCCAGGAGTCGTCCGCGACCAGCTCGCCCTCCCGGGTGCGCGACAGGCTCTCCGAGCCGTCCACCCACATCCCGATGGTGCGGTTGCCCTCGTCGAACCAGTCCTCCTCGGCCATCACCGCGCCGTCGGCCCGGAACCACACCAGGTCCGGCTCGCCGGAGCGGGTGGGGCGGCCGTCGAAGAACTGCGGCTGGCGCAGCGCCGGGGAGTCCGCGCGCAGCGCGATCAGCCTGCGGGTGAACGCCAGCAGGTCGTCGGCGCGCGCGTCGGCCGACCAGTCCACCCAGGAGGTCTGGTTGTCCAGGCAGTACGGGTTGTTGTTGCCGTGCTGGGTGCGCCAGCGCTCGTCGCCCGCGGTCAGCATCGGGGTGCCGGTGGACAGCAGCAGCGTGCCGAGCAGGTTGCGCGCCTGCCGGTCGCGCAGCGCCAGCACCGCCGGGTCGCCGGTCTCGCCCTCGACCCCGCAGTTCCACGACCGGTTGTCGTCGGTGCCGTCGCGGTTGTGCTCGCCGTTCTCGTGGTTGTGCTTGTGGTCGTAGGACACCAGGTCGCGCAGGGTGAACCCGTCGTGGGCGGTGATGAAGTTGATCGACGCCCACGGCCTGCGCCCGCTGGCGGCGTAGAGGTCGGAGGAGCCGGTGAGCCGGTAGGCCAGGTCGCGCGGCGCGCTGGCCCCGCGCCAGAAGTCCCTGGCGCCGTCGCGGTAGCGCCCGTTCCACTCCGCCCACTGCACGCCGAACCCGCCCACCCGGTAGCCCTCCCCGGTGGCGTCCCACGGCTCGGCGATGAGCTTGCGGTTGGCCAGCACCGGGTCGGTGGTGATCGCGGTGAGCAGCGCGGAGTGCGGGTCGAACGCCCCGCCGCGCGGCCTGCCCAGCGCCGAGGCCAGGTCCAGCCGGAACCCGTCGACGCCGAGTTCGGTGGCGAAGTAGCGCAGCGAGTCGGTCACCAGCCGCACCACCGCGGGCGAGCCGGGGTCGAGGGTGTTGCCGCACCCGGTGAGGTCGACGTCGCGGCCGGAGCCGTCGCGCAGGTAGTAGGCCGGGGCGTCGAGCCCGCGCAGCGACAGCGTCGGCCCGTCCACCCCGCCCTCGCAGGTGTGGTTGAAGACCACGTCGAGGATGACCTCGATGCCCGCCTGGTGCAGGGCGGCCACCATGGTGCGGAACTCCTCGACCTCGTGGCCCGGCCTGCACGCGTAGCCCTCGTGCGGGGCCAGGAACCCCAGGGTGGAGTAGCCCCAGTAGTTGTGCCTGCCCGAGCGCAGCAGCATCGGCTCGTCGGCGTGGGCGTGCACCGGCAGCAGCTCCACCGCGGTCACCCCGAGCCGCACCAGGTGCTCGACGACGGCGGGGTGCGCCAGCCCGAGGTAGGTGCCGCGCTGGTGCTTGGGCACGTCGGGGTGCAGCTTGGTGAACCCCTTGACGTGCAGCTCGTAGACCACCGTCTCCTCGAACGGGATGTCCAGCCGCGGCCCGGTGCCGGACCCGCCCGCGGCCACCACCACCGACAGCGGCACCGAGCCCAGCGAGTCGACCCGGGAGGGCGCCCCGGTCATCGGGTCGCCGCGGTGCGCGCGGGTGGCGGCCAGCTCGCCGACCTGGCCGGTGATCCGCCGGGCGTAGGGGTCGACGAGCAGCTTCGCCGGGTTGCACCGGATCCCCCGACCGGGGTCCCACGGACCGTGGACCCGGTACCCGTAGCGCTGACCGGGGGTGATGCCCGGGACCAGGCCGTGCCAGATGTCGAAGGTCCGCTCGGTCAGCTCGACGCGCTGCTCGACCTGCCGCCCGCCGTCGTCGTCCACCAGGCACAGCTCGACCCGCTCGGCCACCGAGCTGTGCACGGCGAACCGCACGCCACCGCCCTCGGGGTGCGCCCCGAGCGGGAACGGGTGGCCGGGCAGCGTGTGCGGGGCAGCGGTGGTCACCGGACCATCCTCACAAACCGGGGCCCGGGAATCGACCCGGGAGCGGTTCCCGCGTGATCGATCTCCCGGCGCCCGCGAGGGGCTTGCGAGGTCCCCGGTCAGGTGACGCGGAAGGTGGTGAACTCGTAGGACTCCTCCTCCGGCACCGCGGCCCGGCGGCGGGGGCGGCGCTCGGCGGCGACCACGGGCTCGGGGGTGGTGGCGGGTTCGGTGGTGGCGCCGGGGTCGGGGGCGCGCTGCGGGGCGGGGGCCTGCTGCGGGGCGGGCGCGGTGCCCACCGGGCCGAAGTCGTCGGCCGGGTCGTGGGCGGCCGAGGAGACGATCTGCCCGAACAGCAGCTGGTGGGCGGCCCAGCCGTCCAGGCGCGGGCTGGCCAGGGTCAGCAGCAGCATCCGGCCGGTGCCCGGCTCGGGGATGAACGCCTGGAGCTGGAGGGTGAGCGGCCTGCGGGCGCGCGCCTGCTCGGGGCCGGGCACCCGCTGGGCGATCACCGCCGGGCCCAGCGCGGTCGGCACCAGCAGCGTCTCCCGCACGTCCGGCCCGGCCAGGTCCTCCACCTTGTCCCGCAGGGTGTCGGCGGAGTCGGCGTCCCAGGTGGGCGGGGCGTCCACCGGCACGCCGGTCAGCAGCGCCGGGCCCGCGCCCTCCGGGGTGACCACGGCGAGCAGCACCGCCCCCTCGCGCAGCGCCGTCTCCACCGCCTCGGTGGCCAGCGACTCCAGGTCGGCGGCCGCGCCGGGGCGGATGCCGGTCAGCAGCGCGGCGAACTCGCGCACCGCCGCCTCCCGGCCCGCCAGCGGGATGGTGTGCACGACGTCGCCGGGCATCGACAGCAGCACGTCACTCGCCCTTCAGCCGGTCGGTGATCTTGCCGGTGATCGCGTCGTCGACCGCCTTGGGCGTCGGGTTCAGCGCCAGCTTGAGCGCGTCCAGCCTGGCCTTCTGGCCGTCGTCGAGCTCGACGCCCGCCTTCTCCGCGAGCTTGGTGGTGTTGTCGATCGAGCTGACCACGGCCTCGCGCTGCTTCTCCGCGGCGCCCAGGCCCAGCAGTGCGTCGCGGCGCTCGGCCAGCGGCAGCTTCGACAGGTCGTCGGTGAGCCCCTGGCGCTTGGCCGCCTCGCGCCCGGAGTCGATGAGGTCCTTGCGCACCTTGCCCTCGATGCCGCGCTCGCGCATCTCCTTGACGGTGTTCACCACGCCCGGCGCACCGCCTGACCCCAGCGCCTCGCGCACGTCCTTGGCCACCTGCTTGAGCGCCTGCCGCGACCCGCCCTTGGCCGCGGCCCGGGTGCCCGAGCGCACGGCCGCCGCGGCGGTGCCGCCGCCGGGGATGACGCTGGTGCCCAGCCCGATCAGCGTGCCCGCCCAGCCCTGGGCGTTGCGCGAACCGGAGAGCTGCTGGCCCAGCGCGGCGAGCGAGCCCACCGCGCCGCTGGTGGTCGACGCCGTCTCCAGCACCGCCGCCGCGGGCAGCCCGATGCCGGTGGCGGCCAGGCCCGCGGCGACCGTGCCGGTGGCCAGCGACACCCAGTCGGCGGCCTTGGCGGTGCCGTCGAAGGCCTGCACGTACCAGGTGTCGTTCTCCGGCGTGAACGCGTCGTCCGGGCCGCTGCGGATGGCGTCGGCGGCGGCGTTGGCCTCGCGCAGGTGCTTGGCCTGGAGCCGCTTGGCGTCGTCGACCACCTTGGCCAGCCGCGCGTCGAGGTCGGCGGCGGCCTTGGTGGCGGAGAGGAAGTCGTCGTAGCGGGCGCCGTAGTGCGGGTTCGAGGTGTCGCGCGGGATGGCCCCGGCGGCGTCGCGCACCGCCTCCGACGCGGCCTTGACCTGCTTCTTGAGGTCCTTGGCCCGCTTCTCCAGCTCGTCGGCCCTGGTCTGGTTGGGCACCATCACCCGCGCCCACGCGCTCAGCGCCTCGACGGCCTTGCCGATCGCCTCGCCGCCCTTGCCCAGGCCCATCGGCAGGTCGTCGCCGTGGTCGCTGAACTCCTCGGCCGCGCTGCCGCCCCAGTCGGCGTCGTCGGTGACCTTGGCGGCCTCCTCCAGCCGCGGCAGCGTGGTCGCGATCGCCTGCTGCGCCGAGGCCATCGACAGCAGCACCGCCTGCACCGTCCCGGGGTCGCCGGGGGTGGGGTCGAAGCCCAGCGCGGGGAAGCCCGGCCTGCTCACGGCTGCCTCCTCGGCCGCGGCGCGGCCTGCTCCAGGCCCTGCACGAGCTGCTCGGCCACGGTGCGGTCGGCCAGGGCCATCATCCGGTCGTGGCCGCCCTGCTCCACGGACTCGTAGTTGCTCACCGCGCCGCGCACGTTGTCCGCGATCCTGTCGACCTTGTCCCGGAACTGCCCGAGGTGGTCGCGCCACTGCTCGACCACCTCGGCCACGGCGGCGGTGATCTCACCGGGCCCGAGGTCGCAGCCCGCCGCGTTGAGCGTCGAGATCACCTGGTCCACCGAGTCCGCGACCGCGTTCAGCTCACCCACCCTGATCGCCAGGCTGGTGGTGTTCACCGTGTAGCCGGAGGCCATGCCCACTCCCGTCCGTCCTGTTGCCGACCAGTCAAGCGCCCCCGCCCCGCCCCCGCCGAGCCCGGGTGCGCACCCGGTCAAAAGCCCCGCACGCCCCGGCAAGCCGCGCACGGGCACAATGGCCGTCGTGACGGACCTGAGCACCCCCGACGGCACCCCGGACGACCTCGACGACCTCGTGCTGCACCTGGCGGGCGTCGGCGTGCGGCGCGGCAGCAACGACCTGCTCAAGGGCGTGGACTGGCGCGTGGAGCTCGACGAGCGCTGGGTGGTGCTGGGGGGCAACGGGGCGGGCAAGACCACGCTGCTGCGGCTCGCGGGCGCCGAGCTGCACCCCACCGCCGGGACCGTGCACGTGCTCGGGGAGCGGATGGGCCGGGTGGACGTGTTCGAGCTGCGCACCCGCATCGGCTTCGCCACCGCCGCCACCGGCAACCGGGTGCCGCCGGACGAGAAGGTCATCGACGTGGTGGTCAGCGCCGGGTACGCGGTGCTGGGCCGCTGGCGCGAGCAGTACGACCAGCTCGACACCGGCCGCGCGGGCGAGCTGCTGAAGTCGCTGGGCATCGCGCACCTGGCCGACCGCACCTTCGGCACGCTGTCGGAGGGCGAGCGCAAGCGCACCCTCATCGCCAGGGCGCTGATGACCGACCCCGAGCTGCTGCTGCTCGACGAACCCGCCGCGGGCCTGGACCTGGGCGGCCGCGAGGACCTGGTGGGCAGGCTCAGCGAGCTGGCCATGGACCCCGACGCCCCGGCCACCGTGCTGGTGACCCACCACGTCGAGGAGATCCCGCCCGGCTTCACCCACCTGCTGCTGCTCGCCCGCGGCGAGGTGGTCGCCCAGGGCCTCATCGACGACGTGCTCACCAGCGAGAACCTGTCGGCGGCGTTCGGGCAGCCGCTGGAGCTGGAGCGCTCGGGCGAGCGCTTCTTCGCCCGCAGGCGCGGCTGACGTACTGACGAGTAACCTCTCGGGGGACAGACCGGCACCGCCGTCGCCGCCGCTCGCCGGACCGCGCCAGACCCCACCGGGTCGGCCCGGGTGCCGGGTGGGGAGGTGGCGGGCGGATCGAACACAGGAGGCGTGGCCGTGGGTGAGTTCGTCCGGCTCGAAGTGGAGGGCGGGGTCGGCACGATCCGCCTCGACCGGCCACCGATGAACGCGATCAACCGCCAGCTGCAGGCGGAGCTGCGCGAGGCCGCCCGCGAGGCGGCGGCGCGCGCCGACGTCAAGGCCGTGGTGGTCTACGGCGGGCCCAAGGTGTTCGCCGCCGGCGCCGACGTCAAGGAGTTCGCGGCGATGTCCTACGGCGACATCACCGACTACGCCCCCGAGCTCCAGGCCTCCATCGCCGAGGTGGCCGCGCTGCCCAAGCCGACCGTCGCCGCGATCACCGGCTACGCCCTCGGCGGCGGCTTCGAGCTGGCCCTGGCCTGCGACCGGCGGGTGGCGGGCGACAACGCCAAGGTCGGCCAGCCGGAGGTCCTGCTCGGCATCATCCCCGGCGCGGGCGGCACCCAGCGCCTGGCCCGCCTGGTCGGCCCGAGCAAGGCCAAGGACATCGTCTACACCGGGCGCTTCCTCGGCGCCGAGGAGGCGCTGGCGATCGGCATGCTCGACCAGGTCGTCGCCCCCGACGACGTCTACACCACCGCGGTGGCCTGGGCCGCGCAGTTCACCGGGGGCGCCTCGCGCGCGCTGGCCGCGGCCAAGGCGGCCATCGACGGCGGCCTGGACAACGACCTCGCCAGCGGGCTCAAGCTGGAGACCCACCTGTTCGCGGCCCTGTTCGCCACCGAGGACCGGACCACCGGCATGCGGTCGTTCATCGAGAACGGACCGGGGAAGGCCGAGTTCGATGGCCGCTGACACCGACGGCACCCCCAAGCCCAACCCGCACGCCTCCGCCGAGGAGGTGCAGGCCGCCTACGCCGACCCCAAGCTGGCGAACGTCCTGTACCACGACTGGGAGGCCGGGACCTACGACGAGAAGTGGTCGATCTCCTACGACGAGCGCTGCATCGACTACGCCACCGGCCGCTTCACCGCCGTGGCGGGCGAGGCCGCGGGCCCGTTCGAGAAGGTCATGGAGCTGGGCAGCGGCACCGGGTTCTTCCTGCTCAACCTCATGCAGGGCGGCGTGGGCGAGAAGGGGTACGTGACCGACCTGTCCCCGGGCATGGTCGAGGTCGCGCTGCGCAACGCCAAGAACCTGGGCCTGGACGTGGAGGGCCGGGTCGCCGACGCCGAGCGCATCCCCTACGACGACGACACCTTCGACCTGGTCGTCGGGCACGCGGTGCTGCACCACATCCCCGACCTGCCCGCCGCGTTCGCGGAGATCCGCCGGGTGCTCAAGCCCGGTGGCAGGTTCGTCTTCGCGGGCGAGCCCACCCGCATCGGGGACAGGTACGCCCGCAAGCTCGGCCAGGCGACCTGGTGGCTGACCACCAACATCACCAAGCTGGGCCCGCTGCGCGGCTGGCGGCGCCCGCAGGAGGAGCTGGACGAGTCCTCCCGGGCCGCGGCGCTGGAGGCCGTCGTCGACATCCACACCTTCGACCCCGCCGAGCTGGAGGGCGTCGCCCGCGCGGCGGGCCTGGTGGACGTCGAGGCCAAGACCGAGGAGTTCACCGCCGCCCTGCTCGGCTGGCCGGTGCGCACCTTCGAGGCCGCGGTGCCGCGGGAGAAGCTCGGCTTCGGCTGGGCGATGTTCGCGATGCGCTCCTGGCAGCGGCTGTCCTGGTTGGACGACCGGGTGATGAAGCGGTTCGTGCCGCGGCAGTTCTTCTACAACGTGATGATCGGCGGCCGCAAGGCGGGCTGAGCACCGGGCCGCCCGGGTCCACCGCGGACCCGGGCGGCCGCGCGCTCACCCCAGCCGCGCCTTGAGCAGGTCGCGGAACGCCGCCACGTCGGTGCCGGTGGCCACCTCGACGGTGCGGAACCCCGGGCCGTCCACGGCGATGAGCCTGCGGTCGGCCAGCGTGCCCCCGCGCCGCGGGCCGGGGGCGGTGTCGACGGTGATGGGCATCGGGGTGGTGGTCAGCGTGCCGGGGTGCACGGCCTCCGCCACCGCCACGGCGTCGTGCATCACCGTGCCGTCGTAGCCGAGGACGCGCCCGTAGTGCGCCCGGTAGGTCTCGGTCAGCGGTTCGAGCACCGCGCCCACCGGCCCCGACGCCCGCACCTCGTCCAGCCACGCGCCGTCGACCGAGCACTGGTAGGTCAGGTCGATCGGCACCAGCACCGTGGGCACGTCCTCCTCCACCAGCACCCGGTACGCCGCTTCCGGGTCGCACCACAGGTTGAACTCGGCCGCGGCGGTGACGTTGCCGCCGGTGAGGCCCCCGCCCATCACCACCACCCGGTCGACGTTCGCCTTCACCCCGGGGTGGGCGGCGAACAGCGCGGCGATGTTCGTCAGCGGGCCGATCGGCACCAGCGTCACCGGCTCGGGCGACTCCCGCACCAGCCGCGCCATCAGCGACACGGCGTCCTCCTCGGCCAGCGGTGCGGTCGGCTCCGGCAGGGTCAGCGCGCGCCCGGACAGGCCGTCGTCGCCGTGCACCGTGTCCGCCTCGACCGGTGACGGGTACACCAGGGGCCGCGCCGCCCCGGCGGCCACCGGGATGTCCTCGCGGCCCAGCAGCGCCAGCAGCCGCTGCGCGTTGCGGGTGGTCTGCGCCAGGTCGGTGTTGCCGAACACGGTGGTCACCGCGAGCACCCGGGCCTGCGGCGAGCGCACCGCCAGCGCCAGCGCGAAGGCGTCGTCCACGCCGGGGTCGGTGTCGATGATCAGACTGGGCATGGCCACCAGCCTGCCACCCCGCTCCGGACCCCGACCCCGCTCGGCTACCGTCGGGGCATGACGTCGATGTGGGGATCGCCGGTGGCCACCCGCCTGCGCTTCTGGTCGCGCCGCCACCGCGACCCGCAGCAGGCCCGGTTCCTGACCAGGGCCTCGCTGCGCTGGGTGCTGCGCAACCGCGCCTACACCCCCTGGTACCTGGTCCGCTACTGGCGGCTGCTCAAGTTCCGCCTGCTCAACCCGCACGTCGTCCTGCGCGGCATGGTCTTCCTCGGCAAGGACGTCGAGGTCCACGCCCGCCCCGGCTTCGGCAGGCTGGAGATCGGCCGCTGGGTGCACATCGGCGACGGCAACGCCATCCGCTGCCACGAGGGCTCCCTGCGCATCGGGGACAAGGTCGTCTTCGGCAGGCAGAACGTCGTCAACTGCTACCTCGACATCGAGCTGGGCGAAGCCGCCCTCGTCGCCGACTGGGTCTACATCTGCGACTTCGACCACGTCACCACCGACATCCACCAGCCCATCAAGGACCAGGGCATCGTCAAGTCCCCGGTGCGCATCGGCCCGGACACCTGGATCTGCACGAAGGTCACGGTCACCAAGGGCACCCGCGTCGGGCGCGGGTGCGTGCTCGGCGCGCACGCGGTCGTGCGCGGAGACATCCCGGACTACGCCATCGCGGCAGGCGCCCCGGCGAAGGTGGTGCGCAACCGGGTGTCCGCCTACGAGGCCGACGCGGTGCGGCGGGAAGCGGTGGCGGACATGGCGCGCAAGGCCGCCAAGGCGTTGCAGAAGACGCTGGAGAGCTGACCGCGGCGGGCTGCCGAGCTGCCGGGACCCCCAGCGTCGGGGTCCGCGGGGCCGGGGTCCGCAGGGCCGGGTGACGGGGCCGGGGGCCGCCCTCCCCCGAAGGAAGGCGGCCCCCGGCGCTCACGCCCCCAGGGGGCTCATGCCGTTGCGGGCAGCCACTTCGCGCGGCCCGGGGTGGTCGGCAGCCAGACGCCGCGCAGCGGGGAGACGGTGCCGGTGGTGGCGACGCCCGGGGTGCGGTCGTCGGGCAGGTCGATCAGCAGGCGCAGCACGGTGGTCGCCCAGCCGGTGCGCTCCCAGAGCACGGTGGTCGGGTTGAGCACGTCCAGCGTGTCGCCGGGCAGGCGCAGGGCGGTGACGTCGTCCTCGGCGTGCAGCCGGACGACGTCGATCACCCCGTGGTGGGCGCGGACGCCGACGACGGCGACCAGGTCACCCTCGGCGTCGCGGGGGTGCAGGAACTCGAAGCCCCGGGCGACCAGGGTGCGCAGCAGGTCGGCCGTGGTCGGCCGGTCGAGGCGGCCCGCGCGGGCGGCGGCGACCAGGGCCGCGAGCGCCCGGCCGGGCAGCACCAGCGCCGGGCCGTCCGGGGCCTTGCTGTCGCGCACCGCCGCGGCGGTGGGCAGGTGGGCCAGCTCGACGCAGTTCCCCAGCTTGCCGCTGCGGGAGCTGCGGCGCCAGGCCGCGTCGGGCAGCGCGCCCGCGGGTATCCCGTTGTGCACCTCGGTCATCGGTTCGACCCCCGAATCGGTCAGTCCGCGCAGTCAACTGCACGTGCATCTTCCGGTGCTGACCGTAACACGAGGCTCGCTTACGCACATGCACGTGCATCCGAAAGTGTCATACGACCGTGGAAATCTGACGGGGGAAGCGCTATGCGGAGGGTGTCACGTCCCCCCGTCCCGGGGACGGAAACGGGCCCCGGCGCAATCGCCGGGGCCCGTCTCGCCTGCTCGTGTTCCCGTGCTCAGAGCTCCGCGCGGCGCTTGGCCAGCAGCTCGCGGGTGCGGGCCGGGGTCTCGGCGTCCACGGTCAGCCGGTCGATCACCCGGCTGTACCGCTCGATCTCCTCCGCCCGGTCGAGGTAGGCCGCCCCGCCCAGGTGCTCCAGGTAGACCAGGTCGGGCAGCTCCGGCTCGGAGAAGCGCAGCACCGAGAACGAGCCCTCCGCCGCGTAGCCGCTCAGCGCCCACGGCACCACCTGCAGCGACACGTTCGGCAGCCGGGTCATCTCCAGCAGGTGGTCCAGCTGCTCGCGCAGCACGCGGTGCCCGCCGATCGGCCGGTGCAGCACCGACTCGTCGACCACCGCCCACAGCTTCGGCGCGTGCAGCCCGTGCAGCACCTTCTGCCTGCTCATCCGCAGCGCCACGCGCCGCTCGGTCTCCTCGGTGGCGTGGTCGGGCCGCCCGCCGCTGACGACGGCCCGCGCGTAGTCCTCGGTCTGCAGCAGGCCGGGGACGAACTGCAGCTCGTAGGACTGGATGCGCGAGGCCGCCTCCTCCAGCCCGACGAGGTCCTGGAACCACGGCGGCATCAGGTCGTTGTAGCGGTGCCACCAGCCCGGCTCGCTGGCCTGCTTGACCAGGTCGAGGAACTGCTCGCGCTCGGTGCTGTCGTGCACGCCGTAGAGGGTGAGCAGGTCGGCGATGTCGCGCTCCTTGAACCCGACCCGGCCCAGCTCCATCCGGCTGATCTTCGACTCCGAGCCGCGGATGCTGTACCCGGCGTCCGCGCGGCTGATCTCCGCCGCCTCGCGGAGCCTGCGCAGCTGGGCGCCCAGCACGATGCGTCTGGCGGTGGGTCCACCGCCCTGCACCTCGGCCACGTCGATTCCCTTCCGCAGATTAATCGCTACCCGCCGTAGTGCCCGGCGCGGTCGTGCCCCTAGAGTGAGGGTACCTCTTGACCGCAAACGGTTCACGTTTCACGACGCTGGGTGAGGAATCCCCTGATGCCTGGTCCCCACGGCGCCGGCCCGGCGCTGCCCACCTACATCGACACCACCAAGCCGAGCATCGCCCGGGTCTACGACGGGTTCCTCAACGGCAAGGACAACTACGAGGTCGACCGCGAGATGATGCGGAAGATCAACGAGCTGGTGCCCGAGGCCGCCCACATCGCCTTCGACAGCCGCGACTTCCTCATCCGGGTCACCCGGTTCATCGCCCAGCAGACCGGGGTGCGCCAGTTCCTCGACCTGGGCTCGGGCCTGCCCACCGCGGAGAACACCCACCAGGTCGCCCAGCGGATCAACCCCAACACCACCGTGGTCTACATCGACCACGACCCGGTGGTGATCGCCCACGGCCGGGCGCTGCTGGAGGAGAACGACCGCACGCACTTCACCGCCCAGGACATCTTCGAGCCCGAGCGGGTGCTCGCCGACGAGGTCGTCACCCGGCACCTGGACTTCGAGCAGCCCATCGCGCTGTTCCAGATGGCCACGTTCCACCACTACGGCGGCGCCCGCCCGCCGCGCGACATCATGCAGACCTACATCGACGCCCTGGCCCCGGGTTCGGTGGTGGGGATCAGCCACTTCCTCGACCCCGAGGACGAGCGCTACACCCCGATCGCGAAGAAGCTGGAGAAGGTGCTGCTCAGCGACATGAGCACCGGCCGGTTCCGCACGCGCGCCGAGATCGCGGAGATGCTGCCGGGGCTGGAGCTGTTCGAGCCGGGGCTGTCGCTGTGCGCGCAGTGGTGGCCGGACGGCCCGCGGGTCAAGCCGCTCTCGCCCACCCAGCACTGCGTCGCGGGCGCCGTCGGCGTCAAGCGCTGACCCCGACCCGCCGGTAACCGCATCGGCTACCGTCTGCGTCCGTGTCGACCGAAACCCCCGCCGGACCAGACGGCGCCGACCAGCTCCCGCTCACCGGTGAGCGGACCGTGCCCGGCATCGACGTCGAGAACTACTGGTTCCGCCGCCACGAGGCCGCCTACCTGCACCTGGCCCACCACTGCGCGGGCGCGGTGGTGCTGGAGGCGGGCTGCGGGGAGGGCTACGGCGCCGACCTGCTGGCGCGCACCGCGGACCGGGTCGTCGGGCTCGACTACGACGCGACCACCGCGGCGCACGTCGCCAAGGCCTACCCGGGGGTGCGCACCGTGCGCGGCAACCTCGCCGCGCTGCCGGTGCGCACCGGCGCCGTCGACGTGGTGGCGAACCTCCAGGTGATCGAGCACCTGTGGGACCAGGAGGGCTTCCTGCTGGAGTGCCACCGGGTGCTGCGCCCCGGCGGGGTGCTGCTGGTGACCACGCCCAACCGGATCACCTTCTCCCCGGGCCGCGACACCCCGCTCAACCCGTTCCACACCCGCGAGCTGGCGGGCGCCGAGCTGGCCGGGCTGCTGGTGGACGCCGGTTTCACCGTGGAGTTCCTCGGCGGGCTCGGGCACGGCCCGCGGCTGCGCGGGCTCGACGCCGCCCACGGCGGGTCGATCATCGACGCGCAGCTGGCGGTGGCGGTCTCCGGCGACCCGTGGCCCGCCGACCTGCTGGCCGCGGTCACCTCGGTGACCGCCGCGGATTTCGCGGTCAGCGCCGAGGACGTCGACGCCTCCCTCGACCTGGTGGCGGTCGCGCGGGCATGAGCGACCCGATCGGGGGGTTCGCCCTCGTCCTGCACAGCCACCTGCCCTGGCTGCCGCACCACGGCACGTGGCCGGTGGGCGAGGAGTGGCTGTACCAGGCGTGGGCGCACTCCTACCTGCCGCTGGTGGACCTGGTGCGCCGCTTCGCCGAGGAGGGCCGCCGCGACGTGCTCACCCTCGGCGTCACCCCGGTGCTGGCCGCCCAGCTCGACGACCCGCACGCGCTGCGGGCCGCGCACGACTGGCTGGGCAACTGGAACCTGCGCGCCCAGTACGCCGCGACCCGCTGGCAGCACGGCGACCCGCTGCTGCGCGAGGTCGCCGCCGCGCAGTTCCGGGACTCGGCGGCGGCGCTGGCGGAGTTCGAGGGCCGGTGGCGGCACGGGTTCTCCCCGGTGCTGCGCCCGCTGGTGGACGGCGGCGTCGTCGAGCTGATCGGCGGGCCCGCCACGCACCCGTTCCAGCCGCTGCTCGACCCGCGGCTGCGCGCGGCCGCCCTGCGCCTGGGCCTGGACGACACCGCCCTGCGCGTGGGCACCCGGCCCGAGGGCATCTGGGCGCCGGAGTGCGGGTACGCCCCGGGCATGGAGACCGGCTACGCGGCGGCGGGGGTGCGCCGCTTCCTCGTCGACGGCCCGGCCCTGCACGGCGACACCGCCTTCGCCCGCACGGTGGGCGACTCCGACGTGGTGTGCTTCGGCCGCGACCTGGAGGTCACCTACCGCGTCTGGTCGCCCAAGGCCGGCTACCCCGGCGACCCCGCCTACCGCGACTTCCACACGTACGACCACCCCTCCGGCCTCAAGCCGTCCCGGGTCACCGGCCGGGCCGTGGCCCCGCAGGACAAGCGGCCCTACGAGCCCGCGCTGGCCGCCGCGGCCGTCGAGCGGCACGCCGCGGACTTCGTCGACACCGTCGTGCGGCGCCTGCGCGAGCAGCGCGACCGGCACGGCAGGCCCGCGCTCGTGGTCGCGGCCTACGACACCGAGCTGTTCGGGCACTGGTGGTACGAGGGCCCGGCCTGGTTGGAGCGGGTGCTGCGGCTGCTGCCGGAGGCGGGTGTGCGGGTGACGACCCTGCGCGGCGCGCTGGCGGCCGGGTACGTGGGCGGCCGGGTGGACCTGCCCGCCTCGTCGTGGGGCTCGGGCAAGGACTGGCGGGTGTGGGACGGCGAGCAGGTGGCCGACCTGGTGCACGCGGGCGCCGAGCTCCAGCGCGACCTGCTCGACCTGCTGCGCGGGGTTGACCCCGGGCACCGCGACCCGGTGCTCGACCAGGTGGTGCGCGAGGCGCTGCTGGCCCTGTCGAGCGACTGGGCGTTCATGGTCACCAAGGACTCCGCCGCCGACTACGCCCGCCGCCGGGCGAAGGTGCACGGCGAGCGCTACGCCGAGCTGGCCTCGCTGCTGCGGTCGGGTGCCCGGGAGCGCGCCGGGGCGCGGGCCGCCGCCCTGCGGGTGGTGGACGGGCCGTTCGGCCACCTGGACGCCCGGCAGTTCGTTACTCCCGAGTAGGGTTGGCGGACCCGACGGGGAGGATGCCGACGTGCGCGTGCTGATGCTGTCCTGGGAGTACCCACCGGTGGTCATCGGCGGGCTGGGCAGACACGTGCACGCCATCGCGGTCAACCTCGCCGCCCAGGGCCACGAGGTCGTCGTGCTGTGCAGGCACGAGGCGGGCAGCGACGCGGGCACCCACCCCACCACCGACGTGCTCGACGCGGGCGTGCGGGTGGTGCGGGTGGCCGAGGACCCCGCGCACCTGGTGTTCGAGAAGGACCTGGTGGCCTGGACGCTGGCGATGGGGCACGGGATGGTGCGCGCGGGCCTGGCCCTGGTGCGCGACTGGCGCCCGGACGTCGTGCACGCCCACGACTGGCTGGTGACCCACCCGGCCGTCGCCCTCGCCGGGCACGCCGGGGTGCCGCTGGTGGCGACCCTGCACGCCACCGAGGCGGGCAGGCACAGCGGGTGGCTGTCGCAGCCGCTGAACCAGCAGGTGCACTCGGTGGAGTGGTGGCTGGCCAACCGCGCCGACGCGCTCATCACCTGCTCGTCGGCCATGCGCACCGAGGTGGCGCACCTGTTCGAGGTGGACCCGGCGGGCATCGCGGTGATCCACAACGGCATCGAGCCGCGCGGCTGGCGGCCCAGCCCGGCGGCGGTGCGCGCCGCCCGCGCCGCGCACAGCCCCGACGGCGGCCCGCTGCTGCTGTTCTTCGGCAGGCTGGAGTGGGAGAAGGGCGTGCACGACCTGGTCGCCGCCCTGCCCAGGGTGCGCCGCTCGCACCCGGGCACCCGGCTGGTGGTGGCGGGCAAGGGCTCGCAGGCCGGGCCGCTGCTGGACCTGGCCCGCAAGCTGCGGGTGCGCCGCGCGGTGGAGTTCGCGGGCCACCTCGACGACGCCGACCTGGTGGCCACCCTCGCCGCCGCCGACGCGGTGGTGCTGCCCAGCCGCTACGAGCCGTTCGGCATCGTGGCCCTGGAGGCCGCGGCCGTCGGCGCCCCGCTGGTCGCCTCCACCGCGGGCGGCCTGGGCGAGGTCGTCGTCGACGGCCGCACCGGGTTGTCCTTCCCCCCGGGCGACGTCGACGCCCTCACCGCCGCCGTCCGCCACGTCCTCGACGACCCCGCCGCCGCCCGCCGCCGCGCCCGGCTCGCCAAGTCCCGCCTCCCCCAGGACTTCGACTGGGGCCTCATCGCCCGCCAGACCGCCGAGGTCTACGCCCGCGCCACCCCCGGCGCCCACCCGGAGCTGCCCCGCCCCAAGATCGCCACCGGCAACGCGTTCACGACCTGACCCGCACCCCGTCCCGGCCGTGGTCGGCGCGGCGCACCCGGGCGCGGCGCGTCCCGGGCAGGCGCCGCGGGCCGACGGCCCGGTCCGTCCTGACCGGACCGCCGGGGTCAGGTGCCGCTGATGTGGACGCAGAGCGTGCCGGGGCCGGTGTGGACGGCGATGGCGGTGCTGGCCTCGGTCACGATGGTCTCGCGGATGTCGGGGATGGCCTTGCGCAGGCCCTCCAGGACGGTGTTGGCCTGCTCGGGGGCGCCGACGTGCTCGACGGCGACGTCGACGGTGCGGTCGCCCGCGGCCTCGGCGGCCAGGTCGACGAGCTTGCGGACGGCGCGGCCGGTGCCCAGGGAGCGGCCGGTGGGGGCGACCTGGCCGTCCTTGATGGTCAGCAGGGGCTTGACCGACAGCGCCGAGCCGATGAGGTGCGCGGCGGCGCCGATGCGCCCGCCCGCGCGCAGGTAGTCGAGGGTCTCGACGTGGATGAGGGTGGTGCTGGCGCCCAGGCGGCGCTGGAGGGTGTCGATGACCCGGGCGGGGCTGCCGCCCGCGCCCGCGACCCTGGCCGCGCCGGTGACCGCGTAGCCCATGGTCATGCCCATGTTGCCGGAGTCGACCACCTCGACCGGGAAGCGCAGCTGCGCGGCGGCCTCGCGGGCGTGCTCGACGGTGGTGGACTGCTTGGCGGAGATGTGGACGGACACCACCGCGTCGGCGCCGTCCTCGGCGGCGGCGCGGTAGGCCCAGTAGAACGCCGCGGGCGGCGGCGGCTCGGTCGAGACCGGCAGGGCGCCGCGCATGGCCTCGACCACGGCCGCGGGCGGGATGCGCCGCTCGTCGTCGACCTGGTCGGCGACGTGGATGCGGATCGGGATCACGCGGATGCCCCACTGCCGCGCCACCTCCGGCGGCAGCGAGGAGGTGGAGTCGGTGACGATCGCGACCCTCATGCGATGACCCTAACCGCTCGGCGGGGGGTGCCGGGCCGGGTTCGGCGAGCACGCGGTGAGCACCGTCACGCATACTGCGACAGCTCGTGGTTGCACGCGCGCTACTGACGGGTAACATTGCGGTGGAAAAGGCGCCACGTGCCCAGCCGGCCGCAGGGCTTGGCAAGGTCAGCCGAACCGAACACGTTCATACCACGGTGCGCTGCCCGCCACGATCGGCGGTCCACGGTGCTCGTCCCGGGAGGTCGAAGAAGACCCATGCCTAACATCGTTGTCCTGGTCAAGCAGGTGCCCGACACCTACTCGGAGCGCAAGCTGTCCGACTCCGACCACACGCTGGACCGCGAGTCCGCCGACGCGGTCCTCGACGAGATCAACGAGCGCGCCGTCGAGGAAGCGCTGCTGATCAAGGAGGCGCAGGGCGGCGAGGTCACCGTGCTCAGCGTCGGCCCCGACCGCGCCACCGAGGCGATCCGCAAGGCGCTGTCGATGGGCGCGGACAAGGCGCTGCACGTCTCCGACGAGGCCCTGCACGGCTCCTGCGTCATCCAGACCTCGAAGGTCATCGCCGCCGCCATCGGCAAGGTCGACTCGGTCGACCTGGTCATCGCGGGCAACGAGGCCACCGACGGCCGCTCCGGCGCCGTCCCGGCCATCCTCGCCGAGCTGCTGGGCTACCCGCAGCTGACCCACGCCCGCAAGGTCGAGATCGACGGCACCAGCATCAAGGTGACCCGCGAGACCGACGAGGGCCTGACCCACCTCGAGGCGAGCCTGCCCGCGGTGGTCAGCGTCGGCGAGAAGATCAACGAGCCGCGCTACCCCTCCTTCAAGGGCATCATGGCCGCGAAGAAGAAGCCGGTGCAGACCCTGACCATCGCCGACCTGGGCATCGACGCCGGTTCGGTGGGTCTGGGCAGCGCGACCTCCAAGGTCGTCGAGGTCGCCCCGAAGCCGCCGCGCGCGGCCGGTCAGCGGGTCGAGGACGAGGGTGACGGCGGTTCGCGGATCGCCGAGTACCTGGTCGGCCAGAAGATCATCTGACAACCGCAGCGAGAGGGAAGGGAGCAACCACCATGTCCGAGGTCCTGGTCCTCGTCGAGCACGTCGACGGCGAGATCAAGAAGGTCACCTTCGAGCTGCTGACCGCGGCGCGCGCCCTGGGCGAGCCGTCCGCGGTGGTCGTCGGCACGTCCGGCACGGCCGCCAAGCTCAAGGAGTCGCTGGCCCAGTACGGCGCCGAGAAGGTCTACGTCGCCGAGTCCGACGACGCCACCGGCTACCTGGTCACCCCGAAGGTCGACGTGCTGGCCGCGCTGGTCGGCGCCAAGTCGCCGGTGGCGGTGCTCGTCGCGGCGACCGCCGACGGCAAGGAGGTGGCCGGTCGGCTGGCCGCCCGCACCGGGTCCGGCCTGCTGGTCGACGCCGTCGGCCTGGAGGGCGAGGGCGGCGTGACCGCCGTGCAGTCCATCTTCGGCGGCGCGTTCACCGTCAAGTCCCAGGCCACCACCGGCACCCCGGTCGTGTCCGTGCGCCCCGGTGGCGTGGAGGCCGCCGAGGCCTCCGGCGCGGCGGCCGAGGAGGTCGTGGAGGTCCCCGCGACCGACGCGGCCAAGGCCACCCGCATCACCGGTGTCGAGCCGATCGTCGGCGGCGACCGCCCCGAGCTCACCGAGGCCTCGATCGTGGTCTCCGGTGGCCGCGGCGTCGGCGCGGCGGAGAAGTTCGACGTCGTCGAGAAGCTGGCCGACTCGCTGGGCGCCGCCGTCGGCGCGTCCCGCGCGGCGGTCGACTCCGGGTACTACCCGGCGCAGTTCCAGGTCGGCCAGACCGGCAAGACGGTCTCCCCGCAGCTCTACGTCGCGCTGGGCATCTCCGGCGCGATCCAGCACCGCGCGGGCATGCAGACCTCGAAGACCATCGTCGCGGTGAACAAGGACGCCGAGGCGCCGATCTTCGAGATCGCCGACTTCGGCGTCGTCGGCGACCTGTTCGCCGTCGCCCCGCAGCTGACCGACGAGGTCGCCAAGCGCAAGGGCTGAGCCCCCGCGCGCACGTCCCGGCAGGGCGGTCACCCCACGTGGGTGGCCGCCCTGCCCGTTTCCCCGGTTCGCCGCAACCGGCTCACCCGACAGGCGCACACCCGGTGCCCGGTTCCCGCGACCCCCGCCCCACCTGCGCCGATGCCCGGATCCGCGTGAGATAACCGTTAACTCAACCTCCACCGACCGGTCACGAGATCGCTCCCGCGCAGGTCGCCTCGCCGGGCAGACCCTGGAGCCATGACGCGGACCCAGGTGCTGCTGAGCACACCGACGCCGGGAACCGACACCACCCAGTACTCGCTGCTCGTCGCGCACGAGGGCGCCGACGTGGAGGCCGCGCAGCGGTTGCGGCACCGGGTGTTCGCCGAGGAGATGGGCGCGACCCTGCACACGTCCCGCCCCGGCCTCGACGTCGACGGGTTCGACGAGCTCTGCGACCACCTCGTCGTCCGCCACGACCCCACGGGCGAGATCGTCGGCACCTACCGGATGCTGCCGCCCGGGCGCGCCGACCGCCTCTACTCCGACACCGAGTTCGACCTGTCCGCCCTGGCCGACCTGCGCCCCGCGCTGGTGGAGACCGGCCGCTCCTGCGTGCACCCGGACCACCGCTCCGGCGCCGTGGTCAGCCTGGTGTGGGCGGGCATCGCCCGGTACATGCTGCTGTCCGGGCACTCCTGGCTCGCCGGGTGCGCCTCGGTGCCGCTGGCCGACGGCGGCGACCTGGCCGCGGGCGTGTGGCGGACCGTGCGCGCCAAGCACTACGCCGAGGAGGCCCACCGGGTCGTCCCGCACACCCCGTGGCCCGCCCCCGAGCCCACCGGGCGCCCGGTCGTGCCGCCGCTGCTGCGCGGGTACCTGCGGCTGGGCGCGAAGGTGTGCGGTCCGCCCGCCCTGGACGTCGACTTCGGCGTCGCGGACTTCTTCGTGCTGCTCGACCTGGCCGGTGTCGACGAGCGCTACCTGCGCTTCTTCCTCGGGGACGCGCGGTGAGCCACGCCTGGATGCCGACCTCGCCGTGCGGGCCCGCGTGCCTGACCGGCGACGAGCCCGCGGTGGGCGCCCTGCGCGCCGGGCTGCGCGTGGCGGGCGCGGTGGCGGTGCTGCTGCTGTGCGTGCTCGCGGTGCCGGTCCTGCCGCTGGTGGGCTCGGACCGCTTCGCCCGGTTCGTCTTCCGCTCCCTGCTGCGCGCCTTCGGGGTGCGCCTGGAGGTCACCGGCGCGGCGGCGCTGCGGGCGGCCCGCGGCCGCGGCGCGCTGGTGGCCACCAACCACATCTCCTGGCTGGACATCGCCGCGGTCAACGCGGTGCGCCCGATGAAGGCGCTGGCCAAGCTCGACATCAAGGCCTGGCCGGTGCTGGGCCGGGTGGTGGCCGCGGCGGGCACGGTGTTCCTGGACCGGGAGAGCCTGCGCGCGCTGCCCGCCACCATGGCGCGGCTGTCGGACGTGCTGCGCTCGGGCGCCCACGTCTACGCCTGCCCCGAGGGCACCACCTGGTGCGGGCAGGGCGGCGGCCGGTTCCGGCACGCGGTGTTCCAGGCCGCGATCGACGGCGGTGTGCCGGTGCGGCCGATCGCGCTGCGCTTCCGGATGGCCGACGGGCGGGAGACCACCGCGCCGGCGTTCATCGGCGACGAGACCATCGTGGACTCGGTGCGCCGGGTGGCCCGCCTGCGCGGGCTGGTGCTGGAGGTGCACGTCCTCGACGAGCTGGCCCCCGGCCGCGCGGGCACCCGCCGGGAGCTGGCCGCGCTCACCGAGGCGGCGATCAACTCCGCCCTGGGCCGCGCCACGACCCCGGTCCGCAAGCGGATCCCCGCCCAGCAGCGCCGCACCACCACCCGGCGACCGTCCCTGCCGCAGCTGCGCCAGGGGGCTTGACCAACATCCCCGACCGCCGTCCCGGCCGACAACGGAGTCCCGGGGCGGCACCTCGACCGCCGCACCCGACCGCCCCGACCGCCCCGCCGCGGTGGGGCGGTTCCCGTTTGTTGGCAACCGAATGTCATCCGTCCGGGAAAACGGGGTGGACCTGCACCCGGGTGGAGGTTGCACGATGGGGGGCGTGACCACCGCCGACGCCGTCGAGGACCGGTCGACGACCGTGTGGAGCGCGCCCTACCGGCGCACCACGGCCGCGATCCTGCTGCTCATCACCATCGCCGCCTTCGAGCAGATGGGGGTCAGCACCGCCATCCCCCGGATGCTCACCGACCTCGGCGGCACCGAGCTGTACTCGTGGCCGTTCACCGTCTACCTGTCCGCGTCGGTGGTCGCCACGGTGGTCGGCGGGCGGATCGCCGACCGGGTGGGCCCCGGGCGGGTGCTCTACGTCGCCCCGGCGGTGTTCCTCGCCGGGCTGCTGGTGGCGGGCACCGCGCAGGAGATGGTGCAGCTGCTGGTCGGCCGGGCCCTGCAGGGCATCGGCACCGGCGGCGAGGTCACCGCCATCTACGTGCTCATCGCGGGGGTCTACCCGCCGCGGCTGCGGCCCGCGGCGTTCGGGGCGATGGCGAGCGCCTGGGTGCTGCCGTCGATCGTCGGGCCCGCTGGCGCCGGGCTGGTCACCGAGCACCTGGGGTGGCGGTGGGTGTTCCTCGCCCTCGCCCCGCTGGCCCTGCTCGGCGCGCTGCTGCTGATCCCCGCGCTGCGCGGGTCCGCCCGCCCGGAGCGCGCCACCCCGGCCCGCAAGGGCTTCGCCGCCGCCGCTGCCGCCGCCGCTGCCGGGGTGCCCATGCTCAGCTGGGCCGCCCAGCACCTGTCGTGGTGGCCGCTGGGCCTGGTGGGCATGGCGCTGCTCGCCGTCGCCCTGCGGGTGCTGCTGCCCAAGGGCACCCTGCGTGCCGCGCGCGGCCTGCCCAGGGTGGTCTTCGCGCGGGGGCTGTTCAGCGCGGCCTTCCTCAGCGTCGAGGCGTTCGTCCCGCTCACCCTCACCGCCGTGCACGGCTACTCGCCCGCGCTGGCGGGCCTGCCGCTCACCGTCAGCGCCCTGGGCTGGTCCGCGGCCTCGCACTACCAGGGCAAGCACCCGGAGATCCAGCGCTCCGCGCTCATCCGCGCCGGGTTCGCCGTGGTGGCCCTCGGCGTGCTCGGGATGGCGCTGGTGGCGCTGCCGGGCACCCCGGCGTGGGTGGCCGCGCCGAGCTGGCTGCTGGCCGGGGCGGGCATGGGGATGGCGTTCCCGTCGATCAACGTGCTGGCGCTCGGGCAGGCCGCCGAGGACGAGCGGGGCGCGGCGTCCTCGGCGCTGCAGGTGTCCGACACGGTGTTCTCCGCGACCGCGATCGCCTTCGGCGGGGTGCTGCTGGTCGGGCTGGCCTCGGCCGCCGCCCCCACCGCCGCGGTGCTCGTCCTCGGCCTCACCATGGGTTGTGTCGCCCTGGGCGGGGCGCTGCTGTTCCGGGGGGTGCGCGACCCCGCGCCGGTGGGCACCGTGTGAGGTGGCTCGTTCCGCCGACCGCGCGCGGCGGTCTACCCTGGGGAGTGCGATGACCTATCTCGACCACGCAGCGACCACGCCGATCCTCCCGGAGGCGGTGGCCGCCCTGACCTCGGCGTTGACCACCCCCGGCAACGCCTCGTCGCTGCACACCTCCGGCCGCCGCGCGCGGCGCGCCGTCGAGGAGGCCAGGGAGTCCATCGCGGGCGCGCTGGGCGCCCGGCCGTCGGAGGTGCTGTTCACCTCCGGGGGCACCGAGAGCGACAACCTCGCGGTCAAGGGCATCTTCTGGGCGCGGCGGGCCCAGGACCCCCGGCGCACGAGGGTGCTGGTGTCGGCGGTGGAGCACCACGCCGTGCTCGACGCCGCGCTGTGGCTGGCCGAGCACGAGGGCGCCGAGGTCACCCTCCTGGAGGTCGACGACTTCGGCCGCGTGCACGAGGACACCCTGCGCGCGGCCATCGCCGAGGCCCCCGACGAGGTGGCCCTGGTCAGCGTGATGTGGGCGAACAACGAGGTTGGCACGGTCAACCCGGTGCGCGAGCTGGCGGGCACCTGCGCCGCGCACGGCATCCCGTTCCACACCGACGCCGTGCAGGCCGTGGGCGCCGTGCCGGTGGACTTCGCCGCCAGCGGCGCCTCCGCGCTCACCATCAGCGGGCACAAGGTCGGCGGCCCCTACGGCGTCGGCGCGCTGCTGCTGGCCCGCGACGTGGCGTGCACACCGGTCGCGCACGGCGGCGGGCAGGAGCGCGACGTGCGCTCGGGCACCCTCGACGTCCCGGCGATCGCCGCCATGGCCGTCGCGGTCGAGGTCGCGGTGGCCCAGCGCGCCGAGCGCGCCGCCCGGCTGGCCGCGCTGCGCGACGAGCTGGTCGCGGGCGTGCTCGCGCGGGTGCCCGACGCGGTGCTCAACGGCGACCCCGGCGAGTCCGCCGTGGACGACGGCCCGTCGCGGCTGCCGGGCAACGCGCACCTGACCTTCCCCGGCTGCGAGGGCGACAGCCTGCTCATGCTGCTCGACGCCCGGGGCATCGAGTGCTCCACCGGCTCGGCCTGCACCGCGGGCGTGGCCCAGCCCAGCCACGTGCTGCTGGCCATGGGCGTGGAGCCCGCGCTGGCCCGCGGCTCGCTGCGGTTCTCCCTCGGCCACACCTCCACCGTCGCCGACGTGCGGGCGCTGGCCGAGGCCATCGGCCCGGTGGTCGAGCGGGCGCGCAGCGCGGGCCTGGCGGGCCTGCGCAGGCGCCGCGCGGCGGAGGTCTGACGTGCGGGTCCTGGCGGCGATGAGCGGTGGGGTCGACTCGGCCGTGGCCGCGGCGCGGGCGGTCGAGGCGGGCCACGACGTCACCGGCGTGCACCTGGCCCTGTCGGCCAAGCCCGGCACGCTGCGCACCGGGTCCCGGGGCTGCTGCACGGTGGAGGACGCCCACGACGCCCGCCGGGTGGCCGACCTGCTCGGCATCCCGTTCTACGTCTGGGACTTCGCCGAGCGGTTCACCGAGGACGTCGTCGACGACTTCGTCGCCGAGTACGCCGCGGGCCGCACCCCCAACCCGTGCCTGAAGTGCAACGAGCGGATCAAGTTCGAGGCGCTGCTGGACAAGGCGGTGGCGCTGGGCTTCGACGCGGTCTGCACCGGGCACTACGCCCGGCTCGCCGTGGTCGACGGGCGCCCGGAGCTGCGCCGCGCCGCCGACCTGGGCAAGGACCAGTCCTACGTGCTGGCCTCGCTGACCCCCGACCAGCTCGCGCACGCGCTGTTCCCGCTCGGCGGCTCGGTGAAGTCCGACGTGCGCGCCGAGGCGCAGGCGCGCGGGCTCGCGGTCGCGGAGAAGCCGGACAGCTACGACATCTGCTTCATCCCCGACGGCGACACCCGCGGGTTCCTGCGCGGCAAGCTCGGTGACCGCCCCGGTCAGCTCGTCGACGACGCGACCGGCGCGGTGCTCGGCGTGCACGCCGGGGTGCACGGGTTCACCGTCGGCCAGCGGCACGGCCTGGGCATCGACGCCCCGGCCCCGGACGGCAAGCCGCGCTACGTGCTGTCGCTGGAGCCGGTGACCGCCACCGTGCGGGTGGGTCCGGCCGAGCGGCTGGCCGTGCGCGAGATCGTCGCCCACCGGCCGGTGTGGCCCTCCGGGCAGGCGCTGGCGGGCGAGGTGGAGTGCGTGGCCCAGGTGCGCGCGCACGGCGGCACGTCCGCCGCGCGCGCCTCGTTCGCCGGGGGCGCGCTCGTGGTGCGCCCGTCGGCGCGGCTGACCGGCGTGGCCCCGGGGCAGGCGGTGGTGCTCTACCGCCCGGACCCCGGCGGCGACGTCGTCCTCGGCAGCGGGATGATCTCCGCGACCAGCTAGGCCGTGCTCTCCGGCCCGCCGCGAGGACGCCCCGGGCGGGCGCCCGCGCACGGGCCGCGGGTCAGCGGGTCGGGTCCAGCAGCAGCTTGCCCACGGTCCGGCGCGCCCGCAGGTCCTCGTGCGCGGTGCGGGCGTCGGCCAGCGCGTACTCCCCGCCGCCGACCACCTTCAGGCTGCCCTCCAGCGCGGCGGCCATCAGCTCGTCGACCGCCCGCTGCATCAGTCCCGGCTTGCCGAAGGCGTGCGGCAGCCACAGCCCGCTGACCGTCGTCGAGTGCGACAGCAGCGACGGCAGCTTCACCGGCTTGGGCTGCTCCCGGCTGGCCATGCCGAAGAACGCCAGGCGCCCCAGCGGGGCCAGCGCGGCGATGCTCTGGTCGGTGACCCGCCCGCCGGTCATCTCCAGCACCACGTCGACCCGCTTGCCGCCGTTGGCCGCCCGGATGGCCCCGACCAGGTCCTCCTCGGCCGGGTCGATGGCCGCGTCCGCGCCCAGCGACAGGGCGAGGTCGCGCTTGTCCTGGGTGCTCGCCGAGGCGATGACCCGACCCGCGCCCATGGCCTTGGCCAGCTGCACCGCCAGCGTGCCGACCCCGCCCGCGGCCGCGTGCACGAGCACCGACTCGCCGGGTTCGAGGTGCGCGGCGGTGCGCAGCAGCAGCCACGCCGTCGTCCCCTGCACCACCAGGCCCAGCGCGGTGAGGTCGTCGACGCCGTCGGGCACCTCGAAGCTCATCGCCAGCGGCGCCGCGGCCCGCTCGGCGTACCCGCCCGCGTTGAGCATCGACACCAGCCGCCTGCCGTCCGGGGTGGTGCCGACGACCTCGTTGCCGGGCACCAGCGGGAGCGAGGCGGGGGCCAGGTAGCTGTTCTCGGCGTTGTGCGTGTCGGCGTAGTTGATGCCCGCCCGCGACACCTCCAGCAGCACCTCCCCCTCGCCCGGCACGGGGTCGGGCAGCTCGGTGGGCACCAGCACCTCGGGGCCGCCGAACTCGGTGATCTGGATGGCGCGCACGGGTTCTCCTGCTCTGCTCTGGGCCGGGACCACGCGACCCTATCCCCGGCCGCGCCCCGCACCACCGGTCACCCTGCGTGCCCGCCGGGTGCCCGCGACCGGATGACCAGCGGGCCGCGAGGGGAGCGCGAGGCGGGCCGGAACTGGTTCCGGCGAGCGCGTGCCCCGGCGACCGGGAAAAAGTCCTCCGGCACCCGCGCGGGTCAGCCCGAACGGCGTCGCTCACCTGAGTGACGACGTCTACCGCACCGCCGGTCGTCCCCACGGCGGATCGGCCCACGTCACACCGGCATGGGCTGATCGGGTGGGTGAGTGACGGGGCTGATCACATTTTGTGGCGGATCCAGTCGTGAAACAGGTCGGCGTTCACCCGTTACGCACGCAGTTGCTCCATCGACGTATCTGATGGCGGCCGTCCTGCTCTACTACCCGTGAGCGGACGGGTGCGTGACCGCGCACCGGCCGTGACCGACAACCTGCAACCTGCACCGGGGTGGCTATCCATGGCGAGCATGAGCCCAAGCGGCGACCAGCAGACCACCGACGCCGACGGCGCGGACGCGCTCGGCGTGTCCGAGGTGGCGGGCCCGTCCTCCTCGGTGCTCCTGCGCCACCGCGCGCGGTTCCTCAACCCCGCCACCGCACTGCCGGGCCGCGACCACCGCAGGCCCGACTCCACCGCCTACCGGGCCGACACCCTGCTGGTGCCGCTGCGCCTGGCCACCGACCCCGAGCGGATCGCGGAGTTCAACGCCGCCCTGGCCCCGCTGGGCGCCGAGCTGGTCGTGCGGTTGCCCGCCACCGAGCGCTGGCAGGCCGCCGTCGCCGCGTTCGACCCCGGCTACGCGGTGCCGGTGCTGCTGCGCTGCCTGGAGGACTCCCTCGCCGACGCGACCCCCGACCCCTGGCGGGTGCTGGTGCGCCTGCGCCGCAAGTTCGACGACGAGCTGCTGGACGGCATCGGCCTGGAGCACCTGACCCACGCCGCCGCGGTGGAGATGGAGGGCGCCCCGTTCGGCTCGGGCGTGCCCTTCGGCTCCGGTGTGCCGTTCGGGTCCGGTGTGCCGTTCGGGTCGGGCGTGCCGTTCGGCTCCGGCGTCGGCGGCGGCGGGGTCGCCATGGCCACCGGCGCGCGCAACCCGGTGCGGGTGTTCCTGCCCGAGCCGCACCGCACCGCCGACCCGACCACCCTGCCCTCCGGGCGCCGCCCGGTGGTGGCGGTGCTCGACACCGGCATCGGCGAGCACCCGTGGCTGCGGGTCGGCCCGGTGGCCGAGGACCCGGTGGTCGAGGTGTCGCCGGAGTTCCAGCTGCTGCTGGCCGACCTGGAGTCCACGCTGACCGACGCCACCGGCGGGGTCATGCCCACCCTGGTGTCCCCGACCGAGCAGCGCGACGTGCTCCAGCCGCTGCTGGGGGTCACCGACTCGCACTCCGGGCACGGCACCTTCGTCAGCGGCCTGGTGTTCCAGAACTGCCCCGACTCGCGCGTGCTGTCCCTGCGCGTGCTGCACACCGACGGCATCACCACCGACGCCTCGGTGCTGCTGGCCCTGGAGTGGCTGCGCCAGCGGGTGCGCAACGCCCTGGACAACGGCGTCACCGCGGACCTGGTGGACGTGGTGTCGGTGTCGCTGGGCTTCTACCCCGAGCACACCGACCACCAGACCGGGCTGCTGCTGGCCGAGGCCGTGCGCAAGCTGACCGACATGGGCGTGGTCGTGGTCGCCGCCGCGGGCAACGACGCCACCACCCGCCCGTTCGTCCCCGCCGCCCTGGCGCTCAACCCCGACGGCTCCAACACCACCAACCCGCTGCTGGTCGCCGTCGGCGCGCTCAACGCCTCCGGCCGCACCGTCGCCGCCTTCTCCAACGAGGGCGACTGGGTCACCCGCTGGGCCCCGGGCAACGCCGTGGTCTCCACCGTGCCGCTGTGGCAGGGCCCCGAGGGCTGCGGGCTGTCCACCCCCGGCGACGGCAACCCCCGGATGGCGCGCACCTCGCCCGACCCGGACGACCTCACCACCGGGTTCGCGGTGTGGGCGGGCACCTCCTTCGCCACCCCGGTGGTGGCGGGCATGCTCGCGCGCAGGCTGGTCGAGTCCGAGGACGCCACCTCCGACGCCGACCGGGTGGCCCGCGCCCGCACCGCGCTGGAGGCCACCGACGGCGACCTGCGCGGCCTGGGCTGGATCACGGACTGACCGGTTCGCGCCTCAGCCGTCCGGTCCAGCGCGCCCGACCGGACGGCTGAGGCGCGCAACGCCCGGGACAACGCGCGTGCGCCGGTGGGTACTGTCACCCCATGGCGGGTCGACCTGGGGCGGTGCGGGCGCGCGGGCGGACCGCCCTGTCCCGCGCCACCGCCCTGTGGGAGCGCGAGCGCAAGGCGGTCTACGCCTACCAGTTCGCCACCGCCCGGTCGCTGGCCGAGCAGGCGCTGGAGCTCATCGCCCGCGCCCCCGCCGACCAGGACCTGCTCGCCGTGCGCATCCGGGTGCTGGTCACCGCCTCCTACGCCGACACCGAGGTGGGCGAGGTCGACCGCGGCCTGGCCCGGCTCGACGCCGCCGACCGGCTGCTCGACGACCTGGCCGACCCGGTGCTGCGCAAGGAGTTGCACCTGCTCTCCCGCGAGCAGCGGGGTTTCCAGCTCATCCGGGTGGGGCGCACCGAGGAGGGCCTGGGCACCCTAGACGAGATCGCCGACGAGCTGGAGCGCGACCTCGCCGCGGGCGTCGGGCAGCCCAGCGTGCTGGCGATCCTGCACCTCAACCGCAGCCTCGCGCACATCGGCCTGGGCGCCACCACCGCCGCCGACGCCGAGGCCGAGCGGTGCGCGCGGCTGGTCGCCGAGCACGACCTCGACCCGATCATCGCCATGAAGGCCCGGCACAACCAGGGCTACCTGGCTTACCTCTCCGGCGACATGCCCACCGCGCTGCGCCGCTACGAGGAGTCCGCCCGCATCTGCGCCGACCTGGCCCCGAGCCTGCTGCCGGTGGTGCGCCTGGACCAGGCCCGCGCGATGCTCGCCGCGGGCCTGGCCGACGAGGCCGCCCGCAACCTCGACGAGGCGCTGCCGGTGCTGCGCAAGCAGCGCGGCGGGCAGGACCTGGCCGAGGCCCAGGTCGCCCGCGCCGCCGCGGCCCTGCTCGGCGGCGACCCGGACGCGGCGCAGAAGCGCGCCAGGGCCGCCCGCGACGGGTTCACCAAGCGCGGCAACCGGCGCTGGGCGGCCATCGCGGAACTGGCCGCGGTCCGCGCCCAGGCCTGGTCGGTGGTCGACACCCGGCGCACCCCGCCCGCCACCCTGGTCGCCAGGGCGCAGCGGCTGGCCGCCGAGCTGGGCGAGCTGGGCCTGTCCGACGAGCGCGCCCTGGCCCTGCTGCTGGCCACCCGCATGCTGCTGCGCCGCGGCGAGGTCGACGCCGCCCGCGCCCTGCTGCGCGAGGTGCCCCGGCCCCGCTCGACCACCCCCGTCGACCACCGGATGCTGCTGCGGCTGTGCCGGGCGGAGCTGGCCATCGAGACCGGGGTCCCGCGCCGCGCCCTCGACGAGGCCAGGGCGGGCCTGCAGGAGCTGGGCGAGGTCCGCGACCGGATGGGCGGCATGGAGCTGGTGTGCGGCACCGCCGTGCACGGCCAGGAGCTCGGGGAGCTGGCCGTGCGCCACGTCCTCGACCGCCGCCGCCCCGACGCCCGGGTGCTCTTCGACTGGCTGGAGCGCACCCGCGCGCAGGTCTACCGCTACGAACCGCTGCCGGTCAGCCTCCCCCCGCAGGTCGCCGCCAAGGCGGCCGAGCTGCGCTACACCAAGCGCGCCGTGCAGTCGGCCCGGCTCGCGGGCAGGCCGGTGGACCGCCTGGAGAAGCAGAGCGCGCTGCTGGAGCGCGAGGTCTACCAGAGCGGCTGGTCGGCCGTGGCCGTCGGCAGCCCCCGCCCGGTCGCCACCCTCGCCCGCGTCACCGGCGCGCTGGGCCGCCGGGCCCTGGTCTCCTTCGCCACCACCGACGGCGAGCTGCTCGCCGTCGTCGCCACCACCGACCACACCGACCTGCTGCGCCTCGGGGACTTCGCCGAGGCCGCCGAGCAGGCCGCCCGCCTGCACGCCGACCTCGACGTGCTGGCCCCCGACACGCTGCCCCCACCGGTCGTCGACGTCGTCAAGGCCTCCGCCGCCCGCTCCGCCGCCAAGCTCGACGACCAGCTCCTGCGCCCCCTGCTGCCCAGCATCGGTGACCGCGAGGTCGTCGTCGTGCCCACCGGCCCCCTCTACGCGGTCCCGTGGGGCAGCCTGCCCTCCCTGCGCGGACGGTCGGTCGTCGTCGCCCCCTCCGCGACGGCCTGGCTCACCGCCGAGGAGTCCCCGGCCTCTTCAGGCGGCTCCACCCTGCTGGCCAGGGGCCCGCACCTGACCGGCCAGGTCGCGGAGGACGAGCGGTTGCTCGCGGTCTACCCCGGCGCGGTGCTGATGGACGAGCGCTCGGCCACCGTCAGCGCCGTCCTCGACTCCCTCGACGGCGCCGCGCTGGCCCACCTCGCCGCCCACGGTGAGCACGAACCCACCAACGCCCTGTTCTCCCGCCTGGAACTGGCCGACGGCCCCCTCTTCGCCTACGAGGTCACCCGCCTGCGCCAACCCCCGAGGCAGGTCGTGCTCGCCGCCTGCGAGCTGGCGCTGAACTACGTGCGCCCAGGGGACGAGGCCCTGGGGTACGCGGGCGCCCTGCTGGCGGGCGGGGTGCGCACCGTGGTGGCCGCCACCAGCCGCGTGGGTGACGCGGCCGCCGCCAACGCCATGGCCGAGTACCACCAGGCCTTGGCCGATGGCGCCACCCCCGCTCGGGCTTTGGCCGCCACCATCGCCCAGGACCCCTACCGCCGCCCCTTCATCTGCTTGGGCGCTGGCTAGCCTTTCTTCCGCTGCGCTGGCTCTTGCCGGCTGCGCCGGTTCTCCGCTGCGCGGGGCTCTTGAAGAGCGGGGGGTTGGGTCGGTGGCCCGGTTGGGTGGATCCGCTTGGCTGGAGCCCCTACGGCGATCATGTGCTGCGGGCGGGGAAAAGGCGGGCTGAAAAGACGCCCGCCCGTCCCGTTGGGGTAGCACATGATCGCCTTCCCCAGCCAAGCGGATCCACCCAACCGGGCGGTGCTCGTTGTCCGGGTTCGGCTTGGGTGGGTGGTCGCCTTCTCGGGCCACTGTGGCTCATGCTGGCGCGGGGGTAGCCCGGGCAAGGGGACCCCTGTTTTCAACGTTACCGGCAGGGAGCGACGAAACTCGACCACCGCGAGAGGGCTGTGGACAACTCGGCCAGCTGGCTCATGGCGCCAGACACCGGTGTCCTCCCGGTTTTCCTTCTTGGCCGCGGCCCCAGCTTTTCCCGCTCGCCCAGCTCATGATCGCCGCAGGGCCCCGCCCGAACGGGATCACCACGTCGAGTTGGCCCTGGAGATCCCGCAGTCCGTCGAGCCCTCCGGGTCGCGTCGCGGCCGTGCTTCAGAACCGGGCAAAACGGCCTGTGGACACCGGGCGCGGGTGTTCCTACGATCAAGCCCCTGTGTCCTGCGACACAACTGCCCGCCCGAGGACGTGGAGGTCCCGCGCATGAGCACTCCGAACACCCTCTGCGCCGCCTTCCAGGCCACCGCGGAGCGCAACGCCTACCGGGTCGCCGTGCGGACGCCGGGGGACGCGGTGTCGATCACGTGGCGGGAGTTCGACCGGCGGGTGCGGCGGATCGCGGCGGGGTTGGCCGCGCGGGGGGTGCGGCGGGGGGACACGGTGGGGTTGATGTTGACCAACCGGCCGGAGTTCCACCTGGTCGACGCCGCGGTGCTGCACCTGGGGGCGGCGCCGTTCTCGGTCTACAACACCAGTCCGGCCGAGCAGTTGGAGTACGTGTTCTCCAACGCCGGGAACCGGGTGGTGGTGACCGAATCGCGGTTCGTCCCGGTGCTGCGGGAGTCGGGGGACCAGCTGGAGCTGGTGTGCGTCGAGGAGGGGGTGGAGGGGACGACCTCGTTGGCGGAGCTGGAGGGCTCGGGGGCCGAGGACTTCGACTTCGAGGGCGCGTGGCGGGCCGTGCGGCCGGAGGACCTGGCGACGATCATCTACACCTCGGGCACCACCGGGCCGCCCAAGGGGGTGGAGCTGACGCACGCGAACGTGCTGGCGGTGACCGAGGCGGTGCGCGACGCCTACGACTTCGGGCCGGGGGACCGGGGGTTCTCGTTCCTGCCGTCCGCGCACATCGCCGACCGGGTGGTGTCGCACTACGCCACGATCGTCTTCGGCACCATCGTGACCACCGTGGCCGACATCAAGGACGTCGCCACCGCGCTGCCCGACACCCGGCCGCAGATCTTCTTCGCGGTGCCGCGGGTGTGGCAGAAGTTCAAGCTGGCCATCGAGACCGGGTTGGCCGCCGAACCCAGCGGTGCCAAGCGGAAGATCGCGGGGTGGGCGCTGGGCGTGGGGGCGCGCAAGGCCGCGGCGGAGCGGGCGGGCGGGTCGGTGGGCGCGGCGCTGGCGTTCCAGCACCGGGTGGCGGACAAGCTCGTGCTGTCGAAGCTGCGGGAGCGGCTGGGGTTGGACGAGGCGAAGCTGACCGCGTCCGGGGCCGCGGCGATCCCGGTGGAGACGCTGGAGTTCTTCGCGGGCATCGGGATCACCGTCTACGAGATCTGGGGCATGTCCGAGACCGGCGGGCTGGGCACCTCCACCCGCGTCGGGCACGAGAAGCTGGGCAGCGTCGGGCGGCCCGTGCACGGCGCCGAGGTGGAGCTGGCCGAGGACGGCGAGCTGCTCATCCGCGGCGCGTCGGTGATGCGCGGCTACCGCAACGACCCGGTGCGCACCGCCGAGACCGTCGACGCCGACGGGTGGGTGCACACCGGTGACATCGGGGTGCGCGACGAGCAGGGGTTCATCTCCATCGTCGACCGCAAGAAGGAGCTGATCATCAGCTCCTCCGGCAAGAACATGTCCCCCACCAACATCGAGAACGCGATCAAGGCGGCCAGCTCCACCATCGGCCAGGTGGTGGCGATCGGGGACGACCGGCCCTACATCTCCGCGCTCATCGTCCTCGACCAGGACGCCGCCGCCGCGCTGGCCAAGCAGAACGGGCTGCCCGACGGGTCGCCCGCCGCGGTCGCCGAGCACACCGCGGTGCGCGAGCTGGTGTCCGACGCGGTGCGCCGGGGCAACGCCAAGCTGGCGCGCATCGAGCAGGTCAAGCGGTTCCGCATCCTCCCCGCGTTCTGGGAGCCCGGCGGCGACGAGCTGACCCCCACGCTCAAGCTGCGCCGCAAGCCCATCGCGGAGAAGTACGCCCACCACATCGACGACCTCTACGCCGCCTCGCCCACCGCCGAGACCGTCAACCTCGGCGGCTGACACCCCGACCTCGCGCCCCCAAGGTTCACACCCCCAGGAGAGCCGCTACCCGCACGAGCGGGTGGCGGCTCTCCGCCGTGCGGGCAACCGCGGGGTCGCCGGGGCGTCTCCCGTGCGGGGGCATCGCACGACGACGATTCACCAATCCCGCGACACCACGAGTATACCTATGGTGTATACATTGCGTGTCTAGTGTCGATCGGCGCGCGTCGATGGGGGTTCTGGTGAGTGTTCGACCCGGTGTTCCAAGGCCCGTCCCGGTGGTGCCCTGCGCCGCCGTGCTCGGGGTCGTCCTGCTGGTCGCGGGCTGCTCCAGCGGCTCGCCCGCCGAGCCCGTGCCCACGCTCGCCGAGCGCGGAACCACGCTGACGACGGTGAAGCCGAGCAGGCAGGACATGACCAACAAGGTGAGCCTGGACGGCACGGTGACGATCAACCCGGTGTTCGGGCTCGTCGCCCCCGTGGACGGGCAGATCCGCTACGCGGAGGTCAAAGCAGGCAAGGGAACGCCCACCAAGCCCACCCGCGCGGGCGCGGTGTGGGCGGGCGGGCGGTCCACCGCGATCGACGTCCCCGCGGGGTCCACCTTCGCGGGCAGGCTCGTCGACGACCGTGCCACCGTCACCGCCGGGATGCCCGTGGTGTCGGCGGAGTACGGCGGCTACGGCATCGTCGCGGAGGTCGACGGCGCGCAGGCCTACACCCTCACCGACGGCCTGGCCACGGTCACCGCCCAGATCACCAGCGGACCCGGGCCCTTCGACTGCGCCGTGCTCGGCACCATCGCCGCGCTGCCGCCGGGCACCATCCCCGAACCGCCGCCCGCCACCGTCCCCACTGGACAGCCGGACCCGTCCGCGCCGCCGCAGGCCCCGCAGCAGGCGCCGCAGCAGCCCACCGGCTCGCGTGAACCGTCCGCGGCCACCGGGATGCGGCTGGTCTGCACCCCGCCCGCCGGGGTGAAGCTGATCAACGGCGCCACCGCCACCCTGGAGGTCGTCACCGCGCGGGCCACCGGCGTGCTGGTCGCGCCGGTCGAGGCCGTCGCTGGGCGCCAGGGCGCGGGCAAGGTCGACGTCGTCGACGCCCAGGGCCGCCGCACCACCCGCGACGTCGTGCTGGGCATGACGGACGGGCGGGTCGTGGAGGTCAAGTCCGGGCTCACCGGCGCGGAATCCCTGGCCGTGCCCGGCCCGGACCTGCCCGCCGCGCCGCGGCCGACCCAGGGGGGCTGACGGGTGGACCCGCTCCTGGAGTTGACCGGCATCACCAAGACCCTGACCGGCCAGGGGGCGCCGCGCCCGGTCCTGGCGGGCGCCGACCTGCGCCTGGCCGCGGGCGAGAGCGTGGCCATCCTCGGCCGCTCCGGCTCGGGCAAGAGCACCCTGCTGAGCCTCGTCGGGCTGTTCGACCGGCCCGACGACGGCCGCTACCTGCTCGCGGGCCAGGACATCACCCGCGTCCCCGAGCGCCGCGCCGCCCGGCTGCGCAGCGAGCACTTCGGGTTCGTCTTCCAGCGGTTCTTCCTGCTCAAGCACCTCACCGCCGCGCAGAACGTGGCCATGGCCCTGGTCAACGGGCAGGGCTGGGCGGGGCGGCGGGAACGCCGCGCGCGGGTGGCGGCCGCGCTGGAGGCGGTCGGCATCGCGCACCTGGCCGAGCACCGGCCGCCGCGGCTGTCCGGCGGCGAGCAGCAGCGGGTGGCCATCGCCCGCGCCCTGGTGCGCGGCCCGCGCGTCCTGCTCGCCGACGAGCCCACCGGCGCCCTGGACACCGAGACCGGCGCGTTGGTCATCGAGGCGCTGCACGCGGTCACCGCGCGCGGGTGCGGGCTGGTGCTGGTCACCCACGACCACGCCCACGCCGACCGGATGCAGCGCGTCGTCCGCCTCGTCGACGGGGTCCTGCGGCCCGAGCCGAAGGGGGTGCCTGCCTGATGGCGCTCTCCGGCCGGTTCCGCTCCGCTCTCGTCATCGGCGGCCAGGGCATCCGCGCCCGCAAGCTGCGCACGGCCCTGTCCGTGGTGAGCCTGTTCCTCGGCGTGCTCGCGGTGGTCGCCGTGCAGGCCGGGTCCGAGATCGCCCACCGCGCGCTGCTCGCGGACGTGGAGCTCTCCCAGGGCCGCGACGGCGCCGTCCTGGCCACCCTGCCCGGCCACCCGCGCGGGCTCGACGTCGTGCGCGAGGTGCTGCGCGATCACCCCGACGTCGTCGCCACCACCTCCACCCTGGCAGTCCTCGGTGAGCCGAACACCCAACCGGTGAACCCGGGCGCCCTGCCCTTCGAGTACGCGGGGATGGGCTACGGCGGCCCGGACCTGGTGTGCGACAGCGGAGGGACGTGCAGGCCCGCCGCCCCCGGCGACCGTCCCAAGCCCGACGGGCAGGCCATCTCGCTCATGCTGACCGGGCTCATCGGGGACATCCGGCAGTTCCGGCCGTTCCCGCAGCAGTCGGGGCAGTGGTTGTCCTTCGACGGCGCGCCATCCCTGTCACCGGGGCTGGTGCTCAACAAGGAGGCGGCCGCGGGCCTCTCCCGGTACACCGTGCCCGCGCAGTTGCACGTCGACGGCGCCCCGGTCGACGCGACGCCGCGCATCCTCGGCGTGGTGGACGACGGGTCCAGCCAGCCAACGGCCTACCTGCGCGCCGATGAGCTGCACACCTGGCTCGACCCGGCCCGCGGGGCGCAGATGTCGCTGTATCTGTGGCCCTCGGCGGAATCGGTGGTGCACACGCTGCGGGCGCGGTTCGAGGCGGTGGGCTCGCGGGACGGCATCTACGAGCGCACGATCGACTCCCAGGAGCGCATCGGCTCGCAGTTGGCCCTGATGCGCTGGATCTTCCTGGGGATGGCCGTGCTCGTGCTGCTCATCGGCGTCGCGGGAATCCTCAACGTCGGCCTGGCGACGGTGGGCGAGCGCGTGGAGGAGTTCGCGCTGCGCCGGGCGGTCGGCACGCCGAGGGTGCTGCTGGCCGGGATCGTGCTGAGCGAGACGCTGATCACCGGGTTGCTCACGGCGGGGTCGGCGATCGGCGCCGGGGCGCTGGGGTTGCAGGCCGCCGAGCGGCTGTTCGGGTCCCAGCACGCCATGCTGCGCGACCTCGGCTTCCCCTGGCAGGCGGGCGTCGCCGGGATCGTCGCCGGTGTCGCCGCGGGCGTCCTCGGGGGGCTGCTGCCCGCGATCCGGGCCGCCCGCATCCCCATCGCCGCGGTGATGCGGGCCTGAACGGGCGGCGTGGAGCCGTGTCCGGCCGGTCGGGGGGTCGTGGCGGAGGATGAGACCCCCAGTTCACCAGGACTCGGGGTCCTCCGCGAACACCCGCCCCAGGTCCCGGGTGAGCGCGAGCGCCTTGCGCGCCCACGCGGGCGAGGCGCCCCCCAGCCCGCACGTGGGGGTCGGCACGGCCAGCTCGGGCAGCCGCACCCTGGCGAACCCCAGCCGGTCGGCCAGGGCGAGCGCGGGGGCGCCCAGCTGCCGCAGGGTCGGGGTGCTCGCCGGGTCGGTGCTCGGGACGACGCCGAGGAAGAACACCGCCCCGGAGTCCCACGTCTCGCCCAGCTGGTCGAGGTAGGCCGCGGACGCCCCGCCCAGCAGCGTCACGTCGAACGAGATGCCCGTGGCCCCCGCCTCGCGGAACAGCGCCACCGGCGGGCGCTTGGCGCAGCAGTGCACGACGACCGGCTGACCGGAGGCCTTCTTCGCCGCGTCCACCACCCGCTCCAGCACCTCGCGCGCCTCCGGCTCCGGCACCGGAGCCACCGTGCCGAGCCCCGAGGGCGTGGGCAGCGCGCCCGCGAGCACCGCCGTGATCGACGGCTCGTCGACCTGCACGACCACCTCGGCGCCGGTGCGCCGCTTGACCTCCGCGACGTGCCGGGTCAGCCCCTCGCCCAGCGACTCGGTGAACTCCCGCAGCGCGCCGGGGTCGGTGAGCACCCGGTGGCCCCGGGGCAGCTCCACGTTCGCCGTGAGCGTCCACGGGCCCACGACCTGCACCTTGACCAGCCCCGGCTTGGTCGTCGCGGCGGCCTCCTCCAGCGCGTCGAGGTCCCAGCGCATCAGGTCCTCGGCGCGCCGGTGGTCGACGCCGGGGTGCGCGGTCCAGCGGTAGCCCGAGGGCACGACCTCCACCGGCAGGTCCACCAGCAGCCCCGCGGTGCGCCCGACCAGGTCCGCGCCCAGCCCCCGGCCGGGCAGCTCGGTCAGGTGCGGGAAGTCGGGCAGTTCGCCGAGGACCACCGCGGCGGCCTCGCGGGGGTCGGTGCCGGGGAGGGACCCGATCGAGGTCGCCGCGCCCGCGGGCCAGGGTGTCGCGCTCATCCCGGAAGTGTGTCCGATGCCGCGACCTACAGTGGGGACGACCCCCCGGGCGCCGCGCACGGCGGCACCCCGCGCCGGGCAGTGCGGAGGCAGGCAGTGAGCAGGGCAGTGGACGGGACCACCGGGCGCGCGGCGGTGGACGCGGCGGCCGTGGACGCGGCGGCGGTGCGGGCGGCGGCCGGGCGGATCGCCCCGCACGCCCGGCGCACCCCCGTCCTGCGCACCGAGGTCGGCGGCAGGCCCGTGGTGCTGAAGCTGGAGCACCTCCAGCTCAGCGGGTCCTTCAAGCTGCGCGGCGCGCTCAACGCCCTGCTCGCGGGCGGCCTGCCCGACGCCGTCGTCACCGCCTCCGGCGGCAACCACGGCGCGGCGGTGGCCGCCGCCGCCCGCCTGCTCGGCGTCCCCGCCACCGTCTTCGTGCCCGAGTCCGTGCCGGAGGTCAAGGCCCGCCTGATCGAGGCCCAGGGCGCCCGGCTCGTGCGCGGGGGCGCGACCTACGCCGACTCCGCCCTGGCCGCGGTCGCCGCCGCCGACGCAGGCGGCGCGCTGTACCTGCCCGCCTACGACCACCCGCTCGTGGTCGCGGGCCAGGGGACCTGCGCGGCGGAGGTCGTCGCGGAGGTCCCGGAGGTCGACAGCATCGTCGTCGCGGTCGGCGGCGGTGGCCTGGCGGCGGGCACGGCCCTCAGCGGCGTGCGCACCGTGGCGGTCGAGCCCACCGGGTGCTGCGCCCTGCGCGACGCCCTCGACGCGGGCCGCCCCGTCGACTCCGCCACGGACTCGATCGCCGCCTCGGCCCTGGGCGCGACCAGGGTCGGCGACCTGCCGTTCGCCGTGCTCCGCGACGCGCAAGCGCTTTCGGTGCTGGTCGACGACGCCGACATCCTGGCCGCCCGCGACCTGCTGTGGTCGGAGTTCCGGCTGGCCGTGGAGCCCGCCGCGGCGGCCCCGCTGGCCGCCCTCCTGGCCGGTGCGGTGCCCGGCGACCTGCCCGCCCTGATCGTGTGCGGCGCCAACTCGCAGTGGCTCGCCGGCTGAGCGACCCTGCCTGCCGGGCCCGGTCAGCGGTCCGCGGCGGGCACCTCGACGCCGACCGGCAGCGCGTCGGCGGCCACCAGCGCGTCCAGGTGCCCCAGCAGCACCGACCGGAACGCCCGCGCGGCCGCCGTCGGGGGCACGTCCGTGCGGTGCGCCAAGGCGATGGTGCGCCGGATGCCCGGTCCGGACAGCGGGGTGGCGCGCAGCCGCGGCCGCCCGGGCAGCACCAGGCTCGGCACCAGCGCCAGGCCCAGGCCCGCCTCGACGAACCGCAGCACCGCGTCCATCTCCCCGCCCTCCACCGCCAGCACCGGCTCGAACCCGGCCGCCCGGCACGCCTGCAACGTCGTCTCGCGCAGGTCGTAGCCGGTGCGGAACATGCACAGCGGCCTGTCCCGCAGGTACTCCAGCGGCACCTGGTCGGGCAGGTCGTCGGCCGCCGAGGCCACCACCAGGTGCTCGCGCAGCACGGGGGTGCTGGTCAGCGCCGGGTCCACGCCCTGCGGCGGGACGATCACCATGGCCAGGTCGAGCTCGCCGCCGAGCAGGGCCGCGGTCAGGTCGCGGGAGCCGCCCTCCTCCACCAGCAGCCGGATGCCCGGGTACTGGTCGTGGAAGGTGCGCAGCGCGTCGGCGAGCACGCCCACGCAGACGCTGGGGGTGGCGCCCAGCCGGATGCGGCCCCGGCGCAGCCCCACCAGCTCCGCGACCTCCTGGTGCGCGGTGTCCACGTCGGACAGGATGCGCTTGGCCACCGGCAGCAGCGCCTCGCCAGCCGGGGTCAGGGTGATGTTGCCCCGGGCGCGGGAGAACAGCGGCGCGCCCAGCTCCGACTCCAGCGCCTGCACCTGCTTGCTCAGTGAGGGCTGCGCCACACGCGCCCGCTGCGCCGCCCGCGTGAAGTGCCGCGTCTCGGCCACTGCCAGGAAGTACGCGAGCTGCTGGAGCGTCATAGCCCCAGGCTATCGTGTCGAGCCCGATCATGTATTGGACGACTTGTCGCGGGCGCTCCTAGCGTGGCGGCATGACCACCACCCAGGTCGCGGGATCCCAGCAACGGCACCGGAAGCGGCAGTCGGCGCTGCTGCGCCTGTGGTCGTCCACGGTCGGCAAGAAGGCCGTCATGGCGGTGTCCGGCGCGGTCCTGCTCCTCTACGTCGTCGCGCACATGGCGGGCAACCTCAAGGCGTTCGCGGGACCGGGCGCGCTCGACTCCTACGGGCGCTTCCTGCGCGAGTTCGGCGCACCCGTCCTCGGGCACGGCGGGCTGCTGTGGGTGGTGCGCGTGGTGCTGCTGCTCGCCGTGGTGCTGCACATGACCGCCGCGGTGCAGCTCGCCCGCCGGGCCCGCCGCGCCCGCCCGGTCGGCTACGCCAAGCGCGCCAAGGTCCAGGGCAGCTACGCCGCCCGCACGATGCGCTGGGGCGGGGTGATCATCGCCCTGTTCGTGGTCTACCACCTGCTCGACCTCACCGCGGGCGTGCTCAACCCCAACGGCGTGCCGGGCCAGATCCACGCCAACGTCGTCGCGGACTTCCAGCACTGGTACGTGGTGCTCGCCTACACCCTCGCCGTCGTCGCGCTCGGCTTCCACCTGCGGCACGGGGTGTTCAGCGCGCTGCGCAGCCTGGGCGTCGCCAGCGCGAAGCGGGCCGCCGCCGTGCGCGCCACCGCCCTGGGCGTGGCCGTGGTGGTCACGGCCGGGTTCCTGTCCGTGCCGTTCGCCGTCCTCTTCGGAATCATCGCCTAGGAGCCCGCCGTGCACCCCTCCGCAGAGCAGCCCTGGACCGAGGGCGAGCCGATCACCGACACCCGCGCGCCGGACGGCCCGCTGGAGACCCGCTGGGAGCGCCGCCGGTTCGCCGCCCGCCTGGTGAACCCGGCCAACCGCCGCAAGCTCACCGTCATCGTCGTCGGCACCGGCCTCGCGGGCGGGTCCGCGGCGGCGACCCTGGGCGAGCTGGGCTACAACGTCCTGTCCTTCTGCTACCAGGACAGCCCCCGCCGCGCGCACAGCATCGCCGCGCAGGGCGGCATCAACGCCGCCAAGAACTACCGCGGCGACGGCGACAGCGTGCACCGGCTGTTCCACGACACCGTCAAGGGCGGCGACTTCCGCTCCCGCGAGTCCAACGTCTACCGCCTCGCGCAGGTGAGCACCCAGATCATCGACCAATGCGTCGCCCAGGGCGTGCCGTTCGCCCGCGAGTACGGCGGGCTGCTCGACACCCGCTCCTTCGGCGGCGCCCAGGTCTCCCGCACCTTCTACGCGCGCGGCCAGACCGGCCAGCAGCTGCTGCTCGGCGCCTACCAGGCCCTCGCCCGCCAGGTGCACGCCGGGACGGTGAAGACCCACCCGCGCACGGAGATGCTGGACCTGGTCGTCTCCGACGGCAGGGCGCGCGGTGTCGTCGTGCGCGACCTGGTCACCGGGGAGATCTCCGCGCACCTGGCCGACGCCGTCGTCCTCGCGACGGGCGGCTACGGCAACGTCTTCCACCTGTCCACCAACGCCAAGGGGTGCAACACCACCGCGATCTGGCGCGCCCACAAGAAGGGCGCCCTGTTCGCCAACCCCTGCTACACCCAGATCCACCCCACGTGCATCCCCGTCAGCGGCGACCACCAGTCGAAGCTGACGCTGATGAGCGAATCCCTGCGCAACGACGGGCGGGTGTGGGTCCCCGTGCAGGCGGGCGACACCCGCGCCCCCGGCGACATCCCCGAGGACGAGCGGGACTACTACCTCGAACGCCTCTACCCGTCGTTCGGCAACCTGGTGCCGCGCGACATCGCCTCCCGCGAGGCCAAGGACGTCTGCGACGCCGGGCGGGGTGTGGGCCCCGGCGGGTTGGGGGTGTACCTGGACTTCGCCGACGCCATCGCCCGCCTCGGCAAGGACGCCGTCGCCGCCAAGTACGGCAACCTCTTCGAGATGTACCAGCGCATCACCGACGAGGACCCCTACGAGGTGCCCATGCGCATCTACCCCGCCGTGCACTACACGATGGGCGGGCTGTGGGTGGACTACGACCTGCGCAGCACGATCCCCGGCCTGTTCGTCATCGGTGAGGCCAACTTCTCCGACCACGGCGCCAACCGCCTCGGCGCGAGCGCGCTCATGCAGGGCCTGGCGGACGGGTACTTCGTGCTGCCCGCGGTGATCGGCGACTACCTGGCGGACGGGCCCTTCGGCGCCGTGCCCGACCGCGACGTGGACGCGGTGGAGGACGACGTCCGCGCGAAGGTCGCCGCGCTGCTGGCCGTCGACGGCGACCGCACCGCCGAGTCGTTCCACCGCGAGCTGGGCAGGCTCATGTGGGACCTGTGCGGGATGGAGCGCAGCGCCGAGGGCCTGCGCAAGGCGCTGGAGCGCATCCCCGCGCTGCGCGCCGAGTTCTGGCGCCGGGTCAAGGTCACCGGCTCCGGCGACCGGCTCAACCAGGAGCTGGAGAAGGCGGGCCGGGTCGCGGACTTCCTGGAGCTGGCCGAGCTGATGTGCGTGGACGCCCTGCACCGCACCGAGTCCTGCGGCGGGCACTTCCGCGTCGAGTCGCAGACCCCCGACGGCGACGCGCGCCGCGACGACGAGCACTTCGCCTACGTCGCGGCCTGGGAGCACACCGGCGCCGAGCCGGTGCTGCACCGCGAGCACCTGGGGTTCGAGGCAGTCACCCCGTCCGTGAGGAGCTACCGGTGAAGTACACGCTGAAGGTGTGGCGCCAGTCCGGCCCGCAGGACGCGGGCGGGTTGGTGGAGTACGAGGTGGACGACGTCAGCCCCGACATGTCGTTCCTGGAGGTGCTGGACGTCCTCAACGAACGGCTCGTCCTCGCGGGCGAGGACCCCGTGGCCTTCGACCACGACTGCCGCGAGGGCATCTGCGGGATGTGCGGATTGATGATCGACGGCGTGGCGCACGGCCCCGAGCGCGCCACCACCACCTGCCAGCTGCACATGCGCCACTTCGACCCCGCGCACCCGATCGTCGTCGAGCCGTGGCGGGCCGCGCCGTTCCCGGTGGTGCGCGACCTCGTGGTCGACCGGTCCGCGCTCGACCGGATCGTCGAGGCGGGCGGCTACATCTCCGCGCCCACCGGCTCGGCGCCGGAGGCGCACGCCGTCGCGGTGCCCAAGCCGGACGCGGACGCCGCGTTCGAGGCGGCGGCCTGCATCGGCTGCGGCGCCTGCGTGGCGGCCTGCCCCAACGGGTCGTCGATGCTGTTCACCGCGGCCAAGCTCACCCACCTGGGCAAGGTGCCGCAGGGGCAGCCCGAGCGCTGGTCCCGCGCCAGGGACATGCTCGACGCCCAGGACGACCTGGGCTTCGGCGGGTGCACCCAGACCGGTGAGTGCACCGCCGTGTGCCCCAAGGGCATCCCGCTGACCACCATCGCCACCCTCAACCGGGACGTGCTCACCGCCGCGTTCCGCGACTGAGCGCCACCCGGCGGGGGAATCGCGGAACGGCACCACCGGGCCGGGCCCGCGGGCACAATCGGGGCATGACGTGGTTCCGCCTGCCCCAGCGCTCCGCCAAGCCCGCTCCCGCGCCCGAGCGCCCCGACCCGGCCGAGGCGGCCGCGCGGTTCTGGGACGGCTGGCACGAGCTGCTGCCGGAGGTCGCCGCCGCGCTGGGGGAGGGCGAGCCGCACCGGGTGGAGAACGCCCTGTGCGAGCTGGTCGCCGCGCTGCACCCGGACCTGCACTTCTCCCTCGACCGGGGGCAGGTGGCGATCTACTCGCTGGTGGTCTCCGGGCAGGAGGACCCGGCGCTGCGCCCGGTCACCGACGCCTGGAAGGCCGCTGCGCCGCCGGACGGCACCCTCTGGGAGTACCACGACTCCGTCCCGCCGGTGCCCGACCCCACCGGGGTGGTGGTGAACCTGGGCCCGCACCGGGTCGCGCTTGCGGACGTGCGGGTGCACGTGCAGGTGGACGAGGCGGCGGGCGTGGTCGACGTGGCCGTGCACCACCCGGTGCTCGCGGAGCTGGACGAGCCCGCCCGCGCCGCGCTCACCTTCCTGCCGCTCGACGCCGCCCTGGGCGAGCGGCTGGCCGGGCGGCGGCTGCGCAGGGTGGAGACCGCCGCGACCGAGCCCGTTGACTGCGTCGACCTGCTTGAGCTGCGCAGACTCGTGCGGGCGATGACCGGCTGAGGGCGGGTTTTGTCGTCCCCCGGCGATAGTGTGGGGGTGTGAACGGAGCTGAGCAGGACCCCCGCCACGACCCGACCGGCGACCTGGCGGACCCCACCGCGGACCTCACCGCCGTCCCCGCGCGGGCCGGGGGTGCCGTGGAGGTCGAGGGCGTCGAGGACGTGCCCGCGGACGTGCGGGAGCGCCACGCCGCCCTCAGCGAGGAGCTGCTGGGCCACCAGTTCGCCTACTACGTCCGGGACGCGCCCACCATCTCCGACGGCGAGTTCGACGAGCTGCTGCGCGAGCTCCAGGCGATCGAGGAGCGCCACCCCGCGCTGGTGACCCCGCAGTCGCCCACCCAGCGCGTCGGCGGCACCTTCTCCACCGAGTTCGCCGCCGTGGACCACCTGGAGCGGATGCTCAGCCTGGACAACGCCTTCGACGTCGACGAGGTGGGCGCCTGGGTGGACCGGGTGCGCAAGGAGGTCGGCGACGGCGCGCACTACCTGTGCGAGCTGAAGATCGACGGCCTGGCGATCAACCTGCTCTACGAGGGCGGTCGCCTCACCAGGGCCCTCACCCGCGGCGACGGCCGCACCGGCGAGGACGTCACGCTCAACGTCCGCACCATGCGCGACGTCCCCGAGCGGCTCACCGGCACCGACGAGTTCCCCGTGCCGGAGCTGGTGGAGGTGCGCGGCGAGGTGTTCCTGCGGGTGGAGGACTTCACCGAGCTCAACGCCGCGCTGGTCGAGGCGGGCAAGGCGCCGTTCGCCAACCCGCGCAACACCGCCGCCGGGTCGCTGCGGCAGAAGGACCCGAAGGTCACCGCGTCCCGCCCGCTGCGGATGATCTGCCACGGCCTCGGCAAGCGGGTGGGGTTCGAGCCCACCGCCCAGTCCGAGTCGTACCGGGCGCTGGCGGCGTGGGGGCTGCCGGTGTCCGCGCACACCAGGGTGATCGCCGACCCGGCGGAGCTGGCGGGCCACATCCGGTACTGGGGCGAGCACCGCCACGACGCCGAGCACGAGATCGACGGTGTGGTCATCAAGGTCGACGAGGTGGCCGCGCAGCGGCGGCTGGGGTCCACCTCGCGCGCGCCGCGCTGGGCCATCGCCTTCAAGTACCCGCCGGAGGAGGCGACCACGACGCTGCTCGACATCCGCGTCAACGTCGGCCGCACCGGTCGGGTGACCCCGTTCGCGGTGATGGCCCCGGTGAAGGTCGCGGGCTCCACCGTCGAGCTGGCCACCCTGCACAACGCCGCCGAGGTCGAGCGCAAGGGCGTGCTCATCGGGGACCGGGTGGTCATCCGCAAGGCGGGCGACGTGATCCCCGAGGTGCTGGGCCCGGTCGTGGAGGCCAGGCCCGCCGACGCGCGCGCCTTCGCGATGCCCACCGAGTGCCCGGAGTGCGGCACCGCGCTGCGGCACGAGAAGGAGGGCGACGTCGACATCCGCTGCCCCAACGCCCGCACCTGCCCGGCGCAGCTGCGCGAGCGGCTGTTCCACCTGGCGGGCCGGGGCGCGTTCGACATCGAGGTGCTCGGCTACGAGGCCGCCGCCGCGCTGCTCGCCTCGGGCGCCATCGCCGACGAGGGCGACGTCTTCGACCTCACCGAGGACGACCTGCTGGGCGTGGACCTGTTCCGCACCAAGGCCGGTGAGCTGTCGGCCAACGGGCACAAGCTGGTGCGCAACCTGGCCGCCGCCAAGGACCGCCCGCTGTGGCGGGTCCTGGTCGCGCTGTCGATCCGCCACGTCGGCCCCACCGCCGCCCGCGCCCTGGCCCGCGAGTTCGGCTCGGTGGCCGCCGTCGCCGAGGCCGACGAGCAGGCCCTGGCCGACGCCGAGGGCGTGGGCCCCACCATCGCCGCCTCGGTGCGCGAGTGGTTCGCCGTCGACTGGCACCGGGAGGTGGTGGCGAAGTGGACGGCCGCGGGCGTGCGGGTGGCCGAGGACCGCGACGAGTCCACCCCGCGCACCCTGGAGGGCCTGTCCATCGTCGTCACCGGCAGCCTCACCACCCACTCCCGCGACGAGGCCAAGGAGGCCATCCTCAGCCGCGGCGGCAAGGCCTCCGGCTCGGTGTCGAAGAAGACCGCCTTCGTCGTGGTGGGCGAGGCCCCCGGCACCAAGTACGACAAGGCCCTCCAGCTCAAGGTCCCCGTCCTCGACGAGCGCGGCTTCGCCGTCCTGCTCTCCGACGGCCCCGACGCCGCCCGCCCCCTCGCCACCACCGGCGACCCCACCGCCGGAGCCGCCCCGGCCGACGCCGGAGCGGGCACCGACCCCGCCGCGGGCGCCGACGGATCCACCACCCCCGACGATTCCCTCGACACCCCCGCCTGACGAGCACAGGGAGCCCCCCGTGTCCGACATCTCGGTCAGACCCGCCCGAGTGGACGAACTGCCCGCCATCGGCGCCCTCACCATCGCCGCCTACCGCGCCGACGGCTACCTCCCCGAGTCGGGAGACCCCACCGGCTACGCCGCCACCCTCTCCGACGCCGACTCCCGCATGCGCTCCGCCGAGCTCCTGGTCGCCGTCGACACCACCGGCACCCTCCTGGGCACCGTCACCATCGCCCTCCCCGGCACCCCCTACGCCGAGATCAGCCGCGAGGGCGAACTGGAGTTCCGCATGCTCGCCGTCAGCACCCGGGCCCGCAACCGCGGCGTCGGCGAAACCCTCGTCCGCGCCGTCTTCACCCGAGCCCGGGAACTGGCCCTGCCCACCATCGTCCTGTGCAGCTCCCGCACCATGTCCACCGCCCACCGCCTCTACGAACGCCTCGGCTTCCGCCGCCTCCCCGACCGCGATTGGCGCCCCGGCCCCGAAGTCGAACTGCTCGCCTACGCCGCCCCGGTCCCCACCTCCTGAGCCCCCACCGCACCTCCACGCACACCACTTCCCGCCCCCAGCAGCCAACGCGAAGTAGAGGCGAGCGCCCACAAGCCGAGCCCGGACAGCGGGCTCTGCCCGGTTGGGTGGATCCGCTTGGTCGGGGGAGGCGATCATGTGCTACCCAACGGGACGGGCGGGCGTCTTTTCAGCCCGCCTTTTCCCCGCCCGCAGCACATGATCGCCGTAGGGGCCCCGACCAAGCGGATCCACCCAACCGGGCCACCCGCCCAACTCCCCGAACCAAGCCCGCACCAAGCAGGCCGGCAAGCAGCCTCAGTCAGGCAGCACGACAGCGACGATCCCCGCCAGGTGCGCCAACCGCGCCACCTCGGCCGCCCGGAACATCGGCCCCCCGGGCCGCCCGACCAGCAGCACCCGGTCCGGCTTGCCCAGCGGTGTCGCGGCCAGTTCCGTGCCCAGCTCGCGCCAGGTGGCGGGCACCCAGCTCTCCTCGCCGTCGAGGACGGTGGCCCGGGGGAGGGGCAGCCAGGGCAGGGGGAGGGTCTGCACGTCGGGGGCGGCGGTGGAGGCGGCGATGCGGTTGCCGCCGCCGGGGGTGGCCGCGACGACGAGGGCCCAGCCCGCCCGGACGATCTTGGGCACGCCCTCGGTGAAGATGGCCAGCCCGGACTTGGGGTCGGCGGCCACCTCCTCGACCAGCTCCAGCTCGCGGTGGGTGTCCAGGACGCCCGCGTACGGGCGCACGGCGTCGACCTCGACGCCCTCGATGGACTCGGCGGCGGTGATGAGGACGTCGGGCAGGCGGCCGCCGGGCAGCTCGACCACCAGGTCGTCGATGGCGGTGCCGCCCACGCGCTCGACCACGTCGACGCTGAGGATGTCGGCGCCGATCGCGCCCAGCGCGGTGGCCACCGCGCCCAGGGTGCCTGGGCTGTCCGGGAGCTGGACCCGGATCAGGAACGACAAGGCGAACGCCTCCCGAACTCGGTGCGCGGAACCCTGCCGCCCGCGCCCTGCGCCGACCGCACATTCTCGCAGATGAGCCCGCCCGCGCTCGGTGGGACGCCGCCCGCGGGCCAGGTCACCGGTTCCGGCCGGGGTCGCGCGGACCCCGCCACCGGTGCCCCGCGCCCGCCCCGCCCACCGCCCCGACCTGGCCGCACGGCCCCGCGCCCGGCTGCGGTGCCCGCGGCCGACCACTTCCGCACCACGGTGTAGCACCCCCGCGCGCCCGGGGACAAGGCGCGGGCGCTCGGCAAATAGACTCCCCTGGTCGCGCCGGGACACCGCCCGGCCGCGACGAGGACCGAAGCAGACAACCCCGGGGGTTCGTCGAGTGCCCAGCATCTCCCGCGCCGAGGTGGCCCACCTCGCCAGACTGGCCAGGCTGGCCGTCACCGAAGAAGAGCTCGACCTGTTCGCGGGCCAGCTCGAGAAGATCGTGCAGGCGGTCGCCAGGGTCGGCGAGGTCGCCGACCAGGACATCCCGCCCACCTCGCACGCGGTGCCGCTGACCAACGTCTTCCGCGACGACCTGGTCCGCCCCGGGCTGGTGCAGCAGCAGGCGCTGGCGGCCGCGCCCGCCGCCGAGGACGGCCGCTTCCGCGTGCCGCGCATCCTGGGGGAGGAAGCATGACCGAGCTGACCAGGCTCACCGCCGCCGAGCTGGCCGAGAAGATCCACGGCCGCGAGGTGTCCTCGGTGGAGGCCACCCAGGCCCACCTGGACCGGATCGCCGCGGTGGACCCCGCCGTGCACGCGTTCCTGCACGTCGACGCCGAGGCCGCGCTCAACGCCGCCAAGGCCGTCGACGAGGAGCTGGCCGCCGGGCGCGGTCCGGTGTCGCCGCTGGCGGGGGTGCCGGTGGCGGTCAAGGACGTGCTCGCCACCCTGGGCTCGCCCACCACCTGCGGCTCCCGCATCCTGGAGGGCTGGCTGCCGCCCTACGACGCCACCGTCACCCAGCGGCTCATCGCCGCGGGCCTGCCCGTGCTGGGCAAGACGAACATGGACGAGTTCGCCATGGGCTCGTCGACGGAGAACTCCGCCTACGGCCCCACCCGCAACCCGTGGGACCTCGACCGCATCCCCGGCGGCTCCGGCGGCGGCTCGGCCGCGGCGCTGGCCGCCTTCGAGGCGCCGCTGGCCATCGGCACCGACACCGGCGGCTCCATCCGCCAGCCCGGCGCGATGACCGGCACCGTCGGCGTCAAGCCCACCTACGGCACCGTCTCCCGCTACGGCCTGGTCGCCTACGCCTCCTCGTTCGACCAGGCGGGCCCGTGCGCGCGGACCGTGCTCGACGCCGCCCTGCTGCACGAGGTGATCGCCGGGCACGACCCGATGGACGCCACCTCCATCGACGCCCCGGTGCCCCCGGTCGTCGACGCCGCCCGCCGCGGCGCCACCGGCGACCTGTCCGGGCTCACCGTCGGCGTGGTGCGCGAGCTGGTCGGGGAGGGCCACCAGCCGGGCGTGCTGGCCGCCTTCGAGGCCGCGGTGGCCCAGCTGCGCGACCTCGGCGCCACCGTCGTCGAGGTGTCCTGCCCGAGCTTCGACCTCGCGCTGTCGGCCTACTACCTCATCGCCCCCAGCGAGGCGTCGTCGAACCTGGCCCGGTTCGACGCCATGCGCTACGGCCTGCGCGTCGGCGACGACGGCACCCGCAGCGCCGAGGAGGTCATGTCGCTGACCCGCGACGCCGGGTTCGGCGCCGAGGTCAAGCGGCGCATCATCATCGGCACCTACGCGCTGTCGGCGGGCTACTACGACGCCTACTACGGCTCCGCGCAGAAGGTGCGCACGCTGGTCAAGCGCGACTTCGAGGCCGCGTACGGCCAGGCGGACGTGCTGGTGTCCCCGACCAGCCCGGTCACCGCGTTCCGCATCGGGGAGAAGGTCGACGACCCGCTGGCGATGTACCAGGTCGACCTGTGCACCATCCCGTCGAACATGGCGGGCGGCGCGGCGCTGAGCGTGCCGTGCGGCCTGGTCGACGGGCTCCCGGTCGGCCTGCAGGTGTTCTCCCCGGCGCTGCAGGACCACCGGGGCTACCAGGTGGCGGCCGCCTACGAGGCCGCCCGCGACGCCGCCGACGGCGGCGCCCTCATCCACCGCGTCCCGGAACTGGAGGTCGTGCGCTGATGGCCGCGACGAAGTCCACCACCAAGACCAAGGGCCTGTTCGGCGTCATCAGCTCGGTGGCCGCGGCCACCAGCGCCGCCAACGGGCTGCGCTCCGCCCGCGCCGACGGCGACAAGCTGGCCCTGGTCAACGCCCTGGGCAGCGCCGTCGTGGCGGTGACCGGGCTGCTGCTGGCCGCGCGCGCGCTGCGGGGCAAGCGGTGACCGCTGCGGTCGAGCTGGTCGACTACGACGAGGTCGTCGCCACCTACGACCCGGTGCTCGGGCTGGAGGTGCACGTCGAGCTGTCCACGGCCACCAAGATGTTCTGCGGGTGCCCCACCACCTTCGGCGGCGAGCCCAACACCCAGGTGTGCCCGGTGTGCCTGGCGCTGCCCGGCGCGCTGCCCGCGGTCAACGGCGCCGCGGTGGAGTCGGCCATCCGCATCGGCCTCGCGCTCAACTGCGAGATCGCCGAGTGGTGCCGGTTCGCCAGGAAGAACTACTTCTACCCGGACATGCCGAAGAACTTCCAGACCTCGCAGTACGACGAGCCGATCGCCTACAACGGCTGGCTCGACGTCACCCTCGACGACGGCGAGGTCGTGCGGGTGCTCATCGAGCGCGCGCACATGGAGGAGGACACCGGCAAGTCGCTGCACGTCGGCGGCGCCACCGGCCGCATCCACGGCGCCGACCACTCGCTGCTGGACTACAACCGGGCGGGCGTGCCGCTGGTCGAGATCGTCACCAAGACCATCGAGGGCACCGGCGCCCGCGCCCCCGAGGTGGCCCGCGCCTACGTGCGCACCCTGCGCGACCTGCTCAAGGCCCTCGACGTCTCCGACGTGCGGATGGACCAGGGCTCGCTGCGCTGCGACGCCAACGTCTCGCTGATGGCCAAGGGCGCCGCGGAGTTCGGCACGCGCACCGAGACCAAGAACGTCAACTCGCTGCGCAGCGTCGAGCGGGCGGTGCGGCACGAGATGTGCCGCCAGGCCGCGGTGCTGGGCTCCGGCGGCACCATCCGCCAGGAGACCCGGCACTTCGAGGAGGCCTCCGGCACCACCCGCGCCGGGCGGCCCAAGGAGACCTCCGAGGACTACCGGTACTTCCCCGAGCCCGACCTGGTGCCCGTCGCCCCCTCCCGCGAGTGGGTCGAGCAGCTGCGGGCCACCCTGCCCGAGCCGCCCGAGGAGCGCCGCAAGCGCGTGCAGGGCGAGTGGGGCCTGTCCGACCTGGAGCTGCGCGACCTGGTCAACGCCGGGGCGATCGACCTGGTGGCGGCCACCGTGCAGGCGGGCGCGCCCTCGGGCGAGGCCCGGTCCTGGTGGGTGTCCTACCTGGCGCAGCAGGCCAACAACCGGGGCGTGGAGCTGGGCGACCTGCCGATCACCCCCGCGCAGGTGGCCAAGGTGATCGCGCTGGTGGCCGACGGGTCGCTGACCAACAAGCTCGCGCGCGCGGTCGTCGACGGCGTGCTCGACGGCGAGGGTGAGCCGGAGCAGGTCGTCGAGGCGCGCGGGTTGAAGGTCGTGTCCGACGACTCCGCGCTCTACGCCGCGGTGGACGAGGCGCTGGCCGGGAACCCGGACGTGGCGGCCAAGATCCGCGACGGGAAGGTCGCCGCCGCTGGGGCGATCGTGGGTGCGGTCATGAAGGCGACGAAGGGGCAGGCTGACGCGAAGCGGGTGCGGGAGCTGGTGCTGGAGCGCTGCCAGGTGTGAGCGGGGTGCCTGCGGGGACGGGCTCAGGTGGGCCTGTCCCCGTGGCTCAGTGGGGCCTGTCCCTGTGGGCTCAGTGGGGGCCTGTCCTCGGGGGCCGCGAGTGTGTAACTCGGTGGAGGCGGAGTCAAGGGCGCCCTGCGGGCGTCGCTTCGCGATGGGCTTCGCCCACCCTTGACACCGCCTCCACCGAGCTACGAGCGGCCAGGACTGGGTCAGGCCGGGGGTCTGAGCAAAGCCCATGACTTCTTGCTCAGCTGAGCGGTGTTGGGGGTGCCGGCCTGTTGTGGGGGGCTGGGCGCGTGGGGTTGCGGGGTGGGGGTGGCGTTGGCCGAACGACGGCTCTACCGACCAGTGGGCTCGCCTTCGGCTTCGGGAGGGGAAGGGAAGGGGAGGGGTCTGAGGGTGGGGACGGGAAGGGGGGACTAGTCCTGGCCGCCGCCGTTGCCGGGTTGGGGCTGGACGACGATGATGACGGCTCGGTCGTCGCTGGTGGTGGGGGTGCCGGACTTCTTGTTGGTGGTGCCGCCGATGGCGATCTGCTCGGTCATCAGGTCCAGGCCGTCGAGGCTGCCGAAGCCGTCGGGGGGTTCGAGGGTGACGACGGGTTTGCCGGTGAAGGAGCCGTCGGGGGCCAGGGGGAGGCTTTCCATGTGGGCGGCGGTGGACATGGCGACCCAGAGGAGTTGGGTGGTGGAGGCGCAGCCTGCGACGCCGGGGCGTTCGGTCCAGCGCCAGGCCGGGGCGCCGAGGGGTTTGCCGGGGTCGAGCTTGTAGAGGACGTCGGCTTCGGGGGTGCGGTCGGTGACCCAGGCCTGGGAGCCGTCGAGGGAGGCGCAGACGCCCGCGGGGGAGGACAGGCCGGTCCAGGCGACGAGGCTGCCGGGGGTGGGGTTGTCGGTGGCGGGTTTGCCGTCGGCGGTGAGGCGCAGGACCTTGCCCGCCAGGGAGGTGGGGTTGGCCGCGGCGGCGGCGTTGCCCGCGGTGCCGGTGGCGAGCAGCAGGGCGCCGCGGTGGTCGTTGGCCAGGGAGCCGCGGTTGCCGGTGGTGCCCCGGGGGATGCCGGTGAGGACCGGTTTGGGGGAGTCGCCGGGGGCGATGCGGACCACACGGTTGTCGGTGGGGGTGGTGATGTAGGCGAAGACCAGTTGGTCCTCGACGTAGGTGGGGGACAGGGCCAGGCCGGTCAGGCCGCCGTCGCCGGTGGGGTCCACCGGGACGGTGGCGAACAGGGCCTTGTCCGCGCCCTTCTTCACCAGGTAGATGTTGCCGGTCGCGCGCTCGCCCACCAGGGCGGACGGGTTGGTGCCGTCGCCGGGGAGGGCCGCCACCGCGGAGACGGTGTCCAGGCAGGTTCCCAGCACCGCGGGGTGGAAGTCCTTGCAGCCGTCCGGGGGCGGGACCGAGGTGGGGGGCACCGCCGTGCCGCCGATGCCGCCGCCACCACCGCTGCCGCCGCCCTCCTGGGGGTCCGGGGCGGCCTGCGGGCTCAGCTGCGGGGCCGCCGACCAGCTCGACGGGGCGGGCTGGTCGGTGAAGGTGGCGCAGGAGGACAGCAGCAGGGCAGCCGCCGCCGCGGACGAGGCCGCGAGCACGCGGGACCTGCGCGGCATACCGGACATGGTCACCCACACTAGGCGCGCGGCCGTGAACCCCTGGTGAGCGTGTCGGAGCGGGCCCGCTCCACCGCCGCCACCCGGCGCACCAGCTCCGCCAGCTCCTCGACGACCACCCCGGGCGCCTCCAGCGGGATGAAGTGGCTCGTGGGCACCACCCGGGTCCGCGCGTGCGGCAGGCAGGCGACCGCGGCCACCGCCTGCTCCGGGTCGGCGAGCACGTCGTAGCGGCCCGCGAGCACCGTCACCGGCACCCCGACCCCGGTCAGGTCGCGCTGCGGCACGTCGGCCACCGCCAGCGCCAGGCGCACGTACCAGTCGGCGTCCTGGCCGACGAACCGGCGCACCGCCTTGGCCACCTCGTCCGGGTCCGAGGCCCCGGGCAGCATGAACCCCGAGTGCTGGAGCAGCGTCGCGGTCACCCGGTTGACGGGCACGTTGTGCAGCACGAGGTCCACCAGCGGGCTGATCCCGCCCATGAGCTTGGCGAACCCCAGCCCCAGCGCCCGGCCCACCGGCCGCGGCACCCCCAGCACGCCGAGCATCGCGCCGAACAGGTCGCCGGGCACCCCCGCGGCCAGCAGCAGCCCGGACACCTTCTCCGGGTGGCGGGTGGCCAGCTCGGTGGCCACCATCACCCCCATCGACCAGCCCATCACCACGCACCGGTCGACCCCGGCGTCGGCCAGCACGGCCAGCGCGTCGGCCACGTGGTCGTCGAGGGTGATCCTGCTCTCGTCCGCGGGCCGGTCGGTGCCCAGCGTGCCCCGGTGGTACCAGCTCAGCACGCGCACGCCGGAGTCCGGCAGCAGCAGGGCGGGCCAGGCCTCGGGGATCGTGCCCAACCCCGGGCAGAGCAGGACGACCGGGCCGTCCGAACCGGACTGCCAGGCGAGGACCCGGGTGCCGTCCGCGGACCGGACGTGGTGTTCGCGCATGGTGCCCCCAGTGTGCCGCACCGGCGGCCCGCGGCGGTCGCGGTGGCGCGGGACCGGCCAGGGGGAAACTAGTGTTGTCAGCGTGACGACCACGGTTCTGGTGCCGGACGACCACGGCCTCGCCGTGCTCTCCGGCGTCGACGGCGTGCGCGCTGTCCGCTACGAGACCTTGACCGACCTGCCTGACGGGGCGCGCGGCGCGCAGGTGCTCGTGCCCGACTTCCTCGCCGGGGACCAGGCGGCGCACGTCGGCGCGCTGCCCGACCTGCGGCTGGTGCAGCTGCTCACCTCCGGCGCCGACGCCTGGGTCGGCAAGGTGCCCGAGCACGTCCTGATCTCCACCTGCCGGGGCGCGCACGGCGGCAGCTCGGCGGAGTGGGTGCTCGCCGCGCTGCTGTCGGCCTACCGCGACCTGCCCTTCTTCCGCGACGCCCAGGCCGGGGGCCGGTGGGACCCGCACATCACCGACACCCTCCAGGGCAAGCACGTCGTCGTGGTGGGGGCGGGCGACCTCGGCAGGCAGGTGGAGCGCCGGGTGCTCGCCTTCGACGCCGCCTGCACCCTCGTCGCCACCACCGCCCGCCCGGGTGTGCGGGCCCTGGCCGAGCTGCCCGACCTGCTGCCCACCGCCGACGTCGTGGTGCTGGTCGTCCCCAACACCCCGCAGACCCGGCACCTGGCCGACGCCGCCTTCCTGGCCCGCATGCCCGACGGCGCGGTGCTGGTCAACGTCGCCCGCGGCCCGGTGGTCGACACCGGGGCCCTGCTCGCCGAGCTGACCGCGGGCAGGCTGCGCGCCGCGCTCGACGTCACCGACCCCGAACCGCTGCCCGCCGACCACCCGCTGTGGCGCGCGCCGGGGGTGCTCATCACCCCGCACGTGGCGGGCAGCAGCGGCGGGCACCGGGCGCGCGCCTACGAGGTCGTGGCCCGCCAGGTGGCGAAGTTCCTCGCCGGGGAGAAGCTGGACAACCTCGTGCAAGGGGCGTACTGAGCCGTTAGGGTCCGGCCCGTGAGCAGCGACGAGTTCTACCGGACCTCCGAGGCCACCACCGGCCCCGGGTACGACAGGGTCGGCTACGACACCGGGCCCACGACGACCTTCGCCGCGCCGGACACCGACCACGCCCCCGCGCGCACCCGGCCCCCGCACGAGTGGCACTTCGGCGCGGACCTGGCGCTGTTCGTGCTCCGGGTGACCGTCGGCGCGCTGTTCGTCGGCCACGGCCTGCAGAAGGTGTTCGGCCTGCTGGGCGGTCCGGGCATCGGCGGCACCACCGACCTGCTCACCGGGCTGGGCTTCCAGCGGGCGAACCTGCTGGCCTGGGTGCTCGGCGGCACCGAGCTGGGCGCGGGCGCGCTGCTCGTCCTCGGCCTGTTCACCCCGGCCGCCGCCGCGGGCGTGCTCGGCGTGATGGCCAACGCCATCTACCTGCGCATCGACGTGGGCGCCTTCGCGGGCGGGGTGGAGCTGGAGGCGGTGTACGCGGCGGCGGGCTTCGCGCTGCTGTTCGCGGGCGCGGGCAAGATCTCGCTGGACCGCAACAGCCCGTGGTTCCGCCGCGCGCCCGCGTGGGGCTTCATCTTCCTGCTCCTGGCCGCCGGGCTCACCGTCGTCACCCTCGTCGTGCTGCGCTGAACCCCTCCCGCCCCCCTCGTCCTGCGCCCGAACCGACGCGCCTGTCCTGACGCCGAACAGGGCCGCCCCCCGAAGCCGGGGAGCGGCCCTGGTCGCTCGTCGAGGCCTACTTGGACGGGTCGCGCACGGCGCCGGTGGAGGCGTCGGTGGCCATCCGGGCGTAGGCGCGCAGCGCCTTGGTCACCGGGCGGTCGCGCTCCTTGGGCTGCCAGGGCCGCTCGCTGGCCTCCATCTTGGCCCGCCGCTCGGCCAGCACGTCCTCGTCGACCAGCAGCTCCAGCGCCCGGGTGTGCACGTCGATGCGGATCTGGTCGCCGTCCTCCACCAGCCCGATCAGGCCGCCGCCCGCCGCCTCCGGCGAGATGTGGCCGACCGACAGGCCCGAGGAGCCGCCGGAGAACCGGCCGTCGGTGATGAGCGCGCACTTCTTGCCCATGCCCGTGCCCTTGAGGAACGAGGTGGGGTGCAGCATCTCCTGCATGCCGGGGCCGCCGGAGGGGCCCTCGTAGCGCACCACCAGCACCTCCCCGGCCTGGATGGTCTTGCTGAGGATGACCTGCACGGCCTCCTCCTGGCTGTCGACCACCCTGGCCGGGCCCTGGAAGGTGAACAGCTCCTCGTCGATGCCCGCGGACTTGATCACCGCGCCGCGCTCGGCCAGGTTGCCGCGCAGCACCGCCAGCCCGCCGTCGGCGGTGAAGGCGTGCGCGACGTCGTGGATGCAGCCCGCCTCGGCGTCGGTGTCCAGCGACGACCAGCGGTTCGAGGTGGAGAACGCCTCGGTGGTGCGCACCCCGCCGGGGGCGGCGTGGAACAGCTCCACCGCCCGCTCCGACGGGTTCGGCCCGCGCACGTCCCACTCGGTCAGCCACTGCTCCAGCGACGGCGAGTGCACCGCGTGCACGTCGGTGTTGAGCAGCCCGCCGCGCCACAGCTCGCCCAGGATGGCGGGGATGCCACCGGCCCGGTGCACGTCCTCCATGTGGTAGTCGGAGTTCGGCGAGACCTTCGACAGGCACGGCACCCGGCGCGAGATCGCGTCGATGTCGTCGAGGGTGAACTCGACCTCGCCCTCCTGGGCGGCGGCGAGGATGTGCAGCACGGTGTTGGTCGACCCGCCCATGGCCATGTCCAGCGCCATCGCGTTCTCGAACGCCTTGCGGTTGGCGATGCTGCGCGGGAGCGCGGACTCGTCGTCCTGCTCGTACCAGCGCTTGCACAGCTCCACGATCGTCGTGCCCGCCTGCTCGAACAGCGCCCGGCGCGCGGCGTGCGTCGCCAGCGTGGAGCCGTTGCCCGGCAGCGCCAGGCCCAGCGCCTCGGTGAGGCAGTTCATCGAGTTGGCGGTGAACATGCCCGAGCACGACCCGCAGGTGGGGCACGCCGAGCGCTCCACCGCGGACAGGCCTTCGTCGTCCACCGCGGAGTTCGCCGAGGCGGAGATCGCGGTGATGAGGTCGGAGGAGGGGTACACGACGTCCCCGACCACGGCGGCCTTGCCCGCCTCCATCGGCCCGCCGGAGACGAACACGACCGGGATGTTGAGCCGCATGGCCGCGTTGAGCATGCCCGGGGTGATCTTGTCGCAGTTGGAGATGCACACCAGCGCGTCGGCCTGGTGGGCGTTGACCATGTACTCCACCGCGTCGGAGATCACCTCGCGGGAGGGCAGCGAGTAGAGCATGCCGCTGTGCCCCATGGCGATGCCGTCGTCCACGGCGATGGTGTGGAACTCCCGCGGCACCCCGCCCGCCGCGCGGACGCCCTCGGCCACGATGTCGCCGAGGTCGCGCAGGTGCACGTGGCCCGGCACGAACTGGGTGTAGGAGTTGGCGATGGCCACGATCGGCTTGCCGAAGTCGCTGTCGGTCATGCCCGTGGCGCGCCACAGGGAGCGGGCCCCTGCGGCGTTGCGGCCGTGAGTGGTGGTGCGGGAGCGCAGCGTCGGCACGGCTCCTCCATGATCTTTTCGTAGCTCGGTGACAAGGTCCTGGTGCGACGGGGCCGCGGTCGGCGGTCGTCGGGCGGGGAGCGGTAGGGCTCAGGCTACTCCGCGCCCGCGGGGCCCACGCCCCGCTCGCCCGCGCCGGGCACCCGCGCGCCGCCGCGGCCGTCCTCGGCGGACTGGTCGGGCTCGGCGGGGCTGGCCTGGTCCGCCCCGGCGGGGACCTGGTCGGGGGCGGGCCCGGGGTCCTCGGCGTGCGGGGTCGGGTCCGGCACGCGCCCGCCGCTCATCAGCGACAGCGCGGGCAGGTGGCGCACCCGCACCTGCGGCAGCGCCACCTCGGCGCCGTCGTCGAGCACGGCGGTCACGCCCTGCTTCTCCGACAGCTTCAACCCGCCCAGCCGCTCCCAGCCGAAGCGGGTGGTGCGGGTGGCCGTGCGCGCGACGACGTCGACCTCGGTGACCACGGTGCGCACGCGCACCACCCACGCGGTGATCGCGATGGGCACGAGGTAGACGAGCCAGAACAGCGGCGCGCCGAAGGCGAACGGTGTGGCGCAGATCGCCAGCAGCGCCGGGGCCAGCACGGCGATGCCGGGCACGCGGAACACGAGACGGGTCGGGACCTGCTGCTCTGCCACCCCCTGATGGTGCACCCGGCGCGCCGCGCGCACACGCCCGGGGGTGCCCCGGTGTCCCACGGACGGGTCCACATCACGGGATGGCCGTCCCGCAGAGTTGACGCCCTACTGCGGGCGGGCTAACGTCCTGCGACGTGACCGTCCAGTCCATCCTCGTACTTCCGCCGCGCGTTCGCCGCTGACGGAAGCCACACCCACGCGACGAACGCGCGACCCTCGTGCGACCCCAGTGGTCGGCGGGGGTTTTTTGTTGCCCAGACGAGCCCAGAGCAGCCCAGCACCCAGCAGGCCCGCCACCCCCGGGCCGACCCACCCGAGCACCCGCGAGGCAGACCGATGACCAGCGCAGCACCCCGGCCCCCGGCCGCGGCGACCCCCACCGCGCCCCGCCCCAAGCCCGCCCCGCCGACCGGCACCCCGGTCCGCGTGACCGGCGCCCAGTCGCTCGTGCGCTCGCTGGAGGCGGTCGGGGCGGAGATCGTCTTCGGCATCCCGGGCGGCACCATCCTCCCGGCCTACGACCCGCTGCTCGACTCCACCAAGGTCCGGCACGTGCTGGTGCGCCACGAGCAGGGCGCGGGCCACGCCGCCACCGGCTACGCCCAGGCCACCGGCAAGGTCGGGGTGTGCATGGCCACCTCGGGCCCCGGCGCCACCAACCTGGTCACCCCGCTGGCCGACGCCAACATGGACTCGGTGCCGGTCGTGGCCATCACCGGGCAGCAGTCGCGCAACCTCATCGGCACCGACGCGTTCCAGGAAGCCGACATCTGCGGCATCACCATGCCGATCACCAAGCACAACTTCCTGGTCACCGACCCGGTCGACATCCCGCGCACCATCGCCGAGGCGTTCCACCTGGCCAAGACCGGCCGCCCCGGCCCCGTCCTGGTCGACATCCCCAAGGACGTGCTGCAGGAGACCACCTCCTTCAGCTGGCCGCCGGAGCTGCGCCTGCCCGGCTACCGGCCCACCACCCGCCCGCACGGCAAGCAGGTCCGCGAGGCCGCCAAGCTGATCAAGTCGGCCAAGCGCCCGGTGCTCTACGTCGGCGGCGGCGTGGTCAAGGCCGACGCCTCCGCCGAGCTGCTGGAGCTGGCCGAGCTGACCGGCATCCCGGTCGTGACCACCCTGATGGCGCGCGGGGCGTTCCCCGACTCGCACCAGCAGAACCTGGGCATGCCGGGCATGCACGGCACCGTCCCCGCCGTCGGCGCCATGCAGAAGTCCGACCTGCTGGTCGCCCTCGGCGCCCGCTTCGACGACCGGGTCACCGGCACGCTGAGCAGCTTCGCCCCCGACGCCCAGGTCGTGCACGCCGACATCGACCCGGCCGAGATCTCCAAGAACCGCCGCGCCGACGTGCCCATCGTCGGCGACTGCAAGGAGATCATCGTCGAGCTGATCGCCGCGGTGCAGGCCGAGGCCACCCCGGCCACCGACCTCGCCCCCTGGTGGGCCACCCTCAACGGCTGGCGGGAGACCTTCCCGCTGGGCTACGAGTGGCCCGAGGACGGCACGCTGTCCCCGCAGTACGTCATCGAGCGCATCGGCGCGATCGCCGGGCCCGAGGCCGTCTACGCCGCGGGCGTCGGCCAGCACCAGATGTGGGCCGCCCAGCACATCAAGTACGAGAACCCGCGCACCTGGCTCAACTCCGGCGGCGCCGGGACCATGGGCTACTGCGTGCCCGCCGCGATGGGCGCCAAGTTCGGCCGCCCGGAGGCGGTGGTGTGGGCCATCGACGGCGACGGCTGCTTCCAGATGACCAACCAGGAGCTGGCGACCTGCGCCATCGAGGGTGCCCCGATCAAGGTCGCGGTCATCAACAACGGCAACCTGGGCATGGTCCGGCAGTGGCAGAACCTGTTCTACAGCGAGCGCTACTCCCAGACCGACCTGGGCACCCACAAGCACCGCATCCCCGACTTCACCCTGCTCGCCGAGGCGCTGGGCTGCGTGGGCCTGCGCTGCGAGTCCCGCGAGGACGTCGACCGGGTCATCCAGCGCGCCATGGAGATCAACGACCGGCCCGTCGTCATCGACTTCGTGGTCGGCAAGGACGCCCAGGTGTGGCCGATGGTCGCCGCGGGCACGGGCAACAGCGAGATCATGGCCGCCCGCGGCATCCGCCCGCTGTTCGACGAAGAGTGAGCCGGACCCCCGCCCCGACGGCCCACCCCCCGCGGCCGGAGACCCTGAGAGAAGCACCATGAGCACCCACACCCTGAGCGTCCTGGTCGAGAACAAGCCCGGTGTCCTCGCCCGGGTGTCCGGCCTGTTCTCCCGGCGCGGCTTCAACATCGAGTCGCTGGCCGTCGGCCCCACCGAGCACCCGGACGTGTCCCGGATGACGATCGTGGTCGCGGTCGAGGAGCTGCCGCTGGAGCAGGTCACCAAGCAGCTCAACAAGCTGGTCAACGTCATCAAGATCGTCGAGCTGGAGCCGCACGTGGCCGTGCAGCGCGAGCTGCTGCTGGTCAAGGTCCGCGCCGACGCCACCGTGCGCAGCCAGGTGCTGGAGACCGTGCAGCTCTTCCGCGCCAAGGTCGTCGACGTCTCACCGGAGGCCCTCACCATCGAGGCGACCGGCAACCGGGACAAGATCGACGCCCTGCTGCGCATGCTCGAGCCCTACGGCGTCCGTGAGATGGTGCAGTCCGGCATGGTCGCCATCGGCCGGGGCCCGCGCAGCATCACCGCCACCGCCGTCCGCTGACCACCCCGACACAGCAGGTCCACCCCGAAGGGAAGTACAGAGCACAATGTCCGTCGAGATCTTCTACGACGCCGACGCCGACCTGGGCATCATCCAGGGCCGCAAGGTCGCCGTCATCGGCTACGGCAGCCAGGGCCACGCGCACGCGCTGAGCCTGCGCGACTCCGGTGTGGACGTCCGGATCGGCCTGCCCGAGGGGTCGAAGTCGCGCGCCAAGGCCGAGGAGCAGGGCCTGCGGGTGCTCACCCCGGCCGAGGCCTCCGCCGAGGCCGACCTGATCATGATCCTGGCGCCGGACACCAAGCAGCGCGCGATCTACGAGGCCGACGTCGAGCCGAACCTCAACGACGGCGACGCGCTGTTCTTCGGGCACGGCTTCAACATCCGCTACGACCTGATCAAGCCGCCGTCGAACGTCGACGTCGCCATGGTCGCCCCCAAGGGCCCCGGCCACCTGGTGCGCCGCCAGTTCGTCGACGGCAAGGGCGTGCCCGCCCTCATCGCGGTCGAGCAGGACGCCTCGGGCGGCGCCCAGGCCCTCGCGCTGTCCTACGCGGCCGCCATCGGCGGTGCCCGCGCGGGCGTCATCAAGACCACCTTCAAGGAGGAGACCGAGACCGACCTGTTCGGCGAGCAGGCGGTGCTCTGCGGCGGCGCCTCCGCGCTGGTGCAGGCCGGGTTCGAGACCCTCACCGAGGCGGGCTACGCCCCGGAGATCGCCTACTTCGAGGTCCTGCACGAGCTCAAGCTCATCGTCGACCTGATGTACGAGGGCGGCATCGCCCGGATGCGCTACTCGATCTCCGACACCGCCGAGTACGGCGACCTCACCCGCGGCCCGCGCGTCATCGGCCCCGGGGTGAAGGAGGCCATGAAGCAGGTGCTCACCGAGATCCAGGACGGCACCTTCGCCCGCGAGTGGGTGGCCGAGGACGAGACCGGCCGCGCCAAGTACCAGGAGCTGCAGGCCAAGGGCGAGCAGCACCCGATCGAGGAGACCGGCAAGAAGCTCCGCGGCCTGATGTCGTGGGTGGACCGCCCCATCACCGAGACCGCCTGACCGGGCGCAGCGCACCAGGACGGGGCCCGCGGCAGCAGCCGCGGGCCCCGTCCGCGTCAGAAGTCCGGGTCGCAGCGCAGGGTGATCAGCGCCTCCGGGGCCAGCTCGGGCCGGAACGACCACCCCGGGAACCCGCCCCAGGCGATCGACGTGCGCAGGTACTCGACCAGGCCCACCCGGTCGCGGCCGGCGACGCCGAGCAGGTCCGCGTCCGCGGTGACCTCCCCCAGCGGCACGTCGTGCGTGCCGCCGCTGAGGTTGGCCTTGTGCAGCTCGTCGGGGGCGAGCGCGAACCGGTCCGCCGGGCCCTCGTCGAGCTCGTAGGCCAGGTGGTAGGCGTTGCCCAGGCACAGCGGGTCCGGGTAGTCCGGGCCGGGCGGCAGGGTCGTGGGGGTCGGCTCCTGGTGGTAGGTGAGGAACAGCAGCTCGCAGTCCCCGGCGAACCACACCTCGCCCACGTGGCGCAGGCAGGCCTCCAGCGACAGCGGCAGCCCCACCCGGGTGACCAGGCTGTCGACCAGCGCGTTGTCGGCCCCGGTGGGCGGCTGGTGCGGTTCGACCAGCCGGTCGGAGGACACCCACCCGAGCTCGGGCAGGGCCGCGGCGATCCGGGCGACGTGCTGGCCCACCCGCACCATCGTCTCCTCGGCCACGGCGGCCGCGTCCTCCCACAGCTCGTCCGGCAGCGGGCCGAGCGCGCGCAGCTCCGCCCACACCGCCTCGTGCTCACCGCGCAGGTACCGGCCGTAGTAGGAGGTCACCCGGCGTACGCTACTGAGCGCGACCGGGTGGTCCCGGCAGCGACACGTGCCCGCAGGGGTGAGCGGCGGGCACGGGTGGTGTACACAGCGGTCGGCACCCCGACCGGACCGCCCGGTGGGGAACGCGCGGAGGAGATGCGATGGACAGCGCCCCGATCTACGACGACAAGGCCGAGGTCCGCGGCAGGCTGGACCTGACCAGCGCCGACTGGCAGCGCGCCGCCGAGCCCGACGCCGACCCCGACGGCGAGTACGTCGAGATCGCCTTCGTCCCCCACACCGACGGCAACACCTACATCGCGATGCGCAACTCCAAGCACACCGCCCCCGACGACACCGTCCTCGTCTTCACCGAATCCGAGTGGGACGCCTTCGTCGCGGGCGCCAAGGCGGGCGAGTTCGACGAACCCTGGTGACCCGACCGGGGGGTCGGGGGCGGGGCACGGGTTCGGGGGGACCAGCACAGCGCAGGGGGCAGCACGTGACGACCGACGAACCGGTCTGGCGCACACCGGAACAACTGGCTGGGCGACAACTGGCTGGGCAACGACCACCCCTCCCGGTGGTCCGCCAGCCCGACCCCACCACCGAACCCCCCGCGGGCACCCCCCACCCCCCACCGGTCTGGACCCTCCCCGAAGACCTCCCGACCCCATCCCGCCCGTCCCCACCCCTCGTCCCGGGGCCCTCAACCCCGCCCCCTGCGGCTGCGCCCCCTGAGCCCGCGGGCCCGGCACCCGTGTCCTCGCCCGCGGAGGCGGCGCCCTCCGCCATCCCCGCCCGCCCCGCGCCCGCCGAGGCGCCCGCGGTCGCGCCTGTGCCCGCGGAGGTCTCGCCCGTTGCGCCTGCGCGCGAGACGCCTGCGGCCCCGGCCCGGCACGCCCCCGCCTTCACCGGCACCCTCACGCTGTCCCCCACCCCTCTGCTCCAGGTGGAAGCCCGAGCCGTCGACCCCGCTGAAGAGTTCGCGCGCACCGCCGACGGCACACCCCGGGAACCAGCTCTCCCCAGCGCCTCGGACACCCCACAGCCGTACAACCCCGAGCCCCAGACCCCCGCAGCCGCAAGCCCCGCAAACCCTGACAACTCCCCGCCGCCCGCCGGCCCACCCCCCGCATGGCCAGGAGACCTCCCGCCCACCCCGCAGTGGCCAGGAGACCCCTCAGCAGAGCAAGCCCCCGGGACCTGGCCAGGCGACGCACCCGCACACCCCCCGGTCCCGCCCTCCCCGACCAACCCCCAGGAACACCCCGCGCAAAGCGGGCAACTGCCCATCCCGCCCGCCCCCACCGGCAGCGCTCCGCGTCCGCAACCCCACCCGTCCGGCCCACAGCGCCCGCACGCGCCCAACACCCCCGCGCTGACAGGCCCCCGCCCCCCGCAACCGACCGGCCCGCACCCGAATCCGCCCGCAGGCCAACGCACCCCGCCACCCCCCGCCCCCGATCAGCGGACCCCGCGACCCCCCGCCCCGCAACGCCCACCCGGCCCCGCCCAACGAATCCCCACCGGCGCGGGCCCGCAAAGGCCTCCCGCGCAAGGCCCCGCGCACAACACCCCCCGAGGCCCAGCGACCGGTCAGCAGCCAACCGCCGGTGATCCGCGACGTCCCAACGCCCCTCAACCGCCGCAGGGCCCAGCCCCCCAACCCATGCCGGCACCCGGTGAGCGGCGGCCCCCCGCGCAGCACACCCCCCGCGCGCAAGGCCCTTCCCCCGATCGACGGAACCAGCAGGGCCCCGCGCCCACCCCGCCCCCGCGGCCGGGCGCACTTTCCCCGCCGCCGCAGGGTTCCGGCCCGCGGGACGTGCCGCAGGGCAGGGGCCCGACCACCCCACCCGCCCCGCCCGGTCCACGGCAGACACCCCAGAACCGGGCACCGAGGCAGGACCCGCCCACCGGTCCGCCACCGAACCGTCCACAACCGAACCAACTGCCACCGAACCAACCGCAACCCAACCAGCCGCAACCCCACCGCCCGCGGGCCCCGCGGATCGCGCCGCCGCCTCGGGTGGTCCCCCCGCCCGCGGTGGCGTCGACGTTGCCGCCGCCCCCGCCCGCCGGGGTGGGGGGAGCGGGGTTCGGGCCGGTGGGGTCCGGGGTGTCGCACACCGGGACGACCCCGGTGCCGGTGCGGCAGGAGCCCGCGGACGACCCTGGCCTGGCGGTGGAGCGCAAGAAGTCGCGGCCGACGTTCCTGGTGGAGGGCGAGGACGACGAGGTGTTCGGCAACCACGACCTGACCGCGCCGCCGGTGATCGGGGAGTGAGCGTGTCGCGTGTCTCACCCTGCCGTTGAACGGTTCAGAGACCGGCCTAGACTCGTCGCGGTTACAGAGTGGTAACCAAGACCTTGACTGCTCTCAGCCCAGGAGCCCCGCGTGACTAGTTCGAGCCGTCCTGTCGTCCTCATCGCCGAGAAGCTCGCGCCGTCCGTGCTGGACGTCTTCGGCGACGAGTTCGAGGTCCGCCACGTCGACGGGACCGACCGGCCCGCCCTGCTGGAGGCCGTCGCGGCCGCCGACGCGCTGCTGGTGCGCTCGGCCACCCAGGTCGACGCCGAGGTGCTCAAGGCCACCGACACCCTCAAGGTGGTGGCCCGCGCCGGGGTCGGCCTGGACAACGTCGACGTGCAGGCCGCCACCGACCGCGGCGTCCTGGTGGTCAACGCCCCCACCTCCAACATCGTCTCCGCCGCCGAGCACGCCGTGGCGCTGCTGCTGGCCACCGCCCGGCAGATCCCGGCCGCGCACCAGTCCCTGCAGGAGGGGCAGTGGAAGCGCAGCTCGTTCTCCGGCGTGGAGGTCTCGGGCAAGGTCGTCGGCGTGGTCGGCCTCGGCAAGATCGGGCAGCTGTTCGCCCAGCGCCTCGCCGCCTTCGGCACCACGCTGATCGCCTACGACCCCTACGCCTCGCCCGCGCGCGCCGCGCAGCTGGGCATCGAGCTGGTGGAGCTGGACGACCTGCTCGCCCGCGCCGACTTCATCTCCGTGCACCTGCCCAAGACCCCGGAGACCAAGGGCCTGATCAGCGCCGAGAAGCTGGCCAAGACCAAGAAGGGCGTCATCATCGTCAACGCCGCGCGCGGCGGCCTCATCGACGAGGAGGCGCTGGCCGAGGCCGTGCGCTCCGGCCAGGTCGGCGGCGCGGGCGTGGACGTCTACAGCAAGGAGCCGACCACCGAGTCGCCGCTGTTCGGCGTCCCCGGCGTCACCGTCACCCCGCACCTGGGCGCCTCCACCGCCGAGGCCCAGGACCGCGCGGGCACCGACGTGGCGCGCTCGGTGCTGCTGGCGCTGCGCGGCGACTTCGTGCCGGACGCGGTGAACGTGGCCGGTGGCGCGGTGGGCGAGGAGGTCCGCCCGTACCTGTCGCTGGTGCAGAAGCTGGGCACCGTGCTGACCGCGCTGGGCGCCAAGGCCCCGGCGTCGATCACCGTCCTGGTGCGCGGCGAGCTGTCCAGCGAGGACGTCTCGGTGCTGCCGCTGGCGGCGCTGCGCGGGGTGTTCACCGGCATCGTCGACGAGCAGGTGACCTTCGTCAACGCGCTGTCGATCGCCGAGGCCCGCCAGGTGGCCGTGGAGGTCACCACCGAGTCCGAGAGCCTCAACCACCGCAGCGTGGTGACCCTGCGCGGCGCCTACGCCGACGGCTCGACGATCACCGTCAGTGGCACCCTGTCCGGCCTCGACCAGGTGGAGAAGCTGATCGAGGTGCACGGCCGCGCCTTCGACCTGCGCGCCACCGGCACCGTGCTGCTGCTGGAGTACCCGGAGCGCCCCGGCGTCATGGGCACCGTCGGCACCCTGCTCGGCGAGGCGGGCGTGAACATCGACGCCGCGCAGATCAGCCAGACCACCGACGAGGACGCGGTGATGCTGCTGCGCGTGGACCGCGCGGTGGACCCGTCGGTGCTGGAGTCGATCGGCCACGCCGTCGGCGCCACCGTCGTGCGCTCGGTCGACCTGCGCTGAGCGGGTCACCCGGCAGGCCCCACGGTCCACTCCGTGGGACGCCGTCCTGAGCCCGCGCGGTGCCCGGATCGGTTGGTCGACAACCGATCCGGGCACCGCCCGTGTCTCAGAGCGACGCGGGACGCCCCGCGAAACCACCCGAACAGGTGGCGAGGTGCGGCATCCGGGCGGCCTGCCGGTAGCCTTCCCCTGACTACCAGGCCCTGAGAGTTCGGGCCGATACCCCGGGAGGTGTGTGCATGCGGCTCGCGGTGATCCCAGGTGACGGGATCGGGCCGGAAGTGATCGCCGAAGCGCTGAAGGTGCTGGGCGAGGTCATACCGACCGCCGAGATCACCCGCTACGACCTGGGCGCGGCGCGGTGGCACGCGACCGGTGAGCTGCTGCCGGAGTCGGTGCTCGGCGAGCTGCGCGACCACGACGCCATCCTGCTCGGCGCGGTGGGCGACCCGTCGGTGCCCAGCGGCATCCTCGAGCGCGGCCTGCTGCTGCGGCTGCGCTTCGAGCTCGACCACCACGTGAACCTGCGCCCCGCGCGGCTCTACCCGGGGGTCAAGAGCCCGCTGGCCGAGCCGGGCGAGGTCGACATGGTGGTGGTGCGCGAGGGCACCGAGGGCCTGTACGCGGGCAACGGCGGCCTGCTGCGCAAGGACACCCCGCACGAGATCGCCACCGAGGTCAGCGTCAACACCTCCTTCGGCGTCGAGCGCGTGGTCCGCGACGCCTTCGCCAGGGCCGCGGCGCGCCCGCGCAAGCACCTGACGCTGGTGCACAAGACCAACGTCCTCACCCACGCGGGCTCGCTGTGGTCGCGCGTGGTGGAGGAGGTCTCCCTCCAGCACCCGGACGTCACCGTGGCCTACCAGCACGTCGACGCCACGACCATCCACATGGTCACCGACCCGGCCCGCTTCGACGTGATCGTCACCGACAACCTCTTCGGCGACATCCTCACCGACCTCGCCGCCGCCGTCACCGGTGGCATCGGCCTGGCCGCGAGCGGCAACCTCGACATCACCCGCCGCAACCCCTCGATGTTCGAGCCGGTGCACGGCAGCGCCCCCGACATCGCGGGCCAGGGCATCGCCGACCCGACCGCCGCGGTCCTGTCGGTCGCCCTGCTGCTCGACCACCTCGGCGAGCACGAGTCCGCCCGCCGCATCGAGGCCTCCGTCGCCTTCGACCTCGCCACCCGCGACCACTCCTCCCCCGGCGGCACCTTCGCCATCGGGGACCGGCTGGCCGCGCTGGTGTCGTCGAACGTGCGCACCGGCTGAGCCCGTCGCCGCCAGGAGCCCGTCCCCGCGACCCGGGGGCGGGCTCCTCGCCGTTGCGGGCTGCTCGCGGCCACGCCCCGCCCGGTCGCCGGGTGGCGGCGACCGTCCGGATGCCGGGACGGCGGGCTCAGGAGTTGGTACGCGGGCGGGGGGTGTGGCAGCATCGGAGCGTGGCTCACTCCGCCCTGATCATTATCGACGAGCGCGTCGGCTAGCTCCCCACGACGGAGCACCGGCGCGCAGACCTCTCGCATCCCGCGGGGGGTCTTTTTGTTTGCCCACCAGCACGAACCACTGATCCCAGGAGCTTTGCCGTGACCCGCACGACCCCGGCCGGAACGCCGCTCGGCGACTCGTTCCACGTCTACGACACCACCCTGCGCGACGGGGCCCAGCGGGAGGGGATCTCGTACTCGGTGGCGGACAAGCTGGCCGTGGCCCGGTTGCTGGACGGGCTGGGGGTGGGCTTCGTCGAGGGCGGGTGGCCGGGGGCGATGCCGAAGGACACCGAGTTCTTCGCCAGGGCGGCGGCGGGGGAGCTGGCGCTGCGGCACGCGGTGCTGGTGGCGTTCGGGTCCACCCGCCGGGCCGGGACGACCGCGGAGCGGGACCCGCAGGTGCGGGCGCTGCTGGACTCGCAGGCCCCGGCGGTGACGCTGGTCGCCAAGTCCGACCGCAGGCACATCGAGCGGGCGCTGCGCACCGACGTGGCCGAGGCGGCGGAGATGGTGCGCGACACGGTGGCGTTCCTGGTGCGGGAGGGGCGGCGGGTGTTCCTCGACGCCGAGCACTTCTTCGACGGGTACGCCTTCGACCCGGACACCTCGCTGCGGGTGCTCACCGCGGGGGTGGAGGCCGGGGCGGACGTGGTGGTGCTGTGCGACACCAACGGCGGGCAGCTGCCGCTGGGCCTGGCCGACACCGTGGGCGAGGTCATCGCCCGCACCGGGTTCCGGGTGGGCATCCACTGCCAGGACGACACCGGGTGCGCGGTGGCCAACAGCGTCGCCGCGGTGCAGGCCGGGGCCACGCACGTGCAGTGCACGGCCAACGGCTACGGCGAGCGCGCGGGCAACGCCGACCTGTTCCCGGTGCTGGGCAACCTGGCCGTGAAGCTGGGCATGGACGTGCTCCCCGAGGGCGGGCTGGCGGAGCTGACCAGGGTGTCGCACGCGCTGGCGGAGCTGGCCAACATCGCCCCGGACACCCACCAGGCGTACGTGGGGTCCTCGGCGTTCGCGCACAAGGCGGGCCTGCACGCCAGCGCCATCAAGGTCGACCCGCTGCTCTACAACCACATCGACCCCGAGCGGGTCGGCAACGACATGCGCGTGCTGGTCACCGAGATGGCGGGCCGGGCGAGCCTGGAGCTCAAGGGCCACGAGCTGGGCATCGACCTGGCCGACCGCCCGGAGGCGGTGGACAGCGCGCTGCGCAAGGTCAAGGACCTGGAGGCGCGCGGCTGGTCGTTCGAGGCCGCCGACGCGTCCCTGGAGCTGCTGCTGCGCGGGGAGATCGCCCGCACCGACCCGGACGCCCCGGTCGCCGGGCTGCCGTTCGAGCTGGAGTCCTACCGGGTGATCCTCGACCACCACGCCGACGGCGGGGTCGTCTCCGAGGCCACCGTGAAGGTCCGGGTGGCCGGGCGGCGCGTCATCGCCACCGCCGAGGGCACCGGCCCCGTGCACGCCCTCGACGCCGCCCTGCGCGAGGCCCTGGTCCCGCACCTGCCGTGGGTGGAGGGCGTGGAGCTGGTGGACTACAAGGTCCGCATCCTGACCGGGGGAGCCCGTGCAACCGTCGGCGGCACCGATGCCGTCACCAGGGTGTTGGTGCAGTCCTCCGACCGCGAGCTGGAGTGGACCACCGTGGGCGTCCACGGCAACATCGTGGAGGCCAGCTGGCTGGCCCTCTGCGACGCGCTGGTGCACAAGGCCATGCGCGTGCGGTCGGGGGTCGGCGCGGGCGGCCTGCGCGGGTAGGCCGCCACCGGAGACAGGAGGCGGTCGGGGTGCAGGTCCGAGTCATCGCAGCAGGGGTGTCCCTGGTGTTCGCCACCACCGCGTGCGCGACCGCCCAACCCCGGGGCGCGGCAGCCCCGCCCACCCCGACCGCCCCCGCCACCGCGGCGGACACCTGGCAGGACCAGGCCGCACCGGCCGAGCCCCAGGCCCAGGTCGGCACCCCCGCCTCCCCCTGCCCCATGCCCTTCACCTTCGACACCCCCGCGGGCTGGACCCCCACCCCCGGCGACGCCGAATCCCGCGACGGCCTCTCGGCCACCTGCACCGTCACCGGCCCCCCGACCACCCTGCGCGCCTGGGTCGGCAGCGACCCCGGCTCCACCCCCCGCGGCGCCCTGGAGCGCTTCATCCAGGGCGAGGGCAAGATCACCGACCCCGAGTACCGCGAATCCCCCGTCGGCAGGTCCACCGGGGTCGAACTCACCTTCGCCCACCCCGACACCCCCGGCGCCCGCTCCCGCGCCTTCGCGGTGGCCACCCCCCTGCGCACCCTCGTGGTCTCCCTCAACGCCCCCACCCCCGAGGCCTACCAGCAAGCCCTCCCCGCCTACCTCCTGGCCAAGCAATCCCTCACCCCCACCGAGCGCTAGCCCCAAGCAACCTCCCCTAGAGCCCCCACCCCATCGAGCCCACAAAGCAATCCGCGTTCTCCAAAGCCGCGCAGCGGCTTCCGCCACCGCGCAGCCCCGTCGCAGCTCAGCACCCGCCGAAGTCCTACGCTGACCCCCGTGCGTATCGCAAGGATTGCCCACCCCAAGGACGGTCTCGCCTTCGCCTCCCTCGAAGGCTCCGGCGCCGACGAGATCGCCCGCGAGATCGCCGAGCACCCGTTCGGGACCCCGGTGTTCACCGGTCGCACCTGGAGCCTGGCGGAGTGCAGGCTGCTGGCCCCGACGCTGCCGAGCAAGGTGGTGTGCGTCGGCAAGAACTACGCCGACCACGCCAAGGAGATGGGCGGCGAGGCCCCCGTCGACCCGGTGATCTTCATCAAGCCCTCCACCACGGTGATCGGCCACAACGACCCGATCCGGCTGCCCCCGGAGTCGACGAGGGTGGACTTCGAGGGTGAGCTGGCGGTGGTGATGAACCCGACCCCGCGCGGCGTCACCGCCAAGAACGCCTCCCGCGCGATCCTGGGCTACACCATCGCCAACGACGTCACCGCCCGCGACCAGCAGCAGCACGACGGGCAGTGGACGCGGGCCAAGAGCCACGACACCTTCTGCCCGCTGGGCCCGTGGATCGAGACCGAGCTGGACCCCGCGGACCTCGACATCACCACGACCCTCGACGGCGAGACCAAGCAGGACTCGTCGACGGCGTTCCTGCTGCACGGCATCCCCGAGCTGATCGAGTGGATCTCCAAGGTGATGACCCTGCTGCCCGGGGACGTCATCCTCACCGGCACCCCCGCCGGGGTCGGCCCGATGCAGGCCGGTCAGTCGGTGTCGGTGTCGGTGTCGGGCATCGGCACCCTGACGAACCCCGTCGTCGCCCGCTAGACCGCCGCGCGCCCGGTCGGGTCACCCCCGGCCGGGCGCGGCGCGTTCGCCCGTCTCGTTCGGCGGCCGTGGTGCCAGGTCGGGACTGCGCCGGGTGGCGGGAGGAGAACGGCTAGCGCTTGGCGAACTCCGGGACGGGTTCGCTGAACAGCCCGCGCCCCACCAGCTGCGCGGGCACCCGGGTGAGCACCGGGAAGCGCTGCGCCAGGCGCATCGGCAGCGGCAGCTCGCCCCGGCCCGCGATGTCCACCTCGCCCGCGAGGGTCGGCTGGATGGCGCGCTTGTGCAGGAACCGCTGCAAACCCTGGATGGCCACGGTCGGCAGCAGCCTGCGCAGCCGCACCCTGGCCAGGTCGCGCTCGGTGAGCGCGCCGCGCGCCAGCGGCCCGGCGAGCATCCTCGCGGCGGCGATGGCGTCCTGCACCGCCAGGTTGATGCCCACCCCGCCCAGCGGTGACATCGCGTGCGCCGCGTCGCCCAGGCACAGGAAGCCGTCGAGGTGCCAGCGGGTGAGCCGGTCGAGCTGCACGTCGAGCGTCTTCACCTCGTCCCACGAGGTCAGCGCGCCCACCCGGTCGGCCAGCCAGGGGGCGCCCTCGGCGGTGGCCGCCAGCACCTCCCCGACGTCGCCGCGGCGGGCCTCGGCGTCGGCGCCCTTGGGGATGAGCGTGGCCGCCTGCCAGTAGTCGCGGCGGTCGATGAGCACCACCGCCCGCCGCGCGCTGATCACCGGCACGATGCCGCTGGGGTCGGTGTCGCGGCGGGGCACCCGGAACCACCACACGTCCATGGGCGTGGGGTAGCTGCGCCGGGGCAGGTCGGCGTCGCGGCGCAGCGCCGAGTCGCGCCCGTCGCAGGCCAGCGTCAGCCGGGCGCGCAGCTCCCCGGTGGTGCCGTCGGCGGTCTCGTAGCGCACGCCGGTGACGCGCGCCCCCTCCCGCAGCAGCCCGGTGGCCCGGGTGTTCATCCGCAGGTCGAAGGTGGGTTCCTCGCGGCCCGCCGCGGCCAGCAGGTCGAGCAGGTCCCACTGCGGCACCATCGCGATGAAGTTGTTCGGCCCCGGCAGGGTGCCCAGGTCGGCGATGCGCACCGGGCCCGATGGCGTCGGGACCTGCACATCGGTGATCCGGCTCTGCGGGATCTTGCGGAACGCCGGGCCCAGGCCCAGGTCGTCGAGCAGGTCCAGCGTCGGCGGGTGCACGGTGTCGCCCCGGAAGTCGCGCAGGAAGTCCGCGTGCTTCTCCAGCACCACCACCCGCAGCCCCGCCCTGGCGAGCAGCAGCCCGGCCACCACCCCGGCGGGCCCGCCCCCGGCGACCAGCACGTCCGCGTCGGACATGTCCCCTCCCGTTTTTCAACACCAGTTGAATAAGACGAGCATGCACCCGGCCACCGCCGGGGTCAAGCCGACCGGCCGGGGATACGCTGGACCCGCCATGAGCACTCCAGACGCCACCACCCCAGTCCGAGCCCGCTTCTGCCCGTCCCCGACCGGCACCCCGCACGTCGGGCTCATCCGCACCGCCCTGTTCAACTGGGCCTTCGCCCGGCACAGCGGCGGCAAGCTCGTCTTCCGCATCGAGGACACCGACGCCGCGCGCGACTCCGAGGAGAGCTACGCCGCGATCATCGAGGGCCTGCGCTGGCTGGGCCTCGACTGGGACGAGGGTCCCGAGGTCGGTGGCGACCACGGCCCCTACCGGCAGTCGCAGCGCGCCGAGGTCTACCGCGACGTCGCCGCGAAGCTGCTCGCCGCTGGGGAGCTGTACGAGTCCTACTCCACCAACGAGGAGGTGGAGGCGCGGCGCAAGGAGAAGGGGCAGGACCCCAAGCTCGGCTACGACAACGCCGACCGCGACCTCACCGACGAGCAGAAGGCCGCCTTCCGCGCCGAGGGCCGCGAGCCCGTGCTGCGGCTGCGCGTGCCCGACCGCGCCATCGGCTTCACCGACCTCATCCGCGGCGACATCTCCTTCCCCGCGGGCAGCGTCCCGGACCCGGTGCTCGTGCGCGCCAACGGCCAGCCGCTCTACACCCTCACCAACCCCGTGGACGACGCGCTCATGCGCATCACCCACGTCCTGCGCGGCGAGGACCTGCTGCCCTCCACCCCACGCCAGATCGCGCTCTACGAGGCCCTCCAGCGCATCGGCGTCGCGGAGTTCACCCCGCACTTCGGGCACATGCCGCTGGTGCGCGGCGAGGGCAACAAGAAGCTGTCGAAGCGCGACCCGCAGTCGAACCTGTTCCACTACCGCGACCGCGGCTTCGTGCCCGAGGGCATGCTCAACTACCTGGCGCTGCTGGGCTGGTCCATCGCCGAGGACCGCGACGTGTTCACCATGGCCGAGATGGTCGAGGCGTTCGAGATCGGCAAGGTCAGCCAGAACCCGGCCCGCTTCGACCTGAAGAAGGCCGAGGCCATCAACGCCGACCACCTGCGCAGGCTCGAGCCGCAGGACTTCCTGCGCCGGGTGCTGCCCTACCTGTCGGCCGCGGGCGTGCTGCCCGCCGAGCCCACCCCCGCCCAGGTGGCCACTGTGGACGCCATCGCCCCGCTGGTGCAGGAGCGGCTGGTGGTGCTCTCCGACGCCGCCGGGATGGTCGGCTTCCTGTTCGCCGACGACGACTCCTTCGCCCCGGAACCGGACGCGGCCGCCAAGAACCTCGGCCAGGACGCGGTGCCGGTGCTGGAGGCGGCGATCGCCGCCCTGGACGCCCTCGCGGAGTGGACGACCCCCGGGATCGAGACCGCGCTCAAGGGGGCGCTGGTGGACGGTCTGGGCCTCAAGCCCCGCAAGGCGTTCGGGCCCGTCCGGGTGGCCATCACCGGTCGCACCGTGTCACCGCCGCTGTACGAGTCGATGGAACTGCTCGGGCGGGAGCGCTCGATGGCCAGGCTGCGCAAGGCGATCGCCTGAGCAGACCGCGGTTTCCCCGGTGCGACACCGGTGCAACCGTTGGGATAACGGCGAAGAAGCCCACTTCCCGTAACAACCGCAGCGGCCCCCGCGATAGACCTCGTCGGTCCTCGCGGGGGCCGTCCGCTTGACCGTGTCAGAAGCCGGAACACCACCCGGGCAGACGAATCGGCGGGCCGCCCGCCGCGCCTAGCCTCGCCTGATGAGATCGCCGCTCGCGCCCCCCGCGTCGCCCAGGACCGGCACCGCCGTCCCCGACCGGGAGGCGCGAGCGCCCCGCGCGGACACCCGCCTGCCCGGCACCCCGCCGCTGATCACCGCGGTGTGCCTGGACATCGACGACACCCTCATCGACTTCACCGCGGGCGCTCGCGCCGCGGTGCACCGCCTCGTCGGCCGCGACGACCTGTGGCCCGCCTGGCAGGCCGTCACCGACGAGCACCACGCCCGCGCCGTCGCCGGTGAGTTCGACCACGACACCATGCGCCGCACCCGCACCCGCGCCTTCCTCGCCGACCTCGGCGCCTGGGTGGACGAGGACGCCGTCGCCGTCCTGGAGGACCGCAGGCTCGCCCACATGCGCGGCGGCTGGCGGCTGTTCCCCGACACCGTCCCCTGCCTGGACTGGCTGCGCGCCGCGGGCCTGCGCATCGCCGCGGTGACCAACGCCTCCGGCCCGCACCAGCGCGCCCGCCTCGCCGACCTCGGCCTCGCCCGCTTCTTCGACGCCGTCCTGAGCCCCGCCAGCACCGGCACCGCCAAGCCAGACCCCCGCATCTTCCACGCCGCCTGCGACCAGCTCGGCGCCCCACCCGCCCAGACCCTGCACGTCGGCGACCGCCTCGACCTCGACGCCGAAGCCGCCCGCGCCGCGGGCCTGCACGGCGTCTGGCTCGACCGCACCGCCGCGGGCCCCCCGCCCGACCTCCCCGTCGTCGACTCCCTCGCCGCCCTGCCCGCCCTGCTCGTCACCGAGTACCGCACCCCCACCGTGACCAGCGGCTTCGGCCTCCCCACCCCCCGCCGCTGACCCCCGATTTCACCCCGGCAGGGGGTGTGGTCTAACATCTTTCCCAGCAAGCCGGACGGGCCGCGCGGAGAGATCCGAAGGGCCCGGAAAGCGAGCAGTGGGGTATGGTGTAATTGGCAGCACGACTGATTCTGGTTCAGTTAGTCTAGGTTCGAGTCCTGGTACCCCAGCGGAAGAGCACCCAAGCCGGTGTGCTAGAGTCTCTCCCAGCAGGACAGAGCAAGTGAACAACAGCAAGACCAAGAAAGTTCCAAGGCCCCGTCGTCTAGCGGCCTAGGACGCCGCCCTCTCAAGGCGGTAGCGCGGGTTCAAATCCCGTCGGGGCTACGTCGCCTGGGCGCCCCATGTCTGCGAAAAGCGCAGACATGGGGCGCCTTGCGTTATTTCCGGGGGGCGACCCCCCGGACCCCCACGGTGCGGTGGCTGGGTTGTGGGGGCCGGGGCCTGTTGGGTGGGTTGGGGGCTGGGGGAAGGGAAATGGCGGTCAGTGGGCTGGCTGTGAGATGTCTGGGTGTCTGATTGGGCTTGGCTGGGGGGCGGTGGCTTGTGGGGCGCTTGCTCTTGGTTTGGGTGAGCTTGTGCTCAATTGATCGGTGGGGTGTGGAAGGTGATGGGGGGTGACCGGCGGCCCGGGTGTGGGGGTGCCCGGGTGGGTGGTTGTGCTTGGTTGGGGGAGGCGATCATGTGCTACCCAAACGGGACGGGCGGGCGTCTTTTCAGCCCGCCTTTTCCCGCCCGACAGCACATGATCGCCGTAGGGGCCCCGACCAAGCACAACCACCCAGCCGGGCCCGCGACGCAATTCCCGGTGCTTTGCGGCCGGAGGCCGCTCGCACCCGGGGTCGGTCCGGCTCGGCCAGGGGCGGTGCTTTGCGGCCGGAGGCCGCTCGCACCCGGGTCGGTGCGGAGTGGCGGAGTGGTGGGGTCGGAGGGGTGGGGAGGGGGCTAGAGGCGGTTTTGGAGGGCGTCGGCGGCGGCCAGGAGGTCGGCGGCCCAGCGGGCGCCGGGGCGGCGGCCCATGCGGTCGATGGGACCGGAGACGCTGACGGCGGCGACGACCTGGCCCTGGGCGTCGCGGACGGGGGCGCTGACGCTGGCGACGCCGGGCTCGCGCTCGGCGACGCTCTGCGCCCAGCCGCGGCGGCGGACCTCCAGCAGGGCGCGCTCGCCGAAGACCGCGTCGGCCAGCAGGCTGCGCTGGGTGGCCGGGTCGGACCAGGCGGCCAGCACCTTCGCGCCCGACCCCGCCGTCATCGGCAGCCGGGCGCCCACCGGCACGGTGTCGCGCAGCCCGCTCGGCGGCTCCGCCGAGCACACGCAGACCCGGTGCAGGCCGTCGCGGCGGTAGAGCTGCACGCTCTCGCCCGTGCGGTCGCGCAGCCGCGGCAGCACCGCCGTCGCCGCGTCCAGCAGCGGGTCGGTGGCCCCGCCCGCCAGCTCCGCCAGCGCCGCGCCCGGCCGCCAGCGGCCGTCGGTGCCGCGCCGCAGCAGGCGGTGCACCTCCAGCCCCACGGCCAGCCGGTGCGCCGTCGCCCGGGGCAACCCGGTCTTGGTGCACAACTCCGCCAGCCCGCAGGGCTCCTTGGCCACGGCCTGCAAGACGGCCATTGCCTTGTCCAGAACTCCGATGCCGCTATGCTGTCCCACGTCTCGATACTACTTTCCCGTTATGTGGGAAGTCCAGTCTGTGGGAAGCTGAGTGATGGGCGATGGGCAAAACGCTCGCCGAGAAGGTGTGGGACCAGCACGTGGTGCGTCGTGGCGACGGCGCCGAACCTGACCTGCTCTACATCGACCTGCACCTCGTGCACGAGGTGACCAGCCCGCAGGCGTTCGACGGACTGCGGCTCGCCGGGCGCCCCGTGCGCAGGCCCGACCTGACGATAGCGACCGAGGACCACAACGTCCCGACGGTTGGGATCGATCTCCCGATCGCCGACCCGGTCTCGCGCACCCAGGTCGACACCCTGCGCCGCAACTGCGCCGAGTTCGGCGTGCGGCTGCACCCGATGGGCGACGCGGAGCAGGGCATCGTGCACGTGGTCGGGCCGCAGCTCGGCCTGACGCAGCCGGGCACGACGGTGGTGTGCGGCGACAGCCACACCTCCACCCACGGCGCGTTCGGCGCGCTGGCCTTCGGCATCGGCACCTCGGAGGTCGAGCACGTGCTCGCCACCCAGACGCTGCCGCTCAAGCCGTTCAAGACGATGGCGGTCAACGTCACCGGCGCGCTTCGCCCCGGGGTCACCGCCAAGGACGTCATCCTCGCCGTGATCGCCAAGATCGGCACCGGCGGCGGCCAGGGCTACGTCCTGGAGTACCGGGGCCCGGCCATCGAGGCGCTGTCGATGGAAGCCCGGATGACGGTGTGCAACATGTCGATCGAGGCGGGCGCGCGGGCCGGGATGATCGCCCCCGACCAGACGACCTTCGACTACCTCCAGGGCCGCCCGCACGCCCCCACCGGCGCCGACTGGGACGCCGCCGTCGCGGCGTGGCGGGAGCTGCGCACCGACGACGACGCGGTGTTCGACGCCGAGGTCACCGTCGACGCCGACGCGCTGACCCCGTTCGTCACCTGGGGCACCAACCCCGGGCAGGGCCTGCCGCTGGGCGACCGGGTGCCCGACCCGGAGCAGATCGCCGACGAGAACGAGCGCGTGGCCGCCGAGAAGGCGCTGGCGTACATGGACCTGGTCCCGGGCACCCCGCTGCGCGAGATCGGCGTCGACACCGTCTTCCTCGGCTCCTGCACCAACGGCCGGATCGAGGACCTGCGCGCGGCCGCCGACGTGCTGCGCGGGCGCCGGGTCGCCGAGGGCGTGCGGATGCTGGTGGTGCCCGGCTCGATGCGGGTGCGCGCGCAGGCCGAGTCCGAGGGCCTGCACGAGGTCTTCCTCGACGCGGGCGCCGAGTGGCGGCAGGCCGGTTGCTCCATGTGCCTGGGCATGAACCCCGACCAGCTGGCCCCCGGTGAGCGCAGCGCGTCCACATCGAACCGCAACTTCGAGGGCCGCCAGGGCAAGGGCGGGCGCACCCACCTGGTGTCCCCGCTGGTCGCCGCCGCGACCGCCGTGCGCGGCACCCTGTCCTCCCCCGACGACCTCGCCGCGCCCGCCACCGCGGGCGCGGGCGCGAACTGAGGAGCGCTGCCGACATGAAGCCGTTCACCACCCACACCGGCGTCGGGGTGCCCCTGCGCCGCTCCAACGTGGACACGGACCAGATCATCCCGGCGGTCTACCTCAAGCGGGTCTCGCGGACCGGGTTCGAGGACGGGCTGTTCGCCGCCTGGCGCTCCGACGAGCACTTCGTGCTCAACCAGGAGCCCTACCGGGCGGGCAGCGTGCTCGTCGCGGGCCCCGACTTCGGCACCGGCTCCTCCCGCGAGCACGCCGTCTGGGCGCTGTCGGACTACGGCTTCCGGGTGGTCGTCTCCAGCCGGTTCGCCGACATCTTCCGGGGCAACGCGGGCAAGCAGGGCCTGGTGGCCGCCCAGTGCGAGCAGTCCGACGTCGAGCAGCTGTGGAAGCTGCTCGAATCCGAGCCTGGGACGCAGGTCACGGTCGACCTCCGGGAGAAGGCCATCAGCGCCAAGGACTTCACCTGCCGGTTCTTCGTGGACGACTACACCCGCTGGCGGCTGCTTGAGGGCCTCGACGACATCTCCCTGACCCTGCGCCACGAGGACCTGATCGACGCGTTTGAGCAGGCCAGGCCAGTGTGGAAGCCGGTGACCACCCCCCTGCCCACCGCCTGAGCGGGTGTCCGGATCCCCCTGCTGGACGGGGGATCCGGACACCCCCGGGAACCCTTCGCAAGGGCCCCAACGCCCCTCCGGGACGCCACCGCGCGACCCCCTGAACGGCCCCCGAACCGCCCCCCGGTGGCGGCGGATCGGGGCAGCCAAGGAAAATTCAGGGCGCGTCGCGTGGAAATCGCGCGCATTTAGGCCTATCTTGGCGAGAAGTCGGCTCGATTGGGTCGTAAACGGCAACATGGCTCTCTCACGGAGGACTGAAGGGTGAACAAGGCCCAACTCATCGAGGCGCTGACCGAGCGCCTGGGCGACAAGAAGGCGGCCGGTGCCGCGGTCGACGGTCTCGTCGACGTCATCGTCCGCACGGTCAACAAGGGCGAGAAGGTCAACATCACCGGGTTCGGCGTGTTCGAGAAGCGCGCCCGCGCCGCCCGCACCGCGCGCAACCCGCGCACCGGCGAGACGGTGAAGGTGAAGAAGACCAACGTCCCCGCCTTCCGCGCCGGGACGCACTTCAAGGAGGTCGTGAGCGGCACCAAGAAGCTGCCCAAGGTCACGGCCGCCAAGACCACCGCGCGCGCGGCGGCGGGCACCACGACCCGCGCCACCTCGACCCGCGCGGCGGCGGGCACCACCACCACGCGGACCCGCGCCACCGCGGCGAAGCCTGCGGCGACCACGCGCGCGACCACCACGCGCACCCGCGCGGCGGCGGCCAAGCCCGCCACCACGGCGAAGGCCACCACGACGCGGACCCGCAGCACCACGGCCAAGACCGCCGCGGCGCCGAAGACCACCGCGGCCAAGACGACGGCGGCCAAGACCACCGCGGCCAAGCCCGCGGCGGCGAAGACCACCGCGGCCAAGCGCACCACCACCAAGGCGGCCCCCAAGGCCGCGGCGGCGAAGACCACCTCGGCGGCCCGCAAGACCACGACCGCCCGCAAGACCACCTCCGCGGCCCGCAAGACCACCCCCAAGAAGTAGTTGGCGGCCGGTCCCGAGGACGAGGAACCCCGCGAGAGCCCCGCACGCTTCCCCCGTGCGGGGCTCTCGCGCGTCCGGGGTGCTCCCACCCCAGGGGTGGGAGTGCGGGCGCTCCAGGGCTCGCTGGGGGGTGATCACGGGGCCGCGCAGGGGATCCGGAGGCGGGTCCCGCTGGGGTCAGCGGTCGTGGTGACCCGGTTGCCGCCACCGCGCGGACGTGGTGAACGCCTTTCCGCGTGCCGCGGAAGGGGACCCGTTCCGGGGTTCGGGGAAATGCCCGCACCCCAACCAATCCGGAGAATCTGCTCCGGAAAAGCGCTCACCCCGGTGCGGAACCGCGCGACCGCTTCCCGCACCGGGGGCGCACAACCGCTCCCGTCGAATCCCGCCGCACCACCGCGCCGCGGCGAAAAACCGCCACCGCGACCGCGGATCAGGGCGCCGCGTAATGCGCGCCCACCAACCGCGCGGAGCGGGTGAACGACAGCACCCACACGCTGCCCTTGCGGCACCGGCGGTCCACCGCGACGCCCGTCCCGTCCGCCAGCTCCGCCAGCAGGTCCGGGATCACCCCGCCCTGGCCGCACACCACCGGCGCACTGCCCGCCCGCGCCAGCTCCCGCACCCGCGCCACCGCGCGCCGCAGCGGGGCGCCCTCGGCGAGCGCGGGCTCGGCCGCCACGGGCAGCCCCAGCAACCCCGCCAGCGGCGCCACGGTCGCCTCGCAGCGCACCTTGGGGACCGCGTGCACCGCCGACGGGTGGAACAGCGGCAGCAGGCGCGTGAGGGCCCGCGTCTGCCGCTTCCCCGTCTCCGACAGCGGGCGCTGCGCGTCCGGGCCGTCCCACAGCTCCTTCTTGCCCGCGTGCGCGTGCCGCACCAGCAGCAGCGTCACCACGTCCTGCCCCAGCGCGGTGAACCGGTCGAGCACGCCGCGGTCGTGCGGGTAGGTCAGCAGCCCGGCCGCCGCCGCCGGGGGCAACCAGCGCAGCTCGTCGACCTCGTCGTTGACCTCGAACGAGCCGGTGGTGGCGCGGGCGGAGAAGTAGTCCACCACCTTGTCCACGCCCGCCACCGCGTACTCGACCCGGCCCAGGTGGCCCGCCAGGGCGCACCCGCTGCCGGTTTCCTCGGCCACCTCCCTGGCCGCGGCGGCGATGGTCGTCTCACCCTTGTCGAGCTTGCCCTTGGGCAGGCTCCAGTCGTCGTAGCGCGGGCGGTGCACCACCGCCACCTCGGGTCCACCGCGGGCCCGGCGCCACAGCACCGCCCCGGCGGCGCGGATGTGCGCGGCCATCGGTCAGCCGAGGGCCTTGTGCTTGAGCAGCGTCTGGGTCTGGTGGTCGCGCACCGTCGACTCCCCGGCGGGCGAGGGCTCCCAGTCCCCGGTGGCCGACAGCACCCAGCAGCGGGTCGCCGGGTCCAGCGCCGACTCGAAGATCTCGTCCAGCTGCCGGGTCAGCCGCTTGTCGGTGACCCGCACCTGCACCTCCACCCGGCGGTCGAGGTTGCGGTGCATCATGTCCGCGCTGCCGATCCAGTGCTCCCCGGACCCGGCGAAGGTGAAGATGCGCGAGTGCTCCAGGAACCGGCCCAGGATCGAGCGCACCCGGATGTTGTCCGACAGCCCCGCCACCCCCGGCTTGAGCGCGCAGATGCCGCGCACCACCACGTCCACCGGCACCCCGGCCTGCGACGCCCGGTACAGCGCGTCGATCACCTGCTCGTCCACCAGGGAGTTCACCTTGATGCGCACGCCCGCGGCGCGCCCGGCGCGCTGGTGCTCGACCTCGGCCTCGATCCGCTCGACGATCCCGCGCCGCACCCCGTAGGGGGCCACCAGCAGGCTGCGGTACTCGTCCTGGCGGGCGTAGCCGGTGAGCACGTTGAACAGGTCGGTCAGGTCGGCGCAGATGCCCGGGTCGGCGGTGAGCAGGCCGACGTCCTCGTAGAGCCGGGCGGTCTTGGGGTTGTAGTTGCCGGTCCCGATGTGGCAGTACCGGCGGATCGTCGAGCCCTCCTGGCGCACCACCAGCGCGGTCTTGCAGTGCGTCTTGAGCCCCACCAGCCCGTAGACGACGTGCACCCCCGCCTTCTCCAGCGCCCGCGCCCACTTGATGTTGGCCTGCTCGTCGAACCGCGCCTTGAGCTCGACCAGCGCCACCACCTGCTTGCCCGCCTCGGCCGCGTCGATCAGCGCGTCGACGATCGGGGAGTCGCCGGAGGTGCGGTAGAGGGTCTGCTTGATGGCCAGCACGTGCGGGTCGCTCGCGGCCTGCTCCACGAACCGCTGCACGCTGGTGGAGAACGAGTCGTAGGGGTGGTGGACGAGCACGTCGCCCTCGCGCAGGGTCGCGAACACGCTCTTGGGCGTCTCCCGCTCGCCGAACGCCGGGTGGGTGGCGGGCACGAACGGCGGGTCCTTGAGCTCCTTGCGGTCCACGCCGTAGACCTGCCAGAGGAAGGTGAGGTCGAGCAGCCCCTGCACCACCACGACGTCGTTGGGGTGCACCTCCAGCTCGCGCAGCAGCAGCTCCAGCATGTGCTCGCTCATGTCGTCGGAGACCTCCAGGCGCACCGACGGGCCGAACCGGCGCTGGGCCAGCTCGCGCTCCAGGGCCTGCAGCAGGTCCTCGTCGCGGTCCTCCTCGACCTCCAGGTCGGCGTTGCGGGTGACCCGGAAGGCGTGCACCTCGGTGACGTCCATGCCGGTGAACAGCGCGCCGAGGTGGGCGGCGATCAGCTCCTCCAGCGGCAGGAAGATCGCCACCCGCTCGTCGGCGCTGCGGTCGATCGGCACCAGCCTGGGCACGTTGTCGGGCACCTTGACCCTGGCGAAGCGCTCCGTGCCGCCCTCGGGGTCGCGCACGGTCACGGCCAGGTTCAGCGACAGCCCGGAGATGTAGGGGAACGGGTGCGCCGGGTCGACCGCCAGCGGCGTCAGCACCGGGAACACCTGGTCCCGGAAGTAGTTCGACAGCCGGGTGCGCTCCTCCTCGGTCAGCTCCGACCAGGCCGCGATCCGGATGCCGCGCTCGGCCAGCTCCGGGCGCACCCGCTCGGAGAACGTCCGCGAGTGCTGCTCCACCAGCTCCTGGTTGCGCTTGGCGATGTACGCCAGCTGCTCGCGCGGGGTCAGCCCGTCCGCGCTGCGCACCGACAGCCCCGTCTCGTTCCGCCGCTTGAGCCCGGCCACCCGCACCATGTAGAACTCGTCGAGGTTCGAGGCGAAGATCGCCAGGAACTTGGCCCGCTCCAGCAGCGGCTGCGACTCGTCCTCGGCCAGCGCCAGCACCCGCGCGTTGAAGTCCAACCAGGACAGCTCCCGGTTGAAGTACCGGTCGTCGGGCAGGTCCGTCTCCGCCACCGCGGGCGCGGTCACCGCGGGCGGTGCCGAGGGCACCGACCGCCCCTCGCCCGACCCCTCGACCGGGACCCCGGACTCCGTGCTCTGGCTGCTGTCAGTGCTCACGGCACCCCATTGTCCAGCAAGAACCCCCGGTTGGCCCGTCCCACGACGAACGCGCGGTGAATTCTCACCCCGCCCCCTCCCCACCAGCGGCCCCGCCCCCGACGACCGCGCCCGTCCGCGCCCCGACCCCCAGCGCCACCGCGGCGGCCAGGTCCTCGGCCGTGTCCACGTCGCACCGCAACCCCGCCAGCCCCCACCCCACCGCCACCGCGTCCGCGCCGTGCGCCGCCGCCGACCCCGGCCCGAAGCGCGGGAACAGCCGCCGACCCGCGCCGGACAGCAGCAGCGCCGTCCCCGTGCCCGGCCGGTCGGGCACGAACGCCCGGCGCCCGGCGGCCTCGTCGAACGCGGAGCGCAGGTCGGCCGGGGACACCGCGGGCAGGTCGGCCTGGAGCGCGCCGACCACCGAGCCGGGGTCGTCGGCGCGGAGCTTGGCCGCGCCGAAGGACAGGGCGGCGTTGAGGCCGGGCAGGCCCACCTCGACCACGCAGTCGGCCCCGGTCGGGGCGAGCAGGTCCACGACGCGGGGGTCCTCGCACACCACCAGGACGCGGCGGGCGGCGGTGGTGGCGGCGGCGACGGTGTCGGCGACGACGGCGCCCACCAGCGCGAGGTGGGCCCGGTGGCCGCCGGGGACGGCGCCGCGCAGCCGGGACTTGGCCCGGTCCAGGTGCTTGACGGGCACCACGAGGTCGACCGGTCGCCCGCTGCCCTGTGCTCCACCCACGCCCCGATCGTGCCAGGGCACCCCGTCTGGACCCGCGGGGCCGGGGGAGGGGAGACTTGCGGGCCACGGACGCACGGAGGAGGACCGGAGTTGGGCGAGCGGGAACCGAGCGGGTTCTGGGTCTGGGCGGCGGCGTCGTTCTTCTACCCGCTGAGCTGGCTGGGCAAGCGCGACTACCGCGGCGTGGAGAAGCTGCCCGCCACCGGTGGGGCGCTGCTGGTGATGAACCACGTGTCGCACCTGGACCCGCCCAACGACGCGGTGTTCGTGCACCGCAACCGGCGGGTGCCGCGGTTCATGGCCAAGGACAGCCTGTTCAAGGTCCCCGTCTTCGGCCGCATCCTCGCTGGCTCCGGCGGCATCCCGGTCTACCGGGGGTCCGCCGTGGCCGCCGACAGCCTGCGCGCCGCGCACGCCGCCCTGCGCGAGGGCAAGGTCGTGCTCATCTACCCCGAGGGCACCATCACCAAGGACCCGACGGGCTGGCCCATGCGCGCCCGCACCGGCGCCGCCCGGCTCGCGCTGGAGAACGACGTGCCGGTCATCCCGGCCGCGCGGTGGGGCACCAACGACATCTGGAACGGCTACACCAAGAAGTTCCGCCCGTTCCCCCGCAAGCCGGTCGTCACCGTGCTCGGCGACCCGGTCGACCTGTCGGCCTACCGGGGCAAGCCGCAGACCGCGGCGCTGCTGCGCGAGGTCACCGACCTCATGATGACCGAGGTGCGCGACCTGCTCGCCGAGGTGCGCGGCGAGCGCCCGCCCGCGGAGTTCTTCAACCCGGCCGCCCGCTCCCGGGCCGCCGCGGACACCGACCGCGACGAGGCGGCGGGCTGAGCCGTGGGTGAGCACATCGCCGTGCTCGGCGCGGGGTCCTGGGGCACGGCGTTCGCCAAGGTCATGGCCGACGCCGGGCAGCGGGTGGTGCTGTGGGCGCGCCGGGGCGACCTGGCCGAGGCCATCGCCGGGGACCGGGAGAACGCCGACTACCTGCCCGGGGTGCGGCTGCCCGCCACCCTGACGTCCACATCGGACCCGCGGCGGGCGCTGGAGGGTGCGGGCACGGTGGTGCTGGGCATCCCCAGCCAGACCGTGCGGCACAACCTGACCTCCTGGCGCAGCCTGATCGACCCGGGGGCCACGCTGGTGAGCCTGGCCAAGGGCGTGGAGCTGGGCACGCTCAAGCGGATGAGCGAGGTCATCGCCGACGTGACCGGGGCGGGGGCGGACCGCATCGCCGTCGTGTCCGGGCCGAACCTGGCCAAGGAGATCGGCGCCGAGCAGCCCACCGCGACCGTCATCGCCTGCGCCGACCACGAGCGCGCCGTGGCCCTGCAACGCGCGTGCACCACCGGCTACTTCCGCCCGTACACCATCACCGACGTGGTGGGCTGCGAGCTGGGCGGCGCCTGCAAGAACGTCATCGCCCTGTCCTGCGGCATGGCCGACGGGCTCGGCTTCGGCGCCAACACCCTGGCCACCCTCATCACCCGCGGCCTGGCCGAGACCTCCCGGCTGGGCGCGGCCCTGGGCGCCGACCCCCTCACCTTCGCGGGCCTGGCGGGCCTGGGCGACCTGGTGGCCACCTGCTCGTCCCCGCTGTCGCGCAACCGCACCTTCGGCGCCCGCCTCGGCCGCGGCGAGACCATGGCCCAGGCCCAGGCCGCCGCGGCGGGCCAGGTGGCCGAGGGCGTCAAGTCCTGCTCCTCGATCCGCGAGCTGGCCCTGCGCCACGGCGTCGAGATGCCCATCACCGAGGTGGTCCACCGGGTCTGCCACGACGGGTTCGACCCCCGGGAGATGGCGGGCGCCCTCATCGGCCGCAAGACCAAGCCGGAACGCGAGCGCTGACCCCGCCGCGCCGCCGGTCGGCGCCGACCGGCGGCCCGGCGGCGCCTACCCTTGCGGCGGCGGCGCGCACCGGGTGCGCGGCGGGTCGGGTGCCCCGGATGCCGCGGGATCGGAGCGAGCCATGACCACCACCCCCTCGGGCGACGGAACGCGGTGCGTGCACGCCGGGGAGCCCGCCGCCGAGCCGGGCGCCCCGCTGGTGCCGCAACCCGTGCTGGCCGCGCCCTACCACCTCGGCGACGCGGCGGACTTCTACGGCCGGGCCACCAACCCCACCTGGCGGGCGCTGGAGTCGGCCATCGGCTCGCTCGACGGCGGCGAGTGCGTCGTCTACGCCACGGGCATGGCCGCCATCTCCGCGCTGCTGCGGGTGACCCTGCGCGCCGGGGACACCGTCGTGCTCCCCTCGGACGGGTACTACCTGGCCCGCGCGTACGTGCGGGAGCACATGTCCGCCCTGGACCTGGACCTGCGGCTGGTGCCCACCGCCGCGGACTGGGACGCCTCCCACGTGCGCGGGGCCCGCCTCGTGCTCGTCGAGACCCCGTCCAACCCCGGCCTGGACGTCTGCGACATCGCCGCCGTCGCCGAGCTCGCGCACGCCGAGGGCGCGCTGCTCGCCGTCGACAACACCACCGCCACCCCCCTCGGCCAGCTCCCCCTCGACCTCGGCGCCGATGTCGTCGTCGCCAGCGACACCAAGGCCCTCTCCGGCCACAGCGACGTCCTGCTCGGCCACACCACCACCCGCGACGTCGCCCTGCTCGCCAGGCTCCGCGCCGAGCGCACCGCCTCCGGCGCCGTCCCCGGCCCCCTGGAGACCTGGCTCGCCCACCGCGGCCTCGGCACCCTCGACCTGCGCCTCACCCGCCAGGCCGAGAACGCCGCCGCCCTCTACCGCGCCCTGCGCGACCACCCCCGCGTCCGCGGCCTGCGCTGGCCCGGCGCCGCCGCCGACCCCGCCCACCCCACCGCCCGCACCCAGATGCGCCGCTTCGGCGGTGTCCTCACCTTCGAGCTGGAGTCCGCCGCCGCGGTCGCCGGGTTCCTGGGCGCCGCCCGGCTCGTCGCCGCCGCCACGAGCTTCGGCGGCCTGCACTCCTCCGCCGACCGCCGCGCCCAGTGGGGCGACCCGGTCCCCGAGGGCCTGGTGCGTTTCTCCTGCGGCTGCGAGGACCCGGAAGACCTCGTCGCCGACGTGCTGCGCGCCTTGCGGGCGTGACTTGGGCACGGCCCTGCGCCGTGGCTTCCCTGGGGCTGTGGACAACTCCCGGTCGTTGCGCCGGGGATGTCGGTGGGGTGGAGGAGGATGGAAATCGGGGGATCCCTGGGGGCTGTGGATGGAATCCGCTGCTTGCGGGGGGTTTGTGGTAGGTGGTTTGTGGCGGGGGCTTGCTCGCCTCGCCTTCGGCTTCGGCGGCTGTGAAGAGCCCGGTCGTTTGTTGGCGGCTCGATGCGGTGGTCCTGTTTGGCCGGGGCCCCTGCGGCGATCATGTGCTTGGGGTGGGGGAAAGGTGAGGCCTTCGGCCCCACCCCCCGGTCGTGGGTACCACATGATCGCCTTCCCCGGCCAAACAAGACCACCGCATCGAGCACCTCCGTAGCCGGGCCGCCGGTTGTGGGGGTGGTGGCGTTGTGGGCAAAGACCGCTTCTTCCGGCAGGGGCGTAGCCGGGGTGGTGGGGGACAGGGGCTTGGGGGTCAGGTCAGGGCGGTGCTCAGGAGGTCGACCAGGGTGGGGATGGCGGCGGTGAACTGGGCGCGGGTGGCGGCGGCGTAGCCGATGGCGAGGCCCGCGGTGCGGGCGGGGCCCTGGTGGTGGCGGGCCAGGCCGTCGAGCTGGAGGGCGCGGTGGCGGCCCGCTTCGATGACGGCGCGCTCGGCCGCGGGGTGGGGGAGGGGGATGACGATGTGGGCGCCCGCGTCGTCGCCGAGGGTGGGGAGGTGGGCTTGGTGGAGGGCGGTGACGAGGGCGGCGCGGCGGTCGGAGAGCTCCCGGCGGAGCTTGCGGAGGTGGCGGCCGAGGTCGCCGTTGCGGGCGAGTTCGACGAGGACGAGCTGGCCCGCAGCGGAGGGGGTGGTGCCGGTGTCGTCGCGGTGCTCCAGGACGGTGGTGATGACCGGGCCGGGGCCGACCATCCAGCCGACGCCGAGGACGGGGGTGAGGATCTTGCTGGTGGTGCCCAGGTGCACGACCACGTCGGGGGCCATGGCGGCCAGCAGCGGCAGCGGGGCGACGTCGTAGCGCAGCTCGCCGTCGTAGTCGTCCTCGACCACCAGCCAGGACTCGCGGCGGGCCCGCTCGACCAGCTCGACCCTGCGGGTGGCGGACATGCGCTGGCCCAGCGGGTACTGGTGCGCGGGCGAGCAGTACACCGCCCGGGTGCCCGGCGGGACGGCGTCGACCAGCAGGCCGTCGCGGTCGACCGGCACCGGCACCACGCGCATCCCCGCCGCCTGGAACGTCGCCACCGCGCGCTGGTAGCCGGGGTCCTCCACCGCCACCACGTCCCCCGGCCGCAGGACGGCGCTGGCCAGCTCGAACACCGCCGCGGTGGTGCCGCCGGTGGCCAGCACCGCCTCACCGCCGTGGTGGTCGTCGAAGCCGCTGACCCGCAGGCCACGGTGCCGCAGCAGGTGCTCGGCGACCGCCGCCCGGTAGGCCGGGACCCCGGCCCGCTGGTGGCGCTCCAGCAGAGGGACGTCCGCGGCGCCCCGCCACGCCCGGCGCCACGCCGCGCGGTCCAGGCCCTCCACCCACGGCGCGCCCGGCCGCAGGTCCACCGCGGCGGGCGGGCCCGCGGCGGCGCGCTGCGGGCGCGGGCGGTCGGCGGGGGACCCGGGCGGCGCGGTGGTGACGTAGGTGCCCGAGCCGTGCTTGCCGGTGATCCAGCCCTCGGCGTGCAGCTGCTCGTAGGCCGCGGCCGTCACCGTCCGGCTCACCGACAGCTGGGCGGCCAGCGCGCGGGTCGAGGGCAGCCGGTCACCGCTGCGCAGCGTGCCGTCGGCGGCGAAGGCGCGCAGCTGCTCGGCCAGCTGCACCGCCAGCGGGGTGGGCGAGGCGCGGTCCAGCTCCACCGGGAGCGCGGGCGTGTCTGGCAAAGTGGCCTCCTGGATTCTGCTGGCTGTGGCCATACCAGGATGCCACCTGCTCGTTGATGCTGGTGGGGTGACCACAGCAGCCCACCAGCAGCCCCTGTCGCCCACCGAGCGCTCCACCGTCCGCCGCGGCGCGAAGCGGGCGGTCGCCGACCGCGCTCAGCTGCACGCCGTGCTCGACGCCGGGTACGTCTGCCACCTGTCCACCGTGGTCCGCGGTGCCCCCCTCGTCCTGCCCACCGGCTACGGGCGCGTCGACGACACCCTCTACCTGCACGGGTCCACCGGCGCGCTCAGCCTGCGCACCGCCGCGTCCGGCGTCGAGGTCTGCCTGGCCGTCACCGTCCTCGACGGCCTGGTCTACGCGCGCTCGGTGTTCCACCACTCGATGAACTACCGCTCGGCGGTCGTGCACGGCACCGCCGTGCCTGTCACCGACGAGGCGGAGAAGCTGGCGGGCCTGCGCGCCATCACCGAGCACCTGACCCCCGGCTCCTGGGACCACGCACGCCAGCCCTCGCGCAAGGAGTTGGCCGCGACCGCCGTGCTCGCGGTCGACCTGGCCGAGGCGGCGGTGAAGGTGCGCGCGGGCGGACCCGTCGACGACGAGGACGACGTCGCCGCCGACCGGGCGTGGGCCGGGCACGTGCCGCTGGCGCTGGTCGCGGGCGAACCCGTCCCCGCCGCCGACCTGTCACCCGGTTGGGTGGTTCCGTCGCACGTCACACGGGTTGCGGACCGGTGAGCGGGTCCAGCCGGTAGTGGCCCATCTCGGGCCGGGCCGCGCGGTAGACGTGGATGCTCACCGCGGGGTCCGGCCCGGCGTTGCGCACCTGGTGGACGTAGCCCGGTCCGAACACCCGGGACTGGCCCGCGACCAGGGCGTGCACGGCCTCGCCCGTGCGCCCGGTGCGCGCCACCGACTCGGTGAGCACCCCCGAGACGACGGTGAACGCCCCGGTGCTGCCCGCGTGGTCGTGCAGGTCGGTGGCCTGGCCTGGCAACCAGCCCATCAGCCACACCTCCTGCTCGGCGGTGCGCTCGACCAGGGCGGTGAACCGCTGGTCGGGGTCGTAGCGCAGCAGGTGCGCCCAGGCGGCGCGGTCGGCGGCGACGGCGGTGGCGACCCGGACGGGGTGGGCGCCCAGGAGCGAGCCGGGCGTGGCGGTGGTGCCTGCGGGCACGGCGAACATGGTGGTGTCCTCGCGGGGGTGCGTGCTGCGGGTGCGGCCTGGGATGGGGCGGATCACCGGCGGCGACAGCACGCGCGCGCACCCGGGGTCGCGGAGTACCCGGTGGTGGCGAGGGCGCGGCTGGACACGGGGAGAGCCAACCAGCCAGGCTGGGCGCGGTGCAACCGCGCCCACGGGGTGGGACCCGGGCGGCGGGCGCGGGGCAATCCACCGGGGCCACCGGTCCGAACCAACGGTGGCGGAAAGGCCAGGCGCCGCGGACCCATCCCGCGCGCGGACCACGGGAGCAGGTGCACATGGCGGAACGACTGCGTCACATCGCAGGTGAGCGGGAGGTCGCCCCGGTCGCCCCGCCCGACGCGGGGGGGCTGCTCCAGCAGGTCGCCCGCGGCGACGAGGCGGCCTTCGAGCGGCTCTACGACCTGGTCAGCGGGCCGGTGTTCGGCCTGGTCAAGCGGATCGTGCGCGACCCGGCCCAGTCCGAGGAGGTCACCCAGGAGGTGCTGCTGGAGCTGTGGCGCACCGCCGCCCGCTACACCCCCGACCGGGGCAGCGGGATGACCTGGGTGATGACCATGGCCCACCGGCGCGCGGTGGACCGGGTCCGCTCGGCGCAGGCCGCCACCGACCGGGAGGACAAGGCGCACCGGCGCGAGGCCACCCGGGAGTTCGACGAGGTGTCCGAGGTGGTCAGCACCCGCCTTGAGCACGAGCAGGTCCGGCGCTGCCTGGCCACGCTCACCGACCTGCAGCGGGAGTCGGTCGAACTGGCCTACTACCGCGGACTGACCTACCGGGAGGTGTCCGAGCTGCTGGACACCCCTCTCGGCACCATCAAGACCCGCCTGCGCGACGGCCTGATCCGCATGCGCGACTGCCTGGGGGTGGCCCGATGACCGCCGACATCCACGCTCTGACCGGGGCCTACGCCCTCAACGCCATCCCGGAGGCCGAGCGCGCCGAGTTCGAGCGCCACCTGGCCGACTGCGAGGCCTGCGCGCAGGAGGTGCGCGAGCTGCAGGCCACCGCGACCCGGCTGGGCGAGGCCGCCCACGAGCCCCCGCCGCCGGAGCTCAAGGCCGCCGTGCTCGCCCGCATCGCCGAGGTCCGCCAGCTGCCGCCGCTGGACGACCTGTCCGCCCTGCGCGAGCGCAAGCAGCAGCTGCGCGCGGCGCCGCTGGCCACGAAGCTGTTCGGCATCGCCGCCGCGGTCCTGCTCGTGGTCGCGGTGTCGCTGGGGGTGCTGCTGGTCCGCAACACCAACCAGCTCGACTCCACCCAGCAGCAGGCCGCCGCGGTCTCCGAGCTGCTGTCGGCCACCGACGCCAAGGTCGTCACCGGCACCACCACCTCCGGGATCAACGGCACCGTGGTCGTCTCCCGCGAGCGCGGCCAGGTGCTGCTGCTGGCGGGCAACGTGCCCTCGGCGCCCAGCGGCAAGACCTACCAGGTGTGGCTGATGGGCGACGGCGCGCCGCGCTCGATCGGGCTGATCTCGCCGGACGACGCGGGCCACGCGACCCTGCTCGACACCTCCGGCGTCGGCGCGGCCGACAACGTCGGCGTCACCGTCGAGCCCACCGGCGGCTCGCAGGCGCCGAGCAACGACGTCGTGATGCAGATGGCCCTGCCCGCCTGACCCGCCCCGCCCGCCCGGGCCGCGCCCCCACCACCGGGGGCGCGGCCCGCGCGCGTTCCGGGGGGCGCCGGGGCGCCCGGTAGGGTCCAGACCATGGCCAGCTCTCAGATCCGGGTCGCGGTCGTCTTCGGCGGCCGCTCCACCGAGCACGTGGTGTCCTGCCTGTCCGCGGCGGGCGTCCTCGGCAACCTGGCGGGCGGCCGCTTCGAGGTGGTCCCGGTGGGCATCACCCCCGAGGGCCGCTGGGTGCTCGGCCCGGCGGACCCCACCACCCTGCGCATCGAGGACCGCACGCTGCCCTCGGTCACCTCCGGCACCGCGCTGACCCTGCCCGCCGACCCCGGGTCGGTGGGCCTGGTCGCCCTGGAACCGGGCCGCGAGGGCGAGGTGCTCAGCGAGGTGGACGTGGTGTTCCCGCTGCTGCACGGCGCCTACGGCGAGGACGGCACCATCCAGGGCCTGCTGGAGATGGTCGGCGTCCCCTACGTCGGCCCCGGCGTGCTGGCCAGCGCGGTCGCGATGGACAAGGGCTTCACCAAGAAGCTGCTCGCCGCCGAGGGCCTGCCGGTGGGCCGGTTCGTCGAGCTGCGCCGCACCGCCACCACCCTGACCCCCGCCGAGCGCGACCACCTGGGCCTGCCGGTGTTCGTCAAGCCCTCCCGCGCGGGCTCGTCCACCGGCATCACCAAGGTCTCCGACTGGTCCGACCTGGACGCCGCCATCGCCACCGCCCGCGCGGTCGACCCCAAGGTCCTCATCGAGGCCGCCGTGGTCGGCCGCGAGGTCGAGTGCGGCGTCCTGGAGTTCCCCGACGGCCGCGTCGAGGCCTCCGCCCCCGCCGAGGTCCGCATCCTCGACGAGCGGGTCGAGTGGTACGACTTCGACGCCAAGTACGTCGACGACTCCGTCGAGCTCGACATCCCCGCCAAGCTCGACGACGAGGTCGCCGCCGCCCTGCGCGAGATGGCGATCCGCGCCTTCACCGCCCTGGACTGCCAGGGCCTGGCCAGGGTGGACTTCTTCGTGGGGGAGGGCGGGGAGCTGACCATCAACGAGGTCAACACGATGCCCGGCTTCACGCCCACGTCCGCCTACCCGAAGATGTGGTCGGTGACCGGGGTGGACTACCCGACGCTGCTGGCGACGCTGGTGGACACGGCGCTGGCTCGGGGGACCGGGTTGCGCTGATCGTGGCGGGCGGGGGCTTGCTGCGGGGGCTTGCTCGCCTCGCCTTCGGCTTCGGCGTTGGTAGAGCCCGGTCGTTTTCCGGCTGGCTCGATGCGGTGGTCCTGTTTGGTCGGGGCCCCTGCGGCGATCATGTGCTTGGGGTGGGGGAAAGGTGAGGCCTTCGGCCCCACCCCCCGGTCGTGGGTAGCACATGATCGCCTTCCCCGGCCAAACAAGACCACCGCATCGAGCACCTCCGTAGCCGGGCCGCCGGTTGTGGGGGTGGTGGCGTTGTGGGCAAAGACCGCTTCTTCCGGCAGGGGCGTAGCCGGGCTGGCGGTGGGGGTTGCGTTGTGGGCGAAGCGAAGGAACCCCCGGCTGCGGGGTTGGGGTGAGGCTGGGCCCTTCGGGGGAGTCAGGGGGTGACGGGTTGGGCGGGGAGGACGCGGCCCACGATCTCGGACACGGTCTGCACCGGGCCGGTGCCCACCCCGTCGGGCAGGGTGAGTGCCACGTAGACGCCCCGGTCGACGGCGAACCAGGTGGTGGCGCCGTCGCCTTCCACGGGGAGCCACTGGACGCCGGAGATGACCCGCAGCTGGGAGGTCGGGGTCAGCTCGGGTGGCTTGTTCAGGCCGCAGCGCAGGACGACGGGGTCGCCGGTGCGATCGCCCCAGGCCACCGCGCCCGTGGGGGCGGGGTCGGCGAGGGGGAGGCGGTCCAGGGTCTTGCCGTTGCTGGGCAGGGCGCCGTTCAGCTCGGTGACCAGGGACGTGCACGCCGTCGACCCGGCCGCGGGGGCCTCCACGGGGACCAGGCCCACGGGGCCGGTGCGCGGGGGTGCGGAGGTGGGGGTCGCGGTGGAGGTGTCACCGGGACCGAGGAAGCGGCTGGCGACCACGACGCCGACCAGGAGCAGGACGACCAGGACCGCGGCGGTGGTGACCGCGCGGCGGGGCAGGCCCTGGACCGGGGGCGTTGTGGGGGTGTCGGCGTCGGGCGGTGTGGTCACCGGCCCAGTGGACCACGGGTCAGATGTGCACCACGGGGCAGGTCAGGGTGCGGGTGATCCCGTCGACGTTCTGGATGTTGGCGACGACGAGCTGGCCGAGCTGGTCGACGTTGTCGGCCTCGGCGCGGACGATCACGTCGTAGGGACCGGTGACGTCCTCGGCGGTCGTGACACCCGCCAGGCCGGAGATCTCACCGGCGACGGTGGCCGCCTTGCCCACCTCGGTCTGGATCAGGATGTATGCGTGGACCACGGCGCGCCCCTTCGCGGCTAGGTGTGGGCTGGTGAGAACGTGTCAGCAACGTACCCCAGACCGGGTCGCCGTGGGCCGCGGTGGTGGGAAGTCCACCAGTGGGACGCCAGACTGTCGGTGATCGGAGGACCAGGGTGCGACCGGACACGCCGGGCGAGCAGGAGACGGTGGCCGACCTCGGCGAGTTCGGGGTGATCGGGCGGCTCACCGCGGGCCGGGCGCACCCGGCGGCCACGCTGCTGGGCCCCGGCGACGACGCCGCGGTGGTGAGCGCGGCCGACGGCCGGGTGGTGGCCAGCACGGACGTGCTGGTGGAGGGCGTGCACTTCCGGTTCGACTGGTCCGACCCCGAGCACGTCGGGCACAAGGCGGTGGCGGTCAACCTCGCGGACGTGGCCGCCATGGGCGCGGTCCCCACCGGTGTGCTGGTCGGCATCGCGTGCCCGCCGACCACCAGGGCGTCGGTGCTCGACCGGATCACCGCGGGCATGTGGCAGGAGGCGAACCGGGCCAAGGTGGGCGTCGTCGGCGGCGACATGACCTCCGCGCCCACTGTGGTGATCTCCGTCACGGCCCTGGGCGAGCTGCGCGGGCGCGACCCGGTGACCCGCTCCGGGGCCAGACCCGGTGACGTGGTGGCCATCGCGGGCAGGCTGGGCTGGAGCGCCGCCGGGCTGGCCGTGCTCAAGCGCGGCTTCCGCTCCCCGGTCAACGTGGTGGCCGCCCACCGCGCCCCCGAACCGCCCTACGCCGCGGGCCCGCAGGCCGCCGACGCGGGCGCCACCGCCATGGTCGACGTCTCCGACGGCCTGCTCGCCGACCTCGGCCACGTCGCCACCGCCTCCGGGGTGTCGGTCGACGTGCGCACCGACCTCGTCGAGGTGCACCAGCGGCTGCTCGACGTGGCCTCCGCGCTCGGCGGCGACCCGCGGGGCTGGGTGCTCACCGGCGGCGAGGACCACGCCCTCGCCGCCACCTTCCCCGGCCCGCAGGCCGTCCCGGACGGCTGGCGGGTGGTCGGCACCGTCGGCAGGCCCGCCGCGAGCGGGCCCGCCGTCACCGTCGACGGGGCGCCCTACGCGGGTCCCGCGGGCTGGCAGCACTGGCGCTGAGCGACAATCGGGCCGTGCCGAGCTCCACCGACATCCGCGTCCGCCCCTACGACCACCCCGACTCCGCGCTGCTCGTCGCGGAGGTCCAGCAGGAGTACGTGGTCCGCTACGGCGAGCAGGACGGCAGCCCCGTCGACCCGGCCGAGTTCGCCCCGCCGCGCGGCCTGTTCCTCGTCGCCTACCTCGACGGCCGCCCGGTCGCCAGCGGCGGGTGGCGCACGTACGGCGACGACGCGGTGGAGGTCAAGCGCATGTACGTCACCCCCGCCGCGCGCGGCCTCGGCCTGGCCAGGGCCCTGCTGGCTGAGCTGGAGCGGGCCGCGCTCGCCGCGGGCCGCACCCGGGTCGTGCTGGAGACCGGGGAACCGCAGCCGGAAGCGGTGCGCCTCTACGCCACCTCCGGCTACACCGCGACGACCCCGTTCGGGTACTACGCCGGGGCGCCGCAGTCGATCCACCTCGCGAAGGACCTCACCCCGCAGGAGCAGCAGTGCCCGTCTACGCCCTCGGCGACCTGACCCCCGACATCCACCCGGACGCCTACGTCCACCCCGACGCCACCGTCATCGGCGCGGTCACCCTGCGCGCGGGGGTGTCGGTGTGGCCGCAGGCGGTGCTGCGCGGCGACTACGGCACCATCGAGGTCGGGGAGCGCACGTCGGTGCAGGACGGCACGGTGGTGCACTGCACCGAGTTCCACCCGGTGCGCATCGGCGCCGACTGCGTGCTCGGCCACAACGTCCACGTCGAGGGCGCCACCGTGGGCGACCGCTGCCTCATCGCCTCCGGGTCGGTGCTGCTCAACGGATCGGTCGTCGAGGACGGCGCAGTGCTGGGCGCGGGCGCGGTGATGTCGTTCAACGGCTTCCTGCCCGCCCGCGCCATGGCGCTCGGCGTGCCCGCCCGGGTGCGCGAGGGCCACGTCGTCCCCGAGGACATGACGTCGGGCATCGTGGCCAAGTACCTGGAGAACAGCGCGATCTACAAGCAAGGCCTGCGCAGGCTCGACGCGGTGGGTGAGTAGGCTCCGACGCCGTGCCACGACCACTGACGGAGATCGTCGAAGCGGGCTGGGCCGAGGCCCTCGCCCCCGTTGCGGACCAGATCGCGGCCATGGGCGAGTTCCTGCGCCGCGAGATCGCCGAGGGCCGCCGCTACCTGCCCGCAGGCGAGCACGTCCTGCGCGCCTTCCAGCAGCCCTTCGCCGACGTCCGCGTCCTGATCGTCGGCCAGGACCCCTACCCCACCCCCGGCCACGCCGTCGGCCTCTCCTTCTCGGTGGCCCCCGACGTCCGGCCGATCCCCAAGAGCCTCATCAACATCTACAAGGAGTACCAGGAGGACCTGGGCCACCCCCTGCCCACCAACGGCGACCTCACCCCCTGGGCCGACCACGGCGTCCTGCTCCTCAACCGGGCGCTGACCGTCGAACCCGGCCGCGCCAACTCCCACCAGGGCAAGGGCTGGGAGCAGGTCACCGAGCAGGCCATCAAGGCCCTCGCCGCCCGCGGCGGCCCCCTCGTCGCGATCCTCTGGGGCCGCAACGCCCGCAACCTCAAGCCCATGCTGGGCACCGTCCCCGCCATCGAGTCCGCCCACCCCAGCCCCCTGTCGGCCCACGCGGGCTTCTTCGGCTCCAAGCCCTTCAGCCGCGCCAACGCCCTCCTGGAGGAGCAGGGCGGACAACCGATCGACTGGAAGCTGCCCTAACCCGCGCACCGGGGGTGCCGCCACCACCTGGCACCCCCGCCGCCGCCTCGCCGCCTCGTCCCTTTGCCCCCTTGCCCCCTCGCCCCTTGGCCCCTACGGCCTCGCGCCTCGTCGCCCTCTCGGCCCGCGCTGCCGCAGGCGTACCCCGGGCAAGGGGACCCCTGTTTTCAACGCTACCGGCGCAGGGCAACGAAAAGGGAGCCCACGGCACCGGCTGTGGACAACTCGCCGGGCTGTGGACAACCGGTGAGCTGTGAGCCCGGCTGGAATGGTGGGGCCGCGTGGTTCCCGGCCGATCCCGTGGCCCGGCACGCAACAGAACCGTCCGCGCGGGAGGCAGCCCGCAGCGACGGGGTGCCCCTGCCGGGCGAGGCGGTGCCGCGCTAGGCCTTCTCCAGGAAGGAGGCCTTGTCCTCGGTGACCAACTGGGACACCATCCCGGCCAGCCCGGGGTAGGCCGTCAGCGCGGGGTCGTCGGCGATGAGGGCTTGGGCCACCACCCGGGCGTCCGCGATGACGTCCTCGTCGCGGAGCAGGGAGAGCATCTTCAGGCCGGACTTGGCGCCGGACTGGGAGGAACCGAGGACGTCGCCCTCCCGGCGCTGTTCGAGGTCGAGGCGGGCCAGTTCGAAGCCGTCGAGGGTGGAGGCGACGGCGTCGAGGCGGTCGCGGGTGGCGGTGGCGGCGGGCAGGTCGGTGACCAGCAGGCAGACGCCGGGGGCGGAGCCGCGGCCGACGCGGCCGCGGAGCTGGTGCAGCTGGCTGACGCCGAAGCGGTCGGCGTCGAGGATGACCATGGCGGTGGCGTTCGGGACGTTGACGCCGACCTCGACGACGGTGGTGGCGACGAGGACGTCGACCTCGCCCGCGGCGAAGGCGCGCATGACGCGGTCCTTGTCCTCCGGGGGCATCCGGCCGTGCAGGACGTCGACGCGCAGGCCCGCGAGCGCGCCGCCCGCGAGGTCGGGGGCGACGTCGTTGACCGCCAGCGGGGGCCTGCGGCCGGAGCCGTCGTCGGCCACGTTCGAGTCCTCGTCGCCGATGCGCGGGCACACCACGTAGGCCTGGTGGCCGGAGTCGACCTCCTCGCGGACGCGCTGCCAGACCCGGTCGAGCCAGGCGGGCTTCTCGGCGGCGGGCACGACGGTGGTGGAGATGGGGGAGCGGCCCGCGGGCAGCTCGCGCAGCGACGAGGTCTCCAGGTCGCCGTAGACGGTCATCGCCACCGTGCGCGGGATCGGGGTGGCGGTCATGACCAGCACGTGCGGGCTGACGTCGCCGGAGCGGGCGCGCAGGGCGTCGCGCTGCTGCACGCCGAAGCGGTGCTGCTCGTCGACGACCACGAAACCCAGGTCCGCGAACGACACCTTGTCCTGGATCAGGGCGTGCGTGCCGACCACGATGCCCGCCGCCCCCGACGCCGCGTCGAGCATCGCCTGCTTGCGCGCGGCGGTGGGCAGCGACCCGGTGAGCAGGGTGACCGCGGTGGCGTTCTCCGCCGCGCCGAGCTGACCGCCGCCCGCGAGGTCGCCGAGCATCTCGGTCAGCGAGCGGGCGTGCTGGGCGGCCAGCACCTCGGTGGGCGCGAGCAGGGCCGCCTGCCGCCCCGCGTCGACGACCTGGAGCATCGCCCGCAGCGCCACCATCGTCTTGCCGGAGCCGACCTCGCCCTGGAGCAACCGGTTCATCGGCACCTCGCCGGACAGGTCGGCCGCGACCGCCTCCCCGACCTCCACCTGCCCCCGGGTCAGGGTGAACGGCAGCCGCGCGTCGAAGGCGTCGAGGATGCCGCCCGGGGTGGGCGGGCACGCGGGCGCCGGGCGCGCCCCGGCGGCCTGCCTGCGCTGGGCCAGGGCGAGCTGCAGGGCCAGCGCCTCGTCCCACTTGAGCCGGGTGCGGGCCACCTCCAGGTCGGCCCACTCGGCGGGGCGGTGGATCGAGCGCACCGCCGCGTCGTACTCCGCCACCTGCAAGCGCTTGCGCAGCTCGTCCGGCATCGGGTCCTCGATCTCGTCGAGCACCGCCAGCGCCTGCTGCACGCACTGCGCGATCTGCCAGGACTGGATCTTGGCCGCGGCCGGGTAGACCGGGATGAGCCCGCCGGCGAACTCCTCCACCGCGGGCACCACGGCGCCCTCAGCGCCCTCAGCGCCCTCGACCTCGACGTCGAGCAGCTGGTAGTCGGGGTTGGCCAGCTGGAGCTTGTTGCGGAACGCGGTGACCTTCCCCGCGAACAGCGCGCTGGTGCCCGCCTTGAGCTTGTCGACGTGCCAGGGCTGGTTGAAGAACGCGCACTCCAGGTCGCGCTTGCCGTCGGTGAGCTTGACCTCGACCAGGCTGCCGCGCTTGGTCTTCATCTGCCGCTTGGCCACCGAGACGACCTTGGCCATGACCGTGACGTGCTCACCGATCTCCAGGCCCGCGATGTCGGTGAGCTGCCCCCGCTCGGCGTACCGGCGCGGGTAGTGGCGCAGCAGGTCACCGGCGGTGTGCAGCTCGAACGCCGACGCCAGCGCGTCGGCGGACTTCTTGCCCACCACCCGGTCCAACCGCTCGCCCAGGCCCGTCATCGCCCCACCCCACCCGCTCCCGATCGCCGTCCGTGAGTGCGCGCCTGATTATGTCGAGCACCCCCGACAGCGGCCGGGCCACCCGCCCGGGTTGTCCACAGGTGGGCGCCCGCGGGTCACTCCAGGCCGAGCGCCAGCAGCGAGTCAACCTGCTCGCCGCGGTAGACGACCAGCTCGGTCTGCGGGCTCTCCCGGCGCAGGAACCCGCCCAGCTCCTCGGCCAGCCCGCCCGGCGCGTCCCGGCCCAGCACGGCGGTCACCAGCTCGCCGCCCGCCGCGAGCATCCTGCGCACCACCGCGCACGCGGCCCGCGCCACGGCCGCGTCGTGCGGCGGCCCGGGTTCGACGAGCACCACCTCGCCGTCGGAGAGGGCCAGCACGTCCTGCGCCCGGCACCGCCCCACCCAGGTGATCGCGTCCTCGGCGGCCACCACGACCTCGCCGCGGCGGGTGGCGGTCGCCGCCTCGACCATCGCCACCACGTCCTCGGCGGGCCTGCGCCGGGGGTCGTGCACGGCCACGGCCGCCAGCGCCTGCACCGGGGACGCGCACGGCACGACCACCACGTCCTGCCCGGCCGCCACCGCCCGGATCGCCGCCTCGTCGGCCAGGTCCACCAGGCCGCTGCCGCCGGGCAGGACGGCCACGTGCGCCGCCCGGGTCCCGGTGATCACCTGGAGCAGCTCGTACGGGGTCGGGTCGGTGCCCGCCTCCACGTGCAGCACCGCGACGCCCTCGGCGCGCAGCAGCTCCGCCAGCCCCGGCCCGCGCACCGCCGCCACCACCGCCCGGTCCCGCTCGAACCGCGCGGGCGCCTGGGGGGCGGCGTCGGCGAACCGGGCGACCCGGATGCGCCGGGGCCTGCCCACCTCCACCCCGGCCTCGACCGCGGCACCGATGTCGTTGCAGTGCACGTGCACGGTCCACAGCCCCGCGCCGTCGCCCACCACCGACACCGAGTCGCCGATGCCGACCAGCACGTCCCGCAGCGCCGCCGCCGCCTCGTCCGGCACGCCGTTGAGCAGGTACATGACCTCGTAGGCGTAGAGGTCCGAGCCTGCCTCGCGGGAGGCGAACATGGGGTTGTCCACCCGCTCGGCCACCTCCACGCCGCTCAGGTCCGGCTCCCGCTCCTCCACCACCGCCAGCAGCGCCTCCAGCAGCACCACCACCCCGCGCCCGCCCGCGTCGACCACGCCCGCGTCCGCCAGCGCCCCGAGCTGGCGGGGCGTGCGCTCCAGGGCCACCAGCGCGGCGCCCAGCGCAGCGGCGGCCACGTCGTGCAGCCCGTCCCCGCCGGTGGCGTCCGCGGCGGCGGTCACCACGGTGACCATCGTGCCGGGCACCGGCGCCGCCATCGCCGCCCGCGCCAGCTCCGCCCCCCGGCGCAGCGCCGCCCGCAGGTCCGGCCCGCTGACCTCCGGCACCTCCCGCAGCGCCTCGGCCATGCCCCGCAGCACCTGCGAGGCGATGACCCCGGAGTTGCCCCGGGCGCCGGTCAGCGCCCCGGTGGCCAGCACCCCGAACGCCGCCCCCGCGTCCGCCCGCTCCGCCGCGGGCGCCCGCAGCAACGCCTCCAGCGCCGCCCGGGCCGTGCCCAGCAGGTTCGACCCGGTGTCCCCGTCGGCCACGGGGTAGACGTTGATCCGGTCGATGCCCTCCCGGTGCGCGTCCAGCGCGCCGACGCACGCCGCCGCCCACCGCCGGACCGCCCCCGCGTCGAGTGCCTCCAGCAACCGGGCCTCCCACCGTCGTGCGCCTGCTCGGCGAGCCTAACCGCCCGGGTGGGGCCACCCGGTTTGGAGCGCGGACCGCCCACGGGCTACTCTGTGTCGACCGCCTGGGCCCGCCTGGGCTGACGTAGTGCGCCCGCGCCCCTGGGGAAGCGGGCACCCGCAACCTGAAGGAGTGTCGACGTGGCTGCCGTGTGCGACGTCTGTGGCAAGGGGCCAGGCTTCGGCAAGTCGGTCTCGCACTCGAACCGGCGCACCAACCGCCGGTGGAACCCGAACATCCAGACCGTGCACGCGAAGACGGGCATCTCCCAGCGGAAGCGCCTGAACGTGTGCACCTCCTGCCTCAAGGCGGGCAAGGTCGTTCGCGGCTGAGTCGAGCCAGCAGACAAGACCCCGGGAACCGGCGCCCTCGCTGAGGGCGCCGGTTTCTGCCGTGTCCGGGGTGGGGCGGGCTTGGCTTGCGCTGCGCGGGGTTTTGGACAAGCGGGTGGCTTGGGTGGTGGGCCCGGTTGGGTGGATCCGCTTGGTCGGGGCCCCTATGACGATCATGTGCTGTCGGGCGGGGAAAAGGCGGGCTGAAAAGACGCCCGCCCGTCCCGTTGGGTAGCACATGATCGTCACCCCCGACCAAGCGGATCCACCCAACCGGGCAGTGCCTGCTGTTCGGGCTCGGCTTGTGGGGGTGGGCGCCTTCCCTCCCAACCCAACCCGGCGCCGAGCCAGGGCTCTTCGGTCTTTGCCCACAACGTCACCACCTAGGCAGCAGGCGGCCCGGCTATGCCCCTGCTCGATGCGGTGGTCTTGTTTGGCTGGGGTGGGCGATCATGTGCTACTCACGGCGGGGGGTGGGGCCGCAGGCCTCACCTTTTCCCCACCCCGAGCACATGATCGCCGCAGGGGCCCCGGCCAAACAGGACCACCGCATCGAGCCAGCCGGAAAACGACCGGGCTCTTCACTCCGGGCGAAGCCCGAGCCGCAAAAGCCCCGGGCAGCACAGGAGGCCCCGGTCACGAGGACCGGGGCCTCCCGCATGCCCTAGTGCGTCATCGAACTGTCAGCGAGATCCGAACAACGGGCGAGCCCGTCAGCGCCCCGCGCGGGCGGGGGTGCCGTTCGACGTCTGCGCCTTGGCGTCCGCCTGCTTGGCGGGCGCGGGCTTGGCGTCCGGGGTGGCCGCGGCCTCGGCCTTGGCGAAGACCTCGGCGAAGTGCTTCTTGGCTTCCTCCAGGATGGAGAAGGTGCTGTGCACCTGGGCGCTGACCTTCTTCTCGAAGGCGTCGGCCTTCTCGTGGCGGTCGGTGGCGCTGGCGAGCTTGGACTCGGCGTCGGCGATGAGGTCGGCGGCGCGCTTCTCGGCGGTCTCGCGCTGGGAGCGGATGTCGGCCTCGGCCTTGGCGCGGTGGTCGGCCACCGACTTCTCGGTGTCGGACTTGTGCTTCTCGGCGTCGGCGATGAGCTTCTCGGCCTGCTTCTCCGCGGCCTCGCGCTGCGCGCGGATCTCCGCGTCGACCTTGGCGCGCAGGTCGGCGATGGACTTCTCGGTGTCCGACTTCATCTTCTCGGTGTCGGCCACCAGCTTGGCCGCGGCCGCCTCGGCCTGCTCGCGCTTGGTCTTGAGCTCGGCGTCGGTCCGGCTGCGCAGGTCGGCCATCGCCTTCTCGGTGTCGGCCTTCATCTTCTCCGCGTCGGAGACGAGCTTGGCCGCGGCCGCCTCGGCCTGCTCGCGCTTGGCCTTGAGCTCGGCGTCGGTCTTGGCGCGCTGGTCGGCCAAGGCCTTCTCAGTGGCCGCGGTCTGGTCGGCCAGGGCCTTCTCGGTGCGCGCGGCCTGGGCGTTGAGGTCGGCCTCCACCTTGGCGGTGCGGTCGGCCAGCGCCTTGTCGGTCTGCTCGGTGCGGGCCTTGAGGGTGGCCTCCACCTCGTCGGTGCGCTTGGCCAGGGCCTGCTCGGCCTGGGCGCGCTTGGCGGCCAGCTCCTTCTCGGCCTGGGCGTCGGCGTCCTTGCGCAGCCGCAGCGCCTCGGCGTCGGCGGCCTCGCGGACCCGCAGCGCCTCGGCGTCGAGCTGGTCGCGGTGGGCGGTGGCGTCGGCGTAGAGCCCGGCGATCCGCTCGTCGTTGGCCTTGGACTGGGCCTCGACCTCGGCGCGCGCGTCGGCCATGAGCTTCTTGTGCTCGGCGGTCAGGGTGGCGCGCATGGTCTCGTACTCGGCGTCGAGCTCGGCGTGGTTGCGGGTGTAGTCCGCCTCCAGCTGCTTGCGGCGCTCCTCCAGGTCCACGATCATCTTGTCGTGCTTGGCCTTGAGGTCGGCGGCGTACTTGTCCGCGGCGGCCTTGGTGGCGTTGGCGGCCTCGTTGGCCTTGTTGCCGGTGTTCTGCGCGTACTGCTCGGCCTTCTGCCGGGTCTGCGCGGCGTACTCGTCGGCGCCCTTGCGGGTGCCCGCCGAGTAGCCGTCGGCCTCCTTGCGGGTGTTGGCCGAGTACGTCTCGGCGTCCGCGCGGGTCGACTTGCCGTACTCGTCGGCCTGCCGCTTGAACTCGGCGATCTCCTCCTCCGCCAGCTGCATCATCAGGCGGACCCGCTCGGTCATGCCCTCGGTGCTGTTGGGGTTGGCGCTGATCCGGTTCAGGCGGGTGGTCGTCTCCAGCAGCTGCTGCTGCAGCGACCCGAGCGACTTGGTCAGCTCCGCCACCTTCGACGAGGCCTCGTCCCGGTCCTTCTGGGCGTGGCGCAGGTCGTAGGTCAGGCGAGTGACTCGCTCGTTCACCTGCCGCGGGTTGTACCCGCGCAGGACGGTGTCGAAGTGGGGGAGCCGGTCGTTCGACTCGGCGACGTCACCAGAGGGCATTGCCTCACTTTAGTATGCCCACCCGAGGGGTGAACACGGCGGAGGGCATAATTCCCGGTGACGCCCCGCTCGGCAACTCGACGTGACAACGGCGCGTTGTCCACTGGCACCGGGGGGATCCTGTGGACTTCCGCCCGTGCGTGCTCACCTGGGCGCAGATTTCAGCCCCCGCAAGCCATCGCGGAATTGTCCGTCCTATCAGGCTGGTGTGGAACCGCTTCCGGGCGCGCTCATTTCCGAGCCGGTCCCGATATCCTTTCGTGTTCACCCGCTGACCGGTGGTGGTCGCGGATTCCGGCCTTTCCGGCGCCCCCGTGACACCTCGCCGCCGGGTGTCACCGGCCGGGGTGGCGGCCAGTCGGGGCGCTCCCCCGGACGGCGAACCGGCAACTGGTGAACCTTGCCCCGGCCGAACCAGGTCCGTTACCGAGGTCACATGACCAGGACTCGCGCCGCGGCCGCCCTGGCGGCCCTCGCCCTCAGCGCGCTCGCCGCCACCCCGGCCGCCGCCGCCGACCAGCCCAACCCGCCGAACTGGGGCCTCGACCGCATCGACCAGGTCACCGGGACCAACGGCAACTACCACTACGAGACCACGGCCGCGAACGTCACGGTCTACGTCATCGGCACCGGGGTCAGCCCGCACCCGGACTTCTCCGGCCGCCTGCTGCCCGGCCACGACGCGACCGGCGGCGGCAGCACCGCCGACGGCAACGGCAGCGGCACCTTCCTCGCGGGCCTCGTCGGCGGCACCACCTACGGGGTGGCCAAGGGCGTCAAGCTCGTCCCGGTGAAGGTGCTCGGCGCGAGCGGGTCCGGGTCCACCCAGACCGTCGTCGCCGGCCTGGACTGGGTCGCCGCGCACGCCACCCGGCCCGCCGTCGCCGTCCTGTCCGTGGGCGGCGGCCCCAGCCAGGCGCTCGACGACGCCGTCCGCCGGGTGATCTCCTCCGGGGTCACCGTCGCGGTCGCCGCGGGCGCCTCGGCGAGCGACGCGGGCAACTACTCGCCCTCCCGCGTGCCCGAGGCCCTGGTGGCGGGCGCGCTCACCCGCACCGACTGCCACGCGAGCAGTTCCAACTACGGCCCCCTGGTCGACGTGCACGCCCCCGGCGTCGACATCAAGGGGCCGTGGACCGGCGGCGGCACCAACACCCTGTCCGGCACGACGGCCGCCGCCGCGTTCACCGGCGGCGCGGCCGCGCTGCGCCTGGCGGTGGCGCCGACCATGACGCCCGCGCAGGTGCACGCCGCCGTCGTCGGCTCGGCGGTGCCCAGCGCGTGCGCGTTCCCGGCGGGCACCCCCAACCGCATCCTCCACACCGGACCCTTCGGCCGCTGAGCCGGCACGCGCGCCCGGACCGCGGCAGCGGGCGCGCGTCACCCCCCGTGGTCGAACGGCCTCCGACGGCGGCACCGGGCGCACCGGGGCGCGCGCCCGCGGGGTGGGCGCCGGTGCTCACCCCGTGCGCGAAACCGCGCCGTGGATCTTGTCCGGGCTGCGGTTCTCCCGCACGACCGGCACAATCCCCGGTGAGGTGCGCCGTCGGACCGAGGTCGACCGGGTCGTGGGACGACGCTCCCGCCACCTGGGAAATCCACGGTAACCTGCCGCGACCGACCCTGAATCAGCAGGAGGTAGCCGGGCATGTTCCGCAAGGTGCTGGTCGCCAACCGAGGCGAGATCGCCATCCGGGCGTTCCGAGCCGGGTACGAGCTGGGCGCCGGGACCGTCGCCGTCTTCCCGCACGAGGACCGCAACTCCCAGCACCGGATGAAGGCCGACGAGGCCTACGAGATCGGGCAGCCCGGCCACCCCGTGCGCGCCTACCTCTCGGTCGAGGAGATCATCAAGGCCGCCAAGAGGGCCGGGGCCGACGCGGTCTACCCCGGCTACGGCTTCCTCTCGGAGAACCCCGAGCTGTCCAAGGCGTGCGCGGACAACGGGATCACCTTCGTCGGGCCCTCCGCCGACATCCTGGAGCTGACCGGCAACAAGGCCCGCGCCATCGCCGCCGCGCGCGAGGCGGGCCTGCCGGTGCTGCGCTCGTGCCCGCCGTCCAAGGACGTCGACGCGCTGCTCGCGGCCGCCGACGACATCGGCTTCCCGGTGTTCGTCAAGGCCGTCGCGGGCGGTGGCGGGCGCGGCATGCGCCGGGTGGCCGAGCCCGGCGCGCTGCGCGACGCGCTGGAGGCGGCCATGCGCGAGGCGGAGTCGGCCTTCGGCGACGCCACGGTGTTCCTGGAGCAGGCGGTGCTCGACCCGCGCCACATCGAGGTGCAGATCCTCGCCGACGGCGTCGGCGGGGTCATCCACCTCTACGAGCGCGACTGCTCCCTCCAGCGCCGCCACCAGAAGGTCATCGAGATCGCCCCCGCGCCGAACCTCGACCCGGAGCTGCGCGCGAAGATCTGCGCCGACGCCGTGCGGTTCGCCGAGCACATCGGCTACACGAACGCGGGCACGGTGGAGTTCCTGCTCGACACCCGCGGCAACCACGTCTTCATCGAGATGAACCCGCGCATCCAGGTCGAGCACACCGTGACCGAGGAGGTCACCGACGTCGACCTGGTGCAGGCGCAGCTGCGCATCGCCGCCGGGGAGACCCTCGACGACCTCGGCCTGCGCCAGGAGGACGTCTACCTGCGCGGCGCCGCGCTCCAGTGCCGGATCACCACCGAGGACCCGGCCAACGGGTTCCGCCCGGACACCGGGATGATCTCGGCCTACCGCTCGCCCGGCGGCTCGGGCATCCGCCTCGACGGCGGCACCGCCGCGGGCGCGGAGGTCTCGGCGCACTTCGACTCCATGCTCGTCAAGCTCACCTGCCGGGGCCGCGACTTCGACCTGGCGGTGCGCCGGGCCAAGCGCGCCGTGGCCGAGTTCCGCATCCGCGGCGTGGCCTCCAACATCCCGTTCCTGCAGGCGGTGCTCGACGACCCGGACTTCCGCGCGGGCCGGGTCACCACCGCGTTCATCGAGCAGCGCCCCTACCTGCTCACCGCCCGCCAGTCCGCCGACCGCGGCACCCGGCTGCTGACCTACCTGGCCGACGTGACGGTGAACAAGCCCAACGGCGAGCGCCCCAAGGTCATCAACCCGCTGGAGAAGCTGCCCGCGGTCGACCTGTCCGCCGAGCCGCCCGCCGGGTCGAAGCAGAAGCTGGTGGAGCTGGGCCCGGAGGGCTTCGCGCGGTGGCTGCGCGAGTCCCGCCGGGTCGGGGTCACCGACACCACCTTCCGCGACGCCCACCAGTCGCTGCTGGCGACCCGGGTGCGCACCAAGGACCTGCTGGCCGTGGCCCCGCACGTGGCCCGCACCACCCCGCAGCTGCTGTCGCTGGAGGCCTGGGGCGGGGCCACCTACGACGTGGCGCTGCGGTTCCTGGCCGAGGACCCGTGGGAGCGGCTGGCCGCGCTGCGCGAGGCGGTGCCCAACATCTGCCTGCAGATGCTGCTGCGCGGGCGCAACACCGTCGGCTACACGCCCTACCCCACCGAGGTGACCGACGCCTTCGTCGAGGAGGCCACCGCGACCGGCATCGACGTCTTCCGCATCTTCGACGCGCTCAACGACGTCGAGCAGATGCGCCCGGCCATCGAGGCGGTGCGCGCCACCGGCACCGCCGTGGCCGAGGTCGCGCTGTGCTACACCGCCGACCTGTCCGACCCGGCCGAGCAGCTGTACACGCTGGACTACTACCTCAAGCTGGCCGAGCAGATCGTCGGCGCGGGCGCGCACGTGCTGGCGATCAAGGACATGGCCGGGCTGCTGCGCCCGCCGGCCGCGCAGCGGTTGGTGACCGCCCTGCGCTCGGAGTTCGACCTGCCGGTGCACCTGCACACCCACGACACCGCGGGCGGGCAGCTGGCGACCTACCTCGCGGCCATCCAGTCCGGGGTGGACGCGGTGGACGGAGCCGTGGCGTCGCTGTCGGGCACCACCTCCCAGCCCTCGCTCTCGGCCATCGTCGCCGCCACCGACCACAGCGACCGCGACACCGGGCTGTCGCTGCAGGCGGTGTCGGACCTGGAGCCGTACTGGGAGATCGTGCGCAAGGTGTACAAGCCGTTCGAGGCGGGCCTGCCCGCGCCGACCGGCCGGGTGTACCACCACGAGATCCCCGGCGGCCAGCTGTCGAACCTGCGCACCCAGGCCGTCGCGCTGGGCCTCGGCGACCGGTTCGAGGAGATCGAGACCATGTACGCCGCCGCCGACCGGATGCTGGGCCGCCTGGTCAAGGTGACCCCGTCGTCCAAGGTGGTCGGTGACCTCGCCCTGCACCTGGTGGGCGCGGGGGTGGACCCGGCGGAGTTCGAGGCCGAGCCGAACCGCTTCGACATCCCCGGGTCGGTGATCGGGTTCCTGCACGGCGAGCTGGGCGACCCGGCGGGCGGCTGGCCGGAGCCCTTCCGCAGCAAGGCGCTGCGCGGGCGGGCCGAGCCCAAGGGCGTCGCGGAGCTGACCGCCGACGACCGCGCCGGGCTGGCCGACGACCGCCGCGGCACGCTCAACCGGCTGCTGTTCGCGGGCCCCACCCGGGAGTTCCTGGCCCACCGCGAGCAGTTCGGGGACACCAGCGTGCTGGCCTCCAAGGACTTCTTCTACGGCTTGGAGCAGGGCAAGGAGTACGCCGTCGAGCTCGACCGCGGCGTCACCCTGCTCATCGAGCTGGAGGCCATCGGCGAGGCCGACGAGCGCGGCGTGCGCACGGTGATGGCGACCCTCAACGGGCAGCTGCGCCCGATCCAGGTGCGCGACCGCTCGGTGGCCGCGGACCTGCCCGCCGCGGAGAAGGCCGACCGGTCCAACCCCGACCACGTGGCCGCGCCGTTCGCGGGCGTGGTCACCCTGGCGGTGGCCGAGGGCGACGCGGTCGAGGCGGGCGCCACCGTCGCCACCATCGAGGCGATGAAGATGGAGGCCGCGATCACCGCCCCCAAGGCGGGCACCGTGGGCAGGTTGGCCATCGGCGGCGTGCAGCAGGTCGAGGGCGGTGACCTGCTGGTCGTCCTGGCCTGAGCACCCCCGGCCGCGGGCCGGGTGCGCCGATCGCCGTGCCGCGCGGGCCGGGCCCCTCCACCCGGGGGCCCGGCCCGCGCCGCGCGTACGCGCTTTCCCGTACGCGCGACGCCGGTTCCGCGCGGGTGCCCAGGTCGGCGCGCGGACGCGCTTGGCGCGGACCCCGTGCCCGGTCACGATCTGCGGGCGTCCCGGGAGGGCGGCGCGGGCTCAGCTCGCGAAGAGCACCACCTGGGGGTGGGCTGAGCGCCGCGTGCCCTCCCGAGGACGGCCTGTGTTCCACGAACCCGCCACCCACCCCCACGTCCCCACCCGGCACCGTTCCCGACCTGGCACCACGGCCGCCGGTGTCGCTTGAGGCAGGTCGCTTCAACGACAAAGGAGCTGACGCCGTCCTTCTGGTGGAACACGGCCCTGTGCTGTGTTCCACCAACCCACCACCCGTCCTCGCCCGGCACCGTTCCCGACCTGGCCCCACGGCCGCCGGTGCGGCCCGAGGCGGTTCGCGACGACGACCGCGCTGACGCCGCGCCACCGGTGGAACACGCCCTAGGGTGGCCCCATGGGGGTTGGCGGATATCGGACCGGGGGCGCGCCCACCGCCGTCGCGGCGTTCGTCGGGCGGGGCGCGGAGATCGAGCAGGTGCGGGCGCGCCTGCGGGCGGCGCGCGTGCTCACCGTGCACGGCGCGGGCGGGGTGGGCAAGACCGAGCTGGCGCTGCGGGTGGGCCGCGAGCTGGAACCGGAGTTCCCCGGCGGGGTGCACTTCGCGGACCTGACACCGGTCGCGGACCCGGACACCGTGGAGGCGCTGGTGGCCGACGCGCTGGGCGTGCGCGACCAGTCCAGCCGCCCGGTGGGCGACGCGCTGGTGGACTACCTGCGCGGCCCGGAGTGCCTGCTCGTGCTGGACAACTGCGAGCACCTGGTGCCCGCGGTGGCCGACCTGGTCACCGACCTGCTGGCCAGGGTGCCGCGGCTGCGGGTGCTGGCCACCAGCCGGGAGGCGCCGCTGGGCGCCCCCGACGAGCACCTGCTGCGGCTGGACCCGCTGCCGGTGCCGGAGCTGGGCGCCACCACCGAGGAGCTGGCCGGGTTCGACGCCGTGCGCCTGCTGCGCGACCGGGCCGCCGCGGCGGGCGCCGCGCTGGAGCCGACCGACCGCAACCGCGACGCCGTGGTGCGCCTGGTGCGCGGCCTGGACGGGATGCCGCTGGCGATCACCCTGGCCGCGGCCCGGCTGCGCACCCTCACCGTCGAGCAGCTCGTCGACCGCCTCGACCGGGTGCTGCACCTGCTGGGCACCGGCGCGGGCCTCGACCGCCACCAGCGCACCCTGGCCGCGGTGGTGGAGTGGAGCTCGCAGCTGTGCGACCCGGCCGAGCGGCTGGTGTGGCAGCGGTGCTCGGTGTTCGAGGCGGGCTTCGACCTCGACGACGCCGAGGCGGTGTGCGCCGCCGACCCGATCGACCGGGACCGGGTGCTCGACCTGGTCGACGGGCTGGTGCGCAAGTCGATCCTGGTGAAGCAGGACGGCGAGGGGGTCGCCTGCTACCGGATGCTGGAGACCACCCGCCAGTACGGGGTGCAGCGGCTGGCCGAGCGGGGTGAGCTGGCCGAGGTCCGCGAGCGCCACCTGGCCCACTACGCCGCACTGGCCCGCCGGGCCGCCCGGGAGTGGTTCGGCCCGCGGGAGCTGGACTGGCTGACCAGGGTGCTGCCCGACTTCCCCAACCTGCGGGCCGCGATGCGGCACGCCGCCGAGGTCGGTGACCCGCGCGGGTTGCAGCTGGCCGTCGACCTGGCCGCGCTGCGCGTGTGGTTCTTCCGCGGCCCCATCCGCGAGGGCTACCAGTGGCTGCGCACCCTGCTCGCCGCCACCCCGGGCGTCCCGGTGGACCTGCGCACCCGGGCGCTCACCTGGGTCTGCTGGATGGCGGCGTGCATGGGCGACAAGCACCAGGCCAGGGCCGCCCTCACCGAGGTCAGGGCGCTGCCCGCGGGCAACCCGGCCGCCCTGTTCGCCGAGGGCTGCTACCGGATGCTCATCGAGCAGGACCCCACCGGCGTCCCCGTCCTCGACCGCGCCGCCGCCGAGCTGTGCCTGGCGGGCCGCCCCGGCGACGCCCACATGGCCGCCCTGTTCACCGGCATGGGCGCGGCGTTCCTCGGCTCCCGCCGGGAGGCCGCCGCCGCCACCCGCCGCGCCGACGAGGCCGCCCGCGAGCGGCGGGCGCCCTGGGCGGTGAGCTGGACCCGCTGGACCGCGGCCCTCACCGAGCTGCTGCACGGCACCCCCGACCGCGCGCTGGGCCTGTTCCGCACCTCCCTGCGCGAGCAGCGGGCGATGGGCGAGCGCTGGGGCACCGCGTGGAGCGCCCACGGCGTCGCCTGGGCCATGTCGGCCAAGGGCGAGCCCGCCCGGGCGGCCCTGCTGCTGGGCGCCACCCGGACCCTGCGCGCGGCGACCGGGGTGCACATCACCACGCTGACCGCGTTCGGCGCCCTGCACGCGAAGGTGGAGCGGACCTGCCTGCGCGCGCTGGGGCCGATCGCCTTCCGCGACGCCTTCGAGCGGGGCGCGGCGCTGACACCGGACGAGGGGTTGGCGGCGGCGCTGGACGAGCCGCTGCCCACGCGCGACCCGTGGGCGGAGGTCACCGCCCGGGAGCGGCAGGTGGCCCAGCTGGCGGCGAAGGGGTTGAGCACCAAGGAGATCGCGGCGGAGCTGCGGATCGGTGACCGGACCGTGGAGACGCACCTGCGGCGGTTGCTGCCGAAGCTGGGGCTGCGGCGGCGCGCGCAGCTGGCGCACTGGATGGCCGAGAACCGGTGACGCGCGGCCCCGGCCCGGTGCTCGTGCCGCGGGTCAGGGCCAGTCGGGGTCGGAGGTCAGCACGGTGAGGCGCTGGGTGGCCCGGGTGAGGGCCACGTAGAGGGTCCGGGGGCCGGTGGTGGACTCGGCCACCACCTCGGTGGGTTCGACCAGGACGACCGCGTCGTACTCCAGGCCCTTGGACTCCAGGCCGTCGACGACCCGCAGGCGCTCCTCACCCAGCCCCTCGGCGGCGGTGCGCAGGGCGTCGAGCCTGCCCGCAGGGGTGATGATCCCCACCGTTCCATCCACTTGGGACAGCAGGTCCGCGGCGGCCTTGAGCGCGGCAGACTCGACGTCGTCCGGGTCGGTGAGCTGGACCAGGGGCTCGACGCCGGTGGAGCGCACGGCGATGGGCAGCTGGTCGGGTTCGGCGACGTCGCGGACCACCTCGCCCGCCAGCGCGAAGATCTCCGCGGAGTTGCGGTAGTTGGTGCGCAGCGCGAAGCGGCGGTGCTGAGTGCGGGGACCGCCGAACGCGGCCTCCTGGGCCTCGCGGGCCTCGGCGGGGTCGGGCCAGGAGGACTGCACCGGGTCGCCGACGACGGTCCAGCTGGCGTACTTGCCGCGCCTGCCGACCATCCGCCACTGCATCGGGGACAGGTCCTGGGCCTCGTCGACGACGATGTGGGCGTACTCGTCGTAGTCCTCCCGCGGCGGCGGGGGGCCGACGACCTGCCCGCCGCGGCGGCGCCGGGGCGGCTTGCCCAGCAGCACGCGCAGCTCGTCGAGCAGCGCGACGTCGGCGGTGGAGAAGCCGTCCAGCGCCCAGGAGTCGGCCAGCAGGTCGACCTCGGCGCGGGTCAGGCCCCGGCCCGCCATCCGCGCCAGGCGGCGGCGGTCGGCCAGGCCGCGCAGGACCTCGGCGGGGGTGGGCAGCTGCCACCAGACGACGACGAAGCGGTGGAAGTCCATCCGCTCACCGAGGTCGTTGAGCAGGTCGGCGCGCTTGACCTGGAAGCCGTCGTAGGACTCCGCCTTGCGCCACAGCGCCTCCAGCAGCGCCTCGGCGGCGTCCACCCGGGACTGGTTCGGCGGCTTGCGCCCGTTGTGCACCGCCGAGCGCACGCGTTGCAGCTCGCGCGCGTCCAGCTTGAGCACCTCGCCCTTGTAGACGATGCGGAACTCCTGGGGCGCGTCGGCGGGCGCCTCGCGGATCGCCTTCCTGAGCACCTTGCGCATCCGCAGCGACCCCTTGACCGCCGCCACCGGCCCGGGGTCGACCCTGGTCGCCTTCACGCCGTCCACCAGGTCGCCCAGCGAGCGCAGCTCCACGGTGTCCTCGCCCATCGCGGGCAGCACGCGGGAGATGTAGGAGGTGAACGCGGGGGAGGGGCCGACGACGAGCACGCCGGAGCCGCCCATCCGCCGCCGGTCGCGGTACAGCAGGTAGGCCACCCGGTGCAGGGCCACCGCGGTCTTGCCCGTCCCCGGGCCGCCGGTGATCTCGGTGACCCCGCGCCACGGCGCCCGGATCGCCTCGTCCTGCTCCTTCTGGATGGTCGCCACGATGTCGCGCATGCTCTCGCCGCGCGCGCGGGTCAGCGACGCCATCAGCGCGCCGTCGCCGACCACCGGCATCGACTCCAGCCGGGCGTCGGGCATGAGCAGGTCGTCGTCGATGTCGACCACGCTCTGCCCGGTGGAGCGGATCACCCGGCGGCGCACCACGCCCATCGGCTGCTCGGCGGTCGCCTGGTAGAACGGCGCCGCCGCGGGGGCGCGCCAGTCGGTGACGAGGTTGTCGAACTCGCTGTCGCGCACGCCCAACCGGCCCACGTACATCGTCTCGTGGTCGGTGCTGTCCAGCCGCCCGAACACCAGGCCCTCGTGCTCGGCGTCGAGCGAGCGCAGGATCTGGTTGGCGTGGCGGACCATGACGTCCCGCTCGAACAGCATCGCGGCCTGCTCGAAGACGGCCTCGTTGCGCGCGCCGTGGGCGAGCTCGTCGCCCCGGGTCCGCATCGCCTCGGCCTCGTCGCGCATCTCGGCGACCCGCGCGTAGACGAGGTCCACGTGCTTCTGCTCGACCGCGATCTCGGCCTCTCGCACCGAGCTTTCGGACACCAACTGCTCCCCCGGGGTTCTCGTCGGACGGAGGAACGAGATTACGCGCTCGCCCGCGGCCGGTGACCGGGCGCCGGGTCTATGTGCTCCGCCTCACCCCGCCCGGTGGCCCCCCGACCGGCGGTGCGCCGCCGGGACGACAATGGGGGTGTGACCAGGATCGTCGCGGGCACCGCGGGCGGGCGCAGGCTCGGCGTCCCGGCCAAGGGCACCCGCCCCACCTCCGACCGCGTGCGCGAGGCGCTGTTCAGCGCCCTGGAGTCCTCGGTGGGCCTCGACGGCGCCCGCGTCCTGGACCTCTACGCCGGGTCCGGCGCGCTGGGCCTGGAGGCCCTGTCCCGCGGCGCGGCGCTGGCCACCCTCGTCGAGCACCACCGCGACGCGGTGGGCGTGCTGCGCCGCAACGCCGCCGCGGTCGGGCTGCCCGGCGCGGACGTCCGGCACGGCAAGGTCGCCACCGTCCTGGCCGAACGGCCGCAGGCCCCCTACGACGTCGTCTTCGCCGACCCCCCGTACGCGCTGGCCGACGCCGAACTGGGTGCGGCGCTGGCCGCGCTGGTCGAGCACGGGTGGACCGCGCCGGGCAGCACCGTGGTCGTGGAGCGGGCCGCCCGCGCGGGTGAGCCCGGGTGGCCCGCCGAGCTGGTGCCGCTGCGCTCGCGCCGGTACGGGGACACGGAGCTGTTCTGGGCCTCCCACCAGGGCCCGGTCGGGTAACTTCCGGGCCATGACCCGCGCCGCGTGCCCCGGTTCCTACGACCCGCCCACCACCGGCCACCTGGACGTGTTCGACCGGGCCTCGCGCCTGTTCGACGAGGTCGTCGTCGTGGTCGGGGTCAACCCGAACAAGCGCGGCCTGTTCTCCGTCGAGGAGCGCATCGCCCTGCTCACCGACTCCGTCGCCCACCTGGGCAACGTCCGCGTCGACTCCTGGCAGGGCCTGATCGTCGACTACTGCTCCCGCCACGGCGTCGCCGCGATCGTCAAGGGCCTGCGCACCGCCACCGACTTCGACTACGAGCTGCCGATGGCGCAGATGAACCAGCAGCTCACCGGGGTGGAGACGCTGTTCCTGCCGACCCGCCCGGGGATGAGCCACCTCTCCAGCTCCCTGGTCAAGGAGGTCGCCGCCCTCGGCGGCGACGTCACCGGCATGCTCCCCGACCAGGTCCACCACAAGCTCCTGGAACGCCTCGCGGAGAACCGCAAGGGCTAGCGGAGCCCCCCGCCGAGGCACGACCACCAGAGCCGCCCGGCGGCGAAAAGCGCGTCGAGGCGGTCACCGCAGACCGCGCTCACCAAGTCGGGGACGCTGCCGGGCGGGGACGTGGGGGCGGGTGGCGGGGGGAGTGTTGCCGTGCGCACCAAGCCGGGGACGCTGCCGGGCAGGGACGTGGGGGCCGTTACCGCAGGCCGTGCGCACCAAGTCGGAACGATGCCGGGCGGGGACGCGGGGGGCGGCTGTTACCGCAGGCCGTGCGCACCAAGTCGGGAACGATGCCGGGCGGGGACGTGGGGGTGGGTGGCGGGAGAAAATGTCACAGCGGGAGCTTCATGCCGATGTGGCTGGGGACGAAGCCCAGGCGCTCGTAGAAGCGGTGGGCGTCGGTGCGGGAGGCGTCGGTGGTGAGCTGCACGAGCACCGCGCCGCGTTCGCGGGCGACGTCGACGGCCCACTCCACCAGCCGCTGCCCGAGCCCGTCGCCGCGCTGGTCGCCGCGCACCCGCACGGCCTCGATGGTGGCGCGGGTGGCGCCGACCCGCGACAGACCGGGGGTGAGGGTGAGCTGGAGCGTGCCGACCACCGCGCCGCCCTCGTCGGCCACCGCGAGCAGTTGGTCCGGGTCGCTGTCGATGGCGGCGAAGGCCGCGTCGTAGCGGGGGTCGCCGGGGCGCTCGCGGGCGGCGCCGAGCGGGTCGTCGGCCAGCAGCGCCACGATGCCCGCCACGTCGGCCGCGGTGGCCCGCCGGATCTCCACGTGATCAGACTGCCACAGCGCGTTCACACGACCTCTACCGAGTGATCACCGGTTCGGGTTACGGTTGGTGAATGAGCAACATCACAGCGAAGTCGGTGAAGACGCTCCTCGCCCTGGTGCTCGCGCTGGTCGGGTTCCTCGGTGCCGGGACCACCGCCTCCGCCTCCCCCACCCTGCCCGCCGGCCAGGTCTCCGCCCAGGCCGCCTGCGGGGACACGTCGGGCTTCGACGTCGTCCCCCTGGGCGGCCTGCCCGCGCAGGCCACCGACACCTACGACCTCATCCAGACCGACGGGCCGTTCCCGTTCGACCAGGACGGCACGGTGTTCCAGAACCGCGAGGGCCTGCTGCCCTCGTGCTCGTCCGGCTACTACCACGAGTACACGGTCATCACGCCCGGTTCGAGCGACCGCGGCGCCCGCCGCATCGTCACCGGCAGCGGCGGCGAGTACTTCTACACCGGCGACCACTACGGCAGCTTCTCGCTGATCGACGTGTGACCGGCCCGGGCCCGGTCGTGCGCGTCGGGGGGACACGCCCGGGCCCGGGGTCCCCGCCCCGCGCGCGCCCCGCTGGAACAATCGGCCGCGGGAGCCGCGCGGAGGTGGGTGCTGTGTACAAGGTCTTCGAGGCCATCGACGAGCTGGTCACGATCCTGGAGGAGGCCAGGGGCGTGCCGATGACCTCCGGGTGCGTCGTGCCGCGGGGCGACGTGCTGGAGCTGCTCGACGAGGTCCGCGACGCGCTGCCCGCCGAGGTCGACGACGCCCAGGACGTCCTCGACCGCAAGGACGAGATCGTCGGCGGCGCCGAGCACGCCGCCGAGGCCATGCTCAGCAAGGCCCGCCTGGACGCCGAGACGATGCTCGCCGACGCCCGCGCCGAGGCCGAGCGCCTGGTCGCCGACGCCACCGCCACCGCCGACCGGCTCATCGCCGACGCCCAGGACGAGGCCGACCGCACCAGCGCCGCCGCCCGCGCCGAGTACGAGGACGTCGTGGGCCGCTCCCGCGACGAGGCCGACCGGATGATCCAGGCGGGCCGCGAGTCCTACGAGCGCTCCGTCGAGGAGGGCCGCTACGAGCAGGGGCGGCTGGTCTCCCAGACCGAGGTCGTGCAGGCCGCCAGGGCCGAGAGCACCCGCATCCTCGACGCCGCCGCCGCCGAGGCCGCCCGGCAGAAGGCCGACTGCGACGCCTACGTCGACGACAAGCTCGGTGAGTTCGAGGACCTGCTCAGCCACACCCTGCGCTCGGTCTCCAAGGGGCGGCTGCACCTGCGCGGCGGCGCCGCCTTCACCGGCGCCCCGGCCGCCGTGGTCCCCGGCGGCGCCCCCTTCGACTACGAGGGCGCCTGACCGCGCCCCGGCATCCCGATTTCCGCGCGGGCCCGCGCGTCACGTACCCTGTTGCAGTTGACCGACCGGTCTGACCACACCCCGCAGGTCCGACCACCCCCGCAGAAGGTGCTGACGCGAGAGCCATGTCCCCCGCACGCAAGACCCCCGACAACCGACCGGCGCTGAGCAGCCCGTGGGTCGTCGACACCCGTGAGCTGGGGCGGCGCCCGGGGTCGAGCAGGCCGGTGCGGCGCACCGCCGAGGCCGCGCACGCCATCGGCCTGGAGGGGGTCATCGCGATCCCGCCCGGCGACCCGGTGGAGCTGGACCTGCTGCTGGAGTCGGTCGTCGAGGGGGTGCTGGTCACCGGCACCGCCTCGGGCACGCTGGTGGGCGAGTGCTCGCGGTGCCTGGACCCGATCACCGAACCGGTGGTCGTCGACATCACCGAGCTCTACGCCTACCCGGACAGCACCACCGACGAGACCACCGACGACGACGAGGTCAGCCGCCTGGTCGACGACCGGGTGGACCTCGAACCGGTGGTGCGCGACGCGGTCGTGCTGGCCGTGCCGAACGTCCCGCTGTGCGGGCCGGACTGCGCCGGGCTGTGCCCCGACTGCGGTCGCAAGTGGGCCGAGGTCGGGCCCGATCACCGGCATGAGACCATTGACCCCCGGTGGGCCGCGCTGCAGGAGCGGTTCCAACAGGGGTCGGGTCAGTAGGTCCGCCCCACGCACCACCGCAGATCCTGCACCAACAGCTCGTCCAGAGGAGAGTCAGTCGTGGCCGTCCCCAAGCGGAAGATGTCGCGTTCCAACACCCGCTCCCGCCGTTCGCAGTGGAAGGCTGCCGCCGTGCACCTGGTGCCCTGCTCGAACCGGGCGTGCCGCGAGCTCAAGCCGCAGCACGTGGCCTGCCCCGCCTGCGGCCAGTACGACGGCCGTCAGGTCATCCAGCCCGCGTGACCCCACGCCGCTAGGAGAACGACGGCATGGGGGGCAAGGCGTCCCGCGGCCCGACCGCGGACCCGCAGGAGCTGCTCGACGCGCTCGGCGTCCTACTGGACGCCGAGCTGCTCGGCCTTGCCCTGACGCACCGCTCGTACGCCTACGAGAACGGCGGCCTGCCGCCCAACGAGCGGCTGGAGTTCCTCGGTGACGCGGTGCTCGGGCTGGTCGTGACCGACCACCTCTACCGCACCCACCCGGACCTCCCGGAGGGGCAGTTGGCCAAGCTGCGCGCCAGCGTGGTGAACATGCACGCGCTGGCGGGCGTGGCCAGGGGCCTCGGCCCCGGTGGTCTGGGCGCGCACCTGCTGCTGGGCAAGGGCGAGGAGCTCACCGGCGGCCGGGACAAGGCCAGCATCCTGGCCGACGGCATGGAGGCGGTGATCGGCGCGGTGTACCTCGAGCACGGCATCGACGTCGCCCGCCGGGTCGTGCACAAGCACTTCGACCCGCTGCTGGCCGAGGCGCCGCTGCGCGGCGCGGGCCTGGACTGGAAGACCAGCCTGCAGGAGCTCACCGCCTCGGCGGGCCTGGGCGTGCCCGAGTACCGGGTGCGCGAGGAGGGCCCCGACCACCGCAAGGAGTTCACCGCGGTGGTGGTGGTCAGCGGCCAGAGCTACGGCAACGGCGACGGCAGCACCAAGAAGGAAGCCGAGCAGAAGGCCGCCGAGGCGGCCTGGCGCGAGCTGACCGAGAAGATCTCCCCGGCGGGGGACGGTGCCTGAACTGCCCGAGGTCGAGGTCGTCCGGCGCGGCCTCGCCGAGCACGCCGCCGGGCGCGCGGTCACCGCGGTGGACGTCTTCCACGACCGGGCCGTGCGCAGGCACGTGCCCGGGGCGGTGGACTTCGCGGGCCGCATCGTCGGCACCACCCTCACCGCCGCGCGCCGCCGCGGCAAGTACCTCTGGCTCGACCTCAGCTCCGGCGAGGCCGTGCTGGCCCACCTGGGCATGAGCGGGCAGCTGCTCGTCCAGCCGCCGGGCACCCCCGACGAGAAGCACCTGCGGGTGCGCTTCACCTTCGCCGACGGCGGCCCCGAGCTGCGGTTCGTCGACCAGCGCACGTTCGGCGGGCTGTCGGTGGAGGAGACGACCGAGGTCGACGGCGCCACGCTGCCGCTGCCGGTCGCCCACATCGCCCGCGACCCGATGGACCCCCGGTTCGACCCGGACGCCGCCGTCGCCGCCCTGCGGCGCAAGCGCACCGAGGTCAAGCGCGCCCTGCTCGACCAGACCCTGGTGTCGGGCATCGGCAACATCTACGCCGACGAGGCCCTGTGGCGCGCCAAGCTGCACTGGGCCCGGCCCACCGACAAGCTCTCCCGCGCCAAGGCCGCGGAGCTGCTGGGCGCCGCCACCGACGTCATGGACGCCGCCCTGCGGGTGGGCGGGACGTCGTTCGACGCGCTCTACGTCAACGTCAACGGCCAGTCGGGCTACTTCGACCGCTCGCTGAACGCCTACGGCCAGGAGGGCGAGCCCTGCCCCCGCTGCGGCAGGCCCATCCGCCGCGAGCCGTTCATGAACCGCTCGTCCTTCTCCTGCCCGCGGTGCCAGCCGCACCCGGCGGGCTTCTCCCTCTGACGCCACCGCGGCGTCCCCGGCGTCCGCAGCGTCCCCGGCGTCCACCACCACGCTGAGCTGCACTCCTTCGCGCCCGCTGTTCTGCGACTTGCGCGGTACTGCGTAATGCGTAATAGTGTTCGCAGCGCGATACCGGGGAGTGCGCGGTACCGGGGAGGAGATCGGATGGACACCAGCCAGCTGCTCAAGGGGGTGCTGGACCTGGCCGTGCTCGCCGTGCTGCGGGACGAGGACGGCTACGGCTACGACGTCCTGCGCAGGCTGCGGGCGGGCGGGATCGGTGAGGTCGGGGACGCGTCGGTGTACGGCACGCTGCGGCGGCTGTACAAGGCCGGGCTGCTGACGTCCTACGTCGTGGCCAGCGACGAGGGGCCGCACCGCAAGTACTACGGCATGAACGACGCCGGGCGCGCGCGCCTGGTGGAGTCGGAGAAGGCGTGGCGCGCCTTCCAGGAGACGCTCGACGGGATTCTGCGGAAGGGGGCGGCGGCGTGAACGGCGACGTCGTGAACGGGGGCACCGACACCCGCCCGGAGGTGGCGGACTACGTGGCCGGGGTGCGCGCGGCGCTGTCCGACCTGCCCGCCGAGGAGCTGGGCGACGTGATGGAGGACGTGGAGCGCAACGTCTTCGAGGTGCACGCCGAGACCGGGTCGGTGTCGGGGTTGACCGCCAGGCTGGGTGCACCGGAGGCCTACGCCGACGAGCTGCGGGCAGCCGGGGGCTACCCGCCGCGGGCGGCGGCCCGGCCGGGCGCGCAGGGGGTGCTGGCGCGCGCGGTGGCCTGGCTGACCGGCGTCGCGATGGGGTTGGCGCTGCTGTCCGGCGCGGTGGCCACCCACGAGGAGGAGGTGTCCTTCGGCCTGCTGGTGCTGGCGGTGCTCGCCCTGGTGCCCCCGCTGTGGCTGGTGGTCAGCCGCCGGGTGCGCCGCGCCGACGTGGTGGAGCTGGGGGAGTACCAGGCGCTGGTGCGGGCTGGCCGCTCGCTGGCGGGCGGGTTGCCGCCCGCCTTCGTCGGCTACCTGCGCGGGCTGCGGCCCGCGTGGTGGTTGGCCCGGGTCGTGCTGCTCGGCCTGGCCCTGGTGGCGGCGCTGTCCGCGCGCAGCGCCGGGGTGCTGCTGGTCGCGGTGGTCGCCGTGGTGACGGTCTGGGCCGGGCTGCGGGTGCGCGAGGACGGCCGGTTCGCCCCGCTCGTCCTCACCGCCAACGCCTTCGCCGTCGGCGTGCTCATCGGGCTGCTGGCGACCCTGGTGGAGGGCTCGGGGAACCGCTCGTCACCGGTCGCCTACGCCACCGCGCCGGGGGTGTACGTCGACGGCCGGTACGTGGAGAACTTCTACGCCGTCGACGCCCAGGGCAAGCTCGTCGAGCGCTTCTACCTCTACGACGACGAGGGCAGGCCGATCGCGCTGCCGCACCGGACCTGCTCGGACGGGGTGGTCGACCGCGCGCTGGACAACCGGTTCCCGCGCCCGGAGGTCGACTACCGGTCGGGCCGGTGCGTGGAGAGCACGAGCGCGCCGTTCGTGCCGCCGCTGGTGCCGTCCGCGTCGACCGCGCCCAGCACCACCGCCACCACCGCGCCGACGAGCGCACCGACGACCGCGCCGACGAGCACCCCGCCGACCAGCGCACCGGCGGTGACGACCACCACCAGGTGATCGGGAGGCCTGGTGGCCAGGGGGGACGGGGCGGGGACGGGCGTCGGGGGCCCGTCCCCGCCCCACCGTCTACCGTGGACCGCGTGACCCGGGTGCTGGTGGTGGACGACGAGCCGCAGATCGCGCGCGCGCTCCGCATCACCCTCACCGCCCACGGCTACGACGTCGTCACCGCCGCCGACGGCGCCGCCGCCCTGCGCGCCGCCGCCGAGCGCCACCCGGACGTGGTGATCCTCGACCTCGGCCTGCCCGACCTCGACGGCACCGAGGTCATCGCGGGCCTGCGCGGCTGGACCACCGTCCCCGTCATCGTGCTGTCCGCCCGCGTCGACAGCCCCGACAAGGTCCGCGCCCTCGACGCGGGCGCCGACGACTACGTCACCAAGCCCTTCGGCATGGACGAACTGCTCGCCCGCCTCCGCGCCGCCCTGCGCCGCGCCACCCCGGCCGCAGGCGAACCCGTCGTCACCACCGCGGGCTTCACCGTCGACCTCGCCGCCCGCAAGGTCCTGCGCGCGGGCACCGAGGTCCACCTCACCCCGACCGAGTGGGGCCTGCTGGAGGTCCTGGCCCGCAACCCCGGCAAGCTCGTCCCGCAGCGCACCCTGCTGCGGGAGGTGTGGGGCGAGGCCTACGCCAAGGAGACCCACTACCTGCGCGTCTACCTCGCCCAGCTCCGCCGCAAGCTGGAGGACGACCCCGCCAAGCCTCGCCACCTCATCACCGAGGCGGGCATGGGCTACCGCCTCGAACCCTGAAGCGCTGGGTTCCACAGACCCGCCACCCACCCCCGCGTCCCCGCCCGGCACCGTCCTCGACCTGGCGCCACGGCCGCCGGTACCGGCCGAGGCAGCCCGTCACGACGACGCACGAGCTGCACGCCCTAGACCTCGGGCGCCGCCTCGGCGGGTTCTTCAGTGGGGGGCTCGGCCACCTCGACCTCGGCCGGTGCCGCGTCCCCTGCCACCGGGTCCACCGCCGCTGGGGCCTCGGCCGGTGCCGCGTCCTGCGCAGGGGCCGGTGGGGCGGTGATGCGGGCGGGGGGCTTGCGGGTCTCGTTGAGGCGCTGGGAGATGACCTGGGTGATGCCGTCACCGCGCATGCTGACGCCGTAGAGGGCGTCGGCGATCTCCATGGTGGGCTTCTGGTGGGTGATGATGATGAGCTGGCTGCTCTCCCGGAGCTGGTCGAGCAGGCCGATGAGGCGGCGCATGTTGGTGTCGTCCAGGGCGGCCTCGACCTCGTCCATGACGTAGAAGGGCGAGGGGCGGGCGCGGAAGATCGCGACCAGCATGGCCACCGCCACCAGGGACTTCTCCCCGCCGGAGAGCAGCGACAGGCGCTTGACCTTCTTGCCGGGCGGGCGGGCCTCCACGTCGACGCCGGTGACGAGCATGTCCTCGGGCTCGGTGAGCACCATCCGGCCCTCGCCGCCGGGGAACAGCACGTCGAACACCACCTCGAACTCGCGGGCGACGTCGGCGTAGGCGGTGGTGAAGACCTCCAGGATCTTGTCGTCCACCTCCTTGACCACGGTGAGCAGGTCGCGGCGGGTGTCCTTGAGGTCCTCCAGCTGGGTGGACAGGAACCGGTAGCGCTCCTCCAGGGCCGCGAACTCCTCCAGCGCCAGCGGGTTGACCTTGCCCAGGGTGGCCAGGTCGCGCTCGGCGCGCTTGGCCCGGCGCGCCTGGGTGTCGCGGTCGTAGCGGGTCGAGGGCGGGCGGACCACGTCCTCGCCGCGCTCGCGGGCCGCCTCGTACTCGGCCAGCTCCCCCGCCGGGGGCGGCACCTCGACGTCCGGGCCGTACTCGGCCACCAGGTCGTCGAGGCCGATGCCGAACTGCTCGGTGATGCGCTGCTCCAGCTGCTCCAGGCGCAGCCGCTGCTCGGCGCGCAGCACCTCGTCGCGGTGCACGGCGTCGACCAGCTTCTCCAGCTCCGCGGACAGCTCGCGCACCTTGGCGCGCACGTCGGTGAGCACCCGCTCGCGGTCGGCGCGCCGGGCGGCGACGACGTCGCGCTCCTCGGCGGCGCGGGCCAGCGACCGCGCGATCCGCTCCAGCGCCAGCTCCCCGCCCTCGACCACGGCGTCGGCCACGGTCGCCGCGCGCCTGCGGGCGGCCATCGCCCTGGCGGCGCGCTCGCGGGCCTCGCGCTCGGCGCGGGCGGCCCGGCGCAGCTGGTCGGCCTTGCCCTGCAGGGCCCGGTGGCGCTCCTCGGCGGTGCGCAGCGACAGCCGGGCGTCCATCTCCTCCTGGCGGGCCGCCGACAGCGACGCGCTGTACTCGTCGCGCTCGGCGGAGTCCGGCTCGTCCTCGACGTGCTCCTCCTGCACGGCGAGCAGCCGCTCCTCCAGGTCGGCGAGCTTGGCCAGGGCGTCCTCGCGGGAGGCCTCGACCTTGCCGCGCTGGGTGAGCGCGCGCTCGACCTCGGCCTCGGCCGAGCGCAGCACCTGGCGCAGCCGGTTCAGCCGCTCCGAGGAGCGGGCGGCGCGCACCTTGGCCTCGTTCATCAGCTCCTTGACGGCGCTGACGTCGTCGCGGCGGGCCTGCTGCTCGGCGCGGGCCCCCTCCAGCTGGGCGGCGGCGTGCTCCAGGGCCCGCTCGGCGGCGGCGAGCCTGGTGCCCGCCTCGTCGACCGCGGCCTGCACCTCGATGGCGCTCTGCGCCTTCTCCGACCCGCCGATCGCCCAGTGCGCGCCGAGCAGGTCGCCCTCCGCGGTCACCGCCCGCACCGCGGGGTGCTCGTCCACCAGCGCCCGGGCGGCGGGCAGGTCGTCGACCACGGCCACCCGGTCCAGCGCCCGGTGCACCGCGGGCAGCAGCGCGTCGGGGGCCTGCACCAGGTCGACGGCCCAGTGCGCCGACGGCGGCAGCGCGGGCCACCCCGACCGGTCCACCGGACCGTCCCCGCCCACCAGCAGCCCGGCGCGGCCCGCGTCGCCCGCGCGCAGCATCCGCAGCGCCTCGACCGCGCCGTGCGGGTCGCGCACCGCCACCGCGTCCGCGACCGGGCCGAGCGCGGCGGCCAGCGCCCCCTCGTGCCCCGGCCGCACGGTCAGCAGCGCCGCCACCGAGCCCAGCAGCCCGGGCAGCCGGTCGGCGGCGGCCAGCAGCGCGCCGGTGCCGTCCTTGCGCCGCAGCCCCATCGACAGCGCGTCCACCCTGGCCCGCCAGGAGGCGATGTCCCGCTCGGCCTGCCGCTCGGCCCGCACCAGCTCGTCCACCCTGGCCCTGGCGTCGTCGGCGGCGGCCGACGCCCGCTGGTGGCGCTCGGCCAGCCCGGCGTCGTCGGTGTCCTCGACCTCGGTGCCCGCCTCGGCCTCGGCCAGCTCCTCGGCGGCGACCTCGGCGCGCCTGCGGGCCTCCCCGAGCGAGGACGACAGCCGCTCGACCTCGGCGCCGGTGGCGTTGACCGTCGAGCGCAGCGCCTCGACCTGCCCGGAGAGCCGGGCCAGGCCCTCGCGGCGGTCGGCGATGGCGCGCACCGCGGCCAGGTGCGCCTTCTCCGCGGCCTGCACCATCCGCTCCAGCTCGGCGCGCCGCTCGGTGGACTCGGCCAGCGCGTAGCGGGCCTCGGCGACGGCCTCGAAGAGCTCGGCCTCGCGCATCGCGGTGACCTCGGCCTCCTCCTCCAGCTCCTCCGGGTCGCGCCCGCCGGTGCGGGTCTCGGTGGCCGCCGACAGGTGCCTGGCGCGCTCGACGGCGAGCCGGACGGTGCCGCGCAGCCGCTCCTCCAGCGCCGAGAGCCGGTACCAGGTCTCCTGGGCGGCGGCCAGCAGCGGCTGGTCGGCGGCCAGGTCCTCCTCCAGCTCCTGCTGGCGGGCCTGGCCGAGCTCCAGGGCCTGCTCGACCTCGGCGCGCTTGCGCCGGGCGGTGGCCTCGTCGGCCTCCTCGCGGGCGATGTCGGCGCGCTGGGACACCAGGTCGTCGGCGTGCAGGCGCAGCCGGGCGTCGCGCAGCTCGGCCTGCACGGTCTGGGCCCTGCGGGCGATCTCGGCCTGCTTGCCCAGCGGCTTGAGCTGGCGGCGCAGCTCGGCGGTGAGGTCGGTGAGCCGGGTGAGGTTGGCCTGCATCGCGTCGAGCTTGCGGATGGCCTTCTCTTTGCGCTTGCGGTGCTTGAGGACGCCCGCGGCCTCCTCGATGAACGCGCGGCGCTCCTCGGGCTTGGACTCCAGGATGGCGCTGAGCTGGCCCTGCCCGACGATGACGTGCATCTCCCGACCGATGCCGGAGTCCGACAGCAGCTCCTGGACGTCCATCAACCGGCAGCCGTTGCCGTTGATCTCGTACTCGGAGGCGCCGTCGCGGAACATCCGCCGGGTGATGCTGACCTCGGCGTACTCGATGGGCAGCGCGCCGTCGGCGTTGTCGATGGTCAGCGTCACCTCGGCGCGGCCGAGCGGGGCCCGCCCGGCGGTGCCCGCGAAGATGACGTCCTCCATCTTGCCGCCGCGCAGGCCCTTGGCCGAGCCCTCGCCCATCACCCAGCGCAGGGCGTCGAGCACGTTGGACTTGCCGGAGCCGTTGGGGCCGACGACGCAGGTGATGCCCGGCTCGAACTTCAGCGTCGTGGCGGAGGCGAAGGACTTGAAGCCCTTCAGCGTCAGGCTCTTGAGGTGCACGAGGCTCGACCCCTTCGCTGCCCGCGGCCGGTGCTCATCCGCAGCAGGCTACCGGGGCCCGCCCGGGGGCCGGGCGGGTGCCGCCGATCAGCCCAGCAGGGCGTCGACGAACGCCTCCGGCTCGAACGGCGCCAGGTCGTCGGGGCCCTCGCCGAGGCCGACGAGCTTGACCGGCACCCCCAGCTCGCGCTGCACCTGGAAGACGATGCCGCCCTTGGCCGTGCCGTCGAGCTTGGTCAGCACGATGCCGGTGACCTCGACGACCTCGGAGAACACCCGGGCCTGGGTGAGCCCGTTCTGCCCGGTGGTGGCGTCGAGGACGAGCAGCACCTCGTCGACCTCGGCCTGCTTCTCCACCACCCGCTTGACCTTGCCCAGCTCGTCCATCAGGCCGACCTTGGTGTGCAGCCTGCCCGCGGTGTCGACCAGCACGGCGTCGACGCCGTCGGCGCGGCCGGTCTTGACCGCGTCGAAGGCGACCGCGGCCGGGTCGCCGCCCTCCTTGCCGCGCACGACCCGCGCGCCCACCCGGTCGGCCCAGGTCTGGAGCTGGTCGGCGGCGGCGGCGCGGAAGGTGTCGGCGGCGCCGAGCACCACCGAGCGGCCGTCGGCGACCAGGACGCGGGCGAGCTTGCCGGTGGTGGTGGTCTTGCCGGTGCCGTTGACGCCCGCGACGAGCACGACGGCGGGCTGCTTGGCCTCGCCGTCGCCGTGCGGCAGCGCGCGCACCGCCCGGTCGAAGTCGGGGCGCAGCGCCTCGACCAGCACCGAGCGCAGCACCGCGCGGGCCTGCTCGGCGGTGCGCACGCCCCGGGTGGACAGCTCCGCGCGCAGCTTCGCCACGACGTCGGCGGTGGTGGCCGCGCCGAGGTCGGCCAACAGCAGGGTGTCCTCGACGTCGGTCCAGGAGTCCTCGTCCAGGTCGCCCGCGCCGAGCAGGCCGAGCAGGCCCTGGCCGAGGCTGGAGCGCGAGCGGGAGAGCCTGCCGCGCAGCTTCTCCAACCGGCCCGAGGTGGGGGCGATCTCCTCCTCGACCGGTGCCGCCGTGGCGGGCACCGGCGTGGTCGGGGGCGCCTGCGCGGGGATCTGCTCGGTGGGCGGCTCGGCCTGCGCCGGGATGCGGTCGGTCGGCAGGCTGCCCGCGGGTTCGTCGGGCAGGTCGACGTCGACCAGGGTGCGCTTCTCGGAGTCGCGCGGGACCGAGGCGTCGTCGCCGACCCCGGGCTGCCCGTCGACCTCGGTGCGCTCGCCCGCCGGGTGCGGCGGCGGGGCGGTGGGCGCGTCCTTGGGCTTGGCGGGTGCCAGGCTGATGCCCGAGCCCGCCTGGTAGCCGCCGCCGCGGGGCTTGTCCACCTGCTCCGGCTTGTCCAGGGTGATCCGCCTGCGGCGGGCCAGGACCGCGCCGGTCACCACGGCGGCGACCAGCAGGACGGCGACGACGACCAGGATGGTGATCACGGTGCTCGACACCGGGCCATCCTCGCACCCCGGTCGGGGCGCGGCCGCCCGGACGTGCCCACGTGGGATGTCGACTGGTTTGGCGACGATCCGGGAAAAATTTCACCAGAGTCTTGCGCAACCAGCGGGTGTGCAATAGACCACAGGGCTGTGGGTTGGCGGCGCGTGCTCGGGATGATCTCCGGAACGTCGGTGGACGGCATCGACGTGGCCGTGGCCGACCTGCGGCTGGAGTCGGGGGTGGTCGAACTGGCTCCGGTGCGCCACGCGGAGGTCGACCTCCCCGCCGACCTGCGCGCGCGGCTGCTCGCCGCGCTGCCCCCCGGCCCGTGCGACGCCGCTGGGGTGTGCGCGCTCGACACCGGTGTCGGGCAGGCGTTCGGGGCCGCCGCGGCCGCGCTGGCGGGCGCGGTGGGCGGCGTCGACCTCGTGGCCTCCCTCGGGCAGACCCTCTACCACTGGGTCGACGGCGACCGCTGCCTCGGCACGCTGCAACTGGGCCAGCCCGCCTGGATCGCGGAGGCGACCGGCCTGCCCGTGGTGTCGGACCTGCGCGCCCGCGACGTCGCCGCCGGGGGCCACGGCGCCCCGCTGGCCGGGGTGCTCGACCGGCTGCTGCTCGCGGGCGACCCCTCCGCCGCCGCGCTCAACCTCGGCGGCATCGCCAACGCCACGGTCGCGGGCACCGCCTTCGACACCGGCCCCGCCAACGCCCTGCTCGACCACGCCGCCCGCACCCGGCTCGGGCTGCCGTGCGACACCGGCGGCGCGGTCGCCCGCCGCGGCCGGGTCCGCGCGGACCTGCTCGACGTGCTGCTGACCGACCCCTACTACGCCGCGCCGCCGCCGAAGTCGACCGGCAAGGAGCACTTCGGCGCCGAGCACCTCGACGCCGCGCTGGCGCGGGTGCCCGCCGTCGACGACGCCGACCTGCTCGCCACCCTCGTCCAGTTGACCGCCACCACCGTCGCCCGCGCCCTGGCCCCCTACCGGCCGACGCGGGTGCTGGCCTCCGGTGGCGGCGTGCGCAACCCGGCGCTGATGGACGCCCTGGCGGTGGCCCTGGGCCCGGCCGAGCTGACCACCACCGACGCCCTGGGCCTGCCCGCGGAGGCCAAGGAGGCCTACCTCACCGCCCTGCTGGGGTTCCTGACCTGGTGCGGCATCCCCGTCGACACCGGCACCGGCGGCGGCGCGCGCGTCCTGGGCAGCGTCACCCCCGGCCGCGACCCCGCGCGCTGGCCCGAACCGGTGGCGGGCACCGCGAACGCCTTGCGGATCGCCCCCGCCGGGCGAGGATCGCCGCAGCAGGACAGCAGCCCCCCGAGCACCACCCCCGACCCGGTCCCCGCTGGAGGCCCGCATGCGCGCCCTTGACCTCGCGATCATCGCGGTCTTCCTCGTCGGCATGCCGCTGCTGGGGGTGTGGATCGGCGGCAGGCAGCGCTCCGGCAACGACTACTTCGTCGGCGAGGGCCGCATCTCCTGGTGGGTCGCGTGCCTGTCGGTGGTCTCCGCCGAGACCTCCACGCTGACCGTGCTGAGCGTGCCCACGGTGGCCTACCTGGGCGCCTCGACGTACCTGACGCTGGCCATCGGCTACATCCTCGGGCGCATCGTGGTGTCGTTCGTGCTGCTGCCCCGCTACGTCGCGGGCAACATGACCACGGCCTACAACTTCCTCGGCAAGCGCTTCGGCGCCGGGTTGCAGGGCACCGCGTCGGTGACGTTCCTGCTCACCCGGCTGCTCGCGGACGGGGTGCGGCTGTTCGCCACGGCCATCCCGGTGAAGGTGGTGCTGGCCGCCTACGGCCTCGACGCGTCCTACTTCGCCATCGTCGTGGTGCTGGGCATCGCCATGGTCGTCTACACCTTCTTCGGCGGCGTGCGCGCGGTCATCTGGGTCGACGCCATCCAGATGCTCTGGTACGTCCTCGGCGGCGCGGCGGTCATCGCGGTGCTGGCGGGCAAGCTGCCCGACGGCTGGTTCACCGCGGCGCTGGACGCGGGCAAGTTCCAGGTGCTCGACTTCGCCTCCAGCCCGGTCACCGGCCCGTACGCGGCGCTCACCGGGGTGCTCGGCGGCGCGGTGCTGTCGATGGCCAGCCACGGCGCCGACCAGCTGATCGTGCAGCGGCTGATGGCCTGCAACGACGTGCGCGCTTCGCAGAAGGCGCTGATCGCCAGCGGTGTGGTGGTGTTCCTGCAGTTCGCGCTGTTCCTGTTCATCGGTACGATGCTGTGGTCGTTCTACCGCGGCGCCGACCCGGTGACCGGGCTCGGGCTGGGCACCAACGACGAGCTGTTCGCCCACTTCGTCGTCTCCGAGCTGCCCAGCGGGCTGTCCGGGTTCGTCATCGCGGGCATCCTCGCCGCCGCGCTGAGCTCCTCGCTGGGCGCGCTGGCGTCCTCGACGGTGACCGACGTGTACCAGAAGCTGGTGCGCCGCCCGCTGTCCGACGCCGAGCTGCTCAAGCAGGGCCGGATCTGGACGGTGGTGTGGGCGGGCGCGCTGATCGTGTTCGCCTCGATGTTCACCACCACGAAGAACCCGATCGTCGAGACGGCGCTGGCGATCACCGGCTACACCTACGGCGCCCTGCTCGGCGCGTTCTTCCTCGGGCTGTGGCTGCGCAAGGCCCGCCAGGTCGACGCGATCACCGGGTTCGTGGCGTCGGTGGCGGTGATGGCGTTCGTGATCCTGGGGTTGAAGTTCGCCCCGGACGGGACCTTCCTCGGGGTGGACTTCGCCAAGGCCACCGCCGACTCCAAGGCGCTCGCGTTCCCCTGGTACACCCCGCTGGGCGCGCTGGTGGTGCTGCTCGTCGGCGGGCTGCTGTCGTTGCGGCACAAGGACCCCGCGCCCGCGGCCGAGGAAGGTGAGCCCGCGCCGGAGCCTGCGTGACGGCTCAGCGGCGCCGGTAGCCCGCCAGCTCCAGCTCCAGCTCGAAGCCGAGCTTGGCGAACATCCGCTCGGAGGCGTCGTTGCCGAGCGAGATCGTCGCCGCGGCCTTGGGCCGGGGCCCCGACGCCGCCGCCAGCTCCCGCAGCAGGGCGCGCACCAGGGCCTGCCCGGTGCCGACCCCGCGCATGTCGGGGTCGACGGCCACGTAGTCGACGTAGTGCTCCGCCTCCTGCGGGTAGCCCGCGGCGTAGCCCAGGACGCCGTCGACGCCGGTCAGCACGACCACGGTGTGCCCGCGGTCGCGGGTGACGAGCTGGTGGCCGGTGACCGTGCGGTTCGGGAAGCACCGCTCGTGCAGCGCGGCCACCCCCGCCGCGGCACCGGAGCCCGCGCGGGCGAGCGGCACCGGTCGCTCGTGCTCGTCCGGCGCCGCGCCGACGAGCACCGCCCGCAGCGGCGCCCCGGTGAGGGCGAAGACCCGGCTGGCGCCGGTGGCGTCGAAGCCGTGCCGGGCGGCGAAGTCGGCCAGCAGCCGGTGCTTGCGGTGCCCGAACAGCTCCAGGTCCGCGACCCCGGTCAGCCGGGGCAGCCGCAGCGCGGTGTCGAGCAGGTCGTCGGCGGTGTTGTGCCAGGCCTGGCGGGGCACGGGGTGGCCGTCGGGCAGCTCGACGAACGGGCCGTGCAGCCAGGCGCGGCCCACCACCGGGTCGGCGTCGACGCTGAGCACCCCGCGCACCGCGCCCGCGTCGTCCACCGCCAGCGCGGCGCCGCCCGCCCAGTCCGGCGCGAACCCGGCCAGCTCGGCCTCCACCTCCTCGGCGGTCGTGCCGTGGTAGCCGATGTGCTGCGCGGGATCGGCCTGCAGGCGGGCGACCAGCTCGACGACCGCGGGGCGGTCGGCGGCGGTGGCGGGACGAGTGGCGTACATGCCCGGAATCGTGAACGCTGGACGCGTTCCCCGCGAGGGAATTACGGCCCGGGGACGCCGTGGCGCGGGGCGCTCGGCGGTGCGGGCGGACGCGGTGAGCAACCGGTTCCCAGCGGTGAGTAGTCGGATCCGACCATTAGGACCCATGGCCTCACCCGGTTGGGTAAACCCGCAGGTGCGATGTGCTTTCGTGACTTGCGCCGGTCCGGGGTGGACGGATACTTGTGCGTCGCCGGGCGGTCCGAAGCCGATCGCCCGCCTCCCCGCTCCGCCGCCCAGGAAGGCGCCCCACGATGGCCAACTTCGACCCCAAGACCGTCACCCCCGTCGAGTGGGCTGGGGTGGGGGCGGGCGCCGCCGCCTTCATCTTCAGCTTCTTCCCCGCCTTCAGCTACGACGCGGGCCTGCCGGGCTACTACGACGTCTCGGTCAGCTGGAGCGCCTGGAGCGTGGGCACCATGATCCTCGCCGTGCTGCTCATGATCGGCGCCGCGGTGGTCGTGCTCCTGCCGCACCTGGGCGTCCAGGTGCCCTACCGCTCGATGATCTGGGCGGGCGCGGGCGCCCTGGCCGCGCTGTTCGTGCTGGTGTCGCTGGCCTCGGGCCCCGGCGGCCCCACCATCGGCTGGTTCCTGCTGCTGCTGGCCGTCATCGCCTCCGCCGGGTCCGGCGTGGTGACCTTCCTGGCGAACCAGAAGGGCGGCGCGCCCGCCGCCTGAGTTGAACCCCCCGGGTCGTCCCGTCCATGCTGCCCGCGTGGACGGGACGACCTTGTTGCGCGCCGTGGAGCACAGCGCGGGTTTCTTGGAGCGGCACCTCGACGGCGACTGGCGGCGCCCCGGCGAGCAGGTGGAGATGTCGGCCGCGCAGCTGGTGGCGCACATGGCGAACTGCCTGCTCTGGTACGGCGTCGACTTCTGCGCCGGGCCGCGGGAACTGGCGACGAACACCGTGTCGGTGGACGACGGCGCCGAACCCGTCGAGCTGCTGCGGGCGCTGCGGGCCGCCGGGCGGGTGCTGGCGGCGGTGGTGGACGCGGCGGACCCGGGCGACCGGGGTTGGCACCCGGCAGGCATCGGGGACGCGTCGGGCTTCGCGGGCATGGGGTGCGACGAGGTGGTCGTCCACACCCACGACGCGGCGCAGGCGCTGGGCGTGGACTTCGAGGGCCCCGCGGACGTCGCGCACGCGGTGCTGGGGCGGATGTTCCCGTGGGCGCCCGCGGGCGGCGACCGGTGGCAGGTGTTGTTGTGGGCCAACGGGCGCGCGGTGCTGGGGGCGCGGCCGCGGCTGACGTCCTGGCGCTGGCACGTGGCGCCCCTGGCGGAGTGGGACGGCACTCGGCCGTGACGTGCGCCGGATGGCGAGGGGCCGTGACGTGCGCCGGGTGGCGAGGGGCCGTGAGGTGCGGCTCGGCCGTGCGGTGAGCCGAGGGATCAGCGGCCGAAGTCCTGGACCCAGTAGTAGCCGTCGAGGGTGAAGCCGACGCCCAGGGTCTTGAGGTCGCAGTCGAGGATGTTGCGGCGGTGGCCCTCGGAACCCATCCACGCCTCCATCACCTGCGCGGGCGTGCGCTGGCCCTTGGCGATGTTCTCGGCGGCGGGCGAGGGGTAGCCCTGCGCCTCGATGCGCTGGCCGAACGTGCGGCCGTCCTGGCTCACGTGCGAGAAGTAGTCGTGCGCGGACATGTCGTCGCTGTGGGCCTGCGCGGCGGCGGTGAGCCGGGGTTCGAGGGACACGGGGGCGCAGGACGCCTTGGCGCGCTCCTCGTTGACCAGGGCCAGCACCGCCTCGTCGGCGTTCGACGCCGCGGCCGTCACGGGCGGCTCGGTCGTGGTGGTCGTGGTGTCCGCGGTCGTCGGCGGCGCGGACGTCGTGGTGCCGGTCGTCGTCGTGGGCGCGGTGGTGGGAGCGGGGGCGGGCCGCCCGCCGCCGTCGATCTCACCCGAGCCGGTACCGCGCGGGTAGGCGATCACCGGGCCGTCCTGCGGCGGCATGGTTATGCGCTGCGCGGTCAGGCCGAGCGGCACCCCGTCGGGCTGGGCAGCCGGGAGCAGCGGGGTGATGCCCAGGGTGGTGGTCACCCCCGCCGCGCCCGCGCCCGCGAGGGCGGCGACGAGCGCGGCGCGGACCAGTGCCGTGCGGCGCCTGCGTGCGGAGGTCACGATTGGGCAACGTACCACTGGTGGGTGAACCACCCACTACCCCAACAGCACCAAAACGCCTGGTCCTACAGGCCGGACGTGGACGACCCCGGGTTCGACGGCTGGGTGGTCGGCGTGGTCGTGGGGGGCGTCGTCGGCGGGGTGGTCTTCGTGGTCGAGGGGGTGGTCGGCGAGGGCTGGTTCGAGGTCGGGCCGGGGTTGCCCCCGCCGCCCCCGCCCGGGTTGCCGCCGCCACCGGGGTTGCCGCCACCGCCGCCGGGGTTGCCGCCGCCCGGGTTCTGGTGCGAGGACGGGCGCTTGGTGGTCGTGGTGGTCGACTCGTCCGCCGTCGTGGTCGACGTGGTCGTCGTCTCCGCCGCCGACGTGGTGGAGGGGGTGTCGGTGGCCGTCTCGGTGGTGATGGTCGCGGTGGTGCCCGACGTGCGCGGCCCACCCACCTCGACCTGCCGGTTGACCGGGGTCGGCTGGCTCTGCCCGCCCCCGCCCGCGGCGAACGCCGCCACCGCGGCGAACACCGTCGCCAGCACCACGCCGCTCACCCCGAGGATGGCGTAGGAGGAGCGGCGCAGGCCCTGCCCGTCCTCGGGTGGGGCCACCTGCTCGCGGCCCAGGTCGGTGATCCTCGTCGCGTCCTCGTGCCCGGTGGGGTCGAACGGTGCGGACATGTCCCGACATTCCTCCCTGGTCGCCCCGGCGGCTTGTCCGCGCGGGCGGCGCATCACGGCCCGGTAACGTAGCACCCCCGGATGAGGGGACCCGAGGTGCGGATGAGCGCCTCGTCCGGTATCGGGCACGATAGTGGGGTGTCCGCACCGCCCAGCGCGCCGTCCCCCGTCCGGTTGACCGCGTGGGTCCGCGGCCGCGTGCAGGGCGTCGGCTTCCGCTGGTGGACCCGCGCGCGGGCGCTGGAGATCGGGCTGGTCGGCTGGGCCCGCAACACCGCGGACGGCCGCGTCGAGGTGGTGGCCGAGGGCGCCCGGGAGGGCTGCGAGCGGCTGCTGGCGGCGCTGCGCTCCGGCACCACCCCGGGGTCGGTCGAGGCGGTGGTGGAGCAGTGGGCCGGGCCGAAGGGGAACCTGGACGGCTTCGTCGAGCGGTGAGAGGTCGGGTGAACCGACCAGGCCCCGGCGGCGTAGGAGGGGGTGTGCCCACCCCGGACCCCGACGACGCGTTCGTCCGCGAGCTCTACGACCGCTACCGGCGGCCGCTGCTGGGGTTCGTGCTGCGGGCGGTCGGCGGGGACCACCAGCGGGCCGAGGACGTCGTCCAGGAGACGCTGCTGCGCGCCTGGCGCAACGCCGGGACCCTGGAGGCCGAGAAGGCCGGGCCGTGGCTGTACACGGTGGCGCGCAACCTGGTGATCACCGGCTACCGCAGGCAGCGCGCCCGCGTCGCCGAGGTGCCCATCGAGGACAAGGACTGGCCGCGCTCGGGCGACGAGTTCGAGCAGGTCCTGCAGGGCTGGCAGGTGGCCGAGGCGATGCGCGCGCTCTCGCGCGACCACCGCGCGGTGATCGCGGAGCTGTTCTACCGCCGCCGCACGGTGGCCGAGGCCGCCAAGGTCCTCGGGATACCCCCGGGCACGGTCAAGTCGAGGTCGTTCTACGCGCTGCGGGCGCTGCGGAACGCGCTGGAGGAGCGAGGGGTGACAGAGCTGTGACCTGCGCGCGGACCACGTCACTCGGGGCGTACCTGCTGGGTGCGCTCGACCCGGCCGAGCGGGCCGACTTCGAGGCCCACCTCGCAGGCTGCGCGGACTGCCGCGCCGAGCTGGTGCGGCTGTCGCCGCTGCCCGGGCTGCTGCACCGGGTGGGCGTCGAGGACTTCGAGGACGCCGTCGAGCCCACCGCGGCCGACCTCGCCGTCGTGCCCGCCCCCGCCCCGGCGGCACCCGGCCGCTGGGCCCGCCACCGGGTGCTGCTCAGCGCCGCCGCCGCGGTCGTCGCCCTCGCCGTCGGCGGCGTCATCGGCTACTCCCTGCTGCGCGCGGGCGACCCCGCGGGCCCCGGCGTCAGCTGGTCGGCCACCGACTCCACCAGCGGCGTGCGCGCCGACGTCCAGCTCATCGACCGCGCCTGGGGCACCGAGGTCAAGCTCACCCTGCGCGACGTGCCCCCCGGCAAGCCCTGCAAGCTCGTCGTCCGCGGCCGCGACGGCAACCGCGAGGTCGCGGGCTGGTGGTCCAGCAGCTCCCTGCAGGACGAGGTCATCCCCGGCAGCACCTCCATCACCCGCTCCGCCATCGACCGCGTCGAGGTCGTCACCGACGACGACCGCGTCCTGGTCGACGTCCCCGCGCCGGCCTGACCCGCCCCGCCCCTGACCCGTCCGCGCTCGGCCTGCCCTCGCTCGGCCGGCCTGTGGACAACCCCTGGCTCCGGGCACTGTTCTGTCGGTCCCCTGCGCGAGGATGGAAATCGGGGGTCCCCCGGGGCCTGTGGGTAGATTTCACCGCCGCACTGCGGTTCGTGGTAGGGGATTGCGGTTCGTGGTGGGGCGGCGCGGGGTGGTCGCGGGGTGCGGGGTGGGGCACGGTGTGGGCGTGGAACTGGTGCGGCTGTGGCTGGTCGACGATCACGAGCTGGTGACCGAGGCGCTGGCCGCCCGGTTGGCCGAGGTGGCGGACCTGTGGGTGGTGGGGCGGGGCGCCACCGACGACCCGGACCTGGTGTCCCGGTTGGAGCGGGACCGGCCCGCGGTGGTGTCGGTGGACCCGGACACCTCCCGGGTGGACGAGGGCGAGTTGTTCGACGCGGTGCGGCGGGGGGCGCCGCAGGCCCGGTTGGTGGTGCTGTCCGGGCTCGTGGACACCGCGCGGGTGGTGGCGGCGGCGCGGGCCGGTGCGGACGCGTGGGTGCCGAAGGCGGAGGGGGTGGAGCGCGTGGTCGAGGTCGTGCGGGGGGTGGCCCGCGGGCAGGGCTGGTACCCGCCGGAGCACCTGGGGGCGGTGCTGCGGGCGTTCCGGGACGAGGTGGCGCGGTACCGGGAGGGGCGCGACCCGCTGGCGGCGCTGTCGGGGCGGGAGCGGGAGGTGCTGGCGGCGCTGGTGGACGGGTTGCGGGGGCCGGAGATCGCGGTGCGGCTGGGGCTGTCGTCGAACACGGTGCGTACACACACCCACGCGCTGTACGGCAAACTCGGCGTCCACTCGCGTTTGGCCGCCGTCAGCGCCGGGCGGGCGGCGGGACTGGTGCCCCAGCGGGGCGATCTCCCCCGGTCGTCGTAGCGAATCTCATACCGGGGGCTGACCCCAATGGTGGCAATGACGCCTACGGTGAGTGACACTCGGTCGGCGGACGGCCGGTCGGTCCCGTCCCGGTGAGAACAGTGGGGTTCGCTCGTGATTCCAGCCTGGTTGCTGGCGCTGCTCGTGGTGGGGATCGGTCCGCTGGTCAACGCCCTGCTCGGGGTGCTGCGCCGGGACCGCGAGCGCGGGTCGCTGGCGGGCGTGCGCAGGCCGCGCGCCGGGGCCAGGCACGGCGACGTGGCCGTCGTGATCACCGCGCACGACGCCGAGGCCGACATCGCCGACGCGATCGCCTCGGCCACCCGCATGGTCGCCGCCGAGGACGTCTACGTCGTCTCCGACGACTCCACCGACCGCACCGCCGCCCTGGCCCGCGACCTCGGGGTCAACGTCGTCGAGACGGCCAAGCCGCTGGGCCGCGCCGCCGCGGCCACCACCGCGCTCGACGGGTTCCACCTCGTCGACGAGTACGACTACGCCCTGCTGCTCGACGTCGACCACCGCCCGCACCCGGCCTACCTCGACCGCACCCTGCCGATGTTCGACGACCCCGAGGTCGTGGCCATCGCCGGGTTCGCCCGCACGGACTGGACCACCGCCCGCCGCACCCCGTTCGGCGCGCTGCTCACCGCGTTCCGCGCCCGCGCCAACGCCCTCACCCAGGCGCTGCTGACGATCATCCGCACCCGCCCCAACGGCGAGGCCGCCCGGCTGCTGCCCAGCCCGGCGCGGATGTTCCGCACCAGCGTGCTCACCGACCTCGACCTGGCTCCCGAGGGGCTGGCCACCGCCGACTTCGACGTGTCGAACCAGGTCTACCGCAAGGGCCTGGGCCGCATCGTCGTCGTGCGCGGCGCGGTGGTGAGCACCCGCGACCCGGACACCCTCGTCGGCTACGTGCGGCAGGTGTGGCAGTGGTCGGTGGGGTTCTGGCAGGCGGTGCGGCGCAACGGCCTGCGCCGGGGGCCGCAGGTGCTCGGGCTGGGCTGGTTCGCCGTGGAGAGCGCGGTGACCTCGGTGGTGCTGGTGGCGCTGCCGTTCCTGGTGGGCTTCGGGCTGCAATCGGTGTGGTCGGTCCTGCTCGGGGTCTGGGTGCCCGACCTGCTGCTCACCGCGCTCGTGGCCGCCCGGCACCGCCAGCCCCGCTTCCTGGCCCCCGCCCTGTTCCTGCCGTTCGTGCGGCTGCTCGACGCGGTGCTGTTCCTGGCCGCGCTGCCGCACGCCTTCGTCGAGCGCGCGGCCCGGTCGCCGTGGCTGAGCCCCGCGCGCACCGCAGCCCCGGAGCCCGCGGGCAAGCCGTGGTGGCGCTGGTGGCCGGTCCCGGTGGTGGGCTGGGTCGCCGCCGCGGCCGCCGCGGCGGGGCTGGCCCACCGGGTGTCGGGCACCGCGGCGGCGCTGCCCGCGACGGCCACCGAGCCCGGCCTCGTCGACGCCGTCTTCGGCCGGGTGGCCGGGTTCGGCGGCGACGTGCCCGAGGGCCTGGCGCCCGCCACCGCGCAGTTCGCCGGGTTCGGGTCGCTGGCCAGCAGCTTCGACCGGCACGCCTCGGTGCTCACCGGCGTGCGGGAGCTGTCGGTGGTGTGCGCGGTCGTGATCGCGCTGGGCCTGCTCGTGGCGACCGCCGTGCTGCGCCTGCACCCGCTGGCGGCGGCGCTGGCGACCGCGGCGGTGGCGCTGTGCCCGCCCGCGCTGGTGGTGCTGGCCGGGTCCGGCGCCGGACCGCTCGCCGCCGCCTGGCTCGCCGTGGCGGCGGTCCCGCTGGCGCTGGCGACCCGGATCGGGTGGAAGGCGCTGCCCATCGCGGTGATCCCGGTGGCGGGCGCCGTCGTCACCGCGCCCGCGCTGGTGATCCCGTTCGCCGTGGCCACCGCTGCCTGGTGGGTCGGGACGAAGGAGCGGCTGCGCGACCGCAAGCGCGTCGCCGTCGCCGCGGGCGTGCTCGCCGTCGGCGCGGGCCTGGCCCTGCTGCTGGGCGTGCTCGGCCTGCTCGCCCCCGCGGAGACCTCGGCGCTGACCGGGTCGCAGCGGGCCTGGCTGCTCACCGCCGGTGCCGTGCTGGGGCTGGGCGGCCTGGTGCGCCTGCGGTCGCGCACGGGCGCCGCCGGGTTGCTGGCCACCGCGGCGACCTCGGCCGTGCTGGGGTCGGACGTGCTGCTGGCGGTCGTGCTCGCCGGGTCGGTGCTGGTGCTCACGGCGCTGGTCGACGGGCTGGCGGAGCGGCGGCCCGCGCGCCGCGCGGCGATGGGGCTGGCCGCCGCGGCGGGCCTGGCCGTCGTCGTCGCGGGCGTGGGCGCGGTGCCGCCGACCGCGCCGCCGGTCGACCACGCGGCCGCCGCGGACTGGTTCCTCGCCGCCGCGGCCCCCGGGGCCACGCTCTCCGCCCCGCCGCTGCTCCTGTCCGACCTGCGGCGCGACCTGCGCGGCCGCGCGCCCCAGCTGGTGCGGCCCGAGGGCGAGTACACCCAGTACGCGGTGGGCACCGGTGTCGGCGCGGGCGTCGAGGTCGCCCGGTTCGCCGGGCTCACGCTGCGGCTGCTCGACACCGGCCCCGCCCAGCCCGCGCCGGACCGCACCGCGGCGGGCGCGCAGCTGGCGGACAACCCGCGCATCCGCGCCACCCAGCAGGTGCGCGACGAGCTGCGGGCCGGGCGGGTCGACTTCCGCGCGATGGCCGTGCTGGCCGAGATCAGCGCCCAGCACGAGCTCGTCGTCGGCGCGGTGCTCAACCCCGCCGCCGAGCAGGGCTCCGGGCAGCCGCTGCGCACGGTCGTGGTCGACCTCGTCGACGGCAGGCCCGCGGGCGACCCGGCCGTGCTGGAGGCCCTGCGCACCTGGGTCACGGCGCAGCGGTCGCCGTACGCGCCGTCGACCGTGCGGCCCCTGGCCGAAGGCGGGGCGGCCCTGGACTGGCGCATCCCGAATCCCGGCGACCCCGCGCCGCGGTAGCGCGCCGGGGCGAAACAAGCGGCCACATCGGACGATGAACAGGGCATCCCCGCTGGTACCAGTCCCCGCTGGCAGTGCCCCCGAAGGACCCCGATGCGCTCGACGCTGCGCCGAACCCTGATCCCGCTGCTCGCCGCGGCCACCCTCCTGGGGGCCGCGTCGGCGTTCCTGCCCGCCGCCGCCGCGACGGGCACCTACCTCCGGTTGGCGCACTTGTCGCCGGACACCCCGGACGTGGACGTCACCGTCACCAGCTTCGCCCGGCCGGACTGGTCGGTGAAGCTCAACGGCGTCGGCTACGGCGACATCTCCGGCTACCAGCGCATCGAGCCGGGCAACTACACCGTCGCGATGCGACCGGCGGGCGCGGACCCGGCGAGCGCGCCGGTCATCTCCGCCACCCTCGACGCGGGCGAGGGCAACGCCTACACCGTCGCGGGCCTGGGCAAGTTCGACGGGCTGGCGCTGAAGGTGCTCGCCGACGACATCACCCTCCCGCCCTCGGGGCAGGCCAGGATGCGCGTGGTGAACGCCGCCCCCGACGCGGGCGAGCTCAAGATCGACCTGTCCGGGCGGACCGTGCTCGACCAGGCGGGGTTCGGCACCGCCTCCGACTACGCCCTCATCGACTCCGGCGCCCCGCGGCTCACGGTGGTCCCGGCCAGCGGCACGTCCACCGAACTGCCGGTGACGATCGACGCGGGCGGGGTCTACACCGTCCTGGTGCTGGAGCGGCAGGGCGCGCTGGTCGCCGAGGTGAAGGCCGACGCCAAGGGCGCCGAGGTCGTCCCGGCGGGCGGTGTGGAGACCGGCTTCGGCGGCACGGCGGGCACCTCCGGTGGGCCGTCGACGCCCGCCGCCCTCGGGCTGCTGGCCGCCGCGGGCGCCGCCGGTGCCCTGTTCGCCCTCCTCGTCCGGCGCCGCGTGGCATGAGGCGGTCGCTGACGGCGCTCGGGGTCGCCGCGGCCCTCGCGGTCGGCGGCTGCCAGTCCGCCCCCGACCCCGCCGCGCCCCCGCGCGCCCCGGTGCCCTGGGCCGCCGTGCCCGACCAGGACGCCGCGAGCGGGCCCGCGCCCACGTGGGAGAACGGCGCCACCGCCGACGCGAGCCCGCAGCGGCCCACGCACCTGCGCATCCCGGCCATCGGCGTCGACACCGACGTGGTCGACCTGGCCGTCGACGGCACCGGCGCCCTGGTGCCGCCGGAGTCGGCCGCCGTCGCGGGCTGGTTCGCCGCGGGGGCCGCGCCCGGCTCGGTCGGCCCGGCGCTGCTCGCGGGCCACGTCGACTCGCACGCCGGGCCGGGGGTGTTCTGGAAGCTGGTCGACCTGCGCCCCGGCGACGCGGTGGAGGTGGGCCGGGCGGACGGCTCCACGGCCCGGTTCCGCGTCACCGGCACCACCCAGTCGCCCAAGGCCGCCTTCCCCACCGCCGAGGTCTACGCGCCCACCCCCGGCCCGGAGTTGCGCCTGGTCACCTGCGGCGGCACCTTCGACAGGTCCGTCCGCAGCTACCGGGACAACGTCATCGTCTCGGCCGTGCCCGACCCGGGGGGAACCCGCTGACCCGCACCGAGCCGCCCGAGGTCGTGCTCTGCGACGGGCACGCCGTCGTGGCCGAGGCGCTCGCCCCCGCGCTGGGCGGCCACGGGTTCCTGGTGCGCCCGGTGACGACGCTGGCCGGGGCGCTGGCCGCGGTCCGCGACTGCGGGCCGCGCGTGCTCGTCGTGGAGCGCGCCCTGCCCGACGGCGACGCCCTCGCCGCGCTGCCCTCCTTCGCCGCCGCGGCCCCCGGCACCCGGGTCGTCGTGCTGACCGGTGCCGCCGACGGGGCGTCGGTGCGCCGGGCGCTCGCCGCGGGCGCCGCCGGGTACCTGCACAAGACCTGCGCCGTCCGTGATCTCGCCCACGCGCTGCACCGGGTGCTCGACGGCGAGGTGGTCGTGGAGGTGCCCACCGGGCGGGCCCCGCGCCAGGCCCCCGACACCGCCGCCGCGCACGCCCTCGCCGCCCACCTCACCCCGCGCGAGCGCGAGTGCCTGGCCCTGCTCGTCGAGGGTGCGGGCACCGCGGCGATGGCGTCCGGGCTCGGCGTCTCGGCCACCACCGTGCGCACCCACGTGCGGGCGCTGCTGACCAAGCTGGGCGTGCACTCGCGGGTGGAGGCGGCCGCGCTCGCCGTGCGCCACCGGCTGCTCTCGACGCCACCCGGTCGGGCCACGGGTACCTGAAACCCGGCCCAGCGGTCAGTATGTCCGCATGGCCGACAGCGCGATCGAGATCACCGGGCCGGACGTCGAGCGCGGCGGGGAGGTGCTCACCCCCGCGGCGCTGGCGTTCGTCGCCGGGCTGCACACCGCCTTCGCCGGGCGCCGCGACGAGCTGCTGCGCGCCCGCGCCGCCAAGCGGGAGCGGGCCGCGGCCGAGCGGTCGCTGGACTTCCTGCCCGAGACCCGGGCGGTGCGCGAGGCCGAGTGGCGGGTGGCGCCCGCCCCGGAGGCGCTGCGCGACCGGCGGGTGGAGATCACCGGGCCCACCGAGCGCAAGATGGCGATCAACGCCCTCAACTCCGGCGCCCGGGTGTGGCTGGCCGACCTGGAGGACGCCAACACCCCGCACTGGGTGAACGTCGTGTCCGGTCAGGTGAACCTGTTCGACGCCGTGCGCGGGCGGATCGAGTTCACCTCCCCCCAGGGCAAGACCTACGCGCTGGACCCCGGCGTGCGCCCCGCGACGATCGTGGTGCGCCCGCGCGGGTGGCACCTCGACGAGAAGCACCTGCTGGTTGACGGGGAGCGCGCGGTGGGCGCGCTGGTCGACTTCGGCCTGCACTTCTTCCACAACGCCGCCGAGTCGCTGGCGCGCGGCGCCGGGCCCTACTACTACCTGCCCAAGGTGGAGGGCCACCTCGAAGCCCGGCTGTGGGACGAGGTGTTCACCCACGCCGAGCGCGAGCTGGGCATCCCGCACGGCACCGTCCGCGCCACCGTGCTCATCGAGACCATCCCGGCCGCGTTCGAGATGGAGGAGATCCTCTACGAGCTGCGCGACCACGCCGCGGGCCTCAACGCGGGCCGCTGGGACTACCTGTTCAGCCTCATCAAGTACTTCCGCGACGCCGGGCCGGGGTTCGTGCTGCCCGACCGCGACAGCGTCACCATGACGGCCCCGTTCATGCGCGCCTACACCGAGCTGCTGGTGCGCACCTGCCACAAGCGCGGGGCGTTCGCCATGGGCGGCATGGCCGCGTTCATCCCCAACCGGCGCGACCCCGAGGTCACCGCGCGGGCGCTGGCGAAGGTGCGCGAGGACAAGGGCCGCGAGGCCGGGGACGGGTTCGACGGCTCCTGGGTCGCCCACCCCGACCTGGTGCCGGTGTGCCGCGAGGTCTTCGACGGCGTGCTCGGCGACCGCCCCAACCAGCTCGACCGGCTGCGCGCGGACGTCACCGTCGCCGCGGGCGACCTGCTGGACCTGGCGAGCGCGCCGGGCGGCGCCACCGCCGCGGGCCTGCGGTCGGCGATCGACGTGGGCATCCGCTACCTGTCGTCGTGGTTGGGCGGCAACGGCGCCGCGGCGATCCACAACCTGATGGAGGACGCCGCCACCGCCGAGATCTCCCGGTCGCAGGTGTGGCAGTGGGTGCGCAACGGCACCGTCCTCGACACCGGGGACACCGTCACCGCCGACCTGGTGCGCGGGGTGCTGGCCGAGGTGCGCGCCGACCTGGCCGACCTGCCCGACCTCGACGTGGCCGCGGAGCTGTTCGAGCAGGTGGCCCTGGCCGAGGACTACCCGGACTTCCTGACCGTCCCGGCCTACGAGCGGATCTGAGGCATGCCGACCTCCCTCGACCCGGCGCTGCTGGCCGCCGCCACCGCCCGCCTCGCCGCCCCGGACGCCGAGCGCGCCGCCCGCTACCCCGGCGACCCGGGCACCCGCCAGCCCGTGCACACCTGCTACGTGCCCGCCGACCGCGTGGACGCGGGCACCCCGGCGGCGTGGGGCGCCGCCGCGCTGGCCGCCCTCGACGAGCACCTGCCCTCCGCCGCCGACCTGGCCGCCCTGCTCGACCTCGACGACGCCCTGGCCGGACCGGTCCACCAGCGGGTGCGGGAGAAGCTGGCCGCCGAACCGGTCGAGGACCTGCGGGTCGACTTCGAGGACGGCTACGGCACCCGCGCCGACGCCGCCGAGGACGCCGACGCCCTGCGCGCGGCGGCCCTGCTCCGCGGCTGGGGCCTGCTCAGCAGCGGCATCCGGATGAAGTCCTTCGACACCCCGGAACTGCTCACCCGCGGCCTGCGCACCCTCGACCTGCTGCTCACCGAGCTGGGCGCGCCGCCTCCCGGGTTCACCATCACCTTCCCCAAGGTGACGATGCCCGAGCAGGTCGAGACCCTGGTGGGGGTGCTGACGCTGCTGGAGACCGCGCTGGGCCTCGACCGGCTCGGCTTCGAGATCCAGGTCGAGACCACCCAGGCGGTGGTCGACGGCGAGGGCCGGTTCGCCGTCCCCCGGTTGATCGCCGCGGGCTCCGGCCGGGTCACCGGGCTGCACTTCGGCACCTACGACTACACCGCCGCGTGCGGGCTCGGCGCGGGCAGCCAGCACCTCGACCACCCGGCCGCCGACTTCGCCAAGCACGCCATGCAGGTCGGCGCGGCCGGGACGGGGGTGCGCCTGTCCGACGGGTCGACGAACCTGCTGCCGGTGGGCGACCGGGAGGTGGTGCACCGCAACTGGCGCACGCACTACCGGCTCGTGCGGCGGTCGCTGCGCATGGGCTACTTCCAGGGCTGGGACCTGCACCCGGCGCAGCTGGTGACCCGCTACGCCGCCGTCTACGCCCACCACCTGACCTCGGCCGCGGCCGACGGCGCCCGGCTGGCCGCCTACGTCGCCCGCAGCACGGGGACCGCGGTGCTCGACGAGCCCGCCACCGCCGCGGCCCTGGCGCTGTCGCTGCGCCGGGCCGTGGACTGCGGCGCCCTCACCGCCGACGAGGTCGTCGGCCACTGCGGACTGGGCGCCGACGACCTCACGGCGCTGATCGAGCGGAGGACCCGGTGACCGACCTGCTGTTCCGCGCCCGCCGCGCCGTCGTCGACGGCGTCGAGGGCCCCGCCGCCGTGCGCGTCTCCGGCGAGCGCGTCACCGCCGTGCTGCCCCACGACGCCGACCCGGCGGGCGCCAGGGTGGTGGAGCTGGCCGAGGACGAGGTGCTGCTGCCGGGCCTGGTGGACACCCACGTGCACGTCAACGACCCCGGCCGCGCCGACTGGGAGGGCTTCCCCACCGCGACCAGGGCCGCCGCGGCGGGCGGGGTCACCACGATCGTCGACATGCCGCTCAACAGCCTGCCGCCGACGGTGGACCTCGACGCCCTGCGGGTCAAGCAGCGGGCCGCGCGCGGGCGGGTGCACGTCGACGTCGGTTTCTGGGGCGGGGCGGTGCCGGGCAACGCCGGGGAGCTGGCCGCGCTGCACGAGGCCGGGGTGTTCGGCTTCAAGTGCTTCCTGCTCGACTCCGGCGTCGAGGAGTTCGGCCACCTGTCCCCGCGCGAGCTGCACGAGCACATGGCCGTCACCGCCGGGCTGGGCGCGCTGCTGATCGCCCACGCCGAGGACGGCGCCATCGTCGCCGACGCCCCGCACGGGCGCGGCTACCGGGACTTCCTCGCCTCCCGCCCCCGCGCGGCCGAGGACTCCGCGATCGGCTGGGTGATCGAGGCCGCGCGCGCCACCGGCGGGCGCGCGCATGTGGTCCACCTGTCCTCTTCGGACGCCATCGGCGCGATCGCCGCCGCCCGCGCGGAGGGCGTGCGGCTGACGGTGGAGACCTGCCCGCACTACCTGACGTTCACCGCCGAGGACGTCCCCGACGGCGCCACGCAGTTCAAGTGCTGCCCGCCGATCCGCGAGGCCGCCAACCGCGAACTGCTGTGGCAGGCCCTGCGCGACGGCGTGGTCGACGTGGTGGTCAGCGACCACTCGCCGTGCACGCCCGACCTCAAGCGCCTCGACACCGGCGACTTCGGCGCCGCCTGGGGCGGGGTGTCGAGCCTGCAACTGGGCCTGCCCGCGGTGTGGACGGGGGCGTCCGCGCGGGGCATCGGGCTGGCGGAGGTCGTCGGCTGGCTGGCCGGGGGCACCGCCGAGCTGGTCGGCCTGCGGCGCAAGGGCCGCATCGCCGTGGGCTGCGACGCCGACCTGGTGGTGTTCGCCCCGGACGAGCGGTTCACCGTGGACGCCCGCGCGCTCGCGCACCGCAACCCCGTCACGCCCTACGACGGCGTGGAGCTGCGCGGTGCCGTGCGGCAGACCTGGTTGCGCGGGGCGCTGGTGTCCGACGGGCAGGAACCGCGCGGCGCGCTGCTGGAGAGGGGCGTGGCATGAGCGAGCGCGCGTGGGTGGCGCTGGTCGACCTGGCCTCGCGCCGGGTCGGCGGGTCGGTGCTGTGGGCCAACGACGAGACCTTCGCCGAGCGGGAGAACCTCATCACCCCCGCGCCGCCGGGGTTCCGCCCGCAGACCTTCGGCCACAAGGGGCAGGTGTACGACGGCTGGGAGACCCGCAGGCGCCGCGAACCCGGTGACGACACCGCGATCGTCCGCCTGGGCCTGCCCGGGGTGATCGCCGGTGTCGTGGTGGACACCGCCTTCTTCACCGGCAACTACCCGCCCGAGTGCACGGTGTCGGCGTGCGCGGTCAGCGGCTACCCGAGCCCCGAGGAGCTGCGGGCCGCGGAATGGGAGGTCGTCGTCCCCCGCTCGCCGCTGGCCGGGGACACGCGCAACCCGTTCGACGTCACCTCGACCCGCCGGTACACCCACGTCAAGCTCACCATCCACCCGGACGGCGGGGTGGCGCGGCTGCGCGTGCACGGCTCGCCCGTGGCCGACCCGGCGCTGCTCGACCTGTCCGCGCTGGACCTGGCGGCGCTGGCCAACGGCGGCCGGGTCGTCTCGTGCAGCAACATGTTCTACTCGACCCCCGCCAACCTCATCGCCCCCGGGCACGCGCAGGTGATGGGGGAGGGCTGGGAGACCGCCCGCCGCCGCGACGCGGGCAACGACTGGGTGGTGGTGGAGTTGGCCGCGGCGGGCGTGGTCCGCTTCGTCGACCTGGACACGACCCACTTCAAGGGCAACGCCCCCGGCTGGGCCACCGTGTCCGGGTGCGACGCCCGCTCCGGCGACCCGGAGGACCCCGCGGCGTGGTTCCCGCTGCTGCCGCGCACCCGCCTGCAACCCGACACCCCGCACCGCTTCGCGCTCGACGGCGCGGCGGGCGCCCGGGAGGTCACGCACGCGCGGCTGGACATCCACCCCGACGGCGGCATGGCCCGCATGCGCCTGCACGGCGCGCTCACCCCGGCGGGGCGGGAAGACCTCCTCCGCCGCTTCGCGGAGGTCCAGGGCTAGGGCTCGTCCCTTCGCCCGAGCGGTTTTCGCCCGAGCGGTTTTCGCGCGGGGACCCGACTAGCGGGCGGCGCGCACGGGGGATGAGAAGTGGACGGTGCGCGGGGCCTGCGGCGCGCTGTCCTCGTGCGGCGCGGCCTCGCGGGTGGCCTGGGTGTCGACGTGGCTGAAGGTCAGGGGGACGACCGGCGCCTTGGTGGGCCGGGGTGCGCTGGTGGCGCTCATGGGGTTCTCCTCCGGTGGGGACTGCTCTGGCGGGTGCCCGAGCAGGTGAGGACCGGGTCTGGTGGTACCGCTGGCGACCGCGCCGTGGCGCGGGAGCGGTGGGGCTGGGGCGGGTCGCGGCGCACGTCCGGTGTGGCGGTGCTGCGTCGTTGACCGGTGCTGCGTCGTTGCCTCGTGCTGCGCCGTCCGGTGCTGCGTCGTGCTGTGCAGCGTCGTGCTGTGCGTTCGGGCCGCGCGGGCAGGTCCTCGGCCGCCCTGGAACGCGTGCACCACCCAGCGTACACGCCGACGCAACCCTCCGTGTCGGCCACGTTGACCAACGCCGCGCGGCGTGCTCTACTGGTGGAGGTTGAAGATTTTTGTGTTCGTTCCCCATGACGCTCGCAGAAGTTTTTTCAGCGAGCGCTCCACCGGTGGATCCACAGTCTGCTCCGCGCTCGCGGCCCGGCGCGCTCGACCGAGCACGCGCCGAACACCCGATGCGACTGGAGAAGCGCATGGCTCAGGGCACCGTGAAGTGGTTCAACTCCGAGAAGGGCTTCGGCTTCATCAGCCCCGACGGCGGCGGCCCGGACGTCTTCGTCCACTACTCGGAGATCAACGGCGGCGGCTACCGCAGCCTGGACGAGAACGCCCGCGTGCAGTACGAGGTCGGCCAGGGCAACCGCGGCCCGCAGGCCACCGGCGTCACCGTCATCTGACGCACCGCGCCGGACCCCGGCGCACTGTCGACGCCCCGCCGCGCACGTCGCGGCGGGGCGTCGACGCGTCTGTGGGTCTCCAAGCCGTTGCCCGGGCGCACCCCCCCGTCGTGCCGGGGGCGGACTAGCCGCCGAACGCGGCGCGCAGCCTGCGCTCGCGCTCCGCGGGCTCCTGGCGCGGGCAGCTGGTGCACTTCGCCGACCCGGCCAGGTACAGCAGGCAGCACGACGAGCGCCGCACCACCGCATGACCCCGCACGGAAACAAAGCGCGGCACCGGCAGTGACGCTCCGACACCGCGCGCGAGCGCGACCGCCGTTTCCCCGGTGCCACCGGCCCACAGCACCCGATTCGCCAGGGAATCGCTGGCGATGGCCCAGAACGGCCGCTCGGAGGTGTCCAGCAGGTCGGCCAGGAGCCGGGCGAAGGAGCCGATCACCGCCGCCAGCGCCCGCCCCGGGTCGGGACTCACCGCGTCCGACCGGGCGGCCAGCAGTCGCCCATCCGGGTGGATGTAGACGGTCACCGCCCCCGGGTCGAGGGCAGTCCCGGTCACCACCAGTGATTCCACCGTGGGCGCCAACAGCACCGAGCTGAGCGAGTACCACCAGAGCGTGCCCAGCACCCGCGCGTCGTCGGTTCGGTGCATATCGGACGACGCGGCGATCCGCTCCCGCGCGGCCCCGGGCACCAGCAGTTCCGCGACACCCACGCCGACCAGCCCCGATGTCGCGGAACCGGCGTGGTGGGGGAGGCGGCGGGCCAGTCGGCCGTAGATGCCCGGTGCGTCAAGCATGGCGAGGTCACGTTACAGCCACGGGTCTGCCGCCGTCCCCGCGCGCTCCCGGCGGGAAACCTGGCCGTAACAGGACCAGGAGCGGAGTTCACGACGGGGAAACGTGGCGCACCCGGTTGCGAAACAGGCCCACTCGATGCTTCCCGCAATCAACAGTTCACGGGAGGACGATGTGAACGCAGGAGACACAGCCTGGGTGTTGGCGAGCGCGGCACTGGTCATGCTCATGACGCCGGGGCTCGCCTTCTTCTACGGCGGGATGGTGCGCGCCAAGAGCGTGCTCAACATGATCATGATGAGCTTCATCGCCCTGGCCGTGGTCAGCGTGCTGTGGGTGCTCTACGGCTACAGCCTCGCCTTCGGCAACGACGTGGGCGGCGGCCTGCTCGGCGGCGGCGACTTCCTCGGCATGAAGGGCGTCGTCGGCACCCTGGTGGGCACCGCGCCGACCGACGCCAACCAGCCGTGGGTCGACGGCCACCAGATCCCGCACCTGGTGTTCATCGTCTTCCAGCTGATGTTCGCCATCATTACCGCGGCGCTCATCTCCGGCGCGATCGCCGACCGCGCCAAGTTCTGGGGCTGGACGGTGTTCGTCGCCGTCTGGGTCACCCTGGTCTACTTCCCGGTCGCGCACTGGGTGTTCAACTTCAACGGCTTCACCGGCACCGACTTCGTCGGCGGCTGGATCGCGACCAAGCTGCAGGCGCTGGACTTCGCCGGTGGCACCGCGGTGCACATCAACGCCGGTGCCGCGGGCCTGGCGCTGGCCCTGGTGCTGGGCAAGCGCAAGGGCTGGCCGCGCGAGTCGATGCGCCCGCACAACCTCCCGTTCGTCATGCTGGGCGCGGGCCTGCTGTGGTTCGGCTGGTACGGCTTCAACGCCGGGTCCGCCCTGGGCGCCGGTGACCTCGCCGGTGTCGCCTTCCTCACCACCACCGTGGCCACCGCCGCCGCCGTCATCGGCTGGCTGATCGTCGAGCAGTTCCGCGACGGCAAGCCCACCACCCTCGGCGCCGCCTCCGGCGCGGTCGCGGGCCTGGTCGCCATCACCCCGGCCGCGGGCTTCGTCAACCCGATGGGCGCGCTGGCCATCGGCTTCATCGCGGGCATCGTCTGCGCCCTGGCCGTGAGCCTGAAGTACAAGCTGGGCTTCGACGACTCGCTCGACGTCGTCGGCGTGCACCTCGTCGGCGGCATCGTCGGCACCCTGCTCATCGGGTTCTTCGCGACCACCTCGGTGAACTCCGCCGGCCAGGACGGCCTGTTCGCGGGCGGCGGCCTCGCCCTGCTGGGCAAGCAGGCCACCGCGGCGGGCGTGGTGCTGGTGTACTCGTTCGTGCTGACCTTCATCATCGGCTGGGTCATCAACAAGACCATCGGCTTCCGGGCCTCCCAGGAGGACGAGGTCGCGGGCATCGACGAGGCCGAGCACGCCGAGAGCGCCTACGAGTTCTCCACCCTGCGCAGCGGCGGCTCGTCGATCACCAGGAACGCCGACGCGCTGGCCACGAAGGTCGCCGCCGGCTCGGGCAAGGAAGGCTGAGCGCCATGAAGCTGATCACCGCGATCGTCAAGCCGTTCACCCTCGACGACGTCAAGGCCGCCCTGGAGCAGATCGGCGTGCTGGGCATGACCGTCAGCGAGGTCCAGGGCTTCGGCCGCCAGAAGGGCCACACCGAGGTCTACCGCGGTGCGGAGTACTCGGTCGACTTCGTGCCGAAGGTGCGCGTCGAGGTGCTGGTCGACGACCCGACGGCGGAGAAGGTCGTCGAGGCCATCACCGGCGCCGCGCACACCGGCAAGATCGGCGACGGCAAGATCTGGGTGACGCCGGTGGAGACCGTGGTCCGGGTCCGCACCGGGGAGCGCGGGACGGACGCGATCTAGCAGTGGCACAGGGGGAGCGCGGCGCGGCCGCGAGCACCACCCCGACGGCGGCGGACCTGGTCCTCGCCCGCGACCGGCTCCTCGGCGCGGGCGGGACCAGGTCCGCCGGTCCGTCGGGACACCGCCTCGGCCCCGCCGCCCTGCGCGAGGCCCTCGCCGACCTGCACGAGTTCTGGCTGACCGCGCACGCCGCGCAGGCCGGGGTCGGCGGCCGCGGCGGGGGCGTCGCGCTGCTGGCGGTCGGCGGGCTCGGCAGGCGGGAGCTGGTCCCGTTCTCCGACCTGGACCTGGTGCTCGCCCACGACGGCCGCAAGCCGGTGGACGCCGTGGCCGAGCGGCTGTGGTACCCGCTGTGGAACTCCGGGGTCGGCCTGGACCACTCGGTGCGCACGGTCGGGGAGGCGCTGGACGTGGCCGCCAACGACCTGCGCACCGCCCTGGGCCTGCTCGACGCCCGGCACATGGCGGGCGACGCGGAGGTCACCGTGCGGCTGGCCACCGCCGCCCGCGAGCAGTGGCGCACCGGCGTGCGCAAGCGCCTCGGTGAGCTGATCGAGTCGGTGCGCAAGCGCTGGCACCGCGCGGGCGAGGTCGCGCACTGGGTCGAGCCCGACCTCAAGCACGGCCGCGGCGGCCTGCGCGACCTGGCCATCCTCGACGCCCTGGCGCTGGCCCAGCTCATCGACCGCCCCGGGCAGGACGTGGCCGCCGCGCACACCCTGCTGCTGGACACCCGCACCGAGCTGCGCCGGGTCGCGGGCCGTGCGCGCGACGTGCTGCGCCCGCAGGACGGCGACGAGGTCGCGGGCGCGCTCGGCATGGCCGACCGCTTCGCCCTGGCCAGGGCGCTGTCCGGGGCGGGGCGCACGGTCGCCTACGCCCTCGACGTCGCCCTGCGCTCCACCGGTGCCACCGGCCCCACCCGCAAGGTGCTGGGCCTGGTGCGCCGCCAGCCCGAGCGCCGCCCGCTGGACGAGGGCGTGGTGCTGCACGGCACCGAGGTCGCCCTGGCCCGCGACGCCGACCCGGGCAAGGACCCCGGCCTGCTGCTGCGGGTGGCCGCCGCCGCGGGCCGCACCGGCCACCCCGTCGCCCCGATCGCGCTGAGCAGGCTCGGTGAGTCCGCCCCGGAGCCGCGCGCCCCCTGGCCCGCCGAGGTGCGCCAGGACCTGGTGGCGCTGCTGGGCTCCGGCGAGGGCCTGACCGACGTGGTGGAGGCGCTGGACCGCACCGGCCTGTGGGCGCGGCTGTTCCCCGAGTGGGGCGCGGTGCGCGACCTGCCCCCGCGCGACGCCGCGCACGTCTGGACCGTCGACCGGCACCTGGTGCAGACCACCGTCAACGCCTCCCGGCTGGTGACCTCCGTCTCGCGCCCGGACCTGCTGCTCATCGGCGCGCTGCTGCACGACATCGGCAAGGGCCGCGGCCAGGACCACTCCGTCGTCGGCGCCGCGCTGGCCACCCAGGTCGGCGGGCGGCTGGGCCTGCCCGCCGCGGACGTGGCCGTGCTCTCCGCGATGGTGCGCCACCACCTGCTGCTGCCGCACACCGCCACCCGCCGCGACGTGCAGGACGACGCCACCGTCGAGCGCGTGGTGCAGACCCTGGGCGGCGACCCGGTGCTGCTGGAGCTGCTGCACGCGCTCACCGAGGCCGACTCGCTGGCCACCGGCCCCGGGGTGTGGACCGACTGGAAGGCCCGGCTCACCGCCGAGCTGGTCGACCGGGCCAGGGCGGCCATGGCGGGCACCCCGCTGCCCGCCGAGGAACCCCTCGACGACGCGCAGAAGGCGCTGGCCGAGGCCGTGGCCCGCTCCGGCAGGCCGGACATCCTCGTCGACACCGTCGACCGGCTGTCGACGATCACGCTGGTGGCCAAGGACTTCCCCGGCGTGCTCTCGCGCGCGGCCGGGGTGCTGGCGCTGAACTCCCTGGAGGTGCACGCGGCCACCGCGGGCAGCCACGGCGGGGCGGCGATCAGCGCGTTCTCGGTGACGCCCCGGTTCGGCTCGCTGCCCGACCCGGCGCTGCTGCGCGAGCAGTTCGCCCGCGCGGTCGGCGGGTCGCTGGACCTGCCGGAGAAGCTGGCCGCCAAGGAGCGCGACTACGGCGGCCGCGCCGAGGACGCCCCCGAGCCCAAGGTGCTGTGGTTCGACAACGAGGCGGGCGGCCCGGAGTCCGCCGCGGTGGTGCTGGAGCTGCGCGCGGCCGACCGCATCGGCCTGCTGCACGCGGTGGCCGACGCCCTTGAGCGCAGCGGCGTCGACGTGCTCTGGGCCCGCGTCGCCACCCTGGGCGGCTCGGCGGTCGACTCGTTCAGCTTCGCCGCGGGCACCACCCCCGGCTGGCGCCGGGCCATCGAGGTCGCCGTGCTCAAGGCCGCCCGCTGACCCCACCGGGTTGAGTAGTCCTACTCAGGTACAGGTGGGTGCCTTCGCGCTGGGGTGACCCGCCCGGCGGCGGAAGACTTGCGCTCGTCCAACAGGGGCGCGGACCACTGGCCGGGGAGGGTCGGCGGGCCGCGCCGCAGGGGGACTCCGGGCGGGGCCCTCGCGAGGGGTGGGGCCCCTCCCGGGCACCTCCGCGCGGGCACGGGCTCGGCTCGGGGTCCGGTGGGACTACCCTGGGGGGACAGCCGCCGTCGACCCGCGCCCGATGTCCTCCTGACAGGCCCCTGACCGACCTGCCTCCCTGACCGACCTGGAGTGCCGCTCCGTGTTCGACACCCTCTCCGACCGCCTGACATCCGTCCTGCAGAACCTGCGGGGCAAGGGCAGGCTCACCGACGCCGACATCGACGCCACCGCGCGGGAGATCCGCATCGCGCTGCTGGAGGCCGACGTCGCGCTGCCGGTCGTGCGCACGTTCATCTCCCGGGTCAAGGACCGGGCCAAGGGCGCCGAGGTCTCCGCCGCGCTCAACCCCGCGCAGCAGGTCGTCAAGATCGTCAACGAGGAGCTCGTCGCCATCCTCGGCGGGGAGACCCGGCGGCTCAACCTGGCCAAGAACCCGCCCACGGTGATCATGCTCGCTGGTCTGCAGGGCGCCGGTAAGACCACGCTGGCAGGCAAGCTCGCCAAGTGGCTCAAGGGGCAGAACCACACCCCGCTGCTGGTGGCCTGCGACCTCCAGCGCCCCAACGCGGTCAACCAGCTCCAGGTCGTCGGCTCGCGGGCCGAGGTCGACGTGTTCGCCCCCGAGCCGGGCAACGGCGTCGGGGACCCGGTCGACGTCGCCCGCCGCGCCATCGACGAGGCCCGCCGCACCCAGCACGACATCGTCATCGTCGACACCGCGGGCCGCCTCGGCGTCGACGAGGAGCTGATGCGCCAGGCCGCGGACATCAAGGTCGCCGTCGGCGCCGACGAGGTCCTCTTCGTCGTCGACGCCATGATCGGCCAGGACGCGGTGTCCACCGCCGAGGCCTTCCGCGACGGCGTCGGCTTCACCGGCGTGGTGCTGACCAAGCTCGACGGCGACGCCCGCGGTGGTGCCGCGTTGTCGGTCCGCGAGGTCACCGGCGCGCCCATCATGTTCGCCTCCAACGGCGAGGGCCTCGGCGACTTCGACGCCTTCCACCCCGACCGGATGGCCTCGCGCATCCTCGGCATGGGCGACGTGCTCACCCTCATCGAGCAGGCCGAGCAGCACTTCGACCAGGCGCAGGCCGAGCAGGCCGCGGCCAAGATCGGCAAGGGCGAGCTGACGCTGGAGGACTTCCTCGAGCAGATGCTGGCCGTGCGCAAGATGGGCCCGATCGCCAACCTGCTGGGCATGCTGCCCGGCGCCGGGCAGATGAAGGACGCCCTGGCCCAGGTCGACGAGAAGCACATCGACCGGCTGCAGGCGATCATCCGCGGCATGACCCCGGCCGAGCGGCAGGACCCGAAGATCATCAACGCCTCCCGGCGGCTGCGCATCGCCAAGGGCTCCGGCGTCGAGGTCCGCGAGGTCAACGACCTGGTCAACCGGTTCTACGACGCCCGCAAGATGATGCAGCAGATGGCGGGCCGCTTCGGCATGCCCGGCGCGGGCGGGCGCGCGGCCAACCGCAAGGGCAAGAAGGGCAAGAAGGGCAAGGGCCGCGGCCCCACACCGCCCAAGGTGCGCGGCGGGATGCCCGGGTTCCCCGGTGGGTTCCCCGGCGGCGGCTTCCCCGCGGGCATGCCCGACATCTCCGGCATGCCGCCCGGCCTGAACGAGCTGCCCCCGGGCTTCGACCCGTCGCGGCTGAAGTTCCCCAAGGGCAAGTAGCCGGGGGACGCCATGACCGCGCTGCACCTGCGTGGCGTCGTGCTGCCCGGGCACGACGAGCAGGACCTCTGGGTCGTCAACGGCCGCGTGCGCACCGCGCCGGTGCCCGGCGCCCAGACCGTCGTCGACGGCGGGTTCCTGCTGCCCGGGCTGGTCGACGCGCACTGCCACGTCGGCATCGGCCCCGACGGCCCCGTCGACCTGGAGACCGCCGCCCGCCAGGCCGAGACCGACCGGGACGCGGGCACCCTGCTCATCCGCGACTGCGGCGCCCCGATCGACACCCGGCCGCTCCAGGAGCGCCTGGATCTGCCCCGCATCATCCGCGCGGGCAGGCACCTGGTGCGCCCCAAGCGCTACATCCGCGCCCTGGGCGTCGACGTCGAGGACCCCGCCGACCTGCCCGCCAGGGTGGCCGAGCAGGCCGAGTACGGCGACGGCTGGGTCAAGCTCGTCGGGGACTGGATCGACCGCGACACCGGCGACCTGGCCCCGCTGTGGTCCGACGACGTGCTGCGCGCCGCCATCGACGCCGCCCACGCCGCGGGCGCGAAGGTCACCGCGCACGTCTTCGGCGAGGACGCGCTGCCCGGCCTGGTCGGCGCGGGCATCGACTGCATCGAGCACGGCACCGGCCTGACCAGCGACGTCATCGCGGACATGGCCGCGCGCGGCACCGCCCTGGTGCCCACGCTGATCAACGTCGAGAACTTCCCCGACATCGCCGCGAAGGCGTCGAAGTTCCCCGCCTACGCCCGGCACATGCGCGACCTGCACGCCCGCGCGGGCGCCATGGTCGCGGAGGCCGTCGAGGCGGGTGTCACCGTCTACGCGGGCACCGACGCGGGCGGCGGCATCCGGCACGGGCGCATCGTCGACGAGATCACCGCCCTGCACGCCGCGGGCATGACCACCGAGCAGGCCCTGGCCGCCGGGTCCTGGGCCGCGCGCTCCTGGCTGGGCTTCTCCGGGCTGTCCGAGGGGTCGCCCGCCGACCTGCTGGCCTTCGACACCGACCCGCGCGCGGACCTGTCGGTGCTGCGCTCGCCCACCCGGGTCGTCCTGCGCGGGCGCGTCCTGGCCTGACCGGCGCGCTCGCCCCGGCCGCGGGGTAGGTCGCTCAGGCTAGGGTGGGTCCACCGCAGGAGCTTCGAGCCGGGGGAGGGACGGTTGGCCGCACCGCTGCCCCGCGAGCCGCAGGAGGTCCCCGAGGTCGACCCCGTGCCGCAGCACCGCTGGGGCTTCGGCGCGTTCCTCCTGGTGATGGCCGTGTTCCTGCTCTCGGCGGTGGTCATCGACGCGGTGTTCCAGTCCTCCGGCGGCACGCCCGACCCGGTGACGGTGATCCTGGTCGGCACCATCGTGCCCACCTTCCTCGCCACCCTGCTCACGCTGCTGATCACCAAGGTGCGCGGCAACGGGCCCAAGGTCGACCTGCGGTTCTCCTACAACCGCGACGACCTGCGCACGGGGCTGAAGTTCGGGCTCATCGGCCTGGTGTGCACCACCGTCGCGGCGGCCATCTGGTCCAGCGCCGTGGGCAAGGGCAACGCCACCTCCGCGCTGGGCGCCCTGGTGGACAGCCAGACCATGCCCGCCGTCGCCGCGGTCGTGCTGTTCGTCTACGTGTGGCTGGTTGGCCCGCTGTTCGAGGAGATCCTGTACCGCGGCCTGCTCTGGGGCGCCCTGGAGCGGCTGCGCTGGGGCCAGTGGGCGGTGTTCTGCCTCACCACCGTGATCTTCGCGATCAGCCACCTCGAACCGCTGCGGACCTCGCTGCTGCTGGTCATCGGCATCCCGATCGGCCTGGCCAGGCTGGTCACCGGCAGGCTCGGCGCCAGCGTGGCCGCGCACCAGATCAACAACTTCCTGCCCGCCCTGGCCACGCTGCTGATCAGCCTGGGGGTGGTCCCCGCGTCATGACCCCGCTCGACCTCAACGCCGACCTGGGGGAGGGCTTCGGCGCCTGGCGGCTGACCGACGACGAGGCCCTGCTGGAGGTCGTCACCTCCGCGAACGTGGCCTGCGGCTTCCACGCCGGGGACGCCACGACGATGCGCGCGGTGTGCGCCACGGCCGCCCGCCGGGGGGTGGTCGTCGGCGCCCAGGTCTCCTACCGCGACCTCGCGGGCTTCGGCCGCCGGTTCATTGACGTCGACCCGGCCCAGCTCGCGGACGAGGTGCTGTACCAGATCGGCGCCCTGGAGGCGTGCGCCCGCGCGGCGGGCACCCGGGTCGGCTACGTCAAACCGCACGGTGCCCTCTACAACGCCACCGCCCACCACCGGGCCCAGGCCCGCGCCGTCGTCGAGGGGGTGCGCGCCTTCGCGGACCTGCCCGTGCTCGGCCTGCCCGGCTCCGAGCTGCTGGCCGCCGCCGGGGACGCGGGCGTCGCGGAGGCCTTCGCCGACCGCGGCTACACCCCCGGGGGCACCCTCGTCCCCCGCCGCGAGCCCGGCGCCCTGCTCGCGGGCGTGGACGCCGTCGTCGCGCGGGCGCTGCGGCTGGCCGAGCGCGGCGAGATCGAGGCGGTCGACGGCACCGTGCTGCGCACCGGCGCGCGCTCGCTGTGCCTGCACGGCGACACCCCCGGCGCGGTGGACAACGCCAGGGCGGTCCGGGCCGCGCTCACCGGGGTGGGCGTGGCCATCGGCGCCTTCGCGGGCTGAGACCCCGCCCGGTTGGGACCCGCGCGGGCCGTCTGGCACAATTGGCTGCTGTCCGTCGAGGCCGGACCCTCTCACCGCGCCCCGATGCCGAATCCTTCGGCCGCCGCACCCGGATCCCCACTCGGGACGCGACGTCCACACCGTCTCCACCCGAGAGCTTTGAGGAGTACCCGCTACCGTGGCTGTCAAGATCAAGCTGCAGCGCCTGGGCAAGATCCGTGCGCCGTTCTACCGCATCATCGTGGCCGACGCGCGCACCCGCCGCGACGGCAAGGCCATCGAGACCATCGGCCGCTACAACCCCAAGCAGGAGCCCAGCCTCATCGAGGTCGACTCCGAGCGGGCCCAGCACTGGCTGGGCGTGGGCGCGCAGCCGACCGACCCGGTGCTGGCCCTGCTGAAGATCACCGGTGACTGGCAGAAGTTCAAGGGCCTGCCCGGTGCCGAGGGCACCCTGCGCGTGGCCGAGGCCAAGCCGACCAAGCAGGAGCTGTTCGAGGCCGCGCTCAAGGCCGCGGGCGAGGAGCCCTCGACCGAGGCGACGACCCCGAAGAAGAAGTCGGCGCCGAAGAAGGACGACAAGCCCGCCGAGGCCGAGGCCGCGGCCGAGTGAGTGCCCTCGCCGACGCCCTCGAGCACCTGGTGCGCGGCATCGTCGACAACCCGGACGACGTGCAGGTCGAGCTGGTGACCAACCGGCGCGGCCGCACCCTCGAGGTGCACGTCAACCCCGAGGACCTGGGCAAGGTGATCGGCCGGGGCGGGCGCACCGCCACCGCGCTGCGCACCGTGATGGCCGGGGTCGGCGGGCGCGGCATCCGCGTCGACGTCGTCGACACCGACCACTGACCGCCCAGCGACGCCCCGGGATCGACGCATGACCGAGCAGGACCTGGTCGTCATCGGCCGGGTGGCCAAGGCGCACGGCATCCGCGGCGAGCTCGCCGTGGAGCCGCGCACCGACAACCCCGAGCAGCGCTTCGCGCTCGGGCGCGTCATGACCGCCCGGCCGAGGGGCGCCCCGGCGCGCACCCTGACCCTCTCCGCCGTCCGCGAGCACACCGGCAGGCTGCTGGTGCGCTTCGAGGAGGTCCCGGACCGCACCGCCGCCGAGGAGCTGCGCGGCGCGCTGCTGCTCGCGGGCACCGGCGAGCTGGCCCCCACCGGCGACCCGGACGAGTTCTACGACCACGAGCTCGAGGGCCTGGCCGCCGAGCTGGCCGACGGCACCCGGGTCGGCACCGTCCGCGAGGTCACCCACGGCCCCGGCGGCGACCTGCTGGTGCTCGACGCCGACGGCCGCGAGCTGCTGGTGCCGTTCGTGCGCCAGATCGTGCCCACCGTCGACGTGGCGGGCGGGCGCGTCGTGCTCGACCCCCCCGAGGGCCTGCTCGACCCCGGGGCAGCGGGCTGACCCGTGCGCATCGACGTCGTCACGATCTTCCCCGAGTACCTCGAACCCCTGCGCGCGGCGCTGCTCGGCCGCGCCATCGAGCGCGGCTTGGTCCAGCTGGCCGTGCACGACCTGCGGGCCTGGACCCACGACGTGCACAAGGCCGTGGACGACAGCCCCTACGGCGGCGGCCCCGGCATGGTGATGAAGCCCCAGGTCTGGGGCGACGCGCTCGACGAGGTGTGCGCGGGCGACCCGCCCCCGCGCCTGGTGGTGCCCACCCCCGCGGGCCGCCCGTTCACCCAGGCGCTCGCCCACGAGTACGCCGCCGAGCCCCGGCTGGCCTTCGCCTGCGGCCGCTACGAGGGCATCGACCAGCGCGTCGTCGACGACGCGGCCACCCGGATGAGCGTGGACGAGGTCTCCATCGGCGACTACGTGCTCGTCGGCGGCGAGGTGGCGGTGCTCACCATCGTCGAGGCCGTGGTCCGGCTGCTGCCCGGCGTGCTCGGCAACCCCGCCTCCCACCAGCAGGACTCGTTCTCCGACGGGCTGCTGGAGGGTCCCAGCTACACCCGCCCGGAGGTGTGGCGCGGCCGCCCGGTGCCGGACGTGCTGCGCTCGGGCAACCACGCGGGCATCGCCCGCTGGCGCCGCGACCAGGCGCTCACCCGCACCGCCGAGCGCAGGCCGGACCTGCTGGCCGCCCTGCCCGACGGCGCGCTGGACAAGCGCGACCGGGCGCTGCTGGCCGAGCTCGCGGGGGCCGATTTCGCCCCCGGCGACCCGGCATGACATACTTTCGAGGTTGACGCGCCCGGCGGTGCCGGGATGCGCGCACCCAAGCCCCCTTCCAGGCTGGTTCTCCAACGGCGTCGCGCCGTCCCCGGCCGGGAGGAACGAAGACATCTCCAAGGACGAGGACGGACTCCGATGAACACCCTGGATGCCCTGGACGCCAAGTCGCTGCGTTCCGACATCCCGGCCTTTCGCCCGGGCGACACGCTGAAGGTGCACGTGCGGGTCATCGAGGGCACCCGGTCCCGCGTCCAGGTCTTCCAGGGCGTCGTCATCCGCCGCCAGGGCGGTGGCATCCGGGAGACCTTCACCGTGCGCAAGGTGTCCTTCGGCGTGGGCGTGGAGCGCACCTTCCCGGTGCACTCGCCCAACATCGCCGAGATCGAGGTCGCCAAGCGCGGCGACGTGCGCCGGGCCAAGCTGTACTACCTCCGCGAGCTGCGCGGCAAGGCCGCCAAGATCAAGGAGAAGCGCGAGCCGCTGCCCGTCTCCTGACACGGGTAGCACATCGGCTCACGTACCCTGACATGCGTGGTCGACCGTCCTCAACGCAGCGCGCACCCGGATCCCGCAACCGATCCGGTGCAGCGCCGTCCCGGGGCGGTCGACCACGAGTCGTCTCGGGGTAGTTCCCCCCGGACCACCCCCGCCGACGAGCCCCCGGCCCCTGCCAGGCACAGCTCCGGGTCCTCCCGGGCCAACGGTCACCACGACCGCGCCGGCGCCCACACCGCAGGCGGCCCGGCGAGCACCGGTCGCGCCACCAACGGCGCCTCCGGCGGCGGCAGTCACGCCGCCCACGGCACCCACTCGAACGGCTCCGGCGCACACGTCCCCAGCGCGGGCAACGGCCACGCCGCGAACCGCTCCCACTCGAACGGCTCCGGTGCGCATGGCTCAGCTACGGGCAGCGGTCACGCCGTGAACGGTTCCCCCTCGAAGGCCCCCGGTGCCGCAGGCACGGGCAGCGGCCCGGCCGCACGCTCCGACGACCCTGCCCGCCCTGCCGACCCCGCGTCGCGCGCGGCGTACGTCCCGGAGGTCCCCGACCTCCCGCAGCTGGAACCCCTCGAACCCGAGTTCTGGTTCGGCGCCCCCCTCGACGAGGACAGCACCACCCCGAACGGCGACTGGCCCTCCATCCCGGCCGACGACCGCACCCCCCTCGGCCCCGACAAGCCGATCCAGCCCTCGGAGTGGTTCCCGGCCAGCGCCGCCGAGTCCGCCGAAGCGGCCCGCCGCGCAGCCGAGGACGAGCCCGCACCCGCCGACGAGCCCCCGTCGGACGCATCCCGGCGCTCCCCGGACCTGACCGCCCCCAGCCTCGGCACCCCCCGCCCCACCCGCGCGGCCCGTCGAGCAGCCGAGGAACAGCAGTCCCGGATGCCCACCGGCCCCATCTCCCGCAGGCCGAGCCCGAACACCGCGAACGACGACGAGGCGAACCCCACCGCCACCCCCGAGTCGTCCCGCCGCACCACCTCCGACGCCCCGAGCCCCCAAGCCCCCGGCAGCGCCGACCACGCGCCCGCGGGAACCCGCTCCAGCGCAGAGCCCCAGCTGACAACCCAGCTGTCCCGCCGCGCGGCCACGGATTCACCGCGCTCCCAAGCCACCGACAGCGCGGAGCACGCTTCCCCGCGCATTCGCCCCGGCGCTGAGCCGCAGCCGACAACGGAGTTGTCCCGCCGCGCGGCCCCCGGCTCGACGGGCGCCCAGGATGCCGACAGCGCTGAGCAGGCGTCCGGCGAGGCTGGGCAGACTTCCCAGCGGGTTGGCCGTGGCGCCGATCCGCAGCTGACGACGGAGTTGTCCCGCCGCGCGGCCCCCGGCTCGACGGGTGCCCAGGGTGCCGACATCGCTGACCAGGGCAATGCAGAGCAGGGCAGTGCCGAGCAGGGCAGTGCCGAGGCGCAGCACACCACCCAGCTCTCCCGCCGCACTGGCGAGCAGGAGACCCCCGCGCCGACCACCCGCGCCGCCCGCCGCGCCGCGGAGGAAGCGGCCGCGGCCTACCGGGGTGGTTCCGCCGACCAGGCCGCGCAGCCGACCGAGGTGCGCCGGTCCACGCCGGAACCCACCACGGAGATCGCCCGCGACCCGGACGCGGGCTCCCGCTCGCGCAAGCCGCTGCCCCCGGCGTTCTTCGACTCCTCCTTCAACTCCCAGCTGCGCCCGGACGTCGCCTCCAGCCCCGGGATGCGGCCGGTCCCGCCCCCGGCCGCGGACCCGCGGGACCGCTCGGCCGTCCAGCACACCGAGCCCGTCTCCCGCCGTTCCGCCGAGCGCGGTGCCGACACCCCCGCCGAGCCGGACGAGCACTCGACCAAGGCCTCGGAGCAGCAGCGCCCGGAGGCGTCGCGGCACGCCAGCACCACGCCCGCGAACACCTCCAATCCTTCGAGCACCTCCGAGCCCGCGAACACCGCCGAGTCCTCGAACACCTCCACGAGCCGCGCCGCCACCCGTCCCAGCCCCGCCGACTCCACGCGCGCAGCCAGGACCACCGCGTCCGGCAGCCCGGACGCCGAGGCGCGTCGCACCCCGCCCAGCCACCTCGCCGGGACCGACGGCGAAGCCCGGCCCGACGCCGCAGCGAGCAGCACCTCGACTGCCCGCGCGGAGTCCACCCGGACAGGTGAGTCCGCTCAGCAGCGCGGCGAAGCGGGCCACGCGTCGTCCAGCCACTCCGCGGAGTCCACGCGGGGAGCGCGGGCGGCTTCCTCCCTCAGCCGCGCCTCCCAGTCCGCTCAGGCGAGCACGCGATCGGACGCCTCCGCCGCCGATGCGGCCGAGAACACCGCCTCCCGCAACGGTTCCGGCGAGTCCGGGTCGGCTGTCGGGACGCACCGCTCGCGGTCCACCGCCGACGCCGAGTCCACCGACCCAGCGGGGAACACCTCCTCTCACAACGGGTTCGCTGATTCCGCCGGTGCCTCGGGCACCACGCCGTCCCACAGCCGGTCGAGCGAGCCCGACCGGTCCGCGGGCCGCGCCTCCGGCACCGGCCGCCCCGGGCACGCCAGGTCCACCGCGGGCCCGGCCGAGCCCGAGCCCTCCCACAGCCGCGGCGCGGCCGACCAGGGCACCGGTGCGACGCGGGGGCGGCGCGCGGCCGCGGGAACCGAGCCGGGCAAGCCCGCCGAGAACCCCGGGACCAGGGCCGCCCACGCCGCAGGCGCCGAAGGCCGCGCCGCCGACGCGGCCCGCATCGGGGACGCGCTGCCGAAGCGGTCCCGGCGCGCGGGCCAGTCCGCCGACACCCGCCCGGGGCAGTCGACCGCGGCGGGCGCGACCGGACGGGACGGCGCCACCGCCGACCGGCGCCGCGCCCAGCAGGACGCGACCACCCCGCCCCCGCACCGCAACGAGGTCACCACGGCCGCCACCACCTCGGCCGTCACCACCAACGCGGGCACGACCAACGCCATCCCGACCATCCCGGCGGACGCCGAGTCCCTCGACGACGTGCCCATGTCGCGGCCGCGCCGGGTCACCCCGCCCAGCGGGCGGATCGAGGTCGACCCCTCCCGGCACCTGACCCAGCCGGTCCCGCGCCGCAAGCGGCCACTGCCCCCCGAGAGCGACGCCGAGAGCACGATCCTGCTGCCCAAGGTCCCCAAGGACGACGGCACCCGGCGCCCGGACGCCCGCAACGCGAGCCCCGGCACCGCGCCCGCCCGCCGCCCGGAGCGGACCCAGCCGCCCGCGCGCCGCAGCGAGCAGCCCGCCGAGGGCACGGCACCCGCCCGGCGCGAGCCGGTCCAGGACAGCACCGGTCAGGACAGCACCGGTCAGGACACCGCAGGCCGAACCGGCGGCGCGCGCGCCATCGGGCCCGCCGCGCCCCCGAACGCTGAGCGCCCCGACGCCGCGCCGCGAGCCCTCGCCCCGTCGACCGCGGAGGCCGAGCAGCCCGAGCAGGCCGATGGCGACAAGCCCGGGCGCCGCCCCGCCGCCACCGGCACGCACCGCGCGGTCAAGCCCGCCGAGGCGGGCGCGCCCACCGGCAGCCACCGGGCGGTCAAGCCCGCCGAGCGCCGCGACCGCACCACCGGCAGCCAGCGCGTCGTCCGCGACGCCGCCACCACCGAGGCGCCCGCGCGCACCCGCCCGCCCGGCGAGCGCACCGGCCGCCGCGCCCGGGGCGACCTCGACGCGCCCACCGAGCAGGTCGCCCCGGTCCGCAGGCGGCGGGCCCGCCCGCGGCCCGACCCGGAACCGGAGGAGCAGCGCCCGAACGGCAAGCGCGGCAAGCACCGCCGGGCCCCGCGCAGGCAGCCGCTGTGGCGGGAGATCCTGGTGCTGGTCGGCGTCGCGCTGCTGCTGACCTTCCTCATCCAGCACTTCATCGGCCGCGTCTACTCGATCCCCTCCGGGTCGATGGAGCAGACCCTGCACGGCTGCCCCGGCTGCACCGGCGACCGGGTGTTCGTCGACAAGGTCGTCTACAACTTCCACGACCCGCGCCCCGGCGACGTGGTGGTGTTCGAGGGCCCCAACACCTGGACCGAGAACGACGTCGAGACCGAGGAGCCGTCCAACGGCTTCGTCAAGGCGCTGCGCTGGACCGGGTCGTTCATCGGCATCGCCCCGCCCGACGAGCGCGACTTCGTCAAGCGCGTCGTCGCCGTCGGCGGGCAGACCGTGGAGTGCTGCGACAGCGAGAACCGGGTGATGGTCGACGGCAAGGCGCTCGACGAGCCCTACATCTACTGGGAGTTCGGCGGCCCCGACGAGCGCCAGAAGTTCAGCCGGGTTACCGTGCCCGAGGGCACACTGTGGGTGATGGGGGACAACCGGGGGAACTCCTCGGACTCCCGCTTCCAGGGTGGCGGCGGCGTCCGGGGGGTCGTCCCGCTCGGCAAGGTCATCGGCAAGGTGCGCTACATCGTGCTCCCGCCGTCGCGCTGGCGCGGCGTGGGCGACCACAACCCGCAGGCGGGCCCTGAGCTGTCTGCGGCCGAGTGGCAGCAGCGGCTCCCGCTGGGGATCGGGTTCGCCGCGGCGTGGCCGGTCCTGCTGCTGACCAGGCGGGCGCGCGCCGCCCTGCTGCCGCGCATAGTGAGGAAGGCTGAATAGTTGTCCGACGACAGCGGTGCCGTGCCGGGGGATCGACGCGGTGCCGGGGAGACCGGCGCCGAGCCGGGCGGGAAAGACAAGCAGGCCAAGAAGAAACGCCCGTTCTGGGTCGAACTGCCCATCCTGGTCGTCATCGCCCTCGGGCTCACCGTGGTGATCCAGTCGTTCATCGCCAGGGTCTTCGTCATCCCGTCGGAGTCGATGGAGAAGACGCTGCACGGCTGCGCGGGCTGCACCGGTGACCGGGTGCTGGTCGACCGGGTCGTGTACTACTTCCGCGACCCGCAGCCCGGGGACGTCGTGGTGTTCAAGCGCCCCGACACCTGGGACCGGACCGGCCTGGGCGAGGAGAACCCCAACCCGGTGCTGGCCTGGTTCCAGGACCTCGCCGCGCAGTTCGGGGTGGGCACGCCCAGCGAGGAGGACGTGGTCAAGCGCGTCATCGCCGTCGGCGGGCAGACCGTGGAGTGCTGCGACGAGCAGGACCGGGTGCTGGTGGACGGCAAGCCGCTCGACGAGCCCTACCGCAACCACATCTTCCCCGACGACAAGCAGGACGGCTTCCCGAAGATCACCGTGCCGCAGGGCAAGCTGTTCGTCCTGGGCGACAACCGCAACAACTCCCGGGACTCGCGCTCGCAGGGCGGCGGCGGGGAGAACGGGTTCGTCCCGGTCGACGACGTCATCGGCAAGGCGCGCGCGGTGATCCTGCCGCCGTCGCGCTGGCAGGGCGTCGGCGACCACGACCCGCAGGCGTCGGCGCTGTCGGCCCCGGCGTGGTCGGCGGCGATCCCCCTCGGCGCCGGGCTCGCCGGTGCCTGGCCGGTGCTCTGGCTCGGCCGCCGCACCCGCGACCGGCTGCGCCCGGTCCCCGGTCCGCGCCCCGACGAGCCCCGCCCCGACACCGAGCCGGGCCGCGGCACCGAGTAGGCGGGCGTGGCCGAGGAACCGCAGGGGCCACAGGGCCCGCAGGACCCGCAGGACCCTGGCGGCGCGGAGGGCGAACCGCGCCGCCCGGCCGCGCGGAAGAAGCGGTCGTTCTGGGTGGAACTGCCCATCCTGGTTGTCATCGCGCTGGTGCTGACGTTCCTGCTCCAGTCCTTCGTCGTGCGGGTGTTCGTCATCCCCTCGGAGTCGATGGAGGCGACCCTGCACGGCTGCCCCGGCTGCACCGGCGACCGCGTGCTGGTCGACCGGGTCGTCTACTACTTCCGCGACCCGGCGCCCGGTGACGTGGTGGTGTTCTCCCGCCCCGGCACCTGGAACCGCTCGGAGTTCACCGCCGACCGGTCGGCCAACCCGGTCGTGCGCGGGTTGCAGGAGGTCGGGTCGGTGTTCGGCCTGGCCACCCCCGACGAGGACGACGTGGTCAAGCGCGTCATCGCCGTCGGCGGGCAGACCGTGCGGTGCTGCGACGAGCGCAACCGGGTGACGGTGGACGGCACCCCGCTCGACGAGCCCTACGTCCACCACGAGGCCGACACCGGCACCACCCAGGAGCCGTTCGCGGACGTGCCGGTGCCGCAGGGCATGCTGTTCGTGATGGGCGACAACCGCAACAACTCCGGAGACTCCCGCACCCAGGGCGGCGGCGGGGCGAACGGCCTGGTCCCGGTCGACAACGTGATCGGCAAGGCGCGCGCGGTGATCCTGCCGCCGTCGCGCTGGCAGGGCGTCGGCGACCACGACCCGCAGGCCCTCTCGGCCCCCGCCTGGCAGGCGGGCGTCCCGGCGGGCGTCGGGCTCGCCGCCGCGTGGCCGGTGCTGTGGACCGGCAGGCGGTTGCGCGACCGGCTCGGCGCGGTGGTGCGCCGGTGACGGCCGAGCTGATCCGCCCGCCGCGCGCGGTGGTGCGCCGCGACTCGGGCACGTGGAGCCTGCAGACGGCCCTGCACCGCCGGGGGCTGGGCCCGGTGGCCGGGGTCGACGAGGCGGGCCGGGGTGCGTGCGCCGGTCCACTGGTGATCGCCTCCTGCGTGCTGCGGCCCGGCGACGCGGTGCGCCTCGACGGGCTGACGGACTCCAAGCTGATGACGGCCGCGGCTCGCGACCGGATGTACGACCTCGTGCTGGCCAGGGCGCTCGACCACGCGGTCGTCGTGGTGCCCACCGCCGAGGTCGACCTCAAGGGCGTGCACGTGGCCAACATCGAGGGCATGCGCCGGGCCGTGGCCCGGCTGGCCACCCACCCCGGGTACGTGCTGACCGACGGCTTCCGGGTGCCCGGGCTGACCGCCCCGAGCATGCCGGTGGTCAAGGGCGACCAGGCCGCGGCCTGCGTGGCGGCGGCGTCGGTGCTGGCCAAGGTCACCAGGGACCGGGTCATGGCCGGGCTGCACGAGCAGCTGCCCGAGTACCGCTTCGACGTGCACAAGGGCTACTGCACGGGCCTGCACTCGCGCGCGCTGGCCGAGCACGGGCCCAGCCACGAGCACCGCTGGTCCTACGCGAACGTCGCCGCGGCCGGGCTGCGGCACGGCCTGCGCGCGCCGCACCGGGTGGCGCTGAGTGTGGCGGCGGCCGCCGTGGTCCAGAATGGGGGCTCCCCGCCGGTCGACGGGGACCGCGGACCACGACCAGGAGGGGCGCGCAGGGGATGAGCGCGGAGGATCTCGAGAAGTACGAGACCGAGATGGAGCTGCAGCTCTACCGGGAGTACCGCGACATCGTGGGCCAGTTCGCCTACGTCGTGGAGACGGAGCGCAGGTTCTACCTGGCCAACGGCGTGGACGTGCAGGTCCGCGACGCCGACGGCGAGGTCTACTTCGAGGTCCGCATGTCGGACGCGTGGGTGTGGGACATGTACCGCCCGGCGCGCTTCGTCAAGAACGTCCGGGTGATCACGTTCAAGGACGTCAACGTCGAGGAGCTGGACAAGCCCGACCTGCGGCTGCCCGAGGACGGTCCGTTCGGCGGCTAGCACGGCGCGCCCCCGGTGGCCCTGCGCCACCCGTGCTCACCCGCGCGGGCGAGTCCGGTCAGCTCCAGTTCGGTGAGCAGCGCCCGCACCCGCTCCAGCGGCACGCCCGCGGCCGCCGCCACCTCCTGCGGGGAGCTGCCGCCGCCGCGGGGCAGCGCCTCGTGCACGCGCAGCGCCTGGTCACCGAGCCCGTCGGTGGCCCGCGCCGGGCTGTCCGGCCGCGCCGCCAGCTCACCGATGTGCCCGGTCGCCTCCAGCACCTCGCTGACGCTGGTCACCAGCTCGGCGGTGCGGCCCCGCAGCAGCTCGTGGCAGCCCTGCGACTTCGCCGAGGTGATCGGGCCGGGCACCACGCACAGCGGTTTGCCGAGCTGGGCGGTGGTGGTCGCGGTGTTGCGGGCGCCGCTGCGCACCCCCGCCTCCACCACCACCGTGCCCGCCGCCAGCCCCGCGACCAGCCGGTTGCGGACCAGGAAGCGGTGCTTGGCCGGTGGCGTACCCGGCGGGTACTCGCTGACCACCGCCCCGGACCCGGTGATGGCCTTGAGCAGCCGGGCGTGCTGGGCGGGGTAGGCGCGTTCCACGCCGCAGGCCAGCACGGCCACCGTCCGGCCGCCGCGGTTGAGCGCGCCGCGGTGCGCGGCCCCATCGATGCCGTAGGCGGCACCGGACACCACGGTCACCCCCGCGTCGCCTGCGAGCCCGTACCCGAACTCGGCGGCCACGTGCTCGCCGTAGGAGGTGGCCGACCGGGACCCCACGACCGCGACCGCCCGCTGCACCAGCTCGTCCAGCGGCAGCCCGCGCACCCACAGGGCCAGCGGCGGGGCCGCCCACCGCAAGCCCCGGCGGAAGGCGTTGGCCAGCGGCAGCAGGGCCCAGCCCGGCCACTCGTCGTCCTCGGGCACCACCAGGCGGGCGCCGATCGCGGCGCCGTCGGCCAGGTCCTGCGCGGCGAGGTCGAGCGCCCGCCGCCCGGAGGTCTCCTCGTCGACCACCCCCGCGACCTCGCCGGAGCGCACCGCCTCGGCGGCGGCGACCGGCCCGACCCGCTCGACGAGCGCGTGCAGGGCTCCGGCCGGGGGTTCCGCGACGCGCAGCAGGTACGCGCGTGCTCGTCGCACCTCGTCCCGGTCAGCCACGGCGCACCGCCGCTGACCGGGTGGGGCGTGTCGGCGGGGGTGGCGCCGTTCGTGGACAGGGTGGTCGGCGCACGGTGGCGGCGAGGGGCAGCGCCTTGGGCAGCAGGGCGGACATCGGGCGGGGCAGTGCGGTGTTCACGGGCAGTGCGGTGTTCACGGCATCTCCTCGGTCGTCGGGGCTGGGTCGTCCGGTGGGTCAGGGCAGGGGTGCGTGGTGGCCGCGGAAGTGCAGCGCGGACGCCACGTGGTCGGGGGTCGGCGCGGGGGCGCGGGCCAGGTCGGCGAGGGTCCAGGCGACCCGGGCGCACCGGTCGACGCCGCGGGCGCTGATCAGGCCCCGGGTGAGGCAGGTGTCCAGCAGCTCCATCGACTCCCGGGGCAGCGGGTGGTGGCGGTGCAGCTCCGGCCCCGGCACCTCGGCGTTGGTGTGCCAGCCGTGCCCGGCCCACCGGTGCTCGGCGCGGTCGCGCGCCTGCACGACCCGCTCGCGCACCACCGCCGTCGCCTCCGGCGGGGTGGTGTCCGCACGGGCCGCCGCGGAGCTGGCCCGCATCCGCACCCGCAGGTCCACCCGGTCCAGGACCGGGCCGGACAACCGCGCCAGGTACCGGCGGCGGGCCTGCGGGGTGCAGGTGCAGTCGGCCTCCTGCGGCGGCGCGCACGGGCAGGTGTTGGTGGCCAGCACCAGCTGGAACCGGGCCGGGTAGCGCACCACCCCGTCGCGGCGGGCCAGCCGGATCTCGCCCTCCTCCAGCGCCGTGCGCAGCGCCTCCAGCCGGTTCGCCGGGAACTCGCAGGCCTCGTCGAGGAACAGCACGCCGCGGTGGGCGCGGCTGATGGCGCCCGGCTTGGCCTGGCCGACGCCGCCGCCGACCAGGGCCGCGACGCTGGCGCTGTGGTGCGGGGCGAGGAACGGCGGCACCGTGACCAGCGGCGAGTCCGCCAGCAGCGCACCGGCGACCGAGTGGATGGCGGTGACCTCCAGGGCCTGGTCGCGGGCCAGCGGGGGCAGCAGGCCGGGCAGCCGCTTGGCCAGCATCGTCTTGCCGGTGCCCGGCGGGCCGGACATCAGCAGGTGGTGGCCGCCCGCCGCGGCGACCTCCAGCGCCCAGCGGGCGTCGGGCTGGCCCACCACGTCCACCAGGTCCGGCGGCGGTCCGCCGGTGTGCGGGGGAGCCGGGTCGGGGCGGACCAGGGCGTCGGGGGTGCCGGTCGCCCAGGCGATCACGTCGGTGAGGCGGTCGGCGCCCAGCACCTCCAGGCCGTCGACCAGCGACGCCTCCCGCAGGGCCGGGGTGGGCACGATCGCCCGGGTGCACCCGCCGCGGCGGGCGGTGAGCAGCAGGGGCAGCACGCCGCGCACCGGGCGCAGCCTGCCGTCGAGGGCGAGTTCGCCGAGCAGGACCGTGCCGTCGAAGGGCGGGGCGGGCAGCTTGCCGTCGGCCTGCAGCACCGCCACCGCCAGCGGCAGGTCGTAGCCCGAGCCGGACTTGTGCAGGTCCGCGGGGGACAGCGACAGCGTGACCAGCTGGTCGGGCCAGCGCAGCCCGCTGTTGCGCACCGCGGCGCGCACCCGGTCGCGCGCCTCGTTGAGCGCGGCGTCGGGCAGCCCGACGATGTGCGTGCCCGGCTTGCCGCCACCGATGTCGGCCTCGACCTCGACCGGGCAGCCGTCGACCCCGTGCAGGGCGGCGGAGAAGACCTTCGCCAGGACCATCAGAACGCACCCCGCAGGTGGCGGACCTTGGCCGGGCCGTCCGGGGGCAGCAGCACCGCGACGATGTCGAAGCGCACCCGGCACGGCCGGACGCCGTGGTCGGTCCGCCAGCGCTCGGCCAGCGCCCGGACCCGCTCGGCCTTGGCGTCGTCGACGGCCTCGGCCGGGGTGCCGAACCCGGTGCCGGACCGGGTCTTGACCTCGACGACCACCAGGCCGCCGCCGTCGGCGCAGACCAGGTCCAGCTCGCCCAGCGGGCAGCGCCAGTTGCGCGCCAGCACCACCAGTCCGGTGTCCCGCAGGTAGCGGGCGGCCACGGACTCGCCGCGCCTGCCCAGGGTGATGTGCGGTGCCCCCATCGGTTGCTCCTCGTCGGTTCTGATCCGCTGCGGATCGCTCACCACCGACGATCGCGGCTGGTGGGGGCCCGTGCCAGGGTCGCCGCCCGCCTGTGGATGGTTCGAGGGGCTGTGGATGGGCGCGGCCCCCGCCGCCGGGGCTGGGTCGGGCGTGGCGGTGCTTGACCCCCGCCGCGGGCCGGGTCAGGGTTTCCCGGTGGCGGGCGCGGGGCGGGTGGACGTGGGCCGGGTGCGGGCGGGGCTGCCCGCGCCGGTGCGGCAGGTCCTGGACCAGTACGAACGGCACCTGGCGAAGGAGCGCGACCTGTCCGCGCACACCGTCCGGGCCTACCTGGGGGATGTCGTGTCCCTGCTGGGGTTCACTCTGGGTGCACTCGGACCGGATTTAGCGCCCACGTCACCCCGAATGGGTGAAATCTTGTCATCGGACGATGAGGGTGCACCGCAGGAAAGCGGCACCGCTGAATCGAATGACCAAGATCGACAACCGGCCGCGGGCGACCTCGCCGCGGCGGGCCTCGACCTCGCCGCGCTGCGGGCGTGGCTGGCCGCGCAGCGGGCGGCGGGCGCCGGGCGGACGACCCTCGCGCGGCGCGCCGCCGCGGTCCGCACCTTCACCGCGTGGGCCCACCGGCGGGGTCTGCTCGACCCCGACCCGGGCGTCCGGTTGGTGGCCCCGAAGCGCCACCGGACGCTGCCGACCGTGCTCCGGGCGGACCAGGCGGAGGGGGTGATGGCGGCCGCCGCCGCGGGCGCGCGCGAGCTTGATCCGGTGGCGGTGCGTGATCACGCGATCGTGGAACTGCTGTACGCGACGGGTGTGCGGGTGTCGGAGCTGTGCGGGCTCGACGTCGACGACGTCGACCTGGGCAGCAGGCTGGCGCGCGTGCTGGGCAAGGGCGGCAGGGAGCGGGTGGTGCCCTTCGGCGCCCCCGCCGCGGACGCGCTCGGGACGTGGCTGGATGTGGGACGTCCGTCCCTGGCGCGTCCCACCTCGCCCCCGGCACTGTGGTTGGGGGCGAGGGGCGGGCGGTTCGGGGCGACCTCCGTACGGCGTATCGTGCACCTCGCCGCGGCGGCCGCGCCGGGCGCCGCGGACGTGGCACCGCACGGGCTTCGTCACTCTGCGGCAACACACCTGCTCGAAGGAGGTGCTGACCTTCGTAGCGTCCAGGAGCTACTCGGTCACGCTACGCTCGCAACGACCCAGCTCTACACCCACGTGACCGTCGAACGGCTGAAGGCGATCCATGACCGAACCCACCCCCGCTCCCGCTGAGGGGGCCGGGCCCGCGACCCCCGGGCGCCCCCCGGTGGCTGCGCAGGGCCAGGTGAACGGCCATGCCTTCTTCGGGGAAGGCAGCTCGGGCGTGCTGCCCGGGGACAACCGCACCGCCGACGACGTCGAGGCGGGCATCGTCGCGCTCTGGCGCGCCTACGGCGACCGCCGCGACCAGGGCCTGCGCGACCGGCTGGTGCTGCACTACGCGCCGCTGGTCAAGTACGTCGCGGGCCGCGTCGGCACCGGGCTGCCCTCGCACGTCGAGGTCTCCGACCTGATCCAGTCCGGCATCTTCGGCCTGGTCGACGCGATCGAGAAGTTCGAGCCCGAGCGCGGGCTGAAGTTCGAGACCTACGCCATGCAGCGCATCCGCGGCGCCATCCTCGACGACCTGCGCGCCCAGGACTGGGTGCCGCGCACCGTGCGCGGCCGGGCCCGCGAGGTCGAGCGCGGCATCGAGCGCCTGGGCGCCAAGCTCCAGCGCACCCCCACCGACGCCGAGCTGGCCGACGAGCTCGGCCTCGGCGTCGACGAGCTGCGCGAGGTCTACGCCCAGCTCCAGCTGACCAGCGTGGTCGCGCTCGACGAGCTGGCCGCGGCCGGGCGGGGCGCGAACTCGCTGGCCGACATCCTCGAGGACGAGACCGCCGACGACCCGGTGGCGCTGCTGGTCGACCAGGACAACCGGCGCGCCCTCGCCGAGGCCATCGGCCTGCTCGTCGAGCGCGACCGGGTCGTGGTGACCCTCTACTACTTCGAGAACCTGACCCTGGCCGAGATCGGCCGCGTCCTCGGCGTCACCGAGTCCCGGGTCTGCCAGCTGCACACCAGGGCGGTGCTGCGGCTGCGGGCCAAGCTGATGGAGACCGCCGACGCCTGACGCGGCGGGCAGCAGGCGCACCCGGGCCGGGCGCACCAGCCGCAGCGGGTCCAGGTACTCCTCGCCGCGCCGCAGGCCCCAGTGCAGGCACGCCGCCACCGGGCAGCCCGGGTGCCCCGCCACCAGCGACCCCAGCGGGTCGCCCCGGCGCACCGTGGTCCCGACGACCGCGGACGGCACGACGGGTTCGTAGGTCGTGCGCAACCCGCCCTGGTGCCGCACCGACACCACCCCGCGCTCGACGACCGGCCCGGCGAACACCACCACCCCGTCGCCCGCCGCCAGCACGGGCTCGCCCGGCGCTCCCGCCAGGTCGACGCCCCGGTGCCCCGGTCCGTACGGGGACGCGGGCGGCTCGAACGGCCGGGCTACCGCGCGCGGGGGAGACAGCGGCCAGCCGAACCGGGTGGGCGGCGGGCCGGGCGCGGTCGCACCCGCCCCGGCGGGCGTGGACAGCAGCACCCACACTGCCACGAGCGCGGCGCAGATGCGCAGGTCAGACCTCATGGACCCAGGATCGCGAGCGCGGGGGGAAGAGCGCAGCACCGGACCTCCGCCTGTGGACAACCCAGGGGGCTGTGGACAGCCGAAGGGCAGCGCGGAGGGCAGCGCGGAGGACAACAGTGCCTCCGATTCCCGCCCCCGGGAGGTGGCGGCGTATGCTTTCCCCCGCACCCGGTGCGAGCGCCGGGTGACTTCGCGTGCCAGTGCTCCCGCGGTCGTTCGCAGCGACCGCGACCCAGGACGCCCGGCGGTCCCGACCGCACCCGCAGACCAGCGTGTGCGCAGGGTCCGGCCGTCCGCACGGCACCAGGGCCGAGGACCACCGGTTCCCGGCGACAACCGAGCAGGCGCTGCGGGCTGTTGTGGCCCGCCGCGCCCGGAGAAGAAGAGGGCGATCCAGGCCATGGCCGTCGTCACCATGAAGCAGTTGCTCGACTCCGGCGTGCACTTCGGGCACCAGACCCGCCGCTGGAACCCGAAGATGAAGCGGTACATCCTCACCGACCGCAACGGCATCTACATCATCGACCTGCGCCAGACGCTGACCTACATCGACCGCGCGTACGAGTTCGTCAAGGAGACCGTCGCCCACGGCGGTCACATCCTGTTCGTCGGCACCAAGAAGCAGGCGCAGGAGGCCATCGCCAACGAGGCGCAGCGCGTCGGCATGCCCTTCGTCAACCAGCGCTGGCTGGGCGGCATGCTCACCAACTTCACCACCGTGCACAAGCGCCTCCAGCGCCTCAAGGAGCTGGAGTCGATGGAGCAGACCGGTGGCTTCCAGGGTCTCACCAAGAAGGAGATCCTGATGCTCACCCGCGAGAAGGACAAGCTGGAGCGCACCCTGGGCGGCATCCGCGACATGGCGAAGGTCCCCTCCGCCATCTGGATCGTGGACACCAAGAAGGAGCACATCGCCGTCGGCGAGGCGCGCAAGCTCAACATCCCGATCGTGGCGATCCTCGACACCAACTGCGACCCGGACGAGGTCGACTACCCGATCCCGGGCAACGACGACGCGATCCGCTCCGCGGCGCTGCTGACCAAGGTCGTCGCCGAGGCCGCGGCCGCCGGTCTGATCGCCCGCTCGGGCGCGCGCGGCGGCGGCTCGGACAAGCCGGAGGTCGGCGCGTCCGAGGAGCCGCTCGCCGAGTGGGAGAAGGAGCTGCTGGTGGGCGCCGAGACCGCCGCCGCCGACGGCGAGCAGGCCGCGGCCGCGGTGGAGACCGCGACCGAGACCCCCAGCGAGTCCTGATCCCCCGCGCCAACCGAACTCACGAGGACGGATAAGTACGCGATGTCGAACTTCACCGCGGCCGACGTCAAGAAGCTCCGGGACCTGACCGGTGCCGGGATGATGGACTGCAAGAAGGCGCTGACCGAGACGGACGGCGACTTCGACAAGGCCATCGAGATCCTGCGGATCAAGGGCGCCAAGGACGTGGGCAAGCGCGCCGAGCGCGCCACCGCCCAGGGCCTCGTCGCCGCCGCCGACGGCGTCATGGTCGAGCTGAACTGCGAGACCGACTTCGTCGCCAAGAACGACGAGTTCATCCAGCTGGCGGACAAGGTCGTCGCCGCGGCCAAGGCCGCCGGTGCCGCCGACCTGGAGGCCGTCAAGGCCGCCCAGCTCGACGGGCAGACCGCCGAGGAGGCCGTGCAGGCCCTGTCGGCCAAGATCGGCGAGAAGCTGGAGCTGCGCCGCGCGGTGGCCTACACCGGCACGGTCAGCACCTACCTGCACCGCCGCTCCTCCGACCTGCCCCCCGCCGTGGGCGTGCTGGTCGAGTACACCGGCGACAACGAGGAGGCCGCCCGCGCGGCCGCCATGCAGATCGCGGCGATGCGCCCCCGCTACGTCACCCGCGACGAGGTCCCCGAGGACGTCGTGGCCAACGAGCGCCGCATCGCCGAGGAGACCGCGCGCGAGGAGGGCAAGCCCGAGGCCGCCCTGCCGAAGATCACCGAGGGCCGGGTCAACGGCTTCTTCAAGGACGTCGTGCTCCTGGAGCAGTCCTCGGTGCTGGACTCGAAGAAGACCGTCAAGGCGGTGCTGGACGAGGCGGGCGTGACCGTCACCGGCTTCGCCCGGTTCGAGGTCGGCCAGTCCTGACCGAGGACCTCGACGTGACCGGCGCTCTGCCCCGCCCCCGCACCCCCGGGGGCGGGGCAGAGCCGCGAGTAGGGCGACCAGCGGGAAGGGTTGATGGCGTGGGTGCTGTGCGCGAGGGCGGCTTCAAGCGGGTGCTGCTCAAGCTCGGCGGCGAGATGTTCGGCGGGGGCGGCATCGGCGTCGACCCCGACGTGGTGCTGACCGTCGCCCAGCAGATCGCGGACGTCGTCCGCGGCGGCGTGGAGTGCTCGGTGGTCATCGGCGGCGGCAACTTCTTCCGCGGCGCCGAGCTCAGCCAGCGCGGCATGGACCGCGACCGGGCCGACTACATGGCCATGCTCGGCACCGTGATGAACTGCCTGGCCCTCCAGGACTTCCTGGAGAAGGAGGGCATCGACACCCGCGTGCAGACCGCCATCACCATGGGCCAGGTCGCCGAGCCCTACATCCCGCGCCGCGCCGAGCGGCACCTGGAGAAGGGGCGCGTGGTCATCTTCGGCTCCGGGGTGGGCATGCCCTACTTCTCCACCGACACCGCCGCCGCCCAGCGCGCGCTGGAGATCGGCTGCGAGGCGGTGCTGATGGCCAAGGCCGTCGACGGGGTGTTCGACTCCGACCCGCGCACCAACCCGGACGCGACGATGTTCAGCGAGATCACCCACCGCGAGGTGCTCGAGCGCGGCCTCAAGGTCGCCGACGCCACCGCGTTCAGCCTGTGCATGGACAACAACATGCCGATCATCGTGTTCAACCTCCTGACGGAGGGGAACATCGCCCGCGCGGTGCGTGGTGAGAGGATCGGCACGCTGGTCAGTACGCCCACCGCGTGAGCAACTAGGAGCTGCCTTGATCGACGACACCCTCCTCGAGGCCGAGGAGAAGATGGAAGGCTCGGTCACCAGGGCCAAGAACGACATGGCCTCGATCCGCACCGGCCGGGCCAACCCCAACATGTTCGCCCGCATCACGGTCGAGTACTACGGCGCCCCGACCCCGCTGAACCAGGTGGCCAGCATCAGCATCCCCGAGGCCAGGATGGCGCTGATCAAGCCGTTCGACGCCTCCTCGCTGGGCGCGGTCGAGAAGGCCATCCGCGAGTCCGACCTCGGCGTGAACCCGTCCAACGACGGCAACGTCATCCGCGTGGTGTTCCCGCAGCTGACCGAGGAGCGCAGGCGCGAGTTCGTCAAGGTCGCCAAGGGCAAGGGCGAGGACGCCAAGGTGGCCATCCGCAACGTCCGCCGCAAGGCCAAGGAGGAGCTCGACCGCCTGGTCAAGGACGGCGAGTCCGGCGAGGACGAGGTCGTGCGCGCGGAGAAGGAGCTGCAGAACCTGACCGACAAGTACGTCGGGCAGGTCGACGAGCTCGTCAAGCACAAGGAGGCCGAGCTGCTGGAGGTGTGAGCCTCCCGCGGTGAGGGGAACACGATGGCCGGACCGGTGGGAGAGCTGGAGCATGGTGCACGGGGAGGGGTCGCGGTGACCTCGGCGGCGGCCGGGGGACCGCCGAAGACCTCGCGCGCGGGGCGCAACCTGCCCGCGGCGATCGCGGTCGGGGTGGTGCTCGGCGCCGCGGTGCTGCTCTCGCTGTTCCTGGTCCGGCACGTGTTCCTCGGGATCGTGGCGCTGGCCGTGGCCGTGGCGACCTGGGAGCTGGCGGACGCGCTCAAGCGCGGCGCGGGCATCGAGGTCGCCCGCTGGCCGGTGCTGGTGGGCGGGCAGGCGATGGTGTGGCTGGCCTGGCCGTTCGAGCGGGCCGGGGTGATGGGCGCGTTCACCGTGACCGTGCTGGTCTGCCTGCTCTGGCGGCTGCGCGGCGGGGTCGACGGGTACCTGCGCGACGCCAGCGCCTCGGTGTTCGCCGCGGCCTACGTGCCGATGTTCGCCTCGTTCGCGGCCATGCTGGTGCTGCCCGAGGACGGTGCCCACCGGGTCCTGTCCTTCCTCATCCTCGTGGTCAGCTCGGACACCGGCGGCTACATCGCGGGCGTGCTGTTCGGCAAGCACCCGATGGCACCGGTGATCAGCCCGAAGAAGTCCTGGGAGGGCTTCGCCGGGTCGCTGGTCGCGGGCGTGGTGGCGGGCGGGCTGGTGCTGCCCCTGCTGCTGGGCGGCCAGTGGTGGCAGGGCGTGGTCTTCGGCGTCGCGCTGGTCGCCACGGCCACCCTGGGCGACCTGGTGGAGTCGGTGATCAAGCGCGACCTGGGCGTCAAGGACATGGGCACGCTGCTGCCCGGCCACGGCGGCCTGATGGACCGGATGGACTCGCTGCTGCCCTCGGCCGTGGTGTCCTGGCTGCTGCTGCGCCTGTTCCTGCCCGGCTGAGCGCCGGGCTCAGTCGTCGAACGGGTCGTCGTTGTTGCTGCCGACCTCGTCCTCGAACACCGGCAGCGCGTCGCTGCGGTCGAGCACGGTGAACTCCGCGCCGGTCGGGTCCGCGACCACCGCGGCCCGGCCGAAGGGGGAGTCGAACGGCGCCACGGTGACCCGGCCGCCGAGCCGCACCGCCCGCTGCGCCACCCTGTCGGTGCCCACCTCGGGGTCGACCTCGAAGAACACCATCCAGTGCGGCGGTGTGCCGGGGTCGAACTCGCCGCCCATCCGCAGCCTGCCCAGCACCTCCTCGCCGTTGACCGTCCAGCTGGTGTAGTCGAACGCCTCGCCGTCGCCCATCTGGGCGATGTCGAAGCCGAACAGGGCGGCGAAGAAGGTGTCCGCGGCCGCGCCGTCCCAGGTGTTGAGCTCGGCCCAGGTGAACGCGCCGGGGAAGCCCGTGCCCAGCCGCCAGTCCCGGTCCTGGCGCCAGAACCCGATCGCCGCGCCGCTGGGGTCGGCGGCCACCAGCAGCCCGCCCTGCCCGGGCACCTCCGTCGGCTCGGCCAGCACGTGCCCGCCGAGGTCGCGGACCCGCTCGGCGGTGTTGAGCGTGTCGCCGACGGTCAGGTACAGCGTCCAGGCGGGCGGCTGGTCGCCCTGGGGGGTGTGCAGGCCCGCGACCGGCTGGTCATCGACGGTCGCCAGGACGTAGCCGTCCTCCCCGACCTTGAACGACCAGCCGAGCAGCCCGGCGTAGAACGTCGAGCACGTGCGCGGGTCGGTGGTGGCGAGCTCCACCCAGCAGGGTCTGCCGGGCATGCCCGCGGGGATCTCGTCGAGGGAGCTGATCGGCACCGGGACCTGCAGGACCGGCAGCGGGTCGGTCGGCACGTCCGTCGTCAGGTCGGTCACAGCGGGGTGGGACTGGTCGATCGCCATGTTGAGGAATACCTCATCGGGCGGCGAAGGTAACTCGGTCGAGTGGTTCGGTCCGCGGGCGCTCGCACCGCGTGTGGTTCGCTGGGGGCATGGGTCTGGTGTCTCGGTTCGTCTCGTCGCTGCGCGCGGGGGCGGTGCTGCCGAGCCCGAACATCTGGCAGTGGCCGGAGGTCTACGAGGCCGAGAACCGGGCGCAGGACGTCGACGGGGCCGTGTGGGCGGCCCTGGAACCGCTCGCCGACTGGACCGGCGACGTGCTCGACGTGGGCTGCGGCGACGGGTTCCACCTGCCGCGCTTCGCGGCGCGGGCCCGGTCCGTGCTGGGCGTGGAACCGCACCCGCCGCTGGTGGGGCGGGCCGCGGCCCGGGTGGCGGACCTGCCAGGGGTGTCGGTGCTGCCCGGGTCGGCGCAGGACCTGCCGGTGGCGGACTCGTCGGTGGACGTGGTGCACGCCCGCACCGCCTACTTCTTCGGCCCGGGGTGCCAACCGGGGCTGCGCGAGGCCGACCGGGTGCTGCGCCCGGGCGGCGCGCTGGTCGTGGTGGACCTCGACGGGCGCCACGAGCCCTACGGCCGGTGGCTGCGCGCGGACCTGCCGTCCTACCGCCCGGCCGAGGTCGACCGGTTCTTCGAGATCGAGGGCTTCTCCCGCACGCGGGTGACGACCACCTGGCGGTTCCCCGACCGCCCGACCCTGGAGGCGGTGCTGCGGATCGAGTTCTCCCGCGCCGTGGCCGAACGGGCCGCCGCGGAGGTGGCCGGGCTGGCGTTCCCCGTCGGCTACCGGGTGCTGTCCCGGCGCAAGCCGCGCGGGCTGGTGGTCGGCCGCTGACCCGGCCCCGGCGGCGCGCCGGGACCGGGCCGCCCGCGGCTCACTCCGCCGCGGGGGTGCCGGGCTCCCGCTCGCCGAGCAGGGCGTAGAGGTCGCGGCGGGCGCCGTCGAGGATGTCGGCCGCGCGCTGCTGCTGGGCGGGCGAGCCCGCCTGGGAGACGGCGTTGGCCGCGCCCATCAGCTGCCCCAGCGCGTCGCGCAGGGTGTGCTCGGCGGGGTCGACGCCGCGGGTGGCCTGCTCCCACGGCGGGGTCGCGTCCAGCGCCTCGGCGGCGGCGGTGCCGTCCTCGGTCAGCTCGAACAGCCGCTTGCCGCCCTCGCCGTCCACGCCGCGGACGAGGCCCTCGTCGGCCAGCAGTTGCAGCGTCGGGTACACCGAGCCGGGGCTGGGCTTCCAGATGCCGCCGCTGCGCGCGGCGATCTCCTGGATCATCTCGTAGCCGTGCATGGGCCGCTCGGTCAGCAGCGCCAGCAGGGCGGCGCGGACGTCACCGCGCCCGCGCCGGTGCCCGCGGTGCCCGCCGGGGCCGCGCCGGTGGCCGCGGCCGAAGGGGCCGCCGGGGAACGGGCCGCCGGGGAACGGGGGGGTGGGCGGGAACGGGGGGAAGGGCGGGGTCATCTCGTCGGCCTCCGGGTCGAAGTCGTGGCCGCGGTCGGCGAAGCGGTGCGCGAAGCGGCGGGCGTGGGGGTGCTGGTCGGCGTGGTCGGGTCGGTGGTGGCGGCGCCAGGGGCCGCGCTGGTGCTCGGTGCGCATTGTCGTCTCCTGCTGGTGTCTCCTCGCGGCGGGGATCGCTCGCGATAGGTCAACGATATATCGGAAGCTATCGCGATGCAACGATGAGTGTCGGTGAGCCCGGTCATGTCGGAACCAGGGGGTGGGGCACGACGTCAGAGCCTGCATGCGCACGGTGAACGCGGTGGGGGCTGCGGTGCTGTGCGCCGCCCTGGGGTTGGCGGGCTGCGCCCGGTCGACGAGCGGTACGGCGGTCGGCGTCGAGGGGCGCACCGCCGCGACGAGCACGTCGGCGGCTCCGGAGGTCGACGCGGACGACGTGCGCTGGATGGACCGGTTCTGCGGGGCGGGGAAGGTGCTCGTCACCGCCGCCGAGACGATGGGGGCGCCCAGCACGTCCAGCGACCCGGCCGTGCTCCGGACGGAGTTCCTGGACCTCGCGAACCGGTTCGTCGGGGTCCTCGACACCGCCCTGGGCGACCTGCGCGGGCTGCTCCCGTCGCCCGCGCCCGAGGTCGACCCCGACCTCGAAGGGCTCGTCGACGGCCTCGACCAAGCCCGCGCCGCCATCGCCTCGGCCCGCGACGACGTCCAGGCCGCCGACCCGCTGACCGTCGAGGTCTACCGCTCCGCCGTCGACCGGTTCGGCACCGGGCTGCGGGGCCTGAACTCCGCGCTCACCGCCCAGGACGGCCTCGACCTGCCCGACCGGCTCGTCGAGGCGGGGGCGCGGGCCAAGAACTGCTCAGCCGCCGCGAGCCCGCCGACGACGACCCGGTAGGAGCACCCCCGCGGGCGTGGGAGAATGGGGTGGTTATGACTGCACTCCCGCTCGTCTTCGACGCCCCCAAGCGCGGCCTGCCGCCGCGCCACCTCGCCGACCTGTCCACCGAGCAGCGCCGGGCCGCGGTCGCGGAGCTGGGCGAGAAGGCGTTCCGGGCCACCCAGCTGTCCACCCACTACTTCGGCAGGCTCACCGCCGACCGTGAGGCGATGACCGACATCCCGGCCGCCGCCCGAGACCGGCTCGCCGACGGCCTGCTGCCCCGGCTGCTCACCCCCGTCCGCCACGTCACCTGCGACGACGGCGACACCCGCAAGACCCTGTGGAAGGCCCACGACGGCACGCTCCTGGAGAGCGTCCTCATGCGCTACCACGACCGCACCACGCTGTGCGTGTCCAGCCAGGCGGGCTGCGGCATGGCCTGCCCGTTCTGCGCCACCGGCCAGGGCGGCCTGCAGCGCAACCTGTCCACCGCCGAGATCGTCGACCAGGTCCGCGCCGCCGCCGCGGCCATGCGCGACGGCGAGCTGGGCGAGCCCGGCAGGCTGTCCAACATCGTCTTCATGGGCATGGGCGAACCGCTGGCCAACTACAAGCGCGTGGTCGACGCCGTGCACCGCATCTGCGACCCGGCCCCGGCGGGCCTGGGCATCTCCCAGCGCTCGGTCACCGTCTCCACCGTCGGCCTCGTCCCGGCCATCCGCAAGCTGGCCGAGGAGGGCCTGTCGGTCCGCCTCGCCGTCTCCCTGCACACCCCCGACGACGAGCTGCGCGACACCCTGGTCCCGGTCAACACCCGCTGGAAGGTCGCCGAGGTCCTCGACGCCGCCCGCCTCTACGCCGACCGCACCGGCCGCCGCGTCTCCATCGAGTACGCCCTCATCCGCGACGTCAACGACCACCCCTGGCGCGCCGACCTGCTCGGCAAGCTCCTGCGCAAGCACCTCGGCCCACTCGCCCACGTCAACGTCATCCCGCTCAACCCCACCCCCGGCTCCCAGTGGGACGCCAGCCCCAAGCCCGTCGAGCGCGAGTTCGTCCGCCGCGTCAACGCCGCAGGCGTCTCCTGCACCGTCCGCGACACCCGCGGCCAGGAGATCGCCGCCGCGTGCGGCCAACTCGCCGCCGAAGGCTGACCCCGACCCGCCACCCCGGCATAGTGGTGCACCGTGGACACCGCCGTGCTGACCCCGCTGCAGGTCTTCAACCTCCCCCAGCACCTGGTCATCCCGCGCTTCCAACGCCGCTACGTCTGGGACGAGGAGCGGCAGTGGCGGCCGCTGTGGGACGACGTGCGGCGGGTGGCCGACGCGCGCCTGGCTGACCCGCTCGGCCAAGCGGTGCACTTCCTCGGGGCGATCGTCGTGCAATCCGTGCCCAACGCCGTGGGTGCGGTGCAGGTGCGGCAGGTGATCGACGGCCAGCAGCGGTTGACGACCTTGCAACTGCTCATGGACGCCATCGCCGGGGTGTTGGAGGGGCGCGGGCTGGACAACCTCGCCAAGCAGCTCGACGGGCTCACCCACAACGCCGAGCACTTCGTGGCGAGCGCCGAGGACCGGCTCAAGCTGCGCCAGACCAACGACGACCGCGACGCCTACGGCGAGGTGATGAGGGCCGACCCGCCGGTGGACTACGCGGCGTTGGCGCACGGCGGCAGCAAGCCCGCGCGGGCGCACCGGTTCTTCTCCGAGCGGGTCGAGGAGTGGCTGGGAGATGAAGACGACGCCGGGCGGGCGCAGGCGTTGGCGTTGGCGGTCACCCAGGCCCTGCAGCTGGTGGTGATCGACCTCAAGGCGGACGAGAACTCGCAGGAGATCTTCGAGACCCTCAACGACCGGGGGCAGCCGCTCACCGCCGCCGACCTGGTCAAGAACTTCGTGTTCCAGCAGCTCGCGGTCGAGGGCGCGGACGTGGACGCGGCCTACGAGCGGGACTGGCCGTTCGACGCGCCGTTCTGGGAGCAGGACGTGGCCTCGGGCGGGTACCCGCTCAGCCGGGGGTCGCTGTTCATCAACCAGTGGCTGACCTCGCGCACCGGGGAGGAGGTGTCCCCGCGGCAGACCTTCACCCGGTTCAAGGCGTTCGTCAACCACGGCGGGGTGTCCGTGGCCGAGCTGCTGCCGGTGCTGCGGGTGCAGGCCGAGCTGTACCAGCGGTGGGCGGTGCGGGCCGAGGACCCGACCGCTGACCTGGGGCCCGTCGAGCTGTCGGTGTACCGGACGCAGGTCAGCGGCATCGAGGTGACCAAGCCGCTGTTGATCTGGTTGCACGAGCCGGGGGCGGAGCGACCGCCCGCGGTGGTGGCGGGGGTCGTGCGGGCCGTGGAGAGCTGGGTGTTCCGGCGGTTGCTGCTGCGGCTGCCCGGGACGGACCTGGGGCGCGTCGTCGCGGAGCTGATCAGCAACCACCGGGGTACCGCGTCGGCGGAGCTGGAGCGGGCGGTCGTCGAGCACCTGGCGCGGTTGGCCGTGGTGAGCACCTACTGGCCGGGGGACGAGCAGGTGCGGCGGGCGATGGGCACCGAGTTCGCCTACACGCGGTTCCGGCGGGGAAGGCTGCGGATGTTCCTGGAGACCGCCGAGGACCACCTGCGGGGGTACACCAGCGCGAAGCCGCTGGCGGGGCACCGGGTGCCGCGCGGGCGGTACACCGTGGAGCACCTGCTGCCGCAGAGCTGGGACGAGCACTGGCCCGTCGACGGGGTGGCGGCGGCGGAGGAGCGCCGGGCGCACGTGCACCGGCTGGGCAACCTCACGCTGCTGACCGGTGCGCTCAACACCAAGGTGGCCAACGGGCCGTGGGCGCTGAAGCGGGCAGCCCTGCATGACCACGACGTGTTCCTGTTGAACAAGCGGGTGTGCGAGGCCTCGGTGGAAGGCTGGGACGAGGGGCGCATCGACCGGCGGACCGGGGAGCTGGTCGACGCGCTGCTGGCGACCTGGCCGGTGCCCGAGGGGCACGTGGGCGAGGTGCGCGACCCGCTGCCCGCCGCGCTGCCCTGGGTCGGGGTGCGCCACCTCGTCGGGGCGGGCCTGCTGGTGCCCGGGGACCGGCTGCTGAGCAGGCCCGGCACCTGGGGCGAGCGGGTGGCGGTGGTGCGGGCGGACGGAGACCTGGACGTGGACGGGCGGGTGTTCGACACGCCGTCTGCGGCGGGGAAGTTCGCCAAGGGGGATGGCGGCAGCACGAACGGGTGGAAGTTCTGGCGGCTGGCCGACGGGCGCAGCCTGGCCGACCTGCGGGCCGCCTACCAGGGGTAGCGGCCCGCGGGGCGCGGGGTCAGGAGACCTCGGTGAGCTTGCCGGTCGCGACGTCGAAGACGAAGCCGCGGACCTGGTCGGTGTGCGGGATGAAGGGGCTGGCCTTGATGCGGGCGATGGACTGGCGGACGTCGGCGTCGAGGTCGGGGAAGGCCTCGGCGGACCAGGCGGGGCGGATGCCGGTGTCCTGCTGGATGCCGTCGCGGAAGTCCTGGTCGGTGAAGGTGAGCATGCCGCAGTCGGTGTGGTGGATGAGGATGACCTCGCGGGTGCCCAGCAGGCGCTGGGAGATGGCCAGCGAGCGGATCTCGTCGTCGGTGACGACGCCGCCCGCGTTGCGGATGACGTGCGCCTCGCCCTCCTGCAGGCCGAGCACGCCGTAGACGTTGATCCGGGCGTCCATGCAGGCCACGACCGCCACGCCCTTGGCGGGCGGCAGGGGCAGCGGCCCGGTGAAGTTCTCCGCGTAGCTGGCGTTGTTGGCGAGCAGCTCGTCCGTGACGGACATGGTCGTGCCTCCGAGGCAGGTCGACGCCGGGTGGTGGGGTCGACACAACTGCGCTCATGCGCATGCCGCAACGCGCGCCCAGCAGATGGACCAAGGGCGTCGACCGGTGGCCGGTCGACGCCCTCAGCGGTACAACAGGGGGTCGCGCCCCCGGCGGCTCAGCGCCGCCAGGAGGTGCGGGCCTTGTGGGCCTTCCAGCCGATGCCCGCCAGCATCACGACGCCGATGCCGATGAGCCACAGGTCCTCGGTGCGGGTCTCGTGGTTGCCGATCAGCATCGCGAACATCGCCAGGGCGCAGAACACGCCCGCGATCACCGTGCCCCGGGGGAACCCGCCGTGCCAGCCCCACTCGGCCGACGGCTCGTCCGCCGGGCTGACCGCGTGCGCGGCGTCCGTCGTCTGCCGCTTCTCCAGCTCCGTGCCAGCCACGTCCGTCCTCCTGCGATGCGCGTCCAACCAGCGGTGCCATGCTCCCACACCCGGACGCGGCGAGGGGCGCCGCGGTACCCCGCGGCGCCCCTCGTGTGACCGGTCTCCCAGCCGCTGTTACGCGTGCGACCGACCGCGGGTCACCAGGCGGTAGACGGCCAGCAGGATGATCGAGCCGACAATCGCGAGGACCCACGTGGTGAGGGAGAAGAAGTTCTGCAGGCCCTCACCCGCGATGGCGTTTCCGAGGAATCCGCCGAGCAGCGCGCCGACGATGCCGATGAGGATCGTGACGATGATGCCGCCCGGGTCCTTACCAGGCATGATGGCCTTCGCGATGAGGCCGGCGACCAGTCCGAGAACAATCCAGCCGATGATGCCCATCGGTGCTCCTTCCGCATGACCTCGGGCATTTCCGCCGAAGTCTTTCCGTGCTGCTCCAGACATTCCCCGCCCCCGTTCGGTTGATGCCTCTTGGGCGGAACTTTTTTCGGGATTGCGCCGAACGGACCACCTGCCGCGGGCGGGTGGCCGCGCCCGCCCGCGGCACCGCGCGTGGGGTGCGCGTGTCGGCGTCGGGAACAATGGCGGTGATGACACCTCCAGCCCGCGCGGACCACGACCCGCGCTCCGTGCTCGTGCTCGGGTCCACCGGGTCCATCGGCACCCAGGCCCTCGACGTCGTCGCGGCCAACCCCGACCGGTTCACCGTCGCCGGGCTGGCCGCGGGCGGCTCGGACCCCGAGCTGATCGCGGCCCAGGTCGAGGCGCACCGCGTCCCCGCCGTGGCGGTCACCGACCCGGCGGCGGCCGCGCGCGTGCGCGAGCTGACCGCCCGGCACGGCACCACCGTGCACGCGGGCCCCGACGCCCTCGTCGAGCTGATCGCCGACCGCCCGGCCGACGTCGTGCTCAACGGCGTGACCGGCTCGCGCGGCCTCACCCCCACGCTCGCGGCGCTGGCCACCGGCGCGCGGCTGGCGCTGGCCAACAAGGAGTCGCTGATCGCGGGCGGGGCCCTGGTGCTCGCCGCCGCGGGGCCGGGCCAGCTCGTCCCGGTCGACTCCGAGCACTCCGCGATGGCCCAGGCGCTGCGCGGCGGCCGGGCCGAGGAGGTCGACCGGCTGGTCCTCACCGCGTCCGGCGGCCCGTTCCGCGGTCGCAAGCGCGCGGAGCTGGAGCACGTCACCGCCCAGGACGCCCTCGCGCACCCCACCTGGGCGATGGGCCCGGTGATCACCGTGAACTCCGCGACCCTGGTGAACAAGGCGCTGGAGCTGATCGAGGCGCACCTGCTGTTCGACGTGCCCTACGACCGCATCGACGTGGTGGTCCACCCGCAGTCGGTCGTGCACTCCATGGCGACCTTCACCGACGGGTCCACCCTGGCCCAGGCCAGCCCGCCGGACATGCGCCTGCCCATCGCGCTGGCCCTGGCCTGGCCGGACCGGGTGCCGGGGGCGACCAGGGCGTGCGACTGGTCCACCGCGGCCCAGTGGACGTTCGAGCCGCTGGACGACGAGACCTTCCCGGCCGTGCGCATCGCCAGGGGGGTCGGCGCGGCGGGCGGGTGCCTCCCGGCGGTGTTCAACGCCGCGAACGAGGAGGCCGTGGACGCCTTCCTGCGAGGTGACACGACCTTCACCGAAATCGTGGACACTGTGTCCAGGGTGCTCGACGACGCCTCGGACTGGACCGCGGCACCGCGCGACGTCGAGGAGGTGCTCGCGGCCGAGCACTGGGCCCGCGCCAGGGCGGGCGAACTCCTCGCCGCGACCGGAAGGGACTGACCGTGGTTGTGTGGCTGCTGGGCCTGGTGCTGTTCGCGCTGGGCATCGGGCTGTCGGTGGCGCTGCACGAGGCGGGTCACATGCTCACCGCCAAGGCCTTCGGGATGAAGGTGCGGCGCTACTTCATCGGCTTCGGGCCGAAGGTGTTCTCCTTCCGCCGGGGGGAGACCGAGTACGGCCTCAAGGTCATCCCCGGCGGCGGGTTCTGCGACATCGCGGGCATGACCGCGCTGGACCCGGTGACCCCGGAGGAGGCGCCCAGGGCCATGTGGCGCTTCGCCACGTGGAAGCGCGTGGTGGTGATGTCGGCGGGCTCGATCACCCACTTCGTCCTCGGCTTCGTCATCCTGTACCTGATGGCCGTCACCATGGGCCTGCCCAACCAGGAGTACAAGCCGATCGTCGGCGGCACCTCCTGCGCGGCGCCCACCCAGGACCGGGTGCAGCTGACCCTGCCCGAGTGCGGCCCCGGCGACCCCTCGCCCGCCGTCGCCGCGGGCATCCGGGAGGGCGACGAGATCGTCGCCATCAACGGCACCCCCGTCGCGACCTGGCCGGACATGGTCAACCGGGTGCGCGACCTGCGCGGCCCGGCCCAGTTCGAGGTGCTGCGCGACGGCGAGCGGCTGGACCTGACGGTCGACATCGCCACCGTGCAGCGCGCGGCGCCGGGCGCGACCAAGGGAAACGAGGGCAACACCCTGGTCGAGGCGGGCGCGGTCGGCGTCTCGTGGGGCGACAGCATCCACTACGGCGCGCTCGACGGCCTCGGCGGCACCCTGGTCTTCACCGGCGAGATGTTCGCCAAGACCTGGGAAGGCCTGATGAAGTTCCCGGAGAAGATCCCCGCGGTCATCCGGGCCATCGGCGGCGAGCAGAACGACCCTGAGCGCCCGGTCAGCGTGGTCGGCGCCAGCGTCATCGGCGCCGACGCCGCCGAGGCGGGCATCTGGTCGATCTTCGTGCTGATGCTGGCCGCGCTGAACTTCTTCGTCGGCGTGTTCAACCTGCTGCCGCTGCTGCCGCTCGACGGCGGCCACATCGCCGTGGTGCTCTACGAGCGCGTCCGCGACTTCCTGCGCAAGCTGCGCGGGAAGGCGCCCGCGGGCCCCGTCGACTACAACAAGCTGGCGGGCATCACCATGGTGCTCGTCGTGCTCGGCGGCGCGGTCGTGCTGCTCACGGTGACCGCCGACGTCGTCAACCCGATCCGACTGACCCAGTAGCAGTGCTCCCACCGGAGCAGAGAGGTCCACACACCATGTCCGACGTCATGCTCGGCATGCCGCAGCTCCCGCCGCCGACCCTGTCCGAGCGCCGCAAGACCCGGCAGCTCATGGTGGGGTCGGTCGGGGTGGGCAGTGACCACCCGATCTCCGTGCAGTCGATGACGACCACCCTCACCGCCGACGTCAACGCCACCCTGCAGCAGATCGCGGAGCTGACCGCGGCGGGCTGCGACATCGTCCGGGTGGCCTGCCCGTCGGCCGACGACGCCGCCGCGCTGCCCGCCATCGCGGCCAAGTCGCAGATCCCGGTGATCGCCGACATCCACTTCCAGCCCAAGTACGTCTTCGCCGCGATCGAGGCCGGGTGCGCGGGGGTGCGGGTCAACCCCGGCAACATCCGCAAGTTCGACGACCAGGTCAAGGAGATCGCCCAGGCGGCCAAGGACCACGGCACCCCCATCCGGATCGGGGTCAACGCGGGCTCGCTGGACCCCCGGCTGCTCAGCAAGCACGGCAAGGCCACCCCGGAGGCGCTGGCGGAGTCGGCGCTGTGGGAGGCGTCGCTGTTCGCCGAGCACGACTTCCACGACCTGAAGATCTCGGTCAAGCACAACGACCCGGTCGTGATGGTGCGCGCCTACGAGATCCTGGCCGAGCAGTGCGACTACCCGCTGCACCTCGGCGTCACCGAGGCGGGCCCGGCGTTCCAGGGCACGATCAAGTCCGCGGTCGCCTTCGGCGCGCTGCTGCGCCAGGGCATCGGGGACACGATCCGGGTCTCGCTGTCGGCCCCGCCGGTGGAGGAGGTCAAGGTCGGCGCGCAGATCCTGCAGTCGCTGAACCTGCGCCCGCGCAAGCTGGAGATCGTCTCCTGCCCGTCCTGCGGGCGCGCCCAGGTCGACGTCTACACCCTGGCCGAGCAGGTCACCGCGGGCCTGGAGGGCATGTCGGTGCCGCTGCGGGTGGCCGTCATGGGCTGCGTGGTCAACGGGCCCGGCGAGGCCCGCGAGGCCGACCTGGGCGTGGCCTCGGGCAACGGCAAGGGGCAGATCTTCGTCAAGGGCGAGGTCATCAAGACCGTGCCCGAGCACCAGATCGTCGAGACGCTGATCGAGGAGGCGCTGCGCATCGCCGAGGAGATGGGCGAGCCCGTCGACGGCGACACCGGCGCCCCGGTCGTCACCGTCAGCTGAGCGGGACCCGACGCCGCCCACCCCCGCCGGGGTGGGCGGCGTCGGTCGTCCCCGGGCAGGTGACCGGGTCGACCGGGGCGGGCGCGCACCGCCGGATGTCGGTGCGCGCGTTCATCTGGCAATCTTGTGGGGTGTTGCGGCTGGCCGGAGCGAGGCTGCTCGACGAGCGGGACGGGCAGGCGGTGCGGGCCGTGTTCACGGCGGACCCCGTGGCCTCCTGCATGGTCGCCGCGCGCGTCGAGTCGGTGGGGTTGGACCCGTGGCGGCTCGGCGGCGAGGTGTGGGGCTGCGACCCGCGCGGGCTGCGCGGCGGCGGGCGGTTGGACGCGCTGTGCTTCGCCGGGCCCAACCTGATCCCGCTGCGCGGGAAGCGCTCGGCCCTGCGCGCCTTCGCCGACCGGGCGCTGCGCAGGCGGCGGATGTGCTCGTCGATGGTGGGTCCCGCCGAGCAGGTGCTCGGGCTGTGGGCCGAGCTGGGCGGGGAGTGGGGCCCGGCCCGCGAGGTGCGCGAGGACCAGCCGCTGATGGCCATCGCCGGGCCGCCCAGGGTCACCCCCGACCCGCTGGTGCGCGCGGTGCGCCCGGACGAGCTGGAGCGCTACCTGCCCGCCGCGGTCGCCATGTTCATCGAGGAGGTCGGCATCGACCCCCGGGCCGGTGACGGCGGGGCCGGGTACCGGGCCAGGGTCGCGGAGCTGATCGCCGCGGGCCGCGCGTTCGCCCGGTTCGAGGGCGGCGAGGTGGTGTTCAAGGCCGAGATCGGGGCGCTGTCCAGTTCGGTCGGGCAGATCCAGGGCGTGTGGGTGCACCCGGACCGCCGCGGCGAGGGGCTGGCCGGGATCGGCACGGCCGCGGTGGTGGAGCGCCTGGTCACGGGCATGGACCGCACGGCGAGCCTGTACGTCAACGCCTACAACTCGCCCGCCCGCGCCGTCTACGACCGGATCGGGTTCACCCAGGTCGGGCAGTACGCCACGGTCCTGTTCTAGGCGGTACCCCGCCACCCCCGCGTCCCCACCCGGCACCGTCCCCGACCTGCCACCACGGCCGCCTGTCCCGACCCGGGGCACCCGCGGGCCTGACCGGGGCCAGACGGACAAACGGGCATACTGCGACCGTGCGCGCCTCACTCCGCCGCCCAGTGGCCCTGCTCGCCGCGCTGGTGGCCGTGCTCCCGCTGTCCGCCTGCGGCCTCTTCGGCTCCGACCCCGGGCCCGACCAGGCCGCGGCGCAGTTCCTGGCCGCCTTCGCCGGGGGCGACGCGACCACGGCCGCCCAGCAGACCGACTCGCCGGACTCGGCCAAGGCGCTGATGGAGAAGGTGCGCACCGCGCTCAAGCCCTCGACGGTGATGGCCGAGGTCACCAAGGTCGACACCCGCGAGGGCGCGGCCACGGCCGCCTTCCGGATCACCTGGGACCTGGGCCGCAACCGCAAGTGGAGCTACGACAGCTCGTTCGACCTGGTCAGCTCGGACGACACGTGGAAGGTGCGGTGGGCGCCCACCGTGCTGCACCCGCAGCTCGGCGCCCAGCAGACCCTCGCCGTGGAGGACAACGAGCCGTCGCTGGCCCCCGTCCTCGACCGCGACGGCACCGCCGTGCTGTCCCCGGAGCGGGTGGTGTCGGTGCTGTTCGAGAAGGCCAAGGCCGGCGACGCCGCCGCCACGGCGGCCACGCTGGGGCAGGCGCTCGGCGGCATCGACCCGTCCATCACCGCCCAGACCATCCTCGACGGCGCCGCCAAGGCTGGTGACCAGGCCTACCAGGTCGTCGCGCTGCGCGACGCGGACTACCAGAAGGTCAAGGCGCAGATCTACGACCTGCCCGGCGTCCGGTTCACCGCCGAGCTGCGGCTGCTCGCCGCCGACAAGAACCTCGCCCCCGCCCTCATGCCCTCGATCCGCAAGGCCATCGAGGACCAGGTGCAGGGCAAGGCGGGGTGGCGGGTCTACACCGTCGACAGCGCCGGTGGCGAAGGGCAGGTGCTCTTCGACAAGCCCGCCGAGAACGCGGGCGCGGTGACCCTGGCGCTGAGCACCCGGGTCCAGCAGGCCGCCCAGGCCGCGATCGCGGGCGAGGCCACGCCGTCGATGGTCGTGGCCATCCAGCCCTCCACCGGCGAGGTGCTGGCCGTGGCGCAGAACGCCCCCGCCGACGCCCAGGGCCAGCTCGCCCTCACCGGCCGCTACCCGCCCGGCTCCACCTTCAAGATCGTCACCGCGGCGCAGGTCCTGGACAGCGGGGTGGCCACCCCGGCGACCCCGGTGGGCTGCCCGGGGACCATCACCGTCAACGGCCGCGAGATCCCCAACAGCGGCAAGTTCGACAAGGGCACCATCCCGCTGTCGGCGGCGTTCGCCTTCTCCTGCAACACCACCTTCGCCGAGCTGGCCACCAAGATGGGCCCGTCCGACCTGACCACCATGGCCAAGCGGCTCGGCCTCGGCGTCGACTACGTGGTGCCGGGCGCGACCACCATCACCGGGTCGGTGCCCGCCGCGAGCGACGTCAACGAGCGCGCCGAGGACGGGTTCGGCCAGGGCAAGGACGTGGCGAGCCCGTTCGGCATGGCCGTGGTGACCGCCACCGTCGCCTCCGGGTCGGTGCCCAAGCCGGTGCTGATCCGCGGCGCGCAGACCAAGGTGGACCAGGAGCAGCAGCCGGTGCCCCTGGCCGTCCTCGACGGCGTGCGCGGGATGATGCGCGACGTGGTCGCCCAGGGCACCGCGGCCCCGCTGGCCGCCTACGGCGACGTGCGCGGCAAGACCGGTACCGCCCAGTTCGGCGACGGCACCCGCTCGCACGGCTGGTTCGTCGGCTACCGGGGCGACCTGGCCTTCGCCGTGCTGCTCACCGACGTGGGCCAGTCCGGCACCGCGGTCGCGGCCACCGGGCGGTTCCTGGCCGCCGTGGGGTGAACCCGGCGCGGGGGTGACGACGTAGTGTGGAGGGCATGTCCGTCCGCGCCCCGCTGACCCCGGGAGTCCAGTCACCCCGCCGCGCCGTGCCGTCCTCGATCGCCCGCCCGGAGTACGTGGACAAGCCCGCCCCCCGCAAGAACACCGACCCGCACGTGCAGCCGCCGGAGGTCGTCGAGGCGATGCGCGTCGCCGGGCGGATCGCGGCGCAGGCGCTGCAGGCCGGTGGCGAGGCCGTCAAGCCGGGCGCGACCACCGACGAGGTCGACGCGGTGGTGCACGAGTTCCTGCTCGACCACCGGGCCTACCCCTCGACGCTGGGCTACCGCGCCTTCCCCAAGTCGTGCTGCGTCTCGCTCAACGAGGTGATCTGCCACGGCATCCCGGACTCCACGGTCATCGACGACGGCGACATCGTCAACATCGACGTCACCGCGTTCATCGGCGGCGTGCACGGCGACACCAACGCCACCTTCCTCGCGGGCGAGGTGGCCGAGGACAAGCGGCTGCTCGTCGAGCGCACCCACGAGGCCACCATGCGCGCGATCAAGGCCGTGCGCCCCGGCCGCCAGTTCAACGTCATCGGCCGGGTGATCGAGTCCTACGCCCGGCGCTTCGGCTACGGGGTGGTGCGCGACTTCACCGGCCACGGCATCGGCCGCTCGTTCCACAGCGGGCTGGTGGTCCTGCACTACGAGGACACCACCGTGCGCACCGAGATCGAGACCGGGATGACCTTCACGATCGAGCCCATGATCACCCTGGGCGGCATCGAGTGGGACATGTGGGAGGACGGCTGGACCGTCACCACCCGGGACAAGACCTGGACCGCCCAGTTCGAGCACACGGTCCTGGTGACCGAGTCCGGCGCGGAGATCCTCACCCTGCCCTGAGCGCGGCCAGCACCCCCAGCAGGGCGTGCGCGACCGGCTCCGGGTGGGTCGCGCACGCCAGGTGGTGCAGCCCGAGGTCCCAGGCGGGCCACCCGAGCTCCCGCACCGCCGCCGCGACCCGCGGGGTGGACAGCGACAGGTAGGCCGCGGGTCCCGACCACAGCGCGGTGGGCCGGGCCTCCTTGAGGTAGGCGGGGGAGACCCCGGGCAGCTCGTCGAGGACCTCCTGGCGCAGCGGCCCCTCGGGCACCAGCGCGGCCAGCGCCTCGCCCCAGCGGCGCTCGTCGGCCTTGGCCGCGGCGTAGCGGGCCGGGTCCAGCTCGCGCACGCTGCGGCCCGGGGTGGGCAGCTCGGCGTCGAGGTAGACCAGCGCCCGGACCTCGAAGTCCTCCAGCTCCTCGGCGAAGGCGGGCAGCAGCGGCCCGGCCCCGCCGTGGCCCACGAGCACCAGCGGCCCGCCCAGGCCCGCGTCGGACACCGCGTCGGCGAACCCACCGATGAGCCGCTGGTGCACCGGCGGCTCGGCCACGCTGGGCAGCAGGTCCAGCAGCACCGGCGGGTGGCCGAGCCCGGTCAGCGCCGCGGCCAGCGGCCGCAGGGTCGCCGGGCCCAGCAGCGGGGAGTGCACCAGGACGGCGGTGACCGGGGCGACGGGCATGACCGGGATGATGGCAGCCCGGGCCGACACGAGGGGAGCTGATGCGCCGATGGCCGGATCGCTGCTGGTCGCGGGCACGACGTCGGACGCGGGCAAGAGCGTGCTCGTCGCGGGCATCTGCCGGTGGCTGGCCCGCCGGGGGGTGCGGGTGGCGCCGTTCAAGGCGCAGAACATGTCCAACAACTCCGCGGTCACCCCCGACGGGGGCGAGATCGGGCGGGCCCAGGCGCTGCAGGCGGCGGCGTGCGGGCTGGAGCCGTCGGTGCGGTTCAACCCGGTGCTGCTCAAGCCGGGCTCCGACCGCACCTCCCAGGTCGTCGTGCTCGGCAAGCCGGTGGGCGTCACCAGCGCGCTGTCCTACCGCGACCGCAAGGCCGAGCTGATGACGACCGTGCTCGACACCCTCGCGGGCCTGCGCGCCGACTACGAGGCCGTGGTCTGCGAGGGCGCGGGCTCGCCCACCGAGATCAACCTGCGCGCCACCGACATCGCCAACATGGGCCTGGCCAGGGCCGCCGGCCTGCCGGTGCTCGTCGTCGGCGACATCGACCGCGGCGGGGTGTTCGCGCACCTGTTCGGCACCCTGGCCCTGCTCGACGCCGCCGACCAGGCGCTGGTGGCCGGGTTCGTGGTGAACAAGTTCCGCGGCGACCCCGCCCTGCTCGACCCCGGCCTGCGCCAGCTGCGCGGGCTCACCGGCAGGCCGGTGCTCGGCGTGCTGCCCTGGCGCGAGGAGCTGTGGCTCGACGCGGAGGACTCGCTGTCCTACACCGCCGACGGGGTGGTGGGCAGGCCCGCGCCGCCGGTGGGGGAGCAGTGGCTGCGGGTGGCGGTGGTGCGGCTGCCGCGCATCTCCAACGCCACCGACGTCGAGGCGCTGGCCTGCGAGCCGGGGGTGTCGGTCCGGTTCGTCACCGAGCCGTCGCGGCTGTCCGACGCGGACCTGGTGGTGCTGCCCGGGTCCAAGTCCACCGTGGCCGACCTGGACTGGCTGCGCCGCACCGGGCTGGCCGACGCCGTGCTGGCGCACGCCCGCCGGGGGCTGCCCGTGCTGGGCGTCTGCGGCGGCTTCCAGATGCTCGCCCGGCGCATCGACGACGAGGTGGAGTCCGCCGCCGGTGCCGTCGACGGCCTGGGCCTGCTCGACGTGGACATCGAGTTCGGCGCGGAGAAGGTGCTCGCCCGGCCCACCGGGACGGTGTTCGGCGCCCCCGCCACCGGCTACGAGATCCACCACGGCCGCGTGGTGCGCAGCGGCGCCCCCGGCCTGGTCGAGCTGGCGGGCGGCGGCGCGGAGGGCGCGGTGGCCGGTGCCGTGCTCGGCACGCACTGGCACGGGCTGCTGGAGGGCGACGCCGTGCGCGCGGCGGTGCTGCGGTGGGCGGCCGAGCGCGCGGGCCGCGACGGGTTCACCGTCGCGGGCGGGGTGTCCTTCGCCGCGGCCAGGGCCGCTCAGCTGGACCTGCTGGGCGACCTGGTGGCCGACCACCTCGACACCGGCGCCCTGCTGCGCCTGCTCGACTCGGGCGCCGAGCCGGGCCTGCCGTTCGTGCCGCCCGGCGCCCCCTGACCGGCTGGTCGGTTGGTCGGTCGGCCCGCGCCTAGTCCTGCTCCACCGGCTGCGCGGACTGCGCGGGCGCGGTGTCCTGCGGGGTGTCCTCGCCCAAGCCTGCGATGAGCTCGTCGAGGAAGCCGCCCGCCTCGGCCGCGGCGCGGTCGGCGTCGCCGTCGCGGATGGCGTCGAGCAGGCCGCCGTGGTCGACCAGCTGCGCGGCCGGGTGGGTGTCGACCGTGCTGGCCACCGACGCGCGGACCACCTCGGTGAGCCCCTGGTAGAGCTCGGCGAGCAGGGCGTTGTGCGAGCAGCGGACGACGGCGATGTGGAACGCGGCGTCGTCGTCGACCCCGGCGGCCCAGTCCTTGGCCGACATGGTCCGGTCGCGGGTGGCCAGCAGCTCGGTCAGCTCGGCCAGGTCGGCCTCGGTGCGGTGCGCCGCGGCCATCCTGGCGCCCTCGACCTCCAGGATGCGGCGCACCCGCAGCACGTCGCGCAGCTCGGTGCCCGCGAGCCTGCGCACCGCCCCGGAGAACTCGCTGGTGGCGCGGACGAAGGTGCCGTCGCCCTGGCGCACCTCCAGCAGGCCCGCGTGCGCGAGCGCGCGCACCGCCTCGCGCACGGTGTTGCGGCCGACGCCGAGCGCGGCGACGAGCTCGGGTTCGGTCGGGATCCGACCGCCCACCCGCCACTCACCGCTGGAGATGGCCGAGCGCATCTGCTCGATCACCTGGTCGACGAGGCCGGAGCGGCGGGTAGTGGCCAACGGCACAGCGCCATCCTTCCGTTCAATCATCCCATGTTTGCCATACTGCGGCGGCGGGGGTCAGCGCTGCCCCGCGCGGACCACCGAGAGGTCAAGAGTGCCATGACCACCTTGTCGCAAAGCGGGCGATCAGTCCCCCGAACACGTGCCGAACGTCGCAACACCGCGTTGGTGGGCACTCCGCTGCTGGTCGTGGGGGTCGCGCTGGCCGCGGCGAACCTGCGCCCGGCGGTGACCAGCCTGGCCGCCGTGCTCGGGGAGGTGCGCGGGTCGCTGGGCGCGTCCCAGGCGTGGGCGAGCCTGCTCACCGCTGTCCCCTCGGTGTGCTTCGGCCTGGCCGGTGTCCTCGCGCCCCGGGTCAACCGCGGCCTGGGCATGGCCCGCGCGGTCGGCGCCGCCATGGCCGTGCTCACCGCGGGCCTGCTGCTGCGCGTGGTCGACGGGCCGGTCGTGGTGCTCGGCGGCACGCTCATCGCCTGCTCGGGCATCGCCCTGGGCAACGTGCTGCTGCCGGTGGTCATCAAGGCGGCGTTCCCGGACCGGGTCGGCCTGGTCACCGGCGTCTACACCGCCGCGCTGGCCGCGGGCGGCGGGCTCGGCGCGGCCGCCACCTCCCCGCTCGAGCGCTGGCTGGACTGGCGCGGCGCCCTGGCCGCGTGGGCGGTGCTCAGCGCCGCCGCCCTGCTGCTGTGGGCGGTGTCCGCGCGGCACGCCGAGGTGGGCGAGCAGGTGCGGCAGGTCGAACCCCGGCGCTCGCTGCTGCGCAGCAGGCTCGCGTGGGTGGTGACGGCGTTCTTCGGCTTGCAGGCGCTGGTCGCCTACACGGTCATGGGGTGGATGCCGCAGCTGTTCGTGGACGCGGGGCTGTCCCGGGACGCGGGCGGGGTGCTGCTCGCGATCACCAGCACGGTGGGTGTCCCGGTGAGCCTGCTCGTGCCGCCGATCGCCGCCCGGGCGAAGGACCAGTCCAGGTGGATCGGCGCGATGAGCGCCGTCGGGGGCCTCGGCGTGCTCGGGCTGTGGCTGGCGCCCGCCGCGGTCCCGCTGCTGTGGGCGGTGCTGGTCGGCGTCGGGATGAGCGTGTTCTCGCTGGCCGTGGTCGTGATCTCGCTGCGCACGGCCACCCCTGAGGACACCGCGGCCCTCTCGGCGATGGCGCAGAGCATCGGCTACCTCGTCGGCGCGCTCGGCCCGTTCGGATTCGGCTTCCTGCACGGCCTGACCGGCGGCTGGTCGGCCTCGCTGGTGTTCGTGCTCGTCATCATCGCGGGCCAGTTCACCTTCGGCGTCGCCGCGGGCCGCGACCGCACCGTGTAGCGACGCCCCCGGGCCGCGCGCGGGGGGTCAGTCCAGTTCGAGGCCCAGGAGCGCGTTCTCGATCAGCTCCGGCATGGCCGGGTGGATCCAGTACTGGCCGCGCGCCATCTCCCGCACGCCCAGGCCGAAGCTCATCGCCTGGATGATCGGCTGGAGCAGGGTGGGCGCCTGCGGGCCGATGATGTGCGCGCCGAGCAGCTGCCCGGTGGCCGGGTCGGCGATCAGCTTGGCGAACCCGGTCTGGTCCTCCATCGCCCAGCCGTAGGCGATGTCGCCGTAGGCCTGGGTCTTGGTGACGAACCGCAGCCCCCGCTCGGTGGCCTCGGCCTCGGTCAGCCCCACGCCCGCGATCTGCGGCGAGGTGAACACCGCGTGCGGCACGAACCGGTGGTCGGCGGCCACCAGGTCGTCCGGGTGCAGCAGGTTGTGCTGCACCACGCGGGCCTCGTGGTTGGCGACGTGCTTGAGCTCGTAGGGGGAGCAGACGTCGCCCAGCGCCCACACGCCCTCGGCCGTGGTGCGCTGGTACTCGTCGACCACGACGTACCCCTGCTCGTCGACCTCCACCCCGCCCGCGGCCGGGTCGAGCGTGTCGGAGTTGGGGGTGCGACCGGTGGCCAGCAGCAGCACGCCCGCGTCCAGCACCGACCCGTCGTCCAGGGTGACCTCGACGCCCGTGCCGGACTTGGCCACGCGCGCGACCGTGCGGCCGGTGCGCACGTCCCAGCGGTCCTTGGCCAGCTCGGTGAACCGGGCGCTGACGTCGGCGTCCTCCTTGCGCAGCAGGCGCTGGCCGCGGACGACGACGGTGACCTGCACGCCGTAGGCGGAGAAGACGTGGGCGAACTCGGCGGCGATGAACCCGCCGCCCACGATGACCATCCGCTCGGGCAGCTCCGGCAGCCGCATGACGGTGTCGCTGGTGTGGTACTCGACCTCGTCCAGGCCGGAGATCTCCGGCACCACCACGCGACCGCCGTTGGCCAGCACGACCCGCTCGGCGGTGATCGTCCGCGGCGCGGAGCCGTCGTTCGGGGTGACCTCCAGCGTGCGCTCGCCGGTGAACCGCGCGGTGCCCTGGAAGACGGTCACGTGCGCGTTGTCGGGGTGGTGGGTGCGGTACTCGCGCCCGCCCTCGGCGATCGGGTCGATCCGCCCGAACACGCGGTCGCGGATCTGCGGCCAGCGCACCCCGTCGAGGGTCTCGTCGACGCCGAGCCGCCCCGACGTGGCGGGCGTCCTGGCCAGGTCGGCGGTGTGCACGAACATCTTCGTCGGGATGCAGCCGACGTTGAGGCAGGTGCCGCCGAAGGTCCCCCGCTCGACGATCGCGACCCGCAGGCCCGCGAACCGCGGGTCGAGCAGCGAGTTGCCGGAGCCGGTACCGATGATCACCAGGTCGAATCGCACAGTCCCATCCAACCGCATCGGCAGGCCCCGGCATTCCCGCCGGGCCCGGCGGCCGGGCTCAGTGCCGGAACGTCGGGGTGAGGACCGCCCGGCCGAGGGTGTGGAACGCCAGGTTGAAGCTGACCACCGCGGGGCTGGTGCTCCCGTCGACCTCCAGCTCCTCGACGTCCACGGCGTGCACGACGAAGTAGTACCGGTGGTCCTGGTCGCCCTGCGGCGGCGCCGACCCGTCGTAGGCCTGCCTGCCCATGTCGTTGCGCACGTGGAACGCCCCGCCCGGCAGCGAGTCGTCGCCCGCCCCCGCGCCCGCGGGCAGCTCGGTGGTGCCCGCCGGGATGTTCACCGCGACCCAGTGCCAGAACCCGCCGGGGATCGGCGCGTCCGGGTCGAAGCAGGTCACGACGTAGCTCTTGGTGCCCTCCGGCGCCCCGCTCCAGGACAGCGCGGGGGAGGTGTTCTGCCCGCCCGCGGAGTCGTGGACGTGCTTGAGGTCGAGCTTCTCCCCGTCGCGGGCGTCGCCGGAGGTGACGGTGAACGACGCCGCGGCGGGCAGCAGCTCGTAGGGGTCGGGCGCGACCGGGCGGTCGAGGCTCATGGGGTGCCTTCCTGGTGGTGACGTGGTCCGAGCGCGAATCTAGTCGCGGGGCGGCATCCGCGCGTGATGGCCGCGCGCCCTGGGGACAACCCTGAGAAGACCCTGGGGTTGTGGACGGACGCCCCACGGCGTCGGCGGGCGCGCCTACTGTGGGCCGTGCGGAAACCGAGGGAGGACTGACCAGTGAGCGACAACGCCAGCGAGCGGGCCGACGGCGGGGACGAGGTCTCGCAGTCGTCGACGCGGGTGCGGTTCGCGCGGATCAGCCCGCGCGCCTACGAGCACCCGGCCGACCGCGGGGCCATGGCCGCGCTGCGGGCCGTGCCCGGGGTCGGTGAGGTGCTCAAGGGCGCCGCGGGCCTGTTCAGCGAGCGCGGGGAGCGGCTGATGGCCACCGCGTCGATGGTGCGGGTGGGTGAGAAGCAGTACCCCAAGATCGACCGGTTGCGCCACGAGGTCGCCGAGGTGCTCGACCTCGACGTCGTGCCCGCCGTGTACGTCCACCGCCAGCCGGAGGTGCAGGCGCTCACCGTCGGCATCGACGAGCCGTTCATCGTGCTCAGCACGGGCCTGGTGGAACTGCTCGACACCGAGGCGCTGCGGTTCGTCCTCGGGCACGAGATGGGCCACGTGCTGTCCGGGCACTCGGTCCTGCGCACCCTGCTCGACCGGCTGCTCAACCTGCAGAAGACGGTGTCGTTCATCCCGGCGGGCGTGCTCGGGCTGGCCGCGGTCATCGCCGCGCTGCGCGAGTGGTTCCGCAAGGCGGAGCTGACCGCGGACCGGGCGGGCCTGCTGGCCTCCCAGGACCCGGCCGCCGCGCTGCGCACCCACCTCTACCTGGCGGGCGCCACCGACCTCGGGCAGGTCGACATCCCGTCCTTCCTGGCCCAGGCGCGCGAGTACGAGGAGGTCGACGACGTCCGCGACAGCATCCACAAGCTGCGCAACGTCGTCTTCGCCAGCCACCCGTTCGCCGTGGTGCGCGCCAGCCAGCTCCAGCGCTGGGCCGCCTCCGAGGAGTACCGGGCCATCCTCACCGGCGACTACCCGCGCCGCGACGACGAGGCCCCCGCCGCGAGCTTCACCGACGACCTGCGCTCGGCGGCGAGGTCCTACAAGGAGTCCTTCGACTCCAGCGTGGACCCGCTGGTGAAGATCCTCAACAACGTCGGCGGCACCGTCTCCGGCGCGGCGGGCAGGGTCTTCCGCGGCTTCGGCGGCAAGGACGCGAGCGGCAACTAGGACCCCGGTACCCGCGGGCTCAGCGGCCCGTGGCGGTGAAGTGCTGGATGTCCTTGGGCGAGGACCAGTCCCCGCCCCACGACCACCCGATCGCGGCGAACGCCCGCACGGTCGCGTCGCCCGCGAGCACCATCCCGGGGCGGCGGTCGCGGCGGTCCACGTAGGCCGACGCCAGCTCGGGCAGCACCAGGTCGCCCTTGGTGTAGGGGTTGCAGAACGGGTTGACGTCCAGCGCGAGGCCGTAGGCGTGCGCCGACCAGCTCGACAGCTTCGTCCCCTTGCGGCAGACGAAGGCGCCGGTGTTGTTGCCGTCGCCGGTGGGCGCCGCGTCCAGCTCCGCCGCCGCGGTCACCCGCATCTCCTCAAGGGGGAACCGCTCGGCGAACAGCGTGCCGAACACCCGGGTGACGCCCTGGGCCGCGGTGGCGTTCACGATCATCTCGCCGGTGTGCGCCCGGCCGTCGAAGCCCCAGAACGACATCGTCAGGTACCGCAGCTGCGCGCGGGTGACCGGGCAGGCGGGCGTCCACGTGCTGCGGGCGATGACCGCGTCGGGCACCGGGTCGATCGTCGCGGCGTAGCGGTCGCCCACCGGCGGGGGCAGCAGGTCGCGGGTGGGCAGCGCCCGGTCGGCCAGCACCGCGGGCGTCGGCAGCACCTGCCCGAAGCCGTCCGGGCGCAGCGGCAGCGGGGTGGCGCCGACGACCCACGGCGTCGAGAACGGCCGGGTCGTCGGGGGCGCGGGCGTGGTCGGCGGGGTCGTGACCGGTGTGGTGGTCGTCGGAACGGGTGAAGCGGACGAAGCGGTCGCGCCGCCACCGGGTCCGGTCGTCGGCTGGGCCGCCCGCTGCTGCTCCGGGGTGGTGCAGGCGGCCAGCGGGAGCAGGGCGAGCAGGGCGGTGATCAGGCGGCGGCGCACGGCTCCAGGATGCACCACCGGCCAAGGACCACCCGGTCGAGCGACAACTGTGCGTAATGGATCAGTGGCTCAGCGGCATAGGGTGTCGCGGAAGGCAATCGTTTTCGCACGCACGGGAGTCAGTGATGAGCCCCACCACGCGCCGGGTCCTCGGCGCCGTCGCAGCCCTCGCGGTCCTCGTCGCCGCCATCGCCGCGCTGGTGTCGCCGTTCACCGCCGACGCCGCCCAGACCGGCGGCGCGACGGCGCGCGTGGTGGGTGGGCAGCGGGTGTCCATCGAGCAGCACCCGTACGTGGTGTTCCTCGCCTCCACTGACGGCTTCCAGTTCTGCGGCGGCACCCTCGTCGCCCCGAGCAAGGTGGTCACCGCCGCGCACTGCGCCGTCGCGTACCCCGCCGAGCAGGTGCGGGTCGTGTCCGGCCGCGAGGACAAGTACAGCCCGCGCGGCACGGTGTCCCGGATCGCCGCCGAGTGGGTCCACCCCGGCTACACCGACGTGTCGCAGGGCGACGACATCGCCGTGCTGACCCTCGACGAGCAGCTGCCCTACGCGCCGCTGCCGCTGGCCACCGACCCCGCGACCTACGCCCCGGGCACCCCCGCCACCGTCCTGGGCTGGGGCCGCACCACCGAGGGCGGCGAACCCTCCCGCTACCTGCTCGGCGCGCAGGTCCCGGTCGCCGCCGACGCGTCGTGCGCCCAGTCCTACGGCGAGTTCGCCCCCACCACGATGGTCTGCGCCGGACTCCCGCAGGGCGGCGTGGACACCTGCCAGGGCGACTCCGGCGGCCCGCTGGTGGTCGCCGGGCGCCTCGCGGGCGTGGCGTCCTGGGGCGAGGGGTGCGCGCAGCCGGGCAAGCCGGGCGTCTACACCCGCGTCACCGCCGTGGCGCCCCTGGTCGCGGCCCAGCTGTGACGGCCGCGCCTGTGGTATTCCTGCCCACGTGACGTTGCGCGTAGTACCCGGTCCGGAGCTGACCGGCCGCCAGGTCCACGACCTGCTCCGGCTGCGGTTCGAGGTGTTCGTCCTGGAGCAGCGGTGCTTCTACCCGGAGATCGACGGCCGCGACCTCGACGACGACGCCGTGCACGTGTGGTGGCAGCCCGCCGAGCGGGTGCTGGGCTGCCTGCGCGTGCTGGGCGCGCCCGGCGGCACCCGCCGCGTCACCCGGGTCTGCACCGCCGCCGACGCCCGCGGCACCGGCCTCGGCGGCATGCTCATGGCCGCGGCGGTCGACCTCGTCGGCGCCGACCCGAGCGTGCTGGACGCGCAGGTGCAGGCCAAGGGCCTCTACGCCCGCTTCGGCTACGAGACCGACGGCGAGCCGTTCGAGGAGGACGGCATCATGCACGTCCGCATGCGCAGGCCCGCTACGGCCTGACCGCCGCCGCGGTGAAGGTCAGCGGGATGCGGTCCCGCTCGTCCCGCAGCCGCCACTCGGGCACCGCCCCGCCCAGCACCGGCACGTCGTCGAGCACCATGTGCCCGGGCAGCGCCTCCCACGGCGCCGAGCGGTGCTCGACGAGCCGGGTGAGCTGGAACCCGCGGTCCAGCAGGGCCGTCACCGTCTCCCCGAGGCCGTGGTTCCAGCTGTGCGTGGTGGTGTGCTCGAAGCGGGAGTCGGCGTCGGCGTAGGTGCCCGCCTCCTCCCACACCAGCGGTTCCGCCCGCTCGAAGTAGGGGAAGCGGGGCGTCAGCGGCTCCCGCGTCTCGTCCAGCGAGTACAGCACCGGGTGCCCGTCGCGCACGAACAGCCGCCCGCCGGGCCGCAGCAGGCCCGCGACGACGTCCGCCCACCGCTCGATGGACGGCAGCCAGCACAGCGCGCCGACCCCGGTGTAGACGAGGTCGTAGCCGCCCGGCTCCAGCACGTCGAGCGCGGAGTAGACGTCGGACTCGTGGTAGTCGATGTCCGCCCCGGTCGACGCCGCCAGGGAGCGCGCCTCGGCCAGTGAGGCGGCGGAGAAGTCCAGCCCGCTCATCCGCGCGCCCAACCGGTGCAGCGACAGCGTGTCCGTGCCGATGTGGCACTGCAAGTGCACCCCGCGCAGCCCGCTGACGTCCCCGAGCAGCTCGCGGTCGAAGCGCACCACGTCGCTGAGGTGGTCGGGGTCCGCGCGGTAGCGCGCCACGCCATAGCTCTGCGCCTTGGCGTGCGCAGGCGCGCGCTCGTCCCAGTTGGCCCGGTTCACCGACAGGTAGTCGTCCACGGCTGGATTGTCCACGGCCGGATTGTCCCGGGGCGCCGGTCGGCGGGCACCCGGTTTTCCCGGTTACGGCGCGGTCTTGGTGATGACCTCGACCGCGCGGTCGATGTCGGCCTCGGACAGGTCCGCGCGCGCGGTCAACCGCAGGCGCGACACCGAGTCCGGCACCGACGGCGGGCGGAAGCAGCCCACCCACACCCCGGCGGAGCGGCAGTCCTCCGACCACGTCAGCGCCGCCTCGGCGCTGGGCGCCCGCACCGACACGACCGCCGACGCCGGTTCCCCGACCTGCAACCCCGCCTCACGCAGCCGCACCGACAGCGTCATCGCGTTGGTGAGCACCTTCTCCGCGCGCTCGGGCTCCTCCTTGAGGACGGTCAGCGCGCTCAGCGCCGCCGCCGCGCTGCCCGGCGCCAGGCCGGTGTCGAAGATGAAGCTGCGCGCGTTGTCCACCAGGTGCCGGATCACCTTGCGCGGCCCCAGCACCGCGCCGCCCTGGGCGCCCAGGGACTTCGACAGGGTCACCGTCGTGACCACGTCCGGCTCGCCCGCGAGCCCGGCCGCGTGCACCGCGCCGCGCCCCCCTTCGCCGAGCACGCCGAGGCCGTGCGCGTCGTCGACGATGAGCGCGGCGCCGTGCGCCCGGCACGCCGCGTGCAGCTCGGGCAGCGGGGCGATGTCGCCGTCCACGCTGAACACCGAGTCGGTGACGTAGACGGCCCGCTCGGTGCGCTTGCTCGCCAGCGCGCGGGTGGCGGCGGCGACGTCCTTGTGCGCCACCACGGCCAGCTCCGCGCGGGAGAGCCTGCACCCGTCGATGAGCGAGGCGTGGATGTTCGCGTCGGTGACGATGGAGCAGTTCCGCCCGGACAGCGCGGTCACGGCGGCGAGGTTGGCGGTGAAGCCGGAGGAGAACACCAGCGCCGCCTGCACCCCGCAGAACCGGGCCAGCTCGAACTCCAGCTCGCTGTGCAGCTCGGTGCTGCCGGTGACCAGCCGCGACCCGGTGGCCCCGGTGCCCCAGCGCAGGGTCGCGGCCGCGGCGGCGCCGCCGACCCGCTTGTCCCTGGCCAGCCCCAGGTAGTCGTTGCCCGCCAGGTCGAGCAGGTCGGACCCGGGCGCGCGCGGGCGCAGCTGCCTGGCCAGCCCCGCGCGCCTGCGCTCCTCGGCGTGCGCGTCGAGCCACGCCAGGGCCTGCTCGCCGGGGAGGGGTTCGTCGGGGTTCACGGCTGGGAGTCTGTCACCGGGCCGGTGCCCGGCGGGCACCCGGGCAGGCGATACGGTCAGCGCATGCGCGGTGTGGTGAGCTTCGTGGGAGCCGGGCCCGGTGCGGCCGACCTGATGACCCTGCGCGGCGCCGACCGCCTCGCCGCGGCGGACGTGGTCCTGTTCTCCCCGGTGCTGGTCGACCCGGTGTGGCTGCGCGCGCACACCCGCGACGACGCCGACCTGGTGGACCTGACCCGGTTGTCCGACGAGGAGCTGCTGGACCTGCACCGCCGCGTGGGCAGCCGCCTCGCCCGCGCCGTGCGCCTGGTGCCGGGCGACCCCGCCCTGTCGGCCGACCTGCGCGAGCAGCGCGAGACCTGCGAGCGGCTGGGCCTCGACGTCGAGGTCGTCCCCGGCGTCTCCCCGATCTCGGCCACCGCCGCCGCCGTCGGCGCCCCCCTGCTCGAACCCGGCGCCGACACCCTGTCCCTGGTCGAGGGCGTCGACGCCGCCCGCGCCGTCGCCACCCCCGGCCGCACCCTGGTCGTGCACGCCCCCGCCGCCCGCGCCGCCGACCTCGCCGAGGTCCTGCGCACCGCGGGCTTCCCCGAGGACGTCCCGGTGGCGGTGGCCTACAAGGTCACCTCCCCCGCCGAGACCCTCCTGCGCACGACCCTCGCCGACCTCACCACCGAGGTCAAGAAGGCCAACCTCTGGCGCCACGCCCACTTCATCATCGGCGACACCACCCGCCAGCCCACCCGCCCCACCACCGACCCCTCCCGCTGGACCGCCCGGGCCCGCCGTCCCAAGACCGACGGCGAACCCCGCCACACCTGGTCCCGCCCCACC
>NZ_MKQR01000020.1 GCF_001940455.1 Actinokineospora bangkokensis | reverse complement strand
ACGCCAGACAAATCCCGGATCTTTTCAAGCTCTGCGCAGCAGAGCCCCCACCCGGCGCGCCGGGCAAGTCCCGCGCTCTTCGCTCCGCGCAAGCAGATCCTCGACTTCACCCCCCACCCCCACGCGTGGTCGAATACCGCGCATGACCGTGACGGTGATCGGCCTCGACCGGATGGGCTTGCCCCCGGGGGCCGGGTCCGTGCTGGCGCAGGCCCGCCTGGTCGTGGGCCCCAGGCCCCTCCTGGAGCGCCACGTCCCCCCGGACCGCCCCGTGCTCGACACCGCGGCGGGCGTCCCCCTCGACGAGGTCGCCCGCGCCGAGGGTCCCGTCGTCGTGCTGGTGCCCGGGGACGCGGGCTACTTCGGGGACCTGCGCGCGCTGCGGGAGCGCAAGGTCGACGTGGTGGTCTGGCCGTCGGTGACCGACGTGCAGCGGATGGCGGCGCTGGTGCGCAGGCCGTGGGACGACATCACGGTGGTGAGCGCCCGGGGCCGCGACTTCCGGCACGCGGTGAACGTGTGCCGGGCGCGCAAGGCCGTCGCGGTGCTGACCGCCCCGGGCGCGGGCCCGGCGGAGCTGGCCAGGGAGCTGCACGGGTGGCGGCGCAACATCGCGGTGCTGGAGGACGTGGGCAGCCCGGGGGAGCGGCTGTCCATCGTGGACGTCTCCGAGGTGGAGCGGCGGGCGTGGCGGCAGCCGTCGCTGGTGCTGTGCCTGGCGTCGCTGGACGCGGTGGGCCGGGAGTCGTGGATCGCGGGCGGCGAGGTGGTGCCGCCGGTCGGCGGGTGGGCGCTGGACGAGGGCGCGTTCGCGACCCGGGCGGGCGTGGGCACCGCGCCGGAGGTGCGGGCGCTGGCCCTGGCCCGGTTGGCGCCGCGGCCGGGGGTGCTGGTGTGGGACGTGTGCGCCGGGTCCGGGGCGGTGGGGATCGAGGCGGCCCGGTTGGGCGCGGCGGTGGTCGCGGTGGAGCGCGACTCGGGGTTGTGCGTGCGGATCGTGGCCAACGCGGGCGCGCACGGGGTGGACGTGCGGCTGGCCGACGGCGACCCGCTGCGGGTGCTGCCCGACCTGCCCCGGCCGGACTCGATCTTCCTCGCCGCCGCTGAGCCGGACGTGGTGCGCGCGTGCGCCGGGGCGGGCGCGGAGCGGGTGGTGGTCGTCGTGCCGGAGCTCGACCGGGTCGGCGCGACCCGCCAGGTGCTCGCTGACGCCGGGTACGCGGTGGGCGGGTGCCAGCTGTCGGTGGCGAACGTCGTGGGGGTCGAGGGCGGTGGCACCGGGTTGGCGCCCGCCTCGTTGACGTTCCTGCTGTGGGGGGAGCGCTCGGGGTCGGCGGCCTGACCGGCGCGCCCCCCGGGGCCAAGACCATCCGAAAGTCGGGTGTGTCCGGTAATAACCATCCCCAGGTCAGAGCGGTGATCGACCACCTTTCACCTGTTCGGCCCCATCCGTACGGGGGTGTTGCCCGCCGTGACCTGCCGGTAGCCATGAGTCAAGGCCGGGACCCAAGCCCGGCGACGGCTCGAAGGAGATCATCGTGGCTGAGGCAAAGCGGCTCGTCCGCTTGATCGGGGTTGCCGCAGCGGTGTTCGCGGCGGGTGCCGCCGCGACCGTGTCGACCGCGCAGGCCGACACCGTCACCCCCTACATCGTCGGCGGCGAGGGCGCCGACATCGCCGACTACCCGTTCACCGTGGCGCTGACCACGCCGGACGGCTTCCAGTTCTGCGGCGGCTCGCTGGCCAGGGCGAACAAGGTCGTCACCGCGGCGCACTGCGTCGACGGCAGCTCCCCCGCCGAGGTCCAGGTGGTCTCGGGCCGGACCGACCTGACCGCCGCGGGCGGTGAGACCGCGGGCGTCACCGGCATCTGGGTCCACCCGGACTACTCCGACCCCTCGATCAGCGCCGACGTCGCGGTCCTGACCCTCGACACCAGCCTGTCGGCCACGCCGATCGACGTGGCGGGCGCCGGGGACGAGGGCCTCTACGCCGAGGGCACCACCACGACGGTGCTGGGCTGGGGCGCGACCTCCGAGGGCGGCTCCACCTCCGACACCCTGCTCAAGGTCGACGTGCCGGTCGTCTCCGACTCCGACTGCACCACCGCCTACAGCTCGGACTACATCGCCGACTCCATGGTCTGCGCGGGCGTGCCCGACGGTGGCCTGGACTCCTGCCAGGGCGACTCCGGCGGCCCGCTGGTCGCGGGCGGCAAGCTGATCGGCGCGGTGTCCTGGGGCGAGGGCTGCGCCCGGCCGGGCAAGCCGGGCGTCTACACCCGCCTGGCGTCGTTCTCCAGCGACATCGAGGCCCAGCTGGGCTGACCCCGGTGCGCGGTGGGGACCGGTGCACCGGCCCCCACCGCCGCCTGTGGGCGGTGCGAAAAAAACGGGGCAGTATTGTCCATCCGTTAGTCGCTGTCACGCGATCCCAGCAGGGGTGTGGGCTTTTGCGCGCTCTGGCCCTAGGGTCGTCAGCCGCCCCTAAGATCCACCCCAGGGGTCCGTGACGAGCGGAGAAGTCGTGAGCGCTGCGCGAAGAACCCGGCTGTCCCGCCGGGCTGTGCTGACACTCGGGGCAGGCCTGGGCGCGGGCCTGCTGGCCGGGTGCCAGCGCGAGCCCGCCCCCACCGGCACCGGGGCCCAGCTGCTGGCGGGCAACCCGACAGTGCCGGACACCGACCCGGTCATCACCCGGCGCGACCTGTCCACCGGTCGGGCCCGCGAGGTCGACGTGGTGGTGATGCGGCCCAGCGGCGTGCCCGCCCAGCCGATGCCGGTGTGCGTGACCCTGCACGGCGGCAAGTACGGCAACGCCAAGTCGATGGTCTCCCTGGGGCTCCAGCAGGCGCTGACCGGGCTGGTCAAGCAGACCGGGGTGCCGTTCGCGCTGGCCGCGGTGGACGGCGGCAACTGGGTCGGGGACAAGGACGACGACCCGCAGCGGATGCTCATGGACGACCTGCCCGGCTGGTTGGACCGGCTGGACCTGGCCACCACCCCGTTCGCCGCGCTGGGCGTCGGCGAGGGCGGCACGGGCGCGCTGACCCTGGCCCGCACCCCCGGCCTGTCCGCGGTGGCGGCCATCAGCCCCACGCTGTTCGACACCTACGCCGACGCCGCCAAGTCCGGCATCTACCAGACCCGGCAGAGCTGGGAGCAGGGCGAACCGCTGCGGCACACCCCGCAGTACGCCAACCTCCCGGTCGGGGTCTGGTGCGGCACCGACGACCGCGACTTCCTCGCCACCAGCCGCGAGTTCGCGGAGAAGGCCCGCGGCAAGCTCACCACCGGCCCGGGCGGGCACGACGACGCCTACTACCGCCGGGTGCTGCCCGACGCGCTCAAGTTCGTCGCGGGCTACCTGTAACCTCGTCCGCTGCGGGCGACCCGGCCCGCGCGGGTGAGTGGGGGCCAGCAGCGATGTCGGACGAGCCGCGCTTCGAGCAGCAGGGGCGTTCGACCGGGGGTGGGGAGCCGCTGCGGCTGGGCGTCGTCCCGCTGCGCCCGCTGGGCCTGGGCGACCTGCTCTCCGGCGCCGTGCAGGCCGTGCACCGCAACGCCGGGCCGCTGCTGGGGTTCGCGCTGCTGCTGATGCTGTGCGTGGAGCTGCTGCGCTGGGTGGTCAGCACCCTCGTGCTCGGCGGCCTGCCCGACAGCGCGGGCGTGGTGTCCGCGACCGGGGTGCTCAACCGCTCGCTGCTCAGCGACGTCGCGGTGGACACCCTCATCCAGTCCACGCTCTCCGGCCTGCTGGGGCTGGTGTTCACCGGCGTGCTGACCGTCGTGGTGATCCGCTCGGTCTTCGGCCACTCCCCGGGCCTGCGGCAGGCGTTCGCCGAGTCCGCCCCGGCGCTGCCCAGGATGTTCGTGGCGTGGCTGGTCCAGGCGCTGCTCGTGGGGGCGATCCTCGCCGCCGCCCTGCTGCTGGTGGCGGTGCTGGGGCCGCTGGCGGTGCTGGTGCTGCTCGGCGCGATCGTGGCCGTGCTCTACCTCACCACCGCGTTCAGCTTCAGCCTCTTCGCCGTGGTCATGGAGGACTCGCCCGCGCTGGCGTCGCTGGGCCGGTCGCGGCAGCTGGTGCACGCGGTCGGCTGGTGGCGGGTGTTCGGCATCAGCATGCTCGTCGGTCTGGTGAGCCTGCTGCTGGTGTCGGTGGTGCAGGCGGTGTTCAGCGTGGTCAGCGGCGGCAGCATGGTCACCGAGATCCTGGCCGCGGCGGTCGTCAGCGCGGCGCAGCTGGCCTACGGCGGTGCGGTGTCCTGCCTGCTCTACTTCGACCACCGCGCCAGGACCGAGGGCATCGAGGGCCTGTGGCAGAAGGCGGGCTGAGCGCCCGCCCCCCGCGCGTCCTAGAGGTCGGCGGTGTTGTCGGCGTCGTCGGCGTCGTCGGTGTCCAGGCCGAGCATCCGCAGCAGCGTCAGGCAGTCCTGGGCGTCGACGGCGTAGCTGGCGACGGTGCGCGCCGCGCGCACGCGCTTGGCGCTCATGTCCTCCCGGGCGTCAGCGCGGGCCTGGGTGAACTCGTCGGCGGCTCCGCGCGTGTAACCGGTGTCGCTGACAGTCATGTGGTGCTCCAAAGGGGATGGGGGGCACCCGCGCGGGGCACGGGACGACCGTGCGCGCCAGGGTGCGTGGGGTCTTTCACGGAGGGTCTGCGCTCGGGCCCAGGGACCGCGCGCAGGCCGGGCTGACCAGCCGCGGCGCGCCGGGGTCCCGGCCGGGAAAAACCCTACCCCACCCGGCATCGGCCCCCGGGGCGGGCGGGCACCGGTACGATGTGCGCCGGGTGGCGCCACCGGCGACGCCCGCCGGTCCCCCGACGCCGCGGCCGGGTTCCGCGGGCGCGGTCGGACCACGCCCGGCGGCCTGCCCGGCGCGGCACCCGTGGTCCGGCACCGACCCGACCCACGGAGCAGCCCCATGGCGGTCCGCCGCCCCACCCCCGGTTTCGCCGATCTCGGCGTGCCCGCCCCGCTGGTGTCCGCGCTGGCCGGGATCGGCGTGCACGAGCCCTTCCCGATCCAGGCCGCGACCCTGCCGGACTCGCTGGCGGGCCGGGACGTGCTGGGCCGGGGCCGCACCGGCTCCGGCAAGACCTACGCCTTCCTCATCCCCGTGCTGGCCCGGCTCGCGGGCGGCCGCCCGGCCCGGCCCGGCAAGCCGCGCGCGCTGGTGCTCGCCCCCACCCGGGAGCTGGCGACGCAGATCCTGGAGTCCGCCGAGCCGCTGGCCAGGGCGCTGGGCCTGCGCGCCACCACCGTCTTCGGCGGAGTGCGCCCCGGCCCGCAGATCACCGCCCTCAAGGCGGGCGTCGACCTGCTGGTGGCCTGCCCCGGCAGGCTGGCCGACCACCTCGCCGAGGGCCACGCCGCGCTCGACGACGTCGCCGTCACCGTGCTCGACGAGGCCGACCACATGGCCGACCTCGGCTTCCTGCCCGCGGTGCGCAGGCTGCTCGACCGCACCCCGCGCGACGGCCAGCGGCTGCTGTTCTCGGCCACCCTCGACAACGGCATCGACGTGCTGGTCGACCGCTACCTCACCGACCCGGTGACGCACAGCGTGGACTCGGCCAAGTCCCCGGTCGCGGCCATGACCCACCACGTCCTGCACGTCGACGGCACCAACCGGCTGCCGGTGCTGGTGGACCTGGCCTCGGCGCCCGGCCGGTCGCTGGTGTTCACCCGCACCCGCCGCGGCGCCACCCGGCTCACCCGCCAGCTCGTCGCGGCGGGCGTGCGGGCGGTGGAGCTGCACGGCGACCTCGGGCAGAACGCGCGCACCCGCAACCTCACCGCGTTCGCCGAGGGCACCGCCCCCACCCTGGTCGCCACCGACATCGCCGCGCGGGGCATCCACGTCGACGACGTGACCCTGGTCATCCACGCCGACCCGCCGGTGGAGCACAAGGCGTACCTGCACCGCTCCGGCCGCACCGCGCGCGCGGGGGCCTCGGGCACCGTGGTGACCCTGATGACCGACGAGCAGGTCGAGGACGTCCGCGCGCTGACGAAGAAGGCGGGCATCACCCCGACCACCACCAAGGCGGGCCCCGGGCACCCGCTGCTGGCCCAGCTCGCCCCCGGCGAGCGCGTCCTGGTGGCCCCCGACGACCGCCCGGCCCCGCCGAAGCGCCCGCAGCGCAAGCGCAAGCCCGCCGCGAAGGAGGCGGGTGAGGCGGCGCAGCCCAAGCAGGGCAGGCAGGGCAAGGAGAACCCGCGCGCGCCCAAGCAGGCCGAGCAGCCCAAGCCGCCCCGCAACCGCGACCAGCAGCCCAAGGAGCGCACCCCGCGCGGGCAGCGCACCCGCGGTCAGGCGCAGCAGCCCCGGGCGGCCGAGCAGCCGCGCAGCGGGGCCCAGCAGCCCTCGGGCGGTGGCGCGGCGGCGTTCTCCGCGCGCTCGGGGCGCTCGCGCAGGCCCCGCTAGTCGTTCCCGCCACCCGCCTGGCAGCCCTTGTGGGACGAGCCCTGGCGGATCGGGCCGATGACGCGGAAGGGCCCTCCCGGTGTCGCACCGGGAGGGCCCTTCCTGTTCACGCGGAACCGCTACGGCTGGGCGCGGTCCGGTCGGTGCGTCACGCGCAGGGCGTTGATCACCGGCGGCAGCTTGCCGCGCTGCGCGGCCAGTTCCACCGAGATGGAACCGCCCTGCGGCACGCTCACCCAGAACTGCCTGGTGTCCGCCGCCAACGCGCCCACCGCGGCCGCGATGTCGTAGTTGGCGAGCACCTTCGTCCCGTTCACCGACACGTCGAACACGCGCTTGCCGGGCGCCAGGCCCGCCTTGAGCTCCGCGAACGACAGCTCCACCTGGTAGGTGCCCGCGGGCAGGCCGTCGAAGCGGTAGCCGCCGGCGCTCTCGCGCTGCGACTGGAACAGCGCGTCGTCGGTGGTGCCCGCGATGTCCTTCTTGGACGTCACGACCGGGCCGCCGCTGAGGTAGCCGTAGCCGCCCGGCGCCCAGGCCTTGTCCGCCACCCACGCGTCCGCGCCCTGGTCGGTGTACCCGGTGGTGCCACCGACGTCGACACCGGTGCGGTAGGCCGGGACGACCAGGCTCACCGGGACGGTGATGGTCGGCGTGCGGCCCGCGTTGGTGGTCAGGGTGAGCGACGCGGTGTGCACGCCCGGCGGCAGGCCCACCGGGTCGACGCGCACCGTGATGTCCTGCTGCGCGCCCGGCGCGACCGTGCCGGAGCCCGGCACCGCCCACGCCCACGGCACCCCGGTGGCCACCGAGAACGTCAGCGCTTGGTCGCTGGTGCTCTTCAGCGGCAGCACCGCGGTGCGCAGCTGGCCGGACTGGCCCAGGAACACCACCGGCGTGGTGGCGATCTCCGCGCGCGGTGTCTTGAGCGCGAAGTCCGCCGTCACCGCGTCGCCCACGGTGATGGCGCGGGTCTGCGTGGCGTAGTTGGGCTTGGACACCTCCACCGTGTACGCGCCCGCCAGCAGGCGCGCGGAGTAGCGGCCGTCGGCGTCGGTGGTGAGCTTCGCGGTCTCCGCGGTGCCCTTGAGGACCCGCACGGTCGCGCCCGCCAGCGCCGCCTTGTCGTTGGCGTCGGTGACGCGGCCGGTCGCGGTGGCCGACGGCGGGAGCTTGAACCGGATCGCGGTGCCGTTGGCGAGGGCGGCGCTGTTGAACGAGTACTGCAACGCCACCGTGCCGGTCGCGTTCTCGATGCCCACGGTCGCGGACTCACCGCGCTCGCGGGTGCTGTTCGGGTCGATGCCCCGGTAGCGGAAGGAGATCTCCCCGCTCTCGGACAGCACCGTCTCGAAGTCCAGGCGCGTGGCGGTCGACTGGTAGAACGTCGCGTTGCGCCACTCGATGACGAACTCGCGGTTGGGCGCCGTGCCCAGGGTCTTGGTGGCGACCCGGCTCGCGGAGTCGATCGTCAGGTCGTCCCAGAACGGGTAGACCGCCGCGTTGGGCACCGCTGCCGCCGGGATGGCCACGTTGGAATAGGCGCGGTTGGAGGCCAAGAAGTTCAGGTAGCCGTTGGTCGCCACGTAGGCCTGCGTGTAGGTGTTGCCGTAGAAGAAGAACCCGAACGGCAGCTGCACGGGCACGTCCGCGTCGTCGCCGGTCAGCGGCAGCGCCGTGTCCGCCTCCACGTACGGGGAGGTGTCGAGGACGCAGTAGGTGCCGAAGGAGTCCGACCGGTTGGGCAGGGTGATCGCGACGGTCTCGTCGCCGTCGACGACCAGGTCCTGCACCTTCGGGTCGGTGCAGCCGCCCGCGGAGGCGGACAGCCGGTAGGTGCCCTCGGGCACGTTGGGGATGCTGTAGGAGCCGTCCCCGGCGCTGGTCACCGCCGCGATCGGGGTGCCGTCGACCTTGATCGTGGCGTTGGCCACCGGGCCCTGCGAGTTGCTGACCACACCGGAGACGGTGTGCCGGGCCACCGGCGCGAGCGCCGGGGACACGGTGGTCGTCTGGTCCTGGGTGATGGTGGCCGTGGCGGTGGTGCTGCCGTAGCCGAACGCCGACAGCGCCAGCTGGTAGTCCCCGACCGGCAGGGTCGAGGTGAACGCGCCCTCGGCGTCGGTGCGCAGGGTGCGGTTGCTCGGGCCGGTGATGGCCACCGAGGCGCCCGCCACCGGTGCGCCTGTGGCCGAGTCGGTCGCGGTGCCGGACAGGGTGCCGACCGGGCCGCGCGGCGAGCGGTCGACCGCGGCGTAGGCGTCGAGCTTGCCCTCGCCCCAGATGTTGTTGTCCGCCGCGGTGCCGCCGCAGGAGGTCGCGTTGACGTCCACGGCGGTCTCGTCGAGCAGTTCCTCGGTGCGCTCGACGTCACCGACCAGCGACGGCGCGGCCGACCACATCAGCGCCACGGTGCCGGAGGTGTGCGGCGCCGCCATCGACGTGCCGCTGTAGACGTCGTAGTCGTTGCCGGGCACCGAGGAGCGCACGTCCTCACCGGGGGCGGCGATGTTCGGCTTCACGTCGCCGTTCTCGCCGGGGCCCCGGCTGGAGAAGGACGCGATCTGGCCCGCGGCGTTGAACGCGCCGGAGGCGTAGGTCGCGGTGGTGTCGCCGGGGGAGCCCGCGGTGTTGCAGCTGGGCCCGGAGTTGCCGTTGGAGAACGACGGGAAGATGCCCGCCGCGCGCCACGCGGTCACCGTGTCGGTGTACCAGGGGTCGATCGCGGCGCCGTTGGACGAGCCCCAGGAGTTGTTGACCACGTTGGGCCGCAGGTCCGGGCGCGGGTTCGCGCCGGACAGGTCGGTCGGGGCGAGCATCCACTCGCCGGAGGCCAGCAGCGAGGCGTCCGAGCAGCCGTTGGTCTCGCAGCCCTTGGCCGCGATCCACCTGGCGCCGGGGGCGACGCCGATCTGGTTGCCCCCGCCGTCGTCGCCGACCATCGTGCCCATGGTGTGCGTGCCGTGACCGTTGTTGTCGCACGGCGCGTCGGTGGGGCACACCCCGGCCGGGTCGTACCAGCTGTAGTTGTGGTCGAAGGTGCCGCCACCGGTGTTGCCGCGGTACTGGCCGACCAGGGCCGGGTGGTCGTACTGGACGCCGGAGTCGACGTTGCCGACCACGATGCCCTCGCCGCGGTCGCCGAACTGCGACCACACGTCGTCGGCGTTGATGGCCGCCAGGCCCCACTCGACGGAGTCGACCCGGGCCACGGACTCGGCGGGCAGCGGCTTGGGCAGCTCGTAGGTGCGCGCGGGCAGGATCGCGCGCACCTCGCCGTGCGCGGCCAGCGACGTGGCCAGCGCCTCGCTGCCGCCGCGCACCCGCACGGCGTTGCTGATGAAGAAGGTGTCGTAGTCCACACCGGCGGCGTCCAGCTCCTTGCGGATGGACTGCTGGCTGCGGTCGGCCGTGGTCTTGAGCGCGTCGTAGACCGCGCGGCCGCGCTCGGCCCACCCGGCCACGGCGGACGGCCCGGACAGGTCGGCCCGGTCCGACAGCGCCACCCAGAAGTCGACGCCGTCCTTGGCGTCCAGCGCGGCGCTGACGCTCTTGTCGATCTTGTCGGTGGCGCTCGGGGCCTGCTGGGCCGAGGCGGGCGCGGTGACGGTGGCGAGCAGACCGAGGACGGCGGTGGCCAGGGTCGCGGCTGTCCGGCGCTTGCTCCTGCGCCGGAAGTGGCTTTCTGACAAGGTGGGACTCCCAACTCGCGCGGCAGGGGCGCGTGGTGACCACCGGTGGTCGTGTGCTGACGCACCGGTTCCCCCTGACGCTGCCTGATGGCCCGTGACAAGAGAAGGCGCGCTCCCGGGCGTTCTGGGGTCGTTTGACGGTCGGTGACCGGATTCTGCCCACAACACCCGACCGGACGAGTAATGGGATGACCCCCTTCGGTGATGAACTCGTCAGTGAATGTCGAACGCGCTGCGGGGGTGGTGACCGGTGGAGACCGGTGAGGTGATGGAGCGGGTCGACACCCCGCTGGTGCTGTGCGTGGGCACCAGCGCGGAGCAGTTGGCGGCGGTGGCGGCCGCGACCGGGGGGCGCGCCGCGGTGCTCTACCTGCCCGACCAGCGGGCGCTGCGCGACGCCCTGGACGCCGCGCTGGCCCCGCCGCCGCTGCCCGCGGCGCACCGGGTCGTCGAGTGCGCCGGGCTGCGCCTGGACACCGGCACGCGCGCGGCCAGCTGGCTCGGGGTGGCGCTGGCGCTGTCGGCCAGGGAGTTCGACCTGCTGGTCGCGCTGGCGGGGGAGGTCGGTCGGGTGTGGACCTTCGCCGAGCTGACCACGCACGTGTGGGGCAGGCCGTACGTGGGCGACGCGCAGGCGGTGGTCTCGGCGGTCAAGCGCTTGCGCAGGCAGCTGCGAGCGCTGCCGGACGAGCTGGCGGTGGAGTCGGTGCGCGGCGTCGGCTACCGGCTGCGGGTGCCTGCTGGGTCACACTGACCGGGCTCGGTGGGTGAACGGCGGGCGACGACCCGGCATGCTGTCGGCATGAGCGAGCAGCACTACCTGGTCGGGCTCGACCTCGCGGGCCGCCGCGTCGTCGTGGTCGGCGGCGGCACCGTCGCCCAGCGGCGGCTGCCCCGGCTGGTGGCCGCCGGCGCCGCCGTCGAGCTGGTCTCCCCGGAGGCCACCCCGTCGGTGGAGGGGATGGTCGCCGCGGGCGAGCTGGTCTGGCACCGCCGCCCCTACCGGGCAGGCGACCTGGCCGAGGCCTGGTACGTGCTGTGCTGCACCTCGGACTCCGAGGTCAACGCCGCGGTGGCGGAGGAGGCCGAGCGGGTGCGGGTGTTCTGCGTGCGCGCCGACGCCGGGTCCGAGGGCAGCGCGGTGACCCCGGCCAGCGGCGAGTACGAGGGCCTGCTGGTGGGCGTGCTGGCGGGCGGAGCGCACCAGCGCTCGGCGGCCGTGCGCGACGCCCTGCTCGACGCCCTGCGCGAGGGCCGGGTGCCCGACCGGGCCACCGCGCCCGCGCTGCCCGGCGTGGCGCTGGTCGGCGGCGGCCCCGGCGACCCGGAGCTGATCACCGTGCGCGGCCGCAGGCTGCTGGCCCGCGCCGACGTCGTGGTGGCCGACCGGCTCGGCCCGCGCGACCTGCTCGACGAGCTCGCCCCCGACGTCGAGGTCATCGACGCCGCCAAGATCCCCTACGGCCGCGCCGCCAGCCAGGACGCCATCAACGACGCGCTGGTCAGCCACGCCAAGGCGGGCAAGTTCGTGGTGCGGCTCAAGGGCGGTGACCCCTACCTGTTCGGCCGCGGCTTCGAGGAGCTGATCGCCTGCGCCGAGGCCGGGGTCCCGGTGACCGTCGTCCCGGGCATCACCTCGGCGTTCTCCGTTCCCGCCGCCGCGCAGGTCCCGGTGACCCACCGGGGTGTCGCGCACGAGGTGGTGGTGGTGTCCGGGCACATCGCGCCCGCGGAGTCGTTGACCGACTGGGACGCCTTGGCCCGGCTCGGCGGCACCATCGTGATCCTCATGGGCGTGGACAAGCTCGACCAGTTCGCCGCCGTGCTGATCGCGGGCGGGCGGCCCAAGACGACACCGGTGACCGTCATCCAGGACGGCACCACGCGCAACCAGCGGGTGCTGCGCACGACCCTGGAGGCGGCGGCGTCGGACGTGCTGGCCCAGGGCATCCGCCCGCCCGCCATCACGGTCGTCGGACCGGTGGCGGGGCTGGCGGCGGAGCTGCCCGAGCTGGTGGGCTGAGCGAGGGGGGTTGCGGCAGCCCGTTCGCGGTGCCGAACGGGCCCACCCGTGGCGGGCGGTCGTGGTGCCGAGCGCAGACGGCGCGACGTGCCGGTGGGGACGAGGGGATTGGACAGCCGACGGGCGGGACGCGGCCTAGTCCGGCCACTCCCAGCGCACGCAGAGGATGCCGGGGCCGAAGTCCAGGGCCACCGCGTGCGCCTTGCCGTCCGGGGTGACCTCGATCTTCTTGCGGTTGGTGATCTGGTCGTCGGCGTCCATGACGCACTGCTCCAGGTACGCGGGGAGCATCCGCGGGTCGAACCGCAGCTCCACCACGAACTCGCGCACCGGGGTGTTGAACTTGCGGCAGTAGGAGTCGTCGCCGCGGGAGTAGGGCGGCCCGGGGTGGTGCAGCGCGTAGTCGACGACCGCGGTCTCGCCCCGGTTGAGCGGCTGGTCGAGCATGATCTCCGCGGCCATCATGCCCGCGGCCGGGTCGTGCGCGACCCGCCCGATGCGGCAGTTGTCGCCGGGGGTCACCTCGGGGAAGGGGCGCCCGGGCAGCTCCAGGTCGTAGACCATCAGCGCCCGGTCGGCGCCGTCGCGCTCGGCGCGCAGCACCTGGCGCACCGCGATGGACTTCTCACCCCGGTTGGCGGCGATCTCCATCCGGTCGTGCTGGGAGAGCTTCACCAGCGCGGAGTCGGTGGTGAAGTCGATGCGCCGCAGCAGGTGCGACACCGGCTCGCTGTTGCTGCCCCACAGCGCCTCGACGGTCAGCCGGGAGGACTCGCGGTTGACCCGCCCGCGCGGCCGGGGCGGGCCGAGCAGGGCGATCAGCGACCCGGTGGGCACGCTGAGCACGTCCTCCAGGTGGCCGAGGGCGGCCAGCGACTCGGCGCGCTCGGGCCTGCGCCTGCCGGACTGCCAGTAGCTCAGCGCCGTGACGCTGATGGACACGCCGCGGGCGCGCAGCCGGTACTGGATGCGGTCGAGGCTCAGGCCGCTGGCCTGGATGGCCGACCGCAGTGCCGCGGGGAACGCGTCGACCGCGGGCGACTCCGGCTGTGCAGCGGTCATCGCGTGCCGGACCCTCTCGTTCTGGTGAAGTTCACGAACTGGCTCGCGGGTGATACCGCTACCCATGTTCACTCCCTGGGTTACCCCTTACGCCCTGATGAGCACAGTACGTCGTGGTAGGCCCCATGGGTAGCGCCAGTGTTAATTCCTGGGTGACGGCGTCACTGCCTCCGGTGACAACATCAGCCCTAAGGTCCAACACCCTCGGACCCGTTGGGATTAATACGTACACCCGAATGGGCCAGTTCTGTGGTTCACCTGCTGCGGCGGGTGTCGGTCGGCGGGTGCGGTTAAACCTGCTCGACGCCTCCCGGGGTCCGTTGGCTAGCCTGACCAGCACAGGCGGTGCGCGAGAGTCACCCGCGACGGCGCGCCGCGTCCCAACATCTGGACAGGAGCACACGACCCGTGATCCGCACGCACGAGGCCGGAACCCTCCGCGCCGAGCACGCCGGGCAGACCATCACCCTCAGCGGTTGGGTCGCCCGCAGGCGCGATCACGGCGGCGTCATCTTCATCGACCTGCGCGACGCCTCCGGGGTCGCCCAGGTGGTGTTCCGCGAGGGCGACATGGCCGAGCGGGCGCACCGGCTGCGCGCGGAGTTCTGCGTCCGGGTCGTCGGTGAGGTGTCCGTGCGCCCGGCGGGCAACGAGAACCCCGAGCTGCCCACCGGCGCCATCGAGGTGCTGGCCACCGAGCTGGAGGTGCTCAGCGAGTCCGCCCCGCTGCCCTTCCCGCTCGACGACCACCTCTCCGTCGGCGACGAGGTGCGCCTGCGCCACCGCTACCTCGACCTGCGCCGCAGCGGCCCGGCGAGCGCCATCCGGATGCGCAGCGAGGCCAACCGGATCGCCAGGACGATCCTGCACGAGGAGCGCTTCGTCGAGGTCGAGACGCCCACCCTGACCCGCTCGACCCCCGAGGGCGCGCGCGACTTCCTCGTCCCCGCCCGGCTGCGCCCCGGGTCCTGGTACGCCCTGCCGCAGTCGCCGCAGCTGTTCAAGCAGCTGCTCATGGTCGGCGGGATGGAGCGGTACTACCAGATCGCCCGCTGCTACCGGGACGAGGACTTCCGCGCCGACCGCCAGCCGGAGTTCACCCAGCTCGACATCGAGATGAGCTTCGTCGACCAGGACGACGTCATCGCCCTCGGGGAGAAGATCGCCAAGGCGCTGTGGCGGGAGCTGGCCGGGCACGAGATCGCGGGCGACATCCCGCGCATCTCCTACGCCGACGCCATGGCCAAGTACGGCTCGGACAAGCCGGACCTGCGCTTCGACCTGGAGCTGACCGAGCTCACCGAGTACTTCAAGGACACCACCTTCCGGGTCTTCCAGGCCCCCTACGTCGGCGCGGTGGTGATGCCCGGGGGCGCCGCGCAGCCGCGCCGCCAGCTCGACGCGTGGCAGGAGTTCGCCAAGCAGCGCGGGCACAAGGGCCTGGCCTACGTGCTCGTCGGCGAGGACGGCACGCTCGGCGGCCCGGTCGCCAAGAACATCACCGAGGCCGAGCGCGAGGGCCTGGCCAAGGCCGCGGGCGCCAACCCCGGCGACTGCGTGTTCTTCGCCGCGGGCAACCCCGCCGAGGCCCGCTCGCTGCTGGCCGCCGCGCGCCTGGAGATCGGCAAGCGCTGCGGGCTCATCGACGAGAGCGCCTGGTCGTTCGTCTGGGTCGTCGACGCCCCGCTGTTCGAGGAGGCCTCCGCCGCCCAGTCCGCGGGCGACGTCGCCGTCGGCTCGGGCCGCTGGACCGCGGTGCACCACGCGTTCACCTCGCCGCACCCGGACTGGGTGGACCGGTTCGAGCAGGACCCGGCGAACGCGCTGGCCTACGCCTACGACCTGGTGTGCAACGGCAACGAGATCGGCGGCGGCTCGATCCGCATCCACCGCAAGGACGTGCAGGAGCGCGTCTTCGCGCTGATGGGGATCGACCACGAGCAGGCGCAGGAGAAGTTCGGGTTCCTGCTCGACGCGTTCTCCTACGGCCCGCCCCCGCACGGCGGCATCGCCTTCGGCTGGGACCGCGTCGTGATGCTGCTGGCGGGCGCGGACTCCATCCGCGAGGTCATCGCCTTCCCCAAGACCGGTGGCGGCTTCGACCCGCTGACCAGCGCCCCCGCGCCGATCACCGCCGAGCAGCGCAAGGAGGCGGGGGTGGACTTCAAGCCCGCCCCCAAGCAGGACAAGCCCGCCGAGTAACCGGTGCTGCACCTGCGGGTGGTCAGCCCCGCCGACCGGACCGAGGACGTGGTGGCCCTGCTGCGCGAGCACCGGGGCGCCACGCACCTCGTGCTGTTCCGCGGCGCCGCCCTCGACCCCGCGGGCGACGTCGTGGAGGCCGACGTGGCCAGGGAGGCCGCCGACGAGGTCCTCTCCCGGCTGTGCGAGCTCGGCGTGGACCGCGACGGCGGCGTCACCCTGGAGCAGATCGACACCGCGCTGTCCGACGCGGCCGACCTGGCCGAGGAGCGCGCGCCCGGCGAGGGCGCGGACGCGGTGGTGTGGGAGGAGCTGGTCGCCCGCACCGGGGAGGAGTCCCGGCTCAACGCGACCTTCCTGGCCTTCCTCACCATCGCCTGCCTGCTGGCCGCGGTCGGCGTGGTCACCGACTCGCCGGTGACGATCGTCGGCGCGATGGTCGTCGGCCCGGAGTTCGGCCCGCTGGCGGCGCTGGCGGTCGGCCTGGTGCGCCGCCGCTGGGACCTGGTGCGCCGGGCGGCGCTCGCGCTGGCCGTGGGGTTCCCGGTGGCCGTCCTGGTGACCGCGGCGGGCACCTGGGTGGGCGGGCTGACCGGGTTGTTCGACGCCTCGGTGATCGCCGGGGACGGCCACCAGGTCGATTTCGTCTACGAGGTGGGCCCGTGGTCGCTGGTCGTGGCCGTGCTCGCGGGCGCGGCCGGGATGCTGTCGATGACCTCGGCGAAGTCGGCGGCGCTGGTGGGCGTGTTCATCTCGGTGACCACCGTGCCCGCCGCCGGGTACATCGGCGTCGCCGCGGTGCTGGGCGACTGGGGGCGGGTGCTGGGCTCGGCGGGGCAGCTGGCGGTGAACCTGGTGGGCATCGTCGTCGCCGCGGCCGCCGTGCTGCTGCTGCGGCACGGCCCGGGCAGGCACGTGCGGCGGCCGTTGCCGCGCGGGTGAGCCCACCCGGGGGTAGCGTCGTCGTTCTCGACCCGAAACACGATCGACGCCGTGAGTTGTTGACCCGCGCCTCGTTCTGGATCGTTCGACCCGGCTACGGTCGAGGTGTCGCCACCGGGACGGGCGGGTGCCCGGTGCGCGGTTCGCCGACGTGCGGGCCGTCTCCGTGCGGGGGTGGCCGGGGTGCGCGAGTAGGGTCGGAGGAGATGAGAGTGGAGATCGCCGCCGATCCGCCGTCCCCGCGACCCGCGGGCGGCGCGCGCGTGCGCGCGGTGCCGCGGGCGTCGGGCACCGGCAGCCCGGGGCAGGCGGGTGCTCCCGAGATCGATGCGGCGGTCGCGGCCGCGGAGGCGGTCATGGCCAAGCGCTTCGGCGCCCGCATCCGGCTGGCCGACGCCGAGGACCTGGGGGGCAGCGGCCGCTCGGCGGTGCTGCGGGTGAAGGTCGCGGAGACCCCGTTCGCGCTGCCCCGCACCCTGGTGGTCAAGCGCTACCTGCAACCCGAGGGCGCCGCCCCGCGCGACAGCTGGGTGCGCGAGGCCGTCAGCTACCAGCTGTTCACCGCCCTGGCCGCCGAGGAGCGGATGTGCCCGGAGCTGTTCGCCCACGACAGCGGGTCGACGCTGCTGGTCATGGAGGACCTGGGCCGGGCGCCGACGCTGGCGGAGAAGCTGCACGGCGAGGACTCCCGGGCGGCCGAGGCGGCGCTGCTGTCCTGGGCCCGCTCGCTGGGCAAGCTGCACGCCTCCACCGCGGGCCGCGAGGCCGACTTCGACGCCCTGCTGCGCAGGCTGCGCCCGCCCAAGGACAAGGACCCGCTGGCCGTCTCCGGCCCGGCGGCCGTGCGCGCCCTGCCCGCCCTGCTGGCCGCCGAGCTGGGCGTGCGCACCTCCCCGGCCGCCGAGGAGGCCGCGCACGCCGCCCTGGCCCTGCTCGACACCGGCCGCCACCGCGCCTTCAGCCCCTCGGACTCCTGCCCGGACAACAACCTCATCACCAACCGCGGCGTCCGCTTCCTGGACTTCGAGGGCGGCTGCGTCCGCAACATGATGTTCGACGCCGCCTACCTCACGGTCCCGTTCCCCTCCTGCTGGTGCGCCTACACCCTGCCCCGCGGCATGACCGAGGCCATGCTCGCCGCCTGGCGCGCCGAGGTCCGCGTCATGTGGCCCGACCTCGACGACGACGCCGTCCTGCTCCCCAAGCTCCTCGACGCCCAGCTCTTCTGGGTCTGGCTCACCACCCACCAGTTCCTCACCGTCCCCGACGCCCGCGACCTCACCTCCGGCGGCCACCTCCCCCGCCCCGACCCCGCCGACATCCTCCTGTCCCGCTGGGCCGACCTGGCCCGGGCAGCCAACACCGCGGGCGCGGACGCCACCGCCCACCACGCGGTGGAGGTGGTAGCCGCCCTCACCAACCACCTGGGCCGCCGCGACCTCCCCCTCTACCCCGCCTTCCAGCACCACTAGCCCTTCCCGTCCCAAAACCCCCCGCGCCCCATCCCCTCGACGCGGTCGACGACGCCGGTGCCGGTCAGCGGCAGGGCTCTCCCCCCGGCAACCGAAGCCGCAGGCGAGCCCCTTCCGAAGGCATCTCCAAAAGCCGTCGTTTGGCCAACCCCACCCCCACCCCGCAAACCATGGTGCCCAGCCCCACCACCAGCTCGGCAAACCCAACGACGCTCAGCTGAGCGAATGGTCATGGGCTGTGCTCACACCTGGGCCTGCCCCAGTCCTGGCCGCTCGTAGCTCGGGAGGTGGCGTGTCAAGGGTGGGCGTAGCCCATCGCGAAGCGACGCCGAAGGCGCCCTTGACTCGCCACATCCCGAGTTACACACTCGCGGCCCCCGAGGACAGGCCCCATTGCGCCCCAGGACGCACCCACGCAAGCAGCCCCCCGCAAGCGCGTCACCAGGACCGTAGAGTCCACCCCATGCCACTGCTGGACCGCGCTCTCCTGGGCCCCGGCCCCTCCAACCCCTACCCCGAGGCCACCCTCGCCCTCGCCGCCCCCCTCCTGGGCCACCTCGACCCCGAGTTCCTCCGCACCCTGGACAGCACGTGCGCCCGGCTGCGCCGGGTCTGGGGCACGGAGAACGCCCGCACCCTCCCGCTCTCGGGCACCGGCTCGATCGGCATGGAGGCCGCCTTCGCCAACTTCGCCCGCCCCGGCGACGTGGTCGTGGTCGGCGTCAACGGCTTGTTCGGCGAGCGCATGGTGGACGTGGCGGGCCGCTACGGCGCCGAGGTGGTGCGGGTGGACCACGACTGGGGCCGGCCGGTCGACACCCAGCGGTTGCTCGACGCGCACCCCGAGCCGTCGATGGTGGCGGCGGTGCACGCGGAGACCTCGACCGGTGTGCGCAGCGACATCAAGGAGCTGGCGCGGGCGGTGCACGCCCGCGACCAGCGCGCGCTGGTGCTGGCCGACTGCGTGACCTCGCTGGGCGGCATCGAGGTGGACATCGACTCCTGGGGCGTGGACATCGCCTACTCCGGCACCCAGAAGTGCCTGGGCGTGGCGCCGGGGTTGGCGCCGTTCACGGTGTCGGAGCGGGCCTGGGACCGGCGGGTGCAGCGCCCGCCGACGTGGTACCTCGACCTGAACCTGATCGGCGCGTACGTGGACGGGTCCAGCGGTGGGCGCACCTACCACCACACCGCCCCGGTCGCGATGATCGCCTCGCTCGACGCCGCGCTGGGCCGCATCCTCGACGAGGGCCTGGAGGCCGTGCACGAGCGCCACCACGCCGCCGGTCGGCTGCTGCACGAGGGCCTGGTGGACCTGGGCCTGGAGCTGTTCGCCGCGGAGGGCCACCGGTTGCCCGAGCTGACCACCGTGCGCGTCCCGGAGGGCGTGGACTCGGCGAAGGTGCGGCAGGTGCTGCTGACCGAGTACGGCATCGAGATCGGCGCGGGCGTGGGCGCCTTCGCCAGCTCGGTGTGGCGGATCGGGCTCATGGGGCACAACGCCCGCCCCGACCGGGTGGCCCTCGTCCTGGGCGCGCTGCGCGCCGTGCTGGGGCGCTGAGCCGGGCGTAGCGTTCTGGGGGTGCGAGCCACCTACCTGCACGGCGAGGGAGACATCCGCCTCGCCGACCGCCCAGAGCCCACCGTCCAGCACCCCACCGACGCGGTCGTGCGGGTCACCGCGGCCTGCGTCTGCGGCTCCGACCTGTGGGGCTACCGGGGGGTCCGCGGTCCCGGCGAGCCGCGGCCCATCGGCCACGAGTTCGTCGGCGTCGTGGAGGCCGTCGGCGCCGACGTGCGCTCGCTGCGGACCGGCGACTTCGTCATCGCGCCGTTCGTGGTGAGCGACGGCACCTGCGCGCACTGCCGCAACGGTGTGCAGACCTCGTGCGTCAACGGCGGCGCGTGGGGGTCCACCAGCCGTTCCGGGGAGGACCTCGACGGCGCGCAGGCGCAGTACGTGCGGGTGCCCTTCGCGGACGGCACCCTCGTGGCCACGCCCGGCGCCCCCGACGACGCGCTGGTTCCCGCCCTGCTGACGCTCTCGGACGTGATGGGCACCGGCCACCACGCCGCGGTCGCCGCCCAGGTGTCCGCGGGCGACACCGTCGTGGTGGTCGGGGACGGTGCCGTGGGCCTGTCGGCGGTGCTGGCCGCGTCCCGCCTCGGCGCCGGGCGCGTGATCGCCATGTCCCGGCACGAGGACCGGCAGAAGGTCGCCACCCGGTTCGGCGCCACCGACATCGTCACCACCCGCGGCGACGAGGGCGTGGCGGAGATCAAGGAGCTGCTGAGCGGCACCGGCGCCGACGCGGTGCTGGAGTGCGTGGGCACCAAGGAGTCCATGCAGCAGGCGCTGGACTCCACCCGCCCCGGCGGGCGCGTGGGCTACGTCGGCGTGCCCGCGGGCGGCCCGGAACTGCCGGTGCAGCAGATGTTCTCCAACAACATCTCCGTCGCGGGCGGGGTCGCCCCGGTCCGCCACTACCTCGACGCGCTGCTGGCCGACGTGCTGGACGGCAAGCTCGACCCCGGGCCGGTCTTCGACGCCGAGTACGGCCTGGAGCAGGTCGCCGACGCCTACCGCGACATGTCCGACCGCAAGGTCATCAAGCCGCTGCTGCGGCCGTGACGGCACCGGGACCCGCCCGCGCCGGGCGGGCGGGTCCCGGGTTCGGGATCAGGAGTACCAGGTGGGTTCGGGCAGTTCGTCGCGCAGCACGAACACCCCGACCTCCCTGCGCTTGTAGGCCACCGGGTCGTGCAGGGTGTGCGTGCGGACGTTGCGCCAGAAGCGGTCCAGGCCCACCGAGCTGGCGGTCGCCCGCGCGCCGGTGACCTCGAAGACCTTCGCCGTCACCTCCAGCGCGACCTCGGTGGCGCGCGCCTTGACCGCCGCCACGCGCACCTCGTGCTCACCGCGCAGGCGCTCGGTGACCGCGTCCGGGTCGCGGTGGATGACCAGCGCCTCCTCGGCCACCTTGTCCGCCAGCGCCTCCACCGCCCAGAGCTTCGCGGTGAGGTCGCCGTAGATGTCGATCACGTAGGGCTCGTCGACGGCGCGCTCGTACCCGCCGTGCAGCCACGACCGGGACCGCTCCCGGGTGTAGGTGCGCGCGATCTCCAGCGCCCCCAGCGCGATGCCCAGGTAGAAGTTGACGAACACGAGCTGGATCGTCGGCACGTTCAGGGTGTTGTAGACGCGCGGGGTGAACTGCTTGTCCCGGTAGCCCGCCGCGCCCGCCCAGTCCACCCGCACGCCGTCGATGGTGACGCCGCCGGACTCGGTCAACCGCTGCCCGATGTTGTCCCAGTCGTCGTGGAAGACCAGGCCGGGGGTGTCCGAGGGCACGATCGCGAAGATGTGCTTGTCCGTGCCCTCCAGCACGCCCTCGAGCACGGTGAGGTCGGAGACCTTGCTGCCGGTGGAGAACGACTTGCGCCCGCGGTAGACCAGGGTGTCGCCCTCGTCGGTGATGACCACGTCGTCGTCGCGCGGGTTCACCGCCCCGCCGAAGAACGCCCGGTCGCGCGTCGCCTGCTCCTCCACCGCCGCGACCTGCTCCGGCGTACCCACCAGGCGCGCCGCCCAGAACCACAGGTAGTGGTAGCCCAGCAGCTGCCCGATCGACCCGTCCGCCTTGGCGACCTCGCGCACGACCCGGTACGCCGTCGGCCACTCCTGCCCCCCGCCGCCGTGCTCGGCCGGGCCGAGCAGCGTCACCAGCCCGGACTCCTTGAGCAGCTTCACCTCCTCGTAGGGGGTCTTGCCCGCGCGGTCGCGCGCCGCAGCGTCGACGGCCAGCAGCGCCGACACCTCCGCCGCGCGGGCAACCCACCCCTCGGCCGTCGTCGGGGTCTCGGTGGACGACCAGTCGATCCCAGTCGTGGTCATGGTTCTGCTTCCTCCTCAGTGGACGATCAGCGGAAGATCGGTTCGGGGGTGGCGGCGCCGCGGTCGGCGTCGGCCTCCAGGGCGCGCACGATCGGCAGGACGCGCTCACCGAAGTAGGCGACTTCCTCGTGGTAGTGCAGGAAGCCGAGCAGCGCGAGGTCGACGCCCAGCGCGCGGTAGGCCACCAACCGCTCGGCGACCTGCTCGGGGGTGCCGATGAGCTTGCTGCGGAAGCCGTCGTTGTACTGGACCAGGTCGTCGAAGGAGGAGTCGGCCCACATGCCCTTGCGGTCGCCGGTCGACCCGCCCGCCTGCTTCACCGCGTCCCCGAAGCCGCGCACCGCCTCGGGGTCGGCCTTGGCGACGATCTCGCGCAGCACCTCGCGCGCCTCGGCCTCGGTGTCGCGGGCGATGAGGAACCCGTTGAGCCCGAAGCGCACCCGCCGCCCGTGCTCGGCCGCGGCGCGCCCCACCTCGGCCACCTGCTCGGTGACGCCGTCGAAGTCCTTGCCGTTGCTGAAGTACCAGTCCGACACCCGGCCGGCCATCGCCCGCGCGGCGGTGGAGTTGCCGCCCTGGAACACCTCCGGGTGCGGGCGCCCCGGCGCGGACAGCGGCTTGGGCTTGAGGTCGTAGCCGCGCAACCGGTAGAAGTCGCCCGCGAACTGCGCGTCGTCCTCGGTCCAGCTCGCGCGCAGCACGCGGATGAACTCCTCCGAGCGCCGGTACCGCTCGTCGTGCTCCAGCCACGGCTCGCCCAGGGCGGTGAACTCGCCCTTGAACCAGCCGGACACGACGTTCACCGCCGCGCGCCCCCCGGAGAGGTGGTCGGCGGTGGCGAGCAGCTTCGCCAGCACGCCGGGGTGCCACAGCCCCGGGTGCACCGCGGCGATCACCTTCAACCGCTGGGTGGCCAGCAGCAGCGCGAGGCTGAAGCTCGTCGACTCCTGCTGGTAGGCCGCGCCGTAGCTGGCCATGTACCGCACCTGGCTCAGCGCGTACTCGAAGCCGTTGGCCTCGGCCAGCACCGCCAGGTCGCGGTTGTACTCATAGGACCAGTCGGTCCGCTGCTCGATGGTGCTGACGACGAGGCCGCCGCTGACGTTGGGCACCCAGTAGGCGAACTTCAGCGGCTCGGGGGGAGGCGTTGCTGGCATGCACCCATGAACCCACCGCGCGCGCCGCCGGGCAACGACGGCTCACGCGGTGGGAGCAGTGTGGCGGTTCGTTGGCCTTCCTGTTGCGCCGCTTGCCCTCGGGCGGTCGGCGGTGGAAGGTGCTCAGGCCGGGCGGGTGCCGGACACGACGAACAGGGCGGGCACGGCCAGGAACGTCCCGGCCGCGCCGCGCCTGCGCACCTCCGCCACCACCTGCTCGGCCTCGGCGGCGGTGATCGCGCCGGTCCGCTGGGCGATCGCCAGCCCGGGGCCGGGGTAGAGCGGCCACACCATGTCGGGGTCGGTGTGCGCGGGGGAGTAGGGCAGCACCTCGACGTCGGTGAACCCGGCGCCGCGCAGGGTGTCGGCCGCGCGCACCCCGGCGCGCCCGTTGGCCAGGTCGTCGCACGTGGCGCCGAGCACCGCGCGGGCAAGCAGCGGCAGGTCGGTGGCCACCGACATCGCGTCCATGTCCATGTCGACCACGACCACCCGGCCGCCGGGCCGCAGCACCCGCAGCGCCTCGGCGGCGGCGCGGTCGGGGTCGTCGAGGTGGATGTACACCCGCTCGGCGTGGTACCAGTCCAGCTCCCCGTCGGCCATCGGCAGCGCGTAGGCGTCGCCCACCCGGAAGTCGTGCCCCGGGTGCTCGCGGGCGGCCTCGGCGACCATCGCCTCGCTCAGGTCGACCCCCACCGGCGCGAACCCGCGCTCGGCCAGTTCCGCCACCACGGTGCCGCGGCCCGCGCCCACGTCGACCCCGCGCCCGGCGCCGAGCCGGGCGTAGGCCAGGTCGCGCAGCACCCGGGTCTGCGGCAGCGCGTCGAGGCGGCGCAGCAGGTCGACGAAGGCACCCGGGTCCGCGGAGCGGTCGACGTCGGCGAACTCGGCGAGGTTCTCGTAGGTGTTGTCCACCTGTCGAGTCATACACGACTCAACGGTTGAACCGGACTTAACGGGCAGCTTCCGGCAGCGGTCGCACCCGGTCGGCGCACCGCCGCGCCGCCTGCTCCACCGTGCAGCGGGTCATCCCGGCCCGCTCGCACCGGCGCACCACCGCGCCGTGCTCGCGCCACAGCCGCAGCCCCCGGCGCAGCAGGTAGGGCACCGCCTTGCGCGACTCGGCCACGTCCCTGGCGAACCGGCGGGCGAACGTGCGCGCCGCGCTCGGCGCCAGCACCAGCGCGTCCCCGAGCACCCCCGCCTCCGCGCAGCCCGCGGCGATCCGGTCGGCGAACAGCCCCTCGGCCACGAACGCGGGCGCTCCGCCCAGCGCCAGCGTGCTCGACCCCACCCGGCGGTCGGCCCCGTACTCGTACACCGGCACCTCGGTCGTGCCCGAGGTCGCCAGAGCCACGACCGCGGCCAGCGCGTCCGGTGCGTGCCAGGAGTCGGGGTGGTCCCAGTCGACCCGGCCCGCGGCGTCGCGCGGCAGCAGCGGGTCGCCGCCCTCGCGGTAGAAGTGGTCCAGGTTCAGCACCGGGAGGCCGAGCCGGGCGCCGAGGGTGGACTTGCCCGAGCCGGAGGGTCCCGCGAGCAGGATGACGGACGAGGTCACGGGGCGTCATCATCCCACAGCGGGCCACCCCGGCGTCACCCGCTGGTTGCTCGGCCGGTGCCGTGGGCGTTCGACCCGGCGCGGCTTGGGGGGGCAGGCCCGAGGACAGGCTCTAGCCGGGGCGCTTCGGCAGGATCGTCTCCACGTAGGGCACGAACACCTTGCGGTAGACCCCCTCGTCCATGCTCGCCGCCGCCGTGCGCAGCACCCGGCGCCGGAACCGGTCCAGCTCGCCCAACCGGTCCTGCCTGGCCAGCCGCGCCCGCACCTGGATCGACTGCCGGGTGACCTCGTCGCGGGCCGGGCGCACCAGCCCCGGCCGCACCGCCTCGGCCACCGCGTCCAGCGGCACCGCGTCCACCGGGGTCGCCCCGACCAGCTCGGCGTCCATCAGCTCGGCCAGCCTGCCGATCTCCGCCTCCAGGGGCCGCAGGTCGTGCGGGACCCGGTAGAACCTGTCGAACCAGCTCACTCGCGCTCCGCCTCCGCTGCTGCCGCACCACCCACCCCGCCGCCCGGGTAGCGTCGGGCAGCGTGGAACAGGAGTTCGACCTCGACCTCTTCGGCGCCACCGCCCCGGCGGACGCCGGGCGGGCACCGTCCCCATCCTCCGGTGCGGGCCGCCCGCGCGCCAGCACGCCCCTGGCGGTGCGCATGCGCCCCGCCACCCTGGACGAGGTGCTCGGCCAGGACCACCTGCTCGGCAAGGGTGCCCCGCTGCGCAGGCTGGTCGAGGGCGCGGCCCCCGCCTCCATCCTGCTCTACGGCCCGCCCGGCACCGGCAAGACCACCCTCGCCACCCTGGTGTCCTCGGCCATCGGCCGCCGCTTCGTCGCCCTGTCGGCGCTCTCGGCGGGGGTGAAGGAGGTGCGCGCGGTCATCGACGACGCGCGCAGGCGCCTGCTGCACTCCGGCGAGTCGACGGTGCTGTTCATCGACGAGGTGCACCGCTTCTCGCGCACCCAGCAGGACGCCCTGCTCGGCGCGGTGGAGGACCGCACCGTGCTGCTGGTGGCCGCCACCACCGAGAACCCGTTCTTCTCCGTGGTCTCCCCGCTGCTGTCGCGCTCGCTCGTGCTGCAACTGCACCCGCTCGGCGACGAGGACGTCCGCGCACTGGTGCGCCGGGCCGTCGCCGACGAGCGCGGGCTGGCGGGCGGCGTGCGGCTGGAGCCCGACGCCGAGGACCACCTCGTGCGGCTGGCCGGTGGCGACGCCCGCCGCGCGCTCACCGCCCTGGAGGCCGCCGCCGACTCGGCGCTGGCCACCCGCGACGGGCTGGTCGACCTGGCCACCGTCGAGGCCACCGTGGACAAGGCGGCCGTGCGCTACGACCGGCAGGGCGACCAGCACTACGACGTCACCAGCGCGTTCATCAAGTCCATCCGCGGCTCCGACGTCGACGCCGCCCTGCACTACCTCGCGCGCATGATCGAGGCGGGCGAGGACCCCCGGTTCATCGCCCGGCGGCTGGTCGTGCACGCCACCGAGGACATCGGCATGGCCGACCCGACCGCCCTGCAGACCGCCGTCGCCGCCGCCCAGGCCGTCCAGCTCATCGGCATGCCCGAGGGCAGGCTGGCGCTGGCCCAGGCCACCGTGCACCTGGCCACCGCGCCCAAGTCCAACTCGGTGATCACCGCCGTGGACTCCGCGCTGGCCGACGTGCGCGCGGGCGGCACCGGCCAGGTGCCCCCGCACCTGCGCGACGGGCACTACGCGGGGGCCAAGAAGCTGGGCAACGCCACCGGCTACCGCTACCCGCACGACACCCCCGAGGGGGTCCTCCGCCAGCAGTACCCGCCGGACGAGCTGGTCGGCCGGGACTACTACGAGCCCACCAACCGCGGCGCCGAGCGCGCCCTGGCCGAGCGCGTGCCCCGCCTGCGCAAGGTCATCCGGGGCTCGTGACCGCGGGCGACGACCCGGCGGCCCGCCCGCACCCACCCGCAGGTCCGGGCGGTGCCGCCGAACCCGGCGCGGTAGCCTGACCGCGATCACGCCCCGGGTACCCGGGAGCGCCGTCGTCGAAGGAGGGCTCGTGACAGCAGGGCAGATCGCCGCGCTGATCGCCGCAGGCGCGTTCGTCCTGCTGGTGGTCCTGCTGGGCATCGTCTTGTTCAAGCTCGGCCGCACCCTGGACGAGGCCACGGTCGCCATCCGCAAGGCGCACACGGGCAGCGACCCGCTGTTCACCGGGGCGAACACGACGCTGACCCACGTCAACACCCAGCTGGAGCGGGTCGACGGCATCACCGCCAACGCCCAGGCCGTCACCGGCAACGTCTCCGCCCTCGCCTCGGTGTTCACCGCCACCCTCGGCGGCCCGCTGGTCAAGGCCGCCGCGCTGTCCTACGGGGTGAGCAAGGCCGTCCGCGCCCGGCGCAAGGCCAAGGCGGTCGACACGGGCAAGCACTCCCGCCCGGTGCTCGGCCGCAAGCGGGGGTCGCGGTGAAGCGCATGTTCTGGCTCGGCGTCGGCGTCGCCGCGGGCGTCGCGCTGAGCCGCAAGGCCAAGGAGACCGCGCACGCGGTCACCCCCGCGGGCATCGCGGGCAACCTCGGCGACGCCGTGCGCGAGCTGGCCGGGGCGCTCGGCGCCTTCGGCGCGGACGTGCGCGCGGGCATGGTCGAGCGCGAGGAGCAGTTGACCGGTGAGGTGGAGCGCCGCTCCGGCGTCACCCCCGGCGCCCGGCACGCGCTCGGCGGCGGCGCCCCGCAGCGCAGGCCCCGGCGCACCGACGCGCGAGCGCGCCGGGCGGACGGCTGAGCCGCGCCCAGCGCCGCCCCCGCCCGCCGAGCCCCGCGCCCGTCGACCCCGCACCACCCCCGAGGACAGACCAGTGCAGACACACGAGATCTCCCGCCGCTTCCTCAGCTACTTCACCGGGCACGGCCACACCCAGGTCCCCAGCGCGTCGCTGATCCTGGAGGACCCGACGCTGCTGTTCGTCAACGCGGGCATGGTCCAGTTCAAGCCCTACTTCCTCGGCGACGCCCCGGCCCCCTGGCCGCGCGCCACCAGCGTGCAGAAGTGCGTGCGCACCGGCGACATCGACGAGGTCGGCAAGACCACCCGGCACAACACCTTCTTCCAGATGGCCGGGAACTTCTCCTTCGGCGACTACTTCAAGGCCCAGGCCATCGAGCACGCCTGGACCCTGCTCACCGACTCCCAGGACAGCGGCGGCTACGGCTTCGCGCCCGACCGGCTGTGGGCCACGGTCTACGACGACGACGACGAGGCCATCGGCCTCTGGCGCAAGATCACCGGCCTGCCGGACGAGCGCATCCAGCGCCGCGACGGCCGGGACAACTACTGGGACATGGGCGTGCCCGGCCCCGGCGGACCCTGCTCGGAGATCTACTACGACCGCGGCCCCGAGCACGGCCGCGACGGTGGGCCGGTCGCCGACGAGGACCGCTACCTCGAGGTCTGGAACCTCGTCTTCATGCAGGACATCCGCGGCGAGGACTCCCCGAAGTACGGCCACAAGCCGATCGGGACGCTGCCGCGCAAGAACATCGACACCGGCATGGGCATCGAGCGCGTCGCCGCGCTGCTCCAGGGCGTCGACAACGTCTACGAGACCGACCTGATCCGCCCGGTGATCGCCAAGGCCGAGGAGATGTCCGGCCGCCGCTACGGCGCGGGCAACCCGGTCGACGACGTGCGCTTCCGGGTCATCGCCGACCACGCCCGGTCCGGCATGATGATCATCGGTGACGGCGTCACCCCCGGCAACGAGGCTCGCGGCTACGTGCTGCGCCGCCTGCTGCGCCGCATCGTGCGCTCGGTGCGCCTGCTCGGCGTGCAGGAGCCGGTGCTGGCCGAGTTCGCCGCCGTCGTCCGCGACGCGATGGCCCCGTCCTACCCGGAGCTGGCCGCGGACTTCCCGCGCATCGAGTCGATCATGCGCAAGGAGGAGGAGACCTTCCTGGCCACGCTGTCCAGCGGCTCGCGCATCTTCGACCTCGCCGCGGACAAGCTGGTCGAGGACGGCGGGCGCACGCTGCCCGGCGACAAGGCATTCCAGCTGCACGACACCTACGGCTTCCCGATCGACCTCACCCTGGAGATGGCCGCCGAGCGCGGCCTGACCGTGGACGAGACCGGGTTCCGCGAGCTGATGGCCGAGCAGCGCGCCCGCGCCAAGGCCGACGCCGCCGCCCGCAAGACCGGCCACGGCGACCAGTCGGTCTACCGCGACCTGCTCGCCAGGGGCAACACCGTCTTCACCGGCTACGACGAGCTGGCCTCCGAGGCCAGGGTCATCGGCCTGGTCCGCGACGGCGCGCGGGTGGCCGGCGCCGCCGAGGGCGAGATCGTCGAGGTCGTGCTCGACCGCACCCCGCTCTACGCCGAGTCCGGCGGCCAGGAGTCCGACGCGGGCACCATCACCACCGCCGACGGCGTGGAGCTGGAGGTCCTCGACGTGCAGAAGGTGGCCCGCAAGCTGTGGGTGCACCAGGCGCGCGTGCGCTCCGGCGAGATCACCGAGGGCGCCAGGGTCGAGGCCAGGGTCGACCCCGAGTGGCGCATCGGCGCCCGGCAGGGCCACTCCGGCACCCACGTCGTGCACGCCGCCCTGCGCCAGGTGCTCGGCCCCACCGCCCTGCAGTCCGGCTCGTACAACAAGCCCGGCTACCTGCGCCTGGACTTCGCCTGGTCCGGCGCGCTCTCCCCGGAGACGCGCAGCGAGATCGAGGAGGTCTCCAACCTCGCCGTCCGCGAGGACCTGCCGGTCCGCGTGGTCTACACCGACATGGGCGGCGCGCAGGAGATGGGCGCGGTGGCCCTGTTCGGCGAGACCTACGACGACACCGTGCGCGTGGTCGAGATCGGCGGCCCGTGGTCGCGCGAGCTCTGCGGTGGCACCCACGTCGAGCACTCGTCGCAGATCGGCCCGCTGACCCTGGTCGGTGAGTCCTCGGTCGGCTCGGGCAACCGCCGCATCGAGGCCTACGTCGGCATGGAGGCGATGCGCTACCTGGCCAAGGAGCGCGCGCTGGTGCAGGGCCTCGCCGCCATGCTCAAGGTCCCCGACGCCGAGGTGCCCGGCCGGGTCGAGGCCCTGGTCGAGCGGCTGCGCGCGGCGGAGAAGGAGCTGGAGAAGCTGCGCGCGGGCCAGCTGCTGTCCTCGGCCGGGACGCTGGTCGAGCAGGCCGAGGACCTCGGCGGCACCGCGCTGGTCGCGCTCAAGGTGCCCGACGGCATCGGCGGCGGCGACCTGCGCAACCTCGCCGTGGAGGTGCGCAACCGGCTGGGCTCGCGGCCCGGCGTGGTCGCGCTGTTCTCCCCCGGGGACGGCGGCAAGGTCGCCTTCGTGGTCGCCACCACCGCCGCCGCCCGCGACGCCGGGCTGGCCGCGGGCAAGCTGGTGCCCGCCTTCGCCCCGGCCATCGCCGCCCGCGGCGGTGGCAAGCCCGACCTCGCCCAGGGCGGCGGGGCCAACGCCGAGGGGGTCGGCGAGGCGGTCACCCTGCTGAGGCGGGCCCTGGTCGGCGCGTGAGCGGCGCACCGGACCGGCCGGGCACCGACGACCCCGGCCGCGGCCGCAGGCTCGCCGTCGACGTCGGCTCGGTGCGGGTCGGGGTCGCCCTGAGCGACCCCAGCCCGTTCCTGGCCTCGCCGCTGGTGACCCTGGCCCGCGACGCCGCGGGCGGCGCCGACCTGGCCGAGCTGGCCCGGTTGGTCGTCGAGCACGAGGTGGTCGAGGTCGTGGTGGGGCTGCCCAGGACGTTGGCGGCCCGGCACGGCTCCGCCGCCGAGACCGCCGCGGCCTACGCGGGCGCGCTGGCTGCCCGGGTCTCCCCGGTCCCGGTGCGCCTGGCCGACGAGCGGTTGACCACCGTGACCGCCTCGCGCATGCTCAGCCAGCGTGGGGTGCGCGGTGCCAAGCAGCGCGCCGTGGTCGACCAGGCCGCGGCCGTGGAGATCCTGCAGGCCTGGCTGGACGCCAGGTCGGCCGCGCTGGCCCGATCTGCGGAGGCGGACTCATGACTGACGACCTCGGGCTGTTCGCCGACGAGCCGGACCGCCCGCGCAAGGCGGCCCGCGGGAGCAAGCCCAAGAGGGACAACCGGCGGCTCAAGCTGACCGTCGTCGGCCTGGTCATCCTGCTCATCCTGGGCGGCGGCGCCTGGTACGGCTACCGGTTCATCAGCGGCCTGGGCGGCTACGACGACTACTCCGGGGCGGGCGAGACCGACCTGGTCGTCGAGGTGGCCAGCGGCGACTCGACCTCCACCATCGCGGGCACGCTCAAGGAGGCGGGCGTGGTGGCGAGCACGAAGGCGTTCGTGACCGCCGCCGAGTCCGACGCGCGCATCCGCTCGGTGCAGCCGGGCTACTACGTCATGCGCACCAAGATCTCCGGCCAGGACGCGGTGGCCAGGATCGTCGACCCCAAGTCGCGCGTGGGCAACCTGCAGATCAAGGCGGGCACCCAGTTCGACGACATCACCTCCGGCGACAACACCACCCCCGGTGTCCTCACGCTGATCTCCAAGGCCACCTGCGCCACCCTCAACGGCAAGAGCACCTGCGTGCCGGTGGCGGAGTTGGCCGAGGTCGCGAGCACCGCCGACCTGGCCGAGCTGGGCGTGCCCGACTGGGCGATCCCGGACGCCTCCCGCGCCGAGCCCAAGCGCAGGCTCGAAGGCCTGGTCATGCCCGACGTCTACGAGGTCAAGCCGGGCAGCTCGGCGCTGGAGGTCTGGAAGAAGCTGCTGGCCGACTCCAGCGCCCGCCTGCAGGGCGCGGGCATGCCCGGCCTCGCCGACGGCACCGGGTTCACCCCCTACCAGGTGATGGTGATGGCCTCCCTGGTGCAGCGCGAGGCAATCGCCAAGGACTTCGGCAGGGTCGCCAGGGTCACCTACAACCGGCTCGCCATCAGCATGATGCTCCAGTACGACTCCACGGTGAACTACGTGCTCGACCGGCCCGCCATCCTCACCAAGCCCGAGGACCGCGCCAAGACCGGGCCGTACAACACCTACGCCAACCCCGGCCTGCCGCCGACCCCGATCGCCGCGGTCAGCCCCGAGGCCCTGCAAGCCGCCGCCAAGCCCGCCGACGGCACCTGGCTGTACTTCGTGCGCTGCGAGAAGGACGGCACGTCCTGCTTCGCGAACACCCTCCAGGAGCACCAGGCGAACATCGAGCTGGCCGACCGCAACGGTGCCTACTGACGTGCCCGCGACCCGCCGCGCGGCCGTCCTGGGCTCCCCGGTCGCGCACTCGCTGTCCCCGGTCCTGCACGGTGCCGCCTACCGCGAGCTGGGCCTGGGCTGGAGCTACGACCGGGTCGAGTGCGACGCCGCCGCGCTGCCCGCCCTGGTCGACTCGCTCGGCCCGGAGTGGGCGGGCCTGTCGGTGACCATGCCGGGCAAGCGCGCCGCGCTGCGCACCGCGCACACCGCCACCGAGCGCGCGGTCGCCGTGGGCGCGGCGAACACCCTGGTCCACCGCGCGGACGGCACGTGGCACGCCGACTGCACCGACGTCGACGGCGTCACCGGCGCGCTGCTGGTGGCGGCCGGGTACCACCCGGTGCCGGGCGACCAGGCCCTCGTGCTGGGCGCGGGCGGCACCGCGTGCGCCGCCCTGGCCGCCTTCGCCGCGCTGGGGGTGTCCTCGGCGGTGCTGGTCGTGCGGGACCGCACCCGGGCCGAGGAGGCCGAGGACTGCGCCGACCGCCTCAGCCTGCCGGTCGAGGTGGTCGAGTGGGCCGACGCCGACTTCACCGGCCTCGCCGGGTCCACCGCCGTGCTGGTCAACACCGCCCCCACGCAGGCCGCCGAGCCCATCGCCGCGCAGCTGGCGACGGCCCGCCACGTCCTCGACGTGGTCTACCACCCGTGGCCGACGCCGCTGGCCGAGGCCACCCGGCGCTCCGGCGCGCGGCTGGCCACCGGGCTCGACATGCTCCTGCACCAGGCGTTCGGGCAGGTCGAGCAGTTCACCGGCCAGTCCGCCCCGCGGGTGGCGATGCGCGACGCGCTGGCCGCCGCCGTGCCGGACCCGGTACCGCTGCCGCTCTGAGTCGCGGAAACCGTTGCCCTGCATGGATTTGCGGATCTGTCAAATGGCTGTCCCCATGCGATCGTGTCAATGACAGGGGCTCGCGGGGTTCGTACCGTGGAGGCATGGAGACCACCGCATCGCCTGCCAGGGCAGGCTTTCCGCTGCTGCTCACCGCCGCTTGCGCGACCGTGCCCCTCGCGTTCTGCCTGTCGCCGGTGCAAGTCCTGGCAGCGGCGGCCGGAACGCTCGCCGGAGCCGTCGCACGCCACGTCCTGACCAGGACCCGGCACGGGCCGCGGGCGAGCCCGCTGCACTGCGAACTCCCGACGGGTCTGCTGTGGACGGTGATCGCCTCGCTGTGGCAGTGGGGCGTGGTCGCGACACCGTGGCTCGCCGTGTTGCTCCCGCTGACGTGGGTGGCCGTGCCGTTGGTGGTGACCGACCTCCACCACCGCCGCCTCCCCAGGGTGTTGACCGTCGCCCTGGGGGTCCTCGCGCTGCCGCTGCTGTCCGTCCCCGCGCTCGTCGAGGGGTGGCCCCTGTTGGCGAACGCCGTCCTGGGCGGGGCGTTCACCTGGGCGTTGCACGCGGCGGCGCACCGGCTGTCACCGGCGTCGCTGGGCCGGGGGGACGTGCTGCTGGCCGCCCCCACCGGCGCGGTCCAGGCGGCGTCCGGGCCGCACGCGCTGCTGCTCGGCACGCTGCTGGCCTCGGTGATCACCGTCCTGCTCCACCTCGCCCGGCGAAGACCCGGGCACTGGCGCTCCGGCATCCCGCACGCCCCGGGGGTGCTCGCCGCCACCACGCTCGTGACCCTCCTGCACGCCCCGCTCGCCTGAGGCCGAGCGGCGGAACGGCAGCGGTCCCCACGGGGAACCGCCCGCACCGTGACAACTCCACAGCGAATCCCCCCGCCCCGGCCGGGGCCCGCGCCGCCCCGCCGATCGAGACGGGCCTTCGGCTGCCCGCCGCCGACGTGACAGGATTGGGCCGTGCTTCGTTGGATGACCGCTGGAGAGTCGCACGGACCCGCGCTCGTCGCCGTGCTGGAAGGCATGGTGGCAGGCGTCGAGGTCACCACCGCGGACCTGGGGCGCCAGCTCGCCCGCAGGCGGCTGGGCTTCGGCCGCAGCCCGCGCATGGGCTTCGAGACCGACGCGGTCGAGGTGCTCGGCGGCGTGCGGCACGGCCGCACCCAGGGCGGCCCGATCGCGGTGCGGATCGACAACTCCGAGTGGCCCAAGTGGGAGAAGGTCATGTCCGCCGACCCGGTGGACCCGGCCGAGCTGGCCGAACTCGGCCGCAACGAGCCGCTGACCCGCCCGCGCCCCGGGCACGCCGACCTGCCCGGCATGCAGAAGTACGACTTCCCCGAGGCCCGCCCGGTGCTCGAGCGCGCCAGCGCCCGCGAGACCGCCAGCCGCACCGCCCTGGGCACCGTGGCCCGCGCGTTCCTGCGGCAGCTGCTGGGCATCGAGGTCATCAGCCACGTGGTGTCCATCGGCGGCGCGGTCGCCCCCGAGGGCCCGCTGCCCGGCCCGCAGGACCTCGACGCCATCGACGAGAGCCCCGTCCGCGCCTTCGGGCAGGCGGGCACCGACGCGATGATCGCCGAGGTCGACGCGGTCAAGAAGGCGGGCGACACCGTCGGCGGCGTGATCGAGGTCATCGCCTACGGCCTGCCGCCGGGCCTGGGCTCGCACGTGCACTGGGACCGGCGCCTGGACTCCCGGCTCGCGGGCGCGCTGATGGGCGTGCAGGCGATGAAGGGCGTGGAGGTGGGCGACGGCTTCACCACCGCGACCCGCTGGGGCAGCCAGGCCCACGACGAGATCGACCGCGATCCCGGCTCGGTCACCGGGGTCAGCAGGCGCTCCAACCGCGCGGGCGGCCTCGAAGGCGGCATCACCAACGGCGAGCCGCTGCGGGTGCGGGTGGCGATGAAGCCGATCTCCACCGTGCCGCGCGCGCTGTCGACCGTGGACGTCGTCACCGGCGAGCCCGCCGTGGCCATCCACCAGCGCTCCGACGTCTGCGCGGTGCCCCGCGCGGGCGTGGTGCTGGAGTCGGTGGTGGCCCTGGTGCTGGCCGAGGCCGCCCTGGAGAAGTTCGGCGGTGACTCGCTGGACGAGACCCGCCGCAACGCCGAGGGCTACCTCGACGCCCTGCGGAAGCGCTGGTGAGCCCGGTCGCGGTGGTCGTCGGCCCGCCGGGGGCGGGCAAGACCACCATCGGCCGCGCGCTGGCCGCGGCGCTGGGCGTGCCCTTCCGCGACGTCGACGCCGACGTCGTCACCGCGGCGGGCAAGCCGATCACCGACATCTTCACCGAGGACGGCGAGGAGGCCTTCCGCGCGCTGGAGGAGCGGGCGGTGGCCGCCGGGCTTGCCGAGCACGCCGGGGTGCTGGCCCTGGGCGGCGGCTCGGTGCTCTCCGCGGCCACGCGGGCGCTGCTCGCCGGGCACACCGTGGTGTTCCTCAACGTGGGCCTGGCCGAGGGGGTGCGCCGCACCGGGCTGTCGGCGGCGCGGCCCCTGCTGGTCGGCATCAACCCCCGCGCGCGCTTCCGGGAGCTGCTGGAGCAGCGGCTGCCGCTCTACCGGGAGGTCGCCACCGTCGAGGTGACCACCGACGACCTCGCCCCCGAGGAGGTCGTGGCCCGCGTGCTGGCCGACCTCGACCGGGCGGGCACGACGAACGAGGAGGACCGGCGATGAGCGCCGAGCCCGTGCGCATCCGGGTCGCCACCGACCGGCCCTACGACGTGGTGGTCGGCACCGGCCTGCTGGACGAGGTCGTGCAGGCGGTGGCCGGGGCGTCGAAGGTGGCGATCATCCACACCCCGACGCTGACCGAGACCGCCGAGGCGATGCGCGGCGAGCTGGTGGCCGCGGGCCTCGACGCGCAGCGGGTCGAGGTGCCCGACGCCGAGGACGGCAAGGCGCTCACCGTCGCCGCCTTCTGCTGGGACGTCTTCGGCCGGATGGGCCTGGACCGCCAGGGCGCGGTGCTCGCGCTCGGCGGCGGCGCCGTCACCGACCTCGCGGGCTTCGTCGCGGGCACCTGGATGCGCGGGGTCAAGCTCGTCAACGTGCCCACCACCCTGCTGGGCATGGTGGACGCCGCGGTCGGCGGCAAGACCGGCATCAACACCGACGCGGGCAAGAACCTCGTCGGGGTGTTCCACGAGCCCTCCGCCGTCGTGGTCGACCTCGCCACGCTCACCACGCTGCCGCGCAACGAGCTGGTGGCGGGCATGGCCGAGGTGGTCAAGGGCGGGTTCATCGCCGACCCGGTGATCCTCGACCTCATCGAGGCCGACCCGGCCGCCGCCCTCGACCCCACCGGCGACGTGCTCGGGGAGCTGGTCCGCCGCAAGATCCAGGTCAAGGCCGACGTCGTCTCGGCCGACCTGCGCGAGTCGGACCTGCGGGAGGTGCTCAACTACGGGCACACCCTGGGCCACGCCATCGAGCGGCGTGAGCGCTACCGCTGGCGGCACGGGGCCGCGGTCAGCGTGGGCTTGGTCTTCGCCGCCGAGCTGGCCCGCCTGGCGGGCAGGCTCGACGACGCCACCGCCGACCGGCACCGGTCGGTGCTCACGGCGCTGGGGCTGCCGGTCACCTACGCCGCCGACGCCCTGCCGCAGCTGGTGGAGGGCATGCTCGGGGACAAGAAGACCAAGTCCGGGGTGCTGCGCTTCGTCGTGCTCGACGCGCTGGCCAAGCCCGCCCGGCTGGAGGGCCCGGACCCGGCCCTGCTGGCCGCGGCCTACTCGGCGGTGGCCGCCGACGAGCCCACGCCCGGGACGGTGCTGCTGTGAGGGTCCTCGTCCTCAACGGGCCGAACCTGGGCAGGTTGGGCACCCGCGAGCCGGAGGTCTACGGCTACGCCACCCACGCCGACCTGGTGGAGCTGTGCGAGGCCACCGGCCGGGAGTTGGGGCTGGAGGTCACCGTCCGCCAGACCGACCACGAGGGGGAGATGCTGGGCTGGCTGCACGAGGCGGCCGGGCTCGGCGCCCCGGTGGTGCTCAACGCCGCCGCGTGGACGCACTACTCCATCGCCGTGCGGGACGCGGCGGCTCAGCTGACCGCGCCACTGGTGGAGGTGCACATCTCCAACGTGCACAAGCGCGAGCCGTTCCGGCACACCAGCTACCTGTCCGACATCGCGACCGGCGTCATCGTCGGCCTCGGTGTCCAGGGCTACGCGCTGGCCCTGCGGTGGATCGCGGACAACGCCGCGCGGGACGCCTGACTCAGTGGTGCGCTCGGTCCGACGGGACCTCGGACGGGCGCGTGGGGCATTGACACGGTGGGCGCCCCTGTTCGTCCGATCCACGCTGAAATGGCCTGTGATCAGGGCGTTGACGGCGCGAGACCGGGCAGGGCAGAGTCGGTGCCCGTTCCCCCTGGGTGATCCGGCGCCTCCGGGGTGAAGCGCCGGGGCCGTCCGCGGCGATGCCTACACTGGTCCCGCGTCGACCCCGACGGCGCCCCGGCACGGAGGTCCCCACCCGCATGCCCACCCGGCTCTGGCGCGTCCGCCGCGCCGCCGCGGTCCTCGCGACGCTCGTCGCGCTGGTCCCGGCCGCGGCGTGCTCGGTCGACCCGCCCGCGGGGGTGCAGGGGCCCGAGGTGGCGCCGATCGCCCAGACCGAGACCGACACCGCCCCGTTGTCGCTGGGCACTGACCGGGTGCGCGGTGGCGGGGGCGTGGTCGCCGCAGGCGGCCGGGACTCGGTCTACAACTACGGCCCGACGCTGATGGTCGACGGCGGCCGGTACCGCATGTGGTGGTGCAGCCAGCTCGGCATCGCCAACCCGCCCGGGGACGACATCCTGCTGGCCGAGGCCAAGGGCCCCGGCGGTCCCTACACCGGCCCCGACGGCACCCCCGGCACGCCGGTCTTCTCCGGCAGCTTCACCGGCTTCGACGCGGTGCACACCTGCGACCCGTCGGTGATCAAGGTCGGTGGCACGTACTACCTGTACTACACCGGTGCGGCGGGCGCGCACGCCAACGGCAACGCCATCGGGCTGGCCACCAGCCGCGACGGCCGGGTGTGGAGCCGGGCGAACGGCGGCGCGCCCATCGTCTCCGCCTCGCACAACGTGCACCGGGCCAACGAGTACGGCGCGGGCCAGCCCGCCGTCGCCCACGTCGACGGCTGGTTCTACCTGATGTTCACCGACACGACCGGCCGCGGCGCCGGGCGCAACGGGGCGGGCCAGTTCGTCCTGCGCGCCCGGGACCCCGCCTTCGGCACCGACGTGGAGCTGCTCGGGGAGAACGGGTTCGAGCGCACCATGGGCACCGGCGACCGCGACCGCTCGGTGGTGGACGCCTTCAGCGCCGACCTGATGTGGGTGGACGCGCTCGACGCCTTCGCCATCGCCCACGAGACCAGCGACGGCACCACCCTGACGTTCTGGGACCGGGAGTTCCGCCGCCACCCCTACCAGCCCGCGGTGGTGCGCGGCCCCTGGAAGGAGGGGCCGGGCCTGGTCCGCGACCCGGAGGGCCACGCCCTGCCGTCGCTGGACGACCCGTGCCAGCGCGTCCCGGTCGACCTGGTGCGCGCCACCACCAACGCCGCGGCCCCCACCGACCTGCGCTGGTACGGCGCCGACCTCACCGGCACCGCCGCCTGCCTCGACGCCACCCGCGCCCTGCGGACGCTGGAGGGCTTCGCCATGCCCTCCCCGGAGCGCACCATCGACCTCGTCCTGGGCGGCAAGGTCGTGCGCGTGGAGCGGCGCGCGGTGGCCGACCGCCTCGCGGTCAAGGTCCTCGACCGCCGCGTCCCCGCCCTCGACTCGGTGCCGGTGGAGGCCCACCTGACGTCCGCGGCCCCCGGTGTGCGCATCGGACCCAAGCAGGCCGGGCTGCTGCTGGACGACAAGCGCCTCTGGGCGCTGTCCGATCCGGCCTTGGCGGCCACCAACTCCTCCGCCCTGGCCGACATCACCCCCCGGGACTGGGCCGGTTACCAGCGCGGCCCGGACCTGGTCGCCCGTCGCTGACGGAACCCATCCCGACCTGACCCGGCTACTCGCCCGTGGTGGAGCGGGGCCGGGGTGAGGGCTTGCGCCGGGGCGCGGGCTCGTCCTCGTCGTCCCCCGCACGACGATCGGGGTCCAGGCGCGGCCCCACGAGCAGGCCCAGGCCCGCCGGGAGCAGCACCAGCAGGGCGGAGAACGCGGCGCCACCGGTCAGCGCCTCGCCCAGCTGGCCCGCGCCGGTCTGGTCGACGAAAAGGCCCCGGCCCAGCGTCGACAGCACGGCCGAGCCGACCCCGGTGATCAGCGCGGCCAGCACCCACGCCCGGCCGCGGTCGGGGACCTCGCGCCAGCCGTCGACCGCCGCCCACACCGCGGCGACGCCCACCAGCACGGCCAGCGAGATCGCCTCCAGCACGGACTGGCCGGTCGGGTTCGCCGCCTTCAGCGCGGCCACCACCACCGAGACCACCGCGTGCACCACCGCCAGGACCGCGCCGCGCACCACCCACACATGCATTGCCGCAGCGTAGGACCGCCCGGGGCGCCGCTGCCACCCCGCGACCGCGCCCCGGCCCGCGCCCCGGCCCGCGCCGCGGTCGTAAGCTCGGGCGCATGGCCACCCACGCCCTGCGCCGCGCGGCGCTGCGCACCGAGCTCGCCGACCGCGAGTTGGACGCCCTGCTGGTGACAGACCTGCTCAACGTCCGCTACCTGACCGGGTTCACCGGGTCGAACGCCGCGCTGCTGGTCACCGGCGCCGAGGACAGCACCCTGTTCTGCACCGACGGGCGCTACACCGAGCAGGCCGCGACCGAGGTGCCGGACTTGCGCGCGGTGACGTCCCGGCAGTCCGCGCCCGCGCTGGCCGAGCTGGCCATCGGCCGGGTCGGCTTCGACAGCGCGCACGTCACCGTCGACGGCCTCGACGCGCTCGGCTCGGTGACCAGGGCCGAGCTGGTGCGGGCCGCCGGGCTGGTGGAGCGGCTGCGGGCGGTCAAGGACGAGGTGGAGCTGGCCGCGCTGCGCACCGCCTGCGCGATCGGGGACCAGGCGTTCGCGGACCTGCTGGCCGCGGGCGGCCTGGTCGGGCGCACCGAGCTGGAGGTGGCCAGGGACCTCGAGGGGCGGATGGTGGCGCTGGGCGCCGAGGCGCCCGCCTTCGCCTCCATCGTCGCCGCGGGCGCGAACTCCTCCATCCCGCACCACCGGCCCACCGAGGCCGTGCTGCGCACCGGTGACCTGCTCAAGCTGGACTTCGGCGCCAAGGTCGACGGCTACCACTCGGACATGACCAGGACGGTGGCGCTGGGGCGGGTGGCCGACTGGCAGCGGGAGGTCTACGACCTGGTGGCCCAGGCGCAGGCGGCGGGCTGCGCGGCGCTGGCGCCGGGGGTGGCGGGCCGCGAGGTCGACCGCGCCGCCCGCTCGGTGATCGAGGCCGCGGGCCGCGGCGAGCAGTTCGTGCATGGCCTCGGGCACGGGGTCGGCCTGCAGGTGCACGAGGCCCCGAGCCTGGCGGCGACCGCCGACGGTACACTTCCCGCCGGTGTTGCGGTCACCGTCGAACCGGGTGTGTACCTGGCAGGCAAGGGCGGGGTCCGCATCGAGGACACGCTCGTCGTGCGGGACACCGGTCCCGAGCCCCTCACGCTGACCACCAAGCAGCTCCTGGTCGTCTGACGGCGACCGGAGGACGCGCGCGGAAACAGGAGATCGAAGCAAGTGGCCTCGACCAACGACCTGAAGAACGGCCTGGTGCTCAACCTTGAGGGCCAGCTGTGGACCGTCACCGAGTTCCAGCACGTCAAGCCGGGCAAGGGTCCCGCCTTCGTGCGGACCAAGCTCAAGCACGTCATGACCGGCAAGGTCGTCGACAAGACGTTCAACGCGGGCATCAAGGTCGACACGGCCACCGTCGACCGCCGCGACATGACCTACCTGTACAACGACGGGTCCGAGTACTTCTTCATGGACCCGGGGACGTTCGAGCAGATCGGCATCAGCGGCGCCGTCGTGGGCGACGCGGCGAAGTTCCTGCTGGAGAACGGCACCGCCACGGTGTCCTCGCACGAGGGCGAGCCGCTGTTCATCGAGCTGCCGACCTCGGTCGAGCTGGTCATCGAGCACACCGACCCCGGCCTGCAGGGCGACCGCTCCACCGGCGGCACCAAGCCCGCCCGCCTGGAGACCGGCGCCGAGATCCAGGTCCCGCTGTTCGTCACCACCGGCGAGAAGGTCAAGGTCGACACCCGCGACGGCCGCTACCTCGGTCGCGTCAACAGCTGACGTGGGCGCCCGCAGCAAAGCGCGCAAGCGCGCCGTCGACCTGCTGTTCGAGGCGGCGGTGCGCGGTGCCGACCCGGTGACCCTGCTGGCCGACCGGGTCGGCAACCCCGACGTGCCCCCGGTCAACGACTACACCGTGTCCCTGGTGGAGGGCATCACCGCGCACCGGGCCCGGATCGACGAACTGCTCACCGAGCACGCCGAGGGCTGGTCGCTGGCTAGGATGCCCGCGGTCGACCTCGCCGTGCTGCGGCTGGGCCTCTACGAGCTGCTGTGGGCCGAGGACGTGCCGGACGCGGTGGCCATCGACGAGGCGGTGCAGCTGGCGAAATCGCTGTCCACCGACGACTCGCCGCGGTTCGTCAACGGCGTGCTCGGCCGCATCGCGGGCATCGCCGACCGCCTCCGCGCCACCCTGTAGCCCACGCGACCCCGCAGGCCGACCGACAGCGCGGTGGCGTGGCCACCTGCGGTCCAGGCCTGCCCGGGGCGCTCGGCGCCTGGCCCGGGGTCGTGCGGTGCGCGCCGCCGCGGGCTCCAGCTCCCCGACCCCGGGACCCGCCCCGTGCGGGCCTCCCGGGGACGGCCGGTCCGGCGCGCCCCTGCCCGGTGCCCAGCGCCCGTCGGCGTGCTGGTGGCGCGGCACCGGGACCGCACCCGGGGACGACGAAACGCCCGCCGCGCGGCATCCCCGTCCGCGCGTGCGGGCGCCGGTCGCCCGCGGGGCTCAGTCCTCCTTGGAGGGCCGGGCCTCCGGCGGCAGCACACCCCAGTCGATGAGCTGCTCGGTCAGCTCGCCCGGGGTCATGTCGTAGATGATCGCCAGCGAGCGCAGGTCCTCGGTGCGGATGGAGAGCACCTTGCCGTTGTAGTCCCCGCGCTGGCTCTGGATGGTCGCCGCGTAGCGGGCCAGCGGCCCGACCTTCTCCGCGGGCAGCTGCTGCAACCGCTCCAGGTTGATCACGATCTTGGTGGCGGGCTCGGCGCCGGAGGGCACCCGGCCCTCGGGCAGCAGCTCGACCACCGGCACGCCGTAGAAGTCCGCCAGCTCGGCCAGCTTCTGCACGGTCACCGCGCGGTCGCCGCGCTCGTAGGAGCCCACGACCACCGCCTTCCAGCGGCCACCGGACTTCTGCTCGACGCCGTGCAGCGACAGCCCCTGCTGCTGGCGGATGGCGCGGAGCTTGGCTCCCAGCGCCTTGGCGTAGTCGCCCATGCGGCGGTTCTCCATTTCCTTCGCCCCGTCGGCGGCTGGAGCTCGCCGCGGGTAGCTTCACCTCAACACGCAGAGTAATGGTTACCCAGAGTTGCCAGGAGGTCAAGCCAATCCGGCGTGCGGGCGTCGTCCACCCCACACCGACCACGTGCCGGAATCGGCGCCCGAGCCTGATACGGTCGGGGAGATCCCAGGTCAGGGGATCGACCGACATCCTTTAACGACCCGTCCGGTGAGGCGGGGAAGGAGTCCGCCGTGCCGCCGCGGGACCGTGGCGCGCCGGAACCGGTCGGGCGGCGCGAGCTGCTGGCGGCCGGCGACGTGGCGCGCACCATCGCTCGAATGGCCCATCAGGTCATCGAGAAGACATCGCTCGGTGCGTCCGGGGCCGCGCCGGTCGTCCTGCTCGGCATCCCGACCCGGGGTGCCCCGCTGGCGGCCAGGCTGGCCGAGCGGGTGGCCGAGTTCTCCGGCGCCGCCGTGCCCACCGGCACCCTGGACGTGACCCTCTACCGCGACGACCTGCGCCGCAAGCCCACCCGGCCGCTGGGCGACACCGCCCTGCCGCCCGGCGGCATCGACGACGCGCTGGTCGTGCTGGTCGACGACGTGCTGTTCTCCGGGCGCACCATCCGCGCCGCGCTCGACGCGCTGCGCGACGCGGGCCGCCCGCGCGCGGTGCAGCTCGCCGTCCTGGTCGACCGGGGCCACCGCGAACTGCCGATCCGCGCCGACTACGTGGGCAAGAACGTGCCCACCTCGCGCTCCGAGGAGGTGCACGTGCTGCTCACCGAGACCGACGGCCGCGACGCCGTGCTGCTCACCCGCCCCGGCGCGGGCGAGGAGGGGCCCTCGGCCGGGGAGGGCGCGTGAAGCACCTGCTCGGCACCGACGGCCTCGACCGCGACACCGCGCTGGCCGTGCTCGACACCTCCGACCGCCTCAAGCAGACGCTGCTCGGCCGCGAGGTGCGCAAGCTGCCCACGCTGCGCGGCCGCACCGTGATCACCATGTTCTACGAGAACTCCACCCGCACCCGGGTCTCGTTCGAGATCGCCGGGAAGTGGATGAGCGCCGACGTGGTGAACGTCTCCGCGGGCGGGTCCTCGGTGGGCAAGGGCGAGTCGCTGCGCGACACCGCGCTCACCCTGGCCGCCGCGGGCGCCGACTGCGTGATCGTGCGCCACCCCGCCTCCGGGGCCGCGCACCGGCTGGCGGGCTGGCTCGCGGAGGCGGGCACCAGCGTGGTCAACGCCGGGGACGGCACCCACGAGCACCCCACCCAGGCGCTGCTGGACGCGGCGACCCTGCGCGACCGCGTCGGGGACCTGGCGGGCAAGCGGATCGGGGTGGTCGGCGACGTCCTGCACAGCCGGGTGGCCCGCTCCAACGCCCACCTGCTCACCACCCTGGGCGCCCAGGTCGTGCTCATCGCGCCGCCGACGCTGCTGCCCACCCGGGTGGCGGAGTGGTCGGTGGGCTCGGGCGGGGCGCTGGAGGTCAGCCACGAGCTCGACGCCGAGCTGCCCACCCTGGACGCGGTGATGATGCTGCGGGTGCAGGCCGAGCGCATGCACGGCGGGTTCTTCCCCTCGGCGCGCGAGTACGCGATCGCCTACGGGATGAACCAGAACCGGCTCGCGCTGCTGCCCGCGCACGCCCCGGTGCTGCACCCCGGGCCGATGCTGCGCGGCATGGAGATCTCGGCCGCGGTCGCGGACTCGCCGCGCGCGGCCATCACCCAGCAGGTCACCAACGGCGTGCACGTGCGCATGGCGGTGCTCTACCACCTGCTGGCCGGAGAAGAGGACGGTTCATGAGCACCCTGCTCATCCGGGGCGCCCGCCCGTACGGCGAGGGCGGGCCGGTGGACATCCTGGTGCGCGACGGCGTCATCGCCGAGGTCGCCGGGCGGGTCGACGCCGACGGCGCCGAGGTGCTCGACGCGGGCGGGCTGGTGGCCCTGCCCGGGTTCGTCGACCTGCACACCCACCTGCGCGAGCCGGGCCGCGAGGACACCGAGACCATCGAGACCGGGTCGCGGGCCGCGGCGCTGGGCGGCTACACCGCCGTGTTCGCCATGGCCAACACCGACCCGGTGGCCGACAACGCCGTCGTCGTCGAGCACGTGTGGCGCCGCGGCCGGGAGGTCGGGCTGGTCGACGTGCACCCGGTCGGCGCGGTCACCGTCGGCCTCCGGGGCGAGCGGCTGGCCGAGCTGGGCACCATGGCCCGCTCGGCGGCGGGCGTGCGGGTGTTCTCCGACGACGGGCACTGCGTGGCCGACCCGCTGGTCATGCGCCGGGCGCTGGAGTACACCAAGGCGCTCGACGCGGTGGTCGCCCAGCACGCCGAGGAGCCCAGGCTCACCGTGGGCGCGCAGGCGCACGAGGGCGAGGCCGCGGCCCGGCTGGGCCTGGCGGGCTGGCCCGCGGTGGCCGAGGAGTCGATCGTGGCCCGCGACTGCCTGCTGGCCCGGCACGTCGGGGCGCGGCTGCACGTCTGCCACGTCTCCACCGAGGGCACCGCGGACGTGCTGCGCTGGGCCAAGGCCCGCGGCACCAGGGTCTCGGCCGAGGTCACCCCGCACCACCTGCTGCTCGACGACTCGCGGCTGTCGGGCTACGACCCGGTCAACAAGGTCAACCCGCCGCTGCGGACCGGGTCGGACGCCGCCGCGCTGCGCGCCGCGCTCGCCGAGGGCGTCGTCGACTGCGTGGCCACCGACCACGCCCCGCACGCCGCCCAGGACAAGGACTGCGAGTGGTCCGCGGCCCGGCCCGGCATGCTGGGCCTGCAGACCGCGCTGCCGATCGTGGTGCGCACGATGGTCGAGCCCGGCCTGCTCGACTGGCGCGGGGTGGCCAGGGTGATGAGCGAGCGGCCCGCCGAGATCGCCGGGCTGCCCGACCAGGGCAGGCCGATCGCCGTCGGCGAGCCCGCGACCCTGGCCCTGGTCGACCCGGCCGGGCGCTGGACCGTGCGCGGCGCCGACCTGGCCAGCATCGCGGCCAACACCCCCTACGAGGGCATGGAGCTGCCCGGCACCGTGGTCGCCACGCTGCTGCGCGGCACCCCCACCGCCCGCGACGGGAAGGCCGCGTCATGACCAGGCTCGTGCTCACCCTGGCGTTCCTGGCGGTGATCGCGCTGCTGGCCGCGCTGATGTGGTGGGGCTACCGCGGCCGGGCCCGGCGGCAGGCCGCGGTGCTGCCCGCCTTCCCCGCCGTGCCCGACGGGCTGCTGGCCAAGGCCCGCGCGGGCGAGCTGGCCGAGCTGCTGCCGCCGAGCACCGGCGTGTACGCCAGCACGGTCACCGACGCGGGCTGGCAGGACCGGGTCGCCGTGGGCGACGTCGGGTTCCGCGCCAACGCGACCGCGCACCTGGTCGCCGAGGGCGTGCTGTTCGACCGCGAGGGCGCCGCACCGGTGTGGATCCCCGCGGGGTCGGTGCTCGCCGCGCGCACCGAGGCGGGCATCGCCGGGAAGGTGATGGGCCGCGACGGGCTGCTCGTCGTGCGCTGGGCCGTCGACGGCCAGGGGTTCGACACCGGCTTCCGGGCCGACGACAAGGACGACTACGACACGTGGGTTCCCGCGCTCGGCGCGCTCAACCCGGAGGTGAGCAACGGTGACTGAGACCAGCACCCGCGCGCAGGCCGCGCTGGTCCTCGAAGACGGCAGGGTCTTCCCCGGCGAGGCGTTCGGCGCCACCGGGGAGACCTTCGGCGAGGTGGTGTTCTGCACCGCCATGACCGGCTACCAGGAGACGCTGACCGACCCCTCCTACCACCGGCAGATCGTGGTGCAGACCGCGCCGCAGATCGGCAACACCGGCTGGAACGACGAGGACGACGAGTCGAGCCGGATCTGGGTGTCGGGCTACGTCGTGCGCGACCCCGCGCGCGTGCCGAGCAACTGGCGCTCCACCAGGACCCTCGACGAGGCGCTGGTGGGTGGTGGCGTGGTCGGCATCAGCGGGGTCGACACCCGCTCGCTGACCCGCCACCTGCGCGAGCGCGGCGCCATGCGGGCCGGGGTGTTCTCCGGTGCCGCGCTGGCCGACCGGGACGCGATGGTCGACCGGGTGCGGCAGAGCCCGCGGATGGAGGGCGCCGAGCTGGCAGGCGAGGTGACCACCGGCGAGGGCTACGTGGTCCCCGCCGAGGGCGAGCGCCGGTTCCGGGTGGCCGCGCTGGACCTGGGCATCAAGTCCAACACCCCGCGGATGCTGGCCCAGCGGGGCATCGAGACGCACGTGCTGCCCGCCACCACCTCGGTGGACGAGCTGCTGGCCGTCGAGGCCGACGGGGTGTTCCTGTCCAACGGGCCGGGCGACCCCGCCACCGCCGACCACCCCGTCGCGCTGACCAGGGCGGTGCTGGAGCGGCGGATCCCGCTGTTCGGCATCTGCTTCGGCAACCAGATCCTCGGCCGCGCGCTGGGCCTGGGCACCTACAAGCTGCGCTACGGCCACCGCGGCGTGAACATCCCGGTCATCGACATCAGCACCGGGCGGGTCGCGATCACCGCGCAGAACCACGGCTTCGCCATCGCCGGGGAGCCGGGCAAGCCCTTCGACACCGACTTCGGCGCCGCCGAGGTCAGCCACTACTGCCCCAACGACGGCTGCGTCGAGGGCGTGCGGGCGCTGGACGTGCCCGCCTTCTCCGTGCAGTACCACCCCGAGGCCGCGGCGGGCCCGCACGACGCCGCCGACCTGTTCGACCGCTTCGCCGAGCTGATGGAGGGCAACCGCTGATGGCCAAGCGCGAGGACATCAAGCACGTTCTGGTGATCGGGTCCGGCCCGATCGTCATCGGCCAGGCCTGCGAGTTCGACTACTCCGGCACCCAGGCCTGCCGGGTGCTGCGCGAGGAGGGCATCCGGGTCTCGCTGGTCAACTCCAACCCGGCGACGATCATGACCGACCCGGAGTTCGCCGACGCCACCTACATCGAGCCGATCACCCCGGAGTTCGTCGAGCGGGTCATCGCCGCCGAGCGCCCGGACGCCGTGCTGGCCACCCTGGGCGGGCAGACCGCGCTCAACACCGCGGTGGCCCTGCACGAGCGCGGGGTGCTGGAGAAGTACGGCGTGGAGCTCATCGGCGCCGACATCGACGCCATCCAGCGCGGCGAGGACCGGCAGAAGTTCAAGGACATCGTCGCCCAGGTCGGCGGCCAGACCCCGCGCAGCAGGGTCTGCCACTCGATGGACGAGGTCCGCGAGACCGTGGCCGAGCTGGGCCTGCCGGTGGTCATCCGGCCCTCGTTCACCATGGGCGGGCTGGGCTCGGGCATGGCGCACACCCCCGCCGACCTGGAGCGGCTGGCCTCCACCGGCCTGGCCGAGTCCCCGGTGACCGAGGTGCTCATCGAGGAGTCGGTGCTCGGCTGGAAGGAGTACGAGCTGGAGCTGATGCGCGACAAGCACGACAACGTCGTCGTCATCTGCTCCATCGAGAACATCGACGCCATGGGCGTGCACACCGGCGACTCGGTGACCGTCGCGCCCGCGATGACCCTGACCGACCGCGAGTACCAGCACATGCGCGACGTGGGCATCGACGTGCTGCGGGCGGTCGGCGTCGACACCGGCGGCTGCAACATCCAGTTCGCCGTGCACCCGGGCACCGGCCGGATGGTCGTCATCGAGATGAACCCGCGGGTGTCGCGCTCCTCGGCGCTGGCGTCGAAGGCCACCGGCTTCCCGATCGCCAAGATCGCCGCGAAGCTGGCCATCGGCTACACCCTCGACGAGATCACCAACGACATCACCGGCGAGACCCCGGCCTCGTTCGAGCCGACCCTGGACTACGTCGTGGTCAAGGTGCCCCGGTTCGCCTTCGAGAAGTTCCCCGGGGCCGACCCCGAGCTGACCACCACCATGAAGAGCGTCGGCGAGGCGATGGCCATCGGCCGCAGCTTCCCCGAGGCGCTGGGCAAGGCGCTGCGGTCGATGGAGACCAAGGCGGTCGGCTTCTGGACCACCGCCGACCCCGAGGTGGCCACCAAGGACTCCGAGCTGCAGGCGCTGCGCGTCCCGCACGACGGCAGGCTCTACACCGTGGAGCGGGCGCTGCGGCTGGGCGCCACGGTCGCGGAGGTGCACGACGCCTCCGGGATCGACCCGTGGTTCGTCGACCAGGTGCTCGCGCTGGTGCGGCTGCGCGAGGAGCTGACCGCGGCCCCGGTGCTCGACGGCGCGCTGCTGCGCCGGGCCAAGCGGGCGGGCCTGTCCGACCGGCAGGTCGCCGCGCTGCGCCCGGAGCTGGCGGGCGAGGACGGGGTGCGCACCCTGCGCCACCGGCTCGGCGTGCGGCCGGTGTTCAAGACCGTCGACACCTGCGCGGCGGAGTTCGCCGCCACCACGCCCTACCACTACTCCGCCTACGAGCTCGACCCCGAGGCCGAGACCGAGGTGGCCCCGCAGCGCGAGCGGCCCAAGGTGCTCATCCTGGGCTCCGGGCCCAACCGCATCGGCCAGGGCATCGAGTTCGACTACTCCTGCGTGCACGCGGCCATGGCGCTGCGCGCCGCCGGGTACGAGACGGTGATGGTCAACTGCAACCCGGAGACCGTCTCCACCGACTACGACACCTCCGACCGGCTCTACTTCGAGCCGCTCACCTTCGAGGACGTGCTGGAGGTGGTGCACGCCGAGCGCCAGTCCGGCACCGTCGTGGGCGTGGTCGTGCAGCTGGGCGGGCAGACCCCGCTGGGCCTGGCGCGGCGGCTGGCCGACGCGGGCGTGCCGATCGTGGGCACCCCCCCGGAGGCCATCCACCTGGCCGAGGACCGCGGCGCCTTCGGCGACGTGCTGACCGGGGCGGGGCTGCCCGCGCCGAAGTACGGCACCGCCACCTCCTTCGCCGGGGCCAAGCGGATCGCCGACGAGATCGGCTACCCGGTGCTGGTGCGCCCGTCCTATGTGCTCGGCGGGCGCGGCATGGAGATCGTCTACGACGAGGACTCGCTGGCCGGCTACATCGACCGCGCCACCGAGGTCTCCCCGGAGCACCCGGTGCTGGTCGACCGGTTCCTCGACGACGCCATCGAGATCGACGTCGACGCGCTGTGCGACGGCACCGAGGTCTACCTCGGCGGGGTGATGGAGCACATCGAGGAGGCGGGCATCCACTCCGGCGACTCCGCCTGCGCCCTGCCGCCGATCACCCTGGGCCGGGTCGACCTGGAGGCGGTGCGCCGCCACACGGAGGCGATCGCCTTCGGCGTCGGGGTGCGCGGGCTGCTCAACGTGCAGTACGCGCTCAAGGACGACGTGCTCTACGTCCTGGAGGCCAACCCCAGGGCCAGCCGCACGGTGCCGTTCGTGTCCAAGGCGACCGCCGCGCCGCTGGCCAAGGCCGCGGCCCGGATCATGCTCGGCGCCACCATCGCCGAGCTGCGCGCCGAGGGCATGCTCAACGCGGTGGGCGACGGCGCCGAGCTGCCCGAGGGCGCCCCGGTGGCGGTCAAGGAGGCGGTGCTGCCCTTCCACCGGTTCCGCACCAAGGAGGGTCACGGCGTCGACTCGCTGCTGAGCCCGGAGATGAAGTCCACCGGCGAGGTCATGGGCATCGACGCCTCGTTCGGCAAGGCCTACGCCAAGTCCCAGACCGCCTCCTACGGCTCGCTGCCCACCTCCGGGCGGGTGTTCGTCTCGGTGGCCAACCGGGACAAGCGGGCGATCGTGTTCCCGGTCAAGCGACTGGCCGACCTGGGCTTCGAGATCCTGGCGACCTCGGGCACCGCGCAGGTGCTGCGCCGCAACGGGATCCCGTGCACCGAGGTGCGCAAGCACTCCGAGGGCGCGGAGAACGTCGTCGACCTCATCCGCGCGGGCGAGGTGGACATGGTCGTCAACACCCCCTACGGCAACCACGGGCCCCGGGTGGACGGCTACGAGATCCGCACCGCCGCGGTGTCGCGCGACATCCCGTGCGTGACCACGATCCAGGGCGCCGCGGCCGCGGTGCAGGGGATCGAGGCGCTGATCCGCGACGACGTGGGCGTCCGACCGCTGCAGGACCTGCAGGCGGCGCTGCGCGCGGAGGTGGCGGGGGCGTGAGCTTCGGGTCCCGGCTGGCCGCGGCGGTCGCCGCGCGCGGCCCGCTGTGCGCGGGGATCGACCCGCACCCCGGCCTGCTCGACGCCTGGGGCCTGCCCCGCGACGCCTCGGGGCTGGAGCGCTTCGCGCTCACCTGCGTCGAGGCGCTGGCGGGGCGGGTGGCGCTGGTCAAGCCGCAGTCGGCGTTCTTCGAGGCGCACGGCTCGCGGGGCGTGGCGGTGCTGGAGCGGGTGGTGGCCGAGTCGCGGGCGGCCGGGGCGCTGGTGCTGCTCGACGTCAAGCGCGGCGACATCGGCTCCACCATGGCCGCCTACGCCGAGGCCTACCTGGCCGACGGGGCGCCGCTGGCCGCCGACGCGGTGACGCTGTCGCCGTACCTGGGCTTCGGGTCGCTGGACCCGGCGCTGGACCTGGCCGAGCGGACCGGGCGCGGCGCGTTCGTGCTGGCGCTGACGTCCAACCCGGAGGGCGCGTCGGTGCAGCGGGCCGCCGCCGGGGGGCGCAGCGTGGCGCAGGCGGTGGTCGACGCCGCCGCGGCGCGCAACGCCACCGCCGGGGGCCCGGGCTCGGTGGGCCTGGTGATCGGGGCGACGGTGGGCGAGCACGGCCTGGACCTCTCGGCGCTCAACGGGCCGATCCTCGCCCCCGGGATCGGGGCGCAGGGGGCGGGCCCGGCTCAGCTGCGGGCGGTGTTCGGGGCGAACCTCCCGCACGTGCTGCCCGCCAGCTCCCGCGACGTGCTGCGGCACGGCCCGGACGTGGCCGCGCTGGCGGCGGCGGCGGAGCGGGTCAACGCGGAGCTGTCGGCGGCGGTCTGACGGGGTCGACCCGGGTGCGCGCGGGGCGGGCGCGCGCCCGGGTGGGGTGGCGAGTTTTCGACATGAGCGGTAGGCATATCACCTATGAGAATGGGTGGGTTTGCGCAATTGTCGGACCGCCCCGGCCACTTTTCCGGCGCCCTCGGCGTTTGCGCAGGTCGGAGGGGGTTGGGCCAAACGGGTGTGTTCGCTGACCTGCGGAAAGTGTCACCGGCGACACTTTGTCCCGCGGAGACCGACTGGTCGCACTCGGTGACCGGGTCGGCCCACCGCGCCCGCGGGAGATCACCGCAGGTCAGCGGGCGGGCTGTCACTGCACGTTGATCAACTTTTGGCCGCCGGTCACGGTGTGCACATCCCGGACCCGCGTTGTCCTCGCAGGCCAGGGGTCGGTAACGTCGCGGCACCGATCCGGAAGAAATCCCACCCCCACGGAGGAAATCGTGGCCCTTCCCCAGCTGACCGAGGAGCAGCGGGCCGCAGCGCTGGAGAAGGCGGCTGCCGCCCGTCGTGCGCGAGCCGAACTCAAGGAGCGCCTGAAGCGAGGCGGCACCACCCTCAAGGAAGTGCTGGCTCAGTCCGACAACGACGAGGTCCTGGGCAAGATGAAGGTCACCGCGCTGCTGGAGGCCCTGCCGGGCGTCGGCAAGGTGCGTGCCCAGCAGATCATCGAGCGCCTGGAGATCGCGCCGTCGCGCCGCCTGCGCGGCCTCGGCGACCGCCAGCGCAAGGCCCTGCTGGCCGAGTTCAGCGGCGAGTGAGTGAGCCTCTCAACAGGCAATGAGCCGAGGCCGGGGAACCCCCGGCCTCGGCTCACTGTTGTCTCCGGGCCGTCGGGGGTGGGCAAGTCCAGCGTGGTCGGCGCGCTGCGCGCGCTGCACCCGGCGGTGTACTTCAGCGTCTCGGTCACCACCCGCCGCCCCCGCCCCGGCGAGGTCGACGGGCAGCACTACCACTTCGTCGACAAGGCCGAGTTCGACCGGCTGGCCGCGACCGGGCAGCTGCTGGAGCACGCCGAGTACGCGGGCAACCACTACGGCACCCCGCGCGGGCCGGTGGAGGCCGCGCTGGCCGCCGGGCGGCCAGCGGTGCTGGAGATCGAGCTGCAGGGGGCCCGCCAGGTGCGCGTGGCGATGCCCGAGGCGCAGCTGGTCATGCTGGTGCCCCCGTCCTGGGAGACCCTGGTCACCCGGTTGGTGGGCCGCGGCACCGAGGACGAGCAGCTGATCGCCAAGCGGCTGGCCGTGGCCAAGGAGGAACTGGCCGCCGAGTCGGAGTTCGACCGGGTGGTCGTGAACTCCGACGTGCAGGCCGCCGCGCGCGAGTTGCTAACCTGGGTGCTCACCGAGTCGAACGAGCAGTGACTGGAGCTGTGCGAGTGATCACCCCGACCGAGCTGGGCGCCCTGGGCGAGCCGTCGACGACGGCCCTTGAGGGCATCACCAACCCGCCCATCGACGACCTGCTCGACAAGGTCAGCTCGAAGTACGCGCTGGTGATCTACGCCGCCAAGCGCGCCCGCCAGATCAACGACTACTACGCCCAGCTGGGCGAGGGCCTGCTGGAGTACGTCGGCCCGCTGGTGGAGCCGGGACCGCGGGAGAAGCCGCTGTCCATCGCCCTGCGCGAGATCCACTCGGGCCTGCTCGAGCACACCGAGGGCGAGTGACCGGGTGACCGAGCGGCCCCGCGTCGTCCTCGGCGTGGGCGGTGGGATCGCCGCCTACAAGGCGTGCGAGGTCCTGCGCGGTCTCACCGAGACCGGCCACGACGTGCGGGTCGTGCCCACGGCCGCGGCGCTGAACTTCATCGGCGCGGCCACCTTCGAGGCGCTCTCGGGCAACAAGGTGCACACCGGCGTGTTCGCCGACGTGCCCGAGGTCCCGCACGTGCGCCTCGGGCAGCAGGCCGACCTGGTGCTGGTCGTGCCGTCCACCGCCGACCTGCTGGCCAAGGCCGCCCACGGCCTCGCCGACGACCTGCTGACCAACACCCTGCTCACCGCGCGCTGCCCGGTGCTGATGGTGCCCGCGATGCACACCGAGATGTGGGAGCACGCGGCCACCCGGGCCAACGTGGCCACCCTGCGCGGGCGCGGCGTCGTCGTCGCCGAGCCCGCCAGCGGCAGGCTCACCGGCAAGGACACCGGCAAGGGCCGCCTGCCGGACCCCTCGGAGATCGTCGACCTGGCCCGGTTGCTGCTGGATCGCCCGCAGGCGCTGCCGCGCGACCTGGAGGGCCTGCACGTCGTGGTCTCCGCGGGCGGCACCCGCGAGCCGCTGGACCCCGTGCGCTGGCTGGGCAACCGCTCCTCGGGCAAGCAGGGCTTCGCCCTGGCGCGCACCGCCGCCCAGCGCGGTGCCCGGGTGACCCTGGTCGCCGCGCACACCGCCGGGCTGTCCCGACCCGCAGGCGTCGACGTGGTCCAGGTGGGCACCACCGAGCAGCTGCGCGACGCGGTGCACCTGGCCGCCGCGGACGCCGACGTGGTGGTGATGGCCGCGGCCGTCGCCGACTTCCGGCCCGCGCTGCGCGCCGAGTACAAGATCAAGAAATCGGACCGCGACCCCGACCCGGTCGAGCTGACCCGCAACCCCGACGTGCTCGCCGAGCTGGTGCGCGCGCGCCGCGAGCTGCCCAGGACCGGGCAGGTCATCGTGGGCTTCGCCGCGGAGACCGGGGACGGGGGCGCGGACGTGCTGGACTTCGCCAGGGCGAAGCTCGCCCGCAAGGGCTGCGACCTGCTCGTGGTCAACGCGGTCGGGGAGGGCAAGGCGTTCGAGACCGAGGACAACGGGGGGTGGCTGCTGGGCGCCGACGGCAGCGAGACCCCCTTGCAGCACGGGTCGAAGTCCCGGCTGGCGTCCGAGGTCTGGGATGCCGTCAGCGGGTTTCGCACCGGGTCGACCGGTGCGCCACGCTGAGGACAACTTCTGTCGGGAACTACCGGACCTAAATGGGGTTATGGCGTGAGTGAGAACAACGGCCTTCGGCTGTTCACCTCGGAGTCGGTGACCGAGGGTCACCCGGACAAGATCTGCGACGCGATCAGCGACTCGGTGCTGGACGCGCTGCTCAAGGACGACCCGCGTTCCCGGGTCGCGGTCGAGACCCTGGTCACGACCGGGCAGGTGCACGTCGCGGGCGAGGTGACCACCAGCGCCTACGCCGACATCCCGGCCATCGTGCGGGAGAAGATCCTCGAGATCGGCTACGACTCCTCGGCCAAGGGCTTCGACGGCAACTCCTGCGGGGTCAACGTCGCCATCGGCGCGCAGTCGCCCGACATCGCCCAGGGCGTCGACACCGCGCACGAGACCCGGGTCGAGAACGCCTCCGACGAGATCGACAAGCAGGGCGCGGGCGACCAGGGCCTGATGTTCGGCTACGCCTGCTCCGACACCCCGGAGCTGATGCCGCTGCCGATCGCGCTGGCCCACCGGCTGTCCCGGCGGCTGACCAAGGTCCGCAAGGACGGCGTGCTGCCCTACCTGCGCCCCGACGGCAAGACCCAGGTCACCATCGGCTACGACGGCGACCGCCCGGTCACCCTCGACACCGTGGTGCTGTCCACCCAGCACGCCGACGGCGTCGACCTGGACAAGCTGCTCGGCGTGGACATCCGCGAGCAGGTCGTGCTCCCCGAGCTGGCCTCCCTCGACCTCGACACCGAGGGCGTGCGGCTGCTGGTCAACCCCACCGGCCGGTTCGTCATCGGCGGCCCGATGGGCGACGCGGGCCTGACCGGCCGCAAGATCATCGTCGACACCTACGGCGGCATGGCCCGCCACGGCGGCGGCGCCTTCTCCGGCAAGGACCCGTCGAAGGTCGACCGCTCGGCCGCCTACGCCATGCGCTGGGTCGCCAAGAACGCCGTGGCCGCCGGGCTCGCCGACCGCATCGAGGTCCAGGTCGCCTACGCGATCGGCAAGGCCGCCCCGGTCGGGCTGTTCGTGGAGACCTTCGGCACCGAGAAGGTCGACCCGGCCCGCATCGAGGCCGCCATCAAGGAGGTCTTCGACCTGCGCCCGGCCGCGATCATCCGCGACCTGGACCTGCTGCGCCCGATCTACGCCCCGACCGCGGCCTACGGCCACTTCGGCCGCACCGACGTCGAGCTGCCCTGGGAGGGCACCGAGCGCGCCGACGCGCTCAAGAGCCTCGTCGGCGCCTGATCCGCGATGTGTGGCGGCGGGCCACCCCGGGGCCGCCCCCCCCGC
>NZ_MKQR01000019.1:66140-89476 GCF_001940455.1 Actinokineospora bangkokensis | reverse complement strand
ACCCCGGGCACCCCGGGGTGGCCCGCCGCGCGTCCGAGACGGGGAGGAGGGCTGATGCGGTTCATCCGGCCCGACCCGCTGCACTGGCTCTGGTACGCCGTGGGCGGGACGCTGCCGCCGCGCAACCGCCCGTGGGTGCTGTGGGACCTGACCTGCCGCACGTGGGTGCCGCGGCACTTCGCCAGGGTGATGGTGCTGTTCCTGCCGTTCTGGTTGCTGCTGCTGGTCCCCGGGCCCGCCTCGCTGCGGTTCTCGATGGTGGCCGCGGCCTACTGCACCGGCCTGTACTTCTCGCTGTCGTTCCTGGAGGACGCGTGCGAGCGGCGGCTGGTGCGCCACGGCTTCCCGGCCGGGCTCAACCGCCGCATCCGCGAGGACTCCAGCCGCCGCGACCGCGCTGAGATAGCGGACCTGTACGCCTCGTACTACCCCGACCCCCGATCCGGGTGATGGCGCGGCAGGTCTGGTAGACCAACCAGCCATGGCCACCCCGGACCCCAGCGCGCACGCGCTGTTCGAGGTGCCCGCGCCGCCCCCGCCCGCCGAGGACAAGCCCGCCAAGGGGCTGCCCCGGCCCGCGGCGGACCTGCCGGTGGCGCGCGTGGTGGTGGACGTCCCGCTGGCCCACCTCGACCGCACCTACGAGTACCTGGTGCCCACCCGGTTCGACGCCGAGGCGGTGCCGGGCTGCCGGGTGCGGGTGCGGTTCGCGGGCAAGGTCGTCGACGGCTTCCTGCTGGAGCGGGCCGCGGCCGCCGAGCACGACGGCAGGCTCGCCTTCCTCGACCGCGTGGTGTCCCCGGAGCCGGTGCTCTCGGCGGAGGTCGCCCGCTCCTGCCGCGCGGTGGCCGACCGCTACGCGGGTACCCTCATCGACGTGCTGCGCCTGGCGATCCCGCCCCGGCACGCCAAGGTGGAGGCCGAGGAGCCCGCCGCGCCCGCCGCCGCGCCCGCCAGGCCCGCGGGGGCGGCGTGGGGGGAGTACCGGGCGGGCCGGGCGTTCCTGGACGCGGTGCACGCGGGCAAGCAGGCGCACGCGGTGTGGCAGGCGCTGCCCGGTGAGGACTGGCCCGCCCGGCTGGCCGAGGTCGCCGCCACCGCCGCGAGCGCCGGGCGGGGCGCGGTCGTCGTCGTCCCCGACCACCGCGACGTGGCCAGGGTGCACGCGGCCTGCGCGGACCTGGTCGGCGCCGACGCCGTGGTCGCGCTGTCGGCGGACCTGGGGCCCGCCAAGCGCTACCGGGGCTGGTTGGCCGTGCGGCGCGGGTGCGCGCGGATCGTCGTCGGCACCCGGGCCACCGCCTACGCCCCGGTGGCCGACCCCGGGGTCCTGGTGGTGTGGGACGACGGCGACGACCAGCACGCCGACCCCCGCTCGCCGTACGCGCACGTGCGCGACGTGCTCGTCACCCGGGCCCACCTGTCCGGTGCCGGGGTGCTGGTCGCCGGGTTCGCCCGCACCGCGGAAGCGCAGCTGCTGGTGGAGTCCGGGTGGGCCGCCGAGGTCGCCGCCACCCGCGACCGCGTGCGCGCGGCCGCCCCCCGGGTCACCGCCCTCGGGGAGCACGACTCGCAGCTGGCCAGGGACCCGGCCGCCCGCACCGCGCGCATCCCCACGGTGGCCTTCGAGGCCGCGCGCGGCGCGCTGACCGCGGGGAACCCGGTGCTGGTGCAGGTGCCCCGCCGCGGCTACCTGCCCGCCCTCACCTGCCAGGACTGCCGTACCCCCGCGCGCTGCCGCCGCTGCGCCGGGCCCCTGCACGTGCCGGTCGGCGCGCCGCCCGCGTGCCGCTGGTGCGCGGCCACCGAGGCCAACTACCGCTGCCCCAAGTGCGGGTCCCGCCGCCTGCGCGCGGTGGTCGTCGGCGCCAAGCGCACCGCGGAGGAGCTGGGCCGGGCGTTCCCCGGCTTCCCCGTGCGCACCTCCGGCGCCCGCGAGGTGTTGTCCACTGTGGACGACAAGCCCGCGCTCGTGGTCGCGACCCCGGGCGCGGAACCGGTGGCCCCCAAGGGGTACGGCGCGGCCCTGCTGCTCGACGGGTGGGCGCTGCTGAGCCGGGCGGACCTGCGCGCCTCGGAGGAGGCGCTGCGCCGCTGGATGACCGCGGCGGCCCTGGTGCGCCCGGCGGGCGACGGTGGCCGGGTCGTGGTGCTGGCCGAGTCGGCGCTGCCCCCGGTGCAGGCCCTGGTCCGCTGGGACCCCACCTGGCACGCCGCGCAGGAGCTGTCCGCCCGCGTCGAGCTGGGCTTCCCCCCGGCGGTGCGGATGGCCTCGGTCGACGGGACCCCCGACGCCGTCGCCGCGTTCCTCGACGACCTCGCCGCGCCCGACGGCGCCGAGGTCCTGGGCCCGGTGCCCCTCAGCGACCCGGACGGCCGGGACCCCCGCGAACGGGCGCTGGTCCGGGTCCCCCGCGCGGACGGCAGGCAGCTGGCCGAGGCCCTGGCCGCCGCGCAGAGCAGGCGCACCTCCCGCAAGGACCCCGACCCCGTCCGCGTCAAGGTCGACCCGCTCGACCTGGTCTAGCGAGGGGGCGGTGCCGCGGGTGATCGGCGCCCGGACCGGACCGGGTGGCGCGCGCGGGCGGGCATAGACTTGCCGGACCGCCCGTGAGCAGTCGTCCAGGGGAGAGCACGTGACCGTCCAGCAGATCCGGTACTTCGGGGACCCGGTGCTGCGCACGCCCGCGGCCGAGGTCGTCGACTTCGACCGCGAGCTGCGCAACCTGGTCCGCGACCTGTGGGACACCATGGAGGCCCAGGGCGGGGCCGGGCTGGCCGCCCCGCAGCTGGGCGTGGGGCTGCGGGTGTTCACCTACCACTGCGACGGCCGGGACGGGCACCTGGTCAACCCGGTGTGGACCGCGCTGGACGACGACCTCCAAGAGGGCCCGGAGGGGTGCCTGTCGATCCCCGGGATGTACTGGGACTGCGTGCGCAAGAAGAACGTCGTCGCGCGCGGGTTCAACGTGCACGGCGAGCCGGTGGAGATCCAGGGGTCGGACCTGCTGGCGCGGTGCATCCAGCACGAGACCGACCACCTCGACGGGGTGCTGTTCCTCGACCGGCTCGACGAGGAGACGCGCAAGCAGGCGATGCGCGAGATCCGGCAGGCCGAGTGGTTCGCCGGGAACGTGCCCACCATCAAGCAGAGCCCCCACCCGCTGTTCGGGGCGCGCTGATGCGGTTGGTGTTCGCGGGCACCCCCGAGGTCGCCCTGCCGTCGCTGCGCGCGCTGATCGCCTCGCCCCGGCACGAGGTCGCCGCGGTGGTCACCCGGCCCGACGCGCCGTCCGGGCGCGGGCGCTCGGTGCAGCGGTCGCCGGTGGGGGCGCTGGCCGACGAGCACGGCATCGAGGTGCTGACCCCGGCCAAGGCGTCCGACCCGGCGTTCCAGGACCGGCTGCGCGCCCTGGCGCCGCAGGCGTGCCCGGTGGTGGCCTACGGCGCGCTGCTGCCGCAGTCGGCGCTCGACATCCCCGAGCACGGGTGGGTCAACCTGCACTTCTCGGTGCTGCCCGCCTGGCGCGGCGCGGCGCCGGTGCAGGCGACCGTGCGCCACGGCGACGAGTTCGCGGGCGCCAGCACCTTCCGCATCGTCAAGGCGCTCGACGCCGGGCCGGTGTTCGGCGTGCTCACCGAGCCGGTGCGCCCCGAGGACACCGCGGGCGAGCTGCTCGACCGGCTGGCGGTGTCCGGGGCGGAGCTGCTGGTGCGCACCCTGGACGGGATCGCCGACGGGGTGCTGACCCCGGTCGAGCAGCCCGCCGACGGGGTGTCCTACGCCCCCAAGATCACCGTCGAGGACGCCAGGGTCGACTTCGGGCTGCCGGGGCAGGCGGTGGACCGGCTGGTCCGCTCGGTCACCCCGGACCCGGGCGCGTGGGCGCTGTTCCGCGGCGAGCGGGTCAAGCTCGGCCCGGTCACCCGGGCCGCGGCCGACCCCGCGCCCGCCCCCGGTGAGCTGCTGGTGGAGCGCAAGCGGGTGCTGGTCGGCACCGCCACCTGGCCGGTGGCGCTCGGCGACGTGCAAGCACAGGGCAAGAAGCGGATGCGGGCGACCGACTGGGCGCGCGGCACCCGGATCGAGGCAGGAGAACGGCTCACGTGACACAGCCAGGCAAGCAGCCGGGCAGGCGTCCGCACCGCCCCGCGGACCGGCGCTCGGGCAGGCCCGCGCGCCCGCGCGGGGCCCACCCGCCGCGCAGGCCGGACACCCCGGCCCGCCCCCCGGTCGAGGACCCGGCGCGCCGGGCGGCGCTGGACACCCTGCGCGCGGTCCGCGCCGACGACGCCTACGCCAACCTGGTGCTGCCCAGGCTGCTGCGCGAGCGGCGGATCACCGGCCGCGACGCCGGGCTGGCCACCGAGCTGGCCTACGGCGCCTGCCGGGCCAGGGGCCTGCTGGACGAGGTCATCGCCGCCTGCTGCGACCGGCCGCTGGCCAAGGTGGAGCCCGCGCTGCTCGACGCCCTGCGGCTGGGCGCCTACCAGCTGCTGCGCACCCGGGTGCCCGCGCACGCCGCGGTGACCTCGACGGTCGACCTGGTGCGCGCGGACCTCGGGTCGCGGGTCACCGGGTTCGCCAACGCCGTGCTGCGCAAGGTCGCCGAGCGCGACGAGCAGGCCTGGCTGGCCGAGCTGGCGCCCTCGGCGGAGGAGGACCCGGTGGGCCACCTCGCCGCCCGCCACGCCCACCCGCGCTGGATCGCCCGCGCCTTCGCCGACTCGCTGGGCACCACCGGGGCGGAGCTGGCCGACGCGCTCAGCGCCGACGACGCCCGCCCGCTGGTGCACCTGGTGGCCCGGCCGGGGGAGGTCAGCGCCGACGAGCTGGCCGCGATGACCGGGGGCGAGCCCGGTCCGTACTCGCCGTACGCGGTGCACCTGGACGCGGGCGCGGGCGACCCCGGCGCGCTGGACCCGGTGCGCGAGAAGCTGGCCGCCGTGCAGGACGAGGGCAGCCAGCTGTGCGCGCTGGCGCTGACCCGCGTGCCGGTGGAGGGCAGCGACACCGCGTGGCTGGACCTGTGCGCGGGCCCCGGTGGCAAGGCGGCGCTGCTGGGCGCGCTGGCGGCCATCGGCGGCGGCACCCTCGACGCCGTCGAGCAGGCGCCGCACCGCGCCCGCCTGGTGGAGCAGAGCACCGAGGGGCTGCCGGTGTCGGTGCACGTGGTGGACGGCCGCGAGTCCGGCCTCACCCCGGGCAGCTTCGACCGGGTCCTGGTGGACGCGCCCTGCACCGGGCTGGGCGCGCTGCGCCGCCGCCCGGAGGCGCGGTGGCGGCGCCAGCCCTCCGACGTCGCCGACCTCACCAAGCTCCAGCGCGAGCTGCTCACCGCGGCGCTGGAGCTGGTGCGCCCCGGCGGTGTGGTGGCGTACGTGACGTGCTCGCCGCACCTGGCCGAGACCGAGGGCGTGGTGTCCGCCGTCGCGCGCAAGTCCGGGGCGACGGTGCTCGACGCGCGCGAGGCGTTCCCCGGGGTGCCGCAGCTGGGCGAGGGCCCGTACGTGCAGCTCTGGCCGCACCGGCACGGCACCGACGCCATGTTCTGCGCCCTGCTGCGCCGGTGACCCGCACGCCGATGACCCGCATGCCGGTGACCCGCACGCGAATGACCCGATGCCGATGACCCGGACGCTGGCCCTGATCGCCTCCGCCTGCGGGGGCGCCGACACCCGGTTGCGCCCGGAGCTGGTGGAGCCCGCCATCGCCCTGGGCTGGCGGGTGGCGGTGACGTTCACCCCCTCGCTCGGGCGGTGGATGGACGCCTCGGGCGAGGGCGCGCGGATCCAGCGGCTGACCGAGCTGCCGGTGCGCCACGGCGCCCGCTTGCCCACCGAGCCCAAGCCCTACCCGATGCCGGACGCGTTCCTGTTCGCGCCCGCGTCGGCGAACTCGGTGGCGAAGCTGGCGCTGGGCATCGCCGACAACCAGGCGCTGACCGCGGCGAACGAGGCCATCGGCACCCCCGGCACCCCCGTGGTCGTGCTGCCGCGGACCGCGCCACCGGCCAGGGCGCACCCGGCGTGGGCCGGGCACCTGGCCGTGCTGCGCGGGGCCGGGGTGACCGTCGTGGACCAGGCGCCCGCCTCGTGGACCGACCTGCTGGGGCTGTTCGCCGCGCCCTGACCGCCCGCTGGCCGCGGGTCGCCGCGCGCCTCTACCGTGGGCCGGTGAGCCGCATCGCAGTCCTCGCAATGGGCGGGACCATCGCCTCGATCCCCGCCGACACCGGGGGCGTCGTCCCCGGGCTGGACGGCGCCGCCCTCGTCGCCGCGGTGCCGGAGCTGGCCGGGCACGACATCACCGCCCGCACCGTGCGCAGCCTGCCGAGCCCGTCGGTCGGCCTGCCGGACGTGGCCGCGCTGGCCGCCGAGGTGCGCGCGGAGGTCGCGGCCGGGGTGGCCGGGGTGGTCGTCACGCACGGCACCGACACCCTGGAGGAGACCGCCTTCTACCTGGACGCGACCGTGGGCGCGCCGGTGCCGGTGGTGGTCACCGGCGCGATGCGCCACCCCACGTCGGCGGGGGCGGACGGGCCCGCGAACCTGCTCGCCGCCGTCACCGTCGCGGCGAGCGAGCAGGCGCGCGGCCTGGGTGTGCTGGTGGTGCTGTCCGACGAGGTGCACGCCGCGCGGTTCGTGCGCAAGCAGCACACGACGAGCACGGCGGCGTTCGCCTCGCCGGGTGTCGGGCCGCTGGGGGTCGTGGTGGAGGGTGTGCCGCACCTGCGCGCGGTCGCGCCGGTGTCGCCGGACCTGCCGGTGGCCGAGGCGGGGCAGCCCCGGGTCGGGTTGGTGGCGGTGGGCCTGGGGGACGACGGTGAGCTGCTGCGCGCGGCGGCCCCGGTGCTCGACGGAGTGGTGCTGGCCGGGGTGGGCGGTGGGCACGTGCCCGAGGTCATGGTCCCGGTGGTGGCGGAGGTGGCGGCCCGCGTCCCCGTGGTGCTGACGTCGCGGACCGGGGGCGGCACGGTGCTGCGCAGCACCTACGGCTACCCCGGCGCCGAGCTGGACCTGCTCGCCCGCGGGGTGGTGCACGGCGGTTTCCTCGACCCGGCCAAGGCCAGGATCCTCCTGCACCTGCTGCTCGCGGCAGGCGCGGACCGCCCGGCGGTGGACGCGGCCTTCGCGCTCTACCGGTAGAGGAAGGGCCTGCGGGTCCGGCCGTCCCGGTCGAGCAGGTCTCCGACCACCCACGGCAGGAACGGGTGCAGCGCCGCCGGGAGCACCCGACCTCCCGCGGGCGGCGGGATGCGGGTCCACCCGCGCTCGTCCAGCACGGCCGCGCCGCCATCCGGCTCCGCGGCCAGTACGGTGCCGCGCTCGTTGATCGCCACCGGGGTGCGCCCGCTCGCGTCGCGCACCGCGGTGCCACCCCGACTGTTGATCAACACCCCGGTCGGCAGCCCGTCCGCGGGCGCTGCGCCTGCGCACTCGGCCCACGCCCCGGCCCGCCACAGCAGCACCCGGGGCACCGGACCGCACCGCGCCAGGAAGACCCCGTCGCCGTGGTGGTTGAGGGCCAGCGGCAGCAGCGGGCCGGGGCCGGGTCGGGGCAGGTCGCGCGCGGCGCCGTCGTGCCAGAGCAGCAGGTGCCGCACGCCGTCCGGGTCCACGACCTCGACGGCGACGTGCCCGGCCGGGCCCAGCACCGCCCCGGCGCACCCGCCGCCGACCAGTTCCCGCGGTTCCCCGCCGCGCCACAGCCACAGCCCGTCCCCGCCCTCGGGCAGGCGCCCGCGCACCAGCACGCCGTCGGACTCGTCGACGCCGACCGCGGCGCTGGCGAGGGCCGCGCGGGGGTGCGGGTGCCAACGCCGCCCGGCGCGCCACGCCGTCGCCCGGGTGGGGTGCCCGGGGCGGGTGTGCGCGCCCACCGCGAGGCCCGCGCTGTTGACCCGCAGCAGGTCGCAGCGGCCCGTGCCGTCGTCCAGCGGCAGCACCCGGTCGCCCTCCCAACGCACCGCCCGGGTGCCGCCGGGCCAGCCCGCTTGGCCGAACACGACCCCGGCCGGGGTGATGCCGCGCGCCGACCCGCCTACCGCGCCCGGCGGCAGCGGCAGCGGGCGCGGCGAACCGGGCCCGCCCGGGACCAGCGCCGCCAGGACGGCGGTCGCCAGCAGCGGGGTGGGCGCCGCCCGGGGCGCGGGCCCACCGGGCGGGCGGGGGCGCGCGGCGCGCTGATCGTCGTCGATCGCTGCTCCACCCGTCCGGACGGCTGAATAATGCCGTGATTCGAGTAGCGAGGATATCGCACGGCGGGTGCCTCACCGAGCGTCACGCCGGTCGGTCACCCGTTCACGCGCTGACGGCCATCCGATAGTTCCCTATCATTTGTGGTGGAGTCCGTTCGGTGAACCGGAGGTCGCAGTGGCGCAGGCAGTGGGGTCCAGCGGGGCGCGGGTCGAGATCCCGGTGCACATGCGGCGGGAGGGCTTCGCGCCCGCCGCCGAGCTGGCGGCCCTCGCCGAGGGCGGCGGGGTCACCCGGGTGCGCACCTCCCAGGGCGGCGACGCGTGGCTGGTGACCCACCAGGCCGACGTGCGCGCGGTGCTGGGCGACTCGGCCACCTTCTCCAACGACCTCATCGCCGCGGGCGTCTCGCCCACCGGGGCGCCGCTGACCCCCGAGGAGGAGGCGCACATCCGGGCGGGCAACCTGCTCGGCTTCGACGCCCCCGAGCACACCCGGCTGCGCAAGATGCTCGCGGGCGAGTTCACCGTGCGCCGCATGCGCCGCCTCCAGCCCAGGGTCTCCGAGATCGTCGAGCAGCACCTCGACGCCATGGAGCGCTCCGGCCCGCCCGCGGAGCTGGTGGCCGACTTCGCCCTGCCGATCCCGTCGCTGGTGATCTGCGAGCTGCTCGGCGTGCCCTACAGCGAGCGCGCCGACTTCCAGCGGCGCAGCGCCCGGCTGCTGGACGTGGGCCTGACCCGGGAGGAGCGCGCCACCGAGTCGCGCGAGATGCGCGAGTTCATGAAGGAGCGCATCGCCCGCGCCCGCCGCGACCCCGGCGACGACCTCATCGGCATGCTCATCCGCGAGCACGGCGACGAGCTGGGCACCGAGGAGTTCGCTGGCCTGTGCGACCTGCTGCTCATCGCGGGCCACGAGACCACCGCGAACATGATCGGCCTGGGCACCCTGGTGCTGCTCGAACACCCCGAGCAGCTGGCGGCGCTGCGCGCGGAGCCGGAGCGCTTCGACGGCGCGGTGGAGGAGCTGCTGCGCTACCTGTCCATCGTGCACTCGACGATCCTGCGCATCGCCACCACCGACACCGAGCTGGGCGGGCAGCGGATCCAGGCGGGCGAGCTGGTGATGTGCTCGCTGCCGCTGGCCAACCGCGACCCCGGCGCGTTCTCCCGGCTGCCGGACCGCTTCGACGTCACCGAGGCGGACATGGCCCACCTCGCGTTCGGCTTCGGCGTGCACCACTGCCTCGGCGCGCCGCTGGCCCGCATCGAGCTGCGCACGGCCTTCCCGGCGCTGTTCGCCCGCTTCCCCGACCTGCGGCTGGTCGAGGGCGCCGCGCCGCGGTTCCGCGAGCTGAGCTTCATCTACAGCGTCGAAGACGTGCGCGTCGAGTGGTGAGCGGGTCCTGCGGGCCGGTCCCCGCCCTCGACCAGGGCGGACCCGACCGCGCGCCGGGCCTGGCCAGGGTGCGGTGGGGCGAGGGCGGGGCGTGGCTGGTGGGCGGGCGGGCCGACCGGCGCGCCGTGCTCGACGACCCCGCCACCTTCTCCGACGACCTCGCCGGGGTGGACCTCGCCGGGCTGGGGCTGGGCCCCGAGCAGCACGACCTGCTGCGCTCCTGCGACCGGGCCGACCCGGCCGGGCTGCGCGCCGCGCTGGCAGGCGAGTTCTCCGTGCTGCGCCTGCACCGGCTGCGCCCCCGCGTCGAGGGCATCGTCGGCGAGCGGCTGGACGCGGTGCAGCGCGGCGGACCGGGCGTCGACCTCATGGACGAGTTCGCCCTGCCGGTCCCGACGCTGGTGGTCTGCGAGCTGCTGGGCGTCCCGCACGCCGACCGCGAGGCGTTCCAGCGCCGCGCCCACGGGCTGCTGGACCCGGACGTGCCCGCGGCGCGTCGGGTGGACTTGGTCGCGGAGCTGCGCGGCTACCTGGCCGAGCTGGTCGACCTGGCCCGCACCGAGCCGGTGGGCGGCCTGGTCGGCAGGCTCGTCGCCCAGCGCGGCGACGCCCTCGGCCGCGACGAGGTCTCCGGGTTGGGCGTGCGGCTGCTGGTGGCGGGCCACGGCACCGTCGCGGCCGTGCTGGGCCTGGGCGTGCACGCGCTGCTGAGCCACCCCGGGCAGCTCGCCGCGCTGGCGGCCGACCCGCGGCGGGTCGACACCGCCGTGGAGGAGCTGCTGCGCTGGCTGGGGGTGGTCGCCGCGGGCGCGGTCCGGGTCGCCACCCGCGACACCGAGATCGCCGGGACGCCGGTCCCCGCGGGCGACCTGGTGCTCTGCCCGCCGCGGTCGGACGGGGCGGACCTGGCGCAGCTGGCGTTCGGGCTCGGGCTGCACCGCTGCGTGAGCGCCCCGCTGGCCCGCGTGCAGCTGCGGGTGGCGTTCCCCGCGCTGCTGGCCCGCTTCCCCGACCTGCGCGCCGCGGGCCCCGCGCGGCTCGTGGGCGCCGGGCGCCCCCGCGCGGTGCGGGAGTTGCCGATCGCCTGGTGAGCGCACCCGCGCTGTGCCAGCCTGTCCGGCATGTCCGGTGACCCCCGCCGCGCCGATGCCCGCCGCAACCACGAGCGGGTCGTGCGGGCGGGGGTCGACGCGTTCCGCGAGCTGGGCGCGACCCCGTCCCTGGAGGAGGTCGCCCGGCGCGCGGGCGTGGGCATCGCCACGGTGTACCGGCTCGTCGGCGGCAGGCAGGGGCTGCTGCGGGCGGCGTTCGAGCAGTTCTTCGCCGAGGAGATCGTGCCGCTGGCCGAGGCGGCCCGCGCGGGCGGCGGCGACCCGTGGGCCGCGCTGAGCGGCGCGCTCATCGCGACGGTCGAGCGGCTGGCGGCCAACCGGCACCTGTTCACCGAGGCCACCCGGGCGGGCGCGATCTCCCTCGACGTGGCCGAGCGCTACCTCACCCCGCTCGGCCACGTCCTGCGCGCGGCCCAGCGCGCCGGGCAGGTCCGCGCCGACCTGCTGGTGCGCGACCTCGGGGCGATCGTGGTCATGGCGCTGGTCACCGCCCACCCGGACGACCCGCGCCCCGGCCACCACCAGACCGCCGACCGGCACCGCTACCTGGCCCTGCTGCTCGACGGGGCCCGCCCCGGTCCCGCCCCGCTGCCCCCGCCCGCCCCGGACGTCCCGCGCCCCTGACGCCCCGGTGTGCCGTGGGACACCATCGGGGGAACCTGTTTTGAGTGAACTTGCACGAGAGTGCATAATCATCCACATGACGGTTCGGATCGCGGTCGCGGGCGCCAGCGGGTACGCCGGGGGTGAGCTGCTGCGGCTGCTGCTCGCCCACCCCGAGGTGGAGATCGGCGCGCTCACCGCGGGCGGCAACGCCGGGACCGCGCTCGCCGAGCACCAGCCGCACCTGCTGCCGCTGGCCGACCGGGTCCTGGCGGCCACCACCGCCGAGGTGCTCGCGGGCCACGACGTCGTCTTCCTCGCCCTGCCGCACGGCGCCTCCGCCGAGATCGCCGCCCAGCTCGGCCCGGACGTGCTCGTCGTCGACTGCGGCGCGGACCACCGGCTCGAGAGCGCCCAGGACTGGGCCCGCTGGTACGGCGGCGAGCACGCGGGCCACTGGCCCTACGGCCTGCCCGAGCTGCCCGGCGGCCGCGACGCGCTGCGCGGCGCCACCCGGGTCGCCGTCCCCGGCTGCTACCCCACCGTCAGCTCGCTGGCCCTGGCCCCCGCCGTGGCGGCCGGGCTGGTCGAGGACGAGGTCACCGTCGTGGCCGCCTCCGGGACCTCCGGGGCGGGCCGCTCCAGCAAGCCGCACCTGATCGGCTCGGAGGTCATGGGCTCGCTGTCGGCCTACGGCGTCGGCGGCGCGCACCGGCACACCCCCGAGATCACCCAGAACCTCAGCAAGGTCGCCGGGCGGCGGGTCGCGGTGTCGTTCACCCCGGTGCTCGCCCCGCTGCCGCGCGGCATCCTGGCCACCTGCACCGCCAAGCTGGTGTCCGCGCAGGACCCGCGCGCGGTCTACGAGAAGGCCTACGCCGACGAGCCGTTCGTGCACCTGCTGCCCGAGGGCCGCTGGCCCACCACCGCCGCCGTGCTCGCCTCCAACGCCGTGCAGCTCCAGGTCACCGTGGACACCGACCTCGACCGGCTGGTCGTGGTCGCCGCAATCGACAACCTGACCAAGGGCACCGCCGGGGCCGCCGTGCAGTCCATGAACATCGCCCTCGGCCTCCCCGAGACCCTGGGCCTGAGCACCGCAGGAGTCGCGCCGTGACCGACCGGAGCACCGGTGTCGCCGCCGCCAAGGGCTTCCGGGCCGCGGGTGTGGCGGCGGGCATCAAGGCCAACGGCAAGCCGGACATGGCGCTGGTGGTCAACGACGGGCCCTCGGCGGTGGCGGCGGGGGTGTTCACCAGCAACAAGGTCAAGGCCGCCCCGGTGCTGTGGTCGCAGCAGGTGCTCACCACCGGCAAGCTGACCGCGGTCGTGCTCAACTCCGGCGGCGCCAACGCCTGCACCGGCCCCGGCGGGTTCCAGGACTCGCACGCCACCGCCGAGAAGGTGGCCGAGGTGCTGGGCATCGGGGCCATCGAGGTCGCGGTGTGCTCCACCGGCCTGATCGGCGAGCGGCTGCCCATGCCCGCCGTGCTGGCGGGCGTGGAGACCCTGGCGAAGGCCCTCGCGCCCGGGGCGGACAGCTCCCTCGACGCGGCCAGCGGCGTGATGACCACCGACAGCAGGCCCAAGCAGTCCGCGCTCACCCACCCCAGCGGGTTCACCGTCGGCGGCTTCGCCAAGGGCGCGGGCATGTGCGCGCCGAACATGGCCACCATGCTCAGCGTCGTCACCACCGACGCCGCGGTCGACCAGCCCACCGCCGACGCCGCCCTGCGCGCCGCGGTCGGGCAGACGTTCAACCGGCTCGACGTCGACGGCGGCACCTCCACCAACGACACCCTCCTGCTGCTGGTCTCCGGCGCCTCCGAGGTCACCCCCGACCCCGAGGTCTTCACCGCCGCCCTCACCGAGGTGTGCGCGGACCTGGTCGCGCAGTTGCAGGCCGACGCCGAGGGCGTCACCAAGCACGTCACCATCTCCGTCTCCGGCGCCCGCACCGACGCCGAGGCCGTCGCCACCGCCCGCGAGGTCGCCCGCGACAACCTGTGCAAGACCGCGTTCTTCGCGGGCGACCCCAACTGGGGCCGCATCGCCATGGCCGTCGGCAACGCCCCCACCGAGTTCGACCCGTCCGGCCTCGACATCACCCTCAACGGCACCGTGGTCTGCCAGGGCGGCGTCGGCGTGGGCGACCGGATGGCCGCCGACCTGTCCGGGTTGGACATCCTCGTCGAGGTCGACCTGCACGCGGGCGGGGGCAGGGGCACGGTGCTCACCACCGACCTGTCGCACGCCTACGTCGAAGAGAACAGCGCGTACTCCTCATGACCACCCCCGCGGACAAGGCCGCGATCCTCGTCGAGGCCCTGCCCTGGCTGCGGCGGCTGCACGGCGCGCTCGTCGTGGTCAAGTACGGCGGCAACGCCATGGTCGACGAGGAGCTGAAGAAGGCCTTCGCCGAGGACATGGTGTTCCTGCGGATGGTCGGGCTGCGCCCGGTCGTCGTGCACGGCGGCGGCCCGCAGATCAGCGCCATGCTCGCCCGGCTGGGCATCGAAGGCGAGTTCAAGGGCGGCCTGCGGGTCACCACCCCCGAGACCATGGACGTCGTGCGCATGGTGCTCGTCGGCCAGGTCAGCCGGGAGCTGGTCGGGCTGGTCAACCGGCACGGCCCGCACGCGGTCGGCATCTCCGGCGAGGACGCGCACCTGTTCACCGCCGAGCGGCGCACCACCGTCGTCGACGGCGAGGTCGTCGACCTCGGCCAGGTCGGGGACGTGGTGACGGTCAACCCCGACGCCGTGCTCGACATCGTCCGCGCCGGGCGCATCCCCGTGGTGTCCACCGTGGCCCCCGACGCCGACGGCGTGCCGCACAACGTCAACGCCGACACCGCCGCCGCCGCGCTGGCGGTGGCCCTGGGCGCGCAGAAGCTCGTCGTCCTCACCGACGTCGAGGGCCTGTACGCCGACTGGCCGGACCGCTCCTCGCTGCTGCACGAGGTGCGCGCCGGGCAGCTGCGCGAGCTGCTGCCGCGGCTGGAGTCCGGGATGGTCCCCAAGATGGAGGCGTGCCTGCGGGCCGTCACCGGCGGGGTGCCGCGCGCGCACGTCATCGACGGGCGGTTCGCGCACTCCGTGCTGCTCGAGGTGTTCACCGAAACCGGCGTCGGCACCATGGTGCTGCCCGACCAGGAGGGGAGTGAGGCATGAACCCGCACGCAGTCGACTCGAACGAGGACGGCGCGCGCCGCTGGCGCGCGGCGATGCAGGACAACTACGGCACCCCCGCGCTCACCCTGGTCTCCGGCGAGGGCGCGCACGTCGTCGACGCCGGGGGCACGCGCTACCTCGACCTCGTCGGCGGCATCGCCACCAACGCCCTGGGCCACGCCCACCCGGCCGTGGTCGAGGCCGTCACCCGCCAGGTCGCCACCCTCGGCCACACCAGCAACCTCTACGTCAACCCGGTGGCCCTGGAGCTGGCCGAGGCGCTGCTCGACGTCGCCGGGCTCACCGGCGCGGGCAAGGTCGTGTTCTGCAACTCCGGCGCCGAGGCCAACGAGGCCGCGCTGAAGCTGAGCAGGCTCACCGGCCGCACCAAGGTCGTCGCCTGCGAGGGCGCCTTCCACGGCCGCACCATGGGCTCGCTCGCGCTCACCGGCCAACCCGCCAAGCGCACCCCCTTCGAGCCGGTCACCCCCGGCGTCGTGCACGTGCCCTACGGCGACCTCGACGCCCTGCGCGCCGCCGTCGACACCGACACCGCCGCGCTGTTCCTCGAACCCGTCCTCGGCGAGGGCGGCGTCGTCCCCGCCCCCGACGGCTACCTGCAGGCCGCCCGCGAGATCACCACCGCGGCGGGCGCGCTGCTCGTGCTCGACGAGGTGCAGACCGGCATCGGCCGCCTCGGCAGCTGGTTCGCCTTCCAGCAGGCGGGCATCACCCCCGACGCGTTCACCCTGGCCAAGGGCCTCGGCGGCGGCCTGCCGCTGGGCGCCTGCGTCGCCGTCGGCGCCGCGGCGGAGCTGTTCGCCCCCGGCCAGCACGGCACCACCTTCGGCGGCAACCCGATCGCCGCCGCCGCGGGCCTGGCGGTGCTGCGCACCATCGCCACCGAGGGCCTGCTGGAGCACACCGCCGCCCTGGGCAAGGACATCGCCGCCCGGGTCGAGCAGCTGGGCCACCCGCTCGTGTCGCACGTGCGCGGCCGCGGCCTGCTGCTCGGCGTCGTGCTCACCGAACCGGTCTCCGCGCGGGTCGCCGCCGCCGCGCAGGCGCACGGCTACCTGGTCAACAACGTCCAACCCGACGTCCTGCGGCTCGCCCCGCCGCTGGTGCTCACCGACGAGCAGGCGCACGGCTTCGTCGACGACCTGCCCGCCATCCTCGACACCGCCCGGGAGGGCTGAACAGTGGTCCGGCACTTCCTGCGCGACGACGACCTGACCCCGCTGGAGCAGCGGCAGGTCCTCGACCTGGCCAAGGCGATGAAGGCCGCCCCGCTGGCCCACCGCGCCCTGGAGGGCAAGTCCGTCGCGGCGATCTTCGAGAAGAACTCCACCCGCACCCGGCTGTCGTTCGACGTCGGCATCCACCAGCTCGGCGGGCACCCGGTGGTCGTCGACGGGCGCACCATGCAGCTCGGCCGCGAGGAGACCATCGAGGACACCTCCCGGGTGCTCTCCCGCTACGTCGACGCCGTCGTCTGGCGCACCTACGCCCAGAAGCGCATGGAGGCCATGGCCTCGGCGTCGTCGGTGCCGGTGGTCAACGCCCTCACCGACGAGTTCCACCCCTGCCAGGTCCTCGCCGACCTGCAGACGGTGGAGGAGCGGCTGGGCCGCCTCGCGGGCGTCACCCTCACCTACCTGGGCGACGGCGCCAACAACATGGCCCACTCGCTGCTGCTCGGCGGCGCCACCGCGGGCCTGCACGTGCGCGTCGCGGCCCCCGAGGGCTTCCAGCCGCACGAGCGCTACCTGGCCGACGCGGCGGTGCGCGCCAAGGAGACCGGCGGCAGCGTCGAGGTCATCACCGACCCCGTCACCGCCGTCACCGGCGCCGACGTGCTCGTCACCGACGCCTGGACCTCGATGGGCCAGGAGAACGACGGCCGCGACCGGGTCGGCGCCTTCCGCCGCTTCCAGGTCAACGCCGACCTGCTCGCGCACGCCGCCGACGGCGCCGTCGTCCTGCACTGCCTGCCCGCCCACCGCGGCTGGGAGATCACCGACGAGGTGCTCGACGGGCCCGCCAGCGCGGTGTTCGACGAGGCGGAGAACCGGCTGCACGCGCAGAAGGCGCTGCTGGCCTGGCTGGTGTCGCAGCCGTGACCAGCACCCGCGCCGCCCGCCAGGCGCGCATCGTCGCGCTGGTCAGCGAGCGGCCCGTGCACAGCCAGACCGAGCTGGCCAGGCTGCTGGCCGAGGGCGGGGTGGAGGTCACCCAGGCCACCCTCTCCCGCGACCTCGACGAGCTGGGCGCGGTCAAGCTGCGCGGCGCGGACGGCGGCGTCGCCGTCTACGTCATCCCCGAGGACGGCGCCCCGGTGCGCGGGGTGCAGGGCGGCACGTCCCGGCTGAGCAGGCTGCTGGCCGAGCTGCTCGTCTCGGCCGAGGGCTCGGCCAACCTGATGGTGCTGCGCACCCCGCCCGGTGCCGCGCAGTTCCTGGCCAGCGCCATCGACCGGGCCGCGCTCGCCGAGGTCGTCGGCACCATCGCGGGCGACGACACGATCATGGTCATCTGCCGCGAGCCGGTCACCGGCGAGCAGCTGGCGCGGCGGTTCACCGCGCTGGCCGCCCGCGCCCCCGACCCGGCCGCGGCCGAGACCGACCCGACCACCACGGATTTCGCAGGGCAACGAGGAGAGCAACGATGACTGACAGGGTGGTGCTGGCCTACTCCGGCGGCCTGGACACCTCGGTGGCGATCGGCTGGATCGCCGAGGAGACCGGCGCCGAGGTCGTGGCCGTGGCCGTGGACGTGGGCCAGGGCGGCGAGGACATGGACACGATCCGCAAGCGGGCCCTGGAGTGCGGCGCGGTCGAAGCCGTCGTCGCCGACGCCCGCGACGAGTTCGCCGAGCAGTACTGCCTCCCGGCGCTGCAGGCCAACGCGCTCTACATGGACCGCTACCCGCTGGTCTCGGCCATCTCCCGCCCGGTGATCGTCAAGCACCTGGTCGAGGCGGCCAAGTACCACGGCGCCAGCACCGTCTCGCACGGCTGCACCGGCAAGGGCAACGACCAGGTCCGCTTCGAGGTCGGCATCGGCGCGCTGGCCCCCGACCTGACCTGCATCGCCCCGGTCCGCGACTTCGCCTGGACCCGGGAAAAGGCCATCGCCTGGGCCAACGACCGCAACCTGCCCATCGACGTGTCGAAGAAGTCGCCGTACTCCATCGACCAGAACGTCTGGGGCCGCGCGGTCGAGACCGGCTTCCTCGAGGACATCTGGAACGCCCCGATCGAGGACGTCTACTCCTACACCGCCAACCCGGCCGAGCAGCGCGACGCCGACGAGGTGGTCATCACCTTCGACAAGGGCGTCCCGGTCGCCATCGACGGCGAGACCGTCACCGTGCTCCAGGCCATCCAGGAGCTCAACCGGCGCGCGGGCGCCCAGGGCGTCGGCCGCCTCGACATCGTCGAGGACCGGCTGGTCGGCATCAAGAGCCGCGAGGTCTACGAGGCCCCCGGCGCCATCGCGCTGATCACCGCCCACCAGGAGCTGGAGAACGTCACCGTCGAGCGCGACCTCGCCCGGTTCAAGCGGACCGTCGAGCAGCGCTGGGGCGAGCTGGTCTACGACGGCCTGTGGTTCTCCCCGCTCAAGGACGCCCTGGACACCTTCATCGCCGAGACCCAGCAGCACGTCACCGGCGACATCCGGATGACCCTGCACGGCGGCCGCGCGGTGGTCACCGGCCGCAAGTCCGACGTGGGCCTCTACGACTTCAACCTCGCCACCTACGACGAGGGCGACGAGTTCGACCAGTCCCTCGCCAAGGGCTTCGTCCAGCTCTGGGGCCTGCCCAGCAAGATCGCCGCGCGGCGCGCGCAGCGTTGAATTCCCCCCGCCACCCGCCCCCTCGCCCCGCCCGGCATCGGTCCCGGCCTGGCAGGGCGGGCTCGGCAGTTCGTCCCCGGCTTGGTGGGCGGGTGCGGCGGGTTCGTCCCCGGCGTGGTGGGCGGGTGCGGCGGCTCGTCCCCGGCGTGGTGGGGGATGCTTGTGCCGTCGGGGTGCGCGGTCGCGCGTGCCCCGACGGCGGTCCACCAGCAGTTCCAGCAGCAGACCGATCAGCAGCAGTTCGACCACCGAGCAGGAAGTTGTCGTCGTGACCCAGCAGGAACCCACCGCTCTCTGGGGTGGGCGCTTCGCCTCCGGCCCCTCCCCGGCGCTGTCCGCGCTCAGCCTGTCGACCCACTTCGACTGGCGCCTGGCCCGCTACGACATCGCCGGGTCCCGCGCGCACGCCCGCGTGCTGCACCGCGCCGGGCTGCTGACCGACGCCGAGCTGTCCGGCATGCTCACCGCGCTGGACGTCCTGGAGTCCGACGTGGCCAGCGGCGCGTTCACCCCCGTCGTGGCCGACGAGGACGTGCACACCGCCCTGGAGCGCGGGCTCATCGAGCGGGCGGGCACCGAGCTGGGCGGCAAGATCCGCGCGGGCCGCTCCCGCAACGACCAGATCGCCACCCTGTTCCGCATGTGGCTGCGCGACGCCGCCCGCCACCTCGCGGGCGGGGTGCTCGACGTGGTGGAGGCCCTGCTCAGCCAGGCCCAGCGCCACCCCGAGGCGCCCATGCCCGGCCGCACGCACCTGCAGAGCGCGCAGCCGATCCTGCTCGCCCACCACCTGCTCGCCCACGCCCAGGCCCTGCTGCGCGACGTCGAGCGGCTGCGCGACTGGGACAAGCGCGCCGCGGTGTCGCCCTACGGCTCCGGCGCGCTCGCCGGGTCCTCGCTGGGCCTGGACCCGGCCGCCATCGCCGAGGAGCTGGGCTTCGACGCCCCGGCCGAGAACTCCCTCGACGGCACCTCCTCGCGCGACTTCGCCGCGGAGTTCGCCTTCGCCACGGCCATGCTCGGGGTGAACCTGTCCCGGGTGGCCGAGGACGTCATCATCTGGTGCACCGCGGAGTTCTCCTACGCCAAGCTGCACGACTCCTGGTCCACCGGCAGCTCGCTGATGCCGCAGAAGAAGAACCCCGACATCGCCGAGCTGGCCCGGGGCAAGTCGGGCAGGCTCATCGGCAACCTCGCGGGCCTGCTGGCCACCCTCAAGGCGCAGCCGATGGCCTACAACCGGGACCTGCAGGAGGACAAGGAACCGGTCTTCGACTCCGTCGACCAGCTGGAGCTGGTGCTGCCCGCGATGGCCGGGATGCTGGCCACGCTGACCTTCGACACCGACCGGCTGGCCGCGCTCGCCCCCGCCGGGTTCACCCTCGCCACCGACATCGCGGAGTGGCTGGTGCGCCAAGGCGTGCCGTTCCGCGTCGCGCACGAGGCCGCGGGCGAGTGCGTCCGCGCGGCCGAGGAGCGCGGCGTCGGCCTCGACGAGCTCACCGACGCCGAGTTCGCCGCCGTCGACCCCGCGCTCACCCCGGCGGTGCGCGAGGTGCTCACCGTGGCGGGCTCGATCGCCTCCCGCGACGCCCACGGCGGCACCGCCCCCGCCCGGGTCGCTGAGCAGCGCGACCGCGTCGTGGCCACGGTCGAGGAGCACCGGTCGTGGGCGGAGCAAGTGATCCGCAAGTGACCCCGGGCGCGCGCGTGCTGTTCGTGGGCAACAGCTTCACCTACTACCACGGCATGCCCCACCAGCTCGCCGCGCTCGCCGCCCCCGACCTGGCGCTGCACCACCGGGTCATCGCGGCGGCGGGCAGGCTGCTCGCGGGCACCTGGGCGGAGGGCACGCCGACCGCCGCGCTCGCCGAGCCGTGGGACCACGTGGTGCTCCAGGAGCAGAGCACCCTCGGCCACGGCCTCACCGTCGACGGGGTGCCCAGGGTCCGCGACCCGCGCGAGTTCCACGCCGCCGTCCGCGCCATCGTGCCCGAGGTGGTGGCCGCGGGCGCGCGGCCCGCGCTCTACCTCACCTGGGCGCGCCGCGACGACCCCGCAGCCCAGGACCAGCTCGACGCGGCGTACACGACCATCGCCGCCGAGGTGGGCGCGGCGGTCGTGCCGGTGGGGCCCGCCTGGCGCGCCGCGCTGGCCGACCGCCCGGACCTGGTGCTGCACGACGAGGACGGCAGCCACCCCAACCCGGCGGGCAGCTACCTGGCCGCGTGCGTGTTCCTCGCCGCCCTGCTCGGCCTCGACCCGCGCGGGCGCGCGGCGGCGGTCAGCGGGCCCCGCGTGGACGACTTCGCCGCCCCGCTGGGCCACGGCACGCTCGTCGACCTCGCCCCGGCCGACGCCGCGTTCCTGCAGGACACCGCCTGGCGGGTCACCCGGTGAGGCTGCTGGGCGCCGACGAGCTGGCCGTGGACCCCGTCGACGCCGCGCACCTGCTGCTCGGCGCCGTGCTGGAGTCCGAGACCCCCGCGGGCACCGTCCGCGTCCGGCTCACCGAGGTCGAGGCCTACCGCGGCGGCGACGACCCCGCCTCGCACTGCTACCGGGGGAAGACGCCGCGCAACGCGGTCATGTTCGGCCCGGCGGGTCACCTGTACGTGTACTTCGTCTACGGCATGCACTACTGCGCCAACGTCGTCGCGCTCACCGACGGCGTGCCCGGCGCGGTGCTGCTGCGCGCGGGGGAGGTCATCGCCGGGCGGGAGCTGGCCGAGTCCCGCCGCCCGGCCGCCCGCGGCACCAGCGACCTGGCGCGCGGCCCGGCCAAGCTCACCACCGCCCTGGCGCTCGACCGCGGCCACGACGGGGTCGACCTCACCGACCCGGCCTCCCCGGTGCGGCTCTACGCCGCCGAGGGGCACGACCCGGCGGCGGTGCGCTCCGGCCCGCGCGTCGGGGTCGCGGCCGCCGTGGACGTCCCGTGGCGGTTCTGGCTGGCGGGCGAGAAGTCCGTGAGCGCCTACAAGCGCGGGGGCAGGCGCAGGCCCGCGCCCGGCGCGACCACCTGACCGGGCGCATGCTGGGGGAGTGGCCGACCCGACCCCCGAGCGCATCGCCGAAGTCCTGCGCGCCCGCCTGGCCCGCGGCACCTCCGCCTGCCCGTCCGAGATCGCCAGGGCGCTGCGGCCGCGGGGGTGGCGGCCGCTGATGGACCCGGTGCGCGAGGTGGCCGCGCGGCTCGCCGAGCGCGGCGAGCTGGAGGTCACCCAGCGCGGGGAACCGGTCGACCCGGCGCGGGCGCGCGGGCCGGTGCGCTACCGGCGGGCCAAACCCGGTGGAGGGCCGCCCGGCTGACCAGGGACACTGGTGCGGTGAGTGAGCACATCCTCGACGAGCTGTCCTGGCGCGGCCTCATCGCGCAGTCCACCGACCTCGACGCCCTGCGCGCAGACCTCGACTCGGGCCCGCTCACCCTCTACGCAGGCTTCGACCCCAGCGCGCCCAGCCTGCACGCGGGCAACCTGGTGCCGCTGCTCATGCTGCGCCGCTTCCAGCGCGCCGGGCACCGGCCGCTGGTCCTGGCGGGCGGCGCGACCGGGATGATCGGCGACCCGCGCGACGTGGGGGAGCGCACCCTCAACAGCACCGACACCGTGGCCGAGTGGGTCGGGCGCATCCGCGGGCAGCTGGAGCGCTTCGTCGACTTCGACGACAGCAACGGCGCGGGCACCGCGGCCAAGGTCGTCAACAACCTCGACTGGACCGGCCCGATGACCGCGCTGGAGTTCCTGCGCGACGTGGGCAAGCACTTCTCGGTCAACGTCATGCTGGCCAGGGAGACGGTCAAGCGGCGGCTGGAGTCGGACGGCATGTCCTACACCGAGTTCAGCTACCTGCTGCTCCAGTCGCACGACTACCTGCGGCTCAACCGCGACGAGGGCTGCTCGCTCCAGGTGGGCGGCTCCGACCAGTGGGGCAACATCATCGGCGGGGTCGACCTGATCAGGAAGGTCGACGGCCGGGGCGCGCACGCGCTCACCGCGCCGCTGGTCACCGACGCCGAGGGCCGCAAGTTCGGCAAGTCCACCGGGGGCGGCAACGTCTGGCTCGACCCGGAGATGACCTCCCCGTACGCCTGGTACCAGTACTTCGTCAACGTCGGGGACGCCGACGTCATCCGCTACCTGCGGCTGTTCACCTTCCTGGACCGGGAGGAGATCGAGGCCCTGGAGCGCGACACCGCCGAGCGCCCGCACCTGCGGGCCGCGCAGAAGCGGCTCGCGGAGGAGTTCACCACCCTGGTGCACGGCAAGCGCGAGACCGAGCAGGTGGTCGCGGCGTCGCAGGCGCTGTTCGGCCGGGGTGACCTCGCCGGGCTCGACCTGTCCACCCTCGACGCCACCATGGCCGAGGCGCCGACCGGGACGGCGCGGCTGGCCGACGGGCCGACCATCGTCGACCTCCTGGTGGTCAGCGGCCTGGCCGACAGCAAGGGCGCGGCGCGGCGCACGGTCAAGGAGGGCGGCGCGTACGTCAACAACGCCAAGGTGACCGACGAGGGGTGGCAGCCCGCCGAGCAGGACCTGCTGCACGGGAAGTGGCTGGTCGTGCGGCGGGGCAAGCGCAACACCGCCGGTGTCGAGGTCGTCGGCTGACCCGTCACCGCCAGTCATCCACCGGGGGTTCCCCCGGTCCATCCGAGTGGTCCCCCATGGCCGCCGGTCCCCCGCGGACCGGCGGCCATCGCCGTTCCCGCAGGTCAGGCTGGTCTCGGCGGCCTGTGACGGGACCCGGGGGAGAAAGTTGGTGTGACGGCGGCCACATTAACACGGAGGTCGGGCTGCGATACGTTGGCTCCAGACCCGTCACGGGGCCGCTGACCTGCGGTTACGGACGGCTCCGGGCGCCCGGGGGTGCGATTTGACCCCGGGTTTGCGGCCGTGTAACTTATCTCCTGTCAGCGCGACACGGACCGGGAAACACCGGGCCGGGCCAACTGGCCGGGGGTCACGAACCAAGCTCCCACCCG
>NZ_MKQR01000019.1:0-61938 GCF_001940455.1 Actinokineospora bangkokensis | reverse complement strand
ATCATTCCCGAAGGGGTCTGTGGTGAACACGTGGAGATCCGTGTTCGCCGCAGGCCCTTTCGGCTTTTCCGTGCTGATGGAGGATTCAGGTGTCGGAGTTCGGTCGCCGCGGCGGTGCCGATGGTGGAGAGCGTCGTGGGGACCGCGACCGGTCGGGTGCCCCGCGCCGGGACCGCTCGTCCGGTGCGGCGCCGTGGAAGCGCGACGGCCAGGAGGCCGGCCGCGGCGGCGGTGACCGCCGGTCGGGCCACGACCGCGGCGGCTACCGGCCGACCTCGTCCGACCGCGACCGGGGCGGGTACCGCTCCGGGGGCGACCGCGGCGGTTACCGGGGCACCGGTGAGAGCCGGGGCGGCTACCGCTCGACCGACCGGGGCTACGGCGACAACCGGGGTGGGTTCCGCGGCCGGGACGACGAGCGCCGCGACGACCGCGCCGGGTTCGCCCGCCGCGACGGTGGCGACGGCGGCTTCCGCAAGGACGACCGCGGACCGCGCCGGGACGACCGACCTGGCTTCCAGCGCCGCGATGACCGCGCCCCCCGCCGCGATGACGACCGCGGGGGCTACCAGCGCCGGGACGACCGGCCGCGCCGCGACGACCGCGACAGCGGTCCCCGCCGCGACGACCGCCCCCGCCAGGGTGGGTTCCAGCGCCGCGACAACGACACCGGCTTCCGCCGCGACGACCGCGGGCCCCGCCGGGACAACGACGGCGGCTTCCAGCGCCGCGATGACCGCGGCCCGCGCCGTGACGATGACCGCGGCGGTTTCCGCAAGGACAACGACCGCGGTGGTTTCCAGCGCCGCGATGACGACCGTGGTGGCTTCCGCAGGGACGACCGCGGGCCCCGTCGCGATGACAACCGGGGTGGGTTCCGCAAGGACGACCGCGGCCCCCGTCGTGACGACGACCGTGGTGGCTTCCGCAGGGACGACCGCGGGCCCCGTCGTGACGACGACCGCGGCGGTTTCCGCAAGGACAACGACCGCGGTGGTTTCCAGCGCCGTGACGACCGTGGCCCCCGCCGCGATGACGACCGGGGCGGGTTCCGCAGGGACGACCGCGGCCCTCGGCGGGACGACGATCGCGGTGGGTTCCGCAGGGACGACCGCGGGCCGCGCCGCGACGATGACCGAGGTGGGTTCCGGCGGGACAACGACCGCGGTGGTTTCCAGCGCCGCGATGACCGCGGGCCGCGCCGCGATGACGACCGTGGTGGGTTCCGCAGGGACGACCGCGGCCCCCGTCGTGACGACGATCGCGGTGGGTTCCGCAGGGACGACCGTGGACCGCGCCGGGACGATGATCGGGGCGGGTTCCGGCGGGATGACCGCGGGCCGCGCCGTGACTTCGACGACCGGGGGCCCCGCCGCGACGACCGGCCGCGCGACGAGGTGCGGCCCGCCGCGCCGGTCGAGGGTGCCGAGACCGATGAGGCCATCACCGACGACTTCATCCGCGACAACCTGGTCTCGACGGGCGCCCGCGCCGACGAGGTGAGCGGCGAGGCCGACCGCGACGACACCGCCGACCGTGACACCGCCGACCGCGACGACACCGACGCGCCGGAGAGCGGGTCCGGCTCCCCCGCCGACCAGCTCACCTCCGCGGACGAGTCCCCGGTGGCCGAGCCCGTCCAGGCGGACGAGGACAGCCAGGATGAGGACAGCCCGGACGAGGACAGGCGGGACGAGGGCTTCGACCGCTCCCGCCTCGACCGGCGCGACCGCGACCGGCGGGATGACCGGCGTGACGACCGCGGGGACCGCGACCGGGACGTGCGCCCGTCCGAGGGCGGCCTGCCGCTGCCGGAGGGCGTGGACTACTCCCAGCTCGACGTCGAGGCGCGGGCCGGGCTGCGCAGCCTGCCCAAGTCGCTGGCCGAGCTGGTCGGCAAGCACCTGGTCGCCGCGGGCATGCTCATCGACGAGGACCCCGAGCTGGCGCTGCGCCACGCCCGGCACGCCAGGGAGCGCGCCTCCCGGGTGGCCATCGTGCGCGAGGCCGCCGGGCTGACCGCCTACCACGCCGGGGAGTGGTCGGAGGCGCTGTCGGAGCTGCGCGCGGTGCGCCGGATGAGCGGGGGCAGCACGCACCTGGCCGTGATGGCCGACTGCGAGCGCGCCCTCGGCCGCCCCGAGCGGGCGCTGGAGCTGGCCAAGGAGGCGGGCGCGGACATCGAGCCCGAGGTGGCCGTGGAGCTGCGGATCGTCAGCGCGGGTGCCCGCCGGGACATGGGCCAGCTCGACGCCGCCGTGGTGGCGCTGCAGGGGCCGGACCTCGACCCCAAGGTGCGCAAGCCGTGGAGCGCGCGGCTGTTCTACGCCTACGCCGACAACCTGGAGGCCGCGGGCCGCGGGGACGAGGCGATCCGCTGGTTCCTCAACGCCGCCCAGGCCGACGACGACGAGGAGACCGACGCCGCCGAGCGCGCGTTCGCCCTCGGCGCCGACGCCGACGAGGTGGCCGCGGCCGCCCCGGCGGACGACCTGGACGCCCTCCCCGAGGAGGGCGGCGACGCCCCCGCCGCGCAGGAGGACCGCGACTGATGGCCGAGGGCCTGCTCGACCGCTACGACGCCCTGCTGTTCGACCTCGACGGCACCGTGTACCGGGGCGGGCAGGCCCTGCCCGCCGCGGCGGACGTGGTCGACGCCGCGCACGCGCGCGGCACGGCCGTGCGGTTCGTCACCAACAACGCCTCCCGCGCCCCCGGGGCCGTGGCCGAGCACCTGCGCGCGATGTCGGTGTCCGCCGACACCGCCGAGGTCTCCACCAGCGGGCAGGCCGCGGCCGCCGTCCTCAGCGAGCGGCTGGCCGACGGCGACCGGGTGCTCGTGCTGGGCACCGAGGCGCTCGCGGACCTGGTCGCCGAGGTGGGGCTCACCCCCGTGCGGGCCTTCTCCGACGAGGTCAAGGGCGTCGTGCAGGGGCTCTCGCCGCAGATGACCTGGGCGGACCTGGCCGAGGGCGCGCTGGCCATCCGGGCGGGCGCGCTGTGGGTGGCCTGCAACGTCGACCGCACCCTGCCCACCGAGCGCGGCCTGCTGCCCGGCAACGGGTCGATGGTGCACGCCCTGCGCGTGGCCACCGACCAGGAGCCGGTCGTGGCGGGCAAGCCCGCGACGCCGCTGATGCGCCAGTCGATCGAATCCGCCGGGGCGGGCAGGCCGCTGGTGGTGGGCGACCGGCTCGACACCGACATCGAGGGCGCGGTGAGCTCCGGGGTCGACTCGCTGCTGGTGCTCACTGGCGTCTGCACGCCCGAGGGCCTGCTGCGCGCGGGCGAGCACGAGCGGCCCACCTACGTCTTGGCCGACCTCACCGGCTTCGACGGGCCCGCCGACGCGATGCGGGTGGGTTCGGGTGACGGCTGGGAGGTCGAGGTCGACGGGAACACCGTCCGCGTCGACGGCTCGGGCGACCCGACGGCGCTGCTGCGCGCCCTGTGCCCGGCGCACTGGTCCGCGGCGGGGTCGCTGACCCACGACGCGCGGTCGGCGGCGGCGCGCACCGCCCTCACCACCCTCGGGCTCGCCATCGGCTAGCGTGGGGTCCGTGCACCCCGCTCCGCTCCCCGGGCCGCCCGGGCCCCCGCCGGTCAGCGACGAGGCCATCGCCGACGCCGTGGCCGGGCTCGACGGGCTCGACCGGGTGCCGGTCGACGAGCACGTGGCCCGGTTCGACGCGGTGCACGTGGCGCTGACCGCCGCGCTCGCCTCGATCGACAAGGTCTGAGCCGGTGCCCAGGAGGGCGCGGCTGGACGCCGAACTGGTCCGCCGGGGCTTGGCCCGCTCCCGCGACCACGCCTCGCAGCTCATCGCCGACGGCCGGGTGACCGTGCAGGGCGCCGTGGCCACCAAGCCCGCCACCGGCGTCGAGACCGGGGCGGCGCTGCTCGTGCGCGAGACCGACGACCCGGGGTGGGCCTCGCGCGGCGCGCACAAGCTGGTCGGCGCGCTCGACGCGTTCGACCTGTCCCCCGAGGGCAAGCGGTGCCTGGACGCCGGCGCCTCCACCGGCGGGTTCACCGACGTGCTGCTGCGCCGGGGCGCGCGGCAGGTGGTGGCGGTCGACGTCGGCCGCGGGCAGCTGGTGTGGCGGTTGCAGACCGACGACCGGGTGGTGGTCATGGACAAGACCAACGCCAGGGAGATCACCCCGGAGGCCATCGGCGGGCCGGTGGGCATGGTGGTGTCGGACCTGTCGTTCATCTCGCTGCGCCTGGTGCTGCCCGCGCTGGCCGCCTGCGCGGACGAGGACGCCGACGTCATCCCGATGATCAAGCCGCAGTTCGAGGTGGGCAAGGAGCGGCTGGGCTCCGGCGGCGTCGTGCGCGACCCGGCCGCCCGCGCCGACGCGGTGCGCGCGGTGCTGGCCGCCGCGGGCGCCGCCGGGCTGCGGGTGCACGGGGTGGCCGCGAGCCCGCTGCCCGGGCCCGCCGGGAACGTGGAGTACTTCGCCTGGCTGCGCCGGGGGGAGCCGCTGGCCGCCGAGGTGGCCGCCGAGCTGGTCGAGACCGCCGTCCGGGAAGGGCCGCAGTGAACGGGTCACGCACGTGAGCGCGCAGTCGGGTGGGTCGGGGGACGGGCAGCGCGAGGTGCTGCTCGTCGTGCACACCGGTCGGGTGGAGAACCGGCGGGTGGCGGAGAAGGTGGCCGGGTGGTTCGCCGGTGCCGGGGTCGCCCTGCGGGTGGTCGACGACGAGGCGCCGGACCTGGACCCGTCCTGCTACGCGCGGGTGGTGCCGCTGGGCCCGGCCGCGGCCGAGGGCGTGGAGCTGGTGTTCGTGCTCGGCGGGGACGGCACGTTCCTGCGGGCCGCGGAGCTGGCGCACCCGGCCGGGGTGCCGGTGCTCGGGGTGAACCTGGGCCGCATCGGGTTCCTGGCCGAGGCCGAGTCCGACGCACTGGCCGACGTGGTGCAGCGGGTGATCGAGCAGCGCTACCAGGTCGAGGAGCGGATGACGGTCGACGTGACCGCCACCGTGGGCGGCCGGGTGGTGGCGAGCACCTGGGCGCTCAACGAGGCCAGCGTGGAGAAGAGCAGCCGGGAGCGCATCCTGGACGTGCTCATCGAGGTCGACGGCCGGTCGGTGTCGTCGTTCGGCTGCGACGGGGTGCTGTGCGCCACGCCCACCGGCTCGACCGCCTACGCCTACTCCGCGGGCGGGCCGATCGTGTGGCCGGACGTGCGGGCGATGCTGGTGGTGCCCAGCAACGCGCACGCGATGTTCTCCCGGCCGATGGTGGTGGGCCCGCACTCCACGGTGGCGATCGAGGTCGACCCGGAGGGCCACGAGGCGGTGCTGTGCTGCGACGGGCGGCGGACGGTGGAGATCCCGCCGGGCGCGCGCATCGAGGTGCGCGGCGGGCGGACCCCGGTGCGGCTGGTGCGGCTGGTCGAGGGCCACTTCACCGACCGGCTGGTGGACAAGTTCGACCTGCCGGTGCACGGCTGGCGCTCGCGCTGAGGGCGCGCGCCGGTGGGCTCGACCACCTGTTCGACCCGTTCCCCGGCGTGGCGGCCCGGCGCACACTGCCGAGTGACAGGGGGAGCAAGTAGGGTGCCCCTGTGCTAGCCGAGATGCGCATTCAGGACCTCGGCGTCATCGACGAGGCCACGCTGGAGCTCCACCCCGGTTTCACGGTCGTCACCGGGGAGACCGGCGCGGGCAAGACGATGGTCGTCACCGGGCTGCACCTGCTCTCCGGGGGCAGGGGCGAGGCGTCCCGGGTCCGCAGCGGGAAGTCCAAGGCCGTGGTCGAGGGCCGGTTCGAGGGGCTGACGGGGTCCCCGGCGGCGGTGGTCGCGCAGGGCGCGGGCGCCGACCCGGAGGAGGACGGCAGCCTCATCGCGCTGCGCAGCGTCAGCACCGACGGCCGGTCCCGGGCGCACCTGGGCGGGCGGTCGGTGCCGGTCGGGGTGCTCGGCGAGCTGGCCGAGCAGCTGATCGCCGTGCACGGGCAGAACGACCAGCTGCGGCTGCTGCGCTCGACCGAGCAGCGCGCCGTGCTGGACCGCTTCGCCGGTGAGCAGGTGCAGGACGCGCTGGCGGCCTACCAGCGGGTGCGCGACCAGTGGATCCAGGTGTCGACCGAGCTGGCCGACCGCACCGCGCGGGCCAAGGAGCTCGCGCGCGAGTCCGAGGTGCTGCGGCTGGGCGTGGAGGAGATCACCGCCGCGGCGCCGCAGCCGGGCGAGGACACCGAGCTGGTGGAGCAGGCCCGGCGGCTGGCCGACGCCGACCAGCTGCGCGAGGCGGCCACCGGGGCGTCCTACGCGGTGTCCGGGTCGCCGGACGGCGACCCGGAGGCGCCGGGGGCGCTGGGGCTGCTGGGCGAGGCGCAGCGGCGGCTGGCCGGTGCCGACGACCCGCGGCTGCGCGAGCTGGAGCCGCGGCTGACCGAGGCCGCGGTGCTGCTCACCGACATCGGCGCGGAGCTGACCGCCTACCTCGACGGCCTCGACGCCGACCCGGCGGCGCTGGAGCGGGTGCTCGCCCGCCAGGCCGAGCTCAAGGCGCTGACCCGCAAGTACGCCGCCGACGTCGACGGGGTGCTGGCCTGGGCGCGCGAGGCCGAGGACAAGCTGGCCGGGATGGACACCTCCGAGGAGGCGCTGGCCGAGCTGGCCCACCGGCGCGCCGAGCTGGCCCAGGAGCTCGCGGCGATCGCCACCGGGCTGTCGGCGCGGCGCGCCGAGGCCGCCGACGCGCTGGCCAAGGCGGTCACCGACGAGCTGGGCGGGCTGGCGATGGGCCAGTCGAGCCTGCTGCTCACGGTGCGCCCGCAGCCCGCCCAGCCGGGCGACCCGCTGGCGCTGGAGGTCGGCGGGCAGCTGCTGCACGCGGGCTCCGGCGGGGTCGACGAGGTGGAGGTGCTGCTGGTCGCCCACGACGGGGCGCAGCCGATGCCGATCCACAAGGGCGCCTCCGGGGGTGAGCTGTCGCGGGTGATGCTGGCCATCGAGGTCGTGCTGGCGCACTCGGACCCGGTGCCCACGCTGGTGTTCGACGAGGTCGACGCCGGGGTCGGCGGCCGGGCGGCGGTGGAGATCGGGCGCAGGCTGGCCCGGTTGGCCCGCTCGCACCAGGTCGTCGTGGTGACCCACCTGGCGCAGGTGGCCGCGTTCGCCGACCGGCACCTGGTGGTCGACAAGGGCATGCGCGGCGGGGTGACGCGCAGCGACGTGCGCACCCTCGACGAGCCGGAGCGGGTGGTGGAGCTGGCCAGGATGCTGGCGGGCATGGAGTCCACCGAGACCGGGCGGGCGCACGCCGAGGAACTGCTGAACCTGGCCGAGAACGAGAAGCACGACTGGGACCTGACGGGCAAGCCGCGCCCGGCCCGCCGCAAGCGCGCCTAGTCGATTTTCTCCCGCCGCCCGCCCCCTCGTCCCCGCCCGGCATCGTCCCCGGCCTGGCACCACGGGCGCCTGCCCCCAGGTGGGGCCGGGGGGCTGTGCTGGATGTCCCCCGCCACCTGCCCCTCGTCCCCGCCCGGCATCGTTCCCGGTTTGGCGCCACGGGCGCCTGCCCCCGGGTGGGGCGGGGCCGTGCTGGATTTCTCCCGCCGGCCGCCCTCTCGTCCCCGCCCGGCATCGTCCCCGGTCTGGCACCACGGGCGTCCGCCCCCACCGGTACGTCCCGGAGCGGTGCCGTGCGGACAGTGGCCACGGGTGGGCGTGGCGGGAATCCACTCGTCCGTGGGTGGTCGGGGTCGGTGTGCGCGGTGCGTGTGCCGTGGGCGGGAGACGGCAGGCGCTGGTCGGGCTTCGTCCACGTGGGACGCCCCGTTCGGGTGAGTGGTCGTCACGGACGGTCGGTGACCTGCGAGGACAGCGCACTGTCCACTGTGGGCGGAGCGGCGTCCCGACCGGCGTGGCACACCGGCGGGGGCGGTGCGGTGGTTCACGATCGCGGGCATGAAGCTCTCCGGCCTGCTCCACCGGTCCAAGCCCGCCCTGCCCGGGGTGACCGGCATCGCCAGGGTCGACCGGCGCACCACCGACCTGCTGCGGCGGCTGTCCCCCGGGGACGTCGCCGTGCTCGACCAGCTCGACCTCGACCGGGCGACCGCGGCGGCGCTGGTCGACGCGGAGGTGGTCGGGGTGGTCAACGCCTCGCCGTCGATCAGCGGCCGGTTCCCGAACATGGGCCCGGAGCTGCTGCTCGACGCGGGCGTGCCGCTCATCGACGGGGTGGGCGCTGACGCGCTGCGGGTGGTCAAGGAGGGCAGCAAGGTCCGGCTGCACGAGGGGTCGGTGTTCCTCGGCGAGCAGGAGCTGGTGTCGGGGACCCGGCAGACCGCCTCGTCGGTGGCCGACCAGATGGTCGAGGCCAAGGCGGGGATGTCGGCGCAGCTGGAGGCGTTCTCGGCCAACACCATCGAGTTCCTGCGCCGGGAGCGCACGCTGATCCTGGAGGGCGTGGGGGTGCCCGAGCTGCGCACCCCGGTGCGCGGGCGGCAGGTGGTCGTGGTGGCCCCGGGCAACGGCCACGTGGAGGACCTCAAGGCGCTCAAGCGGTACCTGGGCGAGCACCGGCCGGTGCTGGTCGGGGTGGAGTCCGGGGCCGACGCGCTGCGCGAAGCCGGGCACACCCCGCACGTCATCGTCGGGGACCCGGACGGGATCTCCACCGCGGCGCTGCGGTCGGGGGCCGAGGTGGTGGTACCCGCGACCACCGACGGGCAGGCGCCGGGGCTGAGCCGGGTGCAGGACCTGGGGATCGGCGCGGTGACCTTCCCCGCGTCGGGCAACGCCGAGGACCTGGCGCTGCTGCTGGTGGACGTGCACGAGGCGGACCTGGTGGTGACGGTGGGGTTCCAGGCCACCCTGCGCGAGTTCCTGGACCGGGGCCGCTCGGGGTCGAACCCGTCGACGTTCCTGACCCGGCTGCGGCTGGGCAGCAAGCTGGTCGACGCCAAGGCGGTGGCGGTGCTGCACCGCAGCCGGGTGTCGGCGTGGGCGGTGGTGCTGCTGGTGCTGGCCGCCCTGGTGGCGGTGGCCGCCGCCGTGGCGGTCTCGGGGGTCGGTGGCGCCTACACCGACTGGGTCGTCGACACCTGGCACGCGGTGACCGGGTGGGTCGGGGGGCTGTTCTCGTGATCTCGCTGCGCTACCACATCATCTCGATCGCGGCGGTGTTCCTGGCGCTGGCGCTGGGCGTGCTGCTGGGGTCGACGACGCTGAGCCGGTCGCTGCTGTCCGGGCTGAACTCGCAGAACTCCGACCTGGGCACGCAGGTCAGCGACCTGGAGCAGCAGCGCAACGCGCTCACCGCCCGCCTGGGCGACGCCGACTCCTTCGCCGCGGCCGTGGGGCCGCTGGCCGTGCGGGGGGCCCTGGACAAGCGCACGGTCGTGCTGATCACCACCGCCGACGCCGACCCGGTGGACCGCGACGGGGTCAAGGCGCTGGTCACCGCCTCGGGGGCGACGGTCACCGGCGAGCTCCAGCTGACCGGGGCGTTCACCGACCAGGCCCGGTCCGACGAGCTGCGCGACATCGTCACCCGGCTGCTGCCCGCGGGGGTGCAGCTGCCCACCGCCTCCGACCCGGGGACGCTGGCGGGCGGGCTGCTGGGGCCGCTGGTGCTGATCTCCAAGGCGAACAACCAGCCGCAGGTCTCCGCCGCCGAGTCGACCGCGGCGCTGCGCGGGCTCTCCGACGGCGGGTTCGTCACGGTGGCGGGGGAGCTGCGGCCCGCGCAGCTGGCGGTGGTGCTGACCGGCGGGCGGTACACCGGGGACGGCGCCGGGGACGAGGCGGCCGTGATCGCCCGCTTCGCCACCCAGGTCGACCGGTCCGGCGCGGGGGCGGTGCTCGCGGGCCGGGCGGGCTCGGCGGACGGCACCGGCCCGGTGGGCGTGGTCCGCGCGGACACCGCCGCCACCTCCATCTTGTCCACTGTGGACAACGTGGACACCCCGGCCGGGCGGGTCGTCACCGTGCTGGCGCTGGCCGAGCAGCTCCAGGAGAAGTCCGGCCGCTACGGCACCGCGGGCAGCGCCCAGGCGCCCGCCCCTGGCGCGCCCGCCGAGTAGGCGCGGACGGGGCGCGCGGCTGACCCGGACGGTGGTTCGGTGACCGGAGGTGAGCGCCGCGGCCCACGAACGGGCGAAGGTGCTTCCCGTCAGGGTGCGACGTGTTCCACGTTGGTTATTCCCCGGCCGCGCGCACCGATGCAGGCCATGACGGAAACAGGTCCGTCAGGGGCACAGCAGGAGTGGTACATGACGCGCGCAGCACGACTGGCGACGACCGCGGCGGTCGCCGCAGCCCTGTTCGCGGGGGCGCTGCCCGCCGCGGCGACGGCGCAGCCCGGGGTCGCCTCCGCGGGGTGGGCGGGCTTCGTCAAGGCGGGCACCAGCACCGCCATCCCGGACGTGGGGCAGTGCTCGATCAGCGGCCCCACCTCGGTGACCTCGGGGTTGGTGACCGGCAGCGGGGTCCGCTTCGGCGGCGCCACGTCCACCTGCACCACCACCGTGGTCGACCCCGACTTCGACCTCACCACGACCACCTCGACCGCCACCGGGACCTCCTTCGAGCTGTCGGCGCTGGTCAGCCTCGGCGGCCCGCGGGTGAAGCTGACCAGCTACACCACCACCTGCCAGGCCGACCAGGGCGGCACCCGGGCGAGCTGGTCGTTCAGCGGGCTCAGCGGCATCTCCGGGCTGCCCAGCCCGGTGCCCGCCAACTACGCCAAGAACCTCACCGCGGGCACCACGGTGCTCGCCACCGCCACCTTCAACGAGGTGCTGCTGCCCACCCCGAACGACGGCAGCATCGAGCTGAACATGCTGCACGTGCGGTTCCTGCCCGCCTCCGGCATCACCGGGGAGGTCGTCGTCGGCGCCACCTCGTGCAGGCCCACCCCCTGACCCGGTGAGCAGGGCCCGCCCGCGCCCGGCGCACCGGGAGCGGACGGGCCCGCCGGGTGGGTGTTAGGGTGAAACCCCGTGGACCGGCAGGCCCGCCCAGGGCCCGCCATCGATGCCGCAGCCCGTCGACCGGCCTGGTCGACACCGATCCGATCGGAACCACGGGGAGCCTCGTTGGTGCAGCAAGTGCGCACGACAAAGCACGTCTTCGTCACCGGGGGCGTCGCCTCCTCGCTGGGCAAGGGGCTCACCGCCTCCAGCCTCGGCCAGCTCCTCACCTCCCGGGGCCTGCGGGTCACCATGCAGAAGCTGGACCCGTACCTCAACGTCGACCCGGGCACGATGAACCCGTTCCAGCACGGCGAGGTCTTCGTCACCGACGACGGCGCCGAGACCGACCTCGACATCGGCCACTACGAGCGCTTCCTCGACCGCAGCCTGTCCGGCTCGGCCAACGTCACCACCGGCCAGGTGTACTCGGCGGTGATCGCCAAGGAGCGGCGCGGGGAGTACCTGGGCGACACCGTGCAGGTCATCCCGCACATCACCGACGAGATCAAGTCGCGGATCCTGGCCATGGCCGACCCGGACGCCTCCGGCGCGGTGCCCGACGTGGTCATCACCGAGGTCGGCGGCACCGTCGGCGACATCGAGTCGCTGCCGTTCCTGGAGGCCGCCCGGCAGGTGCGCCACGACGTCGGCCGGGACAACATCTTCTTCCTGCACGTGTCGCTGGTGCCCTACCTGGCCCCCTCCGGCGAGCTCAAGACCAAGCCCACCCAGCACTCGGTGGCCGCGCTGCGCAACATCGGCATCCAGCCCGACGCCATCGTCTGCCGCGCCGACCGGGAGATCCCCGACGGGCTCAAGCGCAAGATCGCCCTGATGTGCGATGTGGACACCGACGCGGTGGTCGCCGCGGTGGACGCCCCCTCCATCTACGACATCCCCAAGGTGCTGCACGCCGAGGGCCTCGACGCCTACGTGGTGCGCAAGCTGGGGCTGCCCTTCCGCGACGTGGACTGGACGGTGTGGGGCGACCTGCTCGACCGGGTGCACAAGCCGTCGGAGACGGTGCGCGTGGCCCTGGTGGGCAAGTACGTCGACCTGCCCGACGCCTACCTGTCGGTGACCGAGGCGCTGCGCGCCGGCGGGTTCGCCCACCGGGCCAAGGTGGAGGTCACCTGGGTGGCCTCGGACACCTGCGAGACCCCGGCGGGCGCGGCGGCCGCGCTGTCCGGTGTGGACGGCGTGCTGATCCCCGGCGGGTTCGGCGTGCGCGGCATCGAGGGCAAGATCGGCGCCATCACCCACGCCAGGGTCAACCGCATCCCGGTGCTGGGGCTGTGCCTGGGGTTGCAGTGCATGGTCATCGAGACCGCGCGCTCGCTGGCGGGCATCGCCGACGCCGACTCCGCGGAGTTCGACGGCACCACCGCCAACCCGGTCATCTCCACCATGGCCGACCAGCAGGACGTGGTCGCGGGCGAGCGGGACATGGGCGGCACGATGCGCCTGGGCGCCTACCCGGCGAGCCTGCAGCCCGGGTCGCTGGTGGCCCAGGTCTACGGCGAGCGCGAGGTCTCCGAGCGGCACCGGCACCGCTACGAGGTGAACAACGCCTACCGCGACCGGCTGTCCGCGGCGGGCGTGGTGTTCTCCGGCACCTCCCCCGACGGCAGGCTGGTGGAGTTCATCGAGCTGCCCACCGACGTGCACCCGTTCTTCGTGGCCACCCAGGCCCACCCGGAGCTCAAGAGCCGCCCGACCCGCCCGCACCCGCTGTTCGCGGGCTTCATCAAGGCCGCGGTCAAGCACCTGCGCTCGGGCCGCCTGCCGGTCGAGATCGACGACCGGGCCGACCGCGACGGCGCCGAGGCCGAGCACCGGGTGAACGCGTGAGCACCCCGGGCGAGCACGTCTTCGACGTCGTGTCCTCCACCGACGTCCACGTCGGCCGGATCCTGGCGCTGCGCGTCGACGAGGTCCGGATGCCCGGGGGCGGCACCGCCAAGCGCGAGGTCGTCGAGCACCTGCCCGCCGTGGCGGTGGTGGCGCTCGACGACGACGGGCAGGTCGTGCTGATCCACCAGTACCGGCACCCGGTGGGCGCCCGGCTGTGGGAGCTGCCCGCGGGCCTGGTCGACCACGAGGGCGAGGAGCCGCTGGCCGCCGCCGAGCGCGAGCTGGTCGAGGAGGTGGGCCTGGCCGCCGAGCACTGGTCGGTGCTGGTCGACGTCGCCGCCTCCCCCGGGTTCACCGACGAGGAGGTGCGGGTCTTCCTGGCCACGGGCCTGTCCGAGGTGACCAGGCAGGAGATGGGCGAGGAGGAGGCCGACCTCACCACCCGCCGGGTGCCCCTGCCCGAGGCCGTCCGGATGGCGCTGGCCGGGGAGATCACCAACGCCGCCGCGGTGGCGGGCGTGCTGGCCGCGGCCGCCGTCGACTCCGGCGTGGCGGCCCCGCGCGTGCCCGACGCGCCGTGGCCGGGCCGCTCCACCGCCTTCGGCAGGCGCTGACGGCGTCGGGTCGGGGCGCCACTACCCCGACCCGACGCCAGGGCGCGCTCCACGCCAGGGTGGCCTCAGCCGTGCGTCGTCGTGCCGGGTTGCCTCGGGCGGGACAGACAGGCGTGCGCCCCTAGTCGCGCAGCCTGCGCCCGTGGCCGTCGGTGCCGCCGTTGGCCAGCAGGATGATGCCGTCGACCAGGCCCCAGATGCCGAAGCCGCCGCAGGTCAGCAGCTGGGCGATCGCGATGCCGGTGTCGCCGGTGTAGAACCGGCCGATGCCCAGGGTCGGGAACAGGATCTGCAACACCCCGGCGGTGACCCGGGACTTGTCGGACATCCCCACCTCGTACCGGGAGGTGCCCGGGTAGACCGGCAGCACCCCGGGCGGGGGCGCCACCGGGTAGGGGCCCGCGACCGGCGGCCCGGGGAGCACCCGGGGCGGGGGTGGCATCGCCGCGGCCGACCACACCGGGGGCGCCAGGAACGGCGGGTAGGGCGCGGGCAGGTCGGTGAACAGCGCCCGCAGCTCGGCCCGGTTCACCGCCGCCGCGGCCACCCGCGCGCGCTCGTCGTACTCGTCGACCTGGAGCCTGCCCGCGGCGAAGTGCTCCCCCAGGACGCGGATGGCGTCCTCGCGCTCCAAGGTGCCGATGCGGACCAGATCCGGGTCACCGGGTTCTCGGGGAGCGGTCATGCACCTCTGACGAACGGGGGCCGCGTCCGGTTTCCGCACGCGGCGCCGCCCACACCCGCGCGCCCGCGCGTCGCCCCCGCCGCGGGCCGCGCGCACGCCCTAACATCCCGGGGGTGCCCGCCGCCCCGGAGCCGGTCCTCCGCACCTACCTGGACCACCTCGCCGTGGAGCGCGGCACCGCGGTCAACACCCTCGACGGCTACACCCGCGACCTGCGCCGCTACCTCGACCACCTGGCCCGCGCCGGGGTCGACGACCTCGGCGCGGTCACCGAGGCCCAGGTCGCGGACTTCCTGGCCCGGCTGCGCGAGGGCGACGACGCGCACCCGCCGCTGGCCGCCTCCTCCGCCGCCCGGGCGCTGGTGGCCGTGCGCGGGCTGCACCGCTTCGCCGTGCGCGAGGGGCTGACCGGGCACGACGCCGCCCGCGAGGTCAAGCCGCCGACCCCGCCGCGGCGGCTGCCCAAGGCGCTGCCGGTCGACGACGTGCTGCGGTTGCTGGAGACCCCGCACGGCGACGGCCCCGGCACGCTGCGCGACCGGGCGCTGCTGGAGCTGCTGTACTCCACCGGCGCCCGCATCTCCGAGGCGGTCGGCCTCGACCTCGACGACGTCGACGCCACCGAGCGCACGGTGCTGCTCGACGGCAAGGGCGGCAAGCAGCGGCTGGTGCCCATCGGCCGCCCGGCCCTGCGCGCGCTCGACGCCTACCTGGTGCGCGCCCGCCCCGACCTGGCCACCCGCGGCCGCGGCACCCCGGCGGTGTTCCTCAACCTGCGCGGCGGGCGGTTGTCGCGGCAGAGCGCGTGGAACACCCTCAAGGTGGCGGCCGAGCAGGCGGGCATCACCGTGCCGGTGTCCCCGCACACCCTGCGGCACTCCTTCGCCACCCACCTCATCGAAGGCGGGGCGGACGTGCGGGTGGTGCAGGAGCTGCTGGGGCACGCCTCGGTCACCACCACCCAGATCTACACCCTGGTCACCGTCACCACCCTGCGCGAGGTCTACGCGACCGCCCACCCGCGCGCCACCCGCTGACCCCGCGGGGCAGCCCACCCCGGGGAGGAACCCGATGCCCGCACCGATCACCCACGACGGACCCGTGCGCTGGGGCGTCCTCGGCGCGGGTGGGATCGCGGGCAGCGCGGGCGCCGACCTGCGCGACACCCCCGACTGCACCGTGCACGCCGTCGGCGCCCGCGACCAGCGGCGGGCCCGGGCCACCGCCGACGCCCTCGGCGCCCCGCACGCCTACGGCTCCTACCGGGACCTGGTGTCCGACCCGGACGTCGACGTCGTCTACATCGCCACCACCCACGGCCAGCACCACGAGCACGCCCTGCTGGCCATCGAGGCGGGCAAGCACGTCCTGGTCGAGAAGGCGTTCACCCTCACCCAGCGCCAGGCCCGCGAGGTCATCGCCGCGGCGGGGGAGCGCGACGTGTTCTGCATGGAGGCCCTGTGGACGCGCCTGCACCCGCTGGTGCGCCTGGCCGGCGACCTGGTGGCCGAGGGGGCGATCGGGGACGTGGTGTCGGTGACCGCCGACCTGGGCTGGCCGTTCCCCTACGACCCGGCGCACCGGCTGTTCGACCTGGACGCGGGCGGCTCCGCGCTGCTCGACCTGGGCGTCTACCCGGCCACGTACCCGCTGCTGTTCCTCGGCGTCCCCGAGGGGACCACCGCGACCGGCTCGCTGTCGCCGACCGGGTCCGACGCCACCGCCGCGCTCCAGCTGTCCTACCCGGGCGGCCGGTTCGCGCACGTGGCCTGCTCGGTGGAGGCGGTCATGCCAGGTACCGCGACCGTCGTCGGCACCCGCGGGTGGCTGCGGTTCGGCAGCCCGCTGTACCGGCCCTCGGAGCTGGTGGTGCACAGCCCCGCCGCGGACCCCGAGCCCCGGGTGCACACCGCCGACCTGCCCGGGTCCGGCTACGGGCCGCAGTTCACCGAGGTCGCCCGGTGCCTGCGCGCCGGGGAGGCGCAGAGCCCGCTCGTCCCGCACGCCGCCACCCTCGCGCTCATGGGGCTGATGGACACCGCCCGCGCCGCGCTCGGCACCCGGTTCGCCGCTGACGGGGGTTGATCGGGGTTCCCAGGCGGGTACCCGCGTCCCCTACTGTGGGCGCGTGGACGAGCCGACGATGGACCAGGTCCGGTTGCCCTCGGTGCTGCACGCGCTGAGCGACCCCACCCGGCTCGCCGTCGTGCGCCAGCTCGCCCGCGCGGGCGAGCTGTCCTGCGGCGACCTCGACGTCTCGGTGGCCAAGTCGACCCTGTCGCAGCACCTGCGGGTGCTGCGCGAGGCGGGGGTCACCCACACCCGCCCGGACGGCAACCAGCGGCTGCTCTCGCTGCGCCGCGCCGACCTCGACGCCCTGTTCCCCGGGCTGCTGGCCGCCGTCCTCGGCGCCACCGAGCGCGTCGGCGCCTGATCGCACCCGCCCCCGCCCGGCCCGACCGGGCGCAACAGCGCGCACCGACCGGCGGCGAGCCGCGTTGGTGGTGACCGGCCGCGCCCTTACGCTGCGGTGGTCAGGACCGCAGGCGACAAGGAGCTACATCGCCATGTCGACACCACCGCAGTCCCAGCAGCGCCGGGTCGAGCTGAACATCGCGCCGCGGGACTCCGACGACGACGGTGCCGACGAGCCGCTGGTCGCCGGGACGATGGGGCCCACCGGCCGCCCGCGCCGCCACATCCCCGAGCCCTCGCTGCTCGACCGGCACGGCCCGGCCCGGATCCTGGCCATCTGCAACCAGAAGGGCGGGGTCGGCAAGACCACCTCCACGATCAACCTCGGCGCCGCGCTCACCGAGTACGGCCGCCGGGTGCTGCTGGTGGACTTCGACCCGCAGGGCGCGCTGTCGGTCGGCCTGGGCATCCCCCCGCACGACCTGGAGCGCACGATCTACAACGTGCTCATCGAGGGCTCCGTGGGGGTGCGCGACGTGGTGATGCGGACCTGCGTCGACGACCTGGACCTGCTGCCCAGCAACATCGACCTGTCCGCGGCGGAGGTGCAGCTGGTCAGCGAGGTCGGCCGCGAGCACTCGCTGATGCGCACCCTGCGCCCGGTGCTCGACGACTACGACTTCATCCTGGTCGACTGCCAGCCCTCGCTGGGCCTGCTCACCGTCAACGCGCTCACCGCCGCCGACGGCGTGCTCATCCCGCTGGAGTGCGAGTACTTCAGCCTGCGCGGCGTGGCGCTGCTCATCGACACCATCGACAAGGTGCGCGACCGGCTCAACCCCAAGCTGGGCATCACCGGCATCCTGGCCACCATGTTCGACCCGCGTACGCTGCACTCGCGCGAGGTCATGGCCCGCGTCGTCGAGGCGTTCGGCGACACGGTGTTCGACACCGCGATCAACCGCACCGTGCGCTTCCCGGAGACCACCGTCGCCGGGGAGCCGATCACCACCTGGGCGCCTCGGTCGGCGGGTGCCAAGGCCTACCGGCAGCTGGCCCGCGAGGTGATCGCCAGGTGACCAGGAGGACCCCGCTCCCGGGAGCCGACGAGCTGTTCCGCTCGACCGCACCGCCACCGCTGCGCCACGTCCCCGCCGACGCCCCGCCGACCCGCCGGGACGCCCGCCCGGCCCCCGCGCGCCCGGGCGGGCACCGCGAGACCGGCCCGGCGACCCTGTTCGACCCCGCGCCCGCCCCCGCGGCGGAGCAGGCCCCCGCGCCCGCCGCCGAGGCGCCCGCGCGCGGCACGCCCCGGCAGAAGCACACCTCCAAGATCACCGTGTACGTCTCCGACGAGGAGCTGCTGGCCCTGGAGCAGGCCAGGTTGGCGCTGCGCGCGGTGCACGGGCTCGCCGTCGACCGCGGCCGGGTGGTGCGCGAGGCGGTGGCGGTGCTGCTGGCCGACCTCGACGAGCACGGCGGCGACTCGGTGCTGGTGCGCAGGCTGCGCCGGGACCCGGGCCGGTGACCGCCGTGGCCGACCCGCCGCAGGTCGCGGCGGAGCCGGGCGACGGGCGCTTCACCGTCCGGCTGGCCAACTTCGAGGGCCCGTTCGACCTGCTGCTGCAGCTGATCTCCCAGCACCGGATGGACGTCACCGAGGTGGCCCTGCACCGGGTCACCGACGACTTCATCGCCCACATCAAGGCCCTCGGCGACGACTGGGACCTCGACGAGACCACGGAGTTCCTGGTCGTCGCGGCCACCCTGCTCGACCTCAAGGCGGCCAGGCTGCTGCCCCAGGGCGAGGTCGACGACGAGGACGACCTGGCCCTGCTGGAGGCCAAGGACCTGCTCTTCGCCCGGTTGTTGCAGTACCGCGCCTACAAGCAGGTGGCGGCGCTGTTCGGGGAGCTGGAGTCCACCGCGCTGCGCCGCTACCCGCGGTCGGTGTCGCTGGAGGAGCGCTTCGCCGACCTGCTGCCCGAGGTGATGCTCGGGGTGGACCCGGCGCGCTTCGCCGAGATCGCCGCCGCGGTGTTCCGGCCCAAGCCGCCGCCGGTGGTGGCCACCGAGCACATCCACCAGCGCGCGGTGTCGATCAAGGAGACCGCCGAGCAGCTGCGGGCGGTGCTCTGCGAGCGCGGCCGGGCCACCTTCGGTGAGCTGACCGAGGGCTGCGACACGGTGGAGAAGGTGGCCAGGTTCCTGGCGCTGCTGGAGCTGTACCGGGAGGCGACGGTGCTCTTCGAGCAGCCGGAACCCCTGGGTGACCTGCTGGTGGAGTGGACCGGCGACCCGGACCCGGACGCGGTCCCCGCCGGATCTGAGGAGGAGTACGGGTGAGCACCACCCCCGACGGCGACGACCACCTCCGCGTCAGCGACGAGGTCGCCGAGCGGCTGGCGGGCCTGTTCACACCCCGCGCCGGGATCGACCCCCAGGAGGCGGGCAAGGGCACCGGGGTGCTCGACCCGCCGCCCGCCCCGGACGCGCCCGCGCCCACCCACCCCGCGCCGGAACCCGCCCTCGACCAGGGAGAGCCGCCCGGCCCGGTGCCCATGGCGGACCCGGAGGAGGCGGGCAAGGGCAGCGCGGTGCTGACTGCTGGCGACGGCGACGGCGCCGACCTGGTCGACGGCGCCACCGAGGACGCCGTGGCCCAGCTCGCCGCGGCCCTGCCGCCGGAGGAGGAGGTCGACGGGGAGGCGGTCACCACCGGGCAGCGGTTCCCCGACCTGACCGCCGACGACGACCTCGACGCCGCCCTGGAGGCCGTGCTGCTGGTGGTCGACGCCCCGGCGGAGACCGAGGTCCTCGCGGGCGCGGTCGACCAGCCGGTGCGCCGCGTGCGCGAGGCGCTGCGCCGCGTGCAGGCCCGCTACACCGAGGCGGGCAGCGGCATCGACCTGCGCCGGGTGGGCCCGGGGTGGCGGTTGTTCACCCGCGACCGGTTCGCCCCGGTGGTGGAGAAGCTGCTGCTCGACGGGCAGCGCGCCAAGCTCACCAGGGCCGCCCTGGAGACCCTGGCGGTGATCGCCTACCGCCAGCCGGTGACCCGCGCGCGGGTGGCCGCGGTGCGCGGGGTGAACGTCGACGGGGTCATCCGCACGCTGGTGGTCCGCGGCCTGATCGAGGAGGCCGGGAACGACCAGGAGACGGGTGGGATCCTGTACACGACGACCGAGTTGTTCCTGGAGCGGTTGGGGCTGTCCTCGCTGGAGGACCTCCCCCCGATCGCCCCGCTGTTGCCGGAAGTGGAAGCGATCGACGATGTCACCTAGCCCCACCCGCGGGTCCCAGCCCTCCCCCGAGGGGATCCGCCTGCAGAAGGTCCTGTCCGCGGCCGGGATCGCCTCCCGCCGCGTCGCCGAGGACCTCATCGACCAGGGGCGGGTGCAGGTCGACGGCGAGGTGGTGCGCGAGCAGGGCCTGCGCGTCGACCCGTCCTCGGCGGTCATCCACGTCGACGGCGTGCGGGTCAACGTCCGCGAGGACCGGGTGTACCTGGCGCTGAACAAGCCGCGCGGGGTGCACAGCACCATGGACGACGACCAGGGCCGCCCCTGCGTCGGCGACTACCTGCGCAACCGCGCCGACAAGCTCTTCCACGTCGGCCGCCTCGACGCCGACACCGAGGGCCTGCTGCTGCTCACCAACGACGGCGACCTGGCCCACCGCCTGATGCACCCCTCGTTCGAGGTGTCCAAGACCTACCTCGCGGAGGTCCCCGGCCCCGTCCCCCGCGACCTCGGCCGCCGCCTGCGCGACGGCATCGTCCTCGACGACGGCCCGGTCAAGGTCGACTCCTTCCGCCTCGTCGACAGCTACGCGGGCAAGGCCCTCGTCGAGGTCGTCCTGCACGAGGGCCGCAAGCACATCGTCCGCCGCCTCCTCGACCAGGTGGGCCACCCCGTCAACAGCCTCGTCCGCACCCAGGTCGGCGACGTCCGCCTCGGCAACCAGCGCCCCGGCTCCCTGCGCGCCCTCAACCGCCAGGAAGTCGGCTCCCTCTTCGCCGCCGTGGGCCTCTGACCCAGGCAGGGACACGACAAGAGCGGGTTCCGAGGGCGACCAAGCCCCCAGAACCCGCTCTTGTTGTTCCCTAGTCCCGCCCTTCATCCTTTCTGGCAGCGCGACCACCGCATCGAGCCACCAGCGGGCTTCGCATCACGCGGCAGCGGGCTCCGCCCGCTTGCGCTGCAACCCCCGCACCACCGGCTCCACCACGCGCGCCGCCACCGGGCCCAGGATCGCCATCAGCAGCACGTACGCCGTCGCCAGCGCCGCCAGCTGCTCGTCCACCGCCCCCGCCGCCACCGCCAGCCCGGCGATGACGATCGAGAACTCGCCGCGCGCGACCAGCGCGGCACCCGCGCGGGCCCGGCCCATCCTGGCGATGCCCTGCCTGCTCGCGGCGAACCAGCCGGTGGCGACCTTGGTCAGGGTGGTCACCACGGCCAGCGCGACGGCGTAGCCGAGCACCGGGGGGATGGTGCGCGGGTCGGTGTTGAGGCCGAACACCACGAAGAAGATCGCCGCGAACAGGTCGCGCAGCGGTTCCAGCAGCTTGGTGGCGTTCTCGGCGGTGGAGCCGGAGATCGCGATGCCGAGCAGGAACGCCCCGACCGCGGCCGAGACCTGCAACTGCGAGGCGATGCCCGCCACCAGCAGCGCCGCGCCGAGCACGCGCAGCAGGAACACCTCGGGCTCGGGGCTGTCGACGGCCATCGAGACGTACTTGCCGAACCGCAGCGCGACCACCAGCACCACGGTGATCACCACCAGCGAGATGCCGACCGCGGTGAACCCGCCCAGCAGCGTCGTCCCGGCCAGCAGGGCGGTGAGGATCGGCAGGTAGAGCGCCATCGCCAGGTCCTCGAACACCAGGATCGACAGCACCACCGGGGTCTCCCGGTTGCCCAGCCTGCCCAGGTCGCCGAGGACCTTCGCCACGATGCCCGAGGAGGAGATGTAGGTGACCCCGCCCATCGCCAGCGCGCCCACCGGGCCCCACCCGAGCAGGAACGCCACCAGCACTCCCGGCGCGGCGTTGAGCACCAGGTCGACCAGCCCCGCCACCCAGGACCGGCGCAACCCCGTCACCAGCTCGGCGGCGGAGTACTCCAGGCCGAGGAGCAGCAGGAGGAGCACCACCCCGATCTCACCGGAGAGCGCCGTGAAGCCCTCGATGCCGTCGAGCGGGATCAGGCCCCCGGAGCCGAACACCAGGCCACCGACCAGGTAGAGCGGGATCGGGGAGATGCCGATGCGCCAGGCGAGCTTGCCCAGCACGCCCAAGCCGAAGAAGACCGCCCCGAGCTCGATCAGGGAGATGGCGGTGTTGTGCAATTGTCCTGCGCTTTCTCGTTCGGTCGCGGTACCCGGCCGCGCCGCTCAGCACCGGGCGGGCAGGCCGGTCTCGCCTGCTCAGCCGTGTTCGAGGACGTCGGCGGCCTTGGCCAACCCGTCCGAGGTGCCCACGGTGATCAGCAGGTCCCCGCCGCCGAAGACGAAGTCCGGCCGGGGCGACGGGTGCACGGTGCCCGCCCGCACCACCGCGACGACCGACACCGCGGTCCGCGTGCGCAGCGCGGTGTCGCCCAGCGTGCGGCCGTCGAACGGCGAGCCGGGCACGAGCGGCAGCTGCCGGGTCTTGATCCCGGCGACCTCCCGGTTCTGGTCCTCCAGGTACGCCACCAGCTGCGGCGCCCCGAGCAGGTTGGCCAGCGCCCCCGACTCGTCCACCGTCAGCGGGATCGACGCCACGCACGAGTCCGGGTCGTCGTGCTTGGACACGATCAGGTCGAAGTGCCCGTCCCGGTGCGTGATCACCCCGATCCGTCGGCCGGATCGGGACACGAAGTCCTGGCGCGTGCCTATCCCGGGCAGCGGGGTCACCTCGACGTTCACCACACCACGGTAACAAGCCGCGCGCCGCGAACCTTCCCCCCACCGCGCCCCGCCTGGTCACGGGCGGCGTGCGCCGGGGGCCCTCACCCCCCGAACAGGGCGGCCAGCCGGGGCAGCTCCACCGGCACCGGCGCCTGCGCCGACACCGTGCCGCTGCCCCCCGGCAGCTCCTGCTCCAGCCCGTACTCCCCGCCGCCGCCCTCGGCCCAGGCCTCGTGGGCGGCGTAGTCCAGGCTCTCCCACTCCGGCCAGTCCTGGGCGGACCACTCGCGCACCGGGCGGGCGGCGAGCGCCTGCACCTCGGGCAGGTCGGCCAGGGCGTCGGGGTCGGCGACGACGGTGTCGAAGCGGTCGCGGCCGAGGGTGAGCAGCCAGAGCTGGAAGGAGCGGAAGGCGTCCTCGGAGCACTGGCCCGCGTGGATGAGGCGGGCGGCGGCGGCGAGGGCGGGGGTGTCGGCGCGGCAGCGCACGGCGGCCAGCCGGGTCGCGAAGTCGACGACCTGGGCGCGGGGGAGCCTGGTCAGCTCCTCGGTGAGCCACTCGGCGCGCTCGTCGCGGTCGCCGGGCTGCTCGACGGCCCGGCCGATCAGCTGCCAGAAGGCCTCGTCGGTCATGCCGCGATCATGGCAGGGGGGACCGACGCTCCCGCGGGCCGCGCACCCCCGCGGGCCCCCGGCGTGTTTGGCTGGGGCGACCCGCGCGGGGGACCCCCGCGCCCGCCGCCCGATCGGAGGGACCCGTGGCGCACGACGCGACGCTGACCTACTCGTCCTACCTGGCGCTCGACGAGGTGCTGGGGGCGCAGCGGCCCCGCTCGGACGAGCACGACGAGCCGCTGTTCATCGTCATCCACCAGGTGTACGAGCTGTGGTTCAAGCAGGTCCTGCACGAGCTGGCGCACCTGCAGCGGGTGCTGGCGGCGGGCGACACCGCGCACGCCAACCGCACGCTGCGCCGGGTGCTGTCGATCCTCAAGGTCGTGGTGGCCCAGGTCGACGTGCTGGAGACGATGACCCCGACGCAGTTCACCAGCTTCCGGGCCCGCCTGGACGCCTCCAGCGGGTTCCAGTCCGGGCAGTTCCGGGAGCTGGAGGCGGTGCTGGGCCGCCGCGACCCGCGCGTGCTCGACCACCACGCCGGGGTGGGGTCGCTGGCGGCGGCGATGAGCAGGCCGTCGGTGTTCGACTCCTTCCTGGCCTACCTCGTCGCGCACGGCTACGAGGTGCCCGCGCCGCTGCTGTCCAGGGACGTGGCGAAGCCGTGGGAGCCCTCGCCCGCGCTGCAGGAGGTGCTGCTCGCCGTCTACGCCGACGACGGCGGCCCGTCCACGGTGGCCGAGCACCTGGTCGACCTCGACGAGGGCCTGCAGGAGTGGCGCTACCGGCACGTGAAGATGGTCGAGCGCACGATCGGGGCCAAGCTGGGCACCGGCGGGTCGCCCGGCGCCGCGTACCTGCGGGGCACGCTGTTCACCCCGGTGTTCCCCGACCTGTGGGCCGTGCGGGGGGCGCTGTGAGCGACGAGCAGGCAGGGGAGCTGGCGGGGGAGCTGGCGCCGCACTACTCCCGGTTCCGGGTGGCCGAGCGGCTGCTGCTCACCGGGCACTCCCACCAGGCGTGGCCGGACGTGGCGCTGCACGGGCAGGTCGAGGCCTTCACCGACGCGGCGCTGGACGTCGACGCCAAGTGGGGGCGGGCGTTCGCCAAGGCCGACCGGGTGCGCGCGGCGTACTCGGCGCTGGTCGGCGGCGGCCCGGTGGCGCTCGGGGTGAACACGCACGAGCTGGTGCTGCGGTTCCTGTCGGCGCTGCCGCTGCGCTCGCGGCCGCGGCTGGTCACCACCGACGGCGAGTTCCACACCCTGCGCCGCCAGCTGTCGCGGCTGGGCGAGCACCTGGAGGTCGTGCGGGTGCCCGCGCTGCCCGCCGCCACCCTGGCCGAGCGGCTGGCGTCCGAAGTGGACGACCGGACGGCCGCGGTGCTGGTCTCGGCCGTGCTCTACGAGACCGCGCACGTCGTCCCGGACCTGGGCGGGCTGGCCGCGGCGTGCGGGCGGGTGGGCGCGCAGCTGCTCGTCGACACCTACCACGCCCTCGGCGCGCTGCCCTTCGATGCGACCGGGCTCGACGAGGCGTGGGTGGTGGGCGGGGGGTACAAGTACCTCCAGCTCGGGGAGGGCAACTGCTTCCTGCGCCTGCCCCCGCAGGCGGAGTCGGCGCGGCCGGTGATCACCGGCTGGTACGCCGAGTTCGACACCCTGGCCGCGTCGGCGGACCCGTTCACCGTGGCCTACGGCTCGGGCGCGGCCCGCTTCGCCGGGGCGACCTACGACCCGGTCAGCCACTACCGGGCGTGCTCCGTGCTGGGCTTCTTCGCCGAGCACGGCCTGACCCCCGAGGCGCTGCGCGCGGTGTCCCTGCACCAGAACGCCCTGCTGGCCGACGAGTTCGACGCGCTCGACCTGCCGCCGGAGGTGATCAGCCGCTACCCGGGGCCGCGGGAGGCGTTCGGCGGGTTCCTGTCGCTGCGCTCCCCGCGCGCGGCGCGGCTGCACGAGGCGCTGGCGCGGGCGGGGGTGTCCACCGACAGCCGGGGGCAGCACCTGCGCTTCGGGCCCGCCCCCTACCTGCGCGACGACCAGCTGCGCGCGGCGGTCGCGGCGCTCGGGCAGGCCGTGCGCGCGGGGTCCTGACGTGCGAAGGCCCCCGTCTGCTCGGGCAGCGGGGGCCTTCCGCACGTGGTCCGGCGGGCTCAGCGCTTGGTGAGCAGGCCTTCGCCGAGGATCCTGCGGGCGATCCGCTTGTACAGCGGCTTGCGGGGCCGGGGCCGAGGCAGGGCGCCCGAGGGGGTGCGGGGTGCGGGGGTGGGGGAGTGCTTCACCGCCGAGGGGATCGGGGTGAAGCGCACGGTCTGCTCTGCTGACACTTCCGTCTCACGATTCGGTGTAGAGATCGACACGGTTCGATCCTGCCACCACCGGTCAGCACTGCGTGAGCAACCCACTGCGCGGCGTGGCGCAGGCCACGCTGTAGCCTCCCGCGCCGGGCTCAGGCCGGGTGCCCGGACCCGTCCCGCCCGCCCTGCTCGGCGGGGTCGTCGGCGCGGTGGTCCTGGACCACCTCGGAGATGCGGGTGCCCGCGCCGTAGCGGGCCAGCACGGCCGCGCGCAGGTCCTCGTTCGAGCGGGGCACCGGTTCGAGGAACACCTCGGCCACGTCGCTGTGCCGCTCCTGCAGGTCGCCCGCGAGCCGCACGCACACCCGCTCCAGCTCGCCCGCGGTGAGGGTGTCGACGAAGTCGACCCGCGCGCACACCAGCACCCGGTCGGTGCCGATGAGCATCGTCTGCAGGTCCACCACGGCCTCGACCTCCTCGGCGGCGGCGATCTGGTCGCGGATGGCGAGCACCAGGCCGTGGTCGGCCTGCCTGCCGATGAGCAGGCCCGCGTTGGTGCGCCCGAGCAGGAACGCCACCCCGGCCAGCAGCACGCCGATGGCGATGGAGGCCAGCCCGTCCCACACCGGGGAGCCGGTGAGCTGGTGCAGGCCGACGCCCGCGAACGCCAGCAGCAGGCCGGTCAGCGCCGCGGAGTCCTCGTAGAGCACGGTCTTGGAGGTGGGGTCGTCGCTCTCGCGCAGCTCGCGCACGAAGCTGCGGCCCATCTCCCTGGCCTCGCGCCGCACCTGCCGCAGCGCCTGGGCCCAGGAGGTGCCCTCCAGCACGAAGGCGATGGCCAGCACCGCGTACGCCCACACCGGCGAGGTCTGCTCCTCGGCCTCGCCGAAGACGGTGGCGAAGCCCTCGTAGAGGGCGAACACCGCGCCCGACGCGAAGATCGACACCGCGGCGAGCAGCGACCAGAAGTAGCGCGCCTTGCCGTAGCCGAACGGGTGCTCGCGGTCGGCGGGCTTGGCCGAGACCCGCAGCGCGGTCAGCAGCAGGATCTCGGTGATGGTGTCGGCCACCGAGTGCGCGGCCTCCGACAGCATCGCCGCCGACCCGGTGATCAGGCCCGCGATCAGCTTGAGCACCGCGATCGCCAGGTTCACCGACCCGGCGAGCACGACGGTCAGCGTGCTCTCACCGCCGCCCTCGGGGGTGGGCGCGGTCCCCGCGCCGCCCTTGTGCGCAGTGCTGCCCGGGGTGCCTGGGTGCGTCTCGCTCTCCGCCACCGGCCCGAGGTTAATCCGCGCCGGGCCGCCCCGCCGGGCGACGCGGTGTGCCCGCGGTGACGGCGGTGGCGCCGGAGTTGTGCTGCCGCAGGGGTTTTGTCCGGTTCGCTGGCCCGCGGTGCCGCGCGGGGCGCGGCGCGCGCAAGTGGGAACGTTCAAAACTTGCCCCTGAGCAGCCCTTATCGCCGTCCGCGCGCGGTGTTACGTTCCGTTGGTTCGTGGTGACGGACGGGTCGGGAGGCGATGTGACGGCCGGGTTCGGACGGGCCCTGCGGGCGCACCGGCGGGCGGCGCGGCTCACCCAGGCCGAACTGGGCGCGCGCGTCGGCTACCACCACAGCCTGATCTCCAAGGTGGAGGGCGGGGTCCGGCTGCCGCCACCGGGGTTGGCGCGCGCCGCCGACGTCGCGCTGGGCGCGGGCGGTGGGTTGCTGGCGCTGGTCGACGACCGTCCACGTGGGACGTTGCTGTCGCTGCTGCCCGGTGCCGACCCCGGCGTCGCGGTGCTCCCGGTGCGCTGGCCCGCGCGGCTGACCGCGCGCTGCCCGGAGCACGGCACCACCGGGTGCGCGGTGCCCTCGGCGGCGCGGGCGCGGGTGCTGCTGGCCCGGCTGGGGCACGAGGCGGGCAGCGACCTGGTGCACGTGCTCACCGCGCTGCTGGGCGAGTGCGCCGCGGCGGACGACCTCGCGACGGTGGAGTGGGCGCTGCACCGGATGGCCCCGGCGGGGTCGCCGGTGCTGCTGGTCCTGGCCGCGCACTTCGCCCGCGTGGCGGGCGGGTTGCGCGCCGCGCGCGGCCAGGACGCGCTGGGCATGGCCTGGCTGGGGCAGGGCCTGGTGTGGGCCGCCGCCGCGGATTGCCCCGTCACCACGGCGGACCTGCTCGCCGACGCCGCAGTGCTGACCGGGGTGCCCGCGTAGAGCTGTTCAACCCCCTGCCGCCCGGTTTGATCCCTCCCGCCGCACGTCCCTGCCCGGCATCGTTCTCGGCTCGGCGGGTCGGGTGGCTCGATCCCTTCTGTCATCCGCCGTCTTGTCCCCGATCACCGTCGCGGGCCGGGAGGTGGGGCGGGGGCGGGGATTTGACACATCTTTGACGGCTGCGGTCGGGGTGTTGATCGCGCTGGGGCGCCGTCCGATGCTCGGGTGCGCTGCTTCCCCACCCGGCGGACCCCCTGTCCCGCCGCCGGGTGCCTCCCTGCCCAGAAGGAGCATCGATGACACGCAGAACGGTGGCGGCCGGGGTCTTCCTGGCCGTGGTGACCGGGTCCGTGGTGGCCCTGGGGGCGCCCGCCGGGGCCGCGCCCGCGGCGCCCCCGGCGGCCGACGCGCTCACCGCGGCGTTGACCGGCGCCGACCGGGTCGCCGCGGGCGCCCTGGGCGCCGGTGCCGACGAGGCCTACCGGCGCGCTGTGGTGACGCCGTGGGTGGACGGGCTCTACTCCGTCTCCTACGAGCGCACCTACCGCGGGCTGCCCGTGGTGGGCGGTGACGCGACCCTGCTGTCCGACAGCACGGGCGCGGTCCGCGCCGCCAGCAAGGCCACCGAGGTCAAGGTCGCGGTGGGCACCACGCCGAAGGTGACCGCGCAGGCCGCCGAGACCACCGCCAAGTCCCGCCTGGCGAAGGTCGACTCGGTGGAGTCGACCCGGCTGGTGGTCAAGGTGACCGGTGGCACGGCGAAGCTGGCGTGGCAGACGGTGCTCTCCGGCTACACCACCGAGAGCGAGAGCCACCTGACGGTGTGGGTGGACGCGCTCACCGGCGCGGTGCTCGACCAGCACGACGACGTCGAGCACGGCACCGGCACCAGCAAGTGGAACGGCCCGAACCCGCTGACCATCACCACCAGCAAGAGCGGGACCACCTACCAGCTCAAGGACCTCACCCGGCCCGGCCTCCAGTGCTCGGACTACAGCACCGGCCAGGTCTTCAGCAAGTCCACCGACTCCTGGGGCACCGGCAACCCCACCAGCAAGGAGACCGGCTGCGTCGACACCATGTGGGCGGCGCAGAAGGAGTGGGACATGCTGAAGAACTGGTTGGGGCGCAACGGCCACAACGGCAACGGCGGCAGCTGGCCCGCGCGGGTGGGCTACAACACCGTCAACGCCTACTGGAACGGCAGCAGCGTCACCATCGGGCACAACAACGCCAACGAGTGGATCGGCTCGATGGACGTCGTCGGCCACGAGTACGGCCACGGCCTCGACCAGTTCACCCCCGGCGGCGCGGGCGGCGAGGCGGGGCTCGGCGAGGGCACCGGTGACATCTTCGGCGCGCTGACCGAGGCCTACGCCAACGAGCCCTCCCCCTACGACACCCCCGGCGACTACCTGGTCGGCGAGGTGGTGAACCTGGTGGGCAACGGCCCGATCCGCAACATGTACAACCCGTCGCTGGTGAACAACCACCCCAACTGCTACTCCTCGGCGATCCCCAACACCGAGGTGCACGCGGCCGCGGGTCCGCTCAACCACTGGTTCTACCTGCTGGCCGAGGGCTCGAACCCCGGCGGCGGCAAGCCGTCGAGCCCGACGTGCAACTCCAGCACCGTCACCGGCGCGGGCATCCAGACCGCGGGCAAGGTGTTCTACGGCGGCATGCTGCTCAAGACCAGCGGCATGACCTACAAGAAGTACCGCACCGCCACCCTCACCGCGGCGAAGAACCTCGACGCGTCCTGCGCGCTGTACAACAAGACCAAGGCCGCGTGGAACGCCGTCAGCGTCCCCGCCACCGCGGACCCCACCTGCACCGCGTTCGCCCCCTCGTCCACGGTGGACGGTCTGACCGCCGCCGCGCCCGCCCAGGCGGCCGCGGCGCCGAACATCGACGTCGCCGCCGTGCAGGCGCACCTGACCCAGCTCAACACCCTCGCCACCCAGAACGGCGGCAACCGCCGCGCCGGGTCGGCCGGGTACACCGCGTCGGTCGCCTACATCAAGGGCAAGCTCCAGGCGGCGGGCTTCACCGTCTCCGAGCAGACCTGCACCACGTGCAACTACCGCTCCAACAACCTCATCGCGGACTGGCCCGGCGGTGACACCTCGCGCACGGTGATGTTCGGCGCCCACCTCGACAGCGTCTCGGCGGGCCCGGGCATCAACGACAACGGCTCCGGCTCGGCGGTGCTGCTGCAGAACGCGCTCGCGCTGGCCTCGGCCAACCCCGCGCTGACCAAGCACGTCCGGTTCGCCTGGTGGACCGACGAGGAGTCCGGCCTGCTCGGCTCCCGCTTCTACGTCAACCAGCTCACCTCGGCGCAGCGCTCGGCCATCTCCGGGTACTACAACTTCGACATGGTCGGCTCGCGCAACGGCGGCTACTTCATCAACAACATCACCACCGCCACCGCGGCGCCGCTCAAGGCCTACTGGGACTCCCTGGGCCTGTCGCCGGAGGAGAACACCGAGGGCGTCGGCCGCTCCGACGACTACTCGTTCAAGAACGCGGGCATCCCGACCTCCGGCTACGCCACCGGCGCCTCGGCGCGCAAGACCAGCGCCCAGGCGAGCAAGTGGGGCGGCACCGCCAACGCCGCCTACGACTCCTGCTACCACAGCTCCTGCGACACCACGAGCAACATCAACGCCACCGCGCTCGACCGGGCCGCGGACGGCGTGGCGTACGCGATCTGGAACCAGGCGGTCTCCACCCCCGGCACCGGGTGCGTGGCGGCCGAGGCGGTCACCAACGGCGGCTTCGAGTCGGGCACGACGCCGTGGACCCTGAGCACCGGGGTGCGCGACAGCTCGACCTCCCAGCCCGCCCGCACCGGCACCTGGAAGGCCTGGCTGAACGGCCGGGGCACCACCAACACCGAGAGCGCGTCGCAGTCGGTGAGCATCCCGGCGGGGTGCACCGGTTCGACGCTGACCTACTGGGTGCACATCGACACCGCCGAGAGCGGCACCCGCGTCTACGACACGCTCACCGTCGCCCTCGGCTCCACGACGCTGGGCACCCTGTCCAACGTCGACGCCGCGAGCGGCTACGTGCAGAAGACCCTCGACCTGGGCCAGTACGCCGGGCAGACCCTCACGCTGAAGTTCACCGGCACCGAGGACTCCAGCCTGCAGACGAGCTTCGTCCTGGACGACATCTCCCTCAAGGTCGCCTGACCACCGGTGGTCGACCCGGAGCCCCGCGCGGACGCGCGGGGCTCCGGCGCGTCCGGGGGTGTGGTGCCACTCACACCGCCGGTGAACCCGGGGGACCGCCGCGTCGCGGTCGTGGCGCGCGGAGCGGTCGGTGTCACCCACCGCGGGGCGCCGCGGGGCGGACGGCGTCCCGACGCGGACGCCGACCCACCTGGAACGCGGTACCGCCCGCCGCTACAGTCGCCGGTCGTGGACCAGCGGCCGTCGTTGCGCGAGCGCAAGCGCGCCAAAGCCCGCCACGACATCGTCGCGGCGGCCTACGCGCTGTTCACCGAGCGCGGGTACGCCCAGGTCACCGTGGCCGACATCGCCGAGCGGGCGGAGGTCGGGCGGACCACGTTCTTCCGCCACTTCGGCGACAAGCAGGAGGTCGTGTTCGCGGGCGAGCAGGAGCTGCTCGACGAGCTGCGCGCCCGCTACGAGCCGATGCCGGTGGCCAAGGCGCCCGACCTGGGCACCGCGCTGGAGCTGCTGCGCGGGGTGGTGCTGTCCATCTGCGCCGAGTCGGTGTCCGACCCGGCGCACTACCGCCTGCGCGAGCGGCTGATCGCGCAGAACGCCGAGCTGGCCGACCGGGGCGCGCGCAAGCTGGCGGCCCTGGCGGAGCTGGCCGGGGAGATCCTGCGCGGCCTGGGCGCCGAACCGCGCACCGCCGTGCTGGCGCCGCTGCTGGCCAGGGCCTGCTTCCAGGCCGGGCGGGAGCTGGCCGGGCACGACCCGGCGGCGCTGATCCCGCAGGTCACGGCCGCCTTCGACAGCCTGGCCGGGCAGGTGGGGCGGCCCGGGTAGGGCGTCGCCGGGCCGCCCCGGACCCCTGGGACCTGTCCGCAACAGCCTCGTCCAGCGATGGCCGCGCCAGGTCGGACGCCTGCGGCACCGGCCGAGGGACCGAGCGCAACCCGGTACGAGGTCCCTCGTCCGGGCACCGCGGGCGTCCGACCTGATCACGACTCCCGCAGAGCAGGTGTCGAGGACGGGCCTAGACGGTGATGACGGCGTTGCCGTGCTCGTCGCGGTCGGCCACGTCCGGGTCGTCGCGCCAGGTGCCGTCGTCGGTGAGGTAGCGGAACGACACGGTGCTGCCCGCGCTGACCACCACGGCCGCCGAGCGCAGGCCACCGGGCCGCGGGCGCAGCCGGTGCGAGCCCGGCGTCCAGCCGTTGAAGCAGCCGACCACGCTGACCGGTCCTGGCGGGTCGCCCGCGTCCAGGGTGAACGTCACCCGGAACTTGTTGAACGGCAGTGCCTTCGTGCTGATCACCAGTTTCCCTCCGTGCGGTGGACCGCCCCAGCATGCCCGGTCGCCGGTCCACCCGGGAGGGTGCCCCCCGGCGCGCCGCGGTTGTTTGCACGGCTGTAACACCGTGCCGTAACAGTGTCACCGCTCAGCGGAACTCGACGGCGGGTGTGTACGAAGTGATACCCGAGCGGACTGCTCGGTACCCCAACGCCGGTCGAGGGGTGTCCGAGGTGGTCACGAGCGGCCAGGAGCAGGCACCCGGCGGGATTTTTTCACGTTTTGCCGCTGCTTGGATCGTGAGCAGCGCGCCGGGTCGTTTTGTCGGTGTCGAGCAAGTTCTCCACCGGTCTGGTACCGGCCTTGACCCCAAAATATTGCCGGTGCTACCTTCACATTGTCGGTCTTATAAAAGGAATGCCAATTTCGATTCCGCATTCCACCCGCACACTTCCCGTCGCGGTGAGACCTGTGCGGCGGGGCAGGGTGGGCGGGCAGATTCCACCCCACACGTCGGAATGGGTGTTCGGATGTCGCGCAAACGAGCCGCGCTCGCCGCCGCGGTCGCCGTGGTGGCCGGTCTGGTCGCCTGGGTCCCCGGGGCCACCGGTGCTCAGCAGGACGGTTTCGAGACGACCATGGTCGACGTGGCCGTCCGCGACGGCGTCACGCTGCGGACCATGGTGATGGAGCCGCGCGCCGCGGGCCCGCACCCGCTGGCGGTGCTCATCAGCGCCTGGGGCGGCGGGGTCACCCAGAACATCATGCCCGCCAAGAAGCTGGCCGAGAAGGGCTACACGGTGCTGTCCTACGGCACCCGCGGCTTCGGCGAGTCCGGCGGTGAGGTGCAGGTCGCGGGCCAGGCCGACATCGACGACGTCTCCGACGTCATCGACTGGGGCCTGGCCAACACCGCCTCCGACCCGGCCAGGGTCGGCGTCGCCGGGGTGTCCTACGGCGCGGGCATCGGCGTGCTGGCCTCCGGCAACGACCCGCGCATCAAGGCCGTGGTGTCGATGAGCGGCTGGAGCGACCTGGTGCGCTCGCTGTCGACCAACGACACCCGCCACCAGCTCACCGCCCTGGTGCTGCACCTGTCCGGCAAGATGAACGGCAGGCTCAGCCCCGAGGCCGACAAGATGCTCGCCAGCATCTACGACCCGAAGCTGACCCCGGAGATGGACGCGGCGGTCAAGGCCTGGGCGCAGCCGCGCTCGCCGGTCAACCACATCGCCGAGATCAACCGGAACAAGCCCGCCGCGCTGTTCCTGCAGACCTGGAGCGAGACGGTCTTCGAGCCCGGCCAGATCGCCGACCTCTACACCGCGCTGACCGGCCCCAAGCGCATGGAGCTGCTGCCCGGTGACCACGCCGCCACCGAGTCCGGCGGCCTGCTCGGCCTGCCCAGCGGCGTGTGGGACTCCGTCGACCGCTGGTTCGACGCCTACGTCGCGGGCACCGACACCTCCATCGCCGCCGAGCCCCCCGTGCAGGTCTACCCCCGCCCCGGCACCCAGAAGCCCGAGGGCCGCCGCGACTGGGCCTCCGCCCAGGGCCAGGCCTCCAGCAAGCTGTTCCTGGGCCCCAAGCCCGGCGGGTTCCTCGCGGGCAACGCCCAGCTCGGCGCCACCCCGCCCGCCGCGGAGTTCACCACCCAGGTGAACAACAACCGCGACACCGTCGCCAACGGCGGCATCCCGCTGGTCACCTACACCCTGGAGGCGCTGAGCGGGAACCCGCCCACCGCCATGCTCCAGCTGTTCGACCAGGGCAGCGGCGCCATCTGGTACGGCCCGAAGGCCGCCACCACGCAGAAGGTGCGCGGCGACATCACCGCCCACCTGACCGTGGTGCCGCCCAAGGCCCAGGGCACCGTGGTCGCCTACGTCTACGACGTCGACCAGCTCGGCACCGGCAAGCTGATCAACTACGTGCCCTACACCTGGAACGGCAAGACCCCCGGGCAGGCCCTGCCGCTGGACCTGGTGTTCACCCCCACCGCCTACGACGTCGCCGCGGGCCACCGGCTCGCCTTCGCCGTGGACACCAAGGACGCGCTGTTCATCGACAAGAACACCGACGGCGGCAAGATCGGCTTCCGGTCCTCGCCCGCGGACCCGTCGTGGATCGATGTCCCGCTCGCCCGCTGACCCCCGCAGCGCCGCGGACACCGACCTCCCCACCGCACGAAGGAGCCACCCGTGACCGACGTCAGCGACCCCGCGGCGACCGAGCGCCGCTCCCAGTTCCACGCCCTGAGCAAGGGCAGCCTCGACTGGGACGCCCTGCCGCTGCGCCTGTTCGCCAAGGGCAACCGCCGGTTCTGGGACCCCGCGTCGATCGACTTCAGCCGCGACGCCGAGGACTGGGCGGCGATGACCGACGAGCAGCGCCACATCGCCACCATGCTGTGCGCGCAGTTCGTCGGCGGCGAGGAGGCCGTCACCCAGGACATCCAGCCGTTCCTGCGCGCGATGGGCCGCGAGGGCCGCTTCGGCGACGAGATGTACCTGACCCAGTTCGTGTTCGAGGAGGCCAAGCACACCCAGGCCTTCCGGATCTGGCTGGACGCGGTCGGGGTCAAGGAGGACCTGCACCCCTACGTCGAGGACAACCCCGGCTACCGGGCGATCTTCTACGACGCGCTGCCCAACGCCCTCGGCGCCCTGGAGCACGACCCCAGCCCGGCCAACCAGGTGCGCGCCTCGGTGGTCTACAACCACGTCGTCGAGGGCGTGCTCGCGCTCACCGGCTACCACGTGTGGAACAAGGCCTGCAAGGCCAACGGCATCCTGCCCGGCCTGCAGGAGCTGATCCGCTGGATCGGCTCCGACGAGCGCCGCCACATGGCCTGGGGCACCTTCACCTGCCGCCGCCACGTCGCCGCCGACGACCGCAACTGGCAGGTGGTGCAGGACGAGATGGGCAGGCTGGTGCCGCACGCGATCAACCAGATCCAGTACACCACCACCCAGTTCGACGGCGACCCGTTCCAGATGCAGCTCGACGGGGTCATGGAGTACGCCGCGGGGCGCGCGATGCGCCGCCTCGGCGCCATCGAGGGCGCGCGCGGGATGTCGGCCGCCGCGATCGACCTCGACTACAGCCCCGAGCAGCTGGAGGAGCAGTTCCACGCCGAGGAGACCGCCGGGACCGGCTGACCCGCGCCCCCGGGACCGGCCGCCCGCGCCGGTCCCGGGGGAGCAGGATTTGTCACCGCCGGATGAAAACCGGCCCCCAGACCCTGTTGTGCGACTGACAACAGCGCGGGCCGCAGTTGTCCGCGGGACGCTCAAAAACATTGTTTCCACGAAGTCGGAGTAGCCGTCGCAAAACCGAATGGTTGACACCCGGTAGGCCGGAAAATATGGTGAACCGAGGGTGGTCCACATCATTTTTTCGGATCGGCCGGACCGGTTGCCGCGAAAAGCAGGGAACGCTGACGGCCATTCCGCGCGCACAAACGCCGCCGAGCGCGCCCCGCCGCGCGAGCCCCTGACGACCCCCTGAGGACGGGACACGATGACTTCTGGTGTGCGGACCGACAGCCCGGTGGCGGGGTCCGAGGTGGGCAACGACTCGCTCGCCACCCTGTGCGCGTGGTGGGCGCAGGAGCGCCCCGACGAGCCCGCTTACACCTACCTGGACTACCGCACCAGCTTCGACGGCGTCGCCACCACCGTCACCTGGGCCCAGTTGGACGCCCGCGTGAGCGCCGTGGCCGCCGAGGTGCAGGCGCACACCGCCCCCGGCGACCGGGTCGTCGTGCTGGCCCGCCAGTCCACCGAGTACGTCGCCGGCCTGCTCGGCGCGATCCGCGCGGGCGCCATCGCTGTGCCGCTGTTCCCGCCGGACCTGCCCGGCCACGCCGACCGGCTGGCCGCGGTGCTCGCCGACTGCGCGCCCACCATGGCGCTGACCCTCGACGAGCAGCGCGCCACCCTGGACGCCTACCTCGCCGACAAGGGCCTGTCCATCGCCCACACCGCCTCGATCGACACCATCCCCGACGAGCGCGCCGCGGACTACGCCGAGTTCGTCCCCCAGCCCGACGACGTGTCCTACCTGCAGTACACCTCCGGGTCCACCCGCATCCCCGCGGGCGTCATGATCACCAACCGGAACGTGGTGAACAACGCCCGGCAGAACTGCGCGTGCTACGGCGCCCCCGACGGCGACTACACCCTGGTGAGCTGGCTGCCGCTGTTCCACGACATGGGCCTGGTGCTCGCCCTGGGCGTGGTGGTGTACTCCGGCAACCCGGTCGTGCTGATGGACCCGATCGCCTTCCTGGAGCGGCCCTTCCGCTGGGTGCAGGCGCTGGCCGACGCCGCGGGCGGGGTCACCGCCGCGCCGAACTTCGCCTACGCCTACGCCGCCTCCCGGATCACCGAGCAGGAGAAGGCCCTGCTGGACCTGTCCGACGTGGTGTCCCTGGTGGACGGCTCCGAGCCGATCACCATGGGCGCCATCGACCGCTTCGCCGACGCCTTCGCGGGCTGCGGCCTGGAGCGCACCGCGCACCGGCCCTCCTTCGGCATGGCCGAGGCGGTCGTGCTCGTCGCCGCCAGCGAGCAGGGCTCGCTGCCGCGCGCCACCGACTTCGACCGCGACGCGCTCACCCGCGGCCTGGCCACCCCCGCCGCCGGGGGCGCCCCCACCTCCCGGCTGGTGTCCTGCGGCCGCCCGGTCGACCAGCACCTGCGCATGGTGGACCCGGAGTCGGGCAAGCTCGTCGACGAGGGCACCGTGGGCGAGCTCTGGCTGTCCGGGGTCAACATCGCCGCCGGGTACTGGCAGCGCCCCGAGCAGACCGCGGAGTCCTTCGGCAGGTACCTGGAGGACGACGGCTTCGACGGGCGCGGCGTCGACGGCCGCGGCTGGTTCCGCACCGGTGACCTGGGCGTCCTGCACGACGGCGAGCTCTACATCACCGGCCGCATCAAGGACCTCATCATCGTCGACGGCCGCAACCACTACCCCCAGGACATCGAGGCCACCGCCGAGCAGGCCCACCCCGCGGTGCGCAAGCACGCCCTGGTCGCCTTCTCCGCCTTCACCGGCGGCCAGGACGGCCAGGAGCAGGTGGTGGTCATGCTGGAGCGGTCCAAGGTCGTCTCCGCCGAGGAGCTCGACCGGGCCGAGGTCACCAAGGCCGTCACCGACGCGGTCTCCCGCGCGCACGGCCTGTCGCTGCACGACGTGCTCATCGTCGAGCCCGGCGGCGTGCCGCGCACCTCCAGCGGCAAGGTCAGCCGCGCGGTGTGCCGCAAGCGCTGGGCCGAGGGCACCCTCACGGACGGACGCCCGCGATGACCACGCCAGGCCCCTCGGACACCCTGCTCGGCTGGCTCGTCGAGCGGGTGGCCGAGCTGCGCAAGCTCCCGGTGTCCGAGGTGGACCCCGAGCGCCCGCTCACCGAGCTGGGGCTGTCCTCGCGCGACGCGGTGACGCTGTCCGGCGAGCTGGGCCAGCGGCTGGGCAGGCCGCTGCCGCCCACCCTGGCCTGGGAGAGCCCCACCATCCGCGCCCTGGTCGAGAAGCTGGAGGGCGAGGCGGGCGAGCGGGTCCGCGCGCTCGGCGCCACCCGGGTCGAGCCCGGCGAGCCCATCGCCGTGGTCGGCCTCGGCGTGCGCCTGGCGGGCGGGGTGGACTCCCCGGAGGGCTTCTGGGACCTGCTCGCAGGCGGCCGCGACGCCATCTCCGAGGTGCCCGCGGGCCGCTGGGAGCAGTTCGCCCCCGCCCACGACCTGGAGGGCCTGCCCCGCCTCGGCGGCTTCCTCGACGACGTGGCCGGGTTCGACGCCGCGTTCTTCGGCATCACCCCGCGCGAGGCCGAGGCCATGGACCCCCAGCAGCGGCTGCTGCTGGAGGTCACCTGGGCGGCCCTGGAGGACGCGGGCATCACCCCCCGCTCGCTGCGCGGCAGCCGCACCGGGGTGTTCGTCGGGCTGTCCGCGGTGGAGTACGGGCACCTGACGATGGTCGACCTGCCCTCCATCGACGCCTGGTCGGGCACCGGCGCCGCGGCCAGCATCGCCGCGAACCGGCTGTCCTACCTGCTCGACCTGCGCGGCCCGTCGCTCACCGTGGACACCGCGTGCTCCTCGTCGCTGGTCGCGGTGCACCACGGCGTGCAGTCGCTGCGCCGCGGCGAGACCGACCACGCCATCGTCGGCGGGGTCAACCTGCTGCTGAGCCCGGCGGTGTTCGCCAACTTCCACAGCGCGGGCGTGCTGGCCGCCGACGGCCGGTGCAAGGCCTTCGACGCCGCCGCCGACGGCATCGTGCGCGGCGAGGGCTGCGGGGTGGTCGTGCTCAAGCGGCTCACCGACGCCCGCCGCGACGGCGACCGGGTGCTCGCGGTCGTGCGCGGCAGCGCGGTCAACTCCGACGGCCGCTCCAACGGCATGATGGCCCCCAACCCCGACGCCCAGGCCGACCTGCTGCGCGACGCCTACGCCACCGCCGAACTCGACCCGTCCGGGGTGGACTACGTCGAGGCGCACGGCACCGGCACCTTCCTCGGCGACCCGATCGAGGCCACCGCCCTGGGCCAGGTGCTCGGCGCGGGCCGCGCGGGCGACCGGCCGCTGCTGCTCGGCTCGGTCAAGTCCAACCTGGGCCACCTGGAGGGCGCGGCGGGCATCGCCGGGTTCATCAAGGTCGTGCTGGCCATGCGCCACGACCGGCTGCCCGCGAGCCTGCACTACCGCGAGCCAAACCCCAACATCGACTTCGACGGCGCGGGCCTGCGCGTGGTGCCCGAGCCGACCGCGTGGCCGCGCTACTCCGGCCGCGCCCGCGCGGGCGTGTCCGCCTTCGGCTTCGGCGGCACCAACGCCCACGTGGTGCTGGAGGAGTGGCCCGCCAAGCGCAAGCGCGTGCCGCGCACCGACGCCACCGACACCCACGTGCTCGCCCTGTCCGCGCGCTCCTCGGCCGCCCTGGCCGCCCGCGCGGGCGACCTGGCCGACTTCCTCGACGCCGCGGGCGAGGACGCCCCCGCCCTCGGCGCCGTCGCCGCCACCCTGGCCCGCCGCCGCGAGCACCTGCCGGTGCGCGGCGCCGTCGTCGCCGCGGGCCGCGAGGCCCTGGTGGGGTCGCTGCGCGCGCTCGGCCGCGGCGAGCCCGCCCCCGGCGTGGTCACCGGCACCAGCCGCCGCGACGACGCCGACGTGGTGTTCCTGTTCTCCGGCTACGGCTCGAACTGGGAGGCCATGGGCCGGGTGCTGCTGGCCACCGAGCCCGCCTTCCGCAACGCCGTCAACGACCTCGACGTCGACTTCCGCGCGGTCACCGGGTTCTCGCTGCGCAAGGTCCTCTCCGGCGCCCAGGAGCTGCCCGACCTCGCCGCCACCCAGCCCGCCCTGTTCGGCGTGCAGGTCGCGCTGGCCGCGCTGTGGCGCGCGCACGGCGTCGAGCCCGCCGCGGTCGTCGGGCACTCCATGGGCGAGGTCGCCGCCGCGGTCACCGCGGGCGCGCTGTCGGTGGTCGACGGCCTCAAGGTCATGACCACCCGGGCCCGGCTGCTGTCGGGCATCAACGACTCCGGCCTGGGCACGATGGCCGTGGTGGAGCTGTCCCCGGCCGAGTTCGACGAGCTGGCCCCGCGCTTCCCCTCGGTCAGCGTCGCCGTCTACGCCTCGCCCACCCAGTGCACCGTCACCGGCGACACCGACGAGGTCGTCGCGCTGATGGCCCACGTGGACGGCCTCGGCCGCCTCGCCCGCAGGCTCAAGGTCGGCGGCGCGGGCCACTCGCCCGCCATCGAGCCGGTGCTCGACGAGTTCCGCGCGGGCATGGCCGGGCTCACCGCCACCGCGACCAGCACCCCCAGCTACACCTCCGTGCTCGACGACCCGCGCGAGGTCCCGGCCTTCGACGTGGAGTACTGGGTGAAGAACCTGCGCCGCCCGGTGCGCTTCGCCCACGCGCTCACCGCCGCCATCGCCGACGGGCACACCCGGTTCGTCGAGATCTCCCCGCACCCGATCGCGCTGTCGGCCCTGGAGCAGACCGCGGCGGGCCTGGGCCGGGAGGTCGTCGGCCTGCCCAGCGCGCACCGCAAGGACGACGAGCGGGCCACCTTCCTCACCAGCCTCGCCACCCTGCACACCCTGGGCCACCCCACCGCGCTGGCCACCCGGCACGAGGCGCTGCCCCCGGTGGCGCTGCCCGGCCCGCGCTGGGAGCACCACCGGTTCTGGCCCAAGCCGCGCGCCGCCGCCGTCCCCGCCGGGCGCCACCCGCTGCTCGGGGTGCACATCGAGCTGCCGGAGGGCGACCGCCACCTGTGGCGCGCCGACGTCGGCACCGACGCCCAGCCCTGGATCACCGACCACGCCGCTCACGGGGTCGCGATCTTCCCCGGCACCGCCTACCTGGAGCTGGCGCTGGCCGCGGCCCGCGAGGCGCTGCGCGGCCCGGTCGAGGTGCGCGACGTCGAGCTGACCCAGGTGCTGCCGCTGGCCGCGCGCACCGAGGTCACCACCTCGCTCACCCTCACCGGCAAGGACTCCGGTGTGGTCACGGTCAGCACCAAGTCCGCCTCCGGCGCCTGGACCCGGCACGCCTCGGCCACCGTGCGCCGCCGCGAGGACGCGGTGGAACCGCTGGGCCGCACCACCGGCGGCACCGCCGTCGACCTCTACCCGGCCATGGCGGAGATGGGCCAGGCCTACGGCCCCGCCTTCCGCGGCCTGTCCGACGTCGTCGCGGGCCCCGGCACCGCCTCGGCCGCCCTCGCCCTGCCCGCCGAGGCCGGGCGCGCCACCGGGTACGTGCTGCACCCCGCCCTGTCCGACGCCGCCCTGCACGCCCTGGCCGCCGCGGCCTTCGACCGGATCAGCGCGGGCGGGGGCACCTACCTGCCGCTGTCGCTGGGCCGGGTGCGGGTCTTCGGCGACCCGGGCACCGCCGTGCGCGTCGACGCCCGGCTGGACTCGCTCGACGACGGCCTCGACGGCCTGGTCGGCGCGGTGCAGCTGGTCGACGCCGACGACGCCGTCGTGGTCGACGTCACCGGCGTCTACGTGCGCCGGATGCGCCGCTCCTCGGTGCCGCTGCCCCTGGCGGAGAAGGCCTTCGCCGCCGAGTGGGAGCGCGCCGACGTCGAGCGGTCCGAGGTGGACGGCCGCACCTGGGTGGTCGTCGCGGACTCCGAACCGGACTGGGTGGACGAGCTGCGCGCGCACCTGGGCGCCGAGGTCACCTGCCTTCCCGCGGTCGACCCCGCCGCGCTCGCCGGGCGCACCCCGGCCGGGGTCGTGTTCGCGGCGGCGGGCTCCGACGGGCTCACCCCCGCCACCGCCCGCGCCAACGTGCTCGCCGTGTCCGCGCTGGTCGCCCAGCTCACCGGCGGCACCGAACCCGGCCGCACCCCGCCGCGGCTGTGGATCGCCACCCGCGGCGCCACCGCCCTCGACGGCCCCGGCTCGCCCGACCAGGGCGCGCTGCGCGGCCTGGCCCGCGTGCTCGCCTTCGAGAACCCCGAACTCCGCGCCACCACCGTCGACCTCGACGGTCCGGAGTGGACCGCGCAGCTGGCCACCGAGCTGCTGGCCGACGACGCCGCGGACGAGGTCGCCTGGAGCGGCGGCGCCCGGTACACCGCCAAGCTCGCCAAGGCCGAGGTCGACGAGTCCGGGGAGCACCCCGTCGTCCGCGACGGCGCCTACGTCGTCTCCGGCGGCCTCGGCGGCCTGGGCCTGCTCGCGGGCCGCTGGCTGGCCGAGCGCGGCGCCACCCGCGTCGTGCTCTCCGGCCGCCGCGGCCTGACTCCCGACACCGAACCCCTGGTCGCGCGGCTGCGCGAACTCGGCGCCGACGTGCGCGTCGTCGCCGGGGACGTCGCCGCCGAGGAGGTGGCCCGCGACCTGGTCGCCGCCGCCACCGAGGGCGGGGTCCCGCTGCGCGGCGTCCTGCACGCCGCCGGTGTCCTGGCCGACGGCGCCCTGGCCACCCTCGACGCCGACGACCTCGCGACCGTCTGGCACGCCAAGGCGGGCGGCGCGCTCGCCCTGCACCACGCCACCGCCGGGCACGACCTCGACTGGTGGCTCATGTACTCCTCGGCCGCGGCGCTGTTCGGCTCCCCGGGCCAGAGCGCCTACGCCACCGCCAACGCCTGGCTCGACGCCCTGGTCGCCTGGCGCCGCGCCCACGGCCTGCCCGCCACCACCGTCAACTGGGGCGCCTGGGACGAGGTCGGCGGCGCGGTCGGCAAGGACAACCCCGTCCTGGACCCGCTGGGCCCCGCCGAGGGCATGCAGGCGCTGGCCGCCGTCCTGGCCGACGGCCGCGCCGCCACCGGCATCGCCCGGCTCGACCTGGGCACCACGATGTCGCTGTTCCCGCAGCTGGCCACCCGCCCGTTCTTCGAGCTGGTCAAGCCCGCCGAGCAGGCGGCGACCGCGGGGTCGGCGGACTGGGCGGGCATGGCCGAGCTGCGCGCGATGGCCCCCGCCGCCGCCCGCGCCGCCCTGGAGGACCACCTGGTCGGCATCATCGCCGAGCTGATGGGCTTCGCCGCCGAGCGCATCGACCGCTACGTCCCGCTCACCCAGCTCGGCCTGGACTCGCTGCTGGCCATGCGCGCCCGCGGCGCGGTGGAGCGCGACTTCGGCCTGCCGCTGCCGGTGCCGCTGCTGCTGCGCGGCGCCAGCCTGGCCGAGCTCGCCGACTACCTGTCCTCGGCCTCCGGGCTGGGCGAGGCCGACCCGGCCGACCGCGCCGCCCGCCAGGCCAAGGCGGGCCCGCGCAAGGTCGGCCCGCGCGACCCCTCCGAGCGCTGGGTGGCCCGCATCTGGCAGGACGTGCTCCAGGTGCCCGAGCCGGGCGTGCACGACAACTTCTTCGGCCTCGGCGACCAGGCGCAGGCCGAGCAGGTGCACAAGGCCGTCGAGCGCGAGCTGGAGTCGGTGCCCGGCCAGGCCGAGCTGTTCGCCGAACCCACCGTGGCCGCCATGGCCGACCTGCTGCGCGAGCAGATCGAGGGCAACGGCGGCAAGCCGCTGCGGGTGCTCCAGGCCTGCGACACCGGCACCCCGGTCTTCCTGTTCCACCCCGCGGGCGGCCCCACGAGCGTCTACCGCTCGCTGGTGCAGCTGATGGGGCCGGGCGTGCCCGTCTACGGCTTCGAGCGCCTCGACGACGTGGACACCCTGGAGGCCAAGGCCGAGCGCTACCTGGCGATGCTGCGCGAGGTCCAGCCCGAGGGCCCCTACCGGCTCGGCGGCTGGTCCTTCGGCGGCCTGCTGGCCTACCAGCTCGCCCAGCTGCTCACCGCCGCCGGTGAGCAGGTCGAGGTGGTCGCGATGATCGACACCATCCTGCCGCTGGAGAGCGCGCTGCCGGTGTCGCAGGAGCAGGTCAACCTCGACCGGTTCGCCCGCTTCGCCGAGCACATCCAGGACACCTACGGCGTCGACCTGGACCTGTCGCCGCAGCGGCTGCGCGGCCTCGACGACGAGCAGCAGATCCGCTACATCATCGAGTCGCTGGCCGCCAACGTCGAGGGCATGGGCGCCGCCGCCCTGCACCACCAGTACACGTCCTACGTGGACGCCCGGGTCGCGGAGAACTACACCCCGCGCCCCTACGACGGCCGGGTGGTGCTGTTCCGCGCCAAGGAACCGCACCCGCTCACCACCCAGCTCGACCCGCGGTACAAGCGCGCGGACGACACGCTCGGCTGGGACGAGCACGCCCCCGCGCTGGAGGTGGTCAAGGTCCCCGGCGACCACCTCACCATGATCGACCCCCCGAACGTGGCCGTCATCGCCCGCGAGCTGCGCGGCGTGCTCGACCACCCGCGTCCCCCGGTGCGGCAGTGAGGCAGACCGGACCCGCCCGTGCTTGACCTGAGTGGAAGGAGGCAGTGATGTTCGGAGAGAACGGCTGGTACCACCCGACCACCGCCGACCGCATCGCGGACCTGGCAGGACGGCAGGACGAGGCCATCCGGCTCGCCGAGAAGCGGGCGGCCGACCGCCAGCACGCCAAGGGCAAGCTCACCGCCCGCGAGCGCATCGACCAGCTCGTCGACCCCGGGTCCTTCACCGAGCTCGACGTGTTCGCCCGGCACCGCACCACCGACTTCGGCATGGACTCCCACCGCCCCTACGGCGACGGCGTCGTCACCGGGGAGGCCACCGTCGACGGCCGCCAGGTGTGCCTGTTCTCCCAGGACTTCACCGTCTTCGGCGGCAGCATGGGCGAGGTCTTCGGCGAGAAGGTCCTCAAGGTCATGGACCTGGCCATGAAGCTGGGCTGCCCCATCATCGGCATCAACGACTCCGGCGGCGCGCGCATCCAGGAGGGTGTGGTGTCGCTGGCCTACTACGCCGAGCTGGGCCGCCGCAACGCCCACGCCTCCGGGGTCATCCCGCAGATCTCGATGATCCTGGGCCCGTGCGCGGGCGGGGCGGTCTACTCCCCGGCGATGACCGACTTCACCGTCATGGTCGACGACACCTCGCACATGTACGTCACCGGCCCCGAGGTCGTCAACGCCGTCACCGGCCAGCGGGTCACCCACGCCGAGCTGGGCGGGGCGCAGACCAACAGCGAGGTCTCCGGCAACGCCCACTACCGCGCCGCCGACGAGCCCGACGCGATCGAGTGGGTGCAGACCCTGCTGGGCTACCTGCCGCAGAACAACATGGAACCCGCCCCGGTCTACGGCTTCCACCACGACACCGAGCTCACCGCCACCGACCTGGCGCTGGACAAGCTCGTCCCGGACTCGCCGAACCAGGGCTACGACATGTACGAGGTCGTGCGCGCGGTCCTCGACGACGGCGACTTCACCGAGATCCACGCCGGGTTCGCCCGCAACATGATCTGCGCCTTCGGCCGGGTCGAGGGCCGCACCGTCGGCGTGGTGGCCAACCAGCCCACCGTGTCCGCCGGCGTCATCGACATCGACGCCTCGGAGAAGGCCGCGCGGTTCGTGCGGTTCTGCGACGCCTTCGACATCCCCATCGTGACCCTGGTGGACGTCCCCGGCTACATGCCCGGGATGGACCAGGAGCGCGGCGGCATCATCCGCCGCGGCGCCAAGCTCATCTACAGCTACGCCGAGGCGACCGTCCCGATGGTGACGGTGGTGGTGCGCAAGGCCTACGGCGGCGGTTACGCGGTGATGGGCTCCAAGCACCTCGGCGCGGACGTCAACATCGCTTGGCCCACCGCGGAGATCGCGGTGATGGGCGCCCAGGGCGCGGTGCAGATCCTGCACCGCCGCGAGATCGCGGGCGCCCCCGAGCACGAGCGCGAAGCGGTGCGCCGCAAGCTCACCGACGCCTACCAGCAGTGGCAGGCGACCCCCTACGTCGCCGCGGAGCGAGGGTACGTCGACATGGTCATCCCGCCGTCGCGAACCCGCCTCCAGGTGGCCAGGGCATTGCGTTCATTGCGTTCCAAGAAGCAGACTCTTCCTGCGAAGAAGCACGGGAACATTCCCTTGTGAGAATGTGACAAGAAATGGAGTTCGGCCCATGCCACGGACACAAAGAGGTGAGGGCACCCGATCCCGCCGGTTGCGCCGAGCGGTGATCGGGGGGTCGGCGGTGGTCCTCACCGCCGTGGTCTCGGCGGGTCTGGTGCAGGGACCGGCCGACGCCGCGCTGTTCCCGTGGTGGCCGTCCCAGCCCGCCACCAGCACGACCGCCACCCCCGCGCCGACGGCCACGCTGCCCTCCGGCGCCCCGCAGGCCACCGCGGACGACGGCGCGAAGGTGGTGAAGGAGACCAAGGTCGCCGACCGCACCTACGACCTGGAGATCCAGAGCCCGGCGCTGAAGAAGAACGGCATGGTCCGGGTCTTCCTGCCCGCCGACTGGTCGGCCACCGCCACCAAGACCTGGCCGCAGCTGTGGCTGCTGCACGGCTGCTGCGAGGTCAAGGACTACCAGTCCTGGGACGTGTTCACCGACGCGCGCTCGTTCCTCGCGGACAAGGGCGTCATCACCGTCATGCCCACCGACGGTCCCGCGGGCATGTACTCGGAGTGGTGGAACATGGGCCTGAGCAAGACGGCCAACTGGGAGGCCTTCCACATGAAGGAGGTCCTCCAGATCGTCGAGCGCGCCTACCGGGGCGGTCCCAACCGCTCCGTCGCGGGCGTGTCGATCGGCGGCTACGGCGCGCTGTACTACGGCTACGCCTACCCGGGCACCTTCAAGTCGGTGGCCTCCTACTCGGGCATCCCCAACACCCAGTTCGTCGGCACCGCGGGTGTCATCAAGGGCATCCTGGTCCGCGAGGGCTTCTGGAACTTCAACGACCTGTGGGGCCAGGAGATCCTGAACTGGGGCCTGTGGGCCAAGCACAACCCCTACGCCAACATCGAGAAGTTCCGCGGCGTGAACCTCTACATCAGCTCCGGCAACGGCGAGGTCGGCCCCCTCGACCCCGCGGGCAAGAGCGGCGACCCCCTGGACGCCTCCACCCTGCTGACCTCCCGGAGCTTCACCGACCGCCTCACCCAGCTCGGCATCCCGGCCACCGTGGACTACTACGGCAAGGGCACCCACAGCTGGCCCTACTGGGAGCGGGCCCTGCACCAGAGCTGGCCCCTGCTGGCCAAGGGCATGGGCATCGGCTGACCCCGCGCTCGACGAGAACCGCCCTCCCCGTCCCCGGGGAGGGCGGTTCTGCTTGTGCCACCCCGGGGCAGGCCGGCCGAGAAGCCCGCACCCCGGGATCACACCGCCCCGACCACCCGTCAGCGAGCGGAGACGCACCGGTTCTCGTAGCGTGACCTGCGGCGGAGTGCGCCGTGGGCCACTGGCACGAGCGCTTCCGTCCGATTTGCCCTAATCTCGGCGGCAGCAGGTCGGGTTCTCGGAGGTGTCGGTGCTGGAGGTCAGTGCGCTCGCGTGGTTCGCCACCGTGGGGCTGGTGGTGCTGCTGCTCGCGGTGGACCTCGCCCTCGCGGCGTGGCGGCCGCACCGGGTGGGGTTCAAGGAGGCCGTGGCCTGGTCGGTGTTCTACATCCTGGTCGCGGTGGCGTTCGGCGTGGTGTTCACCATGATCGCGGGCGGGGAGTACGGGACCGAGTTCTTCGCGGGCTACATCGTGGAGAAGTCGCTCAGCGTCGACAACCTGTTCGTCTTCGTGATCATCATGACGACGTTCGCGGTGCCGGAGAAGCACCAGCACAAGGTGCTCACGTTCGGGATCGTGCTGGCGCTCATCATGCGCGCGATCTTCATCATCGTCGGCGCCGCGCTGCTGAACCTGTTCTCCGTCATGTTCCTGCTGTTCGGCATCCTCCTGGTGTTCACCGCGGTGCAGCTGTTCCGCCACCGCGACGAGGAGCCCGACATCGAGGACAACGGCGTGGTGAAGCTGGCCCGCCGGATGTTCCCGATCAGCGACGAGTACCACGGCGGCAAGCTGTTCGCCCGGCTCGACGGCAAGCGGGTGGCCACGCCGCTGTTCCTGGTGCTGGTGGCCATCGGCGGCATCGACCTGCTGTTCGCCCTGGACTCCATCCCGGCGGTGTTCGGCGTCACCGAGGAGCCGTTCATCGTCTTCGCCGCGAACGCCTTCGCCCTGCTGGGCCTGCGCGCGCTGTACTTCCTGGTCAAGGGCCTGCTCGACCGGTTGGTGTACCTGTCCACCGGGCTGGCGATCATCCTGGCGTTCATCGGCGCGAAGCTGATCCTGCACTGGGCGCACGTGGACATCAGCCCCAGCGTCCCGGAGATCCCCACCCCGGTGAGCCTGGGCGTCATCGTGGTGATCCTCGCCGTGGTGACCATCGCCAGCCTGGTCAAGACCCGCAACGACCCGTCGGCCACGGCCAAGCCGGGGTCGCTGCGCGCGGCCAAGCCCAAGTCCGAACAGGACTGAGCGCTCAGCCGCAGGCCACCCGCGCCGGGGGCGAGGACAGCACCCGGCTGGTCCGGCCCCCGCCCGCCGGGTGCACCACCGCGATCGCGGTGGCGCGCACCAGGGCGCCGCGCAGCGGCGCGCACGGCGTGCGGCCCGACGGCCACACCGACCCCGGCCCGGGCATCGCCGCGTGCGCGGGCTCGGCGGCGTCGACCCACACCGGCCCGCCCGGGTCCTCCCGCAGGACCTGCAGGACCACGGTCACCTCGTGCGAGCCCACCAGGTCGTCGCAGGTCTGCTCGACCCGGAACGCCACCGTCGCGTCCCCGGCGTTGCTGCTCGGCCGCGGCACCTGACCCGCGCACGACCCGCCGGGCGCGGCCGCGGCCCGGTCGGGCAGCGGCACCGAGTACGCCGTGGCCGTGGGCGCCTGCCGCGCGTCCCCGGCGGGCGGCGGGGCGGCGGGCACCGCGCGCAGCACCAACGCGGTCAGCAGCGTGCTCACCGTCGCCGCCACCACCGCGGTGACCACCACGACCGGCGCCACCGACCGCGGCCGCGCCGCCCGCGGGGGCCGCGGCAGCGCCGCCGTCTCGTCGTCGGCGCCCCGGGCCCAGGTGCGGTGCGACCGGGTGGCCTCGACCTCGTCCGCGCCGAGGTCGCCCGCCGGCCGCCGCACCTCGCCCGCGCTGCGCGGCAGGTCCACCCCCCGGCGGTACCGGGTGACCAGCACCCGGTCCACCCCGCGGGCGCGCTCCACCCCGGTGCGGGCCACCAGCGCCCGCAGCGCGGCGGCGAACCCCTCGTCCCGGCCGCGTCCGCTCACGGTCCTCCCGCCGAAGGCCAACCCCGACCTCTCGGGCGTCGAATCATGCCACACCGCGCCCGCCGCCCAGCAGGTCCGCGTCGCCGGTCCGCAGGCCGGGCGGGGCGGGCGGGCGGGGCGTCAGAGGCGGCCGGAGTCCAGCACCCGGCGGAGGAACTCCCTGGTCCGGGGCTGCTCGGGGTCGCCGAGGACCTGCTCGGGCGAACCCGACTCCACCACCCGGCCGCCGTCGAGGAAGCAGACCAGGTCGGCTACCTGCTTGGCGAAGCCCATCTCGTGCGTGGCCATCAGGATCGTGCGCCCGCCCGCGGCGATCTCGCGCACGAGGGCCAGCACCTCCCCGACCAGCTCCGGGTCGAGCGCGCTGGTGATCTCGTCGAGCAGCAGCAGGGCCGGGTCGTAGGCCAGGGCGCGGACCAGGGCGACCCGCTGCTGCTGCCCGCCGGAGAGCCGGTCGGGGTAGGCGCGCGCCTTGTCCGCCAGACCCACCCGCTCCAGCAGCGCCAGCGCCCGGGTGGTCGCCTCCGCCTCGGGCACCCCGTGCACGACCGTGGGGGCCAGCACGACGTTGCGCAGCACCGACATGTGCGGGAACAGGTTGTAGGCCTGGAAGACCACCCCCATGTCCCGCCGCGCCCGGTCGGGGTCCACCCGGGGGTCGGAGATGTCGCGGCCGAGCAGCTCGACCTGGCCGTCGTCGAGGTCCTCCAGCAGGTTCACGCAGCGCAGCAGGGTCGACTTGCCCGACCCGGACGCGCCGATGAGCGCCACCACCTGCCCCTCCTCGACGGTCAGGTCGACCCCGTCGAGCACCCGCCTGCCGCCGTACTCCTTGACCAGACCCCGCACCCGCAGCACCGTCACAGCGCCCCCTCCCGGCGCGCGGACCGCCGCGCGACGTGGTCGGCCAACCGCCCCGACGGGGCGGCCAGCAGCACGAACAGCAGCGCCGCCACCACGTACGGGGTGAAGTCGTAGCGCTGCGACACCTCGATCTGCGCCGCGCGCACCGCGTCGACCGCGCCCAGCACCGAGATCAGCCCGACGTCCTTCTGCAGCGCCACGAAGTCGTTGAGCAGCGCGGGCAGCACCCGCCGCACCGCCTGCGGGAGCACCACCAGCCGCATCGCGCGCCGGTGGTCCAGGCCCAGCGACCGCGCCGCGGCCACCTGCGACGGGTGCACCGACTCGATGCCCGCCCGGAACACCTCGGCCACGTACGCCGAGTAGGTCAGCACCAGCGCCACCCCGCCCAGCACCACCGGGTCGGTGGGCACCCCGGTCAGCCGCAGCCCGGGCAGCCCGAACCCGATGAGGTACATGCAGATCAGCAGCGGCACCCCGCGGAACAGGTCCACGTACGCGGTGGCGAGCACCCGCACCGGGAACCACACCGGGCCGCGCAGCGTGCGCGCCCCCGCCACCAGCAGCCCCACCACCAGGATCGCCGCCGCGCACACCACCAGCACGCGGACGTTGAGCCACAACCCCTCCAGGACCGCGGGCAGCGACGCCAGCGCCACCCGCCAGTCCAGGAAGGAGTCGCGCACCCGCGGCCACCCCGGCGACCCGGTGACGCCGAAGTAGAGCACCGCGGCGAAGGCGGCGGTGGACACGAGCGCGACGGCCGTCGACCGCCGCGCCCGCGTCCGCCGGTAGGCCGCGCGTTCGAGCTGGAGCGCGCTGGTCACTTCAGCTCGGGCGCGTTGCCCGCCGCGGCCAGCCACTCCTGCTCGATCTTGTCCAGGGTGCCCTCGGCCCGCAGGTCGTCGACGGCCTTCGACACGCACGCGGTGAGCTTGCTGCCCTTGTCCAGCACCGCGCCGAACTGCTCGGGCGTGCCCCCCGACTGCGGCAGCTGCCCGGCGATGACGCCGTTGTCCAGCTCGGCGGAGGTGATGTAGAAGGCGGTGGGCAGGTCCACCACGATCGCGTCGACCTGGCCCGCGGCGAGCGCGGCCTTGGCGTCGTCGTTGGTGTTGTAGACCGCCACCTGCTGCTCGGGCCGCAACGCCGCCGCCGCGGTGTAGCTGGTGGTGCCCACCTGCGCGCCCAGCTTCACCTTCTTCAGGTCCGCCAGGGACTTCACCTCGCCCTTGCCGCCCTTGACCGCGACGACGGCCTGCGCCACGTCGTAGTAGGGGGAGGAGAAGTCGACGGCCTGCTTGCGCTCGTCGGTGATGGAGAACTCGTTGAAGTCGAGGTCGAAGGTCTTGGGACCGGGCTGGATGGCGGCGTTGAAGGTGACCCGGGTCCAGGTCACGTCCCCCTTGCCGTACCCGAGCTTGTCCGCGATCGCGTAGGCCACCGCGCTCTCGAAGCCCTTGCCGTTGGCGGGGTCGTTGTCGACGTACCACGGTTGGTACACCGGCTCGTCGGTGCCGAAGGTGAGCTTGCCCGCCGCCAGGGTCGGCAGCGAGGCCTTGTCGCACCCGGTGGCGCCCCCGGAGGGCGCGCCGGACTGGTCGGCCTGGTCGGCCGGGGCACACGCCGCCGCGAGCAGGAGGGCGGCGGGCAGCAGGAGGAGCTTGCGCATGGGCCGAATCATCCCCCATGTCCACCCCTCGGGACGGCAGTGACTTTCCGTCACGGTCCGGCGAGGACCGCGGCGGTGGCGGGGTGGCCGGGGCGCGAACCGCGGGCCACGGCGGGAACCCGCCACGGCCCGCGGCCGCCGCTCCGGGAGGGCCGCGCAACACCTCCCGGAGCTGTCCGCCCCGGACGGGTCTCAGGCGGTGGCCTCCCGGTAGGTGCGCCAGAACGCCCCGGCGCCCATCACCCGCCAATCGCGGTCGGTGCGGACCAGGAAGTCGGAGGGGCGGACCTCCGCGATGAGGCCGCCGTCGTCGTGCAGTACGCCCACTGCTGTGTCCTCTCGCCAGTCGACGGTGAACCGTGCTCCGGTCTTGCCCGCGGCGCGCTGCGACTCCACCCAGCGGCGCATCTGCCACAGGTCGCTGGGGTCGTCGTAGGGCACCGCGCGAACCGGGGCGGGCCAGGGGTGGTAGATCCGGACCGCTCCCGGGGTGTCGCTCATCCCCACCCCGGAACCCTACCATCGATTCGAACAAACGTTCGACTGATTCGAGGTCCGCGACGTGCGCGGATGGTCACACCCCGGCACACCCGGACGGGCTCTCAGCGGCCACGGGATACGGTGACCCCGCTGGAACAGGGTGGGGAGTGGGCGAACATGCTGACCATGGGCAGGAACGCGCTGTCGTGGGTGCGCCGGGTGGTGACCAGGGCGGTGCTCAAGCGGGTGGGGCCGCGGGCGCTGTCGCTGCTGCCCGAGGGGGCCCTGGTGCCGCTGCGGCGCGACGGGGTGGTACCGGTCCCGGAGCTGGACCGCATCGCCGACGAGGGGCCGATCACGCAGCTGCCGGTGCCGTTCGGGGTCACGCTCTGGCTGGTCACCGGGCACGACGTGGTCAAGCAGGTGCTGGCCGACACCGCGCACTTCAGCAACGACTTCGCCCACCTCGGCAAGATCCTGGAGCTGGAGCAGAACCCCGGCGGCCTCGGCTTCGCCGACCCGCCCGTGCACACCCGGCTGCGCAAGGTGCTCACCCCGGAGTTCACCATGCGCAGGCTGGCCAGGCTCGCCCCGCGCATCGACGAGATCATCGCCGACTGCCTCGACAGCATGGCCGAGGCGCCGGGCCCGGTGGACCTGGTGGAGAAGTTCGCCCTGCCCATCCCGTCGCTGACGATCTGCGAGCTGCTCGGCGTGCCCTACGCCGACCGCGAGGAGTTCCAGCGCCTGGCCGAGGCCCGCTTCGACCTCTTCGGCGGCGCCGGGGCCGGGTTCGGCCACATCTCCGAGTCGCTGGCCTACATGCACAAGGTCGTCGCCCAGCAGCGCCGCGACCCCGGCGACGGGCTCATCGGCATGATCATCCGCGAGCACGGCGACGAGGTCACCGACGAGGAGCTCGCAGGCCTGGCCGACGGCGTGCTCACCGGCGGCTTCGAGACCACCGCCAGCATGATCGCCCTGGGCGCGCTCATGCTCCTCGGCGACGACCGGCACGCCACCCGGCTGCGCGAGGACGACAGCGCCGTCAACCCCTTCGTCGAGGAGATGCTGCGCTACCTGACCGTGGTGCAGGTCGCCTTCCTGCGCTTCGCCAGGGAGGACACCGTCATCGCGGGCCAACCGGTGAGCGCGGGCGACGTGGTCGCCCTCTCGCTCAGCGCCGCCAACCGCGACCCGGCCCTGGGCGAGGGCATCCGCGAGTTCGACCCGACCCGCGCGCCCAACCCGCACGTCGCCTTCGGCCACGGCGCCCACCGCTGCATCGGCGCGGAACTGGCCAGGATGGAGCTGCGCGCGGCCTACCCGGCCCTGGTGCGCCGCTTCCCGCACCTGCGCCTGGCCTCCGACGCCCCGCTGACCTTCCGCGAGACCTCCATCGTCTACGGCGTCGAGGCCATCCCGGTGCTCACCGGCCCGGACCTGTAGATCAGCTGAAGAACGGGCCCCGGCGCGGGCGCGGCCCACCCCCGCGGGGCCATGCTCGGGGCCATGACCCCGCTCGACGACCGGGCCGCCGTGCGCAGGCTGCTGGACCGCCTCGCCCTCGGCCCGCGCCCCGGTGACCTCGACCGGGCCTTCGGCGAGACCCTGGACCGCCTGCTGGCCCCGCCCGCCCCGGTCACCCCGCCGCGGCTCGACCCCCTCCCGCGGCCCGCGGCGGCGGGCAAGGGCGACAAGGGCGGCACAGGCGGCACGGGCGGCAAGGAGGCCAAGCGCCGCGCCAACGCCGCCCGCGCCGAGCAGGAGCGCCGGGTCGCGGTGTGGTGGCTGGACCGGCTGGTCGCCGACACCACCGCCACCGAGCGGCTGACCTGGTTCTGGCACGGCCACTTCGCCACCTCCGAGCAGAAGGTCCGCAGCCCGCGGCTGATGCTCGTCCAGAACCAGGCGCTGCGCGCCCACGCCACCGGCTCCTTCACCGACCTGGCGACCGCCATGGTCACCGACCCGGCGCTGCTGCTGTGGCTCGACGGCAACGACAACCGCGCCGGCGCCCCCAACGAGAACCTGGCCAGGGAGTTCCTGGAGCTGTTCGCCCTCGGCATCGGCCACTACACCGAGACCGACGTGCGCGAGGCCGCCAAGGCCCTCACCGGCTGGCGGGCCACCCGCGACCGGGACACCGCCACCTTCGACCCCGACCGGCACGAGCGGGCCCCGGTGACCCTCTTCGGGGACCGGGCCCCGCTGGACGCGCCCGGGTTCGTCGCCCGGGTCCTCGCCCGCCCCGAGTCCGCCCGGTTCGTCGTCGGCAGGCTGTGGTTCCGCCTGGTGTCCGCCGCGCCCCCGCCCGCTGACGCCCTCGACCGGGTGGTCGCCGCCTACGGCCCCGGCCGCGACACCGCCGCCGCGCTGCGCGCCATCACCGCCGAACCGGCCTTCCGCGACCCGGCGAACACCCTGGTCAAGCAGCCCGTCGACTGGTTCACCGGCCTGTGCCGGGCACTGGGCGTGGCCCCGGCGGCGCTGCCGGACAAGACCCTGGCGAAGGTCAGGAAGGGCCTCACCGGCATGGGCCAGGTCCCCCTGCGCCCGCCCAGCGTCGGCGGCTGGCCCGCCGCCGGCGCGTGGCTGACGACCTCGGCGGGCGCCGCCCGGCTCGCCCTCGCCCAGGCCGTCGTCGCAGGCGCGGACCTGTCCGCGGTCGGGTCCGACCCGGTCGAGGGCGCCCGGACACTGCTGGGCGTCGACGCCTGGTCGCCCCGCACGACGTCGGCGCTGGAGCAGGTCCGCGCCGACCCCAAGCACCTGGTGACCGTCGCGGCGTGCGCACCCGAGTACGTCGTGAGCGGATGAGGGAGGACCGATGGACCCGCTGACCCGCAGGCGCTTCCTCGCCGCGACCGGCGTCGTGGGCGCGGGCGCCCTCGCCGCGGGCGCCACCCAGGTGAACTGGGGCGCGCTCATGTCCGCCGCCGACTCGTCCCCGCTGGGCCCCGACGACGGCGTCCTGGTCGTGGTCACCCTCTACGGCGGCAACGACGGCCTCAACACCGTCGTCCCCGCGGGCGACAAGACCTACCAGGACCTGCGCCCCGACCTGGCCTACCGCCCCGAGGACGTGCTGGACCTGGGGGAGGGGCTCGGGCTCAACCCCGGCCTCAAGGGCCTCAAGCAGCTGTGGGACGCCGACCAGCTCGCCGTGGTGCGCGGCGTCGGCTACCCCGAACCCGACCACAGCCACTTCCGCTCCATGGCCATCTGGCAGACCGCGGCCCCCGACTCCCCCGCGCAGACGGGGTGGCTGGGCCGCTGGCTCGACACCCTCGACGGCGACCCGCTGCACGCGCTGTCGGTCGAGCCGGTGCTGCCCGCCCTGTTCGCCGGGGAGCGCGGCGGGGCGGCGAGCTACCCCGTCGACGGCCTCGCCCTGCCGCGCGGCACCCTGGCGAAAGCGTTTGCGGCCCTGGGTGCCGAGCAGGCGGGCGAGGACCCGTGGCGGGCGCGCGCGGCCAAGGCCATCACCGACCTGCACCGCAGCGCCGACGTCGTCACCCGCGCCGCCACCGCGGCCCAGGACCCGACCGAGCCCGACGAGGACGAGGAGTCCACCAGGGGCGCCTCGGCGGGCGGCGGCTCCGCCCTGGGCAAGCAGCTGTCCCTGGTGGCCAACCTGGTGGAGGCGGGCGTGCCGACCCGCGCCTACTCGGTCTCGCTCGGCGGCTTCGACACCCACGCCGACGAGCGCGGCACCCAGCAGCGGCTGCTCACCGAGCTCGACGGCGCCCTCACCCCGTTCGTCCGCCGCATGCAGGGCACCGACCGGGGCCGCAAGGTGGTCGTGCTCGTGTACTCCGAGTTCGGCCGCCGCGTGCGCGCCAACGCCTCCCACGGCACCGACCACGGCACCGCGGGCCCCGTGTTCCTGCTGGGCGCCCCCGTCACGGGCGGCTTCCACGGCGAACAACCGTCGCTGACCGACCTCGACGACGACGACCTCAAGGCGACCACCGACTTCCGCGACATCTACGGCACCCTGGTCGCGGACGTCCTCGGCGCCGACCCCCACCAGGTCCTCACCGGACACGACGGCAGGTTGGACGGCCTCATCAAGACGTAGGGTCCGCTCGACCGGACACCGGACCGACGACAATCGACCGCAACGGTGCTGACTTGGCGCCGCTGCCGGGCGCGGTGTCGAACGCGCGCGGTCGACGTGGCCACCCCGCCGATGCCCGAGGACCACGATGTCGGCCGCGGCCCTACCCCGCACGGCCCTACCTTGTGCGGCTTCGCCTCGCGCGGTTCCGCCCCGCACGTTCTGCCTCGCGCAGCTCCCGTCCCGCACGTTTCCGCCCCGCACGGCTTACCCCGCGCGGTTTCGCTCTTGGCGCTGTCCGCTGGCCTGTCGAAACGCGTCTCCTGCTGTCCCGTGAGGACTTCCGCCAGCCGCGCACCCGCGCCGCACGGCGAGTCGACCTACATCACGCCACCTCCAACCTGGCCTGCTCCGTGATCCGTCGACGCGGCCCCATCCTGAACCGGCCTCGTCGGCCCCCGCTCCACCGGCAGGGACAACCGGAACCGGCTCCCCGCCACGCACACCAGATCGCCCCCGTGCGCCCGGGCGATGCCGCGCGCGATCGGTAACCCCAACCCAGCACCCGCGCCCCCGCTGGTCACCATCCGCCCGAAGATCCGCTCCCGGTCCGCGTCCGCCACCCCGGGGCCGCTGTCCTCGACGTCCACCACCGCGAACCCGCCCGCCACCCCCACCGACAGCACGACCCGCCCGCGCTCACCCGCGGCCCGCCGCGCGTTCGTCGTCAGGTTCCCCAGCACCTGCCGCACCCGCTCGGAGTCGGCCCGCACCCGCACCGGCCCGCCCCGCACCTCGAACCCCACCCCCGGCGCCACCAACCGCTGCCCGTCGACGTGCTCGCGCACCAGGTCCATCAGCTCCACCGGTTCCCACCGCAGCCGCACCCCGGCGTCCAACCGCGCCAGGTCCAGCAGGTCGTCGACCAACCGCGCCGCCCGCCGCGACTCCCGCACCAGGTGCAGGTGCAACCGGTCCCGGGTGTCCACATCGGCCTCCGGGCCCAGCGACACCACCGCCTCGGCCGCCGCCTGCACCCCCGCGACCGGCGTCCGCAGCTCGTGCGCGGCGTCCGACACGAACTGCCGCAACCGGTCCTCCGCCCCCTCCAGGCTGTCCAGCATCTCGTCGAACGCCACCGCCGCCCGCCCCAGCTCGGTGTCCGGCCGCGTCGGCACCAACCGCCCCCCGCGCCCGCCCGCCGCCGTCGCCCGCGCCAGCGCGGTCATCGCGTCCAGCGGCGCCAACGCCGCCCGCATCCCCCACAGCAGCGCCAGCGCCGCCACCAGCAGCGCGCCCGCCCCGCCGAGCAGCAGCACCCGGTCCAGCGCCGACTCCGCCGACTCCAGCACCGACGTGTCGGCGCTGAGCACCAGCACCGCCCCGGCCAACCGCCCCTCCGCCAACGTCACCCGCACCCGCCGCACCCCCGGCTCCGGCGCCGCCCCGGTGTCCCCGAAGACCTGCCCGTCCGGCAGCGTCAACCCCACCCGCACCCCCCGCGCGTCCACCCGGCGCACCAGCGCGGCGGGCCCGACGTCCTGCCGCGCCAGCTGCCGGGCCAACTGCGCCCGCCCGGCCAGCGCGCTGTCGAGCCCGCGCTCGACCTGCGCGGTGAAGGCCACGCGCACCACCACGCCCAGGGTGAGCAGCGTCAGCCCCAGGACGATCAGGCCGGTGACGGTCACCCGGCGGCGCAAGGATGTAGTTCGCACCAGGCCACTGTGCCGCACAGCGCGGCCCTGCGGGTGTGCAGGACGTACGCGCTGCGTACGGGTTCGGTAAAGACATCCCGACCGGGCGCGCGACCCCGGTGATCAGCGCGGACAGCCGCTACCGTGGCGCCATGGCAGCCAAGGGCAGCACCCCCGCCGTCGAGCTGGAGGTCGGGGAGCAGGTGGTCCGCATCTCCAACCCGGACCGGGTGTACTTCCCCGCGCTCGGCGCGACCAAGCTCGACCTCGCCCGCTACTACCTCGGCGTCGGCGACGGCATCGTCCGCGCCCTGCGCGAGCGCCCCTGCATGCTCCACCGCTACCCCGAGGGCATCGAGGGCGAGAAGGTGCACCAGAAGCGCCTCCCGCACGGCGCACCCCGGTGGGTGCAGACCGTGCGCGTGCACTTCCCCCGCTACGACCGCCACGCCGACGAGCTGTGCGTCACCACGCTCGCCGACGTCGTGTGGGCCGTGCAGATGTCCACCGTCGAGTTCCACCCCTGGAACTCCCGGCGCGCCGACACCGAGAAGCCCGACGAGTGGCGCATCGACCTCGACCCCATGCCCGAGTGCGACTTCGCCACCGTCCGCCGGGTCGCCCACGTCGTCGAGGAGGTGCTGGCCGAGCTCGGCGCCGTCGGCTACCCCAAGACCTCCGGCGGCGACGGCCTGCACGTCTACGTCCGCACCCACCCCGACTGGGACTTCGGACAGGTGCGCCGCGCCGCGCTCGCCTTCGCCCGCGAGGTCGAGCGCCGCACCCCCGAGGCCACCACCGCCTGGTGGCGCAAGGACCGCGACCCCCGCGCGGTCTTCGTCGACTTCAACCAGAACGCCCGCGACCACACCATCGCCAGCGCCTACTCGGTGCGCGGCGTCCCCGCGGCCACCGTCTCCACCCCCCTGCGCTGGGACGAGGTCGACACCGTCGAACCCCGCGACCTCACCATCACCACCGTCCCCGCCCGCTTCGCCGAGCTCGGGGACCTGCACGCGGGCATCGACGACACCCCGTTCTCCCTGGCGCCACTGCTGGAGTGGGCGGACCGTGACGGAGTGGAAAACCCTTCCGGGTGAGGGCTGCTGCCCGTTCGGGGGGTGCCCCGGCCAGTCGGACACCGACATGATCCGCGGTGTTTCGTCCGGTTCGCAGGGGAAGGGATGGGCGCGTGCCCACTGCTATCCAGGAGACCAAGCTGCAGCGGCTGTTCGGCCTGCTCGACGCCGACGGCAACGGCTACCTCGAGGAGGACGACTTCGAGCTGTTCGCCGCCAAGGCGGTGCGCGCCGCGGGCGCGGGCGACTCGTTGGAGGCCAGGATCGTCAAGCGCGAGGCCGCCGCCCTGTGGCGGGCGCTCAGCGACGCCCTCGACGCCGACGGCGACCTGCGCATCGGCCGCGACGAGTTCCTGCGCGCCGCCGACATCGACGACGTCGTCGACGGCGCGGTCAAGCTCGGCGTGGCCGTGCGCGACGTGGTCGACGTCGACGGCGACGGCCTGATCAGCGAGAGCGAGTGGGTGTCCCTCGACGCCCAGCTCGGCATCACCCGCACCGAGAGCGCCGCCGGGTTCGCCGCCATCGACGCCGACGGCGACGGCTTCGTCAGCAAGCCCGAGTACGCCGCCGCCGTCGCCCAGTTCTTCCGCGGCGCCGAGGAGGGCGCCCCCGGCAACTGGGTCTTCGGCCGCTTCTGACCGCCCGCCGCCGGGCCCCGGCCACCCGCCGGGGCCCCGCGGTGGCAGGATGCGCCCGTGGACGCCCCCCGCATCCTCCTCGTCGAAGACGCCCCGGCGATCCGCGAGTCCGCGCGCACCGCGCTGGCCGGGGCGGGCCACCGCGTCCTCGCCCTCACCGACGGCACCGCCCTCGAACAGGCCCTCACCGACTTCCGCCCCGACCTGGTGGTCCTCGACGTCATGCTGCCCGGCCGCGACGGCTTCGAGCTGCTGGCCGTGGTCCGCCGCACCGGCACCCCGGTCATCCTCGCCACCGCCCGCGACGCCGTGGACGACCGGCTGCGCGGCCTGCACGACGGCGCCGACGACTACCTCGTCAAGCCCTACGTGCTCGCGGAACTGGTCGCCAGGGTGGCCGCGGTGCTGCGCCGCGCGGGCCGCGCCACCCCGGTGCAGCGGATCGGTGACCTGGTCCTGGACATCGACGCGGGCACCGCCACCCGCGCGGGCGCGGTCCTGGAGCTGACCGCCACGGAGCTGAAGCTGCTGGCGTTCCTGGCCTCCCGGCGCGGCGCCGTGGTCGGCAAGACCCAGATCCTCGGCGCGGTGTGGGGCTACGAGCACTACGACGTCAACCTGGTCGAGGTCCACGTCAGCGCCCTGCGCCGCAAGCTGGAGGCCCACGGCCCCCGCCTGCTGCACACCGTCCGCGGCCTCGGCTACGCCCTGCGCCCGTAGGCCGCGTTCCACGGACCCGCCCCCGCGACCCCTCAGCCCAGGCCGCGCCGGTCCACCACCACCCGCGCCACATCCCCCTCCACCTCGGCCACCTGGGCCTCCAAAGCAGCCAGGATCTGGGCCTTGCTCCCCCCGCTCACCACGGCGGCGGACACCAGCTGCGCGTTGATCCCGTTGATCCGCTGCTCGATGTCCACCTTCCGCTCGATCGACGCCACATCGCCCAGCGGCAGCGACTCCAACGCCCGGGACGCGGCCACCAACCGCCGGTGCATCCGGGCCTCCGGCGAGTGGTCACCCGCCCACGACGCGGGCACCGGCGTCCCGCCCGCGATCCCGCTCTGCGCCACCTGCTTGCGCTTGGCGTGCGAGGCCAGCGACGAGGCGAACCACACCCCGCCGACCACCAGCAGCACCAGCACGACGACCAAGACCTTGATCACGACGCCTACCTCCCGCGGATTCCCTGGACCAGCAGGTACAACCCCACCAGCACGACGACGGCGAGCACCACCGCCGCCACGACCTTCACGGCGCTGACCGGCCGCCTGCCCTGCACCTCACCGGTCACCCCGTTCACGCACACCTGGAACGGCTCACCCCGGTGCAGCACAGTCAACAACCAGATCGGCATCAACAGGTGCTTGAACCGCACGTCGGAGTACCGCGTGTCCACCCGGTGCACCTGCTGCGCGTCACCACCGATGTCCACCCGCACCGCCGCCTCGACCACGCCCGCCATCCGTCCCTTGGCCAGCTCGAACGCCTCCGCCACCCCCACGTCGTAGGTGCGGCTCAGGTGCCCGGCCAGGTACTCGTGCGAGAACGGCCGCGCCTCGTGCGTCGGCCACGGCTCCAACGCGGCCACCTTCTCGACGTCCACCCCGGTGTTGGCCAGCACGGGCAGGTCGTCGAACGCGTTCACCACCCGCCCCCGCACCGGCGTCCAGTCCACCCGCGTCTGCGTCCGCCGCTGCTTGCCGGACCCGACGGTCACCGTGTACCGGCGCCCCCGCTCCCCGTCGTACTCGCTGTCCGCCCGCGCGTCGTAGCTGAAGTAGGCCAGGTACACGCTGGAGAACGCCCCGGTCTCCTTGTACCGGGTGAACTCCGAGGGCGCGAACCACCGGCTCCCGATCCACCGCTCCACCAACTCCCGCCCGGCCCGCTCGTCCACGCGGAACGGCAGCACGGCGTCCACCCCGACCCGACCCGGGGCGTCCTGCACGTCATCCCGCTGGATCGGCGTGGCGCAGTAGGGGCAGCGGGAAGCCGTCAACGACCCGGAGAACGTGGTGTGCCCACCGCAGTTCTGGCACACGATCTCCTTCTCCTGGACCTCGCCGGTCAACCCGCGCGCACTGCGCAACGCACCCTCGAAGTCGTGCTCGACAACAGAGTGCCCGCGGTTCTCCACGACGTCCTGGGCGTTGCCGCACTGTGGACAGACCAGCCGTTGTCCTGCGATGTCGAACACCAACTCCCCACCGCACCGCCGACAGGGGTATGTCCGCGTCCCCTCGGTCGGGTGCAGGCGAGCGCCACCCTCCACACCAGACACCGAAGCCCCGCCTGGCAACGGCGGCGGCGTCGACCTCCCCGGCCGAGGCGGCAACGGCGGCGGTGCCGCGCTTCCCGAACCCCGCGGCGGCTCGCCCGAGGGCCCGCTCATCCCCGCCCACCACCCGGCAACGGCGGCGGCGTGGTCCCGAACAGCGCCGCCACCGCGGGCACCGACCCAGCCGCCGCCCACCCGGCCATCCCTGCCGTCCACACCAACGTCTGCGCCGTCACCTGCCCCGACCCCACCAACCCCCGCAGGTGCTCCAACGGGAACGGCCCAGCCGCCGCCCCGCTCAACTCCACGTGGTACTGCGCCGCGGACGGCAATGGCGGGGGAAGCGCCCCACCCACCACCCCCGCGGCCTGCTGCCCCAGCGCCACCCCCACACCGGCACCCACCATCGCGCCACCCACCCCCGGGTTGCGCGCGGCCTCCACCACCGCCTCCGCCACAGCACCCCGCTGGAAGCGGTCCACCGGACCCACGTTGTCC
>NZ_MKQR01000018.1:158438-307652 GCF_001940455.1 Actinokineospora bangkokensis | reverse complement strand
CCCCCGCGGCCTGCTGCCCCAGCGCCACCCCCACACCGGCACCCACCATCGCGCCACCCACCCCCGGGTTGCGCGCGGCCTCCACCACCGCCTCCGCCACAGCACCCCGCTGGAAGCGGTCCACCGGACCCACGTTGTCCAGGTACCGCGCCTGCTCCACCCCGCGCGCCACCCCCCGCGTCATCGCCTCGGTGACCTCGTCCGGCAGCGACACGGTCAGCGAGATGCCCTCGATCCGCAGCCCGAACTCGTCGTCCACCCGCTCCTGCACGAACTCCCGCAGCCGCTCCGCCAGCTCCACCTGCCTGCCCTGCAGGTCGATGACCCCCAACCCCGTCCCGACCACCAGGTCCGCGAACGCCGTGCAGATCACCCGCCGCAGCAGCTCCGCGATCTCCTCGGTGTCCACCGACGAGTCGGTCCCGATCACCTCCCGCAGGAACACCGCCGGGTCCGCCACCCGCACCACGCACAACCCGTTCGCCCGCACCTGCACCATCGTGAAGTCCGGGTCCCGCACCGTCACCGGCGTCGCCGTCCCCCACCGCAGGTCCGTCACCGGCCTGGTGCTCAGGAAGTACACCTCGCTGCGGAACGGGCTCGCGAACCCGTGCTGCCACCCCTGCAACGACGACAGCACCGGCAGGTTCTCGCTCACCAGCTCGTAGTGCCCCGGCCCGAACGAGTCCGCCAACTGCCCCCGGTACACGAACACCGCCCGCTGGCCCTCCCGCACCACCAGCTGCGCACCGTTCTTGATCTCGTTCCGGTACCGCGGGAACCGCCACGCCAACGTCGACCGGCTGTCGTCGAACCACTCGATGACGTCGACCAGCTCGCCCCTGATCCTGGAGATGATGCCCACTGCCGGTCCTCCCGCCGCCGTCCCACCGCAGCGTATCCCGCCCCACCCGACCCCGACGCCCGAAACACCCCCCGCGGTCCGCCCGGCAGCACCGCCACGCCCGCACGGCTACCCAGCACCCATCCCGGACCTCAGTTCCCCGCACCACCACCGAACCCGCGCCCCGCCCGCCTGCCCCAGCGCCACCCTCACGAGCGGACATCCTGGCGCGCCTCCGCACTCGACGCGCGCCCCGCTCCACCGCGCTGAACTCACTGACCGCAGTCCCAGCCTCTCAGCTCCCCGCACCACCGCCCAACCGGCTGAACACGCTCCGCGCCACCGTCCCAACACCACACCCGCAAGCGGTCATCCCGGCCCACCCCCGCACCCGACGCACCCCCCGCTCCACCGTGCCGAACCCGCTGAACGCGCCCCGCGCGAGCACTCCCGCCACCCACCCCCGCACCAACCCCACAAGATCCACAACGGCGTGCCACGATCCGGCACTCAGCACGCGCCCCCCGCGGCGCACCTGCCATCATCGCTGCGTGAGCGACGCCGCCAGCGACCCCAGCCCCGACCCCACCGCCGCCGGGTACGCGGCCCCGTCGACGGCCCGGGTCGCGCTCCTCGTCGCACTCCTGCTGCTCACCGGCGCCGCCGCGGGCGCGGCGACCCTCTGGTGGACCGGCGGCTGGGGCCTCACCGGCGCCGCCGCCGCGGGCCCCCGCGCCAACGCCGTCTGGACCGGCCTGGCCACCGCCACCGCCACCGGCGGCCTGCTCGCCCTCCTGCTGCGCTGGCGCGGCCAGCGCACCGCCGAGGCCGTCCTCGACCACCGCGAGCGCGACCTCGCCCAGCGCCGCGCCGCCGAGGCCCACCAGACCGCAGAACGCCGCCGCGCCGCCGCCGCCGCGCACGCCGACTCCGTCGAGCGCCGCCTCTCCGCCGCCGTCGACCAGCTCGGCGGCGACCGCGACCCCATCCGCCTCGGCGGCCTCAACACCCTCGAACGCCTCGCCACCGCCCACCCCGACCGCCGCCAGGACGTCGTCGACGTCCTCTGCGCCTGCCTGCGCGCCCCCTTCGACACCGGCGAGTTCGCCGTCCGCGCCGCCGTCCAGCGCGTCCTCACCCGCCACCTGCGCCCCGGCGACGACCCCGCCGCCCCCGCCCCCGACTTCTGGCCCGACCTCGACCTCGACCTCACCGGCGCGCACCTGATCGACCTCGACCTCACCGGCTGCCGGGTCCGGGCCATCACCTGCGACAACGCCGTCTTCGAGGGCCGCGCCGTGCTCCGCCGCACCCGCGTCGGCGGCCGCGCCCGCTTCCGCGCCGCCCGCTTCCTCGACGGCATCAGCGCCCGCGGCGCCCGCTTCCACGCCGCCGCCGACTTCCGCGACGCCGAGTTCGACGCCCCCGAGGACTGGCCCGACGCAGGCTTCCGCGCCGCGGAGTTCCACGGCGACGCCACCTTCGCCCGCGCCGCCTTCACCGCCGAGGCCCAGTTCCGCGAAACCCGCTTCCAGTCCGACGTCTCCTTCGACCGCGCCGTGTTCGCGGGCGGCGCCGCCTTCACCTGCGCCGAGTTCCGCGGCAGCGCCTGGTTCGGCGGCGCCGTGCTCACCGGCCCCGTCGACCTCGGCGGCACCCGCTTCCACCGGCACGCCCGCTTCTGCGACACCACCTTCGACGGCCCCGCGGTGTTCACCGGCGCCCACTTCGACGGCTTCACCGACTTCGAGTCCGTCGACTTCCGCGACACCGCCACCTTCACTGAAGCCGAGTTCGCCGCCGACCCGCCCCCCGAGCTCACCGACTACCTCACCTGACGCACCCGCTCGACCACACCCCGCCACCGCCGCGCCCGACTTCGGTGAAATCCCGCGCGCGCGGCCCCGAACCTTGTCACAATCCGCCCCCGAACAGCGATTCGAAGAACAGGTCCGTGCGCGGTCGCACGGCAACCGCCCCGGTGACCGAGGAGTTGGGGACATGAGCCAGGACTACAGCGGATACCCGCAGCAGCCGGGACACCAGCAGTACCCGCAGCAGGGCACCCCGCCCCAGGGCTACCCCGCCTACCAGCAACCGGGCACCCCGCCGCAGGGCTACCCGGCCTACCAGCAGCACGGCTACCCGGCAGCCCCCCTGCCCCAAGCCCCCCAGCAGCAGTACAACGGCGCGAGCACCCGCCCCGGCGTGGTCACCTCCGCCGCCGTCCTGGCCTTCGTCCAAGCGGGCATCACCGCCATCACCACCATCATGATGTTCGCGGGCCTGGCCAGCGTCAGCGACGCGGGCGCGGACGGCGACTACGCCTTCAGCCTCGTCGTCTCCATCGCCCAGGCCATCGGCGTCCTGCTCCTCATCCTCGGCGGCGTCCAGATCATCAGCGGCAAGAACCGCGGCATCCTCATCGGCGCCGCCGCCCTCGAGATCATCATCAGCGCCGCCTGGATCATCCGCTTCGCCCTCATCTCCACCGACGAACTCGACGGCAGCCCCGCCCTCGACATCGCCAACGGCGCCAAGGCCGTGATGATCGTCGTCGCCCTCCTCTTCGCCATCATGCCCATCATCACCCTCATCCAGTCCCTCAGCAGCAACGCCGCCTCCTGGGCAGGCCCCAAGCCCACCCAGTACTGACCCACACCGCTCCCCGAGAACGGGCCGCCACCCCCGGCGGCCCGTTCTTGTCGTTCCACCCCAGTACCCTCACCACAGCCGGTTCGGCTCCCCCGAATTCAGTCGACCGGGTTGTGGACAACTGCTCCGGAGCCCGCAGAACTGTCACTGGTCGCGATTAAGCTAGAGCAATAGGAACGACGCGCGGGGGCGGCCGCACACCTCATCACAGCGAGCGCGCGCGTTGGGTGGTCGGCACGTGCTTTTGGGTGCCGAATGGGGCCGGGCTAGTCCGGGAGCGCGGGCGCCGAGTGGAGTCGGGTTAGTCGGGAGCACAGGGGCCGGGTTGGGCCGGGAGCACTCCGGGAGCGCGGGTGCCGAGGTGGGCCGTGGGCACGGGTTCAATCCGGGAGCAGGGGCACTTCCGGCCCCACGTCCCGACCCAAGAGGGCGGCTCGGGTGACCGCCGCAGACCCGAACCGGGTACGGACCGAGTCCAGGGCGGTGTCCAGGCCCGTTGCAGGGGGCCGGTGACGGGCGCCGGTGGCCGGGGCCTCCAGGGGCAGCGCCAGTTGGACGGCACCCTCCGGGTCGAGGTTGGAGAGGGCCACACCGATGAGGGTGATGCCTTCGTCGTGGATGGTGGGGAGGGCGGCGGCGAGGAGGGTGCGAGCGATCGAAAGGATCTCGGCCGTGTCCGTGGTGGGTTGGAGGACGGTGTACGAGCGGGTGCGCCTGGTGTAGTCCGCGGCTCGGGTCCGCAGCGTGATGGTGCGGGCGGAACGCTCGGCGCGGCGAAGGCGGCGGGTGACGCGGTCCACCAAGGCGGCCAAGAGGATGTCGAGTTCTTCGGGGGTGCGGCCGCGTGGGCCGAGGGCGTGCTGGGCCCCGATGGAGCGACGCCGCCTTCCGGTGACCACGCGGCGCCGGTCTCGGTGGTGGGCCAGGGCGTGCAGGTGGCGGCCTGTGGCCGGGCCGAGCAGTGAGATCAAGTCGGCTTCGTCGTAGGCGGCCACCTGACCGACGGTGGCGAGGCCGCGGGCGCGCAACTTCTCGGCAGTCACCTTGCCGACGCCCCACAGGCGCTCCACCGGGAGGGGGTGCAGGAAGGCGGATTCACCGTTGTGGGGGACATTCAGCAGGCCATCGGGCTTGGCAACGGCGCTGGCGACCTTGGCGAGGAACTTGGTGCGGGCGACGCCCACCGTGATGGGGAGCCCCACCCGGTCCGCGACCTCGCGCCGCAGGCGTTCGGCGATGTGGACGGGCGAGCCCGCGATCCGCGCCATGCCGCCGACGTCCAGGAACGCCTCGTCGATCGACAGGGCCTCGACCAGCGGGGTCGTGTCCGCGAACACCTCGAACACCGCCTTGGACGCCGCCGAGTAGGCCGACATCCGCGGTGGGACGACGATGGCGTCCGGGCACAACCTGCGCGCTTGGCGCCCACCCATGGCGGACCGCACGCCGCGGGCCTTGGCCTCGTAGCTGCAGGCCAGCACCACCCCGCCACCGACGATCACCGGGCGCCCGCGCAGCGCGGGGTCGTCCCGCTGCTCGACCGACGCGTAGAACGCGTCCAGGTCGGCGTGCAGGATCGGGCCCTGGTTCGACACGAACACATGTTCGCATGAGTAGCGTGCTCCGCATGCGTGCTGTGGTGTTCGACCAGTTCAGCGGCCCCCTCTCGATCCGCTCCGTGCCCGACCCGTCACCGGCGCGGCACGGCGCGGTCATCGAGGTCGCCGCCACCGGCCTCTGCCGCAGCGACTGGCACGGGTGGCGAGGCCACGACTCGGGCATCGCCCTGCCGCACGTCCCGGGGCACGAGCTGGCGGGCCGGATCGCCGCCCTCGGCCCCGACGTCACCCGATGGCGGGTTGGCGACCGGGTGACGGTCCCGTTCATCTGCGCGTGCGGGCGCTGCTCGTCGTGCGCCGCCGGTTTGCAGACGGTGTGTGAGAACCAGACCCAGCCGGGTTTCACCCACTGGGGTTCCTTCGCTGACTACGTCGCGCTCGACCACGCCGACGTGAACCTCGTCGCCCTGCCCGACGACCTGGGCTTCGACACCGCGGCCGTCCTCGGTTGCCGGGTTGCGACCTCCTACCGCGCGGTGGTCACCCTCGGGCGCGTCGCACCGGGCGAGTGGGTCGCCGTCCACGGCTGCGGCGGCGTGGGCCTGTCCGCGGTCGCCATCGCAGCCGCTGCGGGTGCCCGGGTGGTGGCGGTGGACATCTCCGAGCAGGCCCTGGACTTGGCGCGGTCCCTCGGCGCCGAGGCCGCCACGACGGATGCGCGGGCCGTCGTCGACCTGACCGGGGGCGGGGCGCACCTGTCGCTCGACGCGTTGGGGAGCGCGCAGACCTGCGCCGGGTCGATCAACTCGTTGCGGCGGCGCGGGCGGCACGTGCAGGTGGGGCTGTTCACGGAGGACCCGGCGGTGCCCATGGCGAGGGTGATCGCGTACGAGTTGGAGGTCCTGGGTAGCCACGGTCTCGCGGCGCACGGGTATCCCGCGCTGCTCGGGATGGTCGCGAGTGGACGGCTGCCGGTGCAGCGGATGATCACGAGGCGCATCCCGCTGGGCGAAGCGGCCGCTGCCTTGGCGGAGATGGACTCCGTGCCGGGCAACGGGGTGACCGTGATCGAACCCGCGCTGGGGGGTTGAGGTCCGCGGGGCTAGCCGCTGCGTGCGCGCCGACGGGCTCGGTCGACCGCGGCGGGGGCACAGGGACAGCGGGTGGCGCGGTCGAGCTGGGCTGTCGGGACGGGCCAGGCGCGGCAGGGTGGGCGGGCGCGGGGCGGTGGAGTGAGCGAGGCACAACAGGTGCGGCGGCTGGCGGCGGGTGCCCGGGCTGGGTGTTCGCCGCTGGTGGTTGATCGCCTGGCGCTTGCGTGAGCCGTGCGACGGCTGTTCTGGGTCAGGAGCGTGCGCCGGAGGCTGAGCGAGGTATGTCATCCTTCGCGGCTCGCGGCTCGCGGCTCGCGGCTCGCGGCTCGCGGCTCGCGGCTCGCGGCTCGCGGCTCGCGGCGGGTGCTCGGGCTGGGTGTTGGCTGCGAGTGGTGATCGCTGGGCGCTTGCGTTGGCGGTGTGTGGCTGTGCTGGCTGGGGTGGGCTGGTTTGGGGACGTGTGGGTGGGGTGTGTCGTGGTGAGGGGGCGTGACGGGTGTGGGTGTGCGGGTGAGAGAGGTGTGGAGCCGCCCCCGCGCGTCGTTCCTATTGCTCTAGCTTAATCCCGGCCAGTGACAGTTCTGAGGGCTCCGGAGCAGTTGTCCACAACCCGGAAGAGTGAATCCGAGAATGCGAGGCGGGTGGACGCTGGGTCGGGGGGTGTGGCGAGTTTAGCGGGGTGGGGGGACGAAGACGGACTGGGTGCGGTGGGGAGGGACGGGAAAGAGGAAGGGGGCCTGCCCGGGATGGGCAGGCCCCCTTCCGCGTGGCCAACGGCGGGTGGTCAGCTGGGGTCGTAGGCCAGGTTGGGGCGGAGCCAGCGCTCCACCTCGGCCAGGGGCATGCCGCGGCGCTTGGCGTAGTCCTCGGTCTGGGTCTTGTCGATGCGGCCGACGGTGAAGTAGCGGGCGGCGGGGTGGGCGAAGATGATGCCGCTGACGGCCGCGGCGGGGGTCATGGCGTAGGACTCGGTGAGGCCGATGCCGTGGGCTTCGGCGTTCAGGAGGGTGAAGAGGTCCTGCTTCTCGGTGTGGTCGGGGCTGGCGGGGTAGCCGAGGGCGGGGCGGATGCCGCGGAAGCGCTCGGCGTGCAGGTCGGCCAGGGCGGGGGTGGCGTCGGGTTCGAACCACTCGCGGCGGGCCTTGAGGTGGATCCACTCGGCGAAGGCCTCGGCGAGGCGGTCGGCGAGGGCCTTGACCATGATGGCGCGGTAGTCGTCGTTGGCGGCCTCGTAGTGGGCGGCGAGGTCCTGGGCGCCGTGGATGGCGACGGCGAAGCCGCCGAGGTGGTCGCCGGTGGGGGCGATGTAGTCGGCCAGGCAGCGGTTGGGGCGGCCTTCGGGCTTCTCGGTCTGCTGGCGCAGCATGGGGAACGACACGCCGTGGTCGGGCAGGACGATGTCGTCGCCGTCGGAGTGGGCGGGCCAGAAGCCGTGGACGCCCTCGGCGCGCAGGGAGCCGTCGGCGATGATCTGGTCGAGCAGGGTGTTGGCGTCGTCCCACAGCTCGCGGGCGATGGGGTTGTCCAGGATGGCCGGGAACTTGCCCTTGAGCTCCCAGGCCAGGAACAGGAACGTCCAGTCGACGTACTCGCGCAGTTCGGCGATGGACGGGGTGACCGTGCGCAGGCCGGTGAAGGAGGGGACGGGCAGGTCGGTGAACTCGACCTGCTCGCGGTTGGCGCGGGCGGCCGCCAGGCTCAGCAGGGGCTTCTGCTGGCGGTTGGCGTGCTGCTCGCGCAGGCGCTGCTGCTCGGCGCGGTTCTCCTCGGCCAGGGCGTCGGCCCGGTCGGAGAGCAGGCCGGAGACGACGCCGACGACGCGGGAGGCGTCGAGGACGTGCACGGTGGTGCTGTCGTAGGCGGGGGCGATGCGGACCGCGGTGTGCTGGCGGGAGGTGGTGGCGCCGCCGATGAGCAGCGGCAGCTTGAGGCCGCGGCGCTCCATCTCCTCGGCCACGTTGACCATCTCGTCCAGCGACGGGGTGATCAGGCCGGACAGGCCGATGGCGTCGGCGCCCTCGGCCACGGCGGTGTCGAGGATCTTGGCGGCGGGCACCATCACGCCGAGGTCGACGACCTCGTAGTTGTTGCAGCCGAGCACGACGCCGACGATGTTCTTGCCGATGTCGTGCACGTCGCCCTTGACCGTGGCCATGACGACCTTGCCCTGCCCGCGCAGCGCCTCGGTGCGGCCCTCGGCGCGGGCCCGCTCCTTCTCCTCCTCCATGTAGGGCTCGAGGTAGGCCACGGCGCGCTTCATCACCCGGGCGCTCTTGACGACCTGGGGCAGGAACATCTTGCCCGACCCGAACAGGTCGCCGACGACCTTCATGCCGTCCATCAGCGGGCCCTCGATGACCTCCAGCGGCCGCGGGTAGGCCTGCCTGGCCTCCTCGGTGTCGGCCTCGATGAAGTCGACGATGCCGTTGACCAGGGCGTGGGTGATGCGCTCGCCCACCGGGCCCTCGCGCCAGGACAGGTCGAGCGCGCGCTTGGTGCCCTTGCCCTTGACCCGCTCGGCGTAGGCGACGAGCCGGTCGGTGGCGTCGGCGCGCCGGTCGAACAGCACGTCCTCGACCAGTTCCAGCAGCTCGGCCGGGATGTCCTGGTAGATGGCGAGCTGGCCAGCGTTGACGATGCCCATGTCCAGGCCGAGCTTGACGGCGTGGAACAGGAACGCCGAGTGCATGGCCTCGCGGACGACCTCGTTGCCGCGGAAGGAGAACGACAGGTTGGAGATGCCGCCGCTGATGTGCGCGCCGGGGCAGGCCTGCTTGATGCGCGGCAGCGCGTCGAGGAAGGCCTTGGCGTAGCCGTTGTGCTCCTCGATGCCGGTGGCGACGGCGAGCACGTTGGGGTCGAAGATGATGTCCTCGGGCGGGAAGCCGATCCGCTTGGTGAGCAGCTCGTAGGCCCGGCTGCAGATCTCCACCCGCCGGTCGGCGGTGTCGGCCTGGCCGCGCTCGTCGAAGGCCATCACGATCGCGCCCGCGCCGTAGGCGCGGATGGTGCGGGCGTGGTCGAGGAACTCCTCCTCGCCCTCCTTGAGGCTGATGGAGTTGACCACGGCCTTGCCCTGCACGCACTTGAGCCCGGCCTCGAGCACGCTCCACCGGGAGCTGTCGATCATGACGGGGAGCCGGGCGACCTCGGGCTCGGTGGCGATGAGGTTGAGGAAGTTGGTCATCGCCCGCTCGGAGTCGAGCAGGTCGGCGTCCATGTTGACGTCGATGAGGTTGGCCCCGCCGCGCACCTGCTCCAGGGCGACGTCGACCGCGCCCTGGTAGTCGTCGGCCTCGATGAGGCGGCGGAAGCGGGCCGAGCCGGTGACGTTGGTGCGCTCGCCGACCATGACGAACCCGGTGTCGGGGCCGATGGCGAACGGCTCCAGGCCGGAGAAGCGGGTGGTGGCGTCGGTGCGCGGCACCTCGCGCGCGGGCAGGTCCTTGACCGCCTCGGCGAGGGCGGCGATGTGCTCGGGGGAGGTGCCGCAGCAGCCGCCGACGACGTTGACCATGCCCTCGGTGGCGAACCCGCGCAGCAGCTCACCCATCTGCTCGGGGGTCTGGTCGTAGCCGCCGAAGGCGTTGGGCAGCCCGGCGTTGGGGTGGGCGGCGGTGAAGGTGTCGGCGAGCTTCGCCAGCTCGGCCACGTGCGGGCGCAGCTCCTCGGCGCCCATCGCGCAGTTGACGCCGACGACCAGCGGCCGGGCGTGGGCGATGGAGCGCCAGAACGCCTCGACGGTCTGCCCGGACAGGGTGCGCCCGGACAGGTCGACGATGGTGACCGAGATCCACAGCGGCAGCTCGGGGGCGACCTCGGCGGCGGCGGCGATGGCGGCCTTGCAGTTGAGCGTGTCGAAGATCGTCTCGATCAGCAGCAGGTCCACCCCGCCCTCGGCCAGCGCGGCGATCTGCTCGGCGTAGGTGGCCTTGACCTGGTCGAAGGTGACCGCGCGGTAGGCGGGGTCCTCGACCTTGGGCGAGAGCGAGAGGGTGACGTTGAGCGGGCCGATGGACCCGGCGACGAACTTGCCGCCCGCCTCGTCGGCGGCCTGGCGGGCCAGCCGGGCGCTGGCGAGGTTCATCTCGCGCACCAGCGGCTCCAGGCCGTAGTCGGCCTGGCTGATGGCGGTGGCGGTGAAGGTGTTGGTGGTGGTGATGTCCGCGCCCGCGGCCAGGTACCGCCGGTGCACGTCCAGCACGACGTCCGGCCTGGTCAGGCTGAGCAGGTCGGGGTCGCCGGTGACGTCCTGGGGGTGGTCGGCGGCGATCAGGTCGCCCCGGTAGTCCTCGGGCGTGAGCTTCGCGCCCTGCAACATGGTGCCCCAGGCGCCGTCGAGGACCGCCACGCGCTGGGCGAGCAGTTCTTGCAGTGCACGGGTCCGGTCGCCGGTGGTAGTCGCGGCGCTCGATGGAGATGCCAATGGCCCACCTTCGCTGTTGGGGAGACGCCCTTGCCGACAGCAGCCCGGGTCGAGCGTGGCGGGGGTGGTCCCCGTCGCAGCGCCTCTCGACCCGCCCGTCGATTTTACCAACCCCCGCCGGTGCCCCGGTGGAACGATCCACAGGGTGGGTGACGGCGGTCGTGAGGAGGCGGGGCGGGTGGTCGTGATCAGGCGGGGCGGTGCGGCGGACGCGGCGGCGGTGCGGCGGTTGATGGCGGTGGCCGTGCGGTGGCTGGCCGAGCGCGGGCGGTCGGCGCAGTGGGGCAGCGAGGTGACCCCGGAGCGCGAGGAGCAGGTGACGACCTTCGTGCGCGACCACGAGGCGTGGGTGGCGGAGGTCGACGGCGCGGTCGCGGGGGTGCTCACGCTGACCCCGGAATCGCCTGATTACGTGCCCGGGGCCACCGAGCCGGAGCTGTACGTGCGGCTGCTGCTGACCGACCGCGAGCACAAGGGCCGGGGGATCGGCGCCGCCCTGCTGGAGCGGGCGGTGGAGCGGGCCCGGGAGGAGGGCGTGGGGGTCGTGCGGGTCGACTGCTTCGCGGGTCTCGACGACCGGCTCGTCGACTTCTACCGGGGGTGCGGGTTCGTCGAGCAGGGGCGGTTCGAGCGGCGCGGGTGGCGCGGCTGCGTGCTGGCCCGCCGCGTCGAGCCCTGACGGATCCCCCGATCGTGTGACGCGGGGGACCCGTCGGCGGGGTCAGTGCGCGGTGGGGCCGTCGGCGGTGCCTTCGGCGGAGCCGGCGTCCTCGGCGTCCTCGTCGTCCTGGTCAGCGGCCTCGTAGAGGCTGATCTGCCACGGCTGGTCGGGGCTGTCGCGGTGGGCGGCGTGCATCGGCGGGACGGTGGCCGGGTCGGGCAGGGACGGGTCGGCCGCCGCCAGGGTCTCCAGGTCCGTCGCGACGCTGTTGTCCTCGGTGGGCTCGGTCGCCCCCAGGAACTCGAACTCGTCGTCGTCGGTGTGGAAGACGACCAGGACGGGCTCGCCGTCGAGCACCTGCCGGGTGGTCCAGCAGACCTGCTCGTCGTCGGGCTCCTCGTAGACCTGCCACGGGCTGTCCTTGTCGTCCCGCTCGGCGGAGTGGCCCTGCGGGATCTCCAGCAGCTGCTCGACCGACGGGTCGAGGGCGAGCAGGTCCTCCAGGTGGGTCAGGACCGCGTCGTCGTCGGTCTCCAGGGGGGTCTCGCCCAGGACCTGCCAGTCGCCGTCGTGGTCGTGGTGCACCCAGGTGATCGGCTCACCGTCGATGACCGCGGTGCTCGTGTAGACGTGCGGGTGGGCGTGCTGCTCGCTCATGCCGCGCATCCTGCCGCACCCGCGCGGGCCCGTCCCGGCGGCGGGGCTACTCCCAGTCGGTCGCGGTGAGGACGGCCTCCTCGGCGATGGGGGCCATGGACTCCATGAACGTGGCGGTGAGGTGGTTGTCGTCGAGGTGGACGAGCACGTTGCCGATGACGGGCGGGCAGGTGAGCGCGTCGCAGTAGTAGTCGGCGAAGTCGAAGAAGAAGACGTTCGGGGAGATGTCGGCGCGGTCGGCGTAGGGCGGGGTCTCGGCGTAGATGTCGCCGCGCGCGGCGGTGCACGCGTCGGCGTCCCTGCCGCGCAGGGCGACGCAGGCGCTGGGGGAGGAGTCGTAGCGGGGGTTGTCGCGGAAGGCGAGGACGGTGATGCCCGCGTCGTCGAGCTGGCGCCACCGCTCGACGAAGCCGTCCGGTGTCGTCTCGGTGCGGCCGGGGCGGGCGTTGCGGGTGGCGAGGGTGACCACCGCGTCGGGTTGCCGGTCGAGCAGTTCCCCGGTGACCTGGTCGGTCCACTCCCGGCAGCGGTCGTCCCCCGGGTAGGTCTCCGAGCGCGTGGAGTACGGGCAGCCGCCGAGGACCATCATGTCCAGCGCCCAGTTGCGCCGCTTGGCGACCTCCACCAGCCCCGCCGACCACAGGTACATGTGCGAGTCGCCCACGATGGTGAGGGTGCGCGCGGGGGTGTCGGTCCAGGTGCTCTCGCAGACCTGGAGCTGCTCGGTGCCCGGCTTGACCGCGCAGTCGAACGCCGACGCGTCCGGCCAGTCCTTGGCGACGACGGCCTGGGACGGGATGAGCACGGCGTCCTCGGCGCCGGTGTACTCGAAGCCGGGGACGCGGGCGATGGCGCCGGGGTGGTCGCGGTCGCCCACCAGGGTGCTGAACCGCTCGGCGTCGCGGACCACCACGGCGTTCCACGCCGTCGCCGCGCCCAGCACCGCCACCACGCCCGCGGCGACGAGGGCGTAGGAGCGGCGGGTGCTGGAGCGGGCCCGCCGCAGCGGCTCCTCGACGAGGTGGTGGGTGGCGGCGGCGAGCAGCAGCGACAGCGCGATGACGAAGCCGCCGCCCAGCGGGCCCACCACCGTGCGGTCGCGCACCACCAGGTAGAACACCAGCACCGGCCAGTGCCACAGGTACAGGGCGAAGCTGAGGTCGCCCAGGTAGGTCACGGGCCGGGCGGACAGCCACCGGTCGACGCCGTGCGGCGACCCGGTCGACCCCGCCACGACCACCGCGCACGCGGCGAGCACCGGCCACAGCGCCAGGTACCCGGGGAACCGCGACCCCACGTCCATGGCGACGCCGCAGCTCACCAGGGCCACCACGCCCGCCCAGCCGAGCAGCACGCGCAGCCGCCGGTCCAGGTCCACCCGGTCGACCAGCAGTGCGAGCAGGCCACCCGCCCCGAACTCCCACACCCGGGTCAGCGAGTGGAAGTAGGCGAACGGTTGGTCGGCGGCCGTCAGGAGCGCGGAGAAGGCGAGCGACGCGGCGCTGACGACCGCCAGCACCACGAACAGCGCCCGCAGCGGGCGGTCGCGCGCGACCAGCACCACGAGCGCCACCAGCAGCGGCCACACCAGGTGGAACTGGCCCTGGATGGCCAGTGACCAGAAGTGCTGCACGACGCTGGCTGTGTTGTTCTGCGCGTAGTAGTCCACCGCGTCGTAGGCGAGCTGCCAGTTCTGCGCGAACAGCGCCGACGCCCCGATCTCGCGCGCGGTCTGCAACCACCGGTTCTCCGGCAGCAGCGCCACCGCGGCGACGAGCACGGACAGCAGCACCACCACCGACGACGGCACGAGCCGCTTGAGCGTGCGCGCCCAGTGCGCCCCGAAGCGGATGCCGGGGCCGGTCGCCGCGCGCACCAGCTGCGCGGTGACGAGGAAGCCGGATATGACGAAGAACACGTCCACGCCGCCGGAAACCCGGCCCAGCCACACGTGGTAGACGACGACGAGCGCGACCGCGAGCGCGCGCAGCCCTTGCAGCTCCGGTCGGTGCCTGCGCGCGGGCGCCCCGGTGGCGGCGCCGGTCGAGCGGTCGTCGACGGCCACTGGGCTCATGGGGGCTCCGCAACACCTCGGGGACGGGACCCCGACCCTCTCCCACGGGCCGCGTTCCGGGCAAACCGCCCACGTCGCCCTCCGCCTCGGTGCGCGGTGAAACGGCGCGTTGCGCGCGCGGGAACGAGATCGCAACAGCGCGCTCCTACCGTCACCGGGTGACCACTGTCCGCCACCCCGTCGACACGCCCCTGCCCCCGGCCCAGCTGGGGGTGCTGGGCTTGCAGCACGTCCTGGTCATGTACCTGGGCTGTGTCACCGTGCCGCTGGTGTTCGGCGCCGCCGCGGGCCTGGACACCGAGACCGTCGGGCTGCTCATCAACGCCGACCTGCTGGTCGCGGGAGTGGTGACGCTGGTGCAGTCGCTCGGGGTGGGCCGGGTGCTCGGGGTGCGGCTGCCGGTGGTGGTGGGGGCGACGTTCACCGCGGTGTCGCCGATGATCCTGATCGCCCAGCAGTACGGGTTGGCCGCCGTGTACGGGTCGATGATCGCCGCCGGGGTGTTCGGGCTGCTGGTGGCGGTGCCGTTCTCCCGGGCGCTGCGGTTCTTCCCGCCGCTGGTGAGCGGGGTGGTGATCACCGTCGTGGGGTTGTCGCTCATCGGGGTCGCCGCCGGGCTCATCGCGGGCAACGACCCGGCCGCCCCGGACTACGCCGCGCTGCCGAACCTGGGGTTGGCGGGCGGGATCCTGCTGCTGGTGGTCCTGCTGACCCGGTTCGCCACGGGGTTCCTGGCGCAGGTGGCGGTGCTGCTCAGCCTGGTCGCGGGCACACTGGCCGCGATCCCCATGGGGCTCACCGACTTCTCCGGCGTGGGCGGCGCGGCCTGGGTGGGGATCAGCGCGCCGCTGCACTTCGGGCCGCCGGAGTTCCCGGTGGCCGCGGTGGTGTCGATGTGCGTGGTGATGCTGGTGACCTTCACCGAGTCGACGGCGGACATGCTGGCGGTGGGGGAGCTGACGGGCAAGGAGCTCTCGCGGGCCGACCTGGCGCGGGGCATGGCCGCCGACGGGGTGTCGGCGGTGCTGGGCGGGTTCATGAACGCGTTCGTGGACACGGTGTTCGCCCAGAACGTCGGCCTGATCGGCATGACCGGGGTGCGCAGCCGGTACGTGGCGGCCTCCGCGGGCGGCATCCTGGTGCTGCTCGGGCTGGTGCCCAAGCTGGGGCAGGTCGTGGCCGCGCTGCCGGGCCCGGTGGTCGGCGCCGCGGGGCTGGTGATGTTCGCGATGGTGGCCTCGGTGGGCGTGCGCACGCTGGGCAAGGTCCAGTACGACGGCACCAAGAACCTGTTCATCGTGGCCGTGGCGGTGGGCATCGGGATGGTGCCGGTGGTGGCGCCGGGCTTCTACCGCGGCTTCCCCGGCTGGGCCCAGGTCGTCCTCGGCAGCGCCATCACCAGCGCCACGCTGGCCGCGTTCGTGCTGAACCTGGTCTTCAACCACACCAAGCGCGCCGCAGCGGCCCCAGTGGACTGATACCCGCCGGGGCGGGGGCGTGCGGCGGGCGCGGGGAAGCGAAACGTGCTCGTGTCCGGGGTGGGGATGAAAAACGGCGGGCGTCCGGGGTGTGACGGGCGCGTATCGGTGCCTTTGCTGACAAGTTTCACGTTTTATCCGGGAAATAGGCGCGCCGTACGGGAAACGACCCGTACCGGTTCGGGTGAGAATGCTTGTGCGGCAACTGCTTGCAGGGTACAAACAGAAAATGCCCGCACACCTCCGCCGTTTGCTCGTCATCGTCCTGCTGGCCGCGTCGGGCCTGGTCGGGGCGGGTCCGGTCGCGTCGGCGGAGTGGTCGCCGGGGCCCGCGGAATTCGGCGTCGGGGTGCGCAAGGAAGTGCCGATCACGATGTCCGACGGCACCGTGCTGCGCGCGGACGTGTACTTCCCGCAGAACCCGGACGGCACCGCGGCGCCCGGTCCGTTCCCCGTCGTGCTCACCCAGACGCCCTACGGCGCGCTGATGGACGCCTTCCCCGGGGTGTCGGACCCGGACGCGGGCTTCGAGCTGATCGGCGGCGGCGACGACTACCTGGTCAAGCGCGGGTACATCAACGCCGTCGTGGACGTGCGCGGCACCGGCGGCTCGCAGGGGCGGTGGGACTTCCTCGGGCAGCAGGAGGCCAGGGACAGCGTCCAGGTGGTGCACTGGGCCGCGGGGCTGCCCGGCTCCAGCGGCGTGGTGGGGCTCTCGGGCGCCTCCTACATGGCCATCAACCAGTTCTTCACCGTCGCCGCGCTGGGCCCGGGCTCCCCGGTCAAGGCGATGTTCCCGATGGTGCCCAGCATCGACCCCTACCGCGACATGGCCTTCCCCGGCGGCAACTTCGGCCTCGCCTCCGACGTGGTGTACCTGGGGCTCACCGGGTTCGTGCAGCTGGTGAACGCCGCCACCGCGGGCAACCCGGACCTGGCGAAGGTGCTGGTGGACCGGGCAGCGAGCATCCTCAGCTTCCACGCCGCCACCCTGCTGGAGGGCACCACCGGCGGCGACGTGTCCTACGACGGCGCCTACTGGCGGAGCCGCAGCCCGCAGTCCGTGCTGCCGCAGGTCGTGCGCGCGGGCGTCCCGGTGCAGATGGTCGGCGGCTGGGACGACGTGTTCGAGCGCGGGCAGCTGCTGCTCTACAGCGACCTCCAGTCGCTGGCCGCCGGCGGGGCGGTGGGCCGCCCGATGAGCCCGGACCAGGCCGTCGACCCGGACTACCGCCTGGTCATGGGCCCCTGGCACCACGTCACCGTCGGCCAGGGCATCGACATCGACGCGCTGCGCCTGCGCTGGTTCGACAAGCACCTCAAGGGCCTCGACACCGGCCCCGACGGGCCCCCGCTGCGGATGAACGAGGTCGGCACCGACCGCTGGGTCGGCGCCACGCGCTTCCCGTTCCCCGAGGCCACCCCCACCGCCTTCCACCCCGGCGCGGGCGGCACCCTCTCCACCGCCGCCCCCACCCGCTCCGGCACCGACACGATCATCTACAGCCCGGCCGCCGTCCCCTGCAACCGCGGCCTGGACCAGGCGACCGCGGGCGGCCTGGTGGCGGTGTTCACCACGCTGCACCTGCCGCCGCCGTGCGCGCACAACGACAACCTGACCCAGCTGCCGCTGCTGGGCAAGACCTACACCACCGAACCGTTCACCGAGGCGCAGGTGCTCGCCGGGCCGATGTCGGCGTCCATCATCGCCACGTCGTCGCGGCCGGACACGCAGTTCGCCGTCACGATCTCCGACGTCGCCCCGAACGGGGTGTCCACCCCCCTGGCGAGCGGGTCGCTGCTCGGCAGCCACCGCGCGGTCGACGAGTCGCGCAGCTGGCGGGCGCCGGACGGGAACTACCTGCTCCCGTTCCACCCGTACACGCGGGAAGCCGTGCAGTCGGTTCCCGTGGGGCAGAAGGTGCGCTACGACATCGAGGTGCCGACGACGGTCGCGCGGATCGAGGCGGGGCACCGGCTGCGGGTGACCGTGTCGAGTGCTGACACGCCCCGGTTGCTGTCGCTGCCGGGGAACCTGCTGAACCAGTTGGGTGGGTTGTACGGGGTGGAGTGGGGGGTTGGGGGGTCGGTGGTGGAGTTGCCGCTGGCGCCTGCCGGGGCGTTCGCTGAGGTGCCTGCCGTGTGAGCTAAGGGTTCCTGGCTTAGTGGGGACCTGTCTTCGGGGGCGTGCGTTGTGGGGGGCCGCTGGCGTGGGGCCTGTCCTCGGGGGCCGCGAGTGTGTAACTCGGTGGAGGCGGAGTCAAGGGCGCCCTGCGGGCGTCGCTTCGCGATGGGCTTCGCCCACCCTGGACACCGCCTCCACCGAGCTACTTGCGGCCAGGACTGGGGCAGGCCCAGGTGTGAGCACAGCCCATGATCATTGGCTCGGCTGAGCGGTGTTGGGTTTGCCGGGCCGGTTGGTAGAGCTGGGCACCATGGATTGCGGGGTGTGGGTGGGGCTGGCCAAACAACGGCTTGAGGGATGGGCTTCACCACGGGGCATGGGGTTGCGAGGTGGTTGGTGGGGCTGGGTGAGGTGGGGTGCGGGGTGGGGGCTGCTCTAGCCGAACGACGGCTGTTAGGGATGTCTTGGGCTCGCCTGCGGCGTTGAACGGCTGGGGCACAGTGTCCATAGGGGAGGGTGGGGACGACGAAGCGCCCCCGGGGTGGTGCCGGGGGCGCTTCGCGGAACGGAGTGGGGGGTCAGAGGCCCGCGGTCTGGAGGAGGAGGTTGGGGGTGCCCGCGGGGACACCGTTGATCACGCCGGGGGTGGCGTTGGCGGTGAGCCAGGAGTTGACGGTGGTGCTGGGGGCATCGCCGTAGGTGCTCTTGTAGAGGGCGGCGACGCCGACGACGTGGGGGGTGGCCATGGAGGTGCCGCTGATGGTGTTGGTGCCGCCGTTGAGCCAGCTGGAGGTGATGCCGACACCGGGGGCGTAGAGCTCGACGCAGGGGCCGACGTTGCTGAAGGAGGCGTTGTTGTCGCCGGAGTCGCTGGCGGCGACGGTGGTGATGTTGGCGGCGCTGGCGGGGGAGGCGCTGCAGGCGTCGGAGCCGTAGGAGTTGCCCGCGGCGACACCGGTGAAGACGCCGCTGTCGGCGAGGCGGGTGGCGGCGTCGTTGACCGACTGGTTGAAGCCGCCGCCGAGGGACATGTTGGCCACCGCGGGGGAGGCGTGGTTGGCCGCGACCCAGTCCATGCCGGCGATCACGCCAGCCCAGGTGCCGCTGCCGCCGCAGTCCAGGACGCGCACGCCGCGCAGCTGGGCGTTCTTGGCCACGCCCCAGGTCGCGCCGCCGATGGTGCCCGCGACGTGCGTGCCGTGGCCGTTGCAGTCGTCGTTGGTGCCGTCGACGGCGTCGTAGGCGTTCTGGCCGCGGCCGGTGAAGTCGGGGTGGTCGGCGTCGATGCCGGTGTCGATGATGTAGGCGGTGACCCCGGAACCGTCGGCGTTGTAGGTGTAGGTGCCCGACAGCGGCAGCGACGGCTGGTCGATGCGGTCGATGCCCCACGTCGCGCCCGACTGGGTGGTGTCCGCGGAGACCTCGGCGTCCTGCTCGATGCGCGCCACCGATGGGTCGGCCCGCAGCTTGGCCAGTTGGGCGTCCGACAGCTTCGCGGAGAACCCGTTGAGCACCGACGAGTACACGTGCGACGGTGCGATCGACAGCCGCGCGGTCACCGACTGGGCGCGCAGGCCCGCGGTGTCCTTGAGGGTGACGATGTAGCTGCCCGGCACGGCGTCGACCGCGGCCGGGGTGACGGCGACCAGCGGGGTCGCGGCGGCGGGCGCCGCCAGGCCCAGCGCACCGAGCGCGGCGGCGGCCAGCAGGACGGGGACGGGTGTGCGCATGAGTGCCCTCGCAAGGTTGTTCGTGGGTGCAGGGAACGAACAATGGCTTACGACTGAAAGTTTCCGATTCATGCCGCAACTTGACAATCCGCCACGTAGCCCAGCGGGCGGTGCCTTCCGGACGCATAACTGGGAACGCCCTGGTCAGCCGGTGACGGCCGTCTCCCGCCCCTGGCGGATTGACGCCACGGCATGCGACGGACGGCTCAGCGGGGAGCAGGCACGCGGTGGCCGGCACCGGGACGCACGACGGCCGGGCGCCCCGGTGGGGTGCCCGGCCGTCGGGGGAGCGGTCAGCCGCGGGGGAAGGCCTGGTTGACCGCGGCCATGTCCTGCCCGCCCAGGCCCCGCTCGGACGCGGTGGTCAGCAGGTCGTGGATGGCGCGCATCAGGCGGTCGTCGCGGCCTGCGGCCACCAGGGCGTCGGCGATGAGGCCGGAGTCCTTGCGGGCGCCGTCGAGGCCGAACTGGAGCGGGTACTCGCCGCTGATCATCGCCTTGCCCTTGAGCTGGGCGTAGGGGGTGTCCAGCACGCCCCCGGAGATGGCGTCGAGGAAGGCGGACGGCTCCAGGCCGAGCCCGCGCGCCAGTTCGACGCTCTGCGCGGTGCCGGTGACCACCGACAGCACCCACGCGTTCGCCACCAGCTTCAGCCGGTGCCCGGCCCCCGGCTCCTCCCCGACCCACACCGTCCGCGCGCCGATCGCGTCGAACACCGCGGCCACGTCGTCGTCGCCCGTCCCGGACGCCAGCACGGTCAGGGTGCCGTCCTCGGCGGGCTTGCGGGTGCCCAGCACCGGCGCGTCCACGTAGGCCACCCCGTGCTCCCCGGCCAACCGCCCCAGCTCGGCCGCCCCGTCCAACCCCACCGTCGCCGACTGCACCCACGTCCCCTCGACGTGCGGCAGCACCCGCCCCATCACCTCCCGGGTGGAGTCGAGGTCGAACAGCATGGTCACCACCACCCGGGCTCCCCGGACCGCCTCCTGCGCCGACCCGGCCACCCGCGCCACGTCCGCCAGTGCCTCGGCCTTGTCCGCGCTCCGGTTCCACACCACGACGTCCAGCCCGGCCTTCGCCAGGTTGCGGGCCATCCCGGCCCCCATGATCCCCGTCCCCAACACCGCGACAGTCATCGTCATGCCCCAGTCATACCCCCGCCCCCGCCACCCCACAGCCCGGCTCCCCGTGACCTCCCCGACCCCCGGCGGGCCGGCAGGCCGACCAAGTGCGGTCGGTGTCCTACGTTCCTGGGGGTGAGCCTTTTCGACCACCCGGGCGTGCTGCCCTTCGCCCAGGGCAACTCCATCATGACGATCCTCAACGCTGACTGGCCCGCGTACCCGACCGGCGTGGGGGTGCGGGACGCGCTGGTCGGCCTGGCGAGGTTCCCGGAGGGCACCACCTTCTCGGTGACGAGCGACATCGGTGGGTACGTGCTGCTCGTCGCCGACGGGTTCGGCAGGCGGCCCGAGGACCGGCTGCACCTCGCGATCGCCCACGAAGCGCTGCTCGACGCCGCCGACGACGGGTTGGTCACGGGCGTGGAACGGCTGACCGAGCGGGAGCACGAGGAACGCAGGCGGGACCAACTGCGGGCCGCGGTGTCGGCAAGCGCGCGGGCGGCGGGCCGCCCTTTCCCCGACGACGTCGATCCGCTCGACCACCTGGGGGCGGTCCTGGAGGGGGCGGTGGTCCCCTTCCGGCTGCCTCCGCTGGACGACGAGGAGGACGACGACGGGTTCGGGCCGGTCTTCCGCACGTGGCTCGGGGTGCGCGACGGTGAGCGGATCGGCCTCACCGGGCGCGGGTGGGCGCGGCTGGCCGAGCTGTTCGAGGACGAGCCGGTGCCGCTGCCGGACTCGGCGCGGCCGAGGGTGGAGCACATCGTCGCGGGTGGGCTCTACGACACCGCGCTGCGGGAACTGGGGGCGATGGTCGAGACGCGCATGCGGCAGCACCTGGGGTCGGCGAAGTACGGCAGGCAGCTCGGGCTGGAGTTCGTCCGGAGCCTGGAGGGCGAGTACCTGGAGGCCTTCGTGCGGTCCCTGCGCAACGCCGTGCTGGCCGCGTTCGCGTTCATCCGGAACGAGTACGCGCACAACCTGGTCGACCTGCCCCGCCCCCGCGCCGTCGTGCTCTTGGGGCTGATGTCGAGCCTGCTCGTGGAGGTCGAAGCGATCAGCAGCGGGGCGAGGGAATGACCGGTGGTCAGTCGACGGGGGTGGGGGTGTCGGCTTCTTCAGCGGGGGTGGCGGCCATGCGCTTGCGGACGACGAGGAAGCCGATCACGGCGACGGCGACCGCGGCGATGAGGCCGTACCAGCTGACCTTGGACAGCCACTCCTCGGCCACGACGCCGAGGTAGTAGACCAGGGCGGTGGTGCCGCCCGCCCAGGCGAGGCCGCCCGCGGCGTTGGCGGCGAGGAACTTGCCGTAGTGCATGTGCAGGGAGCCCGCGAGGGGGCCGGAGAGGATGCGCAGGAGGGCGACGAAGCGGCCGAAGAAGACCGCCCAGACGCCCCGGCGCTGGAAGAGGCCGCGGGCCTTGGCGATGTGGGCGGGGCCGAAGTGCTTGGGGAACTTGCGGCCCGCCCAGGCGAACAGGCGGGGGCCGCCCTTCTTGCCGATGAGGTAGCCGATGCTGTCGCCGACGATGGCGCCCGCGGTGGCGCAGATGCCCACGACCAGGGGGTTGACCTGGTCGCTCTGGGAGGACAGCAGGGCGGCGCTGACCAGGACGACCTCGCCGGGCAGGGGGATGCCCAGGCTCTCCACCCCGATGACCAGGCCCACCACCAGGTAGACCGCCAGGGGCGGGATGGCCTGCATGACCTCGCTGACGTGCACCGGATGTCCTCCCCGAACCAGACCGCTCGACAGGCTACAGCGCTGGTGTCGTCCGCCGACCCCCGATCGTGACACTACGCCACCAGGGTAGGCACTCTGCGTGGTTTGTCGGCAATGTCGGCTTGGTTCGGCGAGGTCGCCGGGCGTCCCGGCGTGCCCGGTACGATTCCGGCCGAACTCGGGAGTGCGCCGGGCCGGGGGCCGTACCGGGCCCGGGAGTGGGAAACGGGGAGGACGACGTGACGACGCAGACGTTCGAGTTCCAGGCCGAGGTGCGCCAGCTGCTCCAGCTGATGATCCACTCGATCTACTCGAACAAGGACGCGTTCCTGCGGGAGCTGGTGTCCAACGCCTCCGACGCGCTGGACAAGCTGCGGCTGGAGGCCTACCGGGACAAGGACCTCTCGGTCGACACCGACGACCTGCACATCGACCTGGTGGTCGACAAGCAGGCGCGGACGCTGACCGTGCGCGACAACGGCATCGGCATGACCCGCGACGACGTGGTGCGGCTGATCGGCACCATCGCCAAGTCCGGCACCGCGGAGTTCCTGCGCCAGGCGCGCGAGGCCCAGGACGCCGCGGGCGCGCAGGACCTGATCGGGCAGTTCGGCGTGGGCTTCTACGCCAGCTTCATGGTCGCGGACAAGGTCACCCTGCTGACCCGGTACGCGGGCGAGGCCGAGGGCACCCGCTGGGAGTCCAGCGGCGAGGGCACCTACACCATCGAGCCGGTGGCCGACGCCCCGCAGGGCACCTCGGTGGTGCTGCACCTCAAGGCCGCCGACGCCGAGGAGCAGATGCCCGACTACACCGAGGCGTGGAAGCTGCGCGAGGTGGTCAAGCGCTACTCCGACTTCATCACCCACCCCATCCGCATGGAGGTGGACAAGCCGGGCGCGGGCGAGGACGAGCCCAAGACCGAGGTGCAGACGCTCAACTCGATGAAGGCGCTGTGGGCGCGCCCGGCCAGCGAGGTGGGCGAGGAGGAGTACGCCGAGTTCTACCGGCACATCGCCAACGACTGGGCCGAGCCGCTCAAGACCGTGCAGATGTCGGCCGAGGGCACCTTCGAGTACCAGGCGCTGCTGTTCATCCCCTCGCACGCCCCGCTCGACCTGTTCATGCGCGACGCCAACCGGGGCATCCAGCTCTACGTCAAGCGCGTGTTCATCATGGACGACTGCGAGTCGCTCATCCCGGAGTACCTGCGCTTCGTCAAGGGCGTGGTGGACGCCGCCGACCTCTCGCTCAACGTCTCCCGCGAGACCCTGCAGCAGGACCGGCAGATCCAGCTCATCCGCCGCCGCCTGGTCAAGAAGGTGCTCGCCACGGTCAAGGAGCTGCGCGGGCAGGACGCGGAGAAGTACAAGACGTTCTGGTCGGAGTTCGGCAAGGCGGTCAAGGAGGGCCTGGTCCAGGACGCCGACAACCGCGACGCGATCCTGGAGATCTGCTCGTTCGACTCCACCCTCGACCCCGAGCAGCAGACCTCGCTGCGCGGCTACGTCGAGCGGATGAAGGACGGCCAGCAGCACATCTACTACATGACCGGCGACAACCGGGCGGTCATCGAGAACTCCCCGCACCTGGAGGCGTTCCGGGCCAAGGGCTACGAGGTGCTGGTGCTCACCGACCCCATCGACGAGATGTGGGTGGACGCGGTGCCGGAGTTCGACGGGAAGAAGTTCCAGTCGATCGCCAAGGGCCAGGTCGACCTGGACGAGGCCAAGGACGAGCAGAAGCAGGAGCAGTTCAAGGACTTCCTGGGCTGGATGTCCGAGGCGCTCAAGGACACCGTCAAGGAGGTCCGGCTCTCCAGCCGCCTGACCACCTCGCCCGCCTGCGTGGTCGGCGACGCCGACGACCTCGCGCCCAACCTGGAGAAGATGTACCGGGCGATGGGCCACGAGCTGCCCAAGGTCAAGCGGATCCTGGAGCTCAACCCCGACCACGAGCTGGTGTCGTCGCTGCGCGCCGCGCACGAGGCCCGGCCCGAGGACGAGGGGTTGGCCGAGACCGCGTCGCTCCTGCACGACCTCGCGGTGCTGGCCGAGGGCGGCGAGCTGCCCGACTCGGCCCGGTTCATCCGCCTGGTGTCGGGGCGGTTGCGGGGGTCGTTGCCGTCGTAGGTGCGCACCGCCCTCGGGCGGGAGGTCGGGGCCCCACCGGTGCGGCGGTGGGGCCCCGACCCGTACCCGAGGCGTGTGGACCCGTTTCCCCAGCCCCGGGGGTGTGCCGGTGGTGCGGCCCGCTTGGGAACACGACCGTACCCAGAGCAGAGACAACCACACCGGCGGTGCCCGGCGCAATTGTGGAATCGGCGGTTGTGGGTGGGCCGACGACATTTCGCCGGGGGCCTGTGGAGGGGTGATAACGTGGCCCGCGTGAATTCCGGGCAGGCCGGTCGCAGCCCGCGGCAGCTCCCCCGCGGCAGGCACGGGCTCAGCCGCGAGGACATCGCGGCCTCGCAGCGGGGCAGGCTGATCGAGGCCGTGCTGCACGTCGTGGCGGCCAAGGGCTACCCGGACGCCACCGTCAACGACCTCGTGGTGCGCGCCGAGGTGTCCCGGCGGACCTTCTACGAGCACTTCGACGACAAGCAGGCCTGCTTCCTGGCGGCCTTCGACGCCGCCGTCGCCGAGGTCAGCTCCTCGCTGCGCGACGCGCTCGACCCGGTGGCCAAGCACGACTGGGCGAGCCGGATCCGGCTGTCCTGGCGGGCGTTCCTCGCCGCGCTGGCCGGGCACCCGGACGCGGCGTGGTCGCTCTACATCGAGACGCTGCGCGCCGGGCCGGAGCTGGCCAGGCGCACCAGCGCGGTCAACGCGGCCTTCGCGGGCATCTTCCGCACCCTGCACGACCGCGCCCGCGCCGCCGACCCGGCGGTGCGCGAGGTCGCCCCGCAGACCTTCGACCTCTACATCGGCGGCACCGCCGAGCGCATCCGCCACCGCCTCTACACCGCGGGCGCGCCCGGCCTGCCCGACCTGGAGGGCATGTTCACCGACACCGCGCTGATCCTGTTCGAGACCCGCCGCTGACCGCCGCGGCCCGGCTCCCGGCGTGATAGAACCCCGGTGGTGACTTGCTCACCCGATTCGCGAAAAGCGGACGGGAACTTTCCGGCGCTTGACACGACCTGCTCGTGGCCCGGAAGGTGGTGGCAATTCACCGCGCCGCCCATTGTCGACGACGTCAATCCGGGGGGAATTTCCGTGCCCGTGCAGACCCTGGCCCGCAGAGGAACCCGGAACGACGGTTACGCGGCGGTCGCCGCGCACGGGGAAGCCATTACCGATTCCGGTCTGTACCGCCCCTCGGAATGGCCCGAGGCGGACCCGCTCGACCGCGCCGGGCGCACCAGGGAGCTGGACGCGGACCTGCGCGCCCTGGTGCTGGGGTCGGCGGAGTCGCCGCGGTTCTGCTGGGAGCGGTTCGCGCGGCTGCACCGCGACGACGACCCGGTGGAGCGGGTGCTGGCCCTGCTCAACCACCGCGCCTTCCAGTTCAACTCCCGCGCCGCCTTCGCCGCCGCCGACTCCCCGTGGCGGGCGCGGGTGGTCGACGCGGTGCGCGCGGGCCGGCCGCTGGCGGTGGTGCTGCCCGCGTTCTGCGTGATCGGCAACCCGGTCAAGCGCTTCGACCTCACCGCCGCCACCGCCGCCGAGGACGTCGCCCTGCTGCACCTGGGCCGCTTCGCGGAGCTGCTGGGCAGGGTGCACGCGCCCGGCGCGGTCGTGCACGTCATCTCCGACAGCACCTTCTACAGCCCGCCCTTCGGCGTGACCTCGGTGGAGGCGGTCAACTACGTCGCCGAGCTGCGCGGGCGGGTCGAGGCGCTGGGCCTGGCCGGGCGGGTGGTCCTGCACGACATGTCCGACGTGCTGCGACCGGTGGTGCCGCGGTTCCAGGAGCGGTTCGACGCCTGGTTCCGCGCGCTGCGCCGCGACCGCTGCGCCGACGGGATCACCGGCGCCGAGCACGACCGGTGGCTGGGCAGCATGATGGCCAGCATCGACATCCGCAAGCTCGGCCTGAGCTACGACGAGCTGCGGTCGACCTTCCTGGGTGCGGGCGAGGCGGGCCTGGGCGACGGCATCCGGGAGCGCTCGCGCTGGGCGCTGGACGAGTACCGGGCGATGAAGCTGGCCGCCACCGACCTGCGGTGGGAGGAGCTGGCCTTCCCGGGGGCCATCCGCGCCACCATCCACACCAAGCCGATCCCGGTGCTGGGGCTGCGCCTGATGCCCGAGTACAAGTTCAGCGCGCGGTTGCTGCCCTACCACGGGATCGGCGTGCTCTCCCGTTCCGCGAAGACCGGGAAGCACCGCATGCGGGTGGAACCGGAGATGTTCGTGCACGGCCGCCCGGACATGGTGCGCGTCCTCGACGACCGGGGCATCACCAGCTTCTACCTGCATTGCCCGGAATAGCCCGGTAAGGGGCGGTACCCGGACCCGCTCACACCACCTTGAGGTCCGCGACGAAGTCGGCATAAGCGCTGTCCCGGTCGGGTGCGCGCAATACCGCCGACGGGTGGACGGTCGTGACCACCCGCAATCCCGCCGCCAACCCGTCGTCGGGGCGCAGTTCCTCGCCCCGGTGCTCGGTGAGCTTGAACGACGGCCCGAGCACCGCCTTGGCCGCCGTCGCCCCCAGGCACACCACCGTCTCCGGGGACAACCGGTCCAGCTCGGCGGCCAACCACGGCGTGCAGGCCACCACCTCGCTGCGCCGGGGCGTCTCGTGGATGCGCCGCTTTCCCTGCCTGCGGAACCGGAAGTGCTTCACCGCGTTCGTCAGGTACAGCTCGCCCCGGTCCAGGCCCACCTCCACCAACGCCCGGTCCAGCAGCTTGCCCGCGGGGCCGGTGAACGGCTCCCCGTCGACGTCCTCGTGGTCGCCCGGCTGCTCCCCGACCACCACCACCCGCGCCGCCGCGGGCCCCCGCCCGAACACCGGCTGCGTGGCGTGCTCGAACAGGCCGCACCCCCGGCAGCCCCCGATCGCCGCCCGCAGCTCGTCCAGGCCACCGTCCCCGGGCACCCACTCCTGCGCCCCCACCGGCCGTTCCACCACCGATCGCACCTCCTCGCACCCGGGTCCGCCCGACGGCGGACCGGGGGAGGTTTCCCCGGGGAGGGGTCGGGTACTCGGCCCGCACGGAGGTGGTCAGCTGATGGTGCCTGTGCAGGGCAGACGGGTTCGGGTGGAGTTCGACGCCGACCAGGCGCTGCTGCCGGTCGTGCGGTCGGTCGCGGCGAGCCTGGCGATGGTCGAGGACTTCACCGTCGACGACATCGCCGACGTCCGCCTGGCCGTCGACGAGATGTGCTCCACGCTGATCACCCACGCCCGCCCCGGCTGCCTGCTGGCCTGCCAGCTCGACTCGGGTCGGGGCCGGATGGCCGTGCGGGGCAGCGTGGACGCCGACCCCGGGGACGGCCCGGACCACGACACGCTGAGCTGGGAGATCATGTCCGTGCTGGCCGACACCGTGACCTCCGAGGTGGCGGGGGGCCGGCTGGTGCTCAGCCTGACCAAACGACGCGGGGACGTCTGATGCCCACCACCGAACGCACCCGGTCCACCGAGTACGACCACCTCGTCCCGCTGTTCCACCGGCTCGCCGAGTCCGCCGACCCCGACGAGCGCGCCGCCCTGCGCGACGAGCTGGTCACCGGGCACCTGCCGCTGGCCGACCACATCGCCATCCGCTTCGCCAACCGCGGCCAGGCCACCGAGGACCTGCGCCAGGTCGCCACCCTCGGCGTGATCAACGCCGTGGACCGGTTCGACCCCACCCGCGGCACCGACTTCCTGTCCTTCGCCATCCCGACGATCATGGGCGAGGTGCGCCGGTACTTCCGCGACACCAGCTGGTCGATCCGGGTGCCGCGCAGGCTCAAGGAGCTGCACCTGGAGATCAGCGCCGCCACCGGCGAGCTGTTCCAGCGCCTGGGCCGCGCCCCCACCCCCTCCGAGCTCGCCCGCCACCTCGACCTCCCGGTCGACGACGTCTACGAGGGCCTGGAGGTCGGGCAGGCCTACCAGGCGGTCTCGGTCGACGAGTCCCGCGAGGACGGCGAGACCGAGAGCCCGCTGGTCCGCTCCCTGGGCGCCGAGGACCCCGAGCTGGAGAAGGTCGAGTACCACGAGGCCCTGCGCCCGCTGGTCGCCGCTCTCCCCGAGCGCGAGCGCACCATCCTCACCCTGCGCTTCTACGGCAACATGACCCAGTCCCAGATCGCCCAGCGCGTCGGCCTGTCCCAGATGCACGTCTCCCGCCTGCTCGCCCAGACCCTCTCCCGCCTGCGCGGCAAACTCGGCTCCGAGCTCTAAGCTTCCCCGGGTGACCACCTCCCCCGCCCGCGACGGCGACCCCACCGCCTTCGCCGACCTCGTGTCCCCCCACCGGGACGCCGTGGCCACCCGGTGCTACCTGCTGCTGGCCTCGGTCGTGGACGCGGAGGACGCGCTGGCGGAAGTGCTCCAGCGCGCGTTCGACGAGGTGGCAGGCAGCCCAGAGGACGTGCGCGGGTGGCTGCTCGCCCTGGCGGACGAGGTGTGCGCCGAGCGGGCGGGCGAGCCGCGCCCCCACCCGGACCCGTGGCCCGGGGACGTGGACGTGGAGGCGGTGGCGGCGTTGCAGCGGCTTCCCTTCGCTGAGCGGTTGGCCTCCCAGGTCGCTGCCGGCACGCCGGTACCGCCGCCGGAGGGCTTCGCGGAAGCGTGGGAGAACGGGGACCTGTCGTCGGTGCTCGCCGAGGACGTGGTGCTGGTGACCCCGCCGGAGGACGAGGTGGTGTCCGGCAGGGAAGCGGTCCTGGCCTACACGGCCTCGCGGGTGTTCACGGGCGAGTGGGAAGTGGCGGAGGTCCCGGCCAACGGGACCACCGCGTTCGCGTGCTACCAGGAGGGTGAGCTGGAGGCACTGGTGCGCGTCCGCTCGCGGGACGGCTTGGCGGTGGAGATCGCGGCCTTCATGGACCCCGCCGTCCACGCCGCCTTCGGCCTACCCTCCACACTGGACTAACCCGCCCCCGGTGGTCGCGCCGGGACCGTCAGGTGTCGATGGTGATGGGGCCGCCCGCGTGGAGGGTGCGGAGGATGGTGCGGGCGACGCGGTCATTGCGGCGGAAGCCGGGGGCGTTGGTGTGCGGGCGGGAGAAGGCGGCCGCGGCTCGGATGCTGGTGTGGGGGCCGAGGGCGATGCGGCGGGGGTGGGCGGTGCCGTCCCGTTCGACGAGGGCGCCGGAGGTGCGGGTGGTGATGCGGCCGGTGGTGCGGCCGCCGGGCAGGGACTCCTCGACCAGTTCGCCGCGGTCGCGCAGGGCGACGATGAGGGGGTCGGTGGCGCGGGCGACGCTGGGGCGGGGGAGGCGGGCCTCGACCAGGGCGGTGGCGGTGCGCTCGCCGGGGACGGCGGGGCTGCCCGCGGTGAAGCGGCCGCCGTCGGCGCGGACCCACATGTCCGGGCCGACGAAGGAGACGACGCCCGCGCGGGACAGGGCGAGCAGCTGCTCCAGGCGCGGGGCCGGGGGGCCGCTGGCGAAGTAGGAGAAGAAGCCGAACCACCAGGTGTCGACGTCGTCGATGAGGGCGTCGTCGGTGAGGCGGCCGGAGGCGACGACCCGCGCGATCTGGGCGAAGGCGAACAGCAGGCCCAGGAACGCGCCCATGTCCGCGCTGTGGGCGGGGTCGGCGCGGCGGGCGATGTCGGCGCGGACGTAGGCGTGCAGGTGCTCGGTCAGCTCGGCCTCGTCGGCGAAGGTCAGGCCCGCCAGCGGCTTGTCCAGCCGCTCGGGGTCGAAGCGGTCCTCCTCGGCGGGCACGGCCTCGACGACCAGCGCGCGCAGCTCGGCCGAACCCCAGTCGGCGGCGGCGAAGCGGCGCTCGAACTCCTCGAACGGCAGCGCCGTCCGCTCGCCGTGCGCGGAGTACAGCTCGGTGTAGTAGCACCAGGCCACGTCCTTGGCGACCAGCGGCCACATGTCCCGCCAGAAGTCCACCCGCTCCTCGCGCGCGGTCAGCCGCTCCACCGCCGCCACGTCGAAGAAGCGCGGCGGGCCCGCGAACTCGCCCTGCAACCGGTACCCGGGCTTGGCGTGGTAGGGCACGCCGCGGCGGGACCCGATGTGCAGGTGCGGTTCCTTGCCGGACGGGTGGTACACCAGCGTGCCGTCGACCTGCTCGAACCGGCCGCCGCGGCCCTCGGTGACCAGGGCCATCAGGTCGATGAACGCCAGGCCGAAGCCGCGCACCAGCACGTCCTCGCCCGGTTGCAGCGCGGACAGGTCGATGTCGGAGGTGTAGGCGGGCGGCACGTAGCGCAGGTCGTGCTCGGCGGCGTACTCCGCCAGCGCCAGCTGCCCGGGGGTCGGCGCGACGTCCAGGTGGCCCACGGCCATCACCACGACGTCGACCACCAGCGGCTCGGCGCCCTCGGCCAGCCACACCGACTGCGGGCCGCCGTGCCCGCCGGTGACGTCCACGGCGGTGTCCTCGTGCACCACGACGTCCACGTTGGACGGCAGCGCGGCCAGCGCGTCGCGGAAGAACCAGTCCAGGTAGGCGCTCTGCAACCGGCGGCTGGGGAACTTCGTCGGCGTGCTGGCCGCGAACTCCTCGCGCAGGTCCTCGGGCACCCCGTCGCCGCCCGACCCGCGCACCCGCGCCGCCCACGCCGCCAGCGTCGGCCCCGGCCGCACCGGGCCCTCGGCGGTCACCGACTCGTCGAGGAACATCGTGACGTCCTCGGGCATCGAGTTCATCCACAGCAGCGGCGACTGGTCGTAGCGCCACACCCGCCCCGCCCCCGGCGGGTGCGGGTCCACCAGGTGCACGGTCAGGTGGCCGGTGGGGAACAGCTCCGGCGCGCTCGCCGCGATCCGCTCCACCAGCCCGACACCGCTCGGCCCCGCCCCCACCACGGCCACGGACACCCGCTGGTCCACTGCGCCCCTCCCTCCACCGCCTCCCCCTCGACAGTAGGTCGCGCCCCGGCACCCGGGTCGCGCGGTCCACCTGCTGGGACCGGTGGGCGGTCAGGTGGTCAGCGGACGGCGGGGGACAGGGCGTTCGCGACCCACTCGGCGACGTCGGCCAGGACCTCGCCGTCGACCGGCTCGGACAGCTGCCTGCGGAAGTCCTCCCGGGTGGGGGTGCCGGGGTCGCGGCGCAGCAGGTGGGTGAGGTCGGGGACCCGGTGGGCGCGCACGGGGGCGGGGACGAGGGACGTGATGGTGGCCAGGTCCGCCTGCGGGATGGTGATGTCCTTCTCGCCGGTCAGCGCCAAGACGGGGACGGTGATCCTGGCCAGGTCGTCGCGGGGGTCGTGGCGGACGTACTCGCGCAGGAGCTTGCTGACCCGGGGGTCGCCCGCCTCCGCCCGGGACACGGTGCGGCGCACCTGGTCCTCGGGGGTGCGGCGGAGCAGGCGGTTGCGCAGGCGCTGGGCCCGGGGCAGGTCGGCGGGGGTCCAGTGGCGGGCGCTGTCGAGGTAGACCTGCTTGCCGGTGCGGGCCGGGCAGGCGAGCAGGACCGCGGCGCACACGCGCGGGTCGTCGGCGGCCAACCCCGCGGCGTGCAGGGCGCCCTCGCTGTGGCCCAGGACGCCGACCGGCCCGACCTCCGGGTGCTCGGCCAGCGCGCCCAGGGCTGCCCGGGCGGTGGCGCGGTGGTCGTAGAACCCCAGCGCCCGCCAGGCCTCGTCCGACCCGCAGCGGCGGTCGTAGCGGAACGAGGCGACCCCCGCGCCCGCGAGCGCGCCCGCGATGGCCCCGCCCAGGCCGAGGGCGCCCGCGCGCAGGTCGCCGTCGCGGTCGGCGCGCCCCGCCCACAGCAGGAGGGCGGCCGGGTGCGGGCCCGGGCCGTCGGGGAGCACCAGGGTGCCCGGGAAGCCGTTGTCGTCGGGCACCACCATCTCGATCTCGCGCATCGGACCACCTGCGGGCTCGGGGACTGCTGACCGGGCGTTGATCATCCTCTGGGGTGAGTGGGCCTCGGTCACCGGGCTGTGGGGTGGCGTTCAGCGGGAGTTGGGGGGCTTGCTCGCGGGGTGCTGGCTCGACCTGGCTTGGTCACGAGGGCGCCGGCTTGACTTGTTCACGGGGCGGCTGGCTGGTGCGCGGCTGGGTTGTCCACAGGGCGCCGGGTTGTGCACAGGTCGGGTTGGGGGTCTTCTTGACCGCGCTGACCAGCGGTAACGTGAAAACAAGGGGTCCCCTTGGGCGGGGTACGCCTGCGGGAGCGTGGGTGGTTGGGCAAAGCGGATATCCGGGTTTCTTCGGGCGTGCCCGGGTAGGTGCTTGTGCTCGACAGGGCCCGCTGTTCGTTGCGCTGGAAGGTGGCGAGGGTCTGGCTCGGACCTGGTTGGCGGGCTCTGTGGTCGGCGCGATGTCGGTCGGGTGAGTCCATGTGGTCGGCAGCCGTTGCGGTTGTTCTGGCCTGGTCCGCTGCGCCGGCTGCCTGGGTGGGTGATGGTTGTGCGGCCGCGCAGCGGTGACAGGACCGCGCACCGGCCGGGATCGGTGCACCACTGTTGAGGAGTGCACGTGAACCGAGCATGGACGCAAGCCATGGCTGCCACCGCCACGGCGGTGGCAGCGGTGGCGTTGGCCTGGGCCCCGGCCAACGCGGCAAGCGCGGGGGGCACGACGTGCCTGCTGCTCGCAGGCGGGGGAGCGCGGTGCACCGCCGACAACGCCGAGGCGGAGCGGATCGCCGCCGCGAACACCCACGTGGTCACGGTGTGGGAGAACCCCGGCTACACCGGCGTCGGCATCCAGTACTTCAAGCCGGGCGGCGGGTGCACCGCGGAGTCCGACTTCTCCCCGGCCGACTACGGCTTCGACATCCCCCTGCTCAACGGCGCGCGGTGGGTGTCGTCGGTCCGCAAGGTCGACACCGGCCACTGCAACTGGGTGCTGGTCGGCCCCAGCGGGGGCCGCTCCACCGAGGTCGAGGGCGACTGGCCCCGACTGTCCGAGCTGGGCGACGGCTGGGACAACCGAGCTGTTCGCATCCTGGTCGACTGAGCACGAGACGAGTGGCGCAGGGCCCCGCAGGCACGACTGCGGGGCCCTGCGCCGTCGCTGCACCCCTCACCTGCCCGACGACGCGGGCGCACCCCCGAGCAGCCAGACCGAGGTTCCGCACGGCGGCGCATTCCGCCGACCCCGCCCCCTGTCCTGAACACCGCCCCGCCAACTACCCCGAACACCCGCCACCTTCGCCTGAACAGAACACAGAACCATCGTTGTGCTCCCGTGTGCGGGCAGCTGGTCGGGTCAGGGGGTGGGGGCTTTGTTGGGGAGGGTGGGGGTGCGGCCCGCGGCGATGTCGGCGCAGGCGGCCTTGAGGGCTGTGGTGTCCAGGACCAGGTAGGACTGGCCGTCGGGGGAGCGGCCGGGGCCGAGGGTCGGGGCGGTGTAGAAGGTCCTTGCGGTGCCGGGGACGGCGGCGATCTGGGCGGCGACGCGGTTGAAGGCGGGGCCCGCGAGGTCGGCGTCGACGGTGGCGTGGGTGCCGAGGGCGGAGAGGATGAGGCGGAGGCGGTTGGGGTTGGCGAGGGTGTCGCCGGTGAGGGTCTTGGCGACGATGCCCTTGATGAGCTGCTGCTGGCGGTCGATGCGGTCGAGGTCGCCGTTGGGCAGGCCGTAGCGCTGGCGGACGAACTCCAGGGCGTCGTCGCCCGCGAGGGTGAGCTTGCCCGCGGGGAAGCCGCGACCGGTGCGGGGGTCGGGGGCGTTGGTGTAGTTGTCGACCTCCACGCCGCCGAGCTGGGTGGTGATCTCGCGGACGGCGGTGAAGTCGACGACGGCCACGTGGTCGACCCGCCAGCCGGTCAGGGTCTCCACCAGCTGCGTGGTCAGCGGGACCCCGCCCAGGGCCAGGGCGGCGTTGGCCTTGGCCTGGCCGTGGCCGGGCAGGTCCACCCAGGAGTCGCGGGGCAGCGAGATCAGGTCGGCGCGGGAGGAGTCCGGGGCCACCCGCAGCACCATCATCGCGTCGGCGCGCTGGCCGGTGACCCCGCCGTCCTCGGGTTCGTCGGCGCGGCTGTCGGTGCCGATGAGCAGGACCGTCAGCGGGTCGCCCGGCTCCTCGGCCGGGCGGTTGGCCAGCCCGTCGAGCGAACCGCCGGGCAGGGTGGCCAGGCCACCGGTGAACGCCGACGTCAGCACCCAGCCCAGGGCCAGGGCCGCCACCACGGCCAGCGCCCCCACGGCGAGCAACACCCGGGCGAACACGCCCACCGCACGCACCTTCATGGCGCACAGCATGGGTCACCCACTTGGCCTACGCCAGCCCGCCACACCATCGAGTGAACCGGCGTATCCAGTGCCTTCCCGCGCGGACAACCGGTCCGTTGGCCACCCGCACGCACCGGTGACACCCGGTGCAGTGGCAACGGTGAGTGTGCCCTGGGGCGACCCGGCCACGTCGTAACAGCACTTATGCAAGTGCTGTTACGATTCCCCCTGTGCCCGAAGACGCAGGTCAGGACCCCGTGCCCGAGGACCCCACCGGGCAGAGCCGCTGGCGCTCGCTGCGGCTGCTCCAGCAGGACATGGACGCCGACATCGCGCGCCTCTACGCCGACCGGGGGCTGCCCGGGCTCAAGCCGAGCTTCGTCATGGAGCTGATCCGGCTGCACGCGCAGGGCCCCATGACGATCACCGAGCTGGCCGCGTCCGTGCAGCGCACGCACTCCGCGCTGAGCCAGAAGGTCAAGGCCATGCGCGAGGCCGGGCTCGTGCGCACCGTCCCCGGGCCCGACGCGCGCAGCAAGCGCGTCACCCTCACCGCGAAGGCGCGCGGGGTGGTCGGGGCGCTGGCCGCCGAGTGGCGCGCCACCGAGGCCGCCCTCGCCGAGCTGGAGGCCGAGGTGCCCTACCCGCTGTCGCGGGTGGTGGACGACCTGCGGGCCGCGCTGGCCCGGCGCGGCTTCCACGAGCGGATCTCCGCGCGGTTGGCCGAGGACCCGGAATGGGGGTGATGGTCGACCTGCGGCCGCTGCGCGCCTCGCGGGCGTTCCGCGCGCTGTGGGTGGGGCGGTCGTTCTCCGCGTTCGGCTCGCAGCTGACCCTGGTCGCGGTGATGTACCAGGTCTGGCGGGACACCGGGTCGACGGTGTGGACGGGCGCGGTCGGCCTGGCGCAGGGGTTGCCGATGGTGTTCCTCGGCCCGTTCGCGGGCGCGCTGGTGGACCGGGTCGACCGCAGGCGCTTCTACTTGTGGACGCTCGTCGGGCAGGCGGCGTGCGCGGTGCTGCTCGTGGTGCAGGCGGTGCTGGGCGCGCCGATCGGCGTGGTGTTGGTGATCGTGGCCGTGCAGGCGTGCTTCATCGCCGGTGGCGGGCCCGCGGCGCGCACGTTCCTGCCCCGGCTGCTGCCGCCCGAGCAGCTGGCCGCGGGGTTGGCGTTGCAGCGGATCACCGGGCAGGTGGCCATGCTCGCGGGTCCGGCGGTCGGCGGGGTGCTCATCGGCTTCACCGGGGTCGTCGGCTGCTACGCCCTGGACGCGGCGTCGTTCAGCGCGGCGTTCCTCGGCGCGTTCGGGCTGCCCGCGATGCTGCCCGGGGGTGAGCCCGCCAGGGCCGGGCTCGGCGGGGTGCTCGACGGGCTGCGGTTCCTGGTGGGCCACGCGACGGTGCGCGGCGCGCTGGTCACCGACCTCGCCGCCACCGTGCTGTCGATGCCGGTGAGCCTGTTCCCGCTGGTCAACGCCGAGCGGTTCGGCGACGACCCGCGCACGCTGGGGCTGTTCCTGTCCGCGGTCGCCGTGGGCGGGGTGGTGGCGTCCGCGCTGTCGGGGACGTTCACGTCGCTGCCCCGGCAGGGCGTCGTGATGCTGGTCGGGTCGCTGTCGTGGGGTGTGGCGCTGCTGCTGTTCGGGCTGGTGGCGAACCCGTGGGCGGGGTTGGCGCTGCTCGTGGTCGCGGGTGCGGCGGACACCGCGTCGGTGGTGTCGCGCAACGCCATCGTGCAGCTGAACACCCCCGACGAGCTGATGGGCCGGGTGGGGGCCGCGGAGTTGGCGGTGGGGTTCGCGGGGCCGGAGGTCGGGAACATGCGGGCCGGTCTGGTGGCGAGCGCCACCTCGGGGACGACGGCGTTGGTCAGCGGCGGCGCGCTGTGCGTGGCGGCGGTCTTGGCGGTCGCCGCATGCACCCCCGGCCTGCGCAAGCACGTGCACGAGCCCGTGCACCCAGCGGCTCGGTGACCCGTCGGCGCAGGTAGGGCGAGCCCGCGCGCGTGGGGGTTAGGCCGAACGGTGGGTAACCCGCGCGGGTCAGCGGGACTCGCGTAACGGGATTCTCGAAGGCTGTTCAGATTCGCGTGATGAAGGGGTAACGTCCCGTCACGGCACCGGTGCCCACCGGCCGGGGCCCGCGGGTGTCCGCCGGTGTGATGTCTTCGGGAGGGACCGTGTTTCATCCCGTTCTGGGTTGGGCATGTGGATACCGGACGGCATGGCACGGAGGTGGTGTGGCGGTGGACCCCAGACGACTGACCTGGCATGAGCAGCGGGCGCTCGCGGAGATCGAGCAGCGCTTCCGCAGCGAGGACCCGGACATGGCCGCGGCGTTCGCCGAGGAGCCGGTCGTGGGCGCGCTGCCCGGGCCCGCCCGCGTCGCGCTCGCCGGGGTCGCGCTGGTCGCCTCGGTCGTCGGGCTGCTGGCCTCCGCGCCGCTGGTCGTCTTCACCGGCATGGTCGCCGCCGCCGCGGTGCTCTTCGTCGGCAACCCATTGCCCGCCGCCCCCGCGAGCGCGCGCCCACAGCCCGAGGACGGTGGGCTGCCCGGGGCACTGCCCCCGGTCTAGTCGACCCGGTCCGGCAGAGCCTGGACCAACCCCACTGGGGTTACCCGCCCCCCAGAGACGACGGACCCCGGCGCCGGGGAAGCGCCGGGGTCCGTTGCCGTCTTCAGCTCCCGCCGGTCAGCGGGTGCGCCGCGTCAGAGGGTCGGGGCGCAGTAGAGCAGGCGGTTCGCCGAGCCGGAGCCGGGGCTGGTCACCTTGCCGGTGGTCGCCTGGTTCACCAGGTAGCTCTGCACCTGGGCGGGGGTCGCCGACGGGTTCGCCGACAGGTAGCGGGCCGCGCAGCCGACCACGTGCGGGGTCGCCATCGAGGTGCCGCTGATGGTGTTGGTCGCGGTGTCGCTGGTGTTCCACGTCGAGGTGATGCTGCTGCCCGGCGCGAAGACGTCGATCAGCGAGCCGTAGTTGGAGTACGAGGCGCGGGCGTCGGTGCTGGTCGTGGCGCCGACGGTGATGGCCTCGGAGACCCGGGCGGGCGAGGAGGTCGAGGCGTTGGTGTTGCTGTTGCCCGCGGCCACGCCGTAGGTCACGCCCGAGGTGATCGACCGGCGCACCGCGGCGTCCAGGGTGGAGGACACCCCGCCGCCCAGGCTCATGTTCGCCACGGCGGGCTTGACCGCGTTGGCGGTCACCCAGTCCACGCCCGCGATGACCCCGGCGGTGGTGCCGGAGCCGTTGTTGTCCAGCACCCGCACGCCGACCAGGGTGACGTTCTTGGCCACGCCGTAGAGCTGGCTGCCGATGGTGCCCGCCACGTGCGTGCCGTGCCCGTTGCCGTCCTGGGCCACCGAGTCGTTGCTGACGAAGTCGTAGCCGTTGACCGCGTGCCCGGCGAACTGCGAGTGCGAGATGCGGATGCCGGTGTCGATGACGTAGGCGCGCACCCCGGTGCCGGTGCTGCTGTAGGTGTACTGCGCGTCCAGCGGCAGGTTGCGCTGGTCGATGCGGTCCAGGCCCCAGGTGGGGTTGGTCTGGGTGGCGTCGATGTGCACCACCTGGTCGGCCTCGACCGAGGCGACCGACGGGTCCGCGGCCAGCCGCTTGGCCTGCTTCTCGGTCATCTTCGCGGAGTAGCCGGTCAGCGCGCTGGAGAAGACGCGGTCGACCTTGCCGCCGAACTTCGCGCTCAGCGCCGAGGCGCTGGTGGCGGTGGCGGCGCGGGTGTCCTTGAGCGTGACGATGTAGCTGCCCGGCACCGCGGTGGCCAGGTCGGCGCCCAGGACCGAGCCCTCGGCGGCCTGGGCGGGGGTGGCGGCGAGGCCGACGGCGAGCGCGGCGGCCCCGAACCCGGCGAACCAGCTGGACTTGCGCATGCGTGGTTTCCGTTCTTTCGCAGGGAGTGCGTGGCGGTGCAGGGTTCGCCACACCCGTAGGAGGTTAGGCGCAACGGTGCCCCCGGGGGCATCGGCCGACCGGGGGAGAAGCCCTGGACCTGCGAGAACACGCTGCGGATATGGCAACGGGTGGGAATGCGCGCGCGCCGGGCCCGGGTCGCTGTGTCTTTTTCCCGGTATTCCCGAACGCGCCGGGGCGCTTTCCCGGGGTGCTGCCCTGCTCGGCATTCCCCGGGCGGTGGCCGCCCCATTGCCGCGGTGTTGCGCGGCCCGCCGCGCCCACCCGGGTGCGGTTGACAGCCGCCCGCACGGCACACTTGTCCTGATTGGTCCGATCGGGTGGTCGCCGGGGTTCGACGCTCACGCACCGGTGCCCCCCGCCCATGCTTCGGGTGGACCTGTGCGCGATTCCGGGAGGGACTCCACACCATGACGACGCCGTACGGCCAGAACCCCGGGGGCGCCTACAACCCCAACCCCGGGTCCGGTGGCTTCCCCGCCTGGGACCAGGGATCCGGTGGCCAGGCGGGCCAGCAGCCCGCGGGCCAGCACCCGGCCACCGGCCCGCAGCCGACGGCCCAGTACCCGCAGACCGGCGCGCAGCCGACCGGGCAGTACCCGCAGACCGGCGCCCAGCCCGCGGTCGGCGGCCCGCAGGGCGGCGCCCCGGCGACCAAGGGCGGCAAGGGCCTGCTGGTCGGCCTGTCCGCCGCCGCCGTGGTGCTCCTCGCCGCGGCCGCGGTGTTCGCCTTCCTCTGGCTCGGCGCCAAGGGCGAGCGCGACGACCTCAGCGCCAAGTACGACACCGCCAGCCAGGACGTGTCCAAGGCCAACAGCGCCCGCGACGCGGCGGTGCAGGACAAGGAGAAGGCCGAGGGCGAGCTCAAGACCGCCACCGACGCCAAGGAGAAGGCCGAGTCCGACGCCTCGGCCGCGGCCAAGTGCCGCGCCGCGGCGCGCACCTTCATCGCCGCGGCCCAGTCCGGCGACCAGAACCGGATCAACGCCGCGGCCAACGAGCTCGTCGCGGCCTGCTGACCCGACCCCCGCGACCGGCCCCGCCCACCCGTGGGCGGGGCCGGCCCGCGTCCGGGGCTGCCTCGGTCGGGTGATCGTCAGCGGTCGCCCGCGCGGGCAGGATGGCGGCGGGCGGGCAGGGCGCCCGCGCCGGACACGGGAGGTCTGCGATGGGCGCGGTGGAGCTGGACCCGGCGACGACGGCGGTCGTGCTGATCGAGTACCAGAACGACTTCACCTCCCCGGGCGGCGTGCTGCACGACGCCGTGGCCGGGGTGATGGGCTCGACCGGGATGCTGGCCAACACCAAGGCGGTGGTGGAGGCCGCGCGCGCGGCCGGGGCGGTGGTGATGCACGCCCCGATCGCCTTCGCCGAGGGCTACGGCGAGCTGTCGCGCCACCCGTACGGGATCCTCAAGGGCGTGGTCGACGGCGGTGCCTTCGTCAAGGGCGGGTGGGGCGCGGCGATCGTCGACGAGCTGGCCCCGCGCGAGGGCGACATCGTGGTGGAGGGCAAGCGCGGCCTGGACACCTTCGCCAGCACCAACCTGGACTTCATCCTGCGCGGCAAGGGGATCGGCACGATCGTGCTCGGCGGTTTCCTCACCAACTGCTGCGTGGAGTCGACCATGCGCACCGGCTACGAGAACGGCTACCGGGTCATCACCCTCACCGACTGCGTGGCCGCCACCTCCCAGGCCGAGCACGACAACGCGATCGCGCACGACTACCCGATGTTCTCCCTGCCGCTGACCTCGGCGCAGGTCGTCGAGGCGTTCGGCGCCGCGGCCTGAGCGCCCGCCCCGGACAGGTCCGCCAGCAGCGCCGAGCGCAGGGCGGGCCTGCCCGCGGCGACCATCGCGAACGCCGCCTCGCGCAGCAGCCGGGCCCCGTGCCCGCCCGCGGTGATCCCGCGCCCGCCCTCGGCCACCACCACGGCCCCCGCCGCGCGGTGCGCGAGCGCCGCCCCCCGCGCCCGCACGGCCAGCACCCCCGGGTAGTCGTCGGCGGCGGCGTCCAGGTCGGCGCGCACCCGGTCGACCTGGGCGCGGATCCCCGCCGCCGCCCCGGGTTCGCCCAGCTCGTCGAGCTGCCGGGCGCACCGGCGCGCGACGCCCAGGGCGATCGCACCGTTGACCCGGGCGCCGGGCGCCTGCCCGCCGCGGAACCCCGCCGCGCCGCCCACCGACAGCACGGCCTCGTCGCCCACGCGGAACCCGTCGAAGACCAGCCGGACCGTCCTGGTGGCCCGCGCCGCCACCAGGTCCAGCGGGGTGGCCGCCAACCCGGCCGCCTCGCGGGCCCCGACGAGCACGTGCACCGCGGACCCACCGTCTGCGCCGGACCCACTTTCTGCGCCGGACCCGCTGTCTGCGCCGGACCCACTGGCGATGCCGGACACGCGGAGCACGTCGACGATCCCCCACCCGCTGACGAACGGACCGTCGCCGGTGAACGACCACCCGCCGTCGACCCGCTCGGCGCGCAGCCGCGGCGGGTCCGCGAGCGCCCCCGCCAGCACCACGCCGCCGCGCACCCGGCCCGCGGCCGCGTCGTCGAGGTAGCGCGAGCGCAGCCCGGCGTTGGCGGTCGCGTCGAGCGCCCGGAGCGCGGAGTGGTGCTGCAACCAGGTGAACCCGGTCGACAGGCACCCGCCGACCAGCAGCTCGACGACCTCGTGGAACACCGGTGGCGGGACGTCCTCGCGGACCGCCAGGCCGTAGAGGCCCGCCCGGGCCAGCGCCGCCCAGTGCCGCTCGGGCACCACCCCGGTCCGGTCGACGGCGTCGGCGTCGGGGAACAGCACCTCGTCGGCGACGCGGCGGGCGCGGTCGAGCGGGTCGTCCATGCCCGCCAGGCTAGGTCGTGCTCCCCGAGGGGGACGGCGTCAGCTCGTCGTGCCGGATTGGCTCAGGCGGCTCAGGCGGCCCGGTGGCGCCCGGCGGGGCGCAGGTGCCTGCCGGTGCGGGCGGTGGTGCCCGCCGCGGCCTCCGGGTCACCGGTGAGGTCCGCGCCGATCGGCCGCTCGTCGTCCTCGGTGGCCGTGGTCCCCGGGGTGGGCCCGCGCTGCGACCGGTGCAGCACGAACATCAGCACCAGGCCCGCCACCACCAGCCCGTGCCCCAGCACCCGGCCGACCGGGGCGGCGCCGGTGAGCAGGTCGTGGGCGGAGTAGGCCAGCAGCACCAGCACGAACCCGGTGAGGATGGGCAGCGCGCTGCCCGCGGTGCGCGGGCGCCAGGCGGTCCAGTAGAAGCCGATGCCCAGGGCCAGGTTCCACGCGGTGCTCTCGTTGAACAGGTGGGTGGCCTCGGGGTGCGCGCCGTGCCCGGAGGACCCGAACACCTGGCTCAGCGCCAGCCCCAGCTGCGCCACCGCCACCACCCCGAGCAGGCCGCGCGGCAGCAGGTCGCGGGTGCGCGGCGGCACGGCGGCCTCGGCCAGGACGCGGTCGGTGAGGTCGGGCACCCGCGCGGCCGGGCGCACCCGCAGCAGGCGCGCCCCGGCGACCGCCCTGGCCTGCCAGTCGCGGCACGCCGGGCACCCGGCGAGGTGCTCGTCGGTGCGCTCGGCGGGGACCGGCTCGTCCTCCCCGTCGAGCCGCGCCGACAGTGCTTCGCGGCAGGTCAGGCACTCCATATCGGTATTGTCGCCCAACCGGCCCGCAAAGTTCCCCTTGCCCGTTCGGTTACCCTGCACACTTGTGCGACCACTCGACGAGGACATCACCGCCTGGGCGCTGGCCGCGGGCAAGGGTGACCGCCGCGCGCTGGAGAAGTTCGTGCGCGCCACCCAGCGCGACGTGTGGCAGTTCACCGCGCACCTCGCCGCGGTGGACCTCGCCGACGACCTGACGCAGGAGACCTACCTGCGCGCGCTGCCCAGCCTGCCGCGCTTCGCCGCGCGCGCCACCGCCCGCACCTGGCTGCTGTCCATCGCCCGCCGCGTCGTGGTCGACAACGTGCGCACCGCCATGTCCCGCCCCCGCCGGGCCAGCACCGACGACTGGGTCAGCACCGTGGAGCAGCGCCAGGCGCGCACCCACGACAGCACCTCCGGCTTCGAGGACGTCGTGGAGGTGCAGGTGCTGCTCGACGCGCTGGCCCCCGAGCGCCGCGAGGCCCTCGTGCTCACCCAGCTGCTCGGCTTCTCCTACGCCGAGGCCGCCGCGATCTGCGACTGCCCGATCGGGACCGTCCGCTCCCGGGTGGCCAGGGCCCGCGACGACCTCCAGCAGGGCACCCCCGCCCGCCGCACCGGCTCCGGCTGACGCCCGCCCCTCTCGACGAGCACGCCTAGGCTGCCGGCATGACAGCTGAGCGCTTCGAGGTCTCCCGCGACATCGCCGCCACCCCGGCGGAGGTCTTCGCCGTCCTCACCGACCCGAACGGCCACGTCGCGATCGACAGCTCCGGGATGCTCCAGTCCGCCGAGGGCGACCGCGTCACCGGCGTCGGCTCGCGGTTCGTCGTCCACATGGACCGCGAGTCGCTCAACGACCTGCCCATGGGCAAGTACGACGTCACCGTCGTCATCACCCGCTTCACCCGCGACGCCGAGGTCGAGTGGACGATCGAGGGCACCATCAAGCCGCCGATCCGCCACCTCTACGGCTACCGCCTGGCCCCCTCGGAGACCACCCCGGGGGCCACGGCGGTGACCTCCTACTACGACTGGAGCGAGATCGACGAGCGCTACCGGGGGCGGGTCAACTTCCCGATCATCCCGGAGGCGGGCCTGCGCGCGACCCTGGGCATCCTCGCCCGCACCGTGGAGAACTCCCAGACTGCGGAGAACTCCCGAATCGCGGAGGACTAGAGCCCGCGCACGACCACCCCGGGCGAAGGGGATCACCGGGCGCAGCCGCTCGGGTACGCTCAGCCGCGGTCGGTGGGGGGTGCGATGGGCAACTTGCGCGTGGGCGCGGTCGGGCGGGGTGGCCCGGTCGTCGAGGTCGCGGGCGCCCTCGCGGGCGAGCCCGTCACCGCCGTCGTGGTCACCGCCGAGGTCGAGGCGGGCGCGCTGCTGCGCAGCGCCAACTCCATCGCCGCGGGGCTGACCGGCGTCGACGGCCGCGTGGTGGCGCCGCTGCTGGGCGCCGAGGTCGTCGACGGCCGCGTCTGCTTCGCCGTGCCCCGCCGGGGCGCGCCGCTGGGGGCGGACGGGCCGGTGACCCGCGAGGTGGCCGCTGCCGCCGCGAACGCGCTGGGCGCCGGGGTGTCGCTGCTGGTCGAGCGCGGGGTGCGGTGCCCGGTGCCGCCGCTGTTCGGGTCCCGGGTGGACGACCTGGCGCTGGGCACCCCGCTGCCCGCCCTGCCCGGCGACGAGGCGCACGCCCCGCCGGAGGGCGGCCCGTGGGGCGAGGCCGCCCAGGTCCACGCGTGCGCGTCGCGGCTGTGGTGGCTGCTCACCGGCGGCCCGCCGACCGCGGTGTTCCCGCGCGCGGACATCCCGCGCACGGCGGTGGCGGCGCTGCGCGCCGGGCTCGCCGCCGACCCCGCCGACCGGCCGCCCAGCGTCCGCGCGCTCACCACCGCGGTGGTGGCCGGGTTGTCCGGTGTGGACGCCCCGCGCGCCTTCGGCGGCGGCTACCGGCTCGGCGAGGTGATCGGCCGCGGCACCACCGGGGTGGTCCTGGCGGGCAAGCGCGGCGACGGGGCGCGGGTCGCGGTGAAGCTGTTCCGGCCCGACCTCGGCGCGGCCGCCACCGAGCGGCTGCGCCGCGACGCGGGTGTCCTCATCGGCGTGGAGCACCCGAACCTGGTGCGGTTCCACGACGTCCCGGGCGAACCGGGGCAGCTCGGCGTCGTCATGGACCGCGTCGACGGCGGCACGCTGCGGCGATTGCTGCGCGGGCGGCCGCTGCCGCTGCGCGCGGCGGCCACGCTGCTGGCCCAGCTCGCGGGGGCGCTGGCCGCGGTGCACGGCGCCGGGGTGGTGCACCGCGACGTCAAGCCGGAGAACGTCCTGCTCACCCGGGCGGGCGCGCCGCTGCTGGCCGACCTGGGCATCGCCCGCCGGGTCGCCCCGGCGGCCGAGCTGGTGTGCACGCCATCGCACGTGGCCCCGGAGGTCATCGCGGGCGCGCCCGCCGGGCCGCCCGCCGACGTGTACTCCCTGGGCGTGCTGGCCTACGAGGCGTTCACCGGTGCGCCGCCGTTCACCGGCACGACCTCGGAGCTGTTCCACGCCCACCTGCACCGGGCCCCGGCGCGGCCGGGCGGCCTCCCCGACCCGGTGTGGTCGGTGGTGGCGTCCTGCCTGGGCAAGGACCCCGGCGCGCGGCCCACGGCCGCCGAGGTCGCCTACCGGCTGGCGCCCTTCTCCGACCGGGAGGGGTTCGTCGAGGTCCCGCTGCCGCGCCAGGCCACCGACCCGGTCCGGCCCGCGCGCCCCGCGCCGCCGCCGGTCGACCCGCCCGCGGCGCCGGTCGAGGAGCCGCCCGAGACCCCGCCCGCCGCCGCGCCCGCCCCGCCGCGGGCGCGGGCCTGGCTCTGGCCGGTGACCGCCCTGGTCGTCCTGGCGCTGCTGGTGGCGGTGGTGGCGTTCTCCCCGTGAGCCGGGGCGTGGTGTGCCAGGGTGGCCGCCATGCGCATCACCTGCTTCCTGCTCGGGGCGTTCTGCTTCCTGGCCTCGATGGCCTGGTTGGTGTTCGGCACCCTCAACATCGGCGGCGACGCCCCGGCGCCGTCGACCTCCACGGCCAACCTGCGCGCGGTGGTGGCGGCCGAGGACTCGCCGAACCTCGACGACTTCCCGGTGGCCTCGACCTTCGCCCAGATCACCGCGATCGCCGGGGTGGGCTGGATGGTGGCCGCCGCCGCGTTCGCGCCCCGCTCCGCCGCGGCCCCGGGCACCGGTGCCGCGCAGCCGCCGCAGGCGCCCTGGAACCCCGGCCCGCCGACCGGTCCGCACGGGTACCCGCAGCAGCCGTCCCACCACCCGCAGCAACCGCCCCACCCCGGACAGCAAGGATGAGCGAAACTCCTGGTGACAACCGGGTGTAAGTGGGCCCGGGGCGGTAACGCGCCCCGGAGGGGGTGCGATCGCACCATGCGGTGACACCCGTCCGGGTGGCACCAGCAACCCTGCGCTTGGAGCCCCCTTGCGACTGCACCGAACCCGGGCCCGCCGGTCCGGACCGCCGAGGCCGCTGGTGGCCGCGGTGGTCGCCGCCGCGGTCCTGCCCACGACCACCGCGCTGGCCGCCTCCCCCGCGGCCGCCGACCCGTTCACCCCCGGTGACGTGGTCGTGCTGCGCGTCGGCACCGGCGGGGCCGCGCTGAGCAACGCCGCCACCGCCGCGTTCCTCGACGAGTACACCGCCGCGGGCACCCTCGTGCGGTCCGTCCCGCTGCCGACCGAGGGCAGCGGCGCCAACCGCAGGCTGCTGGTCAGCGGCAGCGCGACCTCCGAGGGGTCGCTGTCGCTGTCGCAGGACGGGCGCTACCTCACCCTGGCGGGCTACGACGCCGCCGCGGGCACCGCGTCGGTCGCGACCTCCACCAGCGCGGCGGTCAACCGCGTGCTGGCCAAGGTGGGCGGTGACGGCGCCCTGGACACCTCCACCGCGGTCACCGACGCGTTCAGCGGCAACAACGTCCGCGGCGCCACCTCGGCCGACGGCTCCGGGTACTGGGCCGTGGGCGGCACCAGCGGCCTGCGGTACGTCCCCGCGGGCGGCGGCGCCTCCACCCAGCTCGCCGCGACGCCCACCAACATCCGCGCGGTCACCGCCGCGGGGGGCCAGCTGTTCTTCTCCACCGGCTCGGGCACGACCGGTGTCTACTCGGTGCCGCAGGCCACCACCTCCGGCCAGACCCCGGTGCTGGTCGCCCCGAGCGCGAGCCCGTACGGGGTCGTCGCGCTCGACCGCGACGCGACCGTGCCCGGTGTGGACACCCTCTACGTCGCCGACGACACCTCGGCCTCCGGCGGCGTGCTGAAGTTCTCCTCCGACGGCACGTCGTGGACGGCGCGGGGCTCCTTCCGCCCCAACGGCAGCGCCGCGCGCGGGCTGACCGGCCAGGTGACCCCGACCGGCGTGACCCTGTTCGCGGTCACCACCGCGGGCGCGGGCACGCTGGTCAAGGTCGACGACACCGCCGCGTTCAACGCCCCGATCGCCGCGACCGGCACCAACCTGGTCACCGGCGCCACCAACACCGCCCTGCGCGGTGTGGCGTTCGCCCCCGCGGCGAGCACCCCGCCGGTGGTCGCCCCGGAGATCACCGGGCAGCCGCAGGACGTGACCATCGCCTCGGGCGGCACCGCCACCCTGTCGGTCACCGCCACCGGCACCGCGCCGCTGACCTACCAGTGGTACCAGGGCACCGCGGGCGACACCGCCACCCCGGTCGCCGGTGCCGACAGCGCCTCCTTCACCAGCCCGGCGCTGACCGCGAGCACCTCCTACTGGGTGCGCGTGACCAACTCCGCGGGCAGCGCCGACAGCCGCACCGCGGCCGTCACCGTCTCCGCGGCGCCGAACACCCCGCCCACCATCGGCCCGGTCCCGGTGCCCGAGATCGCCCTGACCGCGGGCGACCCGGACAACCCGCCCGCCGCCCGCACGGTGCAGGTGCACGACGACCAGACCTCCGACGCAGGCCTGACCACCACGGTCACCAGCTCGAACCCGGCCGTGGCCACCGGCACCACCACCGGTGAGGGCGCCACCCGCACCGTCGTGCCCACCGCCGTCGGCGTCGGCCGCGCCACGCTGACCATCACGGTGTCCGACGGCAGCGCGACCGCCAGCACGGACATCACCGTCTCGGTGTCGGCGGCGCTGCCCGCGGGCACGCACAACCACTACGGCGCCAGCGACGCCTCCACCGCCGTCGACCTCGGCGGCGGCGCGATGGTCGTCGCCGACGACGAGACCAACGTGCTGCGCGTCTACGACCGCGACCACTCCCGCTACCCGGCGCAGCAGCTCGACCTGCGCGCCGCGGGCCTGGCGCTGCGCGACACCGACCTCACCCGCGAGATCGACATCGAGGCCGCCGCCCGCCAGGGCGCCACGGTCTACTGGCTGGGCTCGCAGGGCCAGAACTCCTCGGCCAAGACCCGCCTGAACCGCCAGGAGCTGTTCACCACCACCGTCACCGGCAGCGGCACCACCGCGACCCTGGCGCTGGGCGGCAGCTACCAGAACCTGCGCGACGACCTCATCGCCTGGGACGACGCCAACGGCGCCGCCCTGGGCCTGGCCGCCGCCGCGGCCCGCGCCCCCGAGGGCGACGGCACCGCGGGCACCCCCACCGGGTTCAACCTGGAGGGCGCGGAGTTCGCCCCGGACGGCAGCCTGCTGCTGGCCCTGCGCGGCCCGCTGACCGCCGACGGCAAGGCCGTCGTCGTGCCGCTGACCAACCCGGCGGCGCTCGTGGCGGCCAACCCCACCACCGGCGTCACCGCCACCTTCGGCACCGCGCTGCGCTGGGACCTCGGCGGCCGGGGCGTGCGGGAGATCCGCAAGAACGCCGCGAACCAGTACCTGGTCATCGCGGGCCCGTCCGACGCGGGCACCGGTGCCGCGGGCGAGTTCAAGCTCTACAGCTGGGACGGCGACGCCGCGCACGCCCCCGTGGTGCGCGCGGGCTCCCTGGACGCCATCGCCGCCACCGGCAAGCCCGAGGCCATCGTGGCGCTGCCCGACCAGCTGACCGACGCCTCGTCGGTGCAGGTGCTGGCCGACTCCGGCGACACCGTCTTCTACGGCGACGGCACCATCGCCAAGGAGCTGCCGACGGCCCAGCGCAAGAGCATCAGCGCACCGGTGACCGTGGGCGCCCCGCCCGCGTGCTCCGGCGCGGTGAGCAGCATCGGCTCGGTGCAGGGCACCACGGACACCAGCCCGAAGTCGGGGCAGACCGTGACCGTGCGCGGCACCGTCGTGGCCGACTACGAGGGCGCGCAGCCCGCGCTGCGCGGCTTCTACCTGCAGGACGCCGGGGACGGCGACGCCGCCACCTCCGACGGCGTGTTCGTCTTCGACAACGGCGCCAACCTCGTCGCCAACGGCCAGGTCGTCGAGGTCACCGGCCCGGTCAGCGAGTACCAGGGCCAGACCCAGATCACCGCGTCCGCCTCGGGCGTGGCCGGCTGCGGCACCCAGGGCGCGGTCACCCCGGTGGAGGTGGCCCTGCCGGTCGCCGACGCCACCACCCTGGAGCGCTACGAGGGCATGCTGGTCCGCTTCGCCCAGACCCTGACCGTCACCGAGCACTTCCAGCTCGGCCGGTTCGGGCAGGTCGTGGTCTCCGCCGGGGGCAAGCTCATGCAGCCCACCTCGGTCATCCGCGCCACCGACCAGGCCGCGGTGGCGGCCAAGCAGAGCGCCAACAACCTCAGCAAGCTCGTCATCGACGACGCCGACCAGGCGCAGAACCCCGACCCGATCGTCTTCGGCCGGGGCGGGCAGCCGCTGTCGGCGGCCAACACCCTGCGCGGCGGCGACACCGTCACCGGCGCCACCGGCGTGCTGACCTACACCTGGGGCGGCAACGCGGCCTCCCCCAACGCCTACCGGCTGCGCCCGATCGGCGCGCTGGGCGGCTCGGCGGTGTTCGACCCGGTGAACCAGCGCCCGACGTCGATCCCCGACGTGGGCACCGGCGGGGTGAAGGTGGCGGGGGCGAACCTGCTGAACTTCTTCAACACCTACACCGGCTGCAAGCTCGGCACCCAGGGCGCCACCACCGACTGCCGCGGCGCGGAGAACGACACCGAGTACCAGCGCCAGCTGGCCAAGGAGGTCGCGTCGCTGCGGTTCCTCGACGCCGACGTCACCGGCATCATGGAGATCGAGAACGACGGCTACGGCAGCGCCAGCGCCATCCAGGCCCTGGTGAACGCCCTCAACGCCGTCGACGGCCCGGGGGCCTGGGCGTTCATCGACGTCGACGCCGCCACCGGCGTGGTCGACGTGGCGGGCACCGACGCGATCAAGGCGGGCGTGCTGTACCGGCCCGCCAGGGTGACCCCGGTGGCGGGCGGCACGTTCGTCGACCGCAACGCGGTGTTCGAGCGGCGCCCGGTCGCCCAGGCGTTCACCACGCCGCAGGGCGCGCGGTTCACCGTGGTGGCCAACCACTTCAAGTCCAAGGGCTCCTGCCCGACCTCGGGCCCGGACACCGACCAAGGCGACGGGCAGAGCTGCTGGAACGCCCGGCGCACCCAGCAGGCCCAGGAGCTCGCCTCCTGGATCGGCGCCACCGTCGTCCCCGGCGCCGGTGACCCGGACGTGCTGATCGTCGGCGACCTGAACTCCTACGCCGGTGAGGACCCCATCGCCGCGCTGGAGTCGGCCGGGTACACCAACCTGGCCAAGAAGTACCAGGGCAACGACACCTACTCCTACGTGTTCGACGGCCAGTGGGGCTACCTCGACCACACCCTCGCCTCGGCGTCGCTGGTGTCGCAGGTGACCGGGGCGGGCGAGGCGCACCACAACGCCGACGAGCCCTCGGTGCTCGACTACAACACCAACTTCAAGACCCCCGGCCAGGTGCAGTCGCTCTACGCGGCCGACCGGTTCCGCACCAGCGACCACGACCCGGTCCTGGTCGGGCTGGACCTGGGCGCGCCCGCGACCGTGTCGGGCACGCCGAGCGCGGGGACGGTGGGCGCGGCGTACAGCTTCGCCTTCACCACCAGCCGCCCCGCGCAGCTGACCGCCGTGGGCACCCTGCCCCCGGGCGTGCAGCTCAACTCCTCCGGTGTGCTGGTGGGCGTCCCGACGGCGGCGGGGGACTTCCCCTTCACCGTCGTGGCCACCAACCAGTTCGGCAGCACCGAGTACGCCACGTCGGTGCACGTGGACAAGGGCTCCTCGGCGGTCTCGGTCGTCGCGTCCCCCGGCCAGGTGGCCACCGGCGGCGGGGTCACCCTGACCGCCACGGTCACCGGCCCGGTCACCCCGACCGGCTCGGTGACCTTCACCGAGGGCGCGACGACCCTGGGCACCGCGACGGTCGGCACCGGCGGCACGGCCGCGCTGACCGTGGTGGGCGCCCAGGGCGCGCACCAGGTGACCGCCACCTACAGCGGTGACGCGAACCTGGTGGGCGGCACGGGCACGGCGTCCTACACCGGCATCGACCCCGTCGGCCTGTCCGGCACCCTGCCGGGCGGCACCACGGGCGTGGCCTACAGCGCCACCGTCGCGCACACCGGCGGCGAGCCGGTGGCGCTGACCGTCTCGGCGGGCAGCCTGCCCCCGGGCCTGTCGATGACGACCGGGGGCGTGGTCACCGGCACCCCGACCACCGCGGGGTCGTTCGCCTTCACGGTGACGGCGTCGAACGCGGTGTCGAGCACCAGCCGCGGCTACACCATCGTCGTGGCCCAGGCCACCACGTCGGTGCAGCTGACCTCCTCGGCGAACCCGTCGGTCATCGGCGGCCCCGTCCGCTTCACCGCCGCGGTGACCGGCGCGACCACCGGGTCGGTGCAGTTCACCGTGGACGGCAAGCCGCTGGGCGCCCCCGTGCCGCTCAGCGGTGGCTCGGCGCAGTCGGCACCGGTGACGCTGACCCTCGGCGCGCACCAGGTGGTCGCGGCCTACCAGGGGTCGGTGCCCAGCAGCGCGAGCCTGACCCAGGTGGTGCGGTACGCGGTCAAGGTGCTCTCCCCGGGCGCCTCGGTCACCGCGGGCCAGGTGGTGCCGGTGCGGTTCCAGCTGCTCGACGCGGCGGGCAAGCCCGCCTCGGTGCTGGCCTCGGCCCTGTACCTGGCCACCGGCCGGGTCAAGGTCTCGGGCACCGGCGTGCAGCCCTTCGGCCCGGTGACGCCGAAGTTCGACGTGCTCACCAACTCCTTCGTCCACCCCTGGCAGACGAAGGCGACCCCGAAGGGGCAGGAGACCCTCTCGATCCGCATGACCACCCCGGGCGCGCCCGACCTGGTGGTCCCCGTCGAGGTGACCCTGAAGTAGCGCACGGCCCAGCGTGACGCGGTCCGGCCCCGGTGCACCCAGCACCGGGGCCGGACCCGTTTCGGGGCAGGTGCTCGCGGGGCAGGCGCTCGCGGGTCAGGTGCGGCTGTGGATCAGCTCGGTGCCCAGCCAGTTCAGCTCGGTGAGGTCGTTGGCGGTGCCGCGGGTCGACGGGCCCCAGGTGCCGTCGGGCTCGACGTCGAGGATCGCCAGGACCAGGTCCGCGTCCGGGAGGGCGGCCAGGCCGCCGACGCCGACGGTGTCGGCCAGCGAGGTGGTGGCGCGCTCGACGAGGTTGCGCGACACCGCGTGCCCCAGGGCGGTGCGCGGGTCGTCGCCCAACCTGCCCGGCCGCAGCGCGAGCAGCACCACCGGGACGACCAGCAACGCCAACAACCCCGCCGCCGGGCCGACTCCGCCGATGGTGTCCACACCGGACAGGACGACCAGCAGCGCCACGGCGCCGCCGCACAGCAGCACCGACCACACCGCGGTGCCCGCGAAGCGGCGCCACCCGCCCGCCACCACCAGCCCGCGCTCCTGGAACGTGCCGTAGACGACGAGGAACGGCCGCTTGTCCGCCAGCACCGCGGACAGCCGCAGGTCCGACAACCGCGCGCCGCGCCCCACCGACTCCACCACCGCGCGTTCGAGCCCCCACAGCGAACGCCCGGCGGTGACGCGGGTGAGCACCCCCGCGCGAGCGGCGAGGACTCCGCGCTCCACCAACCCGGTGATCACCGCGTCGACCGCGCGCCGGGGCCCGCCGGTGAGCAGCCCGGCCGAGAACGGGCTCCACTCGTCGCCCAGGGCGACGCGCAACCCCAGCGCCCGCGCCCGGGAGTGGTCGTAGGCGTGCAGCAGCAGCGGTCCCACGACGACCAGCGCGAACGCGCTCACCCAGCCCGCGGCGGTGGCAGCCATGGCCCCAGGCTAGCCGGCGGCGCTCGCCCGCCGCGCCGCCTTCACCCCGTTGGCGCAGCCCCGGACACGCTGTGCCACCAGGGAAATCCGCCGATCGGGCGGCGTGCACCTTCGGGTGAAGCCCATCGCGCGGGCACCGGGGGGTGCCGCAGGATCGACGGTGTTCGGACCAGCTCACTGGAGGGAGCGCCGTGGCGCGCGTGCCGGAGGACCTGAAGTACACCAAGGAGCACGAGTGGGTGCGGGTCGAGGACGGCCTCGCCCTCGTCGGCGTCACCGACTACGCCCAGCGGAACCTGGGCGACATCGTGTTCGTCGACGTGCCCACTGTCGGCAAGGCGCTCGACGCCGAGGAGGCCCTGGGCAACGTCGAGTCGGTGAAGTCCGTCAGCGACCTGTTCATGCCGTTCGCGGGCACGGTGGTGGCCGTCAACCCGGAGTTGGAGGGCATGCCGGAGCTGATCAACGAGGACCCCTACGACGCCTGGATCGCCCAGGTCCGGCCCACCGCGGCGCGTGACGTGGACGCGCTGCTCGACGCCGCCGCCTACCAGCGGTACCTCGACGAGCAGCCGGGCTGAGCGGGGTCGGGCGAGGCCGGTCAAGGGCGAGCGATGGTTGGGAATTTACCAGCTGTCGGACAGTACGAAAGTCGGTTACGAGCGCCGCGGCGGGCTCCTTACGTTGGGTGGGCCGGTTCCTCCCCCTTGGCAAGGAGTCCCACCATGTCCAGGAAGTCGCTCGTCTCCGGTGCCGTCGGCCTCGCCCTCGTCCTGGCCCCGCTCGGCGCGGGCCAGGCCGCCGCCGCCCCCGTCGCCCCGCCCGCCGCCGAGGCCGTCACCACCGTGTACTACGACGCCTCCGGGGCGCCCTCGTTCGCCTCGCAGATCCGCCAGGGCGCGCAGAACTGGAACAGCTCGGTGTCCAACGTGCAGCTGGTGGAGGACTCCTCGCGGGCCACCCTGACCTACACCGAGGGCAACGACCCCTCCGGCTCCTACGCCCAGACCGACGGGCACGGCAGCGGGACCATCTTCATCGACTACACCCAGGCCGAGCAGTACAACACCGTGCGCATCACCGCGCACGAGACCGGCCACGCGCTCGGCCTGCCCGACCACTACTCCGGCCCGTGCTCGGAGCTGATGTCCGGTGGCGGCCCCGGCACCTCGTGCACCAACGCCTACCCCAACTCCGCCGAGGTCGCCGAGGTGGACGACCTGTGGGCGTACGGCTTCCGGGCCGCGGGCCCGCAGGTGCGCATCTACGACCACGCGGGCTGAGCCCAGCCGCCGAGGACGCCCGGGGAGTTGCGCACCCCCCGGGCGTTTTCCCTTTCCCTGTCCGGTTCCCGGTCCGTGAGAACCCACTTTCGCCAGTACGCCGGTGGGACTTTTCCGGATACGTTCGCCGTCGTCGACGAACCACGGGAGGGGAACCAGATGCGGGTGAGCGGGAGAACGGCAGCGGTGGCGGCGGCGGTCGCGGCGCTGGTGACGACCGGCTCGGTGGCCCAGGCGGCACCGGCGCCGGGCGCGTCGGGAGTCGGGGACCCGTACTACCCGTACGCGGGCAACGGCGGCTACGACGTGGCGCACTACGACATCCGGCTGAGCTACCAGCCCGCGACCGACCTGCTCTCGGGCACCACGACGATCACCGCGACGGCGACCCAGGACCTGTCGCGGTTCGACCTCGACTTCGGCCTGCGCCCCTCGCAGGTGCTCGTCGACAACGCCCCCGCCGCGTTCACCCCGAACCGGGGCGGGCACGGCGAACTCGTGGTCACCCCGGCGAAGCCGCTGGCCAAGGGCGCGCAGACCACCATCGTCGTGCGCTACGCCGACACCCCGTCCACGGCGGTCATCGACGGCCTCACCGCGTGGAAGAAGACCCCCGACGGCGCCCTGGCCGTCGACGAGCCGCAGTCCTCGGCGTGGTGGTTCCCGGGCAACGACCACCCCACCGACAAGGCCACCTACGACGTGTCGGTCGAGGTGCCCGACGACGTGGCCGCGCTGTCGAACGGGACCCTGGTGCGCACCACCAAGAACCGGCCCGGCTGGACGCGCTGGTCGTGGCGCAGCACCAAGCCGCAGGCGACGTACCTGACCTCCCTGGAGGTGGGCAGGTTCGAGCTGCTGCGCTCGACCACCCCCGACGGCAAGCCGTTCATCACCGCCTACGGCGCGGACCTCGGTGACTCGCTGGGCGCGGCCAAGGCCAGCGTCGAGCGCACCCCGGAGATCAACGCGTTCCTGGCCACCAAGTTCGGCCCGTACCCGTTCGAGGCCCAGGGCGGGGTCGTCACCACCGGCATCCGCTTCTCCCTGGAGAACCAGACCCGCCCGGTCTACGGCGCGGTGAACTTCGCCGCGGGCGCCAACACCACGCTGATCGCGCACGAGAACGCCCACCAGTGGTTCGGCGACAACGTGTCGCTGGGCCGCTGGAGCGACATCTGGCTCAACGAGGGCTTCGCCAGCTACGCCGAGTACCTGTGGTCGGAGCACATCGGTGAGGGCACCGCGGACGAGCTGGCCCAGTACACCTATGACTCCATCCCCGCCGACGACCCGTTCTGGCAGGTGCTGCCCGCCGACCCCGGCGCGGACAACCAGTTCGACGGCGCCGTCTACGACCGCGGCGCCCTGACCCTGCACGCGCTGCGCAAGGCCGTCGGGGACGACGCGTTCTTCGCGACCCTCCAGCAGTGGCAGAAGCAGCGGGCGGGGAGCACCGGGCGCATCGCGCAGTTCATCGCCTTGGCGGAGAAGGTTTCCGGCAAGCAGTTGGACGGGCTGTTCCAAACCTGGCTCTACACCAAGGGCAAGCCCGCGGTCGGCCCGAACGGCACCACCACCCTGCGCGCCGCGGCCAAGCCCGCCTCCTACGACCAGATCCGCCGCAACCACACCCAGCACTGATCCCGTCCGGGCCACCCCGCCGCGGGGTGGCCCGGACGCCTGGCTTCCGCAGTGTGCGCCGATACCCGGCGAGGAGCACGCCCCCGCCGTCAGTGCGCCGAAGCGGTGGGGCGCACGACGATCTCGTTGACGTCCACCTCCTCGGGCTGGCCCACCGCGTAGGAGATCGCGGCCGCGATGGCGGACGCGGGCAGCGCCGTCGCGCGGTAGGTCCCCATGCCCGCCTTCGCCTCCGGGTCGGTGATGCTGTCCGCCAGCTCCGACTCCACCACCCCCGGCGAGATCGTCGTCACCCGCACGTCGTCGACCTCTTGGCGCAAGCCGTCGGACAGGGCCCGCACCGCGTACTTCGTGGCGCAGTACACCGCCCCCGTGGGCACGACCTGGTGCGCCCCGATCGAGGCGACGTTGACGATGTGGCCGCCGCCCTGGGCGCGCATCCGCGGCAGCACGGCCGCGATGCCCCACAGCACGCCCTTGACGTTGACGTCGACCATCCGCTCCCACTCGTCGACCAGGCCCGCCTCCAGGCGCGACAGCGGCATCACGCCCGCGTTGTTGACGAGCACGTCGATGCGCCCCTCCTGGGAGACCACCTCCTCGACCACCGCGGCGAACGCCTCGCGGTCGCGCACGTCGAGCCGGTGGGCGGTGCCCGCCGGGATCCGCTGCACCCGGCGGGCGGCGGCGTGCACCCGGTGGCCGTCGGCCACGAGCCGCTCGGCGGTGGCCGCGCCGATGCCGCTGCTCGCGCCGGTGATCAGGACTACCTTGCCGGACATGGGGTCCTCCTCCTCGGTTCCCGTCGCCACCGAGTGTTCTGCGGACCGCCACGGCCAACCAGGGTGCCGTGCACCCAGGCTGCCCGGCACCCGGGTCGCGGCTACACCGCCGCGAGCGCGTCCAGCAGGGCGGCGGCCCTGGCGATGTCGGCGGTGAGCGGCCGGTCGTCGAGGCCGGGGTCCAGCGCCTCGTCCGCCAGCTCGAACGCCGCGCGCACGGGCAGGTCCACCAGGTCCGCCTGCCGCAGCCGCAGCGCGCGCACGGCGGCCAGCAGCTCGCAGGCGAGCACCTGCCGGTAGCCCGCCGCGGCCGCGGTCGCCGCCCGCGCCGACTGGGTGGAGAAGCTGGCGTGGTCCTCCATGCCCCGCGAGATCACCGCCGACCCCAGGGTCGAGGGCAGCGCCGCCGCCCGCAGCCCGGCCAGCGCGTCGTGGGCCACGTACTCCAGGATCATCAGCCCGCTGCTGCCCGGCGGGCCCGCCGCCAGGAACGCGCGCAGGCCGGTGAAGTCCGGTTCCAGCAGGTCGCCCAGGCGCGCCACCGACAGCTCGGCCGACTGGTGCAGCGTCGCCCTGGCCTGGTCGAGCGCGGTGGAGACGTAGGCGGTGTGGAAGTGGGCGTGGTGGTAGGCGTCGGAGTGGACGGTGGAGATCAGCGGGTTCTCCGTGCCCGCGTTGATCTCGATGGCCAGCACGTCGCGCAGGTAGTGCACCGCGTCCACCGCGGGCCCCTGCACCTGCGGGAACGCCCGCAGCCCGAACGGGTCCTGGATCCGCCGCCCCGGCTTGGGCGCCGAGTGCAGCCCCAGCAGCCGCCGCACCTGCGCCGCGCACGCGACCTGCCCGGCGTGCGGGCGCGCCTCGTGCACCGGTGCCGCGTAGGCCTCCGGGTTGCCGTCGAGGGCCACGTAGCTCAGCGCCGCCACCGCGTTCGCCGCCCGGCACAGCGTGTCGAACTCCATCGCCGCCAGCGTCGCCTCCGCCAGCGTGGCCGCGTTGCTGCTGAGGAACCCCAGCGCGTCCCCGGCCTGGATCGCCACCGGCGGCACCCCGCCGCGCTGCCACGGCCGCTCCCCGGTCAGCGCCAGCGCCGTCTCCGCCAGGGCGGTGAGGTCGCCGGTGCCGATGGCCCCCACCGAGTGCACCACCGGCAGCGACCCGGTGCCCACCGCCTGCGCCAGCGCCGAGATGAGGTCCGGCGCCACCCCCGACCGCGCGGCGAGGAGCTGGTTGAGCCGGATGAGCAGCATCCCGCGCACCTGACCGGCGGGCATCAGCTCCCCGGCGCCGCCCGCGTGGCTGCGCAGGATCCGCGAGCCGTGCTCGGCGGAGTCGTCGACCGCGTCGTCCTTGTTCGCCCCGACCCCGGTGGTGCGCCCGTAGATCACCCGCCGGGTGGACAGCTCACCGGCCAGCTTCCAGGCCTGCTCGGCGGCGCGCACCGCCGCGGTGGAGACGTCGATCCACAGTGGCCCCTCGGACCCCGCCGCGCGCACCACGTCCGCGCACCGCAACGTCCTGCCGTCGACCCGGATCACCCGACCCACCTCCTCGGCCGCACGATACGACGCGGGGTGGCCCGGCTCCAAGCCGGTCGGTCGCGGCCCCGGCAAGACGGCGAGGGGGCGGTGGCGCGACGCCACCGCCCCCGCCACCGCCCCCTCACCCCGGGCCACGACCCGGGCTCAATCCAGCGCCAAGTGCTCCCGCAGCGTGCTGCCGGTGTACTCGGTGCGGAACACGCCCTTCTCCTGCAACAGCGGCACGACCTCGTCGGCGAAGCGGTCCAGCCCGCCGGGGGTCACGTGCGGCACCAGGATGAACCCGTCCGCGGCGTCCGCCTGCACCAGCGCGTTGATCTGGTCGGCCACGGTGGCCGCGGACCCGATGAAGTTCTGCCGCCCGGTCTGCTCGATGACGACCTCGCGGCTGCTCAACCCCTTGGCCGCGGCCAGCTCGCGCCACTCGTTCGCCGTCGCCACCGGGTCGCGGTACATCCGGACGCTGGCCCGGCCCTTGGAGATCAGGTCATCGCTGACCACCGGGTCGAACGCGGGCAGCGGCCCGTCCGGGTCGTGCGCGGACAGGTCGGTGTTCCACAGCTGCTCCAGGAACTTGATCGCCGTCGCCGGGCTCACCTGCTGCTTGCGCACCTCGGCGGCCTTGTCCACGGCCTCGGCGTCGGTGTCGGCGAGCACGAAGGTGGCCGCGGGCAGGATCTTGAGCTGGTGCTCCTGGCGACCGTGCTTGGCCAGCCTGCCCTTGACGTCGCGGTAGAACGCCTGGCCCGCCTCCAGGGTGCCGTGCCGGGAGAAGATGGCGTCGGCGGTGGCGGCGGCGAACTCGCGGCCCTCGTCGGAGTCGCCCGCCTGCAGGATCACCGGGCGGCCCTGCGGGCTGCGCGGGACGGTGAAGCGGCCGGAGATGTCGAAGTGGTGGTCGTGGTGGGCGAAGGTGCCCGCGCCCGGGTCGGACAGGAAGACCCCGGACTCCTTGTCGGCCACCACCTCGTCGCCCTTCCAGGAGTCGAACAGCTCCCAGGTGGTGCGCATGAAGGTCTCCGCGCGCTCGTAGCGCTGCTCCTTGGGCAGGAAGCCGCCGCGGCGGAAGTTCTCCCCGGTGAAGGCGTCCCAGGAGGTGACCACGTTCCACGCCGCCCGGCCCGCGGACAGGTGGTCCAGCGAGGCGAACTGGCGGGCCACCTCGAACGGCTCGTTGAACGTGGAGTTGATCGTGCCCGCCAGCCCCAGCCGCTCGGTGACCGCGGCCAGCGCGGCGAGCACGGTGAAGGTGTCGGGGCGGCCGACGACGTCGAGGTCGTAGATCTGCCCGCCCTGCTCGCGCAGCCGCAGGCCCTCGGCCAGGAAGAACAGGTCGAACTTGGCCCGCTCGGCGGTCTGGGCCAGCCGCACGAACGAGCTGAAGTCGATGTGGCTGCCCGCCTCCGGGTCCGACCACACGGTCGTGTTGTTCACCCCGGGGAAGTGGGCGGCCAGGTGGATCTGCTTCAACGGCTTGCTCACCGGGTCCTCCTCAGACCGTCGCGTAGCGGTTGGCGGGGCGGGGCAGGCCGAGCAGCCCGCGCAGGGTGGGGGCGGAGTAGGCGGTGCGGAACGCCCCGCGCCCGCGCAGCTCCGGCACCAGGCCCCGGGTGATGGCCACCAGGTCGTGCGGGACCGCGCCCGGCCGCAGCCGGAACCCGGTGACGCCCGCGGCGTGCCAGTCCAGCAGCAGGTCGGCCAGCTCGGCCGGGGTGCCGGTGAACACGTGCGCGTCGGAGGCGTAGGGCTTGCCGACCGCCTCGTCCAGCCGGGCCAGCCGGTCGGCGGCGGCACCGGGCTCCTGGTCGAGGAACACCACCAGGTCGGCGAACACGTGCGGCAGGGCGGAGAGCCGCTGCACGATCCGCTCGGCGTCGCCGCGGTCGGTCGGGGTGACGTAGGCGAGGTCGGCGGCCTGCTCCGCGAACCGGAACGGGACCTCCTGGTGGGCCAGGGCCGTCACCAGCGGCTGCCCCTGCGGCGGGCGCGGGGTGATCGACGGGCCCTTGACCGAGAAGTGCTCGCCCTCGAAGTCGATGTAGTGCAGCTTGTCCCGGTCGACGAACCGGCCGGTGGCCACGTCGCGGATCTCCGCGTCGTCCTCCCAGCTGTCCCACAGCCTGCGCACGACCTCGACGTAGTCGGCGGCCTCGGCGAACAGGTCCGTGCGGTCCTGCTCGGGGTCGCGGCGGCCGAAGTGGGGGTACTCGTGCGGGCGGCCCACCCGCACCCGCACGCCCGCGCGCCCGGTGCTGACGTAGTCCAGGGTCGCGATCGCCTTGGAGATGTGGAACGGCTCGGTGTGCGTGGTGACGATGGTGGGCACCAGGCCGATGCCGGAGGTGACCGGGGCGACCCTGGCGGCGATGAGCACCGCGTCCAGCCGCCCGCGCACCCGGTCGGTGGCCTCGGGGGACCCGCCCTGCTGCAGGGCCAGGGTGTCCTCGATGGTGACGAAGTCGAGCAGCGCGGCCTGCGCCTCCAGCACCAGGTCGGTCCAGTACCGGGCGGTGAACAGCTCGGCGGGCCGGGCGTCCGGCTCCCGCCACGCGGCGGGGTGCCACCCCGCGCCGTCCAGCGCGACGGCGAGGTGTGGCCCTTGTCCTCGGGTCATGGCGGGATCTCCTTCCGGGGGTCACCCCCGATTGTGCGCCGATCGGCGAACCACCCGCCCGGTCAGCCAGGGACTGGGACGGGGGCGCCGGGCGGGAATAAAGCGGCTCGCCCGCGGCAGGGCCTGGTGGTCCGGGCGCCGGTCAGGGTTCTGGTGCCAGGGCTGTCGGGGTGAGGGTTGTAGGGGTGAGGGTTGTAGGGGTCAGGGGCGCCGGGGTCACGGCGCCGTGGTGACGGCCGTGCCGGGGATGGCGGCCAGCAGCTCGCGGGTGTAGTCCGCGGTCGGGGCGGTGAGCACGTCGTCGGCGGGCCCGTGCTCGACCAGCCGCCCGCGCCGCAGCACCGCGACCTCGTCGGCGACCTGCCGCACCACGGCGAGGTCGTGGGTGATGAACAGGTAGGTCAGCCCGTGCTCGTCCTGCAACCGCACCAGCAGGTCGAGGATCTGCGCCTGCACGGACACGTCCAGCGCCGACACCGGCTCGTCGAGCACCACCAGGTCCGGCCGCAGCGCCAGCGCCCTGGCGATGGCGACCCGCTGGCGCTGCCCGCCGGAGAGCTCGGCGGGCTTGCGGTCGAGCGCGGTCGCCGGCAGCGCCACCTCGTCGAGCAGCTCCGCCGCCCGCGCCCGCCTGCCCGCCCGGTCGCCCACCCCGAACGCGCGCAGCGGCTCGGTGATGACCTCCGCGATGGTGAACTTCGGGTCGAGCGAGGCGTAGGGGTTCTGGTAGACGAGCTGGAACCGCCTGCGCAGCTCGCGCAGCCGCCGGGCCGGGGCGGCGGTGACGTCGGTGCCGTCGAAGGTGACCGTGCCGGTGTCGGGGGTCTCCAGGCCCACGGCGATGCGCGCGGTGGTGGTCTTGCCCGAGCCGGACTCCCCGACCAGCGCCAGCGTGCGGCCGCGGGTGAGGGTGAACGACACGTCGGTGACCGCGGCCCGCCCGCCGAAGGACTTGCCCAGCCCGCTGACCTCCAGCAGCACCTCCGGCCCGGGGGCCCGGCGCGGGCGCAGCGGCTCGCCGGACAGGCTCGGCGCGGCCGCCAGCAGCGCCCGGGTGTAGTCGTGGGCGGGCGCGCCGAGCACCCCGCGGGTGGGCCCCTGCTCGACGACCCGCCCGTCGGACATCACGACGACGTGGTCGGCCCGGTCGGCGGCGATGCCGAGGTCGTGGGTGATGAGCAGCAGCGCGGTGCCCGCGTCGGCCAGGCCGCGCAGGTGGTCGAGGATGCCGCGCTGCACGGTGACGTCCAGCGCGCTGGTGGGCTCGTCGGCGATGATCAGCCGGGGGGCGCCCGCCAGCGCCACCGCGATGAGCACCCGCTGGCGCAGGCCGCCGGAGAGCTCGTGCGGGTACTGCCGGGCCCGCCGCAGCGGCTCGTCCACCCCGGCCCGCTCCAGCAGCTCGGCGGTGGCCGCGCGCAGCCGCTCGCGCGGGGCGAGGCGGTGGATGCGCAGCACCTCGGCCACCTGCTCGCCCACCCGCTTGAGCGGGTCGAGCGACACGGTGGGGTCCTGCGGGACCAGCGCGATGCCGGTGCCGCGCACGCCCCGCCACTGCTTCTCCCCGAGGTGGGTGATGTCGCGGCCCGCGAAGGTGATCCGCCCGGCGTCGACCCGCCCGCCGCGCGGCAGCAGCCCGATGGCCGCGTGCGCGGTGGTGGACTTGCCCGAGCCGGACTCGCCCACCACGGCGACCACCTGCCCCGGCCGCACGGCCAGGTCGACCCCGCGCACCGCGGGGAGGTCGCGGTGGTAGGACACGTGCAGGTCCTCGATCCGCAGCAGCTCGCTCACGCCGTCCTCCGCTCGTCGTCCAGCGCCCGGCCCACCCGGTTCGCCGCCAGCACCACCACGGCCACCACCAGCCCGGGGAAGGTGGTCAGCCACCACGCCGAGGCCAGGAAGCTGCGCCCGCCCGCCACCAGCGCGCCCCACTCTGGCGTCGGCGGGGTGGCCCCGAAGCCCAGGAAGCTCAGCGCCGAGACCTCCAGCACCGCGGTGCCGAAGGTGAGCGCGGCCAGCACCAGCACCGGCCCGAGCGCGTGCGGCAGCACGTGCCTGCCCAGCACCCCGCCCCACCGCACGCCGCCCGCCCGCGCCGCCTCGACGAACACCCCGGACCTCACCCGCAGCACCTCGGCCCGCATCAGCCGGGCGAACGCGGCGAGGTTGGACACCCCGACCGCGACGGCCACGTTCGTCGTGCCGAAGCCCAGCGCGGTGACCAGGGCCAGCGACAGCAGGATCGCCGGGATCGCCTGGAGCACGTCGACCACCCGCATCAGCACCGAGTCCAGCCACCCGCCGCGGAACCCGGCGAGCAGCCCGAGCGCGGACCCGGCCAGCAGGGCCACCGCCACCGCCAGCGCGGTCGCCCGCAGCGACAGGCCGGTGCCGTGCACGACCCGGGTGAACAGGTCGCGGCCGGTCTCGTCGGTGCCGAACCAGTGCTCCCACGACGGGCCCCGCAGCCGCTCGGCGGGCACCCCGGCCAGCGGGTCCTGGTCGGTGAACAGCCCCGGCAGCACCGCGGCGAGGAGCACCAGCACCAGCACGGCCACCGACAGCGCCAACCCGGGGCGCCGCACCACCGACCGCGCGCGCACGTCAACCACGGGCCACCTCCCGCCGCTCGACCAGCCGCGGGTCCAGCACCGGGTAGAGCAGGTCCACGGCCAGGTTCACCACCACGAAGAAGAACGCCGCCAGCACCACGACGGCCTGCACCACCGGGGTGTCCTGCGCGGCGACGGCGGTCGCGGTGACCCGACCGACCCCGTCGCGGGAGAACACCACCTCGGTGACCACCGACCCGGCGAGCAGGTTGCCCGCCACCACCCCGACCAGGGTCAGCGCGGGCAGCGCGGCGCCGCGCAGCGCGTGTCCGAAGTGGACTCGCGCCCGGCTGGCGCCCTTGGCCAGCACCACGTCGACGTGCGGTTCGGCCAGTTGGGTGCGCAGGCTCTTGGCCAGCACCTGCGCCACCACCGCCCCGGTGGGCAGGGCCAGGGTCACCGCGGGCAGCAGCAGCGCGTCGAACCCGTCGGAGCCCAGCGCGGGCAGCAGCCGCAGCTGGAAGGAGAACACCTGGATCAGCACCAGGCCCACCCAGAACGTCGGCAGCGCCGTGCCCAGCGGGGGCAGCGAGAGCAGCAGGTCGGCCAGCCACCGGCGCCGGGTGTAGGTGCCCGCGACCGCGACGCCGCCGCCGAGCAGCACCGCCAGCACCAGCGCCAGCCCGGTCACCGCCAGGGTCGGCGGCAGCGCGGCGAGCACCATGTGCGTGGCGTCGTCGCCGGTGGTCACCGACGTGCCGAAGTCCCCGCGCAGCGCGGCCAGCAAGCGCTTGCCGTACTGCACCAGCACCGGGTCGTCCAACCCGTACTCGGCGCGGACGGCGGCCAGCTCCGCGGGCGACGCGGTGACCCCCGCGTCGCCCGCGCCGAGCTTGGTGAGCACCGCGTCGCCGGGCAGCAGGTAGAGCACCGCGAACGACAGCGTGAACGCCGCCCACAGCACCACCACCGCCTGCCCGAGCCTGCGCAGCACCCGCCCCGCCGGGAGGGCGTGGCTCACGGCGACACCCAGGCGTCGAACAGCCGCAGCCGCGACGACGCCTCGAACTCGATGCCGTGCGCCTTCGGCCCGACGCCGAGCACCTGGGTCAGCTCGAACACCGGGATCGCGTACGCCTGCTCGACGATGAGGCGCTGGGCCCGCTCCGCCGCGGGCCCGCGCTGGGCGGCGTCGACGGTGGCGGCCTGGGCGTCGAGCGCGGTGTCGAGCTCACCCGGGGCGATCTTGGCGCGGTTGCCCGCCTTGGTGGAGAACAGCTGGCGCAGGATGTCCGGGTCGGCGCGGGTGGTGTTGTACCAGAGGAAGTCGTACTGCCCGGACTGCTGGACCTGCAACGACTCCGCGGTCGTGCGCAGGTCGATCCTGAGGTCGAAGCCGATGCGGCGCAGCTGCTGCTGGATCAGCTCCAGCACGCTCTGGTTCTGGTTGAACACCGGGGAGAACACCACGCCCGCGGCCAACCGCTGCCCGCCCTTGGCGCGGATGCCGTCCGCGCCGGGCACCCAGCCCGCGGCGTCGAGCGCCTTGCGCGCGCCGTCGGGGTCGTAGGCCAGCTCCTTGGACAGGTCGGTGTGGAAGGGCGTGGCCGAGCCCAGCACGCTGGTGGCCGCCTTGTAGTTGGCGGTCAGCACCGTGGAGGTGACCTCGGCGCGGTCGATGCCCTTGGACACCGCCTGGCGCACGGCGACGTCGGTCAGCACGCCGCGGGTGGTGTTGGCGGTCAGGTTGAACACGATGCCGGGGTTGGGCCGGGTGGGCTCGGTGAACCCGCCGCTGGTGAACTGCGGCTCGTCGACCGGCTGGACGTCGGTGATCGCGTCGAGCTGCCCGGAGGCCAGGCTGCCGGTGCGCACGCCCGGCTCGGGCACGACCTGGAACGACACCTTGTCCAGGTAGGCCTCGCCCTGGTGGCCCCACAGGCCCGAGCCCCAGGCGTAGCCCGCCCGCTTGGCGAGCACGACCTCCCGGTTCGGGGTGAAGCTCGCCACGGTGAACGGCCCGGAGCCGATCAGGCCCTCGCCCCGGCAGCGCTGCTCGGCCGAGCGGGTGAACGCCGAGGGGGCCAGCACGCCCAGGCTCATGGTGGAGCTGGCCTGGAGGAACTGCGCGCTCGGGGCGCTGAAGGTGATCGTCACCGTGCGCGGGTCGACCACCGCGGCGCCCTGGTAGGCGGCCAGGTAGCCGGCCCCGAGCAGCGCCTTGGCGCCGAGGGCCTTGATCCCGTCGAAGCTGGCCTTGACCGCGGCGGCGTCCAGCGGGCTGCCGTCGGAGAAGGTGACGCCCTGGCGCAGGTGGAAGGTGAACGCCTTCGCGTCCGGGGACACCTCCCACTTCTCCGCCAGCCAGGGCTTGATCTCCCCGCTGGTGGGGTCCTGGTCGGTGAGCGAGTCGACGACCTGCCTGCCGACGTTGAGCGCGGCGTTGGTGCCGACCTGCTGCGGGTCGAGGCAGTCGGGGTTGGAGGAGATGCCCAGCCGCAGGGTGCCGCCGGGGCGCGGCGGACCCGCGTCGGCGGTGGCCGCGGTGCCCGCCGAGCCGCACGCCGACAGCAGCAGTGCGGAGGCGGCAGCGGTGGCTGCGAGCAGGGCGGGGGAGCTGCGTTGGCGCACGGCGCTCACTCCTGGGGAGGGGGTTCTGGGTGTGGACCGGACGGACGCTAACCCCGATCGGCGCAGGTCCGGACCCCTTCCCACTCTGCGGTAGAGCTTGACGTGGGACCGGGCGCCCACCATCCGGGAGCGTGGACAAACCGCGTGCCCGGGGGCATGCTGGACGGCGGGCCGACGGCTGTCCGGTGCACTGTGGACGGTGCGCGGCCCGCTGGTCGCGAGCGTGAGGAGGCTCCAGGTGCAGGCACCGGTCCCGGTGGCGTCGATCCGCATGCGCGAGGTGCTGGGGCACTTCGCGTCCGGGATCGTGGTGATCACCGCCACCACCCCGGCGGGCCCGGTCGGCTTCACCTGCCAGTCCTTCGCCTCGCTGTCGCTGGACCCGCCGCTGGTGAGCTTCTCCCCGGCGCGCACCTCGACCACCTGGCCGGTCATCCGGGGCATCGGCAAGCTCGGCGTCAACGTCCTGGCCGAGGACCAGCGCGACGTCTCGGCGGCGTTCGCGCGCAGCGGCACCGACAAGTTCGCCGGCGTCGCCTGGCGCCCCGGCCCTGGCGGCGCCCCGCTGCTCGAAGGCACCTGCGCCTGGCTGGACTGCGAGCTGTGGAACGAGTATGACGGCGGCGACCACACCATCGCCGTCGGCCACGTGCTCGACCTGGCCGCCGACCCCACCAAGGCGCCGCTGGTGTTCCACCGCGGCTCCTACGGCATCGGCTGAGCGCTCCACGCAGGACCCGGACCCCGGGGTTCGCGCGCCGGAGAACTCGACAGCCAAGACTGGACAGTCCAGGCTGACGGCCCTAGGGTGGTCGGCGTGGGACAGGAGATATCCCCCGAGGCCGTCCGGGCGGCCCGGGAGCTGCGCGCCCTGGTCAGCAGGCTGCGCCGCAGGCTCAAGGAGGTCGCGGCGGGCCACGAGCTGACCCCGTCGCAGACCTCGGTGCTCAGCAGGCTCATGGACGGCCCCTCCAGCGCCAGCGCGCTGGCCGCCGCCGAGCGGGTCCGCCCGCAGTCCATGGCGACCCTGCTCGCGGGCCTGGAGTCCGCGGGGCTGGTGACCCGCTCCCCGGACCCCGACGACGGGCGCAGGCAGGTGGTGCGGCTCAGCGCCGCGGCGCACGAGTTCGTCCTGGGCAGCCGCGCCGAGCGCGAGGAGTGGCTGGCGCGCGCCCTGCAGGACCGGTTCACCCCCGACGAACGCGCCACCGTCGTCACCGCGCTGGGACTCCTGGACCGCCTCACCCGGTGACCCCCGCACCGCCCCGGGAGATGACGTGGCGCTGACGACGATCGACAGCACCAGCGCGCTCGTGCTGGTGTGAGCTCCTCCGGGCCGGGCGCCGCGCCCGGGGAAACGGGCGGATCACGCCCCGGCCGGCAGGCTGGGGGGATGGACGCCGATGTGATCGTGGTGGGGGCCGGGCTCGCCGGGCTGGTGGCGACCGCCGAGCTGGTGCGGGCGGGCAAGCGGGTCGTGGTCGTCGACCAGGAGCCCGAGAGCGGCCTCGGCGGCCAGGCGCACTGGTCCTTCGGCGGGCTGTTCCTCGTCGACTCCCCCGAGCAGCGGCGCATGCGCATCCGCGACTCCCGCGAGCTGGCCTGGCAGGACTGGCTGGGCTCGGCGGGCTTCGACCGCGACCCCGACGACCCGGCGGGCCAGGACCACTGGGGCCTGCGCTGGGCGCGCGCCTACGTCGACTTCGCCGCGGGGGAGAAGCGGGCCTGGCTGCACGGCCTGGGGGTGCGCTGGGTGCCGCTGGTCGGCTGGGCCGAGCGCGGCGGCGGGCTCGCCGACGGCCACGGCAACTCCGTGCCCCGCTTCCACATCACCTGGGGCACCGGTCCCGGCCTGCTCGCCCCGTTCGTCGCCCAGGTGCGCGCCGCCGCCGCCGAGGGCAAGGTCGACCTGCGGTTCCGCCACCGGGTCGACGGCCTGGTCAAGACCGGGGGAGCGGTCACCGGCGTGCGCGGCGCGGTGCTGGAGCCCAGCGGGGCCCGCCGCGGCGAGCGCAGCTCCCGGGTCGAGACGGGCTCCTTCGAGCTGACCGCGGGCGCCGTCCTGGTGACCTCCGGGGGCATCGGCGCCGACCACGACGCCGTCCGGCGCAACTGGCCCGCCGCGCTGGGCCCGGCGCCGCGCACCCTCATCTCCGGGGTGCCCGAGCACGTCGACGGCCGCATGCTGGCGATCACCGAGGACGCGGGCGGCCGGGTCGTCAACCGCGACCGCATGTGGCACTACACCGAGGGCATCCGCAACTGGGACCCGATCTGGGCCCGGCACGGCATCCGCATCCTGCCCGGCCCCTCGTCGCTGTGGTTCGACGCGCGGGGCAAGCGCTTCGGCGCGCCCGACTTCCCCGGCTTCGACACGCTGTCCACCCTCGCCGCTATCGGCCGCTCCGGGTACGACCACTCCTGGCTGGTGCTCACCCAGAAGATCATCGAGAAGGAGTTCGCGCTCTCCGGCTCCGAGCAGAACCCCGACCTGACCGGCAAGGACATCAAGCTCATGCTGTCGCGGGTGCGCCCCGGCGCCCCGGCCCCGGTGGAGGCGTTCAAGCGCAACGGGGAGGACTTCGTCGTCGCCGACACCCTCACCGAACTGGTGGCGGGCATGAACAAGCTCACCGCCGAGCCGCTGATCGACCTCGACGACCTGCGCAGGCAGATCGAGGCGCGCGACCGGGAGGTGGACAACCCCTACACCAAGGACCTGCAGGTGATGGCGATCCACAACGCCCGCCGCGCGCTCAGCGACAAGCTGGCCAGGGTGGCCGCCCCGCACCGCATCCTCGACCCGGCCGCGGGCCCGCTCATCGCGGTGCGGCTCACCATCCTCACCCGCAAGACCCTCGGCGGCCTCCAGACCGACCTCGACGGCCGCGTCCTGGGCGCCGACGGCCCCCTCCCCGGGCTGTTCGCCGCGGGCGAGGTCGCGGGCTTCGGCGGCGGCGGGGTGCACGGCCACCGGTCGCTGGAGGGCACCTTCCTCGGCGGCTGCCTGTTCTCCGGGCGCGCCGCGGGCCGCGGCGCCGCGGCGGCGGTCTGAGGGCCCGACCGGGGTTACGCTCCCGCCGGGTGCGACGGCGGGCCGACACGACAGGAGTGCGCATGTCCGGACTGGGCCGGTTGCGGCAAGAGGCGATCTACCGGGCCGGGGTCTCCGGCGCCCGCCCGCGGGTGCCCACCGATGCCGCCGCCCTGCGCGCCGCCGCCCACCGCCGGATGTCGCGCAAGGCGTGGGCGTACGTCGAGGGCGGCGCCGGGGAGGGCGCGACGATGTCGGCCAACCGGGCCGCGTTCGAGCGCCACCGGATCGTGCCGAGGATGCTGCGCGACGTCACCGAGCGGGACATGTCGGTGACCCTGCTCGGCCGGACCCTGCCCACGCCGCTGCTGCTCGCCCCGGTGGGCGCGGCGGGCCTGGTCGCCCGCGACGCCGACGTCCTCATCGGCCGCGGCGCCGCCGCGGCCGGGGTGCCCTACATCCTTTCCTGCCAGGGCAGCAGCCCCATGGAGCGCACCGCGGCGGCGATGGGCGACGCCGCCCGCTGGTTCCAGCTCTACTGGAGCCGCGACGAGGACCTGGTCGACAGCTTCCTCGCCCGCGCGGCCGCGATCGGCGCGGGCGCGGTGGTGGTCACCCTCGACACCACGATGCTCGGCTGGCGCCCGCAGGACCTCAACCTGGGCAGCCTGCCGTTCTCCCAGGGCATCGGCATCGCCCAGTACACCTCCGACCCGCGCTTCCTGGAGCTGGCCCGCGCCCGCGCGGGCGGCCCGGCCCGCGACGTGCGGATCACCCCGGCGGCGGTGCGCACGCTGCTGTCGATCAGCCGCGAGCACCCCGGCGGCCTGCTGGACAACCTGCGCTCCCCGGTGCCGCGCGCGGCGGTGGAGGCGTTCCTGGACGTCTACTCCAACCCCGCGCTGACCTGGGACCACATCGCGACCCTGCGCGAGCGCACCCGGTTGCCGGTGGTGCTCAAGGGGGTCCTGCACCCCGACGACGCCCGCCGCGCCGTCGACCTCGGCGTCGACGCGGTCATGGTGTCCAACCACGGCGGGCGCCAGGTGGACGGGTCGGTGGCGTCGCTGGACGCCCTCGTCGACGTGCGCGAGGCCGTCGGCCCCGAGTACCCGCTGCTGCTCGACAGCGGCGTGCGCACCGGGGCGGACGTGTTCAAGGCCCTCGCCCTGGGCGCGGACGCGGTCACCCTGGGGCGCCCGCACATCTACGGCCTCGCGATCGGCGGCAGCGCGGGCGTGGCGGACGTGGTGGGCAACGTCCTGGCGGAGTTCGACCTCACCATGGGCCTGTCCGGGGTCGCCTCCACCGCCGAGATCACCCGGGAAACCCTGGCCTGACAGCGGGTTCCGCGCGGGTCGGCCCACCGCGGTGAGCCGACCCGCGCCCGGCGTCAGGGCTTGCGGATGGCGCTGGCGGTGTAGGTGGTCTGCGGGGTCGGCGGCGTGGTGAACCGCGCGTTCGGCAGGTACAGGCGGTTGCCGAAGGCCGCGATGGTGGTGGGCACGTCGAAGGCAGGCGAGGTCACCTTGCCCTGGAGCACGCCCGCGCGGCCGTCCCGGGACAGGGTGAACTCGGCCACGGTGTTGAGCCGGTTCTGCGCGACGTAGAGCGTGCGCCCCTCCCGCCACAGCCCGTCGCCGTTGGTCAGCACCTCGCCGCCGAGGTCGACGGCGGTGGCGGCGCCGGTCGCGGGGTCGATGCGGTAGAGCGTGCCGTTCGCGCTGTTCACCGCCAGCAGCGACCGGCCGTCCGGGCTCTCCACGATGCCGTTGAGGTTGGTGCCGCCCGCCACGATGGGGACGCCGGTCAGCGCCAGCGTGCTCGCGCGACCGCCGTCCACCCGGTACAGCACCGCCTTGCGGGAGTCGGTGAACCACGCACCGCCGCGGGTCAGCACGACGTCGTTGACGAACGTGTCGGACTCGGCGAACCGGTAGGACGCGAGGGTCGCGCCGGTCCGCGTGCTGATCACCCTGGCGTCGCCGCCGGTGCCACCGGCCACCCACAGCCCGCCCGCGCCGTCGACCTTCAACCCCAGCGACGGGGTGCCGGGGCCTGCGGCCAGCGCCCGGCCGCGCCCGGTCACCAGGTCGACGGCGCGGATGTCGCCGGTGGCGCGCGAGCCGAAGTAGGCGGTGGTCCCCGCGATGGCGATGCCCTCGGGCTGGAAGCCGTCCGGCAGGCCCAGCACGGTCGGCAGCACCACCGGGCGCGCCGACGCGGGCAGGGCGGTCAGGGTGAGGGACGCGGCCACGGCGAGGGCGACCGGGAGCAGGCGGCGGTGCATGGTGTCTGGTCTCCTGTCAGCTGTCCTTTTTCTCCGGTACGCACGTGTCACCGCAGCGGTTCACCCAACCCCCTTTCCTGCCCGAACTGCGGCTGATTGCAAGGTTCGCGCAGGTGCTCGACCCCCTCGGCGGCTGACCGCCGTGGGCGCCGCTCAGGAGGTCGTGTACCGCAGGACGACCCGCGCGCCCTGGCAGCCGTCCTGGTCGGTGTCCTTGTCCGCGAAGCCGATCAGCGCGCCGGAGAACTCCACCGACCCGCCCGGCGCCAGCTCGCGGTCGACCGGCATCCGCGGGTCCAGCAGCAGGTAGTCCGAGGCGTCGCACGGCCCCGGCGCCGCCCCCGGCGCCTTGACGACCTCCACCACGGCAACGGTCACCGCCGCCACCCGGGTGGCCTCCACGGCGTCGTTGGTGACCCGGCCGGTGATCGGCTGCGGGGCCGCGCCGGGCCGCAGGTCCACGTTCACCGAGGTCTGGTCCACCCGCAGCGCGCACCGCGGGTCCGCCGAGGCCGGTTGCCGCGGCAGCACGAGCGCCCCCAGCAGCAGCACCGGCACCAGGGCCGCCGCCACCCGCCCGCGGGCCGTGCGCACCAGGACCCACCCCGCGACGACGGCCAGCAGGCCCAGCGCCAGCAGTGCCACCACCGGTGCGCCGGTGGCGGCCAGCGGGGGAGTTCCGTCGCAGGTCATCGGCAGCCCCTCAGGTCAGTGACCGCAGCGCGGCCACCGCGGACGCCAGGCCGGTGGACCCGGCCGTCACCGTGGAGGACGTGTTGAGCAGGTAGACGGGGGTGAACGAGGTCGTCGCGGAGGTGACCGAGGCGCCGTGCGGGATGGTCAAGGTCGTGGGGGTCGCGGTGCCGTTCGCCGTCGTGAGGGTGACGGTGATGTCCGGACCGACGTTGACCACCGCGTTGCCCGCCGAGTCGCTGAGCTGCACCCGCGAGGTGAAGGTGCCGTTGCCTAGGACGTTGAGGCAGAAGGTGTAGGTGAGCGACGCGGCGGTGCCGGTCGGGCCCGAGCACACCGTGGCCGAGTAGCCGCTCCACAGCAGCGCCGTGGGCGCCGCGACCACCTGGAACGACCCGCTCGTCGCCGCCGTCAGCGCGCCGGAGGTGGCGGTGAGGGAGTAGGTGCCGACCGCGCTCACCGAGCACCCGGTGAAGGCCGCGACCCCCGCGACCGCCGCCTTCGTGGTGCAGCCCAGGGTGGCCGTGGCGGGGGAGAGCGCGAGGGTGATCGTCGCCGTCGAGGAGGTGACGGTGTTGCCGCCCGCGTCCTGCACGGTCACGACGGGCTGGGTGTAGAAGGCCCGCCCCGTGAACGACGTGTCCGGCGACGTGGTGAAGGCGAGCTTGCTGGCGACGCCCACCGTGATGGCGAACGCCGAGCTGGTCGCGGAGGTGAGCCCGGTGCTGGCGGCGGTCAAGGTGTACCCGGTGCCCGCCTTGTCGATGGACAGCCCGGCGAAGGTGGCCACGCCCGCCGCGTTCGTGGTCGCCGTGGCCGTGCCGGAGAGCGTGCCCGCCGCGGGGTTGGTGCCGAGGGCGACGGTGATCGTGCGCCCGGCACCGGCCACCGCGTTGCCCGCCGAGTCCTGCACGGTCACCTGCGGCGAGGGGGAGATGGCCTGGGTCGCGACCGCGCTCGTGGGCTGGACCGTGAAGGCCAGCTTCGTCGCCGCCGTGACGGTGACCGACCCGCTGGCCGCGCTCGTGGCCGTCCAGGAGCGGTACACCGCGACGACCCGGTAGGTGTAGGTGCCTGCCGCGACACCGGTGTCGCTGCACGAGGTGCCGGTGATGAGCGAGGTGGCGCTGGACCCGCAGGCGGCGGAGGTGCCCCCCGAGGAGGTGCGCAGCACGTAGTAGCCGGAGGGCGCGGGGATGCCGGTGGAGGCCGTCCACGACACGGGGACGGTGGTGGGGCTCGACGCGGGCGCGGTGACCCCCGTGGGCGGGTTGAGCGTCGTGGTGCTCCCGGTGCCCGACCCGGTGCCGGTGGCCCGCCAGAAGGCGATCGCCGGGGTGGCGACCACCCCGGCCAGCAGCAGCCCGACGAGCACCCCGACCAGCGCGGGCACCCGGCTGACCCGGCCGGGGACGCGCCGCCGCGGCGCGGTGCGCCCCAGGTGGTGCCGCCCCATGCGATCCCTTCCGACAACCCTCGTGCGCGGGCGCGCGGCCGCGGGTGCCCACCACCCGCGGCCGCGCACCCCCAGGACAGGCCCTAGCTCGCGACGAAGCGCAGCGGCACGGTGGCGTTCTTGCAGCCGTCCTGGTTCGTGCTGAGGTTGTTCATGGTGATCGACACCGTGCCGCTGGCCGAGCCGCCGGGCGCGATCTGCCCGTAGGTGATGGCGGGCGTGCCCACGGTGTAGTCGGCGGCCGAGCAGCCGGTCACCGCCGTCCACGGCGTGCCGTCGGAGTTGGCGACGGTGACGACCACGCTGCTGAGGTTCTGCGACCCCGTACCGGGGTTGGTGACGGTGAAGGCGACCGTCTGGCTGGGACCGCCGGGGCTCAGCGGCCCGCCGGTGGCGGCGGTGCTGGTCACCTGGAACGCGGTGCTGGTGCCGGTCGTGGCCGACCCGGTGCCGGTGCCGGTCGAGGACCAGTACGCGTAGGCCAGGCCCCCGCCCAGCGCCACCACCGCGGTGATCGCACCGACCACCACGACTCGCTTCTTCGTCGACGACTGCATGCTGCGGATCTCCTGTCGGGCCCACCCGGGGCGGCGGCGCTGCCGCGGCCGTGACGAGCGCTTCGCCACGCCCGGACCATCGCGGCCCGCTCACCGGGGGTTAGCCCGCCGACGCGCATTTCACACGATGGTGAAATCCTCTACAGACAGTGGGTGTGCCAGGTGCCGGAAAGGGGCCGGGGCCCCACTGTGGCGTCCTGTGTGGAACGTCCACGGTGGAGCCCCGGTGGTGGCACCCGCGGCGCTCTCCCCGCCGCGGGTGCCGCCGGATCAGCCGACCCGCAGGGCGATGAGCAGGTTCAGCAGGTCGATGGCGGTGTGCGTGTGCATGAGGTCCTCCTTGGGTGGTGCGGTCCCCGGCGCCTTCGCGAGGGGCGCCGGGGGAGTCCGCTTCGGTGGACCAACCGGTTGGTGACACCAATGCTGCTGCCGCCCCCGGGGTTGTGGAAGGCGTTTCGCGTTGCTGCGGGTTTCCACCCCGGGAAACACCGCTGAGCTGCTGGTTTCCCGCTCCGCGCGACACCGGTGACCGGGGTGGGACAGGCCCGTGCGCCCTACCGGCGGGGGGTAGACTCCCGGGACCTGACGCCGGGTGAGGGGTGGGTGCGTGACTGCGCAGGGCGTGGACGAGGGCAGGGTGGGCGAGATCCAGGCGGAACTGCGGGCGCTGCGCCGCGGCCTCGGGGTCAATGACACCGACGTGGTAGCCCATCTGGGTGACAGATTGCGCGAGGTGTGCGGCGTGCAGCCGGGCGACACGTCGTGGACCGCCCGCGAGCGGGTGCTGCGCGCGCTGTCCGGCCTCACCGACCGCCTGCCGGAGCCGCACCGCGAGATCGCCAGGGTGGCCCTGGGCTTCGACAGCGAGCCCGGCCTGCGCTACACCGACCGGCTGGGCCCGCTGGAGCGCAAGTTCGACCGCGACACCCGCACCATCCAGCGCCGCAGCAACAACGCGCTCTACCTGCTGGCCCAGTGCGCCGCCGAGCCCGCCCCGGCGAGCCGCGGGCACCGCCCCGGCCCGCCCTGGCACACCGCCAGGCTGAACACCGACCTGATCCTCCAGGGCGATGGCGTGGAGGTCACCGAGACCCGCACCATCGTCAGCCACCGCCCGGACCTGGCCGAGATCGAGCACTCGATGACCGTCGTGCCGCCCCCCGGCACGCCGCCCGGCCCGCTGTCCCTCGAAACCATGGGCATCGACGCCGTCGCAGGCGGCGAGGTGCTCAACCCGCACCTGCTGAGCGCCAGCCGCGCCGCCTTCACACTGCGCCCCCCGCACCCCCTCGCCGAGGGCGACGAGCACGAGTTCCAGTTCCGCGTCCGAGTGGAGCGCATCTCCCCGCTCTACATGTGCACCCCCACCTACCCCTGCGACCGCTTCACCGTGAAGATCACGTTCGACCCCGCCAGGCTGCCCACCACCATCCAGGTCGTCGAGGGCGACCTGGCCATCGAGGCCGCCGACCCCACCCTGGCCCGCCCCACCCTCGCCCTGGACCCCTCCGGCGAGGCGAGCCACACCTTCGAGGACCTGGAGCCCTACCGCTCCTACGGCCTGCTCTGGCAGTACGCCGACTGACCCGGTGCCCCTGCGACACGAGGTCCGACCCCTCAGCGGCACGCGGCTGCCGTTCCTGCTGCGGCGCAAGCTCCGGGCCAAGCAGCGCGCGGGCGCCACGGGCATCCTGTACTTCGCAAAGTTCCGGGTGCCGCCCAGGAACACCCTGTCGCGGTACTACCGCGTCGTCACGGTGTTCGACGGCCGGAGCACCCTGTGCGGCTCCGACCCCATGACCCCGGCCTCCCGCTGGCGCGACCTGCCCCCGGGCACGCACGACCTCCGCTTCGTCGTCCAGAGCTTCAAGGACGAAGCCTCCTTCCACCGCAGCGTCCAGCTGGCCCCCGGGCAAGTCCTGGTGGCGCTCTGCGTCCCCGCGCACTCCTTCCGCCCCTTCGCCGCGACCACGCCCCCCGAGGTCTGGTACCTCGGCGTCGTCTGACCGCGGGTCAGCCGGACCGGGGGGCCCACCCGCGCAGCACCATGCCCCGCCACCGCCGCGACTCCACCGGGCACGCGCGCAGCTGCCGCCACCCCCGCCACAACATCCGCCGCCCCACAGCGCCCCGCCCGGTACGTGTCAACCCGTACCCGAGCACCACTCCCGCGATCCGCGACACCGGGTGCTCCCGCCCCAGCACCGCCCCCACCCGCGGCAGCAGCGCCGTCAGCCGCTCCACCGCGCCCGCCCAGTCCCCGGCCGCGCCCAGCGCCGCCGCGGCCCCGACCCGGGCCCGCAGCACCAGCGGGTGCTCCTCGCCCAACCCCGCGCCCGCCCGCCTGGCCACGTCCACCAGCACGTCCAGCGCGGCCACCGGCCGGTCCCGCCCCAGCAGCGCCATCCCCAGGCCGACCCGCAGCTCCGCGGTCAGCTCGTCGGAATCGCCGTACCACCGCGCGACCCGGGCCGACAGCCGCTGCACCCCGTCCACGGACACCGTTCCCGACAGCGCGACCACCGTCGCGGCCGCGACCGCCGAGTGGTGCCGGGGTTCCAGCCGCGCCACGACGCGCTGCGCGGTCTCCCGGGCCGCGGGGTCGCCGGTCAGCAGCTGCAACCGCGCCCGCTCCACCTCGGCCTCCACCCCCTCGGCGGACCGCACCAGCGCCAGCCCGTCCGCGAACCGCCCCCGCAGCCGCGCCGCGCGGGCCCGTCCCAGGTCGAACGCCGCGCGCTCGGCCGCCGACGCCCACGACGGGTGCGGTCCGTGCGCGGCCACGATCGGGTGGTCGTGGAAGACGTGGTCGGCCAGCGGCAGCGCGCCGCGCAGGTCGTGGGCCTGGGCCGCCAGGAACCGCGCCCGGTACTCCGACACCTCGTCCGCGTCGGCCCGCGCCCGGCCCACGATGCGCGCCGTGTGCCGCAGCGCGCCGCCGGTGTCGCCCGTCGCCACGGCCAACCGCGCGGCGGCCAGCGCGTCCTCCAGCTCGTCCCCGATCCCCACGGCCTGCTCGCGCGCGGCCTGCGCGGCGAGCAGGGCACCCCGCGAACCGTACCCGCGCGCCAACGTCCGCAGCAGCGCCAACCGCAGCGAGCGGGCGGTCATCGGGTTGTCCGCCAACGCGTGCGCGTGCACCTGCCAGCGCGGGGAATCGTCGAGGCCCAGCGCGCGCTCGACCAACCACGCAGCCCGCGCGGCCAGGGCGGCGAGCAGCGGTTTCTCCGCCCCGTGCCGAACAGCGCGCCCGACCTCGACGTCCAAGCGCCACCCGGCGGGACCACCGCGCACCAGGCCCGCGCGGGCCAGTTCCCCCAGCGCGGGCGCGACCAGCACCCCCGCCGCCTCGCCCAGCACCTCCGCCAAGCCCTCCACGACCAGGTCCTCGCTGAACGGCGCCGCGCCCAGCAGCGCCGCGAAGGCCAGCACCAGCCGCGCGTGACCGCGCACCTGCCCCCAGTCCTTCGCCGCACCGGGCGGCGCGGCGATCGGCGCCACCGGCCACGGCGGCTCCGCGCACTGTCCGATCAGGATCGTCTGCACCGCGGGGGAGGGCAGGACGAGCTCGGGCGACGCCCCCTCGACGCCGTCCACCACCCACAGCACCGGTTCTCCCGCCGCCGACAAACCCTCCGCCAGCACCGCGCGCGCCTGCTCGGGCCGCAGCGCGCCGGTGTCGACGCCCAGCAGCTCCCGCGCCGCCCGGTCGACCTCGGCCGCCATCCGCGCCCGGACGCCCCGCTCGCCACCGCCCACCAGCGTCGTCCACACCAGACGCCCCGGGAAGGTGTCCGCGCACCGCTCGACGAGGGCGATCCCCTCCGCCGTCCTCGCCAGCACGACTACCTGCCCGTCGCGCACACCGTTGCGCAGCACGGCCACGGCCGGGTCGTCGCCGACCGCGTCCGCCGCCTGCACCGGCCCGCGCTCACCCATCGGACTCCCTCCCAGCGCCATCCCACCCACCATGCCCCATGCGACGGCCCGCTGCGCCCGACAAAAGCCGGACAGTTCCGCGCGCGTTGCCCGTGGCGTGCAACCACAGCCCACCGGAAACCCCTTCCGGGCCGCGGCAACGCCCGCCCAGACTGGGACCACCCCCAAGCGGCACCGGCGACGGGCCGCCCGACAGAGGAGTCACCCCATGCAGGTGTTCACCACGTTCTCGCTGCTGGTCCGTTCGGGCTTCCTGTTGACCCTGATGGGTTTCGTGCTGGGCCTGGCCGTCGGCTGAGCGCCACCGCGGCCCGGTGCCGCGGCTGGTCGGGCGGGTCGGGCGGGTCGGGCGGGTCGGGCGGGTCGCCTCACAGCGGCACGGCGGCACCGGTCACCGCGATGCCGCCCACCGGCCCCACGGACACCTCGATCAGCGCGGCCCGCCCCATGTCCTGCCCCTGGTGCAGCACGAACCGCGCGGGCACCTCCACCAACCCCAACTCCCGCAGGTACCCCCCGAGCGCGGCCGCGGCGGCGCCCGTGGCCGGGTCCTCCACCACACCACCCGGCGGGAACGGGTTGCGCGCGTGGAACACCCCAGCGGATTCCCGGTGCACCAGGGCCACCGTCGTCCACCCGCGCTCGGCCATCAGCGCGCTCAGCGCGTCGAAGTCGTACTCCAGGTCGGCCAACCGCTCCCGGGTGCGCGCGGCCACCACGGGGTGCCACGCCCCCGCGTAGGCGACCCGCACCGGCAGCCCCGGGTCCAGGTCGGCGGCCGACCACCCCAACGCGGTCAGCAGCGGCTCCACGTCGTCCAGCGGCGCCAACCGGGGCTCCACGCTCACCAACGTGGCCGACACCACCCCGTCGCGCTCGCTGGAGGTCACCACCACCGGCCCCGCGGCCGTCTGCAAGCGCAGCTCGCCCACACCGTGCTCGTGCGCGTGGGCGACCGCGGTGGCGATGGTGGCGTGCCCGCAGAACGGCACCTCCGCCAACGGCGAGAAGTACCGGATCCGCAGGTCACGGCCTTGCCCGCCGACCACGAACGCGGTCTCGGAGAACCCGACGGCCGCCGCCACCCGCTGCAGGTCCGCCTCGGGCGCGCCCGCGGCGTCGAGGACGACACCGGCGGGGTTGCCGCCCGCGGGGTCGGTGGTGAACGCGGTGTAGGTCAGCGGCTGCATGAACCCGTTCTACCAGGCGAAACGATGCCGATCAGTCGATTTCCGCGCCTACCGCGTCCACACCGTCCCCCGCGCCTGGTACTCCAGCATCGTCTCCACGTGCACGGCCGCGTCCGCGCCCAGTTCCCGCTTGACCAGGTGCAGCCCGAGGTCCAACCCGCTGGTGATGCCCCCGGCCGTCACCAGGTCGCCGTCGTCGACGACGCGGGCGTCCTTGACCACACCGCCCTGGGCGCGCAGGTCGGCCACCGCGCCGTGGTGGGTCGTGCACGGCCTGCCCCGGGTGATGCCCGCCGCGGACAGCAGCAGCGCCCCCGTGCACAGCGACGCCATCGTCAGCCCGCGCCTGCGGGCCGCCGCCAGGGCCCTGGGCAGGGCGCCGTCCTTGATCTCCGCCCAGATCCCGGGCCCGTCCGGCCTGCCGTACCCGCCGCCGGGGACGACGAGGACGTCCGCCTCCCGGGGCGCCCACCCCGCGTCGACCTGCACCTTCGTGCCCCAGGCCGCCGTCACCACCCCCGGGCCCGCCAACCGCGCGTACGTCACGGTCAGCCCGCCAGGGGCGTGCATGCCCGCGGCGGAGAACACCTCGTACGGGCCGATGAAGTCCTGCTCCTCGACCCCGTCGAACAGCACCACCTGCACCCGCAGCGGCCGGGCCACCGCCTGCGCCGCGGCCGGGGTGGCCGCCGCCGGCCCCACCGCCGCGGCCGCCGCGGCGCCCCGCAGGAATGCACGTCGTCTCATGGGGAACTCCGCTCCGCGTCCGGGTGCTCACGTCCCCCCACAGGTCGTCCGGCGGGGGCGCGCAGTTCCCCGCCCGAGGGGGCCAGGCAGAATGGGCCCCCGCGTGCACCGGCAGTGGAGGAGGGCAGCGGTGGCACAGGGCGAGCTGCGCGGGGTCGTGGCGATGGACGGACCGTCGGGAACGGGCAAGTCCACCGTGGCCAGGGGCCTGGCGTCGGCGCTCGGCGCGGGCTACCTCGACACCGGCGCGATGTACCGGGCGGTGACCCTGGCCGTGCTGCGCGCCGGGACCGACCCCGCCGACGGCGCGGCGGTGCTGCGCGTGGCCGAGGGCGTCGACCTGGGCATCGGCACCGACCCGGCGGACCGGGCGGTCACCCTCGGCGGCGAGGACGTCAGCGCCGAGATCCGCGGCCCGCAGGTCACCGCCGCGGTGTCGGCGGTCTCGGCGGTGGCGGGCGTGCGCGACCTGCTCGTGGCCCGCCAGCGCCTGGTCATCAGCGAGACCAGGGCCCGCTCCGGCGGCATCGTCGTCGAGGGCCGCGACATCGGCACCGTGGTCGCCCCGGACGCCCCGCTCAAGGTCTACCTCACCGCCTCGGCCGACGCCCGCGCCGCGCGCCGCTCGGCCCAGGACGCCCGCGAGGGTCGCACCTCCACTGTGGACGCCACCAGGGCGGACGTGGAGCGCCGGGACACCTTCGACTCCACCCGCGCGGTGTCCCCGCTGCGCCCGGCCGTCGACGCCATCGAGGTCGACACCACCGACCTGGGCGTCGAGGCCGTGCTGGAGCGGCTGCTGGCGGTCGTGCGCGAGCGCGGCCTGGGCGCGGCGGTGCCCGGGGCGGCGGGGGCGTGAGCCGCGAGCAGGTGCTCGACCTGCCGGTCGGCGCCAAGCCCTGGCTGCACGAGCTGGGCAGGGTGGCCGGGCGGCTGGTGCACCGGCCCGCCTTCCGGGTGCGCTGGCACCACCTGGAGCGGGTGCCGCGCACCGGGCCGGTGGTGCTGGTCGCCAACCACAGCTCCCTGGTGGAGCCGCAGCTCATCTTCGGAATGCTGCCGCGGCGCGCGGTGTTCCTGGTCAAGAGCGAGCTGTTCACCGGCCCGCTCGGGTGGGCGCTGCGCGGGCTGGGCCAGATCCCGGTCCGCCGGGGCACCCCGGACCGGGCGCCGCTGATGGCGGCGGTGCGGGTGCTGCGCGGCGGCGGGCTCGTCGGGGTCTTCCCCGAGGGCACCCGCGGCGCAGGCGACGTCGACGCCGCCGAGCAGGGCGCCGCCTGGCTGGTGCGCACCACCGGCGCGGTGGTGCTGCCGGTGGCCACCCGCGGCACCCACCGACCCCCCGGCGCCCGCAGGCGCCTGCGCCCCGTCGTCGACCTGCTGGTCGGCGACCCGTTCGACCTGGCGGTCGGCAAGGGGCGCACCGGCCTGACCACGGCCACCGAGACCATCCGGGTCCGCCTCGCGGACCTGGTGCGCGAACTGGACGGGCAGCGCTCGTCCCGGCAGGACGAGGCGAGACGATGAGCGAGACCACGACCGGCGACACCGAGCCCTACGACGGCACCTGGAGCGACGAGTCCGACTGGGCGGCCCTGGAGGGCTTCGCCGTCGGCGACCAGGACGCCCCCGAGGCCGTCGAGGTCCCGGTGCTGGCCATCGTCGGCAGGCCCAACGTGGGCAAGTCGACGCTGGTCAACCGCATCCTGGGCCGCCGGGAGGCGGTCGTGCAGGACGTGCCGGGGGTGACCCGCGACCGGGTCACCTACGACGCGCTGTGGAACGGGCGCCGGTTCACCGTGATGGACACCGGCGGCTGGGAGCCGGGCCTGGAGGGCCTGCCCGCCGCCATCGCCGCGCAGGCCGAGTACGCCATGCAGCACGCCGACGCGGTGCTGGTCGTGGTGGACGCCACCGTCGGCGCCACGGCCACCGACGAGGCCGTCGCGCGGGTGCTGCGCCGCTCGAAGACCCCGGTGCTGCTGGTCGCGAACAAGGTCGACGACGAGCGCCTGCTCGCCGACGTCGCCGCGCTGTGGTCGCTGGGCCTGGGCGAGCCCTTCCCGGTCAGCGCCCTGCACGGGCGCAACTCCGGCGACCTGCTCGACGCCATCCTCGCCGCCCTGCCCGAGACCCCCCGCGAGGTCTTCGGCGCCCGCGGCGGCCCCCGCCGGGTCGCCCTGGTCGGCAAGCCCAACGTGGGCAAGTCCAGCCTGCTCAACCGCCTCACCGGCGAGGACCGCTCGGTGGTCGACTCGGTCGCGGGCACCACCGTCGACCCGGTCGACTCCCTGGTCGAGCTCGACGACCAGGTCTGGCGCTTCGTCGACACCGCGGGCCTGCGCAAGCGGGTCAACTTCGCCAGCGGCATGGAGTACTACGCCTCCCTGCGCACCAAGGCCGCCATCGAGTCCGCCGAGGTCGCCATCGTGCTCATCGACGCCGCCGAGCCCATCGCCGAGCAGGACCTGCGCGTGCTCACCATGGTCGTGGAGTCCGGCCGCGCCCTGGTCCTGGCCTTCAACAAGTGGGACCTGGTCGACGAGGACCGCCGCACCCAGCTGGAGAAGGAGCTCGACCGCGGCCTGGTCCGCGTCCCCTGGGCCGAGCGCGTCAACGTCTCCGCGCTCACCGGCCGCGCCGTGCGCAAGCTCGCCCCCGCCCTGCGCCGCGCCCTGGACTCCTGGGACACCCGGGTGCCCACCGGCCAGCTCAACTCCTGGCTCACCGACCTCATCGCCGCCACCCCACCCCCGGTCCGCGGCGGCAAGCAGCCCAAGGTCCTCTTCGCCACCCAGGCCCAGACCCGCCCGCCGACGTTCGTCCTGTTCACCTCCGGCTTCCTGGAGGCGGGCTACCGCCGCTTCATCGAGCGCAAGCTCCGCGAGCGCTTCGGCTTCCAGGGCTCCCCGGTCCGCATCTCGGTCCGGGTCAGGGAGAAGAAGCAGCGGAAGAAGTGATCGACCGGGCGGTCAGCCAGGCTCCCCGGAGGCGGGCTCGCGCTGCTCCACCGGGGCTTCGGTCACCGGGCGCCCCGGCGCTGATCAAGTGGAAGAAGCCACGAACGAAGTGACCAACCGCGCGGTCGCCTCGGGCTGCTCCCACCAGAACAGGTGACCGACCCCCTCCACCACCTCCAACCGAGCCCCGGGCACCAACGACGCCACGTGCCGCCCGTTGTCCACCCGGATCATCTCGTCCTCGGTCCCGTGCACCACCAACGTCGGCGCCACCACCCGCCCCAACCGCCCCACGGCGTCGTGCCCCAACGCGGCCCGCATCTGCATCCCGATCACCGCCGCGGGCACCTTCTGCGCCAACACCACCTCCACGAACTCCCGGAACGCCCCCTCCCGCCCCCGAAACCCCGGCGACAGGTTCACCTCGAACGCCACCCGCATCGCCGCCACCGCGTCCCGAGCAGCCGCAGCCTGAGCCATCCGCCCCGGCCCCGGCGCGTCCAGCGAACCCCCCTCCGGCCCCGCGTAGGTGCACCCCAACACCAACGCCCGCACCCGCTCCGGGAACCGGATCGCCATCTCCTGGGCCACCATCCCGCCCAGCGAGATCCCCAACACGTGCGCGCTCCCCACCCCCAGAGCGTCCATCACCCCCACCGCGTCCCGAGCCAGGTCCGCGGTGGAGAACTGCTCCTCAACCCGCCCCCCACCAGCAACCCCCCGGTGGTTGAACGCCACCACGTCGAACCGCTCCGCCAACAACCCCAAGAACCGCTCCCCCCACAACCCGTGGTGCCCCGCCATCCCCTGCACCAGCACCAACGGCTCCCCCCGCCCCCGCCGCACGTAGGTCAACCCCCGACCCCCGACCTGCACCGTCTCCATGGTCACCAAGGCTATGCCCCCCCGCCTCCGGGCACGCGCCCCACTCCCGGGGGCCGGTTGTGAGCCCCTGTGAGGGGTGCGCTAGTCTGTGTGAGCAGTCGCGAGAGCAACTGCGCGGTGAGTTCTGACCAGCGGGCTGTGGCGCAGTTTGGTAGCGCACTTGACTGGGGGTCAAGGGGTCGCAGGTTCAAATCCTGTCAGCCCGACGCTGAGTGGAGTCTTCGCAGGTGAGAGCCTGCGGAGGCTCCACTTTTTTGATCTTGATGCGTGCTCCCACACCGAGTGCAGCGCTCAGTGCCACCTTGACCTTGAGGTTGAGCACATGTCCTACGAGCCCGAGCCGCCCCTGCCCGTCGACCCGACGTGGTCACGCTACGTGATTGCATGGGACAGGTCGCTGCGCAGCAACAATAGGCCCAAGTCCACCCGCTGCACTACGAGCCGGGCGTGGTCCAGTTGGCGAACTTCTACCACTGGCTTGTCCGAGGGTGCCCCGGCTCGACGAACACATCTGTGAAACGCACCGCGAATTGGCGGACGAGCGGGAATCGCCTTTCACCGGCATCGATATCGCCGCAGCTGCGGAGGACCCGTGCGCGGTGACAAAGAGGTCAGTTCAGAATGAGTTTGCGGAGGCAGATGATTGAGCAGGCCAGCGACAGGATAGCCTGGTGGGCTTAGGCTCGACGTTCGGTGCTGACTTTGACACCGCCCATGGCGCTTGGCTCGCCAACGGTTACGGCGCGTTGACCGCGCTCTCACTCGGGTAACACTGGTGCACCGTCTGCCGACCTCCAAGCGATGGAACAGGCTGTGGAGGATGCGCGCGTGGAAACTCGTCTGATCTTTGATGGTGCTGATTCGGCTGCCACGCTGGCGTCGCTCAACGAGTGGCTGCGTCGGGCTGACGAACTGCGTGGCCGCGTCCGGGTGGTTCCGAGGGTGCCCGCTACCGGTGAGATGGGTGGTGCCATCGACATCTTGATCGTCGCCGCTGGAGCGGGCGGGGTGCTGACAGTCTTGGCGAAATCGCTGTCTGTGTGGCTCGCCAGGCCGCGGCGGTCGGTGACTGTGGCTGTCGAGCGGCCGGATGGCACTCGCGTCGAGATCACCGGTGACCACCTGAGGTCCGTCGGCGAACTCACCGAGCTCCTGGAAACCAGTCTCCACGACCAGGACTGACCGATGCTGCCCGACAAGTCCCGCTCGCACGCCGTCCTCATCGGTGCGAGCAGCTACGACAGTATGGCGCTTCCGGATCTGCCGTCGGTTGCCAACAACCTCACGGCGCTGCGGGCGGCACTGACCGAGCCAGAGCGTGGGGCGTTCGCGCCGGACCGATGCTTGGTAATCGAGAACCAGGTCGACCAGGCCGGTGTGGCGCGGCAGCTGGCCGACGTGGCCGCGAGCGCCGAGGATGTCCTGCTCATCTACTACAGCGGCCATGGGCTGATCGGCACCCGTCGGCAGGAGCTGTTTCTGGGGCTGTCTGCCACCGACCCGGCCCGCCCGCAGTACTCCGCGCTGCCGTTCGCGTGGATTCGGGACGAGTTGCTGGACAGCGTCGCCACCACCAAGGTCCTCATCCTCGACTGTTGCTTCTCCGGGCTCGCGGTCGACGGGTTCCTCGCCGATCAAGACGCATTAATGCAGGGCCAGTTCGGTGTGCGAGGCACATACACGCTAGCAGCGACCCCGGCGAACATGGTCGCGCTCGCACCGCCCGGCGCCGAACACACTGCGTTCTCTGGTGAGTTGTTGGCGCTACTCCGCGAGGGCGTGCCCGAGGGGCCGCCGGAGCTCAACCTGGAGTTCATCTACCAACGCCTGGCCCGTCGTATGCGCGAGGAGGGCTGGCCTACTCCGAAGCAGTACGGCACCGACAACGTCCTGCGGTTGGCGTTGGCCCGCAACGCCGCATTTGTCCCGCCAAAGTCAACATCGGCGGAGCCCGCGTTGCTGGCTCTCCCCGCGACCGCGTCGACCGGACGCAGGCCCTTCATGACCATTGCAGTGCTGGGACAGACTGGTCACGGCAAGACGACGCTGACCGTGGCGATCACCAAGGTCCTGCACGACGAGGACACGCGCGACGAGATCAGTGCGGGCTACCAGCACGACGTCCACCGCGGTCTCTCGATCAGCCTCGCGCACGTCGGGTACGAGACCGACCGGACCCGGTTTGACCACGTCGTCTTTCGCAGCCATGCCGACTACGTCAAGAATGTGGTTACCGGCGTGGTCCGGCCGGATGCCGTAATCCTTGCCGTCTCCGCCTTGGACGGACCGCTCCCAGAGACTTTTGTCCAGCTCCAACTCGCTCGGCAGGCTGGGGTTCCGTCCGTCGTGGTCGCGTTGACCTTCGCCGACACCGCCATCGACCAGGAACTCACCGAGTTGGTCGAGCTAATGATCCGTGATCTGCTGGACGCCAACGGTTATTCCAGGCATGCGACGCCCGTGGTGCGTGTATCCGCCGAGGGTGCGCTGAAAGGCGAGCGAAGGTGGGTCCAATCCATGCGCGATCTGGTAACCACGCTCGAACAGCATGTGCCGGACCCGAATTGGGAGGCCAACCTCCCGTTTCGCCTCATGATCGAAAACCGCATCCCAGCCAGCGACTCAGGGGTCTTGATCACCGGGCAAATCCAGCAGGGCCGTGTCTATCCTGGCATGGCAGTCGAACTGGTAGGTACGCGTGAACGACCAGTACCTACGGTCGTGGAAAGCGTCGACAAATATCGGAAACTGATGAATAGGGCGGGCCCGGGCGAGAACGTCGCCCTGCTTTTCCGCGACGTACGTCGTAGGGACGTAGCGGGTGCGCAAATTGTCGCCCTATCAGGTTCGGTGGCCGCTCACATCGACTTCTATAGCTGTGTTTGCTTTCTTTCGGGCAACCGCCCAAAACGGGCTGACTTCTACTTTCATGGCGTTGAAATCTCCGGCTTGATTCGATTCTTACCCACCGATGACGCTAAATCTTCCTCGCGCGTCGGCGTTCGATTGGTGTCGTCGGTAGCTATGGCAGTTGGCGACCGTTTCACGGTCCGACAAGACGATAAAACGGTGGGTTTCGGTATGGTCACCGAGATCAACATTTGACTAGCTGTGAGGTCGCCGTCATCTGCGACCAGCGCCAACGCGTCCATCCCAGTGTCGGTTTCTGGTCTAGTGTTGCAATCTAGAAAGTTTAACCCGGAAATCGGGCTGATGAGGTGCGGTCCAGGCTGGTCGATCCACGTCGTGTGGGAGGTGGATCGTGGTCCGCAGATACTCGCCGGGTAGTTTTCGAAGAGAGGAGGGCTGGAGCTTGGGGCGGATTGCGCTGTCGGCGAAGGAACCGATTCTTAGCTTCAACCGGTCGATGTGTGGGGTAAGGGGTTACCTTGCCCGACTGGTGATCGGAGACTGTAATTTGGCGCGCAGAAACGTTTCGGAACCCGAGGACCGGGAAGTCTTTGCCCGGAAATTGGCGGGCTAGTCGTTCGTTCCGATGGATCGGCTTCTTGTCAGATGGTCGATGCGCTAGTCGTGAGAAATTGTCTGGACTAGCGACCGGAGGTGGTGTGGGGTCGGTATCCCGTATGCTTTTGCTTCCGAGGAAAGGGAGATGATCTCCCGTGAACCCGTCGCGGGGAGGTCATGTCGTGCAATCGCCGCGACGATGGGTCGTCATCATTCGATGGTGGCTCGGAAGGTAGCCCGCATGGCGGCCGGGACGGATACCCGGCGGTGGCCGCCCCGGCCGCGGCCCGGAACGACGGAGGTGGACCTGTCGGCAGGCGCAGGGTGAATTGGACGTCGAAATCGAACTGGATGCGCGCGCCGACCCGCCGTGGTGTGCGGCGATGTCGGCGACGATGGCCAACCTGAGGCCGTAGCGCCGCTGTCGCTCTGCCGGGCCGCCGGTGCTGGAGAAGGGGACGAAAACGTGGGGCATGACCAATCGGGTATCCCCGTGCCGTCGTCGGTGGCGGTCAACTCGATGTGATCGCGGTTTCAACTGACAGAAATTACCACTCGGTTGCTGGCATGGCGGGCGGCGTAGGAGTTGGCCATGGCGGTGCTCTCGGCCGCGGCTCTGGTGAACACCGTCGTCGGGCGCGCGGCGAGTGCGGATCAGTAGGGTGCGCTCGCGCTCGGAGAGCCGCTGCAGTACTCGGCCCGGCGCGACCGACCTGTTGTCGAGGTCCAGGTGTCCACCCGGCACCGCTTGGACCTGCGCGAGCTCGGTGTGGCGCCTGCGCCCACAGCAGCTCGTCGATGTTGAACGGTTTGCCCAGGTAGTCCCTCGGCACCTGAGTCCAAGCCCGCCACGCGGTCGGCGGGGTTTGCTCGGCGCCGAGAGCGCCAGAACCGGTGGCGATCCCGCGCGAGCGCAGCCTGACCAGCAGGTCCAGTCCGTCCACGGCGGGCAGTCCCCGGCCTAGTACCAGCACCGCGTACTGGCGGGTCAGCCCAGGCGCAGTCCACGGTGGCTGTCGTGGGTCAAGTCCACGGCATAGTCCTCCTCGACCAGCAGCCGTTCGAGCATGCTCTCGAAGACGCGGTCGTCCTCGACGACCAGGACAGCAGGTGGCTCCACACCACCAGTATCGCCCCCCGCGGGTCGATCTCCGCTCCCGAGAGCTTCCCAGATCCGGATCCCAGGATTACGGGCACACCAGTCCTTGGAGGGTTTGAGATGTGCAGGTCTTCGGGTTGCCGCTGCACCCGCTCGTCGTGCACGCCGTGGTCGTGCTCGTTCCGCTGGCCGTGGTCGCCGGCGTCAAGTGGCGAGGACTTGAAGCGCAACATCGCGGGCAGCGACTTGATCCGGGCCCACGCCCATCTCGGGGAGCAGCTGCTGAAGTTCGCCGCCGCGCTGGCCGTGCTCCTGCTCGACCGCCGTCGCGACGGCCCCGGCTCCGGCTCCGGCTCCGGCTCCGGCCAGTGCAGCCACTGCGGTGATGAGCAGATAGAGCAACACGGCCATGCCCTCGGTGAAGGCCACACTGGCGGAGCACGCCGTGCTGGAGCAGGGAGTCCTGGGTGCGCTGGGGCCGCGACCTCCTCCAGCAGCACACCCACCAGCCGGTGGTCCGTCTCCAGGTGAGTGCCCCCGTACGCGGCCGATTTTGAAAGGTGCGTGTGGGTATCGGCGTCATCGACTCCCTAGAGGGCGAGTTCGGCACGGTCGTCACCGGCGACCACACCCGCCTGGGGTTGGCCGACGGTCGGGGAGGAGGGCCGATCCAGGGTATGAAACAGCGTCAGGGGCCCCGCACTGGCCAGGAACGTGCTGTACACCGGCCCGGTGATCGAGAGTGTCACTGACTCGTTCGTCGCTGCCGCCCACCGCGGCGAGACCCGCAGGCCCGAACACCGCCCTGCGGGCGCGACGGACGCGGCGAGTCCTGGTTGCTGTTCGCCATCATGGCGATCCTCATGGTCCCGGGGCTAGTCTTCGTGCCGATCTAAGTCGTCGAGCGCAGGTAGCTGCTCAGCCTGCGGCCCGGCGGCCCATTCCCCGCTTGCCATGGCACCTCGCTGGCACGCAGTGTTCGCATACTTGTGACGACTGCGAACATCCGACTTCATAGCAGCAGGTCAAGCGAGACGTGAGGTCATTCTTTGCAGGCCTCGCAGAGTTGCGGGGGCTGCGAACGATGTGACCTCCGAACCCGTTCGGTTGCCTCCTACCGCCTCTTCGGGATTTCGACTTCCCCGGATGCCGTGCGTGCACGAGCACCGGGGCTGGTAGCAGCACCTTGTACCTAACCCGCCGGGGACCAGAACTTCCCTACACAGACTCGTCCGGGACGTACCGCCGCGGTTGACGATCCCGCCGAAGCGGTGTCGTTCAGGCCCAGCGGAGAAGCGCCCGCAGGTGGACTGCCTCAGGTGCAGTAGGTCGCCGGTCCTCGGCGGCATCGCTCGCACACCCTAGCGCCATGTGCGCACTTGACGTCGAGAACATTAGTGGTATTACTTGTACAGCGCCGGGAACGTAAGCAGATCCCGGGATGTCGCCTCACGGAGGTCGCAGTGAGCAGCGCCTGGTCTTCCACGCCGTGGTCGTTGTCGTTGTTCGGTGAGCTTGCCGAGTCTGTCGGTCGGGCGGTCCCGCTCGCGCTGCGGGAGGCCGAGCGCCGCGCGTTGGCCGGGCACGAGGCGATGGGCCTAACCTCCAAGGATGTGTACGGGCACTTGTGGCAGACCCAGCACGAGGAGTTGGTCCGTCACATCGGTGGACTGGATGGGGTCCGAACGATTCGACCCCGGGGCGCCCGTTACGACCTGCTCGTGGTGGGGGAGAACAACGTGATCCTCTACCCGTGGCGTTACGGCGATGACCTGCGTAAGAGCGTCGATCAGGCCAAGATGCGCATGTCGGAGGTGCGGCGCAACCTGCTCGACCTGACCCCGACGACCCCGGATGCGCAACTCAGCCTGGAGGAGGCCGACAAGTCCGAGGAGCAGTTGCGCACCGAGGCCGAGGAGGCCGAGCAGATCGTCGCTGACATGGCGACCGCAGGCAGGATGGTGTTGATCGCCTACGCCTCTAACCCCCAGTCCGGGCTTCTACGCATCTACTGGGGCGAGGCAACCCAGACCGACGAGTCGGGCCTGCTGAAGTGGTCTGTTCGCGAGCAGTTGCCGATCACCACCGAAGAGGGTGGGTTCGGCCGCGGCTGGGGTCCCGCACCGTCCCCCGTGCGTCCGGTTCCTCCCTCCACCGGTCCCGGCTCGGGCCCTCGGTTCGACGACGCGCCACTAGAGGAGCCGGTACTGGGTGTGCGACCGCCATTGACCTCACCCGACACCGACCCGAACGCACCCCAGCCGGGAACAGGAAGCGATGACTGACCAGCTGCACTTGCACCTCCCCGGTGAAGACAATGACGGTGACGCGCTCGGGTTGGCCGAGGTGGCGCGGGTGTTCGACCCCGCCCGCCTGACCCAGGCGAGGTGCCTGGCTGGGCTCACCAAGGCCGCGCTGGCCGCCGCGGTGGGAGTCACCCCCGCTGCGGTGAGCCAGTGGGAGGCGCGCACCACTCCGCCCCGGCCCGATCACCTGCTCAAGCTCTCCGAGATCCTCGACATGCCGATCGGCTTCTTCGCCTTGGGGCGACCGCACGCCCGGCTCGATGCCGCCACCGCGCACTTCCGCAGTCTGCGTTCGACCCGCGCGTCCCAGCGCGCGAAGGCCGTGGCGTTCGTCGAGCAGGTCTGGGAGCTGGCCCACGCACTCGAGCAGCGCATCCAGTTGCCCGCCGTCGACCTGCCCGGCTTCGACACCCACATAATTGCCGAGGACGTCCCCGCCGACCCGGCCACCGCCGCCCGGCTTCTGCGCGAACGCTGGAACCTCAGCAACAGACCCATCGCGCACCTGGTCCGCACGATGGAGACCAAAGGCATTGTGGTGACCACCGTGCCCTTCGCCGGGGACGAAACCTCCAGGATCGACGCGTTCTCCACCTCACACCTGCCCCGACCCCTGGTCGTGCTCACCCCCGACCGCGCAGACGATGTCTTCCGGCAGCGCTTCACCGCCGCCCACGAACTCGGCCACCTGCTGCTACATCGCAACAGCTCCGCGGGCGACCCCAGCCACGAACACGAGGCCAATGTTTTCGCCGCCGAGTTCCTCACCCCCGCGGCCACCATCGCCGACCTGCTCCCCAGCAGGGTCGACTTCCACACCCTTGCTGAACTCAGCCGCGTCTGGGGCGTGTCGATCAAGTCGCTGATCTACCGGGCCCGCGAGCTTGGCGTCATCTCCGACGCCAGCGCCCGCCGCGCCTACCAGCGACTCAACAGCCTCACCGGAGTCGGTCTGTTCGCGCCCGAACCCGCCGCCAACTACCCCGGTGAGACTGCCAGCCTGCTCAGTAAAGCCTTTGACCTCGCCCACCATCACGGCCTGCTCACCTTCGCTGACCTCGCACGCGAACTGCACTGGCGAGCCCCCCGCCTACGCCTGCTGCTTGGGCAACCCGTCGACAAACCCACCTTGCGGTTGATCACCGACACGACGGACGCGCAGAAGCGTGCCCGAGCAGATGCTCTTAGCCGCCGCCCCGGATACGGACCGGTCACCGGAGAACCCGATGGTCAAAGCGCCGCAGGAGATGCGGAACAGGCGCCATGAGGGCATTACGCACGCCGAGCCTGCGTTGGAGCAAACACAACTGGACGTCCACTTCGACGTGCCTCGCGGGCACGACCAAGAGGCCGTGCACATCGCAGCGACGAAGAAGTAGATGACGACGGCTACTGTTAAGGCAGCACGCGAGATGGCCATGGTGGCCGTACACCGGGGCGACCGGCGAACATCAACCTAGCCACCGCCGTGGTGGCCGCTGCGTCGGCCCCCCATCCTGCTGCGGTGGCGGCGACCGGTGTTCCCTTGATGCCGTTGTAGGCGGTGACGACCTGGTCGGCGGCCTGCGCGGGGGCGACGACGGCAAGGGGGATGTCGTGGGGCCGAGGGTTGTGCAGGGCTCCGAGTTAGGACAGCGCGAAGCCGATGCACAGCAGGCCGACGCCGACGGTGAGCAGCAGCGTGCGCGGGGCGAGGGCCTCGGCCAGCTCCTCGCGGAAGGTCTCGGGGCGGGGAGGCTCCTGGGCTCCGGCGGGGAGGTGGCTGGTCACGGCGTTCTCCTGGTGTGGTCGGGCCAGGGATCAGCGGGGCTGCCGACGAGGGGCATCTGGACGGACACGCCGTCGCGGCTGCCTGCCTGGGTGAGGAACCGCATCGTGGTGTTGAAGTCGTCGAACACGCGCGGCAGCGGGCGCAGCGGCCGGTGTAGGGGACGGGTGAAGTTGTCCCAGTGGATGGGCAGGACCCGGCGGGCGCCGACGGCGGTAACGGTCTCGGCCCAGTAGTCGGCCCGGAACCGGTCGTCCTGCTTGCCGAGGGTGCCCACGCCCAGGTACACGGTGTCGGCCTGCTGGTCGGCGAGCGCGCCGGGCAGGAAGTTGGCGCTGGCGTGCACCAGCAGGGCGCGGTCGCGGTGGGTGACGTGCAGGGAGTAGCAGTCCCCGGTCCGCCAGTCCCGCATCCGGGCCGGTGGGTCCAGGGGGTGGTCGATGGTGCCGGGGACGCGGTCACCGGGGCTGTGCTGGGCGGGCAGCGCGGTCAGGGTGAACTCGCCGAACCGCATGGGCTGCCCGGGCTGCACGACGGTGACGCGGTGGTCGGCGAGGATCCCGGCGGTGCGCGCGGTGGAGGTTGAGCCCAGCAGCTGGGCGCCGGTGGCGGCGGCGACGACGGCGGAGTCCAGGGCGTGGTCGTAGTGGGAGTGGCAGACGAAGACCGCGGCCAGGTCGGTGACACCGGCCAGTCGCAGCGCGGCGGCGATGCGTGCCCGGTCGGGTGCGATCCGCCGGGCCAGGGTCCGCACGATGCCGGGGCGGCTGAAGAAGCCGTCGGTCAGGACGGCGGTGTGCCCGTCGTCGAGCAGCACGGTGGACACGCCCAGGAAGGTCGCCCGCACCTGCCCGAGGCTGGCTGCGGCCGAGGGTTCGAGCAGGTGCAACCACGGGCGCAGGCTGTCTGTGCACAACTCCCGCACCAGGGTGGGGATGACGTGGAAGCGCGGGGCCTGCCGGGTCACGCGGTGGCCTTGGCGACGGCGCGACCGGCTTGGCGGCCGGAGAACAGGCAGCCGCCCAGGAAGGTGCCTTCCAGGGAGCGGTAGCCGTGGACCCCGCCACCGCCGAACCCGGCGACCTCGCCTGCGGCGTACAGGCCCGGGATGGCCGAGCCGTCGGCGGCGAGCACCCGGCCGGCCAGATCGGTCTGCAGACCGCCGAGGGTCTTGCGGGTGACGATGTTGAGCCGGACGGCGACCAGCGGACCGGCTGCCGGGTCGAGGATGCGGTGAGGTGCGGCGGTGCGGACAAGGCGGTCGCCCCGCGACTTGCGCGCGTTGTGGATGGCCATGATCTGAGCGTCCTTGGTGAACGGGTTGTCCACCTGGCTGTCGCGGGCGCGTACCTGGGACTCGATCAGCGCGAAGTCGACGCCGGGGTCGGGCACGAGGCGGTTCATGCCTGCCACGAGCTCGGGCAGCGTGTCGGCGACGACGAAGTCCTCACCCTTGTCCAGGAAGGCCTGCATCGGAGGAGCTGCGCCTGGGCGGACGCGGGACAGGGTCAGCCGGATGTCCTTGCCCGTGAGGTCGGGGTTCTGCTCCGACCCCGACAGCGCGAACTCCTTGGCGACCACCTTGTAGGTGGTGAGGAACCAGGAGTGGTCGTACCCGCTGCGGCCGATCGCCCCCAGCGTGCTCAGGGTGTCGAAACCGGGGAAGTCCGGGGCGGTGAAGCGCCGCCCGTGCGCGTCGAGCCACATGGCCGAGGGGCCGGGCAGGATGCGGATGCCGTGCCGGGCCCAGATGGGGTTCCAGTTCCGCAGGCCTTCGGTGTAGTGCCACATCCGGTCGCGGTTGACCAGCCGAGCGCCTGCCCGCTCGCTGATGCGCAGCATGCGGCCGTCGACGTGCTCGGGGACCCCGGAGATCATCGACTTCGGCGCCGTGCCGAGGCGGGCGGGCCAGTTGGCGCGGACCAGGTCGTGGTTGGCGCCGATCCCGCCTGAGGTGACGACCACGGCCTGCGCGCCCAGCTCGAAGGCACCGACCTCGGCGCGGGAGCTCGCGGTGCCCCGCGCGGCGTCGCTCGGCTCCAGGACCGCCCCGCGGACACCGGTCACCGCGCCGTCGGTGACGACCACCTCGTCGACCCGGTGCCGGAACCGGAACCGGATGCGACCGGCCTCAGCGGCGGCACGCACCCGTCGTTCGAACGGTGCCACCACGCCCGGTCCGGTTCCCCAGGTGACGTGGAAGCGGGGCACGCTGTTGCCGTGGCCGTCGGCCAGGCCCCCGCCGCGCTCGGCCCACCCGACGACCGGGAAGAACCGCACACCCTGGTCGTGCAGCCAGCGGCGCTTGTCCCCAGCGGCGAACTCCACGTAGGCCTGGGCCCACCGCAGGCCCCAGTAGTCCTCCCCGGCGGGGTCCTCGACCCCGCGGTCGAAGCCTGCGCTGGACAACCAGTCCCGCATCGCCAACTCCGCAGAGTCCTTGATGCCCATCCGGCGCTGCTCGGGCGAGTCCACCAAGAACAAGCCGCCGAAGGACCAGAACGCCTGACCGCCCAGGTTGGCTTCGGGCTCCTGGTCCAGCAGCAGTACCCGCCTGCCTGCACCGGCAGCTTCAGCGGCCACCACCAAGCCGGCCAGGCCTGCGCCCACGACGATCACATCGGCGTCCACCAGCACTCCTGTCCTCACGATCTTCGGAGCCCAGCTTGCAACCGGCTGATGAGGTCGGCAACCGCATCGGTGCGGGATGATGGGTGCATTCATCACCGGATGACAAGGAGGCCGTGTGCGCGAGCAACGCGAACTGGTGGCTTCCCTGGTGCGCCGCAGGGGGGAGCAGTTGCGCGCCGGGGTGCTGGACGTCGTGCTCGACGCCGAACCCGCCTACCGGGCCCTGGCACCCGAGCAGCTCCAGGAGGTGCAGGCGATCGCGATGTGGGCCCTTGACCGGCTCGTCGAATGCTGGTGCACCGACCAGGGCCTCGCCGAGGCCGACCGCGCCCGCCTGCGCGGTATCGGAGCCGCCCGCGCCCGGGACGGCCGGGCGCCGGGCGCGGTCCTGCGCGCCTACCGGGCCGGTGCCCTCGCCGCCGTCGACGTCATCTTCGAGCTGGGGGATGGACACCTGGACCAAGCCGACGCCCAAGCCCTCGCGCGCAGCACGCTGATCGCCGTGGATGCGGCATCCGAGGCCATCACCGACGGCTACACCGCGGCACACCACCAACTCGACGAAGATCGCGACCGAGCGCTGCGCAACCTCATCGACGACGTCCTCGTCGGCAGGCACAGTTCCTCCGCGGCCTTCGCCGCCCGCTGCCGCCAGTTGCAGGTCGAGCTGACCGGCGCCCTGCAACTGCTCGTCGTGGCGATCGACGATCCCGCCGCCGACGCCGCACAGCTGGTCAGGGACCTCAGCATCGACGGTGTGCCACCCCCGCACCTGCTGACCACCCGCGGATCCCGGGCCGTCCTGATCGTGCCCGGTGACCTCGAGGTCCCCGGATCGCTGCGGCCCGGCGGTTGGCGTGGATGCCTCCTTCCAGCGGCCGACGGTGCAGCCGTCGCCGATGCCTATGCCCTGGCCGTCGTCGCGCTGGACTACGCACCCGACCACGCCTACGTCCAGCAGCCCTTGCTGACCGAAGGCGACGCGCACGTCCTCGCCCTGCTCACCGGTCGTCCCGCAGCGGACCCCGGGCGAGCCGCGGCGACGGTTCTGCGGGCACTGCTCGAACCGCGCAATGACCACCTGCTCGCTGGCCTGGAGGCCCTGTTCGCAGCCGGAAACGCCATCGAAGCCGCCCACGCGCTGCACCTCCACCCCCAGACGTTGCGCTACCGCATCGCTCGCGCGCGACAGATCAGCGGCCGCGACCCGCGCGACCCCTGGCAACGCCTCACCCTCGAAGTGGCCCAGCGAGCGTGGGCGGCGTGCCACGACACCTCCGCGACCAGGGACCCCGACTGATCCGGCTCCACGGGCCCGTGCTCCTCGCGCACGTGGTGCTCCTCGGTCTCGTGTGGTGGAGCGCGGGGTGTCCGAGGTCGCGTCGAGCAGCAGTTCCTCGGGGCGGCGTTCCAGGACTTGGGCGCAGCGCAGCAGCATCTCGGGACTGAGGCCGCGGTGACCGTTCTGCCGGGCTAACCCAGCCCCACCCGACACCGCAGAGTCGTGCCCGGCTCGCGCGAGGACGCGCCGCGCCAGTGCAGTTCTCGGCCTCGTTCGGGCCGACAACGCCGACCAGACCGCCCAGCGGACCGCCGACCAGGCAGACCCGGGCCGCCCAGGACCCCGGAACCCCGCAGGGCGCGGGCCTCGCGGGCGCCACCACCACTGCCGTGGTCCTGTTCCTGGCCTTCTACTGCGGCGGCTACGTGGCGGGCCGCATGACCCGGTTCACCGGCGCGAGGCAGGGCCTGGCCGTGTGGCTGTGGACGGTCGCCATCGGCCTGGTCGGCTCGCTCGTGGCGGCCATCTCCGGGGCCAACATCACCGTCCCTGGGGGCTTTTCGACGCTGCCGATCAACCAGGACACCCTCACCACCGGCGGCGTCATCGCCGCCCTGGTCGCCCTCGTGGGCGCCGTCCTCGGCGGTGTGGCGGGCATGCGCTTTCACCGCAAGGTGGACAACGGCGCCTTCGACACCGAACTCTGACCGGACGGGTCGCCGCCGGGACGAGCAGTCCCACTGCCACCCCGGCGGCACCCAGCCCAAGTCACTCGGGTGCGGGTGGTGGACCCGGCCGCGCCAGCAGATCCACTGTGGACCAAGACAGGTGAGGCGTCGAGGCCCGCCTGCCGCTCACCACCGCGGCGCAGGTGCCGCAGCGCACCAGCCCGCGCGCACGAGCGCGGGCGCTTCGCCACGCCAGGCGGCGGGAGCACGCGCGTCCTGGCCGACAGCACGCGACGCTCGCGCTCCCCGGCGTCGCGCTGCCGCCGCCGGAGCCCTGGAGCTGGCGTGCCACCCCGCCCGTCGGGCCTTGGTCACCACCGTCGGCGTCGGGTGGGTGGATTGCTCTGTTCGGTCTCTTCTCCAGCGCGGCAGGCCGTTCCTACCCTGTACTCACCGCGATCGCGGTGCCACCCCCGGTGATGGGAGCAGGCTCATGGATCGGTCCTGGTCGCGGTTGCGGGTAGCAGGGGTCTCCGGTGTCGGGGTCGCGATGGTCGCCGGCGTGGTGGTGCTCGGCCAGGCGAGCGGGTCGCCCGCCCGGGCCGACACGGGCATCAGCGCCGACGAGGTGCTGGCCGGGGTGGTGTCGGTCGCGAACAGCTACCCGGGTGGGCTCGGGGCGCTGCTGGGCCTGTTCAGCACGGGGGAGTGCGCCGGGGTCGTGTCCTATGCGGACGCTCCGGCGACGTGCCGGAACGTGCTGGAGCAGGTGCGCGGCGCGGGTGCGGGGCAGTCGGCGCCGCAATCGCTGCCGGACCTCGGTGGCGAAGTCGACCAGAACCCCTGGCCCACAACGGCTCCCGACCCCGACGACCAGGCGGCGCAGCAGCAGCTGGCCGAGGCGGGCGCGCCCTCCGACCTGGCAGGCGGGCTCGCGCAGAACCCGCCGGTGGTGCCCGACCCGTACAACACGCTCCCCTCCTTCGTCGGCGGTCCGCGCCCCGACCCGTGCACCCCCACCTCCACGACCGCGCAGCCGACAGTGGTCACCCGGGCGCTCGCGGGCAAGGAGGGCCAGGCCGCGGCCACCGCCACAGCCACCGCGCTGCCCACCAGCACCGTCGCGACGAGCACGGCGCTCCCGAGCAGCACACCGGTCAGCACCCCACCGCCGACCACGACGACCGGCCCGTGCCCGACCACCACCGCACCGACGAGCCCGCCGAGCAGCTCCCCCACGACCAGCCCGACCCCGAGCACCTCGACCACCAGCACCCCGTCGAGCACCAACTCCACGCCCCCGAGCTCGACCACCACCACGAACCCCTGCCCCACAACGACCTCCACCACACCGACAAGCACCACGACGACGAGCACCACCCCGACCAGCACCACGACGACCAAGCCGACCACGACCACCCCTACCAGCACCACGCGCCCCACCACGGTCACCCCGACGACCACCGGGCCGACCACCACGGCGACCCCGACCACCACGCGCACCACGGTCACCCCGACCACCGCCACCCCCACCTCGGTGACGAAGACACTGCAGCCGACCGCGGTCCCGAACGGGGCCGCCGCGACGACGACCACCTCGTGCCCGCCGACCACCACGACGACCACGCCGACGACGACCACGACCACCACCACGACGACGACCGCTCCGCCGCCTCCGCCGCTGCTGGTGGCCGTCGGCGACTCGGTGACCTCCGGGCACGAGGCGCGACCGGGCCGGGCGGTGTGGACGACCTTCTGCGACGACCCGGGTGCCGGGCCCGCCGCGCCGGGGTCGAGCTGGGCGGGCACCCTGCGGGCGATCCTCGGGGTGCCGTGGAACAGGTACTTCAACTTCGCGCACAGCGGCGCCTCGACCGGCGACGTGCTGCTCACCTCCCCCTACGTCAACCCGTGCGGGGTGGTCTCGCAGGGGGCGCGCCCGCAGATCGGCGACGCGACCGCGGTGCTGGCGGCCAACCCGAGCCGGAAGGGCAACGCCAACGTGGCCGTGGTGACCGCCGGGGCCAACGACTCCAACTGGGTCGCGGTGGCCACGCAGCTGGTCTCGCGCAACCTCGGCGGGGCGATCGGCGGCCTGTTCGGCGCCGCCCCGGCGTGGGCGGTCAGCAACGCGGGCACCTGCACCGACTGGGCGATGGGCAACCCGCGCGGCAACCCGACCCCCGGTGTCCCGCGCGGCCCGATCCCGGCGGCGTGGAACGGGCCCGCGGTCTCCGCGGCGCTCTCGGCCAACACCACCAGCATCCACCTGGCCCTGATCGGCGCCGACCCGGGCGCCCAGGTGCGCCAGCACCTGTACTACAAGTGGATCGGTGACCCGAACATGCCCGCGGTGTGCGGCCCCGCCGTCCTGCGCGCCACCAACATGATGAACGGCTGGATCAGCACCGGCGTCCTGGTGGCCCAGATCGTCTGGGCGCTGCGCGGCGGCAACCCGGCCCGCATCCAAGCCGTCTGCCCGGCCCTGTGGAACCCCGGCCCCGCCTTCGTCCAGACCCGCCTGATCTCCTTCGGGGCCAACTGGGCACTGCTCCCCGGCTATCCCCACCCGAACGCGGGCGGCCGGGCGTCGATGGCCAACTGCGTCAACGGCACCCTGCCCAAGGCCGCGGGCGGCGGGATCGCCTGAGCGACCAGGCCACCGCACCCCACCCCCAGCTGGGAGAGGTCGTCTGGATCGTCGAACTGAACCGGCAAAGCCTGGACCGCGTGGTGCCCGATGTCGGCGCCACCAGGCTGCGGGGAATGTTCGACGCCGCGGGGTGGCAGGTGCTGACCGTGAAGTACGGGCGGTTGCTGGAGGAGCTGTTCGCCCGAGAGGGCGGGGACGCGCTGCGGAGGCGAATCGATGAGATGAGCAATCCGGAGTACCAGCGGCTGCTCCGGTGCACGGCCGCGCAGCTGCGGGACCGCTTGCCGGACACGCCGGAGCTGGCCCGCCTGGTGGCCGCTGTGGACGACGACACCCTGCGCGCCGCGGTCCGCGACCTCGGCGGGCACGACATGCGGGCGGTCGGTGACGCTTTCGCCCGCATCGACGACACCCGCCCGACGGTGATCTTCGCCTACACCGTCAAGGGGTTCGGGCTGCCCAGTGAAGGACATCCGCACAACCACTCCGCACTGCTGACCGCCGAGCAGTTCGCCGAGCTGGCCACCCGTTCCGGGATGTCGGTCGAGGCGCCGTGGCAGCGGTTCGAGGCGGACACCGCGGCCGGGCGTGTGTGCGCCGCGACGGCCGAGCGGCTGCGCAGGCCGCCCGTGCCACCGGGCGCCGTTCCGCCGCTGCCCACGGACATCGGCCGCACCCCGTCCGGGCGCGCGACCACGCAGGCCGCCCTCGGCCGCGCGCTGCTGGACCTGCTCCGCGAGGCCCCGCAGGCCGCGCGCCGGGTGGTCACGCTGTCCCCGGACGTCAGCTCGTCGACCAATCTCGGCGGCTGGGTGAACAAGGTCGGGGTCTGGTCGCCGGACGAGCGGCGCGACTGGTTCGACGACGACCCGGAGACGGTCCTGCACTGGCGGGAGCACCCGACCGGACAGCACCTGGAGTTCGGGATCGCGGAGGGCAACGTGGTCGGTGCGCTCGGCGAACTGGGTGCCACCTGGTCGCGGTGGGGACAGCCGCTGCTGCCGATCGGGGTGCTCTACGACCCGTTCGTCGAGCGCGCGCTGGAGCCGTGGTCGTTCGGGATCTACGCGGGCGGGCAGTCGATCCTGGTCGGTACGCCGTCGGGCGTGTCGCTGGCGCCGGAGGGCGGCGCGCACCAGTCGATCACCACTGCCTCGGTGGGGCTGGAGCAGCCCGGCTGCACCTCCTACGAGCCCGCCTTCGCGATCGAGGTCGAGTGGATCCTGCTGGCCTCGCTCGCGCGGCTGGGCCGCCCGGACGGGACCAGCACCTACCTGCGGCTGTCCACCCGGCCGGTGGACCAGACCTCAGCCGCGGTGCCCGCGGACGCGGCCGCCCGGGAGCGGCGGCGCAAGCAGGTCGTGGCCGGTGCCTATGCGCTGCGGCGGACCTCCGGGACACCCGCGCTGACGATCGCCGCCATGGGCGCAGTGGTTCCGGAGGCGCTGGCCGCGGCCCAGCGGCTGGAGTCGATGGGCACCGCGGTCGATGTGGTCGTCGTGACCAGCCCGGGGCTGCTGTTCGACGCCGTGCGGGCCCGCTCGGGCCACGGCCAAGCCGACACCGGGGTGCTCGGCGCCGCCTTCCCCGCCCACCGGGCGGCGCCCCTGGTCACCCTGCTCGACGGCCACCCGCACACGCTGGCGTTCCTCGCGGGCATCAACCAGGTCCGCGCCACCCACCTCGGCGTGACCCGCTTCGGCCAGTCCGGCGACCTGGAGAGCGTGTACCGGTACCACGGCATCGACGCGGACTCCGTGGTCGCCGCTGCCCTCGACCTGGTGTGACGGTCCTGAAGCACGCCCCACTGCCGCGGACCTGCGACGCGACAGCGGGTCGGGTAGGGCGTGAAGTCCCGCTCCCTTCAGGACTCACCCGCCTGGCCGAGGTGTGGTGAGGGGCCCCGCTCGGTGAGACGACCGGTCGTGTTGTCGGCGAGCAGGTCGAGCGCGGCACCGGCCTCGATGGTCGGATCGATGACCGAAGCCGAGCGCACCGCTGACACGATGAGCTGCATCAGGGCCTCGACCATCACCTCGACCGTGAAGTCGTGCTCGGAATCGAGCCACTGGGCGGTCGCCTCGTCGAGCGCCGCGACCGCGGCCCTCCCCATGAGCCGCAGGGCGGCGTTCTCCGCGTCCAGCCCGAGGAACTGCGCGGCCGCCTTGATGGCGTCCCACCTCGCGGCCTCGAACACCTCCCGCACGGCGGGGTCGGTCCCGCGGCCCCCCAGTATCAGTCGACGCGCCAGGCCCCGGTGGTGCGCGAGATAGCGGAGATGGGCAGTGAGGGCGGCGCGGAGGTGCTCGCGCGGATTCCCGTCGCCCGCGGGGGTGAAGGGCACGCGCATCTGTTCGGCGGTCTCGTGCACCACGTCCTGGTCGGCCCCCGACTGGGGCTGGGCAGGGCAGCCCTAGACATCGCCGTGTCAAAAGCCTCCCAAAAGGCACTGGCCTACACCAGCATCGAGCGGCAGAGCAGGCAGCGTTCGTCGGAGTCGCGGTGGTGGCCGAGATGCTCGGACGTTGTCGGGGCGCCAGAAGGTGAACTGGTCTGCCTTGTTTTGACAACGGGCATTTCATCTGTAAGTCTTGTCTTACGGGTGAGCGGGAGGTGTCGTGACCAGCGAGGAGTTGTTGGCCCTGCTGGCCGCCATCGGCCACACCCAGCGGTTGCGGATCATCGGTGAGCTGGCGAAGGGGCGGGTGCACGTCAGCGAGCTGGCCCGCCGGTTGTCGTTGTCGCGGCCGCTGCTGTACATGCACCTGGAGCGGCTGGAGAAGGCCGGGCTGGTGGTGGGCAACCTGGAGTTGTCCGCGGACGGCAAGGCGATGAAGTTCATCGAGCTCGCGCCGTTCGAGGTGCGGGTGGACGTGGGGACCGTGCTGGCGGTGCTCCGCGAGGACGAGGAGCGGGCCGCGGCCGACTCCGGGGCACAGGGAAGTGGGGGGACCACCACATGACCGGCGGGATCATCGCGGTCGTGATCGTGCTGATCACCATCGGCGGCATCACGGCGAGCCTGGTGTCGTACTTCCGGCTGCAGCGGCACCGGGCCGACGCCGTGGCGATGGCCTCGTACCGGAAGCTGGCCGAGCAGGCCGTGCACAACCAGCGGGCGCTGGAGGAGCGGTTGCGCGAGCTGGATGGACGGGTCGCGGCGGTGGAGCAGCTGCTGCGGAGCGTGGGATGAGCTCGGCGCGGTCCGCGCGCCTGGGGGGCGCACCGCTCCGGCTCCTGCTCACCCCGGCCCCGTGGGCCGCGACCGCGTACCTGGTGTCCTACCTGGTCGTGGGGCCCGCGCTGTTCGCGTTCCTGGTCGCGGTGCTGCTGCTGGCCTTGGTCGCCAACATCACCTGGTTGGGGCTGCCGGTCGCGGTGGGTGCCGCCGGGCTGGTGCGCGGGTGCGCCAACGTCGAGCGGTTGCGTGCGCGGGGGATCACCGGCGTGGTCGTCGTCGGCGGGTACGCCGCGGTGACCGGGTCCGGGGTGATCGCGCAGGCCCGCCTGCGGTGGTCGGACCCGGCCACGCACCGCGACCTCGTGCTGCTCGTCCTGCTGTTCCCGGTGCTGCTGGTGCTCGACACCGCGGCGCTGGTGCTGTGGGTGTCGGTCCTGGGGCTGATCACGCTGCCCGCGTGGTTCTGGGCCATCCCGCAGACCTGGCCCAACGGCGAGACCGGGCACGGGCTGATGATCGGCTCGTTCCCGGACGGGCCTGCCGCCGGTGGGGTGGGCCTGTGGATCGGCGACGTGGGCACGGCGCTGCTCGTCGCCGCCGGCGCTGTCGTCGTGGCCGTCCTCATCGGCGCGCCCGCTGTCACCGCGATCGCGCGGTTGCACGTGTGGGCCGTTGCCCGGTTGTTGGGCCCCGGTGTGGATCCGCTCGCCCCGGTGCGGGCCGTGCTCGACGCCCCCGGTCCGCTCCCGATCGACCCATACGGCGCCAGAACGCGCGGTGCCACCACGCACGACATGGACGCGCACCGCACCGAAGAGATCCGCGGGGTGAACGACCCCGCCTGAAACGTTGGGGGAAGCACGTGCACACCGAGGTGGTCCGGCTGGACTCCGTGCGCAAGACCTACGGCGATGGCCGGGCCCAAGTGGTCGCGCTCGACGACCTGAGCATCGGCTTCGGCCAGGCGACCTTCACCGCCGTCATGGGACCCTCCGGCTCCGGCAAGAGCACCTTCCTGCACTGCGCGGCCGGGCTCGACCGGCCCACCGCGGGCCGGGTCGTGCTCGACGGGGTGGAGCTGACCGACCTGGACGAGAAGGCGCGCACCGAGCTGCGCCGGGACCGGATCGGGTTCGTCTTCCAGGCCTTCAACCTGATGCCCGCGTTGACGGTGCTGGAGAACGTCGCGCTGCCGCTGAGGCTGGCGGGCCGGGCGCCGGACGAGGCGCTGCTGCGGGAGGTCATCCGCCGCGTCGGGCTGGCCGAGCGGGCCGAGCACCGGCCCGCCGAGCTGTCCGGTGGCCAGCAGCAGCGGGTGGCGATCGCGCGGGCGCTGGTCTCCCGACCCGCGGTGATCTTCGGCGACGAGCCGACCGGGGCCCTGGACACCCGCACGGCGCTGGAGGTGCTGGCGCTGCTGCGCGAAGCCGTCGACCGCGACGGCCGCACCGCCATCGTCGTCACCCACGACCCGGTGGCCGCCTCGCACGCCGACCGGGTCGTGTTCCTGGCGGACGGGCGGATCGCGGGCGAGCTGCACAAGCCGACCGCGCAGGCGGTCGCGGACCGGATGACCCACCTGGGCGCGTGGGCCGAGCAGGCGACCGCGCCGGTGCGGCGGGTGCGCTGATGTTCTGGCTCTCCGCGCGCGCACTGCGCACCAGCCCCGGCTCGTTCGCCGCGGCGCTGATCACCCTGCTCTTCGGCGCGACGGTCGTGCTGGCCTGCGCCGGGTTGCTGGAAACCGGGGTGCTGCGGGCCGTCCCGCCGCAGCGGCTGGCCCAAGCCGCCGTCGTCGTCTCGGGCGACCAGGACAACCCCGGTGAGGCGCAACCGCTGCCGGAGCGGGTGCGGCTGCCCTCCTCCGCAGTGGCGTCGTTGGGCGTGCTGCCCGGCGTGCGGGCCGCGGTGGCCGACCGGTCCTTCCCGGTCGGGCTCCCCGGGGGCGGCGCCGTCACCGGGCACGGCTGGGCCTCCGCCGCGCTCGCGCCGTATGCGCTGGTGAGCGGCACCGAGCCGCGCGGCGAAGGCCAGGTCGTGCTCGACGAGCGGTCGGCGCGCGGCGCCGGACCTGGTGACGTGCTGCGGCTGGTGGTGCGGGGTGAGGCCGAGGAGTTCACCGTCACCGGGATCGCCCGCGCGGACGGTGTCGCGGAGACGGCGGTGTTCGTCACCGACGGCGCCGCGGCCGCGCTGTCCGGGCACCCCGACCAGGTCGACGCGGTCGCGCTGGTGTCCGACCGCGACCCCGCGGAGCTGGCCGAGGCCGCGACCGGGGTGCTCGGTGGGGTCCGCGCCGTGGCGCTGACCGGGGACGACCGGGGGTTGGCCGAGTTCCCCGGCGCGCAGGACAGCGGGTCCCGGCTGATCTCCATGTCAGCGGTGTTCGGCGGGGTGGCGATCCTGGTCGCGGTGTTCGTGGTGGGCAGCATCCTCGGCCTGCTCGTGCGCGGGCGGGCGCGGGAAGTGGCGCTGCTGCGCGCGGTCGGCGCGACTCCGGAGCAGGTGTTCCGAATGCTGCTGGGCGAGACGATGGTGGTCGCCGTCATCGCGGCGGTGCTGGCCCTGGTGCCCGGCAGGCTGCTGGGCGGGTGGCTGCTGGACCGGTTGGCCGCCAGCGGTGTCGTGCCGCCGCAGGTGGTGTTCCACCAGGGGTGGATCCCGGTCGTCGTGGCCGTCGGGGTGACGCTGGCCGCCGCCGTCGGCGCGACCTCGATCGCCGCACGCTCGGCGACCAGGACCCGGCCCACGGAGGCGCTGGCCGAGTCCGCGCTGCCCAAGAGCTGGCTCACCCCGGGCAGGCTGGTGTTCGCGCTGATCGCCCTCGCGGGCGCGCTGGGGCTGGCCGTCGTCACCGCCGCGGTGATGACCGGGGGAGTGGCGGCCAGCACGGCCGGGCCGTCGGCGATGCTGTGGGCGGCCGGGCTGGCGCTGCTGGCGCCGGGATTGGCGCGGGTGCTGCTGGGCGTGCTCGGCGGTCCGGTGCGCGCGCTCACCGGACCCGCGGGCCGGTTGGCCGTGCTGACCTCGCGGGCGCGGCGGGTGCGGGTGGCGGGGGCGATCACACCCGTCATGCTGGCCTCCGGGCTGGCCACCGCGCTGATCTACATCCAGGTGTCGCAGACGGCGGTGGCCGAGCGCGAGTTCACCTCCTCCTTCCGCGCGGACGCCGTGGTCACCTCGACCGCGGGCGGCCTCGACCCGGAGGTGGTCCGCGAGGTCGCCGCGCTGCCCGGCGTGCGCGCCGCGTCCGCGCTGGTGACGGGGGAGGGTTACCTGGTGCTGCCCGACCCCGAGGACCCCGACGACGAGCCGGACACCGCCGCGTTCGAACTGCGCGGGGTGACCGCGGCGGCGGCCGGGCAGGTGACCGCGGCCCGGCTGACCGCGGGCTCCTTCGACGACCTGACCGGCGACTCAGTGGTGCTGCCGGACACGCTGGCCGAGGAACAGGGGCTGACCGTGGGCAGCGGCGTACGGCTGCGCCTCGGCGACGGCCGGGAGGTCTCCGCCACGGTCGTCGGCATCGCGGCCGCCACCCCTGGCTTCGAGGCGGGGTACGTGCCCGCGGACCTGGCGCTGGCGCACTCGACCACCGGTCTGCTGCCGCAGGTGCTGGTGACCGGGGACGTGGGCGCGCTGGCCGGGTTCGCCGCGGCCACCCCCGGCGCGGCCGTGGCCGACCGGGACGCGGTGCTGGCGGCCAGGACCGCGGCGAACGCCACCGGCGCGTGGGTCAACTACCTGATGGTGTCGGTGATCATCGGCTATGCGCTGATCTCCCTGGTCAACACCCTCATCGTCGCGACCGCCGAGCGCAGGCGGGAGTTCGCCCTGCAGCGGCTGATCGGCGCCACGCGTGGCCAGGTGCTGCGCATGGTGGGCGTGGAGGCCGTGCTGGTCGCGGTGCCCGGGCTGGTGCTGGGAACCGTCGTCGCGCTCGCCGCGCTGGCCCCGTTCGGCATCGCGCTCGACGGCTCACCGCTGCCATCTGGTCCACTGTGGATATACTTGGTCGTGCTGGCGGGCGGCGCGGTCCTCACCGCCGCGGCAACGTTGCTCCCCGCGCTCGCGGTTCTCCGCACACCCCCTCTTGACGCCGCGGGATGACGTCCCCACCAGCGCCTTTCACGCCAGGCTGAACTCCTTGGAGGCGGGGTCCCCCCGACCATAGAATCGCCGGCACGGCGACATTCCACTGGGGGACAAACGATGTCGAACAGCGTGACCATAGTCGGCGGCGGCACCGCCGGCTGGATGACGGCCTCCTACCTCAAGGCCGCGTTCGGCGACCGGGTCGAGGTGACCCTGGTCGAGTCGGGCGTGGTCGGCACCATCGGCGTCGGGGAGGCGACGTTCAGCGACATCCGCCACTTCTTCGAGTTCCTCGGGCTCGAGGAGGAGGAGTGGATGCCCGCGTGCAACGCCACCTACAAGCTGGCGGTGCGCTTCCAGGACTGGCGCGCGCCGGGCCACCACTTCTACCACCCGTTCGAGCAGATGCCGTCGGTCAACGGCTTGCCGCTGGCCGACTGGTGGCTCGGCGGTCACGGCGGCTCGGACCGGTTCGACCTGGACTGCTTCGTGATGGCCTCGGTGTGCGAGAACGAGCGCAGCCCGCGCCACCTCGACGGCTCGATGTTCGAGCGCGAGGCGGCCAAGCGCCGAAAGGGCGAGTCCTACGGGCTCACCATGTCCGAGCACCAGGGCAAGACGCAGTTCCCCTACGCCTACCACTTCGAGGCGGCGCTGCTGGCCGACTACCTTGCCGAGTACGCCAAGTCGCGCGGCGTGCGGCACGTGGTCGACCACGTCACCCACGTGCCGCTCGACGGGCGGGGGTGGATCGCGGGCGTGCGGACCAAGGAGCACGGCACGCTCACCGGTGATGTGTACGTCGACTGCACCGGGTTCCGCTCGCTGCTGCTCGGCGGCGCGCTGGAGGAGCCGTTCGAGTCCTACCAGGACACCCTGCCCAACAACCGGGCCGTGGCGCTGCAGGTGCCGCTGGACATGGAGCAGCGCGGGATCCGGCCGTGCACGACCGCGACCGCGCGGGACGCGGGCTGGATCTGGACCATCCCGCTGTTCGGCCGCATCGGCACCGGCTACGTCTACGCCGAGGACTACCTGGAGCCGGAGGAGGCCGAGCGCACGCTGCGCGAGTTCGTCGGGCCTGCGGCGGCGAACGCCTCCGCCAACCACATCCGGATGCGGATCGGGCGCAGCCGCAACTCGTGGGTGAACAACTGCGTGGCGATCGGGCTCTCCAGCGGTTTCGTCGAACCGCTGGAGTCGACCGGCATCTTCTTCATCCACCACGCGATCGAACAACTGGTCAAGCACTTCCCCGGACCGGATTGGAACCCCGTGCACCGCGAGCGGTACAACGCGGCGGTGGGAAACGTGATGGACGGGGTGCGGGAGTTCCTGGTGCTGCACTACCAGGCCGCCGCGCGCAACGACACGCCCTACTGGAAGGACGCCAAGCTGCGCGAAGTGCCCGACGGCCTGGCCGCGCGGATCGAGGGGTGGCAGTCGGAGCTGCCCGACTCCGAGAGCATCCATCCTTACTACCACGGGCTCCCGCCGTACTCGTACATGTGCATCCTGCTCGGCATGGGTGGCATCCCGCTGCGCTCGTCGCAGGCGGTCGCGCTCGGCGACGCCGACGCCGCCCGGCGGGCATTCGGGAAGGTGCGCAGCACCGCGCAGTCGATCGTGCGCGACCTGCCGACCCAGTACGAGTACTTCGCCCACATGCGCGGGGCGTGAGCCGTGGTGGCCGAGCAGGCGGCCGCGGTCCCGGCGGGGGACTTCCGGGGCATGATGAGCCGCTTCCCCACCGGGGTGTCGGTGGTGGCCTGCACCGGCGCCGACGGCTCGCCGCGCGGGCTGACCTGCTCCTCTGTGTCCAGTGTGGCCCTATCGCCGCCGACACTGCTGGTGGGGCTGCGCACGGCCAGCCCGGTGCTGGCCGCCTTGGTCGAGGTGGGCCGGTTCGCGGTGACGCTGCTGCACGCGGACGGGCGTTGGGCGGCCGAGCTGTTCGCGTCGGGGGCTGCGGACCGCTTCGACCGGGTGGCGTGGGTCGCCGGGGCGGCAGGCCCGCACCTGTCGCTGGACGGGCACACCGCGGCGGACTGCGCGGTGCTGGCGACGCAACGAGTGGGTGACCACACGGTGGTCTTCGGCCAGGTCACCGCGATCACCAGCTACCAGGACCGCCCCCCGCTCCTCTACGGGCTGCGCAGCTACCGCGCCTGGTCCTGACAGGACACGGGGGGAGGACCGGCGGGGCCGGCCCTCCCCCCGTGTCCTGTCAGACGAGCAGGGCCACCGCGCCGTCGGACTCCTGCCCGAGCAGCGCCCTGCCCAGCGGCGTCACGGAGTGCAGCACGTGGTTGCGGACGCGGCGGGTGCTGATCAGCCCGGACTGCCGCAGGACCGCGGCGTGCTGGCTGGCGCTGGCCGAGGAGATGCCCAGTCGGACAGCCAACTCGTTGTTGAAGCACGGGTCGACCAGCTCGCGCAGCACGGCCGCGCGCGTCTGCCCCACCAGTGCGCCCAGCGCGGCGGGTTCGGTGGCCCGCACGGGTTCCAGCAGCCGCGCACCTGCGGCGGGCGGGGTGGCGAACACCAGAGCGGGCGTCCCCGTGCCCGCGCCCGGGTCCAGCGCCGCCGCCGGGCGCGGGGCCAGGAATACCGAGGGAGCGACGATCACGCCGCGCCCGCCGAGGTGCAGCTCGCCGGGCGGGCAGCCCTCGACCGAGAGCACGGTGCCGTCCCAGGTCGCCCGCGGGTGCAGTGCCGAGAGCAGGCGCTCGACCCCGTCCCGCACGGCGACGCGGCCACGCCAGTCCGCCTCGGCCGTCAGGTGGTTGCTGATCCGCCGCCAGTGCGGCGCGATGGCCGCGCCCCAGAGGGTGCGCGCTCCCAGCGCGACCCGTTCCCCTTGCGCTCCCCGACCCCCCGTGGCGCCGGTGACCACCTGGTGCAGCTGCTCGGGCCCCAAGTCGTCGACCGGCGGGCAGGCGGCGGCCAGCCGGGCGCCCTGGCGCGACCGGGCGAGCCGGTCGCGCAGGTGGTGGTGCACGCGGCCACCGCGCTGCTGGAGCAGCCCGATGGCGAAGACGGCCTCGCTGAGCGGCCCGAGCGTGGGCCGCAGCTGTGTGCGCGCGAGGTCATCTGCGGTGAAGTGGATCATCAGCACTGCGTTCCCCCGTGTCCGGTCTTCGCCCACGCCCGTCGGCCAGCGCGCGCGGGCGCGAGACCAGGCGCAGGAACGCGTCGTCGAGCGTCGGGCGGCGCACGGAGAGGTCGACGAGCGGCACCCCGGCCGCGGACAGCGCGAGGACCACCTCGCTGACCTGCGCCGCGCCGCCGGGGAGCGGCACGCTGACCGCCCCCGTCCCCGTGTCCGCCGCGGGCGGCCCCCCAGGGCCGGTGAGCGCGCGCACGGCGGTGGCCAGGTCCTGCGGACCGACCACCACCTCGGCGCGCGCGGTGCCCGCCTGGGCCTTCAGCTCGGCGGGCGTTCCCCCGGCGAGCACCCGGCCCGCCGCGACAACCGCGACCCGGTCGGCGAGCTGGTCGGCTTCCTCCAGGTACTGCGTGGTGAGCAGCACCGTGACCCCGTCGCGCACCAGTCCGCGCACCGCGTCCCAGAGGGCGGCCCGCGAGGCCGGGTCCAGCCCGGTGGTCGGCTCGTCGAGGAACAGCACGCCAGGCCGGGCGACCAGGCAGCACGCCAGGTCGAGCCTGCGGCGCATGCCCCCGGAGTACCCGGCCGCCGGGCGGTCGGCCGCGGCCACCAGGTCGAAGCGGGTCAGCAGGTCGCGGGCGCGGGCCGCGGCGCCGCGCCTGCCCAGGTGCAGCAGCCTGCCGAGCATCACCAGGTTCTCGCGGCCGGTGAGCGCGCCGTCCACGCCCGCGTGCTGGCCCGCCAGGGCGATGCTGGAGCGCACAGCGTGCGGCGCGCGTTCCACGTCGTGCCCGGCCACGACTGCCCGGCCACCGTCCGGCACGAGCAGCGTGGCCAGGATCCGCACGAGGGTGGTCTTGCCCGCGCCGTTGGGCCCCAGCAGGCCGAGCACGGTGCCCGCCCGCACCTCGAGGTCGACCCCGGCGAGCGCGGTGGTGCCGCGGAAGCGCTTGCGCAGCCCGGTGACCTCCACGGCGAGGTCCGGGTCGGCGGCGGACACCGGCTCAACCCGCCGGGGCGGACCCGCGCTCGCGCAGCCCGCGCGGGCGCAGGTCGGTCCACTCGGCCTCGACGTGGGCCACTGCGTCGGCACGGCTGCCCGCGGCCTTGGCCACGGTCCAGCCCGCGGGCACCTCCGCGAAAGCGGGCCACAGGCTGTACTGGTCCTCGTCGTTGACGAGCACCAGGAACTGGCCGTCCTCGTCGTCGAACGGATTGGTCACGATCGCTCCCCTCCTCCTCGCCGCGCGACCGCCCGGTGGGCGAACGCGGTGTACCGGTCACTGCCCGCGAGCGCGGGCTCCTGCTCTGCGCGCACCTCGAACCCGAGCGCGCGCAACCGCCCCACCACCTCGGCCAGCCGCCCTGCGGTCGGTCCAGGGGCGTCGTGCACCTCGACCACGACTTGGCGGACGCCCGCCCAGTGCGCCGGATCGAGGCCGCGCAGCACCGCGGCCTCGGCCCGCTGCACGTCGACCTTGAGCAGGTCGACGCTGTTCACGCCCAGCTCCGTGAGCACGCCGGACAGCCGCCGCACGCGCGCCCGCACCGGCACCGCTCGGAAGCGGTGCGCGACCAGCTCGGCGAGCACCGCAGCCTCGTCCGGGTCGGTGACCCCCGCGGTGCGGGCCACCAGATCGCGGTCGGCGCGGACGTCGGCGTGCGCGGTCTGGGCGGACATGGTGGTGAAGCCCGGGTGGTAGGTGAACTCCACGTCCTCATCCACATCGGACAAACCGATGGGCAGGACGTGGGCGCTCGGGTGCGGTGCCAGGTTGCGCCGCAGCACGTCCACGAGCTGCGGTACGGGTTCGCACGCGTAGACCGTCGCGCCCGGGCTCTCGGCGAGGGCGAACAGCGAGAACACCCCGATGTTCGCGCCGACGTCGACGACCACAGCCCCGGGCGGTAGGGAGAGCGGCGGGGGCAGGTACGCGCGGCGGTCGAAGATCTCGGCGCGCAGGTGCTCAGTCTCGTGGTCGTTCACCCCGAGGATCTGGCCAGGGTCCACCGCGGGCCCGGTCACCGGGCGGCCGCCGAGCTGACGCGCACCGGGGCGCTGCTCCAGCCGTGCACGAACGAGGAGTGCAGCCGCCGCGGCTCCCCGGTGAGCTCGATGGCCGACGCCTGCTCCCGCCACGCCTCGAGCACGGACGAGACGTGGGCGCGGCCGAGGAAGGCCCCCAAGCAGTAGTGCGCGCCATAGCCGAAGGCGACGTGCCGGTTGCCCGCCCGGCCCAGGTCGAAGCGCTCCGGGTCGGGAAAGACCGCCGGGTCGCGGTTGGCCGCGCTGTTCCACAGCAGCACGGCGTCGCCCGCGCGGACCACCCCGCCGCCGAGCTCGACGTCGACCAGCGCCCGGCGGCCGAAGTGCATCGGCGGGGTGACCCAGCGCAGCACCTCGTCGGTGGCGGTGTCCAAGCCGACCTCGCCCGCGCGCAGCGCCGCCCACTGGTCGGGGTGCGCGGCCAGCGCCAGTCCCGCGCCGATCGCGGACATCCGGCTGGACTCGTCCGCGCCCAGGATCAGGCTGTAGCAGTTGAACACGACCTCCTCCGCCGACAGCGGCGCACCGTCGACCAGGCCGGTGGTCAAGGCGCTGAGCACGTCGTCGCCGGGGTTGCTGCGGCGCCGCTCGGCCAACTCGCCGAAGTAGAGCAGGATCTCGTTTCGGGCCAGCACCTCGTCGAGATCGGTGTCCCACGCGCCGTAGCGGCTCAGCGTGCGGTTGTTCCAGTCGACGAGCATCGGGCGGTCAGCGGCGGGGATGTCCATCAGGTCGCCGACGGTGTTGATGGGCAGGTGGTCGGCCAGGTCCGCGGCCAGATCGGTGTCGCGGTCGAGGGTGGCCTCGACCAGCGCGCGGGTGCGCGCCCGGACGCGGTCGACGACCGCGCTCAGCAGGCGGGGGGAGAACGAGCGCAGCAGCAGTGCGCGGATGGCCCGGTGCCGGGGCCCGTCGGTGACGGCGAGCATCCGGCCCGCCGCGGAGTCGCCGCCTGCCAGCAGTGTGGCGGCGACGTTGCCGCCCTCGGAGGTGAACCGCTCGGCGTCGCGGTAGACGGCCACGACGTCGGCGTGCCTGGTCAGCGACCAGAACCCGGGTCGGGTGCCGGTGGGCGCGCTCCAGTGCACCGGGTCGTGCTCACGCAGCCTGCGCCAGAGGGCGGGCAGGTCCTCGGTCACGAAGGTGCTGGGCTCGGCCAGGTCGGGGTAGGTCGACGAGGTGGTCATCGCAGTCCTCTCATCGGGTGGCGGGCGCCTGGTAGCGGCGCAGGCAGAGCGCGGCCGCGCAGGCGACCACCACGGCGAGCGCGCCCACTGCGGTCACGACCGGGGTGCCCGCGGTCGGCGGGGCGTTGCCCCACAGCACCCGGCACGCGGAGACCACCGCCGTCAGCGGGTTCCACTCGGCCACGGGCCGCAGCCACGCCGGCAGGCCCTGCGGTGCCAGGAAGGCGTTGGACAGCAGCGGGAGGACGACGACCAGCACCGGGGTCAGCACGCCGACGGACTCCGGGTCACCCACCGCGAGCCCGATGAGCACGCCCACCCACGCCATCGCGAAGGCGAACAGCAGCGCCACCCCGAACCCGGCCAGCACCTCGACCGGACCGGTGCGGGCGCGCCACCCGACCAGCAGCCCGACCGCCGCGACCACAGCCAGCGCACCGCAGGCGGCCGCGGTGTCGGCGAGCACCTGCCCGAGCAGGACCGCGGGCCTGGCCACCGGCAGCGAGCGGAACCGGTCGACGAGCCCGCCGCGCAGGTCCGTGGCGACGGCCCCGGCCGCTGACCCCACGCAGGCCAGCCCGACCTGCACCGCCGCGCCCGCGAACAGGTACTCCGCGTACGACCCGGCGCCCGGCACGACCATCGCGGCGGTGAGCAGGTGGCCGAAGACGACCAGGAACAGCACCGGGTTGAGCGCGACCCCGAGGACCCTGGCCGGGTTGCGCCGCAGGTGCCGCAACCGCCGCCCGGCGAAGACCAACGCCTCCACCACGGTCCGGCGAGCCGACGTCGCGGGGACCGGGGGCTGGCCGACCGCGGGTCCCGGGTCGGCCGCGGCGGTGCGGGGGTGGGCGGTCACCGCGCGGTCCCGTGCCAGGCGGCCAGGCGCGCCGCGATCGCCGCGCCCGCCACCGCCAGCGGTGCCGGTTCCATCATGTCGTCGTGCGCGCACGGCACGCGGTGCACGTCGAGGCCCGCGGTGTGCGGGACCCAGCGGGCTGTGCGCGCCTGGACCTCCGCCTCCGACAGGCCCGCGGTCGCGGTGACGAGGAGCATCTCACCGTCGTAGCGCTGCGGCAGGTAGCCGGCGAGGAGGCGCTGGTTGGCGTGCATCTGCTCGACCACCGCGGCCAACCGCCGCTCGCCCAAGGCGGCCATCGGGCTGCCCGCGCGCTTCAGCTCGGCCAGCACGTCCGCCGGTGTCGCGCCGGGGGCCAACCGGGCGCCGCCGGTCGTGCGGGCCAGCCAGGCCAGCAGCTCCTGCTCCGGCACGCCCTGCCCGCTCCCGCCCGCCGCGGCCTTGTCCGCCACTCCCGGGTAGGCGTCGAGGTTGGCCAGCAGGCCCACCTGCTCGCCCAGCTCCCGCAGCCGCACGGCCGCGCGGTGGGCGAGGACGCCGCCGAACGACCAGCCGACGAGGTGGTACGGCCCTCGGCTGCGGACCCGCCTGATCAGCTCGACGTACTCGTCGGCCAACGCCTCCACGGTGCCCGGCCGGGGTGCCAGCTCGGTGACGCTGGGCGCCTGGATGCCGTAGATCGGGTGCGCCGGGTCGAGGTGCTCGGCGAGCCCGACGTAGGGCAGGCTGAACCCGACCCCGCTGGGCAGGCAGAACACCGGGGGCAGGTCGCCGCCCGCACGCAGCCGCAGCACCGTGGCGAACGGGTCCAGGTCCCCGAGCCGGTCGAACACCCTGGCGACCCTGGCCGCGGGCGCGACCGGGGCCGCGGCCGCGCGCTCGACCCTGGCCCGCTCGGCCAGCACTGCCGCCATCTCCGCGACCGACTGGTGGGCGAAGACGTCCGCGACCTCCAGCGCCACCCCGGCCTTGCGCGCCCTGGCGACCACCTTGATCGTGCGGATGCTGTCGAGGCCGGCGTCGAAGACGTTGTCGGTGACGCCAACCGCGGGGACGGCCAGCACCTCGCGGACGATCCCGACGAGCACCTCCTCCTCGCGGGTGCGCGGTGCGCGACCGCCCGGTGGCGCGGTGGGAACCGCCTCGGGGGCGGGTAGGGCACCGCGGTCGAGCTTGCCGTTGCCCGTCAGGGGCAGTTCGTCGAGCAGCGTGAAGGACGACGGCACCAGGTAATCCGGCAGCAGCGAGCGGGCGTGGTCAACCAACGCCTGAACTGCGACGCCGCCGCGCGGCACCACGTAGGCGACCAGCGCCGGGTCGCCCGTCCGGTCGTCGCGGACCACGACGGCGGCGCGCACCACGTCCGGGTGCGCCGCCAGCACGGCCTCGACTTCCCCCGTCTCGACGCGGAACCCGCGCAGCTTCACCTGGTGGTCGCGACGGCCGCCGAAGACCAAGTCGCCCGAGGCGTCCCAGCGGGCGAGGTCGCCGGTGCGGTACATCCGGGACCCCGGCGGGCCGAACGGGTCGGCGACGAACCGCTCGGCGGTCAGGTCCGGCCTGCCCGCGTAGCCGCGCGCCAGTCCCTCGCCCGCCACGTACAGCTCGCCGACGACCCCGACCGGTGCGGGCGCCAGCCGCTCGTCGAGCACGTAGGTCCTGGTGTTCCAGATCGGCCTGCCCAGCGGCAGCACGCCGTCGGGCACCCGCTCGCCCGGCTCGACGGCGAACACGGTGCAGCCCACCGTGGTCTCGGTCGGGCCGTACTCGTTGACGACCCGGCCGCCGGGGTGCCGGTCGCGCCAGCCGCGCAGCTCGCGACCGGGCAGTGGCTCGCCGCCCAGGCACAGCTCCGCGGTGGGCACCAGCGGCGCGGGCAGCGCGTCGAGCAGCGCCAGGTGGCTCGGGGTGGCCTTGAGGAACGCCACCCCGTCGCGGGCGGCCACCGGGTCTGCCGGGACCGGGCCCGTCGGGTCGACCAGGTGCACCGGCCCGCCCGCCAGCAGCGGCGCGTAGAGCCCGGTGACGGTCAGGTCGAACGACAGCGGCGAGATGACCAGCGCCCCCCGGCCCGAGGCGGGCAGCTCGGCCAGCACCCAGGCCAGGTAGTTGCGCACCGCCCGGTGCGGGACCACCACGCCCTTGGGCTGCCCGGTCGACCCCGACGTGAAGATCACGTACGCCGCGGAGTCCTGGTCCGGCTCGACCGGGGCGCCCGCCGCCGGGTCGTGCGCGGAGATCGCGGCGGCGGTGGCGGGGTCGTCGAGCACGACGACGTCGGCGATGTCAGCGGCGCACCCGCGCAGGGCTGCCGCGAACTCCGCGGTCGTGAGCAGGATCCCGGCGCCGGCGCGCTCGACCATGCCCCGCAGGCGCGCCACCGGGTGGGTCGGCTCCACAGGCAGGTAGGCCGCTCCGGTGCGCAGGACGGCGAGCACCGACACAACGGCTGTCGCCGCGCGCGGCAGTGCGAGCGCGATGACCCGCTCCGGCCCAGCGCCCCTGGCGACGAGCTCGACGGCCAACCGCGCGGACGCCTCGTCCAGCTCGCGGAAGTCGAGCACCCGCTCGCCGTCGACGACGGCGGGGCGGTCCGGCGTGCGGGCCGCCTGCTCGGCGAGCAGCCGGGGCAGCCCGATCGGCGGGACCTCGCGGCGGGTGGCGTTCCACCGCACCAGGACCTGCTCGCGCTCCTCCGCGCCGAGCAGGTCCACCGCGCTGACGCGGGTGTCGGGCGCGGCGGTCACCGCGCGCAGGACCCGCACGATCCGGTCGGTGATCGCGGCCGCGGTCCGCTCGGTGAACAGGTCGCGGCGGAAGGTCAGCAGGCCGCCGAGGCCGTCACCGTGCTCGGCGAACTCGACGGTCAGGTCGAACTTCGCCGCGGCCGTGGGCACCCGCTCGACGCGCGCCACCAACCCCGGCAGCGCGACGGCTGGAGCACCCTGCTGCAGGGCGACCAGCACCTGGAACAGCGGGTGCCGCGACAGTGACCGCTCTGGCCTCAGCTCGTCGACGACCTGCTCGAACGGCACGTCCTGGTTGGCGTACGCGGCGAGGTCGACCGCCCGCACCCTGGCCAGCAGCTCGCGGAAGGTCGGGTCGCCCGCGGTGTCCACGCGCAGCACCACGGTGTTGACGAAGAACCCGATCAGGTCGTCCAGCGCGGCCTCGCTCCGCCCGGCGACCGGGGTGCCGAGCGGGATGTCGGTGCCCGCGCCCAGCCGGGTCAGCAGGGCCGCCACCGCCGCCTGCAGCACCATGAACGGGGTGGTGGCGGTTTCGGCCGCCAACCGCCGGACGCCCGCCAGCAGGCCGCAGTCCACGGTGAACTCGATCTCACCGCCCGCGTCGGACCCGGTGGCGGGACGGGGGAAGTCGGTCGGCAGGGGCAGCTCCTCGGGCAGCCCGGCCAGCGCCGCCCGCCAGTGCGCCACCTGATCGGCGGCGGTGGTGGTGGGCCGGTCGTCGGTGCCCAGGAGTTCCCGCTGCCACCGGGCGTAGTCGGAGTACCGGACGGGCAGCGGCCTCCACCGCGGGGCGGTCCCGGCGACGCGGGCGCGGTAGGCGGTGCCCAGGTCGCGCATGAGCGGTTCGAGCGAACCGCCGTCGAAGCCGATGTGGTGGAACAGCAGCAGCAGCACGGCGTCGTCCTGCCCGAGCCGGTAGAGCCGCGAGCGCAGGCCGGGTTCGGTGGTGGCGAAGCCGGTGGCGGCCTCGGCGAGCAGGGTCTGGCGCAGCAGCGCCGGGTCCAGGTCGACGGTGACGACCCCGGCGTGCCCGGTGCTCGCGAGGACCCGTTGGCTGGGCTCGCCGTCGACCTCCGGGAAGGCGGTGCGCAGCACCGGGTGCCGCAGCGCGACATCGCGGACGGCAGCGTCGAGCGCGGGCTCGTCGACCCGCCCGGACAGCCGCACCGCCACCGGGACGGTGTAGGTGGCGCGGTCGCCGTCCTGCAGCCTGGCCTGGAACCACGACCGGCGCTGCGCCGAGGACAGCGGGTGCTCCGCGTCGTCCGGCACGTCCGCTCGCACCAGCTCCGGCCTCTCCGCGCGCGCGTCCTCGGCCATCCACGCAGCCAGTGCCTCGACCGTGCGCAGCTCGAACACGGCGCGGATGGGCAGGTCGACCCCCAGCGCCGCGCGGGCGCGGGCGATCACCCTGGTCACCAGCAGCGAGTGCCCGCCCTCGGCGAAGAAGTCCGACTCGACGCCCAGCCCCGGCCGGTCGAGCACGTCCCGGTACAGGTCGAGCAGGATCCGCTCGACCTCGTCGCGGGGTGCCCGTCCGCGGTCGTCAACCACCGCCACCGGGTCGGGCAGCGCGGCGACGTCGAGCTTGCCCCGCGGGGTGAGCGGCAGGTCCGCCACCTCGACGAAGGCTCCGGGCACCATGTGCTCCGGCAGCGCGGTGACCATGTGCGCGCGCAGCTCGGCCGCGTCGAACGTCCCTGCGGGCACCACGTAGGCCACCAGTCGCCGCTGCCCGTCCACGCCGCGCGGCACGACGGCCGCCCTGGCGACGCCCGGGTGGCGGGTGAGCGCGGCGACCACCTCGCCCGGCTCGACGCGGAAGCCGCGCACCTGGACCTGGTCGTCGACCCGGCCGAGGAAGTCCAGCTCGCCGTTCGGGCGCTGCCTGGCCAGGTCGCCGGTGCGGTACAGCCGCGACCCCGCCGGGCCGAACGGGTCGGCGACGAACCGCGCCGCGGTCTGCCCGGGACGGCCGAGGTACCCGCGGGCCAGGTTGGCGGCGACGTAGAGCTCGCCGGGCGCGCCGGGCGGGACCGGGCGCAGCCACGCGTCGAGCAGCCGCACCCGGTGCGCCCGGGTGGGCCTGCCGATGGACGGGCGGCCGGTGCCGGTCAGCGGGCCCGCGACGGTGGCGGCGACCACGGACTCGGTGGGCCCGTAGCCGTTGTGCAGCCGCACCCGGTGCGCCCAGCGGTCGAGCACGCCGTCCGGGCAGGCCTCGCCCGCCACGACCAGCACGGTGTCGGCGGGCAGGTCGCGGTGCGGCAGGTCCAGCGCCACGGCGGGCGGCACGCAGAGCAGGCTGACGCGGGCGGACACCAGCAGGTCGGCCAGCGGGTCGCCGGGCAGCCTGTGCTCCGGGCCGGTCAGCACGAGGGTGCCGCCGGTGAGCAGGGCCAGGCCCAGTTCCCAGGCGTGGGCGTCGAAGGCGACCGAGGCGAACTGGAGCACCCGCGGGCCGGTGGTCAGGCCGAAGCGCTCGACCAGGCTCTCCACCATCGCGACCACACCTCCGTGCTCGACGACCACGCCCTTGGGCGTCCCGGTGGAACCGGAGGTGTGGACCAGGTAGGCGGCGTGCCGGGCGGTCAGCGGGGCGGTGCGGTCGGCGTCGGTGACCGGTGCTCCCGAGAACGCGGCGCCGCCCAGGCCGAGCACCGGGGTGCCGTCGGGGGCGCTGAGGTCTGCGGGTGGCCGGCCGTCGCGGGTGAGCACGGCGGCCGGTTCGACCTCGGCCAGCACGGCGGTGACCCGGTCGGACAGGTGCTCGACGTCCACCGGGACGTAGGCCGCGCCTGCGGTCAGCACGCCGAGGAGGGCCACGACCTGGTCGAGGGAGCGGGGCAGGGCGACGGCCACGGCGTCGCCGGGGCCGACGCCGTGGCTGATCAGCATCCGCGCCGTGCGGTTGACCCGCTCGGCGAGGACGGCGTAGGAGGTCTCGCCGGTGGCGTCGTGGACCGCGGGGGCCTCGGGCGCGGCCAGCGCGGCCGCGTGGAACCGCTCGACGACGGTGGTGTCGGGCTCCCGTGGCGCGTCCCCGCCGCCCAGCACCAGTGCCCGCTCGCCGGGGGCGAGCGTGGGCGCGTCGCGCAGCGGACGGTCGGCGTCCTCGGCGAACCAGTCGACGACGGCGACGAGCGCGTCGAGCACTGCCCGCGCGGCCTCGGTGGTCACGGTGTCCGGGCGGTACTGGACCGAGAGCCGCAACCGCTCGCCCGGCACCGCCTCGACGGCCAGCGGGTACTCGGCCGCGACCCGGGCTGCTCCGCCGGTGACCCGCACCCCGGGCACCAGGCCGTCGACGGCGCGGAAGTCGGCCAGCGGGTAGTTGTGCACGCTGAGCACGGTGTTGAACAGCTGGGCCTGCCCGGTGGCGTGCTGCACCCCGGCGAGCCCCCCGTGCTGGTGCGGCTCCAGCCTGGACCGACTGCGGACCACCTCGGCGGCCAGCCGCGCGGCGGTCATGTCCGGGGCGAGCCGCACCCGCACCGGCATGGTGTGCATGAACGCCCCGACAGCTCTGTCCGCCCCGGGCAGGTCAGCGGGCCTGCCCGCGGTCACGACGCCGAAGACGACGTCGCTGCGACCGGTGCGGGCACCGAGCACGAGCGCGTACGCCACCGACAGCGCGCTGCCCGGCGTGAGCCCGCGCGAGCGCGCGGCCGCGGTGAAGGCCGCGGTGCGGCCCTGGTCCAGCTCGACGACCTCGCTCTTGGGCAGCTCCGCGCCGCGCGTGGGCGCGCCCAGGACGGTCGGGCCGTCCACGCCGTCGAACTCAGCGCGCCATGCCGCGGCCGCGGCCGCGGCGTCGTACCCGGCGAGGTGGGCCAGGTGCTCCCGCGGGCCGACCGCGGGCCTGGTCACCTCCCCGCCGCCCGCGAGGGTGAACAGCTCCTCGGCGAGCAGCGCGTTGGACCAGCCGTCGGTGACGAGGTGGTGCGTGGTCCACAGCAGCCGGGCCTGGTCGGCGCCGGTGCGCACGAGCGTGAAGCGCACCAGTGGGCCGTCGCCGAACGGCGCCGTCCGGTCGGCCTCGGTGAGCGCGGCCAGCTCCTCCGCGTCCCGCGCCCGGAGAAGGGTGAAAGGTGGTTCGAGAGCCGTGTGCACGACCTGCAGCGGGTCCGCGTCGGCGCGCTGGTGGAAGGTCGTGCGCAGGGCGGTGTGCCGGGCGACGAGCGCCCGTGCCGCGGCGCTCAGGGCATCCGCGTCGAGGGGCCCGGCCAGGTCCACGACCATCTGCACGGTGTAGGTGTCCTGCTCGTGCAGCACGAGCGCCCGCTGCAGCGGGGTGAGCGGCAGCAGGTCGGCCAATCCGCCCGGCACCGCCTCCAGGGCATCCACCTCGGACTGGGTGACCCGCACCAGCGGGAAGTCCTCCGGCCCGCGGCGCACGGCGCCCGCGGCGGCCCGCGCGCCCAGCTCCTCGGCCGCGGCGCGCCACCGGTCGGCCAGCACCGCGGCCTCGGCGTCGGTGCGCAGCCTGCCCGCCCAGGTGAACTCGGCCAGCAGCACCGGCCCGCCCGGCCGGTCCACCACGGCGGTGACGACCTCGACCTCGTGGCGCAGCGGCAGCGCGGGGTTGGCGAGCAGGCCCATCCGGTCCGCGCGCAGCGACCACGGGCCGCCGGTGGTGTCGAAGCGGCCCAGGTGGTTGTGGCCGAAGCTGGGCGCGCGCCCGGTGAGCACCCGCCCCGCCTGCGGGTTGAGGTGGCGGAGCCTGCCGTAACCCGCGCCCCGGTCGGGCAGCGCGCGCAGCGCGGCCTTGACCGCGTGCACGGCCTCACCGACCCCGCGGCCGGGGTCGACGCGCAGCGGGAAGGCGGAGGTGAACCACCCCGCGGTGCGGGACAGGTCGGCGTCCCCGACCGGTTCGCGGCCGTGCCCTTCCACCTCGATGGTCACCGGCCCACCGTCGCCGAGCGCGGTGGCGAGCACGGCGACGAGCACCTCGACCGGCTCGGCGTGCGCGGCCGCGGGCACCCCGTGCAGCAGCGCCCCGGTGACCTCCGGAGACAGCTCGACGCGCAGGCTGCCCGCCGTCTCGCCGGTGTCCAGCTCGCGGTCCAGCGAAGATGGTCCGGTCGCCTCCGCCGCCCGCCACAGCGGCAGTTCCGCGAGCCGCCGGTCCCCGGCCGCTTCCTCGGTGATCGCGCGCGTCCAGCCCCGGAACGAGGTGGGCACCGGCTCCAGCGCCCTGCCCTCCCAGGCCGCGCGCAGGTCCGCCAGCAGCACGCGCCACGAGACGCCGTCCACCGCGAAGTGGTGCACCACCAGCAGGAGCACGTGCGCGCGCTCGAACAGCACCGCGCGCACGAGGGCGCCGTCCTCGGGTGAGAGCGCGGCGGCGGCCTCGGCGCGCCGGGTGGCCAGCTCCGCGCCGGTCGGTTCGGCGTCGACCACAACGAGCGGTACCGGCGCGCCATCGGCGGTGGGCACCGCCAAGCCCCACAGGCCGGGGACCGGCACGGACAGCGTCATGCGCAGGGCGTCGTGGTGGTCAACCAGCGCCCGCAGCGCGGCGCGCACGCCTGCGGCGTCGGCCTCCGGTGGCAGGTCCACCACGGCGTACTGGGCGTAGTCCCGGACCAGGTCGGCGCGGCCGCCGACGTCGTCGCGCAGCTGTTGCACCGCTGGGGGCAGGACCAGCGCGCCGAGCCCGTCCTCCGCGGCCACCGGCCGGGCGACGTCCACCGCCACCTCGGCCAGCGCCGCTGGGGTCGGGTGCTCGAACACGTCCTGCGGGGTGATGACCAGACCGGCCGAGCGGACCCGGTTGACCAGGTTGATCGCGCCGATGCTGTCGCCGCCCGCGGTGAAGAAGTTCTCGCCCGGGTCCACCGACCGCACGCCGAGCACCTCGGCCATGGCCGAGGCCAGCACCGTCCGCGCCCCGGTGGCCTGCTCCTGTCCCGAATCGGTCTCCGCCCGGTCCAGGTCGGGGGCGGGTAGCGCGGCCCGGTCGACCTTGCCGTGCGCCGTGAGCGGCAGCGCGGACAGCGCCACCAGCACCGAGGGCACCAGGTGCTCGGGCAGCGCCGCCGCGAGCCTGGTGCGCACCCGGGTGGTGTCCACCGCCGTGCCGGGAGCGGGCACCAGCCAGCCGACGAGCACCCGGTGCCCGTCGGCGGCGGGCACCGCGGCCACCGCCGCGTCGGCGACCTCGGGCAGGCCGCGGAGCACGGCCTCGACCTCCCCCGGCTCCACCCGGTGCCCCCGGACCTTCACCTGCTCGTCCCGCCGCTCCAGGAACTCCAACCGCCCGTCCGCGCGCAGCACCACTCGATCCCCCGTCCGGTACATCCGCTCACCCGGCCCGCCCCACGGGTCCGCGACGAACGTCGCGGCCGTGCGCGGGGTGTCCCCCCGGTAGCCGAGGCCGACGCCTCGGCCACCCACGTACAGCTCTCCCGGCACGCCGGGTGGCAGCGGCCGCAGGTCATCGCCCAGCACCAGCAGCCGGGTGCCGCGCACCGGTGTCCCGATCGGTGCCCGCCCGCCCCCGATCGGCTCCGCCAGGGCGGCGTGCGCCACGTCGTCGGAGCACTCGGTCGGGCCGTACGCGTTCACCACGGGTGTCCCGGGGAACCGCGCCAGCCACCGGTCCACCAGCTCGCCAGGCAGCGCTTCCCCGGTGGCCAGCAGCACGCGCGGCACCGCTGCCGGGGTGGGCGCGCCTGCGTCCCAGCCGTCGAGCGCGGCGCGCAGCAGCGACGGCACGACCTCCAGGACAGTCGCCCCTGGAAGGCCGAACAACCGCTCCGGGTCGGCCCCCGTGTGCCGGTCCACGACCCGCACGCAGCCGCCGACGACAAGGGCCGCGAGCATCTGCCACACCGAGATGTCGAAGGTCAGCGGCGCGTTGTGCACCACCACGTCCGCTGGCCCAAGACTCAGTTCATCCACTTTGGACAAAAGGTGGTTGACCATGCCGCCGTGGTGCACGACCGCGCCCTTGGGCCTGCCCGTCGAACCGGACGTGTAGATCACGTACGCCGGTGCGCCCGCGGGCTGCCGCACCGGCGGCGGCTCGGCCGTGCCGCCCACGACGACCACCGGCCGCCCACCCGCGAGGTCGCGGGCCAAGCCCTCGTGCGCGGGGTCGGCGACGATGGACGCCGCGCCGCTGTCCTCCAGCAGGGCCGCGAGGCGGGTGTAGGGACTGTGAACGTCCAGCGGCAGGTACGCGGCGCCACCTCCCAGCACGCCCAGCACCGCGGTCACGCAGTCGATCCCCCGCGCGGCCAGGACAGCGGCCACCGGCCCGTGGACCCGCGTGGACACCGCCGCCGCGCGGGCCACCAGCTGGGAGTAGGTGATGCTGCCGCGATCGCTCTGCACGGCGGTGGCGTCCGGCGTGGAGGCCGCGTGCGCGGCGACCCGCGCGGTGATGCCGACGTGCGGCTCGCCGGGCGGACCGACCAGCGGCGCGGCCTCGGCGGTGGTCGCGACCCCGATCCGCCCGAGCGGGGTGCCGGGACCGGCGGTGGCCAGGCGGTGCAGGAAATCGGCGAAGCGGGTGCGGTGCGCGGCGACCTCGGCGTCGGTGTGCAGGCCCAGGTTCCCGACCGCGTACAGCTCCAGGTCCGACCCGGCACCCTCGGCGGCGGTGAACTCGAAGTCATCCACCAGTCCGGTGGAGAGGCTGCGCACCTCGGCCGCGCACGGGCCCAGCCGTAGCGCCCCGTCCTGCGGCAGGAAGTTCACGAACGGGCCGAACGGGCGTGGGTCGTCGCTGCGCAGGCCCAGCGCCCGGCGGATGCCGCTGGCCCGCAGCCGCTGGTGGCGGGTGACCGCCTTGCGCTCGTCGACGGTGGCGCGGACCAGGTCGGCCACTGTCGCGGCAGCGGGCGCGGGCACCCGCAGCGGCACGAAGTTGTTGACCATGCCGGGGGTCGTCAGCATGGTGCGCCCGACCCTGGCCGACACCGGCAGCGACAGCACCCCGTCGGAGCGCCCGGTGAGCCGGGCGGTGTAGGCGGCCGCGGCGGCGAGCACCACGGTGGGCCAGGTGACGCGGTAGCGCCAAGCGGCTGCGCGCAGGGCGTCAGAGTGCTCCAGGACGCCGCCATGGCGGGCGAACTCCGCCGTCGGCGCGTTGCGACCGCGGGAGAGCGTCACCGGCTCGAACGGTTCGGCGCCGCGCGCGACCCAGAAGGCGCGGTCGCGCTCGACCGCCGCCTCGGCCAGGTTCGCGGTCTCGGCCGCCAGCAGGCCCGCCAGCGGGGGCAGCACGTCGGTGGTGTGGTCTTCCCCGGTGGTCAGCGCGGTGTAGAGCGCCGCCAGCCTGCGCCACAGGATGACCTGGCTGTACCCGTCGCACAGCAGGTGGTCCACGAACAGGCCCAGGTGGGCGCGGTCGTCGGCGAGCAGGCACAGCCGCACCCGCACCGGCGGCGCCCCGTCGGGGAAGGCGGCGGCGAGGTCGGTGCGGAGCACGGCCAGCGAGGCGGCCGCCGGGTCGTCCGCCCCGCGCAGGTCGACCACCACGGGCGCAGGCGCGTCCACCACCTGTTGCGCCGCCTCGCCGCCGCGGTCGACGACCACGGCCCGGGTGCACTCGGCCTCCGCCAACAGCAGCCGTGCCGCTCGCAGCAGCGCCGCGGGGTCGACCGGACCGGTGATGTCGAGGTAGCCGCCCATGGTGGCGCGGCCGCCACCGGAGCGCAGCCGGTCGAACCAGATGTCGCGCTGGCCCGCCGAGAGGGGAAGGACGCCGGATGTCATGACTGCCTCCAGGGTGCGGCGCTGTAGGCCCGCGCCACCCACTCGTCGTCGTAGATCGTGTCCAGGTAGCGCTCGCCCAGGTCCGGGGCGATGGCCACGGCGCGCGGCGCGCCACCCGCCGTGGCCAGCCAGCGCCGGGCGCCCGCCACGACGGTCCCGGTGGAGCCGCCGAACAGGAAGCCGTGCCCGGCCAGCCGCCTGCAGCTCTCGACCGCCTCCGCCTCCGGCACCACCACGACGTCGTCCACGTGGGACTCGTCGAGCAGGGCGGGGCGCACCGAGGTGCCGAGACCGGGGATGTGCCGTGTGCCCGGCGGGCCCCCGAAGGTCACCGACCCCTCGGTGTCCACCGCGATGACCGCGACCCCGGGCCGCTGCTCGCGCAGGTAGCGCGCGCACCCCATCAAGGTGCCGGTGGTTCCCGCGCCGATGAACAGCACGTCCAGGTCCGGCACCGCCGAGAAGATCTCCGGTCCGGTGCTGAGGTAGTGCGCGAGCCAGTTGCCGTCGTTGGCGTACTGGTTGAGCCAGACCACCTTCTCGTCGCGTGCGCACAGCTCCCGCACGCACCGGATGCGAGCGCCGAGGAGGCCTTCGGCCGGGTGCGGCTCGGTGACCACGTGCACGGTCGCGCCCAGGCTCGTCATGACCTTGCGGGCCGCCTGGGTGCAGCGGGCGTCGGTGACGCAGGTGAACCGCAGGTCCCGGCTGCGCGCCACCAGGCTCAGCGCCACCCCCAGGTTGCCCGAGGAGCTCTCCACCAGTTCACTGCCCGGCCCGAGGCGCCCGTCCCGCTCGGCCGCCGACACCATCTCGGCGGCGGCCTTGAGCTTGACGGACCCGGCGAAGTTGAAGCCCTCGCACTTGAGCAACAGCGGTACGTCGCCCAGCGCGGCCAGGTCGACGTACAGGTCGCCGACGTTGAACTGCTCCGGTGCCGTGATCACGGGCACAGCCGCACCTCCCGCCCGAGCGCGGCCTCGACGGCGAAGGCCAGCGGCAGCAGGTCGGCCATCGCGCGCGGCCCGAACACCGACAGCCCCACCGGGAGTCCGTCGACCAGCCCGGCGGGCAGCGACACCGCGGCGGCGCCTGCCAGCGCGGCGGGTGTGGAGGCCGCGGGCAGGTCCACCGGGTCCCGGTCGGCCAGCCGCCACGCGGGCGGGTTCGTCGCCGCGAGCACGGCGAAGACACTGTTGTCGCGAAGCACCTCGCGCAGCCGGGCGCGGGCCACCCAGCGGGCGCGCACGCCCTCGTCGGCGACGAACGCCAGCTCGTCCTCGTCGAGCGCCGCAGCGTGCTCCAGCACCTCCTGCGGAGCGCCGTCACCGCGGTTGGCCTCGACCAGCTCGGCGACGGTGCTGACCGCGGCGCCCCGCGACCTCAGGTAGTGGGGGAGCGCGGCGGTGAACTCCGCCAACCGGGCACGCGCCGCAGCGGCCGAGACCTCGGGGGCGATGCCCGCGTCGACGGGCACCGGCACCGCTCCCCTGGCGCGGAGCGCCGCGACCGCCGCGCAGAGCACGGCGTCGGCCTCGGCGGGTGTGCCGGGGACCCGCCACACGCCCAGCCGAAGTCCCGCCAGCTCGGTCGGGACGACCGCGGCGGGGGCGCTGCCCGCCATGACGTCCAGGCACGCGGCCGCGTCGGCCAGAGTCCTGGCGAACACCCCCGGCACGTCGGTGCTCGGCGCGAGCGGCACGATCCCGCGGGTGGGCAGCAAGCCCGTCTCCGGCTTGAGCCCGACGACGCCGACCACCCCGGCGGGACCCACCACGGACCCGTCGGTCTCCGTGCCGAGGGCGACGCGCGCCATGCCCGTCGCGACCGCCACCGCCGACCCCGCCGAGGACCCCCACGCGCTGCGCGCGGGGTCGTGCGGGTTCCTGGTCTGACCGCCGACGCCCGACCAGCCCTCGGGCAGTTCCCGCGACCGGAACCACCCCCACTCGCTCAGGTTCGCCTTGCCCAGCACGGTCGCGCCCGCGGCCCGTAGCCTGGCCACGACCGGTGCGTCAGCGGGCGGGGCCAGGTCCGCCAGCACCGGCGAACCCGCCGTGCACGGCAGGCCCGCGACATCGATGTTGTCCTTGACCAGCAGGGGGAAGCCGCTCAGCTCGCCCGCGACCGGCGGGCGCTGCGTGGCGCGGTGGTCGAGCGCGATGACCGCGTGTACCGCGCCATCCACTTCGGACACCCGGTTCAGGCAGGTCACAGCGTCGGCGTCACCGGGTGCGCTCACCGGTGAGCACCGCCCGCCAGGGACGCGGCCACGATCTCGCGCATGACCTCGTTGGCCCCGCCGTAGACGCGCGTGACCCTGGCGTCCGCCCAAGCTCGCGCCACCGGGTGCCCCGCGGTGTAGCCGAGGCCGCCGTAGAGCTGCAGGCAACGGTCCGCGACGTCGAAGAGCCGCTCGGTGGTCCAGAACTTCACCATCGCCGCGTCGCCGGGGGAGACCCCGCCCGCGACGTGCCTGCGCACCACGTCGTCGACCAAGGCGCGGCCCGCCGCGGTCGACGCCGCGCACTCGGCCAGCGCGAACCGGGTGCCCTGGTGGCGGATGAGCCTGCGGCCGAAGACCTCGTGCCGCCTGCTCCAGGCCACCGCCTCGGCCAGCACCGCCTCCGCCGCCGCGACCGCGGCCACCGCGATGAGCAGCCGCTCCCTGCTCATCAGCGGCATCGACAGCGCCGCCGCCCCGCCCACCTCACCGCCGAGCAGGTCGGCCGCGGGCACCCGCAGCCCGTCCAGGCACAGGTCGACGGTGTCCTGCCCGCGCCTGCCGATCTTGACCACCGGGCTGCGACCCGGCTCGGCGGCGCGGGTGTCGACGACGAGCAGGCTCAGTGCCCCCGCCACCATGACCGGCGCGACCACCAGGTCGGCCAGGCCGCCGTTGGTGACGAAAGCCTTGGTGCCCCACAGCACGAACTCGTCGCCGTCCGGCTCGGCCCTGGTGGTCAACGCACCCAGGTCCGAACCCGCGCCCGGCTCGCTCATCGCGATCGCGCCGACCAGCTCCCCGGAGGCCAGCCCAGGCAGCCACCGCCGCCGCTGCGCCTCTGTGCCGCCCGCCAGCACGTACTGGGCCACGACCTCGTGCGCGGTGAACCCCCAGGCGGTGTCGCCGACGCGCGCCTGCTCCTCCACCACCGCGACCTCGGCCGCGAACCCGCGCCCGCCACCGCCGTACGCGGTCGGGACGTCGGCGCACAGCAGCCCGTCCGCGCCCGCCCGGCGCCACAGCCCGCGGTCCACCCGGCCCGCCTCCGCCCACTCGACGGCGTGCGGGCGCAGCTCGCGCTCGCAGAACTCCCGCACCGCGGTGCGCCACCCGTTCACCGGATCCTCCTGCTCCCCAGCGCTCATCGGTTCACCCGCACCCACCGGCGTGCCCCCCGTCAACCAGTCCGCCCGCCAGCGGTTGCCCGGGGTCCGGCCCCGGCTGCGGGGAGCGGGCCCGGACGTGCGCGGCGAACGCGGGCAGGCGGTCGACGCCCCAGAACCGCGCCCGCCCCCGGCGGAAGTACGGCACCCCGAACACGCCGTCGGAGCACACGTCCAGCAACCGCTCGACCCCCTCAGCGCGCAGGTCCGGGTCCTCGCCCGCGCCCGCGGCCGCCGTCGGGTCCACGCCCACCTCCGCCGCCGCCGCCCCGACGACGGCCGGGTCGCAGATGTCCAGCCCGCGCTCCCAGCGCGCGGCGGTCACCGCGGCCACGAACTCCCGGCTCGCCCCGGCCCGCTCGGCGACCAGGTACGCCAGGTGCGGCACCTCCCACACCGGGTCCCGGTCCACCGGCCAGGCGGGCACCAGCCCGCGCTCGGCGGCCAGCCGTTTGACGTCCTGGAGGACGTAGAGGTGCTTGGCCCGTGACATCGGCGCGTACGGGAAGTCGCCGCCGCGGTCACGCAGGGCCGCGGCCGACCGCGCGTCCGGCTCCCAGAACGGGCGCCACCGCGCGGTCAGGGCGATGTCGGGGAACCGGGTCACCAGGTCGTGCAACGCCAGCCAGGAGTACGGGCTGCGCAGCGAGAAGTAGAACCGCGGCTCAGACGACAAGGCCACCATCGACCCCGAGCACCTGGGCGGTGATGTAGGACGCGCGGTCCGACACCAGGAACGACACCAGGTCGGCCACCTCGGCGGCGGTGCCGAAGCGCCGCAGCGCTATGCGTTCGCCGAGCCCGCTGACCACCTCGGCGCCCAGTGGCGCGGTCATGTCCGTCTCGATGAAGCCCGGCGCCACCGCGTTGACCCGGACCCCGTAGCGGCCCACTTCCTTCGCCAGCGACTTGGCGAAGCCGATGACCCCGGCCTTGGACGCGGAGTAGTTGGACTGGCCCGCGTTGCCGTGCACGCCGCTGACGGACGACAGGACCACGACCGCCCCCGCCTTGCGCTTGACCATGCCGAACACCGCCGAGCGGCAGGCGTGGAAGGTGCCGTCGAGGTTGGTGCGCAGCACCGACTGCCAGTCGCCCTCGTCGAGCAGCACCATCGGCCGGTCGCGCACGATGCCCGCGCTGGTGACCGCGGCGGCGAGCGGGCCGAGCTCGTCCTCCGCCGCCCGCACGAACCGGGTGACCTGGTCGGCGTCGGCGACGTCGACCCGGCGGGCCAGCACCGCCGCCCCCGCGGCGGCCGCCTCCGCCGCGACCACGGCCGCGGCGTCGTCATCGGCCCGGTAGCAGAACGCGACGTCGTGGCCATCGCGGGCGAGCCGGGTCACCACGGCGCGGCCGATGCCGCGCGAGCCGCCGGTGACCAGGGCGACCGGGCGGGCGCTCACCGCGCCACCCCCTCGGTCAGCACCGAGGAGTCGCGCAGCGCGGCGGAGAACGACGCCACCGACAGCACCTCGCGGCCGTCGACCTCGCTCGTGCCCGCCAGCACCACCGCGTCGTCCACGGCCCGCACCAGGGACACCCGGTGCACCAGCACGTCGCCCGGCAGCACCGGACCGCCCAGGCGCACGCCGGAGATGCCGGTCGCCAGCTCCACCTTGCCTGCCAGCACGTCCGGGTTCGGCGCCTCCCAGCAGGCCAGCAGCACCGCGGCCTGCGCCCACGACTCCAGCAGGTGGCTCAACGGGTACGCCGGGTCCTGGTCACCGCCGGTGCCGCTGTAGCAGCTCTCGGCCGCCGTCACCGCCTTGCGGGCGACCAGCCGCTGACCTGGCACCACCTCGTCCACCCGGTCCACCAGCAGGATCGGGTACCGGTGCGGGATCACCCGCTTGATCTCCTCGACGCCGATCACGTCGTCCCCCCGTTCCCGTAGCGCAGCCGGATCCCGGCGACGCGCTGCCCGCGCACAGCCACCTCGGCCGTGCACACCAGGTCGCCACCGCCCGCGGCCTCGAAGACCAGCGCCGCCTCGGCGGTGTCGCCCGGGTACACCGGCCGCCGGAACCTGACCCGCTCCAGCTCGACCAGCCGCAGCCCGGCCACCGCCGGGTGCGCGGTGGCGGCCCGGTGCACGTGCTGCACCAGGAACAGGCCGGGCAGGATGGGGAACCCCGGGTAGTGCCCGGTGAACACCGGGTCGGCCGGGTCGGCGGTCAGCGGCACCACCAGACCGGGTGGGGCGGTGGTGCTCATCGGACCGCCTCCAGCACCGCCGCGCCGACCATGCGGTCGCGGCCCACCGAGGTGACCAGCCCGGTGCCGCCGTCCTCGGCCAGGGCCGCGAGCACGGCGGCGACCTGGAAGCCCGCCGCCGCGGCTGTCGTGTCGCCGATCAGCGCGCGGGTGTCCAGCACGCGCGGCCCCGGGTCGCCCAGTGCCGCCCGCAGCGCGGCGCGCTCGGCGCCGTCCACGGCCAGCAGCGGCGCGGCGACCCGGACCTGGTCCGCGCCGACCCCCGCGTCGGCCAGCGCCGAGTCGACGCACACGGCCAGCGCCCCCGCCAGGTCGTCCCCCGCGGCGCGGAAGCGGGTGGAGCGCAGCACCGCGAGCGGGGTGCGACCGCCGGTGTCGCCCGCGGGTTCCAGCAGGAACGCCGCGCCGCCCTCGCCGAGGGCGGGCCGCGCCTCGCCGTCACCGCCTGCGTGCCACTCGAGCCAGCCGCGCTGCGGCGTGCACTCCTCAACCGCGCCGACCAGCACCCGGTCGCAGCGGCGGTTGCGCAGCAGCCGGGAGGCGTAGCTCAGCGCGAGCAGCCCGGTGAGCCAATCACCGGTGATGGTGGTGTTCGGGCCGCGCAGGCCGTGCCAGATCGCGCTCTGCCCGGCCGCCTTGTTCATCACCGTGTTCGGGAACTGCGCGGGGTCCACCAGGTAGGGGCGGTCGCCCACCAGCGACTCGGTGGTGAAGTCCATGATGGACTGCGCGGAGCCGGACCCGGTCCCCAACACCAGCCCGACCCGCTCGAGGTCGTCGGTCAGGCCCGGACCGCCCTCGGTCACCAGCAGTCCGACCGCGCTGACCGCGAGCCCGGTCAACCTGTCCATCGCCCTGGTCCCCCTGCGCCCCAGGTGGTCCTTGGGCGTGAAGCCGGGCACCATCCCGGCCCGCGGGTACGGTCCCGCCGCCCCCGCCGGGTCCGCCAGCGCCGATCGGCCCGCGAGCACGCCCGCGCCGAACGCCTCCGCGCCCACGCCGTACGGCGAGAGCGCCGACCAGGCGGTGACGACCAACTCCGGCGCCGCCACTGCGGTGCTCACCGGGCACCGCCCAGCGCCGCGGCGAGCCGCTCCGGGAACGGCACCACGCTCCAGTCGCGGCGGCTGTCGATGATCGCGTAGCCGTGGGTGATCGTGCCGGTCGCCACCGGGACCAGCGCGCCGCCGCGGGTGACGTAGCAGTCCATGGCCGCGGTGTAGGTGAGGTCCTTGAAGACCTCGGTCACGGTGAAGGCGGTGTGCACCCGCTCCTCCATCTTCGCCTCGCCGACGATCCGCACGTGCGAGCGTGGCACGACCGGGATGAGGTCGTCCTCGTCGAGCAGCGTCTTGATCGACACCCCGCGGTCGGCGAGGAACAGGTCGACCGCCTCCTCCATCAGCCGCAGGTAGCCGCTGAGCTGGACGCGCTCGGTGAAGTGGCAGTACGGGTAGGGCACCCGCCACGACCACGCGAAGGCGTTGCGGTCCCTGGTGAGCTGCGCGACGGGGTCCCCGGTCAGCGGCACGGTGGCGGGCTCGCCCAGCTCGCCGACCACGTGCGGCAGGAGCGCGGCGGGAGCGGGCTCGGCGGGCAGGCCGCGCGGGTCTGCGCGCAGCACCACGCCGACCGTGGCCCTGGCGACCTTGGTGTCCGGGTCGGCCCGGGTGGTCAGCAGCACGGACAGGCGCAGCTGCCCGCCCGCGTCCGGGAGCCTGCGCACGGTGGCCACCACCACGTCGTCGACGTGGAAGGCGGTGAACATCTTGGTGTCCACGTCGACCAAGTCCACGCACAGCCCGTGCCGCTCGTAGAGCAGGCCCGCGGGCGCGCCGTTCTTGCGCAGGTGGTCGAGCACGGCCTCCTCCACCAGGTAGTTGACGTGCTTGAAGCCGATCCAGGTGCAGATGTTGGCGCCCTCGTAGCGCGGGGTCGTGGTGAGCGTGGTCGGCGAGGTCGCAGCGGCCAGCGCTTCCCCGGCGCCCGCTGCGGGTCCAGTGGTGGCGGTCATGTCGGCTCCAGGTGCGGGTGTCGGGTGGTGGTCACGGCGGCGAGGAAGGCGTCGACCTCGGCGGAGAAGCGGGCGGGGCGCTGCAGCATCGGGAAGTGCCCACAACCCTCGATCACCTCGGCGCGCGCCAGGGGCAGCGCCGCGGCCAGCGCTCGCGCCTCCGCGGGCCGGGTGGCGATGTCCTCATCGCCGACCAGGACCAGCTGCGGGGCGGTCACCGCCGCCAGGTCCAGGAACGGCGTGCGCAGGTAGGTGTCGAAGAACCGGAACCAGCCGTAGGGACCTGCCCGGTCGCGCAGCACCTCGGCGGCCGCGGCGACCCGCCCGGGGTCCGCGCCGGGGCGGTCCAGGTGCAGCGCCTCGGCGAAGATCCGGTGGAACCCGCCTGCGTGGTGCGCCAGCGTCGCCCAGTCGAACTCCGCCGGGTCCGCTCGGTAGAACGGACCGACCAGCACCGCGGGCAGCGGCGCCAGCAACCGCCGCGACACTGCCTCCAGCAGCAGCCCGGCGGTGAACGAGTGGGCCACGACGGCGTCGACGGGGTGCCGGTCGAGCACCTCCACGAGCTGGTCCACCGGGTCGCGGGTGTGCGCCCAGTCGCCCGTGCCGAGGTTGTGCCACGGCAGCTGCACGGCCTCGGCCTCGACGGCGGGCCCTGCCACGGCCACCGCCGCACGCCAGATCGAGCGGGAGGACGCGAGCCCGTGCAGGTACAGCACGCGCACGCGCCCGGTCACGGCGACTCCCGGTGCCTGCCGACGACGACCACGGCGTTGTTGCCGCCGAAGGCGAGCGAGTTGTTCTGCGCCACGTGCACCGTCGCGGGTCGGGCCACGTTGGGCACGCAGTCCACCCCGCACTCCGGGTCGGTCCTGGTGTGGTTGATCGTCGGCGGGATGAACCCCTCGGTGATCGACAGCGCGCACGCCGCGGTGGCCAGCGCGCTGGCCGCGCCCATCGTGTGCCCGAGCATCCCCTTGATCGACACGGTGGGCGGCGGTGGCCCGTTGAAGGCCCGCCGGATGGCGGCCGCCTCGGTCGAGTCGTTCGCCCGGGTGCCGGTGCCGTGCGCGGAGATGAAGTCGACCTCCTCGGGTTCCACGCCCGCGTCCTCGTGCGCGAGGGTCATGCACCGGGCGAGGCTGGCCTCGTCCGGCGCGACGGGGCTGAGCGCGTCGCAGGTCAAGCCGTAGCCGAGAACCTCGGCGTACACCCGGGCCCCGCGCTCGGCCGCGCGCTCGGCTGTCTCGAGCACCAGCACACCCGCGCCCTCGCCGGTCAGGATGCCGGTGCGGTCGGCGTCGAACGGGCTGCACACCCGCGCTGCCATCGCCCCGAGCCGGTAGAACCCGGCGAAAGTCTTGCGGCACAGGGCGTCCACACCACCGGCGAGCACCAAGTCGACGTCCCCCGCGCGCAGCGCGTCGACCCCGTGCCCGATGGCGTAGTTGCCCGCCGCGCACGCGGTGGGGATGGTGACCGCCTCCACGTCCACCAGCCCCAGCTCGCGCACCGCGCTGGTGGCCAGCTTGCCCGCCTGCACCCGGCCCGCCAGCGCGCGGTCGAGCCGCCCCGGGCCGCCCGCCCGCTGCTGGACGGTCAGCTCGTCGAGGTCGCGGGACTCCCCATCGGTGGTGCCGATGGACACCAGCGACCGCGCCGCGCGCAACCGGTCATCGGACAGTCCCGCGTCGGCCGCGGCCATCCTGGCCGCTGCGGCGGAGAACTGCGCGGCCCTGCCCAGCGCCGCCGGGTCGGTCCGGTGCAGCCAGCGCGCCGGGTCGAACCCGGTCACCTCGGTCCCGATGGCGCTGTCGTAGCCCTCCGTGGGGAACGCGGTGATCGGCTTGGCGCCGCTGCGGCCCGCGCGCAACCCCTCGGTGAACTCCGCGACGCCCACACCGATGCTGGTCACCACGCCGAGGCCGGTGATCACCACCCGGGGCCGCCCGTTGTCGTCGCGCACGGCGGGCCTCAGCGCGCCGAGGCTTCGTCGACCACGGCGACGATCGCGTCCAGGCTGACCATGCGGGCCAGTTCGGCCTGGTCGATGTGCACGCCGAAGGTGCGCTCGAGCGCGGCGAGGATCTCGATGGCGCCCATCGAGTCCGCGTCGTGGTCCTCCTTGAGCAGGTCGGCCCCACCCAACTCCGACGGCTCGATCTCGAGGATGTCGCAGACGATCTCCTTGATCCGGGCGGGGCGGTCGGTGACGGCAGAAGACATGGCTCTCCCCTTAGCTCTGTTCCGGGATGTGCGCGGCCGTGCCGCGGCAAGAGGACTTCCTGGGTGAACCGTCGCCTACGCGGCTATTGGTTTCCTATATTTCCCGCGCAACGCGCCCACCCCCACGACGGCGGCCGAACCGATCAGCGCGAACCCCGCGACGGCACCGAGCGCGGTCAGCGTCGCGGTGTCCGGGTGGACCAGCGACTGGCCGCGCAACGCCTGCCACGCGACGGTGGCGAGCAGTCCAGCGTAGGACACCGAGACCACAGCCACCAACCCGATCCGCACGGCCTGCGGGCTCAGCGCCGCCCAGCGGCGGGCGAGGAGGTCGACCAGCACCAGCACGAGCGGGATCACCTGCAGCGCATGGATGCCAACCAGGTGCGGGATGCGCAGGTCACCGCCCACTGTGCTCCACCCGGTCAGCGGCATCGATGGCCCGCCGTCCGGTACGCCGACGCTGTGGCCGCCGAAGATCCCCTCACCGTGCCCCGCCAGCCGGGCGGCGCGCTGGACCTCGGTCTCCGCGCCCATCAGCGGGCCGAAGCCCATGCCGACCACGGACAGGAGGGCGCCCGCGCGGATGGCCCAGACCGCCGCCCTGTCCCTCGACCTGGCGAACAGGAACAGGACGGCGAGCACGAGCGAGCTGACCATGATGAGCGCCGCCGAGATGCCCATGACGTTGCCGAGCACGGTGTCGAACGCGCTCTGCTTGTTGAAGTGGCTGCGCCGCCCGCGGAAGGCCTGGACGACCAAGCCTAGGTACTCCACCGACAGCAGCAGCACGAGGAACCAGCCGATCACGTCCGCGGTCCTGCGCCCGGCGGTCAGCACCGCCCGGAGCCACGACCACGTGATCGCGAACGTGCCGATGGACAGCGCGAACTTGAACGGCTTGACCCAGACCGGTTCCCCCACCAGCACGCGCGGGTCGAGCAGCACCCCGGCGAAGGTGAGCACCGCCGCGACCGCCATCGCCGCCGCCAGCACGAGCAGCGGCCGGTGCCAGCCCTCGGTGGACCGGCGCGGCGCCGCCCCGACGGCCTCCCGCGTCGCGGTGCTCACCGGACCAGCACGTGGCCGTCAGCGGGCCGGTGGTCGCGCGAGCGCCGCAGGTCTGACACCGCGAAGGCGCGCTGCAGCCAGCGGTCCCGGCCGTCGTAGCGCGGCCGGAACGCCGTCCGCCCGTGCAGCGTGACCCGGTTGTCCACGATCGCGAGATCGCCAGGACGCAGCACCAGCGTCCGCGAAGTGGCCGCCAACGCCCCGTGCAGGGCGGGTAGCGCCGCCTCGCCCTCGGCGGTCACCGCCCGGGTGACGCCGAAGTCGACGACCACGTCCGGATCATCCGGGTCACCGCCGAGCACCGCGTGCGGCTGGGTCTCGTCGCCGACGCCGCCGAACGACGGTGGCGGCGCCGTCACGAACTCCGGGCGCGCCAACGCCTCACGCACCCGGTCGTCCAGCAGGGGCAGCGCCCGCCGCGCGCACGCGAGCCGCAGCCCGGCCGTCCCCTCGTGGTCCGAGCGCAGGCACAGCAGCAGCACGTGGTCGGGGCGGTGCGGGTGGAAGGCGTTCTCCACGTGGAACTCCAGGTCCACCGACCCCTCGTTGCCCTGCATCTCCTCGCTGCCCGGCACCGGGACCACGTCGTGCACGAGCAGCCCCTTCTTCTCCGCGCGGAACGCCACCGGCTCGCCCAGGGCGAGGACGGCGAGCATCAGCGCGGCGGAGGGGGGAGTGGGCGTGTGCTGGGCGCTGCCGCCGACGGCGGGGGTTGGCGGCAGCGCGGCGGCGTCCCCGATCGGCAGACCGCGCACCAGCAGCGAACCCGCTGCGCCGGAGTGCCGCTGCAGCGCGCGCAGGCTGCGGCGCAACCCGACGGGCAGCGCCAGCGCGGCGTCGCGCACCCGGTCGAGCCACTCGGCGGAGGAGATCTCCCCGCCGTCGGCGGCCAACCGCTCGGCGATCGCCCCGACGGCGGTGCGATCCGCCGCGTCCAACACGTGTGTCCCGGTTGCCGGCGAGTGGTGGTCTGGTCGGTGGGATCGGGCGGGAGTGGTCATGGGGTGCCCCTCAGACGGGAGTCGGGTGGATCGTGCGGGAGCCGGTGCGCAGGGCGGGATCGGCGGCGAGGATGGCCTCGTGCACGCGCCGCAGCTCCGCACCTGGCTCGACGCCGAGCTCCTCGACCAGCAGCTGCCTGCCCTCGTGGTAGGCGGCGAGGGCGTCTGCCTGCCGGTCGCACCGGTAGTGGGTGGTCATGAGCTGGGCGCGGAAACCCTCCCGGAGGGGGTGCGCGCGCACCAGCGCGGTCAGCTCGGGCAGCGCCAGCGCGTGCCTGCCCAAGTCGAGGTCCAGCGCTATCCGCTGCTCCAGCACCGCGAGCCTGGTCTCCTCCAGCCGTGGCCCCGCGACCGCGGCCAAGTGGTCGGTGACCCCGGACAGCGCGGGCCCGCGCCACTGCGCCAGCGCCCGGCCCAGCAGCGTGGACGCCTCGTCGGCCCGCCCGGCGTCCGCCGCCGCGCGCCCGGCGGCGGCGAGCGCGTCGAACTCGGCGAGGTCGAGCCGCGCGCCGTCGAGCATCAGGCGGTACCCCGGCGCGGAGCGCTCGACGCGCGCGCCGAACGCCCGGCGCAGCCGGGAGACGTAGGTGTGCACCTGGGCGCGGTGGGTGGCGGGCGGGGACTCGCCCCACAGGTGGTCGGTGAGCTGGTGCACGGGCACCGTGCGCTCACCGGCCAACAGCAGGGCGGCTAGCACGGTCTTGGGCTTGGCGCCGTCGACGGGGATCTCCCCGCCGCCCCGGTGCACCTCGACCGGCCCCAGGATCCGGTACTGCGCGACGGGCGGCGCGCCGTGACCCGTGTGGCGGGTGGACCGGACCGCCTCAGCCCGCGGATCCAGGGCTGGGCCAGACCCGGTGTCGAAGCCCGAGCGGGTGTTCACCGCGGTACCTCCCCCAGGTTCGGCAGATGACCCCACTCTGCCCAGCGCTGCCGGGTGCGACCACTACCAGCTTCGCGACTGCCTCATACCGCCGTGCTATGGCCCGCTCGGCCCATGGCGACCACCACCCTGCGCGGCCCCGTGTAGGCCTCGCGGCCGTGCAGCACGGCCATGTTGTCCACCACGACGAGGTCGCCCGGACGCCACGGCACGACCACCCGGTTGCGGTCCGCCGCCGCGCGCACCGCGTCGAGATCGGATCCGGGGATCGGCGCCCCGTCGCCGTAGGTGACCCAGTGCGGCAGGTCCGCCGGGTCGTCGACGAGGTCGAGCAGGTCCGCGGCGCCCTCGCCGGGCAGGTTCGACGGGTGCCACTGGTCGGCCTGGTTGAACCACACCTCGTGGCCGCGGGCGTGCTCGCGGGTGGCGGGTCGGCGGTGGGTCACCCGCAACCCGCCCGACCGCGTCCAGGAGTGCTCGGCACCGGCCCCGGCGAGGAACTCCTCGACCTCGCCGCGGTCGGCCGTCTCGAACGTGTCCTGCCAGGACCTGCCCAGGCCGTGGCCGCTGTGCAGGTTCTGGTGGTAGGTGACGCCGCGGGAGGTGAACCGCTCGCGCACCGGGTCGGGCAGGTGCTCGAGAAGCGCGCGGCCGTCGCACAGCGGGGTGGCCCCTCCGGTCCGCGCCGCGACGAGGCAGCCGAAGTAGAGGCGGTCGGGCCAGGTGCCTGCATAGGAGAGCTCGTTGTGCAACGAGATGGGATAGCGGGCCGGGTACTCGGTGGAGGTGAACACCGCGCCGCCGACCGGAGTGCGGGGCGTGTTGCCGCCGCGGTAGCTGCCGATGAGCGGAGCGCTGAACCGCTCGACTCGCTCGTGGAATCCGGGGATGTCGGTGAAACCGGTGCTGCGCACCACCACCGCGCCGGTTTCCGCCAGGTGGCGCTCCACCTCGTCCGGGGTGTGCCCGTCCCCGTCGAGCACCGCCACCGTCGTCCCGCCCGCGCTCACCCGCATGGTCGCCTCCCAGTCCGGCCGTCCCGACCGCGCGGACACTAGGGGTGGCTCCGATGGAAAACCTGTATCCGCGGGTCGGCCCGCCCGCCGGGGGAAGGGCGGACGGGCCGGGCGCCCGCAGGGGGTGGGGGAACCCGCCGCGGGCGCGTCCGGTGGTTACCGGAGGGTGTGCTCAGCCCGCCGCGCGGCCACTCCCGGCGCGGCGGGGACGGGCACCTTGCCCGGCCACCAGCTGCGGTGGCCCAGCAGCGTCAGCAGCGAGGGCAGCACCAGGATGCGGATGACCACGGCGTCGAGGATGACCGCGACGGCGAGGCCGAAGCCGATCTGCTTGAGCTCCAGCAGGCCCACGAACAGGAAGCTGACGAACACCGACACCATGACCACGGCCGCGCTGGTCACCACGCCTGCGGACCGGGTGACGCCTTCGGCGACCGCGCGCCGGGTTGGCAGGCCCGCCAGCACGCCCTCGCGGATCCGGCTGACGACGAACACCTGGTAGTCCATCGACAGGCCGAACAGGATCACGAAGAGGATCAGCGGTATCCGCGAGCTGACGAACCCGCCGGAGGCGAACCCGAGCAGGTCCTGCGCCCACGTCCCCTGGAAGACCGCGACGAGGGCGCCGAACGCGGCCGCCGCGGAGAGCACGTTGAGCGCGATGCCGACCAGGCCGATGACCACTGAGCGGAACGAGGTGCTCATCATCACGAAGGTGGCCAGCAGCACGAACCCCACGATCAGCGGCGTCCGCTCGCCCTGGTGCTCCACGTAGTCCACCGACCGCGCGACCTGCCCGGAGACGGCGTACCGCGCGCCCGGCACCGCGCCCACGGTCGCAGGCAGGAGCGTCGAGCGCAGGACGTCGAGCGAGCGGATCGAGGCCTCGGCGTTGGCACCCGTCGGGACCGGCAGCTCCAGCGTGGTGATCCGGCCGTCCGCCGAGGAGCGCAGGCGCGGCTCGGTGGTGTCGGCGAACAGGGGGTCGGCTTGGGCGCGCTGGTCCAGCGAGGTCAACGCCCGCCGGACGGCGTCGGCCTGGCCTGCGTCGGCCTGGACGGCGACGAAGTGCGCGACGCCTTCCGCGGGGAAGGACTGGGTCATCCGGTCGTAGGTGGCGATGGCCGGGATCGTCTTGGGGAAGGTGTCGTTGCCCTCGACCCGCAGCGTGATGCCCAGCGCGGGCAGCGCCAGCAGCAGCATGGCGCCGGTCGCGACGACCAGGGTGACCACCGGGTGGCGGGTCGCGGGGCGCAGCAGGCCTTGCCAGACGCGGCTGGGCTGCTCGCTCTCCGGCCGCGCGCCGTTCTTGCGCACGCTGCGCCGGTCGACGCGGCCGCCGAGCTTGGCCAGCAGCGCGGGCAGGACCGTCAGCGAGCTGAGCACGGCGACCAGCACGACGATGATCGACCCGGTGGTGATGGAGGAGAAGATGACGTCGTCGGCCAGGTACAGCCCGACGAGTGAGACCAGCACGGCGACCCCGGAGACCACGATGGCGTGCCCGGAGGTCACCGCCGCCAGTTCCACGGCGGTCCGGTGGTCGATCCGCCCACCCGCGCGGGCCCGCTCCTCGCGCACCCGCTTGAGGTAGAACAGCGAGTAGTCGACGCCGACGGCCATCCCCATGAGCAGCACGACGTTCGCCACCGCCCCACCGGCGTCCGGGAAGGCGTAGGACGCCAGGCCGTAGAGCCCGAGCGCGGTCCCCACCGACGAGATGGCCAGCAGCAGCGGCACCGCGGCGGCCAGCAGCGCGCCGAAGACCAGCAGCAGGATCACCAGGGTGACCGGGAAGGTGATCAGCTCGGCGCGCAGCAGGTCGGAACCGAGTTGCGCGCTGTTGCCCTGGGACGTCGACACCGTGCCGGTCTGCTCGAGCTGGACGTCGCCGTACCCGCCGCGTGCCTGCTCGACCTGCGCGTTGACGTCCGGCAGCGCCGCGGTCGCGTCCTTGGCCGTGCCCACCATGGTGAAGGTGACCAGCACGGCGGTCCCGTCCTGCGCCGTCCGCGGCGCCTGCACCTGGTCGACCGAGGGCAGCCCCCCGAGCCGCCGCGCCACGTCGTCCGCCGCCCGCGCCGCCGACTCACCGACCTGCCCACCACCACGCTGGGTGATCAGCACCCGTTCCGTCGGCGGCTGCACCAGGCCGCCCTCGGTGGCGATGGCCTCGGCCCGCCCCGCCTCGCCGACCCAGAAATCGGACCCGCCCGCCTGGTTCGTGCCGACGACCGCGCCCGCCCCGACGCAGACCACCACCAGCACCAACCAGCCGATGATTGCCTTCCAGGGGTTGCGCGCGCTCCACCGCGCCACCCGGACTGCGGGTCCCCGCCGTTCCTCGCCCATCGCCCCATCCCCCAACGCCCGACCTGATCGGGTCTCGGTCTGACTCATGTAAGACCAGACTGACAGGTGTCGGCTCAGTCGTCAACCACGGACGGTGATCACGCCCTTGACCGGTGAGGCTGCCTCAGGACCCGGCGGGCAGCACCTGGCCGAGGTGGTGGGTGAGCCAGGCCCAGTACCCCGGGAACAGCCGGGCGTACTCGCAGTAGTAGTCGCGCACGGCCCGCACCAACCGCGTCAGTGGCTTCCGCCCCAGCGCGCCCCGCCGCGAGACCAGCACCAGGTCCTCGTGGGCCTGTCCCAACGCCGGGGCCACGAGTTCCACGTCAGGGCTGGCCGCGGTGGGCGTGGCCAAGGCCGCGACACCGGCCTCCCGCACCCAGCTCATCGCCTCCGCGTGGCCCGCCACCCGGTGCACCACCTCGGGTTCGAACCCCAGCGGCCCGCTGAAGAAGTCCTCCTCGATCGGGTGGAACCCGTGGTCGCGCACCCGGCGCACCCACCTCATCGCCCGCAGGGCAGCCGCGTCCACCGGCGCTGGCGACGAGGGCGGCACCGCCACCCACACCGGTTCGCTGATCACCGTCGCCGCCACCAGGTCCACCCGCTCGCCCCACGCGCCCAGGTCGACGCGGCCGCCGCACACCAGCGCGGCATCGAGCTGACCGCGGGCGATGGCCGCGATCGCCCCCGACGGCGAGTCCAGGGTCTCGGTGCGCACCCCCACCCCGGGCAGCGCGGCCACGATCGACTGCTGCAGTCCGAACGGCGTCCACTCCACGTTTCCCACCCGCACGACGGCGCCCGCCACCGCACCCGCCGCGGCGTCATCGATGCGCTCGACGATGGCGTCGGCGTGCGCCGCCAGCTCCGCCATCATCGGGATCAACCGCTCCCCCAGGGCGGTGGGCTCGATCCCCGTCCGCGAGCGCACGAACAGCGCCCCGCCCACGGTCCGCTCGATCCGCCGCAGCTGCGCGCTGACACTGGGCTGGGGCAGTGCCAACCGCACCGAAGCCCGCGTGATGCTCCCCGTCTCGGCCAAGGCGACGACGACCCTGGCGTGCCGAACCTCGATGTCCAAGCCGACCCCCATGCTCGGTGAAGCACTCTCAGCTCTGCCCCGAGCATCGCACCCCGAAGCCTTTCGCGCACCGATTTCTCCCATTTCCTGCCAGGGGCGGTGCGGTCTGCGCCGAGGGGGCGCAGGTTCACACCCTGTGAGCTCGACCGCAGAGGAGTCTGGGAGGTAAGAGCCTCCGCAGGCTTCGTCTTCTTGCGCTCGGGGGACACTCCCACGCCGAGCAAAGCGCTCGATGCCCTCTCTGCCTTGAGGTTGAGCGCAGGTCCTGCGAGTCCGTGCCGCCTCTGTTCATCGACCTGACGTGGTCACGCTTCGTGATCTCCTAGGACCGCCACCTGCGGTTCGACAACAAACCGAAATCGACCCGGTACAACTACGAGTTGGCGAATGTGCAATTAGCTGATTTCTCTTCGTGGCTTTTCCGAGAGGGCGGCGTGGGAGGCTGCGCCGCTGCGTGGTGCGGTGGATGAGGAGGTGCGGGAGTGGTGGGAGGGTTGGGAGACCCGGTTCGCCGACATCGACGTCCACGGCGCGACCGGTGGCCCCACCGAGGTCATCGACTACGTCGGGTGCGTCGCGGCCTGAGCCCGATCGGGTGACTGCGCGGGGATGCGCGATCTCCCGATCGCTGGAGCCGTACGGTCGATGGCTGGCCGATGACACCCCGAATCGGCGGATCGCATCGACCAGCGGCATCAACTCGGTGACGTCGTTGTGGTTGCCGTCCTTGGACGAACATCGTCTCGTGGGACACGCGCATGTCCTCGTCCACCGGGAACTCCGCCCTCAGTCGTGTCGAGATCTGCTGCGGTGACCACTGCAACCCCGGACCGGCGGTCACAGTCACGCAACCGGCAAGGAGCCTTCAGCGTCCACGTTTCGGCCGCGCCCGCATCGTTTTCGCCCGCCTGCCCGCCTTGACCGCCCGACACTTGTCCCTACCACTTCCGAGAACTCAGAGTGGGAGCAAGCGGCTCTGGCTAGAGGGCCCTGGGCCGTACCGGTGAACGCGGGTGTGACCGGTAACACGGCGTCCGTGGGTGGCGACGAGGTCTCCGTGAACACACTCAGTACACGACTGCTCACGATCCTCGCGGCGACGCTGGCGTGCAGCGGGGCGACTGCGGCTGTCTCGATGTCGGCCGCGCAGGCGATCATCGAGTACCCGGTTCCCTGTGACCCCGACTGCGGCGAACCTGACCCGGGGGATCCGGGCACACCGCCCCCGCCGCCTCCCGCCCCGAGCACCTGCACCAACCAGGGCACCCAGGTTTACGCGGACTCGGTCACCTCCTACAGCCCCGACTGCGGCACCGGCTTCCGCGTGCACGCCTACACCACCCGGCTGCGCTGGGACTCCTACTCCGGCGGCAGCCCGGTCAAGTCCGCCCGCATGCAGAGCTATGTGCGGTTCGAACGCACCAATGGTGACGGCCTCGACGCCCGCAACACCAGCGTGTCCTGCCGCGACAGCTACAACGGCTCCGGATCCGACGGCGAGGGCACGGCCACCAAGACCACCGTCACCTACAGCACCCCTGGAATCCCGCCCGGGGCGCCGGTCACCGTGACCTGCACCCACCAGGCCACCTACAACAACATCACCTACTCCACCACGACCGTGCAGACCATCTACGCACCCCACCCCTACTAACGAGCCCACCGCGAGCATCGGCACCGCAGCGCACCGCGACAGGGCCATCCCGGCGGGAGGCCCTGTCGCGGCGTGGCGAGAGGGTTGCCGGCCTCCACGTCAGATGGCCGGTCAAGCGCAACGCCTGCACCGCTTACCGCGACTGCGGCAAGGAGCAAAAGCGATGGCCCGGAACTGCCTGAGCCGGTTGGAGCAGCGCTTGACGACGTTGCGGCGCGGATAGGCGACCGTGTCGAAGGCCGGCGGGCGGCCACCGGCCCGGCCGCGGCGCAGCCGGTTGGCCTGCTGGTCGCGGCGTTCGGGGATGGTGGCGGTGATGTGGCGGGCCCGTAGCCAGGTGCGGATGGCACGGAAGGAGTAGTCCTTGTCGGCCAGGACCGGCTCGGCCGGGTCGCCCGCCGCCCACCGCCCCACGGCCGGAACTCGATCCCGGTCACCACCTGGGTGAACATCGTGCAGTCGTTGACATTGCCGCCGGTCAACACCACCGACAACGGCCGCCCGTGCCCGTCACACGCCAGATGCATCTTGGTGGTGGGCCCGCCGCGGGACCGGCCGATGGCATGATCACCTGGCTCGCCCTGCCCACTACGGGGCCCGCCCGCCCCCCGCGTGGGATGCGGGGGCGCGGCGGGGAACCGGCGGCGTGCTGGTGGGCGCGCACGAGGGAGGAATCGACCGAGACCTCCTGGTCGAGTTCGTCGACCGCCTCGTCGATCACCGTCACCCGAGAGGCCAGCGTGGCCAGGGTGCCATCACGCGACCAACGCCAGAACCGGGTGTAGACGGTCTTCCACGGCCCGTATCGACGCGGTGGGCCGCCTCTTCAGAGGCGTTCGACGCGGTCGGCCTGGGGGCCCCGGTCGCTCTGGCGCACCGCGTACCGGACGCGGTCGCCCTTCTGCAGCGGCTCCGAGCCCATGATCACGGACACGTGGGCGAAGAGGTCGTCGCCGCCTGCGTCCGGGGTGATGAAGCCGAAGCCGCGGTCGCTGTCGTAGCGTGCGACGACGCCCTCGCCGGCTCGTGCGGGTACGTCCCGCGCGGGGGCGGCAGGTGCCGGTCGCCGTGGTGGCTTCTGGGGCTCGGCGCCCCGGACCAGGTGCACGTCGCGGGCTTGTGGGCCCTTGTCCCCACTGGCCACCTCGTAGGCGACGCGGTCGCCCTCTGCGAGCCAGGTCAGCCCCTCGGCCAGGGACCGGGCGTGGACGAAGATGTCCCCGGCGCCGGAGTCGGGGTTGATGAAGCCGAAGCCCTTGTCCTCGTCGTACCAGGCCACCGTGCCGTCGGCGCCGTCCGCGGCACCAGCCGGGGCGGGTGCGCCTGCGCCTGGTTCCAGCGGGATCACGTGCGCGGCCTGCGGGCCGCGCTCGCCTTCGACGACCAGGAAGGCCACCCGCTGCCCCTCGGTGACCACGCCGCCGGTCACGATGGCGGAGCTGTGCACGAAGATGTCGACGCCGCCGCCGTCCGGCGACGCGAAGCCGTACCCCTTGGCCGGTTCGTACCAGTTGACGGTGCCGAGCAGGCCCACGGTGCTGCCGGTGGCGGCGTCGGCGGTGACGCGAACGCGCAGCGCTTGGGGCCCGCGGTCGTTCTCGCCGACCTCGAACACGACGGCCTGACCCTCGCGGAGCACCTTCGCGCCGCCGTCCTCGACGATCTCGGAGGCGTGCACGAACACGTCCGGCGAGCCGTCCTCGGGCGCGAGGAAGCCGAAACCCCGTTCGACGTCGAACCAGCGGACGGTCCCTTGCGGCATCACAAGCTCCAGGTCGAGAGGGTGGGCACTGGCCCCCAGTCTCTCTGACGGACTTCCGGTCCGTCGAGCCGGGCCCACAGGCGGGCGGCGCGCAACCAGGGACAGGCCGAGTTCTCACCTGGTTCTTCAACCCGCGTGGGGTTGGCGCCGGGTCGTGGTGAGGTCGCGTTCGGTGGTCTTGCCGACGTCGTGCCGAGCGGCCGGCGGGCGACCGCTCATGGCCAACGGCGCCCTGCCAAGGCGACGCCGGGCGTGATCATGAACGACGCGACGGGCAGCCTCGACGGCCCTGCAAGAGGACTTTAGCGCCACCGGAATGGCCACAACTGGCCATTCCGGATTCTCAGAACAGTGGGTAGCGTCGTGGTCACCAGCGGTCACTCCTGAAGGAGCGGAATGCGACGCGACCTCCCCACCAGCGGCGACGGCACCGGTCCGACAGCGGGGACGGGGCGCGGCATCACCCGTGCGACGTTCCTCAAGGGGGCCGCGGGCGCACTGCTCGGAGCCAGCGGTGGGCTCGGTGCCGCGACGGCCAGCGCGGATGTCACGCCGCGTGCCGGGTACCTCAAGGACCTCACGGGCAGCGAGACGGCCCGGTTCGGCTTCCTGGGCACCGACCTGGGGTACACGGCGCGGACCAACCACGGCTACTGCATCTCGATCTTCGGTGACACCTTCGACCAGGCGGTGCCGGTCAACGTCACCGGGTGGCGTTCGCCCGTTGGGCTGCGCCAGTCGAACACCGACCTGCAGAACGGCATCCGCTGGGACAACGCCATCGGTGGTGCGCGGGCCAAGGAGCTGATCCCGTACCGGCACAACGACCCCAACTACGCCAGGAACACGCCGGGGCAGGTCGTCACCGAGATCCCCAACGACCTGATCCACCTGCCCGACGGCCGCTACATGATGTCCACGTTCGGCGTGCGGGACTGGGCGATCCCCGAGCAGGGGGGCATCCCGAGCGCCGGTGGCAGCTGGCGCACCTGGTACTCCCGGCTGTGGACGTCGACCGACACCAACGCCGAGTACTGGACCACCACGTGGAACCTGGAGACCAACCGGGAGAACATGGACTACTGGAACAGCGGCGACATGAGCCTGTTCCAGAACAACACCATGATCATGTGGCCGGGGGAGAACTTCGTCTACATCTACGGGACCAACGAGGGCCGCTGGAACGGCGGCGGCATCCACCTCATGCGGGTGCCGTGGGACAAGATGTGGAACTACAGCCAGTACCGCTTCTGGGGCGTCGACGGCTCCGGTCGCTGGGACTGGCGCCAGTACGGGCCGATCACGCCGATCATCAACGCGCCGAGTCGCTACGAGGCCATCGGCGAGTTGTCGGCACAGGTCATCGAGGGGCGGGTCGTGCTGTCGTTCCTCAACGGCGGTCGCGGCGCGGTCACCCAGACGGCGCCGTACCCGACAGGTCTGTGGAGCGCCCCGAAGACCCACGTGACCTACGCCCAGGCCCAGAACATCTACGCGCCGATCGTGCACCCGTACTCGACGCTGGCCAACTCCCACATCCTGTTGTCGCAGTGGATCGGGTCCCAGTACTACGGCGTCCGCCAGTGGACGGGCAACATGTACGGCACCATCGCGGCGCGCGGCTCGATCGCTGACACCCTGGCGGTGATGAAGGACGAGCCGGCCCTTCCCGGGCACGTCGGACCGGTGTCGCCGCAGTGGCAGAAGCTGCCGCTGGCCGAGCAGATCGCGGTGCTCGGTGACAACACCGACAGCCGCGTGAGCAGGGCCGACATCGCGGCGGTGACGAAGTCCGCGCCGAGCGCCAACAACGGGGTGTCGGCGGCACGCCACCGAGCGGGGGCGATGGCGACCGGCTAGGCGTGCGGAAACTCATCTGAGGTAAGGGGCGATGCCCGCACCCGCCGTGCCGGGACACTGGATAAGCGGCGGGTGCGGGGTGGGTCAGGTGTTGTGGTGGTCATCGGGTGCTTGCGGGTGGTGGGTGAGGGTGGCGCGGACCCAGTGGTCGATAAGGTCTCCGGCTGCGGTGCGGTCGCGGGTGGGGATGGCCCAGAGGTCGCAGAGGTGGTCGAGGATGAGGTTGGCCGCGGCGCCTGTGGGGGTGTGGCGGTCGTGGCTGGTGATAGTGAGGACGGCTTCTTCGGGTGCCAGGTCGAGGTGGCGGGCGAGGGTCAGGACTCCGGCGCGTAGTGCGATGGCGTGGGCGGCCAATGCCGGGGCGGAGATGTCGTGGGGTGGGTGGGTCACGGGTCAGGTGTCCAGGCGGGTGCGGTGGGCGCGCAGGGTGTCGAGGGAGTCGGTGTCGGTGAGGCTGTGGTCGAGCAGGTCCTGGGTTCGTTGTTGGTAGGGGGTGGTGGTGTCGGGGTGTTCGAGGATGAGGTGGGTGGTGAGCAGGTCGAGTGCGATGACGGGGTGGAAGTGGGGGATGTGCAGCTGGGTGAAGGCTTCGGTCGGTGGTTCGGTGGCGGGCAGCACCCGCACTGACCATGGCCCGTGGAGTAGGGCGTCGAGCTGGTCGCGCAGCACTTGTGGTGGTGTCGGTGTGCGGGTGAGGGCGGTCTCCGGGATCAGGAGGGTGCGGTGCGGGTCGGGTGTGGCTGGTGGTGTCGCTGGTCGGGGGTGGCCGGTGATGGCGTGGTGGTATTCCGGGGTGCGGGCGGGGAGGGGGATGTGATGGGGGTGGTAGTGGACGGCGGTGTTGGCGGTGGCCTCGATTTCGGCTATTAGGTGGGGGCTGTCGGTGTTGTGGTGGGGTAGTAGCCAGGTGGTGTCGGTGGCCGTGCGGGTCAGGTCGTAGAGCAGGGGGCGTTGGGCGGGGTCGATGTCCAGCAGGGCGCAGAGGGCGCCGATCTGCAGGCTGGTGGGGATGCGGCGGCCGGTCATCATCCGGTTGGCCATCGCGACGGTCATGTTCATCAGTTCGGCGAGGGCGCGGGTGGTCAGGCCGAGGTGGTTGCGTGCGGTGTTGAGGCGGTTGGCGATGATGGCCGCCCGCAAGGTCACGGGGCGGATCTCGTCATGGCCCATGGCGAATCGTGCTTCCTGCTCGTAGAACGCGGTTGAATGTCGGGTGTGGACGGCTGGCCCGCCGGGAGGTGGTCAGGTGCCGGCGTGGGTATCGGCCTAGCGGCCGATGAGGTGGGTGCTGGTCACCGGGGCGTGGGTGGCGCCCAGCTGAGAGGCAAAGGAACTTGGTCCCGCTTAGCCCTGACTGCCACTCCCCACGGGGTTGGCACGCTGACGCGTCCACGCCGTCGCGACCTGGGCCAGTCCCCTGTGGTCCGACCAGCACAGCCAGCCCGGGCGACGGATCGTGGCGATCGCTCGCTGCGGTCCCTCCTTCACCGGTCCGGGGAAAGGGCGATCACGCAAGACCAGGAAGCGGCGCTGCTCGACACAAGTGCCGCGGAAGACAGCAACGAAGTCGTCGCCCTTCGCGAGACGGAACGTGCATCCGCCGTGAAATACGCGGCTGCAAGCGACGTTTCCGATGTCGGAGCTCGGTGTTGGGTCGTTGGCGCGCATCGCTGTCACCTCGCCTGAAGTAGGAGATCTGTTTCAGGACGAAGCGGCACAACCCTGAGGACACGCGCACGAGTGAGCGACTTGGTCGCGTCGTCAGCCAGTCTCGTGAGTGCGTGCCGTTTCGGCCCTGAAACAGACCGTAGGGCCAGTCAGACGCGCCTACCCGGACGCTGCGTCCGGGTAAG
>NZ_MKQR01000018.1:0-157701 GCF_001940455.1 Actinokineospora bangkokensis | reverse complement strand
TTGCTGGAGACTCGCGGTGTCGGCAGCAGGTTGTCCGCGCAGGCGTTCAGATCCGTGGCCGGTAAAGACCAGGCTCAGTTCGCGGTCATCAGTGGTCGGACTGAATTCCAAATCATGCGAGACAATCTCGCCTTGAACGACGTCGACTGCGGGGATCACAACGTTCGCGCTTACGCGGCAGCCTTGGTTGAGCAGTATGAAAGTCACCGGCACGACCTGGCGACAGTGGGGCGTGTCCTTCCCGGCGTGCAGGAGACCCTAGATGCCGTGTCGCGACTGCCCTGGGTGCTGCAATCTGTCCTGACAGGCAATCTGCGACGGGTGGCTGAGGTAAAGCTGGAGATTTTCGGTCTCGCCAGCACGTTCGACCTGCAACTCGGATCGTACGGAGATGACGCCGATGAGCGGGCCGACCTGGTTCAGATAGCTCGACAGCGCGCGGAAGAGGCAACCGGTGCAAGATTCCCAGGTGCTCGGACGGTCCTGATCGGGGACACGGAGAACGATGTGCACGCTGCCTTGGCCGCCGGTGCGTCAGTGGTCGGTGTGGCGACTGGCTCAACGTCTCTGGAGCAGTTGACGAGTGCTGGTGCACACGCGGTGCTCGACGGCTTGACGCCGTCATCCGTTACGGGGGTACTGACGAGCATCGCCGGGCAAGCCGACGCGGTTGAGGGCAGGTGATCCTTCGCGATACCGCGTGCAGCACCTAGGCCAGTCCGTCGAAGGCGGGGTCAGGCGGGTTGGGGCTTTCGGGGGAGGGACAGGCCCGCGGCGAAGATCAGGGCTGCGGCGACCACCAGCGCCCAGAACGTCGCCGGGTAGGCGCTCTCCGGGGACGCGCCGGCGAGGTTCCGTTGCAGCACCAGGGCCACCACCGCGATGCCGAATGCCGCTCCCAGCTGGTGGAGCACCATCGCCGCGCTCGTGGCGCGGGGGACCATCTCGTCCGGCACCGTTCGGTACAGCGAGCCCATCGTGGGCGCGCCGACGAAGCCCACGCCGAATCCTGCCAGCAGCGTCCACGCGACCAGCCACGCGAACGGTGTGGTCGGGGTTGCGGTGATGAACACGACCGCTGTCGCCGCGATTGCCACGCCGCCTGCGGGGACCAGGACGCGGGCGCCGAAGCGGGGGAGCAGCTTGGCCGCGGTCGGGTTGCCCAGCAGGGCCCCGAGTCCCATCGGGGCCAGCAGGAGGCCCACTGCCAGGGGGCCCTGTTCGCGGACGTCCTGGTAGTACAGGGGGATCAGGAACAGCAGCGAGAACAGCACCACGCCCAGCACGGTCATCCCGACCGCGCTGGCGGTGTAGCTCCAGCGGGCGAACAGGCGTGGGTCGATGAGCGGCGTCACCTTGGTGCGCAGCGCGTGCACCAGGTAGGCCACCAGCAGGACCACACCCAGCCCGAGGCCGATCAGCACCTGCGGGGCGGCGAAGCCACGGCCCTCTCCCGCCTGCGACAGGCCGAACGCCAGGGCGGTGCTCGCCGGGCACAGCAGAAGGATTCCCCGCAGGTCCACCGTTGCCCGCACCGCTCCAGCCGCGTCGGTGGGGCGGTCGTCGGGGAGGTGGCGCAGGGCGAGGGCGATGGCCGCCACGCCGAGGGGGACGTTGATCAGGAAGAGCCAGTGCCAGTTCAGGCCCGCCAGGATCGTGCCGCCGAGCAGGGGGCCCAGCACCGGGCCGACGGTGATCGCGCCCAGCAGGCCCATGAGCTTGCCCACCCGGGCCGGGCCCGCGGCGCGGACCAGCAGGGCCAGCATCACCGGTTCGAGCAGTCCGCCGCCGAAGCCCTGCAGGACGCGGAAGGCGATCAGGGAGGGGATCGACCACGCCGCGCTGCACAGGGTCGAGCCGACCACGAAGACCACCAGGCCGGTCAGCCAGGTGCGCTTGCCGCCGAAGCGGTCGATCAGCCAGCCCGCCAGCGGGGTCACCACCGCCACCGCCAGGAGGTAGCCCGTGGCGACCCACTGGACCTGCTCCAGGCCCGAGGCGAACTCGGTGCGGAGGGTGTCCACCCCGACGTTGACGATCGTGGCGTCGAGGAAGGCCATCATGCCGCCCAGGACCATCACGACGATCGTGCGGACGAAGGGGCGGTCGAAGTCCGCGGGGGCGGGTTGCGTCGCCTCGGTGACCTCGGACATCGCTCTCCTCATCGGGCGGTTCGGCTGGTGGTCCGGCGGGCGGCGGGCGGTGCGCGGGGTGGTGGGACCACCCCGCGCACCGGGCCGCACCGTGACGCGGCGGACACGCTGCGTGCACGGGGGTCGGGCGAACTGTACCAACCCGGACACCGCCGGTCACCGAAAGGCGGTCACCACCTCCTCGTGCAACCGGGTGATCTCCGCCGCCGGGTCGGCCGGGGGCCTGGCCGGGACCAGGATGACGTGCTCGGCGCCCCGGTCGCGGAACTGGCCGACCCGGTCGACCACCGCCTGGTAGCCGCCGAAGGCGTAGATGTCCTCGGTGGCGAAGCCGGGCTTGTGGCGGCGGACCTCGTCGTCGAGCTGGTCGGTGAGCCAGGACTGGCCGTCGAGCTCCGGGGGGACGTAGACGACCTGCACCGCGTGGGTGACCTCCTTGCGGCCGCCGCGCGCGGCGACCAGGTCGTCGATCATCGCCCGGCGCTCGCCGAACTCGGCGGGGGCGATGAACGAGGGCACCCAGCCGTCGGCCATCGCCGCCACCCGGCGGGCCGCCCGGTTCGAGTGGCCGCCCAGCCACACCGGGGGGCGCGGGCGGGTCTCGTCGGCGTCGAACCAGGTGGCCAGGTCCCCGAGGAGGGCCTCCATGGCCTTGGCCGCCTCCCTCGGGTCAGCGATCAGCGCCTCGCGCGGGCCGCCGAGGCCGAGTTGGGCGACGAAGCGGCCGCCGGAGTCGGCGCCCAGGGCGCTGAGCCGCCCGGCCAGGGGCAGCGCGGGCATCCCGGCCGCCACCAGCACGTGCGGTCCGACGGTGATCCGCTCGGTGCGCAGGACCGCCTCGGCCAGCAGGTCCAGCACCGGGGGCAGGGTCCCGTTGGTGTTGTACAGCCACGCGGAGTCGAAGCCCGCCCGCTCGACCTCGGTGAGCAGCTGCCAGAGCCGCTCGGGGCCGGGGTCGGCGCGCAGCAGCGTGCCGAAGCAGAACCCGAAGCGCATCAGGCACCCGCCCTGCGGTAGAACGAGACGTGCGAGCGGCTGTCGGCCAGGTAGGGCCTGCTGCGCGCCCAGTCGCCCCAGCGCTCGGCGAGCACCAGCCCGGCCGACTCGCACATCAGGTCCAGCTCGCAGGTCGAGGTCAGCCGCAGGGTCATCGGGTTGAGCCTGGCCTCGCCGCCCCGGATGATCACGTGCTGGGCGAAGTAGTGCTGGTGCACGGGGTCGTACTGCTGGGCGAGCAGGTGCAGCTCGTCGGAGGTCATCCGCAGGACCTCCAGCCCGGGGTTGGTGAACACCGCCGGGTTGGCCTCCTCCAGCACCAGCACCCCGTCGGGGGTGAGGTGCTCGGCGACGCGCTGCAGGCACAGCCGCTGGGTGTCCGCGCCCGCCAGTTGCAGCAGCGAGTTGACGATGAGCACGACCTTGAACGTGCCGTCGACGGGCATGTCGATGAAGTCGCCCAGCACGGTCTGCACGAGCCCCTCGGGGTCCTTCTCCCGCAGCTGGGCCAGCATCGGCTCGGAGACGTCGACGCCGGTGACCTTCACCCCGGCGCGGGCCAGCGGGAGCGCGACGCGCCCGGTGCCCACGCCCAGCTCCAGCACCGGGCCGCCGTCGGCCAGCGCCGCCACCGTCTCGACGGTGTCGACCGGGGTCCAGGCGTGGTGCACCTGGTCGTAGATGTCGGCGAGCCGGTCGCCGTAGGTGGACTGGCGGTAGCCCTGCACGTCACTCCGCCTTGCGCGCGGCGGCGATGATGTGGGTGCCGCCGTCGATGTTGCCCGGCGCCCGGCAGGCCTCCAGCTCCCAGCGGGTGAACGCCGCCATGACCTCGGGGTCGGCGAGCAGCGACTCGTCGAGCAGCGGGGTGTCGGCGGACAGGAAGTTCGACGCCGAGGCGGTGACGACCTCGCAGCCGCGCGAGGTCAGGTGCCCGCGCAGCTCCTCCCAGGTGAAGAAGTGGGTGGTGAGCAGCTCGTAGTCGGCCTGGACGTTGGTGATGTCGCCGGTGCGCACGGCGGAGTCGATCGCGGCGAGCTGGCCACCGGCGGCGGCCATCGGCAGGATCGCGTTGAGCCCGGCGCGCAGGTAGCCGTAGCGGGAGGTGACGCTGACGATGATGGTGCCGCCGGGGCGGACCAGGCGGACCAGCTCGTCGAAGGCCTCCGGGGTGCGGTCGAGCACGCAGCTGAGCACCGAGCCCACGCAGACCACCACGTCGAAGCCCGCGGACGGGAACCGGCTCAGGTCGACGATGTCGGCCTGGTGCCAGCCGGTGACGTTGTCGGCCAGCCCGGCCTCGGTGACCTTCTGCTCGTTGATCGACAGCTGCACGTCGGACAGGTCGCACACGGTGACCGTGGCCCCGGCGCGGGTCATCTCCAGGGTGAAGCGGCCCGGTCCGGCGCCCGCCTCCAGCACCTTGTCACCCGGCTTGACCAGGTCGGCGATGACCTCGCGGTGGATCCGGTAGTTGATCTTGTTCTCGAACGAGCTCTCCAGCCGGTTCCACTCGTTGGCGCCCCAGTTGTTGTAGAAGGAGCGGGTGGTCTGCGGCTGGTACGCGGCGGACGTCATGGGCGGTTCTTCTCCTCGGCGGGGGTGGGCCCGGCCCGGTCGTGGGCCGGGGTGGGGGTGGGTCAGCGGGTGTTGGCGGCGTGGTAGGTCAGGTCGCGGGTGCCGAGCCGCACGCGGCTCCCGCTGGTCAGGGTGAACGGCTGGCCGGGGGCCAGGCGGACCCACATGGCGCTGTCCGGCTCGCGGACGTGGGTGCCCTGCGGGTGGCCGCGGTCGACCACGGTCACGTCCCACTCGCGCAGCTCCAGGTCGGCGTGGGCGTCGCCGAGCAGGCCGGTGCCGTCGGGCAGGGCCAGCGCCGCGGCGCGACCGCCCGCGACCTTGGCGTCGCCCTGCGGGGCGGTGCCCAGGACCAGGTCGCGGTCGAGCACGTGCGAGGCGCCGTCGCCGTCGACCAGGTAGCCCAGCGCCGGGCGGGGTGCCTGGCGCGGCTCGTGGGTCAGGCCGTGCATGGCGGTGCCGCAGGAGGCGCAGTAGCGGGCGTCGGGCCGGTTGAAGTGGCCCTGCTGGCAGTTGATGCCCCACACCAGCGGGGAGGCGCCCGCCACCGGTGCGGACTGCTGCGCCGGGGTGCCCTGGAACATCGGCAGGCTGCCCAGGCCTTGCTGGGCGGTGGACGCCCCGGTGCCGGTGGGCGTGGTCGCGCTGTGCAGGAGCTTGCGGGTGGCCGGGATCCGGCCGAGCAGGACGGTGCCGACACCGACCGCGACCGCGACGACACCCAGGTCGATGGCGGCGGTGACCTCGTCGACCAGCCAGGACTGCGGCAGCGCGAAGGCTTGCAGCACCCAGGCCGCCGCGGCCTCGGGGACCAGGGCCAGCACCACGAACAGCGGGGTGGGCCAGTCCTGGGCGGCGCGGCGCTTGCGCACCACGTCGTAGATCGGGTCCCAGAGCACGACGCCGAGCGCGAACAGCAGCGCCAAGCCGATGAAGCCGGAGAACAGCACCTCTTCCAGCGTTGCGAACCCGACCGGCAGCACCAGCGCCAGCAGCACCGTCAGCACGCCGCCGACGACCGCCGAGCTGAGCAGCCGGGCGGCGACGCGGCCGCCGTAGGTGGGCGTCGGCGCACCGGTGGTCGGTGCGGCCTGCTGCGGGGTGCCGCCCAGCCAGTCCGGTGTGGACGGCGAGGCGGTGGTCTGGTGCTGGGCCGGGATCGGCGGCAGCGGCGGGGTGTACTGCACGGGAGGCGGTGGCGGTGGCGCGACCGGGGGAGTGGCCGCGGGCGCGGGCGGGGCCAGCGTGGCCACCCCGCCCCCGGAGCCGTTCACCTGGTTCGCGGCCGCGGACCCGCCGGAGGTCGTCATCGCCTCGGCGGCCATCACCACCTCGTCCGCCGCCTCCTCCACCGGCAGCTCGGCACCCCTGCGGCGCAGCACGAAGCCGTCACCGGAGACCACACCGCTGCGCACGCCGACGGTGGCGGCCGCGGTGTCCACGCCGCGGGCCTGCACGGTCAGCGAGACCACGTCGTCGGGCGCGTCGCAGCGGCGCAGCCCGCCGTCGACGCGGCCGCGGACGCGCAGCTGCGCCGACGGCCCGTCCGCGGCGACCTCCAGGGCGCCGTGCACGTAGATCGTCATGCCGAAGGCGCCCTGCACCACCGCGGCGAAGGCGGGCGCCGGGGCCGCCGCGGGGTCGGTGAACAGCGCCTCCAGCCGGGCGCCCGCGTCGGGCGCGCCGTCGCAGAGCAGGCCGAGCAGCCGGTCGAGGCCGTCTCCCGGCACGTCGTCGGGCACCAGCAGCACCGCACCGGGGTACCGGCCGACCAGGCCGGTGCCCGGCCGCACGGCCGTGGTGAACTCGTCGAGGGTCACAGCAGTCTCCCACCTCGGAATCGCCAGCGGACCGACACCACCCGCAGCGGCCCGTGCAGGCACAGGAACACCAGGAGCCAGGTCGTGCCGAAATGGATCGTGAAGGGCAGCGCGCGCACGTCGTAGTCGAGCACGTCGCGCATCAGGAAGAAGACGACGACGCCCTCGGGGATGCCCTCCAGCAGGGTCAGCACCGCAGGCCAGTCCTTCTCCCAGCGGAACTGCTGCAGGAGCTGGTAGACCGGCTCCCACAGCACGACGCCGACCGCGGCGGTGACACCGATGGCGGCGAACGTGGTCTCGTAGGTGTCCGCGGTGGTGGCGAAGCCGACCGGCAGCAGCGGGCTCAGCGCCAATGTCCACAGCAGACCGGCGGTGGCGAGCACGAACAGCCGCGACTGCCACCTGCCCAGCATCGTCGGGGTCACGGGGCCACCCCCCGCATGAACCGGCACCACTGCGCCACCGAGCGCGCACTGGTGATCTTCTTGCCGAAGCCGTCGTCGGCCAGCTGGTCGGCGATGCGCAGCGCGGCGTACTGCAGGCCGAGCAGCGAGTCGGCCGGGGCGTAGTAGGCGCCCTCGGTGGCCGCGCCCGCGGCGAAGATGCGGCCCGGTCCGCTGCGCAGCGCGGTGATCTCGAAGCCGGTGCTGACGTCCAGCCTGCCCAGCACGTTGCGCGGGGCGCCGGAGACCTCGACCAGGTCGTGCAGCAGCCGGTGCGAGCGCAGGTCACCGATCAGGCCCGTCGCGTCGACCAGGTAGTCGGCGGTGATGGCCTGCGCGGCGCCGCCCGCGTCGGTGCAGTGCAGCTGCACGGAACCGGAGTCGGTGCGGTCGACGCGGGCGATCGTGCCCTGCACGGCGGTGTAGGAACCGTTGCGGCGAGCGCGTTCGAGCTGCTTCTGCCAGCCCTTGCGGTACGGGGTCGTCGAACCCTTCATGACCTTCCACAGCTCGCGGCGCTCGTCATCGCCTGCGCGTTCCAGGCGCATCTTGAGCTGCCCGCCCCAGGAGGCCTTGGGCCAGTTGAAGCCCTGGTGGGCCCAGCCCTTGCCGCCGCGGCGGCGCATGAACCGGGACGGGCCGTGCGGGCCGGAGACGTAGTTGCGCAGCAGGTGCACGATGCGGGTCTGGGCGCCGTGCTGCTCGCGGTCGTTGAGCAGCCGGTGGATGATCGCGGAGGCGGCGATGCCACCGCCGCGCACCACCACGGTCCCCGGCCGGGACTTGAGGTCCTCGTAGACGTGCTCGTGCGGCTCGTAGGCGTTGACGAAGCGCTGGGCGTTGCCGTGGCGGGCGCGGAACTCCTGCATGTCCGGCAGGAACCGGATGCTGGGGTAGCCGACGGCCAGCTGCACGTGCGCGCTGCGGTAGATGACGCGCTGCCTGCGCGCGCCCTGGGTGGTGAAGACGGTGAAGTAGCCGCCCGCGGCGCGCCTGCGGACCATGCGGGCCTGGCCGTGGGCGACGCTGTCCCAGTAGCCGATGCGGTCGGCCTCGCGCCGCATTCCCTCGAACACCTCGCCCGCCAGCGGGGTCCAGTAGTCGGTGAGCAGGTTCTCGGTCAGCACGTTCCACAGCGGGGCGAGGAATCCGGTGACGCTGCGGGAGCGGAAGGCCCGGCGCGCGGCGTAGCTGGGGAAGCCCCAGAGGTTGTCCGGCATGGACGAGGCGTCGGAGCGGATGCGGTAGTTCGGGGGGAGCTGGGAGACGCCGGTGAGGTAGGCGTAGTTCTCCCACGGGTGCCGCAGGTTGGTCAGGACCTTCACCTGCTCCGGCCGGACGCCCGCGATGCGCAGGACGTCGACCATGACGAACGACCCCATGCCACCGCCCACGGTGACGAACGGCACGTCCACCACCGGGATGCCGGAGGCGGCGACCGCCTCGTCGGTCCACACGGGACTTCTGAGCAGGTGGTCGGGGATCTCGGCTGCCTGCTCGTCGAACCCGGGCGGACCGGGCGGCGCGAGCACTCCCCGGTGCTCTGCTGGGGGCATGGTTCTGCCACCTCCACTGGTTGGGGTTCGGGGCGGACCTGCTGGGGGGCGGGGCGGCCGCGCTGTGGTCGCGGGCCGCGCTCCTGCTCTCCCCACTACTGAACCACCGGGGGCGACCGGGGTACAGGGGCAGCGTCCGGAATGTAGGGTAGGGACGCGGAAGGCTGTCACGGCAACGGGAGTAGCCCGTGCGGGCGGTGTCCTGCGGACGGGAGGTGCCCGCGGTGGAGGTGCCCGACATCCCGGGTATGCGGGTGCACGGTGAGATCGGCGGGTCCGGGACCAACGTGGTCTACCTCGCCGAGGACCGCCTGCTGGGCAGGCGGGTGGTGGTCAAGACGCTGCGCCGCGGCGTCGCCGACGACCCCAGGGTGCGCGAGCGGTTCCTGTCGACGACGCGGATGGCCGCCGGGCTCGACCACCCGCACGTCACCCGGGTGCTCTCGGCCGGTCTGCTCGGCGGGCCGGGCGGGCCGCCGTACGCGGTGTACCAGCACGTGCACGGCTCGGACATGCAGCACGTGCTGGACGAGGAGGGGCCGTTGCGCCCCGCGCGGATCGCCGACGTGGTCGACCAGCTGGCCTCCGCGCTCGACCACGTGCACGCCTGGGGCCTGGTGCACCGGGACGTGACGCCGCGCAACGTGCTCGTCGCCCCGCGGGCGAACGGGCACTGCTACCTGTCGGACTTCGGCATCGCCCTGGAGGCCAGGGTGCCGGGCAGCTCCGACCAGCCGCGACCGGAGCGCTCGGCCGGGTCACCCGGCTACGCCGCCCCGGAGCAGCTGGCGGGCCTGCCCACCGACCACCGCGCCGACGTGCACTCCCTCGGTGCGCTGGTGCTGGTGTGCGCGACCGGGGTGCAGCCGTGGCGGCTGGCCGAGGAGCCGGGGCTGCGCGAGTGGGTGCGCGCCCGGCTGCCCGGTGACGGCGAGGTGCTGGCCGGAGTGCTGGACCGGGCGATGCACCGGGACCCGGCGGCCCGCTACAGCACCTGCCAGGAGCTGGCCACCGCGGTGCGCGCCTGGGCGGGCGCGCCACCGCGGTGACCTAGGGCCTGTCCTCACAGCCACGCCCAGCGATAGCCGCGCCAGATCGAACGCCTGCGGCACCGGCCGAGGACCAAGTACATCCAGTACGAGGTCCCTCGTCCGGGCACCGACGGCGTCCGATCTGATCACGACTCTCACAGAGCAGGCTGTGAGGACAGGCCCCAGTCTCAGCCGCGCTTCTGCTCGGCCGGGGTGTCCAGCTCGACCGAGCTGCCCGGTCCCGCGTGGGTGTGCAGCGCGGGCACCTCGGGCACGCCGGTGCCGTCGGCGGGCTTGTCCGGGTCCGGCGCGGTGGCCGCGTCCGGCTCGGGCTCCGGGTCGGTGTGCTTGCGCAGCGCCTTGGGCAGCGAGAACGCCACCACCAGCGTGAACAGCACGCCGCCGCCACCGGCGATCATCAGCGTGACCGGGGCGTTGGTCGCGTCCAGCAGCACACCGCCCGCGAGGTAGGACACCGCCGCCGCGACGCCGATCGCGCCGTAGAGGTTGCCGAAGACGCGGCCGAGCATGCCCGCGGGCACCATCCGCTGCAGCATGGTCGACGAGGCGACGTCCATGCCCGCGATGCCCAGGCCGCGCACGGCCTGCACGGCGAACGCCGCGGCCACCGACCAGGCCAGACCGGTCAGGAAGTTGCCCGCGCTGGAGACCAGGAACCCGGCCACCAGCAGGGTGGGCATGGCCAGCTTGCCGCTGTAGCGGGTCAGCAGCGCGTACCCGACCAGCAGGCCGATGCCGACCGCGCCGAGCAGCAGGCCGACCGAGGAGTCCCCGGACCGCAGGGTGTCCTTGGCCAGCAGCACCAGCGCCACGTCGTCCACGCCGTTGAACATCACCACGGCGCAGAAGCCCAGCGAGATGATCCGCACCGCCTTGGTGCGCAGGATGTAGCCCAGGCCCACCTTCGCGGAGGTGAGCAGGCCGCCCTCGTCGGCCTCCGGCGCGGCCGGGGGCATCGCCTTGGTGGCCAGCAGCACCACCGCGGACAGCAGGAACGACGCGGCGTCGACCAGCAGCACGCCCTGGACGCCGATGAACGGCAGCAGCGCGGCGGCCACCAGCGGCCCGAACGCCTCGGCGCAGTTGGAGCCGAAGCCGATCGAGGAGTTCGCGGTCTCCAGGTCCCGTTCCCCCACCATGGCCGGGATGGCCGAGCGGGAGGCGGGCTGGAACACCTGGCCCGCGATGGCGCGGGCGCCGACCAGGGCCAGCAGCAGCGGCAGCGGCGGCAGGGCCAGCGCGATGGCCAGCATCAGCCCGCCCTGCACGACCTCGCAGACGATCATCACCCGGCGCAGGTCGAACCGGTCGCTGATGGCCCCGGTGATGGGGCCGAGCAGCGACGGGACGAAGTCGCCGACCAGCAGCAGCAGCGCCACGGCCAGGCCCTGCCCGGTCGTGTTCGCCACGTGGAGCATCAGCGCGACGAGGCTGAGCGAGTCGCCCGCGTAGGACACCACCCGCGCGGTGAACAGCGCGCGCAGCGGCCGGTTCGCCTTCAGCAGCCGGAACGCGCTCGGCGCGCGCTCGGCGTCGGCGTCGACGGTGGACATGGTCAGCTCCCCGAGTTCTGGTCAGCGTGCGGTGCACCGAGAGTACCGAGACCGTTTCGCTCCGTACCAGGGTGATAGGGGTGGATGGTGGTTTCGCCCGTTCTGCTCACGGCGCGGCGGGGGGTTCGGCGGCCGCCATCGCCCGCCGCAGGCTCAGCGGGCGCAGGTCGGTCCAGGTGCGCTCGATCCAGTCCAGGCACTCGTCCTCGGTGCCCTCCGGGCCCACCGGCTCCCAGCCCGCGGGGGGCTGGCGGTCGGCGGGCCAGACCGAGTACTGCTCCTCGTGGTTGACGACCACGCGCGTGCGGGGGGCCACCCGGCTCACCGGCCCGCGCGGGCGGAGCCGCCCGCGCCCTGGTTGAGCAGGATGGTCATGTCGGCGGAGTTGTGGTTGACGGTCACCAGGTCGGTGTTGCCGTCGTTGTCCACGTCGAAGCCCGCCAGGCCCCCGCGCGGGTCGTCGCCCACCTTGTAGGTCGTGCCCTCGCTGAAGCGGCCGGAGCCGTCGCCGCGCAGCACGCTGACGTCGTCGGTGGCCGAGTTCGCCACGGCGATGTCGAGGTAGTCGTCGCCGTTGAGGTCGACGACGGCGACGCCCGCCGGGGCCCCGCCGTTGACCGGGTAGCGGCGCGCGTCGCCGAACCCGCCCTCGCCGTCGCCGAGGAACACCGAGACGTCGTTGGAGCCGTAGTTGGCCACCACCAGGTCCAGGTGGTCGTCGTCGTCGAGGTCGACGGCGGCCAGCCCGGCCGGGTCGTCCGCGGTGGTGAGCACCTCGGGGGCGCGGAAGGCGCCGCGGCCGGTGCCGTAGAGGATCGACACGTCGTGCGAGCCGAAGTGGCCCACGACCAGGTCGAGCACGTCGTCCTCGTTGAGGTCGGCGGCCAGCAGCCGGATCGGGGTGGCCGCGACGGTGGTCTTGACCGCCTCGGACAGCCCGCCCTCGCCGTCGCCCATCAGCACCGAGATGTCGCCGCCGACGTAGTTGCTGGTGACGACGTCGTCGTTGCCGTCGCCGTCGAGGTCGGCCACGAGCACGCGGTTGGGGTCCTTGCCCGCGTCGAACTGCACGCGGCCGGTGAAGGAGCCCTTGCCGTCGCCGAAGGCCAGCGACACCGCGCCGAGCATGAAGTTGGTGACGGCGACGTCGGGGACGCCGTCGCCGTTGAAGTCACCGAGGCCCACGTCGGAGGGCACCGGGCCGACCTCGGACTTGAGCGGGTCGGCGAAGGAGCCCTTCCCGTCGCCCAGCAGCACCGACACGGTGCCCGCCTTGGACAGGAAGTCGCCGGTGACGACGTCGGGGATGCCGTCGCCGTTGACGTCACCGACGGCCAGCGACGCGGGCCCGTCACCGATCTCCAGGGTGTCCGGCGACTGGAACGCCGCCTCCTCCGGCAGGGCGCAGCCGACGGCGGTCAGCGCCGCGGCGCCCAGGACCGCGGCCAGCCGGGCGCGGCGGGTGGTGGTCTTCATCGGTTCTCCAGTTCTTCCTCGGCCCGCCGGAACAGCTGGACCATCAGGGGGTCGGTGACCTTGCCCGCGGCGAACTCGCGGGCGAAGCGGCTGTGGTACTCGGCGAACCAGCCCGCGTCCTCGTGCAGGAACAGCACGTCGTGCGGGGCCATGTGCCGGATGACGAAGCAGGGGACGGGCCCGGTGGAGACGTGGAAGCCCGGGTTGCGGACGGCCACCTCCGGGCAGCCCTGGTAGAACTGCCCGATCATGGCGCCGCCCGCGACCATGTCGGGCTTGACGGCGCGGTGCACGCCGTCGAGCAGGGGCAGGTGCTCCTCGGCGACGTTGGGCAGCGCGATGACGAAGCTGCGCTGGCGGCGGGCGACCGCGGAGTCCGGGGTGCCCGCCACGAACACCTCCAGGTAGCCGCGCAGCAGCTCGGCGATGGCCCCGGGGTCGGAGCCGTCCAGCTCGGGGTGCAGCACGATGCGCACCTGGTCGGTGCGCAGCGACTGCGGGACGAACGGGCACACCGGCCCGCCGCGGCCCAGGTCGGGGTGCGGCTTGCTGATGTAGTCGCGCAGCCAGTCCAGCACCTCGTGGGCGTGGCGCAGGTCGGTCAGCGAGACCGGGCTCTTGGGCGCGGGGCAGGCTCCCGGTGGGGAGCTGTCGGGTCTCATCGGGCTGTTCCTCCGTGGGCGGTCAGGCGGGCAGCAGCAGCGGGTGCGGGGTGGGCACGGGGGTCAGCGCGATCGCGGGCTTGGTGCCGGTGGTGGGCGCGGCGGGGCGGTCCAGGCGGAAGCGCTGGGCGGCCCTGGTGAGCAGCAGGTCGCCCTCCAGCTGGGCGAAGGTGTTGCCGACGCACTGGTGGGCGCCCGCGCCGAAGGGGAAGTAGGCGAAGCGGTGGCGGCCCTCGCCGCCCAGCCAGCGCCGCGGGTCGAACTCCAGCGGCCGCTCCCAGACCCCGGGGTGGCGGTGGGTGGCGTAGGAGGACACGATCAGCCGCGCCCCGGCGGGGACCTCGTGGCCCGCGATCTCCAGCGGCTCGTCGACCACCCGCCGCAGCGCCCACGCCGGGGGGTAGAGCCGCAGCGCCTCGCGGACGACCGCGCGCGGGCGGGTGAGCCCGCGCAGCCGCTCGCCGGTGGGGTCGGCGCCGCCGAGCGCGCCCGCGACCTCGGTGCGCAGCGCCTCGGCGTGCTCGGGGTGCTCGCTGAGCAGGTGCAGGGCCCAGACCAGGGCGGTGCCGGTGGTCTCGGTGCCCGCGATGAAGATCGACAGCACCTCGTCGACGAGCTCGTGGTCGGTGAAGTCGCCCTGGTGGGCGAGCAGGCCGTCGAGGAAGGTCGGCTCGGTGCCCGGCTTGCGGCGCAGGGTCACCAGCGCCGTGCCGATGATCGCGCGCAGCGCGGCGATGTCGGCGCGGTAGCGGCGGTTGGCCGGGGTGGGCCAGGACCGGGGGATGGTGGGGAAGGCGAAGAGCTGGTGGTCGACGTAGCCGAGCAGGAAGCTCAGCGCGGCGCGGGCGGCGGGCCGGTCGACGTCGTCGCGGGCGCCGAAGGTGGCGTCGACCATCATCGCCACGGTGATCCGCTTCATCTCCGCGCCGAGGTCGACCCGGGCGCCGGGGTGCCACCGCTGGTCGAACGCGGCGTCGAGCGGGCGCAGCAGCAGCGGGGTCATCGCCGCGAGCCGCTCGGCGCGGAACAGCGGGGTGAGCAGCCTGCGCCGCCGGGTCCAGTCGTCGCCGGTAGGGCTGGTGAACAGGCCCTTGCCCAGCAGTTGGCGCAGCAGCTGGCGGTGGGCGCGGCGGCCGTTCATCAGCACCTGGCGCACGCCGTCGGGGTGGAAGGCGGCGTAGACGCTGCCCGCGACGCCCAGGTCGAGCTCGACGAGGTCGCCGTGCTCGCGCTGGGCGCGCAGGAACAGCCCCAGCGGGTCGCGCAGGAAGCGCGCGTTCAGGCCGAGCAGCGGGGGCCCGGCCAGCCTCGGGATGGCGCTCATGCCGCACCGGCCGGGGTGGCCTCGTGCAGGGTCCAGAACGTGCCGGGGACCTGCTTGACGGCGGTGACCTCGAACCCGGCGCGCTCCAGCAGGCCGCGGAAGCCGCCCAGGGTGCGCACGGCGCCGCCCAGGTGCGCCAGGGCGTTCATGTCGCCGTCGACGACGGCCTGGCCCTCCTCGACGCGGTCGGGGGCGGCCATCTCGAACACCAGCAGCCGCCCGCCGGGGGCCAGCGCGGCGCGGCAGTTGCCCAGGATCGTCGCGGCGACGTCGTCGGGCCAGTTGGCCAGCACCCGGAACAGCAGGTGCACGTCACCGCCCGCGGGGACCTCCGCCCGGAAGTCACCCGCCACGAACCGGCAGCGGTCGCCGCCGGGGACCGCGGCGAGGGTGGCCACCGCCGAGGGCTCGGTGAGCGGCAGCTCGAAGAGCACCCCGGTGGCCCGGGGCAGGTGGGTGAGCAGCTCGGCGAGCAGCGAGCCGTTGCCGCCGCCGATGTCGACGACCTCGCGGGCGGTGGACAGGTCGGTGAGGCTGGCGATGAGCGCGCCCGTGCCGTGCGGCAGCACGATCATGCGGTGGTAGTGCTCGGCCAGCACCGGGTCGCGGTCGAGGTGGGTGTAGTAGGGCTCGCCGAACACGTGGTCGAAGGCGATGCCGCCCTCGCGCAGCGCGGCGGTGAGCCCCGAGTAGGCCAGGTAGCTGGGGCCGCCGAAGTAGAGCGCCTGCCCGTGCAGCGAGTGCGGGTGGGCGGGGTCGAGCAGCTCCCCGGCGTCGGTGAGGCCGAAGCGCTCGTCGTCGTCCTGGTCGAGCAGGCCGTAGCCGACCAGGGCGCGCAGCAGCTGGGTCAGCGGCACCGGGCGGGCGCCGGTGAGCGCGGCCAGCTCGGCGGCCGGGCGGCGGGTGCCCGCGAGGTGGGCGGGGACCCCCAGCTGCGCGGCGGTGTGGACCACGGCGCTGCGCCGGTAGCCCTCGATCATGGCGCTGACCCGCTGGCGCGGGTCGGTGGCGAGGCTGCCGGTCATCGCCGCACCTGCCCGGTCAGCTCGGCCAGCCGGGCGAAGAGCGCGGCGGCCAGGGCGGGCGCCCCGGTGGAGTCCTGCGGGTAGGGCATGACCAGCTCCAACCTGTCGTCGATGTGGTGTGCGTGCAGGGCCAGGCCGAAGTCGGTCCACCGCTGCGCGGGCGGTTCGGCGGTGAGCCCCGGCCCCAGCGGTGGGGCGGGGTCGGCCAGGTCGGCCATGAGCGGGGCGGGCGCCAGCGCGGCCAGCGCGGTGTAGGGCAGGCGGGTGCGGCGGCGCAGCGCGGCGCGGCCCTCGTCGGCGACGGCGGCGACGTGCGCGGCGAACGGGGCGGTGGCGGGCAGCGGGCGCAGCACGGCGAGGTCGACGAACCGGCCGACCACCCCGTCGAGCCCGGCGCGGGCGGCGGCACCGACCGGCACGGCCACCGGCAGCGGCCCGGTGGTGGCCGCCACGGCGTCGGTGAGCACGGCGAGCAGCAGGGTGCGGGCGGAGACGCCGTGCTCGCGGGCCACCTCGGCGAATCGGGCGGTGGCCCGCGCGTCGAGCAGGTGGGTCGCGGCGGAGAGCGGGCCGGTGCTGCGGGTGGTGGGGTGCGCGCCGAACTCCTCGACCCACTGGCGGGCGGCGTCGGCGGCGTCGGCGTCGGTGATCCGCGCGCGCTCCCAGGTCGCGTAGTCGGGGTGGTGCAGCTCCAGCGGGGGCAGCGGGTCCGGGTCCCCGGCCAGGCGCGCCCGGTAGAGGGCGGCGAGGTCGGCGGCGAGGATGCCCGCGGACAGGCCGTCGACGGCCAGCCGGTGCGCGCGCAGGGCGATGCGGTGCCCGTCGTCGGTGGGGTGCAGCTCGGCGGCGAGCATCCGGCCCGCCGCGGGGTCGAGCGGGCCGGTGCGGCCCAGCACCGGGTAGGCGGGCACGGGGTGCTGGCGGTCGCCGTCGACGGCCACCCGCAGCGCCTCGTGCCGGGCGACGACGGCGGTCAACGCCTCGGCCAGGGCGTCGGGGTCGACCGGGCCGCTGACGCGGGCGCTGACGGTCAGCTCCACGTCGATGCCGGTGGCCCCGGCGGCGACCGCGGCCGCGACCGGGCGCTGCGACCACGACAGCGGGGCGTCCGCGCTGCCGCGGCGCAGCAGGGCGGGACCGGACGCGGGTGCCGCGGCGGTGACGGCGGCGGCCAGGTCCGCGACGGTGGGGGCGGCGAAGAAGTCGGCGAGGGCGAGGTCGACGCCGAAGCGGGCGCGGATGGTGCGCACCAGGCGCACCGCGACCAGGGAGTCCCCGCCGAGGCGGAAGAAGTCGGCGTCGGCGGGCACGGCGTCGCGGCCCAGGGCGGCGGCCCACAGGTCGGCCAGCGCGGTCTCGGTGCCGGGCGCGGGTGGGCGCCCGGTGCCCTGCTCGGTGGGCTCGGGCAGCGCCTTGGCGTCGAGCTTGCCGGTGTGGCCCAGCGGAAGCGCGTCGAGGGCGAGCACGTGGGCCGGGACGAACGCGGTCGGCAGCGCGGCCGCGGCGGCGCGGCGCACGGCGGCGGTGTCGAGGCCTGCGGCGGTGCCCGCGCGCGGGGTCACGTAGCCGACCAGCGCGGTGCGCCCGCCGACGGGCCGGGCTACGACGGCGGCCTCGGCCACGTCGGGGTGGGTGCGCAGGGCGCGCTCGACCTCGGCCGGTTCGACGCGCACGCCGTTGACCTTGACCTGGGAGTCGACCCGGCCCGCGAACTCCAGGACGCCGTCGCGGCGGTAGCGGGCGAGGTCACCGGAGCGGTAGACGCGGGCGCCGGGGGCGCCGAAGGGGTCGGGGCGGAAGCGCGCGGCGGTCTGCCCGGCCCTGCCCGCGTAGCCGTGCGCCAGCCCGGTGCCGCCGATCCACAGCTCACCCACCACGCCGGGGGGCACGAGCGCGCCCGCCTGGTCGAGGACGAGGACCTTCTTGCCCGCCACCGGGCGGCCGATGGGCACCTCGTGCTCGGGGTGCCCGCGGCGCAGCCGGTAGGAGGTGGTGTCGATGGTGGCCTCGGTGGGGCCGTACTGGTTGTGCAGCTCGGCGGTGGTGCGGGCGTGGAAGCGCTCGACGAGGTCGGTGGCGAGCTTCTCGCCGCCGCAGAACACGTGGCGCAGCCCGGCCAGCTGCCCGGTCTCGGCGTCGAGGACGCGGCCGAGCTGCACCGGGACGAAGTCGGCGACGGTGATGGCCTGCCCGGCCAGCAGCGCCAGCACGGCGGCGGGGTCGGCGGCCTCGTCCGGCTCGGCCACGACCACCGCCGCGCCGGTGACCAGCGGGCCGAACAGCTGCCAGACCGCGGGGTCGAAGGCGAAGGAGACGGTGTGCAGCAGCCGGTCGCCCGGCCCCAGGCCGGTCAGCGCCCGCCGCCAGGCCAGGTCGGCGCACACCCCGGCGTGCGGCACCGCGACGCCCTTGGGCTCGCCGGTGGAGCCGGAGGTGTACATCAGGTAGGCCAGGTCGTCGGGTCCGGCGTGGCCGCCTGCGCCGCCCGGGGTGCCGCGGTGCGGGCCGAGGTCGGTGCCGCCGAGCAGGGCGGCGGCGCGGGAGTCGTCGAGCATCCGGCGCCTGCGCTCGACCGGGTGCGCGGGGTCCAGCGGCAGGAACGCCGCCCCGGCGGCGAGCACGGCCAGCAGGTCGACGACCAGCTCCGCCGAGCGCGGGTGGCACACCGCGACGACGTCGCCGCGGCCGACGCCCCGGGCGGTCAGCTCGGCGGCGCGGGTGGTGACCACGTCCCAGAGCTGGCCGTAGGTCAGGGCGGTGGGGCCGCAGACCAGCGCGGGGGCGTCGGGCGCGCGGCGGGCCTGGGCGGCGACCAGGCCGTGCACGGTGGCGTCGGTCCAGGGCAGGTCGGCGTGGTCGGTGAGCAGGTCCAGCGCGGCCCGCTGCTCGGGGACCGACAGCAGCGGCGCGCCGGTGACGGGTGTGTCCGGGGAGGCGGGGAGGGTGGTGAGCAGGCGGGCGTAGCGGTCCAGCAGGGCGTCGACGGTCTCGCGGTCGAAGCGCGCGGCGTCGTAGTCGACCAGCAGCCGCAGGGCGTCGCCGTCGCGCACCGCGGAGACGGTCAGCGCGCACTGGGCGGTGCCCTCGCCCAGCTCCAGCGGCTCCACCTGGAGCCGGGGCAGGGTGACCCGCGGCGCCGGGGCGTCCTGGACGGCGAAGAGCACGTCGTAGCCGGAGGCCAGGAAGGGCTCGGCGGGGACGGTGGCGTTGCGGAACGCGGTGGCGGCGGTGGACCTGGCCCGGTCGACCAGCTCGGTGAACGTCGGCGCGCCCGCGAGGTCGGCGACCAGCGGCACGGTGGTGAACAGCGGGCCCACCACCTCGGCCAGCTCGGGGCGCTCGCGGCCGGTGGTGGGCGTGCCGACGACGAACCGCTCCCCCGCGCCGTGGCGCGAGAGCAGCACCTGGAACGCGGCGAGCAGGGTGGCGAACGCGGGCGCGCCGGTGCGCTCCCGGAAACCGTCCACAGCGGACAACCCGGTGATCGTGCGGTGCAGCCGGGCCGAGCTGATCGCGCGCCCGGCCGGGCGGTCGGTGGGCAGCTCGACGCCACCGCCCAGCCCGGCCAGCGCGGTGCGCCAGTGCTCGGCGGCGGCCGTGCGCTCGGCCTCGGGGCGGGCGCGCAGCCAGGCGGCGTAGTCGGCGTACTGGGTGCCCGCGGTGGTGTCGGCGGGCTCGCCGCGCACCTCGGCGGCGTAGCCGTCGGCGAGCTGGGTGAGCAGGACGGCGTTGCTGGTGGCGTCGGTGGCGATGTGGTGCAGGGTCAGCAGCAGCGCGTGGGTGCCGTCGGCCAGCTCGACGAGCACCGCGCGGGCCGGGGCCTCGGCGGTGAGGTCGAACGGGCGGGCGGACTCGGCGGCGGCCACCTCGGCCAGCTCCGCGAGGTCGGCGCAGCGGGTGCGGCGCAGCGGCAGGCCGCGGCCGGGCAGCAGCACCTGGCGCGGGCCGTCGGCGGTGTCGGCGAAGCGGGCGCGCAGCACCGCGTGCCGGGCGGCGAGCGCGGCGCAGGCCCGGTCCAGGGCGCCGGTGTCGAGGTCCCCGACGAGCCGGACGGCGGTGGCCACCGTCCCCGCCGTGTCGCCGGGGGTGGCCCGCTGGCGCAGCCAGAACCGCTCCTGGGTGGGCGAGAGCGGCGCGCCGTCGTGCGGCACGGGGAGGATCGGGCCTGCCTGGGCCGGGTCGGCGTCCGCGGGATCGGCCTGCTCGGCGGAGTCCAGGGCGGCGGCCAGCTCGGCGGCGGTGGGGTGGTCGTAGAGGGCGGCCAGCGGCAGCCGGACGCCGGTCAGCTCGGCCAGCTCGTCGAGCACCCGCAGCCCGAGCAGCGAGTGCCCGCCGAGGGCGAAGAACGACTCGTCCTGGCCGACGGTCGGCACGCCGAGGAACCGCTCCCACACCGCCGCGACCGCGGCCGCGGTGCCGGTGGGCGGTGCGGCCGGGGCGGGCAGGGGCGCCGGGGTGGCGACGGGGGCGGCCGGGGTGGCGGGGGTGTCGAGGCGGTGGCTGGTGCGCTCGAAGGCGTACCCGGGCAGGCTGACGCGCCTGCGCCGCTGCCCGCTGTGCAGGCCGCTCCAGCGCACCGGCACCCCGGCGCGCCACAGGTGGGCCGCGGCGGCGGCCATGGTCCCGGCGGGGTCGTCGGTGCCGGTGGCGGTGGGCAGGCTCGGCACGGCGCGCGGTCCGGCCAGCTCGACCAGCCCGCGGCCGGGTCCGACCTCGACGAGCACCGGCGCGGTGACCCCGGCCAGGGCGTCGGCGAAGCGCACCGGGCAGCGCAGCTGCGAGCCCCAGTACGCGTCATCCACAGTGGACACCGGGCCGCCGGTGAGCGTGGAGTGGAAGGGGATCCGCGGGATCCTGTGCACTATTCCGGAGGCGTGCGCGCTCACCTCTGCGACGGCGGGCTCCATCGCGGCGGTGTGGAAGGCGTGCGAGGTGTGCAGCAGCCGGGTGCGCACGCCTCGGGCGGCGCACTCCTCGGCGTAGGCGGTGACAGCCGCGCGCGGGCCCGCGACGGTGGTCTGGGTGGCGGCGTTCACCGCGGCCACCTCCACCCCGGGCGGCAGCTGCGCGGGGTCGACCGCGGCGGCGACGGCCAGCATCGCCCCCGGCGGGCAGGCGGCCATGGCCCGGCCCCGGACCACGGCCAGGCCCAGCGCGTCGTCGCGGTCGAGCACCCCGGCGGCCACGGCCGCGGCCAGCTCCCCGACGCTGTGGCCGAGCACGGCGGTGGGCACCACGCCCCAGGACGCCCACAGCACGGCCAGCGCGTGCTCGACGGCGAACAGGGCGGGCTGGGCGAACTCGGTGCGCCGCAGCAACCCCGCGTCGGCGAGGGCGGGGCGCAGGTCGGTGCCGAGGTCGGCGGCGACCGCCAGGCAGGCGTCGAACTCGGCGCGGAACACCGGCTCGGTGGCGCGCAGCCCGGCGGCCATCCCCGGGTGCTGGGCGCCCTGCCCGGAGAACAGCAACGCCACCCCGGGCCGCCCGACCACGCCCGGTCGGGCGGCGGCGAGCGCGGCGGCGGCCTCGTCACCGGTGCGGGCGGCCACCGCGACGCGGTGCTCGAACGGGCGCCTGCCCACCTGCAGGGTGTGCGCGGCGTCGGCGAGGTCGGCTCCGGTGCGCCCGGCCAGCGCGGCTGCGGTGGCCTCGACGGCGGCGGCCAGCGCGGCCGGGGTGCGGGCGCTGACCGGCACGACCTGCCACGGCCGGTGCGCGTCGGCGGGGGCGGGCGCGGGCGCGGCCTCCAGCACCGCGTGGGCGTTGGTGCCGCCGATGCCGAACGAGCTGACCGCCACCGGCCCGCGCAGCGCGGTGGGCTCGGTGACGACGCGGAAGCGGCTGCCCGCCAGGCCCAGCTCCGGGTTCGGGGCGCGGAAGTGCAGGGTCGGGGGGATGGTGCCGGTGCTCACCGCGCGCACGGCCTTGATCAGCGAGATCACCCCGGCCGCCGCGTCCAGGTGGCCGATGTTGGTCTTCACCGAGCCCAGCCAGCAGGGCGCGCCGGGGCCCAGCGCCTCGGCCAGCGCGGCGACCTCGACCGGGTCGCCCAGCCGGGTGCCGGTGCCGTGCGCCTCGACGTAGCCGACCTCGGCCGGGTCGGTGCCGCCCGCGGCGTGCGCGGCGCGGATGACCCGCACCTGCCCGCTCACCGACGGCGCGGTGTAGCCGGCCTTGGCGGTGCCGTCGTTGTTGACCGCGGTGCCGCGCAACACGGCGAGCACCCGGTCGCCCGCGGCCAGCGCGTCGTCGAGGCGGCGCAGCACGACCGCGCCGACGCCGTCGCCGGGGACCATGCCCGAGGCGTCGGCGTCGAAGGCGCGGCAGCGCCCGTCGGGGGACACCATGCCGTCGCGGCCGGTGCCCCGCCCGCCCGCGGTGGCCCCGGCCGGGCGGCCGCGCACCGCGACCCCGCCCGCCACGGCCAGGTCGCACTCCCCGGCCAGCAGCGCCTGGGCGGCCAGGTGCACCGCGACCAGCGAGGTGGAGCAGGCGGTCTGCACCACCAGCGCGGGGCCGCGCAGGTCGAGCCGGTGGGCGACCCGGGTGGCCAGGTAGTCCTTGTCGCAGGCGATGACCAGCTCGGACTCGTCGAGGTCGGCGGTGTGCCGGGGGCTGGCCAGCAGGTCGAGCAGGTGGGTGGAGGCCGAGGACCCGGCGAACAGCCCGGTGACCGGCCTGCGCGCGGGGTCGCCGTGCCCGGCGTCGTCGAGCGCGGTGTGCACGCACTCCAGGAACAGCCGGTGCTGCGGGTCGGTGCGCTGGGCCTCCAGCGGGCTGAAGCCGAAGAACGGGGCGTCGAACAGGTCGGCGCCGCCCAGTTCGCCGCGGGCCCCGCCCGGCCCGTCGGTGACCGAGTCCACGCCCGCGAGCAGGTTGGCCCAGAACGCGTCGGCGGAGTCCGCCCCCGGCACCCGGCAGGCCAGCCCGACCACGGCGATGGCGTCCAGCGGCGGCTCCGCTGCTGCGGGCACCGCGCGCACCGCGGCCGGGTCGGCCGCGGGCTCGGGGACCGCGCGGGTCGCGGGCAGCTGGGTGGTCACGGTGCCTCCAGGGTGGTGTCGGCGGAGGTGGTGGCGAGCCGGGAGCGGCGCCTGCCCAGCCGGGAGCGGCCCGCGGCGGGCTCGGCGGGCAGGTCCTCGGCGGGGGCCTGCTCGGCGGCGGTGTCGTCGAGGAACGCCGCGAGGCTGCGGACGGTGGTGTGGCGGAACAGGTCCACCACCCGCAGGTCCGGCTTCACCGGCCGCAGCAGCTCGCACGCGCGCACCAGCAGCAGCGAGTGCGCGCCGAGGTCGAAGAAGCTCTGGTCCAGCGCGACGGCGGTGCGGCCGAGCAGGGCGCCCAGCACCTCGCTGACCTTCTCCTCCGCCGGGGTGCGCGGCCCGGTGGCGACGGCGGGTGCCGGGGCCGGGTCGGGCAGCGCGGCGCCGTCGACCTTGCCGTTGGGCAGCCGGGGCAGGTCGGTGACCGGCACCAGGTGCGCGGGGCGCAGCCAGGGCGGCAGCTGCTCGGCCAGGTGCGCCGACAGCCGCTCGGGCTCCACTGGTGCCGGGCCGGTGCCCGCGAACCAGGCCACCAGTTCGGCGCCCGCCGGTCCGGGCCGCGCCGCGCAGTGCGCCGCGCCGACGCCGGGGTGGGCGCGCAGCACGGCGGCGACCTCCTCCGGCTCGACCCGGTAGCCGCGGATCTTGACCTGGGTGTCGGTGCGGCCCAGGAAGTGCAGGGCGCCGTCGGCGTCGCGGCGGGCCAGGTCCCCGGTGCGGTAGGCGCGGGCGCCGGGGGCGCCGTGCGGGTCGGGGCGGAACCGGTCGGCCGTGGCGCGGGCGTCACCGAGGTAGCCGCGGGCCAGGCCCGCGCCGCCGAGCCACAGCTCGCCCGCGACACCGTCCGGGCACGGCGCGCCACGCGGGTCTAGCACGTGGGCGGACGAGCCGGGCACGGGGGTGCCGATCGGGGTCCCCGCACCGGGCAGCAGCCGGGACACGGTGCTCCACACGGTGTTCTCCGTGGGCCCGTACTCGTTGTGCAGCGCGACGTCCGGGTGCAGCTGGTGGTGGCGGTCGACCAGGTCGGCGTCCACCGCCTCGCCCGCGACCGCCACCGCGCGCAGCCCGGCGCCGCCGAGGCGCTCGACGAGCAGCCGGTAGAGCGAGGGCAGGCAGACCAGGTGCGTGGCGCTGGGCCGCGACAGCAGCTCGGTGAGCCGGTCGAGGTCCAACTCGGTGCCCGCGGGCGGCAGGTACAGCTCCGCACCGGCGGCCAGGCTCCAGAAGATCGACGCCACCGAGGTGTCGAAGGCCGGTGAGGACACCAGGACGAACCCGCGCACCGGTCCGGAGTAGACACCCAGCCGGGCGGCGGTCGAGGACGCCAGGCCCGCCCGGGTGACCGCGACGCCCTTGGGCGCGCCCGTCGAGCCCGAGGTGTGGATCACGTACGCCAGGTCCAGCGGGTGCGCCGGGTCCGGCGCCGAGACCGCGCGCGGCACCTCGATGTCCAGCGGAACCAGCGGGATGCCCTCGACCGGCGGCGGGGCGTCGTGCAGCACGAGCGCCGGGCGGGCGCGGTCGAGGATCGCGCGGGTGCGCCCGACCGGGTAGGCCGGGTCGAGGGGAACGTAGGCGCCGCCCGCGCGCAGCACCGACACGATCCCGACGACCAGCGGGACACCGCGGTGGGCGTGCAGGCCGACCAGCGTGCCCGGTCCGACGCCGAGCGCCCGCAGGTGCGCGGCCAGGTCGCGGGAGCGCTCGTCGAGCTGCCGGTAGGTCATCGCCGTGCTGTCGTCGCGCAGTGCCACGGCCTCCGGCGCGGCGGCGACCTGTGCGGCGAACCGCTCCAGGACCGGGATGTCACCGCCCTCGGGAGCCGGTGCCTCCCCGGCGGCCAGCGCGGCCGTCCGACGCGCGGGGGCCAGCAGCGGCAACGCGTCGACAGGGGTGTCGGGCGCGTCGACGGCGGCGCGCAGCAGCGTCGTGAACACCTCGGCGAAGCCCTCGACGGTGCGCGCGTCGAACAGCGCGGTCGGGTACTCCCAGGACAGCTCCAGGCCCTCGGGGCGGTCGACCACCGCGAGGGTCAGGTCCACCTTGGCAGCGCCGGTGTCGTGGCCCCGCGTGGTCACCACGTGGCAGGCGCCCACCCGCGCCCCCCGGTCGTGGCGCAGCACCAGCATGGCCTGGAACAGCGGGTTGCGGGTGTGGTCGCGCGGGAGCCGCAGCTGCTCCACCAGGTGCTCGAAGGGCAGGTCCTGGTGCTCCTGGGCGTCGAGGACCGTGCGGTGGCAGCGGCGCACCAGCTCGGCGAAGGGGGTGCCGGGCTCGGCCGGAGTGCGCAGGGCGGTGGTGTTGGCCAGGAACCCGGCGGTGGTCTCCCACTCGGCGCGGGTGCGCCCGGCGACCGGCGTGCCGACGATGACGTCCGGCTGCCCGCTCAGCCGCGCCAGGGTGGTCGTGTAGGCGGCGTAGAGGGCGCTGAACAGGGTCGCGCCGTGCCCGGTGGCCAGCTCGCGCAGCCCGGAGACCAGCTCGGCGGGCAGCGTGGTGGTGTGCCGGGCGCCCGCGACGGCGGGGTCGCGGGGCCGGGGGCGGTCGGTGGGCAGGGCCAGGGCGGCGGGCGGGTCGGTCAGCGCGCCGCGCCAGTGCGCGAGCTGCCGGTCGTGCTCGCCGCCGTCGAGCAGCCGCGCTTGCCACAGGGCGTGGTCGGCGCACTGGGTCGCGGGGGTGGCGGGGGCGGTGCCGTCGAGCAGGCCGACCAGCTCGTCGAGCAGCAGGTCCAGCGTCCAGCCGTCGCAGATGGCGTGGTGGAGCACCAGGACCAGCTCGATCGCGTCGGCGTGCCGCACGGTCGCCGCGCGCACCAGCGGGCCCTCGGCCAGGTCGAACGGCCGCGCGGTGAACGCCGCCCGCTCGTCCTCGGTGATCTCCGGCAGCGGCAGGGGGGCGGGTGGGGCGATGCGCTGGACCGGGCCCGCGCCGTCGGTGGGGAAGGTCGTGCGCAACGCCTCGTGCCGGGCCACCAGGGCGTCGAGCGCGGCTCGCAGCCGCTCGGTGCTCGGTGCCGGCGTGATCCGGGCGGAGACCGGGACGGCGTAACCGCCGGGGGAGAACTGCTCCAGGAACCACACCCTGCGCTGGGCGGCCGAGAGCGGCAGCCGCTCGGGGCGAGGTCCGCTCACCGGCGCGGCCAGCGGGGCGTGCTCGGCCGCGGCGGCGGCCAGCCCCGCGACGGTCGGGTGGTCGAACACCAGCCGCAGCGGCACGCCCAGCCGGGTGGCCAGGCGCGTCGCCAGCAGCGAGTGGCCGCCCAGCCGGAAGAAGTCGTCGGTCGCAGACCCGACCGGCACCTCCAGCAGCTCGGCGAACAGCGCCGCCACGGCCCGCTCGGCCTCGCCCTGGGGAGCGCGCACCGGCCGGTCCACCGGCTCGGGGACGGGCAGCGCGCGGGTGTCGAGCTTGCCGTTGACGGTCAGCGGCAGCTCGGGCAGGTCCACCAGGTGCGCGGGCAGCATGTACCCGGGCAGGCCCGCGGACAGGTCGGTGAGCAGGGCCTCCGGCTCCGGCTCCCCGGCCCAGACGACGTAGGACACGATCTCGCCCGCCCGGCCCAGCGCGGTGTGCGCGGAGCGGACGGCCGGGTGGCGGACCAGCGCGGCGGTGACCTCGCCCAGCTCCACCCGGTAGCCGTTCACCTTGGCCTGGTGGTCGGCGCGGCCGTGGAAGCGCAGCACGCCGCCGGGCTCGCGGTGCACCAGGTCGCCGGTGCGGTACGCGCGGGCGCCGGGGGCGCCGTGCGGGTCGGGGCGGAACCGGTCGGCGGTCAGCCGCGGGTTGCCCAGGTAGCCGCGGCTGACCCCGGCACCGGTCAGGTGCAGGTCACCGACGACGCCGTCGGGGGCGGGCAGGCCGGAGGGCTCCAGCACGACCGCGCCGGTGCCCGCGACCGGACGGCCGATCGGGGTGTCGGTGGCGGCCGGGTCGATCGTGGCCGTCGTGGCGTACACGGTGGCCTCGGTGGGGCCGTAGCCGTTGGTGTGCCGGGTGTCGGGCAGCTCGCCCAGCAGGTCGCGCAGCGCCTGGCCGATCGGCTCGCCGCCGAGCATCGTGGCCCGCAGCCCGCGCAGGGCCGCCGTGCCGCGCGACAGCAGGCGCAGGGCGTGCGACGGGGTGGTTTGCAGGTGGGTGATCCCGGCGAGGTCGTCGGGGTCCGCCGCGGCGGTGTCGGGCAGCACCACGGTGGCACCGGTGGTGAGCGTCCAGACCAGCTCGACGACGGAGATGTCGAACGCGGGGCTGGTCAGCGCCAGCCACCGCTGCGGCTCGTCGCCGCCGTGCAAGTCGTCCATGGCGTGCAGCAGGTTCGCCAGGTTGGCGTGGGTGACCGCGACGCCCTTGGGGGTGCCGGTGGAGCCGGAGGTGTAGAGCACGTACGCCAACGACGCCGGGTGCGCCTGGGCCGGGGACGGCTCGGCGGCGGGGTGGTCGGCGGTCAGGTCCACCAACGGTGCGGTGGTCCGCGGTGCCGGACCGGCCTCGGGTTCGGTGAGGACGGCGACCGGGTCCGCGGCGTCGACGATCGCCGCGAGCCGGGCGGGCGGGTGCGACGGGTCCAGCGGCAGGTAGGCCGCGCCGGACAGCAGCACCGCCCACAGCCCGATGGCGGTGTGCGGGCTGCGCACGCTGTGCAGGCCCACCAGCCGCTCCGGGCCGGCGCCCAGCGCGCGCAGCCGGGCGGCCAAGGCCTGGGCCCGGTCGTGCAGCTGGGCGTAGGTGAACTGCTCGGCGCCGCGCACGAGCGCGACCCGGTCGGGGTGGGCGGCCACCGCCGCGCGCAGGCGGTCCGCGGCGCCGGGGGACGCGACCGGGTCCGGGTGCGCGACGGCGGTGGCGAGCTCGTGGGGGGTGAGCAGCGGGAGCAGGCCGACGCGGGTCGACGGGGCGGCGGCGAGCGCGTCGAGCAGCACGTCGAGGTGGTGGGCGAAGCGGGCGACGGTGGTGGCGTCGAACAGCTGCGCGCGGTACTCCCAGCGCAGCCGGGGCCGCTCGCCGTCGAGGTCGACCGCCTCCACCGACAGGTCGAACTTGGCCGTGCCGGTCGGCAGCGGCTCCGGCCGGTAGGTCACGCCGTCGGCCTCGACGCGCTCCGGCAGGCCGGGGCGCACCGACAGCAGCACCTGGAACACGGGGTGGGTGTCCGGTGTGGACACCGCGCCGAGGTGGCGGACGACCTCCTCGAACGGTGCGCGCTGGTGCTCGTGGGCGCTCAGCACGCCCTCGCGGACCCGGCCGAGCAGCTCGTCGAACCCCGGGTCGTCGGACAGGTCGACGCGCAGCGCGACGGTGTTGAGGAACAACCCGACCAGCGGCTCCAGCGCCGGGTCCGGCCGGTGCGAGACCGGGGTGCCGACCACGACGTCGGTGCTCGCGGACAACCGGCCCACCAGGACGGCGAACGCGGCCGCGAGCAGCATGAACGGGGTGGCGCCGTGCGCGGCGGCGGTGGCGCGCAGCCGGGTGGCCAGCGCCGGGTCCAGCTCCTGCCAGTGGTCGCCGCCGCGGCCGTCCCACTCGGTGGGGCGCGGGCGGTCGGCGGGCAGGCGCAGCGGCTCGGGCAGCTCGGCCAGCGCACCGGCCCAGTGCGCCAGGTCGGCGCCGTGGTCGCGGTCGGCCTCGGCCAAGGCGTGGTCGACGTGCTGCACGGCCAGCTCCGGGGCGGGGCCGCCGGTCAGCTCACCGAGCAGGATGCCGAGCGACCAGCCGTCGCAGGCGATGTGGTGCACGGCGACCAGCAGCTCCGCGCCGTCGGCGGTGGGCACCAGGGCGGCCCGCAGCAGCGGCCCGGCGGCCAGGTCGAACGGGCGGGCCACCCACCGCTCGCGCTCGGCGGCGTCGAGCACGGGCAGCGGCACCGGCGCGGGGGCGTGCACGACCTGGTGCGGCCCCTCGGCGTCGGCGGGGAAGGTGGTGCGCAGGGCCTCGTGCCGGGCGACCAGGGCGTCGAGCCGGGCGCGCAGCAGCGCCACCGGCGGCTCACCGGTGATGTGCACGGCCCCGGCGATGACGTAGGCGTCGGTGCCGGTCAGCTGCGCCTGCACCCAGATCCGGCGCTGCGCGGCCGAAAGCGGCAGCCGCGCGGGGCGCGGGCGGGCGGTGACCCGGTCCGCCGAGCGCGGGCAGGTCCGCGCGTGCGCGGCCAGGGCGGCGATGGTCGGGTGCTCGAACACCGCGCGCACGGTCAGCTCGCGGCCCAGCTCGGCGCGCACGCCCGCGGTGAGCTGCGCGGCGAGCAACGACTGCCCGCCCGAGGCGAAGAAGTCGTCGGTGCGCGAGGGGTTCGGCACGTCCAGCAGCCGCGACCACACCCGGGCGACGGCGGTCTCGGTCGCGCCGCGCGGGTCCTCGTGGACGCGCTCGGTGCGCGCGGGCAGCGGGAGCCGCTGGGTGTCGAGCTTGCCGTTGGGGTTGAGCGGCAGCTCGTCGAGGACGACCAGGTGCGCCGGGTGCATCCACGCGGGCAGCAGCCCGGCCAGGTGCGCGCGCAGCTCGTCGGCGTCGACCGCGCCCACCAGGTAGGCGGTGATCTCCGGGCCGGGGGTGATGGCGGTGTGCGCTGCGGACACGGCGGGGTGGGCGGTGAGCGCGGCGGTGACCTCGCCCAGCTCCACCCGGTAGCCGTTCACCTTGGCCTGCTGGTCGGCGCGGCCGTGGTAGTGCAGGGTGCCCTCGGCGTCGACCTGGGCGAGGTCACCGGTGCGGTAGAGCCGGGAGCCGGGCTCGCCGTGCGGGTCGGGGCGGAAGCGGGCGGCGGTCAGCCGCGGGTTGCCCAGGTAGCCGCGGGCCACCCCGGCCCCGCCCAGGCACAGCTCGGCGCGGGTGGGCATCGCCTCGCCCGCGGCGTCGAGCACGCGGGCGGTGGTGCCCGCGACCGGCAGGCCGATGGGGGTGTGGTCGGCGGTGGGGTCGATGGACTCGGTGGTGGCGTAGACGGTGGCCTCGGTGGGGCCGTAGCCGTTGATCAGCCTGGTGCGCGGGAGCTGGGCGAGCAGGGAGCGCAGGGCGGGGGTGATGGCCTCGCCGCCGAGCATCAGCGCGCGCAGGCCCGCGAGTGCGGGGGCGTCGGAGCTGAGCAGGCGGGTGGCGTAGGACGGCGTGGTCTGCAAGTGGGTGATGCCGGTCAGCTGCTCGGTGACGGGCCGGTCGTCGGGCAGCACCACGGTGGCGCCGGTGGTCAGCGTCCACACCAGCTCGACGACGGAGATGTCGAAGGCGGTGCTGGTCAGCGCCAGCCAGGTCTGGGTGCCGCCGCCGAGCGTGGTGTCCATGGCGCGCAGCAGGTTCGCCAGGTTGGCGTGGGTGACCGCGACGCCCTTGGGCACACCGGTGGAGCCGGAGGTGTGCAGCACATAGGCCAGGTTCTCCGGCAGCGGTCGCACCGCTACTGGATCCACTGTGGATGTATGGTCACTATCTACTGTAGAACCATTGCCGCGCAGCGGGAGCGTGGGCGCCGGCAGCTCGGGCAGGCCGGGCTCGGCGAGCACCAGCACCGGCTCGGCGGCCGCCACGATGGCGGCCAGCCGTGCGGGCGGGTGCGTGGGGTCCAGCGGCAGGTACGCCGCACCGGAGAGCAGCACCGCCCACAGCGCGACGACGGTGTCCGGGCCGCGCCCGGCGTGCAGGCCGACCAGCGACTCCGGGCCCGCGCCGCGCTCGACCAGCTCGGCTGCCAGGCGCCGGGCACGCTCAGCGAACTCGGCGTAGGTGACCTCGACACCCCTGTGGCGCAGCGCGACCCGTCCGGCGTGCACGCGGGCGGCGCGGGCGAAGCGGTCGAGCACCGGCGCGGCGTCGGTGACGTACTCGCCCTCACCCAGGTCGACCAGCGCGGTGGCCTCGGCCGGGGTCATCAGCGGCAGCGCCCCGACCCTGGTCATCGGGCGGTCGACGGCGGCGCTGAGCAGCACGGTGAACCAGCCCGCGAAGGCGGCGGCGGTCTCGGGGTCGAACCGGTCGGCGCGGTGCTCCCAGCGGGCCAGCCAGTGCTCGCCGCGGTCGGTGACCTCCAGTGAGACGTCGAACTTGGCGCCACCGGTGCCCAGCTGCTCGGCGCGCAGGCCGTCGCGCCCGCGCTCGCGGCGCAGGGTCAGCATGGTCTGCGCCAGCGGCGCGACACCGGGCACGCGGGTGCCGACGACGGCGTCCACGACCTCCTCGTAGGGCAGGTCCTGGTTGTCCTGCGCGGCGCGCACGGCGTCGCGGCAGCGGCGCAGCAGCGTGGCGAAGGTGGGGTCGTCGCCCAGGTCGACGCGCAGCGCGACGGTGTTGGCGAAGAACCCGACCAGCGGGTCGAGCGCCGGGTCCGGCCGGTTCGCCACCGGGGTGGCGACGATGACATCGCGCTGTCCGGTGACCCTGGCGAGGAACGCGGCGTAGGCGGCGTGCAGGACGGTGAACTCGGTGACACCGTGCTGGGCGGCCACCGCGCCGAGGGTGGCGCGCAGGTCGTCGGGGACGGGCTGCTCGTGCACCGCGCCCTTCGGCGTGGCGCCCAGCGGGTGGTCGGCGGGCAGCTCCAGCGGCGCGGGCGGGTCGGCCAGCACCCGGCGCCAGTGCGCCAGCTGCCGCTCGCGCTCGCCGCCGTCGAGCAGGTCGCGGTGCCACAGGGCGTAATCGGCGTACTGGAGGGGCAGCGGGGCGGGGTCGGTGGTGAGCAGCTCGTCGAGCACCACCTCCAGCGACCAGCCGTCGCAGACGATGTGGTGGGCGACCAGCACCAGCTCGGGGGCGTCGGTGTCCACCAGCGCGGCGCGCAGCAGCGGCCCGGTCGCCAGGTCGAACGGCTCGGCGGTCAGCGCGGCCAGCGCCTCCGCCCTGGTGCGGTGGGTGCCCACCGGCACGGGTGCCGCCGGGTGGACGAGCTGGTGCGGGGTCCCCCCGGGGGCGGGGAAGGTGGTCCGCAAGGACTCGTGCCTGGCTACCACCCGGTCCAGTCCGCCCAGCGCGGTCCGCACGAGCGCCGGGGGCAGGGTGACGGCGGCGGCGAGGGTGTAGGCGCCGGGGTCGACCTGGTCGAGCAGCCACATCCGGCGCTGCCCGGCCGACAGCGGCGGCTCCGGCCCCCGCTCGGCGGGGCGCGGCCCGGGGCGGGTGGGCGCGCCCGCCGCCGCGGCCAGCTCGCGCAGCGTCGCGCCCGCGAGCACGTCGGCCACCGGCAGCCGCAGGCCCAGCTCGGCCTCCGCGTCGTGCGCGAGGCCGATGGCCAGCAGCGAGTCGAAGCCCAGCGCCAGCGGCGCGTCGTCCGGGCCGACCTCGCCGACGTCGACGCGCAGCCGGGCGGCGGTCAGCCCGACCAGGTCCTCCAGCGCCCCCATCACGCGCTCCCGACCGGGTCGAGGGTGCCCTCGACGAACCGGGTCCGGCACTCCTGGCGGCGCAGCTTGCCGTTGGCGGTGCGCGGCAGGGCGCGGGCCTTGACCGGGACCACGGTGTCGACGTGCAGGCCCAGCTCCTCGGCCACCGCGCGGCGCACGGCGGTGCGGGCGGCGGCCAGGTCGGCGGCGTCGCCGCGCTGGAACACCTCGACCACCACGACCAGCCGGTCGCCGTCCTCGCCGGGGGCGGTGAACGCGGCGGCGCCGTGCGCGCGGACCAGCGGGTGGGCGCGCTCGGCCGCGGCCTCGACGTCCTGCGGGTAGTGGTTGCGGCCGCGGATGATGAGGACGTCCTTGAGCCTGCCGGTGATGTGCAGCTGCCCGTCGACGATGGCGCCCAGGTCACCGGTGCGCAGGAACCCGGCGGCGGTGCCGGGCAACCGCAGGCCGAACTGCTCGCTGGCCCGCCCGTTCCAGTAGCCCTCGGCGACGCTGTCCCCGGCCACCACGACCTCGCCCACCTCGCCGTCGGCGAGCGGGGTGTCGCCGTCCTGGGAGACGACGCGGACGTCGAGGCCCGCCGGCAGCTCCCCGCACGCAACGTGCTCGACGGCGCCGTCGCGCGGATCGTCGCCGACCAACCGGGCGACGGGGTCCACCCCCACCGGACCGCCGCTGACGAACAGGGTCGTCTCGGCCATGCCGTAGCAGGGGAACCACGACGACCGGCGGAACCCGTGCGGGGCGAACACCTCGGTGAACCGGTCCAGGGTGGACCGGCGGATCGGCTCGGACCCGGTGAAGGCGACCCGCCAGGCGCTCAGGTCCAGGTCGTCGTCCTCCGCGGGCCGGAACCGGCGCGCGGCCAGCTCGAAGGCGAAGTCCGGGCCGCCGCTGACGGTGGCGCGGTACCGGGAGACCAGCCGCAGCCAGCGCATCGGCTGCTGCAGGAACTCCAGCGGGGAGAGCAGGGTGCAGGGGAACCCGGCGAACAGCGGTTGCAGCACGCCGCCGACCAGGCCCATGTCGTGGTAGGGCGGCAGCCAGCTGACCAGCTCGGAGGTCTCGTCCAGGCGCATCTGCGCGGCGATGACGGCGCTGTTGTGCAGCAGGTTCGCGTGGCTGACCATCACGCCCTTGGGCGTGCCGGTGGAGCCGGAGGTGTACTGCAGGAACGCCGGTGACCAGGCCCGCGGGTCGACGCGGGCACCGCCCTGCCCCAGGGTGGCCGCGTCCAGCCTGACCAGGCCCGCGAACGCCGGGTCGTCGGCGGGCAGCAGGTCGAGCACCGGGGTCTCGGCGACCACGGCGACCGGGTCGGCGTCGGCGGCCACCGCGCGCAGCCGGTCGAGGTTGCGCGCGGTCACCGGCGGATAGCTCGGCACCGCGATCGCCCCGGAATGCAGGGTGGCCAGAAACGAGACCACGAAACCGGGCCCCGGGGCGGGCATCAGCAGCACCCGCTCGCCCGGCCGCACCCGTTCGCGCACTGTGGCGGCGGCGTCCGAGACCTTCCCGAACAATTCGGCGTAGGTCATCTCGCGGACGTCGTCGCCAAACACGAAACGAAATGCCACCCGGTCCGGCGTCCGCTCCGCGCGGTGCGCGAGGATGGCGGAGAAGGAATCGAAAGCGGGAATAATCATCGCAGGATCCGTCCTCAGTCCCTGAACCAGGTGAGCTGTTCCACGGCCAATTCCGGAGAACCCTCGATGCGGAGCTTGCCGGTGGACAGCGCGGCGAAGGGGTCGAGCTTTCCCGACACGATCCGGAGGTAGTCGGAGAAGGCCGAGCTGATGGTCACCTCGCCGGGGCTGGGCGGGTCGGTCACCACGGTGCAGCCCCCGTCGGCCACGGCCAGGCGCCAGTGGTGGTCGGCGCCGTCCTGGCCGGTGATCCGGTAGTCGATCGCGGCCGTGCGGCCCGCCGCCCGCGCCGGTTGGAAAGCATCCCTCATGTTGTTGAACAGGCCGGCCAGGACGACGTGCTCACCGTCGGTGGGCGACTGCTCCGGCACGGTGACGAACCGCGACGGCGGGACGCTGGCCGCCTCGCCGCCGGTGCGCTCCACGGTGCGGACGCCCGCGGGCGGGGTGACCCAGCCGGGCTCCGCCCACCCCGCGGACAGCTCGTCCCAGTCCGGCAGCGCGCCGAACAGGTGCGGGCGCAGGGCGTCCGCGGGGACCGGGGTGGCCGCCGACTGCCAGCGGTAGTCGGCCGACAGGCGCAGCCGCGACGTGCGGTTGGGCAGTGCGCCGTGCGCGGTCAGGCAGTGGAACAGCAGCACGTCCCCGACCCGGTAGGAGGTGGTGGCCCACCGGTCGTCGTCCTGGTCGACGTGGTCGAAGCGGGGGGCGACGCCCTGGTTCTGCGAGCCGGTCAGCACCGCGAGCCCGCCCAGCTCCGGGGGGCAGTCGACGAACGGGACCCAGGTGGTGAACATGTCGGCGACGCCCTCGACGACGAAGTCCTGGTGGACGTAGAGGCCGGGGGTGGTGCCCATGCCGGTCGGCCAGACCAGGCGGGCGACCTTGCGCGGGTGGCAGAACACGTCGTCGCCGACCAGCGCGCGCAGGACGGCGGTGAGCGCGGGCTGGTGGGGCAGGCTGTGCAGGCCCTCGACCTTCTGCACCCGCGCATAACCGGGAACGAAGTTCGCGTTCTTGAAGTCGCGCGCGGGCGGCAGCAGCTCGGCCTCGGCGGGCTCGGCGTCGGGCGACAGCCAGCCCTCGGCCTGCAATGCGGCCAGCACCTGGTGAGCGGTTTTCCGGATTGGTCCTGGTTCGAGCAGCCCGCGCAGGAACACGTACCCGTCCTCGGCGACGCGGGCGCGCAGGGCGTCCGGGTCGGCCGCGATGGGTGTCGAATCCACCAGTTCGCGCATTCCAGCTCCCGTGTTTCAGCGTGCGGTTCCAGTGCCCAGCGCAATACCGCGCGGATGTCGCGGAATGGGTACCGGGGGACAGCGAGGAGGTCGGTCGATTCCCTGCGGCTCCCGCCGCGGCCGCCGTGCGCCCGCTCCCCGGGGCGCCGGGCAATCCTCCCCCTTCGTGGTTGCCAGCGTAGGTCGCCCCACCCCCCACCCGGCAAGTTAGGGAAATCCCTGACGCCCCCTGCCCCCTTGACCGGCTTAACCAAATCACGCAGCGTGAAATAGAGGTGGACCAACCGGGTGAAGTGGCAGGTCAGCCTTGCCGTGTTTGTGCTTTTCCGGGTAGACAGGACGAAACGCAGGCCACGGGGGTTAGGAGCGCGGAAATGCACCCGGGTTCACCCATGCAGGCACCACGGGAAACGATCACCACCCGGGTCAGCGCCCGCTTATCGCCTGCCCACCAGCGGTGAGGCGCGACACCGCGACCACCCGGACCATCTTCGGCCGGGGGGCGGAGCTGCGCCTGCTGTCGCAGGCCGTCGCCGAGGTCGGCAGGGGCCGGGCCCGCACCGTCGAGGTCATCGGCGACCCCGGCGTCGGCAAGAGCAGGCTGCTGCTGGAGCTCCAGCGCGACACCGCGGCATCGCGGATGGTCGTGCTCAGCGCGCGGGCGGTCGAGGCCGACCGCGCCACCCCGTTCGCGCTGTTCGCCAACGCCTTCGACGCCCACCTCGCCGAGGCCGCCGAACCGCGCCGGGCCCAGCTGCTCGCGCACCCCGCGCTGGCCGGGCTGCACCGCGCGGGCGCCGCGGGCGCCCCGCCACCGGCCCCGGAGGCGCGCCGCGAGCTGCACCGCGCCGTGCGCGACCTGCTCGCCGAGCTCTCCGGGCCGCACGGGCTGGTCGTGCTCCTCGACGACGTGCACTGGGCCGACCGCGAGTCCGCCGAGCTGCTCGTGCACCTGGTGCGCCACCCACCGGTGGGCCGGGTGCTCGTCGCGATGGCCCACCGGCCCCGGCAGTCGGTGCCCTGGCTGGGCGCCCCGCTCAGCAGCGCGGCCAAGCTCAGCCCGCACCTGGTGCTGGCGCTGCAACCGCTCGACCGCGACGCCGCCGACGAGCTGCTGGCCACCACCGCCCCGGAGCTGGACGTGGCCGAGCGCGCCGCCGTGCACCGCGCGGGCGGCGGGAACCCCTACTACCTGGAGGTGCTCGCGCACTCGCGCCGCGCCGACGGCACCGAGGTGGACGGCCCGTGTCTGCGGCTGACCGCCGTGCTGCGCGCCGAGCTGGCCGGGCTGCACCCCACCGTGCGGGCGGCGGCGGGCGCCGCCGCGGTGCTCGGCGAGCCGTTCGAGACCTGCCTGGTCGCCGAGGTCGCCGAGCTGACCCCCGGCGCGGTGCTCGCCGCCATGGACGAGCTGGCGGGCCGCGACCTGGTGCGCCAGCTGGGCACCTCGTCCCGGTTCGCCTTCCGGCACCCGGTCGTGCGGCACGTGGCCTACCGGGCCATCGGCCCGGGGGAGCGGATCGCCGCGCACACCAGGGCCGCCGCGGTGCTGCGCGGGCGCGGGGCGTCCGCGCTGGCGGTGGCACCGCACCTGGAGCGCACCGCGGGCGCGGGGGACACCGCGGCCGTCGAGCTGCTCGCCGAGGCGGCCGGGGCCGCGCTGACCCGGGACCCGGCGTCGGCGGCGCAGTGGTTGCAGACCGCGCTGCGGCTGCTGCCGGACCGGCCCGCCGCGCGCGGGCGCCGCCGGGAGCTGCTGCTGGCGCTGGCCGAGGCGCAGGCCCGCGCGGGCAGGCTGGTCGACAGCGAGACCGCGCACTCGCACGCCATGGAGCTGCTCGACCCGCGCGACTGGCCCGGCCGCGCCCGGCTGGTGGTGGCCCGCGCGATGGCCACCCGGCTGCTGGGCAGGCACATCCAGACCGTCACCGCCACCAGCGACGCGCTGGCGGGCGCCGAGGCCGGGGCCGCGGGCGCCGAGCAGGTGGCGCTGGTCGTCGAGCGCACCGTCAACGCGGTGCTGGCGGGCTCGCACCAGGTCGACCCCGAGGTCGACCGGGCGGAGGCCGCCGCGCGCGCCGCCGCCCACCTCGACGACCGGGGCCTGCACCTGCGCGCGCTGGCCGCGGCCGCGCTGGCCAGGCTCGGCGTCGACGACCACGAGGCGGGGCGGGCGCTGGCCGCCGAGGCCTGCGAGCTCACCGACCGGCTCACCGACGACGACCTGCTGCGCCACGTCGACGGCGTGCTCTGGCTGTCCTGGTGCCTGGTCCACGTCGACGACGGCGCCGACGCCGTGCGCCACCTGGAGTACGTGGTGGCGCTGGCCAAGGCGCGCGGGCGCGCGGTGGACCTGCCCCGGCTGCTCAGCGCCCTGTCCACGGCCACCCTGCACCTGGGCGCGGTGACCACCGCGGCGCAGTGGGCGGCCGAGGCGGTCGAGGCCGCCGCCGTGCTGCCCGCCCCGCAGCTGCGCGCCACGGCGCTGTTCGCCCGGTGCCGGGCCGAGGCCGCGCGCGGCGCGGCAGCCGCCGCGGTGACCGCGGGCCAGGCGGCCACCGCCGTCACCGGCCGGGCGCGCACCGCGTGGTGGCCGATGACCTGGCTCGGGCTGGCCGAGGCCAGGCTGGCGGGCGGCGACCACGTCGGCGCGCTGGCCGCGGCGGGCACGGTGTTCGCCGACGACCGCTGCCCCACGACCATGATCACCGAGTTGTTCCCGCCCGCCAGGGCGGAGGCGGGCGAGCTGATGGTGCGCGTCGAGCTGGCCGCGGGCCGCACCGCCCGCGCGGGCGAGTGGGTCACCGCGCTCGACGGCCTCGGCCTGCACTGGGCACCGTTCGCCGAGTGCGCGCGAGCCCAGCTGGTCGCCGCACGGGACCCGGGTGCCGCGGCGGCGCTGGCCGCGCGCGCCGACGCCGGGTTCACCGCCCGCGGGCGGCGGCTGCTGGCGGGCCGCGCCCGGCTGGTCGGCGCCTGCGGGCTGCTGGCCGCGGGCAGGCGCACCGCGGAGGGCGAGCTGTTCCGCGCCGAGCAGCTGCTGCGCGAGTGCGGCGCGGACGGCCTGGTCCGCCAGGCCATCGCCGAGCAGCGCAAGGTCGACAGCTCCGGCGGGCAGCCGCAGGCCGAGGGTGGGCTCGACGCGCTGACCGCCCGGGAGCGGCAGGTGGCCACGCTGGTCTCCAGCGGGCACACCAACCGCCAGATCGCCCAGCGGCTCGGGGTCAGCGACAAGACCGTCGAGGCGCACCTGACCCGGATCTTCGCCAAGTTCGGCGTCGGCTCCCGGGCCGCGGTGGCCAGCGTGGTCGCCCGGTGCAGGCCGGTCGCCGGGGGCGCGCTCGCCCACCGGGCCTGATCCCCCGCCCCGCCTCCCGCCCCACCCTGCCCTGCCCTGCCAGCCTTTCCCGCCCACCCTTCCCTGCTCCTGAACGGAGAAGCCATGCCCGACGCGCTGCGCTGGGCCGCGTTCGCGCTGCTCGCGCTCGTGGTGGTGCTGGCCGCCGCCCGCCTGGGCGCGTGGCTGGCGAGGCTGGTCGGCCAGCCGGAGGTGGTCGGGGAGATCGCCCTCGGCCTGGCCGCCGGTCCGCTGCTGCTGTGGGTCGGGGGCGCGGGTCTGCGGGAGGCGCTGTTCGGCGACGGCAGGTTGGACGCGCTGTCGGTGGTCTCGCACAGCGGACTGGGGTTGTTCATGGTCGGTGTCGGCCACGAGCTCAAGTCCGGCACGGCCGCGCCGCGGGCGCGCGTGCTCGTCGGCGCTGTCGTCGGGACGCTGGTGCTGCCCGCCGCGCTCGGCGTCGCCATGGCGGTGTGGCTGCTCGGCCAGGGCCCCGCGCTGCGCGGTACCGCGCCCGCCACCGCGTACGTGCTGGTCCTGGCCATCTCGTTGACCGTCACCGCCGTACCGGTGCTGGCGAGGATCCTGGTGGAGCGCGACCTGATGCGCACCCGCACAGCCCGGTTGGCGCTCAGCGCCGCGGCGTTGGTGGACCTGGTGGCGTGGGCCGCGCTGGCGCTGGCGATCGCGGTGGCGGGCGGTGGTACCCCGGCCGCGGTGCTGGGCCGGATCGGGGTGCTGGTGGGCATCGGTCTCCTCGCCGCGGTGTTGGCCGTGCTGCTGCGCAAGGTCCCCGCCGGACGCGCCCACCTCGCCCTGTCCGTCCTCATCGGGCTCAGCGCGGTGGGCCTGTCGCTGGTGGCGAAGACCTTCGGCGTCAACGAGATCCTGCTCGCCCTCGCACTCGGCCTGGCGATCCCGCACGACGGACCGGACGGCGGGTGGACCGCCGCCGTGGCCCCGGTGGCGCGGGTGGGCCGGGTGCTGGTGCCGGTCTTCTTCTTCGTCACCGGCATCGGCGTGTTCACCGCCCGGATCGACGGCGTCCCCTGGGTGGCCACCGGCGTGGCGGTCGCGCTCGCCGTGCTGGGCAAGGTGGGCGGCACCTACCTGGGCGCCCGCCTGGGCGGCAGCCCGCACCCCGAGGCGCTTGAGCTGGGCATCCTGCTCAACACCCGCGGCCTGACCGAACTCGTGGTCCTCCAAGCCGCCTTCGCGGCAGGCATCCTGCCGCCCGCGCTCTACCTGGCGCTGATCCTCATGACCCTCGTGACCACGGCGATGACCGGACCACTGCACGCGCGCCTGGTGCGCGCCGAGACCAAGAAGGCGGCAGCAGCATGAGCTCAGCGCAGATGGCCACCGCGGCGGACTTCGCCGCGCGGCTGGCCACCCTCGACCCCGTCCGCGCCGCGCTGGCGGGCACCCCGGTGCCGCCCGGGGCGCTCACCGACTACTCCCCGGACGGCCGGGCCGCCCGCGCGGAGCTGCTGCGCGGCACCGACCCCGGCGACGACGCCGCCCTCGCCGAACGGCTCACCGCCGAGGCGGCGCACGCCGAGGCGTTCCTCGACGCCGAGGTCAACCTCATCGCCAGCCCGCCGATGCAGCTGCGCGAGCACGTCACCGCGCTGCTGGCAGCAGGAGACCCCGAGGCGTCCGCCGAGGCGCTGGCCGGTGTGCCCCGCGCGCTGCGCGGCTACGCCGAGACCCTGCGCCACGCCCCGGTGGCGCCGGTGCGCAACCAGGTCGAGATGGTGCTCGGCGCGGTGCGCTCGTGGGCCGACGGCGGCGTGGAGTTCGGCGACACCCCCGAGGCGGCCGCCGCGCGCGCCGGGTACGCGGAACTGGCCGACGTGCTCGCCACCGAGGTGCTCCCCGGCTCCCGCGACGAGCCCGGCATCGGCCCCGACCGCTACCGCGCCGCCGCCCGCTTCCACCTCGGTGAGGACGTCTCCCCGGAAGACCTGCGCGCGGGCCTGCTCACCGAGCTGGAGCGGGTGCGAGCCGAGTGCGCCGCGCTGGCCCCCGAGGGCGTCCGCGCGGCCTGCGCGGCGTTCGACGCGGACCCGGCGTGGCAGGTCGCGGGCCCGGCCGAACTGCGCGCGTGGCTGGTCGCGAGGGTGGGCGCGGCGAGCACTGACCTGCCCGTCACCGGGCTGGGTGAGCTGGAGGTCGACGTGCGCGAGGAGCCGGGCCCGGTGCGCTACCAGCCGCCCGCCGCCGACGGCAGCCGACGGGGCAGGCTCGTCTGGCCGGTCAGCGACCCGGCACCGCGGCCCATGTGGAGCCAGGTGACCACCGTGCACCACGAGGGCGTGCCCGGCCACCACGTGCAACTGGGCGCTGCCCCACTACCCGCCTGCGGACCGGTGGCGGGCAACTCCGAGGGCTGGGCCGTGCACGCGGAGGGCCTGGCACTGGCCGCGGGCGCGCTGCCGACCAGGGCGGAGCACCTGGGCTACCTGCTGGGCCTGCGCCTCAACGCGGCGATGGCGCTAGCCGACTTGTCCGTCCACACCGGAGTCCCCCTCGGTGACACCGGCCACCCGTGGTCGGTGCAGGCAGCAGCGGAGTTCCTGGCCGAGGAGTCCGCCTTCGACGCGGGCGGGCTGTACTTCACCGTGCTGCGCTCGGCGGCCTGGCCGGGCCAAGCGCTCACCTACACCTGGGGAGCGCTGGCCTGGCAGGACCTCGCCGACCGCGCGGGCAACCGCCGCGACTTCTACGCCGAGGCGCTGGCGCTGGGACCGATCGGGCTGGCACCGCTGCGCGCGGCACTGCGCCGATGACCTCGGACCAGGCCCGTGGGAGGTCGCCCCGCTGACCGGCGTCAGACTGGTGTCAGGCTGGTGTCAGGCCCCGGTGGGCTCGTCCTGCCTGCGGAGGAAGGCGGCGCCGGAGCGGGCGCCCCAGCGGTGGGTCAGCAGGGCCAGGGCCGCGACCAGCACGGTGTCCCAGGGGGCGGGGATGAGGTTGCTGCCGCCGAAGGTGCCCAGGGCGGAGACCAGGAGCAGCCAGGCCAGGTAGCAGACCAGCCACGCGCCGGTGCGCAGTTCGCGGCGGATGTCGAGGTCGCGGCGGCGGAGTGCGGCGAACAGGAGGGTGGAGGCCGCCAGCAGGGGCAGGGCGATGCGCAGGTTCTGCCAGGAACCCCAGTAGATGAGCTCGGAACCGACGACGAAGCCCGCGGGGGCGATCCAGCCGAGCCCGCGGACCCAGCCCGCCAGCCGGTGCGGGGCGGCGAGCCGGAACGACGCGGCGGCGACGGTGCACAGGGCGTAGGTGAGCACGGCCAGGACGCCGACGACGCCGATGATCTGCTGCCAGCCGCTGGAGGGCAGCAGGAACAGGACGGCCAGCACGTAGTTGAGGGCCATGGCGTTGCGCGGGACGCCCGCGCGCTCGCTCACCCGGCCGAAGCGGCGGGGCAGGGCCTTGTTCTTGGCGACGGCGTAGGTCTCGCGGCTGCCCGCGGCGACGATGACGTAGGTCGAGCCGGAGGGGGAGAAGACGGCGTCGGCGTAGATGATGGTGGCCAGCCAGCTCAGGTTGAGCAGCAGGGCCAGCTCACCGAAGGGCGAGGAGAAGTCGATGCCCTGCCAGCCACCCGCCAGGCTGTCGGTGGGGACGACGAACACGAACGTCAGTTGCAGCACGACGTGCAGCAGCATCGACAGGCAGATGGCGGTCAGCACGGCGCGGGGGATGTCGCGGCGGGCGTTGCGGGCCTCGCCGGACAGGTCGATGGGGGCGGCGAAGCCGTCGAGCCCGTAGATGATGCCCGCGCTGGCGATCGCGGTCAGCACGGCGGGCCAGCCGAACGGGGCGAAACCACCGCCCGCCGCGACGTTCTCCGGGTGCAGGCCGGACAGGACCAGTGCCACCACGGTCAGGACCGGGATGGTCACCTTGATCGCGGTGACCAGCAGGTTCAGCCGGGCGAAGAGCTTGACGCCGAACCAGTTCAGCGCGACCAGGACGAGGAGCAGGCCCGCGCCCGCCACCTTGCCGAGCGGGGTCAGCGCGCCGTCGACGTAGAGGCCGGGCAGGTAGCGGTCGGCGTACTGGGTGATCGCCGAGGCCTGCGCGGCCATCGTGCTCGCCACCGCGAGCAGCATCGCCCACCCGACCAGGGTCCCCGCGAGCGGCCCGTTGGCCAGCGACGGCCACCGGACCAGGCCCCCCGCCTGCGGTGTGCCGGAACCGAGTTCGATGAGCACCAGCGCCACCAGCCCGAGGGCGCACCCGCCGATCACCCACGACAGGACCGCGGCGGGCCCGGCGGCCTGGGCGCCGTAGAACGAGCCGAACAGCCAGCCGGAGCCGATGATCCCGCCGAAGGCGATGCCGGTCAGGCTCCAGTAGCCCAGCTCCCGCCGGAGCTTGTCGTCCTGGCCCGGTAACGGCCGCACCGAATCGGTCGTGGTCATGCTGCCTCCACAGAGGAACTGGTGGGCACGGGTTGTGAACACAGCTGCGGGCGCAGCTGAACTAGGATGGCGACATGCTTACCACGAACCTGGGTGCCGGTGGGCCGGTGTGCGGGCGCATCGGGTTGGGCACCATGGGCATGTCCTTCGCCTACGACCCGGGCAGCCGCGACGACAGCACGTCGGAAAGCGTGATCCGCCAGGCGGTCGACCTCGGCGTCACCCTCATCGACACCGCGGACGTCTACGGGCCGTTCACCAACGAGGAGCTGGTCGGTCGCGCCTTGCGCGGCAGGCGGTCGGAGGTCGTGCTCTCCACCAAGGGCGGGGTTCGCTTCGACGGCAACGACTTCTCCCTCAACGGCCGCCCGGAGTACCTGCGGTCGGCGCTGGAGGCGAGCCTGCGGCGGCTGGGCACCGACCACGTCGACATCTACTTCCTGCACCGCGTCGACCCCGACGTGCCGGTCGAGGAGAGCTGGGGCGCCCTCGCGCAGCTCGTGGCCGCCGGGAAGGCCCGCCACATCGGCATCTCCGAAATGGCGCTCGACGAACTCCAGCGGGCGCACCGGGTCCACCCCGTGCAGGCGGTCCAGTCCGAGCTCTCGCTGTTCACCAGGGACTTCCTCGCTGACGTCGTCCCGTACTGCGCCGAGCGCGGCATCGCCTTCCTCTGCCACTCCCCGGTCGGCGGCGGTCTGCTGACCGGCCGCTACACCACGCCCGCCGACCTCGAGCGCGGCGACTTCCGCGCGCAGATGCCGAGGTTCACCGAGGAGGCGCTGGCGGCCAACCGGCTGCTGGTGGACGCGGTCCGGGCCATCGGGCGGCGCCACGGGGTGACCCCCGCCCAGGTCGCCCTGGCGTGGCTGCTGGCCCAAGGCGAGCACGTGATCCCGATCCCCGGGACCAAGAACCCGAAGTACCTCGCGGAGAACGCCGCGGCAGCGGATGTCACCCTGAGCGGGGAAGAACTGGCCGAGCTGAACGCGCTGCCCGCGCCGGTCGGTGCGAGGGAGTGACACCGACGGGCGCGCGGTTCGGTACATTCCTGTGCTGTGCGCCCCTTCGCCGTGTTCGACCTCGATGACACCCTCGTCGACAGCACCGCCGCCGCGGACAGGTGGCTGGTCCAACTCGTCGACAGCCGCGGGTTGGGCCCCGACGCCCTGGAGTTCCTGCGCGCCGAAGCCGCCAGCCCGGCCACGCCGCAGGTGTCCTTCACCAACATCATCACCAAGTTCGGGTTCACCGAGTCCTGGCGGGACCTGCGCGACGCCTTCGCCGAGGGGGTGCCGAGGCTGGCCCGCCCGCTCGATGGTGTCCTGAGTGGACTGCGCGACCTGCGCGAGCGGGGTTGGCGCCAGGCCCTGCTCACCAACGGCACCGCGGTGGACCAGCTGCCCAAGCTGGGCGGTGGCCTGCTCGACCTGTTCGACGTGGTCTGCTACGCCGAGGACGAGGTGGCCCCCAAGCCCGACCCCGCCGTGTTCCGCCTCGTGGCGGAGCGGGCGGGGGCGGACCTGGACGGGGCCTGGATGGTCGGTGACTCCCTGGAGAACGACGTCGCCGGTGGTGCCGCGGTGGGCATGCGGACCCTGTGGATCTCCCACGGCGCCCGGGTGCCCGAGGTCGGTCCCCGCCCGGACGTCGTGGTGGCCACCCCGGCCGAGGCCTTCGCGGTGCTGGCGGCTGGTGCGGGCCGGGGTGGGCACGAGCAGGGGCACTAGAAGATGACGCGGCTGTCCGGGGACAGCCTGCGGTCACGGGAGGGCCTGAGGTCGCGGGCGATGTTCATCCGCTTGAGCCACCGGTCGTTGCCGTCGAAGTGCGCCTTGAACGGCTTGCGGCCGTGGATGGCCCGGTCGTTGTCCATGAACAGCACGTCGCCGGGGGTGAGCGTGACGTCCTGGATCCTGCGGTCGACCTCGGCGACCAGCCTGGCCAGCGCCGCGGCCGCTTCGTCGTCGACGGCGGTCATGCAGTCCGGGTCCAGGCAGAGGTAGGGCCGGTCCTCGGCCCCGCGCAGCACCGGCTGCACGACCGGGTCGGAGTGGATGCCCTCGGTGGCGGCGAAGCTGCGGCCCCACCGCTCGTGGTCGGACTCGGGCAGCAGCTCGCGGAACTTGTTGCGCTCGGCGGAGTGCGAGCCGCTGGGCCGGGTCTCGAACAGCGGCTGGCGGAGCACCGCGCGGTCCGCCGCGCTGATCTCCAGGTCGGCGATGTCGGCGTAGGTGGTCGGCGCGCCTGCGGGGTTGCGCAGGCAGAGCAGCGCGGTGTAGGCCGACCGGTGGACGTGGAACGCCTCCTCGGTGTGCCACTCCAGCTTCTCGTCGGAGCCGAAGGCGATCTGCTCCTTCTCGTACCCCTTGATCGGGATGATGTTGTGCACCAGCAGCCCGTTGTGCAGGGTCGCGAAGCCGAAGGGGTCACCGAGCAGCTGCGCCAGCAGGCCGAACGCGACCTCTTCGCGCAGCGACGGCGACACCTCGTCGGGGTCCGGGTACCAGTGCGCGGGGGTCGGCCCGATCCGGTCGTCGTCCACCGGCAGCCCGGACAGCAACAGCGCGCCGGACGGCTCGCGCAGCCGGAAGTCGACGAACACCTCCCGCAGGCCGCGCGGCAGCTCGTGGGCGAGCACGGCGGCCAGCCGGTGGAACTCGGCGCCGTGCACGGTGGACACCTGCGCGGTGACCTCCCGGACGAGCTCGTCGAGCGCCGCGGCGCTCGCGGGATCGAGGTGGTGCTTCTCCATGGGCTCACGACCTCCGTGGGGCTGGTGGGATCCTCCGCCTGGCTGGTGGGGCGCCGCGGGTCACCCGTCGACGAGCGCGTACGCGCGGACCGAGAAGGTGCCCATCCCGGCCACGGCGATCGGCGCGGCGTGGAACCGGAACCGGGTGCCCACCACCTGCTCCAGGCCGGTCATGTGCTCCACGCAGGGGATGCCCGCCGCGAGCAGCCCGGTGTGCGCCGGGCGGCTCAGGTCGGCCATGTCGTCGATGTTCACCGAGTCGATGCCGACGATGACCGGCCCGCGCTCGACCAGCCACGCCACGGCGTCCGCGGTCAGGAACGGGTGGCCCGCGTCGCCGTAGTGCGGGGTGTCCCAGTGCCTGTCCCAGCCGGTGTGCACGAGCACGGCCTTGCCGGTGACGTCGACACCGTCGAACGCCTCGGGGCCGACGGCCGCGGCGCCGGTGGCGGAGACGGCGACGCCCTCCAGGTCGACGAAGGTCGACAGCGGCACCTCCGACAGGTCGGAGCCGCCGGTGAAGCGGTGCGCGGGCACGTCGACGTAGGTGCCGGTGTTGGCGACGAGGGTGATCCGCCCGATCTGGAACTCGGTGCCGGGGGAGTACCGGCCCTGCGAGTCGGCGAAGGACATGTGGTCCTCGATCACCGGCCCGGGCAGCCCCGGGTAGGTGGTCATGCCGTGCCGCACCACGTGCGAGAGGTCGACCAGGGTCCGCTTGTCGTCGCTCATGTCACCGTTCCGGGTCGTCGCAGTCGGTCCGGCCACGTGGCCAGGGCCAGCCAGGGTGCGTAGGAGTAGCTGTTCATGACGTCGTGGAACTCCGCGCCGTGCCGGGTGTAGTAGAGCCCGTTCGGGGAGTCGGTGCCGATCACGACCAGGTTGCCCTTGTGCAGCTTGAGCCGCACCGCCCCGGTGAGCGGGCGGTCGAGGTCGGCCAGGCAGCGGGCCAGGCTCTCACCGAGGTTGCCGAACCACTGGCCGTGCACGACGGCGTTCGTCCACTCGCGGGCGATGCCGGCGCGCACCGCGTGCTCCTGGTTGGTGCACACGGCGTTCGCGAGGACCTGGTGCGCCTTGATGATGATCGCCGCGGCCGGTGCCTCGCGGATCTCGTGGTTCTTCACGCCGAACGGGGTGTCCTCCAGCCCGGACGACCGGCCGACGGCGTGCTCCCCGCCGAGCGCGTTCAGCCGGGACACCAGCTCAGGCAACGGCAGCGCGGTCCCGTCCAGCTCCACCGGCAGGCCCGCGGCGAAGGTCAGCGCGATCTCCACCGGCTCGTCCGGGGCGTCCGCGATGTCGTTGGTCCAGCGGAAGACGCTCTCGTCGAGCCGGTTCTCGGGGCTCTCCAGCGACCCGCACTCGATCACCCGCGCCCACGGGTTGGCGTCGATGCTGTGGATGCCCTCCGGGAAGCTCACCCCGGTGCCCGCCAGCGCGGCGAGCTTCGCCGAGCGCGGCAGGTCCGACCCGAGGAACGGCGCGGCCACGCCGATCCCCGGGTCCAGCGCGGAGATCGACCCGGACAGCCGGATCGAGCTGTTCTGCATGTAGGTGGCGGTGTGGCCGATCACGTCGCAGCCCAGCTCGCGGGCCACCCGCACCGCCGCCCGCGCCATGAGCGGCCGGGTGATCGTGGAGCTGACCGGGAACTCGCCCTGGAAGCAGGCGTCGGCGTGGATCGCCGCCGGGAGGAACTCGGCGAAGAACTCGTCGGTGGCGTCGACGTCGCGGAAGTCGGCCCCGAACGCGCGCGCCTGCGCGGCGGCGGTGTCGGCGGGCTCGGTGTCCCCGATCCGCACGTTGAGCGCGGTGACCTTGCTGTCCAGCTCGCGCAGCCGGTGCAGCAGGAAGGTCCCGTCCAGGCCGCCGGAGTAGAGCAGCAGCAGGTGCTGCGGGGGTCGGGCGGCCAGCTCGTCGAGGGTGGTCAGGAACTGCTGCACCGCGCGTCCTCCTCGGTCCGGGGGTGGGTGCCCGACAGCCCGATCACCGCGAGCGGCGCGCACACCCGCGAGCCGGGGCTGCGCACCCCGCGCGAGCGGCGCAGGTCGGACACCGCGAAGCAGCGACGCAGCCAGCGGTCGGTCTCGTCGTAGCGGGCGGTGAACGGGGTGCGGCCGTGGACGGCGGTGCGGTTGTCGATGACCAGCAGGTCGCCCGCGTCGAGCCTGGCCCCGCGCAGCGACCTCAGCAGCGCCGCCTTCAGCTCGTCGAGCGCGGCGGCGGCCGCGCCGGTCAGCGGCTCCATGGTGTGGAAGTCGGCGAGGAACTCGGGGGAGTCGACCGGACCGGACAGCACCGCGACCGGTTCGGTGCGCAGGTCGGCGCCCGCGCCGAACGAGCTGCTCACCCGCAGCCGGAACTCCGGCCTGCGCAGCGCCGCGGTGCAGGCCGCAGACAGCTCCGGCAGCACCTCGGCGGCGCCGCCGACGACGGTGTGGCTGGCGCGGCCGTGGTCGGGGCGCAGGCACAGCAGCGTGATGAAGTCCGGTTTGTGCGGGTGGAACCCGTTCTCGGTGTGCAGTTCCAGGTAGACGGTGCCGGTGTTCTCCTGCCGCGCTTCCGCGCCGCGGACCGGGACCACGTCCTGGATGAGGTTGCCCGCCTTCTCGTCGGCGTAGGCGATGACCTCGCCGAGCTGGGAGACGACGGCGAGCTGGGCGAAGGTCGCGACCGGCACCTCGGTCCAGTGCCCGGAGTACCCGTCGTGCGGGGTGGGCGGCAGGGCGGTGTCGGTGGGCACGTTCCTGATCAGCAGGGCGCCGGTGTCGTTGCCCCCGCGCCGGAACCCGCGCAGCGCGCGGACCAGGCGGTCGGGCAGCACCTTCCCGGCCACCTCGGCGTCGGCGAGGAGGTCTTCGCTGTCGAGCGGCAGGTCGTTGCTCGCGCGCGCGAACTCGGCCAGCCGCCCGCGCACGTCCGCGCACTCGGAATCGGTCAGCGAAATCTCCACGTGATCCAGCGGCCGCGGATCGGCACTGGCCACAGCGCTGCCCATAGCACCTGATTCCTTCCCTCGGTTCTCCCAGTGCCGACGGCACGCCAGTGGGCCGAACAGCGGCTGCTCGGCGAAAGTGGACGAGCGTTCTTCCTGCCCTCGGTGCGCGACCCCAAACGCAGGTCTGCACCAATGGTTACCACAGTTCACTGTGTACCGCTCAACCGCGCCCCTCGCGTCGGCTGCGGGTGAATGCGCAGGTAGGCAGGTGTTACCCCGAACCGCCTAATGACGTCCGATTTTCCCGAGATTTCCTCGCAATGCCGGTGCTCCGCAGGAGCGCGGCGGAGTGTATCCAGTGCTCAGTGCTGGTGCAAGGCTTTAGGGGTTGCGCAGGGGACGACGTGTCCGTCGATAGTGGAACGGCGTGCCCGGAAAAGGGGTTCCCGGCAGGAATGGCAACGAGGTTGCCAGTGACGAGACGCGCGGCGTAGGGTGCCGACGTCCGCTGGGGGAGCCTGCTGTTGCGTTCTGTAATCGCGAAAGGTTCGCGTGTGGAACTGTCGCGAAGGTGGTAACTGAGGTGCTAAGCAGTAACTGCTGTAGCTGAGGCGCAACTCACCGTTGGCTGTCGGTCACCTGTGCTCGTGCGAGGGGGAACTGCCGTGAACGCGCATGCCGAGGCTGTTCGCCGCGACGCGGGGCCCCGATGAGCGGCTCGATCCACGGCCTCGTCAGCGCGCGCGCCCGGGTGTCCCCGGACGCGCTCGCGGTCGAGTGCGGCGGTGTTCGGATGACCTACGCGGAGCTGGACCGGGCCTCCGGTTCGGTGGCCCGGCGGTTGCGCGGGCTCGGCGTCGGCCCCGGAGTGTTCGTGGGCCTGTGCCTGGAGCGCTCGGCCGAGGTGGTTGTGCTGCTGCTGGGCATCCTCAAGGCGGGCGGCAGCTACGTCGCCCTCGACCCCTCGCACCCCGAGGCCCGGTTGCGCTGGGTGGTCGAGGACGTCCAACCAGGACTGCTCATCGCTTCGGAGCCCCTGCGCGCGGTGCTGCCGCCGTGCGGCGTCCCCCTCGTGACACCGGGTGACCTCATCGGTCAGGACGCGGAGCCCGAGGAGGGCGGGCTGCCCGCCGGTGACCCGGAGCGGCTGGCGTTCATCACCTACACCTCGGGCACCACGGGCAGGCCCAAGGGCGTCATGCACGTCCACGGCTCGGCGTGCTTCCTCATCGGCGCCATCACGCCCTACCTGGGGCTCGGACCGGGGACGCGCTTCCTCCAGTACTACCCGCTGACCTGGGAGATCCAGGTCCTCGACATCTTCGCCCCGCTCGCGGTCGGCGGCACGGTGGTGGTCCCGCCCGCGCACGTCGACACCGCCGGACCCGAGCTGGTCCGGTTCCTGCGCGACACGCGGGTCACCGCGGCCATGCTGCCGCCCGCCCTGCTCGCCGAGCTGGTGGAGCGACCCGCCCTGCCCGACCTGGGCACGCTCACCTACATCGGCGAGGTCTGCCTGCCGCAGGTGGCCGAGCGCTGGGGCGCGGGCAGGCGCCTGGTCAACGTCTACGGCCCGACCGAGGTCACCGTCGCGGCCACCGCCTCCGACGAGCGCGCCCCCGGCGCCGCCCCGCCGATCGGCAAGCCCCTCCCCGGGCGCGAGGTGCACGTGCTCGACCCGGCGATGCGCCCGGTGCCCGAGGGGGAGCCCGGTGAGCTGTACGTCGGTGGTCCCGGCCTCGCCAAGGGCTACTGGGGGTTGCCGGAGCTCACCGACCGCCAGTTCCCCGTCGACCCGTTCAGCGCCCGCCCCGGCGCCCGGCTCTACCGCACGGGCGACCGGGTGCGGCGGTTGCCCGACGGCAACCTGGACTTCCTGGGCCGGGTGGACCAGCAGCTCAACGTGCGCGGTCACCGCGTGGAGCGCGGTGAGGTCGAGGCCGTCCTCGCCGCGCACCCCGGGGTGCGGTCCTGCGCCGCGGTCGTGCAGGGCGAGGGCCCGGCGGCCAGGCTGGTCGCCTTCGTCGTGGTGGACAGCACCCGGGACGGCGGGGACGGCGGTGTGGAGGCCGAGCTGGCCGAGCGCCTCGCGGCCGAGCTGCCGCCGATCGCGGTCCCGTCCGCGGTGGTCCGGCTGGACCGGTTGCCGCTCAACCAGCACGGCAAGCTCGACCTGAAGGCGCTCGCCGAGCACCCCGTGCCCGTGCACACCGGGTCCGGCGGGACCGCGGGGGAGACGCAGGCCCGGCTCGCGGCGATCTGGGAGGACGTGCTCGGGGTGGACGGGGTCGGCGCGGCGGACGGGTTCCGCGCCCTGGGCGGCACCTCCCTGCAGGCGGTGCGCGTGCTCAACCGCGTCCGCGACGACTTCGGCGCCGCGCTGACCGCCCGGCAGCTGCTCGGCGCGGGCTCGCTGGCCGCGGTGGCTGAGCTGCTCGACGCGGGCGGCGCCGCGCCCGGCCTGCCGCCGCTGGTCGGGGTGGACGCCCCGGCGACCCACCCGGCGTCGCCGCACCAGCGCAGGCTCTGGTCGCTGGCGAGGGTGAAGCGCTCCGCGTCGGTCGCCTACAACGAGGCCTCCGCCCTGCACCTGGACGGCCGGGTGGACGTGCCCGCGCTGGGCCGGGCGGTGCAGGACCTCGTCGACCGCCACGACGCCTTCCGCAGCGGCTTGCACCTCGTGGCGGGCGAGCTGGTGGTCCGCGTGGCCGACGAGGTCACCGCTGAGCTGGTGGTGGAGGCCGTGGGCTCGCCCGCGCAGGCCGAGCGCCGGGCCGCGCAGCTGGGCGCCGTGCCGTTCGACCTGGCCGAGCCACCCCTGCTCCGCGCCGCCCTGCTGGTCCTCTCGCCCACCGAGCACGTGCTCGTCCTGGTGACCCACCACGTCGTCGCCGACGGGCTGTCCATCGACGTCATCGACTCCGACCTCGCGCACTGCTACGCGGCCCGGCGCGCCGGGCGGAGCCCGGACCCGGTGCCCGGCACCGGGCTGCGCCCCCGCGACCACGCCGCCTGGCAGCACGCCGTCGCCGACCACCCCGCGCTCGCCGCTGGCTTGGACCGGTGGCGCGAGCTGCTGGCCGGTGCCCCGACCGAGGTCCGGCTGCCCGAGGACCGCCCCCGCCCCGCGGTGTTCTCGCACCGGGGCGAGCGGCTCAACCACGCGACCGGCCCCGGGCTGCGGCAGGCGGTGCGGCGGCTGGCCGCGGACGCGGGCGCCACCCCGTTCGCCGTCCACCTGCTCGCCCTCGCCGTGCTGGTCGCCCGGCGCACCGGTCAGCGCGACGTGCTGATCGGCTCCCCGTACTCCGGGCGGCCCTCCCCCGCGGCCGAGGACGTGGTCGGCTTCTTCACCAACACCGCGGTGATGCGCGTCGTCCTCGACGACGACGCGGTCCCGCTCAAGGTGCTGGCCGCCGTCGACGACCACGCCCAGGAGGCGCTGGAACACCAGTACGTCGACTTCGGCGCGGTGGTCCGCGCCCTCGGCGCCCGACCGGGCGCCTCCGGTCAGCCGCTGGTCCAGGTCGTGCTGGCCTACCAGGGGCCACTGCGCCCGCGGGCAGGTCTGGAGGGCGTGCGCGCGACCCCGTGGCTGGTGGACAACGGCACCGCGAAGGCGGACCTGACCATCGAGGTGAACGAGGTCGGCGAGGAACTGGTCGTGGTGCTGCCCTACAACACCGACATCCTCACCCGCTCGACCGCTGAAGGGCTGCTGGCCGAGTACACCGCGGTCCTCGGCGAGCTGACCGCGGCCCCGGACCGCCCGATCCGCATCGGCGGGACGCCATGACCGCAACCGGGAATCCGCTGCTGGGAAGGGAGAACAGGTCGACCGTGGGCCTCTCCGCACTGCTCGACCACCACCTCGGCGCGCGCGGGGACCAGCCCGCGCTGGAGTCCGGCGCGCGCACGTGGTCCTACGCCGAGCTGGACACGACGACCGCCGAGCGCGCGGCGCGGCTGCGCGCGGCGGTGCCCCGCGGCCGGGTGGTCCTGGCGGGCGAGCACACCCCGGACGCCCTCATCTGGGCGATCGCCGTGCTGCGCTCCGGGCTCACCTACACACCGGTCAACGCGAACCTGCCCACGGACCGGATGCGGGAGGCGCTCGACCTCGCCCACCCCGCGCTCGTGCTGTGCTGCACCGCCGACGCCGCGGCCGTGCGCGCCACCGGGCACCGCGTGCTCACCCCGGACGAGCTGCCCGACGAGCACGCACCGCTGGGGGACCGGCAGGAGATCGCCTACTCGATCTTCACCTCCGGCTCCAGCGGCCTGCCCAAGCTGGTCAACGTCGGCCACCGGGGCATCGAGAACCTGTGCACCGCCCAGACCCGGTTGTTCGGCATCGAGCCGGGGACCCGCGTCCTGCAGTTCTCCTCGCTGTCGTTCGACGCCTCCCTCGCCGAGGTGCTCGTCACCCTCGCCGCGGGCGGCACGCTCGTGGTGCCCGAGTGGGACGGCGGGTCGTGGGTGCAGGCGGTCGGCGCGCACCTGGCCGCGCACGGCTGCGACCTGGTCACCCTGCCGCCCTCGGTGTACGCGCGGCTGGACGACACCGCCAAGCAGGGCATCCGCACCGTCGTCTTCGCGGGCGAGGCGCTGTCCGAAGTGGAGTACCGCACCGCGGCCAAGCACAGCCGCGTGCTCAACGCCTACGGGCCCACCGAGGGCACCGTCTGCTTCTCCGTCGCCGAGCTGACCCGGTTCAGCACCACCGTCGGCACACCCATCGACGGCTACTCCGCCCGGGTGCGCACGGCCGACGGCTGCGCCACCAGCGGCACCGGCGAACTGGTCCTGGTCGGAGCGGGGGTCGCCCTCGGCTACGAGGGGCGTGACGACCCCGCGTTCACCGAGGTCGACGGGCAGCCCGCCTACCGCACCGGCGACCACGTCGAGCTGCGCGACGGCGAGGTCCACTACCTCGGCCGGGTCGACGACCAGGTCAAGCGCCTCGGCCACCGCATCGGCCTCGGCGAGCTGGAGGGCAGGCTGTCCCGGCTGCTCGACACCCGCGCGGTCGTGCTGCTCGACGGCAGCTCGCTGGTCCTGGCGCACACCGCCGACCACCTGCCCGAGACCGAGCTGCGGGCCCGGCTGCGCGAGGTGCTCCCGCCCTGGGAGGTCCCCGACACCCTGCTGCTGGTCGACGCCATCCCGGTCACCGAGTCCGGCAAGGCGGACAAGGACGCCCTGCGGGTGCTCGCCCGGCGGGCCCCGGCGCCCGCCACCGACCCCGCCGGGGCCGACCCGGAGGTCGTGCGCGGCATCGTGGCCGCGGCGATCGGCGGCGACATCGACCTGACCACCTCCGTCTTCGACGCGGGCGGCACCTCCTTCACCCTCGTGCAGATCCAGGTGGACCTGGCCGAGCGCTTCGGCGAGGACGAGGTGCAGGACGCCTTCGACAAGCTCAACTACGACTTCACCGTCCAGGGCTTCCTCGACGCCCTGGGCGGCGCCGCCGCGCCGGTCTCCCCGGTGCACGCCGTCTTCGCCCAGGTCAGCGAGGACCTGGCCGACCTCGCGCTGCCGACCTCGGACCTGGCGAGGGCGGGCGGGGCGATCACCGTCACCGGCGCGGGCGGCTTCATCGGCGGGCACGTGCTCGACCGGCTGCTCGGCACCGGCAGGCCGATCACCGTCGTCACCACGAGCCGACCCGAGCGGCTGGTGGAGCGCCACCGGGCCCGGTTCGGCAAGCGGGAGGGCGACTTCGACGGCGTGGCGTTCCTCGGCTACGCCGACCTCGACCGCGCACCCGAGTCCGGGTGGGGGCCGGTCGTGCACTGCGGCTTCGAGGTCAACCACCTCCTGCCGCTGGAGCGCCACCTCACCGGCAGCGTCGCCACCACCCGTGCCCTGGTGCGGGCGGCGGCCGCCCGCGGGTCGGACCGGTTCGTGTTCCTGTCCGCCGCCTCGGCGGGCGCGGAGTTCGCACCGTTCACCGAGGAGTCCCTCGCCGCCATCGGCGACCCCTACTCGCAGGCCAAGTTCGTCGCGGAGGCCTACGCGAGCGCGCTGGACCGCCCGGTCGACCTCCTGCGGGCGGGCCTGGTCTACGGCCACGCACCGCAGGAGGAGGCGTTCCTCGACCGGGATGTGTTCACCTGGCTGCTCCGGCTCTCGCGCAGGCTCGGCGTGCTGCCGAGGTTGTCCGGCCTGGTCCCGGTGTGCCACGTCGACGACGTCGTGTCCGCGCTGGTCGCCGCCGCCGACGCGGGCACGGTGCCGGGGGTGCGGTCGCTGCTGGTGCACCGCACCTACGACCTCGACGCCCTGCGCGCGGAGTTCGGCCTCGACGACGCCCGCGTGGTCGAGCCGGGGGACTGGCTGGACGCCGCGGCGGGCGGCGGCGCGGACAGCCGGGTGCTGGCCGCCCTGCGCCTGTGGCTGGCCGACGACGGCTGGGCCGAGCCGGTCGCCACCACCGACCGCCAGATCATCCGGGAACTCCGGCAGACCATCGGGGACTGAGCGTGGACACCGAGCAGCAGGACACCGAGCAGCAGGACACCGGGCAGCAGGACACCGGGCAGCAGGGCTGGGACCGGGGCGCACCACTCGACCCGGAGTTCGTCGACACCGAGGTCAAGGCCAAGGCGGAGCTGGTCAGGGGCGACTTCGGCCGCTGGGAGCTGCCCGGCGGCGGCCACGCCCTGCGCGAGGAGCTGACCGGGCAGCCGGAGCGGCTGTTCCTGTTCCGCCTGCCCGACGAGCGCTGGTACGCCGGGTACAAGACCATCTCCGACCTCGTCGTCGACCACGACCTGCCCGGTGTCTTCTGCAGCCGCGTGTTCTGGTTCAACGTGGTCGGCCTCGTCGAGTCGGTCCGCACCTCCGACTCCGACGCGCGGGTCGTGTTCCGGCCGCTGCCCGAGGCCGACCGGCGGGCCGCGTTCGACGCCATCACCCCGCTGACCGAGCTCGTCCACCCGTTCGCCAAGCAGCGCGAGCACGGCAGGGAGAAGACCAGCCCCGCCGACGGCTGGCGGGTCAGCGCCGAGCGCGCGGAGTTCCTCGGCCTCGGCGAGCGGCACATCCGCGACTACACCAGGGCGCTGTTCGGGCCGCGGTTCACCGACCTGGACCACGACGTGCTGGCCTACGACCCGGCCTGCTCCACCGGGCAGTTCCTCTCGGACTTCGCCACGCTCAACCCGGCCCGCATCCGCACCGTCGGCCAGGACCTCAGCGGCCACATGGTGGACTTCGCCCGCGCGCACCTGGAGCGGGTGCACCACGGCGACGCCGAGCGGCCCGCCGTCGCGCCGGGCAGCGTCGACATCCTGTTCAGCCGGTTCCTCAACTCCGAGGTGGTCACCACCGCCGCGGCCAGGCGCATCCTGCCCCGGCTGGTCGAGTCGGTGCGCCCCGGCGGCACCCTGGTGCTGCTGGGGCACAGCCCCGTGCTGCTCGACGTCCCCGACCTCACCGCCGCGGGCCTGGTCGTGCGCCAGACCACCGCCCGGGTCGAGGACCACCTGTTCCAGTACTACGTCTGCGAGCTCGGAGGCTGACTTGACGCTGTCGCTGAAGAAGAACGTCATCGCCGAGCCGTCGATCGCCGGGTGGTACGCCTGGTCGTACCTGCTGCCGCCGCAGACGCTCGCGCTGTACCTCAAGAACCACTACCGCACGATCGCGGAGTCGTTCATCGCCAACCCGCAGACCCACCGCACCGCGCTCAAGCAGGCCAGGTTCCAGGGCGGCCCGTTCGTCATCGAGCGGCACGAGGGCGCGCACGAGGCGGTCAAGCAGTGGTACGAGGCCACCGCGCAGCAGCGCGCGCCGCTGCTGGAGCTCGCCGACGCGATCGAGGAGCTGGAGCAGAAGATCCTGCCCGAGCAGACCGGCGCGTCCATGGAGGCGGTCTACAAGCAGCTGCCCGAACCGCTGGCCGGGTGCGTGGAGCTGTTCTACAACCGGGACAACCGCACACCGGACTACCGGTTCATCGAGCCGCTGCTGTACTCCTCGCCCTACTTCGACCGCGGGTTGCACCAGGTCCGGTTCTCCGAGGTGCACGCGGACGACCGGGACTTCGCGCTGACCACGCCGGTGCTGGAGTACTCGCCGGAGCAGGTGCTGGTGACCGTGCCGCTGGACTCCGCGCTGCTCGACGACGTCTTCCGCGGTGGGCTGGGCGCGGACGACCTGGACCGGGTCACCGCCGAGCTGGGCCTGCGCGGCGAGCGGGCCGAGGTGTTCAAGGGGTTCTTCGAGGAAGACACCGTGGAAACCGGGGCCACCGTGGAAACCGGGGCCACCGGGGCCACCGGGGCTGCCCCGCCCGGGGGCGGCGACGTGATCGAGTACGTCGGGCACGCGTGCGTGTTCGTCCGCCACCGCGGCACGACGTTCCTGGTGGACCCGGTGATCAGCTACAGCGGGTACTCCCGCGAGGCCGACGGCCGGTTCACCTTCGCGGACCTGCCCGAGCGGGTCGACTACGTGATGATCACCCACAACCACCAGGACCACATGCTCCTGGAGACGCTGCTCAAGATCCGCCACCGGGTCGGCACCGTGCTCATCGCCAAGTCCTCCGGCTCCAGCCTCGTCGACCCCAACCTCAAGCGGGTCCTGCACGCGCTGGGCTTCGCCGACGTCGTCGAGCTCGACGACATGGACTCGGTGCGCACCCCCGGCGGCACCGTCACCGCGCTGCCGTTCCTCGGCGAGCACGGCGACATCCGGATCCGCACCAAGTGCGGGTGGCTGCTCGACCTCGACGGCAAGCGCGTCCTGTTCGCCGCCGACTCCACCAACGTCTCCCCGGAGCTGTACCCGAGGGTGGCCGCGCTGGTGGACCACGTCGACACCGTGTTCATCGGCATGGAGAGCGTCGGCGCCCCGGTCAGCTGGCTCTACGGCCCGCTGTTCCCCGAGCGGCTCGACCGCAAGGTGGACGCGGGCAGGCGGCTCAAGGGGTCGAACTTCGAGCAGGGCGCGGCGATCGTCGACGCCCTGGGGGCGGACTCGGTGTACGTGTACGCGATGGGCCAGGAACCCTGGCTGGGGGCGGTGATGTGCGTCGAGTACGACGAGGCGCACCCCGCGATGGTCGACAGCGACAAGCTCGTCGCGTACGTGAGGGACAGCGGGCGCACCGCGAAGCGGTTGTACCTGCACGAGACGATTGCGCTGGGCACATGACGAAGAACAAGCACGTCCTCTGCGTCGGCTTCCACGCCTCCGAGGCGCACGCGGTCGACTTCGACGACCACGTGGTGACCGCGGTGATGCCCAAGGGCAGCGCGGCGCGCCTGCCGGAGGAGGTCGCGGCGCGGTTCGCGGCCATCGCCACCTTCGACCTGCCGGACATCGACGACCTGGACAACTACGACCGCGCGGCCGACACCATCCGCGAGTCCGCGGCGGAGCTGGTGGCCGAGTTCGGCGCCCCCGACGCGATCGTCGGTCTCTACGAGCACACCACCCTGCCCGCGGCCAGGCTGCGCGACCACTTCGGCGTGCAGGGCACGAACGCCCGGTCCGCGCTGCTGTGCCGCGACAAGGTGGCGATGAAGGAAGCGCTCGCGGAGGCGGGTGTGCGCGTGCCGCGCCACCTCGCGGTCGACCCGGGGACCCCGCGCGACGTGCTCGCGGAGTTCGCGGCCGCGGTGCCCGGTCGGCTGGTGCTCAAGCCCCGCAGCCAGGGGGCGAGCATGGGCGTCAGCGTGCTGGGTGGCGCGGCCGAGCTGCTGGCCGAGCACGACGCGGGCCGCATCGAGGAGGGCTACGAGGTCGAGGAGTTCGTCGACGGCGACATCTACCACTCCGACGGCGTGGTCCGCGACGGGAAGCTGATCTGGTACTGCCCCTCCCGGTACGCGACGACGGCGTTCTCCTTCCAGCACGAGCGGGTCCCGATGGTGTCGGTCACCCCGGACGACCCCGGGCTGGTCGCCAGGATGTTCGACTACGCCCAGTCGGTGGCCACCGCGCTCGGCCTGGTGGACAGCGCGTTCCACCTGGAGCTGTTCCACACCCCGGACGACGAGCTGGTGTTCCTGGAGATCGGCAACCGCTTCGGCGGCGCCGGGGTGCCGGTGCACCTGCGCGAGGTGTTCGGCGTGGACATGCCGAGGGAGGCCGTGCTGGCGTGCCTGGGCGAGCCCAGCGAGCTGCCCGGCGGCCCGACCATGCTGGACTTCCCCGGGATCGGCGCGTCCGGTTGGCTGTTCGTGCCGCTCGACGAACCCGGGCCGTGCCGGGTGCTGGAGGTGCGCGGCCTCGACGACCTGCCCGCCTCGGTGGTGCACGCGGACACCCCCGCGGTCGGTGAGCTGCTCAACGACCCACCGGACACCTGGAGCACCGCGGGCCGGTTCTTCGTGGCCGCCGGTTCCACCGCCGAGGTGGAGCGCGACCTCGCGGCCGCGGCCGCCCGCTACTCGATCACCACGAAGGCAGAGGAGTGATGGTGGCACGCAGGCCCTTGGGGACCCACCTCGGCGTGGTCCTCGACGACTACCGGCTCGACCCGGCCGACCCGGCGCTGGGCGACTTCGTCAACGAGTTGCTGCTCCAGCACAAGGTGGTCTTCTTCAAGGGGCAGCACCTCGACCGGCACACCTTCGCCAAGGTGGCGAGGCGGATCGGCCGCACCGAGGTGCACCCGTTCATCTCCGAGGACGACCCGCTGGTGCACGGCATCTCCCCGTTCCAGCCCTACCACGAGTACCCGGAGATCACCGGGATCTACCACGACGAGAAGCACACCGGCAACCTCAACGCCTGGCACAGCGACCTGAACTGGCGCGAGGTCCCCACCTTCGGCTCGCTGCTGCGCGGCGTGCAGATCCCGCCCCGCGGCGGGGACACGCTGTGGGCGAACATGGGCGCGGCGTACCGGTCGCTGAGCGAGGCGACCCGCTCCGAGCTCGACGAGATGCGCGTGGTGCACGACTGGATGCAGATCTACGCCCCGGCCTTCGAGGGCAACGAGGAGGCCAGGGCGCGGATGCGCGAGAAGTACCCTGCGCAGGCGCACCCGCTGGTGCTCACCCACCCGCTCACCGGCGAGAAGGTCCTGTTCTCCAACAAGGTGTCCGGGGTGCGCGTCGAGGGCCTCGACGAGGCCGAGAGCCGCCGCGTGCTCGACATGGTCCACCTGACCGCGTGGCGGCCGGAGTTCCAGTGCCGGTTCCAGTGGGAGGAGGGGGACGTGGCACTCTGGGACAATCTGGCCACTCAGCACTACGCCGTCTCCGACTACTGGCCGCACGCCAGGAAGATGGAGCGGATCACTCTGGAAGGTGAACCGATCAAGTGACGACCCAGGTCATCGTGCTCAACGGCGGCTCCAGCTCGGGCAAGTCCGGGATCTCGCGCTGCCTCAAGCACATCCTGCCGACCCCGTTCCTCAACCTCGGCGTCGACGACCTCATCGACCGGCTGCCGCCGTCCATGGTGGACTCCGGGTCCGGGGTGTCGTTCGGCCAGCAGGGCGAGGTGGAGCTCGGCGAGGGCTTCCAGGAGATGGAGCGCGCCTGGATGGCGGGGATCGCGGCGATGGCCCGCGCGGGCGCCGGTGTGATCATCGACGACGTGTTCCTCAGCGGGGCGGCCTCGCAGGCGCGCACCCGCGCGCACCTGGAGGGCCTGTCGGTGCTCTGGGTCGGCGTGCGCTGCGACCCGCAGGTCGCCGCCATGCGGGAGATCGCCCGCGGTGACCGGGTCGCCGGGATGGCGGCCTCGCAGGCCGAGGTCGTGCACGTGGGCGTCACCTACGACGTCGAGGTCGACACCACCCACACCGAGTCGCTGGAGTGCGCGCGCGCGATCGCCGCGCACGTGAAGTGATGTCGGCGCCGGAGGAGACCGGCCGGGGGGCTGCGACCGAGCAGCCCCCCGGGGCCCCCGGGCACCGGGTGAGCCGGTTCTGGCTGCTGACCGGGTCGTCGGCGGCCTCCGAGCTGGGCACCACGTTCCTGCACCTGGCGATGCCGGTGACCATCCTGGCGGGCACCGGGTCCTCGGTGCTGGCCGCGCTCAGCCTCGGCGTCCAGTACCTGCCGTTCGTGCTCTCGCCCGCGCTCGGCTCGCTGATCGACGGCTTCGAGCGGCGCCGGGTCTTCCTGGTCTCCGAGCTGGCCCAGGGCGTGCTCGTCGCGCTGATCCCGCTGCTGCTCATGGCCGAGCGGGTGGAGCTGGTCTTCGCCATGCTGCTGCTGACCAGCTGCGCCAACGTGGTCTCCAACCTGACCAGCGACTTCGGCCTGCTGCCCACCCTGGTCCCGCCGGACCGGGTCACCTGGGCCTACAGCAAGTTCGCCGCCACCACCGAGGCGGCGCGCTGCCTCGGGCCCGCGCTCGCCGGTCTCGTGCTGGCCACGCTGGGCACGAACTGGGCGCTGTGGATCGACGCCGCGACCTTCCTGCTGACCGCCCTGGTCGCGCTCGCGCTGCCCAAGCGCCCGCAACCACCGGTGGAGCGCGGGTTCCTGCGCATGCAGGTGGAGGGGTTCCGCAGCTTCCGGCGCCTGCCCGGCATCCCGCGGCTGACGCTGTCGCTGTCGATGCACAACCTGGGCGCGGGCGCGGTGCCGATCGTCATGGTGCTGCTGGTGCAGGGCACCTGGGGCTGGTCGAGCAAGTGGACCGGCCTGGTGATCGCCGCCGGTGCCGCGGGCAGCGCCGCCGGGGCGTGGGTCGCCGACCGGGTGTGGGTGGACCGCACCCCCGAGCAGCGCATCGGCCGCTGGTTCGTGCTCTGCGCGGCCTCCTGCGCGCTGCTGCTGCTGCCGTGGCAGCCGGTGGTGATCGCGGCCTTCATCTGCCTGATGGCCGCGGAGGGCGGCATGAACGTGACCACCAACGAGTTCCGGTTCCGCGCCATCCCCGACGAGGTCGCCGGGCGCACCAACGCGGTGATGCGCGCGTTCATCCTGGGCGCGCTGGCGCTGTCGTCGTTCCTGCTCGGCTGGTCGGTCGCGCTGCCGGAGCAGGTGTACCGGTTCGCGCCCGCGCTGCTGGCCTCCGCACTGGCCGCCGTGCTGTGGACCGGTGTGCGCCGGTCCGCCGGGTCGGCCAGTGCGGCCGGGGTCAGCGGGCCTACGTGACGGGGGGTTCGATCGGGGTGGCCACCAGTTCGACGAGCTGCTCAGCCTCGGCCAGGTCGGCCAGCACCTGCTCCGCGCTCTCGCCGGAGGCCAGGACATGCGCGTAGCGGTTGAGCCGCGCCACCGGCGGCAGGGCCAGCCGGTCCCCGGGGTGGGTGGTCAGCCCGACCTCGCGCACGGTCGGGCCGAAGCGGTCCTCGTGCACGATGACCTCGACCGTCTCCACGTGGGTCGGCGGGTAGAGGAACCGGATCCCCGCCGCCGCGCTGTGCCGCTGCCGGGTGTCCGGGCGCTCGCCCGCGGCGGCCTGCACGGCGGCGAGCACCGCGTCGCAGCCGCGCGCCAGGTGGCCCAGGTGCGGGATGAACTCGCCGCCGAGCCGGGCGTTGACCTCGATCAGCCGGGGACCGGCGTCGGTGAGCATGAACTCCGAGTGCGTGGCGCCGTAGGTGAAGCCGAGCGCCTCGTGGACGCGGCGCACCTGGTCGAGCAGCTCGGCGTCCTGCCACAGCGGGTCGTCGCCGGTGACGTCGTGGCCGACCTCCTCGAAGTACGGCGCCCAGCCGACGCGCTTGCGGGCGATGGTCGTGGGCAGCACCTCGCCGTCGAAGATGGCGGCGTCGACGCTGATCTCCGGCCCGGTCAGCAGCTCCTCGACCAGCACGCGGCCGGTCTCCTGCCGGTCCAGGCCGAAGAACTCGGCGCCGTCGGCGGTGGCGAACGCGGTGGCCACCGCCTCGGGGTCGTCGGCGCGCATGACGCCGTAGCTGCCCGCGAGGCTGCGCGCCTTGACCACCACCGGGTAGCCGATCGCCTCGGCGGCGGCCAGCGCCTCGGCCAGCGAGTCCACGATGGACGACCGGGGCTGCGGCAGGCCCGCCGCGGCCAGCGCGGCGCGGGTGGCGGCCTTGTCCCGGCAGGCGCGGATCGTGGCAGGCGGGCTGCCGGGCAGGCCCAGCTCCTCGGCCAGCTCGGCGCAGGCGACCACCTGCGACTCGTCGTAGGTGAACACCCCCGCCACCGGCAGCTCCTCGGTGACCGCGCGCGCCGCGGCGAACAGCGCCGCGGTGTCGTGCGTGTCGACCGCGGTGGCGCCGACGAGGTAGTCCAGCTGCCACGTCGCCTCGCGGGTGTCCAGCAGCCACAGCCGGTAGTGGCCGGACACCGCGCGCAGGATGTACTCGCGGTAGGGGCGGTACCCGCTGCCGACCACGAGCACCACGGGTGCGTCGGGCCGGGCGCGCGGCGTGCTGATGTCGGTCATGGAACCCCTCCAGTCCCCCTGGGCCGGGCGGTGCTCGGTGGAGCAGCGGCCGGTTCTCGGTCTGGCCCGACCCTAGCGCGGGCGCCGGGCGGGCGCGGGGGGCGGAACTCATTCGCGGCAGGGAGGTAGCTGTGCTGTACGTCTTCGGGTTCGAGAAGGTCTGCGTCGTGCTGGGCGATCTGTACTTCGTGGACCCAGACCCGCTCAAGGGGCAGGAGGGCGCCGAGAACGGTGTCCGGCTGGAGCTGCGGGTGCTCGAGCGCGGCGAGCTCAAGGAGTCCATCTACGACTCCACGCCGATCGCCGTGGAGCAGCCGATCTGGCGCGCGGACTTCCTGGAGGCGGTGGACGGCAAGCCCTTCGACCGCACGCACTACCACCCCGTGTTCACCGGCTGGGACCCGGGCGACCGGGTGTTCGACCGGGCGCTGTCGGCCGACCCACTGGCCTGGTTGGGGGACCGGTTGTCCGACCTGGGCGGCCTGCTCGCGGAGGCGGGGTTCCCGCCGGAGGCGGCCGCCCCCGGGGACGCCGCGGAGCTGCGCCGGACCGCACCGGAGATCGTGGACGCCACGCGCCGGGTGCTGGAGCGGGTGCGCGCCGGGGAGCTGGGCACCTCCCCGGACCCCGACGCGCCCCTGGAGGTCGACGGCCAGTGGCAGCTCGTGCGCTCCGGCTGGTTGTGAGACCCGGGCCCGCGGCCGACCGCGGGGGCGCCGGTCGGCGCCCCCGCCGCCGCTCAGTAGCTGTCCGGCGTGATGGTGTTGACCAGCGGCTCACCCCGCGACAGCCGCACCAGCTGCGCCTTGACCAGCGCCATGGCCTTGGCCATCGCGGTGCCGTTGGACCCGGCGACGTGCGGGGTGAGCAGCAGGCCGGGCGCCGACCACAGCGGGTGCCCGGCGGGCAGCGGCTCGGGGTCGGTGACGTCGAGCGCGGCGCGCAGCCTGCCGGAGGTCAGCTCGGCGAGCAGGGCACCGGTGTCCACCAGCACCCCCCGGCCCGCGTTGACCAGCAGCGCCCCGTCGCGCATCCGGGCCAGGAACCGCGCGTCCACCATGCCCGCGGTCTGCGCGGTCGCGGGTGCCAGCAGCACCACCACGTCCGCGGTGGGCAGCAGCGCGGCCAGGTCCTCGGCGCCGCGCACACCCGGGCGCGCCCGCCGGGACACCCCGACGACCTCGGCGCCGAACACCTCCAGCACCGGCCGCAGCGCCGAGCCGATCGAGCCGTACCCGACGACCAGCACGGTCTTGCCTTCGAGGGAGTCCGAATGCGAGTAGTCCCACCGCCCGTCCCGCTGCGCCCCGGCGAACCGGGGCAGGGTGCGCAGCTGCGCGAGCACCACCGCGACCACCCACTCGGCCACCGCCGCGTCGTAGGCGCCCCTGGCGTTGCACAGCGCCACGCCCGGGGGGAGGTGGGGCAGGACCCAGTCCACCCCCACCGACTCCAGCTGCACCAGGCGCAGCCTGGGCAGGTCCGACAGGACCGCCAGGGCACCGTCCTCGACGTCGAACGGCGGCACGACCACCTCGACCTCGTCCGCCGTGGCGGGCAGCTCGCCGCCGGTCCACACGTCCGCCCGGAACCCGTCGGGCAGGCCGCCCATCAGGTCCTCGGACTCCGCCTCCGGCAGCCACACCGTGATCACGAGCGATCAGCCTCCAGCTGGGGTTGTTCGAGTGCCGCTGTGCCAACGAAGGGGGCCTGACATGACCGACCTGCACCCGGTGGCGGACGCCGCGGGCATCGACGGCGCCGCGGCGGGCGGCGCGGTCCCCACCGCGGTGGTGACCAATGCGCACGGGCACTTCAGCCTGTGGCCGCAGGACCTGCCGGTCCCCGGTGGTTGGCGCTGCACAGGCTACCGGGGCGACCGGGCCGGGTGCTTGGCCGAGATCGCGGGCCTGTGGCCGCAGGGGCCGACCACCTCGACCGCGCCCGGGAGTCGGGACACCCTCGTGGGCCTGTTCGCCGACACCGTCGCCCGGCACGGCGACCGGGAGGCCGTCGGCGACCCGACCCGGGTCCTGACCTACCGCGAGCTGGACGAGCTGGCCTCTGGTGTCGCGCGCGAGCTGCGCAGGCTCGGCGTCCGGCGCGAGGACCGGGTCGTGTGCCACCTCGGCCGGGGCACGGGGGTGTTCGCCGCGCTGCTGGGTGTGCTCAAGGCGGGCGCGGCCTACGTCCCGGTCGACATCCGCTACCCGGCCGCCCGGCGGGACCTGATGATCTCCGCGAGCGGGGCGGACGTCGTGGTGTCCGACACCGCGCACGCCGCGGCGGTCTCCGCGCTGGGCAAGCAGGTCCTCGTGCTGGACGACGTCGCGCCGGGGCCGGGCGGGACCGCGGCGGGCGACGAGGTGTCCGGCGGCGACGCCGCGGCCGTGCTGTTCACCTCCGGGTCGTCGGGCACGCCCAAGGCGATCGTGCTGGAGCACCACAGCGTCGTCCACTTCGCCCGCAACCCCGCGCTGCCCGCCCTGGGGCCCACCGACCGGGTCGGGCACGTGTCGAGCGTGTCGTTCGACGCGTTCCACTTCGAGGTGTGGGCCGCCTTCGCGGGCGGTGCCCGGATCACCGTGCTGCCCGCGATGCCCGACCTGCTCAACAGCGACATCCAGCGGGAGCTGCGGCGCCACCGGATCACCGCGATGCTGGTGCCGACCATGGCGGTCAACCACGTCGTGCGCGAGGACCGCGACGCGTTCGCGCCGCTGCGGGTCCTGCACACCGGCGGCGACGTGCTGTCCCCGGCGGCCAGCCGCGAGCTGCTGGCGGGCGGGTTCGACGGTGAGTTCTACAACCTCTACGGGCCGACCGAGGCGACCACGGCCGTCACCGCGCACCGGGTGGCCGAGCTGGCGGCGGACGCCGACACCGTGCCCATCGGGGTGCCGCTGCGCGGTGCGACGGTGCACGTGCTGGGCCCGGACCTGGCCGAGGTGGCCCCCGGTGAGCCGGGTGAGCTGCACGTCGGCGGCCCGGGCGTGGCCCGCGGCTACCTGGGCAGGCCGGAGCTCACCGCGGCCGCCTTCCTGCCGGACCCGTTCGCCGGGGACGGCAGCCGCATGTACGCCACCGGCGACCAGGTCCGGATGCGGCCGGACGGGGTGCTGGAGTACCTCGGCCGCGTCGACGAGCAGGTGAAGGTCCGCGGCTACCGGGTGGAGCCGCGCGAGGTCGAGCGGGTCGTGGCCACCCACCCCGACGTCCGCGACGCCGCGGTGGTGGTCGCGGGCGAGGGGCAGGACCGGCACCTGGTCGCCCTGGTCGTGCCGTTCGACCGGATGTCGCCGAGGGAGCTGCGCGAGCACACCGCCACCCGGCTGCCCGACTTCATGGTGCCCAGCTCGTTCCTGCGGGTGCCGCGGGTCCCGGCCACCGACCACGGCAAGCGCGACCTGGACAAGCTGCGGGAGCTGCTGGCCAGGCACACCGAGCGGACCGCGGCGCTGGTCGAGCCCCGCGACGAGGTCGAGCGCGGCCTGGCCGAGATCTGGGCGGACCTGCTCGCGGTCGAGGGCGTCGGCGCCAACGACGACTTCTTCGCCCTGGGCGGCAACTCGCTGCTGGCCTTCCGGGTCAGGCGGCGGGTGGCCAGCGACCTCGGCGTGCAGCTCGAACCCCGCGACGTGCTGGCCAACAGCGTCCTGGCCGGGCTCGCCGCCCTGATCCGCGACCGGAAGGGGAGCAGGCCATGACCCTGCCGACCACGGACCTGACCGACGTCGACACCTTCGTCGAGCAGCGCCACCACGAGGTGTTCGCCTGGTTGCGGGCCAACGAGCCCGTCTACCGGGACAAGGCGGGCTTCTGGGCGCTGACCCGGTACGACGACGTCGTCGCCGCCTACGTCGACCACGCCACGTTCAGCTCGGCGGGCGGGCCGATGCTGGGCGGCTCGTTCTCCACGATGGACGCCGACAGCGCGGCCAACCGGATGCTGGTCGCCTCCGACCAGCCCCGGCACCGCATGCTCCGCCAGCTGCTGCACCGGGTCTTCGGGCCCGGCTACGTCACCGCGGTCGCCCACCGGGTCGAGGAGCTGGTGGACGCCGCGGTGGACCGGGCGCTGGCCGACGGCGGCTGCGACTTCGCCACCGACATCGCCCCGGAGCTGCCCGCAGCCGCGCTGATGGTCATGGTCGGGGTCTCCAGGGCGCAGGCGCACGAGCTGATCGGCATGACCCGCCGCATGATCGGCTTCCGGGACCCCAACTGGGTCGACACCAGCGGCGACGAGCGGCTGCGGCTGGCCCTGCTCCAGTCGGACATCTTCGAGTTCTTCGCCGACCTGCTGCGCGCCCGGCGCCGCGACCCCGGCGACGACCTGGTGTCGATCCTCGCCACCGCGGAGGTGAACGGCAGGCGGCTGCCGGAGGAGGACATCCTCTACAACTGCATGAACGTCGCGGTGGGCGGCAACGAGACCTCCTCCTACACCGCGGTGGCGGGGCTGCTGGCGCTCATCGAGAACCCCGACCAGCACGACCTGCTGCTCGCCGACCCCGACCTGCTCGACCCGGCGGTCAACGAGATGCTGCGCTGGGCGAGCACGAACGCCTACGTGCTGCGCGTGCCCACCACCGACGTGGAGATCGGCGGCACGCTCATCCGGGCCCGCGAGCCGGTCACCCTGTGGAACGTCTCGGCCAACCGCGACGAGTCCCAGTTCCCCGACGGCGACCGGTTCCTGGTGACCCGCTCGCCCAACCGGCACATCACCTACGGCGTGGGCATCCACCGCTGCATCGGCTCCCCGGTGGCCCAGGTCGAGCTGCCCGCCCTGTTCCGCAGGCTGCTGACCTCCCGGGTGCGGTTCGAGCAGGCGGGTGAGGTGGTCCGGCTGCGGTCCAACTTCATCCAGGGCATCACCAGCCTCCCGGTCCGGATGAGCGCGTGAGGTTCGCCGACACCCACGTGCTCGTCGAACGCCCGGACGCCGCCGTCCGCCTGTTCGTGCTCCACCACGCGGGCGGTTCCGCCATGTCCTACCTGCCGCTGGCGCAGGCGATGCCGGAGTCCTGCGAGCCGGTGCTGTTCGACCTGCCCGGTCGGGGCACGCGCACCGGCACCCCGCCCCCGGCCGACTTCCGGTCCGCTGTGGACGACCTGCTGCCGGACCTCGCCGCGCTGCTGGACCGGCCCGCGGTCGTCTTCGGCCACAGCCTCGGCGCCCTGCTCGCGCACGGCCTGCTCGGCGCGCTGCCCCCGGACCGCCGCGAGCAGGTCCGCGCGGTGGTCGTGTCCGCCTTCACCTCCCCGACCGACGCCGCGGCCGAGGCCACCCACCCCGCCGGGCCGTTCCTGGTCCGGTCCCGCCCCCGGCTGCTCGACGAGCTGCGCGACCGCGGCGGGTGCCCGCCCGAGCTGTTCGAGGAGCCGGAGCTGCTCGAGGAGGTGGTCACCCTGATGGGCCACGACCTGCACCTGGCCGACACCTACCCCGGGTCGCCCGTGCCGACCGGGGACGTCGACTACCACGTCTGGTACGGCCGCCAGGACGACCACCTCGACGTGGACGCGGTGGAGCGGTGGGCGCTGTCCACCCCGCACCCGCCGCACGTGCGGGGTTTCCGCGGCGGCCACTTCTACCTGGACGGCAACCCCGAGGTCACCGCCGCCCTGGCGCGGCTCGTCGGGTGAGCCGCGCCAGGGCGGCGGCCCACCCCGGCGGTGCCAGGAGGACGGGGGCGCCTGCGGCCCGGTGATCCCGTCGCGTTGCGGTGGCTTGCCGCTGGTGTGGCGGTCGTGTTTCCTGACCGGACGCACCCCGGTGTCCTTTTGGCGGATTGCGGACACACCTCGTCATGGTGTGACATGAGCACCGCTGATGCACCGCACGGGGAGGTAGGCGGGATGCGCATGTCATTCAGGTCGGTGGCCCTGGCCGCGGCCGGGGTCGTGGCGGCGGCCGGGCTGGTGGTGGCCGGCGCGACGGAGGCCGTGGCCGCCCCCAACTTCCAGGTTCCGTTCGCGTGCAACACCGTGGTGACGGCGGCGACGTTCTCCGGGCACAGCCCGGCCAACGCCGTGGACTTCCAGAGGTCGGACATCACCGGGATGCCGGTGCTGGCCTCGGCGGGCGGGACGGTGTCGCGGGTGGCCAACGAGGGCGATGTCAGCTACGGCCGTTGGATCGAGATCAACCACGGCGGCGGCTACACCACCCGCTACGCCCACCTCTCCGCCCAGCAGGTCTCGGTCGGCCAGTCGGTCAGCCTCGGCCAGCAGATCGGCAAGGCCGGGGCGACCGGCGGTGTGACCGGGCCCCACCTGCACTACGAGCAGCGCCTCAACGGCACGGTGCTCAAGGCGGTGCTCGACGGCCGGGCGGTCCCGTACTACGGGCACACCAGCTTCACCAGCCACAACAAGTGCGGTGGCAACCCCTACTCGCCGACCGAGGTGTGCGGGTCGGACTACTCGGTGATCGACTCGCACGCCCTGACCGGCGGCACCGTGTACCTGCTCTACGCCGCGGGCACGGGCAGGAACTGCGTCGCCACGATCAAGTCGACCAGCGTCGGCACCGCGTCCGCGGTCTCGGCCCACCTGCAGGTGGAGGGGTCCACCCAGGTGACCGACTCGGGCAGCTTCGCCTACTACGCCGGTCCGGTGTCCCGGGCGGCCGGGTCGACCTGCGTCAAGTGGGGCGGCTCGGTGGGGTCCTCGGCGTACACCAGCCCCTACGAGCACTGCGGGTGACGGGCGTGCGCAAGCGGATCGCAACCCTGCTGATGGCGGTCGCCGCCTCGGTCGCCGCGCCCGCCACCGGTTCGGCCACCGCCACCGCGCTGCCCGCGGTGAACATGGCCGCGGTGGTCAAGGCGGCGCAGATCGACCCGCGCCGCCCGGACACCGCGCTCACCCCGGGGGCGGCGGCGAGCGTCCTGCAGGTCGAGAAGGCGCTCGACGCCAAGGGCTTCCTCGACCCGTCCTACGTCGACGGCCACTTCGGCACCAGGACGGTCGACGCCTACGCCGCGTTCCAGCGCTCCCTGGGCTTCTCCGGGCTCGACGCCTCCGGGCTGCCCGGCCGGAGTTCGCTGACCTCGTTGGGCACCAACAGGTTCACGGTGACCGCGGTGATCAGCCCCGGCTCCAAGATCGCCTTCCGGGGCGTCACGGTCAACACCAGGACCAAGGCGATGCTGGTGGCGGCGGAGGGCCTGCTCGGCCGGACCCTCACGCTGACCCAGGGTTCCTACAACCCGGGCGGGGACTCGACGTCGGCGGGCACCCACGACGGTGGTGGCGTGCTCGACATCTCCGTCACCGGCCTGACCACCGCCACCCGCACGGACGTCGTGCGCCGCCTGCGGCAGGTCGGTTTCGCCGCGTGGCTGCGCACCCCGTCGCAGGGAGACTGGCCCTACCACATCCACGCCGTGGCGATCTCCGACACCGACCAGTCACCGCAGGCCCAGCACCAGGCGGGCGACTACTACCTGGGGCAGAACGGCCTGGCCAACCGCGGTCCGGACGACGGCCCGCAGGTCACGAAGGTGACGTGGGAGGAGTACCAGGCCTGAGGGGAAGCCTGCGGTGGTCCTCGTCGCCCGCCGGCGAGCTGCTCGGCGCCTGGCCTGCGAACCGCCGCACGACCAGGTAGACCGCCGCCGACACCAGGAAACCGACGTAGTAGGCCAGGTCGGCGCCGTCGAGCGCCGCCGCGACCGGTCCGGTGTAGAGGGACGTGTTGGTGAACGGCACCGCGGCGGCGAACCCGGCGAGGAAGGCCAGCAGCGCGGGCCACGACCGCGCGGCGGCAGCGGCACCCCGGCGGCGGGCGACCCAGTCGGGCAGCACCACCCCGAGGAACGGCGGGACCCAGTAGCCGACGAAGAGCAGCACGTTCTCGAACTTCGCGGACAGGTCGCCGGAGTGCATCCACAGGGTCAGCGCGTAGGCCACGACGGTGGCGATCACCGCGGACACCGGTCGCCGCAGGCGGATGCCGACGGTCTGCAGGGCCAGTGAGCCGCTGTAGTCGTTCATCGCGTTGGCGGACACGGTCACCACGAGGATCACCAGCAGCGCCACGACCCCCGCCGCGCCACCGCCGACCAATCCCCGCACACCCGCCGCGGTGGTGCCGCCGAGCGTGTCGGCCAGTGCCAGACCCAGGCCCTGGCTGAGGGTGCAGGACAGCACGATGGCGGTGCCGGTGAACCAGAACACCGAGCGCGGGGGAGTGCCCGCGGGCAGGTAGCGGCTGTAGTCCGAGGCGTAGGGCACCCACGACACGGCCAGGCTCAACGAGATCGTGGTGAACAGCACGACCGCCCCCGCGAGCGCGCCGCCGTGCAGCTCCCCGCCCGCGGGGAGCGGGTGCCCGGGAACGGCCTTGATGGCGAACAGGGCGAAACCCACGACCCCCACGGCGGTGACGACGGTCTGCACCCGGTGGATCACCGCGTAGCCGAAGACGCCGAGCAGGCATTGCAGCACCAGCACGATGCCGACGGACAACCAGAACGGCATCCCGCTCAGCTCCGCCAACGCGTCCCCGCCGAACAGCGCGGTCAGCGCGTCCCACATGATCGTGCTCAGCCACTGCACCGCGCCGGGCAGCACGACCCCGCGCGCGAACGGCAGCCGGGCCACCGGGAGCTGGGCGGACCCGGTGCGCGGGCCCCAGGTCGACAGGTACGCCACCGGCAGCGCCCCGATGAGCGTGCCGACCGCGATCGCGGCCAGCCCGGTGCGGAAGTCCAGGCCCAGCACCGCGCCCAGCGTCCCGGTGAAGATCGCCGCCATGGTCAGGTTCGGCGCGAACCACACCCCGAACAACCGCCACGGCCGCCCGAAGCGGTTGCCCGCCGGGATCGGGCTGATCCCGTGCGTCTCCACCCCGAGATCGCCCTCGCCCGACGGCATCCTGCCCCCGAACACCTCGGCACCCGCACCCATCGCCCGTGCCCCCCTTCGCCCGATGACCAGGGGATGCTACTGGGTGGCCCGCCGCGGTCCGGTCAGCTCCTCACCGCCCCCCGGGCTCTCCCCGCGCGAAGCGGATGATCATGCTGCCTACGGGGGCCGGGAATGGCGTCCGTTCGGCGTAGTCGATCAGGTCGGCTGGAAGAGCAGGGTGGTGGTGCGTCGGTGGAACCGCCACTGCCCGTCGTCGTCCCGGTGGAGCGCGTCGGTGTAGTCGGCGACGAGGAGCGGGGCGAGGGGGAGGGGTGGTCGTCCGTCTGCGGCGTGCAGCGTCAGCACGCTGGTGGCGCGGGCTTCGCGCTCGCTGGGGCCGGGGGTGACGCGGATGTTGTCGAAGAGGTGCCGCGAGGTCCGCGTTCCGCGGCTGCGGCGGTGGTCGTAGAGGCTCCTGATGTTGTCGCGCCCGCGCACCGGGTGTCCGAAAAGGAGGTATTCGCCGTCTTCGGTGAACAGGTCTTCGACCCCGCGCCCTTCGTCGTGGTCGATGCGCCAGGCGAATTCGACGAGCAGGTCGGTGATGTCGGCGCGGGTGGCGGCGGTGAGCACGTGGGGGTCCTCCTCGGGGGGCGTCAGGGGGTGCGCGGGGGCGGGCTGTGGCCGGTGAACAGGGCGGGTGCGTCGTGCAGGGCCTTCTCCGCGATGGCGGTGACCAGGTGCAGGGTGGTGTCGAGCTCCGCGTGCTCGCTGTCGAGCTGGTGGGACACGAAGATCCCGTCGAGCAGGATGAGGGCGATGCGCCCGGCGACGTCGGTCACCGCGGTGCGGGTGGCGGCGTCGAGGCCGCTGAGCTCGGTGAGGAGCGCGTCGGCGACGGCGGCGCGGGCTCGGCGGCGCACGCCGTCGACCAGGGCCCGCACCTCGGGGTCGTCGACGTTCTCCAGCGCGAGCAGCAGGAACAGGCGCAGGAACACGGGGTCGTCGATCAAGGCGTGGGCGGTGTCGCGGAGGCGGTCGGCGACGGTGGCGCGCGGGAGGTCGGTGACGGCCTTGACGGCGGCGAAGGCGCGGTCGGCGACGGTCGCCATCACCGCCGACAGGAGTCCCTGCTTGCTCCCGAAGGCGTGGTAGAGGGACCCGGCGTGCACGTCGGCGGCGGCGGCGATGGCGGAGATGGTGGTGCCCGCGTACCCCCGGGTGGAGAACAGCGCGGTGGCCGCGTCGACGATGGCGGACCGGGAGATCGCGCCGCGGCGGCGGCGGCCGTCGGTGTGCTCGGCGGGCGGCATGGGGTGGCTCCTGACGTGGTCATGCGCGCGTGGTGCGCGAGATGACATTGTCGAGCCTGCCGATCCGGTCGACCTCGACCGACACGGTGTCCCCGTGCCGGGTGAGGTCGATGGCCCGGATGGTGGCGAAGCGGTCGGGGTCGGCGGGGCGCGCGGCCGTGCCGAAGTGGACGACGTCGCCGGGCAGCAGGGTCATGGAGCGGGACAGGTGCGAGAGCACCCGCTCGACCGGGAAGGTGAGGTTGGCGGTCGAGTCCAGCAGGACCAGGGTGTCGTCGAGGTAGGCGCGGACCTCCAGGTCGTTGGGGTCGGGGACGTCGTCGCGCAGGGTGATCCACGGGCCGATCGGGGTGAAGGTGTCGGTGCCCTTCGAGCGCGCGTGGTAGGTCAGGTAGAGCGACCGGTCGTCGTCGCCGCGCGTGGTCCGCCAGGGTTCGTCGACGGTGATCCCCTCGGGCATCACCAGTTCGACGCTGTCGGCGGCCTTGAGGCCGGGGGAGGTGACGTCGTTGACGATGGTGTACCCGAAGACCGCGTCGAGGGCCTGGTCGGGTCCGGCGTGGCGCAGCGGCGCCCCGATGACGGCGCCGAGTTCGGGCTCGGGGTGCACCAGGCCCCACGCGGGATCCACCTCGATGGCGCCGCCGTGCCCGACCATGGACGTCGACGGGGCGAGGAAGTACATCGGTGCGGACATCTTGCGCACCGCCAGGTAGTTGAACACGTCGTTGTTCAGGGCGACGCCCACGATCTTCGACGGCCGCGCGACCGGGGGCAGCCAGACCGCGCCCCGCAGGTCGCTGACCGCGTGCCCGTCGTGGCTCGCGATGGTGTCCACGACCGCCGCGCGCGCGGGCTCGTCGAGGTCGAGGAGCCGGTCGATGGTGAAGGCCGGGTCGTCGAGGACGTCGTTGACGTCGAGGGCGACGCCGTCCCCGCGGTCGGCGATCACCCGGACGGCGCCGTCGACGCGCGTGCTGGCCAGCTTCACCGTCACACCCCCTTGGCGAGGGCGAAGAGCGCCAGCGCGGCGACGAGGGGCGCGCTGCCGCCGAGGAACAGCAGGACGTTCTTGTCGACCACGACGCGCCTGCCGCCGACCCTGGCGGTCAGCGGCCGGTACCCGTTCGGGTCCGCGAGCTCCCCGTCGTAGCACCGCATCGTCGCCGCGCTGAGGAAGAACCCGCCGAGCACGACCCCGGCGATGGCCATCGCGACCGCGAGCCGCACCCGGAGGTCTCCGACGGGGGCCCAGGTGAGCACGAGCGCGAGCAGCCCGACCCCGATGTGGGTGATCACCTGCCACACCACGTGGAACCGGGCGTGCCCCACCCACCGCGGGTTGGTGGCGTGGGTCCGGTTCAGGTCGGCCGCCGCGGCCACCACGGCGAACGACACCACGCTGATGGTCACCAGGACCTGCACTGCGACCGCCACCGGCACCCTCCACTAGTTTATCGATCGTTCAATAATAGTGAAGACCACGCGCGGCCGATCCGCAAGCCCCGGCCGTCCTCAGCGTCGGACCGCCGCCCTGATCGGGGTGCCGACCTCGCGCAGCCGCCGCCCGGACCGCGAGTGGCCCACCGCCACCACCTCCGCGAGGATCGACAGGGCGGTCTCAGCGAGTGATGCCGCACCGAGGTCGAGGCCCGCCGGGCCGCTCAGGCGGTGCAGACCGGGGGTTCCGGCGAGTCGGCGCAGGCGCTGGGCGTGGGTGGCCCGGCTGCCCAGCGCGGCCACGTGGCCCGCCTCGCTCCCCAGCGCCGCGCGGATGGCGCGGTCGTCGATGCGGGGATCGTGGGTCAAGGTGACGACAGCGTCCTGGTGGCGGAGGGGATTGCCTGCGATCCACTCGTCAGGCCACGTGCGGACGACCTCGCAGGTGGTGGGGAACGCCCCGGACAGCACGTGTCCGGGGCGCGGGTCCAGGATGACCACCCTGCGGTGCAGGGGTTCGGTCATCCTCGCCACGGTCGCGGCGAGGTCGGTGGCGCCGAACAGGACGAGCGTGCTGCGCGGCCGCAACTCCTCCACGAACGCGGGACCGCCGTCGCCGGGCGGTGGCCACTCGGCGGCGGTCGTGACCGACCAGGAGTACGGCGGCTCCAGCTCGACGCGCACCGCCAGCGGCCGGTCCTCCGCCAACGCCGCGGTGATCGCGGCCCGCACCGGGTCGTCGGGGGCGCGGGTGAGCAGCACCGTCAGCTCACCCGCGCACGCCGGGGTGCCCTCCCACGGCATCAGGTGCGCGGTCGGGGAGACCGTCGCCACCTGCGGCGCGCCGCCGTCGAGCACGGTGCGCGCCGCGTCGAGGACGATGCCCTCGACGCAGCCGCCCGACACCGAACCGCGCCAGGTGCCGTCCCCGGCGATCGCCATCGTGGCGCCCAGCGGCCGGGCACCCGGGCCGTCGCGGTCGACCAGGCGGGCCAGCACGACCTGCTGACCCGCGTCGTGCTTGACCTGCACGAACGGCCAGACCTCACCGAGCACCGCGGTCAGCCCTCGACGACGCGGTCGAGCCGGATCGGCAGGTCCCGGTGGCGGCGGCCGGTGGCGTGCCAGACGGCGTTCGCGATGGCCGCGGCCACGGCCACCGCGCCGATCTCACCCGGTCCCTTCAACCCCAGCGGGTCATCGGGCTCGTGGTCGTCGACGAAGTCGGCGTCGATGAACGGCACGTCCGCGTTCGCCGCGAAGTGGTACCCGGCGAAGTCCGCGTTCACCTGCCTGCCGCTGACCCCGTCGCGCACGCCCTCCTCCTGCAGCGCGATCGACAGGCCCATGACCATGCCACCGGTGAGCTGGCTGCGGACCATCAGCGGGTTCACCACGCGCCCGACCGCGAACCGCCCGACCAGCCTGCGCACCCGCACCTCACCGGTGGCGGGGTCGACGGCCACCTCCGCGAACACGGCGCTGTAGGAGTGGCGTTCGCGGTGGGGCCGCGACATGATCTCCTCGGTGGTGTCGGAGGTGACCGACACCGGCAGCGCGGGCCCCGGTTCGAGCTGCTTGAGCAGGTCCCTCGCCGCCGCGACGATCGCCCACCCCCACGACGTGGTGCCCAGCGACCCCCCGGCCTGCCACGCCGGACCGATGGCGCTGTCACCGATCTCCAGCCGGATCGCGTCCCACCCGACGCCGAGCGCGTCCGCGGCGATCGCCCGCAGCGCCGTGCGCGCCCCGGTGCCGATGTCGATCGCCGCGATGGCCACGGTGAACGTGCCGTCCCGCTCGGCGGTGATCGTCGCCGACGACGGGAAGGCGGTGGTCAGGAACGACGTGCCCGCCATGCCGGTGCCGATCAGCAGGTGGCCCTCCCGGCGCCTGCGCGGCCGGTGGTCGCGGCCCGCCCACCCGAACCGGCGCGCCCCCTCCGACAGGCAGCGCTGGAAGTTCCGGCTGGTGAAGGGCAGGCCGGACACCGGCCCGACCTCCGGTTCGTTGCGCCGCCGCAGCTCCAGCGGGTCCACGCCCAGCCGCTCCGCCAGCTCGTCCACCGCGGACTCCAGCGCGAAGGACCCGGGCGCGGTGCCGGGCGCGCGCACCGAGGCGACCGGCAGGATGTCCAGCGGCACCGCCGTGAGCCTGGTGCGGATGGCGTCGGCGGCGTAGAGGGTCTTGGCGATCTCCACGCAGTTCTCGATGAACTCGGACTCGCCGGAGATCTCGAACGCCGCCTCGTGGCCGATCGCCCGCAGCCTGCCGTCGCGGTCGGCGCCCAACCGCACCCGCTGGTCGGTGCGCGGGCGCGCCGACGTCGCCAGGAACACCTGCTCCCGCGTCAGGGTGACGCGCACCGGGCGGTGGAAGAGCAGGGTGGCCATGGTCGCGAGGATCAGCTGCGGGCCCAGCCCCGTCTTCGACCCGAAGCCGCCGCCGACCTGCTCGACCTGGACGCGGACCTCGGACAGCGGCCTGCCGAACAGGGTCGCGAGTTGCGCCGCGATGCCGTACGGCGCCTGGTTGGAGTCGATCGCGCGCAGCACGGCGCCCTCCAGCCAGGCCGTCGCCACGTGCGGTTCCATCGCGCAGGCGTGCTGGGCGGGCGTGGTGTAGCGCTCGTCCACGACCACCGCGGACGCGGCCAGCTCGGCGTCGAGGTCGCCCTTGTCCGCGTCCGGGCCGAACGCGGGCAGCGCGGGCCGCGCCGCCGGGTGGTCCGCGGCGAACGCGGTGTCGTGCGGCTGCTCGACGAAGGTCAGCCGCAGCCGCTCGGCCCCGGCGCGGGCCTGCTCGGGGGTCTCCGCCACGACGAGCGCGACCGGCCAACCACCGTGGGCGACCCGGTCGTCCTGCAGCAGCTGCAACTGCCCGTCCGGGCCGAAGAAGGGCGATCCGACCCCCGGGACGAGCCGCGGCGCGTTGCGGTGGTCCACCACGCCGATCACCCCGGGCGAGGCAAGTGCCGAACTGGTGTCGATGCCGGTGACGCGGCCGCGGGCGATGGTCGCGGTGACGACCGCGCCGTGGGCGAGCCGCTCGACCGGGAGGTCGCCCGCGAACCGGGCCTTGCCGCTCACCTTGTCACGGCCCTCGACCCTGGACCGCGCTGTGCCGATCGCAGGAGTGCCCGCGAGCACCTGCGGGTGTGTGGTCATCGTGTCGCTCCCCATCCGCTCAGCGGGCGATCTCGGTCAGCACGGACTGGATGAGGTTGCGCGCCAGCCGAACCTTGTACCCGTTGTGCGGCAGGGGCACTGCGGCATCCAGCTCCGCCTCGGCCGCGGCGCGGAATCGCTCCGGCGTGGCAGGCCCGCCGCGCAGCTCCGCCTCGGCGACCCTGGCCCGCCACGGGTGCGAGGCGACGCCACCCAGAGCGATGCGCACCTCACTCACCTGGCCGGAGCGCACCACCAGGTCCGCCGCGACGGACACGGTGGCGAAGGCGTACGACGAGCGTTCGCGCACCTTGCGATAGCGCGACTGCCGTCCTGCGGCGGCACCGGGCAGCCGCACGGAGGTGATCAGGGCGCCGTCGGGCAGCGCCGTCTCCAGGTGCGGCGTGTCGCTGACCGGCCGGTAGAACCGCGAGATCGGGATCTCCCCCTCGCCGTCCAGCGTTTCGTAGCGCACGACCGCGTCGAACAGCATCATCGGCACCGCCATGTCCGATGGGTTCGTGGCGACGCAGGCCCGTGACGCGCCGAGGATGGCGTGGTTGTGGTGCACGCCCTCCAGTGCCGCGCAGCCACTACCGGGCACCCGCTTGTTGCACGCCGACGGCAGATCCGCGAAGTAGGGACACCGGGTGCGTTGCAGGAGGTTCCCCGCCACCGTCGCCATGTTGCGCAGCTGCCCGGAGGCACCGGCCAACACCGCCTGGGACAGTGCCGGATAGCGGCGCCGCACCTCGGGATGCGCCGCGACGTCGCTGTTCGTCGTCGTCGCACCGATCACCAGGTCACCGTTGTGGTCTTCGTCGACACCGGCCAGCGGCAGCGCGCGCACGTCGACCAGACGAGCGGGTGCCTCGACACCGCGCTTCATCAGGTCGACGAGGTTCGTGCCGCCCGCCAGGAACCGGGCGTCGTCCTGTCCTGCCACGGACACCAGCGCGTCACGCACCGCGGTCGCTCGGCGGTAGGCGAACTCCTTCACCCGTTCACCCCTTCGCTTTCGGCCACTTCGAGAACGGCGCGCACGATCGACGGGTAAGCGCCGCAGCGGCACAGGTTCCCGCTCATCCGCTCGCGCACCTCATCGGCGTCGAGGGGGCGGTGCGGCTGGTCAGGGGAGACGTCAGGGGTGACGGCGCTCGGCCACCCCGCCGCGTGCTCGGCCAGCACCGCGACGGCCGAGCACAGCTGACCAGGAGTGCAGAACCCGCACTGGAGCCCGTCGAGCCGCACGAACGCCTCCTGCACCGGCAGCAGTTCGTCGTCCGCGGCGAGCCCTTCGACCGTGGTGACCTCAGCACCCTCCGCGGCCACCGCGAGCGTCAGGCACGACACCACGCGCCTGCCGTCCACCAGCACCGTGCACGCACCGCACTGACCGAAGTCGCACCCCTTCTTGGAACCGACGAGCCCCGCGTCCTCCCGCAACGCGTCGAGCAGCGTCCTGCGGTTGTCGACATCGAACCGGTGCGTGGTTCCGTTGACGTGCAGCGATACTTCGCTTCGACTGTCGTCTTCCATCGCGCTTTTCCCCTTGCCTCTTCCGATCACAGCAACAGGCGAGGCCGAGAGGAGCCTGATGCGCTCGAACCACTACCGGGACGCCGCCGCTCTGCCGCGCGAGGTCAACGGGCTCGGAAGACAGTGCTGGCCCACCGTGCCGCGTCCGTCACCGATCCCCACCTCATGCGCCCGTCGTCGCTCGCCGGGCCACCAGCCGACCGCGAACCGTCCCCGGTCGTCCCTGCCCGGCAGGCTATAGCGAGTTCCTGCGGCAGGGCCCGGCGGAAGAACAAGCAGGCAGGATCGAGCTAGAAGTCGCGAGTTCTGCTCAATCGCCGCGAGGGGCGCCCGGTGTGGCGGCTCGGGCGCTCGCGCCCAGGCGGACCGCGTCCCGGCGCGGCGGGTCACCGAACTGCCTGCGGTACTCGCGGCTGAACTGGGCGGGGCTGTCGTAGCCGACCTGCCGGGCGACCCCGGCGATGTCCCCGGGGTTCGCGGCGAGCAGCAACCTGGCGTGCTGCAAGCGGATCTGCTTCTGGTACTGGATGGGGCTCATCGAGGTGACGGCCCGGAAGTTCCGGTGGAACGCCGACACGCTCATGCCCGCCCGCCTCGCCACCTCCTCGACGCGGAAGGGCAGCGCGTAGCTGTCGCGGATCCACTGGACAGCCCTGGCGACGTGGCTCAGACCGCTGTCGGGCAGGCCGAACTGGCGCAGCATCGCGCTCTGCTCCCCGGTGAGCAACCGCCAGATGATCTCCCGCTTGACCAGGGGGGCGAGCACGGGGATGTCGCGCGGCCGGTCCAGCAGCCGCAGGAGGCGGACCACGGCGTCCAGCAGCTCGGCGGAAGCGGTGTTCACGGCCAGACCCGGCGCCGCGCCGACCGGCACCTCCGGCAACCCCCCGTCGTCCGCGGCCAACAGCACCTCGGCGACGTCCCCCTGCCGCAGGTCCAGGCCGAACCCCAGCGCCGGTTCCCCCGGGCAGGCCCGGGTGAACTGCGCGGTCACCGGCAGGTCGACCGAGGCGATGACGTACTCCCCTGCGCGGTACTCGTACAGGCGGTCCCCCAGCGCGAACCGCTTGACTCCCTGGGCGACGAGGGCCAGCACCTTCCCGTAGGTGGTCGGCGTCGGCGGGCTCGGCTCATCAGCCCGGAAGATGCGCACGTCATCGATGTCGGTGCTCAGATCAGGTCGAGCGTGCTTGGCCAGCAAGTCACGCAGTTCATCGAGCGGCATGGCGGTCATTGAATCACCGCCCTGGGCCCGACAGAGGTGACCTCCAGCTGAGGTGGGCTGAACCCCTCACGTGGACGAGGCGACCCTGGTCATCCCAACCGGACAGGCGACGTGGAGCGTGCACCGGCCAGCCCTTACGCCATCGGCCCTCCCGGGGTGCCAGCCGCGGCGATCGCGTCCAGGTCGCGGGTCGCGTAGCGCAGGTGCTCCCACTCCTCGGTGAGGATCGTGTGCAGGCACTCCAGCGTGGTCACCTCGTACTCGGCTGCCCACGGGTGCCTCCGCGGCACCACCAGGTCGTCGCTGGTGACGGCGGCGAGGAAGTCGCGGACCATTGCCACCCGTCCGGCCCGGACCTCAAGCACCTCGGCGTAGGGAGGTTCGGTGGCGGCGAAGATGGACGTGTCGTACCCGTCGGTGGCGTACTCGGCGTTCGGCACACCCAGCGGGTGGTAGGGCTTCTCAACGCCTTGGACGGCAACGCGGAACCACGTGTCGGTGGCCATCACCAGGTGCCGCAAGGTCTGTGCGAACGACCACTCACCGGCTACCGACACGTCGGCGGTACCCGGTGGCATCGCCGCCACCCGCTCTACTGCGGCCGCCCAGGCGTGCTCCACTTTCGTCCACGCTCGGCGCAGCCCGTCGGGGCTGGTCGCCCCTCGCTCACCCCTGCCGGGGAAGCGCCGATCAAGCTCCCCCTCCACGAACGGCGCGACGTCGACACCGTTGACCCACAGGGAACTCAGCCACGGCGCATCAACCTCAGCACCGTCCACGTCGACAGCTCGCAACACCGCGCGGGACAGATCGCACCGCGTGAACCGCGCCCCCCGAAGGCCCACATCGACGAACGCGGCACCGGAGAGGTCATCAGACGGCCCGAACCTGGTCATGACAGCACTATTCCACGTCGCGCAGTGGAAGTGAGGCGGAAAAGGTCATTATCGCGAATTCACCTGGCTCGCCGCCGGGTCAGTGCTCCACGGCGTCCTTGGCCCCGGGGTGGCGTGAACTGCCTTGCAGATCTTGGCAATCTCACTCCCCTGCGGCGTTCGGATGGTCTCTCCGCGCAGTGGGCGGGACGCTACCCGAACGGACTATACGATGTACGGGCGTGGGGGGTTAGCATCACTCGCGGCACTGCGGGGGAGGCGAAGTCGCATCCGGCGGGGTGGGATCTGCCGCGTCATTTTCGTCCGATTTCCTGGGGGGCGCATGTCCGGCGGTTATGTGCTCGGGGTCAACTGGTGGTTCCACGATGGCGCCGCCGCGGTCGTCGATCCCGCCGGGAACGTGCTCTGGATGGCGGAAGAGGAACGATTCACCCGACATCGCCACGGTTGGGGAGAATTCCCCGTCGCCGCGGTCGCGGCCGGGTTGGCGGAGACGGGTGTCGACCGCGAGGAGATCTCCCTCGTCGCGGTCGGGTGGCAGCCCTGGTTGGCCAACCACCCCTCTGGTCAGGCGTGGCGCCCCTCGTACGCCGATCCTGCTGTGCTCGCCCAGGACCTCCTGGGGTGGGACCGGTTGCCTGCGGGGTGCACCTTCAGCTTCTTCGACCACCACGACGCACATGCGGCCTCCGCCTTCTACGCCTCGCCGTTCGACGACGCCGCGGTGCTGGTCGTGGACGGGCACGGGGAACGGGCTTCGGTGTCGATCCACCGGGGTGGCAGGCGGACGGGGATCACGCCGGTCGAGTGCTACCCCCGGCCGTTCTCGCTCGGCTACTTCTACGAAGCGGCGACCCGTCACCTCGGGTTCCGCCTGCTGGAGGCGGGTAAGACGATGGGACTCGCCTCCTACGCCCTGGCGGCCGAGCCGCTCTTCGCCTTCGCCGACGGCATCCCACCCGGCGCCCGTGCGCTGCGAGCGGATTGCACCTGGGACGAGGCCGCCACCGCGTGGGGGACGTGGTTCCAGGACACCTACGGACCGGTCAGCACCCCGACGGCCTGCCTCCACCGCGATCCGCTGGCCGTGCGGATCGCGGCTCAGGCGCAGGCGACCGTCGCAGCGGAGCTGGCGCGGCTGGTGGCCCGCGCGCGTGAGCTGACGGGGCTGGATGCGGTGTGCATCGGCGGTGGCGTCGCGCAGAACTGCGTGGCGATGGGGGCTGTGGACGAGCCGGTCTACGTCCCGCCCTTCGCGCACGACGCGGGGGTCTCGCTGGGCGCGGCCTGGCTCACCACCGGTGGGCCCGTCCTCCCGCAGGGCGTCTCGCCGTACCTGGGCGCGCAGACCCAGCCGCGCACGGCAGATCAGCTGGCGGGGTGGATGTCGGTCGACTACACGCCCGACCTGGTCGCGGACCTCCTGCGGTGCGGTCAGGTCGGAGCGGTCTACACCGGGCGGGCCGAGGTCGGTGCCCGGGCGCTCGGGCACCGATCGGTCATCGCCCGGCCCGACGACACGGCCGTCCGGGACCGCGTCAACCGGATGAAGGGCCGAGAGCCCTGGCGGCCCTTGGCGCCCGCGGGGCTGGCCGAGTGCGACGGCGTGTTCTGGGACTCCCGGGGCTCCCGCTCCCGCTACATGACGGCGTCGGCGCCGATGACCGACCTCGGCCGTTCCTCGCTCCCCGGGGCCACGCACGTCGACGGCACGTGCCGGATGCAGGTGGTGCGGGAGACCGGGGTCGTGCACGACGTGCTGCGAGCACTGCGCGGCGGAGGGCACGACCCGGTCGTGCTCAACACGTCCTTCAACGACCGCGGCGACCCCATCGCGCACGCGGGCGCCGACGTCGCCGCGGCAGCGGAGCGGATGGGGCTGGACTTCCTCGTCTGGGACGACGAGCTGCTGCGCCCCGCCGGGGGGCCCAGGTGAGCGGCACCCGCCCGGGCACGCCGGTGCTGGACGAGGACTTCCTGCAGGACCCGCACGCCTTCTACGCCGCGACCCGGGCCACCGCGCCGGTCGTGCTGGTGCGGATCCCGAGGCTGCACCTCACCGCGTACCTGGTGACCCGCTACGAGGACGTGCGCGCGGTGCTGGTCCACCCGCACGTGTCCAAGGACGCCAGCGGCGCGGCCACCGAGCCGTTCACCCACCACATGCTCAACCGCGACCCACCCGCGCACACCCGGCTGCGCGCCGTCGTGAGCTCCGCGTTCAGCGCGCGACGCGTCGACGAGCTGCGCCCGATGATCGCCGCGGTCGCCACCGCGGCGGCCGACGCGCTCGACGCCGACGGCGAGGTGGACCTGGTCGACGGGTTCGCCTTCCCGTTCGCGCTGGGGGTGATGCGCGGCGTGCTGGGCATCACCGAGGCCGAGGACCCCGACTTCCGCCGGATCGCCGAGGTGCTGTTCACCGAGGTCAGCCCGAACGCGCGCGCCGAGCCCGCAGCGCGGATGACGGAGTACCTGGTGCGCCTGGTCCGCGCGAAGCGCCGCAGCCCGGGCGACGACCTGCTGACCAAGCTGATCCGCGCGTGCGAGGTCGACGGATCGATCACCACCGCCGAACTGCTGTCGACGGTGTTCCTGCTGCTGGTCGCGGGCCACGAGACCACGGTCAGCCTGATCGGCAACAGCGTCTGGGCGCTGCTGCGCCACCCCGACCAGCTCCGCCTGCTGCGCGAGCACCCGACGTGGCTGCCGGACGCCATCGAGGAGCTGCTGCGCCACGCGGGCCCGGCCAACCTCGGCACGCTGCGGCACACCACCGGCGACGTCGACATCGCCGGGACCCGCATCCCCGCGGGTTCCTTCGTGATGGCGGCGCTCGCGGCGGCCAACCGCGACCCCGATCGCTTCCCGCACGCCCAGGACTTCGACATCCGCAGGCGCGGCGCGCGCAGCCTCGCGTTCGGGCACGGCGTCCACCACTGCCTCGGCGCGGCGCTGGCCCGCGCCGAGGCGGAGGTGGCGCTGGAGCTGCTGCTGTCCCGGTTCCCGCGGATGGGGTTCGCCCGCGACCCCGCGGGGTTGCGGTGGCGGGCGAACACCATGATCCGCGGGCTCGTCACCCTGCCGGTGACCCTGCGGCCCGGTCCACCCGCTACCGGGAACAACTAGGAGGAGATCCACATGAGACAGTCGAAGCGCCCCGCCGCACGCAGGCTGCGCGGCCTGGCGGTCCTGGTCGCCGGACTGGTCGGCCTGACCGCGACCGCGGTCCCGGCCGTCGCCGGTCCCGCGGCGCCGACGGGCGGCTCCCCGTCGACCGCGGCGCTGGTCAAGCTGCGGGTGGAGGGGGCGACGAGCACGATCTTCGAGGGGCTGGTCATCACCCGCCCGCATGAGGTGACCAGCGCGGCGGGCGGCACGCACCAGTGCGACGGCACCAACCTCGGCGCCAACCCCACCGCCGGGCCGACCGCGATCGGAGCCCTCGACGACGGAGCCCGGACCTACGGCTTCGACTGGGACGGCCCCTACTTCCCGTCCTTCGAGGACTACCTGGTGACCAGGATCGGTGCCGAGTCCTCGACCGCCACCACGTTCTTCTCCCTGCGCCGCAATGGTGCCGTCACAAGCGTCGGCGGCTGCCAGCAGCGGGTGGCCACCGGTGACGAGGTGCTGTTCGCCATCTCCGACGGCAGCGAGACCGCGGCGCTCAAGCTCACCGGGCCCGTCTTCGCCCGGGTGGGCCAGGGCGTGGTGTACCGGGTCGTGGACGCCGCCACCGGCGCCCCGATCGCAGGCGCGTCGGTCGGCGGGGCCACCACGGGAGCTGACGGGCGGGCGTCGGTGACCTTCACCCGGACCGGTCTGCAGAAGCTCAAGGCCACCAGCCCGGGGACGATCCGGTCGAACGCGGTCCCGGTCTTCGTCGGCCCCTGAGCGCCCACCCGACCAGGAGACCGATGAGGTACCCGCTGATCGACGACGGTGAGCTCGCCGAGCCCGCGTGGGCGACGATCAACGAGCAGGTGGCGACCGCGGGGTGGCGGCGGAGCGCGCGCGCCGTCCCCGCGGCGCTCGCCACCGTCGTCCTGCTGGCGTGGCGCACCTCCCGCCGGTGGACCGCGCTGGCCGCGACCGCGCACCTGGCGGCGGGGGCGCTCCAGGCCGTGGGGTTGTTCGCCGTCGCGGACGCGTTCACCACCCTGCTGGACGGCGCGCCGAACCCGGACCGGTTGCTGGACAGCGTCCCCTCGCTGCTGCTGGTCGGCCTCGCCCACACGGCCAGGACCACGGTGGGGGCGGTGGCCCACCTGGCCCAGGCCGCGTTGGCACCGCGGGTCGAGTACGCCGCGCGGCACGGGATCCACCGGGCGGTCCTCGACGTCGCCCCGGTGGCGTTCAGCGACGCCGACTTCGTCGAACTGGTCCGCCAGGGCGGGATGCACGGTGTGTGGGCCGTGCGCCGCTCGGTGCAGGCGGCCTCCGACCTGCTCGCCGCGCTGGTGGCGCTGGCCGTCGCGCTGGCGGTGGTCACCACCTTCCACCCGTGGCTGTTGCCCGCGCTGCTGCTGGCCGCCGCCGCCAACGGGTGGGCCGCGATGCGCGCGGCCAGGCTGAGCTACACCTCGTTCCTGCGGATGGTGGCGCGCGATCGGCAGGCGTGGCTGGTGGGCGACCTCATCACCGGCGCCGAGTCCGCCATGGAGGTCCGCGCGTTCCTCCTGGAGGAGGTCCTGCTCGACGAGCACGCCCGGGTCTCCGAGCGGCTCAACGCCGACGCCGTGCGCACCGAAGCCCGGTGCGCGGCGATCCGCCTCGGCGGCCGGGCCCTCGCCGCCGCGGGCGGCCTCGGCGCGTACTGCACCCTGGGGGTGCTCCTGTACACCCAGCAGGTCCCCCTGTCCCTGGCCGGGACGGCCGTCGTCGCGATCAGCGGTGCGGCCGCGTCGTTGTCCCAGGCGATCCGCGAGTTCAACGCGATGTACGAGAACAGCTTCTACATCGACCTGCGCGCCCGGCTCCTCGACGAGTGCCGCCGCAGGCGAGGCGCGGCCCGGTCGCGCAGCGCCCCGCCCGACCCCGCCACGATCACCCTCCGCGGCGTGACCTTCGCCTACCCCGGCCAGCACGAGCCCGCGGTGCGCGACGTCGACCTCACCCTCCGGCGGGGGCAGGTCGTGGCGCTGGTCGGGGAGAACGGTTCGGGCAAGTCGACCCTCAGCAGGTTGATCTGCGGCCTGTTCACCCCGGACACCGGCCAGGTCCTCTGGGACGACGTCGACCTCGCGACGGCGGCGCCCCCTCGGACGTCGCTGATCGCGCAGGACCCGGTGCGGTGGCCGGTCAGCGCCGCCACCAACATCTGCATCTCCGACCTCGATGGCGAACGGGCGCGGTGGCCGGACAGCGCCCGCACCGCGGGGGCGGACACCCTGATCGAGGCCCTGCCCCGTCGGGAGGACACCGTTCTCTCGACGTTGTTCGCAGGGGGACACGGCCTCTCGACCGGCCAGTGGCAGCGCATCGCCGCGGCCCGGGGCCACTTCCGCACCGCTCCGCTGCTCATCGCCGACGAGCCGACGGCGTCGCTCGACGCCCTCGCCGAAGCCCGGGTGTTCGACGCCCTCTGCGGGAACGAGGGGGCGTCGAACCGCACGACCGTCCTGGTGACCCACCGGCTCGGCAATGTGCGCAACGCGGACCTGATCGTGGTCTTGGAACGGGGGAGGATCGTCGCGACAGGGACCCACGCGGAACTGATCAGCAGGCCGGGTCCCTACCGGCTCCTGTACGACAGCGCAAGTGAGGGTTCAGCAGCTCGGTGACCTGCGCGCACCGAGCTGTTGCGTGCCTGGTGGCCGTGCACTCGGCGATGAGCGACTGGGCGCGCACCAGCGGTGTCGCCGCCACCCGCTCCAGGTCCTCCGTCCACGTTCGGTCCAATATCGAGGGTGGTGGGGTGGTGAAGGTGGCACCGCACCGGGGTGACTGGAGTGCTTGCTCGCCCCGCTGTTGGCCGCCGGGTGAACGGCCATCGTGGTTGAGCCCCTTGCTTGCGTCGGCTGTCGCGTTCGTGACGCCGGTGTTCATTGGCCTCACCGGGAGTGTCATCGCTGACGTCCTATTACCTGGCCGCCGAGCACGATGAGGGATGGCCTGCGGAGGACAGAGGGGTCCACGCGGGGGTCGGCGTCGTAGGCGACGATGTCGGCTGGGGCGCCCTCTTCCAGGCCGGGTAGGCCGAGCCAATGGCGCGCGGTCCAGGATGCTGCGGCGACGGCGGCTTCGGGCGGGAGTCCTGCGCGGATCAGCCAGAGCACTTCGCCTGCGATGTCGCCGCAGGGTTTGCTGTCGGTGCCTGCCAGTACGGTCACACCGGCCTCGTGGGCGGTGCGGACGGTGGTGAACAGGCCCTCCCAACCGGTCAGCAGCCACTCGCGGATCTCCGGTGCCCCCTCTCCGGCGCGGATTCGCTCAATGGTGGGGGCGAAGGCGGTGAAGGTCGGGACCAGTGCTGTTCCGTGTTCGACCATGGTGGGGATGAGGTCGTTGTCGAGGTGCATGCCGTGCTCGATGCTGTCCGCGCGGGCGAGCACGGCGTTGCGGCTGCCCTCCGCGGTCTGGGCGTGCACCGCGACCCGGCCGTCGATGGCGTGCACTGCGGCGATGGCTTCGGTGAGCAGGTCCAGCGGTACGGCAGGATCGCCTGGGCGCCAGTCACCGATGATCTTGCACCAGCCACCGGAGGCCTCGGCCTCTTCGACGGCGGCGTCGACCAGGTCGGCTTCGGTGACGGGACGGCCGAAGTCGGGGAAGAACAGGCCGGGCATGGCCAGCCACCGACCGCCCCGGCGGACGCGGGGCAAGGTGGGGTCGTGCCGCTCGCGGGTCGGGTCGGGGTCCACTGACCCGGGGGTGCGCACGAGCAGGACGCCCGCGTCGCGGTGATCGGTCATGTGGGAGCGGTGCAGGTCCTCGTCGAAGTCCTCGCCGGGCTGGTTGGTGCCTGGATGGGTGTGCACGTCGACCAGACCGGGCAGCAGCCACGCGCCCTCGACCAGGCATTCCCCACCCGGGCCACCGATGCGGTCACCGGAAACCCGGATGACCCGCTCCTCACCGTCCGGAAGGACCACCCCGGCCAACTCGAAACCCATCACACCCCCACCAGTCCAGCACGCTGCCAGCGCTCATCCGACTCCCTCACCATGCCGGCGGGATCCTTCCCATGTCCTGCTGGTGCCTCACATCGTGTTCCCCACCCGCGCGGATAGGTGAGTGCGGGAGGCCGCCTGTGGCGCGCGTGGTCGTTCCGTGCACCTGCGCTGCTGGGAGGTGCCGACGGGGTCCATCGAGCCGCCGGTGCACGTGAAGTGGCTGAACGCTCGGCTGAAAAGGCGTGGAGGGGCGCAAGGGCAAGCCCTAGTGCGCTGGTCCGGCGGAAGAAGGGACGCGCACCTCGATGACGACCGGTGCGTCGTCGTCCGCGTCTCGGAGCCGCCACACCCGCGCGCGGGCGCCGACTTCCGGCAGTCGGGTCTGGGGGAGCATCGGCGATCGCGATGTCGGGCGCTCCCACCTCCCGCGCACCTGTCCCCGGGTGGTGGTGACGACGAGCGTGAAGCTGTCGATGCCGCCGTCCTCGATGGTGGAGGCGGTGCGCGTGCGGATGGTGCCGTCGAGCAACTCGATCCGGTCGGTCGCCTCGGCCCAGCGGGTGCGGGCCCGCGTGCGCTCGGCGCTGTGGGCGACGGCGCCGAGGTAGGCGATCCAGAGCGCGGCGACGAGGGCCGTGAGCACGAGGGTGAACAGGAGCGAGAACCACCAGCCGGGGGTCGGTTCTGTCCACAGCAGCACGATCGCCTCGACGCCCACCGCTGCGGCGAGGACCAGGAGCGCCACGAGCAGGACGCGGCTGGCCGTCCGCAGCGGGCCGCGGACCGGGAGTTCGCTGGGCGGCGACGGATCCGGCCAGCGGTCGACGAGCACCACCACCTGCCCAGCGGGCGCGGACATCGCATCAGCCATGGGCTGACCCTAGTTCCGACCCGCCGTGCAGCGGGTCCCGTCCCCCGGACCGGGGAGGTGGGTTCCGCCTGCGGTCGAACCCGGGCCTGCTCGGTGGAGGTCCGCCCTCAGACCTGGGCGTAGCCGCCGTCCGCGGCGAGGTCCGCGCCGTTGACGAAGCTGGACGCGTCCGAGGCGAGGAACACCGCGGCGGTGGCGATCTCGGTCGGGTCGGCGAGGCGGCCGAGGGGGATCACCGACTCCGCGGCGGTGAGGTCGGCTGGGGTGAGCAGGTCGAGCAGGCCCGGGGTGCGGGTGGCGCCGGGGGACAGGACGTTGATGCGGAACTGGCGGGCCTTGGCGCTGTGGGCGAAGCCGCGCGCGAGGTTGCGGATGGCGGCCTTGGTGGCCCCGTAGACGGGGAGCACCGACTCGGGGCGGGTGGCCGCGGTGGAGCCGAGCAGGATGATCGAGGCGCCCGGTGCGAGCAGGGGCAGGGCCTTCTGCACGGTGAAGACCGATCCCTTGACGTTGGTGGCGAACATCGCGTCGAACTGCTCTTCGGTGATCTCGCCCAGCGGGGCGGCGATGCCGATGCCCGCGTTGGCCACCAGCACGTCGACCCGGCCCGCCTGCTCGGCCACGGTCGCGTAGAGCGCGTCGAGGTCGTTGAGGCGGCTGACGTCGCAGGTCAGCGCGGTCACGCCGGTGCCGAGTTCGGCCTCGACCGCGTCGAGCTGGGGCCTGCGGCGGCCGGTGACGAACACCCGCGCGCCTTCGGCGAGGTACGCGCGGGCGATCGCCAGACCGATGCCGCTGCTCCCGCCGGTGACCACGGCGACCTTGCCGTCGAGCGCTCCCATGGTTCCTCCCAGGTCGTGTTCTTTACCGTTCGGTCCATAACCCTGGCCGATCTGGACCGGATAGTCAAGAACAGGATCCGCCTGGGCGGTGTGGTTCAGGACGCGGGCAGGAGGCAGGCGAGCAGCGTCTCGCCCATCGCCTCAAGCGCGGCCAGGTCTTGGCCGGTGCGGCCGAGGATGACCAGGCCCAGTTGACCCGCCAGGACCGCTGGGGCGGCCTGCCCCGGGTCGACGCGGGCGGCGACGTCGCCCTCGCGCTGGGCCCGTCGGATCGCGTCGGCCAGCACGGCGGTCGTGGCGTCGTAGCTGCGGCGGGCCTCGGCGGCGACCTCGGGGGCGCTCGTGGCGAGCTCCATCGCGGTGTTGGCCAGCAGGCACCCGCGACGGGCCTGGGCGCCGCTCGGGTCGCGGACCGGCCCCAGCACGAAGTCGCGGACCACGTCGATGCCGCGGTCGGCGTCGGCGAGCCAGCCCCGCAACATGCGGTCGTTGGCCTCGTCGTACTCGCGCAGCACCCGCAGGAACAGCCGCCGCTTGTCCCCGAACGCGCCGTACAGGCTGCCCTTGCCCAGCCCGGTGGCCGCGAGCAGGTCCTCCAGCGACGTGCCCGCGTACCCGTTGTTCCAGAAGGCCGCCTGCACCGCGGACAGCACCCGCTGCTCGTCGAACTGGCGAGGGCGTGGCACGGGCCGAACATACAGTTTGTGAACCGATCAGTCCAGTATCCGCGGCGGCCCGTGGTCAGGCGGTGGCACCGGTCTAGCGGACCAGGTCTCCTGGGCAACGACCGCGCGGCCACGCCTGTCCGGGCCCGGACCGCGTTTCAAACGATGATCCGTGCGCTGGACGTGCCGCGGTCGTCCACGGCCCGCACCTGGAAGTGCTCGGCGTCAACCACGTCGGCGAGGCGCTGCTCTCGGGCCAGTGCGTGCTTACTGTTGTCCCTATTGGGGCGAGAGGGAGTGTGACCACGCTATAGCTGTTGATCGCAGTGCGCCCACGCAGCTCCGGCCGCGCTCCGGTGGCCGCGATGATCACATCCTAACGAATTGCCACGACGACGACCCGGTCAATCTTGTTGGGGATTCAGCCATGGCTCCTCGCATGAATTTTTCGTGCTTTTCGGATTGTGTGAGCAGGAGGTTGTGCTGATGGCGGGGAATGGTCTGCGTTGACGTTTTGCCGCGCGCTCAACGCGGCGACGAGGTTTGGGCATCAAGTCCATTCTCGGTAACGGGGTGGGGGTCGAGGACGATCTGGGTTACAGTCGATCTTCAAGGGGCGGGTGGGCAAGTGGGTGTCGACGTTGCTGGCTGACATGGACAGGCTCGTCTCCGAGGTCTTCTGCGCGCAGGACTCGGCCTACGGTTCGTACAAGGTGCCGGGGACGGCAACGCGCGCGACCGGGGTCGAGCTGCTGAGCGACACCGTCTACCGCTACCGGCTCGTTGACCGCGGGACGAAGCAGGCTGTCACCGTGCAGTTCTACCTGGGCGTCTCCGAAGCGGGCGAGGGCCTGTGGAACCAGGAGTGGCGCGTTCTCCAGCGGGTGGCGTCGCTGCGCCACCCCGCGCTGCCGGAGTTCGTCGACGGCGGTTACATCGACGAGGCGGTGACGGCGCCGTTCGGTGTGCAGGGGTGCGCGTTCGTCATCACCCGCTCCGGGGGGCTTGATCAACTCTTCGAGGAGTCCGACCCCGAGGAGGGGATGCGGGCCGGGCTGAACGAGACGATCATCAACGACCTCAGCGTCAACCGCGCTGACACGGTGGGCCAGTTCATGGCGCTGGCGGACGCGCTCTCGGTGCTGCACGACATGGGGATCGTGCACCGCAACATCTGGCCCGGCACGATCGGGCAGGTCAGGACCGAGGACGGCATCCAGTTGGTGCTCACCCGCTTCGAGATGAGCAGCCTGGTGTCCAACCTGCTGCGCTCGACGCTGCTCGACGCCGGGGAGCGGGCCAGGCAGGCCAGGCTGCTGACGGTGGCGCAGGGGGCCGACGCGCTGGCCTACTTCTCCCCGGAGCGGATCACGTTCCTGCTGGTCGAGGGCGCTCGGCTGGAGGACCACCGGTCGGACATCTACGGCCTGGGGATGATGGTCGCGGAGTGGATGACCGGTCCGATCCCACCGGAGCTGATCGCGGGTGTCGCCGAGGCCATGACCTCGGGACCGGACCGAGGACCGGACCAGGAGCGGTTGCTGGTGGCGTCGCGGGCGGTCAACAGCCACCTGCGCAAGGCGGTGCAGGTGCTGCCGGGTCCGCTGGCGGCCCTGCTGCGCGACATGACCGAGTGGGACTCGGTCACCACGCGCCCCAGTGCGATCGATGTCGTCGGCAGGCTCAGCGACCACTACGAGCAGCTCACCGCGGAGACCGAGTACAACGGCACCCCGTACCTGATGGTGTTCATGCCGGAGGAGTGCCGCGACACCCTGCTGAAGTGGGAGCAGATCGACAACGACCCCGCCTCGGAGGAAGGGCTCGTGGAGACCGCCGAGTTCATCCTCTCCGACCTGCGCGGAGCCCGGGTCCTGCACATCCCCGGTGGCGCCGTGTCCTTCCTGGCCGGGCAGGACCCGGACAAGCTGCGCGCCGCCGAGCACGTCCTCCTCGGGACGGAGAACGCGTGGTTCTGCCGCCCGTGGTCCCCGGAGCGCGGCCGGGGGCGGATGGGCAAGCCCGACCCGAGGGCGCTGCTGGCCGCGTTCGTCATCAACCTCAACACCTCTCGTGGTCGCAGCTTGCGGGTGGCGGTGAAGAAGGCCCGCAAGCAACGGCTGGCGCCGGTGATCGACGTGGTGGCCTCCACGATCGACGTCGACGAGATGGCCGCTGAGCTCGACGGCAGGCCGTCGTGGCTGCCGCTGTTCGCCGCGGTCCGGGACGCGGCGCCGCTGACGAAGAACGAGCGCACCTACACCCAGGCGTTCGACTGGCTGCTCCAGTTCCAGCGGACCGAGCTGGAGTCCCGCCAGTACCCCTACGTCGCCGAGGGCGCGGGCGAGCGCGACCGCGTGCTGCTGCGCTTCGACGAGCAGCGCGACAAGCGCTGGCGGCACAGCTCGGCGTTCGCGACCCAGTTCGCCAACGAGACGAACCTGCGCCCGCCGATGGGCGACTTCTTCGCGGGCGCCAGCAACGAGGACGGCACGGTGACCGTGTCGCTGCGGGCCGACGACAGGGGCGTACCCGCGAGGACACCCTCCTTCGTGGGCGACTGCGTCCAGGCCAAGAGCGAGATGGTCGAGGTGGTCGCGGGCAAGCGCAGCGCGCGGATCCCCGAGCGCGGGTGGATCAGCCTCTCCGACGACTTCGGCTCCTGGGTGGCGCTCAACCGCCAGGACCAGGCCAAGTGGGAGCTGCTGGGCAACAGGCTCCTCGTCGACCAGCTCGCCAGGCCGAACGCGATGAACCCGCCCGCGCTGACCAAGCGCAGCACCAACGCGGAGGTGGCCGACGCGCTCGGCCGGACGGAACCGCTGTTCGCCCTGCAGGGCCCCCCGGGCACGGGGAAGACCGAGACCACCTCGGACGCCGTGGTCAGCTACCTCAACCGCGAACCAGGCGCCAGGGTGCTGGTGTCCACCCAGTCGAACTTCGCCCTCGACAACATCGCCGAACGGCTGCTCGGCAAGCTGGGGCTGCTCAACGGGTCGGGGTCCACGGCGAGAGGGGCCCAGGACGTGATCGCCGTGCGCGCCACGGGGATCCGCGGCGAGGACAAGGTCGACAGCGCGATCGCGCCGTTCCTGATCAACAACCTGGCCGAACTGCGCCAGGGCGACATCCTCAAGCGCACCAGGGAACTCCTGGCGGAGGCGGAGGCGGAGAACGACATCGGCACCCCGCTGCTGCTCAGCGGGTGGGAGGCGGCGATCCGCGACGGCCTGCCCGAGCTGATCGACCGGGTGCAGCGGGCCGCGAACCTGGTCTTCGCCACCTGCTCGTCGGCGACCCCGTCGGCGCTCGAGCGCTCGGCGGCCACCGACATCTTCGACCTGGTCGTCATCGAGGAGGCCGCCAAGGCCTGGCCCACCGAGCTGGCGATCCCGCTGAGCCGCGGCACCCGGTGGGCGCTGGTCGGCGACCACCGGCAGCTGCCTGCGCACCGCAGGCGGGAGATCGTGCAGTTCCTGGACCGCTGCGCGGCCTCGACCGACGACGACCTGCTGGTGCACGGGAACCGCAAGGACGACTACGTCAAGGTGTTCGACCTCTTCGGCAACCTCTTCGTCGACGGGCCCAAGCCCGTCGCACGACCGCCCCGGCACACCCTGCGGACCCAGTACCGGATGCGACCGGACATCTGCGAGATCGTCAGCAGGGCCTTCTACCCGGTGGAGCAGGCGGGCTCCGACGGGCACGTCGACCTCGACGCCGAGGGCATGCTGGCCACCGGCCGCGATGACGTTCCCGTGCTGCGCCACCCGCGGGTCGCGGCACGGCGCTCGGTCGTCTGGCTCGACACCAGCGCCGTGCCCTCCTGCGCGGAGCAACCGGCCTGGCAGAACCCGGGCGAGGTCCAGGTCGTGCGGTCCTTCCTCAGGTCGCTCAGCCCTGAGCCCGCGCGCGGCCGCCACGGGTACGGCGACCACCCCATCGCCGTGCTCACCCCCTACCGCAGGCAGGTGGAGCAGTTCAACTCCTGGGCTGAGACCCGCCCGCACGTCTCGACCATCCACGCCTTCCAAGGGCGCGAGGCCAACGTCGTCGTGGTGTCGCTGGTGCGCGACCGGGCCAGGCCGGACTCCGCTGACCGCCCCTGGGCCAACATCGGGCACCTGCACGAGCCGGAGCTGGTCAACGTGCTGTTCTCCCGCGCCCGCGAACACCTGGTCATCGTGGGCGCCTTCCAGCACTTCCACGACCACGGCGGTCCCATGTGGTCGGACGTGTGCGCCCTCGTCGAGCGATTCGGCACCGTGGTGCCCGCCGATGACCCGGAGGCGATCTGATGCCCGGCATCCGGGTGTTCCTCCCGTACGAGTCCGTCCAGGTCCGCATCCGGCTCGGGTACGGCACGGAGCTGTCCAGGATCGAGACCTCGGTGCTGCGCGGGATCGTGCTGCTGTGGCTGTCCAGGCGGGAGCCGGGGGAGACCGAGCGGGCGGCGGTGCCCGCCGAGCGCGCGGGCATAGGGCTGAGCACCCTGGTGGACCGGTTCAACCTGGGCGAGCGGATGACCCTCGACCTGATCTTCGACCTCTGGCGGCGCGAGTACGTCAGCCTCGACCTCTACCGCGGCTTGGTCGCGCCGACGCCGGACATCGTGCGGATCTTCCAAGCAGGCGGTGAGCGCGAGCTGGAGGGTGGCGAGTACACGCTGGAGACCGTCGACCTGTGGTTCGACCGCGTCAGCGGCCACCTCACCGGGCGGGCGGGCTACTCCCACCCGCCGAGCCGCGACGTGGTCGTGCCCGGTGATCGCCTGTTCAACGCCACCGTCGACAAGGTGAGCGGCGGTGCCGTCGTGCGCGCTGTGGAGGAGCTGCTGCGCGAGCGCAGGCTCGACCGGTCGTCCCCGGACGAGCCTGCCAAGCCGCAGGGGCGCGCCCAGCGCGTCCTGGAGACCAGGATCGTCCCCGCGGCCCTCGCACCCGCTGCGGTCAGGAGGGCGTGGTTCCCGATCGACATCACCGCCCGCGAGGACCCGGTGAGCGGTGACCTGCGGGTGACCGCCGCGGAGGACTCCTTCCGCAGCGCCGCGCAGTACCAGCGGATCGGCAGGCTCCTCGGCCAGTTCATCCAGCAGCGCCCGCGGCACGCCTTCGCCGCCAAGGTGCGCGGGACCGCGGAGTCCAGGTTGGCCGATCCCCCGTCGCTCGACCGGAGCATCGACAAGCTGCTCGCCCTGACCGAGGACGCGCAGACCGCCGCGGCAGGAACGAGGACCGCGCTGCACCAGCAGCTGGAAGACGCCATCGCCACCACCAGGAACCAAATCGCCGCCCGCGTGGACGGGGAGGTCCAGGTCGACCTGGTGCGCTCGTGCGCCGACCACCGCGAGGCGGTGCGCTCGGTCATCCGCCGCGCCGAGCGGCAGCTGGTCATCGTGGTCTCCTCCCTGCGCTACGAGGGCGTGGCCGACCTGCTGCCCGCGCTCCAGGACGCCGTGCTGCACGGTGTCCAGCTCGTGCTCCTGTGGAACCGGCGGCGCGCGGAGGCCGCCGACGACAGGGTGGACAACGCGTTCCAGGAACTCCGGCTGCGGGCGGCCGACCACCACCTCAACGACTCGAACGTGCTGGTGGCGCGCAAGCCCTCGAACGTGAACGCGAACTTCGTGGTCGCCGACGACCACACCGCCCTCCTCGGCGGGTACTCCTTCCTCGGCAAGCTCGACAGGGGAGCCGACCACCTCGCCGCCGTCATCTCCGCGTCGGGGTCCGGCACCTGCCAGTTCGCCGGGGAGCTGCTGCGCTGGGCCCGCACGGCCGCCCCCGACGCGGTGACCGCCGCAGCGGTCCGCTTCCGCACGAGGGACTTCCGCCCCGACCCCCCGCCCCCCGCCTCGGCGGGCCTCACCTGGCTGCCCCTGCCCACCCCGCTCGACCAGGACGTCACCGCCGCCGATGCCACGGCCAGGGCATGGGCACTGGCCTGGCGCCGGTGCACCACCGAGGTGACGAGGGTGCTGGCCGGGCGGACGCTGCCCTCGGCCACCCTCGTCGAGGACACCGGGCACCGGGACGCGTTCTGGGACGGCCTCCGCGCCGCGACCCGGCAGGTGGTGGTCTCCGGGGAGCGGCTGTCGTCGAAGGTCGTGAACAAGCGGCTGCTGGACCTGGTTCGCGAGCGGGTGGCCTTGGGCACCCGCGTGGACGTGTTCCACAGGTACGTGGAAAAGGGCTCCGACGACGCCAGGCTGGAACTGGCCGCGGCCGCCGAGGGGTCGTCGGCGCTGCTGCGCTCGCGCAGGGTCGAGGCCACGTCACGAGCACTGGTCTGCGATGACGACGCCGTCATCGGCAGCTTCGACTTCCTGGCCCACGAGGGCTTCCACAGCGCCGGACCCGGCCGGAGGCTGCCCGCTGAGTTGAGCGTGCGGATCTCCGGCGGGGACGTGGCGAGCCGCGTCGCCGCCGAACTGGGCGGGGTCTCCGTGGCACCCCGTCGCCGGACCGTCCCCGCGCTCGACGGCGTCAGCACGCGTGGTCATCGATTGCTGGCGGAGCTGGACGCCTGCACCGACCCGGCGGCGAGGGCCGACCTGGTCGTCGACGCGGTGGGGGCGGGGTCGAGCCCGGCGACGTTGTTGTCGGAACTGCGGGTCGTCGGAGCGAGCACCGATGTCCTGCGCCTGGTCACGGCGGCGGCTCTGCGGGGTCGCCTCGCGGCGGTCCCGCAAGACCTGGTCCAGTGGGCCCACTGGCTCATCGAGGACCTGTGGGCCGAGCGCCGCTTCGTGGAGGCGTGGGTGCTGCGGCTGTCCCAGCCTGCTTCCCCCCTGCCGGAGGCGTTGTGCTTCGCGGGGGCCGCTGCCGGGACGGACTGGGTCGCGGAGGCGCTGTCGACCGCCGCGGTGGAGGACGACCTGACCCCCGCCGTCGCCGCAGCGCTCATCGCCCACGCCACCTCCCAGGTGTTGGCCTGGCCGGGCGGGCCGCGGTCGGTGGTCCGGGCGGATGTCGCGCACGAGCTGCGGGAGGTGCTGCGCTCGCTGGAGGGGACCGAGGGCATGGCGAGGTGCTGGCGCAGGTTGGCCAGGGCCGTCGTGGACCTGCCGCCCGCCGTGGACGACCCGGGCGCCGCTGCCCTGGCGCGCGTCGAGCTGCTCAAGCACAGGCGCGAGAGCGCACTGGCCGAGGCGTGGGAGGCGGCGGCCGAGGCGCAGGCGGCCGCGGCCCAGGTGCTCTTCACCTTCGAGGTCGGCATCAAGACCCACGGTCGCCTGTTCCACCCCAACGGCCTGTTCGGGCATCTCCAGGACATCATCGACCGCAGGGACCTCACGGCCGCCGCGGAGTGGGTCCAGCGGCCCGAAGTGGGGAACCTGCCCGCGTTCCTCGACAGGACGTCGGCGGGTGTGGTGGCGATCGGGCACAAGAAGAACACGATCCACAGCACCAAGCGGTGGGCCTACCTGAACCGCCTCAGCGCTGTGCGGGATGCTGCGCAGGTCGTCGCCGCGTTCGCCACCGGCAACTCGGCCGAGGGCAGGCACCAGGTCGAGGTGACGCGCCCGTTCGCCGTCGCGCTGGCCGACCTGTGGTCTCACCTGCGCGCCGACCTGGCCTCGCACCCGGCCCCCGAGCGCCACCTGACCGACCACGCGTTGGATTCGATGAAGGACATCCTCGATTGGGGGATCCGTGAGCGGGGCTGACGAGCGACTCCTGGCGGAGGTGGCCGGGCAGGCGAGGGCGGCGTGGCGGCGGCCGCGGCTGTTCGCCGTCGCCGCGAACGGGGTTGACGCCGATGCGGCCGAGGCGTTGCTCGATGACCTGCTCCGGCCGGTGGCCGATGTGGGTGACGGCGTGCAGCGGCTGATCGACAGCGGGGACTTCGCGGCCGCCAAGCGGATGCTGGCCCTGCCCGGGCTCGGCCTTTCCGCTGAGGAGACCGCCGAGCTGACCGGCCGGGTCCACCGCCGGGTCGCGGGGGTCCGCGCCGAGCTGCGACCACTGGCCCACCGGCTGGAGATCAGGGCCCGGGCGCTGGGGTTGTCCGAGGCCGAGCAGCCCTGGGCAGCCCTCGTCGAGGACTCCGAGAGCGAGGCCAAGGCCGCGCTGGAGGAATTCCGGGCACAGCTCGACAGCCTGACCTCGGAGCTGCGCGCGAGCATCGAGGCGGGGTTCGACGGTCTCGACGCCGAACGGCGAGCGGGCGCGAAAGCGTGCCTGGAGGCCGGGGAGTACGCGGTCGCCCAGCGGATCGTCACCGACCTCGACACCGAGTCCTGGCGGGGCAACCCGACCGCCGTGGCCAACCCGCCTCGGTGGGAGTACGGGCGGTTCTCCGACCCGCTGGTGCTGAGGTGGTTCACCGGCGTGGAGAAGGCGCCCCCTGATTTCGAGCTGCACCTGCCCGTCGACGAGCCGGGGCGTCGGTTGATCGCGGCCCTGGCCGCTGTCCACGAGGCCGTGGACGAGCGGTCCGCACTGGAGTTGGCCGACGCGCTCGACGGCGCGGTCGAGGAGTCCCCGATCAAGCACCGCGTCACCAGGGCCGGGCAGGGGTTCACGGTGGCGCTCCACGGTTTCCACGACTTCGGCCTGGACTGGCTGGCGCTGCCGAGGAGCCTGCCGCTGCACATCGGTCCGGACGCCCCGGTTCCGGACGGGAGCACGGTGCTGTGGTTGGACACCGCGGGGGGCGGCGAGGCGCCGGACGGCGTGGCCCGGCTGGAGCCGCGGTTGCTGTTCCGGTTGATGGAACGTGATCTCGCGGGCCGGGCGCCGACCCCGAGGTGGCGCAAGATCAACGTTCTCCGCGCCGTCTGCGCCCAGCTGTCCTTCGACCGGGTGGTGCGCCCGCTCGACGAGAGCCTGGATGACCGCGCCGCTGTCCGCGCCACCCTGCTGTGGGTGTTCGACCTGTTGGGGCTGCGCGCCTCGCCCGAGGTGCCGGACATGGTGATGTACTACACCGCCGAGGTGCCCGCCGCCCTGGCCGCGGTGCTGCGCAAGCTCAGCCAGGTCGTGCGCAGGCCGGGCAGGCTCACCCACGACGACCTGACCGAGCTGCGGTCGGACGTCGACTCGGTGGAGGCCGTGCGCGCGGCGGTGTTCGCACCGCTGGTCGACGACCGGGCGGCGGGGGTGGTGTGCGCCGCGCTGCTGCTCTGCGCCGCTCGCCTCGGGCGCGACCGGGTTCCGCACGGCGAGCTGGACCACGAGGTGGAGCAGCTGACCCTGCAGTTCATGGTGGAGTACGAGCGCGACTGGGGCCGCGCCCCGGAGTGGTACCTCGACCAGGCGCGGCTCGACGTCGACGCGGCCGTGCTCAGGTTGGAGGACGTCGGTCTCGCCCTGCCCGGCACCGAGATCGGGCTGCCGGGTCAGGGATTGGTGACCCTGCTCGCCGGGGAGCACCTCACGTCGTGGGCGGTGGCGGAGCTGCACCGGTTGCACCGGGATGTCGACGAGGTCGAAGAACACGCGCGATTGGTCCTGCTGGCCCGCACCGAGCGGCAGAACCGGCACGTCCGCAGCGGCTACGAGTACTCCCTGGGCCTGCTGGAGGAGGAGCTCGGCCGCACCAGCGAGCCGACCAGGCGCCAGCGGCTCGAGCGCAGGATAGCCACGCACCACGAGCTCATCGCGCAGGTCGAGGCCATCGAGCGCCACGACGTCAACTCGCTGCTGCGCGCCACCGACGTCGACCTCATCGACCTGGTCGCGGTCCAGGTGGAGGTGGAGAAGGCCGCCGGGCGGATGGCGGTGACCCTGGTCGACCACACCGACGGCCACGCCGTCGTCCACGCCGTCGAACTGCTCGTCCGGCTGGCCGTGGTCGACCTGCTGCACAACGCCGAGCAGGCCATGCGCGGCGCGGACTCGCCCCGCCGCGTCGTGCGCGTCACCGTGCGCCACCGCACCGACGCGGTGGAGCGGTTCGCGGTGGTCGACATCGAGGACAGCGGCCCTGGCTTCGGCAACGTCCCCAGGGTCGAGTTGGACCACGCGCGCCACCGCGCCGGGATGCCCGGCGGGGAGGGGCTGCGGCTGGTCCAGCGCAACCTGCAGGCGAGCCGGGGCCGCCTAAAGGTGCTCGGCACCCGGTCGAGCCTCGGCGGCGCCCACGTGGCGATCTGGCTACCGCTGGCGGACTGACCACATCACCTGGTCAGGCGGTCGACGGTGTCCAGCAGGTCGGTCAGCGGGCCGTGCTCGTCGTTCGCCTTGATGATCACGCTGTCCACGCCCAGCCGGAGTTTGATGTTGTCCAGGTCGCCGTGCGGGAGCCCCGCCGACATGAAGGCGATCGGCATGCCCGGTCGCAGCGCGCGCAGGTCTCGCACGACGGCTTCGCCGTAGGCGTCGGCCATGCCGTCGGTGAGGTGGCGGTCGACCAGCGCGCAGGCGAAGTCGAGCGGGTGCTGCTCCCGCACCATCGTGTTCCACTGCGCGATCGACTCCACCACGTGGCAGTCGTAGCGAGCCCCGAGGACCAGTGCCACGCTCTGCCCGATCAGGTCGTCGACCACCAGGACCCGTTTGCGGTCCGGTCGCGCGGCTGACGCGCCCGACCAGCGCCCCGACTCCCGGTGGAACACCTCGCAGAACGCCGCCCACCGGGTCAACCCCGCCCGTGCGCCGCTGGTCATGCCGAGGACGTGGTCGACCAACCGGTTCCTGGCGGACATCACCTCCACCCACGCCCCCGCCCGGATGGCCAACTGGTTGTCCGCGGGGTTGCCCCGCCACATCCCGAGCAGCGCATCGACCTCCTCGACCGCCGACCCCGCTGTCAGCTCGTCAACCCCGCTCCGGAACGCCCACGCGTCGATCTCCGCCACATCCACCTTGAGCACGTACGGGCCGCCCGCCGGGGGGGACGCGACATCGACGATCCGCCGCAACCTGCTGACGGCCTTGGCCACGTGGTTGCTCTCCTGCGGGCCCCAGATCGCCTCGTGCAACCACGCCTTCGTCCGCCCCGCCGGGCCCGCGAGGGCCAGCGCGACGAGCAGGTCGGCGTTGAGCTTGCGCAGGGCCGTGCGCTCCCCGTCAGGGAGCAGGACGGTCGGTGGGCCGAGGATGGCCACGCGAAAACCGCTCGACAGGGGCGCCCGCATGCGGTGATCATAACGAGGCCGAGCAGGGAGGATGACGGCTTGGTGACCAGTCGCGCGCGCCCGCGGTGACGGTCCTGGCGGGGGTCACCGGGATGTCACCGCTCAAGTCGTTCGAGACGTCATCGGTGCGGCCGCACTCTCTGGGCATGAAGAAGCGACACGCCTTGTCCGGAGCCGCATTCGCGGCTACCCCCTCTGCCCTGGTCGGTGCCGCCGTCACCACCGGGTCGTCCTGGCTGTACGCCGCCGCACTGGTGGCGACGGCCCTCCCCGTGGCGGCCTCGCTGCTGTGGCGCTGCATCTTCGCGGCCAAGCCCGCCGCTGTCCGACGTGATCTGCTGGAACTCGTCAAGATCGAGAACCAGTGATGGCGGCCCGTTGCGCGGGTTTCCGCCGTCGGACGACCAGTGGGCAACCACGGGGAACATCCCAAAACGACGGCAGCCATCATCGGCAGCCGCGCGAGCGCGGGACTCAGGTGGGCCGCCTGGGAGGGCGAATGCCTGATCACGGGCGATCGCGGCTTGAGCCCGAAGGGCTCTGGTGCTGGGGACTCCGATCAGGAGCCGGTCACTTGCCCCGCCGTCCACGCCCACACCAATCTGGTGTCTGCGCCAGGTGTCCACCAACGTGCGAGGACTATTCGCGGTGGTCCGCACCCCCCGCAAACGGGTTGCTCGACGCGCTGGGGCCATCGCTGCTACTGGGACTACCGCAGCGTCATCACAGTGATGACCTGCTGCCGGGTAAATCGAGGAGTCTCTGTTGTCGGCGCCTTCTCGATATTGCGGTGTGTTTTTACCGAACTGATTCTTGTTTCAGTGTCGCGTGGTGTTCGGGGTAACTCCAATGGGCTAGTTACGCGTTCGCTTTATTCGTGCTTCACTTCCCCGGTCTTGGCGAATGGGTCCCGCATGGGGCCTGGATGGCTCTGGGGGCTTCCACGTGAAGGCTGTACTTGGCATGCGCACGTCCCTGTCCAGGGGACTCCTGGCTGCGCTGTGCGCTTCCGCGGTGACGGTGGTGGGTGTCGTCGTGCCCGCGTCCGCTGAGACGCGGACCGCGGCACCCGCTGCGGCGACGGGAGCTGTGGACGAGGTGTCCGCTCAGGCGGCTGCCCGGCGGTCGGGCGCTCCTGTGGTGGTCGGCGGGAAGGTGACCGAGACCGAGGAGGTCGTCGCCAACCCCGATGGCAGCTTCACCCTGCGCTCCTACGAGCGGCCGGTGCGGGTGCGCTCGGGGGCGGGGTGGACGCCGGTGGACACCACGCTGGTGGTGCGGTCGGACGGGACCATCGCGCCCCGGGCCGCCGCGGTGGACCTGGCGATCTCCGGGGGTGGTGCGGGTTCCGCGGCCAAGCCCCTGGTGCGCATGGCCCACCAGGGCAAGGAGGTGGGGCTCGGGTGGTCGTCAGACCTGCCGGTGCCTCGGCTCGACGGGCCCGTCGCCACCTACCCCGAGGTCCTGCCGGGCGTGGACCTGCGGGTGACCGCGGACGTCCTGGGGTTCTCGGAGGTCCTGGTGGTCAAGAGCGCCGAGGCCGCGCGCAACCCCGCGCTGCGCAAGGTGTCGTTCCGGTCGCACACCAAGGGCACCCGGGTGCGGGCCGTCCCCGGTGCGGCGAGCGCCGACAAGCCGAACCTGGAGGTGCTGGACGACGCGGGCGCCCCGGTGTTCACCGGCGGCTCCACCCGGATGTGGGACTCCGGTGACGACGGCGGCCGGGGCGCGGGCAAGGGCCGCCGCACCGCGGCGATGGGCACCGAGCTGGGCGCGGGCACCGTGTCGATCGTGCCGGACCAGGCCTTCCTGAACGACCCGGCGACCACCTACCCGGTGTTCCTGGACCCCGACTACAGCTGCTCGGCATGCGGCAAGGCGGCGCACACCGTGGTGCAGTCCGGCTACCCGAACGCGGCCAACTGGAACGCCACCGGCGGTTCGCTCAACGACCTGAAGTCGGGGTACCAGACCACCGACTCCTCCGGCATCTCCCGCACCTACCTGCGCATGAACAGCAGCGCCATCGCGGGCAAGGACATCAAGTGGGCGACGTTGAACACGACGTTGAACTACTCCTGGTGGGGGTCGGCCAACGCCAAGCCCACCGAGCTCTACCTGGTGAACCCGATCGGCCCCGGCACGACGTGGAACGCGCAGCCGGGCGGGTGGGTCTACCAGGGCAACAGCAACACCACCAACCAGGGCCAGGCGGCCAACGTCGCCATGCAGTTCCCGGCGACGGCGGCGGCGACCTCGTCGGCGGCGGGCGGGTGGCCCGACATCACGTTCCTGCTCAAGGGCGAGCAGGAGGGCAACACCTACTCGTGGCGCAGGTTCGGGCTCAACCCCTACCTGGAGGTGCACTACAACTCCGTGCCCAACAACCCCGTCGGGCACGCGATGGAGCGCGGGTCCGTGCCGTGCGTCAAGGGTGCCAACCGGCCGTGGATCGCCACCAAGACCCCGACCGTGCAGGCCTGGGTGTCCGACCCCGACGGCGGCTCGCTCGGGGTGAAGGTGGCCACCAGCGGCGGCCCGTACGGCCAGGACACCCCCGGCTCCTACCGCGACAACTTCAGCTCGGTGCCGTGGATCGGCACCCCGGGCCCCAACGCGGGGGCGCTGGCGCAGGTGACCGTGCCCGCCGGGTGGATCGGCGCCGACGGCATCTACAAGTGGGCGGTGAAGGTCACCGACGGCGAGCGGGAGTCGCCGCGGTGGGACTGGGACTGCGAGTTCTCCGTGGACAGCACCGTGCCGCTGGCCCCCGTCCTGGCGCCGTCCAACTCCCCGCAGAACCAGGGTGACACCGCGGCGTTCACGGTGAAGGTCGACATGGCCACCAGCGGCTTCTACGACATCGACCGGTTCGTCTACACCACCGACGGCAGCGAGCCGTCGACCCAGGGCTCCCCGTCCGTGGCGGCGGTGCAGGGCACCGACAGCGCGGGCAAGCCGATCGCCACCGCCGCGCTGAACACCACCGCGGTGTACGCCACGCAGAACCTGGTGAAGGTCCGCGCGGTGAACAAGGCGGGGACCCCCGGGCCCAACGCGAGCTGCGCGGGCGGCCTGGTGGCCAGCGGCGCGTCCTGCGCGTACGTGGTGGCCCCGCTGACCTCGGCCGCCCTGCTCAAGGGCGCCTGGTCGATCGACGACACCTGGGGCACCTCGGCCAGCGACCAGGTCGGCGCGCTCAACCCCGGCCAGACCCCGCACCCGCTGGCGCTGCGCGGCGACGCGGCGTGGGCGCAGGGCTGGAGCAAGGGCAACTCCTGGACCCAGACCGACGAACTGGGCCTCAAGGACGGCACCCGGGGCGGGATGTTCCTGACCTCCACCGGGTTCCTGGAGACCTCGGCACCGGTGCTCAACACCGCGCAGTCGTTCTCGGTGGCGGCGTGGGTGTACATGACCGACGCCAACACCTTCCACACCGTGCTGTCGCAGGACGGGAACTCCGTCAGCTCGTTCTTCCTGCAGTACAACCACACACAGAACAAGTGGGCCGTCGTGATGCCCTCCACGGACCAGTCCGGCGTCGCCGCCACGGTGGCCACGTCCTCGGACAGCTCGGCGGTGCCGCTGCTGAACACCTGGACGCACCTGACCGCCACCTACGACGCGCCCGCCAAGCAGGTCTCCCTCTACGTCGACGGCCGCAAGGTCGGGTCGGCGACCGGGTCGACCGCGGCGTGGAACGCCACCGGCCCGTTCGTCTTCGGCGCGGGCAAGTACAACGGCAACCGGGTCGACCACTTCCCCGGCACCGTCGACGACGCCCAGGCCTGGCAGCGGGTGCTGTCCCCGCAGGACGTGCACGACCTGGCCAACACCGCCGTCCCGCGCGCCGCCTACGGCCTGGGTGAGGGCGCGGGCCCGAAGCTGGCCACCGGTGCCACCGGCAACGAGTTCGACGGCGACTACGTGCCCGCGCCGGTGCCCTCGCTGCAGGGCTACTGGAAGTTCGACGAGGGCACCGGCACGACCACCGCCGACTCCAGCAACAACGGGGCGGGCTACGAGAACAACATGATCACCACCGGCGCCCAGTGGGTGCCGGGCAAGACCGGCACCGCGCTGCGCTACAACGGCACGACCGGCAGCTTCAGCCACTCGACCTCCCGGGCGGTCAACACCTCCCAGTCGTTCACCGTCTCGGCGTGGGTGAAGCTGGGCAGCCTGCAGGGCTACCAGGCGGTCGTCGGCCAGTCCGGCACCACCCGGCCGGGCTTCCAGCTGCGGTACTCGCCCGACGTGCAGGCCTGGATCTTCGGGCTCAACCGCGAGGACTCCAGCTCCACGGCGACCGACTGGGTGTACCGGGACGGCAGCGCCACCACCACGGGGACGTGGACGATGGTGACCGGCGTCTACAACAACGACTCCAAGCAGCTGCTGATGTACCTCGACGGGGTGCTGGTCGCCCAGCGGTCCTACGGCGGGGTGCCCTGGGACGCGACCGGCAACGTGACCGTGGGCGCCTACGAGTTCAGCGGCAACCCGGTGCACCCGTTCAACGGCGACATCGACAACGTGCAGCTGTGGCAGCGGGCGCTGACGGCCAGCCAGGTCGCGGGCCTGGCCGGGCGCTCCTACTCCAACGGCACCTGGAGCCTGGGCACGCCGACGGCCACGGCAAGCGGCTCGGTCGCGCAGGTGGCCACCGCCGACGCCGCCTACACCGAGTTCACCGGTTCCGGTGGCCGGGTGGCCTGGACGCGACCGGACTTCCTCTACACCACGAAGTCCTACACGGTCGAGGCGTGGGTGCGCGACGACGGCATCACCGGCACGGGCACCGCGGTGACCATCGCCGACGCCTCCGGCTCGCCGATGGCGCTGGAGCGGCGCTCGGAGGCGGGTGGCCGGTGGGCGTTCACCATCACCGGTCCCGGCGGGCGCACGCTGTTCAGCGACGCCGCCCCGACGGGTCTCTGGACGCACTTGGCGGGCAGCTACGACGCCACGACCAAGACCGCCTGCTTCTGGGTCAACGGCCAGCTCCAAGCCACCGAGCGGACGTCCTCCGGCGCTGCGCAGGGGGTGACCGGGTGCTCGACCGGGGTCAGCAGCCAGAACAACTGGGGCCAGGTCGTGGCCGGGGCGGGCAACGCCTCCGGCACCCCGACGACACCGTGGCGCGGTGGCCTCGCGGGCATCCGGCTCTACGCGGGGCTGCGCGTGGAGAAGCAGATCAAGGACGACCAGACCACCGACGACCCGCGGGCCCTGTTCAGGGCGGGCACCTGAGGCCCGGCCCTCCCACGGGCACGACCAGTCGAGCACCAGCAGTCGGCAGCAGCAGAGCAGTCCTGGCAGCACCCGCGCGCGGCGCGGGTGCTGCCCGACCGAACTTCCTTGGGGGTAGTGCGGCATGACGCGGAGCAGGACGGGCACGCAACGATGGCGGCGGCGGACGCTCGCGACCACGGTCGCGATGGCGGGGCTGCTGCTGAGCACGGCGGTGACGGCGCTGGCCGCACCGGACCAGTCGGGGTGGCACGGGCTGGGGTGGAACCTGCCCGGCACCCAGGCGCAGCGCTCGGTGGACGGCGGGACCGCCCCGCTGCGCCCGCTGCCCGCGCCGCAGTCGGTCAAGCAGGCGTTGACCACCCCACCGGCGGTGGCCTGGCCCGCGGCCGCGGCCGTCGAGGTCGACCTGGCCGCCACCGCGCGCGCCGCGGGCCCGGCCACGCTCGGCCGGGCCGCGGCGAAGGGCGCCCCCGGTCGGGTCAAGCTCGAAACCCTCGACCGGGCCGCCTCGGACCGGGCGCGCGTGCCCGGCCTGCTCATGACGGTCACCCCGGTGTCCGGTGAGGTGACCGGACCGCTGTCCCTCGACGTCGACTACAGCGCGATCGCGGGCAGCTACGGTGCCGACTACGGGCGCAGGCTGACCCTGGTCGGCTACCCCGGCTGCATCCTGACCACGCCCGACAAGCCCCAGTGCCGCGTGGCCACCAAGCTGCCCGCCACCAACTCGCTGGACAACCACGTCCGCGGCCAGGCCACCCTGCCGACCGCGGTGACCACCACCGGGTCCGGCGACGCCCAGCGCAAGCAGCTCGCGGCGACGCCGATGGTCGTCGCCGCGGTGCCCGAGGCCTCCGGCGGCGGCGGCAACCTGGCCGCCACCTCGCTCTCGCCCGCCGGTTCCTGGAGCGCGGGCGGGTCCAGCGGAGCGTTCACCTACGACTACCCCATCACCCTGCCCGCGCCCCCGTTCGGCAAGGCGCCGGGCCTGTCGCTGGACTACAGCTCCGGCAGCGTGGACGGGGCCACCTCGGCCACCAACAACCAGGCCTCCTGGGTCGGCGACGGGTGGGGCCTGTCGGTGGGCGGCTACATCGAGCGCACCTACAAGTCCTGCGCCGCCGACCTCGGCGGCAACAACGGCCAGACCAAGACCGGCGACCAGTGCTGGGCCACCGACAACGCCTCGCTGTCGCTGGGCTCGGCCAGCGGCCCGCTGGTGAAGGACGCCGCGACCGGTGCCTGGCACCCCAAGAACGACGACGGGTCCCGGGTCGAGCGCCTGACCGGTGCCAACAACGGCGCGCGCGACGGCGAGCACTGGCGGGTCACCACCACCGACGGCACCCAGTACTACTTCGGGCTCAACCGGCTGCCCGGCTGGGTCGCGGGCAAGCCGGAGACCCAGTCCACCAACACCGTCCCGGTGTTCGGCAACAACGCCGGTGAGCCGTGCAACGCGGCCACCTTCGCCGCATCGTGGTGCCAGCAGGCCTACCGCTGGAACCTGGACTACGTCGTCGACACCAACGGCAACCAGATCACCTACTACTACCAGCCCGAGGTCAACCACTACGGCCGCAACCTCAACACCACCTCCGCGGGCACGGCCTACACCCGCGGCAGCTACCTGCTGCGCATGGAGTACGGGCTCAACAGCGGCGTCGGCGGCGGTGCCTACGGCCAGGCCCCGGCCCGCGTCGTCTTCGACACCGCGGAGCGCTGCCTGCCCTCCGGGTCGGTCACCTGCGACCCCGCCCAGCTCACCCCGGCCAACGCGGCCTCATGGCCGGACGTGCCCGCCGACCAGATCTGCAACCAGGGCGCGACCTGCCAGGGCGTCGCGCCGGTGTTCTTCACCCGCAAGCGGCTGACCGCGATCACCACCCAGGTGGCCAGCGGCAGCGGCTGGGCCGACCGCGACCGGTGGAACCTCACGCACTCGTTCCCGGCCACCGGGGACGGGGGCAGCCCGGCGCTGTGGTTCTCCGGGATCACCCGCACCGGCCTGGTCGGCGGCTCGGCCGGCATGCCGCCCACCACCTTCGGCGGCACCGCCAAGTCCAACCGCACCTACGCCAGCCAGAACTACACCAGCCTGTCGCGGTACCGCATCACCAACGTCACCGGGGAGCTCGGCGGCACGTTGACCGTCGACTACTCCGCGCCCGACTGCCAGGGCGGGGCACCGACCCCGGCCACCAACACCACCCTGTGCTACCCGGTGTACTGGTCGCCGGGCAGCACGCCCAACCCGGTGCTCGACTGGTTCAACAAGTACGTCGTCACCGACGTCTACTCCGACGGCCGCACGGTCAACTCGGTGCAGAACCGCACGCACTACGACTACGAGGGCGGCGGCGCCTGGCACTTCGACGAGAACACCCTCGGCGACCCCGCCTACCGCACCTGGTCGCTGTGGCGCGGGTTCGCCGACGTCACCACCACCACGGGCAACCCCGGTGACCCCGCAGGCCCGCGCACAGTCGTCAAGCACCGGTTCATGCGGGGGATGGACGGTGACAAGGCCGCCACGGGCACCCGCTCGGTGCAGGTGACCAACTCGCTCAACGAGTCCATCCCGGACTCCGACCAGCACGCCGGGTTCACCCGCGAGGCCCAGTCGCTGCTCGACGGCAACGTCATCACCACCACGCTGAACGACCCCTGGTCCTCGGCGGCCACCGGCACCGACGCCGCGGGCCTGCGCTCGTTCCTGACCGGCACGGCCACCAGCCGGACCCGCACGTTCATCAACGCCACGAACACCTGGCGCACCTCGCGCAAGGTGACCACCCACAACGACAAGGGCCTGCCCACCGAGCTCCAGGAGGAGGGCGACACCGCCGACCCCGGCCAGACCACCTGCACGCGCACCGCTTACGTCGCCAACACCGCCGCGTGGATCCACTCCTACCCCAGTTCGGTGCAGAAGGTGTCCGGCCAGTGCGCGAACAACCCCGCGGGGCCGGGCAACATCATCGCCGACACCCGCAACAGCTACGACGGCCAGGCCTTCGGCGCCGCGCCGACGGCGGGCAAGACCACCCAGGTCGCGTCGCTGTCGGCGTGGCCGACCGGGGGCGCTGAGGCCTTCACCACCACCAGCACCTCCTACGACGGCACCTACGGGCGCCCGGTGTCGACGACCGACGCGCTCGGCCGGGTGTCCACCGTCGCCTACACCCCCGCCACCGGGCCGGTCACCAAGGTCACCAAGACCAGCCCGCCGGTGACGATCTCGAACGTGCCCACCCCGCTGACCTCGTCCACCGACTACGACCCGGTCTCCGGGCTCCCGGTCACCGAGACCGACCCGGCCGGGTTGCGCACCGACACCGCCTACGATCCGCTGGGCAGGGTGACCGCCACCTGGCTGCCCGGGCACAGCAGGGCCGGTGGTGCCCCGGCGGACGCGACCTTCGCGTACTCGGTGAGCACGACCGCCCCGAACACCACCACCTCATCGCGGCTGCTGGCCAACGGGCAGTACTCGGCGACCTACACGATCATCGACGGCCTCGGCCGCACCGTGCAGACCCAGGAACCCACCTCGTACTCGGCGGGTGGGCGCCTGGTCACCGACCAGTTCTACGACTCGCAGGGCCGCGACTGGAAGAAGCACGACTCCTACTGGAACAGCGCGGCACCCCAGGGGACGCTGCTGGTCGTGCAGGACAGCGCGGTGCCGCGCACGACGGTGAACACCTACGACTCGGCCAACCGCGCCACCCGGTCGGCCTTCCAGCGCAACGGGCAGTTCCAGTGGGAGACGCTGACCACCTACGGGGGTGACCGGGTCACCACGATCCCGCCCCTGGGCGGGACGGCCACCGCCACGGTCAACAACGGCACCGGGCAGCGGACCAAGGTGCTGCTGTTCCACAACCGCCTGAACACCGGGCCCACCGACCCGGCCGACACCACCACGTTCACCTACGACCGCGCGGGCGCGCTGGCCACGGTCACCGACGCCACCGGGCAGAACACCTGGTCGTTCACCACCGACCTGCGCGGGTACAAGGTCGCCCAGACCGACCCCGACACCGGCTCGTCGACCTACACCTACGACAACGCGGGGCAGCTCACCAGCTCCACCGACGCCCGCGGCAAGACCATCGCCTACACCTACGACAACCTCGGCCGCAAGACCGCCTCGTACGACACCAACACCTCCGGTACCAAGCTGACCCAGTTCGTCTACGACACCCTGCTCAAGGGCAAGCAGACCAGCGCGGTCCGGTTCTCCGGCGGCAAGGCCTACGTCGTGGCCGCGGCGGGCTACGACGCCGCCGGGCGCTCCACCGGCAGCAAGATCACCATCCCCAGCGGGGAGACCGGCCTGTCGGGCACCTACACCTTCGGCGTCGAGTACGACCCGCTGACCGGCGCGGTGACCAAGGAGAGCTCACCCGGCATCGGCGGGCTGCCCGCCGAGACCCAGTTCCGCAGCTACAACGCCCTGGGCAAGCCGACCGACCTGTACGCGGCCAACGGCGGGGGCGGGACGGGGACGCACCTGGTCTCGCTCACCGAGTACAACGCCTTCGGCCAGCCGCTGCGGGTCAACCTGGCCGACCAGAACGACCCCAACCAGGTCTCCACGACCTGGACCTACGACGACGCGACCGGCCGCCTGGCCTCCTCGGCGACGGTGCGGGCCACCACCACCGACCAGTGGGTCACCAACCGCGGCTACACCTACACCCCGTCCGGGTCGCTGACCAAGATCACCGACGTCAACGACACCCAGTGCTTCGGCTACGACCACCTCCAGCGCCTCAACCGGGCCTGGACCCCGGCCTCGGGCGACTGCCTCGCGGCGCCCACCACCGCGGGCCTGGGCGGCGCGGCGCCGTTCTGGACCGACTGGACCCACGACGCCACCGGCAACCGGCTGACCGAGACCGACCACACCAGCGCCGGGGACACCACCAGCACCCTCACCTACCCGGCGGCGGGCGCGGCCAAGCCGCACGCGGTCACCTCCGCGACCACCACCGGACCCGGGGGCACCACCACCGACTCCTACACCTACGACGCCACGGGCAACACCCTGACCAGGGCGAAGGGCGGCACCACCCACACCTTCACCTACGACGCCGAGGGCCACGTCGCCACCGCGACCGACAACACCGGCAAGCAGTCCAGCTACCTCTACGACGCCGCGGGCAACCGCCTGATCACCCGCGACCACACCGGCACCACCCTCGCCGTCGGCGACACCGAGCTGTTCGTCGCCGCGGGGACCACCACCGCCTCCGGCACCCGCTTCTACGCCCACGGCGGCACCCAGGTCGCCGTCCGCACCACCGCGGGCCTGACCTGGAAGGTCCTCGACCACCACGGCACCAGCACCGCGACGGTCAAGGCGTCCAACCTGGCCGTCACCCGCCGCTACCAGGACCCCTACGGCAACACCCGCGGCACCGCCCCGTCCTCCTGGTCGGACAAGCACACCTTCATCGGCGGCTACCAGGACACCACGACCCTGGTGCACGTCGGCGCCCGCGAGTACGACCCCACCATCGGCCGCTTCACCTCGGTCGACCCGATCCTGGACCCGGACAACCCCCAGTCCTGGAACGGCTACGCCTACGCCAACAACAACCCCGTCGACCACGCCGACCCCACGGGCCTGTTCTGCGACAGCTGCGAGTTCCTCGCGGGCAAGCCGATGAGCGCTTGGGGCTGCCTGCTGTGCTCGGCGACAGCCCCACCGCCCAGCGCACCCAAGAGCCAGGGCAACACCAGCACCGTCAGCAAGTGCGACTCCTGCAACGGCGGCAAGGGCTGGGCCTCCGGCCACGGCGGCTACCCGGCCAAGGTCGGCAACAACGGCAAACTCGCCCTCGACGTGACCAAGCTCGCCACACCCCCCAAGCTCCAAGACCTGCGCCAGCACTTCTACAACGACCTCGGCGAGTGGTACCCCCTCGTCGACCACGACTACGCCCTCGACCCCCTCCCCGGCTACGAACCCCCGGAGGAGCTCAGCAACGGCACCCGCTGGCTCATCTTCGGAGGCGTCGTCGCAGGCACGATCTGCGCCATCGCCGAACCCTGCGGCGCCATCGCCCTCGGCCTCATCGAAGCCACCGGCCCCCCGGTCGTCGTCGCCCCCGGTGGCCTCGTCGCCACCGCCAAGGGCATCCACATCGTCGACGAGGCCATTTCCGCGGGGACCAAGGCCGAGACCAACGCCGCCAAGGGCGCCAACGCCGCAAGCCGGGCGGAAGGCACCGCCGCTGGTGCAGAGGACATGGTCTCCATCTACCGCACGGTCGACGGCAGGGAGTTCGACGCCATCGCCGACGCAGGCAACAAGTTCACCCTCGGCGCAGGCCAGATGGAAGGCAAGTGGTTCGCGCTGAGCGGGAAGGATGCCGACAAGTGGGGGCAGGTGATGAACGGTGACGACGCCCTGACCATCGAGACCAAGATTCCCAGGAAGTTGTTCGACGAACTGCACCACGAAACTGGCAACTTGGATGGCATCGGCCCTGGGGTCTACGCCGATCAAGGTATGCTCGAACGCATCAACCAGTACTCGCAGAACGTGAGGATCTTCGGTTCATGAATCGCATCGACCACCCGGCCGCCTTCGGTTCCGTCGCCTGGCTCGACGCGACCGAGGGGGGCCGGGTGTCCGGCCCTCCCACCGCGACGGTGTATGCGGCGACCTGCGAGTTCACCACGCAGGAAGGGCAGCGCGAATCCGAGCCGTCCGCTGAGCGGTTGAGCATTCTCCTCCAGCCCGCTGTCCCCGGTGACTGGTCTGCCACAAGGGTCGGCTTCCTGGCCGAGCAGTTGGCGCGCCCCAAGCTCCAAGTGGGCGTTGTCGTCCTCGTCCTCGAAGGACCTCGCACCGTGGGCATCTTGAGGATCACAGAGGTGGTCGACTGAAAGCGCGACTGCTCACCGCAGTCGCCGAGACTCCGCATCTCCGCCCTGTGGAGGGGAGCTTGGTCCCAACCGATCGTTGCGCCAACGTGTTCGAGCGGCAGTTCTTCCACCTCAATTCGCGGGAGGTGACCTCCCGGTCCTCGGGTCCTAACACGGTTCTGCACGCCAACTCGACAGTCTCCGATCACCGGCCCGGACAAGATCATCCCGCGGTCGGCGCATCGACCAGTTGAGACCAAGGGCGTCCCGAGATCCTGTTGTGCCGTTGGCGCAGGGGGAGTGGGTCAGGGGCGGAAGCTGGCGCGGTAGTCGCTCGGGGTGCGGCCGGTGAGGTCCTGGAAGGCGGCGTTGAAGGCTGAGAGTGAGGCGTAGCCGATGCGGAAGGCGATGGTGGTCACGGGGTGTCGGCCGCGGCCAGTTCCTCCACCGCCCGCAGCATCCGCATCCGGCGCGGGGCCGCGCGCCAGGTCATGCCCGTTTCGGTGGCGAAGCGGCGGGCCAGGGTGCGGGGTGCCAGGCTCACCTCGGCGACGTCCTCGAAGCGGACGTCGGTGGAGAGGCGTTTCTCGGTCAGGCGGTGACGCCGGTCGAGCCCGCCAGGTCACCAGCGCGGTCGCCACGACCTGCTCGCCACGAGCCAGCGCGGCCACTCGGGGCCTGCGCGGCGGCGGGCCCGCAGGTGACGTTCGATGCCGTGACCACGACCAGGAACTGCGTGGATTCCTCACCTCACGCCGCGCCGCGCTCTCACTTCTGCGCCAAGCCGAACAGGGCCGCGTCGGCACCGTGTCCGACCAGGCCGTCGATACCCGCGACCTGTGCTCCCGCGAGCCCGCGTCGTCTACCGGGACTGGGCCGAGATCGCTGCCGACCTGGTCGCCATACTGCGCAACTCCGAACGCTCCAGCGAGGTGGGCAAAGGTAAGTTGGGAAGCTCTTGAAGAGATCTCTGCGGCGTTGCGCGGGTGCTGAGAGGATGACCGGCATGGACCTCGCCCGATTGATGGAGGGTCTCGGCACGCGAGGGGTGAGCGTGTTGGTGAAGTTCGACGAGGAGCGGTTGGCCGACAACGGTGACCCGTGGACCGCCGTGCTCACCGGACCGGGTGTGGGTCCCAACGGGTTCATCCGCTACGACGGGGACACGTTGCCGGAGTGCCTGTACGTCGTGCTGAACAAGTTGTGCGACCAGCCTGGGGATTGGTCCTGGCTGCCGGACGACTTCTGACAGCACAGAACCCCGGCCGTGGTGTTGACGTGCCCGGGGCCTCCGGCGAACGGACGCGTGCGCGCTGCCATCGGACGGTGTCGGGAGCGTCAGGGGGACTCCCCCACGTCCGGCCACTTTCCTACCCCACGTCGATCACGTCGTCGCACTGGTCGCGGACCCAGGTGTCGTGGGTGGCGATCACGACGCAGGCTCCTTCGTCGGCCATGGCGCGGAGGAGGGTGACGACCGTGGCGGTGTTGGCGTGGTCCAGTGCGCCGGTGGGTTCGTCGGCCAGGACCAGGCTGGGCTGCTTGACCATGAGGCGGGCGACGGCGACGCGTTGTTGTTCGCCGCCGGACAGCTTGCTCACGCGGTCCTGTTCCCGGTCCGCGAGGCCGACCCGGGTGAGGGCGTGGGCGGCCGCGGCGCGGGCCGGGCGGCCGCGGTGGCCGCGGGCTCGGAGGGCCACGTCGAGGTTCTGGGCGATGGTGGCGTTCTCGACGAGGGCGTAGTTCTGGAAGAGATAGCCGAGGTGGTCGCGGCGGAAGCGGCGGACCGCGCCGGGGCGCAGGCCGGTCAGGGTGGTGCCGTGGAAGGTGATCCGGCCCGCGGTGGGGGTTTCGAGCAGGCCGAGGCAGTTGAGGAGCGTGGACTTGCCCGACCCGCTCGGGCCGGTCAGCGCTGTCAGCCTGCCGCGCTCGACGGTCAGGTCGAGGTCGCGCCAGAGCGTGCGGGGGCCGTAGGCCATGGTGAGGGCTCGGGTGGTCAGCACGGTGGCTCCGTTCGGTGTTCAGGCCTCGGAGGCGCCGTCGCGGACGACGCGGTGGTGGGCTCGGGCCAGGGAGATCAGGACGCCGCCCGCGGTGAGGGCGGCGAGGGTGCCGGTGGCCGCCCACTCGGCGGCACCGAGGGGTGTGGCCTCGAACGGGGCCGGGATGCCCAGGGCGCGGTACTCGTCGAGGTCACGGCCCGCCTTCCAGGCCTGGTAGGGCAACCAGCCGAGGACGACGAGGGTGACCACCGCCTCGAAGGCCAGCAGCGACCGGTGCACGGCGGTGAAGCGCCAGCCGCTCACGTGCCGGGCGAAGATCCACTGCGCGTTGCGGCGGGTGTGGATGAGCACCGCGCCGACGCCGGTGATGAGCAGGACCAGCACGCCTGCCAGGGAGCTGAAGAGGGCCAACCGGAAGTCCTGGAGGATCGAGCGCTGCTCGGCCGCGGCCTGGTCGGCGATGGGCGTGACGCCGACGACGAAGGCGCCGAGGGCCGGGTCGCGGTCGACCGCCGACGTCACCGCGGCGGGGTCTGGGAACAGCACGCGCGCCTGGGAGGCGAAGGCCATGTACCCGTAGTCGGTCAGCAGACCCATCCTCGACGGCAGGTACACCAGGACGGGGTCGGTGGCGAACGAGTTGTCGTCGGATCGGGCTTGCGCGGGGCCGACACCGGCGGAGGTGTAGGTGAACACGTCCGAGCCCGCGGACTTGACCGCCGCGAACGCCACGTCCGGGCCCAGGCTGGGGTTCTCCCGCACCCCCGCCAGCACCTCGTCGCGCCGCCCCCACAGCTGCGGCGGGATGAGCGCGGTCGGCCGGTCCGGCACGAAGGAGGCCCCGTCCGCGAGCCGAACGGGCTGGTCGCGCAGGAAGTTGTCGTTGACGAACACCAGGTCCGAGCCCGCGCCCTGGAGGTACTGGCGCCCGGCCAGCAGCAGGTGCCCGCCCTGGTCCTCGGCGCGCAGCCACGACCCGACCCGCGCGCGGATCGCCTGCTGGTCATCCTGGGACCACACGTTGCCCAGCGACACCTTGGACGTGGCCCCGGCCCGCTGGTAGGCCGCGAACACCTCCGATCGCCTGCCCAGGTCCAGGCCGGTGGAGATCGCCTGCTGCACCAGGACCACGGTCGCGATGACGGTCACCACGCGCAGCACGTAGGCCACCGCGGCGGCCGACCGGCCCGGCAGCTCTCCCTTGACCGCCGCGAGAACCCGCAACCGCATCATCAACAGCAGCACCAGCGCGTGCGCGCAGACGGCCGCCGCGACGAGCGCCGCACCGATGGCCAGTGCCACCACCAAGTACAGCCCGAAGTTGGAGAGTCCGTTGTAGAAGGACAGCGCCCCTGTCGCGGCGACGAGCGCGACCGCCCCCGACCCCGCCCACCACGTCCCGATCTGGCGGAGGTCGTTGCCCAGCAAGCCCCGGTACCCCACCCCGTGCAGCCGGTTCACGCCGTACGCCCTGGCGCCGACGAGAACGCCCGCCGCGGCCACCGCGACCGAGACCAGCACCATCATCCCCAGCGCCACCAGTTGGGAGTCCTGGATGAGCAGGTCGCGCGGATCGAGGCTCCACCGCGTGAACGACCGCGTCACCGTCAACCCGTGCGTGGTGAAGAAGCCGGTGAGCTCCGCGGCTTTGCCGTCGCTGCCGAACACGACGTAGCGGCCTGTGGGCTCCCGCTCCCCGGCCTCGTCGAACGGCCGCACGACCGTCCTGGCCGAGTGCGAGAAGTCGGTGTACCGGCCCTGCAACCACTCGCCCGCCCCCACAGCCGGGTCCCCGTCGACGAGGTAGAGCGTGCGCCCCCCGTCCAGCTCCGACGTCATCCGGCCCATGGTGATGTGGTGTTCGAGCGCGAAGCGCTCGACGTCCGCGCGCACCTCGCCTGCCGGTCTGCCCTTGTCCCACGCGCCGACGACCACACCCCCCTGCACGGGGAGCGGTGTGTCCTCGTCCCAGAAGACGAGTGCGGTGAACGCGAGGAAGCACGCGAACACCCAGTTCGCGACCAGCACGAACCTCAAGCTCTTGGTGGCCAAGCTCTGATCCCCCCGAGTGCGGACGAGCCTGCGGGGAGGGCGCCCTCCCCGCAGGTCCGGTCAAACCCACGCTGGAGCTGCTCCTCGGATGTACCCCGGATCCCAGCAGTCACCGATCAGACTCCCCAGTGCGTCGGCGCTCCCCCCGACAGCGACAATAGCGAAGTGAAAACATTTCTGACAACACCCACGCCGTGTGAGCGCTGACGACGGCGGGTGGAATCGGGCGACCAGGTGTTTCGTGCTGTTCCGCGGCATTGGGGTTGTTGGCAGACGCAGATCGTCTGCGGTGAACGCACCTGATGGAGCCGTGGGCGATACTGGGGGTGTGGTCACGGGGTCTGGGGTTCGGCGCGCGTTGTTGATCGCCACTGATCGGCATGAGGACGCGGCCTTCCGGAGGTTGCGGGCGCCCTCGCACGATGCCGCTGCGCTCCGGGATGTGTTGGTGGATCCCGAGATCGGCGGGTATGAGGTTGAGGTCCTGCGCAACGTGCCCGCGCATCGGTTGCGCGTTCGGCTGGACGAGTTCTTCGCGCGGGCGGAGCGGGATGACCTGGTGCTGCTCTACATCTCCGGTCATGGGGTGAAGGACCGGGCGGGGCGGTTGAACTTCGTCGCCACTGACACGCGGCACGACCTGCTGGCTTCGACGGCGGTGACGGCTGAGTTCGTGCGGGTGTTGACGGACCAGACCCGCGCGCAGCGGGTGGTCCTGCTGCTGGATTGCTGCTTCGGTGGGGCGTTCCCGGCGGGGGTGAAGGGGGGCGGGGACGTCGACGTGCTGGAGCAGTTGGCGCGGGAGGGGCGTGGGTGGGTGGTGATGACGGCCTCCACCCGGATCCAGTTCGCCTATGAGCAGAGCGGGGATGAGCTGCGGGGGAAGTCGGAGCCGTCGTTGTTCACGGGGGCGGTGGTGGAGGGGTTGCGGACCGGTGAGGCCGACCTCGGCGGGGATGGGGTGGTCGACACCGGTGAGTTGTTCGACTTCGTGCGCGATCGGGTTCGGGCGCGCAGTGGCGGGAGTCAGACCCCGACGAGCATGCAGCAGGTCGATGGGCCTATCCATCTCTGCCGTGCGCCCTCGGTGCGCACCCGGTCCTTGGCAGTTGTCCCGCCGGGGGTGAGCGCGTCGAGTGTTGCGCCTGAATCGGCCGGTGGGCTCCGGTGGGCGTGGTTCGCGGTCGTGGCGGTGGTGTTCGCAGTCGTATTTGTCGTGATTGTCAATCAGGGTGACGATCACGTCGGGCCGACGGGGGCGACCAGTTCTTCCGCGGTTCCGACCACTGCTGCCGCGACCACCGCTGAAGAGGCGGCCATGGTGCGGATCGAGGAAGCCGACTACCTGGGCCTCCCCGCGCCCGTTGCCATGGACCGGCTGGTCCGACTCGGTGTCGTCGCCGAGGTGCGGGTGCCGGACGGCTACTACCTGCCCCTCGACGAGGGCAGGTGCATGACCACCGGCGTGGGTCCGCGCGGGTTGGTCGCGGCGGGCTCGAAAGTCGCGATCACTGTGGCGGTCGACTGCTTGGGGAAGTTTTAGGAATCGACGCCGTAGCGCGACCGGGGCGGTTATCCGCCCCTGTAGCGTGCACCGCCATGCCGTCAAACAATGCGAAAACGATTACCGGGTATGAACGGGATCGTGTGGACCTGCCTGACCCCGTAGGGGCCTGAACGCGCGCTGGGGAGGGACGCGGCCGGTACCGGATGACTTCTGGTACCGGCCCTTTCACGCCTGCTGGAAGGCGCTACGAAAAGTCGATGGGGAGCCAGGACCAGTCCCCGGGCTGTTCGCGCAGCTTGTTCAGCACGACGTTCAGGCACTCCGGCAGCGTGTCCCCGTCGTAGTCGATGATCCTGATGGGCCCCACAGCGGGTCCGGTGAGGATGACGGTCCACGGCTTGCCGTTGTCGGCCAACCGCTCCTGGTTGAATTGGAGCAGTGTGGCGACCCCTTGGTCGCCGAGGATTTCCATCAGGTCGCTCAGATCGCGCAGGTCCATGGCGACATCCTCGCGCAGGTCCCGTTGTGGTGGACTGGCGGCATGGGCGAGGTCGTGCACAGGGTGGTGGGGAGCCCGTGGGCTCCACGGGTCGTGCGGGATGGGGAGGTGCTGCTGGTCGAGATCGGGGTGGACTTCAACCGGGGGTATGACATCCGGGAGTTCCGCTTTCCGATCACCGTCGAGCAGTTCGACGTCCTTCGGGGGAACCTGGTGCGGCACTTGCTGCTCTGGCGGGTGCTGGAGGACTTGTGCCTGGCGGCGGGGCGCTCAGGGGGAGGAGCCGCGCCGGGGACCGTGGCGGTGCAGCGGGCGATCGGCGTGGTGCTGGGCGGGTCGGAGGACGAGGTTGAGGCGTACTTCGCCCGGGAGGGGGTGGGGTGGCGGCAGCTCATCGCGCACGGGGCTCGGCCGGAGTTGCTGAACGAGGGCAAGCTGTTCGCGGCGTTCGAGGCGGGGGCGCGTGCGATTGGTGATCAGGACCTGGTGTGGGAGTACGACGCGAATCGGGATCGTGCTCGGCGGGGCGTGACCCTCGGGCCGCTCGACACGGCGCTGCTCAAGTACACCGGGCGCTACCTGCACGGCGGGACGGTGCCGCGGCGCGTTCCCGGTGCGGTGGAACCGGAACAGCTCCCCGCGGTGCTCGCGGTGGTGGCGAAGGCCGAGGCGACGTGCGCGGACGTGCCGGATTCGGCGTCGTCGGCGGTGTTCGCCGCTGCGGTGGAGGCTGCTCTCGCCGCGCACGAGCCCGCGTTGGCCGTGGACGCTGTGGCGACGGTGAGCTTCCTCGTTTTCGCGGAAGCGGCTGCTCGGCACCGCGCCGCCGAGCGCGGTCGGGGGTAGGGCCAGGCGCGGGGTCAGGCGGGTTCGTGCTCGGGGCAGTCGGTGCGGAGGTCTGCGAGGGGGAGGGGGAGCCGCAGGAGGTTGCAGTGGTGGGGGGCCGCGGGATCTTCGTAGGTGTCGCGGGCGAAGAAGCGGCAGCTGGTGCAGGTGCGCATGAGGCGGACGACGTTCTGGCGTTGCAGCACCGCGATGGCGTTGAGCAGGGTGTGCAGGGTCGTGGCCTGGTCGGGCTTGGGGGTGGCGTCGAGGGCTGCCAGGAGGGGGCCGTCCCAGGGTTGCAGTTGGCGGGCGATGTCGGCGCCGGTGGGGGTGAGGGTCAGCAGGCGGCGGCGGCCGTCGGGGCCGGGGGAGCGGGTGATGAGGTCCTTGCGCTCCAGGGCGCTGATGGCGTCGGACATCGTGGGGGTGGTGACGTCGAACTCCGCGGCCAGGGCGCTGACCTCGCGGCGCACGGAGGGGTGGCGGGACAAGGCCAGGACCGCCTGTTGCTGCAACGGGGTCAGGCCGTGTTCGCGGGCGGTGCGCTGGGCCAGGGAGCGCAGGCCGTGGCCGAGCCGTTCGATGGCGTCGGCCAGGCGGCGGTCGAGGGGCTCGCCGTCGCCGGTCTGCTGCTCGGCCATGCCCACCGCCTCGTCCGGGACCGCTCGCCGGGGATCGTACCCGCGGGGGCGGGTGGGCCCGCCCGCCCCCGCGAGCGCGATCACGCGGACTTGGTGAGCGCGACCTTGGGGAAGTCCACTGGCACGGCCAGGGCCACGTTGACGTAGTTGGTGAACAGGTTCAGCGCGACGTGCGCGAGCAGTTCCACGACCTGCTCGTCGTCGAAGCCCGCGGCGCGCAGGGCGGTCACGTCCTCGTCGGTCACCTGCGCGCGGTCCTCGACGAGCTTGGCGGCGAAGGCCAGGGCCGCTGCGGTGCGCGGGTCGTGGGAGTGGCCTGCCTGCGCTTGGGCCATGTCCTCGGCGGAGACGCCCGCCTTGCGGCCCAGGGCGGTGTGCGCGGCCAGGCAGTACTCGCAGCTGTTGCGGTCGGCCACGAGCACGGCCACCTGCTCGCCGAGCCGCGCGCCCAGCGTGCCGCCGCCGAGGGCGCCGAAGCCCGCCCACATCATCTTCAGGGCCGCGGGGGAGTTCGCGACGGCCCGGAACATGGCGGGCGCGGTGCCGAACGCGCGGGTGATCTCGGTGAGCAGGGCGGCGGCCTCACCGTCGGCGGTCTTGGGGTCGACGAGCGCGATGCGGGACATGGTCGTTCTCCTCGCTGGTTGCTGGTCCGGTCGGGGTCCGGTGGCGACGACGTCGACCCTGCCACAAGGTCGGTAGGAGTCCTAACAAGTTCGGTGCGAGGCGCGTCACGTCGACGGGGACGTGGTCGACCAAGCGATTGTGACCAGAGTCACGCCGGTGATTGTGTGAGCAACGGGCGTGCGGGGTTCTTCCCAGGTGTCCATCTCGGACCGGGCGGCGAGGAGACCGTGGGTATGACGAGCAGCGCGGTGGAACTCGACGGCTCCCCGGGGAGAGCCGAGGACCCCGCGGACGGCGACGAGGTCCTGGTGGCCCGCGCCCGCGGTGGGGACGTGGGGGCCTACGAGCGGTTGGTGGTGCGGTATCAGGGTCCGATCTTCCGGTTCGCGGTCCGTATGCTCGGCTCCCGCGCGGATGCGGAGGACGTGACCCAGGAGGTGTTCGTGGCGGCGTGGCGGCGGTTGTCGCAGTTGCAGACCGACGCGGCGTTCTCCGGGTGGTTGTTCCGCACGGCGTCGAACCGGTGCCTCAACCTGATCCGGTCGCGCAGACCGGTGGCGGAGGAGGCCGACGCGGAGCGGTTGCCCGCGGTGGGGGCCTTGGGCGACCCGTCGCGCGCCGCGGAGGCCGGTGCGGGGATGCGCGCGTTGACCGAGGCGTTGGCCGGGTTGTCGCCGCAGCTGCGGGTGTGCTGGTTGCTGCGGGAAGTGCACGGCCGGTCCTACGAGGAGATCGCGCAGGTGGTGGGCGTCAGCGGAGCCACCGTGCGGGGGCGGATCGCGCGGGCGCGCGCCCAGTTGGTCGAGGTGATGTCGCCGTGGCGTTAGAGCCGGACACGCGGGGTTACGCGCTGCCGTGCGGGCGCGACGTGGAGGGGGTGTGGGCCGGGCTCGACGACCCCGACGAGCACCAGCTGAGCTGCCCGGACTGCACGGCGGTCCGGGCGAGCCTGCTGGTGCTGCGGCAGGCGACGGCGGAGCTGGCCGAGGAGGACCTCGAACCCCCGCCGGGGCTGACGTCGCGGATCATGTCCGCGGTGCGGGCCGACCTGCGCCGGGGCGACCGGGTGGAGCTGTTCACCGAGGGCGCGGACACCGCCAGGATCAGCGCCCAGGCCGCCGCGGCGGTGATCCGGTGGGCCGCGGACGGCGTGCCGGGCGTGCAGGCCCGCCGGTGCCGGGTGTCGGAGACCGGGTCGGGGGCGATCGGGGCGGACCTGGAGATCGCCGTGGACGGCGAGCACCTGTCGCCCGCGACCGTGCGGGTGGTGCGCGAGCGGGTGCTGGCGGCGGTCACCGCGCGCATCGGCTGGCCCAACGTCACCCTTGACCTCACCGTGGTCGACCTGCTCGACCCGTGACGCGCTAGGAGGAGAGCCGTGCTGACTGTGGCAGTTCCGCCGGTGGAGGCCACCGCGGGCACCGACAGCCGGTGCACGTGGGCGGTGGGCACACCCGTGCTCGCCGCCTTGGCGGCGGACGCGGCCGCCGGGGTGGCCGGGGTGGTCCGGCTGGAGGTGGGGGTGACCGACCTCGTGGGCACCGTGGTGCACCAGGCCAGGCTGCGGCTGGCGGGGGTGACCCCCGCCCCCGCCGACGGCGTGCGGGTGCGCGTCGACCAGCGCGACGGCGGGGTCGAGGTCGAACTCGACCTCGCGGTCGACGGGTTCGACCAGGTCACGGCCGTGGCCAGGGCGGTGCAGCGGGCCGTGCGCGACCGGGTCCTGCACGCCACCGGCATCCGCCTGCGGGCGGTGGCCGTGTCCGTGCTGACCATCACCGACAGGGGTGCGCCGTGACCGCCCGCACCGAGGCCGTCGACGCGATCCTCGCGGCCCTGCGCCACGTGCCCGGGGTGCGGCCCGCCGCGCCCGTCACCGGGTCCTGGGTGCCGTTCGAGGCCGACGCGTTCGCCATCGACATCGATGACCGCGGCATCACCGTCCACCTCGTCGTCCTCGCCTTCCCGCTGGCGCCGCTGCTGGCGACCGCGGGCGAGGCCGTCCGGGAGGCGGTGCGCGGCACCGCGTGGGAGGCCGCCGACATCCACCTGGTCGCCGCCGACGTGGACAAGGCCGCCTTCGACCCCTCGGAACCGGGCGAGCTGGACCGCACGGTCGGCGCCTGACACCGCCCGTCGCGGCGCGACGAGTCGCGGAATGGCGAACGGGCCCGGCGCCGCGGATGCGGCGTCCGGGCCCGTGGCTCGGTGGTGCGGGCTTACTTCTTGAAGACGCCCTTGACCTTGTCGACGGCCTCGCCCACGGCGTCCTTGACGTCCTCGACGGCGTCCTTGAGGCCCGCCTTGGCCTGGTCGGACTTGCCCTCGGCCTGGAGCTCCTCGTCACCGGTGACCTTGCCGGTGGCCTCCTTGGCCTTGCCGCCGAGGTCCTCGGCCTTGTTGCTGATCTTGTCGCCCAACGACATGACGCTCTCCTCCTGCTCGGCGGCGCTCGTGGTCGAGCCCCGTGCACCAGCTAGGACACCGGGGGCAGGCGGTTCGTCACGGGCTCTGATGCGTGATGGCGCTCACTCGCGGTGAGCACCCGATGGTGACGGGGGACACACGAATGAGGTCGTGACGTTCTGCGCGATGGCCGTGTCCTACCGGTGTGGACGTCGAGCGGAGCCCGCTCGGCCCCGTAGTCAGCCCGCTGCGCGGGAAGCCATCGCAAGGAGGAGGAACCATGACCGCCCCCACGAAGAACACCGCCGCGTCGAGCCAGGTCGCCACCACCGGCGGCAAGCTGTCCTCCGACCACGGCACCACCACGATCGCCGACACCGTGGTCGCCAAGGTCGCCGGGCTCGCCGCCCGCGAGGTGTCGGGGGTGTTCGCCCTCGGCGGCGGCATCTCCCGCGCGTTCGGGGCGATCCGCGAGCGCATCCCGGGCGCCTCGGCGTCGGTGAGCCAGGGCGTGTCGGTCGAGGTCGGGGAGAAGCAGGCCGCGGTCGACCTGGAGATCCTCGTCGAGTACGGGGTGTCCATCGCGGACCTGGCCGCCTCGGTGCGCCGCAACGTGATCACCGCGGTGGAGCGCACCACCGGCCTGGAGGTCGTCGAGGTCAACATCAACGTCTCCGACGTGCACATCCCCGGGGACAACGACGACGAGGACACCAAGACCACCCCCGCCCGGGTCCAGTGACCGGCCCCCGGCTCGACCCAGACGTGATCGCCGCCGCCGTGCGGGCCGCCCCCGGGGTGGCGGACCTGCACGGCGGGCGGTTCGGCGAGGTCGCCACGCTGCTGCCCGGCAGGCGCGTCACCGGGGTGCGCGTGCGCCCCGACGAGGTGACCGTCAGCGTGGTCGGCCGCTACCCGGCCACCGTGGCCGAGATCGGCACGGACGTGCGCGCCGCGGTCGGCCCGCTCGACCGCCCGGTGCACGTCCTGGTGTCGGACTACGCCCCCGCCACGCCCGACGACCCCAGTTCCTGACCACCCCCGATCGGCTCCCTCTCCTCGCGGGCCGTTCGGCACCCAGCAAGGAGATCCCATGTCCTCGTCCACCCTGGGCCTGCTCACCGGTGTGGCGCTCGGCGCCACCGCGGCGTTCGGCGGCTTCGGCGCGTTCCTGATCGTGCTGCTGTTCGGCGCCGTCGGGCTGCTCGTCGGGCGCTACCTCGACGGCAAGCTCGACCTCGCCCAGCTCACCGGCCGGGACAGGGGCTGACCATGCCCACCACCGCGCAGAGCGGCCCGGTCGAACCGGGGGAGCGGGGCGCGCTGACCGTCTCCGGCACCGTCGTCGAGCGGATCGCGGCCCGCGCCGCCCGCGAGGTCGACGGTGTCGGGGGTGCGGCGGGCCGGGTGCTGGGCATCGCCGTGGGCGCCGAGGACCTGGACAACAGCGCCAAGGTCACCGCGAAGGTCGCGGGCGGGACGGCGAGCCTGGACGTGCGGCTGTCGGTGTCCTACCCGGCCTCGGTCGCCCGCACCACCGACGCCGCCCGCGAGCACCTGGTGCGCCGGGTGCACGAGCTGACCGGGCTGGACGTGTCCCGCGTGGACATCACCGTCACCGCGCTGCTCAGCGGCGCCACGACCACCAGGAGGGTCCGGTGAAGCGCCACCCCCGCCGCAGCGCGCCCGCCGCGCTGACCGCGCTCGTCGTCCTCGCGGCCTGCGTGCTCGTCGCCGTGGTCGCGATCCAGATGCTGCTCGGGCAGGCGCCGTGGGTCCGGTACGAGACCGTCGCCGGTGCGCTGCACGGCACCCGGTGGACCGACCTGGCCCCCGCGATCGCGGGCGGGGCCTTCGCCGTGGTCGGGCTCGTCCTCGTGCTCGCCGCCGTGCTGCCCGGCAAGCCCGTCGTGCTGCCGTTGCAGGGCACGCCCGACTCCGGCGCGTCCCGCCACAGCTACCGCTCCACGCTGCGCATCGCCGCCGAGCGCGTCGACGGCGTGGCCAAGGCGAAGGTGTCGCTGTCCCGCAAGCGGGTCACCGTGCGGGTGCGCACCCACCGGATCTCCACCGAGGGCATGGCCGACGCCGTGCGCACCGCCGTGGAGCACCGGCTCGACCAGATCGACCCGGCCGTCCGACCCACTGTCGCGGTCACCGCGCACGCCGAGAGGAGCGCGCCATGACGACCCACAACCGGCCCGCCCGGCTCAACCGCGGCCTGCTCGCGGTCACCGGGCTCGTCCTCGCCGCCGCCGGGGCGTTCGCCCTGGCCACCCACTTCCGCGTCCTGCGGGTGCTCGACCCGGGCACCACCCTGGTCCCGGGCACGCAGCCCCCGCCGACCTGGGTGCTCTACGCCGTCGCCGCCGGGGCGGTCGTCCTGGGGCTGCTGGCGCTGCGCTGGCTCGTCGCCCAGCTCGCCCGCGCCCCGAAGACCCACACCTGGCACCTGGAGGCGGACCCGGGCACCGGGCGCACCGAGCTCCCGGCGAAGACCGCGGTCGAGCCGCTGCTGGCCGAGGTCGGCGCGTACCCGGGCGTGCACGCCGCGCACGGCACCCTCACCGGCACCCGCGCCAACCCCGCCGTGGTGCTGCGGGTGACCGTCGAGCAGGACGGCGACCCCGCCGACATCCGCCACCGCATCGAGACCGAGGGACTGCCCCGGTTGCGCCAGGCGCTGGACCTCGACGAGCTGCCCGCGGGCATCGAGTTCCGCTTCTCCACCAGCACCGGCGCCCGCGCCCTCTGACACGGGCACCCGCCCCTCCCGACCACCGGCGCCCGCGCGCTCGAACCCGCGCGCGGGCGCCGACGTCTCCCCACCGAAGGAGCAGCCATGACCACCAACCTCGTCGGCTTGGCCGTCAAGGCCCGCGGACCCGTCCACCGCACCTTGGCGGGCCTGGGGATCACCCGCGCCGCGCACGGCAAGGTCCTCGGCGGCGTCTGCGCCGGGCTGGCCGCTCGCCTCCCGGTGTCCCCGTGGGTCCTGCGCGCGCTGTTCGCCGCCCTGGCGCTGTTCCCCATCAGCAGCGTCCTGCTCTACCTGGCGCTCTGGCTCGTCCTCCCGCCTGCCTCCGCGCGCCCCGAGCCGCGGCGCTGACGGACAGGCTCTAGCCCCAGCCGGGCCGCGCGGCCGTCGCGCAGGCTCCGGCGCAGCGCGGCCAGGGCCCGGTGCTGGGCGACCCGGATGGCGCCCGCTGTGGAGCCCATCCGCGCGGCGGTCTCCTCCGCGCTCAACCCCACCATCAGCCGCAGCCGCAGGATCTCCTGTTGCGCGAGGGGCAGGACCGCGATCAGCTTCCGGGCCGTGTCCCCCAGTTCGTTCTGCAACGCCACCTGCTCGGGCCCGGGCGCGGTGTCGACGGAGTCCGAGATCTCCCACACCGGGTCCGACCGGTCCCGGCCGCGGGCCCGGTGCACGTCAGCGATCTTGTGCGCGGCGATCCCGTGGACGAACGCCATCACCGGTCGCGTCTCGCGGCGGTAGCCCGGCAGGGCACCGAGCAGGGCCAGGCACACCTCCTGCGCCACGTCCTCCGCGCTGGACTGGGCCGTGCTGCCCACGCCCAGCCGGTTGCGCGCGTAGCGCACCACGTGCGGGCGCACGAGTTCCACCAACCGCGTCAGCGCCGTGGTGTCCCCCGCGCGGTCGCGGTCGATCAACCCCACCAACACCACGTCGAAGTCGTCGTCGTAGGTGTGCTGGTGCGCTCTAGGCCCTCCGACGGGGCTCTCCGCCGACATCACGGCAGGCGTCCGGGTGGCGTGCGCAGTCCCCTGAGCATCCCGACCCCCTCGACGCCGCAGCGGTTTCAAGCGCCCACGTTAGGGCGCCGGAGACGGCGGTGACAACGCTCTGAGCGGCGGTTATGCGGTTCACGCCTGCGCAACGCGCTCCTTGCTCACCTTCGTAGGCAGCCAGTCGCCGATGTGCGCACGATGTTCGGTACTCCGGTGTCCCCATCGGACGGACAGGGCTCAGTCCTGCTCGCGCTGGGCGAGCCTGAGCATGAACTGCCACTGCGGGTCGTGCAGGCGGTCGCCCAGGACCTTCTCCAGCTGAGCCATCCGGTAGCTGATGGTGGTCGGGTGCACCCCGAGCACCTGGGCCATCCCCGCCTGGTGCCCGCGCGCCTGAGCCCACGCGCGCAGCGTGTGCTGCAACCGCCGCTTGCGCGATTCCGGGAGGCCTGCGAGAGCACTGTCGATCGACCGCTCGAACTGCTCGACGAGCATCCGACCGGCCGGGTGCATCAACGCCGTCAGGTGCTCCTCGCACCGGATGACCCCCGCCGGGCGGAGGGCGCCGGTGGTCGCCAGTTCGAGGGCTCGCCTGGCGAGCCGGTGACCGTGCTGGACGTCGACGGGGTCCACCTCCGGGCTGAGGGCAACGCGGAGACCGCTCACGTCCTCGACCTCGGTGAGGATCTTGTGCCCGGTGGGGACGACAAGGCTCGGGGCGGGAGCGCTTTCCAGCGTCAGCACCTCGGCGTCGCACTGGTGCTCGGGCAATCCCTCGCCCGCGAACGCCACAACGACCACCTTGTCAGGCACCACCCAGTGCGCCGCAGCAGCCGCTTCGATGACGCGCTCCCGGGAGGCCGGCTGGGCTCCCAGCAACAACGCGGCCAACGCATCCCGCGCTCCCGACGACGACACGGCGGCCTGTCTCGCGCGATGACCCTCACCGACGACACTGCACAACGCTTCGGTGTAAGCGAAGACTGCGTCCGTCAGTGCTAACAGTTGTCGTTGGTCGACTAGCGAGGTGTCAGTCAGGTTGTGCATGTCTCGCAGGGCTGCGCGAGCCCCGGTGTGGACAGCGGAGAACAAGTCGGTAGCGCTGAGACCGTGTGCGGCGGCGGTGGAACCCATTGCCCGCATGGCAGAAACCCACCGCTGCTGATCCGCACCTGTCTCCGATGCCAGCGCGACACCGTGCTCGACAGCCACCCCTACCGCGGCGCGGAGTTCCCCGGCGTCTGCCTGGCAGCCAGGCGCGCTCGAACGGACAGCCGCGACAACGCTCTCGACCACCACGGGGATCCGGAGCCGCAGGTACTCGGCCAGCGGCGCGTCGAGCACAGCCGGGAATCCTCGGTCCCGCGCCGACATCGCACCTCCGTCACCGCTACCCCTCCTGGTCCGTGCGGTGTACAGACACCGCGCGACGGCGACTCGTCACGCGGACGTGACCGGCGCCACAGTCGGTCCGGCGGTTCCCAGAGGACGGTGGTGGCCCGGGAGCACGCGCCCGGGGCGGCTCGGCGGCCACCCCGGACGCGCGTGTCAGCCGTTTGTGGACTGGGCGCCGCCGCGGTTCGCGGTGGTGTTCGCCTTGCCGCCGCCGAACCCCTGCATCAGGGCGGCGTCAGCGGCGCTGTCCCCGGTGCCGGGGGCCGCCTTGCCGAGGTCACCGATGCCCGCGCCGGTGCCGAGTTGCTTGCCGGACTGGGGCACCGGCGCGCCCGCACCGGGCAGGGGCGGGCGGAACTTGCTGCTCTTCGCGCCGTCGGTGCCGCCCGTCCTGCCGCCGCCCGCGGGGCTGGTCGACCGCGCCGCCGCGGCGGGGTCGTCGGAGTCGGGTGGGGTGGTCGCGTCAGGGGTCACGGGGCCGCCTTCGGGGGTTCGGTGATCGACAGTGTCTTCATCGGCCCGTTCTCGGCGCCGTTACCCCTGATGGGGAGCGGGTGCGGCGGACTGATCCACCTCGGTCGGCATCGCTCTCACTTGCGGTCGGCCGGGGTGGACGGTGCCTAGGGTCGGGCTCATGCGAGCAGTCGAGTTCTCCGAGTACGGCCCGCCGAGCGTCCTGCGGGTGGTGGACGTCCCCGAGCCGCACGCCGGGGCGGGGCAGGTCCGGATCGCCGTGCGGGCTTCCGCGGTGTCGCCGGGGGAGGTCCGCGTGCGGTCCGGGTCGATGCGGGAGGTGCTGGCGGTCGAGTTCCCGTTCCGCACCGGGTTCGACGCCGCGGGGGTGGTGGACGAGGTCGGGGCGGGGGTGCGCGGTGTGCGCGTCGGTGACGAGGTCTTCGGTGCCACGACGACGGCGGAGCGCGGGGCCAACGCCGACTTCACCGTCCTGTCCCTGTGGGCGCCCAAACCCGGTGCCTGGACCTGGGAGGAGGCGGCGGGGGCCACCGGTGCGGTGGAGACCTCCTTCCGGGTCCTCGACCGCCTCGGCGTGACCGCCGGGCAGACCGTGCTGGTCAACGGCGCGGCGGGCGGCACCGGGTCGATCGCGGTGCAGGTCGCGGTCGCGCGGGGAGCCCGGGTGATCGGGACGGCGAGCGAGCGCAACCACGACTTCCTGCGCACCCTCGGCGCGGAGCCGACCACCTACGGCCCCGGCCTGGTCGAGCGCGTCCGCGCCCTGGCCCCCCGGGTCGACGCGGTGTTCGACAGCGCGGGCGGGGCGCTGCCCGACCTCATCCGCCTCACCGGCGACCCCGCCCGGGTCGTCACCATCGCCGACACCGCCGCCGCGGCCCACGGCGTCCACTTCTCCCACACCACACCGGGAACCGCCCTCGGCCCGCCGGACGAGCCCGCCCTGCACGGCCTGGACGCCGCCGTCCGGCTGGCCGAGCAGGGCGGGCTGCGGATCCCGGTCGCCGGGTCGTTCCCGCTCGCGGACGTCGCCGCCGCGCACGAGCTGATCGGGACCGGCCACGCCCGGGGCAAGGTCGTGCTGGTGCACTGACCGGCGCTCAGACCAGCCCCGGCAGGACGAGGACGGCCCACGCCGCGATCGGGCCGAGGCCGACGATCGCGCAGGTGTAGCCGATGACCTGGCGGTAGAAGCGGGTGCGGTCCACCCCCCGGGCGTTGGCCAGCACGAGGGCGCCGTTGGTGGAGAAGGGCGAGACGTCGACGATCGTGGTGGAGATGGCCATCGCCGCGATGACGCCCGCGGCGGGCAGGGCGCCGGTGAGCAGCAGCGGGACCGCCATCGGGATGACCGCGGTGAGGATGGCGGTCGAGGACGCGAACGCCGAGGTCACCCCGACGAGCACGCAGAGCACCAGGACGACCAGCAGCGGCGCGCCGACGCCGACGGCGCCGTGGGAGACCCAGTCGATCGTGCCGGAGTGCTCCAGCACGCCGACGTAGGTGACCATGCCCGCGACCAGCAGGATCGTCGGCCAGCTGATGCCCTCGACGGCCTTGCCGAGCACGTCGCGGTCCAGCAGGGCCAGCACGGCGCCCGCCGCGAGGGCCAGGAAGCCGATCTGCAGGTGGAAGGCCAGGGCACCCACGACCAGGCCGACCAGGGCGGTGAGCGTCAGGCGCTGGTGCCAGGTGACGGTGGTCGGCGCGGTCCGCACGGCCGTGGCGACCCCGCCACCGCCCGCGGGCAGGTCGACCTCGGGGTGCGCGTCGTCGGCGGGGGGCCGCTCGACGAAGCTCTCCTCACCCCGGCGGCGCAGCAGGGCGTAGGTGATCGCGGCGAGCAGCAGGTTGAACCCGAGGCTGGCGAAGAACAGCACCGCGTGCGAGACCACCAGGCCCGACTCGGCGGCGATGCCGAACACCAGCGCCCCGGACACCGCCATCGGGGAGAACGCGCCCGCGTGCGCCCCGCAGATGACCATCATGCCGATCATCAGCGGGCTGATCCGGTGGGCGAAGGCGAAGCTCATGCCGATCGGCACCAGCAGCGCCACGGCCGCGGGGGTGAAGGTGCCCAGCGCCGTCAGCAGGGCGGCGACGACGAACAGCACCCACGGCACCAGGTTCGCCCGCCCGCGCACGAGCCGGACCCCGCCGCGCACGAGCAGGTCGATCGTCCCGTTGAGCTTGGCGACCGAGAACAGGTAGGTGACGCCGACGACGGTGATGAACAGCGAGACCGGGAACCCCGCGAAGATCTCCTTCTCCTCCAGGCCGAACACGAACGTGCCGACGACGAAGGAGGCGATCAGGGCGAGGATCCCGATGTTGATCGGGAGCACGGTGGCGGTGGCGAACACGCCCGCCAGAACCAGGATGGCGACAATCTGCGGTGACATCGTTGTCCTCGGGGGATCAGGCGCCCGGCGGCCCCGGCGGCCCGGCGGCGGGTCGGGGTCAGGCGGCGGTGGCGGTGCGGGAACCGGTGCCCTGGGCCTCGGGCAGGGCGAGGGTGGCGTCACCGAGGCGGCGGGTGGTGCGCCGCACGGCCACGGCGGGCAGGCCGTCGCGGGTGCCGGGGTGGGTGGTGACGACCCCGGCCGGGGTGTCCAGGCGCAGCACCTCCTCGGGGATGCCGGTGTAATCGGAGACCACGGTGCCGGTGTTTCCGGCCGCGAGGGTGAGCGCGACGCTGCCGGTGATGGCCAGCGCGGGGTGGGTGCGGCCCATGGACAGCATCCGGACCGCCGCGTCGGAGCGCCCGGGCACGCCGGGGCCGACCAGGGCGAGCTTGGGGGTGGCGCGGGCGGCGGCCTCCGGGGTGCTCGCCAGCCCCATGCGCACCGCGGCGGCGCGGCGCAGCCGCTCCAGGCGGTCGAGCAGGTCGGTGTCGGCGTCGAGGTCGGCGGGCGCCTCCAGGCCGGTGAGGCCCAGGGCGGGGGCCGGGACGACGACCACCGGCGCCCCGGCGTCGACGAGGGAGACCCGCACGCCGTGCAGCACGTCGACGGCGTGGCCGGTGGGCAGCAGCGCGCCGGTGGTGCGGCCCGCCGGGTCGACGAACCACAGCCGCACGCCGAGGCCGGGCTGGGCGACCCCGGGGTCGCGGTCCTCGCCCTCCTCGACCAGGCGGCCGCCGGGGGTCGGCACCTCGATCACGATCAACTGGTCGGTGTTGGTGTTGCGCACCCGCACCTCGGTGCGGTCGCCGGTCGGGCGCACCCAGCCCCGGCGCAGCGCGTGCGGGCCGATGACCGCCGAGCAGTTGCCGCAGTTGCTGGTCCAGTCGACCCGCCCGTCGGTGATGCCGACCTGGGCGAAGGTGTACTCGACGTCGACGCCGCGGCGCTGCCCGGGGGAGAGCACGACGGCCTTGCTGGTGGTGGAGGTCGCCCCGCCCACCCCGTCGACCTGGCGCGGGTCCGGGCTGCCGTAGAGGCGCAGCAGCACCTCGTCCAGCGACCGGCCGGGCACGGCCAGCGCCTCGCGGTCGAAGACCCAGCACTTGCTGGTCCCGCCGCGCATCCACGTCGCGGGGATCTCTCGCACAACCACTCCTCCGGGGCGGTGGCCGCCGCCCTCACCGGGTTCGGATGACGGCAACGGTGACCCCGGCGACGCTGTAGCACAATCGCGAGTTTGTGGACTGCCATGAAGCTCTGCTTCACGTTTCATTCGACCAGATGGTGTGTTCAGCAGGGCTGTGACGCGTTGGCCTGGTGTTCTAGGGTGAAGCAGATCCGCACGGATGTGGCTCAGGACGTCATGCGGAGCAGTGGAACGAGTCGACGCGGGAGGCCCCCGGTGCTGGACGTCAGGCGGTTGGCGCTGCTCGCCGCGGTGGTGGACACCGGCTCGATGACCGCGGCGGCCGACCAGCTCGGCTACTCGCCCTCGGCGGTCTCCCAGCAGCTGCGCAGGCTGGAGGTCGAGGCCGGGCAGCCGCTGCTGCACCGCCTGCCCCGGGGCGTGCGCCCCACCGAGGCCGGGGTGGTCCTGGCCGACCACGCCCGGCACGTGCTGCGCAGGCTGCGCGCCGCCGAGGCCGACCTGGCCGAGCTGGCGGGCCTGCGCCGGGGCACGGTGTCGGTCGGCACCTTCCCCACCGCCGCCAGCGCCCTGCTGCCCCGGGTGGTCAGCCGCTTCCGCCGCGAACACCCCGACCTGCGCCTGGACGTGCGCAGCGCCCGCTTCGACGAGCTGATCGCCCTGCTGGAGAGCGGCGTGGTCGGCATCTCCCTGCTCTGGGACTACCAGTGGAGCCGCACCGACCCGGCCGAGTTCGCCCTCACCCCGCTGCTGGAGGACCCCACGGTCCTCATCGTCGCCGCCGACCACCGCCTCGCCCGCCGCCGCCAGACCGCCATGGCCGAGCTCGCCGAGGAGGACTGGGTCGTGCGCGGCCACGACCACCCCGTCGGCGAGGTCCTCGACCGCAGCTGCCGGGCCGCGGGCTTCACCCCCCGCATCGCCTTCGAGGCCAACGACTACCAGGAGGCGCAAGCCATGGTCAGCGTCGGCCTCGGCATCGCCCTCGCCCCCCGCACCGCGGTCCGCAACCCCCACCCCGACGTCCGCGTCCTCACCCTCACCGGCGACGTCCCGGCCCGCCGAATCCTGTTGGCCCACCGCCAGGACCGCCTCCGCGCCCCCGCCGAACTCGCGATGCACCAACTCCTCGTCGAAGGCGCCCGCGACTACCAGACCACCCTCTGACCCCCGCGCTCGCAACCGCGGCGGGCCCACGCCGGGGCGCGGGCCCGCCCGCCGATCAGGCGTCGTGCCAGGTGCCGGTGTTGGTGATGTAGGCGCCGGTGGGGGTGGAGGGGTTGCCGTCCTTGAGGACGTTGAAGCGTTGGGTCGCCTGGTCCCACTTGGCGAAGCAGGGGAAGACCGGGGAGGCGTGCTTGCGGTAGGCGACGACGATCTCGTTGACCGCCTGGGTGGCGCCCGCGCCGAGGATCTTGCTGTGCTGGAGGGCGTTGGTGCGGCGGGCATCGATGTCGACCTCGTCGGCGAGGACCTCCGGGGCGCCCTTGGCGCGCTGCACGCGGCCGGTGATGCCGTAGCGGGCGCGGACCGGGGCGGGCGGGCCCGCGCCGTCGTCGACGAAGATGGTGTGCATGTCGCTGCCTTGGGCCAAGCGGACGCGGGTGAGGTTGTTGCGGTAGCCGCGCAGCACCGGCTCGTCCGGCTCCGCGAGGGTGGAGATGGCGTGGAAGACCTGCGCGTCGGTCTCGCTGGGCACGGGCATGAACACCACGATGGCGTCGCCGTAGTGCTTCAGCTGCTCCAGCACCGTGGGCTTCGACCCGTCCAGCAGGGAGGCGCTGAGGTCGTGCAGGCCCAGCGCGTCCTTGTGGTTGGCGCCGATCTGCCGGGCGGAGAGGCGGTTGGCCGCGTACGCGCCCGCCCACGTCTCCCCGGCCTCCGCCGCCTTCACCCCCGCCCACCACTCCTCGATCTGCTCCCGGCGGGCCGTCCAGGTGGCCCCGTCCCCGCCCAGGGCGGCCAAGCCCTGCAGGCGCAGCCGCCGCTCGACCGCCTGCTGCGCCTCGGCGCGCTCGCGCGCCACCCGCTCGCGCTCGGTGGTCTTCACCGGGTCCTCCCGGTCGTCGAGGTCCCTGCGCAGCTCCGCCTTGCGGTCGGCGGTGAAGTGGAACGACTCGACGTCCTTGAGCATGAGCCACACCTCCCGCAGCTCGGGCAGGCTCAGCTCGCTTTCCGGCGCGCTCCCGTTACCCGGTGGGAGCGCGGCGACCACCGTCGGCGCGCGGGCCGAATCCCGAGCGGACGGACGGGGGCGCCGCCGCAGGGTGGGCGGCGGGGTGTGGAACCCCGCCTAGACCGCGTTGCGGGCCAGGAAGTCGACGATGATCGGGGCGGCGTCGTCGAGGTGGCTCTCCAGAAGGAAGTGGCCGCCGTCGAGCAGGTGGACCTCGGCGTGCGGGGCGTCGCGGAGGAAGGCCTGCGCGCCAGCGGGGGCGAAGATCTCGTCGTGCCTGCCCCAGATCGCGAGGACGGGGACGCGGGTGTCGCGCAGGACCTGGTGCAGGGCGGGGTAGAGCGGCGGGTTGTTGGTGTAGTCCGCGAACAGGCGCAGCTGCACGGCGTCGTTGCCGGGGCGGGACACGGCGGCGTGGTCGTGCAGCCAGGTGTCGGGGCTGATGGCGGTCTGGTCGGGGACGCCGTGGGTGTACTGCCAGCGGATCGCGTCGAGGGACAGCGCGGGGCGCACGCCCGCCTCGGTCTCGGGGGTCTGCTCGCGCCCCCACGCCCACACCGGCGCCCAGAAGTCGTCGGTGAAGCCGTCGTCGTAGGCGTTGCCGTTCTGGCTGATGACGGCGGTGATGGCCGCCGGGTCGGCGATGGCGAGCCGCCACGCGATCGGGGCGCCGTAGTCCTGGGTGTAGACGGCGTAGCGCTCGACGCCGAGGGTGGCCAGCAGGCCCGCGGTCAGGTCCGCGAGCGCGTCGAAGGTGTAGTCGAACTCCTCGACCGGGGGTGCGTCGGACAGGCCGAAGCCCAGGTGGTCGGGGGCGATGACCCGGAAGCGGTCGGCCAGGCGCGGGATGAGGTCGCGGAACATGAACGAGCTGGTCGGGTAGCCGTGCAGCAGCACGATCGCGGGGGCGTCGGGCGCGCCCGCCTCCCGGTAGAACAGCTTGCGCCCCTGCACTGTGGCGTAGCGGTGGTGGACCACGGGTTTCCTCTCGTCGACTGTGGTCCCACCGTATTGGGGTGAGCAACCCAGAAAAATGGAATGCCGGGTACTGTTCTCGGCATGGCGACCGACCGACCCCTGACGGCCAAGGGCCTGGCGACCCGCGCGCGCATCGTCGCGGCCGCCGCCGACCTGGTGTTCCACCGCGGCGCGGCCCAGGTGGCCCTGGCCGACGTCCAAGCGGCGGCCGACGTCTCCGGCTCGCAGCTCTACCACTACTTCACCGACCGCGACGACCTCCTCCGGGCCGTCGCCGTCCACCGCGCCGCGGAACTGGTGGCCAACCAGGGCCCGGTCGACACCCTGCCCGCCCTGCGCGCCTGGGTCGAGGCCAACATCGCCCTCATCGCCGCCGACAACGCCGCGGGCGGCTGCCGCCTCGGCTCCCTCGTCCCCCAACTGGCCGAGACGGACCCCCAGACCCGCGCCACCCTCTCCACCGCCTTCCACGACTGGATCGCCCACCTCGCCGCCGGGCTCACCACCATGACCGCCACCGGCGTCCTCCCGCCCACGGCCGACCCCCACCGGCTCGCCACCCTGCTGGTCGCCGCGCTCGAAGGGGGAATCCTGCTGGCGCAAGCACAACGGGACATCACCCCCATGCGCACGGCCCTGGAGGCGGCCCTCGACCACATCGCCTCCCTGGCCACTTCCCCGTGATCGAGGTGGTGGGGGTCAGGAGGTGGTGCCGAGGATGCCGTTGACGTAGGTGCCGGGGCGGGTGGCGGCGTCCTGGCGGAGGACGGGGGAGCCGTTGGGCCAGGGGGCGGTCAGCTGGGTGGTCTGGCCGGGGGGCGTGGTGACGATGGTGGTGGGGATCCAGGTCTCGGCGGGGCCGTCGGGGACGAGGAAGGTGAGGGAGGCCGAGGCGGCGGAGCCTGGGGGGACCTCGTTGTACTTGACGCCGTTGTCGACGCGGGGGAGGTGGTAGACGGGGCCGTTGGGGTTGTCGGGGCCCTGGAGGTCGACGCCGGGGACGCCGTAGAGGGCGCAGGTGCGCTGGGAGGTGTTGCGGTAGGTCAGGTCCATCGTGAACTGGCCGGGGGAGTCCTGGTCCTCCACGGGGGTGCCGACTTCGAGCTTGAGGGCTGAGGTCGCGCAGCGCGGGGTCTCGGTGGACGCGCCGGTGGTGGTCGCGGCGGTCGTGGCGTTGGCGGACTCGGTGGACGAGGGGGCCGAGGTGGTCCGGGGCGGGCTCTGGGCCTGGCTCTGGGGTGCGGGTGTGGCGGAGTCGGACGGGCCGCAGGCGGCGAGGGTGGCGGCGCCCGCCAGTGCGGCGGTCGCGGTGGCGATGCGCTTGATCATGGGATTCTCCTGTCATCGAGGGGAAAGCGCGGTCCGTGCCTCAGGTGCAGGGACGACTACCGGGTGGCCCGGGTGCAGCCTGGGTGACCCAGGACACATCCTGGTGGCTCACGGCGCGGCGGCAGCGCCACGGCGACATCCGACAGGTCGGAGCGGGGAGGGAGACCCTTACAAGCAGATTACGACATGATCCGAATCATTCCCCTATCTGACTGGCGGCTGCCAGCATCGTGACCGTCCGCCGTACGGGGCGGGCGCGGGGGGATGGGGAGCACGATGACCAGTGGGCAGTTCGGCGTTACGCCAGAGGTGCTCAGCGCGTTCGCCGCTGAGCTGGACCGCACGCACGACGAGGTGGCGGAGGCGCGCAGGCGCGTCGAGGCGGTGAACAGCTTCCAGTGGCACGCCTTCGGGCTGGTGCTGGGGCAGGCGTTCGCAGCGCCCGCGCGGACCGCGATGCAGGCCGCGCAGGACATGCTGCGGCACACGCTGGAGGCGCTGGCCGCCGACGCGGTCGCGCTGCGCGCCACCGCCGAGGACTACCGGCGCACCGAGGGCACCAACGCCGGGTCGATGGGCGCATGACCAAGCCGTTCCAGCCGTGGCTGGGGGTCAACAAGGAGAACCGGCTGCGCGGGGCGGGCATCGCCGACTCCGCCTACAGCATCTACCTCAACATCGACGCGCTGAAGGAGGCCGACGCCCAGGACAAGGGGTTCCTGGGGGCGGCGATCGGGATCGGCGTCGTCGGCGCGGTCGTGGAGCTGGGGTTGACCGCGATCAACCCGTTCGGCGCGGCGATCTCGGCGGGCGTGGGGTGGCTGATCGAGCACATCGGCTTCCTGCAGGACTTCCTCGACCTGGTCACCGGCGACCCCGACGAGGTGCAGCGGCTGATCGCGGAGCTGAACGGGGTCGCCCAGGCGCTGTCGACGACCGGGGAGGGCCTGGCGAAGGCGCTCAACCGCGACGTGGCCGGGTGGACCGGCCCGGCCGCCGAGGCGTTCCAGGCGACGATGAAGGACCGGCTCGCCCTGCTCGACCTGCACGCCAAGGTGACCTCGACCGCGGCGACGATCCTGGCCGCCTGCAACGCGGTGATGGCCGCGGTGCGCACCCTGGTGCGCGACCTGATCTCCGCCGCCATCGGCGACTTCGTCTCGGTGGTGCTCATCGGGCTGGCCACCGCGGAGATCACCTTCGGGGCCTCGCTGGTGGTGGCGCTGGAGTACTGCGTCGTGCACGCGGGCGCGCTGTCGATCAAGCTGCTCTCCAAGCTGACCCAGGCCGTGCAGGCCCTCGTGCGGTCCGCGCAGCGGCTCACCAGCCTGTTCTCGCTGACCAGGGGCGTCGGCAAGCCGGGCGGCAGCGCGGGCGCGCGCCCGGACGTCGTGGGCGCCCCGCCGCCCAACCGGCCGCCCGGCGTCGACGCGCCCCCCGGTGGCGGCACCCGACCCGGCACCGCGGACGGGCAACCGCCGCCGACCAACCCGAGCGGTGTCGACGCCCCCAGCGGCGGCCCCAACCGCCCCGGCTCCCCGGGCGCACCGCCACCGTCGGGTGCGAGCGGTGTTGACGCGCCCGGCGGTGGCCCGGCCAGGCCGGGCAGCGCGGACGGCGCGCCGCCGCCCGCGGGTCCGGGCAGGGTGGACGCCCCCACCGGCGGACCCCCGCGTCCGGCGTCGGCCGGGCCAGGCAGCGGCACGAGCCCCAGCGGCCTCACACCGCCCGGCGGGGGACGCGCGGACGGCGCACCGCCGCCGCCGCAGCGGTCCGACACGGCGCCGACCGGGTTCAGCGGGAACCTGCCCGTGGGGCCGCGCCCGGACGCCGCTCCGGCGCCGCCCCCGCGCACGAACACGGCCCCTGGGGGGCTGGGTGCGCAGCCGCGTCCGCAGCCGTCGTCGTTCGGGCCCCCGCCGCGCAGCGACACCGCCCCGGCGGGTCTGGGTGCGCAGCCGCGCCCGCAGCCGTCGTCGTTCGGACCTCCGCCGCGCAGCGACACCGCTCCGGCCGGGCTCGGCGCGCAGCCGCGCCCCGGTGAACCCGGCGGTGGCCCGCCGCCGCGGGCGAACACCCTGCCCGAGGGCGGAGCTGTCCCGGCCCCGCCGCCGCGGACGAACACCGCGCCTGGTGCTCTGGGTGCGCAGCCGCGCCCGGATGCGGTGCCGAGCGGGCCGCCGCCGCGGACGAACACGGCGCCTGGTGGCTTGGGTGCGCAGCCGCGCCCGGACGCCGCTCCGAGCGGGCCGCCGCCGCGGACGAACACCGCGCCCGGTGGTCTGGGTGCGCAGCCGCGTCCGGATGCCGTCCCCAGTGGACCGCCGCCGCGGACGAACACCGCGCCGGATTCGCTGGGCAGCCCCGGCACCGGGGCGCGGCCCAACGACGGCGCGCAGGCACCCCCGCCTGGTCCACAGCGGACGGACAGCGCGCCTGCCGCGCTCCCCGGCGCGGGTTCCCGCCCGCCGGAGGACGGCGCCGCGGGTGGGCGCCCCACCGAGGACGGAACGCCCGAGGGGCGGCCGACCGGTGAGGCGGGCCCCGGCCGGACCGAGGGCGCGCCGGTGACCTGGGAGCAGGCGCGCCAGGACTACACGAAGGTCGACCAGTGGCTGCGGGAGGGCTCGGGCCCGCAGGTGCTGCGCGAGCGGGCCGCGTGGGTCCAGGAGCGGTTGCGCACCGAGTACCCGCAGGCCTACGCCGCGCTGTCCAGCGGCGGGTACGGCGGGGCGGCCGACCAGTTCGGCAAGGGCCCGATCGAGCTGCTGCGCCAGCTCGGGGAGCTGCAGAAGAAGGCCGAAGAGGCCCGTGAGGACGAGAGGACGCGGCAGCGGTGACCGAGAAGACCGACGTGACCGGGGAGGTGGGGGCCGTGCCGGAGCAGCTGCGGGCGGCCACCGCGTCGGTGCGCGCGCTGGCCGAGGAGGTCGCCGCCGGGCGGGTCCTGCTCGACCCCGAGGCGGGGGACCGGTTGCGCCGGGCCCTGCGCGAGCAGCACGACGACGCCGCCGGGTGGCTGGCGCGGGCCCGGTCGCTGAACCGGCCGGTGCCGCTGGGCGGGCACGAGGTGGGCTGGGCCATGGGGCGCAAGTTCGGCGGCACGGCCGACGGCGCGGACGGGTCCATGGCCGGGGTGCTCACCGACTACCTCGCGGTGGTGTCGGCGGCGCTGGTGGCCGTCGACGCGGCGATCAGGGCGTTCCAGGACAGCGACGAGGGCGCGGCGCGCGCGTTCCGGCGGATCAGCGGGGAGGGGACGTGGTGAGGCGGGGGGAGCCTGCGATCACCGAGGAGGTCAACTGGGCCTCGCGGTCGCACGAGGAGCTGTACCGGGCGGTGCACGACGACACCGACCCGGCCGCGGCGGCGGCGCTGGCGGGCGAGTGGGTCGACCTCGCCGACGCCATCGGCCGCTCGACCAGGCAGTTCGCCGAGGAGGTGCGCGGCACCGAGTCCGGGTGGCAGGGCGAGTCGGCCGACCAGGCCCGGCGGGCGGCGGCGGAGCTGGCCGACTGGGGCCAGGACACCGCGGCCACGGCCTGCGACGTGGCGCGCGGCATCGACGCCCAGGGCGAGCTGGCGGCCAGGGCGCGGGCGCTGATGCCCGAGCCGGTGCTGTTCGACTGGGACGCCACCATCGCGCAGGGGATCGCCGTGGCGGGCCCGGTCGGCTTCTACGCCGCGCTCGCGGACCTGTCCGCCCTGTCCGCGCGGGCCGACCAGGCCCACCAGCAGGCGGTGGAGGTGATGACGTCGCTGGAGGCCGAGTCGCGCGGTGTCGACGCGGCCCTGCCCGCCTTCGACCGGCCACCGGACCGGCTCGGCGCCACCGACGGCGGCGTGAAGCACGCGGTGCTCGTCGAGCCGAGCACGGACCCGGCGTCCGAGCCCGGTCGCACGCTCTCTCCGACGACCCCCACCGAGGCTTCGGCGGTGGGCCCGGGTGGTGCGGTGGCGGAACGACCGGTGGCTGTGGGCGCGCCCGCGGTGCCGACCCGCGTCGGGGCCCCGCCGGGAGGCGCTGCCGCGCAGCCGGGCGGGGGCGGCGGGCCGTCGGGCTCGTTCAGCGGGTCCCTGGGGCTGGGCGGCGACCCCGCGGGCAACCGGGGCACCTCGGCGGCCGCGTTCGGGGCCGGTGACCTCACCGCCGGGGCGGGCCCGGGGTCGATCACCCGCCCCAGCACCGGATCGGCCCCCGGGTCGGCGCCCGCGTTCGACGCGCAGGCCTTCGCCGCCGGGCTCACCGGCGGCGCGGGCCCGAGCGGCGTCGGCCGGTCCGCGGGCGCCCAGTCCTCCGCCGGGACGAGCGCGAGCGGGGTGGCGGGCATCGGCAGCGGGCCCAGTGGGGTCGGCGTACCCGCGACGGGTGGGCTGCCCGCGGGTGGGCTGGGCGGGATCGGTTCGGGCCCCCGCGGGACCGGCGGTCTCGTCGAGCCCGGCGCGGGTGGGCTCGGTGCGGGCGGTGCGGGGATCGGCGGCTCTGGTCGCACGCCTGCTGACCTCAGCGGTATCGGGCGCGGCCCCAGCGGCCTCGGTTCGGGCAAGCCCACCACGGGCCTGCCCGCGACCGGGCGCGCCGGCACGGGGCTGCCCGGCGCTGGGCGATCCGGCGCGGGCCTCGCGGGGGAGCCCGGCGGGGTCGGTGGCGGGTCGGGTCTCGGCCGCTCGGTCGGCGGGCTCGGTGCAGGCGGTGCGGGTTCTGGTGGCGTGGGCGGGCTCGGGGGCCGCGGTGCCGAGGGCGCGCGCGGGTTCGGGCCCACCGGCGAGGGCGCGGGCGCGGGTGCAGGCCGGTACCAGGCGGGCGGCGCGGCGGGCGTCCCCGACGAGCACGCGGGTGGCGCCCGCGGGCAGGGTTCCCGCCAGGTCCCGCCCGGTGGCGCGGGCGGCGCGGCGGGCGGGTCCCGCGAGGGCGCGGAGGACCTGGAGCGCAAGGCACCCTCCTACGTGGAGGGTGAGTCCCTGTTCGACGACGAGGACGACCTGCGGTTGCCGCCCCCGGTCATCGGGGCCTCGTTCAAGAAGCGCGCGACCTGGGAGGCGCAGTGATCGCCACGACCCACCGGCTCGACGAGGCCGAGCTGGACATCACCTGGTCCGCGCTGGGGCTGGGCAGGCTGCCGCACCCGCTCGGCGCCCCCAGCGCGGGCGCGACGATGGCCGAGCGCGCCCGCGTCGCGGAGCGGGTCCGCGACAGCCTCACCGCGCGCGGGCTGTGGTCGGCGCGCGGTGTGGACCCGGAACTGGCGGTCCTGCTGGGCGTGCTGGCCGAGTCCGACCTCGCCGTCGACGTCGTCGGCTACCTCGACCGCCCCTGCCCGGCCACGGGGGCGTCCGGTCTCCTGCGGGCCCGCGGCGCGGTGGCCCGGGGGCAGGGCGTCGTGGGCGTGATGCACCCGGACGGCGCCCTCTCGGTCCTGGGCACGCGCCCCGGGGCCGTCCTCGACGAGGTCGTGGCCCTGCTCCCCGAGGCGCCCGCGGGCCCGGGGCAGGCCCTGTCCGTCCCGGTGGGACAGAGCGGCCGCGAGCCGGACTGGGCGGACGGGTTCGAGCGGGCGCACGGCAAGCGCACCGACGCCGACCGCCTCGCCGAGCTGGTGGACGAGCGGGTCTCCGGTGGCCAGTTCGGCGTCACCGCCGCCCGCACCAGGTTGGCCCCGGTCATCACCTGGTTCGACACCCCGCGCGGCCGCTACCTGGCCATCTCCGACAACGGCTGGCTCAGCGCGGCCCCGGCCGACCCCGCCCGCATCGCCCGCCGCCTCGCCGCGGTGGTGGACTGAGAGGACGACCGTGGAACCCCTCGACCAGCTGCGGGCCCGCGTGGCCGACATCCAGGCCCGCGCCGCCGCGCTCACCGAGCGCGTGCACACCGAGCAGGTGACCGTCGCGTCCCCGGACAGGTCGGTCACCGTCACCGTCGGCATCACCGGCGCCCTGGAGGACATCACCCTCGGCCACCGCGCCTGCGACCTCGGCCCCGCCCGCCTCACCCAGCTGATCAAGCAGACGGTCGGCGCGGCCAGGAGCCAGGCGGCCCACCGGGCGGCCGAGGCCTTCGCCCCCCTGGGCGCCGGGACGGAGGCCATGTCCATCATCACCAAGCACTTCCCGCCGGACCGCGTCCCCGACGCACCCGACCAGACGCTCTACCACGCGGCGGAAGACCCTCCGCCGCTGCGCCAACCGGCGCCCGTGCGCAGGCAACCACCCCCACCGCGCCGCCCCGCCCGTCAGCACCCGGTCGACGACGAGGACGACGTCGACCTCTGGTGACACCGGAGCGGGCGTCAGCCGGTGTGCCACTTCTGGTTGGCCGTGCCCGCGCACTCCCACAGGGCGAGGACGGCGCCGTTGTTGCCGTTCCAGTCCGAGATGTCGACGCACTTGTTGGCCTGGGGGTTGACCAGGTCGCCCGCGCCGCTGAGGACGAACTGCTGGGCGGGGTTGCCGCTGCACGTGGCGATCTGGATGGCGGCGCCGTTGGCCGTGGAGCCCCACGCGACGTCGACGCACATGTTGTTCTGGGTCTTGATGGTGCCGCCGGTGAAGGTCCAGCTCTGGGCGGCGGAGCCGTCGCAACCCCAGGTCTGCAAGCGGGTGCCGTCGGCGTAGCTCTGGTTCGGCACGGTGATGCACTTGCCGTTCCAGTCGCTGATGAGGCGGGTGCCCGAGGACGGGGGCGGGGTGGTGCCGCCGCCGGTGAAGCTGTCCAGGGTGATGCCCGCCGCGCGGGGGCTGCCGTCGTGCACCAGCGACTCGAAGGCGCCGACGTCGTCGAAGGCGAAGGCGTAGGCCTTGCCGTCGAGCATGTTCGCGTGCACCAGCCGGGCGTACTGGTTGGTGGGGTTGCTGCGGTAGAAGGCGCTCGCGTCGGTGCTGGGCTGGGTGTCGACCGTGCCCAGCGTGCCGCGGTTGAGCGCGGCGCACAGGGTGCGCGAGATCGGGCCGACGACCTGGTCGTTCGGCGCGGCCAGGGCGCCGTCGCAACCCCAGACGTTGGCCGAGGACGGCTTGGCGAACGAGGCGACCCGCTGGCCCGCCGCGTTGGTAAAGGTCATCGTGGTGCCCGAGGTGCGGCCGAAGTACTTCAGGTTCGGCTGGTCGCCGAAGGGCACGACGGTCAGCGTCTTGGTGGTGTAGGCGTTCCACGCCGAGGTGATGTACGGGTCGAGGTAGGTGCTGCTGAGCAGCCCGGCGTCGGCCGCCTTGCCGGGGGCCAGCACGCGCAGCACGGTGCCGTCGGAGCGGGTGTACACCGAACCGCCCCAACCCGATTGCGCCTTGATGCCGTTGATGACGCCGTTGCGCCCGCCGGAGACCACCGTGCCGGTGGACTTCACCGCTCCGGAGCCGGGGGTGACGCTCACCGTGTGCGGGATGGCGAACATGTCCACCTGCGAGCTGTTCAACCACAGGCCCGCGTCGTTGTAGGTGAACTCGCTCCAGTCGAACAGGATGTCGCGGTTGGAGTCACCCGCGGCCCAGGGCGCCGGCTGCACGAGCCCGTCCGGGGTCAGGTAGAAGTTCAACTTCTGGCCCATCGAGAAGTACACCCGCCCGGAGATCCCGCGCGGCACCTGGATCGTCTTGCTGGCGCCGCCCGCGGGGCCGGGGATGGAGACGTCGGGCGCGGGGGTCGGCGGGTTGCCGCCCGCGGGCCACGCGGTGAAGGTGCCCGCCGCGTTGACGTAGCCGAGCCTGCCGGTGCTCAGGTTCGTGCCGAGCACGTACAGGTGCACGGCGTCGGCGCGGCCGGTGGAGTTCGTGATGGACAGGGGGAGCAGGGCGGGGCCGACGGCGGCGGCCGGGGTGGCGCCGCCCAGCACCACCACCGACGTGGTCGTCGCGAGCGCGGCGACGAGCGCCGACAGCTTCCTGCGGAGACGCGGCCTTCTACGGGTGCGCAACGGCGACTCCCTTGTTCGGGGTGGGTGTTCCGAGGGGGAATGCGAAAAGCGGTGCACGGGGCGACCATCGTCGACGAACGGTGATTGCACTGTGGCACGCGCCGCGGAGGCCGGTCAATGGTCTAGACGAATTTCAGGCGCTTGGCCGCCCGGGGCGTCGAGCGCGCGCTACCGGCCGCCGAGCCGGGTGGTGACCCGGTCGAACAGCTCCTGCAGCGGCTCGGTGATCTCCCGGCCGAACTCGGTCAGCCCGTAGGTGACCCGCGGCGGGGTGGTGGGCTCGACGCGGCGCCAGAGGAGGTCGTCGTCGATGAGGGCGCGCAGGGTCTGCGACAGCATCTTCTCGCTGATGCCCAGGATGCTCTCGCGCAGCTCGAAGAAGCGCAGGTCCTCCGACTGGAGCCGGACCAGGACCCAGATGCCCCACTTGCTCGTGATGTGGTCGATGACCCCGCGCGCGGGGCAGTCGGCGTGAAAGACGTCATAGCGGTCGCCGGTGCCGCTGCCCGTGAACTGCGCGCCTTCCGCCATGTCGGGAGCTTACCCGGAGGTACGTGCTTACGACGAGTTAGCCGCTTTCCCTAGCGTCGCCGGAGCACAGGGAGAACGAGCGAGGAGCGGGACATGATCGTGGTGACCGGGGCCACCGGGAACGTGGGCGGCGCGTTGACGCGGGTGCTGGCCGGGGCGGGGCAGGACGTGACGGCGGTGTCGCGGCGGCCGGCGGAGGTGCCCGCCGGGGTGCGGCACGTGGCCGCCGACCTCTCCGACCCCGCGCAGGTGGAGCGGGCGCTGGACGGCGCCTCCGCGCTGTTCCTGCTGCTGTCCGGGGACATGCACGCCGGGTCGGCGGGGCCGTCCGAGGTCGTGGCCCGGGCGGTGGCCGGTGGTGTGGGACGGGTGGTGCTGCTGTCGTCGCAGGGGGTGTCGACCAGGCCGCGCGGGACGACGCGGGTGGTCGTGCGGGAGATCGAGGACGCGGTCCGCGGGGCCGGTGCCACGTGGTCGATCCTGCGACCCGGCGGTTTCGCCTCCAACGCGCTCGGGTGGGCGGGGTCGGTGCGCGCGGACAGGGTCGTCGCCGCGCCCTTCGGCGACGTGGGGATCCCGGTGGTCGACCCGCTCGACATCGCGGAGGTCGCGGCGGCGTGCCTGGTGGCGGACAAGCACTCCGGGGCGGTGTACGAGCTGACCGGCCCGGAGGTGATCACCCCCCGGCAGCAGGCGGCTGCCATCGCCGACGCCATCGGGGAGCCGGTCGGCTTCCAGGAGCTGACGAGGGAGCAGGCCAAGGCGTTCATGGTGCGGGCCGTCCCCGCTGACCTGGCCGACGACACCCTGGACATCATCGGCGCGCCGCTGCCCGCGGAGGTGCGCATCAGCCCGGACGTGGAGCACGTGCTGGGCCGCGCGCCCAGGCCGTTCGCGGACTGGGTGGCGCGCAACGTCGCCGCGTTCCGCTGACACGACTGAGCCCCCGCCGCCGCTCCTCCGGCGGTGGGGGCTCCTGCGGGGTGCCGATCAGCTCAGCACCGCGGTGACCTCGGCCTCCACCAGGATGCCGGGCTCGAAGAGGACGTCGACGCCGATGAGGGCCGCGGGCGGTGTGGTGATGTCGAGCTCCTGGCGCGCCTGCTCGATGCCCGCCAGGAAGTCGTCGTACATCTCGCGCTTCCACCCCGCCGCGTACCAGGTGATGCGCACGACGTCGGCGAACGTGGCGCCCGCGGCGGCGAGGGACTTGGCGACCTTGCGGTACACCTGTGCGACCTGGCCCGCCAGGTCGCCGGGGGCCACCAGCTCGCCGTCCCCGTCCCACGCGACTTGGCCCGCGATGTGCACCTGCCTGCTGCCTGTCGCCACCGCGACGTGGTGGTAGACGGGCACGGTGACGTGGCCCTCGGGGTTGATCAACGATACGGCCATGGTGCGGCTCCTGATCCGATTGACTTCAAGCGTGAACTGAAACCAGCATGCCTTGAGTTCACGCTTGAAGTCAACCGTGCTCAGTGTCGACAAGCGGTCAGTGCCAACAGCGGTCAGTACAGTGGGGCGGTGACAGCAGACCCCCCGCCACCGCGCTGGCTCGACCCGGCCGAGAAGGACGCCTGGACCGGTCTGATCTCCCTGGCGCTGCTGATGCCGGGCAGGCTGGAGGCCCCCCTGCACCGCGCGGCGGGCCTGACCCTGTTCGAGTACATGACCCTCAGCCAGATCTCCGAGGCCCCCGCCCGCACCCTGCGCATGAGCGAGCTGGCCTACCTCACCAACGGCTCCCTCTCCCGCCTCTCCAACGTCGTCAAGCGCCTGGAGGCCCGCTCCTGGGTCACCCGGACCCCCGACCCCGCCGACGGCCGCTACACCCTCGCGATCCTCACCGACCTCGGCTTCGAGGTCGTCCAGGCCGCGGCCCCCGTGCACGTCCGGGCCGTCCGCGAGCTCGTCCTCGACCGCCTCACCAAGGCCGACCGCGCCGCCCTCGCCCGCATCGCCGCCAAGCTCGGCACCCTCCCCGCCGACTACGCCGTCGACCAGCGGCACTGACCTCCCTGGCGGCGGGCCGGTCAGGCGGCGTAGCCGCGGGTGGCGATCCAGTCCGCCAGGTTGCCGGTCGAGATCCAGTACCAGCCGACGCCGTGCGAGTCGGCGGAGTCGGCGATCTTGACCTTGTCGCCGTGGTCGTCGAACGCGGTGACGGTGAGGTAGTGGCCGCCCGCGTAGGAGTGGGAGTCGCCGTCGGTGTCGGTGGCGGTGCCCGCGACGTTGACGACCGGGAGGTGGTTGCGCAGGACGCCCTGGACGATGTCGTTCTTGAGGGTCTCGCGCTGCTCGGGGGTGGCCGTGCTGCCGCCGATGAGCTTGACGTCGTAGTAGGTGGTGCCGAGCATCTGGTTGAGTACGCGGCGGGTGTCGTAGGAGGACGCGGTGCCGTCGGTGGTGGTGCCCAGGGCCGAGGCGATCTCGTCCTGGGACTTGATGACGCCCTGCGCGGACAGTGCGACCTGCACCGCCGCCGGGCCGCAGTACCAGCCGTTCTGCTGCCAGTTGGGCTTGTTGTAGTTCTCCCGGTCGCAGCGCTTGCCGCCCTCCTCGCAGTCGAGGCCCGTGGGGTCGGTGTGGTTCACCGGGTCGTTGGCGGCGTAGGCGTAGCGGTTGAGGCCGACGTTGTCCGCACCGTCCACCACGGGGTTCGGCGCGGTGAACCGGCCCAGCTCCGGGTCGTAGTAGCGGGCGTCGAGGTACACCAGGCCCGAGGCGTCGGTGGGTTTGCCGGTGAAGCCGCGGGTGCTCGTGCCGGTGGCCGACAGCACCTCGCCGAAGGGGCGGTAGGCCGAGCGGTGGACCTGCGCCCCGGTGGCGTCGGTCTCGGCCTGCACGGACCCGAGGTGGTCGGTGTGCACCCACCGGCGGGCGCCGCCCTCGGAGCGCGCCACCACCGTCGTGCCGACCCTGACCAGGACGGTGGCGGTGCCGGTGGCCACGTCCACCTCGTAGTCGTCGCCGAAGTAGCGGCGGGTGGCGCCGCCCGTGGTCTGGGCCAGGCGCTCCCCGTCCGCGTCGTAGCTGAACGTCGTGGTGGTGCCCGCCCGGGTCGTGCCAGCCAGGCGGTTGTCGCCGTCCCAGGTCAGGGTGCGGCCCGCGCCCGCGGTCATCGCGCCGACGGCGTTGTAGGCGTAGGTGTGGGGACCCGCCGAGGTGGCCGCGTGCGGCCGGGAGGCGGCGTACCCGTACGCGCCCAGGCGTGAGTTGCCGGTGATGTTCCCCGCGCCGTCGTAGGTGAGGGTCTGGTTGTTCGCCGCCACGCCGTTGGTGGCGCCGGTGAGCCTGCCGGCGTCGTCGTAGGTGTAGGTCCACGAGTCGGCGGGGGTCGGGGCGGTGATCCGGGTGATCTTGCCCCGGGCGTCCCTGGTGTAGGCGAGGTCCTGGATCGTCGTGGCGCCGAGCGCGGTGGAGATGCCGGTCAGCCAGCCGCGCCCCGGGTCGTGCGAGCGCGTCGTGACGGTCCCGTTCGCGTTCTCCAGCCTGGCCAGTTCGCCGTCGGCGGTGTAGCGGGCTGCGGTGACGAAGCCGGGGACCGCCGCGAGCCTGCCCGCGCCGTCGTAGCGCAGCGGGGCGGCGGGCGTGCCGACGGTGGTGCCATCGGGGTACGTCGTCCACAGGGGACGGTCGGCGGGGTCGAACCCGTGCTGGAAGGTGTAAGCCGTCCCGCCGGTCGTGCGGACCCGCTTCACGGCGCGGCCTGCTTGGTCGTAGTCGGTGGTGGAGGTGCCGGACGGGTCGGTGGTGGAGGTGACCTCGCCCGTGTTGTGGAAGCCCGCCCGCTGCTGGTCGTAGGCCCAGGTGACGGTGACGGCGCCCGCCGTGCCCGCCCGGGTGGTCTTGCTCGTCTTGCGGTCGAGGGCGTCGTAGGTGTGCACGGTGCGCTGGCCGAGCGCGTCGACCTGGGCGGTCGAGCGGCCTGCGGCGTCCCACTCGTGGGTGGTCGTGCCCGCGTCCGGGTCGTCGACGCGGGTCTCCCGGCCCAGGGAGTCCGTGGTGTAGGTGATCACCCCGCCCGCGGGGTCGGTGGAGCGGGTCAGGTAGCCCCGCAGGTCGTAGGCGTAGGTGGCGGTGGTGGTGGCGCCACCGATCACCTCCTCGTGCGCGGTGCGCCTGCCCTGCGCGTCGACCCGGTCCACCGACACGTGGCCGCGCTCGTCCGTCGTCGTGGTCGACCACAGGCCGTAGCGCTTGGTCTGCGTGGCCCCGTCCGGCGTGGTGACCTTCGTCAGCCGGTCGATGGCGTCGTAGTCGTTGGTGGTCGCGTAGGTCGTGGGCTTCGGCTGGCCCGCCACCCAGTAGTACTTGGCCGTCGTGGCCGCGATCTGCCCGCGGGGGTTGTAGGTGGTGTCCTCGTGGATGTCCCCGGTGGCGGCGTCGGGACCCTTCTCCACGGTGCGCCACGGTCGCTGGAGGCCGTCGAGGTAGCGCTTGGTCCACCGCGGGGTGCCCGTGCCGTCGGCGGCGGGTTCCTCCACGCGTTCGTGCTGGGAGGCGGGGTTGCCGACGTCCACCCAGCTGTGCGCCTCGAACTCGCCGCCGGGGGAGTCCTTGCGCGCCAGCCTGCACAGGGCGTCGTAGGTCATCGTCGTCGCCTGGCCGTTGACGTCGGTGACCCTCGTGGGCAGGCCGCACACCGCGTCCCACTCCGCGGTCACCTGCTGGGAGAGCGCGTTGGTCTCCGCGACCTGGTACTGGTGGTGGGCCGGGTCGTAGGCCATGGCCGTGCGGGCGCCGAGCGGGTTGACCCGCGCGGTGAGGTTGCCCCACGCGTCGTGCTCCTGGGTCTGCTCGACGAAGGAGTCCGAGGTGGACAGCCAGTCGCCGGTCTTGGTCTCCAGCCCCTTGGTTGGTGCCTGGTCCCACGTCGTCGCGCCGTCGTAGTGGTGCCGCTTCTCGGTGAGCTTGGCACCCGAGGGGCCGACGCCCGCGCGCACGGTCTCGACGGCGGGCTTGCCCACGATGTATGCGGCGGTGTTCGGCACAAAGGTCCGCACGGTGGTGCGCTCGTCCCCGGTGACCTCCTCGTCGCCGTGCTCGACCTCCTGGGTCACCTCGCCGTGGGCGTTGTACTGCCTGCTGGTGTGCTTGCGCTTGCAGTCCGCGCCGGGGCAGGCAGTCGCGGCGCCGGTGTAGGCGGTCTCCCACGTGCCGGTGAGCAGCGCCGTGCGGGGGATCGTCGCGCCGTTGGTGGTGAACTCGAAGTCCTGGGAGCTGAGCAGCGCGCCCGCGCCCGTGCGCCACTCCACCCGCTCCGGCTCGGCGATGGCGGCGAGGTCCTGCCGGTACCGGGTCTCGGTGTACGGGCAGGCCGTCTCACCCGCCGTGCACGGCAGGGTCTCGCGCTGCGCGCGGTGGCCGAGGAACACCCGCTCCGACCAGTCGTACGCACCGCCGGAGTAGGCGAACCGCGTGGTCGCGTCCGTGCCGCGGCCGTCGCCCTCGGTCACGGCCGTGGCGGACTGGGTGATCGGCGGGTTGTTCGAGTTGGCCCACGCTGACGAGGGCGTGTAGGCCACGGAGGTGGTGGCGCCCCACTCGCCGGTCCTGGAGGTGAGCAGGTCGGGGGTGGACCCCCCGATGCTCCACACCCGCCGCCCGCGGTTCCACCCCGAGGTGTAGAGCTCCACCATCTCGACCATGCCGTCGCCGTTGACGTCCATCGGGAGGAAGTCGCTGCCGCAGGACCCCTTGCTGCAGGAGAAGCTGCCCATGCCCGTGTCGCTCGTGCCCAGGGTGAACCCGGTGCTGGTCGACACCCACGTGCGCCGCTGCGCCGACGCGCTGAAGCAGCAGGGGTAGACCTCCACCAAGTCGACCCGGTGATCGCCGTTGACGTCGACGGCCAGGTGCCGGGAGGTGGTGCCCGCGGGCATGCTGGTGTCCGTCCCGCCGAGCACGAAGGAGAAGCCGGTCGACAGCCACGTCCGGCGGGTGTAGGTGAGACCCGAGGGCAGCAGTTCCACCAGGTCGGTCTTGTGATCGGCGTTGACGTCGAGGGTGAGGAACCGGCTGCCGCTGCCGTCCGCGGTGGGCGTGCTCCACCCCATCGCCGTGTCGGTCGCGCCCGAGGTGAACCCGGTGCCGTTGGACAGCCACAGGTGCCGCCCGCCCGCGCCGAAGCCCGCCGAGTAGACCTCCAGCAGGTCGGTGCGGCCGTCGCCGTCGGCGTCGAGCGGGAGGAACTGCCGGTCCACGTCGTAGGGGATGCCCGCCTCGTCGGCGCCGAGGGTGAAGCCGCTGCCGTCGGAGAGCCAGGTCGCGCGGCAGTAGTTCAGCGGGTAGAAGCCGCAGGAGTACAGCTCCAGCACGTCGGTGCGGCCGTCGCCGTTGACGTCGACGTCGAGGAAGCGGGAATTCTTGTTGAACGGGCCCTTCGAGTAGCCGACCGCGCCCGCCGTGAAGCCGGTGCCGGTGGACACCCACACCCGCCTGCCCCAGCTCGTGCCGTACGGGAACAGCTCGATGAGGTCGGCCTTGCCGTCGCCGGTGACGTCGCCGTCGAGGAAGCGGGTGTCGGCGTTGTAGGCCAGGTCGGTCGCGGTCGAGGCCAGGGTGAAGCCGCTGCCGGTGGACAGCCACGTCTTCCGCTCGTAGGACCAGCCGGGGTAGAGCTCCAGCATGTCGGTCCTGCCGTCGCCGTTGACGTCCAGGGAGAGGTACTTGGCGCCGGTGTGCGAGGGCATGGTGGTGTCGTTGCCGGTGGCGGTGAAGCCGGGTGTGCCCGCCTGGTAGGTGGCGGTGGTGGCGGGCAGCGCCGTGCCGCCGGTGACCGTGCCGGACGCGTCGAGGGTGGCGTCGCGGCCGAACTGGCGGACGGCGGTGAGCAGCGAGCGGGACGTGCTCGCGCTGGTGGTGTAGCTGAGCTGGTAGGAGCGCAGGCGGGCACCGTCGACGGTGACGTCGATGGTCTTGACCCGGCCGAGCGCGGTGGTCAGCGCGCCGTTGCCGATGGCCTCCTGGTCCGGGTCGGGCCGCGGCTCGTAGTGCAGCGTGATCGCGGTGCCGTTGTAGGCGATGGAGTCGAGGTGGTCCCAGCAGCAGCCGAACCGGTTGCTGCCCCAGGTGTAGGTGGTGGTGTTGCCCGAGGTGTCGACGACCTGGCTGACGCCCCACCGGTGCACCAGGTCCGGGCCCGCGAGCAGCACGGGCGCGTAGACGCGCTTCGAGCCGTCCTTGGCGGTGACGGTCCACCGGCTCGCCGCGCCGGTGCCGGTCAGGGCGAACCGCGCGTAGCTCTCGTTCTCGGTCGAGTGCGTGCCGCCCGCCGCGCAGCTGGGGCTGGCGCTGCCCGGCGCGCAGGCGACGAGTTCCTGGCCGTCGACGGTGAAGGTGTCGGTCCCGTCGTACCGGGGCGCGCCCTGCCTGGCGCCCACGCGGGTGATGCGGCTCGCGCCGGACAGCGTCCAACCCATGCCGACCCAGCTGTTCCCCGCCGAGGAGTCGTAGTCCAGCGACAGCACCGGCGCCACGTCGTGCCAGGGCGGCACGGAGATCGCGATCCGGTCCTGGAAGGACCCGCGCCCGCCCACGTCCCAGGTGCGTTCGGGCACCTGGGGCTCGGGCGTCTTGCCGACCTCCGACAGCGGTGTGCGGCTGTCCTCCTCCGGCGCGGCGGCGGGCGCCGCCGACACCGGCACGATCGCCCCGGCGCACAGCGCGACCGCCACCAGGGCCGCCCCGACCGCCCTGCCCGCCCGACCCACCCTGCCCGCCCTGCCCGCCCGACCCACCCCGACCGACCCCATGGCCCCGCCTCGGTTCGATGTGCCTGGTTGACCAGGGGAAACGCCCAGGTCAGGGCGGGTCCAGGGGGGATGTTAAGACCGCCGCCGAGGGGCGCGGAAGCTCGTTCACCGCAATGGCCGCGTCCTCGACAACGATTTGCGTACACATCTGTTCGCAGAGGTTGCGCGCCGGTGTCCGCGCTGTTTCGCGGGCGGGGTCCTCAGCCGGGTCGGAAGAAGGCGAGCATGCGCTGGGCGGCGCCGGGGGCCGAGAGCAGCTCCTGGAAGCGGGCCGACTGGTGGGCGGCCTCGGCGGTGCGGGCGAACATCTCCCGCTCGTACCGCTCGACGGCGGTGGCCGGGTCGGCGGCGATCGCCCCGGCCAGTTCGGCGCCGTCGAGCAGGGCCATGTTGGCGCCCTCGCCCACGGGGGGCATGAGGTGGGCGGCGTCCCCGATGAGGGTGGTGTCCGGATGGGACGGCCAGGTCAGGCCCGGGGGGAGGGTGTGGACCTGGCGGGGGACGACCTCGTCGTCGCAGGCCTGGATGAGGGCGTGGAACTGGGGGTGCCAGTCGGCGAACAGGTCGACGAGGCGGGACTTGGCGGCGGTGGGGTCGTCGAAGGGGATGCCGCTGGTGGTGATCCAGTCCTCGTCGGTGCGGTAGAAGCTGGCGTAGACGCGCACGCGGCCACTGGCGTTGCGCTGCGCGCCGATGCTCTGGCCGTCCCCGAGGACCCAGTAGTTGCCGCGGCCGAGGGCGGCGGCGAGGTCGGGGTGGGTGGTGTCGACGTCGGGGATGCCGAGTTCGACGATGGTCTGGCCGGTGTGGGTGGGGCGGGCGTCGGTGAGCAGGGGGCGGATGCGCGACTGCGCGCCGTCGGCGCCGACGAGCAGGTCGTAGCGGGCAGTGGTGCCATCGGTGAAGCGCAGGGTGCCGCCTTCTGCGGAGGCGACGGCGCGGCCCCAGTGGACGGTGTGCCTGGGGAGGGAGTCCAGCAGGAGGTCGCGCAGGTCGGCCCGGTCGACCTCCGGGCGCAGGAAAGGGGCGTCGTCGGGGGTGTCCTCCTGCAACAGGAGGGTGCCGTCCGGGTCGAGCAGGCGCATGTCCTGCCCCGCGGTGCGGGCGATCGACCGGAACCCGTCGGTGAGGCCCGCGGCGTCCAGGGCGCGTTGCCCGGAGTGGATGTCGAGCATGCCGCCTTGGCCGCGGGCGCCGCGCGACGGCTCGCGCTCGTAGACGGCGGCACCGATGCCGTGGACGTGCAGGACGCGGGCCAGTGCCAGCCCGCCCAGGCCCGCGCCGACGATGGCGATCTCCACGGCGACCCCGCTTCCCCGATCAGTCGATACGCTGTATTGGTCAATACACTGTATCAGTCGATTCGTCGTATCGCGCACCCCGCTGTACCGTCTGCGGCATGGTGGTGTGGGAGCGCCCGGAGCCGCCGGACCGCCCGGTGCCCGCCCCGCTGAGCCGCGAGCGCATCGTCGGCGCGGCGATCCGGCTGGCCGACGCGGACGGCCTCGACGCGGTGTCCCTGCGCAAGGTCGCCGCCGTCCTCGACGTCGGCCCCATGCGCCTCTACGGCTACATCGCCACCAAGGACGAACTCCTCGACCTCATGCTCGACGCCGTCCACGCCGAGGTCCGCCCCTCCGGCGACGGCTGGCGCGAGGTCCTGCGCTCCCTGGCCGCCGCCACCCGCCGCGCCGCCCACCGCCACGACTGGCTCACCGACCTGCTCGGCGGGCGCCCCCACCTCGGCCCCAACACCCTCACCACCGGCGACGCCGTCCTCACCGCCCTGGCCGACCTCCCCCTGGACCTCGTCGTCCCCGCCGTCGCCGCCGTCAACGCCTACGTCATCGGCGCCGTCCGCAAGGAGACCGCCGAGCGCCGCGCGGAGCGCTCGTCCGGGATGGACAAGGGCGAGTGGCAGGTGGCCCACGGCCCCTACCTGCTCAGGCAGTTCGCGGAGGGCAAGTACCCCGCCCTGTCCAGGGTCGTCCACGACGGCCCCCACCTCACCCCCGACGAGACCTTCGACGCGGGCCTCGACTTCCTCCTCGACGGCATCGCCGCCCGCATCCCCCGCTGACCCCCGCTGACCCCGCGTCCAGAGGACGTCCAGAGGGGGGCCACTGGGGGTTGGGAGGGTCGGGGTCCGGCTGCGAGGGCGCCGGGGGAGTGGAGGATGTCGCATGGGCGTGCGGAGGGGTTGGGGCGGGGTGATCACCGCGTTGGCCGCGGTGTTCGGGGTGGTGGGGCTGGTCAGCCCGGCCTCCGCGGCGGCGGGGCCGAGCGCCGAGCAGCTGTTCGCCGCAGCGGACCGGGTGGTGCACCTGCGGGCCTCGGCGGCGGATCGGGCGTTGCTGGCGTCGGTGCCCGAGGTCGCGGACAAGGTGGTGGACCCGGCCCGGACCAAGGTCGAGTTCGACCGGGGGCAGCCCGCCAAGGCGGCGCTCGCAGGCGGTGCCGGGACCGCGGCGAAGACCGGGGTCGGGGCGCAGGCCTCGGAGTACAACTGGGCGTACGTGAAGGTGACGTACTACTCGACCACCGGGTTCCAGGTGTACACGTGGCGGCAGTACGTGGAGTGGTACTACGACTACGTGGTCGTCACCGGGTGGAAGAACCGGCTGGACTTCATCGACTACAACGACGGCACGGCCAACTTCTCGCCCGGGTTCTACACCAACTACGCCGACCGGCCGGGTGGGCGGTCCGCGGTGTCGGTGATGCAGAAGGCCGTGCAGCACTGCTGGATCCAGTACGGGTGCTGGGGCTGGAGCTACCCGCGCACGCAGATCAACACGTTCTACAACGGCACCGCGACCTGGTCGTCGTTCGTCTGATGGGGGGAGCACGCGTGATCAGGTCGGTGAAGCGGGTCGCGGTGGCGCTGGTGGCCGCGGCGGCGGGTGTGGTCGGGCTGGCGGCGCCCGCGTCGGCGACGTGGACGGACTCGGCGGGGCCGGGGCTGCCGCCGGCTGGGCAGTACTCCAACCACGTGGTGTGCACGCAGGCCCGCGGGGTCAACGGCACCTGGGGCCGGTGGAAGTGCGGGCAGCACACCGAGACCGGGTGGGACCAGAGCGTGGACCCCATGGTCTACGGGCAGGGCGGCAAGGTGCGCGGGCTGCGGTTCAAGCAGTGGGGCCTGCCCCTGCTGTGCGTGGACGCGCTGGTCGGCGGGCTCGGGTGGCGCGGGGCGCAGTGCGGCGGGGAGAACCAGGTGTTCGAGGTGGGCAGCCCGGACAACTCCCACTACGTCAACGGGTTGAGCATCGCCAACTACCACCCGTCGGACGTGATCTCGTTCGAGGCGACCCGGTACGACGGGTACCAGGTCGAGCACACGCTGATCGGCCCGGAGTCGTGGTACCTGTTCGACCTCGGCGGTCCGCTGAAGGGCTTCTGGATCCTGTGAGGCCCGCCC
>NZ_MKQR01000017.1:226080-382781 GCF_001940455.1 Actinokineospora bangkokensis | reverse complement strand
TGGTACCTGTTCGACCTCGGCGGTCCGCTGAAGGGCTTCTGGATCCTGTGAGGCCCTCGACCAGGATCAGCACGCCGATGCCCACCAGCACCACGGGCAGCAGCACGTGGCCCCAGCGGGCCAGCGCCCGCGCGACCGGGGGCCGGGTGGCCAGGAACCGCCCGAGGGCGCACCACACCCCCACCAGCACGAGGAAGACGACCACGTGCGCGACCAGCCCCGCGGTGCCTACCGCGGTGAAAACCGGGACGTACACGCCGATGTTGTCGCCGCCGTTGGCCAGGGTGGTCGCCGCGACGGCCAGCAGGCCCGGGGCGGTGCCGATGGTCTCGTCGGCCTCGTCGCGGTCGCGCCAGGCGGTCCACGCGGCGCGCAGGCCGAGCAGCAGCGGGAACAGCCCCAGGTAGGCGATCGCGGGTTCGGGCAGCAGGCCCGCCCCCAGCGCGCCGAGCACCGAGGCGGCCAGGATCCCGGCGAACCCCAGGTGCTGCCCGAGCACGATCCGCGCCGCCGCGCCGCGGTGCCCGGCGGCTTGCCCGAAGAACAGGGCCAGCAGCACGATGTCGTCGACGTTGGTGACCGCGAAGACGCCGACCGCCCGGCCCACCAGCCCCAGGTCCACCCCGCGCCCCCCTGACCGTCCGACGCGGCACACCCTATGGGCAGCCTGCGGCGGACCGACCCGGAGGCGCGGCTGTCGGGCTGATGCCTGGTCTCGCCCGCCCGCGGTCGGGGCGGCGACCCGGCCGGGAAGAGTCCGCCCCGGGAGGGCTCCACGCGGTGCCGCACGCTGTGGCCGCGGTCCGCGGTAGCGGGTTACCGGTGGGTAGGATGCCGTCGGGAACCGGTCCTGCTGCCCGTCGCGAAGGGGGCCCGTCATCGGCGTCTGGTTCGTGGTCGTGTCCGTTGTGGCCGTCGCGGCGGTGGCGGGCGTGGTGGTGCTGTCGGTGCTGCTGGTCCGGGAGCGCCGCCGGTACGCCGAGCTGCTGGCCTCGGCGCGGCCCCGGCGGGAGGCCGGGTTGCAGCGGGCGGTGAAGGTGGCCGTCAGCGCCGCGTCCCGACTGCGCCGCGGCGGCGTGGGCGGCATGCTGGTCAGCTCGTTGGACGAGCTGGCGCGGTGGGCCGAGGAGGACCGGACCGAGCTGGTGCGGGTCAGCGGCGCGGACGGGACGGTCACCTTCGCCTTCACCGACATCGTGGACTCGACCGCGCTCAACGAGCGGTTGGGCGACAAGGGGTGGGTGCGCCTGCTGCGCGCGCACGACGCGCTGGTGCGCGAGCAGGTCGCCGCGCGCTCCGGGCACGTGGTGAAGTCCCAAGGGGACGGTTTCATGCTCGCCTTCAGCGAGCCGGAGCAGGCGATCGGCGCCGCCATCGGGATCCAGCACGCGCTGGCCGGGCCCAAGCGCGGCGCCCTGCGCGCCACCCCGGTCGCGGTGCGCATCGGCATCCACCGCGGCGCCGCGGTCTCGCGCGACGGGGACTTCTTCGGCCGGGCGGTCGCCACCGCGGCGCGGGTCGCGGCGCAGGCGGGCGGCGGCGAGGTGCTGGTCAGCGACGACACCCTGCGCGGGCTGGCCGACCCGGGTCGGTTCCGCCTGGGCCCGGGGCGCGCCGCCGCGCTGAAGGGGTTGAGCGGGCAGTTCGAGCTGCACCCCGTGGACTGGGGCGCGCACCAGCCCACCTGACCCTGGCGGCACTGGGGCGGTCGGCCGCCGTTAGTGCTCCAGCTCGTGATCTCGGTGGCCCTAGAGCCGCACCTGGAACCCCGCCGCTTCCGGCCATCTTTGCGCGTGGGCGGTGTCGAGGCCCCGGGATCGGCGGCGGGGGCGCGTTGCGCTGCCCGCGCCGCTGCCGGGTGGGCTCAGCCCGCCTGGCGCACCGCCCGCCCCGCGACCGGGTTGACCACGAGCGCGATCTGCTCGATGGCCGCGGCGATGGTGGCCTCGGTGCCGGGCAGCAGGGTCGCCAGGTCGCGCACGGGGTCGGGGATGTCGTCGTCGGCGGCGTGCCGGGGCCTGCGCGGGCCGCGGTCGCGGATGGTCAGGCGCAGCAGCTCCAGCAGGGCGTCGCCGCCGCGGGTGAACAGCTCGCGGTCGCTGCGCTCGGCGCAGCGGGCCAGCTCGGCCAGGGTCGCGGTGCGGCGCAGCGCGCGCGGCTGCCTGCGCAGCACGGTGGCGGCCTGCTCGCGGGTCATGGTGATGATCGCCTGCGCGTCGTCGACCATGGCGGTGGTGAGCCGCCTGCTGCGGAAGCGGCTGAGGTCCACGCGCGGGTCGTGCAGGTGCTCGCCGCACCCGTCGACCACCGGCCTGCCGTCCTCGGCGTGCGTCCCGGCGCTCTCCACGCGCCAGCGGGTGCCCCGGCAGCGGGGGATGGCGGCGATGAACAGCGCTTGGGCCAGCGGGGATCGGCACTGGTTGCCCTGGCAGACGAACAACACCGTGCACACGGGTGATGCGGTGGACACCCTCGGTCCTCCTGGGGCGGTCGTGATCTGTGTCCGGACAACGAACCACAACAGCGGCCGGGACGGCGGCTGCTTCACACCATGTGGTGCACCTTCGCCCCTCGGGTGGCGGGAACGCCGCCGCGCCCGGACGGGCACCGCGGACCGGGGCGCCGGGAGGGGGCCGCGGCGGTATGGCGATCGCCACACGGGCGTCGCGGCCGGGTGTCCCCACCGGGTGCCTCACCTTGACACCGGGTCGAACGTTTGTTCGACTACAGGGTGTTGGAGACAGGTCGTGCCGCGGGGGGAGAGGCCCGCGGTGGTCAGTCGTGACCCCGGCGCGCGCCGTGCGGGGTGGATCACCCGGGCTTCCCCCCCGGATCGTGCGGAACGCCTGGACGGTGATCTTGAGTGTGCGGTTTGAAACGTTTGCCGATCTTCGGTCCGGTCGGCCAGTCTTCCCCCCATGCCTGACGCAGTGCCCGACGAGACGGGTCGGTGGTTCTCCGCCGAGGGCATGACGGGGTTCCCCGCGCGGCTGCGCGCGCAGGGCGCGTTCCTGCCGCGCCCGCTGCCGTCGCTGGTGCGGTTGCGCCCGCGCACCTACCGGGTGCTGGCCGAGGCGGAGCAGGCGGTCGGCAGGCTGGACGAGGCGGCGGCGCGGGTGCCCGACCGGGCCGGGCTGGTGCGGTTGGCGCGGCTGCGCGACGTGCACGGCTCCGGCGAGCTGGGCGGGGTGTTCGGCGCGCTGCGCGAACTGCTGGTGGCCGACCTGCCCGGGGCCGCGGGCGGCGCCGCGGTCGACCTGGGGCTGCTGCGGCAGCTGCGCGCGGGCGACGCCGCGGTGGAGCGGGTGCGCTCCGGCGGCGCGCTCAACCTGGCGCTGCTGGGGCAGCTGTCCCGCGTCTTGGACGGCACCGCCGACGAGCTGGGCCCGGTCGTCGACGACGAGGTGACCGCCGTGCCGTGGCGCACCGGGCCGGGCTGGTTCGGCGGCCCGGACCCGGCAGGCGCCCACCTCATCGCCGCCCCGCCGGGGCCCGACCTCCAGATCGCCGGGATGCAGTGGTCGGCGTGGGTGGACTCCGGGTGCGAGGCGCCGCTGCTGGCGCGGGTCGCGCTGGGGCACTACCAGCTGTCCGTGCTCGCCCCGGTCGCGCACTCCGGGCACCTGGCGCGGCTCTACGTCTCGCTCGCGCTGATCCGCGAGGGCGCGCTGCGCGACCCGCTGCTGCCGGTGTCGGAGTGGCTGAGCAGGCACCGCGACGAGCACCGGGCGCGCGTGCTGGGCGTGGTGCACGATGGCGACCTCGACGGGTACTGCGCCTTCTTCGCCCGCGGCGTCGCCGAGCTCTGCCGCGCCCAGCTGCGGTTCGTCGAGCGGGTGGAGCGGATCACCGAGGAGCACGTGAGCAGGTTGGGCAGGCGGATGGACGGCATCGTGCGCGTCACCCGCGACCTGGCCGCCACCCCGATCACCACCAACCTGCGGATCGCCCAGCGCTGCGGGATCACCGTGCAGCAGGCGGCGAGCCTGACCAAGCAGCTGCGGCGGCTGGGCGTGGTGCGCGCCGTCAGCGGGCGCGGCCACCCGCAGCTGTTCACCGTGCCGGACGTGCTGGAGCTGTTCGAGCTGAGCTACCCCGCGCCGCCCGACGGCGACGACGCGGTGTTCGGCGACCCGGTGCGCCCGCTGGTCGGCGCCCCCGCGGAGGACGAGCTGTCCGACGACGAGGCGCCGGTCGACAGGTAGGGCGCGGTGGCGCCGTCACCGGGGCCGTGCGCGAGCAGGTCGCGCACCCGCTGGGCGGCGTCCTCGTCGACGTCGACGAGCAGGGCCAGCGCCCGGCTCCAGCACCGCTTGGCGGCGCCGGGCCCGCCCTGGGCCCACCGCGCCCAGCCGCACCACACCAGCAGGCGGGCGTGCTCGACGGGCCCCGCCCCGGCCAGCGCAGCGGCCTCCTGCGCCCGCTCCAGGTGCTCCACCGCCGACGCCGTGCGCCCGGCCGCGTGCATGGTCGCGCCCACCTCGGCCCGCGCCAGCGCGGAGCCGAGCGCGTCGCCCGCCGCCGCGCGCAGCTCCACCAGCGCCCACTGCGCGTCGAGCGCCTTGCCCAGCCGCCCCCACCCCCGGTAGAGCCCGGCCAGGGCCACCAGCAGCCGGTCCTGGCCCGGCGACCCCGCCCGGCGGGCCACGGACAGGGCGCGCACCCACCGCTCCTCCGCCCGCACCCGGTCGCCGTGGTCGGCGAAGACCGCCGCGGCCGCGTCCAGCAGCCCGACCAGCGCCTCCGGGTCGCGCTCGGCGATGGCCAGCGCCTCCCCGGCCTCGGCCAGCTCCGCCCACCACCGGGGCTCGGGCACCAGCCCGGCGGCGGCCCAGGCGGCACCCGCGAGCCGCAGGCCCGCGCGGCGCACCCCGTCGCGGTCGCAGGCGCGCACCCCGGCCACCAGGTCGGCCCGGTGCCCGGCGAGCCACGCCCCCACCGCCGCGGCCCCGCGCCGGTCGAGGTCCACCGCCTCCAGGAGGTCGAGCACGGGTGCGTGCTCGGACTTGTCGCCCACCTGCGACACGGTACGACCTCCGGCCGACATCGGGGGCCCGCCGGGCCCGCGAGACCCGGAAACGCCCACCGGTCGGAGGGCGCCGGTCACCCAGCGCGGTCGGTCCCGTGCCCGGTGGCGTCGGTGCTGCGCGGCTGCTCGACGCCGTGTGCGGCCCTACCGCGGGTGGCCCGACGAGACGGGCACCTCGGCCACGTCGCCCTGTCGCCGGCCAGGTTGGGCCGCCGCAGGAGCGGGGTCGTGCGCCAGGCGGCGGTGGACCCGAAAGGTCCACTGTGGTCTCCGTGGGGGAGCGTGGTGAGCGCTGTTGAGCGCAGCCCCAGCCGCGTGTCGCTCCGTTGAGCGGGCTCTTGCTCGGCGCTACCCGCTGACCTGCGCCCCGGTGGTCGAGGGCGTGCCCTGCTCGGGGCTGTCCGCGGGACGCTCGCCCCGGGACGCCGTGCCGGTCGGGTGGCCGGTGTCGTCGACGCTGCGCAGCAGGTCGCGGAGCAGGCCGGAGAGCCGGTCGCGGTCCTCGGTGCCGATGCGGTCGACCAGTGCGGCGGTGGCCGCGGAGTGCGCGCGAACGGCGGCCTCCGCCAACCCCGCACCTGCGCCGGTGAGGGCCACCAGCAGGGAGCGGCGGTCGTCCGGGGCCAGCCTGCGGGTCACCAGACCGCGCTCCTCCAGGCGCGCCAGCCGCTTGGTCAGGCCACCGCCGGAGATCATCAACCAGCGGTTGAGCGCGCTGGGGGACAGCTCGTGCGCCTGCCCGCTGCGCAGCAGCACGGCCAGCACCTCGAACTCGCCGGGGTCGAGGCCGAGCGGGGCGAGGGTGTCGGCGGCGAGCCGCTCCAGCCTGCGGGCCAGCAGGCTGATGCGCTTGGACACCGCCATCTGGTCCAGGTCGAGGTCGTAGTCCGACCACGACCACTCACCGAGCATGCGGTCGACGACGTCCTGGCCATCCATGGCCCCAGCCTAGCGTCGAGGGGGTCGGTGGTTTCCCCGGATATAGTACGCTGGCAAATTGTTTGCCAGCGTACTAATCGGCGCACCATGGAGGCACCGTGAGCACACCCGGCACGACCAGGGGCACCGGGACGGCGCGCTCCGGCGGGTCGCCGCTCGCGCTCGGTATCGCGTTCCTGACCTTGCTGCTGATCGGCACCGACCTGTTCCTGGTCTCGCCGCTGCTGCCCGCGATCGCCGCCGCGCACGGCGTCTCGACCGGCGCGGCGGGCACCTCCGTCACCGCGTTCTCCGCGGCCTACGTCGTCGGCGCGCCCCTGGGCGGGGCGCTGGCCGACCGCGTCGGCAGGCGCGGGGTGCTGGTGGTCGGGCTGACCGGCTTCGCGCTGGCCAACGTGCTGACCGGGCTGCCCCTCGGCTTCGCGGTGCTGCTGGTCGCCCGCGTGCTCGCCGGGCTGTTCGCCGCCGGGGTCACCCCCTCGCTGCTGGCCCTGGTCGGCCAGTCCGCGCCGCCCGCCCGCCGCGGGGTGTGGCTGTCCACGGCCATGGCGGGCTTCCTCGTCTCGCTGACCACCGGCGCCCCGACCGGCACCGCCGTCGCCGCGGCGCTCGGCTGGGAGGCGGCGTTCCTCGGCCTGGGCGTCCTCACCCTCGTGCTGGCCGTGGTGAACCGGTTCACCTGGCCGCGCGGCGCGGGTGCGGTGGCCGCCGCACCCGGCGCCCGGAAGCTGCCCCTGACCACCAAGCTGCGCGCCGCCTCGGTCACCGGCACCTGGGCGTTCGCGGTGTACTCGTTCTACACCTACCTGGGTGCCGGCTTGGCGGACGTCGCAGGCTTCACCACCGGCACCACCGCCCTCGCCCTGGTCGTCTACGGGCTCGGCGCCGTCGCGGGCAGCCTCAGCGGCGGCACCCTGGCCGACCGGCACGGCGCGGGCCGCGTGGTGGCGACCAGCCTGCTGGTGCTTGGCGTGGTCCTGCTCGTCGTCGATGCCCTCCTGGGTGCCCCCGCCTGGCTGCTGATCGCCTGCCTCGGCCTGTTCGCGCTGTTGGCCTACCCGTGCCTGCCCGCGTACCAGTCGAGGTTGGTGGCCACCTTCCCGGCCGAGAGCGGATCGGTGCTGGCGTGGAACAGCTCCTTCATGTACCTGGGCACCTCGCTGGGCTCGGCCGTGGGCGGCCTGCTGCTGTCCGCGGGTTTCCGCTGGATCCCGATCGCAGGCGCGGTCGCCGCCGCTCTCGGCGTGGTGGTCCACCACCGCTGGTCACTGCCGGGCAGGCCGGTGGAGGTCGCCGCATGACCCCGAGCGCATCCGGGCGTCGCGCTCCGGGGTGGAACAGCGGGCGGGGGCGGGGGTGTTGGACCTGGGGACCGGGATCCGGACCAGGGAGGTGCGCGGTATGCGTGCAGTCGGAGTGGTGGAGTACGGCGGACCCGAGGCGCTGCGGGAGGTCGACGTCGCGCGGGAGGCGTTGGGGGACGGGCAGGTGCGGGTGCGGGTGCTGGCCGCCGCGGTGAACCCGACAGACACGCTGGTCGTGAACGGGTCGCGGACGGACGCGGATCGGGCGGCGGGCGTGGCGGACGTGCCGGGGATGGACGTCGGGGGCGAGGTGGTGGAGGTCGGGCCGGGCACCGACACCGACCTGGCGCCGGGTGAGCGGGTGATGGCGGTCGTGGTGCCGTCCGGCGAGCACGGCGCCTACCGGGACGAGGTGGTGCTGCCCGTGGGGTCGGTCGTGCGCGCGCCCGCGGGTACGAGCCACGCGGAGGCCTCGACGCTGCCGATGAACGGGTTGACCGCGCGGTTGACGCTGGAAGCGCTCGACCTCGCGCCTGGGCAGGTGTTGGCGGTGACGGGCGCGGCGGGTGCTTACGGGGGCTACCTCGTGCAGTTGGCCAAGGCGGACGGGATCACCGTCGTGGCCGACGCGGCGGAGAAGGACGAGGGGTTGGTGCGCTCGTTCGGCGCTGATCACGTGGTGCGCCGCGGCGACGACGTCGCGGAGCGGATCCGGGTGCTGTTCCCGGACGGGGTGGACGCGCTGGCCGACGGTGCGGTGCAGGGCGACAAGGTGACGGCCGCTGTCAAGGACGGTGGTGGGGTGGCCACCGTGCGCTTCTGGGAGGGCGACGGGACGCGCGGGCTGCGCTTCCACCCGATCCGCGTGCGCGAGGGTGCCGAGCGCCGCGACCTCCTGGAGCGCTTGCGCGAGCAGGCCGAGTCCGGGGAGGTCGCGCTGCGGGTGGCCGACGTGCTGCCCGCCGCGCACGCGGGGGAGGCGCACGAACGCCTTGCCGCAGGCGGGGTCCGCGGCAGGATGGTGCTCGACTTCTCCTGATGGGACGGTCGATGTCGGCCCGCGGCAACGGTCCGCGACCCCGCTGTCGCACGTGGACGGTCGGATTCCGCGTTCAACGAATTGTCCGCCCTCTGTGAAAAAGTCCGTCGTCGAGGCCCTTGCTCGGGGCGCGGGCACGGGAGCAGAGTCTGCTCCACGGCCGGTCGTCCCGCCGGCCACCGGAGATCCGCGCGCTGGGTGGCCCCCGTGCCGCCCACCCCCTGCGCGTGCGGGGTCCGGCGAGGAAAGGCATCGACGCATGTCGAACGGATTCGGCAGGTCCGGGATCTACCGCTCACTGGTCGCGGCCACCGCGCTGTGCGCGCTGGTGCCCGCGGGCGCGGTGGCCACCGCGTCGGCGGCGGCCGCGCAGCCCGCCGCGGCGCAGGCCACGGCGGCGCAGGCCCGGTACCAGCCCGAGATGGTGGCCGCGCTCGCCCGCACCCTCGGGGTGGACGAGGCCACCGCCGCCGCGCGGCTCGACCGCGAGGCCGCGCAGCAGCAGCGCTTCGCCGAGCTGACCCGGGCGGGCCTCGTCGTCGACGGCTCCTTCGTCGACGGCGGCGGCACGCTCACCGTCAACACCGCCGACCCGGCCACCGCGGCGACGGCGCGGTCGGCGGGCCTGGCGGCGCGCACCCCGGCCCGCGGGGAGGCGGCGCTGACCCGGGTCCAGGAGCAGTTGGACCGCTTCGCCGCCCGCCAGGCGCCCGACGGCATCGCGGAGTGGGGTGTGGACGTGGCCGCCGACGTGGTGTCGGTGCGCGTCGACGACGCCTCCCGCCCGCAGGCCAAGGCGTTCCTGGCCGAGGCGGCCCGGTTCGGCCCCGCGGTGCGGGTCGAGTCGACCGCGCCGCTGTCGACCCAGGCCGCGATCTACCCCGGCAGCAAGATGACCATCAACGGCGGCTCCGGCTACTGCTCGGTCGGCTTCGGCGCGCGCAGCTCCTCCGGCGTGCAGTACCTGGTCAGCGCCGGGCACTGCGTCGCGGGTCTGCCGACCCTGCACTTCAACGGCACCCGCTTCGCCAAGGGCACCAACTCCCGCTTCGCCATCGGCACCACCAGCGTCGACATGGGCATCGCCAAGCTCGACGCGGGCAACTCCATCACCACCTCGGTCGGCACCTGGGGCGCGGCGGGCACCATCGCCGTGCGCGGCGCGCAGCGCGCGGCCGTGGGCACCTCGATCTGCAAGTCCGGCGCCACCACCGGCTGGACCTGCGGCACGATCAGGGCCTACAACGTCACCGTCACCTACACCGACCCGAACGGCGGCCCCGACACCGTCGTCCGCGGCCTGGCCAGCTCCACGGTGTGCACGTCCTCCGGTGACAGCGGCGGCGCCTACATCTCCGGCAACCAGGCGCAGGGCATGACCTCCGGCGGCCCCACCGGCCAGCAGTGCGCCTACAACGGCGGCGTCCAGAGCGGGAAGTCGTCGTACTTCCAGCCGCTGAGCGACGCCCTGTCCTACTACGGGCTCACCGCCAACACCACCAGCTGACCCCCGCCGAGCGCGCGCGCCGCGGTCGCCGCACGGGTGGCGGTCGCGGCGCGCCGCGGGGGATACTCCCACCCCCGTGGCGAGTGGAGGGAGCTGCCGTGACCCGGTCCCCGGCCCCGCGCGGCGAGGTCGTCGGCGCCCAGGGGTTCAGCGAGACCCTGCGCGCCGCCATCACCCGCCGCGACCTGACCCTCCAGCGCCTGCGCTCCCGGCTGGCCGACCGGGGCGTGGACATCAGCCTGGCCACGCTGAGCTACTGGCAGCAGGGCCGCAGCAGGCCGGAGCGGGACAAGTCGCTGCGCGCGCTGCGCGAGCTGGAGCTGATACTCGACCTGCCCCGCGACACCCTGTTCGACCTGCTGGAACCGCCCCGGCCGCGCGGTCGCACCCCGGCCAGCGCGGGCGTGACCGGCAGCCAGCTCTACGGCGCGGACTCGCCGTTCCAGCGGGTGCTGGGCGGGTCGTTCGACGACTTCAACGCGGGTGTGGTGGCGCTCAACGTCGCCAGCACCTGCACCCTCGACGCCGACGGCTGCCTGCGCCGGGTCGAGATCACCCAGGTGCTGCGCGCGGTGGCCGACGGCCAGGACCGCTTCCTGGTCGCGCACGGGGTGGACGAGGGCGAGGTCATGCCCTCGGACCTGGTGGTCCGCGACGGCACCCTGCTCGACCTGGTGGCCGACCACGCCAACGGCTACCTCGCCGCCGAGATCCACCTGGGCCGCACCCTGGCGCGCAACGAGACCGCCGTGGTCGAGTACGCCACCGAGCTGGGGCCCAGCCCCGCGCCCGCCCGCCTGCACGAGCACCGCTTCCGCACGCCCGTCCACGGGTTCCTCCAGCGCGTCCGCTTCCACGAGGCGCGGCTGCCGGTGCGCTGCCACAGCTACTTCCGCGACGCCGTGCCCGCCCCGCCGACCCGCAAGCGCAGGCTCGTGCCGGACGGGTCGCACGTGGTGCACGCGTTCCAGGCCAAGTGCGGCCCCGGCGTGCACGGCATCGCCTGGCAGTGGGGGTGACGGGGTCAGGCCACCACGGAGAACGCGAACGGCCTGCCCGCGTGGTGGGTGAACACCGCGGGCACCAGGGCGGTGAACGACTCCGTGGTCCGGGCGGTCGCGAGCCCGCCCAGGTCGACCACGCTCCCGCGCGCCCACCCCAGGTCGGCCAGCAGGTCGACCGCGGTGGACTTGGCGGCCGCGTCCCCGCCCGACAGGAACGCCGTGGCGCCGGGCAGCGGGGCGGTCATGACCGGGTGCAGCATGGTGTTCAGCGCCTTGACGACCCTGGCGCGGGGCAGCGCGGCTTGGACCTGCTCGGCCACGCTGGTCGGCCCGGGTGAGTGCGGGTTGCTCACGTCGAGCACGACGGAGCCGCCGATGGCGTCCGCGAGCGGCGCGAGCTGCTCGGCGGCGATGTCCCCGGGCAGCGCGTTGACGACGACGTCGGCGGCCCGCGCGGCCTCGGCGCGGGTGCTGCGGGCGGCGATGACGACGTCGTGGCCCGCGCGCTGCCAGGCCGCGGCGAGGCCGGTGCCGACGCGCCCGCTGCCGATGACGGCGATGGTGGTCATGGTGGTTCCCCTGTCGTTCGGTTGGTGAGGGCCTGGTTGCTTAGGCCGTGAGGGCGGTCAGGGCGGCGGCGTGCAGACCTGGTGCGGCGGCGAGGAAGTCGGTGCTGCCCGGCGCCCACGGCCGTCCCGTGAGGTCTGTGACGACGCCCCCGGCCTCCGAGACCAGCAGTGCCCCGGCCGCGAGCCCGGAGATCACGGGGGAGTGCTGCCAGAACGCGTCGGTGTGCCCCTCGGCGACCGCGAGCAGTTGCACCGTGGCGGGCACGGCCACCCGCACCAGCATGGCCGCGCGCAGCATCGCGTCCACCGACGCGCTGATCCGCGACAGCGTCCCGGCGTCCTCACCCGGCGCGGCCTGCGCGGTCGAGACGAACGCCGCCGCCAGGTCCGCCTTGCCGGACACGTGCAGCGGCACGCCGTCGACCCGCGCGCCGTGCCCCACGTGGGCGGTGTGCACGCGGTCTGCCACGGGGGAGTGGACGACGGTGAGCACGGGGGCGTTGTCCTGGACGAGGGTGGCGGTGACGCACCAGTCGGGCAGGCCGTGCACGTGGTTGATGTTGCCCTCGGCCGGGTCGACGACCCACCACTCACCGGGGGGAAGCGCCCCGGACTCCAGCTCGTCGTCCATCCACCGCGCCTGCGGCCGCAGGTCGAGCAGCGCGGGCCGCAGCACGTCGAGGACGGCTTCGTCGTTGTGGCGCAAGGCCTTCCAGATCGCCTCGGACCCGCTGGGCCGGGCGTCCGGGGTGTACTCGTCGAGCAGCCGGGTACCGGCGGCGCGCACGGCTTCGGTGATGCTGGGGAGCAGGGTCAGGGTGTCCACGGGGTCCTCCTCGGCGTTGTGAGGACAACGCTAGGAGGGGTTCCGGGTTAACTCCAGTGCAGTTTGATCAAGGCAGGGTTTACCGTCGTGCAACTCTAGGCGGGACCCAGCGGACGGCCGCCCCACGAGGTCAGCAACGCGTCGATCGTCATCCGCACGGCGGCGGTCATGTCGATCGCCCCGGGGTCGAGCAACCACTGCACCTGCAACCCGTCCATCACCGCCACCAGCACGGCCGCGCCCCGCTCCAACTCCTCCCGCGCCACCGGCTCCGCCGCGTCGCAGGCCTCCCCCAGCGCCTCGGCCAGGTCTTGGCGCAGCGTGGTGAACCGCGTCCGGAACCACGGTTGCGCGGGGTGCCCCTCGGTCACCGATTCCGCCGACAGCACCGTGTAGGCCTGCACGATGCCCGTACGCCGGGTGTTGGTGGTGACGGTGTTGAGGACGTGGTGCAGGAACCGCGCGCCGCGCGGGTTGCTGGCGTCGGCCAGGGCTGCCCGGCCGGTGGTGTCGCGGTCGCGCAGGACCTCGACGAGCAGCTGCTCCTTGGTGCCGAAGTGGTGGAGCACGCCCTGGTGGGTGATGCCGACGCGCTCGGCGATGTCGGAGAGCGAGCCGTTGCGGAAGCCCTTGGCGGAGAAGACCTCCCGGGCGGCGTGGACGATCTCCTCGCGGCGCAGGCGGGTGCGGTCGCTGCGGCTGAGCGGGTCGGTGGTGGTGCCCGCGGGGGCCTCTCGGTCGGCGGGGGGCTGCATGGGTGCCACTGTGCCACCGCGGGCGCACCTCTCGGTGGTCGAAGCTCTGCCCGACTCACTTGCTTACCGGTAAGTAAGCGTGCTGTACTCGGATCGTCACACGAGAGTGTGGTGCAGGTCTCCTCAGTCACGACGGAGTGGCGCGCGCCCGGTCGCCCGTCACCAGCGGTCCGGGCAGGTCCCAGCCCGGGATAGGAGAGCCCGTTGAGATCGATCCCCCGAACCCTGCGGTTCGCCACCGCCGCGGTGGTCGCCATGACCGCCGGTGCGGTGCTCGCCGCCGCCCCGGCCTCGGCGTCCGCCCCCGTCCACGCGCAGGCGGTGATCGCGCCCAACGCCCCGCAGCTGGGCGCGAACGTCTACGTGTTCAACCCCCGCATGGCGCAGGCCGACATCCAGGCCACGGTCGACGCCATCGCCAACCAGCAGACCGGCGCCGAGTTCGGCCCCGGCCGCTACGCCCTGCTGTTCGAGCCGGGCACCTACGGCAGCGCGCAGTCGCCGCTGGAGGTGCGCGTCGGCTACTACACCGAGGTCGCGGGCCTGGGCGCGCAGCCGGGTGACGTGCAGATCAACGGCCGGGTCAGCGTCTACAACCAGTGCCAGGTCAACGGCACCGGCAACTGCATCGCGCTGACCAACTTCTGGCGCTCGCTGTCCAACCTCACGATCAACGTCGCCGGCGGCGACGGCTGCCGCGCCGCGACGAACTTCTGGGCGGTGTCGCAGGCCGCGCCGATGCGCCGCGTGGACGTCAACGGCAAGCTGTCGCTGATGGACTACTGCGGCGACGGCCCCTGGTACGCCAGCGGCGGGTTCATCGCCGACTCCCGCTTCCGCGGCGAGGTCGTCAACGGCTCGCAGCAGCAGTTCCTGGTGCGCAACAGCGAGCTGAGCAGCTGGAGCAACGGCGTCTGGAACCAGGTGTTCGCAGGTACCCCCGGCGCCCCGGCCACCAGCTTCGGCGTGCCCGGCGCCCAGCCCTACACCACCCTGGCGACCACGCCGGTGTCGATGGAGGAGCCCTACCTGTCCGGCTCGGGCGGCAGCTTCTCCGTGCGCGTGCCCCCGGTGCGCCGCGACTCCAGCGGGCCGACCAGGACCAACAGCGGCGAGCGGGTGCTGGGGCTGAGCCAGTTCTTCGTGGCCACCCCGAGCACCAGCGTCAGCCAGGTCAACCAGGCGCTCGCCAACGGCCGCCACCTGCTGCTGTCCCCGGGCACCTACCGCTACTCCGAGCCCATCCGGGTCACCCGCGCCGACACCGTCGTGCTGGGCCTCGGGCTGCCCACGATCACCCCGCAGGCGGGCAACGCCGCGCTGACCGTGGACAACGTGGCCGGGGTGAAGGTGCACGGCCTCACCGTCGACGCGGGCCCGGTCCGCTCGCCGGTGCTGGTGCAGGTCGGCCGCTCGGGCACCACGTGCACCTGCGGCGGCACCACGAACCCGGTCGTGCTCCAGGACCTGTTCGTCCGGGTCGGCGGCGCGCTGGAGGGCAAGGCGACCACCAGCCTGGAGGTCAACGCGGCGAACGTGCTGCTCGACGACACCTGGCTCTGGCGCGGCGACCACGGCACCGGCATCGGCTGGACCCGCAACACCGGCGACCACGGCCTCGTGGTCAACGGCGCGGACGTCACCGCCACCGGCCTGTTCGTCGAGCACTTCCAGAAGACCGAGACGATCTGGCGTGGCGAGCGCGGGCGCGTGGTCATGTACCAGAACGAGCGCCCCTACGACCCGCCGAGCCAGGCCGCCTGGCAGGAGGACTCGGCCAACCCCGGCTACCCGGCCCTGGAGGTCGTGCCCGGCGTGACCACCTTCCGCGCCTGGGGCCTGGGCAGCTACAGCTTCTTCAACCAGGGCGTCAACATCGAGTCCCGGATGTCCTTCCGCGTCCCGCGGACCTCGGGCGTGCGGCTGACCAGCCTGCTCACGGTGTTCCTCAACGGCAGCGGCGCGATCCGCTCGGTCGTCAACGACACCGGCCCGCGCGCCGACAGCTCCAACGGCGGTTCGGCGCAGAACGTCGTCAGCTACCCCTGACCGCCCCACCCCGCTGTACACGCAGCCCCGACCGTCGCCCGGCGGTCGGGGCTGCTGGCATCGGTCGGCCGGGGTGTCAGGGGCCGGGGCGTCAGGAGTCGGGGAGTCAGTAGGTGTAGCGGCGGACGGACTCGGGGTGCAGGACGATCCGCACCTGCTCCTCGGCGAGGATCGCGGCGAGGTCCGCGGCCCGCACCGGGTCGTCGAGGTCCCAGTAGCGCTCGGCCAGCCTGCTCGCCAGGTCGTGCGCGCCCTCGGTCTCGATGGTGGTGCGGCCCGCCACCGCCACCCACCGCTCCCGCTCCCCGGCGGGCGCGGCGACGACGATCGAGGCGCGCGGGTCCTCGCGCAGCCGCCGCACCTTCGCCGTGCCGGGCCCGGTGAACAGCTGCACCACCCCGTCCGCCGTCGCCTCGAACCACACCGGCCGCGGCTGGGCGGGCACCGGTCCCGCGGCCACGGACAGGAACCCGTGCAGCGGCCTGCGCAGGAACTCCAAGTCGTCGTCGGTCAGCCTGCTCTGCGAACTCATGCCCCCGATCCAACCCGCCCCGGCTGGACGATGCCATGGGTGGAACGCCGTGGCACCTGTGCGGGCGTCCAGGATCGCGTAGGTTCGGCGACGTGGATGCCTTCAGCGACCTATTCCGCGGGGTCCGGGCGCACGGGTCGCTGTTCGGCGGCTCCACCCTGACCCCGCCGTGGGCACTGCACTTCGTCGACGGCGCGCCGCTGACCCTGTGCGCGGTGCTCACCGGGTCCGGGTGGGTGGTCCCCGAGGACGCCCCACCCGAGCCGGTGGGTGCCCGGGAGGTGGTCGTCGTGCGCGGCCCGGGCACCTTCACCTTCGTCGACACCCCCGGCACCGACGCCGAGCCGATCGTCTGCGGTGAGGACTGCGCCACCCCCGAGCAGGGCGGCACCCGCCACCGGCTCGGCTGGGCCGACCTCGACCCCGACGCGGGCGGCACCACCCTGGTCGTGGGCGCCTACCCGGTGCGCGGGGAGATCAGCGGCAGGCTGCTGGACGCGCTGCCCCCGGTCCTGCGCACCGGCGGCGGCGCCGCGGACCCGGTGCTCGACCACCTCGCCGCCGAGGTCGCCGTGGACGCCCCCGGCCAGCAGGTCGTGCTCGACCGGTTGCTGGACTGGGTGCTCGTCTGCGCCCTGCGCGACTGGTTCGACCGGCCCGGCGGCGCGCCCCCGAGCTGGTGGGCGGCCCAGCACGACCCCGTGGTCGGCCCCGCGCTGCGCCTGCTGCACGCCGACCCGGCCGCGCCGTGGACCGTGGCCGCGCTGGCCCGCCGCGCGGGGGTGTCGCGGTCGACGCTGGCCAAGCGGTTCACCGACCTGGTGGGCGAGCCGCCGCTGACCCACCTCGCGCACCGGCGGATGGCCCTGGCCGCCGACCTGCTGGTGGAGCGGCCGGGGGCGACGGTGGCGGACGTGGCCCGCGCGGTGGGCTACGCCGACGCGTTCGGCTTCAGCGCGGCGTTCAAGCGGGTCCGGGGCACCACGCCGAGCGGGCACCGCCGGGCGGCTCAGGCGCCGGGGGACTCCACGGCCATGCCCAGGACCAGGGTGAGCGCGCGTTCGAGGTAGCGGGCCAGGTCGTCGGCGGAGTCGAGCGGGACCAGGCCGTTGGTGAAGGTGAACGACAGCACGATGCGGCCGAAGACGTCGGCGGCGAACTCGACGTCGATCGGCGGGATGGCGCCGTCGGCGATGCGCTGCTCGATGCGCGGCTTGAGCACCGACAGGGCGTAGCGCAGCGGCAGGAAGGCCTGGCTGGCGAACTGCGGGGCCAGCGCGCCGCGGTTGTCGGCCGGGGCGGCGCTGAACAGCGGGTGGTTGCGCACGAAGGTGACGATGTAGCCGATGAGCGCGCCGAACGAGCGCACGTCCCAGGTCAGCTCGTCGGCCAGCGGGACGAGGTCGGAGACCAGCCGGGTCAGCTCGCGCTCGGTGAGGGCGTCGCGGACGGCCTCGTAGCTGTCGAAGTAGCGGTAGAGGGTGGGCCGGGAGATGCCCGCCTGCCGCGCGATCGCCGAGAGCATCCGGTCGGACTTGAGCCCGCCGCGCACCAGGCAGGCCATGGCGGCGTCGAGGATCGCCGCGCGCTGCCGCTCGGCCCTGGCCTCGCGCGCCCCGCAGGCACCCGCCTCGTCCACACCCGCCTCGCTTTACACACCGTCGGACGCCTGTAACGAAATCCTTGACACCGCCCACCGCGTGTCCTTACAGTTCGGGCGTCAAGTGTAACGAAGTCGCTGGGCGCGCCGAGGTGGTGCGGGTGGTCGGTCCCGCCAGCCTAGAGCGTCCCGACCGCCCGGAGCAGGGCACCGGCTGACCGAGGAGTTCGGGATGACCAGCGTCGAGCAGCGCCGCACCGCCGGCGAGAAGCGCGAGACCGCCGCCCGGCGGCTCCTGGACTCCGCCACCACCCTGTCCTTCGACCCCCTGCGCGAGGTCGACTGGGACACCCCGCTCGACGAGTCCCTGCACGGCATGAGCCCGGAGTGGAGCACCCTCTACGGCACCCGGTACTGGTCGGAGCTGACCGAGGCCCAGCGCGCGGAGCTGACCCGCCAGGAGACCGCGTCGGTGCTGTGCACCGGCATCTGGTTCGAGACCGTCCTGCAGCAGATCGTCCTGCGCGACTACTACGCCGACGACCCGCGGGACCCCAACTTCCAGTGGGCCCTCACCGAGGTCGCCGACGAGTGCCGCCACTCCATCATGTTCGCCCGCGCCGCCGCCAAGCTGCGCTCCCCCGGCTACCGCCCGCCCAAGGCCCTCGTCCGCGCGGGCCGCTGGTACGGCGCCACCGCGGGCGGCGAGGCCGCCTACGCCGCCATCCTCGTCGCCGAGGAGGTCCTGGACGTCCTGCAGCGGGCCAGCATGCGCGATGACCGGGTGCTGCCCTTCATCCGCACCATCAACAACATCCACGTGGTCGAGGAATCCCGCCACATGAAGTTCGCCAGGGCCGAGACCCGCGAACACCTCGCCGCGGTCTCCCCCCTGCGCAGGCACGCCAGCGCCTTCCTCATCGCGCTCGTCGCCCACTACGTCGTCGTGAGCCTGGTGAGCAAGAAGGTCTACGCGACCGTAGGCCTCGACGTCGACCGCGCTGTCCGGGAGGCGGCGGCGAACGAGCACCACAAGGCCGTGCTGCGCACGAGTTGCGCGGGGCTGATGGACTTCCTGGACTCCTGCGGTCTGCTGACCCGGCCCGCCGTGGCGCTGTACCGGCGAGCGAACCTGCTCTGAGTGGGTGTTTGCTCCACCTCGCCTCGCCTGCGGCTTCGGCTCGTGAAAGCCCGGTCGTGTGGTGGCGGGCTCGATGCGGTGGACCTGTTTGGGCGAGGCCCCTACGGCGATCATGAGCTGAGAGAGCGGGAAAAGCTGGGGCCACAAGAGCCCCGCTCAACCCGGACAGGGTAGCTCATGATCGCCTCCCCACCCAAACAAGTCCACCGCATCGAGCATGTCCGTAGCCGGGCTGCCCGATCCGTAAGTGGTTGCGTCGTGGGCAAAGAAGGAAGGGCGTGGTGTTCGGCGCTGTGAGCTGGCCAGCCGAGTTGTCCACAGCCCGTCTGCGGTGGTCGAGTTTTGCCGGTCCCCGCCGGTAACGTTGAAAACAGGGGTCCCCTTGCCCGGGTTTCCCCCGCGCCAGCGTGCATGACGAGGCCGCCAAGGTGATCACCCCGAGAAGCCGAGCGTGGGCGGCAGGTTCTGCCCGGTTGGGTGGATTCGCTTGGTCGGGGGTGACGATCATGTGCTACCCAAACGGGACGGGCGGGCATCTTTTCAGCCCGCCTTTTCCCGCCCGACAGCACATGATCGTCATAGGGGCCCCGACCAAGCGGATCCACCCAACCGGGCCACCCACCCAACCCGCCATCCCCGGCGAACGTCGGGGCCCCGGCGGTAGCCGGCAAGCCCCGCGCAGCGGAGAACCGGCGCAGCCGGAGAGCCCCGCGCAGCGGAAAGGAGAGCGCAGCGGAAAGGAGAGCTACGGAGTGGAACGGGTCCGGGCGTGGAGGAGTAGCCCTGCCCCCAGAGCCACGAGAACGCCGACGCCGATGGGGATCAGGACGGGCGGCCCTCCATCCTCTGTGGACGCTTTCCCGGCAACGGCGTGGATGTCCGGGGCGCCGGGGACCTGGTTGATGTCCGTGGCGCACAACAGCCGGGCGTAGTTCCGCACCGTGCAGGCGGTGGCGGTGTAGCCCTTGCTGTCGGGCCGTGGGGCGCCTGCCTGGAAGCTGGCCGACACGGTGCTGGTCCCGTTCGCGGGGATCGTGAGGGACCAGTGGGCGAACCAGGGTTCGGGGGCGGTTCCGCCGTCCCGGACCTCGGTGGCCTTGGCGCCCACCGGCAGGGTCAGTTCCACGTCCGCGGCGCGCTCCTCGGCCGCGGGGTTCGTGAGCGTGATCTTGTAGTCCAGGGGGGTGCCTTCGCTGGTTTCCGCTGTGTCGTCGGTCATGGTGATGGTGAGGGCGGGTTCCGGGGTGGCGGCGGCCGGTGCCCAGGTGGCGGTGTGCAGGAGGGCGGCTGTGGTGAGCAGGGCGGGGAGGTGGGGGCGCATGGGGGCTCCTAGTCGCGCTCGGCGCGGCGGCGGCGGTAGGCGAGGAGGATGGTGCGGCGGCGGGTGTAGGCGAGGGCGGCGGACCCCAGGAGCAGCAGGCCGAAGCCGGTGACCAGGAGCCAGCCGACGTCGGCGCCGGTGCTGGCCAGGCCGCCGGGCTTGGTGGGGGCGACCGGCTTGGGCTGGACCGGGGTGGTCACCGCGCAGGCGCAGTTGCTCTCCGGGCCGGTGACGGCGTTGAGCAGGGTGCCGTCGCCCGAGGCGGGGTCGTTGACGCGGACGGAGTAGGTGGTGGCGGCCGCGCCGCCCACCGGGAGGGGGCCGGACCAGGTGAGGCGGGGGGACGCGTAGGTGGTGCTGCCCGTCGTGGACTGGGCGTCGTCGAGGTAGGTGGCGTCGTCGAGGACTGCGGTGAGGTCGTCGGTCCAGGTCGCGGGGCCCACGCCCGCCGGGGTGGCGGGCACCCCGGGGCCGGGGGCGGTCGAACCCGGCACCGTCGACGGAGGCGCGGACGACGAAGGTGCAGTGGAGGGAGGCGCGGTTGAGCTGGGCGCGGGTGTCGTGGTCGGGGGCTCGGTGGCCAGGTAGTCGACCGTGCCGACGTTGGTGATCGTCACGGCGTAGCCGAAGGTGTCGCCCACCGTGGCGGTGTCGGTGGTGGGCTTCTTCTCGATGCGGACCTCCGCGACCCGCACGGTGCCGTCCTGGCCGTCGTCGCCGCCGGAGCAGGCGGGGTCGGGGGTGGTGCCCTCGTCCGGTTCGGGGGCGCAGTTGCTGCCGGGGGCGGTGACGGTGTTGCGCAGCAGGTGGTCGCCGGTGCCGGGCAGGGCCACGGTGACCCGGTAGGTGATGGTCGTCGTGGCGCCCTTGGCCAGGGGGCCGCGCCAGGTCAACATCGTGCCGTTGACGGTGACGGGCTCCCCGGTGCTGGCCTCGGCGCCGCCCGCGTAGGTGGCGTCGTCGAGCACCCCGGACAGGTCGTCGGTGATGGTGGCGGGGTCGGTGTCGGTGTAGTCGACCTCGCCGGTGTTGGTGACGGTGATCGTGTACGCCACGGGGGCGCCCGCCCGCACCACCGCTCGATCGGAGGACTTGGCCACGGTCAGCCCCTTCACCGGCAGGGGGTCGCCCGCCCGGCACTCGCTGCCGCCGGTGGGGCTGCCCGCGGGCGGTGGGCAGTTGGTGGAGCCGGTGACGACGTTGACGAGGAAGTGGTCGCCGTCCAGGTCGGGGTTGAACACCCTGGCGCGCACGGTGATCGTCGCGCCCGCGGTGCCCGGTGGGTCAGCGAGCGGGAGGTCGCCCGCCCAGCGCAGGTCGGTGCCGTCGCGGGTGAGGGTGCCGGAGTCGGCGGTGGCCTCGACGACCGCGGCGTCGTCCAGCACGCCGGACAGGTCCTCGGTGAACGCGGCGGCGCCGTCGGTGTAGGGGACCTGGCCGCTGTTGGTGACGGTGATCGTGTAGGTCACCTCGTCGCCGGGGGCCACGCCGCCGGAGCGGTCGACGGTCTTGTCGAGCAGGAACGCCTTCACCAGCGGCACCTCCGCGGGTCCGCACGGGTCGGCGGGCAGGCAGCGCGGGTCCTCCCCGCTGGAGACGAGGTTGACGATGCGCCCGTCGCCGGTCTGCGGGTTCGACACGGTCGCCGTGTAGACCAGCCGCACCGTGCCGCCCGCGGCGAGCGGGCCGGACCAGGTCAGCACCGGGTCCTCGCGGGTGGGGGCCGGGCCGGGGGTGCCCACCTCGGGGTCGACGACGAGGTCGCCGAACACGGCGTCGTCGAGCACGCCGGTGAGGTCGTCGAAGATCGCGGCCGGGTCCTGCTCGGTGTAGTCGTAGGCGCCGGTGTTGGTGACGGCGACGGTGAAGGTCACCGCCTCGCCCGGCGACACGACGGTCCGGTCGACGGTCTTGACCAGCCCCAGCTCGCGCACCGGCACGGTGGCGGGCGAGCACTCGGGCGCGGTGGACCCGGTCGCGCAGTTGGTGCCGCCGACGACGGTGTTGCGCAGGACGTCGTCGCCGTCGTCGGTGGGGCTGTCGACCCGGACCGCCACGGTGATCGTGCGCGACTGGCCCGCCGGGATGGGCCCGGTCCAGGTGAACCCGGTGTCGTCGCGGGTGATCTCCGCAGCCGGGTCGACTGACACCACCTCGGCGTCGTCGAGCACCCCGGTGAGGTCGTCGCGGAAGGAGGCGAGCCCGTGGGCCTGGTCGTAGGCCACGGTGCTGCCGTTGGTGGCCGTGATCGAGTAGGTCAGCACCTCGCCGGGCCGCACCGAGGTCGTCGGCGGGGTCACCGCCTTGGCCAGGGTGAACCCGCGCACCTGCACCGTGTTGGTGCCGGTGAGGTCGCCGGGGTCGTCCGGGTCGTCGGTGCTGCTGCGCACCACGGCGGTGTTGCGGCCCGAGCCCGCGGTGGCGGGGGCGGTCACCGGCACGGTGAACCGCGTTTGCCCGGGTGGGACGTCCCCGAGCGCCCAGGTGACGACCGTCGTGCCACCCGGGCCGGGAGCGGTGGTGGCGCCGGGGACGGTGCCCACGGTGAACCCCGCGGGCACGGTGTCGGTGAGCACGGTCTGCCGGGCGGTGGAGGGGCCCGCGTTGGTGAGGGTGACCGTCCAGTCGAAGGGGGTGCCCGCGTCGGCGAACTCCAGCCCGGTCTTCACCACGGACAGGTCTGCGGACGGCTGGGCGACGGTGACCTGCGGGCGGTTGCGGTCGTTGTCGGGGTTCGGGTCGTCCGGCGCGCCTTCACCCGGCACGACGGAGGCGACGTTGCTGGCCGTGCCGCCCTCGTCCGGGGCGAGCACGTCGACGGTGCGCACCACCGGCGGCGCGGTGACCGGGATGGCGCCGAGCGCCCAGGTGACGACCTGCCCGTCGATGGTCCCGCCGTCGGAGGCGCTGACCGGGGTGAACCCGTCCGGGATGCGGTCGGTGACCACCGAGGAGGTGGACGTCGACGGGCCCAGGTTGTCCACGGTGATGGTGTAGGTGAACCGGGAGCCCGCGACGACGGTGGCCGGTCCCGTCTTGGTGATGGCCAGGTCGGCGCTCGGGGTCGCGGTCGTGCGGATGGTGGGGCTGTCGTCGTTGGCGGGGTTGGGGTCGCGGGGGGCGCCAGGGCCGGGGCGGACGGAGGCGACGTTGTCGCCCACCCCGCCCTCGGCGGGCGCGGTGACCCGGATGGTGCGCACGGCGGTGCCGTTCGGCGGGAGGGTGCCCAGCGACCAGCGGACGTCCGCGCCGTCCACCGTGCCGCCGTCGGAGGCGCTGACCGGGGTGAACCCGTCCGGGACCCGGTCGGTGACCACCGAGGACGTCGAGGTCGACGGGCCCCGGTTGGTGACGGTGATGGTGTAGTCGAACGGCTGCCCGGCGACGACCTCGGCAGGCGCGGTCTTGACGATCGACAGGTCCGACTCCGGGACGACCACGGTGCGCACGGTCGTGCTGGTGTTGTTGCCCGGCTCGGGGTCGGTGGTGGTCGAGGTGGCGCTGACGGTGTTGTCGACGGTCAGCCCCTCCGCCGGGGCGCGGACGCGGACGCTGAGCGGGCGCGGTCCCTCCGCGGCGGGGATCGACCCGAGGTTCCACGTGACGGTCTGGCCCTGCACGACCCCGCCGTCCGAGGCCCCGAGCACGACCAGCCCGTCCGGCACGCGGTCGGTGACGACGACGCCGGTGGCGGTCGACGGGCCCAGGTTGTCGACGGTGATGGCGTAGGAGAACTCCTCGTTGGGCACCACCTCGGCCTTGCCGGTCTTGGTCACCGCCAGGTCGGCCCGGGGCACGACCTCGGTGGTGACGATCTCGCTGGTGTTGTCCCCGGGATCGGGGTCGGGGGTGGGGGAGCCGACCACGACGGTGTTGCCGACCCGGGCGCCCTCGGCCGGGGCGCGGACGACCAGCGTCAACGTGCGCGGCCCGTCGGCGGCGGGCACGGCCCCCAGGTTCCAGGTCACCGTCTGCCCGTCGATGACCCCGCCGTCCGACGCGCTGACCGGCACGAGCCCGTCCGGCACGCGGTCGGTGACCACGGTGGCCTGGGCGGTGGACGGGCCGAGGTTGTCGACGGTGATGGCGTAGGGGAACTCCTGGTTGGGCTCCACCTCGGCGGGCCCGGACTTGGTGACCTGGAGGTCGGCGCGCGCGACGACCTCCGTCGGGACGTCCTGGCTGGTGTTGCTGCCCGGGTCGGGGTCGGGGGTCGGGGAGGTGACCACCACGCGGTTCGCCACGCGGACGGCCTCCGCGGGCGCCCGCACGGTGATCGTCAGCGGCCGGGGCCCGTCGGCGGCGGGCACGGCCCCCAGGTTCCACGTCACCGTCTGCCCGTTGACCACGCCGCCGTCCGACGCGCTGACCGGCACGAGCCCGTCCGGCACGCGGTCGGTGACCACAGTGGACTCGGCGGTGGACGGGCCCAGGTTGTCCACGGTGACCCTGTACTCGAACGTGCTCCCCGCGGGCACCGATTCCGGGCCCTCCTTGGTCACCACCAAGTCGGCGGAGGGCACGACCTCGGTGGGGACGTCCTCGCTGGTGTTGGTCCGGGGGTCGGGGTCGGGCGTGGTGGAGGTGGCGGTGACCCGGTTGGCCACCTGCACCTTCTCCGCCGGGGCCCGCACGGTCACCGTCAGCGGCCGGGGCCCGCCCGCGGCGGGGACCGCGCCCAGGTTCCACGTCACCGTCTGGCCGTCGATGACCCCGCCGTCCGACGCGCTGACCGGGACGAGGCCGTCCGGGATCCGGTCGGTGACCACAGTGGACTGAGCGGTGGACGGGCCGAGGTTGTCGACGGTGATGGCGTAGTCGTAGGACTGGTTGGGCTGCACCGTGTCCGGGCCGCGCTTGGTCACCACCAGATCCGCCGAGGGGGTGACCTCCGTGACGACCTCGTTGCTGGTGTTGTTGCCCGGGACCGGGTCGGCGGGGCCGCCGTCGAGGGTGGTGATCGTGGCGGTGTTGCGGCCGGTCCCGCCCTCGACGGGGGCGCGCGCGACCACCGTCAGCTCGATCGGCGCGGCGTCGACGGGGATGGCGGCGGGGTTCCAGGTGACCGTCTGGCCGTTGATGGTGCCCCCCGCCGACGCCGAGACCGGGGTGAAGCCGTCCGGCAGCCGGTCGACGACCTGGGTGCCGGTGGCCGCGGACGGCCCGAGGTTGTCCACCAGGATGCGGTAGACGACATCGCCGCCGGGCGGCGCGGTGTCCGGGCCCTGCTTGCTGATGGCGAGGTCGGCGGTGGGCTGCGGGGTGGTGATCGTGGTGCTCACCGGCGGGGTGCTGGTGTTGTTGCCCGGGTTGGGGTCGGGCACGCCCCCGCCGGGTGTCACGGTCGCGGTGTTCGACACCGACGACGCGGCAGGCCCGTCCGCGCTCACCTCCAGCGTGCGGGTGATCGAACCGCGGGCGGGGATCGGGCCGAGCACCCAGGTCACGGTGCGGCCGGAGGTGGTGCCGCCGTCGGAGGCCGCCCTGGGCGTCAGCGGGGCGGGCACGTCGTCGGTGATGGTCGACGCCGGCGAGGCGGCGGGGCCGTCGTTGGTGACCGTCAGCGTGTAGGTGAACCGGCCGCCCTGCTGCACCTGGTTCGCCGACGACCCGCCCACCGTCTTGGTGATGCGCAGGTCGGCCCCGGCCTGCGCGCGCACCACCAGCGGGGTGGCGTCGGCCGGGTCGGCGGTGCCGGGGAAGTCCGAGGGCAGCCCGTCGCCCGGCAGGCCCCCGCCGGTGAGGAACGCCTGGTTGTACACGGTGGCGGTGGGCGCGTCGGCGGGCACGGACACCCGGGCGGTGATCGTCACGTCGTTGCCCCGGGGCAGTTGCAACCCGCTGATGGTGAGCCTGCTGCGGGAGGCGTTGAACGCCACCGAACCGATCGGCGGGTCGACGGTGGGGTCGCCGACGAAGCGGCGGCCGTCGGGCAGGGTGTCGCGGAAGGTGTAGGAGCGGGCCTCCTCGGAACCGTTGACCACGCGGTAGGTGTAGGTGACCTCGCCGCCTGCGTCGACGGAGGTGGGCGCGGCGGTCTTGTCGAAGGTGGCCCGGTAGGCGCAGTTCGCGCCGTCGCCCGCCCCGCTGAGGCCCGGCTCGACGCCGATGCGGCGCAACGGGCCGTAGGTGCGCGTGCCCGGGGTGAAGTCGGCCTGGTAGAAGGTGTCCTGCCCGTCCGCGCCGCCGTCGCCCGCCAGCAGGGTGATGCGCCCCTGGCCGTCGATCCACGTCGACCCCTGGGCCCGGATCACCTCCGCCCCCGGCGACCCGCCCACCCTGGTGATCGCGCCGCTGCCCGGGTCGATGCGCACCAGGCCGCCGCCGTTCTGGTCGTAGGCGTAGACGCCGTCGTCGTAGGGGTTCACCGCGATGTCGGAGGACTGGATGCCCGCCAGCGGCGCCTTGGAGATGATCCGCGGCGGCCGCTGGGTGATGTCGAAGCGCACCAGCGGCCCGCCCGAGCCGACGAGCGCGGCGTAGGTGCCGTCGACGAGGAAGGTGCCCGCGAGGAACTGGTCGTAGGTCATGGGCAGCCCCCCGTCGAGCGGCACGCCCAGGACGTCGTAGACCCCGTTGGCGCCCACCCGGAACAGCCGCGACACGGCCTCGCCGCGGGTGAGCCCGTAGACGAGCCCGTCGCGGTGGTTGTAGCCGATGGCGTTGAACTTGAAGTCCGGGGTGCTGATCCGCTCGAACCGGCCCCCACCCGGCTGCCCGGCGGCGGGGAACGTGACGCGCCCCAGGTCGTCGGTCCCCGTCCCCGCCCCGGACGGCTGCATCAGGTAGTACGTCGCGTCGCACGGGAACGGCGTCGGCCCCGCCTGCGCGACCGCCCGCACCACCGGCCCCACCCCCACCGCGACCAGGACGAAGGCGATGGCCCCCGCGACCAACGACCACAACCGCCGCCGACCCGCCATGACAACCTCCCGGAGTCGCACCGTCCTCCGGTGCAGGCGATCATCACGCTAGGTGCGCCGCGCGGCGCGGGACTGCCCCCGCGTGCAGTGCGGGGACCAGGCGGCGATGCCCGCAGGGGCAGGGGTTCCGGGGCTTCCTGCTGACCTGCGGACGCATGCGGCACCGCTGGTCTTCTCGCTGCGTTGGACAAGTGGGGGATTGCTTTGTGGGTCCGCTGTCCGGGCTCGGCTGCGGGTGGTGGGCGCCTTCTCGTCCAGTGTGGTGACCCACCAGGGGTGGGTTGGGTGGTGGGGGCGGGACGTAGCATCGGCGGGGTGTCCAGTGAACCGGTGCGGCGGACGGGACGGCCGCCGTCGTCCAGGGGTGGGCAGCGCATTCCCGAGCGGTTGGTGGACGTGGCGCGGGTGCTGTTCGCCGAGAAGGGGTTCGAGGGGACGTCGGTGGCGGACGTGGTCGCGGCGGCCGGGGTGGCGAAGGGGGCGATGTACCACTACTTCCGGTCCAAGGACGACCTGCTGCGGGAGATCTACGCGCGGGTGCTGCGGATGCAGGTGGAGCGGTTGGAGGGGTTCTGCTCGGGGGCCGGGCCGGTGGCCGAGCGGGTGCACGGGGCCGCGGCGGACGTGGTGGTGACGACGATCGAGAACCTGGAGAGCACGACGATCTTCTTCCGGTCGCTGCACCAGTTGGGGGAGGCGTCGCGCGAGCAGGTGCGGCGGGAGCGCAGGCGGTACCACGAGCTGTTCCGGGGGATGGTGCGCGAGGGGCAGGCGGACGGGGTGTTCCGCGGGGACGTGGGGGCGGACCTGGCGGTGGACTTCTTCTTCGGGGCCGTGCACCACCTGCCGACGTGGTGGCGGCCGGAGGGGCGACCCGCGCCGCACGAGGTGGGGCGCACCTTCGCCGACCTCTTCCTCGACGGACTCCGCGCGACCGCACGCTAGGCCAGGGTTGTCACTCTGGTGGGCGGCCCATCGTGGTGGCAGTTGCGAAGCGCGGATGTTGTGTCCGGGTTGCCTCGGCCGGGGCAGGCGGCCGTGGTGGCAGGTCGGGGACCGTGCCGGGCGGGGACGACGGGGCGGGTGGCGGGTCGCGAAGGCCATGTCGTTGTGCCCGGGTCGCCTTGGCCGGAACAGGCGGCCGTGGTGCCGAGTCGGGGACCGTGCCGGGCGGGGACGCGGGGGCGGGTGGCGGGACGCGAAGCCCATCAACACTGTGTCCGCCGTCACATCGGCGGCGCGTTGACGGGTGTCGGGAGCGGGGGCCATGCTCGGTGCCGGACTAAGCGACTGCTTAGTCTGGAAGGGGTTCCCCAATGCCGGACGCTGTCATCGTCGCCTGCGCCCGTTCGCCGATCGGGCGGGCCGCCAAGGGCTCCCTCACCGCGCTGCGGCCCGACGACATGGCCGTGCAGATGGTCCGGGCGGTGCTGGACAAGGTGCCCGAGCTGGACCCGACCGAGATCGAGGACCTGGTGCTCGGCGTCGGCCAGCCCGCGGGCGAGGCGGGGAACAACCTGGGGCGGGCGGTGGCCGTGCTGGCGGGGATGGACCACCTGCCGGGCACCACCGTCAACCGCTACTGCTCGTCGAGCCTGCAGACGACCCGCATGGCCCTGCACGCGATCAAGGCGGGTGAGGGCGACGCGTTCCTCTCCGTGGGGGTCGAGGCGGTCAGCCGCTACCCCAAGGGCAACGCCGACGGCATGCCCGACACGCGCAACCCGCTGTTCGCCGACGCGCAGGCGCGCACCGAGGGGTTCGCCGCGGGCGGGCAGGTCTGGGCGGACCCGCGCGAGGCGGGCGCGCTGCCCGACCTCTACATCGCCATGGGGCAGACCGCCGAGAACGTCGCCCAGCTCAAGGGGGTCAGCCGCGCCGACCAGGACGCCTTCGGCGTGCGCAGCCAGAACCTCGCGGAGGCCGCGATCGACGCCGGGTTCTGGGCCACCGACATCACCCCGCTGACCCTGCCCGACGGCACCGTGGTCAGCGCCGACGACGGCCCCCGGCGGGGCGTCACCCTGGCGGCGGTCGAGGCGCTCAAGCCGGTGTTCCGGCCCGACGGCACGGTCACCGCGGGCAACTGCTGCCCGCTCAACGACGGCGCCGCCGCGCTCGTGGTCATGTCCGACGCCAAGGCCGCCGCGCTCGGGCTCACCCCGCTGGCGCGGGTCGTGTCCACGGCGGTGTCCGGGCTCTCGCCGGAGGTCATGGGCCTGGGCCCGGTCGAGGCGTCGCGGCGGGCGCTGGCGCGGGCGGGCCTGGCGATCTCCGACATCGACCTGGTGGAGATCAACGAGGCGTTCGCCGCGCAGGTCATCGCCTCGGCCAGGGAGCTGGGCATCGAGGAGGACCGGCTCAACGTCAACGGCGGCGCGATCGCCGTGGGCCACCCGTTCGGCATGACCGGCGCCCGCATCACCAGCACGCTGATCAACTCCCTGCGCTGGCACGACAAGCAGTTCGGCCTGGAGACGATGTGCGTCGGCGGCGGGCAGGGCATGGCGATGGTGCTGGAGCGGCTGTCGTGAGCGGGGCCTTCGCGGGCAAGGGCGTCGTCGTCACCGGCGGCGGGCGCGGCATCGGCCGGGCGCTGGCCGTGCGGCTGGCCGCCGAGGGCGCGCGGGTGGTCGTCAACGACCTCGACGCCGACGCCGCCGCGCGGGTGGCCGGGGAGGTCGGCGGGCACGCCGTCCCCGGCGACGCCGCGGGTGAGCGGGGCGTGGCCGAACTGGTCGCCGCGGCCCGCGAGCACCTGGGCGAGGTCGACGTCTTCTGCGCCAACGCGGGCGTCGAGCGCGGCCGCGGCCTGGGCACCCCGGAGGACGACTGGGAGCTGGCGCTGGGGGTCAACGTGCTCGCCCACGTGCGCGCCGCCCGGCTGCTGGTGCCCGGGTGGGTCGAGCGCGGGGAGGGCCGGTTCATCGTCACCGCCTCCGCCGCGGGCCTGCTCACCATGCTGGGCAACCCCGTCTACGCCGTCACCAAGCACGCCGCGGTGGCCTTCGCGGAGTGGCTGTCGGCCACCTACCACCACCGCGGGGTGCGCGTGCACGCCATCTGCCCGCAGGGCGTGCGGACGCGGATGCTGGAGGAGTCCTCCGGCCCGCTCAAGGAGCTGCTGAGCCGCGACAGCGCGCTGGAGCCCGAGGACGTGGCCGAGGCGCTGCTGGGCGCCGTGGCCGACGACCGGTTCCTGGTGCTCCCGCACCCGGAGGTGGCCGACTACTACGGCGCCCGCGCCACCCGGCCCGACCGCTGGCTGGCGGGCATGAACAAGCTCCAGCAGCGCCTCGACCAGGCCGAGGAGCGGGCGTGAGCCCATCGCGCCCGCACGGCGTGCGGGCACCCGCGCCTGGCAGTGTGGAGCGCGACGCCCGCCCGACCCCGAAGGAGCACCGCTGATGGACTTCGCCTACGACGCCCGCACCGAGGAGCTGCGGGCGACGATGCTCGACTTCATGGACAGCCACGTCTACCCGGCGGAGGCCGTCTTCGGGCAGCAGCTCGCGGAGCTGGGCGACAGGTGGGCCTGGGACTCCGCGCCGGTCCTGGCGCAGCTGCGGGAGCGGGCGCGCGAGCTCGGCCTGTGGAACCTGTTCCTGCCCGGTGCCGAGGGCGGCGGCCTGACCAACCTCCAGTACGCCCCGCTCGCGGAGATCTCCGGCCGCAGCGGGCACCTGGCCCCGGCGGCGATGAACTGCGCGGCGCCCGACACCGGCAACATGGAGGTGCTGTCGCTGTTCGGCACCCCGGAGCAGAAGCGGCGCTGGCTCACCCCGCTGCTCAACGCCGAGGTGCGCTCGGCGTTCGCGATGACCGAGCCCGCCGTGGCCTCCTCGGACGCGACCAACATCGCCACCCGCATCGAGCGCGACGGCGACGAGTACGTCGTCAACGGTCGCAAGTGGTGGATCACCGGCGCGATGAACCCCAACTGCGCGGTGTTCATCGTGATGGGCAAGACCGACCCCACCGCCGACCGGCACCGCCAGCAGTCGATGGTCCTCATCGAGCGCGACACCCCGGGCGTCGAGGTGCACCGGCCCATGCACGTGCTCGGCTACGACGACCACGACCACGGCGGGCACGCCGAGCTGTCGTTCACCGACGTGCGGGTGCCGGTGACCAACCTGATCGGCGGCGAGGGCGAGGGCTTCGGCATCGCCCAGGCCCGGCTCGGCCCCGGCCGCATCCACCACTGCATGCGCAGCATCGGCATCGCCGAGCGGGCCATCGAGCTGATGTGCGCGCGCGCCGAGGACCGGGTGGCCTTCGGCAGGCCGATCGCCGAGCAGGGCGTGGTGCGCACCTGGATCGCCGAGGCGCGGGTCAAGCTGGAGCAGCTGCGGCTGCTGGTGCTCAAGACCGCGTGGCTGATGGACACCGTCGGCAACAAGGGCGCGCACACCGAGATCCAGGCCATCAAGATCGCCACCCCGGAGACCGTGCAGTGGATCCTGGACAAGGCCATCCAGGTGCACGGCGCCGGGGGCCTGTCCCAGGACTTCCCGCTGGCGGCGATGTACGCGGGCGTGCGGACGCTGCGCTTCGCCGACGGCCCCGACGAGGTCCACAAGAACGCGCTGGCCAAGAGCGAGCTGCGCCGCCAGGCCGCCGCCCGAGAGGCCCGCTGACCCGGCCCGGCCGCGGGCACCGCACGCGTGAAGGAGAACCACATCGATGTCGTTCAACCTCGCCACGATCCTCCGCGAGTCCGCGGCCGCCCACCCGGACAAACCGCTCGCGCACGCCGGTGACCGCGCGGTCACCTACGCCCAGGTGGACGCGCTGTCCGGGCGGGTGGCCACCGCGCTGCGCGGGCTCGGCCTGCGGCCGGGGGACAAGGTCGCGGTGCACCTGCCCAACGTGCCGCAGTTCCTGCTCGCCTACTTCGGCGCGCTCAAGGCCGGGCTGGTCGTGGTGCCGCTCAACCCGCTGCTGACCGCGACCGAGATCGCCTACCACCTCACCGACAGCGACTCCCGGGCGCTGATCACCTTCGAGCTGTTCACCGCCTCCGCCGTCGACGGCGCGGCCAGGGCGGGCGGGGTGGCGACCTACGTCGTCAGCGCCACCGGCGCCCCGCCGCCCGCGGGCGCGCTGCCCTTCGACGACCTGCTCGCCGCGCAGGACACCGGCCTGTTCCACGCCGGGTCCGCCGAGGACACCGCCGTGCTGCTCTACACCAGCGGCACCACCGGCAAGCCCAAGGGCGCCGAGCTGAGCCACTTCCAGCTCTACATGAACTGCACCCTGGCCGGTTCGATCTTCGGCGCCCGCCCCGACGACGTGTCGGTGGCCGTGCTGCCGCTGTTCCACGTCTTCGGGCTCTCCAGCGTGCTCAACGTGGCGGTGCGCTTCGGCGCCACGCTCGTGCTCGTCCCGCGCTTCGAACCCGCCGCCGTCCTCGACGCGGTCGAGGCGCACCGGTGCACCCTGTTCCTGGGCGTGCCGACGATGTTCGTCGCCCTGCTGCACCACCCGGCCGAGGGCCGCGACCTGACCAGCCTGCGCGCCGCGCTCTCCGGCGGCGCCTCGATGCCCGGCGAGGTGATCCGCGCCTTCGAGGAGAAGTTCCCCGGCGTGGTCGTGCTGGAGGGCTACGGGCTGTCGGAGACCGCCAGCACCACCACGTTCAACACCAGCGCCCAGGACCGCAAGGTCCTGTCCATCGGCAAGCCGATCTGGGGCGTGGACACCAAGGTCGTCGACCCCGACGGCACCGAGCTCCCGCGCGGTGCGGCCCACGTCGGGGAGATCGTCATCCGCGGCCACAACGTCATGAAGGGCTACTACAAGCGCCCCGAGGACACCGCCGCCGCCCTCCGCGACGGCTGGTTCCACTCCGGCGACCTGGGCTACCAGGACGAGGACGGCTACTTCTTCGTCGTCGACCGCCTCAAGGACCTCATCATCCGCGGCGGCTACAACGTCTACCCCCGCGAGGTCGAGGAAGTCCTCTACGAGCACCCCGCCGTCGTCGAGGCCGCCGTCATCGGCAAGCCGGACTCCCGCCTCGGCGAGGAGGTCATCGCCTACGTCACCCTCGAACCGGGCTCCACCACCACCGAGCAGGACCTGGTCGAGCACTGCAAGCAGCACCTCGCCGCCTACAAGTACCCCCGCGGCATCACCTTCGTCGACACCCTCCCCAAGGGCCCCACCGGCAAGATCCTCAAGCGCGACCTCAAGCCCTGAGCCCCGTCGCGCTCGGGGGACGGGCGGGTGCCCGTCCCCCGAGCGGGGTGCGCGCTAGCAGCGGTCGACGCTCGGGATCCAGCCGTCGTACCCGGTGAACAGGTAGTAGTCCGCCATGTAGCCCTCGCCGTAGGGGGTCACGACGTAGTCCCAGACGGCGTTGCCGTAGATGTTCTGGCCGCCCGCCTGGCACACCACGTGCACCACCGTGCCGGTGGGCACCGACGCGACGGGGCCGCAGCTCGTGGTGGGGGTCTGGGTCGGGTGGTAGCAGTCCCGGAGCGTCACCGCCCCGCCGGAGTTGCCGCCCCCCACGCTGGCCTCGTGCCAGCTCTGCGCCCCCGCGGGGGACGCCGAGGCGCCTGTCGCCCCGACGGTCGCCCCCGTGATCGCGAATGCCCCCGCCAGGGCGAGGACCGTGCCGATGTGCTTCATGCCGTCCGCCTTCCGGTTGTCGTCCACCAACCGCTCGTTGGCTTGGTCAACTGTCGACGGGATCGCTGAATCGGCGCTGAACCGGCGCTGAGCTGCCGGGTTGTCCTCGATCTGTCCTGCCGGGGGGCGTGCGCGCCGCCCCTGCCCCACCTACGCTGAGGATGTGTCGTCTTCGGGGGTCGCGGGCTTCACCTTCGACGTGCTCGGCCCGCTCCGGGTCCGCGACGCGGCGGGGCGCGAGGTCGCGGTCGCGGGCACCAACCGGCGGGGCGTCCTGGTCGCGCTGCTGCTGGCCCGTGGCGCGGGCGTCACGGTGGACCGGGTGGTGGACCTGCTGTGGTCCCCGGGCGGTCGTCCCCTGCCCAGGGACCCGCGCAACGTGGTCCAGCAGACCATCCGGGCGCTGCGCCAACTGCTCGGGGACCGGGCGAAGACCCTTGTCCGGTCCGCCCCGCACGGCTACGCGCTCGACGTGCCGGACGAGTCGGTGGACCTGCACCGGTTCCGCGACCTGGTGTCCAGGGCGGGCGGGGCGTCGTCGCGCGACCTCGCCGCCGACCTGCTGCGCTCGGCGCTGGGCTGCTGGCGCGGCGAGCCGTTCGCCGACGTGGACCTGCCCGCGCTCGACGGCGACCGCGCGCGGTTGGCCGAGCAGCGCCTCACCGCCACCGAGGCGCTGCTGGCAGGCGAGCTCGACGCGGGCCGCCCCGCGCCCGCCCTGGTGGACGAGCTGCGGGCGCTCTCCCTGGCCAACCCGCTGCGCGAACCCACGCACCTGCTGCTCGTGCGCTGCCTGGCCGCCGCGGGCGCCCACGCCGAGGCGCTGGCGGCCTGCCAGGTGTACCTGCGCGACCTGGCCGCGGAGATGGGCACCGGCCCGGGTGCGGAGTTCGCCGCGCTGCACGCGCGACTGCTCGACGGCACCCACCCCGGGCGGGCTCCCGCACCCCCGCCCGACGTGCCCCGTCAGCTGCCCGCCGACATCCCGGTGCTCAGCGCCCGCGACGAGCAGTTGCGCGCCCTCGACGCGGTCCTGGGGGAACGCCCGGACCCCGTCGTGGTGATCTCCGGCCCAGGGGGGATCGGCAAGACCGCCCTCGCGTTGCACTGGGCGCACCGCAGCGCGGCGCGCTTCCCGGACGGGCAGTTGCACGTCGACCTCGGCGGTTTCGGGCCGGGCGAACCGGTGACCGCCGACGCGGCTGTCCGGGGATTCCTCACCGCGCTGGGGGTGGACCCCGCGCACGCGGGCACCGATCCCCGGGACCGCGCCGCCCTGCTGCGCAGCGCGCTGGCCGACCGCGCGGTGCTCGTCGTGCTCGACAACGCCCACGACGCGGCCCAGGTCGTCGACCTGCTACCCGGTGGTGGGCGGTGCGCGACCGTGATCACCAGCAGGCGCAGGCTCACCGGCCTGGTGAGCACCCGGTGGGCCCACCACGTCGACCTGGCGCCGCTGGACCGGGCGGGGTCGCTGGCGCTCCTCACCGCCAGGTTGGGCGCCGCCGTCGGCGCTGACCCCGGTACCGCCGACCTCGTCGAGGCCTGCCGGGGGTTCCCGCTCGCCCTGGCGGTGGCGGCGGGGAGGCTGCGCACCCGGTCGCACCTCGGCGTCGCGGACCTGGTCGGGCACATCCGGCGCGCGGGCTTGGACGCGCTCTCCGACGCCGATCCGGCCGCCAGCGTGCCCGCCGTGCTGTCCTGGTCCACCCGCCACCTCGACCCGGAGCAGCGCCGCCTCTACCGGTTGCTCGGCGCCTGCCCCGGCCCGGACACCGGTGTCGACAACGCCGCGGCGCTGGTGGGCGTGGACGCCGACCAGGTGGCGCGCCTGCTCGACGACTTGGAGGCGGTGTCGCTGGTGCACGCCCCCGTGCCGGGCCGGTACCGGATGCACGACCTGGTCCGCGCGCACGCCGAGGCGCAGGCGCGCGCCCACCCCGAGGAGGTGGGCGCCGCGCAGCGACGGGTCATCGCCCACCTGGGCCGCGCCGCCACCGCCCACGACCGCGCCCTCGACCCGGGCAGGCACCCGCCGGGAGTGGGCGGGGACGAGGGGTCGAGGAACCGCGCGCTGGCGTGGTTCGACGCCGAGCACGCCTGCCTCCTCGCCGCCCAGGGCACCGCCGCCGGGCTGGGGGACCACCGCGGCGCCTGGGACCTCGCGTGGGCGCTGCACACCTACCACCACCGGCGCGGCCACGACACCGACCACGTCACCTCCCTCGCGCTCGGGTGCGCGGCGGCGGAACGGCTGGGTGACCCGACGGCCCACGCGCTCGCGCACCGGCTGCTCGGTGCCGCGCACGCCCGCCGCGGCGACCGGCGCGTGGCGCTGACCCACCTGCGCACGGCCCTGCGCGAAGCGGCGGGGGACGACCTCGGCACCGCCCAGGCCCACCACACCCTCGCGTGGGCGCTCGGCGAGTTCGACGACCACCTCGGCGCCGTCGAGCACGCGGCGCAGGCGCTCGGCGGGTATCGCGCGCTCGGCCTCGGGCGCGCCGAGATCCAGGTGCTCAACGCCATCGGCCTCTACCACTCCCGGCTGGACCACCACGACACGGCCGCGCGGCTGTGCGGTGAGGCGCTCAGCCGCGCCCGGCGGGCGCGCGACCGCGACCTGGAGGCGGCGGCGCTCGACAGCCTCGGTGAGATCGCGCTCCGCGGCGGCGACCCCGACGCCACCCGCCACCTGGAGCGCGCGGCGGCGCTGCTGGACAGCCTCGGCAGCACCTACGCCCGCACCCACACCCTGATCCGGCTGGGCGAGGCCCACAGCGGCGCCGGGCGCGCCGACCGCGCGGCGGCGGCGTGGTCCGAGGCCGAGCGGCTGTGCCGGGAACAGGGCAGGCACGACGTCGTGCGGGACCTGCGCGTCAGGGTCGAGCGGGCGCTGTCCACTTCGGGCGGCCGCCCCGCGCCCGAGCCCTGAGCGCTCGGCGGCCAGCCGAACCGGGGGTGAGGCTGCAAGATTGAGCCCATGGCAGAGCCTGCGGGGGAGACGGCGGTCGGCGGCCGGGCGTGCGGCGGGGCGTCGGTGGCGGTGTGGTGAGCGCTGGGCCGAACCGGTTGGGGCGCAGGGCGTTCCTGGCCGCAGCGGGTGCGGTGGTCGCGGTGGTGGGGGGTTCCGCGTGCGGGTTCGTGCCGCGGCGGTCGGCGGCGGGCGACCCGGGGGCGTTGTCGTTCACCACGTGGGGGACGGAGGCCGAACTCGGCGCCTTCCGCGAGCTGGCCGCCGCGTTCACGCGGGAGAACCCGGGGACGCGGGTGCTCATCAACACCGCGCCGTACGAGAACTTCTTCACCAACATCGACGCGCAGTTGCAGGCCGGGCAGGCGCCGGACGTGTTCCGGGTGGACTACGACACGTTCGGGGTGTACGCGGGGGGACAGCAGCTGCTCGACCTCGGCCCGCACCTGCCCGCCGGGTTCGGGGACCGGTTCACCCCCGCGATGTGGCGGGCGGTGCGGCGCGGGGACCGGACCTTCGGGGTGCCGCACCACACCGACACCTCCGTGCTGCTCTACAACGCCGAGGCGCTGCGCTCGGCCGGGATCACCGACATCCCCACCACCCTCGACGAGGCGTGGACGTGGGAGCGGTTCGAGCAGGTCGCGGTGGCGCTGCGGCGGGCGCTGCCGCCGGACCGGTACCCGTTCGCGGTCAACTGGCAGCTGACCGGGGTGACGCGGTGGCTGTCGTGGCTGTTCGAGGCCGACGGCCGGGTGCTGGCGCCGGACCTGCGCGCGCCCGCGGTGGACTCGGCGGCCGGGCGGGCGGCGCTGGAGTTCACCCAGGGGTTCTTCCGGCGCGGGTTCGTGCCGCCGAACTCCTCGGTCAAGTCGACCACCTACGCCAGCGACACCTGGTACGGGCAGACGACGGCGATGACCTTCGGCGGCGCGTTCCTGCTGCCCGACGCCGACGCCACGCTGGACTTCGAGTGGGGGGCCACGTTCGCCCCGCGCGGGGTGCGCGGCGGCGGGGACCTCGGCGGCAACGCCCTGGTCGCGACGGCGGGCACGGCCAAGCCCGAGTTGGCGGCGGCGTTCCTGGAGCTGGTCACCCGCGAGGACCCGATGCGCTCGTTCTGCGTGGCGTCCTCGGCCCTGCCCACCCGCCGCGACCTGGTCTCCGGCGGCCTGCGGTTCACCGCCCGGCCCGACCTGACGCCGGTGTTCCTCGGGCAGGCCACGACCGTGCTGCCGCAGGACGCCGAGCAGGTGGCCTCGCCCGCGATGGACGCCATCAACGCGGTGCTCAGCGACGAACTGGAGGAGGCGTTCGTGGGCGACCGCGACACCGGTGCGACCCTGGCGGCGCTGTCCGAGGGCATCGCCGCGGCCACGGCGCGCACCCCGTGAGCGCGGGGGCGGGCGTGGCCCGTGCGCGTCGGGCGGGCGGCGGGCAGGAGGCGCGCGCGGCGTGGGCGTTCCTCTCGCCGTACCTGCTGGTGCTGGTGCTGTTCGCGCTGCTGCCGCTGGTGTGGGCGGTCACGATCAGCTTCCAGCGCGACACCGGCTTCGGCGACGCGTCCTGGACGGGTCTGGACAACTACACCCGCCTGCTGGGCGACCCGCACTTCTGGCGCGCCACGGCGAACACCGCGCTGTTCACCGCCGTGGTGACGCCCGTGTCGATGGCGCTGGGCCTGGGCGCGGCGGTGCTGCTGAACTCGCTGCTGCCCGCGCGCGGGTTCTTCCGCTCCGTCGTCGTGCTGCCGATGGCGGTGTCCGGGGTGGCCACCGCGCTCACCGGGGCGTTGGTGTTCAACGAGAACAACGGCGTGCTCAACGGGCTGCTCGGCGCCCTGGGCCTGCCCGCGGTGCAGTGGCAGTCCGGGGGCACCGCCGCGTTCGCCTCGGTGGTGCTGGTGACGCTGTGGTGGCGGGTGGGGTTCAACGCGCTGATCTACCTGGCGGGCCTGCAGAACGTCGACCCGACCCTGCACGAGGCGTGCCGGTTGGACGGCGCGAACGGCTGGCAGCGCTTCCGCGCCGTCACGGTGCCCGCGCTGGCGCCCTCGTCGTTCTTCCTGGTGGTGATGAACGTGATCTACTCCTTCCAGGTGTTCGACATCGTCTTCGTGCTCACCGGCGGCGGCCCGCGCGACGCCACGTCGGTGCTGGTCACCTACGCCTACGACACCGCGTTCACCACCCGCGACCACGGCTACTCCGCCGCGATCGGCGTGGTGCTCCTGCTGCTCACCCTCGCCTTCACCGTGCTGCGCTGGCGCGCGGCGAGGTCCGCGGAGGTGACCGGATGAGCGCCGCGGTGCGCGAGCGGGTGGGGCTGGTCGTGCGGCTGCTGCTGGCGCTGGTGCTCGCCGCCGTGCTGCTGTTCCCGCTGTACTGGATGGTCGTGGTCGCGTTCACCAGCCGCGCCGAGCTGCTCGGCGGCGGGCTGCGGCTGTGGCCGGGCGCGCCCACCACCGACAACTTCACCACGCTGTTCGACAGCTACCCCGTGCTGACGTGGTTCGGCAACTCGGTGGCGATCGCGCTGGTGTCGTCGCTGCTCATCGTCGCCACGAGCACGATGGCGGGCTACGCCCTGGCACAGCTGAGGTTCCGCGGGTCCGGGGCGGTGTTCCTGGTGGCGCTGTCGACGCTGATGGTGCCCGTGCAGGTCATCATGGTCGCGCAGTTCAAGCTCGTGATCTCCCTGGGCCTCTACGGCACGTACTGGGCGGTCATCCTGCCCGCGGTGGCCTCGGCGTTCGGCGTGTTCCTGGCCCGCCAGTCCATCCTGGACATCCCGCGCGAGCTGGTGGAGGCGGCGCGGATCGACGGCGCCGGGCACGCCAGGGTGTTCTTCGGCATCGTGCTCCCGCTGTCGCGGCCGCTGCTGGCGGTGCTGTTCTTCATGTCCCTGCTCCAGAGCTGGAACGACTTCGCCTGGCCGCTGATCGCGCTGAAGGAGAACCGCCTGTTCACCGCCCCGGTGGGCCTGCTCTACCTGCAGGGCCAGTACGGCTCGGACTACGGCGGCACCATGGCGTTCGCGCTGCTGTCCGTGTTGCCGATGGTGCTGCTGTTCCTGGTGTTCCAGCGGTACTTCGTGCAGGGGGTGAGCCGCACCGGGGTGAAGTGACCGTCACCAGTACTGGTGGCGCGTGCCGTCGGTGTCCGCGACGAAGATGACGGCGTCGGCGGCGGCGAGGTCGTCCGGCGTGAGCGGGATGTGGCCGGGCAGGATCGGCTTCCCCGCCGCACCGCTGGGCAGCGCACCGCCCTGGAACAGGCTGCGGGTGCGGGTCTGCGCGGCCATCTCACCTTGCAGGGTGCCCGGTTCGCTGTTCGGGTTGGAGTCGGTCACGACGACGGCGTAGCGGCTGCCGAGGGTGAGGGCGACGAGAGCGCCCGCGCTCGCCCAGCTGACGTCCTGCCCACCCACGGGGATGCGGGAGAGTGCCCGGTTCAGGTGCGCGTTGTGGGCGAACACCAGGGTGGGGCCGCGCTGCTGCTCTTGCTCGACGATGGACAGCAGGTTGTCGGCCATCATCTCCGCGCGCAGGCTGAGCAGGGTGCCGATGCGGTCGGGGGTGTCGCGGGCCATGGCGGCGTGGTAGCGCAGCAGGCCCCGGGCCGTGCGGGCGTGGGCGACGGCGAGGTCGAAGCCCGTGGGGTCGGCCTGGCGCAGCGCGGGGGACGCGCGGCGCAGGGCGCTCACCACGTCGTCGGCGGCGACGTGCAGGGACCTGACCCGCTCGGAGCCGCCGATCGAGGCGGTCGGGTCGTACATCGCCGCGGGGTTCGTCCACGGCTCGTCTTCGCCCAGCAGCGCGTCGAGGTCGCACGTGGACGGTGGGCGCAGCGCCTCGGGGAGGTGCTCGACGGCGCGGGTAAGGGCTGTGCGCGGGCTCGGCGCGCCCGAGCTCTCCAGCGGGGCGTCGAAGCCGTGGAAGCGCACGCGGTCCTCGGGGGCACGGCCCGCGTTGTGCTCGCGCAGCCAGTCGAGGAGTTCGCGGTTGCCCGGCACGTTGCCGAACCCGTGGCTGAAGCCCTGGGCCAGCACGGTGTCGACGTCCAGGGTGTCGACGTCGTAGTTACCGCCCGCGGTGTAGTCGTCGACGAGGGCGGCGGCGAAGGCGTCCGTCTCCAGGGCGATCGAGCGGAAGCCGCGGTCGACGAGATGGGCCAGGACGTCGTTGCGCAGCCGGGGGAACGCCTCGATGCCGTGGGTCGGCTCCCCGAGGGCGAGCAGTGCGGGCCGGGTGACCAACAGGTCGTCCAGGGCGCGCCCCAGGCTCGCCGGGTCGTCGAGGGGGACGGGGTGGGTGGTGGACATGGTGGACCCTTCCGTTCGGAACGGTCCTTGACAGTATCGTTGAACACTCGGGTGAAACTTCGTCGTCGTTGCCGTGGTGTTGAGTGCCGAAAGCTTCAAAGGGGGTTCACGTGCGGCCGGTCGACCTCGCGCGGGAGCACGGCCTGTCCGCCCAGGCCGTGCGCAACTACGAGGACGCGGGCGCGCTGCCGCCCGCCGAGCGCACCGGCTCCGGGTACCGGCACTACACGCCCCTGCACGCCCAGGCTCTCCGCGCGTTCCTCGCGCTGCGCCCCGGCCACGGCCACCAGCAGGCGGTGGAGATCCTGCGCGCGACCCACCGGGGTGACCTCGACGCCGCCTACCGGCTCATCGACTCGGCCCACGCCGCCCTCACCGCCGAGCGCCGCACCCGCTCGGAGGTGGCAGCCGCCCTGGACGACCTGTCGGGCACGCCCGCCGCCACCGCTTCTCCGCCGTTGTCGGTGGGCGAACTCGCGCGGCGGCTCGGCCTGCACCCGGCGACCTTGCGCACGTGGGAGGCGGCGGGCATCCTGCGCCCCGAGCGCGACCGCGCCACCGGTCACCGGGTCTACGGGCCGGAGTCCGTGCGCGATGCCGAAGTGGCCCGGCAGCTCCGCCGCGGCCACCACCCGCTGCCCCAGGTGGCCCGTTTCGTGGAATCCTTGCGGGCCGCCGGTGGCGCGGGGGACTTGGCCGCCTTCCTCGACGCGTGGCAGGCCCGCCTCCTGGCCCGAGGCCGCGCGCTGCTTACCGGCGCGGCCCGGCTCGACGACTACCTCGCCCTGCTGGAGCGGTCCGGGCAGGCGTCGGGCGGGGGCGCGGTCCCAGCCCGCACCCCCGCCCGACGCCGTCCGCCCGAGAACCCGGCCCGCTAGAAGATCAGGACCGCCAGGAGGACCAGGGCGAGGACCACCGCGATGATGGTCGGGATCAGGGCAGGGGACTTCCGGTAGTGGCTCCGCACGCTGGTGGTCCGGAACCAACTCCCCGGCAGCCTGCGCCGGTGCTGCTGCACGCGAGGCATTGCGCGCCGCCTTCCTCCGTGGGACACGAGTGCCCTCCACCTACCCCCGGCGCCGGACGATCACACGGCGCGCGGCGAGGAGCGGCCGCTCTGCCGCCGCCCCGCTGGGCCGACCGGCGCAACGCGTTGCGCCCCAACGCCCAGCGGCGGTCCGCCTGTCCCGGGTGGACAAGCGTCGTCACCCCTGCGCCGAGCCGACCAGGCCGTCGACCATGAGGCGCACGGTGAAGGCGAAGCGGTCCTCGGGGGTGCCCGTGGTCAGCTCGTCGGCGTGCCGCTTGGTGTGCGGGTAGGTCTCCGGGAGCGCGGCGAAGCGGCGCAGGACCTCGTCGCGGCTGACCACCCAGGTGTCGTCGTCGCGGGCGGGGCGGCGGCGGGCGAGGGAGACCTCCAGGGTGTGGGCGTTGACGTAGAGCACCAGGGCGTCGATCGCCCACGCCGCGGTCTGCGGGGGCACGCCGCCCGCCAGCAGGATGCCCAGCAGGCCCTCGGCCAGGCGGAGGGTGTCGAGGTTGGTGGGGGCGGCGGCGAAGGCGGCCTGGGAGATGCCCGGGTAGCGCAGGTACTGCTCGCGCAGCTGGGTGCACACGTCGACCAGCTGGTCGCGCCAGGTGGCGGGGTCGGGCTCGGGCAGGGCGACCCGCGCGCACAGCCTGCCGATCAGCAGCTCGTCCAGGTCCTCCTTGTTCACCACGTGCGCGTAGAGCGAGGACGGGCCGGTCTCCAGGGTGGTGGCGAGCCTGCGCATGGTGAGCGCGTCGTAGCCCTCGGCGGCCACGATCGCGAACGCGGTGTCGACGATCAGGTCCACCGTGATCGGCTTCTTGCGCGCGCCCGCGGGGCCGCGCCGGGTGGCGACCGGGCCCGTGGCGAGCTGGTGGCGTGCGGCCCGGCGCTGCTGCGGGGTCGGTGACATGGGCGCAGTCTAGCCGCTCGCGAACAGTGTTCCGAACCACTTTGAACAGCGCTCGTCTTGTCACGAACACTGTTCCGGAGTAGAACGGTGTTCGTCACCGATCCGAGAGGCGTCCCATGACCGCTCACCTGCACGAACAGCCCGTAGAACCGCCTGGACCCGCCCGCCCGCAGACGCTGCGCGCGGCGTGGGTGGCGCTGGCGGGGCTGTCCGCCGTCTTCCTGTTCGAGATGCTCGACAATTCGATCCTCACCGTCGCCCTGCCCACCATCGGGCGCGACCTGCACACCTCCACCACCGCCCTGCAGTGGGTCACCAGCGCCTACGCGGTCGTCTTCGGCGGGCTGATGCTCGCCTTCGGCGCCGTGGCCGACCGGTTCGGCAGGCGGCGGGTGATGCTCGTCGGGCTGGTGCTGCTCGGCGCCGCCAGCCTGGCCACCGCCTTCGTCACCACCGCGGGCGGGTTGATCGCCGTGCGGGCCGCCACCGGCGTCGCCGCGGCGATGACCACCCCCGGCTCGATGGCGCTGGCCTTCCGCCTGTTCGCCGACGACGACCTGCGCGTGCGCGCCACGACGCTGATCTCCACCGTCGGCCTGGTCGGGCTCGCCGTCGGCCCGACCCTCGGCGGCGCCGTGCTCGCCGTCGCCCCGTGGCAGGTGCTGCTGCTGGCCAACGTCCCCATCGCCGCCCTGGCCGTCCTCGGCGTGCGGTCGGGCATCGCCGCCGACGACCCGGCCGACCTGCACCGCGACCCCGTCGACGTGCCCGGCGCCGTCCTCGGCACGCTCACCGTGGTGCTCGCCCTCACCGCCCCCACCCTGTTCGTCGAGGCTGGCGCGGGCTCCTGGACCCCGTGGGCGGCCACCGCGGGCGCCGCCGCGAGCGCGGCCCTGTTCACCCGGCGCCAGCGCACCGCCCGCCACCCCCTGCTCGACCTGCGCCTGGTCGCCCGGCCGCTGGTCGCCAGCGGTCTGGTCTACAAGGCCGCGGCCGCGCTGGCCACCGCCGGGCTGGGCTACCTGGTGACCCTGCACCTGCAACTGGCCTGGGGCTGGTCGCCCACCCGCGCCGCCCTCGGCCTGCTGCCGCAGGTCGTGGTCCTCATCGCGGGCGGCGCCCTGGTCGGCCCGGTCGTCCGCAGGCTCGGCCTCGGCCGCGCCGCCTGGCTGAGCGCGTCCTCGGTGGTGCTCGGCCTGGCCGTCTACACCCTGCTCGGCGGCCTGGGCTACCCGTGGGTCGCCGTCGCCCTGGCCCTGGTCGCCGCGGGCATGCGGGTCGTCGGCGCCGTCGCCGCCGTCAACGTCCTGCGCGGCCTGCCCGACAACCGCACCACCATCGGCGCCGCGCTCACCGACACCGCCACCGAGGTCACCTCCGCCGCGGGCGTCGCCGTCACCGGCACCACCCTCGCCGCCCTGTTCACCGGCTCCATCACCGCCGCCCACTGGACCGCAGGCCAAGCCGCCGAGTTCCACCAGGCCGCCGTGCTCTCCGGCGTGGTCCTGACCCTCGCCGCGGCCGCCCTGGTCGCCTTCGGCGTGGTCCGCGCGCGGGCGGCGTGATCCCCGATCACCCCCGCCCGCGGCGCACGACCGCCCGGCCCAGCAGGCCCACGGCGAACACCGCCGCGCCCGCCAGCACGGACTGCCAGGGCAGGGTCACCACCAGGGCCGCGCAGCCGACCAGCCCCAGGACCGACAGCCAGCGCGGCCAGCGGCGCTGCTCGCGGGGCAGGGTGAACGCCGCCGCGTTGGCGATGGCGTAGTAGACCAGGACGCCGAAGGAGGAGAAGCCGATGGCGCCGCGCAGGTCCACCAGGGACACCGCCAGCGCCACGAGCAGCGCGACCGCCACCTCCGCGCGGTGCGGGACGTGGCGGGTGGGGTGGACGGCGGCCAGGGGGGCGGGCAGGTCGCGGTGGCGGGCCATGGCCATGGCGGTGCGGCCGATGCCCGCGACCAGGGCCAGCAGCGCGCCCAGCGACGCCAGCGCCGCGCCCACCCGCACCACCGGGGCCAAGCCGCCGACGCCGCCTGCCTCGACCGCGGCGGTCAGGGGGGCCGCGGCGGAGGCCAGGCGCTGCGGGCCGAGCACCAGCAGGGCCACCACGCCCACCACCAGGTAGACCGCCACGGTGATCAGCAGGGCGATCGGGATGGCGCGGGGGATGGTGCGCCGGGGGTCGCGCACCTCCTCGCCCAGGGTGGCGACCCGCGCGTAGCCCGCGAAGGCGAAGAACAGCAGGCCCGCCGCCTGCAGCACGCCCAGCGGGCTCGCGCCCGCCCAGTCGGTCAGGTTCGCCGGGTCCGCCCGGCCGCCCGCGAGGACGCCGACGACCACCGCGGCCAGGGCGGCGAGGCTGGTGCAGACCAGGACCCGGGTCATCGCGACCGTCCGGGTGACACCGCGCAGGTTGAGCGCGGCCACCCCGAGGACAGCCGCCACCGCCACCACCCGCTGCGCCCAGGGCGGACCCGGCACGGCGTAGGTGGCGAAGGTCAGGGCCATCGCCGCGCAGGACGCCGACTTGCCCACCACGAAGCCCCACCCGGCGGTGAAGCCCCACCAGTCGCCGAGCCGTTCGCGGCCGTAGGCGTAGGTGCCGCCGGAGGTCGGGTACACCGCCGCCAACTGCGCGGAGGCCACCGCGTTGCAGTAGGCGACCACGGCGGCGACGGCCAGCCCCAGCAGCAGGGCCGCACCGGCGGCGCGGGCCGCGGGGGCGAACGCGGTGAACACCCCCGCCCCGACCATCGCCCCGAGGCCGATGACCACCGCGTCGGACGTGCTCAGGCGACGGCGCAGCTCGGGTCCGGGCACACCCCACCTCCCCCTGCCGCCCCGCCCGCCGCGGGTCCCTGCCGCGCACGATAGGCGACCGGGGCGGTTCACCTGTGCGAAGAGGTGGCTGTCGGGGGCCGGGGCGGTGGGGGTGGTTGCTAGCGTGGCGCGGTGTCTGAGGGAGAGCAGACCGGGCGCGTGGTGGGTGGCCGGTTCGAGCTGTTGGCGCCGCTGGGCAGCGGTGGCATGGGGACCGTGTGGCGGGCCGTGGACGTCGGCCTCCAGCGCGAGGTCGCCATCAAGGAGGTGCGGCCGGTCGACGCCGCGCTCCACGAGCACGACCCGGCGCTGGCCGCCCAGCAGCGGGAGCGGGTGCTGCGCGAGTCGCGCGCGCTGGCCCGGTTGCAGCACCCCAACGTCGTCTCGATCTACCAGATCATCGAGTCCGACGACTCGCCGTACCCGTGGATCGTCATGGAGTTCGTCCGCGGCACCTCGCTGGAGGGCAGGCTGCGCGAGGGCGTGCTGACCCCGGCGGAGGCGGCCGGGATCGGCCGCGACGTGCTCGCGGCGCTGCGGGCCGCGCACGCCGCCGGGGTGATGCACCGCGACGTCAAGCCGGGCAACGTGCTGCTGCGCACCGACGGCAGCGCGGTGCTCACCGACTTCGGCATCGCCGCCCTGCACGACTCCGGCCAGCTCACCGCCACCGGCGAGGTCATCGGCTCGCCGGAGTACATCGCGCCGGAGCGGCTGCGCGGGGACGAGACGCGCACCGCCTCGGACCTGTGGTCGCTGGCGATGTTGCTCTACGTCGCCGTCGAGGGCCACCACCCGCTGCGCCGCGCGACCACCATGGCCACCCTCGCCGCGGTGATGACCGAACCGGTGCCGCCCGCGCGGCGCGCCGGGCCGCTGGGCCCCGCGCTGGCCGCGGTCCTGGTGCCCGACCCGGCGGCGCGGCCCACCGGGGAGGCCTTCGACCGGATGCTCGCCGCCGTCGAGCACGGCGGCGCCCCCTTCGGCCCGCCCACCCCGGCCGGGTTCGCGGCCCCGCTGGGCCCGCCCACCCCCGCGGGTTTCCCCGCCCCGCCGCACCCCGGGTTCCCGACGCCGCACACCGGGTTCCCGAGCCCGGGCCCCGGCACGACCCAGTGGGCGCGACCCGGGCAGGCGTCGCGGCCGGTGACGCCGCCGGGGCGCAGGCGCGCGATCGCCGCGGTGGTGGCCGTGGTCTCGCTGGCCGCCGTGCTGGCGGTCGGCCTCGTCGTCCGCGGCCTGGGCGACGACGACCCGGCGGGCACCCGCGCGGGCGCGCCGAGCACGGGTGCCACCACGCAGCGGGTGGGCGCCCCGGTCGACCCCGGGACCGCGGGCGGTGCCACGCCCGCGCCGACGACCACGGCCGCCCCGCCCGCCACCACCGCTGCCGCCGCGACCGACGACCTGCTCAGCCCCGCCGGGGCGCGGCAGGTGGTCGGCGCCCTCACCGGGGTCATCGGCGGCACGAAGGTCGCGGAGATGACCGTCTACGACGACCACGCCTCCGCGTCCGCCCCCACCCCCGCGGTCAAGAACGGCTTCGACGACTTCGAGTACCGCGACGGGACCGCCACCCGGGAGGGCCCCGACCGCGTCGACCCCGACCGCGCCGTCCTCGACCTCAACGACGTCAACTGGGACGCCCTGCCCGCCCTGTGGGACCGGGCCGCCAAGGAACTCGGCGTGCCCAAGCCCACCCTCCGCTACTTCATCGTGTCCTGCGACATCATCGACGACACCCCGTCCCTGCGCCTCTACCTCAGCGACGACTACGGCGGTGCCTACCTGGAGGCCACCCTCAAGGGCGAGGTCCTCAAGCTCTACCCCCGCGACAGCTGACGCGCCGAACCGCGCGCACCAGGTCGGATAACCGCCGGGGGTATAACGCCGGAGCGGGCACCGCCGACCACCTCGGTGTGCGGCCCTCCACGGGAGGGCCCGACGAGAGGTGGGATCCCGATGCCTTCTGTCAGCAGGACGATCGAGCTCTGGGAGGCGATCGACGCCGTGCCCCCGCCGGTGAACCTGCGCGTGCTGTCCGTGCCCACCCCGAAGGTCGACTACGACCGCAAGTCCGACGGGGGGTGGCTGTACCTGGAGGGCATCGAGCTCACCCTGGACGGCACCGAGTACGACGCGCACCTCACCATCACCAAGCCGCTCACCAAGAACCCCAAGAGCGACGAGTGGCACCTGTGCCACTTCACGGTGACCCGCGCGGTGGCCAACCACCTGTTCTTCGAGGTCGCCGACGACGGCACCTACCGGACCACGAGCACGCTGCTCTCCCGCGAGGGCAAGCAGACCAACGGCAAGGACCACTACCCCGGCAAGAGCGTGATCAACGACGCCAAGCTGCTGAACGCGGTGGAGGACGACCTGCGGCTGCTGTTCCGCTACCTCGCTTCCTGAGCGGGGCGCCGGGGGCGGGTGGGCCCGCCCCCGGCGCTCGGGTCACGGGGTCAGCACGCCGCCCGGCACCTCCGCCCGTTGCCGCTGGGTCGCGGTGTCGAAGGCCGAGGGGGTCGCCGCGCAGGTCTTGCCCCTGGCCGGGAGCTTGCCGTCGACCAGGAACGCCGTGGTGGTGCTCAGGGCGCAGGCGTTGTCGCCGAAGACGTAGGCGCCGTGGCCGCTGGCGTCGACGGGCAGCAGGCGGGAGCGGTGCGGGAACTTGGCGTGGGTGAGCTTGCCGCCGAGCAGGGGGGTGGCGGGGTCGCGCAGGTTCTGCACCACCAGGATGTTGGTGGGGCCGTTGTCGTTGACCGGTACCGGCGGCTCGGACGGCTCGTGGTGCCAGAACGCGCAGGGCGTCACGTTGGCCGGGGACGCGCCGAACATCGGGTACTTCCGGCGGTCCTCGGCCACGCCGCGCTGGTAGGTGCGGATGTCCTCGGGCCAGTTGCTGTCGTTGCACGTGACCGCGAGGTACACCGCCCACCCGTTGTCGTTGGGGGACAGTTGGCCCGGGGCCTGCGCGGCAGGGGCGGTGGCGGTGGCGTTCTGGGCGTGCTGCCACAGCTGGGCGATCAGGCCGTAGCTCGTCTTGCCGTAGAGGGCGAAGAACGTGGCGAAGCGGAACAACGGGCCGTCGACGTCGGGCAACGGCTGCTCGTCCAGCTTCTCCGCCAGCCGGAAGTAGGTGGCGCGCACCTGCTCAGGCGTGCGGCCCAGGCCGTAGGCGCCGTGCCGGTCGGCCATCCACCTGGCGAAGTCCGGGAAGGTCTGCTCGAACCCGAGGGCGAAGCGGCGCACCGACTCCCGGTTGGAGTAGGTGTCGCCGATGTTGCTGTCGAGCACCACCCGGTCGGTGCGGTCGGGGAACAGCGACGCGTACGCTGCGCCCAGCGCGCTGCCGTAGGAGTAGCCGAGGTAGCTGGCCTTCTCCTCGCCCAACGCCGCGCGGACGCGGTCGAGGTCGCGGGCCGTGTTCGCCGTGGTCAGATGCCGCAGGCGGTCGCCGGTGTCGTGCGCGGCGCACTGGTCGGCGACGGCCTTGGCCTTCTCGGCCTCGCGCAGCACGGCCGCGTCGTCGACGGCGTAGGGCGGGACGTTGCCCCGGTAGTCCTGGTCGACGGTGAACCCGCAGCTGACCGGTGCGGAGTGGCCGATGCCCCGGGTGTCCATCCCGATGAGGTCGTAGGCGTCGAGCACGCTGTCCGGGATCCCCATGCGCGACAGGGTCGCGGGCAGGGACAGCCCCGACCCGCCGGGCCCGCCGGGGTTGAGCAGCAGCACCCCGCGCCGCTTCCCCGGGTCGGTGCTGGGCAGGCGGGAGATCATGATGTCGATCGCGGTGCCGCCCGGGTCGGTGTAGTCGAGCGGGACGGGCACGGTGGCGCACTCCAGGACGACCGCGCCGGACGCGACGTCCGCGGGGCAGGGGCCCCACTGCGGCCGGGTGGTGGGCGCGGGTTGCGCGGTGGCGGGTGCGGCGGCGAGCGAGCCGGTCAGGCCCAGCGCGACCGCCAGGGCCAGCGTTCGGCCCAGGTGGTTCCGTTTCATGCGGGAAGCTCCCCCGATGTCGGTGTTGTGGCGTGCACACCGAGTTGACCGCCTGCCCTTGGGGCAGGGTCAAGGGCGTTCACCCTGCCCCAAGGGCACGGTCAGCGGGGGACCGGCCAGGGGGATCAGCGGGCGGGGGAGCGGTCAGCGCTTGTCCACGAGCGACCGGGCGGCGGAGTAGGCGGCCACCAGGGCCGGGCCGATCGTGCCGCCGGAACCGGGGTAGCCGGGACCGGCCGCCGCCGCCGCGACGTTCCCGCAGGCGTAGAGGCCCGGGATGGGCGTGCCGCCGGGGGTGAGGACGCGCGCGTCGAGGTCGGTGGCGGGCCCGCCCTTGGTGCCCAGCGCGCCGGGGGCGACGCGCACGGCGTGGAAGGGCGGCGTGGACAGCTCGCCCAGGCACGGGTTGGGGGTGTGCCGGGGGTCGCCGTAGTAGCGGTCGTGGCTGGTCTCGCCGCGGTGGAAGTCCGGGTCGGTGCCGGTGCGGGCGTGGGTGTTGAACCGGGCGACGGTCACCTCCAGGGCCGCGGTGTCCACGCCCAGCCGCTCGGCCAGCCCGGCCAGGGTCGGCGCGGTGGTGAACCAGGACGGGGCGGGGTCGGTCGGGGCGGCCGGGCCCACCTGGTAGCTGGTGCGGAAGCGCTCGTCGAACACCAGCCACGCGGGCAGGTGGGCGGGCTCGTGGGCGTCGGCGTCGAAGTTGAACAGGGTGCGGGTGATGTCGTGGTAGTTCACCGCCTCGTTGACGAACCGCTTGCCGTGCCGGTCCACCAGGATCGAGCCGGGCAGGCACCGCTCGCCGACGAGGTGGCGGGTGAGCGGGTGCCCCTCGTACTCCTCGGGCACCCCGACGATCGCGGGCACCCACCACGCCTGGTTCATCCGCTCCAGCGCGGCGCCCGCCGCCATCGCCATCCGCAGGGCGTCGCCGTGGTTGACCGGCGGGCTGGCGGGCAGCACGGGGGTGTCGCCCAGGAACGCCCGGGTCAGCGCGGGGTCCCACTCGAACCCGCCGCTGGCGAGCACGACCGCGCGCCCGGCGAAGTCGCGACCGTCCTCTGTGCGCACACCCGTGACGGCCTCACCTTCCCGCAGCAGCCCCACGGCGCGGGCGCCGGTCGCGAACTCCACGCCCCGGTCGTCGCACGCCGCCACGAGGGCGGCCACCAGCGCCGCGCCGACGGTGAGGACGCCTCGCTCGCGCCGCCGCGCCACCAGGTCCTGGTCCGGGCCGGTGAAGCGGGAGCGGTGGCGCTCGTCGTAGGTCAGCGGCGGGAACTGCGGGCCGCGCCGCACCCGGTCGGCCAGGCCGGGCCGCGACGAGGTGTCGAACGGCTCGTTGTCCAGGCAGCGCCCGAAGTCCCGCGCCCCCGGCCAGTCGGAGTGGTAGTCCGGGCGGTCGATGGGGAACAGCCGCACGGGCGTGCGCTCCAGCATCCACCGCACCACCTCGGGGATGGTCTTGACGTAGTGCTCCACCACGGACTCGTCCACCGAGCCCTCGCCCACCGCGGTGAGGTAGCGCAGGGCGTCGTCGGGGGAGTCGTCGGTGAGCAGCGGGCTGCCGGGGGCCCAGATCATGCCGCCGGAGACCGCCGTGGTGCCGCCGAGCAGGCCGGTGCGCTCGAGCACCACCACCCGCAGCCCCGCGTCGGCGGCGACGGCCGCGGCCAGCAGACCCGCCCCGCCCGACCCGACCACCACCACGTCCGCCGCCGGGGTGGGAATGCCGCTCTGCGTCGCGTGCGCCACTGCGATTCCTTTCCGAATGCCGGTGGGAGTCCGTCGCGGAAGGTATACAGGCGCATTCGGCCGGGGCAAGCTTTAACGTTGTCGAGATATCTTCCCCCCATTGGAGCAAGCGGACACGCGCGGTGCCCGGCAGCGGCCGAACGGCCGCCGTCCCACTCGGCAAGGGACCCCTCCGGACGGACGAGGACACCCCGCTGCCCCGGTCACGGATCGTGCCGTTGATCTTAGACCGGTGTCGCGGGTGAGCCCGATCGCCGGTGTACGCGCAGGTTGACAAGTTGCAGGGCCCCGTGGTGGCTGGTTGACTCAGTCCTGCGGCCGTCGACGGCGGGGGCTGGCCGCGCCCGCCGAGCGCACCGCCCACCGAGCCAGGAGCCGGGCCCGGCCGCGCACAACCCACCCCACCCGAGGAGGACGAGCATGTCCTGCTGCCCCTCTCCCGATCATCGCGGAATTCGACGGTGACCGCGCCCGCCGCATTTCCGATCGGTCTCGCACTGCCCGTTCAGGCGTTGTGCGGGGCGTTGTCCGATATCCTCGGAATAATCCAGTCGGCGGCCGCGGCGGGCGTCGACTTCCTGGTGCTCCCCGATTCCCCGGCCACCCCCACCGGGGTGCCCGGCCCGCCCTCGGCGCTGCTGCTGGCCACCCTGGCCGCCGGGCGCGCGGCGGGCCCCGGCCTCGTCGTCGAGGCCTCGACCGCCTACCACGAGCCCTACAACCTGGCGCGCATGGTCGCCTCGCTCGACCACGTCACCGGGGGCCGCGCCGGGTGGTGGGCCACCTCCGCCACCACCCGCGACGCCGACGCCAACCACCCGCGCCCCACCGCCGACCGCGCGGTGCGCGCCGCCGAGCACGTGCCCGTCGTGCGCGCCCTCTGGGACAGCTGGGAGGACGGGGCCTTCGTGCACGACAAGGCGACCGGGCAGTTCGTCGACCCGGCCCGCATCCACCCCGTCGACCACGAGGGCGCGGCGCTGCGCGTGCGCGGCCCGCTCAACGTCATCCGCCCCCCGCAGGGCCACCCCGTCGTGCTCGCCGCGGCCTCGGACGGGCCGGTCGCCGCCGCCGCCGACCTCGTGGTCGCCGCGTCGCCGGGCGCCGACCCCGGCACCGTCCTGCTGGGCGTGCGGCCGTTCGCCACCGCACCCTCCACACCGGACGAGGTGGCCGTGCCGGGTGGACCGGGCGCAGTCGCCGACGAGCTCGCCGAGCGGGGGCGCGGGGTGCGCGGCCTGCTCGTGCGGCCCACCGACGCCGCCGCCGTGCGCGCCTTCACCGCCCACGTGCTGCCCCGGCTGCGCCCCCCGGGCGCCACCGCACCGGGTGCCACGACGCTGCGCGCCCGGCTCGGGCTGTCCCGACCGCAGAACCGCTTCGCCACGGCCAGGAGCTGACACCGCACATGCCCACCACACCGACTCCGCCTGAGCCGACCGACCAGCGCCGGATGTCCCTCGGGCTGATGTTCTGGGCGACCGGGACGCACGCCGCGGGCTGGCGCCACCCCGACGCCGCCGCCGACGCCGCCTACCGCCTCGACGTCCTCACCGACGTCGCCCGCGCCTGCGAGCGCGCCAAGCTGGACTTCGTCTTCCTGGGCGACCGGCTGGCCAGCGACCCGGCCCTGCAGCACAGCAACCCCGCGCAGATCTCCCGGCTGGAGCCCTACACCGCCGCGATGGCCATGGCGGCGGCCACCGAGCGGATCGGCGTCGTCGTCACCGCCAACCCCACCTACTCCGACCCCTACACCACCGCCCGCATGCTGGCCTCGCTCGACCACCTCAGCGGCGGCCGGGCGGCCTGGAACCTGGTCACCGGCGCCGACCCCGCCGCGGCGCTGAACTTCGGCCGCGACCGGCACTGGGACACCGAGACCCGCTACGACTGGGCCGAGGAGACCCTGGAGGTGGTCTGGGCGCTCTGGGACGGTGCCGCCGAGCCCGGCGGCCGGGCCCGCTCCATCGACCACCGCGGCCGGTTCTTCCAGGTCGACGGGCCGCTGGACGTGCCGCGCCCGCCGCAGGGGCGGGTGGTGCTGCTCAACGCGGGCACCTCCGACCGCTCCCGCGACCTGGGCGCGCGCGCCTCGGACCTGGTCTTCGCCGGGCCGCAGCCGACGGTGGCCGCGCGCCGGGACTACTACACCGACATCAAGTCCCGCGCCGCCGCGCACGGCCGCGCCGACCGGGTGGCCGTGCTGCCCGGGGTGGCGCCGGTCGTGGCGCCCACCACCGAGGAGGCGGTGGCGCTCTACGACCGGTTGAACTCCCTGCTGGTGCTCGACCCCGAGCAGGAGCCCGGCGAGCTGGTCCGGGCCGGGGGCATGGGGGAGGGCCTGCGCCGCAACCTCAGCTCGGCCTCCCGGGCGTTCGGGGTGGACGTGCGCGGCCGCGACCTCGACGAGGTGGTGCCGCGCGAGGTGCTGGCCGCGGTGTCGGCCGACGGGGCCCGCAGGCTCGGTGAGATCACCCGGCTGACCCGGCGCGGCCCCGGGGCCATCACCTACGCCGACCTGGTGCACGCCACCCCGACCCAGCTGGCCTACCCGGTGGTGGGCAACCCGGTGGAGGTGGCCGACGTGCTGCAGGAGTGGTTCGAGACGGGGGTGGCCGACGGCTTCAACGTCTACCCCGAGCACGTGCCCGGCTCCGTCACCGCCTTCTGCGACCTGGTGGTGCCCGAGTTGCAGCGCCGCGGCCTGTTCCGCACCGAGTACAGCGGGACGACGCTGCGCGACCACCTGGGCCTGCCCGCCCCGCAACCCGCCGCGCGCTGACGCGCCCGCACCCGCCCGGCGCGGGTGGGGGACCCGGTCGCCCCGGGTCCCGCTGTGCCGCTGCCAGATCCACTCAGAGCCGCAGATCCACTCAGAGCCGCAGGTCACCCCGAGCAGCAGATCCACCCCGAGCAGCACCGAGCAGCATCGAGGAACCACGCCGTGAACCAGCTGACCGAGTCCCGCCTGCTGTCCGCGGTCCCCGCGCAGCGGACCGGGCAACCCGCTCCGACCAGGGTGGCCGAGGAGGGCACCCGGGTCGCCATCGCCGCGCTCGCCTACGACCGCTCGCCCCGGCGCGCGGGCCTCGACGACGGCCACGTCCGCGCGCTCGCCGAGGTGCTGCCCGCGCTGCCGCCGATCCTGGTGCACCGGCAGACGATGCGCGTGCTCGACGGGGTGCACCGGCTGCGCGCGGCGCAGCTGCGCGGCGCGACCGACATCGCCGTGCTGTTCTTCGACGGCGACGAGGCCGCCGCGTTCGTGCAGTCGGTGCGCGCCAACGTCGAGCACGGCCTGCCGCTGACCCTGGCCGACCGCACCGCCGCCGCGGCGCGCATCCTGCGGTCGTTCCCGGAGTGGTCCGACCGGCGGGTCGCCGCCGCCACCGGGCTGTCGCCGAAGACCGCGGGCGCGGTGCGCGCGCGGTCAAGTGCGGAAATTCCTCAGTCGACCGGGCGGGTCGGCCGCGACGGCCGCACCCGCCGGGTGCCCGCCCGCCCGGCGCCCGCGCCGGAACCGGTGGCACCGGCCGCCGAGGAGCGGCCGGTGCGGGTGCGCGGCGCGCAGCGCGCCGCCGACGCGGGCACCGCCAACCGCCCGCTGGACCTGCAGCGGTTGCGGCGCGACCCGTCGCTGCGGTTCAGCGAGTGCGGCCGCGCCCTGCTGCGCCTGCTCGACCTGCACTCGATCACCCCCGCCACCTGGAAGCGCATCGCGGACAACACCCCCGCGCACTGCGCGACCGCGGTGGCCGACATCGCCAGGGACTGCGCCGAGGCGTGGGCGCAGTTCGCCGACCACCTCGACGAGCGCACCGCCTGAGCGCCGCGACCCCCTTGCCGTTGGACCGACGTCCCCCTGGAGCGACCATGGATGCAGTGGAGACCGAAGCGAACGTGACCGCCTTCCCCCTCGCGGGGTCGGTGCCGGTGGTGCGCGCCACCGACGTGCGCGCCGACCTGACCGCGGCCGCGGACCCGATCCGCGAGCAGTTGGAGGGCTGGGGCTTCATGTCGGTGGAGGTGCCCGGGATCGGTGACCGGGTGCGGGCGATGATGTCCAGCTTCCGCGACGCCTGCCTGTCGACCGACCCGTCCCTCGACGACTACGCCTACGAGCGCACCCCCCAGCTGTCCAACGGCGGCACCCACGGGTTCTTCCCGTACAACTCCGAGATCCCCCGCCTGGCCAAGGGCGTGCCGGACCCGAAGGAGTTCGTGCACGTCTCCGGCGGCATGCTCGACAACCGCCCGGAGGGCGCCGACGCCCTGCTGCGCGCGTTCCCGGAGTTCGCGGGCCACGCCCGCGCCGTGTTCGACACCGCCTTCCAGGTCATCACCACCTTCAGCGACGTCATCCGCGGCATGCTCCCCGACGGCGCCCCCAGCCTCGACCTCGACCGCGGCGCCACCAACCTGCGCGTCATCCACTACCGCGGCACCGGCGACCGCGAGGTCCTCGCCCACGAGCACTCCGGCATCCAGATGCTCGGCCTCCAACTCCCCCCGTCCGACGGCGGCCTCCAGTACGTCCTGCACGACGGCACCTGGGTCGAACCCATCATCGCGGGCACCGACGTCCTGCTCTGCAACGTCGGCCGCATGCTCACCCACGCCTCGGAGAACCGCTTCCGCCCCTCCACCCACCGCGTCCACCGCTCCACCCTCCAAACCCCCCAACCCTTCGGCGACGGCGAGTACGTCCGCATGTCCTCGGTCATGTTCGCCTACCCGCCCCACGCCGCGAAGCAGTGGCAGATCGGCCCCGATGGCCTCAAGACCCTCGACCCCACCTGGGGCGATTTCATCGCCAACCGCTTCGCGGGCCTGGGCACCGCCCTGGACAGCTAGCCCACCCCCAACCCCAAGCCCCCCAAGCCTTCCCCAGCCCCACCCCCCACTGTCCTTTCCCTTCAAAGACAGCACCACCTACGGACCCGCCGGCCCGGCTACGGCCCTGCTCGATGTGGTGGTTGTGCTTGACCGGGGAAGGCGATCATGTGCTACCCACGGCCGGGGGGTGGGGCCGAAGGCCTCACCTTTTCCCCACCCCGAGCACATGATCGCCGCAGGGGCCCCGGTCAAGCACAACCACCACATCGAGCCAGCCCCAAAATCCCGAAATCACCCGCCGAAGCCGAAGGCGAGGCGACCCCTCCACCCCCCGAAGCAAGGCGAGGCGACCGCCAAGCCAAAGCCCAGACGAGCCTCCACCTCACCCGAACCGCGACAACCGGAACCCATCAGCCAGCGGGTGCGGTCGCCCCACCAGGTCCCCCACCACCACCTCCGCCAGCACCGCCGCCAACGTGACCCCGCTGTGCGTGGCCACCACGGACACCGCCGACCCCTCCGCCACCGGCCCCACGATCGTCATCCCGTCCACCGGCACCGGCCGCACGGCGGCGAGGTACGACGCCACCCGCGCCCCACCCGCCGAGGGCAGCACCCCCGGCAGCCGCGACACCACCCGCTCCGCCAGCTCCCCCGGGTCGGCCCCCTCGTTCAACAACCAGTCCAGGTCGTGGCAGTGCAACATCAGCGCGCCCCCCGACGCGGGCCGGATGCTCAGGTGCGGCGCGTGGACCACCCGCCGCACCCCCGCCTCGACCGGCGTCGTGCGCACCATCAGCCCGTGCGTCAGCCGCCGCGGGCTGCCCGGCGCCAGCAGCGGGAGGGTGATCCCCAACCCCGCCAGCAGTTCCGCGTTCCCCCTGCCCGCGCAGCACACCACCGCGTCGGCCCCGACGACCTCCCCCGACGCCAGCCGCACGCCGCGGCCGTCGGCGGCGATCCCGGCGACCGGCTCGCCGAACCGCTGCCGCACCCCCAGCCCGGTCGCCGCCCGCGCCACCGCGTCGAGCATCAGGTCCGTGTGGAGGAACACGTCGTCGGGGTAGAAGCGGATGGGGCCCACCGCGTCGTCCAGGCGCAGTCCCGGTTCCAGCTCCAGCGCCTGCGCGGTGGTCAGCTCCCGCACCGGGTAGTCCAGGGCGCGGTAGCCCTTCGCCGCGGTGGCCAGGGATTCCTCGCCCGCGGGGTCGGCGGCCCAGTGCAGGTTGCCGCCGGTGCCCAGCCACGCCGGGTCGGTCTCGGCGGCGAGGCGCCGGTGCGCGGCGAGGGCCTCCAGGCTCAGGTGCCAGTAGGCCTCGGACCCCTCGTCGATGCCGTTGGCCCACGAGAAGCTGTGCGCGGACAGGGTGTCGCGGGGGGCGGTGGCGGCGACGTGGACGACCTCGGCGCCCGCTTGGCGCAGGCGCAGGGCGGTCGCGGTGCCGATGGCGCCCGCTCCGATGGTGACGACCCGCATGTCAGTTCCTCCCGCGTCGGCGACGGGCGCCCGCTCAGGCCCCGGACCCCAGAGATAGCCGGCCGGGGACGAGCGGCGCAAGGCGTCCACAGTGGAGCCGGGGTTGGTGGGGGGTGGGCGCTGTGGTTGACTCGGCGAGGTGCCGGTGAAGATCATCGACGGCCGGCGCCGCACCGGCGCGCACGACGTCTACTGGAGGAACCGGTGAGCCGCAGTGTCCTGTTCGTGAACCTCAGGCGGATCAAGCGGGAGGGCCAGGAGGCCCTGCTCGCCGCTCGGGCGCTCGGGTACCGGGTGGTGGTGCTGGGCCGCGCGCTGCCCGCGTTCGCCGAACCGCTGGTCGACAGCTTCCACCAGGTCGACACCTACGACACCGAGCGGTCGGTCAAGCTGGCCAGGGAACTGGCCGCCGAGCACGACATCGCGGGCGTGCCCAACTTCACCGAGGTCGACGTGCGGCTGGTCAGCGCGATCGCCACCGACCTCGGGCTGCCCGCGCTGCCCGCCGAGGCCGCCCTGGCCGCGCGCAACAAGTACGTGATGAAGCAGGCCATCTCCGGGAAGGTCGACGTGCTGCCCGCCTACGAGCGGGTCACCGACCTGGCCGGGCTGCGCGCCGCGGTCGAGCGGATCGGGCTGCCCGCCGTGGTCAAGCCCACCGGCGCCTCGGGGTCCAAGGGCATCTTCGAGCTGCGCTCGGAGGCCGACCTGGAACCGGCGATGACCGAGCTGCTGCGCATCGCCGACCCCGGCTTCGACCCGGTGTTCCAGCAGTTCGGCGCCGAGTTCATCGTCGAGGAGTACCTCGACGGGGTGGAGCTGTCGGTGGAGGGCTTCGTCGCCGCCGGGCAGGTGCACGTCGTCGGCATCACCGACAAGGTGACCACCGACCCGTTCCACCTGGAGCTGACCCACCGCTTCCCGAGCGCGCTGCCCACCGACGCGCAGGCCACGATCAGCAGGCAGGCGGGCGAGGTGGTGCGGGCGCTGGGCTTCGACAACTGCGCCTTCCACCTGGAGGCCAAGTGGGGCGAGCGCGGCATGCGGTTCCTGGAGGTGGCCGCCCGGCCCGCCGGTGACTACATCGGCTCGCACCTGGTGCCCGCCGCCACCGGCATCCCGTTCTTCGAGAACGTCATCCGGGTCGCCACCGGCGAGCCGCTGCGGCTGACCCCCGACCGGGACCTGCACGCGGGGCTGCGGTTCGTGCTGGCCGGGTCCGCGGGCACCTACGCCGGGCTGGACGGGGTGGCCGAGCTGGTCGACGCCCCCGGCTACGACCACGTCTTCACCGAGGTGCCGGTGGGTGCGGCGGTGAAGCTGCCGCCCGCCGACTTCGGCAGCCAGCGGGTCGCCGCGGTGTGCGCGCGCCACGTGCACCGCGCGGGTCTCGACGCGCTGCTCGACGCGGTGCCCGAGGTCGTCACCGCCCGCGTCACCGCGGGCTGAGGTCCGGCACCACACCCCGGACCACCACACCCCAGCACCTACACCTCAACACCCACGACGACAGCACCGCCGACCGGAGAGGCAGGCAGGTGGAGGTCACGCTGCTCGGCTGCGGCCAGATGGGCCGCGGCGCCGCCCACGCGCTCGCGCGCGACCCGCGCACCAGCGGCATCACCCTCGTCGACCGGGACCGCGACCGGGCGGCCGGGCTCGCCCGGTGGCTCGACGGCACCGGCCGCCGGGTCCGGGTCGCCGACGACCTCGCCGCCGCGCTGCCCGGGTGCGCCGCGGTGGCCGCGGCGGTGCCCTGGTCGGCCACCCGGGCGGCGGTGGCCGAGGCCGCCGCCGCCGGGGTCCCGCTGGCCAGCATCACCCGGCCCCCCACCGAGGAGCTGGCCGACCTGCACGCCGCCGCCGACGGCCGCGTCCCGGTGCTGCTGCCGATCGGGCTGGAGCCCGGGCTCACCGAGCTGGTCGCCACCGACGTCGCCCGGCGGATCGTCGAGCTGACCGGGGAGGGGCCCGCGGCGGTCGAGGTGCGCTGCGGCGGCGTCCCGCACGCCCCGCGCCCGCCCTGGGGCTACACCGCGTTCTTCGGCGGGGAGCTGGCCAACCACCTGCCCGTCGCGCAGCGCGCCGCGCTGGCGGTGGCGGGCGGGGCGGTCGTGGAGCACCCCCGGTTCTCCGGCGTCGAGCAGGTGGCGGTGCCCGGCGTGGGCACCCTGGAGGCCTACCACGACGGCATGGTGCCCTGGCTGGCCGAGCACCCGGCGCTGGCGGGCGCCGACTGCACCCAGAAGACCCTGCGCTGGCCCGGGTTCGCCGCGGCCGTCACCGGCCTGGCCGACCTCGGGCTGCTCGACGAGCGGCCGCTGGAGGTCGACGGCGTCAGCGTGGCCCCGAAGCGGGTCGTCGAGCACGTGCTCGCGCCCCGCCTGCGGGCCGGGCCCGACGACCGCGACCTGGTGGTGCTCGACGTCGTCGGCCGCGGCCGCCCCGACGCCGAGGGCCGCGTGCTCGCCCTGCGCGCCCTGCTCGTCGACCGCCAGGACCCGGCCACCGGGCTCCCCGCGATGGCCCGCACCACCGGCTTCACCCTCGCCTGGGCCACCGCCGCGCTCGCCGAGGGCGCGGTGGCGGGCACCGGGTGGGTCCGCCCGCACCTGGCCACCACCCCGCAGCTGTTCACCCGACTGACCGCCGACCTCGCCGCCCTGGGCGTGCGCTGGTCGTCCGACGGCGGCGACACCGCACCGGCGTCCCCGGGCGCCGCCGGAACCGGAGGCGCACCACGATGACCACGCACCCGATGAGCAGCCCGCACCCGGGCACCCCCGACCCGACCGCCCCGCCCACCGGCGAGGTGCTCGACGTGGTCGGCATCGGCATCGGCCCGTCCAACCTCAGCCTCGCCGCGCTGCTGGCGGGCGCCGAGCGCACCGCCGGTCCCGGCGCCCCCGGCGGGGACGGCGTCAGGGCGGTGTTCCTCGACCGCGCGGAGCGCTTCACCTGGCACGCCGGGCTGATGCTGCCCGACGTGCAGATGCAGGTGCACTACCTCAAGGACCTGGTGACCCCGGTCGACCCGACCAGCCCGTACTCGTTCCCCGCGTTCCTGGTGGAGAACAAGCGGTTCTACCGGCTGCTGGTCACCGGCCGCTCCAAGGTGCCGCGCCGGGAGTTCGAGCAGTACTGCCAGTGGGCCGCCGAGCGGGTGCCCAACCTGCGCTTCGGAGTGGACGTGCGCGCGGTGGACTGGGACGGCGAGCTGTTCACCGTCGAGACCGGCGAGGGCACCTACCGCGCCCGCAACGTCGTCACCGGCACCGGCCTGGACCCGAAGCTGCCCGCCTGCGCCACCGGGTTCGAGCCGCACCGGGTGTTCCACGCCTCGCAGGTGCTCGCCCAGCCGCGCGACTTCACCGGGCTGCGGGTGGCCGTCGTCGGCGGCGGGCAGAGCGGCGCCGAGGTCGTGCACCACCTGCTGAGCACCCCGGACCGGCCCGCGGCGGTGCTCTGGGGCACCTCCCGGGACAACCTGCTGCCGCTGGACGACACCCCGTTCGTCGACGAGCTGTTCGTGCCGAACTACAGCACCTACTTCCACGGCCTGCCCGCCGCCCGCCGCGCCGCGCTCGTCGAGCGGCAGCGGATGGCCAGCGACGGGGTGTCGGCGTCCCTGCTGGAGGCCATCTACCAGCGGCTCTACGACCTGGAGGAGCTCGACGGCCTGGACCGCCCGTGCCGGGTGCTGCTGGGCCACCGGCTCACCTCGGTCACCGACGCCGCGGGCGCGCTGCGCACCGGCTGGTTGGCGGGCGACGGCAGCGGGCTCACCGAGGACGTCGACGTGGTCATCTGCGCCACCGGCTACCGCCACGACCTGCCCGCCCCGCTGCACCGGCTGCGCGAGCTGCTGGTGCCCGGCGGGGAACTGGCCGTGCGCGCCGACTTCAGCCTGGAGTGGCGCGGGCCCGAGCAGAACCGGGTGTACGTGCAGAACGCCGCCCGGCACCGCTTCGGCGTCGCCGACCCGAACCTGAGCCTGCTGGCCTGGCGCAGCGCCACCATCGCGAACTCGCTGCTGGGCTTCGAGCGCTACGACACCGGTGCCGTGCGCGCCGCCCTGGACTGGGTGGGGCACCCGGCGGCCGACGCCGACCCCGACCACGACGTCCCGATGGCCGTGCTCGGCCACCGGTAAGCGGTCGGCGGGCCCCGCGCGGGCCCGCCACCCGGCTCCACCAGCTCCACAGCCCCAGCACGTCGACAGGAGTGCCGACCCCGATGATCACCAGTGGTGTCCCCCGCGAGGTGGCCGACCTCGCCGCCGAAGGGTTCGTCCGCAGCGCGCCCCCGGACTGGGCGGCGCACGCGCGTCCGCCGTTCCAGGTCCGCCGGGTCACCCTGCGCCCCGGGGAGGTCACCGCCGCGCACAACCACCACGACCTGGAGGTGTGGGTGGTGCTCGACGGTGAGGGCGAGGTCGGCTGGGACGGGCTGACGCGCCCGCTGCGGGCGGGCGACAGCGTCTACCTGCCCCCGCTTGCCCCGCACACCCTGCGCAACATCGCCACCGACCGGCCGCTGTCGTTCTTCTCGATCTGGTGGGAGGACATGGCGGGCTTCCAGCAGGCGCACGCCGAGCGGCAGCGCGCGGGCGCCACCCGCGCCGACGGGCGGCCGGTGCTGCTGCTGCCGTCGTTCCCCACCCCGAACGGCGAGCTGCACCTGGGCCACATCGCGGGCCCGTTCCTCACCGCCGACACCTGCCGCCGCGCGCTGCTGGCCGCGGGGGAGCAGGCCAAGCTGCTGCTCGGCACGGTCGGCCACCAGAGCCAGGTCGCCGCCGCCGCGGCCGCCGAGGGCCTGTCCTTCTACGAGCTGGCCGAGCGCAACACCGACGCCATCCAGGAGGGGCTGCGCGCCGCGCGGGTGGAGTGGGACGTGTTCGTGCGCCCCTCCGACCAGACCTACCCCGGGCTGGCCCGCGAGGTGTTCGAGCGGCTGCTCGCCGACGGGGCCGTGGTGGCCCGCACCGAGCCGACCAACCACTGCGCCCCGTGCGGGCGGTTCCTGCTGGAGGCGTTCGTCGCCGGGCGCTGCCCGCACTGCGGCTCCGACCAGACCGCGGGCATCGAGTGCGAGGTGTGCGCGCTGCCCTACCACGACCGCGACCTGGTCGACCCCAGCTGCGCCACCTGCGGCGCCCCCGCCGAGCAGGTGCCGCTCACCCGCTACTTCCTGCCCCTGGAACCGCTGCGCGAGCGGCTGACCGGGTACCTGCGCGGCGCGGCGATGCACTCCCGGCTGCGCGGCTACGTCGAGCGGGTGATCGCCCACCCGCTGCCCGACCTGCCGGTGAGCACCCCGGCCGACTCCGGCATCCCGATCCGCGTCGAGCAGGTCGACGGCGCCGACCCCGCGCACGCCGAGCAGCGGATGTACTCCGCCTTCGAGCTGGTCGCCCGGTTCCTGGTCGCCCTGGAGCACCTGGCCCGGCAGGAGGGCGTCGACGGCTGGGCCGCCTACGCCGCGGCCACCAGCCCGCGCACCGCGCTGTTCTTCGGCTTCGACAACGCCTTCCTGCGCGCGTTCGCCTTCCCGGCCGTGCTCGGCGCCTTCACCGACCTGGTTGCCCTGCCGGACACGCTGGTGTGCAATGAGTTCTACCTGCTGGACGGGCAGAAGTTCTCGACCGGCCGCAAGCACGCCGTCTGGGCGCGCGAGGCGCTGACCGAGGACACCGCCGACCAGCTGCGGCTCTACCTGACCGCCACCGCGCCGGACGTGCGCCGGCGCGACTTCACCGCCGAGGGCTACGCCCGGTTCAGCACCGGCGAGCTGGGCCGGTGGCAGTCCTGGTTGGACGGTGTGGGGTCGCGGGTGGCCGAGCACTTCGCCGGGGTCGCCCCCGAGGGCGGCGCCTGGAACGCCGAGGCCGAGCGCTTCTACGGCCACATCGCCCGGCTGTGCGCCACCGCCGCGCTGGAGCTGCGCCCCGAGCGGGCGGGCGCCAGGGCGGTGCTGGCCGGGCTGCGCGAGCTGGTCGCCCGCGCCGAGGACTTCGCCGAGGTCAGCGCGGACGTGCAGGAGGCGATGCCGGGCACCGGCCTGGCGCGCACCTGCGCGGCGCTGGAGCTGATGGCGGTGCGCGCGGTCGCGATGGCCGCGGCGCCGCTGGCCCCCGGCCTCGGCGCCCGGCTGGCCACCGCCGTCGGCGAGCCCGACGGCGTGCCGCTGTCGGCGGTGCCGGGCTGGGTGGCCCCGGGGGCGGCGGTGAAGTTCGAGACCCGGTACTTCACCGCCCCGCGCTGACCAGCGGGACATCCGCACCGACGCCTGGACACGAGGAACGAGGAGAGGAACACCGTGAGCGCCGTGACCTACGAGGCCGTGTCGACCGCGTCCAAGGAGATGTACGCGCGGGCGCGCGCCGTGCTGCCCGGCGGCAACAGCCGGACGGCGGTCTACAACTCGCCGTACCCGATCTACGCCGCCGCGGGCCAGGGCTGCCGGGTCGTCGACCTCGACGGCACCTCGCGCCTGGACTTCCTGGGCAACAGCACCACCCTGGTGCACGGCCACGCCCACCCCGAGATCGTCGCCGCGATCTCCGAGGCCGCGGCCAGGGGCACCTGCTTCGGCCTGCCCACCGAGGCCGAGGTGCTCTTCGCCGAGGCGCTGTGCGCGCGCAGCGACGCCTACGAGCGCGCCCGGTTCACCAGCTCGGGCACCGAGGCGGTCATGATGGCCGTGCAGGCCGCGCGGGCGCACACCGGCAGGCCCAAGATCGCCAAGTGCGCGGGCTCCTACCACGGCGCCTACGACTCGGTCGCGGTCAACAACGACGGCTCCGGCTCGCTGATCAGCCACAGCCACACCGCGGGCATGCCGCAGGCGGTGCTGGACAACACCATCATCATCCCGTTCAACGACCCCGAGGGCGCCACCGAGGTGCTGCGCGCGCACGCGGGCGAGCTGGCCTGCGCGCTCATCGACCCGGTGCCGTGGCGCTCGGGCCTGGTGCCCGCGACCGCCGAGTACATCGCCGCCCTGCGCGCGGTGTGCGACGAGACCGGGGTCCTGCTCGTCTCCGACGAGGTCGGCTCGTTCCGCGCGGGCTTCCACGGCGCCATCGACGCCATCGGCGGCGTGGCCGACCTGACCGTGCTGGGCAAGGTCATCGGCGGCGGCATGCCGATCGGCGCGGTGGTGGGCAAGGCCGAGGTCATGGCCGTGTTCGACCCCAGCGAGGGCAAGCCGAAGCTGCCGCACTCGGGCTCCTACAACGCCAACCCGGTGAGCATGAGCGCGGGCGTGGCCTCGCTGCGGCTGCTCACCGAGGCGGAGTGGAAGCGCATCGGCGGCCTCGGCGAGCAGTTGCGCGACACCATGCGCAAGACCATCGCCGACAACGGCCTGGACTGGGAGGTCAACGGCGTCGAGTCGCTGTTCCGGGTCGTCACCGGCACCGTCCCGGACTCCTCGGTGAACTCCGCCCGCCTCGGCCACCTGCTGTTCCAGGAGCTGCTGCTCAACGGCGTGCTCATCGGTGACAGCGGCCTGGGCTGCGTGTCGACCCCGATGGGCCAGCAGGAGGTCGACACCTACGCCGAGGCCTTCGACGCCGCCGTGGGCGCCGTCGTCGAGCAGGCCAGGGCGCAGGGCTGATGGGCGCCGTCCACCACCGCGGGGAGGGAGATCAGGTGAGCACAGCGGGAGACCGGCTGCCCGGCCCGGAGCCCCTCGCCGGGGTGGTGGACAGCCGTCCACCGGACATCGTCGGCCGCAGCAAGCGGCTCTGGCGCCTCGACGACGGCAAGTGCCTGGTCGAGCTCATCCCCAGCCTGCGCAGCTTCAGCTACGACCGCGACGAGCTGGTCGACGAGACCGGCCCGCTGCGGCTGGCCTTCTACGAGAAGGCCGCCGAGAAGCTCACCGCCGCCGGGGTGCGCTGCGCCTTCCACCGCCGGGTGGGCGAGATCGCCTACCTGGCCGAGTGGGCGCCGGGGCCGCCGTTCGAGGTGATCGTCAAGAACGTGGCCAACGGCTCCACCACCCGCAAGTACCCCGGCCTGTTCCCCGACCGCGCCCCGCTGCCGCGGCCGGTGGTGAAGTTCGACTACCGCACCGACCCGGAGGACCAGCCGATCGGGGAGGACTACCTGCGCGTGCTCGACCTGCCGGTCGACCTCATGCGGGAGAAGTCGCTGCTGGTCAACGACGTGCTGCGGGAGTGGCTGGCGCCGTTGCAGGTGTGGGACTTCTGCCTGATCTTCGGCTTCGACGCCGCGGGGGAGCTGGTGCTCAACTCCGAGGTGTCGCAGGACTGCATGCGGCTGCGCCACGCCGACGGCTCGCCGCTGGACAAGGACCTGTTCCGCCAGGGCGCCACCGCCGAGGAGCTGGTCGAGCAGTGGAAGCGGGCCTTCGATGGGCTCTGAGCCGGGGGCGCCGGTGGCCCTGGTGACCGGCAGCAACCGGGGCAGCGGGCTGGCCATCGCCCGCGGGCTGCTGGCCGCCGGGTACCGGGTGCGCTCGCTCAACCGCACCCCGCTGGGCGACCCCGACCTGGGGGAGCTGCCCTGCGACCTGGCCGACGCCGGGGCGGTCGTGGCCGCCACCGGCCGGGTGGTCGAGGAGGAGGGCGGGCTCGACCTGTGCGTGGCCAACGCCGTCGACCGGGTGTTCACCCCGGTCGCGCAGATGTCGGCCGCGGACTGGGACCGGCAGGTGGCGGTGAACCTCAGCTCGGTGTTCCACCTGGCGCGCACCGCGCTGCCCGCCCTGCGCGCCCGGCGGGGCCTGTTCGTGGTGATGGGCAGCCACGCCGCCACCCACTACTTCGAGGGCGGGGCCGCCTACAGCGCCACCAAGGCCGCGCTCAAAGGCCTGGTGGAGACGCTGCTGCTGGAGGAGCGCCCGCACGGGGTGCGCGCGTGCCTGCTGTCGCCGGGCGCGATCGCGAACTTCGACGACGACACCGCCCCCACCAAGATCACCACGGACTCGGTGGGGCGGTTCGTCGCGGACCTGGTCACCCGGATGCCCGCGGACCTGGTGGTGGGCGAGGTCGAGTTCCGCCCCGCCCGGCTGCCCGGCGCCCCGGTGGCCGGGATCGACCGCCTGCTGCACGTCTGACCCGCCCGCGCACCGGACCCCCGTCGAGAGGATGGAGCCGTGGTCACCCTCGCCCTGCCCACCGGGTCGCTCACCGAGCCCACCCTGCGCCTGTTCGACGCCGCCGGGCTGGCGGTGCGCCGGGTCTCGGCGCGCTCGCTGCGGGCCACCATCGCCTTCCCCGGCGTGCGGCAGGTGGTGTTCTGCAAGCCCAGGGAGATCCCCGGCTTCGTCGCCGACGGGGTCTTCGACCTCGGGCTCACCGGCTCGGACTGGATCGAGGAGACCGGGGCCAAGGTCGAGCCGGTGCGCGACTTCAACTACTCCAAGGCCACCGAGGCGGGCTGGGGGGTGGTGCTGGCCGTCCCGGTCGACCACCCGGCCACCACGATCGCGCAGCTGCCGCCGGGCACCCGGATCGCCACCGAGTACCCGACCCTGGCGGGCAACCACTTCCAGCGGCTCGGGCTAGAAGTCACCGTCGTGCACTCGCACGGCTCCACCGAGGCCAAGGTGCCAGACCTGGCCGACGCGGTGCTGGAGGTCGTGGAGACCGGGACCTCGCTGCGGCACAACGGGTTGCGCGAGCTGGCGACCGTGCGCCGCTGCGTCCCCCGGCTGATCGCCAACCCCCAGGCGTGGGGCGACCCGCGCAGGCGCGCGGCGATCGACCGCCTCTCGGCGCTGCTGGGCGCGGCGACGGCCGCCGCCGAGCACACCCTGCTCACGGTGCTGACCCCCGCCGACCGCTGGGACGCCGTGCGCGACCTCCTGCCCGCCCGCTGGTGGCGGCTGGGCGGCCAGGAGGGGGTGGTCGTCGCCCAGGCGCCCTACCCGCTGGTGGGCCTGGCCGAGGCCATCACCGCGCTGGTGGACGCGGGCGCGGTGCAGGTCGTGGAGACGGCGGTCGCCAAGCTGGTCGAGCGGTGAGGCGCGCACCGGTGACCCGGTGCGCGCCCCGCGGCTCACCCGCCCAGCAGTTCCTTGCGCCTGCGGTCGGCGGCGTCCCAGGCCTGCGGGTTCAGCGCGCTGGGCGGGACCTCGCCCGCCAGCGCCCCCAGCACCTTCGTGGCCGCCGAGAACGCCAGCGCCGTCTTGGTCTGCACGGTGAAGTCGGCGACGTGCGCGGTGAGCGCCACGTTGTCCATGCCCAGCAGCGGGCTGGCCGGGTCGAGCGGCTCCTCCTCGTAGACGTCCATCGCCGCCGCGGCGAGGTGCCCGCTGCGCAGCGCCCGCACCAGGGCGTCGGTGTCGACGACCCGACCGCGCGAGGTGTTCACGAAGTAGGCGCCGGGCTTCATCGCCGCGAACGCCGCGTCGTCGAACATGTGCTCGGTCTCGTCGTTCATCTCCGGGTGGCAGGTGACGAAGTCGGCCTGCCCCAGCATCTCGAACAGGTCGTCGACCTTGGTCGCGCCGTGCTCGGCCATCTCCTCGGCGCTGACGTAGGGGTCGTAGGCCAGCACCGTCATGCCGAACCCGCGCGCCGCCCGGTGGGCCATGTTGCTGCCGACGTTGCCCAGGCCCACGATGCCCAGCGTGCTGTCGGCCAGCTCCACCCGGGTCGTGGTCAGCCTGCGCTCCCAGGCGCCCTCGATGCCCAGCCGGGTCACCGCGTGCAGGTCCCGGCTGATGGTGATCATCAGGCCCAGCGCGTGCTCGGACACCGGGCGCCCGCCCAGGCCGGGGTTGTTGGCGATGACCACGCCCGCGGCGGTGGCCGCCGGGATGTCGATGTTGTCCACGCCTCGGCCGCTGGAGAGCACCGCCACCAGGTTCGGCGCGGCGGCCAGCACCTCGGCGGTGATCGGCGCCGGGTACTTGGCGATGAGCCCGTGCGCGCGCGGCAGCGCGGCGGCCACCGCCGCCGCGTCGTCCGGGTCGACCTTCACCAGCTCGGCGTGCTCGGCGATGTGGTCCTCCGCGGCGGGGTCGTAGAGCTCGCCGAGGATGACGACGGTGGGTCGCATTGTTCGCAGGACCTCCGGGTCGAGTGGGGGGCTGGCGGCCGTGCCGAGGGGCAGGCGCCCACCCAGGATGACCGCCCGCGGCGCGCACCGGCAAGCGCCGGGGGTGTTGCCGGTGCGCCTGGTGCGCTTACAGTTGCGGTGCGGGCGGTCCACGTCACCCCCGCCGCACCCGGGCCCGCGCGCCCGGTCGTCCCCTGCCCAGGGCGCCCCCGGATCCGACTGTCCACAGTGGTAGTACCCGATGCACGAGAGAGGTGTCGCGCGATGGCGACCAGGTCCGTCAACGAGACCCTGACCGGCGTGGCGGCGGGCACGCCGATGGGCGACCTCCTGCGCGAGTACTGGATGCCGGTGCTGCGCGCGCAGCGCGTGGTGGCGGGCGGCGACCCCGTCCCGGTGGAGCTGCTGGGGGAGCGCTACGTCGTCTTCCGCGGCGAGGACGGCTCGCTGGGCTGCTTCGACGAGGCGTGCCCGCACCGCGGCGCCTCGCTCGCCCTGGCCCGCAACGAGGACTGCGCGCTGCGCTGCATCTACCACGGCTGGAAGTTCTCCACCTCCGGCGAGGTGCTGGAGACCCCGTCCGAGCAGGAGGACGGCGGCCGGTTCGCCGGCCGGGTCAAGCTGCGCCACCACCCGGTCGTCGAGGCGGGCGGGGTGATCTGGGTGTGGGTCGGCGGCCCCGGCCGCGCGGCGCGCCCCTTCCCCCGGTTCGCCTTCACCGAGCTGCCCAGCGAGAACGTCTTCGCCATCGTCGCGGACCTGGAGTGCAACTGGGTGCAGGGCCTGGAGGCCGATGTGGACTCCGCGCACGTGTCCCTGCTGCACGAGACCGAGGCCGCCGCCGGCCCGCTGCGCGACCTGCTCGACGACCGCGCGCCGGTGGACGAGATCGAGCCCACCGACTGGGGCATCCGCTACGCCGCCATCCGCAAGCTGTCCACAGGGGACAAGCTGGTGCGGGTCAAGCCCATGGTCATGCCGTGGTACACCATCGTGCCCGAGCTGCCCAACGGCGACCGGCTCTGGCACGCCTGGGTGCCGGTCAACGAGCACCGCACGATCTTCTGGTACCTGTGGTACAACCTCGACCGCCCGGTGGACCCCGCCTACTTCGCCGCGCAGTTCGGCCTGGACCTCGACGGGATGAACCCGGACAACTTCCGCGAGGGCTTCGACCGGGGCAACCGGTGGGGCCAGGACCGGGCGGCGATGCGCTCGGGGGAGAGCTTCTCCGGCATCCGGGGGCTGGCCATGCAGGACATCGCGGTGCAGGAGAGCATGGGCCCGGTCGTTGATCGAACTCGGGAGAACCCCGGCAAGAGCGACACTGGTATCGTTCGCGCGCGCCACTTCCTGCTCGACGCCGTCAAGGCGTTCGCGGAGGGGGGCGTGCCCGCCGGGCTGGGCGACGACGTGGACTACCTCAAGATCTCCTCCGCGTCGGTCGTGGTCCGCGCGGGTGAGGACTGGCGCCACTTCGTCGTGTGACCACGTGGCCCGCGCCGCCGCGGGCCGAGGAGGGGGAGTTCTGTGCTGACCGCCGTGGCGGGCCTCAACTGGGGCGACGAGGGCAAGGGCAAGATGGTCGACGCCATCGGCGGCGACGCCGAGTTCGTCGTGCGCTACCACGGCGGGGGCAACGCCGGGCACACCATCGTCGTCGACGAGGGCAAGTTCAGCCTGCACAACCTGCCCAGCAGCGTCTTCCGCCCCGGCACCACCAGCGTGCTCGGCCCCGGCATGGTCGTCGACGTGGAGACCTTCCTGCAGGAGGTCGCCTCGGTCGTCGAGCACGGCTGCGACCCGGCGCGCGTCGTCGTCTCCGACGCGGCGTCGGTGTGCTTCCCCTTCCACCGCGACCTCGACGCCGCCGAGGAGGTCCGGCTCGGCAAGGACGGCTACGGCTCCACCCGGATGGGCATCTCCCCGGCCTACGGCGACCGGGTCATGAAGAAGACCCTGCTGGTGCGCGAGCTGTTCGACGACGAGAACCTCGAGCGCAGGCTCACCTCGGTGCTCGACTGGGCCAACAGCAGGCTCACCACCATCTACGGCGCGAAGCCGCTGGTGGTCGCCGAGGTGCACGACTGGGTGACGGGCCTGCGCGAGCAGCTGCGCCCGCACGTGCGCGACGTGACCACCCTGCTCGGCGACGCCCTCGCCCGCGGCGCCACCGTCCTCGCGGAGGGCCAGCTCGGCGCGCTCAAGGACATCTACTTCGGCATCTACCCCTTCACCACCTCCTCCACCTGCCTCACCGCGCACGCCCCGGTGGGCATGGGCGTGCCGTGGGCGCGCCTGGACCGGGTGGTGGGGGTGACCAAGGCCTTCTCCAGCTGCATCGGCGCGGGCCCGCTGGTCACCGAGTTCGACACCGAGACCGGCGACCGGCTGCGCGAGCTGTGGGGCGAGTTCGGCGCCACCACCAACCGCCCGCGCAGGCTCGGCGCCTTCGACGGCGTCGCCACCCGCTACGGCGCGCTCATGCAGGGCACCGACGAGGTGGCCCTGACCAACCTCGACCAGCTCACCGGCACCGGCGAGCTGAAGGTGTGCGTCGCCTACGAGTGCGACGGCGCCCGCACCACGTCGTTCACCCCCGACCCGGCCGTCCTGGAGCGCTCCACCCCGGTCTACGAGGTGCTGCCCGGCTGGGACGACGACATCACCGGCGCCCGCTCCTACGACGACCTGCCCGCCGCCGCGCGCGCCTACGTCGAGCGCGTCGAGTCCCTGCTGGAGACCTACGTCCGCTTCGTCTCGGTCGGCGCCCACCGCGACGCCCTGATCGACCGCGGCCCCCGCACCCGCAGCTGAGGAGTCCCACCGTGCTCGCAGTCCTGGGCGTGAGCGACAAGCGCTCCATCGAGGTCCTGGCCGGGGGCCTGCTCGACCTCGGGTGGGACGTCGTGGCCACCGAGGGCACCCGCCGCGCCATCGCCGAGGCGGGCCTGTCCGTCGGGGCCGTCTCCGACCTGGCGGGCGTGCCCACGATGCTCGGCGGGCGCGTCAAGACGCTGACCGTGTCGGTGATGGCGGGCATCCTGGCCCGCGACGCCGAGCCCGACCTGTCGGAGTTGGCCGAGCACGGGGTCGAGCGGGTGCACCTGGTGGCCTGCAACTACTACGTGCTGCCCGCCGCGGCGTCGTCGATGGACCAGTTCCGGGAGAAGATCGACGTGGGCGGTCCCGCGATGCTGCGGGCCGCGGGGAAGAACTGCGCGCACGTGGTCCCGCTGTGCGACCCGGACGACTACGCGGGGGTGGTGGCGGAACTGGCCGCCGCGGGCGGGTCGCCGGAAGGGGTGTCGCAGGAGCGGCGGTTCGCGTTGGCGGCGAAGGCGTTCGAGGTGAGCGCTGCTTACGAGGCCTCGGTGGCCGCGTTGTTCCGGTCGAGCACTGGGTGATCCTCGGGCGGGAAGCGGAGAACCAGGGCGGTAGGTGAATCCTGGCTACGCGTGGTCCGGTGCGGCGGCGGGGTGGTGGCCGGTGATGGTGACGGGGACCGCGGGTTTGGGGGTGTTGCGGCCGGGGGCGGCGCGCACCGCTCCGTCGGTGACCACGGCGGTGATGGCGGGCATGTCGCCGATCGAGATGGCCTCCGAGGCGGTGTCCGCTTGGGACCCGGCCGGTGCGCCGAGGCAGAGCAGGTCGGCTGGGGCGCCCACCCGCAGCACGCCCTCGGGCAGGGCCCACACCCGGCCGGGGCCGCCGGTGGCCAGCGCCCAGGACCGCTCGGGGGGCAGACCGCCCAGTGCGGACAGCTCCACCACCGTCTTGATCACGCCCAGGGGCATGACGCCGAAGCCGGAGGGGGTGTCGGAGCCGATGACGACGCGGTGCAGGGCATCGCGCTCCCGGGCCATGTCGATGATGCGCAGGGCTGCTCGGAGGTTGCCCGCCTGCACCACCTGCAGGGCCATCCCGGTCTCGTCGAACAGGGCCGCGACGGCGTCCTCCGGCAGGGCGGTGGGGCCGCCGTTGGCGTGGCCGCAGACGTCGGGGCGCAGGGCGAGCAGTTCCGGGCCGCCGATGGAGGCGCCGCCCGCGGCGCTGGCGCCGCCCGCGTGGCACATGACGGTCAGGCCCGCGCGCTGGGCCCAGCGGACGTGGTCGACGCCCTCGTGGGCGGAGGTGAAGGCGCCGAAGCCGAACTTGGCCAGGTGGACGCCCGCGTCCGCGACCTCCCGGTAGTCGGGTTCGCGCAGGGTGGGTTCGATGAGCAGGGCGCCCGCCCGGACCCGCATGCCGCCGGGGCGGTAGGTGCGGTAGCTGGCGTGGGCGGCGACGGCGAGGGCCTTGACGCCCGCGCGGTCGCGGGGGCGGCCCGGGACGTGGACCTCGCCCGCGGAGATGGTGGTGGTGATGCCGCCCTGCAGGTAGCTGGCGAGGTAGTCCACGGCGCGCTGGCGGGGGCTGTAGTCGCCGAAGGTGACGTGGCCGTGGGAGTCGATCAGGCCGGGGGCGAGGGTGCCGCCGCGCAGGTCCACGTGGACGTCCGCGGTGTCCAGTTCGGCGCGCAGGTCCGCGGCGGTGCCCACGGCCGTGACCACCCCGTCGGCGCAGGCGACGGTGTCGACGCCGGGCAGCACGGGTGCGGCGAGGTCGCCGGAGAACACCGTGGCCGCCCCGGTGAGCACCAGGGTGCGCGCTCGCTCCACTGCCCTTCCCCCTCCTCGCGCCGGGCCCGCTTCCGGTGCGGGGACGGCGAAACCAGCGTGCCGGGCCCGGGGTCGCTTTGGTACCGTCTACCGAGTGAGCCGGACCGCATCAGCCAAGGTGCTGATCTTCGACGCCGATGACACGCTCTGGGAGAACAACGTCCTGTTCGAGCGGGTGATCGAGGGCTTCCTGGACTGGCTGGCCCACCCCACCCTCGACCGCGCGCAGGTGCGGGCGGTGCTCGACGAGATCGAGGCCGCCAACGCCGTCACGCACGGCTACGGGGCCAAGATGCTGCTGCGCAGCCTGCACGACTGCTTCGCCAAGCTCAGCGAGCGCCCCGCCGACGAGCGCGAGCGCGCCGCCATCGACGAGCTGGCCGGGGCCCTGGTGCGCCGCGAGGTGGAGCTGATCCCCGGGGTCGAGCACACCCTGGCCGAGCTGGGCAAGCGCTACACCCTGCTGCTGCTGACCAAGGGCGACACCGAGGAGCAGCAGAGCAAGCTGGACGCCTCGGGCCTGTCCGACCACTTCGAGCACATCCACATCGTGCCGGAGAAGAACGCCGAGACCTACGCGGCGCTGGTCTCCGAGCACGGCCTGGAGCCCGAGCAGACCTGGATGATCGGCAACTCGCCCAAGTCCGACATCCGCCCCGCCCGCGCGGTGGGCATGTGCGCGGTGTTCATCCCCAACGACAACACCTGGGGCCTGGAGCACGACGAGCTGGACGAGGGCGACGACCGGGTGCTGACCCTGCGCACCTTCCCCGAGCTGCTCGACCACTTCTGACCGCCGCGGCGCGCGCGGACACCTGCAGCACAGCACCGCACCCGCTGACCACGACGACGCACGTCGGCCCCGGGACCACAGTGGTCCCGGGGCCGACGCGCGTCGGTCAGGCGGCCTGCACCGCCGCCGGGGTGGGCTTCATCAGCCGGTAGCCCAGGATCACCAGCACCAGGCAGGCGACCGAACCGTAGCTGGCGTTCGCCGCGGCCGTGTGCAGCTCGTCGCGCTGGAGCAGCGGGCCCACGGCCGCCGCGCCGAAGGAGTTGCCCGCCGCGAACAGCGTCACCAGCCACGCGAACGCCTCGGTGACCGTGCCGCGCGGGGCGAGGTCCCCGATGAGCCCGAACACCGCGGCCAGCATCGGGGCCAGGAAGAACCCGGTGAGCAGCATCAGCCCGGCCATCGCCAGCGGACCCGGCACCAGCACGAGCATCCCGTAGCCGACCACCAGCCCGCAGGCGAACAGCAGGATGCGGGTGCGCGGCTCCCAGGTCCACGTGATCGCGCCGTAGATGAGCACGCCCACCAGCGAGGCGAACGAGTTCAGCGTGAGCAGCACCGGCGCGCCGCCGGGCAGCGGGTTGCGCTCGGCGTAGCTGACCACCAGGACGTTCAGGGTGCCGATGGCGAAGCCGATCCCGGCCGGGGCCAGCAGCAGCAGCGCCAGGCCCAGCTTGCGCAGCGGGCCCAGCCAGTGCCGCTCCCCGACCTGCTCGGGCCGCCAGCGCAGCGACGGCTTCGCCGTGGCGAACACCAGCACGCCCACCAGGGTCAGCGTGGCCTGCGCCCACAGCGCGGTGATCGGCGCGAACACCGCCACGCACAGCGTCACCACCAGCGGACCGGCGACGAACACCATCTCCTGCGCCGCGGAGTCCACCGCGTAGGCGTTGTCCAGTTCGTCCTCGTCGACGATGCTCGGCCACAGCACCCGCAGGCACGGCTCCAGCGGCGGGGTGAGCGCGCCCGCGAGGACCGCGCCGACCACCACCGCGGTGTGCGCGGTGGGCGCGGCGGCGATGGTGACGTACCCGGCCGCCGACAGCAGCGCGGTCGGCACCAGCACCTTGGGCTGGCCCACCCGGTCGACCACCCGGCCGATGACCGGCCCCGCGATGGCGGAGGAGATCGCGAAGCAGCCCGCGACCAGGCCGATGAAGACGAAGTCCGCACCGGAGTCGCGCAGCGCCAGCGGGATCGCCACCGCCGCCATCGCCGTGGGCAGCCGTCCGACCCAGCTGCCGAACAACACCCGGAAGAAGTGCTCCCGCCGCAGGATGCGCAGGTAGTTCACCCGGTCCGCCCTCCAGACTCCTCAGCCCGCCCGCGGGGGTGGCAGGCGGTCACAGCACCGGTTCCGGAGCGTAGTCGACCGCCTCCGGGCAGCGAGCGACCAGGGTGGCGACCCGGGCCACGACCTGCTCGACCTGGTCGACGCCCACCCCGGTGAAGGCGGTGTGGTCGGCGAGCAGGGCGGTCAGCTCGGCCTCGTCGAGCGGGAAGCGCTGGTCGGCGCCCAGGGCGGCCACCAGGGTGTTGCCCGGCTGCCCCTCGCGCATCCGCAGCGCCGCGGCCACCGCGTGCTCCTTGATCAGCTCGTGCGCCTTCTCCCGGCCCAACCCGGTCCGCACGGCCGCGACGAGCATCTTCGTCGTGGCCAGGAACGGCAGGTAGCGGTCCAGCTCGGCGGCGATGACCCGCGGGAACGCGGCGAACCCGTCGAGCACCGCCAGCGTGGTCTGGAGCAGGCCGTCGATGGCGAAGAACGACTGCGGCAGCACCACCCGGCGCACCACCGAGCAGCTGACGTCGCCCTCGTTCCACTGGTCGCCCATCAGCTCGCCCGCCATCGAGGCGTAGCCGCGCAGCAGCACCACCAGCCCGCTGATCCGCTCGCTGTTGCGCGGGTTCATCTTGTGCGGCATCGCCGAGGACCCCACCTGGCCCTCGGCGAAGCCCTCCGAGGCCAGCTCGTGCCCGGTCATCAGCCGCACCGTCTTGGCCAGGCTGGCGGGCGCCGAGGCGAGCTGGGCCAGCGCGGAGACCACCTCGTAGTCCAGCGACCGCGGGTAGACCTGCCCGACGCTGGTCAGCCGCCGCTCGAAGCCCAGGTGCTCGGCCACCCGGTCCTCCAGCGCGGCGACCTTGGCCTTGTCCCCGTCGAACAGGTCGAGCATGTCCTGCTGGGTGCCGACCGGGCCCTTGATCCCGCGCATCGGGTAGCGGCGCAGCAGGTCCTCCACGCGCTCGACGGCCAGCAGCAGCTCGTCGGCGGCGGTGGCGAACCGCTTGCCCAGCGGGATGGCCTGCGCGGCGACGTTGTGCGTGCGCGCGGCGATGGTGGTGCCCGCGTGCTCGGTGGCCAGCGCGGCCAGGCGGGTCAGCACCGCGACCGCGCGCACCCGGATGGCGGCCAGGCTCTCGCGCACCAGCATCTGCTCGACGTTCTCGGTGAGGTCGCGCGAGGTCATGCCCTTGTGCACGTGCTCGTGCCCGGCGAGCTCGTTGAACTCCTCGATGCGCGCCTTGACGTCGTGCAGGGTCACCCGCTCCCGGCGCAGGATCGACTCCTGGTCGACCCGGTCGAGCACCGCCTCGTAGTCGGCGACTGCCCGCTCGGGCACCGCCACGCCGAGCTCGGCCTGCGCGCGCAGCACCGCCAGCCACATCCGGCGCTCGGCCACCACGCGGTTGCGCGGCGCCCACAGCGCGACGAGCTCCGGCGAGGCGTACCGGCTGGCGAGCACGTCGGGGACGGTTTCCTTGGTGGTCATCTGTTCCTCTACGGTGCGAAGCCCGCGGACAACCCGGTGTTGTCCGCGGTGGTGAACCAGAAGTCGCGGATGGCGCCCCGCTCGCGCAGCCCCTGCGCCCAGCGCGTCGCCGCCCCGGGGTCGCGGGTGAAGGCGAAGCAGGACGGCCCGGTGACGCTGAGCGCGATGGCGTCGATGGACGGCTCGGCGCGGCCTGCGTCGAGCACGTCACCGACCGCGCTGCCCGCGACCTTGACCTGCTCGCGCTTGAAGTGGCTGCCGAAGGTGATGGCGTCGACCGCGGCGCAGAACCCGTCGTAGTCGGCCTCGGCCACAGCGGGGGCCAGGCCCAGGAAGACCAGCTGCGCCGTGCGGGCGGCCTCGGCGTGCGGGATCGGCGTGACGGACTTGAACCACTCCAGCTCCTCGGTGCCGCCGAGGTGCCTGCCCCCGGTGAGCAGCACCAGGATCGGCCACGGCGGGAACGGCAGCCGCACCACCGGCTCCGGCGGGGCGACCGGGGTGGCGAACCGGCTGGGGCGCAGGAACTCCTGCGGGGCGGCGAAGAACTCCGGCGGGTTGCGGTGCCCGCCGTCGACGAGGAACCCGCCGGTGGCGGCCAGCCCGGTGCTGGCGCCGGAGGTGCGGCCGCGGCCGAGCAACCGGGACAGCTCGCGCAGCGGCACGTCCTGCCCGCACACGATGCCGTAGGCGTGGCCGATGGCCAGCAGCGAGGTGGTCTTGGAGCCGAACCCGCTGTGCTGGGGCAGCGGGCGCTCGACGTCGACGCGCACGGCGGGCCCGTCCCACAGCTCGCGCAGCTGCGCGAGCTTGCCCGCCAGCTCGACGGCCGTCTCCTCCTCGGTGCCGACGACCTCGACGCCGCCGGTGCCCGCGCCGTCGCCGGGGACGGCGGCCACGCGCGCGACCAGGTGCGGGTCGCGCACGGACATGGCGGCGATCCCGTTGCGCCGCAGGGACTCCCCGTCGAGGTTGATCAGGGTGAAGCTGAGCCTGGCGGGGGCGGTGACCCGCACCGCCCACCCCTCGGGGCCGAACCGCTCGGCGTGCGCCATCGCGCGTTCCTCCTGTCGGTGTGGAGTCGTGCCGGGGGTGTCCGCCGCGGTCACAGGCCGGTGCGGTCGTCGAGGTCGGAGCCCGCGGCGGCCTGGAACCGGCGCACGGCCTCGTGCAGCCGGTCGAGGTCGCCGCCGGTCCACACCTCGGCCAACCGCGCGTACACCTCCGCCGTGGCGGCCACGGACTCGGCGGGCAGTGGCGGCTGGGCGGGCCACTGCGCGCGCGGCACGCCGTCGGCCACCAGGCGCTGCACCACCTCGCGCAGCCCGGGGTGCAGGTAGCGCAGCAGTTCCTTGCAGACGGGGACACCGCCGAGGTAGAAGCGGTTCTCGTCCGGGGTGCCCGCGTGGTCGATGAGGATGGGCTCGCGGTCGGCGTCGTAGCCGAACTCGGCCTTGCCGTCGACGAGGGTCAGCCCGACCTCGGCGCAGTGCCGGTCGACGACCCCGGCGACCCGCTCCGCCAGCTCGGCCACCGCGGCGATGTCGGCGGCGTCCACCGCGCCCACCCGCTCGGCCTCGGCGCGGCTGATGAACCGGTCGGTCTCCTCGTACTTGGTGGTGAACTCCACCATCGGCCGCGACAGCCAGGGCGCGCCCGCGTCGGCGTAGGCCGGGACGGTGGCGTGGTCCAGGGTGCCCGCGCGGGCGCGGCGGTGCACCGAGGACTCCTTGGGCAGCGCCAGGCGGTAGATGACCTGGAGCGGGATCGTGCGCCCCGGCCCGGTGCGCCCCTTGGTCCCGTCGGTGTCCACGTCGAGCAGCCGGATGCGGATGGCGTCGTCGGCCACCTGCTCCAGGAAGTGCGTGCGCACCCCGGCCGCCTCGAACAGCTCGAAGGAGCGCACCGCCATCGCGCACGACGCCGCGCCCTTGCCCGGGACCTCGTCGGGCAGCACCCCGAAGTCGAACACCGAGTACCGGTCGGAGAAGCGCATCACCCCTTCCCCGGGGCGCCCGTCGGTGGGCTCCCGCACGACCGTCAAATCCTTGGTGGACCAGCGTTTCACGTTCGTCCTCCCCGTCTGGGAACCGCTCGGAAGCTAGCACGGCCCCGGCGCGCCCGACCAGGCCGCGACCGACGCGCGCCCCCCGGCCCCCGGGTGTGGGATGATCTTCCGGCTGGTCGTCGACTCCACACCGAACCCGGGGGTAGGCCTGATGCGGGAACACCCGCTGCTGGTGGGCACGGTCGCGCTGGACTTCCTGCACGAGGGCCCCCTCGGCGCGGGCCGCGCCCCCGCCACGCTGCGCTGGGGTGGGGTCATGAACAACGTCGCCTGCGCGCTGGGCGCCCGCGGCACCCGGCCCGTGTTCATCACCGCCGACTACACCGGTGAACTCCGCACCGCCGTCGAGGCCCACCTCACCACCAACGGCGCCGTGTGGCGCCCGGCGCCGGTCCGCTCGCCCCTGCCGGTCTTCCACGCCGAACTGGTCGACGGTTCGGTGTCCGCCATGCACTTCATCGGCCAGGAGGCCCTGGACGCGCTGACCCCGCGGGCCGTGGGGGAGCACGTGGTCGCCCACGTGGCGGAGTCCGCCGTGGTCGCCTCGGGCACCGATTCCCACGCGGACAACCTCGCGTGGCTGCGGCGGACCGCGGCTGAGGCGGGCAAGCCGTTCTGGTTGCTGTCGGCCGACCCGGAGGAGGTGTCGAAGCTGGTGCCGGGCTCCCGGGCCGACCTGGTGGCGTTGAACCACCGGGAGTTGTGCCTGTGGGCGGGCCGGGACCTGCCCGACCACCGGGAGACCGCCGCGGCCGCGCGGGAGCTGGCGGGCGACGGCCACGTCGTGGTGACGCTGGGCGCCGAGGGGTCGCTGGCGGTGGGGCCGGGCATCGACGGCGTTGTCGTGCACCGGGTGGAGCGCCCGCTGCGGGACGTGGTGACCGTGGGCGCGGGGGACGTGCACTTCGCCGCGCTGCTGGAGGCGCGGGTGGCGGGCGTGCCCTGGGCGCAGGCGCTGGCGGGGGCGGCCGAACTGACCGCGGCCTACCTCGCCCAGCCCGCGACCGACCGCCCTTACGACTGCCTCCGGCCGGGCAACGGGCAGGGGTGAGCGGTTCCGGCGCGCGCGGTGCCGGAGGCGAGGCCAGCCGCGAGCACCTTAGACTCACCCCCATGTCGACCCCGCGCAGCGCCGACGCCCTGCTCCAGGCCTACCGCCCCGCCGACGACACCGAGGCCGCCGACGTGGCCCGCATCCGCGAGATGATCGCCGCCGCCGACGACCCGTGGTCGCGCGAGGTCCCGCTGCACCTCACCGCCTCCGCGGTGATCGTCGACCCCGCCTCGTCGCGGGTCCTGCTGCGCTGGCACGCCAAGATGGGCAGCTGGTTGCAGATCGGTGGCCACGGCGACCCCGGCGAGGTCGACCCGCTGGCGGTGGTGCTGCGCGAGGGCGAGGAGGAGACCGGCCTGGCCGACCTGAGCCCGTGGCCGGACGCGGCGCTGCGGCACGTCGTGGTCGTCCCCGTGCCCGAGTCGCCCAAGGAGGCCGCGCACGAGCACGCCGACCTGCGGTTCGTCCTGGCCACCGGCACCCCGGGCGCGGCGCGGCCGGAGAAGCCGACCGCCCCGCTGCGCTGGGTGGCCATGCCCGAGGCCTACGAGCTGATCAGCGAGGACAACCTGCGCGAGACCCTGTCCCGCGTCGAGCCGCTGCTCAGCTGACCTCCGGCTGTCCAACCGGGACGGAGCCGGGCAGCTCGGCGCCCGCGGTCTCGACACCGCCGCGGGCCAACCACAGCGATGCCGCCACCACGGCCACCGTCAGCACGGCGAACGCCCCGGCGATGCCGAGCGCGGGCCACAGCACCGCGCCCAGCAGCAGCGGCACCACGCCCGCGCTGACCCGGCTGGCCGTGGACGCCCAGCCGAAGCCCGCCCCGCGCAGCCGGGTCGGGTACACCTCGGTGGCGTAGGCGTAGAGCGCGGGGATCGCCAGTTCGATGACGAACCCGTAGACGCCGAGCCACACCAGGGCCAACCACGGCAGGTCCAGCGCCAGCCCGAACAGCACCAGGGCGGCGCCCGCGACCGGTCCGCTGATGCCGATCAAGCGCTTGCGCCCCACCACGTCCACCAGCAGCGCGCTCACCACGACGCCCGCGATGCCGATGGCGTTCATCAGCGCGGTGAACAGGAACGCGGCGTAGGTGCCGTACCCCTGGGCCTTGAGGATGGACGGCAGCCAGGTCAGCGCTCCGAAGTAGACGAGGAACACCCCGGCGAACAGCGCCCACAGCACCCCGGTCGTCCGCGGCGCCTCCCGCCACAGCTGCACCAGGCCGCGGAACGGGTTCACCGTGCCCGTGCCCGCGGGCGCCGCGACGGAGTACGGCCGCGGTGTGGCCCCCGTGCGCCGCACAAGGTCGTCGACCACTCGCCGCGCCTCCTCCTCCCGGCCCTTGGCGGCCAGGTACATCGGGGACTCCGGCACCGACAGGCGCAACCAGAACAGGAGCAGCGCGGGAGCCACCATGCAGAGCAGCATGGCCCGCCAGTTGGGTTGCAGCGCGGCAGCGACGACCCCCGCGATCGTCGCGCCCACCGGCCACCACAGGTCCATCCCCGCCACCACGCGCCCGCGCACCTTCGCCGGGGTGAACTCGCTCACCATGACGAAGTCGACCGGCACGCACCCGCCGAGCCCCACCCCGGCGAAGAACCGGAGCACGCAGAAGGTCACCAGGTCGGGGGCGAACGCCCCGGCGACGGAGAACCCCGCGAACACCAGCAGGGTCACCGCGAAGGCCCGCCGCCGTCCGAGCGCGTCGGCGACCACACCCCACGAGCACGCGCCCACGGCCATCCCGGCGAGGTTCGCCGTCCCCAGCCACGCCGCCGTGGACAGCGAGGTCCCCCACTCGGCCGCCAGCAGCGGGACCAGGAACCCGTTGAGCGTCACGTCCCACGCGTCGAACAGGAACCCGAGCCCCCCGACCAGGAACACCTGACCCTGCACCCGCCACTTCCACGGGAGCCCCTGCACGACCGCCTCCGCGCTGATCACACCCCCATCACAACCGCAGCCCCCGACCCTGGCCATCCGGCGAACGGGTGCACCTGGGACGGCCCCCGCCGGACCGGTGGCGCCGCGGCCACACCCGACTGCGCCTCGGTTTCGGCATCGCGGCACGGCGCCGTTCCCCGGCGCACCGGAGGCGGCGGTCCGCCCCGCCCCGCCGCGGTATCCGCGAGTCCCACCGGACCGCGCGCTGACCTGGGAATTTCCCCATCGGCCACAAGTGGCCGGTCGCTGTCCTGGTGCGCGCGCGGGCGCCGGGCCACCGTGGCGGGTGTGTTCGATTCTGTCGACGACCTGACGAGCGCGGTCACCTCGGTGCTCAGCCCGAACGGGCCGCTGGGGCGGTTGGCGCACACCCTGACCACCGCGCTGGACACCGTGTGGGCGGAGTTCTTCGGCTCCCCGACCCCGCCCGGGGGCACCCACTGGAACGCCTACAGCCACGAGCAGCTCTACGGGATGCTCTGGCAGGACGCCGACGTCGGCGAGGTCGGGTCCGTCGCCGCCGACTGGGGCAAGCACAGCGAGGCCCTGACGAGCTACGCCGAGGCGCTGCGCCGCGAGGCCGACGCGCTGCGGGCCAACTGGCAGGGCCGGGCCGCGGAGTCCGCCGCCGACCGGCTGGCCGACCTGTCGGACCGGATCTGGAACGCCGGGGCCAGGGCGGGCACGGTGCAGAAGGCCGCGGCCGACGCGGGCGACGCGCTGGCCACCGCGCGCAACACCATGCCCAAGCCCACCCCCGACCCGATGACGCTGGCCGCCAGCGCGGTCGGCGCGGGCCCGATGAACCCCATCGCCGCCGTGCTCATCGGCGGGGCGCGCATCTTCACCGCCGACGCCGTGGCGGGGGTGTCCAAGGCCGAGGCCGTGCGGGTGATGCAGCGCTACGAGTCCACCCTGCACAGCAGCAGCGCCCAGGTCGTGCCCTCGCAGGCCGCGGGCGGCTACCGCTCCTACCAGGTCGACGGCCTCGACGGCTCGACCAGCGCGGCGGGCGCCGGGGGCGGGGGCGCCACCGCGGTCGGCGCGGGCCCCCTCGGCTCCGGGACCGGTGCCGGGGCGGGGGTGCCCTGGTCGCGGCTCGTCGGCGGCGCGCCCGGCACCGGCGGCGGGGCGCTGGAGGGCGGCCGGTTCGCCGGTGCCGCCCCGAACCCGGTCGGCAGCCTGCTCGCCGCCGAGCGCGCGGCGCTGGCCGAGGCCGCGGCCCGCCGCGGCGGTGCGGGCGGCGGGTTCATGGGCGGGCCGATGGCCGCCCGCCCCACCACCGACGACGAGAAGGCGCACCGCACCCGCCTGCCCAACGTCGACACCGGCCTGTTCGCGCTCGACCAGCGGGCCAGCGACCCGGTGATCGGCGCCATCGTGGAGAGGGAGCCCGACCTTGGTCTCTGAGCAGCCACCCCAGCCCGGCTTCGAGGTCCTCACCGACGCCCTGGTGGGCCAGGTGCGGGCGCTGGTCGGCATCGGCGACGAGACGACCGGCCTGGTCGGCTCCGCGGGCGCGCTGGCCGAGCGCACCCCGCTGCTGGGCACCGCCCCGCCCGCGCTGCACCTGGCGGCGCGGCTGCGCGAGGCGGCCGGGCCCGCCGGGCTCACCGGCGAGGTCACCGCCGCCGACGGCGAGCTGGCCAGCTACCACCAGGCCCTCGGCGACACCGTGCGCCGCTACCAGGACGGCGACCGCGAGATCGGCTGGCGGTTCAGCGAGCAGGAGACCGGCCGGTGACCGCCGCGGCCACCGCCACCCGGCCACCGGACACCGGTGTCCGGTTCAGCCTGGTGGAGCTGGACCTGCTGGCCACCCACGCGGGCACCCCGTTCCCGTTCCCGCTGCGGGTGCCGCGGTTCGGGCGGATCGAGGGCGAGCGCGAGGTGCTGCTGGCCGCCGCGGGCGTGACGCTGCGCTCGCGCGGGCTGGCGGGGGAGCGGGGCCCGCTGGGCGTGGCCGCCGAGGTGGTCAGCGCGCTGCGCCACCACCGCTCCACCGTCGACATGGTGCTCACCAGCCCGGGCGGCGTGCTCGGTGTGCTGGTGCTGGTCTACCGGTCGTGGGCGCTGATCTGCACCCAGCAGGTCAGCGGTGACCTCGCGGCGAACGGGGTGTCGGTGCGCCGCGTCGCGCAGGGCTCGCTCGTCGAGGAGCTGACCGCGCTCGTGCCCGTGGTGGAGGGGGCGGTGACCATGCCGATCACCGTCGAGCCGGTCACCGCCATGCCGGGCGGCGCGGACCCGGCGGTGCTCGGTGAGCTCGCCGCGGTGCTGCCGGAGCTGACCGGCGCGGGCCAGCTCGGCGCGACCCGCCGGGGCGCCGACGGGTCCACCCGCCGCGGCGCCGAGCTGTCCTGGCTGGACGGGCCGCGCGGGCGGGTGCGCGTCGACCGCACCGCCGACGGCTGGTTCAGCGTGAACCCGCTGCGGCCGAAGGACCTGGGCCTCGCGCTCACGACCGTGGCAACGATCGCCAGGAGGGACGACGATGGACGCTGAGCAGTGGCTCCAGCAGTACGAGCAGCGGGTGGGCGAGGTCGCCGCCCGCGCCGCGGCGGCCGACGCGCGGCTGCGCGAGGTCGGCGGGCGCGCCACCTCGCGGCGCGGCGAGGTCGAGGTGCGGGTGGGCGCCAGCGGGGTGCTGGAGGACCTGCGGCTGACCCCGGCCGCCCGCGCGCTGGAGGCCGACGAGCTGGCCCGGCTGATCCTCGACACCACCCGCAAGGCGCGGCGCGCGGCGAGCGCGCAGGTCGCCCGCATCTCCGCCGAGCACTTCGGCGAGGGCCCCGCGCTCGACGTCATCAAGCAGTTCCTGCCCGCGGGGGTGCGCCCCGCCGGAGCCCCGGACGACGACGACTACTTCGCCAACCCCCCGGAGATCACGAAATGACGCACTTCGACGTCGACACCACGCAGCTGCGTGGGCACGCCACCAGCCTCGACGAGGTGGCCGACCGGCTCTCGGCCATCGGCGGCGGGCTGCCCAGCGGCCTGTCCGACCTCGCGCTGGGCCTGTTCGCGAACTTCCTCGCCGTCGGGTTGCAGGGCGCGATGACCCAGACCGCCAACACCGTCACCGCCGCCTCGTCCTCGGTGGCCGAGGTCAGCACCGGCATCGCCCGCACCGCGGCGGGCTACCAGGGCACCGACGGCGGCAACGCCACCACGCTGGACCGGGAGTACCGATGACCGACCGCGACACCGCGCAGATGGTCGCCCGGCTGCGGGCGACCGACGACGCCGTCAACGCCAAGGGCTGGGTCGCCCCCGGCCTCGGCGTGCCCGGGGCCCCGATGGGCCTGCTGACCGCCGCCACCAACCCGCTGGGCGCCCTCGCCTCCGCCGGGCTGAGCTGGTTCATCCCCATGGTCTCCTTCCTCGGCGACGGCCTGACCCAGCTCCAGGGCGGCGACCACTCCTCGGTGTCGTCGGGCTCCCAGGACTTCGGCCAGGCGGGCCGGGGCATCGGGGACGTGGCCGAGGAGTACCGGGCCACCACCCGCGCGCAGACCAGCGGCTGGGAGGGCCCGGCGGCCGAGCAGTACCGCACCGCCGCCGACCAGCACGCCGAGGGCGTCGCGGGCCTGGGCCAGGCGTCGACCTCGGTCAGCAACGCCATCATCGGCGCGGGCCAGGTCGTCGCCCAGGCCATCGCCGAGGTGCTGGAGCTGATCGCCGAAGCGGTCTCGCAGATCGTGCCCATCATGACCCAGGCCATCGCCAGGGCGGCGGAGACGATGGGCCAGAGCGTCGTCGAGGCCATCCCGCCGTGCATCGCGATCGCGGTGGAGTACGCCCTGCGCATCGCCGCCAAGCTCGCCGCCCTGCTCGCCAGCGGCGACAACCTGCTCAAGATCGTGCAGGGCGGCATGGCCGTCGTCCAGATGATCCAGCAGGCCCTCACCAGCATCAGCGGCCAGAGCACCGACACCGCCACCGACCAGGCCGCCTTCTCCGCCGCGTCGGCGGGGGAGGGCGCCCAGCAGAAGGGCGCCGGGACCGCCGCGGCCGTCGACCAGGTCGACGACTGGGCCCAGGGCACCGCCTCGACGCAGAGCGCTTCGGCGGGGTCGGGCTCGGGTTCCCCAGGTGCCCCGTCCTCCTACAGCGGTGCCTCCGCGCCGTCCGGGTCATCGGGGTCGTCCGGGTACACGCCGAGCGTGTCCGCCGCGGTGCCGCCGCGCACCTCCTCGCTCGGCTCGTTCGAGATGCCGGAGACCACCCGGTCGAGCAGCGCGTTCTCCCCGATCACCCCGTACACCCCGAGTTCCACCGGGTTCTCCGGCGGCGGCGGGGCCGGGGTGTCGTCGGCTCCCGTCGGCGGGGGCGTGCCGTTCACCGGTGGTGCGGTGGGCTCGCACCAGGGAGGTGGGACCGGCGCTCGGTTGGTCAGCGCCCGGGAGGTGGAGTCCGCCAAGGCGCAGGCCCGCACGCAGCCGTCCCGCTCCGCCACGGGTTCCGGTGGCAACGGCACCGCCGCCGGCGGGATGCCGATGGGGGCGATGGGTGCCGGGGCACGCGGCGAGGGGGACAAGGAGCACCAGCGCAAGTACGGCATCTTCCACGACCACGAGGAGGAGCTGTCCGTGTCGCCCCAGGTGATCACCCCCCGCGACGACGACTAGGCCCACCTCTCACCTCACCACCCACGCCGCCGACCCGGGTATGCCCCACCCGGGTCGGCGGCGTTCCCTGGTGGTCCGGATCGGCACACCGGCGGGTCCGAATGTCGGGATCGCGGACGAGGCGGGTGTGAGGCCGGTGACGCGGTGGGCTGGGGCACCTGGTCCCACCTGCGGTGATGCGGACGGGTTGCGCGGGTCACAATTTTCTTAGGTAAGGCTTACCTACGATGGTCTGGAGTACCGCCGACCTGACACCGGGAGCCTTCGTGAGCCGTCCGCTGCGTATCGCCGTGGTGGGTGCCGGACCCGCCGGGATCTACACCGTTGACGCGCTCGTGAAGTCCGGGGCCGAGGTGAGCGTGGACCTGTTCGAGCGGATGCCCGCGCCGTTCGGGTTGATCCGGTACGGGGTGGCGCCGGACCACCCCCGGATCAAGGGGATCGTCGACGCGCTGCACAAGGTGCTGGAGAAGCCGGGGGTGCGGCTGTTCGGCAACGTCGACTACGGGCGGGACGTGAAGCTGGAGGAGTTGCGGCAGTTCTACGACGCCGTGGTGTTCTCCACCGGGGCGGTGGAGGACCGGCCGTTGGAGATCCCGGGGATCGGGCTGGACGGCAGCCACGGCGCCGCGGACTTCGTGTCCTGGTACGACGGGCACCCGGACGCGCCGCGGGCGTGGCCGCTGACCGCTCGGTCGGTGGCGGTGCTCGGGGTCGGGAACGTGGCGCTGGACGTGGCCAGGGTGCTGGCCAAGTCGGCCGAGGAGATGCTGGCGACCGAGATCCCGGACAACGTCCACGCCGGGTTGGCCGCCAGCGCGGTGACCGACGTGCACGTGTTCGGCCGCCGCGGTCCGGCGCAGGCGAAGTTCACCCCGCTGGAGCTGCGGGAGCTCGACCACTCGCCCACCGTCGAGGTCGTGGTGGACCCGGAGGACATCGAGTTCGACGAGGGGTCGATCGCCGCGATCCGCGCGTCCAAGCAGGTCGACATGGTGGTCAAGACCCTGCAGGAGTGGGCGATCCGCGACGTCGGCACCCGCCCGCGCAGGCTGCACCTGCACTTCTTCCACGCCCCCACCGCCGTCCTCGGGGCGGACGGCAAGGTCACCGGCCTGCGCACCGAGCGCACCGAGCTGACCGGCGACGGCGATGTGCGCGGCACCGGGGTGTTCCACGACTGGGACGTCCAGGCCGTGTACCGGGCCGTGGGCTACCTGTCCTCGCACCTGGCCGAGCTGCCCTTCGACCACGTCTCCGGCACCGTCCCGCACAGCAAGGGGCGCGTCCTCGACGTCGACGAGGACCTGGTGCCGGGGGTGTACGTCTCCGGCTGGATCAAGCGCGGCCCCATCGGCCTCATCGGCCACACCAAGGGCTGCTCGTCGGAGACCGTCGCGTCGCTGCTCGCCGACGCCCCGACCCTGCGGCCCGCCCCGCACCCCGACCCCTCGGCGGTGCTGTCCTTCCTGCACGACCGCGGCATCGAGTTCACCACCTGGCAGGGGTGGAAGAACCTCGACGCCTACGAGCGCTCCCTGGGTGTGCCGCACGGCCGCGAGCGCATCAAGGTCGTCGAGCGCGAGGAGATGATCCGGGCCTCCCGCGGCTGACCACCGGCCCGCGCCATCACCCCAGGGCCTGCATGGCGGCGGTGGTGGTGCGGGCGGGGCCGGGCGGCAGGTCCGGGCCCAGGAGCATCACATCGCTGGTGAGGCGCAGCTCCAGGCCGTGCGCGCGGGCCCAGGCGTGGACCTCGGGCCGGTGGTCGCCGACGTCGAGGCGCACCACCCCGGTCGTCCCCGCCGCGAGGTCGGACAGCAGGCCCACGCCGATCTCGGGGGTGGCCGCGACCACGGGCCCCAACACGGTCACCCCGGTGCTGGGCCACGTGCCGCCGTAGCCGCCCGGCCCGTCCACCACGCGCAGGTCGTCGCAGAATCCGGGCAGGGCGGCCACGAGGGCAGACCGGGGTGCGCCGAACGCCGCGCGGTCGAGGGCGGCCACATCGTCGAGGTCGGCGCCGGTGCAGGCGCGCGACACCCCGGACTTCGCCACGCCTGTCGGCACGCCGGTGTAGGTGGAGAGGTGGTCGACCGTCCGGAAGCCCATCGACTCGTACAGCGGCCTGCCCATCTCCGTCGCCGTGAGCCACGCGGTCGGCGTGCCCGACCCCGCCAGGACGTGCTCGACCACGCGCCTGCCCAGCCCCCGCCGCTCGTGCGCGCGGGCGACCAGCACCATGCCGACGGCGGTGGCGCGCTCGCCGTACCGGCTGCCCACGGCCACCGCCGCCAGGCCGCCGCCGGGCGCGTCGACGCCGACCACGTGGCCGACCCGGAACAGCAGGCGCCACTTGCGCTCGTCGCGCGCCCAGTCGCGGTCGGCGGTCAGGTCCAGGCACGCCCCCAGGTCGTCGAGGGTGAGGCGGCGGACGTCGGCGGTGCTCACCCCTCCCGGTCCCCCCGCAGCTGCGAGGTGCGCGAGGTCTCCCGCATGGTGGTGTAGACGACCAGCGACACCAGGGCCGTGCCCGCGACGTAGAAGAAGAACACCGGCTCCAGCCCGGCCGATTTGAGCGCCTGGGCGATCAGCTCCGCCGTGCCGCCGAAGATGGCCACGTCGGACAACCTGCCCGCCGGCGGCTGCATCACCGCCGCCACCAGGATCGCCAGGAACAGGATGACCGTGACCTGCCTGCGCGGGATGCCCGCGGTGTTCTCCAGGAACTTCTGGCTGTAGGTGGCGAAGGTGTAGAGGGTGACGTACTGGAAGCTGGAGTAGAACCCGCGCTTCAGACGGTCGGCGTGGCGGCGCCCGTCCTGCTCGTGGTCGCGCGCCTGACGCAGGGCCTGTCGGTCGGCGGCGAGTACGCGACCTCGGCCACCTGCCCTGTCGGAGGTGGCGACGGAGGCCAGGTTGCCGATGGAGCCGCGCAGCACGTTGCCCACCACGCGCCGCTCGCCCACCGCGGTGGCCTCAGCCATGCCCCGACCTCCTGTGGCTGTTCCCGTGTGTGCTTCGAGGAACTATGAGTACCACGGGGGAACGACAGAGGCGGGTCGGCAGCGGTGCCGGTGGTTCGCCCGGCGGAGGTGGCCGGTGCGGCAGGCCGGGGTGGCCTGCCGCACCAGGGGGATCAGTTGGCGGTCCACTTCTGGTTGGCGGCGCCGGTGCAGGTCCAGATCTGGAGGCGGGTGCCGTCGGCCGAGGTGTTGCCCGTGACGTCCGCGCACTTGTCGGCCGCGGGGTTCACGAGGTCGTGCGTGGCGGCGTTGTAGGACCACTGCTGGTTGGGGGTGCCGCCGCAGGCCCAGAGCTGGAGCTGGGCGCCGTCGGCGGTGGACTGGTCCTTGACGTCCAGGCACTTGCCGAGGGCGCGCAGGGTGCCGTCGCCGGGCCGGGTCCAGCTCTGGGCGGCGGAACCGTTGCAGGTGGCGAGCTGCACGGGGGTGCCGTCCGCGCTGGACGCGCCCGCGACGTCGATGCACTTGCCCGCCAGGCCGGTGATGGTGCCACCGGTGCCGCCGGGCGGGGTGCCGGTGCCGGGGGTGCCCGCCCAGGTGAAGGTGGCGGTGGTGTGCGCGGGCAGGGTGTAGGTGAAGGACTGGTTGCCCCAGTTCACCTTCACCGACTGGCCGGAACCGCCCTTGTTGTGGACTATGAGCGCCTTGGAGCCGTCCGGGTTCTTCCACGCCACGTTCTGCACGGTGCTGTTCGCGGTGGAGTCGATGCGGTAGGCGCCGGGCTTGACGAACTTGGTCAGGTGCCCGGTGGTGTAGTACTCGATCGTCTTGTCGACCTGGCCCGCGCGCGACCCTCCCTCCTGGACGGTCACCAGGCCGGTGCAGGTCCCGCACCCGCCGTTGTGCGGCCCCATGTTCTGGTTCAGCGCCAGGCTCCACTTGACGAGGCTGCCGCTCCAGTTGCGGGCGTAGTTGACGATGTCGGCCATGTCCTCGTCGTGCTGGTTGGACACCCAGGTGCCGCCGGAGTGCTCGGTGGAGAACTGCTTGACGGTCGGGAACTGGTTGTGCACCTGGGTGCCCACCGCCGGGTCACCGCCGTAGCCGTGCCAGGCGATGCCGCCGAAGAGGGGGTCGGCGCGCAGGCCCTGGTCCCCGAGGACACCCGCCCCGAAGTTGGCGTAGTCGCCGTAGTTCCAGTCGTGCACGAGCACCTTGGTGTCCAGCCCCGCCGCGCGCAGGGCGGGGAAGACGTGGTTCTTGGTGAACTCCACCAGTCCCGAGGGGTTCCAGCTCATGCCGGGGTAGTTCATCGCCGTGGGGTTGCCCGCCTGGCAGCAGTTGGGCTCGTTCTGCACCGACAGGTACTTGACCGGCACGCCCGCGGCCTTGTAGCGCTGGACGTACTTGGCGAGGTACTGGGCGTAGGTGGGGTAGTGCTCCCACTTGAGCCAGCCCATCTGGTCCATGCGCCCGTTGTCCTTCATCCACCCGGGCGCGCTCCACGGCACGGCCTTCACCGTCAGCTGCGGGTTGAGCGAGCGGGCCTGCTTCGTCAGCGCCAGCACGCCGTCGTCGTAGCCGTTGGTGGCGAAGTCGTTGAGGTCGCAGCAGGTGTCGTCCAGCGACACGTTGCCGGGCCGGGACAGGTCGGAGGCGCCGATCGGGTTGCGCACGAACGACAACCCGATGCCGTCGGTGGGGGAGAACAGCTCGCGCATCACCTGGTCGCGGGTGGCCGCGGAGATGGGCCCGCCGCGGAACAGGTAGGCGGTGGTGTCGGTGATCGACGCGCCGCCGCCCTCGAACTGCTGGTAGGTGGTGCCCTCGTTGACGGTGATGGTGTGCGTGGCGCCCCCGCTGCTGGAGCTGAACTGCAACGGGGTCTGCTGCTGAAGACCGCGGGTGACGGCCCGGCCGCCCCCGTCGGAGGTGGTGGTGAGCCAGAGGTTGACCTGCTCGCCCGCCGCGAGGGCGGGCGGCGAGGCGATCAGGGTGGCGGCGGCGCAGGCGGCGGCGAGGCCCGCGCCGAGCAGGGCGCGGTGGTGCAGGGGCACCGCGGTCTCCTCTCACGACGTCCGGGTTGGGACAGACCCGGGATCCTTTGAGTAACAAGTGAAACAAACCTGGAACGGAGCTGAGAAATCACAGAAACACAGCGGGGGGTCGGTGTCAACCCTCCACCGCCGCCCCGGTCGCCCGGTGAACCGGTCACCCCCGCGCGGGCCCGGTCGACCCGCGCACCATCAGGTCGGTGGCCAGCTCCACGTGCGTGGCCTCCAGCTCGTGCCGCCGCAGCAGCCGCACCAGCAGCGTCACCGCCATCCGCCCCATCTCCTGCAGCGGCTGCCGCACCGTGGTCAGCCCCGGCGTCGTCGCCCGGCTCAGGTCCAGGTCGTCGAACCCCGCCACGGACACGTCCCCCGGCACGTCCAACCCCCGCTCCCGCGCCGCCTTGAGCGCCCCCACAGCCATCTTGTCGTTGAACGCCACCAGCGCCGTCGGCCGCTCCCCGAGGTCCAGCAGCTCCCCCGCCGCCCGCCGCCCCCACTCCTCCGTCGGTTCCGGCACGTGCCGCACCAGCTCCGGCGCCCCCAACACCCCCACGTCCGCCAGCGCCGCGGCGTACCCCGCCAACCGCCCGTCGCTCGCCAACCACTCCCGCGGCCCGCCCAGCACCCCCACCCGCCGGTGCCCCAACCCCACCACGTGCGCCATGAGCTTGCGCGCCCCCGCGAAGTGCGCCGCCGACACCGACACCACGTCCCGCGGCAGCTCCACCCGCGGGTCGACCACCACCAGCGGCACCTCCGCCGCCCGCAGGACGTCGAGCGCTTCCGCGGGCTCGGGCGGGAGCACGAGGATGGCCCCGCTGGTCCCCGGCCTGCCCGCGAGCCGTGAGAGGGCGGGCGCGCTCTGGCTGGACACCCCGGAGTCCAACACCACTTCCAGGTCGTGCAGCGCGAGCGTTTCCGCGATGGAGGTGACGACGAGGCCGAAGTAGTCGGTGAGCAGGTAGGGGCAGCGGACGTAGACCGAGCCCGGGGAGGGGTGGGTGGCGCGGGGTTGGGGGGCGTTGGAGCCCAGCTCGCGGAGGGCTTGCAGGACGCGGTCCCGAGTGTGGGTGGCGACGTTGGCCTGGCCGTTGAGCACGCGGGACACCGTGGCGATGGACATGCCGGTGGCCGCCGCCACCTCGCGGACCGTGGCTCGCTTCTCCATGCTGCCCCTCTCCTGGGTGTTTCAGGATGTTACAGGAGAGGGGGTGCTGCTCGCCTTCGGCTTCGGGCGTTGAGTGCCGGTCGTTCGGTGGCGGGCTCGATGCGGTGGACCTGTTTGGGTGGGGCCCCTACGGCGATCATGAGCTGAGAGAGCGGGAAAAGCTGGGGCCAAAAGAGCCCCGCTCAACCCGGACAGGGTAGCTCATGATCGCCTTCCCCACCCAAACAAGTCCACCGCATCGAGCACCCCCGTAGCCGGGCCGCCGGTTAGCGGGTGGTTGCTTTGTGAGCAAAGCAAAAGCAGCGCACCCACCTACGGATCCGGCGGCCCGGCTACGGCCCTGCTCGATGTGGTGGTTGTGCTTGACCGGGGGAGGCGATCATGTGCTACCCACGGCGGGGGGTGGGGCCGCAGGCCTCACCTTTTCCCCACCCCGAGCACATGATCGCCGCAGGGGCCCCGGTCAAGCGCAACCACCACATCGAGCCAGCAAACAAACGACCGGGCTCTTCCCACCGCCGAAGCCGAAGGCGAGGCGGGGCAATCTCACCCAGCAGCAACCCCCAGCACATCCTCCACAACGCGCAGCACGACCCCAGCCCCGTCCTCTGCCCGCACCTGCTCCGCCACGTCCAGCGCCCGAGCCCGGTAGCGACCGTCCTCCAGCACCACCCGCAGCGCCGCCGCCAGGTTCTCCGCGTCCAGTTCGTCGGCCGGGATCGGACCCGGGCTCACGCCGAGCAGCCGCAACCGCTCCGACCAGAAGGCCTGGTCCACGATGGCGGGCACCGGTACCGAGGGCACGCCCGCGCGCAGCAGCGCGGCGGCTGTGCCCGCCCCACCGTGGTGCACCGCAGCGGCCAACTGCGGGAACAGCCAGTCGTACGGCACGTTCCCGATGGACAGCACGTCGTCGTCGAGGGCCTCCAGCCCAGCCCAGCCCGCTTGCACGATGCCCCGCACGCCCGCGGTGCGCAGGGCGGTGGCCACCACCTCGCTGAGGTTGTCGGCGTTCTTGGGCATGTTGCTGCCGAAGCTCACCAGGACCGGAGGGGGGCCCGCGGCGAGGAAGTCGAGCAGGTCGGGGGGCGGGGCCCAGCCGGAGGGGCGTTCGGGCCACCAGTAGCCGGTGACCTGCATGCCGGGGCGCCATTCGCGGGAGCGGGGGACGACCAGGGGGCTGACGCCGTGGAGGACGGGCCAGTCCTTGCGCTTCCACTCGCGCAGGAGGCCGGTGGCGGTGACGGGGGGCAGGCCGAGGCGGGTGCGCAGTTCGTTGGTGGGCTTGCCGAGCATGCGGGAGAAGCCGACGGTCATGGCCCAGGACGCGGCCTTGTTGAGGGGGCGGCCGAGGGACTTGGCCGACATCAGGGGTGGGGGGAAGTCGGCGGCGGGGAGGGTGGGGACCAGGGTGGTGCAGATGCTGGGCACGCCCAGGGACTCCGCGACGTGGTAGCCGTTGATGGAGGTGCCGGAGAGGATGAACAGGTCGGTCTCGGCGCGGAGCATGGCCTCCTCGATGCCCGCGTTGTAGAGGCGGACCTCGTCCTGCATGAGCTTGAGGAACTTGAACAGCCCGCCCGCGCCCTGGCCGTTGCTCTGCCACTCGCGGCCCTCGTCGGTGTTGCTGACGTCGCGGGGGTCGCCCGCGACCAGGCTGAACCCCAGGCCCGCGTCGCGGATCAGGCGCTCGTGCAGGGCGTGGGTGGCGACGGTGACGTCGTGGCCCGCGTCGCGCAGGCGCACGCCCAGGCCGGTGAACGGCGCCACGTCCCCGGTGGACCCGATGGCGATGACGTGCAGCTTCATGTGCCTTCCTCTTCCTGGCGCTGGGGGTGTCAGGCGTGCGTGCTGACCGGGCTGGCGGAGCGCACCAGGTCGGCCACCCGCCGGACGCTGGGGTCGCGGGTGATCTCGGCGATGCGGGCGGTGAAGGCCTCCTCGGCCTCGGGCGCGACGAGCGCCCCGGCGACCGCGCCGACCATCGCCAGCAGGGTGAGCGAGGTGCCGCCCAGGTGGTGGAAGTCGGTCTCCCGGTCGATCCGGTCGGCCTCGACGCCGAGCACGTCGGCCCAGATGGCGCGCACCGCCAGCTCCACCTCGTCGGTGACCCCGGCGGGCCCGGCCTGCTGCTCGGCGCCCGGGGGCACCGGCAGCCGCTTGGCGTCGACCTTGCCGTTGACCGACAGCGGGATGTCGTCGACCAGCTGCATCGTCGCCGGGACCATGTATTCCGGCAGCCGGGCGCACAGGTACGCGGTCAGCTCGGTGGGCTCGGGCACCGGGCCGCCCGCGGCGGGCACCGCGTAGGCGGCGAGCACCTTGGCCGCGCCGCGGCTGCGCACCACCACCGTCGCCCGGCCAACGCCGGGGTGGCGCTCAAGGGTCTGCGACACCTCGGTGGGCTCCACCCGGTGCCCCAGGATCTTGACCTGGTCGTCGATGCGCCCGGTGACCTCCAGCTCGCCGGAGGGCAGCAGCCGGGCGATGTCGCCGGTGCGGTAGACGCGGCGGCCGTCGGCCAGCCGGGTGAAGCGGGCGCGGGTCAGGTCCGGGCGGCCGCGGTAGCCGCGGGCCAGCTGCACCCCGCCCAGGTACAGCTCGCCGGGCTCGCCGGGCTCGACGAACCGGCCGTCGGGGTCGAGCAGGAACGCGGTGGTGTTGTACCCGGGGTTGCCGATGGGCACCACCGGGCCGGTGTCGGCGTCGGGGTCGAAGTCGTGGCTGGTGACGCCGATGGTGGCCTCGGCGGGCCCGTAGTGGTTGGCGACCCGGCAGCCGGGGCCGAACAGCTCGCGCGCCCGCAGCGCCACCGAGCGGCGGAACTGCTCGCCGATGACGATGAGCACCCGCACCGCGTCCGAGGACAGGTCGAGCCTGCTGATCAGGTCCAGGTGCGAGGGGGTGAGCGCGATGACGTTGGCACCGGCGTCCAGCACCTCCTGCAGCGCCAGGTGGTTCAGCTCCTCGCGCATCACCAGCAGCGCGCCGCCGCGCACCAGCGGCACCACCAGGGAGATGCCGGAGACGTCGAACGACAGCGACACCAGCAGCGGCAACCGGCTGGTGGCGTCCACGCCGTACTCGTCGGCGCACCACTCGGCGTAGTTGGCCAGCGCGTCGTGCGGCACCTCCACGCCCTTGGGCTGGCCGGTGGAGCCGGAGGTGTAGATGACGTAGGCCAGGTCCGCCGCGGCGGGCACCACCGCGGGCACGGGCTCCTGCGGTGCGTGCGGCAGCTCGTCGAGGATCACCACCCCGCACCCCTCGGGCACCTCCAGGCCCAGGTCGTGCGGTCGCTGCGCCAGGCACACCGGGGCGCCCGCGCTGCCCAGCAACCACTTCACCCGCTCCGCCGGGTGCTTGGCGTCCAGCGGCAGGTAGGCCGCGCCCGCCTTCATGACCCCCCACACCGCGACGACGGCGAGCACCGACCGGTCGGCCAGCACGCCCACCACCGAGCCGGGGCCGACGCCGCGCGCCAGCAGCGCCTCGGTCACCGCGTCGGAGCGGCGGTCCAGCTCGGCGTAGGACAGGTCCTCGGTGCGGGAGCTGACGGCCGGCGCGTGCGGGGTGCGGGCCACCTGGTCGCGGAACTGCTCGACCACCGTGCGGGCGTCGCGCAGCTCGCGGTCGGTGTCGTTGCCCGCCCACTCGCGCAGCTCGCGCGGCGACAGCGCCTCCACCACCGCGTCCAGCAGCTCGTCGGCCAGCTCGTCGGACCCGCCCGCCCACCAGCCCAGGGTCAGCTCGGTGTGCCCGCCGCTCTCGACGATGTCCAGCTCCAGCGCGCTGCCGGGGGCCGGGGTGGTGAGGGTGAGCACCGACAGCGCCTCGAAGGTGGGCGTGCTGCACTCGGCCAGCTCGAAGCGGCCGAGGTGGGTCAGCGTGCCGGTGGCCAGGTGCCCGCGCTTGGCGGCCAGCTTCTCCAGCCCGTCCATCGCCCCGCGCATCACCGGGATGGGCAGCCGCTGGCCGAAGGTGTCGGGCAGCACCACCATCTCCTGCTTGCGCCGCAGCACGTCGAGCAGGTCGGTGTAGACGGCCTGCCAGTCCCCGCCCGCCTCGGCGTCGACGGTGACGATCTTGGAGAAGTTCGCCGTCGAGCGGATCGAGCGGTCGTGGCGGCGCATGTCCACCGAGACGCCGAAGCGGCTGCGCGGCAACCCGGTCGCGTCCGCCACCGCCTGCGCGACCTTGGCCGTCACCGCCGGGAACGTGCCGTCGACGGTGCGCCGCCGCCACAGCACCCCGGTGCGCCGCTGCGGCATCGGCACCGGCGGCGGCCACTCGCGCGCGAGTTCGCCGGGCCGCTCCACCGGCCCGGCGGCGCGCACCAGGTCGAGGTAGGTGGCGGTGGAGTCGGCGGGCTCGACGGCCTCGCCGCGCAGCGCCCGGAACACCGCGGCCGCCCACAGCGCGCAGCCGCCCGCGTCCATCACCGCGTGGTCGGCCCGGAACACCAGGCCGGGGCGGGCCCCGGTGAGCAGCAGCACCTCGCACGTGGTGCCCTTCGGCCCGGCGGGCAGCCCGCGCAGCTCGGGCAGGCCCTCGAAGGTGGTGCGGTCCAGCGCGTCGCCGTCGACGGCGACGACGGCGGGGACCGGGCCGGTGGCCTCCCAGCGGCCGCCGCGGCGGCGCAACCTGGTGCCGGGGCAGGCCTGCGCGGCGACCCGCACCGCGGCCCGCACCTGTTCCGGGTCGAGCACCCCCGTGCCCTCGACGACGAGTTGGACGACGGCCTCCCGCCCGCGCGGGTAGGCCAGGAACCACCGCTCCACCGGCAGCACGGGGCGCTGGAACGCGGGGGTGGCGACGGGATCGACCTGCGTGCTGGACAAGGCAACATCCTTCCGCTACACGGCGACCGCACCGGGCTGGGTGGGCGTGGCTGACGCTAGTGGCGCCGCGGTGGCTCCCCGTCGCGCTCGGATCACTTCTAGTGAGTCACCCGGGGGGCCTAGGCGGTCGTGGTCTGAAAGGCTCAACTCGGCGCTGTGACCTGCGCCGCAGTCGATCCGGCGTGCGGGGGCCCGCTCGGCGCGGTGCTCCCCGGTCAGGGCGGTCGCAACGGATAGTGAGCACCGCTCGGCGCCCACTACCCAGTTACCCAGTCCTGCCCCGCGCGCCTTCTGCGCCCCGTTCCCCGCCCCGTACAACGGGAACCACTGCACCCACGGCGCGAGGAGCTGACATGGTGGAGCGGTGGGCGGTCGAGGCGGCCGCCCTGACGAAGTCCTACGGGGACGTCCGCGTCCTCGACGGCGTCGACCTCCGCGTCGCCGCGGGCACCCTGGTCGCGCTGCTGGGCAGCAACGGCGCGGGCAAGACCACCACGGTGCGCATCCTGACCACGCTGGTCGCCGCCGACGGCGGCAGCGCCAGGGTCGGCGGGTACGACGTGGTGTCCCAGCGGCACGAGGTCCGCCGCACGATCAGCCTCACCGGGCAGTACGCCGCGGTCGACGAGCCGCTGACCGGCGTGGAGAACCTGGTGATGGTGGGCCGCCTGTGCGGGCTTTCCCGCCGCGCCGCGCACAACCGCGCCGACGAGCTGCTGGAGCGCTTCGACCTCACCGCCGCGGCGGACCGGCGGGTCGGCACCTACTCCGGCGGCATGCGCAGGCGCCTGGACATCGCCGCGGGCCTGGTCGGCAGGCCGTCGGTGATCTTCCTCGACGAGCCCACCACCGGCCTCGACCCGCGCAGCAGGCAGTCGCTGTGGGAGGTCGTCGCCGAGCTGGTGCGCTCGGGGGTGAGCGCGCTGCTGACCACGCAGTACCTGGAGGAGGCCAACCAGCTCGCCGACCGGGTCGCCGTGCTCGACGGCGGCCGGGTGGTGGCCGAGGGCACCGCCGCCGAGCTCAAGCACCAGGTCGCCGGGGAGCGGCTGGACCTGGTCGCGACCAGCCGGGAGCGGTTCGACCTGCTGGTGACCCGGCTGGGCGCGCGCGCCCTGCACGCCGACCCGCACGAGCTGGTGCTCGGCGTGCCCACCGACGGCAGCGCCGCGCACGTGCGCTCGCTGCTCGACGAGCTCGACCCGGACGGCCGCTCGGTCGCCCGCTTCAGCGTCCACACCGCGACCCTGGACGACGTGTTCCTGGCCCTGACCGGGACCGCGGTCCGCGCCACCGAGGAGCCCGCCCATGCCTGAGCTGACCCTGCCCCGCGCCGCGGCCCCGCCGCGCGCGGCCGCCGTGCTGCGCCGCGACGCCGCGGTGATGGTCGCCCGCAGCGTGCGGCTGTCGCTGCGCACGGTCGACGCGCTGCTGACCTCGCTGCTGCTGCCCGTGGTGCTGATGCTGGTGACGGTGTTCCTCTTCGGCGGCGCGATCGACGTCGGCGTGCCGTACGTGACCTACGTCGTGCCCGGGGTGCTCGTGCTGTGCGCGGGCCTGGGGTCGGCGCTGACGGCGGTGAGCGTCTGCAACGACATGACCGGCGGCATCATCGACCGGTTCCGCTCGATGGACGTGGGCGCCACGGCGATCCTGGCCGGGCACGTGGCCGCCAGCGCCGCGCGCAACGCCATCTCGATGGTGCTGGTGGTGGGGGTGGCCTTCGCCATCGGCTTCCGCACCGACGCCGGTCTGCTCCGGTGGCTCGGCGCCGCGGGCATCCTGCTGCTGTTCGTGGTGGCGGTGTCCTGGGTGGCCGCGGCGCTGGGCATGGTGGTGCGCTCCCCGGAGGCCGCCAGCGGGTTCACCTTCTGGGTGATGTTCCTGCCCTACCCCAGCAGCGCGTTCGTCCCGATCGAGACGATGCCGGGCTGGGTGCACGGGTTCGCCTCGTGGCAGCCGGTGACCCCGGTGGTGGAGAGCCTGCGCGGGTTCCTCGGCGGGGTGCCGCTGGAGGGCAACCCGTGGATGGCGATCACCTGGAGCACCGGCCTGCTGCTGCTGGCCGTCGGCGCGTCGGTGCTGCTGTTCCGCCGCCGCACGCGCTGACCGGGTCGGGCGGGCGCGGCCGCCGGGGGCATCCGGCGGCCGCCCTGTCCACCTCGGACTAGTCGACGGTGATGGGCCGCTCCCGCGTGCCGTCCTCCTCGTCCTCGTCGATGTCCCCCTCGTCCCCCTCGTCCTCGTCCCCCTCGTCCTCATCGATGTCGTCCTCGTCGACGTCTTCCTCGATGTCGACGTCCTCGTCGCCCTCGTCCTGCCCCATGTCCTCGTCCCCGCCGTCCCCGGGATCCTCGTCGTCCTCGTCGGAATCCGAGGTGTCGCTGTCGGAGACGTCGTGGTCGGAGTAGTCGCTGTCGGACTGGCTCGCGGTGTCGGTGGCGAAGAGCTCGGTGTGCACGGCGTTGGGCAGGTTCGGCACGTGCAGGCGCAGCGGCGCGTCCTCGGCGAGGTTCGTGACGTGCTGGTCCCCGGCCACGGCCCGGATGCCCTCGATCTCCGCGGCCAGCGTGTTCTCGTTGTAGCCCAGGGCGAGCCCGATGTGCATGACGCCCTCGGTGGTGCGCCCGTCCCAGAAGCCACCCCGGCGGGTGTTGAAGGTGACGTCGTAGCCGTTCATCCGCGCCAGCGTGTGGCTCAGCCAGCAGACCGTGCACGGCCGCTTGCCGCCCGCGACGTAGGCGGGCCCGGTGTACCCCGACAGCACCAGCGCGTGCAGCAGGTTCTGCTCGGCGTGCGTGCACGGGCCCGCCGCCTTCTCCCGCGCGTCCACGGCGATGATCCGGTTGCGGTTGGCGTCGTCGTCGATCATGCCCGCCACCACCTCGGCGGGGCCGCCCGCCACGATGGCGACCTGGTCGACCAGGACCTCCCGCAGCACGTCCAGGATGGCGGCCACGGCCTCGCGCTGGCCGGGGAACACAGCCAGGTCCACCTCCAGCCGCCCCAGCCGCTCGGCGCCCCGGGCGCCGCTGGGCCCGAGCGGGCCGCCGTCGTCCTCGTCGGTCAGCGCGGCGCCGAGGTCGGCGAGCTTGCGCCCCTTGCGCGCGGCCCAGTTCGCCTGCACGTACTCCTCGGTGTGCGCGCGCTCGGCGTCGAGCAGGTCGCCCAGGTTCTGCGCGACGAGCGCCTCCACCGAGCTGGTCTCGTTCGCGCTGACCAGGATGCGGCCGTTGACGAGCATCGCCTCGACCTCCTGCGAGCCCGCAGCGGCCCGCAGCAGCACCTGGGAGAGCTGGTTGAGCAGTTGCAGCGCCCGGTCCGCCGCCTTGTACCGGGGCCCGGAGGCGGTGCCCGTGGCCTCCCAGCGCCCCTTCTGCAGCACACCCCCGGCGTAGTGCATGTCCTGCGGCTGCACCCCGTGCGCGATCGCCCGCTGCGTCCCGGCGATGGACAGCGCGCGCGGGTCGTCCACGAAGTGCACGCCCCCGGGCGTCGCGTTGACCTCGGTGACGACCCTGGAGTACACCGCCGCGATCTGGTCGCCCTCCGGCCCGTCCTGGCGCTGCCGCTTGACCTGGCGGGCCAGCCGCAGCGCCTGCTGGGCGATGATCAGCTGCACCCGGTCGCTGGTGCCCTCCGGGACCAGCTCGTCGCCCTCTTCCCGCTTGCGCTTCTTGCTGGGGGCGATGGGGTCGGTCATGGGGGGCTCCTCGTGGGGCGCGGGGGTGTCCACGAGGAGACTGGACCGGTGGGCGGGTGCCGGGGGAGGGCGGGGCGGGCAGGAGAACGGGCAGCGGCCGGGTGCCCGATGGGGCTGTCAGGGGGTGCGGACCACCGGGCCGCTCGCGGGGGCGTAGGTGGTGGTCAGCTTGCGCAGCCAGCGGTCGGCGCCGCGGTAGCGGGGGGTGAAGGGGGCCCGGCCGTGCACGGCGCGCCGGTTGTCGATGAGCAGCACGTCGCCGGGGGTGAGGGCGATCGGGGTCAGGGCCCTGGCCAGCTGGTCGTGCAGCTCGGCCAGCGCCGCCGCGGGCCTGCCCGGGTCCGCCTCGGTGAACGCCGGGTCGGTGCGCAGGCGCGGGCCGTCCTCCAGCACCGGCCGGGTGCGGGCGGTGAGGCCGGGGTCGGCGCGCAGGTGCTCGGGGTCGGGGCGGATGTGGAAGTGCGGGCCCGCCAGCGCCGCCACGTCCAACCCGGCCGGGTCGAGCGAGCCCACCGTGGCGACGGTGGTGGGCACCCGGTCGGGGTTGCGCAGGCAGAGCAGGGCGAGCACGTCGCAGCGGTCGTCGCTGAAGCTGTCTTCCACGTGGAAGGTCAGCTCGTCGCGGCTGCCGTGGCCGGTCTGCTGGTCCTCTTGGCCCCGGATGGGCAGGACGTCCTGCACCAGCCTGCCGTCCTGCAGGGTCGCCCAGCAGGTCGGCGTGCCCAACCCGGCCGTCACCGCCCGCAGGTGGGCGTCGTGCTCGGGCAGCGCGGGCGCGGCGCGCCAGTGCTCGGGGGTGGGGACGTCCGGCTCACCGACGGGGCCCGAGCGCGCGACGACGGCGGCGACGCCCCGGCGGGTGCGCAGCTCGACCAGGGCGTCGTCGAGGTCGTGCCGGGTGGTGACCTCCGCGATGCCGGGAGCCAGCAGGCGCATCAGGCACGCCCCTCGGCCATCGCGGTGAGGTGGTCGACCCAGGGGCCGTCCGGGAACCGCGACGCCACGAGCGCGCGGTTGGCGGTCTCGCCCCCGGGCATCCGGCGCGACAGCTCGGCGCCCGCCGGGCGGGGGTCCGCGGGGTCGACGTCGACCCGGGCGTACCCCGGGCCGAAGTGGTCGTCGAAGGCGTCGTAGGGGGTCACCGCGCACGGCAGGTCCGCCAGCGCCGCCAGCGCGGGACCCAGGCCCACGGTCTCCACGTCGGTGACGCCGGGGGTGAACAGCACGGCCCCGCGCGAGGCCCGCGCCAGCCGCAGCAGGTCGACCTCGTCCAACCGCCACGCCCCGGTGTGGTCGCGGTGGCTGGTGATGGGCACGCCGTCGAGGAAGTGGACCGAGCCCGCCGCGCCCGAGCGCGCCACTGCCGCCCGCACCACCTCGGCGTACCCCGGGTCCTCGTCGAGGCTGCCGAAGACGAGCAGCACCGGCTCCGGGTGCCCCGCCCTGGCGTGCTCGTCGCGCAGCCCCGCGAACACCTCGACGGCGATGTCCACGCCCTTGACCGCGAAGACCCGCACCGGCACCAGCACCACCGGCCTGCCCGCGATGTCGCGTTGGCGCAGGAACTCGTGGTGCCGCTGCGCTAGGCCGTCCTCCGGCACCAGCGGCAGGACGTTGGTGAGCAGCACCGGCTCCAGCTCGGTCGGGTACCCCCGCGCCTCCTTGAGCAGCGCCTCCGACACCACCGCCCACCGGTCGGACGGGCTGCTGCCGGGCACGGGCGTGTGCGCGTTCGGCTCGGCCGGGTAGTAGCGCTCGCCGTCCTCGACGATGCCGCAGCTGCCGAACAGGTCGTGGTCCCAGTGCAGGACACCACCGGCGCGCCCGTCACCCCACCGGCGGTCGGCCGCGCGGTGCAGACCCGTCGTCACCGCCACCGAGTCCGACAGCGTCAGGTTGATGGCCACGACCCAGTCGACGTCCTCCCGGGTGAACCACTCGAAGAAGTAGTCCGCGTAGGCCTGCGCCGCCCGCTCCACCGCGGCCGCCACGTCCGCGTCCACCGCCCCGGCGGCCACCGCTTTCCGAGCCGCGACGACCTGCTCGGCCCAGTCCGGCTCCGCCACCGGCACCGCGTCGGACACCCGCAGCCACCCCGGGTACTCCGCGCCCGGCAGGCCGCGCGGGAAGAACCGCCCCTTGTCCGGCCGCCACGAGTACCCCAGGTCCGCCGTCACCGGCAGCTCCAACCCGACCCGCGCGGCCCGGTCCACCACGTTCCGGAAGATCGTCAGCAACCCGCTCACGGGGAGCCCGTCCCCGCTGACCAGAGCCCAGCGCACCAGCGCACCTCCCCGTCCTCGCCCGTCCTCGGGCACGGCGCCCGGGGACGTACCCGCCCCGCCCGCCGGGAAAACGACGGCGGTCGAGGGATCACCGCGTTCGCCCCGGGCGTAGTGGCGCTGGGCTGCCGGGCCGGGGGAGCGGGGGCATGATGGCGTCGAAAGGGGCCCCTGCCGGGGCCCGGAGCGCGGCTTGGGATGGCCTGATGCGACGCGATGTGCGGATTCCGACCCCCGATGGAACGGCGGCGGGGACGCTGCACCTGCCCGAGGGGGACGGGCCCTGGCCCGGGGTGGTGTTCTTCCCGGACGCGGGCGGCCCCCGCGACGCCATGTGGGACATGGCGGACCGGTTGGCGGGCACCGGTTATGCCGTGCTCGTCCCCGATGTCTACTACCGGGCGGGGGACTGGGCCCCGTTCTCGATGGAGACCGCCTTCAGCGACCCGGACGAGCGCGCCCGCCTCGGCGGCCTGATGAGCGGCCTCACCAACGACCGCATCGAGGCCGACGCGGCCGCCTACACCGACTTCCTGCTGGCCCAGGACGAGGTCCGCGGCGACGGCGTGGGCACCACCGGCTACTGCATGGGCGGCCGCATGTCCCTCATCGCCGCCACCGCCCTGGGCACCAAGGTCGCCGCCGCCGCCTCCTTCCACGGCGGCAACCTCGCCGTCGAGGACGACCCGAACAGCCCCCACCTGGCCGCCGACCGCATCTCCGCCACCGTCTACGTCGCGGGCGCCACCGACGACCGCTCCTTCACCGAGGACCAGGCCAAGCTGCTCGACACCACCCTCACCACCGCGGGCGTTCCCCACACCGTCGAGTTCTACCCCGCCGCCCACGGCTTCGCCGTCCCCGACAACCCCACCCACGACTCCCAGGCCGAAGAGCGCCACTGGACAGCCCTCGCCACCCTCTACCGCGACAAGCTCTAACCCCCCAACCCCAAGCCTCAAGCCGCTCAGCTTTCCCACAACGCACCCCCCCACGCAGCAGGCGCCCCGGCTACGCAGATGCTCGATGCGGTGGTTGGGCTTGGTCGGGGGAGGCGATCATGTGCTACCCAAACGGGACGGGCGGGCGTCTTTTCAGCCCGCCTTTTCCCGCCCGACAGCACATGATCGCCGTAGGGGCCCCGACCAAGCGCAACCACCGCATCGAGCCGCCCTCCAAATCCCGAACCCCCCCGAAGCCGCAGGCGAGGCACCCGCCCACCGAAGCCGAAGGCGAGGCGCTCCCCTCACCCCGTCAACCCCGTCTCCGTCACCCCCCGCACCAACTGCCGCTGCAACACCACGAACACCAGCACCAGCGGCAGGATCGAGATGGCCGCCGCCGCGAACAGCAGCTGCACCTTGGGGTTCTGCGCCGTCAGCAGGCTCGACAGCGCCACCTGCACCGTCCACGAGTCCGCGTCCTGCGCGATGACCAGCGGCCACAGCAGCTGGTTCCAGCTGGCGAAGAAGTCGATGACCGCGATGGCGGCCAGGAACCCGGTCGAGTTGGGCACCACGATCCGCCGGAACACCCCCCACCGGGACAGCCCGTCGAGCCGCCCCGCCTCCTCCAGCGCCCGCGGGAAGTCCAGGAAGTACTGGCGGAACAGGAACACGTTGAGCGCGCTGAACATCCCCGGGATGATCAGCCCGCGCAGGTCGGAGACCCACCCGAGGGTGGACACGACGACGAAGCTGGGCACGAAGGTCACCGCCGTGGGCACCATCAGCGTGGCCAGGACGGCGCCGAGGACCTTCGAGGCGTGCCGGTAGCGGACGCGGGCCAGGCCGTACCCGGCGAGCGAGCACAGCAGCACCTGCCCGAGGGTCTGCGGCACGGCGACGAGCGCGGAGTTGAGCAGGCTGCGGGCGAACGGGATCTCGTCGTCGGTGAACAGCTCGGTGACGGTGGACCAGCCGCGGCCGAGGCCGTCGCGCAGCAGGACCCAGAAGGGCAGGGCGAACAGCACCAGCGACACCGCGAGCACGGCCCAGCTCGCCGCGGCGGTCGCGGGGTGGCGCCGGTGGCCGACGGGGGTGCTCACGCGGGCCTCCGGAGGACGCGGCCGGACAGGAGGGTGACCAGGGCGATGACCAGCGCCAGCAGCACCGCGCCCGCGCTGCCCCGGCCGAGGTCCTGGCCGCCGGAGCCCAGCGAGGTGTAGTACAGGTACACCAGCGGTGGTCGGGCGAAGGGCGGGTAGCCGCGCGAGTCGCCCAGGATGTTGTAGAACTCGTCGAAGGCCTGGTAGGCGTTGATGAGGTTGAGCGCGACGACGGCGACGACCGTGGCGCGCAGGCCGGGCAGGGTCACGTGCCGGAAGGTCTGCCAGCCGGGCCGGGCGCCGTCCACCCAGGCCGCCTCGTAGAGGTGCTGGGGGATGCGCTGGAGGGCGGCGAGGAACAGGATCATGTAGAAGCCGACCTGCAACCACAGCCGCGCCGAGACCAGCACCGCCCAGTACAGCGGCGGGTCCACGGTGCCGACCCACGCCTGCGGCTCGACGCCGAACCAGCCGAGCACGGTGTTGGCGACCCCGGTGTCCACCCCGGAGAACAGCGACATCTTCCACACCAGCGACGCCACCACGTAGGAGCAGGCGAACGGCAGGAAGAACACCGAGCGGACGAAGGCCCTGGCGACGCGCACCTGGTTCACCAGCAGGGCCAGCAGCAGCGACAGCACCACCGTGAGCGGCACGATGAACAGCGAGAACACCGAGAACGTGCCGATGCTGCTCACGAACGCCCGGTCGGTGAGCATGTCGGTGTAGTTCCGCACCCCGACGAAGTCCGTGGGGGTGACGGTGTTGCGCGCGTCGAAGAAGCTGAGGTACGCGCTCCACCCGATCGGCACGAGCGTGAACAGCACCAGCCCCACCGCGAAGGGGCCGACGAACAGCCAAAAGGTGAGCGCGTCCCGCCTGGTCACTTCCCGATCCTGCTGATCTCCGCGCGGGCGACCTCGACGGCGGCCTTGAGCTCAGTGGTGGCGTCGGCGCCCTGGCGGACGATGCGCGAGACCGCGTCCGACAGCGCGGTGTTCGCCCGCGCCGACCAGCGCGCCGGGCTGGCGATCCGACCGCTGTCGGCGACGAACCCGGCGACCTGGGTGGCCAGGCCGTCGGTGGCGCCGGTGAGGCTCTTGCGGGCGGGCAGGTGCGCGCCGAACTTCGTGGCGAACTCGGCCTGGTGGTCGGTCTTGTCCACCCACAGCCACTTGACGAAGGCCTTGGCGGCGTCGACGTCGGCGCTGCGCGCGTTCACCATGGAGCTGTAGGCGCCGACCGGCACCGACACCGCCCCCTGGTCGTCGAACTTCGGGAACGGCACCACGCCCACGTCGTCGCCGTGCTTGGCGGTGATCTTGGGCAGGTTCCACAGGCCCGTCCACTGCATCGCGACCCGGCCGTCGACGAACGCGCCCGGGTCGGACCAGTCGGTCGGGGAGCCGAGCAGCAGCGCGTCGCCCAGGCCTCGGTAGGCGGTGAACGCGGCGGCGGCGCGCGGGTCGTCGAAGCCGGGCGCGGACCCGTCCGGGGACAGCAGGTCCAGCCCGGCCGACCACAGCAGCGGCGGGGTCAGCACGGCCACGCCCGCGTCGTTGCCCGCGAACAGCCCGCGCACCCCGCCGCCGGTGAGCCGCTTGGCCGCGTCGACCAGCTCGGGCAGCGTGGTGGGCGGGGTGACGCCCGCGGCCCGCAGCAGGCTCGGCCGGTAGAACAGCACCTGGGTGTCGATGGCCTGCGGGATGCCGTAGAGCTGCCCGTCGACGGTCTGGGAGTCGAGCAGGGCCTTGACGAAGTCGTCTCGGGTGCCGCCGAGCAGGTCGTCCAGCGGCACGACCTGCTTCTGCCGCACCCAGTCGACCTTGACCTGCGCCTCGAACACGTCCGGCACGGCGCTGTTCTGGAGCGCGGTGACGACCTTGGAGTCGTAGTCGCCCGGGTTCCACTGCACGTTGACCTTCGCCGCGGTGTACTCCGCGGCGTAGCGGTCGACCGCGTCGTGCACCCCGTCCTCGCCGTAGGCGTGGTACCACTGCTCCAGCGTCCCGGACCCGGAGCCGCCGCGGCCGGTGTTCGACCCGCACGCCGCGGTCAACCCGAGCAACCCCGCCGCCACCAGGAACGACCGCCTGTTCGCCTGCACCATCCCCCACACCCCTCATGACCAGCGCGTTCACGCCAACGGCACAAATGTGGAGGATTGTCCCACCGCGCCGAGCACCTGTCGAGCAGTCCCGGCACGTGGTACGCGACCGTCCGCTGTGGACGGCCGGGTCACTCCCCGGCGAGAGCGGCGACCCGGCGCCGGACGGCGAACCAGCCCGCGACCAGCAGGGCGGCGATGAGCGGCACGCAGAGCAGGGTGACGCGGCCCGCGGGTTCGTCGAACCACATCAGCACCACCACCGCGGCGAGGAACACCAGCGTGACCACCTGGGTGTAGGGCGACCAGGGCAGGCGGTAGGACGGGCGGCGGAGCTTGCCCTCCCGGGTGCGGCGGACGAACACCAGGTGGCACACGACGATGAGCGCCCACGTGCTGACGATGGCCACCGCGGAGAAGTTGAGCACGATCTCGAAGGCGGAACTGGGCACGACGGCGTTGAGCCCCACGCCCAGCACGCACACCGCGCCGGTGAGCATGATGCCGCCGAAGGGCACCTGGTTGCGGTTCATCACCCCGACGAACCGCGGCGCGGACCCCGAGGCCGACATCGAGCGCAGGATGCGACCGGTCGCGTACAGGCCCGAGTTCAGGCTCGACAGCGCGGCGGTGAGCACGACCAGGTTCATCACGTCGCCCGCGGCGGGCACGCCGATGCTCGACAGCACGGTGACGAACGGGCTCTCCCCGGACTTGTAGGCGCTCCACGGCAGCAGCATGGACAGCAGCACCACCGAGCCCACGTAGAACACCGCGATCCGCCACATGATCGAGTTGATCGCGCGCGGCATCACCTCGGCGGGCTTCTCGGTCTCCCCGGCGGCCACGCCCACCATCTCCACCGCGGCGTAGGCGAACACCACGCCCTGCACGACCAGCACCAGCGGGACGATCCCGTTCGGCAGCAGCCCGCCGGAGCCCAGGATGAGCTGGGGCCCCGGGCTGTGGCCGTCGATCGGGTGCTGGAGCACCAGCAGCACGATCCCGATCACCATGAACGCGACCAGGGTGGCGACCTTGACGATGGCGAACCAGAACTCCATCTCCCCGAACAGCCTCACCGAGATGAGGTTGAGGGAGAGCACCACCGCCAGCGCGCCCAGCGCCAGCACCCACTGCGGGACGGGGGTCAGGAAGCTCCAGAAGTGCGCGTAGAGCGCGATGGCCGTGATGTCCGCGATGCCGGTCGTGGCCCAGTTCAGGAAGTACATCCAGCCCGCGACGAACGCCCCCTTCTCGCCCAGGAACTCGCGGGCGTAGGACACGAACGCCCCGGAGGACGGCCGGTGCAGCACCAGTTCCCCGAGGGCGCGCACCACGAAGAAGGCGAACAGCCCGCACACCCCGTAGACGATGGCCAGCGCGGGGCCCGCCTGGTTCAGCCTGCCCCCGGCACCGAGGAACAACCCCGTGCCGATGGCACCGCCGATCGCGATCATGCTGATGTGCCGGGACTTCAACGCCTTGTTGTACCCGTCGTCGCCCGCGTCGGTGTGCGGGACCGGGGTGTCGGACCCGACGGGCACCGTGCCGTGTTCAGTCACGTCTGCGCTCTCTCCGGTGGCGGCCAGTGGAAGGTGGACAGGATGGCACGCCCGGGTGGTGAATGGCCGACGCACTGGTGAACCGACTGGTCGTTCGGGCAACGAAGATCGTCAGAGGGGAAAACCGTTGGGGTGCGCAGAAGGTGCGCTTAGGGTTGCCTTGAGGTTGTTGCCGCGCTTGGCGTCTCGCCGCGCGTGGCGGGCGGCGCAGGTGGCAGCGCCCACCCGGGACGTGTCCGGGTGGGCGCGGCGGTACTGCGGGCGCTGGGCGCCGGGAGCGGCCCGCGTCAGAGGGTGTCGACGTGGAAGAGGGCGGCGCGCAGGTCGTAGACGGCCTTCTCCATGCGGATCAGCGCGTGCAGGGCCAGGGTCGTGTCGTCGGCGACGCCCATCCGGCGGGCGGCCTCGACGACCTTGCCGCGCTCGGCGTCGGCGTAGCCGCCGTCTGCCGAGCACATCTGGATGGCGTGGTAGACCAGGTGCGGGGCGGCCTGCCAGGACGCCACGTCGGTGGAGATGCCCGCCAGGATCTCGCCCAGGTCCGCCGACTGGTGGTCGAAGTCGCGGTAGGCCGCGATGACCTCCTCGGTGGCGCCGAAGCGGCGCTGGTGGTCGACGAGCCAGTCGAACTCCGCGTCGCTGACCTCGCCGTCGGCGCCCGCGATGACGAGCAGCGCCTTGCCGTAGTTCACCATCGCCTCGGCGCTGGCGCTGCTCAAGCCGTAGGCCTGCTTGCCGAAGTCGCTGATCTCCAGCGTGCTCTCGGTCATGGTCCCCCTGCCTCGGGATCGGGTGTGCGCAGCAGATGCTGCCGTGGCGGGTGGACGCGGCGCACCGGGTGTCACCCGAGTGCGCGAACGGGCTCAGCCGGTCATGTCCAGCAGCGCGCGCTCGGCGCGGTCCAGGTAGGCCGCGAGCAGGTCGGCCGCCTCCTGCCGCCGGTCGCGCTCCAGCGCCGCGCAGATGGCCCCGTTCGCGTCGACGAAGCCGAGGTGGAAGTCCTCGCGCGTGGTCGGGGACAGGAACAGCAGCCGCATCTCGGCGAGCACGTGCTCCATCGTCGCGTCGAGCCTGCTGCTCGCGGCCATGGCGACCACGGCGCGGTGGAAGTGGTTGTTGGCCGAACCCAGTGCGGCCATGTCGCCGCGCGCCCGCGCGGCGACCGCTTCCTCCACGGCCTCGCGGGCGCGCGCGACGGCGGTGGTGTCCGGTCCGGTGAGCACGGCGCCCACCTCCACGACGCGGCGCAGGGCGTAGACGTCGCGGACGTCGTCGCGGCCGGGCTGGGCGACGAAGACGCCGCGGTGGGGGGCGCGCACGATCAGGCGCTCGGCCTCCAGCTCGGCGAAGGCCTCGCGGACGGTGTTGCGGGAGATCCCCAGCTCCTCGCCCACCGCGGCCTCGATGAGGCGGTCGCCGGGGCGGTGCACGCCCTCGGCGATCTCGGCGCGCAGCACCTGGGCCGCCCGCTTGCTGATCGCCACGGGCGGGAACTGCTCCCGGAGGGGCCCCATCGCACTCCTCCTCCACCCGCGGCCGGTCGCCGGGGACGGCTCACCGGGACGTCTGGACGGCGGCAGGTATACCCGATCCCCGCTGGATTGTTCAACACAGCGGGCCGCCCGGGCCGGGGTGGACGGGTCGCCGGGGGTTCGCGCGGCCCCGGTCGGGGAACCCCGGACGCCGCGCGGGCGGCGGAACGGCCCTTGCCTAACGTGTGGTAGGTATGATTTCGGCCTCAGCCGAACCGGCCGAAAACATGAAAGACCTGCCGATAGTCCGTTGGTCGCAGCGATGGTGACGCCGCCTCGCCCCCGACGGCCGACCCGTGGCGTTCGGTGCACCCCGACGGCGAGGGTCACTCGGAAGTGGCGGATTCCGGCGAGTGGAGCAGGCCCGATTGGTCCGATAGGACGTGATTCGCGTCATATTTGTCATGCGCTCACGACGGCGGCGGTGACCGGTGCGTGACGCGCTCGTGTCGGCGGACCGGCCCGGGTGATCTTCCGGGAACGATTCACCAGCTCAACCGCCCTTGATGCAAATCACAACCAACGTGAGACGCGGGTCCGGGTCGCCAGGGGGGTCGGATCGGGGGGTGTTGACCACGACGGAACGGCCTGACTTGACTACCGGGAGTCAACGCGCCGATCCACCACTCTTCTTCGGGGAGAGCTCATGCGTCCGGACCGCCCGCCTGTCGTCGTCGTGGTCGACCCCCTGCACCGCCCCGCACCCCGGTCGACCGCCGCGGCGGCCCGCGCAGGCGCGCTCGGGGTGCTGGAGCTGCCCGCCGACCGCCGGGCCGCCGCCGCGGCGCTGGCCGACGCGGCCCGCTGGGCGCCGTCCGGCTTCGCCGTCCGGGTGCGACCGGACTGCCCCGTCGAGCTGCCCGCGGGGCTGCCCGCCGCCGTCCACACCGTCCTGTGCGCCGACCCGGCCCGCACGCCCGCCGACTTCGGCGACCGCCGGGTGCTGGTCGAGGTCGCGTCGGCGGCCGAGGCGCGCGCCGCGGCGGCCGCGGGCGCCGCCGGGCTCGTCGTGCGCGGGTCGGAGTCCGGCGGCCGGGTCGGTGAGCTGAGCACGTTCGTGCTGCTGCAGCAGGTCGTGTCCACCGTGGACGTCCCGGTGTGGGCCGCGGGCGGCATCGGCCCGCGCACCGCGGCCGCCGCGGTGGCCGGTGGCGCGGCGGGCGTCGTGCTCGACACCCAGCTCGCGCTGCTGCCCGAGGTCGGCCTCCCGCTGGAGGTCGCGGGCGTGCTGGCCGGGTTGGACGGTTCGGAGACCGTGGTGCACCAGGGCGTGCGGGTGCTGCGCAGGCGCGGCCCCGGCGTCCCGGAGCTGCCCGCCACCGGCGCCGAGCTGGCCGCGCGGCTGGGCACCGACCTGCGCACGCAGTTCCTGCCGGTGGGCCAGGACGTGTTCCTGGCCGAGGTCTTCGCCGCCCGCTTCTCCTCGGTGGCCGCCGCGGTGCGCGCGGTCGAGGACGAGGTGCTGGCCGCGCTCGACGCCCCGGCGCCCGCGCTGGTCGCCCAGGGGCCGATGACCAGGGTCAGCGACTCGCCGGAGTTCGCCGCCGCCGTCGCCGAGCGGGGCGGGCTGCCGTTCCTGGCGCTGGCGCTGTCCACCGGGGAGCAGACCCGCGACCTGCTCGCCCGCACCCGCGACCGCCTCGGCGACCGGCCCTGGGGCGTCGGCGTGCTCGGCTTCGCCGCCGAGGACGTGCGCACCGCGCAGCTGGCCGAGATCCGCGCCGCCAAGCCCAGCCACGCCATCATCGCGGGCGGCAAGCCCGCCCAGGCCGCGGCGCTGGAGGCCGACGGCATCACCACGTTCCTGCACGTGCCCTCGCCGGGGCTGCTGCGGCAGTTCCTCGCCGCGGGCAGCAGGCGGTTCATCTTCGAGGGCGCCGAGTGCGGCGGGCACGTGGGGCCGCGCAACAGCTTCCCGCTGTGGGAGGCGCAGGTCGGCGTCCTGCTCGACCACCTCGCCGCGGGCGGCGACGGCGCCGGGCTGACGGTGCTGTTCGCGGGCGGCGTGCACGACGAGCGCTCCGCGGGCATGGTCGCCGCGCTGGCCGCGCCGCTGTCCGCCGCGGGCGTCGAGGTCGGCGTGCTCATGGGCACCGCCTACCTGTTCACCGCCGAGGCCGTCGCCGGGGGCGCCATCGGGGAGGTGTTCCAGCGCGAGGTCGTCGCCGCCGAGCAGACCGACCTGCTGGAGACCGCGCCCGGGCACGCCACCCGGTGCGTGCGCAGCGGGTTCACCGACGACTTCGCCGCCCTGCGCGCCGACCTGGCCGCCCAGGGCGTGCCCGACCGCGACGCGTGGGACCGGCTGGAGCGGTTCAACGTCGGGCGGCTGCGGTTGGCCAGCAAGGGCATCGAGCGCGTGGGCGCCGAGCTGCGCGGGGTGGACGAGGACCGGCAGCGCACCGAGGGCATGTTCATGGCCGGTGAGGTCAGCGTGCTGCGCGGCGAGGTCACCACGATCGCGGACCTGCACGCCGCGGTGACCACCGGTGCCGCGGCCTGGCTACGCGAGCGCGCCGCCGAGCTGCGCCCGGCCGCCCCGGCCGAGCAGCCCGCGCCTGCGCCGCTGCGCGTCGCCGTGGTCGGCATGGCCACGATGTTCCCCGGCGCCACCGACCTCGCGGAGTTCTGGGCGAACGTGCTCTCCGGCCGCGACAGCGTCACCGAGGTGCCCGCGACCCGCTGGGACGCCTCGGTCTACTACGACCCCGACGGCGACGGCGAGCGCACCCCGTCGCGCTGGGGAGGGTTCCTGCCCGAGATCCCCTTCGACCCGCTGCGCTACGGCATCCCGCCCGCGTCGCTGGCCGCCATCGAGCCGGTGCAGCTGCTGGCGCTGGAGGCCGCCCGCCGCGCGCTGGTCGACGCCGGGTGCGAGGGCGGCGACCACGCGCGCACCTCGGTGGTGTTCGGCGCGGAGGCGGGCAGCGACCTGTCCAACGCGACCACCCTGCGCACCCTGCTGCCCGGCTACCTCGGGGAGGTCCCCGCCGAGCTGGACGCGCAGCTGCCCCGGCTCACCGAGGACTCCTTCCCCGGCGTGCTGGCCAACGTCATCGCCGGGCGCATCGCCAACCGGCTCGACCTGGGCGGGGCGAACTACACCGTCGACGCCGCCTGCGCGTCCTCGCTGACCGCGGTGGACGTCGCCTGCAAGGAACTCGTCGCGGGCACCTCCGACCTGGTCCTCTGCGGCGGCGCGGACCTGCACAACGGCATCAACGACTTCCTCATGTTCGCCTCCGTGCACGCCCTGTCGCCCACCGGCCGCTCGGCCACCTTCGACTCCGCCGCCGACGGCATCGCCCTCGGTGAGGGCGTGGCCTGCGTCGTGCTCAAGCGGCTGGAGGACGCCGAGCGCGACGGCGACCGGGTCTACGCGGTGATCGACGGCGTCGGCTCCGCCAGCGACGGCCGCTCGCTGGGCCTGACCGCCCCCCGCCCGGAGGGCCAGCGGGCCGCGCTGGAGCGCGCCTACGCGATGGCGGGGATCTCCCCGGCGCGCGTCGGCCTCGTCGAGGCGCACGGCACCGGCACCGTCGTCGGCGACCGCACCGAGCTGCGCACCATCACCGAGGTGTTCACCGAGGCGGGCGCCGAGCCGGGCTCGTGCGCGATCGGCTCGGTGAAGTCCCAGATCGGCCACACCAAGTGCGCCGCGGGCCTGGCGGGCCTGGTCAAGACCGCGCTCGCGCTGCACCACGGCGTCAAGCCGCCCACGCTGCACGTGCGCAAGCCGAACGCCGCGTGGGACGAGGGCAGCCCGTTCGCCTTCCACGCCGCCGCCCGCCCCTGGGCCGCCGAGCCCGCCGACCGGGTCGCGGGCGTGAGCGCCTTCGGCTTCGGCGGCACGAACTTCCACGTGGTGCTGCGCGCCCACGAGCAGCCGCCCGCCCGGCACGCCCTCGACGAGTGGCCGGTGGAGCTGTTCGTGCTGCGCGGCGCCGACCCGGCCGCGGCCAAGCGGACCGCCGCCACCCTGCTGTCCACGGTGGAGAAGGGCGGGTGGCGGCTGCGCGACCACGCCCGCGGCGCCGCCGCCCGCGCGGACGCCGCCGCGGCGCGGGGCGAGCGCGCCTGGTTCGCCTTCCTGGCCGCCGACGTCGACGACCTCGCCGCCCGGCTGCGCGCCGTCGTCGAGGGCTCCACCGAGGGCGTGCACACCGCCGACACCGACGAGACGGGCGCGGTGGCGTTCCTCTACCCGGGACAGGGCAGCCAGCGCCCCGGCATGCTCGCGGAGCTGCTGGTGACCTTCCCGGAGCTGCACCGCTACCTGCACCTGGGCAAGCGGTGGGCGGGCGCGCTGTACCCGCCCGCGGCCTTCTCCGAGGAGGCCAAGGCCGCGCAGACCGCCGCCGTCACCGACACCGCCGTCGCCCAGCCCGCGCTGGGCGTGGTGGAGCTGGCCGCCACCGAGCTGCTGCGCTCGGTGGGGGTGCGCCCGGACATGGCCGCGGGCCACAGCTACGGCGAGCTGCCCGCCCTGGCCGCCGCCGGGGTCTTCACCCCCGAGGACCTGCTCACCGCCAGCGCCGCCCGCGCGCAGGCCGTGCTGGACGAGGTCGCGGGCGGCGACCCGGGCACGATGGCCGCCGTGGTGGCCGACGCCGCCCGCGTCGAGGCCGTGCTGGCCGACAGCGGCCTGCCGGTGGTTGCCGCCAACCACAACTCGCCCGCGCAGACGGTCGTCTCCGGGCCCACCGAGGCGGTCGGGTCCGCGGTGGCGCTGCTGCGCGCCGCGGGCCTGGAGGTCAAGCCGGTCAAGGTCGCCTGCGCCTTCCACAGCCCGGTGGTCGCCGGCGCCGGTGCCCGGTTCGCCCCGGCGCTGGCCGGGCTCGACCTCGCCGCGCCCGAGGTGCCCGTCTACGCCAACCGCACCGCGGCGCCCTACGGCGACGTGCGCGCGGAGCTGGCCGCCCAGCTGGGCGCGCCGGTCCGCTTCGCCGAGCAGGTCGAGGCCATGCACGCCGCGGGCGCCAGGGTGTTCGTCGAGGTCGGCCCCGGCCGGGTGCTCTCGCGCCTGGTGCCGGCCGTGCTGGGCGAGCGCCCGCACCGGGTGGTGCCGCTGGAGGAGCAGCCCGGCCTGCGCGGCTTCCTCGACGCGCTGGCCCGGCTGGCCGTCGCGGGCGTCGACGTGCGCACCGGCGCGCTCGTGCAGGGCCGCGACGCGGTCGACCCCGCCACCACCGCCGCGCGCCGCACGCCCGGCTGGACCGTCGACGGCCACCTCGTCCGGCTGGCCGACGGCACCATCGCCCCGGGCGCGCTGCGCCCCGCCCACCGACTGACGGAGCCCCTCGTGACCCAGCACGCCCCGGTGCCCACGCCGTCCGGCGGGGACGCCCTCATCGCGGACTTCCTGCGCACCAGCCGGGAGATGCTCGCCGCCCAGCGCGACGTCCTCGTCACCTACTTCGGCGGCGCCGAGCGGGTGCCCGCCGTGCTCGCCCCCGCCGCGCCCGCCCCGGTGGTCGCCGCCTCGGTCGCCGCCGCGCCCGCCCTTCCCGCGGCGGCGGCACCCGCCCCGGCCGCCGCACCCGCGCGGGACGTGCTGTCCACAGTGGTCGCGGTGATCGCGGAGCGCACCGGCTACCCCGAGGACATGATCGACCCCGAGCTGGACCTGGAGGCGGACCTGAGCGTCGACTCCATCAAGCGCTCGGAGATCGCCGGTGAGATCGCGGCCCGGTTGGGCCTGTCCGGCACCGACTCCGACCTGGAGGCGCTGAGCGCCGCGCGCACCGCCCAGGCCATCGCGGACCTGCTGGGCGGTGCCACCGCGGCGGCCCCGGCCGCCCCCGCCGCTGCCGCCGCGCCGGTGGCGGACGTGCTCGCCGTGGTCACCGCGGTGATCGCGGAGCGCACCGGCTACCCGGTGGAGATGGTGGAGCCCGGGTTGGACCTGGAGGCGGACCTGAGCGTCGACTCCATCAAGCGCTCGGAGATCGCGGGCGAGATCGCGGCCCGGTTGGGCCTGTCCGGCTCGGAGTCGGACCTGGAGGCGCTGAGCGCGGCGCGCACCGCCCAGGGCATCGCGGACCTGCTCGGCGCTACCACGGCGCCCGCCGCGGCCACCGCCCCCGCCGGGAACCCGGTCGCGGACGTCCTCGGTACGGTCACCGCGGTCATCGCCGAGCGCACCGGCTACCCCGTCGAGATGATCGAGCCGACCCTGGACCTGGAGGCGGACCTGAGCGTCGACTCCATCAAGCGCTCGGAGATCGCCGGTGAGATCGCGGCCCGGTTGGGCCTGTCCGGCACCGACTCCGACCTGGAGGCGCTGAGCGCGGCGCGCACCGCCCAGGGCATCGCGGACCTGCTCGGGCAGGCGCCCGGGACGGCCCCCGCCGCCGCTCCCGCGGACGACACCGGGGCCGACGTCCTCGCCCCCAAGCGGCTGCTGTTCGACCCCGTCCCCCTCGCCGCGCCCGGGGCGTCCATCCCCACGGGCACCAGGGTGCTCTTCCTCGGGGGCGACTCCGCCGACCTCGCCGCCGCGGTCGCCGCCGCGGGCGCCACGCCCACCGACGAGGTGCGCGGGTCCGTCGTGGTGCACCTCGGGGCGCTCGACGCCGACGAGTCCCTGCTGCCGGAGGAGTTCCCCCGCATCAAGGACGTCCTCGCCGCCGGGCCCGGTGCGCTGATCGCCCTCGACCGCCGCACCACCGGTGCGGTCACCGGCCTGCGCGGCTTCTTCCGCACGGTCGCCAGGGAGTACCCGGGCATCACGAGCACGCTGCTGGAGGTGCCCGCGGCCGCGACCGCCGACGAGATCGCCGCGGCCCTCGTCGCGGAGATCGCCGCCACCGACTCCGCGCCGGTCGTCCTGGCGGAGCCGGGCACCCGGCACGCGCTGGAACTGACGATCACCGACCTCAGCGCGCTGGCCACCAACGGCGCGGGCCCCGCGGGCGACGGCGCCGCCGAGGCCACCGCCGCCGGGCTCGACCGCGACTCGGTGGTGGTGCTCGCGGGCGGCGCCCGGGGGATCACCGCCCGCTTCGCCCGCCTGCTCGCGGCCACCAGCCGGTGCCGCGTCGAACTGCTCGGCCGCACCCCGCAGCCCGCCGAGGTCGAGGACCCCGCCACCGCGGGCGCCCCGGACCGGGCCGCGCTGCGCGCGGCGTTCCTCGCCCAGGGCATGCGCACCCCCGCCGAGGTCGAGAAGGCGATCGCCCGCACGCTGGCCGAGCGGGAGGTGCGCGCCACCCTCGCCGACCTCGCCGCCGCGGGCAGCCAGGCCCGCTACCACCAGGTCGACATGCTCGACAGCGAGGCGGTGCGCGCCACGGTCAAGCGCGTGCACGCCGACCACGGCCGCATCGACGGGCTGGTGTTCGCCGCCGGGGTCATCGAGGACAAGCTGATCGCGGACAAGGGCGTGGAGTCCTTCCGCCGGGTGTTCGGCACCAAGGTCGACGGCGCCCGCACGCTGCTCGACGCGGTCGACGCCCTGCCCGGCACCGACACCCGCTTCGCCGTGCTGTTCGGCAGCATCGCCGCCGCCCTGGGCAACCGCGGGCAGTGCGACTACGCCGCGGCCAACGACGCGCTGGAGGAGCTGGGCAGGCGCTGGTCGACCGACCGGCGCCGCGGCCTGACCGTCCACTGGGGACCGTGGGCGGCCGCGGAGACCGGCGGCGGCATGGTCACCGCGGAGCTGATGCGCTCCTACGCCGCCCGCGGCATCGCGCTCATCGACCCCGAGGAGGGCCCGCTGGCGCTGCTGCGGGAGCTGGCCTACGGCCCGGCCGACGCGCACGCCGTCGTCTACACCGCCTCGGGGTGGTGACCGGCCGATGACGCCGCCGATGACCCCGCCCACCACCCCGCCGATGACCCCGCCCACCACCCCGCCCACGACCCCGGTCGCCATCGTCGGGATGGCCGCGCTGTTCCCCGGCGCCCCCGACCTCGACGCCTACTGGCGCAACATCGCCGCGGGCACCGACGCGATCACCGACGTGCCCGCCGACCGGTGGGACCCGGGGTTCTTCGGCACCGGCGAGCGCCGGGCCGACCGGGTGTACTGCCGCCGCGGCGGGTTCGTCGACGCCGAGGTGGACGTGGCCGGGTTCGGCGTGATGCCGAACTCGGTGCCCGGCACCGAGCCCGACCAGCTCATCGCCCTGCACGTGGCGGCGGCCTCGCTGGCCGACGCGGGCGGCGAGGCGGTGCTGCCCGCCGACCGCGAGCGGGTGGGGGTCATCCTGGGCCGCGGCGGCTACCTCACCCCCGGCCTGGTGCGCCTCGACCAGCGCGTGCGCACCGCCAACCAGGTCGTCAAGACGCTGCGCGAGGTGGTGCCCGACCTCGACGACGAGCGGGTGGAGGCGGTGCGCGCGGCGTTCGTCGAGCAGCTGGGCCCGGCCGCGCCGGAGTCCGCGATCGGGCTGGTGCCCAACCTCGCCGCCTCCCGGGTGGCCAACCGGCTCGACCTGCGCGGCCCCGCCTACACCGTCGACGCGGCGTGCGCGTCCTCGCTCATCGCCGTCGACCACGCCGTGCGCGAGCTGGCCGAAGGCCGCGCGGACGTGATGTTCGCGGGCGGGGTGCACCACTGCCACGACATCACCCTGTGGTCGACCTTCAGCCAGCTCGGGGCGCTGTCGCCGAGCCAGCGGATCCGCCCGTTCCACCGCGGCGCCGACGGCGTGCTCATCGCGGAGGGCACCGGCGTCGTGGTGCTCAAGCGCCTGGCCGACGCCGAGCGCGACGGCGACCGCGTCTACGCCGTGGTCTCCGGCACCGGGGTGGCCAGCGACGGCCGCTCGGCCAGCCTGCTCAACCCCGACCCGGCCGGGCAGGCGCGCGCGGTGCGCCGGGCCTGGGACGCCGCCGGGCTCGACCCGCGCGACCCGGACTCGGTGGGCCTGATCGAGGCGCACGGCACCGCCACCCCGGCGGGCGACGCCGCCGAGCTGAGCACCCTGGCCGAGGTGTTCGGCCCCGGCACGCCCGCCGCGCTCGGCTCGGTCAAGTCGATGATCGGCCACGCCATGCCCGCCGCGGGCATCGCCGGGCTGATCAAGGCCGCGCTCGCCCTGCACCACCGCGTGCTGCCGCCCACCCTGCACTGCGACGACCCGAACCCCGCGGTGGCGCGCACCCGGTTCGCCCCGCTGGCCGAGGCGACCCCGTGGCGCGCCCCGGACAGCGGCGCCCCGCGCCGCGCGGGCGTCAACGCCTTCGGCTTCGGCGGGATCAACGCCCACGTCGTGCTCACCGAACCGGCCCCGGCGCGGGTCGAGGTGGTCGAGCCGGTGCGGGTGCTGCGGCTGGCCGCGGCGACCCCGCGCGAGCTGGGCGAGCTGCTGGCGGCCGGTGACCCCGGCCTCGACGAGCGGGCGCGCACCACCGAGCCGTGCCGGCTGGGCGTGGTCGAGCCCACCCCGCGCAAGCTCAAGCTCGCCGCCAAGGCCATCGCCAAGGGCGTGCCGTGGTCGGGGCGCAGCGACGTGTGGTTCGCCCCCGAGCCGCTGCCGGGCCGGACCGCGTTCGTCTTCCCCGGCCTGGAGGCGGAGTTCGAGCCGGAGGTGGCCGACGTGGCCGCGCTGTTCGGGCTGCCGTGGTCGACCGGCGAGGCCAGCGTGGGCGACATCGGCAGGCACGGCACCGCGGTGTTCCAGGTGGGCAGGCTGCTCGACGCCGCGCTGCGCCGCCTGGGCGTGGTCCCCGACGCCGTGGCCGGGCACAGCGTGGGGGAGTGGACGGCGATGGCCGCGGGCGGCATCCACGCCGCCGACGAGGTCGACGCGTTCCTGGAGACCTTCGACCCGGACTCGCTGGTGGTGCCCGGGGTGGCGTTCGCCGTGCTGGGCATGCCCGCGGCGGAGGTGCTCGCCGTGCTGCCCGAGCACCCCGAGGTGGTGCTGTCGCACGACAACGCCCCCAGCCAGGCGATGGTGTGCGGGCCGCGCGAGCAGGTGGAGGCCCTGGTCACCCGGATGCGGGTGCAGGAGGGCGTCCTCGGGCGCATCCTGCCGTTCCAGTCCGGGTTCCACACCCCGATGCTGGCGCCGTACCTGGGCCCGATCCGCGACGCCGCCCAGACCTACACGCTCAACCCGCAGGCGACCCCGGTGTGGTCGGCCACCACCGCCGCGCCCTACCCGGCCGAGCCCGAGGCGGTGCGCGAGCTGTTCGTGCGGCACCTGCTGGAGCCCGTGCGGTTCCGGCAGCTGGTGCTGGCCATGCACGACGCCGGGTTCCGCACGTTCCTCCAGCTCGGCGCGGGCCAGCTCGGCTCGCTGGTCGACGACACCCTCGCCGGGCGCCCGCACACCACCGTCTCCGCCCACGGCGGCCTGCTCCAGCTGCGCAAGGTCGTCACCGCGCTGTGGGTCGACGGCGCCGACCCGGACGCCTCGCCGCTGCTGCCCGCGGGCACCGCGGCGGCGGTCGCCCCCGCCGCCCGCCGCCCGAAGGTGAAGCTGGCGCTGGGGTCGCCGCTGGTGTCGCTGCCGCCGGAGCAGCGGCCGGTGGCCCGGCCCCGGGTGCCCGCCGCGCAGGCGTTCGCGGGGCTGGAGACCACCGCGCACCCGATCGCCGCCGAGCTGTCGGCGCTGCTGCACGACACCGCCGGGGTGGCCGCCGAGCTGATCGGCGCGGCGAGCGGCCGCCGGGCCCTGCCCGCCCGGCCGCCCGCCACCCCCGCGCACCTGCCCGCCCCGCCGCCGCCCGCCCCGCCGGTGCGGCCGACGCCGCCGGTGCCGCCCAGCGGTGCCGTCCCGGCGAGCCTGCGGTTCGACGTCGAGTCCATGCCCTACCTGCTCGACCACTGCTTCTTCCGCCAGCCCGACGACTGGCCCGACCCGGCCGACCGCTGGCCGGTCGTGCCCGCCACCACCGTGGTCACGCACCTGATGCGGATCGCGGAGCAGGCCGTGCCGGGCACCCGGGCGGTGGGGCTGCGCGACGTGCGGCTGCTCAAGTGGATCGTCGCCGAACCCGCCGCCGAGGTGCCCGTCACCGCGCGCGTGCTGGGCCCCGACCGGGTCGAGGTCACCCTGGTCGGCTGCTCGCAGGCCACCGTCGAGCTGGCCCCCGCCCCGGGCGCCCCGCCCGCCGCCTGGCCCGTCCCGGACGACGACCGGGTGCCCGAGCGGGGCGTGGAGGTCCTCTACGACGAGCGGTGGATGTTCCACGGCCCCCGCTTCCAGGGCGTCGCGGAGATCACCGGCATCGGCGCCCGGCACGTGCGCGGCGTGCTCACCGGCCTGGCCGCCCCCGGCGCGCTGCTGGACAACGTCGGCCAGCTGTTCGGCTACTGGATCATGGCCGTGCTGCCCGAGCGCACCACGGTGTTCCCGGTGCGCATGGAGCGGGTCGGCTTCCACGGGTCCGAGCCCGTGCCCGGCGAGCGCCTGGACTGCCTCATCCGGATCACCGAGGTCACCGCGGGCACCGTCACCGCCGACATGCAGCTCAGCCGCGGCGGCGTGGTGTGGGCGCAGTTCACCGGGTGGACCGACCGGCGCTTCGACACCGACCCCGGCATCCGCGCGATGGACCGCTGGCCCGGCCGCAACACCCTGTCCACCGTGGACGAGGACGGTGTCGCGGTGGTGCACGAGCGCTGGCCCGACCTGGCCACCCGCGAGCTGATCATGCGCAACAACCTCGCCGGGGCCGAGCGCGACGCCTACGACGCCCAGCCGCCCAATCGCAGGCGCCAATTCCTGCTCGGCCGCATCGCCGCCAAGGACGCCGCCCGCACGGCGCTGTGGCGGGCGGGCGCGGGCGAGGTGTACCCGGCGGAGTTGGCCATCACCAACGACGCCACCGGCAAGCCGGTGCTGCGCGGGGTGCACGGCCGCGACCCCGGTGGGCTGACCGTCTCCATCGCGCACTGCCGGGAGGTCGGCGTGGGCATCGCCGCCACCGGGCCGTGCGGGGTGGACGTGGAGGAGGTCGTGGCGCGCCCCGACCGGACCGTGGACGCCGCGTGCGACCCGGCCGAGCGGGCGCTGCTCGACGGCCTCGGGGGTGACCGGGCCCTGTGGTTCACCCGGTTCTGGGCGGCCAAGGAGGCCGTCGCCAAGGCGCGCGGGACGGGCCTGGGTGGGAGGCCCCAGTCGTTCCGCGTCGTGCACGCCACCGCCGAGCGGCTGCGCGTGCAGGTGGAGGGGGCGGTGCACGTGGTGCGCGTGCGGTCCGCCGAGAACCCGCCGGGGCTCCCCGCGCGGGACTACGTGGTCGCCTGGACCGGCAGCGCAGCCGACCGGGCGGACCGACCAGGACACGAACCAGGAGAGCGAGAATGAGCGCCGAGACCATCAGCGACACCCTGTCCACCGACCCGGCGGTGGTGCTGGCCGAGCTGTCCGCCATGCTGCGCGACGTCCTCGACGAGTACGGCCTCGACGACGTCGAGATCACCCCCGCCAGCACCTTCCACGGCGACCTGGAGCTGGAGAGCGTCGACCTGGTCGCGCTGTCGGGCTCGCTGCGCGAGCACTACGGCAGCCGGGTCAACTTCGCCGAGTTCATCGCCGCGCGCGACCTGGACGAGATCATCTCGCTGACCGTGGGCGACCTCGTCGACCACGTCGTCACCTCGCTGGAGGCCACCCGGTGACCGCCACCCTGCACACCCCCGCCACGCACACCCCCGCCACCCTCGAAGCCCCCACCCGGCCGCGGCGCAAGCGGCCCCGCTCCAACGTCCAGGCGGGCGAGCTGAGCACGCACGTGCAGCGGCTCCCCGGCGGTCGCGAGGACGCCCCGCTGGTCGTGTTCGTGCACGGCCTGCTCACCGACAGCCTCGCCAGCTACTACTTCACCCTGGCCCCGGACCTGGCCGCCGCGGGCGTGGACGTGCTCATGTACGACCTGCGCGGGCACGGCCGCACCGACCGCCCGGCCACCGGCTACCGGCTGGAGCGCTTCGTCGACGACCTGGCGAACCTGCTCGACGCCCTGGGCGAGCGGCGCCCGGCGCACGTGGTCGGCAACTCCTTCGGCGGCACCATCGCCGCGGGCCTGGCCGCCTGGTACCCGGAGAAGGTCGCCACCGCCACCATGATCGAGTCCGAGCCGCCCACGGCGACCTGGACCCGGCACATGTCCGCGGGCCTGGCCGACGCCAAGGCGCGGCTGGCCGAGGAGGTGGTGATCAACTGGATCGAGGACAACCACGGCGAGCACACCGCCCGGCTCTCCCGCGGCGCCAGCACCATCCTGGCCTCCACCACCCTGGCCGAGGACATCCCGCACAGCCGGGTGATCGGCGACGACCTCGCGGAGCTGACCTGCCCGCTGCTGGCCGTCTTCGGCGACGAGTCCGGGCTCAGCGAGCAGGTGCCCGACCTGCGGGCCCGGCTGCCGCGCTGCCGCACGGTCGTGCTGCCCGAGCAGGGCCACTCGGTGCTCATCGAGAAGCCCACCGAGACCCGCGACCTGGTGCTCGGCTGGGTGCGCGAGCACCACGCCGCGGTGGTGGCCGCGCGGTGAGCCGCTTCCTGCTCGTCGTCCCCCCGCTGGTCGGCCACATCAACCCGCTCGCGGCGGTGGCCGCCGAGCTGACCGCCCGCGGCCACGAGGTCGCCTGGGCGGGCACGCCGGAGCTGGTGGGCAGGCTGGCGGGGGACGGCGCGCGGGTCTTCGGCTGCGTCGTGCCCGGCACCGGGCTGCACCGGCCCCCGGACCTCACCGGCCCGGCGGCGTTCCAGTTCCTCTGGCGGGACTTCTTCGTGCCGCTGGCCGAGGCGATGGCGCCCGGCGTGGCGGCGGCGATCCGCGCGTTCGGCCCGGACCTGGTCGTCAGCGACCAGCACGCCGTGGCGGGCGGGCTGGTCGCCGAGCGGCTGGGCGTGCCGTGGTTCACCTCCTCCACCACCTCCGCCGAGCTGGCCAACCCGCTCGACGAGTTCCCCAAGGTCGCGCAGTGGCTGACCGGGTTGCTGGGCGGGTTGCGCGCCCGCATCGGCGACCCCGCCGCCACCCACGACCCCCGCTACTCCCCGCACGGCGTCCTGGGCTTCACCACCCGGGACCTCATCGGCGCCAAGGAGCTGCCCTCGGCCCGGGTCCACCTGGTCGGGCCCGCCATCGGGCAGCGCCCGCCGGACCCGGCGTTCGACTGGCCGGAGTTCGACCGGCCCACCGTGCTGGTCTCCCTCGGCACGGCCAACGCCGACACCGGCACCCGCTTCCTCACCGAGGCCGTCGCCGCCTTCGCCGCGCGCCCGCACCTGCGCGCGGTGGTGGTGGACCCGGGCGGCTGCCTCGCGGGCGCGGAACCGCCGCCCACGGTCGCGGTGCGCGCGCACGTGCCGCAGCTGGAGCTGCTGCCCAGGGTGGCGGCCGTGGTCTGCCACGCCGGGCACAACACCGTGTGCGAGTCGCTGTGGAACGGCAAGCCGCTCGTGCTCGCGCCCATCCGCGACGACCAGCCCATCGTGGCCGGGCAGGTCGTCGACGCGGGGGCGGGCGTGCGGCTGCGCTTCGGCCGGGCCACCGCCCGGCACATCGGCGCCGCCGTCGACGCCGTGCTCGACCCCGGCGGCGGCCACCTCGCCGCCGCCGAGGCGATCTCCCGCTCCTTCCGCGCGGCGGGCGGCGTCCCCGCCGCCGCCGACCACCTGGAATCCGCCCTCCTGACCGCCGTCGCGGAGTGAGCCGGGGCGCCCGCCCGACGACGCAGAGATCCCCACGACGCTGAGATCCCCACGACGCTGAGATCCCCACGAGGACGTGCGATGAGCCCGCTGTCTGTCCTGTTCAGCTACGCCCGGCCGCACCGGGGGGTGCTGCTCGCGAGCCTGGTCCTGGTCCTGCTCGCGGGCGGCTCCGGCCTGGTGCAACCGCTGGTGGCCCAGCACGTCCTGGAGGCGCTGGGCACCGGCTCGTCCGCGGTCGGGTGGCTGGTGCTGCTCACCGCCCTGGTGGTCGCGGGCGCGCTGCTGACCGGGGTGCAGTCGTGGTGGCAGCAGCGCACCGCCGAGCGCGTCGTGCGCGACGTGCGCCGCGACCTGGTGCACCGGCTGATCCGGCTGCGCGTGCCCGAGCTCGACCGCCGCCCGCCCGGCGACCTCACCGCCCGCATCACCTCCGACAGCACCCTGGTGCAGAAGGCGGCCACCGAGGGGCTCGTGCAGGTCGCCAACGGGGTGCTCACCACCCTGGGCGCCGTCGTGCTCATGGGCGTGGTCCACCTGGGACTGCTCGGCGTCACGCTGGGCGTGCTGGTGGTGGTGGCGGTGCTGATGGGCTTCGTGCTGCCCAAGATCCGCGCGGCGGTGGCGCGGGCGCAGGAGTCGGTGGGCGCGATCGGCGCCGCGGTCGACCGGGTGCTGGGCGCGGTGCGCACGGTCAAGGCCAACGGCGCCGAGCAGCGCGAGACCGACACCGCCAACCAGGCCGTCGAGCGCGCCTACGAGGCGGGCCTGTTCGGCGCCCGCTACGTGGCCATGGTGTCGGTGCTGACCGGCCTGGCGATCCAGGCCGCGTTCCTGTCCGTGCTCGGCGTCGGCGGCGCGCTGGTGGCCTCGGGCAGCATGACGGCGCCGCAGCTGATCGCCTTCCTGCTCTACGTCTTCTACCTCGCCAGCCCGCTGGCGTCGCTGGCCTCCGGGCTGAGCACCCTGCAACAGGGCCTCGGGGCGGTGAACCGCATCGACGAGGTGTCGCGGATGCCGGTGGAGGACGACGTCGACGGCCCCGTCGGGCCGCCCGCCACCACCGCGCCGCCGCGGGTGGAGTTCGACGGCGTGGAGTTCGCCTACCCCGGCCGCGGGCCCGCGCTGCGCGGCGTCACCTACACCGTCGACCCCGGCACGCGCACGGCGCTCGTCGGCCTGTCCGGCGCGGGCAAGACCACGATGTTCGCGCTGCTCCAGCGCTTCTACGAGCCCACCGCCGGGCAGGTGCGCATCGACGGGGTGGACATCGCGACCCTGCCGCGCGCCGAGGTGCGCAAGCGGATCGCCTACGTGGAGCAGGACTCCCCGGTGATGGCGGGCACGCTGCGGGCCAACCTGCTCTACGCCGAGCCGGACGCGGCCGAGGCCGACATCGCCGAGGTGCTGCGGGTGACCCGGCTCGACGCGTTCGTCGCCCGCCTGGAGCACGGCCTCGACACCGAGGTCGGCACCCGGGGGGTCACCCTCTCCGGTGGTGAGCGGCAGCGGCTGGCCATCGCCCGCGCGCTGCTGCGCAAGCCCGGGGTGCTGCTGCTCGACGAGGCCACCGCCCAGCTCGACGCGCGCAACGAGCAGGCGCTCGGGGAGGTCGTGGAGCAGGCCTCGCGCCGCTGCACGGTGCTGCTGATCGCCCACCGGCTCTCCACAGTCACCAGCGCCGACCAGATCCTGGTGCTGGAGCACGGCCTGGTGCGCGCCCGCGGCACCCACGACGACCTGGTGCGCACCGATCCGCTCTACCGGGAGCTGGCCGCCACCCAGATGCTCGTGCCCGGTGACGTCGAGCCCACCGACATCACCGGCGTGGCCGGGTAGGTGGGGCGGGCAGCAGGACGGGCCGCCCGCACGCGCGAGCGGCCCGTCCCCGGTCCGGTGCTACGCCTGCGCGGCGCGCGCGGCCATCCCGTTGATGGCCTGGAAGATGCCCTGGTGGCCCGCGGTGTTCGGGTGGTAGGACTCGTTGATCTTGTCCCACTCCAGGCTGGTCACCCAGGTGGTGCCGCCCGCGCAGATGGCGTGCGGGTCGAACAGCGGGCGCACGTCCAGGAACGTCAGGCCCGCCGCGGCGGCGCGCTGGGACATGATCCCGGCCAGGGTGTCCGAGGCCGAGTTCAACGCGGTGCGCTCGGTGTCGGACAGGCCGAAGATGCCGCAGTTGCCGCCGATCTTGTACAGCCGGGGGTAGCCGACCACGATGATCTGCGCGTTCGGCGCCGCGGCGCGGACCTGGGCGTAGAGCGTGCCCAGCGCCGGGGAGAGCTGGCTGGTGGCCGCGGCCTTGGCCAGCTCGACGCCGTTGACGCAGGCGGCGTCGTCGATGGTGAGGATGCAGTTGGTCAGCACGTCGACGAACCCGACGTCGTTGCCACCGACCTGCAGGGTGACCAGGGTGGTGTTGGGGGTCACCTGGGCGAGCTGGCCGGGGATGTCCGCGGTCGTGGCCCCCGAGCAGGAGGCCTCGACGAAGGCCTTCTCCGGGTGCGCGGCCGCGTAGAGCCGGGTGTAGGCCAGCGGACCGCGGCGGCAGGCGTCGTCGGGGTTGTCGTAGCTGCGGGTGCCGACCGCCACCGCGTAGGAGTCGCCCAGTGCGACGTACTTGCCCGCTGCCTGCGCCTGGGTCGCCGAGGCCTGGGAGGCCAGGGCGAGCGAGGACGCCGCCGCGAGCAGGACGGGGAGCAGGGCCCGTGTCATGCGCATGACGTGGTTCTCCGGAGGGGAGTTCGGATGGGACACCACAAGAGTTAGCAGCAGCGCTGGTGGGTGAATACCCCACTTCTGCTGAACATCGGCAGATATTTGCGCTAGCACCCAGTGCTTGCGCCGGAAGGAGTCCAGCCCGCGACCGAATGCCGTGGTGCCACCGGATCGCACTGTCCACACAGGAATGGACGGGGTGGTCCGGGGCTGTGGCGCACCCGGGTCCCGCGGGTGCCGGGCCGCCGGTGGTGGTAGAGAAAGGGGTGACGGCGTTGGGAGAGGAGCGGGACGTGCGGCTGGACCTGTCGGGGAAGACGGCACTGGTGACGGGGTCGACGCAGGGGATCGGCGCGGCCATCGCGGCCGGGCTGGCGGCGGCGGGGGCGCGGGTGGCGGTCAACGGCCGCTCGGCGGACTCGGTGGCGGCGGCCGTCGAGGGGATGGACGGCGACGTGGTGGCCGCCCCCGGCGACCTGTCCACCGAGGAGGGCGCCGCCGCCGTGCTCGACGCGCTGCCGTCGGTGGACGTCCTGGTGAACAACCTGGGGATCTTCGGCGCGCAGGACCCGCTGTCCATCAGCGACGACGAGTGGCGCCGCTTCTTCGAGGTCAACGTCCTGTCCGCGATCCGGCTGACCCGCGCCTACCTGCCCGGCATGGTCGAGCGCGGCTGGGGGCGGGTGCAGTACATCGCCAGCGACTCCGCCGTGGTGATCCCCGCCGAGATGATCCACTACGGGATGACCAAGACCGCCCTGCTGGCGACCTCCCGCGGCTTCGCCAAGGCCGCCGCGGGCACCGGCGTCACCGTCAACTCGGTGATCGTGGGACCCACGCACACCGGCGGCGTGGAGGACTTCGTCTACTCCCTCGTCGACAAGTCCCTGCCGTGGGACCAGGCGCAGCGGGAGTTCATGCGCCTGCACCGCCCGCAGTCGCTGCTGGGCAGGCTCATCGAGCCCGAGGAGGTCGCCAACATGGTGGTCTACCTCAGCAGCCCGCTGGCCTCGGCCACCACCGGCGGCGCCCTGCGCGTCGACGGCGGCTACGTCGACTCCATCCTGCCCTGAGAACCCGGTTGCGGCCCCCGCGCGGGGTGCGCAGGGTGGTGGTATGCGCTTCTCGGTGAACATCCCCAACTTCGGCGACTTCGCGGACGCGCGGGTCGTCGCCCGGCTCGCCGCGGCGGTGGAGGGGGCCGGGTGGGACGGGCTGTTCGTCTGGGACCACCTGGTGCACGTCAAGGCGAAGCGGCGGGTGATCGCGGACCCGTGGGTGCTGCTCACCGCCGCCGCCCTGGCCACCGAGCGGATCAGGCTCGGCACGCTGGTCACCCCGCTGGCCCGGCGGCGCCCGCAGCAGGTGGCCAAGCAGGTCGCCACGCTCGACCGGCTCACCGGCGGGCGGATGGTGCTCGGCGTCGGCCTCGGCGCGCCCGTGCAGGACGAGTACGGCGACTTCGGTGAGCCCACCGACCCCCGCCTGCTCGCCGCTCGCCTGGACGAGGGCCTGGGGCTCGTCGACCGCTACTGGTCGGGCGAGGAGGTCACCCACTCGGGCACCTTCTACCGCGCCGAACAGGTGACCCTGCTGCCCACGCCGGTGCAGCGGCCCCGCGTGCCGGTGTGGGTCGCGGGCTACTGGCCCCACCGGGCGCCGATGCGCCGGGCGGCCCGGTGGGACGGGGTCGTGCCGCTGTTCGAGACCGCGCGGCACGGCGTCGTCCCCGACCCGGCGCAGGTGCGCGAGCTGGTCGGGTTCCTCGGGTCGCCGCCCGCGCCCCACGAGGTGGTGCTCGGCGGCCGCACGGAGCCGGACAGCGCGGCGGACGTGCTCGGGCCGCTGGCCGAGGCGGGCGCGACCTGGTGGGACGAGCGGCAGCCGATGGACTCGCCGGGGCTCGACAGCTGGGAGTCGGTGCTGCGGCGGGTCGAGGCGGGGCCGCCGCGGGTCTGACTGGCAGGATTGCCCGCGCGCGGGGTGTAGGACCGGGGGCGGCGGCTCCGACCTCCTGGTGATCCAGCGGTCGACCTGAGGAGACGGACGTGAAGTTCCTGCTGATCATGCACATGAACCCGGTGGTCTGGGACGGGCTCACCGAGGCCGAGCGGCAGGCCGTGATGGACGGCCACGACCGGTTCATCGCGACCATCACCGAGTCCGGCGAGATGATCAACACCCAGGCCCTCGGGGACCCCGTCACCAGCGCGGTGGTGCGGGTGCGCGACGGCGCCCCCGTGGTCACCGACGGCCCCTACACCGAGGGCAAGGAGTTCCTGGCGGGCTTCTACTTCGTCGACGTCGCCGACCGCGGGCGGGCCCTGGAGCTCGCCGCCATGATCCCCGACGCCGCGGTGGCGGGGATGGGCGTGGAGGTGCGGCCGGTGATGTTCGCGGCGGGCCCGGACCTGTGACCGGCGGGGTCGAGGACCTGCTGCGCGAGCACGCGCCGCGGGTCCTCGCCCTGCTCGTGCGCAGGCACGGCCGCTTCGACATGTGCGAGGACGCCGTGCAGGAGGCGCTGCTGGCCGCGGGCACCCAGTGGCCGCGCGACGGCGTGCCCGCCAACCCGTGGGGCTGGCTGGTGGCGGTGGCCTCGAACAAGCTCACCGACGCCTTCCGCGCCGAGACCGCCCGCGCCCGCCGGGAGGTCGCCGCCGCGCGCGCCGACCCCACCGACGCCGCCGAGGTCCCGGCCGCCGACGACACCCTCGACCTGCTGTTCCTGTGCTGCCACCCGGCACTGACCGAACCGTCGCGGGTAGCGCTGACGCTGCGCGCGGTCGGCGGCCTGACCACCGCCCAGATCGCCGCGGCGTTCCTGGTGCCCGAGGCCACCATGGGCCAGCGCATCACCCGCGCCAAGCTCAAGATCCGCGACGCGGGCCTGACCGGCGGCGGCGACCCCGCGGCCCGGGTCGGCGCCGTGCTGCACGTGCTCTACCTGGTGTTCAACGAGGGCCACACCGCCTCCTCCGGCGCCGACCTCGCCCGCCCCGAGCTGACCACCGAGGCCATCCGCGTCACCCGCCTCGTGCACACCCTCGCCCCGCGCGACGGCGAGGTCGCGGGCCTGCTCGCCCTCATGCTCCTCACCGAGGCCCGCCGCCCCGCCCGCACCCGCCCCGACGGCTCCCTGGTCCCCCTCGCCGAGCAGGACCGCGCCCGCTGGGACCGGGCGATGATCGCCGAGGGCAGCGCGCTGGTCGAGGACGCGATGTCCTGGGCACCCCTGGGCCCCTACCAGCTCCAGGCCGCCATCGCCGCCCTGCACGCCACCGCCCCCGACACCGCCGCGACCGACTGGCCCCAGATCGCCGTCCTCTACCGCATCCTCGAACGCCTCACCCCCAGCCCGGTCGTCACCGTCCACCGCGCCGTCGCCGTCGCCGAGGCCCACGGCCCCGCCGCGGGCCTCGCCCTGCTCGCCACCATCGCCGACGACCCCCGCATGAGGACCTACCACCGCTTCGCCGCCGTCCAGGCCCACCTGCTCGAACGCGCGGGCGACCCCACCGCCGCCCAGGCCGCCTACCGCCGCGCCGCCCGCCTCACCCTCAGCACCCCCGAGAAGCGCTACCTCGAACGCCGCGCCGCCGCCCTGGGCTGACCACCGCCCCCGCGCCGAGCGGGTGACGCGGGTCGCCGGGGGTGGTGCTCGGGGGGTTGTGGGAGGACACTGCTGCTGGGGTCGGTGGGGACCTCCAGCGGTGGCGGGCGCCCGCGCACAAGTCGGCCGCGCACTTTTGTCACCCGTGCACGTATTCGCCGCTGCCCTGGTCAACTAGGCTCTGGGCGGTGCGGGCTCTTGCGACCTTCTGCTTCCGCCACGCGCGACTGGTGATCGTGGTGTGGCTCGCCGTGCTGGCCGGGGTGACCTTCGGGGCGCAGTCGGCCGGGGTGGGGTTCCGCGACGTCCTGCAGCAGCCCGCCTCGGACAGCTCGACGGCCCAGGACCTGCTCCAGCAGAGCGCCGGGGGGATCGGCGGGTCGACCGAGCGGGTGGTGTTCGAGACCACCGGGGTGCCCGTGGTCGACGCGTCGGTGCGGGCCAGGGTGGAGCCGGTGCTGGCCGAGATCGCCAAGCTCCCGCACGTGGAGTCGGTGGTCTCCCCCTACAGCCCCGAGGGCGCCCAGCAGGTGTCGCCGGGTGGGCAGGTCGCCTTCGCCAACGTCACCTTCGACGTCAAGGCCGACGACCTGACCTCGCAGCAGGCGCACGACTTCGTCGACGTGGCGACCCGCGAGCAGGGCGGGGTGCTCAAGATCGCCGTGGACGGCGCGGTGGCCTCCCGCACGCTGGCCCCGCCGAACCTCGACGACGCCGGGCTGGGCCTGGCCGCGGCGGCGATCGTGCTGCTGTTCACCTTCGGGTCGCTGTTCTCCATGCTGGTGCCGATCCTCACCGCGATCATCTCCGTCGGCACCGCCATCGGCGTGGTGGGCCTGATGACGCACGTGATGGACGTGCCCACGGTCAGCCAGGAGATCGTGGTCCTGCTCGGGCTCGGCGTGGGCGTCGACTACGCCCTGTTCATCGTCACCCGCTACCGGCAGGCCCTGGTCAGCGGCTCGCGCCAGGAGGACGCGCTGGGCCTGGCCGCGTCCACCTCCGGGCGCAGCGTGCTGTTCGCGGGCGTCACCGTGTGCGTGGCGCTGCTGGGCCAGTTCACCATCGGCATCGGCTTCCTCAACGGCATCGCGATCAGCTCCAGCATCGCCGTGCTCATGACGATGTTCGCCGCGCTGACCCTGCTGCCCGCGCTGCTGCGCGTGTTCGGCGTGCGCATCCTGTCCGCCTCGGTGCGCCGCGACATGAGCGTGCGCCACCGCAAGGTGCTGCCCGAGGGCAGGCGCTGGGGCACCCTGGCCCGCGCGGTCACCAAGCGGCCCGGCATCAGCACCCTGGTCGCGCTGCTCATCATCGGCGCGCTGACCCTGCCGGTGTTCTCGCTGCGCCTGGGCATCCCGGACGCGGGCCTGCTGCGCGAGGAGGCCACCACCCGCCAGGCCTACGACATGCTCAGCAAGGGCTTCGGCCCCGGCTTCACCGGCCCGCTCGTGGTCGTCGGCCGCGCCGACACCGCCGCCGAGCGCGCCGCGGCCGAGGAGGTCCACCGCGAGATCGCGGGCCACGACGACGTGGAGCTGGCCGTCCCGCCGGTGGTCAGCCCCACCCGCTCCGGCGGCCAGATCACCGCCGTCATCGTCTACCCGAAGAAGACACCCCAGGACCCGGCCACCGAGGACCTGGTCAGGTCCCTGCGCGACGACGTCATCCCGCGCGCCACCGACGGCACCGGCGCGCAGCTCTACGTCGGCGGCGTCACCGCCGTGCAGATCGACTTCGCCCGCGCCATCACCGACCGCCTCCCGCTGTTCCTGTTCACCGTCGTGGCCATCTCGTTCCTGCTGCTGGTGATCGTCTTCCGCAGCATCCTCATCCCGCTCACCGCCGCGGTGATGAACCTGCTCGCCGCCGCCGCCATGTTCGGCGTCCTGGTGGCGGTGTTCCAGTGGGGCTGGTTCGGCATCGCCGCCACCGGCCCCATCGAGCCCTACATCCCGGTGTTCCTCTTCGCGGGCCTGTTCGGCCTCTCCATGGACTACGAGGTCTTCCTCGTCAGCCGCATCCAGGAGGAGTACCACCGCCGCGGCAACACCGTCGAGGCCACCGTCAACGGCCTCGCCGCCACCGGCCGCACCATCACCGCCGCGGCCCTCATCATGGCCCTGGTCTTCTTCTCCTTCGTCACCACCGGCGAACGCCTCGTCCAGGAGTCCGGCCTCGGCCTCACCGTCGCCGTCCTGCTCGACGCCGTCGTCATCCGCATCGCCCTCGTCCCCGCCGTCATGGCCATCTTCGGCAAGGCCAACTGGTGGCTCCCGGAGTGGGTCAACCGCATCCTCCCCAAGCTCGACGTCGAGGGCACCGGCCACAGCCACCGCCTTGAGGACCCCGACGAGCCCCAGGGCCCGTTCGACTGGTTCGCCCCCGCGGTGGAGCAGGTCCCGCGCGAACCGCGCCAGATCACGGGGCAGGTCATCGAGGCCGACGTGCAGATGTCCGGGGCGCACTACCGGCGGTGAGCGTGGTTCGGGGTCGCCTCGCCTTCGGCTTCGGCGTGTGAAAAGCCCGGTCGTTTGGTGGCTGGCTCGATGTGGTGGTTGCGCTTGACCGGGGCCCCTGCGGCGATCATGTGCTCGGGGTGGGGAAAAGGTGAGGCCTGCGGCCCCACCCCCCGCCGTGGGTAGCACATGATCGCCTTCCCCGGTCAAGCACAACCACCGCATCGAGCAGGGCCGTAGCCGGGCCGCCGAATCCGTAGGTGGGCGCGCTGCTTCCCACCTTCTGCTGACCGTGACATGGCTGGCTTGAAGGGCGGCGGCTGCGCCGCCGCCAAGCCGCTTCCCGGGTGCGTCGGCGCAGCCGCCGCACCCCCACACCGTCCCCGGCTCTCGTCCTTCGCTTTTCCCACGACGCAAGCACTTGCGGACCGGGTAGCCCGGCTACGGCCCTGCTCGATGTGGTGATCTTGTTTGGGTGGGGTAGGCGATCATGAGCTACCCTGTCCGGGTTGAGCGGGGCTCTTTTGGCCCCAGCTTTTCCCGCTCTCTCAGCTCATGATCGCCGTAGGGGCCCCGCCCAAACGGGATCACCACATCGAGCCCGCCTCGAAAATCCCGGCCTTTCCCCCCGACGCCGAAGGCGAGCCGCGGCCACCCCCCGGACCCGGTTCCGGTACCCACTCGCACGCCGCTGACCTGCGGACCCTGTCCGGCAGGGGTGTTCGGGCACCTTCGCGGGGTGTTCGGGGAAGCAATCCGTGGTGGGTCCTTCACCGGGTGCGGGCGACTCGTGAGACTCGGGGCCGTCCAAGCGTCGTCAAGTGATGAGGGAGGACCGCATGACCAACCCGGTCAGCACAGACACACTCGGCATGCAGCGGGCGGCCCAGCAGTTCGAGGCCGCCTCCAGCGAGTCCACGGGGCACCTGCGCTCGGTCAACGAGACGATCCTGGCCCTGCAGTCGACCTGGAAGGGCGACGCGTCGAACAACTTCAGCCGGGCGATGAACGACTGGGAGAACCAGTTCCAGATCATCATCAACGAGCTGAACAACATGATCCAGGTGATGGGCGGCAACGCCAAGGCCTACGACGCCGCCGAGCAGGAGGCCGTCAACCTGGCCCCGCAGTTCGGCTTCGCCGACGGCCTGCCCGGGCTCTGACCCGCCACCACGAGACCAGCGAAGGAGGGCAACCGCGATGACCCAGTACGACTTCAGCTTCAGCGCCGCCGACGCGACCCGCGACCAGATGGCCGCGATCACGCTGCGGATGCAGACCATGCTCCAGGAGCTCGACAACAGCGTCCGGGGCAGCCTGCAGCAGTGGACCTCGGCCGCGCGCGACCAGTACAACGTCAGCCAGGCCAAGTGGAACGCCGCCGCGAACGAGATGCCCAAGTGCCTCAACCGCGCGGAGATCGCCCTGAACGAGATCTCCAACGGCTACCTGCGCGTCGAGCACACCGGTGTGAACATGTGGCAGGGCACCGGCCTCTGAGCCGCTGCCGGGGCCCGCTGCCCGCGGGCGGGTCGGCCCCCGGCGACCAGGGCACGAGCAGTCGGAGGACGGGATCGGGCCGCGGGCGGTTGCCGCCGCGTCGCCCCCGGTTCGCCCGTCCCCTCCCCGGCCACGAACAGGCCACCGGCACTGACAGACCACAGGGGTGGTGAGCATGAGCTACAAGGACCCGTCCACCGGGTACGTCTTCGACAAGGGCTACTACGACTTCGTCGACCAGGCCAACGCGTCGAAGCACAACTCGATCCCCGGTCCCCACGGCACCTGGCGCGACGCGTCGGGCTTCGACAAGGAGCGGTTCGAGCGCGAGGTCGCGGCCTGGAACGAGTACCGCGACGAGCAGGTCAAGCGGATCGAGAGCAACCCCGAGTACGCCGAGAACTCCTCGGAGTACAACAACGACGTGCCCACCGAGTCGACCTTCCAGGTCAACGACGACGGTGTGCCGCCCCCGCCCGCGGTGCCGGGCCCCGGCGCCGACGGCGGCAAGGACACCCGGGTGAACACCGCGGCGTTGCAGACCTTCGCCGAGAACATGACCGTGCTGCGCGGCCACCTCGACAAGCCGCTGGCCGACCTCGACGGGCTGTTCGTCGCACCGGGCACCTTCGCGGTGGCCAACAAGGTGCGCTCGGCCATCGGCGGCGGTGAGATGGGCGGCAAGGGCCTGGCCAAGGACACCCACGAGTTCATCGGCAACCTGCAGGACGCCCTGCAGCTGGTGACCGAGGCCGTCGGGCGGATGAAGACCGAGTACGACAGCGCCGAGGAGCTCAACTCGATGACCTCGGAGAAGCTCAACAAGAACTTCTCCGACGTCAACAGCGAGATCACGGGGTTGGGCGCCACCGGCTCGATCTGACGCGGTGCGCCCGGTGGGTCTGATCCTGTTCGCAAGTGGACTGTTCCGGACGGTCCTCCGAGTGGCGGTTGAGGGGCTGCGGTGACCACACCCACGGACGGCGACGGCTTCGACGTCCCCGGTGAGAACGATGACTCCGGCTACTGGGGCGACGGCCCCGGCAGCTCGTCGGACCCCAAGGACTACATGGGGTGGGACTGGAAGCACATCAAGGCCGCCGTCGTGGGCTCGGCCGCGGTGCCGACCCAGGGTGACGACGCGGTCAGCGAGCAGGAGCGCGCTGACCGCGTCCACTCCATCGCCGACCCGAGCACGTTCTACGACGCCGCCAACAAGATCAACTACACCCGCGGCGTGCTGGAGATGGTCGCCGAGTCGATCCAGGCCCAGGCGCGCTCGCTGGTGGGCGAGAACGGCCCGTGGCAGGGCGAGGCGGCCACGGCGTTCCAGCAGAAGATGGAGCTGCTCTCGGCCTACGTCAAGGCGCGCGCGACCCAGCTCGGCGGCGGTCCCAGCGGCCGCACCGACGTGGCCAGGCAGCTGCACCTCAACGGCCAGCAGCTGGCCTGGGCGCAGCACCAGATGGAGGCCATCGACGGCTGGTACGCCCAGCAGGCCATCAACGCGGGCGCCCCGGTGATGGACAACGGCCTGGTCATGGTCTCGAAGAAGCCCGAGATCGTGAAGATGATGACCGACGACATGCGCAACGTCATCTCCAAGCTGGCGGGCGAGTACGTCATCACCATCGACAGCACCCCGGTCGTCGACCCCACCCAGTTCACCGGCCCCGGGCCCGGCGGCGGGGGCGACGGGCCGGACATCCCCGACTTCGAGTACCCGCCGCCCCCGGACTGGAAGTTCGAGCAGCCCCCGCCGTTCGACTACAAGCCGCCGCCCACCGACCAGTACCAGGAGCAGCCCCCGCCGTTCGACCAGACGCCCCCGCCTGGCGGTAACGACTACAACCCCCAGGACTTCCCCGGCGGCGACATCCCCGGCGGCGGTCCCGGCAGCGGCAACCCCGAGAACTTCAACCCGGAGTCGTTCCCCGGTGGCGACATGCCCGGTGGCGGCGACGGGCCCGGCGCGAACAACTTCTCCCCGGAAGCCTTCTCCGGCAGCGACGTGCCCGGCGGCGGGGACTTCAACCCCGAGGCGTTCCCCGGTGGCGACATCCCCGGCGGTGGCGGCGACCAGGCGGGCTCCAGCGTCTTCGACCCGGAGGCGTTCCCCGGCGGGGACATGCCCGGCTCCGGTGACACCGGCGGCCTGGGCGCCCCGATGCCGCTGGCGCCGTTCCCCGGCGGGGGAATGCCCACCGGGCAGAACCAGAACCAGAACAACAGCGGCGCCAACACCACCACCCCCTTCCCCCAGGGCGAGGGCCTGCCGGAGCTGGACGGCGTCGAGCCGCCCGCGTCGTTCCCCGGTGGCAGCGAGTTCCCCGGTGGCGCGGACTTCCCCGACGGCGCGGGCCTGCCCGGCGGCGCGGGTGGGCTGGGCGACATCGGCGGCGTGGACGCCCCCGGCGGCCTGGGCGACGTGTCCCCGTTCCCCGGTGGCAGCGAACTGCCCGGCGAACTCCCCGTGACGGACCCCGCGGAGTGGGCGGCGGGCGGCACCATGCCCTCCGGTGGCAGCCTCGGCAACGGCTTCGGCTCGCCGGGTGGCATGCCCATGTCGCCCCCGATGGGCATGGGCGGCGGTGGCAACCCCGGCGCGGCCGAGCGCTCCGACGCCTCCGGCCTGCTGGGCAACGAGATCGCCCCCTGGACCGGCGGCAGCGACTTCCCCGGCGACCCCTCCGCCATCGAGACCCCCTCCACCAACCCCGCCGACTGGGCCGCGGGCGGCAGCATCCCCGCAGGCGGCAACCTCGGCGACGGCTTCGGCTCCCCGGGTGGCATGCCCATGTCGCCCCCGATGGGCATGGGCGGCGCGGGCAACCCCAGCGCGGCCGAGCGCTCGGACTCCTCGGGCCTGCTGGGCAACGAGCTCAAGCCCTGGGAGGGCGGCACCGAGATCCCCGGCGACCCCACCGCCGTCGACGCCCCCGCCCTCGACCCGGCGGAGTGGGCGGGCGGGACGCCGACGCCGCAGCTGGGCCAGTTCCCGGGCAGCGGCGGCGGCATGCCCGGCATGCCGATGGCGCCGGGCATGGGCGGCGCTGGGAATGGTGCTGCCGCTGAGCGCTCGGACTCGTCCGGCCTGCTGGGCAACGAGCTCAAGCCCTGGGAGGGCGGCGAGGGCATCCCGGGCGATCCGTCTGCTGTGGACTCGCCCGCGCTGGACCCGGCGGAGTGGGCCGGTGGTACGCCTGCGCCGCAGGTGGGTCAGTTCCCGGGTAGCGGTGGTGGGATGCCCGGTATGCCGATGGCTCCGGGTATGGGTGGCGCTGGGAATGGTGCTGCCGCTGAGCGTTCGGACTCGTCCGGTTTGCTGGGTAATGAGGTGGCGCCGTGGGATGGCGGTACCGGGATTCCCGGTGATCCGACCGGGGTTGATGCCCCGGCGGTGGATCCGGCGGAGTGGGCTGGTGGTACATCGCCGCAGGTGGGTCAGTTCCCGGGCAGCGGTGGTGGGATGCCAGGTATGCCGATGGCGCCGGGCATGGGTGGCGCGGGCAATGGCGCTGCCGCTGAGCGTTCGGATTCTTCAGGCCTGCTGGGTAATGAGGTGGCGCCGTGGGATGGCGGTGCCGGTATCCCGGGTGAGCCGACCGGTACTGACGCCCCCGCTGTCGACCCGGCCGAGTGGGCCGGTGGCACGTCGCCCCAGGCGGGCCAGTTCCCCGGTGGTGGCGGTGTGCCCGGTATGCCGATGGCGCCGGGTGCGGGTGGCGCTGGGAATGGTGCTGCCGCTGAGCGTTCGGACTCGTCCGGTCTGCTGGGCAACGAGGTGGCGCCGTGGGCTGGCGGTACCGGGGTTCCCGGTGAGCCGACCGGTACTGACGCCCCCGCCGCCGATCCGGCCGAGTGGGCCGGTGGCGCGCCCGCGCCGCAGCTGGGGCAGGTGCCGGGCGGGGGCGTGCCCGGCATGCCCATGGCCCCCGGCGCGGGCGGCACCGGCGCGGCTGCCGAGCGCTCGGACTCGTCAGGTCTGCTGGGCAACGAGGTCGCGCCCTGGGGCGACGGCACCGGTGTCCCGGGTGAGCCGACCGGCACCGACGCCCCCGCCGCCGATCCCGCCGCGTGGGCGGACACCCCGGGCGCTCCGGTCGCCCACGGCACCGGCGAGGGCGTGCCCGGCATGCCCATGGCCCCCGGTGCCGGTCAGGACACCCCCGCCGCCGAGCGTTCGGACGCCTCCGGGCTCCTCGGCAGCGGGTCCGCTCCCTGGGCGGGCGCTGACGTCCCCGGCGAGCCGTCCGGCACCGAGGCGCCTGCCGCCGCCCCCGCGGCGTGGGCGGGCGAGGCCCACGCGGGCGGCATGCCCCTCGTCCCCGGGGCTCCCGGCGGTGACGAGCCCGCGGCCGAGCGTTCGGACGCCTCCGAGCTGCTCGGCCAGGAGCAGAGCCCCTGGGCGCCCGCCGACGTCCCGGGCGAGCCCGCGCAGGGCCCCGGCGGGTGGAGCGGGGTGCTGCCCGCCGCCGGGGTGGCGGCCGCCGGGTTCGCCGCGGGCGCGCTGGTGAACCGGCGCCGGGGCGCCGAGCGCGAGCCCGGACCCGCCGAGGGCGTGCGGGGTGGCGACGGGGCGTGGGAGCCCACCGCCGTTCCCGGGGAACCCTCGACGAGCCGGTGGTACCCGGACAAGACCGGACAGCCGGACCAGGGCGCGCCCGCGCCGGGTACCGTGCCGGGCGTGACCGCGGCCGCTTCGCTGGAGACCTCTGTGGACGCGCCCGCCCACGAAGCGGGGTGGGCCGTGCGCCAGGACGACGAGTGGGCGGCCGTCGGGCCGCGGGCGGGGTCGTGGGCCTCCGGGGCCGACGACTGGGCCGCCCCGGCAGCGCCGCCCGCCGCCGCGGCCCCGCAGGCCGAGCAGCGGGTGGAGCAGCCCGCCGCGGGCCGGGTCGCCGTGGTCGCGGTGGATGCCGAGCGCGCCGACGCGCGGTCGTGGGACATGGCGATGCCGGGCCTGTTCGCCGTGCCGCTGTCGGTGCCGCCTGCCGCCGAGCAGCCCGTGGAGCAGGCGGCACCGGACCACACCGAGCGCAGCGCCGAGCCCTGGGTGGGCGAGGAGCCCGCCGACCAGCGGGAGACCTTCCAGCGGCGCAAGCCGGTCGAGTCCGGCGAGCCGGAGCGGCGGCCGGTGCTCTGCGGCGCCGGGTTCGTCGAGGACGACGAGGACGAACCGCAGCCCGAACCCGAGCCCGAGCCCGACGCCGAGGAGGAGCGCACCTCCGCCGACCTGCTCAAGCAGACCGGTGACGTCTGGGGCTCCGGCGGGTCGACACCGTCGGGGGTGCTGGAATGAGCACGATCACCGTCAAGCGCCCGCCGCGCGCGGCCGGGCCGGAGATGCCGCGCGGCCAGGTGGAGCTCCAGGAGCCGCCGGTGATGGCCGAGCCCGCGCAGCGCGACTTCAGCTCGATGCTGATGTACCTGCCGATGGGCATCGGCACCATCGCCATGGTCCTGATGTTCTCCATGTCCAACGGCTCGCCGCTGATGTACGTCATGGGCGGGGCGATGGGCACCGCGATGATCTGCATGAGCCTGAGCCAGCTCATCCGCCCCGGCGCCGACCGCAAGCGCAAGATGCAGTCCGAGCGGCGCGACTACCTGCGCTACATCGCCCAGCTGCGCACCCAGGCCCGCGAGGCCGCCGACGAGCAGCGCCGGGCCGTGGCCTGGAACAACCCCGACCCGCAGTGGCTGTGGTCGGTCGCCACCGGGCCCCGGGTGTGGGAGCGCCGCGGCGGGCACGACGACTTCGCCCGCGCCCGCATCGGCCTGGGCACCCAGGCCGCGGCGCTGGAGTTCGTGCCGCCCTCGACCAAGCCGATCGAGGACCTGGAGCCGCTGTCGTCGGTGTCGCTGCGCCGGTTCAGCGAGACCTACCGGGCCGTCGGCGGCATCCCCACCTCGGTGGGCCTGCGCAGCTTCACCAGCGTGGAGTTCGCGGGCGACCTCACCGCCTCGGTCGGGCTCGCCAGGGCCGTGCTGGGCCAGCTGGTCACCTTCCACGCCCCCGACGAGCTGCGCGTGGCCGTGCTCACCCCGGAGGAGACCCGCCCCGAGTGGGACTGGGTCAAGTGGCTGCCGCACAACGCCCACCCCACCGCCCGCGACGAGGCGGGCCCGCTGCGCATGCTCGCCGCCGAGCACGACGACCTGATGGCGCTGCTCGGCCCGGACGTCACCGACCGCGGCGACCACGACAAGACCGCCCGCCCCGGGGTGGCCGAGCCGTTCATCGTCGTGGTGGCCCACCTCGGCTCGATCCCCGAGTCGTCCCGGCTGCTCGGCGCGGGCCTGCAGAACGTCGTCCTGCTCGACATCACCGGCGCCCTGCGCGGCGGCCCGAAGGTGCTGCGCCTGCACTGCAAGGGCGACACCGTGGAGTTCCCCGCGGGCGAGGGCACCGGCACCGCCGCGCGCGACGCCATGTCGCTGGTGCAGGCCGACACCCTGGCCCGGCTGCTGTCCCCGATGCGCACCGGCGGCAGCGTCGACGTCACCGAGGAGCCGCTGGAGTCCGACTTCGAGCTGACCACCCTGCTCGGCATCCGCGACCTGCACACCTTCGACGTGCAGGCGCTGTGGCGCCGCCGCACCCCGCAGCGGGCGCGGATGATGGCCCCGATCGGGGTCACCGGCGACGGCGAGGTCATCGAGCTCGACCTCAAGGAGCCCGCCCAGGGCGGCATGGGCCCGCACGGCATGCTCATCGGCGCCACCGGCTCCGGCAAGTCCGAGCTGCTGCGCACCCTGGTCTGCGGCCTGGCCGCCACGCACTCCTCCGAGGTGCTCAACTTCGTCCTGGTGGACTTCAAGGGCGGCGCGACCTTCCTGGGCATGGAGAAGCTGCCGCACACCTCGGCGATGATCACCAACCTGGCCGACGAGCTGCCGCTGGTCGACCGCATGCAGGACTCGCTCAACGGCGAGATGACCCGCCGCCAGGAGCTGCTGCGCGCCTCCGGGCACCCGTCGCTGTTCGAGTACGAGAAGGCCCGCGTCGGCGGCGAGCAGCTGCCCCCGCTGCCCACCCTGTTCCTGGTGGTCGACGAGTTCTCCGAGCTGCTGACCGCCAAGCCGGAGTTCATGGAGCTGTTCGTCTCCATCGGCCGCCTCGGCCGCTCGCTGGGCGTGCACCTGCTGCTGGCCTCCCAGCGCCTCGACGAGGGCCGCATCCACCGGGTCGAGGGCCACCTGTCCTACCGGATCGCGCTGCGCACCTTCTCCTCCATGGAGTCGCGCAGCGTCATCGGCGTGGCCAAGGCCTACGAGCTGCCCTCCGAGCCGGGCAACGGCTACCTCAAGCTCGACACCACCAACCTCATCCGGTTCAAGGGCGCCTACGTCTCCGGCCCCTACACCGTGGCCCCGCCGACCGGCGAGGACGAGCGGGCCGCCGAGCCGGTGCAGCGGGTGGTGGCCTTCGAGACCAGCGCCCGGCCCGACCTGGGCGAGCTGGCGGTGGCCGAGGCCGAGGCGGTGGTGGCCGAGTCCGCCCCCGAGCCGGAGCCGGTGGCGGTCAACGACAAGACCCCGTCGCTGATGGACACCCTGATCAACCGGTTGCAGGGCGCGGGCCCGCCCGCCCGCCAGGTGTGGCTGCCGCCGCTGGCCGCCTCGCCGTCGCTGGACTCGCTGCTGCCCTCGGTGCTGCCCGACCCGGTGCGCGGCATGATCGTCGACGACCCGTCGGTGCGCGGGCAGCTGCGGGTGCCGCTGGGCATGATCGACCGCCCGTACGAGCAGCTGCGCGAGCTGCTGGTGGCCGACCTGTCCGGCGCCGACGGGCACGTGGCGGTGGTGGGCGCCCCGCAGACCGGCAAGTCCACCCTGCTGCGCACGCTGATCCTGGCCCTGTCGGCCACCCACACCCCCGAGGAGGTCCAGTTCTACGGGCTGGACTTCGGCGGCGGCGGCATCATGTCGATCTCCGGGCTGCCGCACGTCGGCTCGGTGGCCACCCGCCTGGAGCGCGACCGCGTGGTGCGCACCATCGAGGAGCTGGTCGGGGTCATGGAGCGGCGCGAGGCGCTGTTCACCGAGCTGGGCCTGGACTCCATCGCCGACTACCGCGAGCGGCACCGGGCCGGGGAGTTCGAGGACGCCCACGGCGACGTGTTCCTCGTCGTCGACGGCTGGTTCTCGCTGCGCCAGGACTACGCCGAGCTGGAGACCAGGATCAACGAGCTGGCCTCGCGCGGGCTCAGCTTCGGCATCCACGTCGTCGTCGCGGCCAACCGCTGGTCGGAGATCCGGCCGTGGCTGCGCGACCTGCTGGGCACCCGCTACGAGCTGCGCCTGGGCGACGCGATGGAGTCCGAGGTCGGCTCGCGCAAGGCGGCCACCGTGCCCAACCAGCCCGGCCGCGGCATCACCACCGACGGGCTGCACTTCCTCACCGCGCTGCCGCGGCTGGACGGCAGCTCCGACACCACCGACCTCGCCTCGGCCACCAAGGCCATCGCCGAGGAGGTGCGCACGTTCTGGCCGGGCCGCTCGGCCCCGCCGGTGCGGCTGCTGCCGACCCGCCTGGACGTCGCGGAGCTGCCCGCCCCGGAGCACGACCCGATGCGGATGGTGCTCGGCTACGACGAGCAGCGCCTGCTGCCGGTGTGGCACGACTTCGGCGCCACCCCGCACCTGATGGTGTTCGGGGACAACGAGACCGGCAAGACCAACCTGCTGCGGCTGGTCATCGAGAACGTGCGCCGCCGCTACGCCCCCGGCCAGGCCAAGATCCTGCTCGGGGACTCCCGCCGCGACCTCGACACCGCGGTCAGCGACGACTACCGCATCGGCTACGCCATCACCGCCGACAGCCTGCACGAGCTGATCGGCAAGGCGGCGGTGTCGATGGGCCGCCGGGTGCCCGGCGAGGACGTCGCCCCCGACCGGCTGCGGCTGCGCGACTGGTACACCGGCCCCGAGCTGTTCGTGGTGATCGACGACTACGAGCTGCTGGCCAGGCCGATGGGCATGGGCTCGGCGCTGGACCCGGTGCTGCCGCTGCTGGCCCAGGGCGTGCACATCGGCCTGCACGTGGTCATCGCCCGCTCCACCTCCGGGGCGATGCGCGCCATGGTCGACCCGGTGCTGCGGCGGCTGTGGGAGCTGGGCACGCCCGGCCTGGTGCTGGCCTACCCCAAGGAGGAGGGCAAGTTCCTCGGCGAGGCCCAGCCGCGCAAGCTGCCCCCGGGGCGCGCGCAGCTGGTGACCAGGCGCGGGGTGAAGCTGGTGCAGACGGCGCTGGTGCAGGCCGACGTGCCGGTGGGTGGCCGGTGAGCCCGGGCGGGCCGCCGGGCGGCGGGGCAGGACGAGCGGAGCGGGACGGGGAGGAGCGGCGATGACAGCGGCGCGCAGTGCCGAGACGTGCAGGCTGACGGTGGTCGGCCCGGACGGGCGCGCGGACGTGGCCGTCCCGATCTCGTCCACCATCGCCGGGCTGCTGCCCGTGCTGGTCCGCCACACCCTGCGCGGGCAGGACAGCCACGAGGGCTCGTGGGTGCTCCAGCGCCTCGGGGAGCCGCCGCTGGACCCCGACGGCACCCCGGAGACGCTGGACCTGCTGGAGGGCGAGCAGCTCTACCTGCGCCCGGCCGAGAACCCGATGCCGGAGCTGGACTTCGACGACATCGCCGACGGCATGGCCACCGCGGTCAACCGCAGGCCCGACCGGTGGCAGCCGGAGTACAGCCGGTGGCTGTTCCTGTCGCTGTCGGGCATCACCGTGCTGGCGATGCTGCTGGTGCTCCAGGTCAGCCTGTCCGGGCTGGCCTCGACGATCAGCGCGGGCGTGCTGGCCGGGGTGTTCCTCGGCGCCGCGGTGGCCGCCGGGCGCAAGCTCGACGACCTGGCGCTGACCACCGCCCCCGGCCTGGCGGGCTGCGCGTTCGCCGCCTACGCGGGCCTGGTGGGCGTCGGCGGCATGGACGGCGTGCTGGCGCTGGAGCCGATGGCGGTGGTCATCGGCGCGCTGGCGACGACGGTGGCCGCCGGGGTCCTGCTGACCGCCAAGGTGTTCGTGTCGCCGCGCATCCCGCTGGTGCCCTTCGGGGTCATCGCCGCGGTCGGCGTCGAGACCATGGTGGGCGTCTGGTTGGGCACCGGCGCGGGGTTCACCGTGCCGCAGGCGGCGGGCATCCTGTCCACCGGGCTGTTCGCGCTGATGATCCTTTCCGCCAAGCTGGCCATCCGCGCGGCCCGGCTGCGCGGCCCGCAGCTGCCGCGCACCGCCGAGGAGCTCCAGGTCGACCTGGAGCCGCACCCGGCGGAGCAGGTCATCGAGCGCACCGGCTGGGCCGACCGGTACCTGTCGGTGCTCACCGTGTCGTCCTCGGCGGTGTTCGCCGTCTGCTTCCCGTACCTGCTCACCGCGGGCGGGTGGCTGGGCCCCACGCTCACCGGGGTGTTCGCCGCCGCGCTGCTGCTGCGCTCGCGCCAGTTCTTCGGCGCGTGGCAGCGCCTCGCGGTCACCGCGGCCGGGGTGGTCGGCATGGTGCTCGTGGTCGTCGGCGTGGTGTCGCAGATGCCGCAGGCCTGGCACGGGGTGACCCTGGTGCTGCTGCTCGGGCTGGTGGTGTCGCTGGTGCTGGCCGCCACCCGGCCGCCGAACCGGCGGCTGCTGCCGCTGTGGGGGCACCTGGCCGACATGTCCGAGACCCTGACCGCGGTGGCCGTGCTGCCGATCCTGCTGCAGCTGCTCGGCTTCTACGCCTGGGCGCGCGGGTTGGCGGGCTGATCCGGTGCAGACCCAGCGCGACCGCGTCAACGCCTACCAGTTCCTCATCGGCCGGATGGTCTCGGCGCTGGTGCTCGGCGACTCCTCCCGGCTGGAGCAGCCCGAGCGGCGCAGCGGCTTCGGCTTCCTGGTGGGGCTGGGCCTGGCCGTGCTCATCGCCGCGGGCTTCGGCATCTACGGGCTGATCGTGCCCGGCGGCAACACCGCGTGGCAGCAGCAGGGCGCGATCCTGGTCGAGGAGGAGACCGGCACCCGCTACGTCTACCTCGACGGCGAGCTGCGCCCGGTGCTCAACCACGCCTCGGCGCTGCTGGTGCAGGGCTCCGGCGCGCACGTGGAGATGATCAAGCGGGCGTCGCTGGACGGCCTGCGCCGCGGCGGCCCGATCGGCGTGGCGGCGGGCCCGCAGGTGGTGCCCACGGGCGCGGACCTGTCCGCTGGCCCGTGGCTGCTGTGCCTGCCCGGCTTCCCCGCCCCGGACGGCCGCTCGCTGGCGATGACGATGTCCATCGACATCACCGGCGACCAGGACACCTTCGGCGGCGACCGCTACCTGCCGGTGGCCTCCCCGGCGGGCCAGCAGTTCGTGGTGTGGCGCAACGTGAAGTTCCCGCTGGCCGACCCGACGGTGCCGATCGCCCTGGGCCTGCCGACGATGCCGCCGCGGGTGGCGCCCGACGCGTGGCTCAACGGCCTGCCCACCGGTCCGGTCATCGGCGCCGCGGAGGTCCCCGGCGCGGGCGAGCAGGGACCGGCCATCGGCGGCAGCCCCACCGCGGTCGGCGCGCTGTTCCGCCACGAGGTCGGCGCGGGCCAGCCGGACCAGTTCTACGTGCTGCGCGCCGACGGGCTCGCCCCGCTCACCGCCACCGAGTTCGCGCTGCTCGGCGCCAAGGCCCAGGTCGCCCCGGTGCGGCTGGGCGCGCAGGACATCGTGGCCGCGCCCCGCTCACCGGACACGTCCCTGATGGCCCGGCTGCCCGACCTGCTCGGCACCCGCGCCATCGACCCCGGCGACGGCGCGTTCTGCCTGCGCCAGCACGCCGAGGGCGTGGCGGTCAAGAGCGAGCTGGTCGTGGCGCACGGCGCCGACGTCAACACCGAGGCCGCGGCCAAGGTCCGCCCGGCGGGCGGGATGCTCGTCGCGGCCGTGCCGGTGCGCGCGGGCGCGGAGAAGCCCGACCGCTTCCTCATCGACGACCAGGGCCGCAAGTTCGAGCTCGTCGACGACGACTCCATCAGCGCACTCGGCCTGGGCGGCATCCCGCCCGTGCCGGTGGCGACCGAGGTGCTGGACCAGCTGCCCTCCGGGCCCGCCCTGTCCCGGGCGGCCGCGGGCGCGCCCCAGCGGAAGGGATGACGCCATGTCGCTGCTGACCAGGCGCCGGGACCGGCGCGAGCCCGACCCGGAGTTCGCGGGCAACGTCGTGGGCAACGCGACCGTCGTCCACCCCCGGGCCGGGATGACCACCGAGACCCAGGTGCTCGCGCTCACCGTCGCCCCCGACGCCGAGCACGACCTGGTGGTGGTCGACCTGCCGCCGGACGCCCCGGTGACCGCCTGGGAGGCCATCGCCCAGGCGGTGCCCAAGGGCAAGCGCGGCGTGCGGCTGATCATCGGCGGCCGGTCGCGGGAGATGACCGCGCTGGCCGGGCAGTGGCTGGCCGAGCGGCTGGGCCGCACCGTCGTGGCCCCCGACGGCGCCGTCGTGCGCGCCACCGGCGGCAACCTGTTCGTCCACTCCGGCCGCGGCAGCGGCTGGGTGCGCTGCCGCCCCGGCCACCCGCCGGAGTGGGAGGCCAAGCGCTTCCCGCGCCCGTCCTGGGACGTCGACGCGGTGGCCGAGCCGTGGCCCACCAGCTCCACCGGCGTGGCCGAGCCGCTGCCGGGCGGGGTGTGGCTGCGCCCGGTCGGGCACGAGTCCACCGTCCGCGACCGCCGGGTGATGCTCGTCGGCGCGCTGAGCTGCCAGCCGGAGGTGCTCGCGGTCGTCATCGGCTGCCCGGGCACCCCGCCGGTCTCCCTCGACGACGTGGCCCGGTTCTGGCGCAAGCTGCCCGACGACGTCAAGGACAAGGTGCGCTTCGCCCAGTACGGCCCGGTGCGCCTGCCCGAGGGCGTGCCGTTCGGGCAGGCGCTGGCCGACCTGCTCGGCGCCGAGGTCACCAGCTACGCCGGTCTGCCCTTCGGCGAGGGCGAGCACCCGGAGATCTGGACCATCGGCGTGGACGGCACCCGCGGCTGGGTGCCCTTCGTGCGCGAGCTGGGCTACCAGCCGCGCGCGGAGGGGGAGCGGGCCGAGCAGCCGGTGCTGCGCAGCCACCGCCACCCCGACTTCGCCGTCGAGGAGGTCTCGCCCGCGGTGTACTGGTACGCCCCGGACGCGGTCATCGAGGTGATCCAGGCCGGGCTGTGGATGCGCCCGCCGCACGAGGTCGACGGCGCCGCCGACGTGCGCGCGGTGACGGTGGACCAGCGCGGCCCGCTGGTCGTGTTCGACACCTCCACCGAGGAGGTCGCCGCCAGGATGAAGGCGCTGGCCGAGGACGTGCTGGCCCGGCTGGCCGAGGACGCCCGCAGGCACGGCCGGGTGGTGCCCGCCGCGCGGCTGCGCTTCTCCGGCGGGCACCTGGCGCACCGCTCGTTCGGCGCCATCGAGGCGGGCGGGTCGCTGCGCGCGGGCCAGCAGCCGCCCGCCCAGGGCCCGGCGCTGCAGATCGAGGCGTCGAGCACCGAGGCCATCCCCGCCCCCGGCCGCCGCGGTGGGGACGGGGCGGGCGCCGACGCCGGGCTGGTGTCGATCCGGCCGGTGTCCGGCCCGGACGACATCCCCGAGGAGCTGGTGCTGGTCGGCTCGTCCCCGGCCCCGTTCGACGAGCTGGGCGGCGAGGGCTTCGGCACCACCGACTTCGACGACTTCGCCGACCCCGCCACCGCCACCGCCGAGCCGGTCCCGGCCACCCCGGCGCCCGCCCCGGCCGCCCCGCCGCCGCTGCCGGACCTGTCGGCGGCCAGCGCGCCCGCGGGCATCGACGCGCCCGCCGCGGACTCGCCGTGGGCGCCGCAGCCGACGACCAGGCGACCCGCTCCCGAGCAGCCCGCCGCGCAACCCCCGGCCGCCGCCGCGCCGCCGCAGGCCGCCCCGGCGCCGACCACCCCGCCGCCCACCGCCCGGTCGTCGGCCGACCGGCCGACCGCCGCCCCGCCGCTGCCGGACCTGTCGCCGTCGGAGCCCGGCGCCCCCGCGCGCACCGAACCCCGGCCCGCGCCGCCCCAAGACACCGCGGCCCAGGCCCGGCCCGAGCCCGCCGCCGAGCCCGCGGCACCCGCCGAGCCCCAGCGGGCCCGGCGGGCCGAGCCCCGGTTGCAGCCGACCCCGTCGCCCGAGGCGGCGGCGCTGCTGCCCCGGCGCGGCATCGACGACGAGCGCTCCTGGCTGCGCCGCACCCTCGACCAGGACTACGGCACCATGTCCAACGCGGTGCTGCGCGTGCTGTCCGAGCACCCCGGCTTCCAGGGCGCGCTGTCGCGCAACTCCGCCGAGCTGGTCACCGACGCGGTGGCGCTGCGGCTCTACCTGTCCCCGCAGGGCGTCCCGGTCGACGACGCGCTGCGCACGGCCGCGGTCGGCCCGCACGTGCCGCTGGCCCGCTGCGCGGTCTCCGGGCTCAACCGGCTGCCCACCCACCGCGGCCCGGCGATCGTCACCACCGCCGTCGACGCCGCCCAGTGGGCGCTCTACGAGGGCAACCAGCTGGTCACCGAGTGGGGCTTCGGGCACGCGCTCACCGAGCCCGCCGCGGGCCTCGACGGCGACACCGACGTGCTGCTGTGGTCGATGACCGCCCGCCGCACCCGGCTGCTCGAACCGGACACCGGCCAGGTGGCCGACCGGGTGGTGTTCGTGCCGGGCACCAGCTTCAAGGTGCTGTCGCTGGCCCCGGCCACCGACGGCGGGCGGGCCACGATCATGCTGCGCGAGCTGGCCGCCACCGAGATCGACGCGCAGGGCCGGGTGGACGCGGACAAGGTGTCCCTCGACGAGCTGGCGGTCACCTCGCTGCGCCAGCGGGCCGAGCGGTGGGCCGCCGCCCGGGCCGGGGGCACCGGCCCGGCGGTCGAGGCGGAGGCCGCGCCGCGGTTCCGCGCCCTGCCGGGGCTGGTGTAGGCGCGGTGGACGCGGGAGGGAGCGCACGATGAACCGACAGCTGCTGGTGGTCTCCGCGGACAAGCCCGGCTCGTACCCGACCATCACCGCCGCGCTGAACGCCGCCGGGCCCGGCGCCACGATCAGCGTGCTGCCCGGCCGCTACGCCGAGAACCTGGTGTTCACCAGGCTCGTCACCGTGGTCGCCGAGGACGGCCCCGGCACCGTGGAGGTGCACTCGACCCAGGGCAGCACCGTGGTCAGCGGCGCCGAGGCGGTGCAGCTGCGCGGGCTGGTGCTGACCTCCACCGACACCAAGGCCCCCGTGGTCGACGTGCACGGCGGGGAGATCGCCCTCGACGAGTGCCGCATCTCCGGCTCGGCGTGGGCCGCGGTGCTCGGCCGCGGGCAGGGGCGGGTGGCGCTGCGCGGCTGCGACATCGCCAACTCCGCGGGCGCGGGCATCGTGGTGACCTCCCCGGTGGAGGGCACCGTCGAGGACACCGCGCTGCACGACATCGGCTCCTCCGGCGTGGTGCTGGCCGACCGGGGCGCGCTGGCCCTGCGCCGCACCGCCGTCGAGCGCGTGCAGGGCAACGGGATCTGCGTCAACGACAGCGCCCGCGCGGTGCTGGAGCAGGTCTCCGTCGTCGGCGCGGGCAAGCCCGCCGTCGTCGTGGAGAAGCAGGGCCAGGCCAAGGCGCGCGCGCTCACCGTCTCCGGCAGCACCGCGCTCGACCTCTACCTGCTCACCACCGGCGCGGTGTCCATCGCGGACTCGGTGTTCACCGGTGCCCCGGTGCAGTCCGCGCACATCGCCGCGGGCTCGGCCACCGAGCTCACCGGCTGCCGCTTCACCGGCGCGGGCCGCAACGCCGTGCACGTCACCGGCGGCTCGGCGCCCCGGTTCACCGACTGCCGGGTCGAGGACTCCGGCGTCGGCGTCATCGTCGAGGCCGACAGCAAGCCGGTCTTCGAGCGCACCACCGTCCGCGGCTGCAAGCAGGGCGCGGTCGTGGTCGAGGGCGGCGCCGACGCCCGCTTCGCCGGGCTGCGCCTGGCCGCGGAGTCCGGCCCGGGCGTGCAGGTGCGCGCCGGGTCTGCGCTGGCGCTGTCCGACGGGGTCGTCGAGGTGCGCGGCGAGACCGCCGTGGCGCTGTCGGACTCCTCCCGCGGCGTGCTGTCGGACCTGCGGATCACCGCCGTCGGCGGCGACGGGGTGGCGCTCAGCGGCGGCGCCCGCGCCGAGGTCACCTCCGCGCTGCTGCGCGCGGGCGGGGTGCGGGTCGGCGCGGACAGCGCCGTGGGCCTGCGCGACAGCGAGGTCGTCGAGGCCGCGGGCGACGCGGTGCTGGTGGCGGGCGGCGGCTCGGCCACGATGACCCGCTGCCGGGTGCGCGGGGCGGGCCGCAACGGCGTGCTCATCGGCGCGGGCGGGCGCGCGGAGCTGCGCGAGTGCGAGGTCACCGGCGCCGCCGCCGACGGCGTGCGGGTCGAGACGACCGAACCGGTCCTGGTCAGCCGCTGCACCCTGCGCGACAACGCGGGCGAGGCGCTGCGCAGGCCCGCCGAGGGCGACCGGGTCACCGTCGAGCAGCTCACCGGCGCGGTGGTGGCCTCCGGCCTGGAGGAGCTGTCCGCGGCCATCCCCGCCGTGCCCGCCGCCGCCCGCGAGGAGCGGGCGCCCGCCGGGGCCGAGCAGCCCGAGCACGCCACCGGGCCCAACCCCGAGCAGTCCCTGGGCGAGGCCGCGGGCGTCGAGCCCTCCGGCCCGCTCGGCGAGCTGGACTCCCTGGTCGGCCTGGCCTCGGTCAAGCACGAGGTCAAGGGCCTGATCAACCTCATCAAGATGTCCCAGCGGCGGCAGGAGATGGGCCTGCCGATGCCGCCGATGTCGCGGCACCTGGTCTTCGCGGGCCCGCCCGGCACCGGCAAGACCACCGTCGCCCGCCTCTACGGGGCGGTGCTGGCGGAGCTGGGCATCCTCTCCCGCGGCCACATGGTCGAGGTGGCCCGCGCCGACCTGGTCGGCCAGTACATCGGCTCCACGGCCATCAAGACCACCGAGGTCGTCACCAAGGCCCTGGGCGGGGTGCTGTTCATCGACGAGGCCTACACCCTCACCGCCCAGTCCGGCGGCTCCGGCCCGGACTTCGGCCAGGAGGCCGTCGACACCCTGATGAAGTTCATGGAGGACCACCGCGACGAGCTCGTGGTGATCGTCGCGGGCTACTCCGAGCTGATGGAGAAGTTCCTCGCCTCCAACCCCGGCATGGCCTCCCGGTTCACCCGCACCATCGAGTTCCCCAACTACTCGGTGGACGAGCTGGTCACCATCACCACCAACCTGTGCCGCAAGCACTACTTCGAGCTCACCGAGGACGCCACGCAGGCGCTGGTGGACTACTTCGACGGGGTGCCCAAGAACGAGACCTTCGGCAACGGCCGCGTCGCCCGCAAGCTGTTCGAGGCGATGGTCGGCAACCAGGCCTCCCGGCTGGCCGCGCAGGCCAGCACGAAGGACTCCGAGCTGTCCCGGCTCACCGCCGAGGACCTGGGCGCGGAGATCACCGCCCTGTCCGCTGCCGTCGGCGCCAAGACCGACCGCTCCGACGCCCCCACCGACCCCGCCTCCCAGGTGCGCGCCAGCCGCGGCTGGCAGCGGCTGGAGGCGCTGGTGGGGCAGGCGGGGCTGCGCGAGAAGGCGGGCCCCGGCCTGGTCCGCCTCGCCGAGCTGGTGCGCGCCCGCAAACCGCTGAACAAGCAGGCCAACCTGGTGCTCAGCGGCCCGCGCGGCACCGGCCGCAGCGAGGTCGCCCGCCGCTACGCCCAGTGCCTGAGCGAGCTGGGCCTGGTGCCCGGCGGGCAGCTGGTGCGCGTCGGCCTGGGCACCGACCTCACCCCACAGTGGCCGGGGCAGGCCGGGGCGCTGCTGCGCGCCGCGGTCGCCGACGCCTCCGGCGGGGTGCTGGTGGTCGACGTCGACGACCGGCCCGCCGAGCAGTGGCGGGCCGAGGCGGTGGAGTCGCTGGTGGACGGGCTGCGCAGGCTCGCGGGTGACCCGGTGGTGGTGCTGCTGGGCGAGCACGACGCCCTCGCCGCGCTGTTCTCCGGCTCCCGCGCGCTGGCCCAGGTGTTCCCGCAGTCCTGGGCGCTGGAGGACTACACCGACGCCGAGCTGGCCGAGCTGGCCGTGCGCAGGCTGCTGCGCCGCGGCCACGAGGTGCCCGACGACGTGCGCGCCGCGCTGGCCGACCAGGTGCGCGACGGCGACCTGCGCACCGCGCACGCGGTGCACCGCTTCGCCGACCGGTTGGCCGCCGCGGTGGCCTCGCGCACCCTGGCCGCGGCCGACCTGCGCCCGGCGCCCGCGCTGGGCCCGGTGCCGGGCCTGGCGTCGGTCGGGTAGTTCGGGCAACAAGCGTTCCCGGTCTGCCCAGGTGGACGGTTGGGCGCTTGTCGGCGCGGTGGGTGGCTCCTTTACTCGACTCCGGACCCGATATCCCGGGAGGCAGGCGTGTCGGCACCGCTGGAACAGCAGCTCGACGAGGCCATGGCCCACTACCGCGACCAGCGGGCGTCGGCCCTGGACTACCAGCGCCGCCTCGGTGAGGTCGCCGCCACGGCGACCTCACCGCGCCGGGTCGTGTCGGTGACCGTCGGTGGCCAGGGGCAGGTCACCGACGTCTCCTTCCCCACCGGTGCCTACAAGCGGATGGCGCCCGCGGAACTGGCCTCGGCGATCCTGTCCACCATCGCCGAGGCCAGGGACAAGGCCCTCGACGAGGCCGCCGACCTGCTCGCCCCGATGCTCCCGCCGGGCCTCGACGCCCGCCAGGTGATGCGCGGCCAGGCCGACATCGGCGCCGTGCTGCCGCCCGAGCCGCCCGTCGTGGGCCTGACGGAGGAGGAGCTGTGAGCTACACCAACCGCTACAACGACCCGGTCCGCGGCGGCAGCAACAACCCGTACCACTTCGACGGCGCCGACTCCACCGACGGCGGCGCGAGCCGGTCCACCCGCCACCGCGGCCTGCCGGTGTCGATGGACACCGAGTCGCTGCGCCGCCTCGCCCAGGGCTACACCGACGCCTCCGAGGGCGTCTACGAGATCTACCGCCGGGTCAACCTCATGGACGGCACCTACGCCGAGGCCTTCGGCGACGACAGCGCGGGCAAGAAGATGCTCGCCTCCTACACCAAGCTCAAGACCGGCGTGGCCAAGGGCGTGCAGAACCTGGCCCGCGGCGTGCAGGCCACCGGCGAGGGCCTGGAGTTCCAGGCCAAGATCGCCGACCGGGTGGAGGAGAACAACACCCGCATCGCCAAGCAGCTCGCCCCCCAGGAGGGCTCCGGCGACGGCACGGGCACCGGCGAGCACGCCGAGGCCACCCCCAGGCGGTACGCGCGGCTGGCCAGGATGGGCGGGGCGCGGCTGCGCGCCGACCAGCCGGGGGAGGAGTCCCCCCAGGACGGTCAGCGGGTGGCGAAGCGGGTGGTGGAGCAGCCGAAGGAGGGCACCCTGCACTCCCGGGTGCGCGCCGACTCCCCGCAGGAGTTCACCGAGGACGGGTTGCCGCTGGCGCGGCGGATGGACACGGTGAGTGCGCTGCCGCGGTTGCGCGCTGATGCGCCGCAGGAGTTCACCGAGGATGGGCTGCCGCTGGCGCGGCGGATGGACACGGTGAGTGCGCTGCCGCGGTTGCGCGCTGATGCGCCGCAGGAGTTCACCGAGGACGGGTTGCCGCTGGCCAGGCGGATGGAGCCGTTGCAGCCGCTGGAGCCGAGCCGGGGGCTGGAGCCCGTCGCTGAGGCGCAGCTGCTGCCCGCCCTGCCCGGGATCGACCCGATCCAGTCCGCCCTGGAGCCCGCGCTGCCGGGCATCCCGGCCACGCAGTTCATCGACACCCCCGCGGGTCAGCGCGAGGTCCTGCCCTTCCCGGCCGACCCGGCGGCGGAGCGCGACACCTTCGTCGGGATGCTGCGCGCGCAGCTGCGACCCGGGCAGCAGGTGGTGGTGCAGCAGGGCGAGCAGCCCGACGGCACCTACCTGGCCTCGCCCGCGATGATCCGGCAGCCGGGCGTGGACGGCGGGCCCGGCGTCGAGGGGTGGGTGCTGCCCGTCGACGACGCGCGGCTGCGGGTCTCGCTGCTCATGGGCGGCCTGGAGCGCACCCTGGCCCCGGGTGAGACCGTCGTCGTGACCGGGTAGCCCCGTGGACAACGTCCCCCAGGTCGGCTCGATCATGTGGCCGTCCGAGCTGAACTGGTTGGCGCCCATCCTGTTCGGCGACTTCTTCCCGAAGTCGCGCGAGGGCGACCTGTTCATGATGTCGAACGAGTGGAACCAGATCGCCCGCGACATCACCACCTCGGTCAACGACCTGCCGTCGCTGATCAGCCAGGCCCAGCAGGCCATGTCCGGCGACAGCGGCCGGGCGTTCCTGGAGTACGGGCGCAGGCTGGGCCGGGCGGCCCCGCAGCTGGCCAAGAGCGCCGGGGAGACGGCCAACACCCTCTACCAGTACGGCCTCAACGTCCAGAAGGCCAAGTACTCCATGATCATCGCCGCGGTGATGACCGCCGCGGAGATCGCCTGGGCGCTGTCCAACCCGTTCACCGCCCCCCTCGTCCCCGGCTTCATCGCCGCGGGCCAGGCCGCCGTCCGCCGCATCCTGACCTCCCTGTTCGGCCGCATCGGCGGCCTGCTCGCCAGGATGGCCCTCTCCGAGGCCCTGTCCGAGGCCGCCCAGGAGTTCCTCGCCCAGCTCATCCAGTACCTGCAGGGCGTGCGCGACAAGTTCAACCTCGAAGACCTCGGCCAGGCCTTCGCCATCGGCGGCGCCGCGGGCGTGGTCGCTGGCGGCCTGCACCTGGGCGGCAACAAGGTCAACCCCAACTTCAACAACAGCCGCTGGGGCGCGGGCGTCAACGAGGGCCTCACCGAGATCATCGTCGGCGCGGGCGCCGCCGCCGCCCTCGGCGGCGACTTCGACAGCCTCTGGGCAGGCGGCCTCAACGGCTTCCTCAGCGGCGCCGCCAGCCACACCAAAGACCGGTCCGGCGGCCCCGACACCCCCGACACCCCCAGCGGCCCCGACACCGGCACCGACCTCCCCAACATCCCCCAAACCCCACCCCCCTCCGGCCTCGACACCCCGGGCGGCTCCGGTGGCTCCGGCGACCCCAAGAGCGGCCCCGGCGGCAACCAGGGCCCGCAGGACTCGTTCAACCAGGGTCCCGAGGGCAATCAGGGCCCGCAGGGAACCCCGGAAGGCGGTCCCACCCCCAGCCCCCAGGGCACCCCCGCGCCGCCCCCGCAGGGCAGCCAGGGCCCGC
>NZ_MKQR01000017.1:215407-224634 GCF_001940455.1 Actinokineospora bangkokensis | reverse complement strand
CCCCCGATCCGACCCCCCAGGACGCCACGCCTGACCCCACCCCGACGCCCCAAGACGCCTCGCCCCACACGACGCCCACACCCGAGTCGACGCCTGCCCCTGAGCCGTCACCGCAGGACGCCACTCCCGAGGCGATGCCCGAGTCCAAGTCCGATCCGGGTCCGACGCCGCAGGACGTCACGTCCGGCACGACGCCCGAGTCGAAGGCCGATCCGGGTCCGGCGCCGCAGGACGTCGAGTCGGAGACGACGCCCAACCCCGAGCCCGCTCCGGAGCCGCAGGACGGCCAGCCGGACGCGCACACCGACCCGGAAACCCGGGAGCCCGGGTCGCAGGTGACCCCCGCGCCGCAGGGCACCACCCAGCAGGACCCGGGGCCCGCCCACCAGCGGGGCCGCATCCGGCAGCTCCCCGGTTCGGGCACCGTGGAGCGGTCGGCGTTCGAGGTGCGGCGGTTCGAGACGCCGCAGGGGCCGGTCACGCGGGCGACCGTGCGGATCGACCTGCGGGGGGACGGGCCGCAGGTGGAGCAGGTGTGGCAGGACGCCACGCAGGGGGTGCGGGAGCACTTCGGGGGGCAGCGGTTGCCCAACGGCGACCGGTTGGAGGTGGAGATCGTCCGGGTGGGGCCGGGGGAGCCCGCGCACCACACGGTCGACGTCACCACCGAGGGCACCACGGACCAGACGACGTGGCAGGTCGGGCAGCCGCCGACCACCTACGCGCACGAGGTCGGGCACATGCTGGGCTTGCCGGACGAGTACGGGCGGGGACTGGACGTCGACGGCACGCTGATGGGCAACCACACCGGGCCCGACGTGCGGATGCCGTCGCGGTACGCGCAGGTCATCGCCCAGCACATCGGGGACGTCCCGGTGCGGGGGCGGGTGGACACCCGGGTCACGGCCGGGCTGCCCCAGGGCACGCCCGTGCCCCGGGCGCCCCAACCGGGGCAGCGGGACGGGCGGGGCAACCAGGTGCCGCCGCCGCTCGGCACCACCCTGGAGACCGGCCTGCCGCAGAGCCTCGTGCCCCCGCGCGGCAACCAGTCCACGACCGTCGACCAGCAGGTACCCCCGCCCCTCCGCCAGCACCCGGTCAACCAGGACCAGCGCGGCGAGAGCAGCCGGGACAACGGCAACCGGGACAACGGGAATCGGGACAACGGGAATCGGGACAACGGGAATCGGGACAACGGGAATCGGGACAACGGGAATCGGGACAACGGGAATCGGGACAACGGCAACCGCGACCAGCGGGGCGAGAGCAGCCGCAGCAACGGCAACCAGGACCAGAACAACCAGGACCAGAACAACCAGGACCAGAACAACCAGGGCGACCAAGAGCAGGAGCCCACGGTCGACCAGATCCGGAACAACCTGCCCGGGTACCTGCGCAACAACGAGAGCTTCGGCGTCGCGTCGCAGCGCACCAACCTGCGCGCCCACGGCGCCAACCCGCTGCCCAACGTCCTCAACCACCTCCGCCAGGCCAACCCCGGCGTCCGCACCTGGACCGGCGTCGACCGCATCCAGGGCCAGCTGGACAACAACTTCGGCCCCATGGTCGGCGGCCCGAAGAAGTTCACCGTGCACGGCGACGGGCGCCCGTACGAGTTCAGCGTGCAGGCGCGGCCGGACTGGAACGCGATGACGCAGGGGGAGTCGACCGACGACAAGCTCTCCGCGTCGGGCAAGGAGAAGCGCACCGGGTCGACGACGCACTCGGACACCCGGGAGCAGAGCATCAGCCCGTCGCTGGGGTTCTCCGGGTTGCCGCCGCTGGTGTTCTCGATCAACCCGACGGTGCCGACGGGGCCGACGGACTCGCACACCACGGAGCTGAAGGGGGAGTACGGGCAGTCGACGAAGGTGGAGGTCGGCAAGGCCAGGGACGTCACCGTGCCGGTCGACTTCACCTTCACCCTCGGCACCCGCCCGCCGACCACCGGCCGCGCCGAGGCCGGGGTGCGGGTGCCGCAGGAGCTGGGTGGCGACGGGTTCGGCGCGCGCAGGCCCGCGCCCGCCGCGCCGCCGAAGCGGTTCGCCGTGGAGTCGGTGACCAACCCGCGCGGCGACTTCGCCGACCAGGTGATCACCGGGATGGGCAACCGGTTCCGGGACACCACGCGGATCGGGTCGGACGGCAGGCAGGTGCTGCTGGACTTCACCGGCAACGACACCATCAAGTCGAAGCTGCCCACCATGGCCACCCGCGCCAACCCCGGCCCGAACGAGGGCTGGGTGCGCTCGGAGACGATCACCAAGGGCGGGTTCGGGTTCCGGCCCAAGGCCGCGCAGGTGGAGATGCGCGCGGTGCCGCGGTTCGTCGAGGTGGAGAACGACGTGCGCACCGGCGTCAAGACCACCGACACCGACCGCACGCACCTCGGCGTCGGCGACCAGGGCGGGGTGGCGCGCAAGGGCGGGGTGTCCGGGTTCATCGGCGCAGGCGCGGACTTCCTGGGCAAGGGCACCTTCGCCGTCGGCCCGAGCGGGGGCTACAGCCGCGAGCGGGAGAACACCCAGAAGCACGAGTCGTCGACCGCGGTGAAGGACCGCACCGAGACCAAGGGCGACGTCGTCCGGTACCGGGTCGTCTACGACATCCAGGTCCGCACCATGGGCAACCCCACCCCGATCACCCTCAACGGCCAGGTCACCGCCCACCAGTGGACCACCGCCCCGCGCGCCCGCGCCGCCGGGCTGATCGGCCCCGCCCCCCAGGGCAACCGCGCCAACCCGGGCAACCAGCCCGCCGACAACCAGCCGGGCCCGAGCAACCAGCCCAACCCGAACCCGGGCAACCAGGACCAGAACAACCAGGACCAGAACAACCGGGACCAGAACAACCAGGACCAGAACAACCAGCAGGCCCCCGACCCCGACACCGACCCCACGGTGTTCCGGGGCGACGGCCAGCGGCAGCGCTTCGGCCCCGACGAGTTCGAGCGCGGCGGCCTGATCCCCGGCCAGTTCGAGCAGTTCTCCAGCAACGACTGGTTCTACAACACCATCGCCCCGATGCTGCGCGACATCCCGCTGCGCCGCGGCTGGGGGCTCAACACCAAGGAGTTCGTCCGCCAGTTCGACGACCCGGCGTTCGCCAAGGGCATGTCCGGCAAGGTCAAGGAGATCCTGGACCGGGACAAGAACCTGCACAACTCCCTGTCCGACCAGGAGGTGCAGCTGCTCGTCGAGCGGATCATCGGCCCCGGCCTGCAGGTGCCGCTGCACCGCCAGGGCTGGGGCCACGACTACCACACCACGATCACCCTCACCGGCGGCATCGGCAACATCCGCGACGGCAACGTGCTGCGCAACGACTCCACGCAGACCGGGCAGCGGGTCAAGGACGTGCAGGGCTCCGAGCACACCGGCAACCGCGGGTCCAAGGTGGAGGGCGGCGTCCAGGGCCGGGTGCTGGGCAACATCGGCGTGCCGGGCGCGCTCATCATGGGCGTCAAGGGCACCAAGGCGTGGACCGACGGCGACAAGATCAGCTCCGGCGGCAAGACGAACTACGACCGCAAGCAGGGCGACACCCTCACCGAGGACGGCTCGCTCGGCAACCGCGACCTGCGCCAGTTCCGCGCCGACCTGCACGTCGACGTCGACGTGGAGTCCACCAAGCGGCTGGCGAAGCAGTGGCGCAAGCTGTCGTTCGGCAGCCCCGGCAGGCACGCCCCGCCGAGCCACCCGGTCGGCACCCGGCAGAGCACCGACATCGACGTCACGTTCCTGCTCCCGGACACCATGACCAGCGAGGTCGACCCGCGCACCCAGCCCAGGGCGCGGCCGAACCAGCCGGTGCGGATGGCCAACCCGCCCGCCCCGGACAACCTCACCCCCGGCGGCCCGCGCGACCTCGACGGCGCGCAGCTGGTCGGGTTCACCGGCACCCGCGACATCCTGGCCTCCGCGCAGCGGGTGCTCACCAGGGCCTCCGGGCAGGACCCGATCTTCACCACGAAGGACGGCAAGAACTCCGACATCCTCGGCAACCGGTTCTCCCCCGAGGCCTACCGCGGCGACACCCGGGTGTTCAGCAGGCCGGTGGTGGCCGACGGGCTGCACTACGGCCGCAGGCGGGCCGACGCGTTCGGCGCCGTCGGGGTCAAGCTGACCCCGCGGCTGTCGGCGCGGCAGGTGACGGCCGCGGAGTACGAGCAGGTCACCAAGGAGTTCGCCAGCTCGCAGAAGGTCAGCGGCAGCACCTCCACGACTGGCACCTTCGGCGGGTTCGTCACCGGGGTGGCGGTGCCGACGTCCAACCCGACGCAGGCGGGCGGCACCAATGTCGGCGGCCAAGGCGTGCTCATCGGCAACGTCAACATCGCCACGGCCACCTGGGGCAAGGGCACCACCGGCGAGCTGGAGAGCGGCGAGACGCTGACGGTCACCGGCGACCCCGAGCGCAAGTACCTGACCCGCGTGGACATCACCGCCGAGGTGGTGGGCCAGGTGCAGTACAAGGGGAACCTGGACTTCGACCTGACCTCCCCCGACGACCCCGAGCGGTCCGGGGAGACGCTGGACCTGCCGGAGTCGGCGCTGGTGTGGTTGACCGCAGACCAGCTCCAGGCGTTGCAGAGCGGGCAGAACAACCCGGTGCCTCGCCCGCAGCAGCACGCCCCGGACCGCACGGTGGCGCCCCCGCCGTCGATGACCTCGCAGGGCAGCCAGAAGCAGTCGATCGGCCTCGGCGGCATCACCTCCACGATGGACCTGACGCGCGCGCTGCCGAACCTGCGCGCCGACCTCGCCCGCACCATCGGCCAGGACGCGGCGGACCGGCTGCTGCCGCACTCCGGCTTCGACACCACCCACAACAACCACCGCGAGATCACCCGGTTCCTCAGCGACGTCAACCGCGGCGCGCAGGGCCTGCTCAACGGCGGCAAGATCGCCCCGCTGCGCCTGGAGGACCGCTTCTCCGGCCAGACCTACGAGTTCAACGCCAAGGCCACCCTGCGCGCCCCGCGCTTCGACGGCATCACCAACGTCGACAAGCTCAAGTTCTCCAACACCACCACGCTCACGACCCAGGGTGACACCACCAAGGGCTTCACCCCCACCGGTGTGTACTTGTCCGGGCGCGGTCTGCTCACCCTGCGCGACGTCCCCGACCCGCTGCCGACCGGCACCCCGCCGCCCACGACCGGGCACGGCCCGGCCACCGGCGCGATGGGCGCGGGTGCGGGCCTCGCGCAGAACTTCGGCGACCGGTCGGTGAAGTCCACCGACAAGGGCAGCACCGCCTACGAGCAGAGCGGCGAGACCTCCGGCCCGGTCGCGAAGTACCAGAGCCAGGTGCGCGTCGAGCTGTCGATCACCCGGCACGGCGAGACCGTGGGCCGCGCCACCGTCGACGACCGGGTGTCGATCACCAAGCTCGCGGAGGACACCCTGCCCCCGCCGCAGGGCAGCACCCGCGCGCGCCCCGGCAGGCTCGGCCAGCACCGGCCGACCACCACCGTCGACCCCCTCGACCGCACCCCGGGCGCCCTGCAGCACTGGCGCGGCAGGCAGGCGGGCGGCAACCCGGCGCCCCAGCTCACCACCGGCACGTTCTTCACCGAGCACTACCTCGGGGACCTCGACGTGCTGCGCGACGCGGCCGTGCGCGCCGTGCGGGAGTCGGGGGCGAAGATCACCCCGGCCACCGAGCGCGCCATCCGCGCCGCGATCACCCCGGCGTCGGTGAAGGCGGGCATCCAGTCCACGATGGACGGCACGTTCCGGCTGCCGCTGCCCAAGGGGCTCGACCGCACGCTGGAGGTGCACGGCCGCGTCCCGCACCCGCCGCGGTTCGCGGGCACCAGCGCCACGGTGAAGGTCGACGGGTCGGTGAAGACCACCGAGGAGCACAAGACCGAGGTCACCAGCACCTCCGGCCCGGAGGTCACGACCACGGCCCCGGTCGGCTCCGGGGGTGTGGTGGGCCCGTCCGGCGCCGACTCGCCCAACGAGGACCGGCCGCCGTTCGGCTCCGCCACCGGGTCGGCCCAGCGCGACGCGACCGTCCTCAAGCCCGCGCCGGACGGCAAGCACCAGGAGTCCTACACCACCACCAAGGACAAGACCGCGAACCCGAAGTCGGACACCGAGACCAAGAGCGACGAGAAGGTCACCCGCACCGTCCTGTCCGACTTCGAGTTCCGCTTCGTCGCCCGCCAGACCTCCAAGCCCTGGTTCGGCTCCGCGCACACCGGCGCCACCGAGGTCCAGGTCCGCGACGCCTACGCCCTGCGCCTGCGCGACGACCACGCCACCACCTTCACCGGCCGCCCCCTGCCCGACCAGCTCAAGCAGGCCACCACCGACCTCGCGGACAAGGCCAAGGCCTGGGGCACCGCCCACAAGGAGACCCTCGGCCGCCAAGCCGCCGTCGACACCGCCCCCCACGGCGCCCCGACCCCGGCCCAGACCCAGGCCCTCGCCGACGCCCAGCGCAAGGAGCAGCAGGCCGAACGCGAGTGGTGGGACGCCTACCGCACCCACCAGCAGGAGGTGGCCGCCGAGCAGGCCCGCACCCCCGGCGGCGGCAGGCCCTCCCGCCCGGCACCCCCCGCCGAGGGCCGCGACGGCATCGAACTCCAGGACAACCCCCGCCGCGACCAGGACGACCAGGACCGCCGCGACCAGCAAGACCGCGACCGCCAGGAACGGGAGCGCCAGGACCGCGACCGCCAGGAACGGGAGCGCCAGGACCGCGAGCGGCAGGACCGGGAGCGCCAGGAACGCGAGCGCCAGGAGCGGGAGCGGCAAGAGCGGGAGCGCCAGGAGCGGGAGAAGCAAGAGCGCGAGCGGCAGGAACGCGAGAAGCAGGAGCGGGAGCGGCAAGAGCGGGAGCGGCAGGAGCGGGAGCGGCAGGAGCGGGAGAAGCAGGAGCGGGAGCGGCAAGAGCGGGAGCGCCAGGAGCGGGAGAAGCAGGAGCGGGAGCGGCAGGAGCGGGAGAAGCAGGAGCGGGAGCGGCAGGAGCGGGAGAAGCAGGAGCGGGAGAAGCAGGAGCGGGAGAAGCAGGAGCGGGAGCGGCAGGAGCGGGAGAAGCAGGAGCGGGAGCGGCAAGAGCGGGAGAAGCAGGAACAGGAGAAGCAAGAGCGGGAGAAGCAAGCACGGGAACAGCAAGAGCGTCAGCAAGAGCAGGACAGGCTGGAACGCGAGCGGCTAGAGCGGGAGCGTGCTGATCGGGAACGCCAGGAGCAGGAGCGTGAGCGGCAGGAGCGAGAACGCCAGGAGCGGGAGCGGGCCGAGCGCGAGCGGCAGGCGGCGCAGGGCGGGCAGCCGACGGCTGGGCCGTCCGACGCCGGTCCTGGTGCGCAGGAGCAGGGGCGGCCCGCGCCGCTGACGCCGGAGAACCTGGTGGCGCACGACCTCGAATGGGGTCGGGAACAGCGGATGCCGGGTGGCTGGGACTACGAGAACTGGGGGTCCGACGGTGACTCCGACTCGTTCGTCACCGCTGCGGAGTGGTCGGACACCGAGTCGTTCTACTCCGCGGACGACGGTGGGGTGGCCCCGCCGCCCGTGCCGATCACGACGCAGGACGGGACGGCTGTCGGGGTGGGCTTCGCCGGTCCGTCCACCGGGGGTGGTGGGGCGCCCGGGGGTGGTGGCCAGCCCGCCGGTTCGGTCGAGTTGAGCACGGGGGAGGCTGTCGGTGCCGGGTTCACGAGTGGAGGTGCTGATGGCTGAGAACTGGTTCCTGCTCGCCGACCCCGACTGGCGGGGTGCGGGGCAGCCGTCGGTCGAGCAGGTGGTGGGGGTGTGGTCGGCGGACGGCGGGGAGCTGGGGCCGCTGCGGGTGAACCCGAAGGCCGCGTGCGACCCGGTGGACGTGGTGCTGCGCCTGGCGCTCGCGGGGCGGGCGGACGGGGAGCAGGTGCAGGTGGTGCTGCGGGACGTGGCGTTCGAGGTCGCCATGAACGGCGACGGGCGGCCGCTGGTGACGCCCGCGCCGGACGGGGTGCTGTGCGTGGTGGCCGTCACCTCCGCGGCGCACCGGCGGCGGGTGAGCAGCCCGGCGTGGCGGCGGGTGGACCTGCACGGGTTGGTCTCGATGCTGGCCGACGGGGTGGACGTGCTGTTCAACCCGGGTGGGACGGCGTCGGTGCGGTTCCTGGGGTCGTTCGTGCGGTCGACGGTGCTGCTGGGGGACGAGGAGGCGCGGGCGGCCGTGGAGCGGATGGTGGGGGCGGGGGTCGTGCGGGTGGAGCGGGGCGTGGGGGTGTGATGGTTGGCGGGCCTGGCCTTCGGCATCGGGGAGCTGCTGCGCAGCTCTTGAAGAGCGCGCGGATTACTGGGCGGGCTCGATGCGGTGGGGCGCGTTGCGTCAACTGCACCGGCTAGGGCAAGGGTGGTTCGTGGGGCAAGGGGTGTTGTGGGTCGTTCGGGTACCGGTTGTGGCCGTTCGGGTAGTGCGGGTGCCCGGGTGCGGGTGGGGTGGTGTCTGTTCGGTTAACGTCGGGCGCCATGGAGGGGGAGTGGTCGCAGGACGGGTGGTTCCTCATGATGGGGCCCGCGTGGCGTGGGGCTCCGGGGGATGGGCCGCCGCCCACCGAGTGCGTGGTCGGTGGGTGGCCGTTGACCGATTCGGGGGAGCCCGGGCTGTTCCACGCCAACCCCGGGTACGTGCCGCCGGACCCCGATTCCCCCACCGACCCGGTGGACGCCGTGCTGCGGTTGATGGTGGCCGGGCAGGCTGAGCCGGACCGGTTGTACTGGGCGTTGCGGGGAGCCGTCTTCCACCTCGCGGTCGACGACGCGGGGGAGGCGATCGTGATGCGGGTGCCGGGGGCCGGGGAGTTCGTCATGATCGCCACGGCGGCCGTGCACCGGGGGCGGGTGTTGGCGCAGGGGTGGCGGGACGTGGACCTGGGCACGTTGGTGGCCGTGGTGGGGGAGGGCACCGACGTGCTGATCAACCCCGGGGGTTGTGCCGCCGCGCGGGTGGTGAACGCGTTCGTGCGGGCCGCCGCGGTGGGGGAGGACGACGACTTCCTCGACCGGGACGGGGACAGCCTGCTGGTGCTGCCCTGGGGGCTGGACCCGGCGATGCCCTAGGGCCTGTCCTCAAAGCCTGCTCTGTGAGAGTCGTGATCAGATCGGACGCCGGCGGTGCCGGACGAGGGACCTCGTACTGGATGTACTCGGTTCCTCGGCCGGTGCCGCCTGCGTTCGATCTGGCGCGGCTATCGCTGGGCGAGGCTTTGAGGACAGGCCCTA
>NZ_MKQR01000017.1:48706-214780 GCF_001940455.1 Actinokineospora bangkokensis | reverse complement strand
GGGCTGGGTGGAGTTCATGGTGTCGAGCTGGCGGCGGGTCATCTCGGCGCGGTCGCCGTCGACGAGGGTGAGGGCGGCGCGCAGGGAGTCGATGGCCGCGGCGACGTTGCCGCGCTTGGCCTGCGTGGAGCCCAGGGCGAGCAGGGCCGACGCGCGGCCCTCCCGGTCGTCGCGCTCGGCGTAGATCTTGGCGGCGGAGGTCAGCAGGCGCACCGAGCGCAGTGAGCCGGGGGGCGCGGCCAGGCCCAGCACGTAGGCGGTCTCGGCGCGGTCGTGGCCGGGGCCGGTGGAGGCCAGGGTGAACGCCTCCTGCAGGGACACCGCGGCGCGGCGGGAGGCGCCGTCGGGGAACATCGAGTCGCCCAGGTAGAGGGTGGCCAGGGCGTGCGCGCGGTGGTCGGCGGCGCGGCGGGCGGCCGCGGCGGAGAGCCGGAAGATCTGCGGGGCCTCCCGGGTGCCGCGCAGGAAGTCGGCCAGCACCAGCGGCAGCCAGGCGGCGACGTCGTCGCGGCCGCGGGCGGCGGCGCGGCGGACCAGGTCGGCCAGGCTCTCCCGCTCCGCCTCGTACCAGGCCAGCGCCTCGCGCTCGTCGGCGAAGGCCAGCGGCGGCACCGGGGCGTGCTCCAGGGCCGCGGGGAAGCGCTCGCCGGGCAGGCCGCGCAGCGGGAAGGCCCGCCGGTGCGCGGCGCGGGCGGTGTGCAGGGCGAAGCGGAACAGGCGGTCCTCGGCCGCCGCGCGCGCCCCCGGCGGCAACCCCGTCGCCAGGTCGGTGGAGTAGAGCCGGACGAGGTCGTGCGCGCGGTAGGTGCGCTTGCGGCCCCAGTCCAGCAGCGACGCGGTGGCCAGCTCGTCGAGCAGCTTGCGGGCCACCGGGACCGGCACGTCGAGCAGCGCGCCCGCCACCGGCGGGGTCACCGCCCCGCCCGGGTGCAGGCCCAGCAGGGCGAACAGCTCGCGGGCCCGCGCGCTCAACCCGGCCAACGACCAGGAGAACACCGCGCGCAGGCCGTCCTCGTCGCCGAGCAGCCGCTCGCGGTGGGTGCGCAGCTCCGCGACCAGGCCCGCCGGGTCGGCCTGGGCGCGGGCGGCGGTCAGGGTCAGCGCCAGCGGCAGGTTGCCGCACAGCGCGGCCAGTTCCGCCAGCACGGCCGGGTCGGCGTCGAGCACGTCGGCGAGCAGGTGGCGGGCGTCCTCGTCGGGCAGCGGCGACAGCGGCACCCGCACGGCGCCGTCGCGGGCGGCCAGCCCGGCCAGCCGGATCCGGCTCGTCACCAGCACCAGCGAGCCCCCGGTGCCGGGCAGCAGCGGGCGCACCTGCTCGACCCGGATGGCGTCGTCGAGCACGACCAGCGCCCGCTTGCCCGCGAGCGCGCTGCGGTAGGCGGCGGCCTGCTCGTCCTGGGCCCGGTCGCCCGCGTCCACCCCGAGCGCGCCGAGCAGCTGGCGCAGCGCCTGCTCGGGGGTCATCGGGTCGCGGTCGGGGCGGTGGCCGCGCAGGTTCAGGAAGTGCGCGCCGTCGGGGAAGCGGTCGCGCACCCGGTGCGCGAGCTCCACGGCGAACGCCGTCTTGCCCACCCCCGGCGGCCCGTCCACGGCGAAGATCAGCGGGCGGCCCGCGTCCCGGTGCGCGTCGAGGCGGGCGGTCAGCCCGGCCAGCTCGGCGGCCCGGCCGCGGAAACCGCCGCGCTTGGGCAGCCCCGGGTGGCGCTCGGCGGGGGTGGCGCGGCCCCGATCGGCCAGCAGCTCGGCGTGCAGGGCGCGCAGACCCGGGGTGAGGTCGAGGCCGAGCCGGTCGGCCAGCGCGGTGCTGGTCCTGGTGTAGAGGGCGAGCGCGTCGCCGGTGCGGCCGAGCTGCTGGAAGGCGCGCATCGTCAGCTCGATCAGCCGCTCGTGCAGCGGGTGCTCCGCGGTGGCCTCGGCCAGCACCGCGGCGGCCTCCTCGGCCCGCCCCGCCGCGAGCAGCGCCGAGGCCAGGCCCTCCACGCCGGTCAGCCGCAGCGCGGTCAACCGCCCGCGCTCGGCGGCGACGTAGGGGGCGGCCACGTCGGCGAACGGCGTGCCCTGCCACAGCCGCAGCGCCGAGCGCCACGTGCCCACCGACTCGCCGCCGCGGCCCGCGCGCACCAGCGCGGCGGCGTCGTCGAGCAGCAGCTGCGCCCGGCGGGTGTCCACGGCGGAGTCCGGCAGCTCCAACCGGTACCCGGTGCCCGCGGTGACGAGCACCGCGGGCGCGGCGTGCTCGCGCAGCAGGCGGCGCAGGCCGGAGACGTAGGTCTGGGCGTTGCGCGGGGCCGAGGCGGGCGGCGCCTCGCCCCACACCGCGTCCACCAGGTCGTCGCGGGAGACGGTGCGGCCCACGCTGGCGGCGAGGAAGCCGAGCAGCGCGCGCTGGCGCGGGGGCCCGGCAGCGACCTCGGCCGCGCCGACGCGCAGCCGCAGCGGCCCGAGCAGGTCCACGCGGATCTCGGTCCCGGCTGGCATGTCACCCCCGCTCTGGTGGTGGGCCAACCTACCAAGCTCCGGTCGCATACCCGCCGGCCCGCCTCCGGCACCCGGGCACCCGGGCTGCCCGGTTCCTGCCCGGGTCCGCGGCAGAACGCGCAGCTCGTGTCGATCAAGGGCCGCGGGGCGTGCCCGTTTCACCGCGCCGGTGCGCCCGAGTGGCCACCGCTTTCAAATAGGCCTGGTCTTCTGGTGTTCAACCCACCCGGTCGTGCGATTATCGGGCTCATGTCCCCTTCCGCGCCGGTGGTCCGGTTGCTCGGCCCCGCCGCGGTCGTGCTGGCCGGGACCGAGCACCCGGTGGCGCGGCCGCGCAGGCGGGCCGTGCTCGCCGCGCTCGCGCTGCGCGCGGACCGGGTGGTCCGGGTGTCCGAACTGGTCGCGGCCGTCTGGGGCGACCGCGCGCCCGCCAGCGCGGCGGGCAACCTGCACACCTACGTCTGCGACCTGCGCGCGCTGCTGGAGCCCGCGGACCGCGCCAAGCCGTCGGTCCTGGTCGGACACCGCGACGGCTACCGGCTGGCGCTCGCGCCCGAGCAGGTCGACGTGCTGGCCTTCGAGGAGCTGGCCCGGCGGGGCCGCGAGCGGGTGGCCGGTGGCGACCTCACCGGCGGCCTGGCCGAGTTGGACGACGCCCTCGCGCTGTGGCGGGGTGAGCCGTTCGCGGGCACCGGCGGCCCGCTCTGCGACGCCGAGCGGGAGCGCCTGCTGCACCTGCGCCCCGCGGTGGACGAGGCGCGCTTCCAGGCCCTGCTGGGCACCGGTCGCGCCGCCGAGGTCGTGCCCGACTGCGTGCGCCTGGTCCGCGAGCACCCGCTGCGGGAGCGGGTGGTCACGCTGCTGGCCGAGGCGCTGCTGCGCTGCGGGCGCCCGGCCGACGCGCTCGACGAGCTGACCGGGCTGCGCCGCAGGCTGCGCGCGGAGCTGGGCACCCGGCCCGGCCCGGAGGCCACCGCGCTCTACCAGCGCATCCTCGACCGGGGCGAGGCCGAGCCGCGCCCGGCCACCCGCCCCGCGCCCCGCGTGGTGCCCGCCCAGCTGCCGCAGCGGTTCTGGGCGTTCGCCGGCCGCGAGCGCGAGGTCGTGGAGCTGTCCGCGCGCGTCGAGCAGGGCGTGCCCGTGGTGCTGTCCGGGCTGCCCGGCATCGGCAAGACCGCGCTGGCGGTGGAGATCGCGCACCGGATGGCCCCGCGCTTCCCCGACGGGCAGCTCTTCCTCGACCTGCGCGCGGGCGGCGCCGACCCGGTGTCGCTGGACGAGGCGCTGGACTACCACCTGCGGGTGCTCGGCGTGTCCGAAGAGGACATGCCGGACGACACCGGTGACCGGATCCGCCGCTACCGCGAGCTGATCGCGGGCAGGCGGGTGCTGGTCGTGCTCGACGACGCCCTCCCGGCGCACCTGTCCGCGCTCACCGCGGGCGGTTCGTCGGTGACCATCGCGACCACCCGCGAGCGCTCGGCGGCGCCGGTCCCCGGCCACCCCAGCGCGCTGCGCGAGCTGCGCCCCGAGGCCGCGCTGGCCGTGCTCACCGCCGACCTGCCCGGCACCGGCGCCGACGAGGCCGACCTGGCCGCGCTGGCCGAGCTGTGCGGGCGGGTCCCGCTGGCGCTGCGGGTGATGGCGGCCAGGCTGGCCGTCGGCGAGACCGCCGCCGAGCTGGTGGCCGAACTGCGCACGGCCCGGCGCCCGTTGGATTCCTTCGAGTTCGGCGGCGGCTCGCTGCGGCCGTCCTACGACCGGTCCGCCGCGGCGCTGCCACCCGACGCCGCCGGTCTGCTCGACGTGCTCGTCGCCCACCCCGGGCGGGAGTTCGACACCGACCTGGTGCCGGTGCTGCGCCCCGGCGTGGTCGCCGGGGCCGCGCTGGACCCGTTGCTGCGGCTGGGTTTCCTCGACCGCGTGGGCACCCGCCGCTACCGCGTGCCCGACCTGGTGTGGCACTACGCCGCCGAGCGCGCCGCCGCGCTGGACCCCGCCGAGGTCGAAGCGGCGGCCCTGCGCGCGGTGCGCTGGTACGCCCACGCCGCCGACGCCGTCGACCGCGCGCTGGACCCGCTGCGCCCGCTGCGGCTGCCGCTGCTGGAACCGGGCGGCCACACCGGGGGCGCCGAGCCGTCGGGCGCGGGGGCGTTCACCGCCCCCGCCGCGACCGCCGACCACGCCGAGCTGCTGGCGTGGTCGCGGCGGTCGCGTCCGGTGCTGGTGCGCGCGTCCGTCCTCGCCGCGGGCCTGGGGCGCCACCGCCTGTCCTGGCACCTGGCCCGCTGCGCCGAGGCGTTCGGCGCCGACCCCGTGCTGCCCTCCACTTCGGACTCCGGCGACCTGGCCGAGGCGCTGCGCCGGTTCGCCGCGGGCGACCACGCCGGGGCCTGCGGGCGCTTCCGCGCCGAGCTGGACCGCCCGGACAGCCCCGAGCGGCTGCTGGCCTGCGTGGGCGCCGCGGTGTGCGCGCGGGAGACCGGCGCGCACAACGACGCGGTGCTGCTGTTCCGCTCCGCCCTGCGGTTGCGCGCCGAGGGGCCGGTGCGGGCGTGGGTGCTCGCGCAGCTGGCCGACGCGGCGCTGGCCGCCGGTCGCGGTCAGCTCGCGGTCGAGGCAGCCGCGGAGTCGGTGTCGCAGTGGGAGCGTTCGGGCGAGGCGGCGGGCGCGGCCGCGGCGGGCGTGCTGCTCGCCCGTGCCCACGGGGCCGTCGGTTCCGATGGTGCGGCGGCAGGGGGACTGCGCCGAGCGGCGGAGGCGTTGCGCCGGTCGGACCACCGCGAGGCCGCCGACGCGGCCGGGGCCGGGCTCGTCGAGGCGCGGGTGTCCTGACCCGCCACACGGGCCGTGGTGAACCTGGACAGAGTGTGGAGCCGTGCGGGGGAGGGTGGTCCACACCAGGAGTGGGTCCGCGGTGACCGGGAGGTGAACGCGTGGTGCCGAAGCGGGTGGCGCTCAGCGCGAGCGATCCGCTGACCCGGGCCGGGTTGGCCGGGTACCTCAAGGACCGCAGGGACCTGCGGGTGCTGGGGTCCGAGGAGGACCGGACCGTCGCCGAGGTCGCGGTGCTGGCCACCGGGACCGCCACCGGCGAGGTGCTGGCCCGGTTGCGCGAGGGGCTGCCCCCGGTGCCCGCCGTGCTCGTCGCGGACTCCTTCCCGGACATCGCCGTGCTCGTCGAGCACCGCGTGGTCTCGGTGCTGCCGCGCACCTCCGCCGCCGTGGGCACCCTCGGCGCCCGGGTCGCGGGCGCCGTCGCGCTCGACGGGGTGCCCGACGCCGACGGCCGCGCGGAGCTGGCCAGGCAGGTGCGGGTGGCCGCCGAGGTGCGCGCGGGCGCCCAGGACCCGTCCGAGGTGCTCAGCGAGCGCGAGGTCACGGTGCTGCGGATGATGGCCGACGGCTGGGACATCGGCGACATCGCCGCCCGGCTGTGCTACTCCGACCGCACCGTCAAGAACATCATCTACGCCCTCACCGACCGGCTGGGCCTGCGCAACCGCGCGCACGCGGTGGCCTACGCGGTGCGGGCCGGGTTGATCTGAGGACCGTTGAACCAGGAGGCGCCCGTGCGCGTAGTCCAGGGTGGAGGAGCCCCGCCACCGCGGGGTCCCCTGGTCGCGGCGCGCGGGAACCGTGAGGAGGACTCGTGAGGGTGCACCGGATCGTCGTCCGCTCCAGCGACCCGCTGCTGCGGGCCGGGGCGCTGGCCTACCTGGGCAGCCGCCGCGACCTGCGCGTGCTGCCGCAGCCGCAGGCCGGGCAGGCCGACGTGGTCGTGCTGGTGGAGAACCGCGTCCTGCCCGAGCACCTGGCCGAGCTGGAGGCGGTGCCCGACGGCGCCCGCCCGCACTGCGTGCTCGTCACCGACGAGCTGGCCCCGGGCGACCTGCTGCGCGCCATCGCCGCGGGCGTGGTCGCCGTGCTGCCGCTGCGCGAGGTCTCCGGCGTCCGGCTGGTGCGCTCGGTGCTGGCCGCGGGCGACGGCACCGCGTCCTTCCCCGCCCACCTGCAGGGCCTGATGCTGGCGCAGCTGGAGCGGATGCGCCGGGAGGTGCTGGCCCCGCACGGGCTGACCATGTCCGGGCTCACCGAGCGCGAGGCCGACGTGCTGGCGCTGGTGGCCGAGGGCTGCGACACCGCCGAGATCGCCACCCGGCTGGCCTTCTCCGAGCGCACGGTGAAGAACGTGCTGTCCGGGCTGATGAGCCGCAACAAGCTCAACCACCGCGCGCACGCGGTCGCGTTCGCCGCCCGCTCCGGGGCGTTCTGAGCCCGGGACCGGTGGCCGCCCCGACCGGATCGACCACGCGACCGGAGCCCGCCGCGGGCCCGGTCGGCCCCGGCGCGCCCGGGTCCGTCGCGGTGACCGCGCTCGGCGGCGCGCCCGCGGTGTCGCTGCTGGGCGACGTGCGCGTCGACGCGGGCACCGGCCCCGGGTCCGCAGGCCCGCCGATGCGCCGGGCGCTGCTGGCCGCGCTCGCGCTGCGCCGCGGCCCGGTCGACCGCGAGGAGCTGCTGTGGTCGCTGTGGGGCGACGACCCGCCCAGCAGCGCCACCCGCAACGTGCAGACCTACGTCGCCGCGCTGCGCAGGCTGCTCGAACCCGAGCCCACCGCCCCCCGCCACCTGCTCACCGTGGGCACCGGCTACGAGCTGCTGCTGCCCGACGAGTCGGTGGACGTGCGCCGCTTCGAGCGGCTGCGCGCCCGCGGCCGCGACCTGCTGGCCGCAGGCGACGTCGAGGCCGGGTTGGCCGCCTACGACGCCGCGCTGGGGCTCTGGCGCGGGGAACCGCTCGCGCACGTGCCCGGCCCCTTCGCCGCCGACCAGCGCACCCTGCTGCTCGACTGGTGCGTCTCGGCCGCCGAGGCGTGGGCGCTGCCCGCCCTGGAGCGGGGCCCGGCCGCGGCCGTGGTGGACCGGGTGCGCGCGGTGTCGCGGGTGGCGCCGGGCCGCCCGCCGCTCACCACGCTGCTGCTGCGGGCGCTCGACGCCGACGGCAGGCGCGCGGAGGCGCTGGCCGAGGCCGCGTCCGCGCCCACCGCCGCCGACCCCGAGCTGGCCGCGGTCGTCGACCGGCTGCGCCGCGGCGTCCCGCTCGACGCCGAGGTGCCCGCGCCGGTGGTGGCCCCGCCCCGGCCCGCCGTGCCCGCGCAGCTGCCGCACGACGTGCACTCCTTCGTCGGCCGCGAGGCCGAGACCGAGCGGCTGCGCGCGCGGCTGCGCGCCACCGGCCGCGCCCCGCGCACGGTGGTGCTGCACGGCACCGGCGGCGTCGGCAAGACCGCCCTCGCCGTCCACTTCGGACATCAGGTGGCCGCCGACTTCCCCGACGGCACCCTCTACGTCGACCTGCGCGGCTTCGCCCCGGAGGCCGAGCCGCTGCCCGCCGCCGAGGCGCTGGGCGCGCTGCTGCGCAGCCTGGGCGACGGCGAGGAGCTGCCCAGCACCCTGCGCGAGCTGGAGGCCGCCTACCGCACCAGGGTGGCGGGCAAGCGGCTGCTCGTGCTGCTGGACAACGCCGCCAGCGCCGAGCAGGTGCGCCCGATGCTGCCCGGCTCGCCGGAGCCGTTCGTCGTGGTCACCTCCCGCAACACCCTCGCCGAGCTGGTCGTGCGCGACGGCGCCGTGCCGCTGGCGCTGGGCGCGCTCGACGAGGCTGGCGCGCTGGAGCTGCTGGCCGGGGTCGTCGGCGCCGACCGGGTGGCCGCCGAACCCGCCGCCGCGGCCGCGCTGACCCGGGTGTGCGGGCTGCTGCCGCTGGCCCTGCGGATCTTCGCCGAGCAGGCCGCGCTGCGCGCCGGGGAGACCCTGGCCGACCTGCTGGCCGAGCTGACCCCCCGGGAGGAGCGGCTGGACCTGCTGTCCACCTCGGACGCCGCCGAGGCGGTGCGGGTGGTCATGTCGTGGTCCTACGCGGTGCTCACCCCCGAGCTGGCCGAGCTGTTCCGGGTGGCGGGCGCCTTCCCCGGCCCCGACCTCACCGCGCCCCCGCTGGCGGCGGTGTCCGGGCGGCCGGTGGCCCAGGTCGAGCGCGGGCTGCGCGCCCTGGCCGACGACCACCTGCTGGAGCGGCACGGCCCCGGCCGCTACCGCGTGCACGACCTGCTGCGCCTCTACGCCGTCGAGCGGCTGGCCGCCGAGGTGGGCCCCGCGGGCGCGCGCGAGCTGGCCGTGCGGCTGCTGGACTGGTACCTGGCCACGGCCATCGCCGCCGACGTGCGGCTCTCCCCGTTCCGCGGCACCCGCACCCCGCCCCCGCCCGCGGGACCGGTGCGGCCGCTGGAGTTCGCCGACTACACCGCCGCCCGCGACTGGGGCGACGCCGAACTGGCCAACTCCCTGGAGCTCATCCGCCTCGCGGACCGCATCGACCTGCCCCGGCACGCCTGCGAGCTGGCCAACACGATGGTCGGCTACTACTACATCCGCGGCCACTGGCGGGAGTGGATCGAGGCGCTGGGCATCGCCATCAGCGGCGCGGTGCGCCTGGGCGACGACGACGTGCAGCGCCGCGCCCGCTACAACCTCGCGGGCGCCTACCTGCAGACCGAGCGGTTCGCCGAGTGCCTGGAGCAGTGCGCGGCCATCGACCGGCTCGGGGAGGGCGACCCCCGCTTCGAGCTGATGCTGGGCAACGTCCGGGCGGCGTCGCTGCTGGGGCTGGGCCGCACCGAGGAGGCGGCCAGGCTGCTGTCGGAGACCCTGGCCCGCGACCCCGAGCGCTCGCCCGCGCGCGCCATCCCGCTGGCCAACCTCGGGGAGGCCTACACCCGCCTGGGTGAACTCACCCGGGCGCTGGCCTGCCACGAGGAGGCGCTGGCCACCCGGCTCTCGGTCGGGGACCTCATCGGGGCGAGCACCAGCCTGCTCGGCATGGGGGCGCTGCACCTGCGCATGGACAAGCCCGACCGGGCCGTGCAGGCGCTGCTGGACTCCCGCCGCTACGCCCGCGACTCCGGCAGCCCGCGCGAGGAGGCCCTGGCCAACGCGGCCCTGGGCGACGCGCTGCTGGCCGCCGGGCAGGACGAGCTGGCCAGGGACTGCTTCGAGCAGGCGCTGACCGGGTTCGAGCGGTTGGAGGACCCCCGGGCGCAGGCCATGCGCGCCCGGCTCGGCGGGTGACCTCGCCCACCCGTGTCACACCCCGGCGTGCTACCCCGTCCTGGTGGACGTGGAGCACGAGACGCAGTTCGCCGCGGCGCGGGAGCGCCTGCTGGCCATCGCCTACGGCATCCTGGGCGACCGGGGCGCCGCCGAGGACGTGGTGCAGGAGGCCTGGCTGCGCCTGGCGGGCGCGGCGGGCCCGGTCGAGGACGTCACCGGGTGGCTGGTCGTGGCCACCTCCCGGCTCGCCCTCGACGTGGTCCGCTCCGCCCGCCACCGCCGGGAGCGCTACGTCGGGCCGTGGCTGCCCGAACCCGTCGTCGCCCCGGAGAACGACCCCGCGGACCGGGTGACCCTCGACGAGTCGGTCGGCATGGCGCTGCTGGTCGTGCTGGAGACCCTGTCCCCGGCCGAGCGCACCGCGTTCGTGCTGCACGAGGTCTTCGGCCTGCCGTTCACCGAGGTCGCCGAGGTGGTGGGCCGCACGCCCGCCGCCGTGCGGCAGCTGGCCTCGCGCGCCCGCAAGCACGTGGCCGACCGCTCGCCCCGGTTCGAGCGCGACCCGGCCAAGCAGCGCGCCGTGGCCACCGCGTTCGCCACCGCCTGCGAGGGCCGCGACCTCGGCGCCCTGCTCGCGCTGCTCGACCCCGCCGTCGTGCTGCGCAGCGACGGCGGCGGGGTGGTCACCGCCGCCCGCAACCCCGTGCGCGGGGCGGACAAGGTCGCCCGGTTCCTGCTCGGCGTGCAGGCCAAGGGCACCGACCGCGTCCACCCCGTGCTGGTCAACGGCATGCCCGGCTTCCTGCGCCTGCGCGGTGGCAGGCCGCAGGGCGTGGTGTCGCTGACCGTCGTCGACGGCCGGGTCGCCGCCGTCGACATCGTCGTCAACCCCGAGAAGCTGGCCCGCGTGCGGGCCACCCACCTGGAAGGGAACTAGCACAGTGGAACCCCGCATGGACATCGCCTCCGGTGCCGCCAAGCAGGCCTACCAGCACATGTACGGCCTGGAGCGCTTCCTGGCGGGCAGCGCGCTGCCCAAGACCACGCGCGAGCTGGTCAAGCTGCGCGCCAGCCAGCTCAACGGCTGCGCCTTCTGCGTCGACATGCACGCCCACGACCTGCGCGCCGACGGCGAGACCGACGAGCGCCTGTTCTCCGTGGTCACCTGGCGCGAGGCCCCCTGGTTCACCCCCGCCGAGCGCGCCGCCCTCGCCCTCACCGAGGCCGCCACCAAGCTCGGCCCCGAGGGCGTCGCCGACGACGTCTGGGCCGAGGCGCGGGCCCACTTCGACGAGGAGGAACTGGCCGCGCTGGTGGTCACCATCGCCACCATCAACGCCTGGAACCGCTACGGCACCATCCTGCGCCTGGTCCCCGGCTCCCTCCGCCAGGCCTGACAGGTAACGACCAGGACACGACCCGCTACGCTGCCCCCCGTGTCGGACCTCAACACTCCGGAACGGACAGCGCTCAGCGGGATCCCGCCGAGATCGGCGGGCACCGCGCTCCCGCAGTTCCCCCCGAGGCCGGAGGACACCTCCCCCGGACAACCCCTCATCCTGAGCGCGCTGCCCGCCGAACTCCCCGAGTCCCTGCGCCGCGCCGCCCGGCCCGTGCCCGTCGCGGTACCGCTCGCCGCGGGAGGCGAACCGGACCGCCCCCGCTCGCGGTGGCGCCGCTGGGCCGTCATCGGCGTCGCGGCGGCCGCCGTGCTCGGCGGCGGGACGTGGCTCGTCCTGCCAGGGGATGACCCGGCGCCCGCCCCCGTCGACCAGGTCGCCCCGGCGCGCCCGGCGGGGGAGTACGACTTCATCCGCCTGCCGGAGACCAAGGAAGCCATCCGCGACAGCGACTGCGCGTCCCACGCCTACGGCCGCACCCAGGAATTCCTCACCGCGACACCGTGCTTGCAGCTGACCCGCGCGATGTTCGCCACCCGCCTCCCCGACCAGCGCGTCGTGTACACCTCCGTCGCCGTGCTCCGGATGCGCGGGGAGAAGACGGCGGAATCGCTGGTGGACCTCGTCCGCACCGAGGGCACCGGCAGCGTGCGCGACCTCGTGCGCGAGGGCTTCGTCCGCGCCCCGGGCCTGGACCGCTTGAGCCGCGGCGGTTTCGCGGCCTCGCGCAACGGCGTCAACGTCGTGATCGTGGAGTCCGACACCGCCCAGGCCGACCCCGATCCGGAGCTGCACGAGGCCGCGATGAAGCGGATCAGCCTGGACGCGGTGCGGTTGGCGTCTGAAGTGGTGTGAGGCCGGGGCGCCGCCCCGGAAGGCGCTGCGGTTGCGCGAGTCCGGGGCTTCGCCCCGGAGGGAAGAACGCGGATTGCTTCGCTGGCTCGATGGGGTGATTGCCCTGGCACCAAAGACAAAGCCAACAAAGGCAAACTGTCCCCACTGGTAGGAACAGCGCAACCACCTACGGATCCGGCGGCCCGGCTACGGGGGTGCTCGATGCGGTGGACTTGTTTGGGTGGGGTAGGCGATCATGAGCTACCCTGTCCGGGTTGAGCGGGGCTCTTGTGGCCCCAGCTTTTCCCGCTCTCTCAGCTCATGATCGCCGTAGGGGCCCCGCCCGAACAGGTCCACCGCATCGAGCCCGCAAAGCAATTCCCGAGATCACGAGCCGATGCCGCAGGCGAGGCGAAGCCACACCCAAGAAGAAGTCACACCAGGAAACCGCCTACTGCCGGTAGCCCTCCACCTCACCCGCGGGCCGCACCTGCGCCCCCTCCGGGTCCTCCCCCGCGGACCGCCGGGCGCGGCGCTGGCGGAGCAGGTCCCAGCACTGGTCCAGCGCGACCTCCAGCTCCTGCAACCGCTTGGCCTCCTCCGGGCCCGCGGCGCCGTGGCGCAGCTTGTGCTCCTCGTCGACGAGGGCGGAGATGCGGGTGTGCAGGTCGTTGTCGTCCATGGGGCCAGACTAGCCCGATCGGCGGGGGTGGTGGTTGAGGTCACCCGGTGGTTCGTCCGGTTGTTCCGGGGTGCCGGACTTCGGGGGTTGGTCCCGGTCGGGGGTGGGCGAAGGATGGTCTGCACCACCTGCCCAGGACTGCGGGCGGGGCGCTGGAAGTGGGGTTGGTCGTGGTCCGTCGTGCCGCGTTGGCCGTCATCGCACCGGTGGTCGTCGCCGTGGGGGTGGTGGTGGGGGCGCCCACCGCCGGGTCGGCGCCGCCCGCGCAGAGCCCGGTGGACATCACGCCCTCGGTGCTGCGGTTCGACCCGACCGCGCCCGCGCTGGGGATCTCCTACCACCACAGCGCGGCGGACGTGGCGTACGTGCAGAGGGACGGGGACTGCGCGGCGCGGGGCGGTGAGGAGACCGAGCAGGCGACGCCGGTGGCGGGGGCCGGGTACGTGACGTACCGGGGCAAGCGCTACGACTTGGCGCAGTTCCACTTCCACACGCCGTCCGAGCACACCTTCGAGGGGCGGCACGACCCGCTGGAGATGCACCTGGTGCATAAGGCGGCTGACGGGGAGACGCTCGTCATCGGGGTGCCGCTGCGGGTGGGCACGCCCTCGGCGGTGGACGGGGTGCTGGCCCGGCTCACCCCGGAGTGCGGTGCCGCGCAGCACATCGACGACGTCGACCTGGCCGCCCTGCTGCCCACCGTCCACCCCACCGCGCGCTACACCGGGTCGCTGACCACGGCTCCCTACACCGAGGGGGTGCTGTGGTTCCTCATGCCCGAGCAGCACGTGACGGCCGCGTCGATCAGCCGGTTCCAGCAGCTGTTCCCGGTGGGCAACGCCCGGCCGACCCAGCCGCTCAACGGTCGGACGGTGACGGTGCACCAGTGAGTTGGTCGGCACCGGTGAGTTGGTCGCCCACCGCCAGCCACCCCGGCTCGGTGACGGCGAACTTCGCGCCGAACACCACCCCGTCCGGGCCCCGGCGGTAGGTGGCCAGGGTGCGCAGCGGCTCCCGGCCCGCCCGCGCGCCCGCCGCCTGGTCGACCAGCGTCACCGCGCAGCGCACCGCGAGCTTGGTGAAGCCCAGGCCCACCGCGCCGAGGCGCACCTGGCGCAGGTCGTCCTCGGCGTACGGGGGCAGGCCGTCGAGCAGGACGTTGGCGCGGAAGCGGGTGGCGGGCAGCGGTGCGGGCAGGTGGGCGCCGAGGTCGGCCAGCGAGGCCGTGCCGAGCAGGTGGACGGCGCTGCTGTCGGCCCAGCCCGACGTGCCCGGGGTGAGGCCGCCCGCGCGGCGGTGGTGGTCCGGCGGCACCCGCACCAGGCGGCTCGGCGCGCCCAGCACGTCGCTGAGCCACCGCGCCGCCACCTCGCCCTGGTCGACGGCCGTGAACGGCTCGCCGAACAGCTCCACCGGGCGGGTGGGCGACTCGTCGTCGACCGGCACCACCACCGGTTCGACCCCGGGCGCCGCGAGCACCAGCACCCCGTCGCCCACCGACGGCTCGATCAGCGCCAGGCGCGGGTCGCGGCGCTGGCTGCGGAAGGTGCCGTCGGTGTCGGTGACCATCCACGACCGGTCGTGCGCCAGGCCCGCCTGCCCGACCCAGGTGCGGTCCAGCGCGGTGGGGGCGCACCCCTTGACCGGGTACGTGGCGAGGGCGACGACCGAAGGCACGCGCGGACTGTACCGATCGCCCGCCGACCGCGGCCGAAGAGCGGGATTACGCGGGCGCGGTCGGGGGAACAACAGTCGGCATGGCGGCTGAGGTGACGAGGGGGACGATCGAGACCGACGTCCCGGCGCGGCTGGACAGGTTGCCCTGGGCGGGCTTCCACTGGCGGGTGGTCGTGGGCCTGGGCACCGTCTGGCTGCTCGACGGCCTGGAGGTGACCATGGTCGGCGCGGTCGCCGCCCGGCTCACCGAACCGGGCAGCGGCATCGCGCTGACCGCGGGCGACGTCGGCATCGCCGCCGCTCTCTACATCCTCGGCGCGTGCCTGGGCGCGCTGCTGTTCGGCCAGCTCACCGACCGCTTCGGCCGCAAGAAGCTGTTCATCCTCACCCTGGTGATCTACATCGTGGCCACCGTCGCCACGGCGTTCGCGTTCACGCCGTGGCTGTTCTTCCTCACCCGGTTCATCACCGGCGCGGGCATCGGCGGGGAGTACAGCGCGATCCACTCCGCCATCGACGAGCTGATCCCCGCCCGCGTGCGCGGCCGGGTCGACCTGCTCATCAGCGGGTCCTACTGGCTCGGGTCGGCGCTGGGCGCGGGCGCGGCGGTGTTCCTGCTCAGCGCGCTGCCCGCCGACCTGGGGTGGCGGTTGGCCTTCGGCATCGGCGCGGTGCTGGCGCTGGCGATCCTGCTGGTGCGCAGGCACGTGCCGGAGAGCCCGCGGTGGCTGTTCATCCACGGCCGCGCGGAGGAGGCCGAGCAGGTCACCGCGGACATCGAGCGGCAGGTGCGCGACAGCACCGGTGAGGAGCTGCCGGAGGCGCGCGGGACGCTGAAGATCCGGCAGCGCAAGACGATCCCGCTGCGGATGATCGCCGAGACCGCGTTCAAGCTCTACCCCAAGCGCGCGGTGCTCGGGTTGGCGCTGTTCGTCGGGCAGGCGTTCCTCTACAACGGGATCACCTTCGACCTGGGCACCCTGATGAGCACCTTCTACGGGGTCGAGGCCGCGGTGGCGCCGGTGTTCCTGGCGATCTACGCGCTGGGCAACTTCTTCGGCCCGCTGCTGCTGGGCAAGCTGTTCGACACCGTCGGGCGGATCCCGATGATCTCGATCTCCTACCTGGGCTCGGCGGCGCTCACGGTGCCGCTGGCGCTGCTGTTCGGCGCGGGCGCGCTCAACCAGTGGACGTTCCTGGCGCTGCTGTGCGCGGTGTTCTTCCTGGCCTCGGCGGGGGCGAGCGCGGCGTACCTGACCGTCAGCGAGGTGTTCCCGATGGAGACCCGGGCGCTGGCGATCGCCTTCTTCTACGCCGTGGGCACCGGCCTGGGCGGCATCGTCGGCCCGCTGCTGTTCGGCAGCCTCATCGAGAGCGGGGTGGCGGGCAACGTGGTGGTCGCGTTCCTGGTCAGCGCCGGGGTGATGGCGCTGGGCGGGGTGGCCGAGCTGGTGCTGGGCGTGCGCACCGAGCAGGCGTCGCTGGAGGACATCGCCCAGCCGCTCACCGCCCGGGAGGCAGGCTAAGTGCCACCCGGGCGGGACCGCACGACGACGGGCGAGCGGGCCTTGTCCACCGCGCGGGCCGGAGCGGGGCGTTTCACCCGTGGCAGCGGCCGGGTACCCGAGACCCATGTCACAGCCGACCACGCCCCCCGAGCCCACGCCGCCTGCGCCGAACCCGATCCCGAGCCCGCCGAGCCCCGGCCCGTCGGTGCCGGACCCGGTGCCGCCCGCGCCGGTGCCGCCGTCGCCGGACCCGGGCACCGACCCGGCCGTGCCCCCGTCACCGGAACCGCCGAACCCCACCTGACCCGCGCGCGACGACGGCCCCCGACCACGTGGTCGGGGGCCGTCGTCGCGCGCGGGGGTCGATCAGGTGACGGGGATGGAGACCAGGGACAGGTCCTGGCCCGCCAGCGCCGAGCAGTTCAGGTCGAAGGTGCCCAGGCCGGTCAGCTCGCCGGTGGCGGTCTTCGGGGTGATCTTGCCGGTGAAGGCGTTGCCGATGGCGATGTCGACCTGGCCCGCGGACTTCACCGTCAGCGAGGGCACCAGGCCGGTGATGTTCAGCGCGATGGGCGCCGCGCCGGTCACGGCGGTGACCGGGATGTCCAGGCCGGGCAGCGTCACGCCCAGCTCGGTGCCGTTGATCGACAGGTCGACGCCCGCCTCCGAGGTGCCCTCGACGGTGGCCGCGCCGACCAGCTGGAGCGCCTGCACGGTGGTGTCGTCGAGCGAGACGGCCACCGAGAAGTCGGTGGTGTTGATCGGCGTGCCCGCGGCGACCGTGCTGGGGAAGGTGGCGGTGACGGTCGCGGGGACGTCGCGGTTGCCGATCAGCGGGTAGGCGCAGCTGAAGGTGACGGCCTTGGTGACGACACCGGCGGCCTGCACCGGCTCGGCCTGCGCCACCGGGGCGGCGACCAGGGCCACGACGCCCGCGGCGCCGACGGCGGCGGCGGTGATCCTGCTCAAACGGGTGTTCCGGGACATGCGCTACTCCTCGCTGAATACGCACGGGTGCCGAAAAGGCGTGCAGGGGTGGGTGGAGGTGATCCCGCCGCGCGACCGGCCCGACCCGGTCAGCGCGTGGTTGGAGACTAACCACGCGATAGTCGTTGCGGCAAGGGAAAACCAACCGGACGGTCACATGGAAAACCGGTGGCGGAGCGCTTTGTCACCCGCGGACACCGCCTTCGTCACCGGCGGAGCGAAACCGCTCCCGCTGCACCCGCGCCGGACCGCTATTCGGCGGGTGCGTCCGACCCCACCGGCACCATCACGGTGGTCTCCTCGGTGCGCCCGCGCAGGGTCACCGTGTCGGCGGCGGTCCAGCGGGCCGCCTCCCGCTCGCCCGCCCGCTCCACCGCGCACCGCGACGCCACGAGCCTGCCGGGCACCGACTTGGCCAGCTCGGTGAGCCGGGCCGCCTCGTTCACCGGGTCCCCGATCACGGTGTACTCGAACCGGCGGGCGTCGCCGATGTTGCCCGCGACCGCCGCGCCCGCGGCCACCCCGATGCCCGCCGCGCACTCGGGCACCTCCACCGGCAGCCGGGCGGCGATGGCCCGGGCGGTGGCCAGCGCCTGGCCCGCGTCGTCGTCGAGGTCCACCGGGGCGCCGAAGATCGCCAGGGCGGCGTCGCCGACGAACTTGTTGACCAGCCCGCCGTGCGCGTCGACCTCGTCGACCACCACGGCGAAGAACCGGTTGAGCAGCTCGACGACCTCGGTCGGCGGCCGGGTGGCGGCCAGCGTCGTCGACCCCACGATGTCGACGAAGACCACCGCGACCTCGTGCACCTCCCCGCCCAGCTGCTCCACCCCGGCGGCCACGGCGACCTCGGCCACCTTCTGCCCGACGTGGCGGCCGAACAGGTCGCGGATGCGCTCGCGCTCGCGCAGGCCCGCCGACATCCGGTTGAACCCGGCCTGCAGCAGGCCCAGCTCGGTGCCGTCGTAGACGGGGATCTCGGTGTCCAGTTCGCCGCGCTGCACCCGGGCCAGCGCGTCGCGCACCGACTCGATGGGCGCGACGGTGGCGCGCGCGTTGAACACCATCACCAGCAGCCCGAACACCAGCACGATGCCGCCGAGCACCACCACGGTGATCGCCAGCTGGTCGCTGGTGACGTTCTGGCGGGCCATGGCGAACAGCGCCACCATCACCACGCCCGCGACCGGCACGCCGGTGCCCAGCGCCCAGAACAGCAGCATCCGCACCTGCACGCCCGCGCCGACCACCTGCCCCGGCGGGTCGTCCTGCAGCGCGCGCGCCGACACCGGGCGCAGCGCGAACTCGCTGAGCAGGTAGGCGTTGGCGCACACGACCATCCCGGCCATGGCCACGGTGAAGCCGACGGCGAACACCAGCTCCGGTTGCAGCACGATCGCCAGCACGGTGAACAGCACGGTCGCCGCGCCCCACAGGAACGCCTGCATCAGCGTGAGGTTGAGCGGCACGCGCAGGGTGGCCCGCCGGTCCGCGGCGGTCGGCTCGCGCTGCTCGATGGCCCAGCGCAGCGCCCGCAGCGCCCGCCCGGTGCCCCAGATCCCGCCGACCAGCAGCGCGCCGAGGACGTAGGCGGGCACGGCGATGGCCAGCGCCAGCAGCATCGGGCCCTCGGTCGGGGGGCCGGGGATGACGAACCCGGACAGCACCACGACGATGACCGCGCCGATGACGTTGGTGGTGACCAGGGTGGTGGTCAGCAGGCCCTGCACCCGGATGCGCAGCACCGTGCCGTGCTGGCCCTCCGGCCCCAGCAGCCGCGAGCCGAAGGGGGCCGCCGAACTCCCCGGCACCCCCGCGCCCCCGGCGCCCGCCCGCCCCGCGGCCAGCGGCCCCGTCCCCGCCTGCCCGGGCATCGGCACCCCCCTTATCTACTTCCGAGTAGGTTAGCTCGGGTGTCAAACCGCGACCGAGGGTAGCGGGCCGGGGCGACGCGCAGGTGGACGCGCGCTCCGGTGGGACGGGGCGCTCAGTCCTCGTCGTCGCTGCCGCCGTCGTCGCGGCGGGCCAGCGGCAGCGCGAACCACAGCAGGCCCGAGGCCACCAGGCACACCGCCCCCGCCACCAGGCCCGCCCACGGACCGATGACGACCTCGGCCAGCAGCGCCAGCGACGCGGTCACCGCGCCCGCCAGGCAGGCCAGCCCGGCGATGGTGCTGCGGGTGGCCATCCGCATGATCTCCGCGCGCTTGCCCTGGCGGAACAGCACCCGGTGCCAGGCGGCGGGCGCCGTCAGGCAGACCACCGCGCCCACCGCGAAGAACACCGCCACCAGGTGCGTCGTGCGCTCCAGGGGGCCGGTGCCCTCGTGGTAGAAGTCGGTGAAGGTGATCGAGAGCAGGAAGCCGAACAGGATCTGCACGCCCGCCTGGGCCACCCGCAGCTCCTGCAGCAGCTCGTTGAGGTTGCGGGTCAGCTTCTCGTGCGTCGTCTCCCCGGTGTCCACGGCGTCACCTCCCGAGCACCCGCCCCGCCAGGTCCACCCCGGACTGCCACGCCGTCTCCACCCGCGGCGAGCCCCAGGCGTCGCCCGCCAGGCCGATCCCGTCCTCGAAGAACGGCGGCCCGGAGTGCGGGTTCTCCGGGATGGCGTAGGTCCAGCGGTGCACGTGCGCCTCGCGCGGGGCGGGGATGCCCAGCAGCTCCGACACCGCCCGCGCCAGGTCGTCGGGCTTCGGGTCCGCCAGGTGCTCCCGGGCGTGGTCGGCGGTGGAGTGGGCCACCAGCACCGGGTGCCCGTCGCCGCGCCTGGTGCCGTCGTCGAACAGGGTCTGGAGCACCGGGTGGTCGTTGACGAAGGCCCCGGGGAAGTCCCAGCGGCGCTCGTCGTGGACGAGGGTGGCCACCAGCGTCGGCGACCACCGCTGCCCCGCCGCGACCTCGTGCGCGCGGGTGCCCTCGGCGAGCAGGCGGGCCGCCTGCGGGCCGGGCATCGCCAGCACCACCACGTCGGCCTCCTCGCCGTCGACCGACCCCGGGCGCACCCGGGCCACCGGGTGCCCGGTCTCCACCCGCAGGCCCGCGGCGAGGTCGGCCACCAGCGAGCGCAGGCCCGCCGGGGCCGAGTAGCGCAGCTGCCCGGTGGACTCCGACACCCCGTCGGCGCCGAAGGTCGCCAGCGTGTCGGTCCACTCCGCGGCCAGCCCGCGCTCCACCCACGACGCCACCACCGGGGTGAACCCCGGGCCGCGGGCGGTGAAGTAGCCCGCGCCGATGTCGGCGGGGCGGCCCCCGTACCGCTTGGTGGCCATCCGCCCGCCCACCACGCGCCCCCGTTCGAGCACGCGCACGTCCACACCGGCCTCGGCCAGCGCCCTCGCGCAGGACACCCCGGAGATGCCCGCGCCCACCACGATCGCCTTCACGACTCGACCGCCTTCACGACTGAACCCTCTCCATGACGGGGACGTACCCCTTCCGCGCCGGTCAGAACGGGGTGGCCGCGACCCAGCGGTCCCAGGCCGCCCGGTCGCCCACCAGGTCGACGGCCTCGACGGGCTTGCGCCGCAGCAGCACCAGCAGCAGGTCCGCGCTCGACCCGCGCAGCGCCACGTCGCCCTTGGCGTGCGCCCGCTCCCAGGTCAGCGCGGGCCCGCCGCGCACGAACCACTCCGGGCCCGCCCCGTCGTGCAGGTGCAGGGTCATCGGCGCCAGGTCGGCCCCGCGCGCCGCGAGCAGCTCCAGCCACTCCGACACCGCGTCCTCGGCCACCTCGGGGGCGATCTCGGGCTCCTCGCCCAGCGCGAGGGCGGCGTCGGCGTAGTGCACGACGCACTCGTGCAGCCTGCGCCGGGTCCACCACGCGGCGGGCCGCGGGCCGGTGAACGTCCACACCGGGTGGTCGGCGCCGGTGGCCGCCGTGGCCTCGGCCAGCAGCGCAGGCCCGCCGCCCAGCCACTCCACCAGCCCGCCCTCGGGCGGGCGGCCCCCGGGCACGTCGCGCGGCTCCAGCACCTCGGTGGCCCTGTCCCGGACCATGGTGGCCGCCCAGCGGTCGCCGCGGCCGACGTGCTTGGCGAGCTGGAAGGTGGTCCACTCGGGACAGGTGGGAACGGGGGCCGCGGGGTCGGCGCGCTCGACGGCGGCGACGAGCCTGCGGTTGTACTCGGCGAAGAGCGCGGCGTGGTCGAGGGGCGCGGTGGCGCGGTCGGTGTCGCTCATGGGACCGATCCAACCGCACCGGGGCGACACTCCGCGCGGCCCTCGCGGGCGGGGGTCAGAGCCAGCCGCGCTGCGCGGCCTGCACACCGGCCTGGAAGCGCGTCGTGGCCCCCAGGCGCTCGTGCAGTGCGGCGACCCGGCGCACCACCGTGCGGCGGGACAGGCCCAGCCGCCGGGCGATGGCGTCGTCGGTGGCGCCCGCCGCCATCAGCGTGATGACCTGCCGGTCGCGCTCGGACAGGTCGCCGCCGCCCGCCGCGCTCACCGTCATCGGCACCGCCAGCACCCACAGCTTCTCGAAGACCTCGATCAGCCCGTCGAGCAGCGCCGAGCGGCCCACCAGCACGCTGCCGCCGCCCGCGGACACCAGTGCGCGCGCGTCGTCGGCCACCACCAGGTCCAGCGGCGGGTCGGCCAGCGTGCGCACGGCCTCGCCCGCCACCGGGGCGGTCGCCTCCGGGGTGTAGGCCGGGTGGATCGTGCGGTAGCGCACCCCCGCGGCGATCCGCTCCGCGCGCGACTCCGCGCGCATCTCCCGCAGGCCGGGCGCGGCACCGGGGCCCGGCGGCCGGGTGGGGTCGCACCGCTCGATCGAGCGCACCTGCTCGGTGGCGGCCGCGTGCAGGGCGCGCAGCGCCGTGAGCCGGTCGCCCGGATCGGGCAGGACCTCGACCGCGGGGTGCCTGGCCAGGGTGCCGGGGTCCACGCGACCGCTCACCTCCCGCAACGCCACTGCCCGCGCCGGCCTCTGTGGATACGCGGGTGTATCGGGCACCGTAGGCGGGAACCCGGCGAAGGTCAACAAGCCGGCCCGGCGGCCCCGCCGCACGCGGTACGGTCGCGCCATGCCACGGGAGACGCGGGCGCGGGTTCGGCAGCGGGTGGTCGAGGCCGCCGCGGAGGTGTTCGCCGAGAAGGGCATCGCCGCCGCGCGCGTGGAGGACGTGGCCGCCGCCGCCGGGTTCACCCGCGGCGCGGTGTACTCGAACTTCGCGGGCAAGCCCGACCTGGTCGCCGCCGTCGTGGCGGACGCGGCCGCCCGCCTGGCGGTGTCCGGCGCGGCCGTGTTCGACCCCGCCCACCCCCCGGGCGCCGTCCGCGCCGCGCTCACCGCCCTGGTCGTCGACCGGGTGGAGCACCACACCCGCGACAGCCGCCTGGCCCTGGAGCTGCTGGCCCACGCCACCCGCGACGAGCGCCTGCGCGCGGGCGTCCTCGAACCCCGCAGGCGCAGCCGCGGCGCCATCGCCGAGGCGCTCACGCGCTACTGCGCCGCCCGCGGCCTCGACCTGCCGCTGCCCGCCGACGTGGTGGCCACCACCCTGGTCGCCGTCGTCGACTCCTACGCCACCGAGCGCCTCGTCGACCCGGCGGGCACCGACCCCGACACCCTGCGCCGCGCCCTGGACGCCCTGCTGCCCGGGTGACCCGGTGCCGCCGACCGGGGCGGCCCCGGTGACCGGTGGTGCGCGCCGCGTGCCCGAACACCCCCGGAGTGTCCCGATTGGGCCTCGAACGGGCGCACCGCACCCCCGGCGACCTAGGATCGCGCCGTGACCGACCGCAGCCCGCTGCTGGACCCGCTGGGCTGGACCCGGTGGCTGGCCCGCGACACCGAGCGCCGCAAGCTCGTCGAACCCGAGGCCCTCACCGCCCTGGAGCACGCCGTGCGGGACTTCCCCGCCGCCGCCTTCGCCGCCGGTGTCCTGCCCGCCCCGCTCCCGGTGGAGCAGCTGGAGAAGGTCCCGCGCGCGGAGGTGCGCGAGACCCCGGAGGGCACCCGCGTCCGCTTCCGCGCGCTGAGCGCGCCCAGCGAGGTGCGCGGGTGGCTGCTGGGCAACGGGGTCGTGATCAGCATGGCGCAGGCGACCGTGCGGCCGGTGTTCGCGCCGGTGCCCCGCGGCGACAGCGCGGCCCTGCGGCTCGACGGGGTGCTGGTGCGCGCGTTCATCACCGGGTGGGAGCCCTACCCCGCGCCGGTGGAGGTCGAGGTCGACGCCGCGGGCCGGTCGGTGCCGCTGCCGGAGTACCTGGCGCGCTTCCTGGCCGACCGGGGTCGTCCTTAGTGGAGCCGCCCCGCCCGGGTCCGGGCGGGGCGGGGGTGGTCAGCGGCGGGCGAGGCGGCGCTCGGCGCCGGTGCCGTAGTCGAGGCCGAAGTGCTCGAAGATCGCGGGCTCGTCGGTCGCCAGCAGCTCGCCGTCGGTGTCGATGGCGGGCGAGGAGCGCACGAGGTCCTTGGCGTACTGGACGCGGATGTGCTTGGGGGCGACCGTGGCGCCGAGGGCGGGGGCGAAGTTGAGGCGGTGCTTGCCGATGAAGCCGACCTTGACGGTCAGGAAGCTCGGCTCGTCGGTGATCGTGTCGACGTAGACCGCCTCCAGGGTGCCGATGGTCTTGCCATCGGGGTCGACGACGTTGTAGCCGACCCAGTCACGCAGGCTCTCCGCGGGGAACATGACTGCTTTCTACCCAAGTCCGCGTCGAGGTCAAACCGGATCACCCGGACAGGTCGCGCGCGCGTCCTCCGGGCGGGCTCAGCCCCCGGCGGGGCGGCGGGTGAAGTGGGCGGTCAGCGTGGTGCGGCCGTTGGCGTGCACCAGGTCCACCCGGTCGGCCAGGCCCTCGATCATCGGCAGCCCCCAGCCCCGGTGCTCGCCCGGGGCGGCCCGGCGCCACTCGCCGTGGTCGACCACCACCAGGGTCACCGAGTCGGGGAGCACGCTGGCGGTCATCCCGACCATGCCCACCGCGCCGCGGTAGCCGTGCTCGACGGCGTTGGCCACCGCCTCGTCGCAGGCCAGCACGACGTCGTCGCGCAGGTCGTCGGGCACGCCGCGGCCGGTGAGCCAGCCGCCGAGGCGGCGGCGCAGGCCCGGCAGCTGCCCGGCCTCGGCGGGCAGGGTCACCGACAGCACCCGGGGGTCGCCCGCGGCGGGGTCGGCGCCCGCGACGCCCCCGGTCCCGGGGTGCTCGGCGTCCGGGGTGTGTGCATCGATCATCGGCTGGTCCCTCCCCGGTCGGCGGTGGTGCGACGATCACCGTACCGCCGGGCGCGCCCCCGGCGCCCCGGTGCGTACGATCCGGCCCACCGGATCGGCGCGGGCACGGCAGGTGAATAACGATTCACCCCGGGGTGCGGAGGTATATCCCCGTAGGGGTGGCCCGCGCCGCCGCGTGCTCGCACGATGGTGTGGGGCGGCGCGGCGGGGCGGTCGACCGGTGCCGGGCGGGACCGGTCACCGCGGTCGGGCGGCGCCGTCGGTGCTGGTCTGGCCGGTCGGTGGTGCGACGAGGCGGGTGAGGAGGGCGGGATGCGGGGCAAGTGGCGCCTCGGCAGGCGCGGTCGCGGGCCGCGGGTGCGGGACGTCGGACCGGAGCTGCTCGGCGCGCACCCCGCGGCGCCCAGGGCCGGGACCCCGGCGGGCCCGCCGCCCTACGTCACCCGCGACACCGACCCCGAGCTGGACACCCTGCTGCTCGACGGCGGCCTGGTGGTGGTGGAGGGCGACTCCGCCTCGGGCAAGACCCGCTCGGCGGCCGAGTCGGCCCGCCGGGTGCTGCCCGAGCGCACCCTGGTCCAGCCCCGCGACGCCGCCGAGCTGCGCGCCTGGGCCGACGCCGAGCCCGCCCCCGCCGAGGTGGTGGTCTGGCTCGACGACCTGGAGCGGTTCCTGGTGCCCGGCGGCCTGGACACCGCGCTGCTGGCCCGGCTGTGCCCGCCGGGGCGCCCCGACGTGCTGCTGCTGGCCACCCTGCGCTCGCGCGCCCGGCTCACCCTCACCGCCGCGGGCTCCCCGGCCGAGGCCGAGCTGGCCCGCCGCGCCGCCGACGTGCTCGGCCGCGCCGCCACCGTCGCGCTGCGCCGCGCCTTCACCGACGCCGAGCTGGTCAGGGCCGAGGCGCTGCGCGACGACCCGAGGGTGGCCGACGCGCTGGACAACGCCGAGGACGGGGCGCTGCCCGAGCGGCTGTGCGCCGGGCGGGCCATCGCCGCCCGCTGGCGCGCGGGCCTGGAGGCCGACGCCCCCGGGGACGACCCCGAGGACCCCGCGGCCGCCGTGGCCCAGGTGGGCGCGGCCGTCGTGGCCGCCGCCGTCGACGTCCGCCGCGCGGGCTGCGCCACCGCGGTCACCCGCCGCACCCTGGCCGAGCTCTACGCCCACTACCTCGACCCCGCCGTGCTCACCGGGCCCGCGATCTTCGAGGCGGGCCTGGCCTGGGCCACCGAGCCGGTCGACGGCGCGGGCGCCTGCCTGCTGAGCAGGCCCGAGGACACCTACGAGGCCTTCGACTACCTCGTCGACGGCGCCGAGGACCCGGTGCCCGAGCCGGTGTGGCAGGTGCTGCTGCGCCACCTGCCGCCCGCGGACCTGCCGCTGGTGGCGCTCGCGGCGCACCGGGCCAAGCAGGAGGACATCGGGCGGCGCGTGCTGGTGCGCTGGGCGGACTCCTCCGGCGACCCGGCGGTGTGGTGCCTGGCCGGGGCGATGCTGTTCCGCGGCGGCTCGGGGGTGCCGCTGTCGCGGCGGGCCTCGGAGGCGGTGCCGTGGCTGGTGCGCGCGGTGGAGGCGGGCGACGCCGAGGCCGCGGGCCACCTGGTGACCCTCTACACCGAGACCGGCGACCACGAGGCGGTCGAGCTGTGGGCGCGCCGGGGCGCGCAGGCCGGGAACCCGGAGACGATGGTCGCCCTGGGCAGGCGGCTGATCGAGAAGGGCGAGCGCACCGAGGCCGACCGGTGGCTGCGCACGGTGGTCGAGCGCACCCCGCTGGAGGTGGCGCTGCTGCCGCTGTCCGAAGAGGACCTGGAGGTGCCCGCCGGGTCGACCAGGCCGGGCGTGGTGGCCGGGGACTACCTGGAGTTCTCCTGCCCGCGCTCGGACGCGATGATCCTGCTGGGCATGCTGCTCAACCGACCCGGCCGCTACGACGAGGCCGAGCACTGGCTGCGCCGGGCGGCCAAGACCGGGCTGATGGACGCCCTGCTGGTCTACGGCCACTTCGCCAACGACCGCAAGGGCCGGGTGGCGCTGGCCGAGTGGTGCGACCTCGCGCTCCAGCTGGGACGGTCGGACGCGGTGGAGGAGCTGGGCGTGCGGCTGCGCCGGGAGGACACCTTCAGCGCGCAGTTGCTGCTGCTGCGGGCGGTGGAGGCCGGGCGCGCGCGGGCCGCGGGCTACCTGGGCCAGATCTCCGAGCAGCGCGGCGCCTTCGACGAGGCCGAACAGCTGTTCCTGCTGGCGCAGCCGGAGTACCCGGAGGTGGCGCGGTTCCTGACCAGGGTCCGGGCGACCCGCGCGGCGAACCCCTGGCCGCCCGTCCGGTTCCGGCGCCCGGGGGACTGACCCCGGGTGGCGGTGGGCCACCCTGGGGCCGCGCTCACAGCCGCGGGCGGACCTCCCCGGCCACCACGTCGAGGTGGTCCAGGTCGGACAGGTCGAGGAACTGGAGGTAGAGCTTGGTGATCCCGGTGGCCTCCTGCCACCGGCCGATCTTGTCGACCGCCTCGTCCACCGTGCCCGCGATGCCGTTCTCGCGCAGCTCCGCCGGTTCCCGGCCGATGGCCGCCGCCCGGCGGGTGAACTCCTGCTCGGTGCGGCCCACGCACACCACCTGCGCCACCGACCGCTCCGGCGCCGGGCGCCCCGCCTCGGCGCTGGCCGCGTCCACCCGCGCGAACTGCGCCACGCACGCGTCGATGCCCGCGAACGGGAGGTTGAACTCGTCGGCGAAGCGCGCGGCCAGCCGCGGGGTCTGCTTCGCGCCGAACCCGCCGATGATCACCGGGGGCGCGGGCGACTGCGCGGGCTTGGGCAGCGCGGGGGAGTCGGTGAGGGTGTAGTGCTCGCCGCGGTGGCTGAAGGTCTCGCCCGCGGGGGTGCGCCACAGCCCGGTGATGACCTCCAGGTGCTCGGCGTAGCGCTCGAACCGCTCCTTCACCGGCGGGAACGGGATGCCGTAGGCGGTGTGCTCGTCGGCGTACCACCCGCTGCCCACGCCGAACTCGACCCGGCCGCCGGACATCCGGTCGACCTGCGCCACCGCGATCGCGGTGGGCCCCGGCAGCCGGAAGGTGATCGCGGTCATCAGCGTGCCGAGCCGGATCGAGCTGGTCTGCACGGCCAGCCCGGCCAGGGTGATCCACGCGTCGGTCGGCCCGGGCAGCCCGTCCGCGCCGCCCATCGGCAGGTAGTGGTCGGAGCGGAAGAACGCGTCGTAGCCCGCCGCCTCGGCGTGGCGGGCCACGGCGAGCAGGTCGGTGTAGTCCGCGCCCTGCTGGGGCTCGGTGAAGACGCGCAAGCGCGGTGCTGTGGTCACCGCGCCACGTTAGCCCGCGCGGGCGAACAGCGCCGGGACCGGCACGCGTTCGGTGAACGGGCCACCGCCGACGACCGCGGCGACCCGCGCTGCGAAGCCCACCCGGTCCCGGGGCAGCCGATCGGCGGGCAGCGCCGAGAGCACCCCGCCGACGACCTGCTCGGTGCTCAGCGGCGCCTTGTGGTCGAAGTCCTGGCGCGCCACGGCGAACCCGTGGCGGCGCAGCGACGCCGCGTAGCGCCCGCGGGTCGCCGCGTCCGTGCCGCAGCGGGCGTCGAGCGGGCTGCCCAGCCAGGCGGAGAGGAACCCGCGCAGCGCGCGCGACCAGTCGGTGTCCTGCAACCACAGCGGCGTGCCGTTGGACACCACGACCACACCGCCGCCGGGGCGCAGCCAGCCGCGCAGCGCCGGGAAGAGGCGGTCGTGGTCCATCCAGTGCAGCGCTTGGGCGATGGTCACCACCCCCGGGGCGCGCAGCGCGGCGGCGAGCAGCGGCACGTCGGCGTCGCTGCCGCGCACCCACAGCGCGTTGGCCAGCCCGCGGCCGCGGGCGGCGGCGAGCATGTCCGGCTCTGGGTCGACCCCCACCACGACCCCAAGCCTGCCCGCCAGCGGCTCGGTCAGCTGACCGGTGCCGCACCCGAGGTCGACGCCGGTGTCGTCGGGGGTGAGGCCGAACGCCGCCACCGCCGCGTCCACCAGCGCTGGTGGGTAACCGCGGCGGTACCGGTGGTAGTGCTCGACGACGTCCCCGCTGAACCCCAGTGCGCCCATGGCCCCAGCGTGGCCGGGCGGGGGAGCGGGGTCGAGGGGTGTGCGCCGAGGGCGGAACGCGTCCGCTCCCGGCGGAACGTCCGGTGTGGAGGGTTACGCGCCGCCGCTGCCCTCGGCCTGGCGCTGGGCGACCAGGACGGCGACGCCGTCGAGGATGCGCGCCAGGCCCGCGTCGAAGTTGTGCGCGGCGTCGTAGGAGGTGCCGTAGGCGGCGCCGACCGCCTCGGCCACCGAGGCCGCCAGCGGGAAGCGGGAGAAGTCCACCAGCGAGCCCGCGGCCTGCCCGGTCGACTGCCACCACTGCTCGTCGGTCACCCCGGGGTCGCGCTGCGCGGCGCGGGCGTCCACCGAGCGCCGGGCGGTGTTCTCCGCGTGCCCGACGACCAGGTTCAGCACCGTGTCCATCTCGACCTCGCGCAACCCGGTGCCCGCGAACGCGTGCAGCTCGTAGTCGTACTTGGCGAGCACGTTCGGGCCCAGCGGCGGCCTGCTCACGCCCAGTTGGAGCATCCACGGGTGCCGGTGGAACAGCGCCCAGTTCTCCCTGGCCACCTGCTCCAGCCGCGCCCGCCAGCCGCCGGGGACCTGCTCGGGCTTGTCGGTCTCGGCGTAGACGGTGTCGAGCATGAGGTCGACCAGCTCGGCCTTGCCGGGGACGTAGGTGTAGAGCGACATGGTGCCCACGCCGAGCGCGTCGGCCACGCGGCGCATGGACAGCGCCACCACGCCCTCGCGGTCGGCGACCTCGATGGCCGCGGTGACGATGCGCTCGACGCTCAGCTCGCGCCGCCCGGTCCTGGCGGGCGTGCGCGGGTCCCGCCACAGCAGGGACAGGCTGCGCGCCGGGTCGCCGCCCCCGCTGTGCTGCCTGGTCTGACCCCGGGTCCCGTCCTTAGCCATGGTGTCCCGATCGTACTGGGTACTCCGCCGCGGCGTCGCCGCCCGCGACCCCTATCGAGCGCTGGTTTCCCACTTGCGCCACGTGTCCTCCGGCCCGGCCGCGACCCGAGTGGGCCTCGAACTGTTCGTCCAGTGTGGACCACGTCGTCCGGGTGCCCGGCCGCCCGTCCACTGAGGACGTGACGGCTCCGCCCGCCGCCACCGGCCTCGCTGTCCCCAACGAGGGTAATCGGTCCGGGGTGCGCGGGACAGGTGCGCCGCGCACCACATCACCCGCGGTGTCCGACCGGGTCGGTGCGCGTGACGGCGAACGCCAGATAGCGGGGATATCCCGATATGCCGCCGATTCCGGGTGGCGCCCGGCCCGGGGTCAGCTCGGGCCGCGGTGCACCAGGTGCACGTCGGCGATGGCGCCGCGCTGGTGCAGCTCCAGGAAGGCGTCGGCGACGTCCGGGTCGAACTGGGTGCCGCGCGCGGCGTGCACCTCCTCGCGGGCCTGCTCCACCGGCATCGCGGGCTGGTACGGCCGCTGCGAGCGCATCGCCGCCCAGGAGTCGCACACCGCCACGATCCGCGCCTCCACCCGGATGTCGCGGCCCGCGAGCCGGTCGGGGTAGCCGCGGCCGTCCCAGCGCTCGTGGTGCTGGCGGATGACGTGCGCCACGCCCAGGTGCCCCGGCAGCAGCGCGGTCATCCGGAAGCCGTGCTCGGGGTGCATGCGCACCAGCGCCCACTCCGCCTCGTCCAGCTCGCCCGGCTTCACCAGCACCGCGCGCGGCAGCAGGATCTTGCCCACGTCGTGCAGCCGCCCGGCCAGCTCCGCCCGCCGCACCAGGTCGGCGTCGTAGCCGAACTCGGTGGCCAGCATCCGCGCCCAGCGGGCCACCGCCCGGCTGTGCCCGTGGTCGTCGAGCAGGTCGTCGACCGCGTCGGCCACCCGGTGCAGGTACTCCGCGCCCGCCGGGTCCGGCCGCTCCCCGGCCTCCACCGCCGCGGCGGTGGTGGTGTCGCTGGCCACCACCACCCGGTCGCGGCCCGCGGCCTTGGCGCTGTAGAGGGCGCGGTCGGCGATGGCCACCAGGTCCGCCGGGTTGGTGCCGTGGGTGGGGAAGCGGGCGGTGCCGATCGACACCGTCACCGCCACCCAGCGCTGCGGGGTGACCACCACCGGCGCGCTGGCCACCTGCTCGCGCAGCCGGTCGGCCAGCGCGGGCAGGGTCTCGGCGTCGGCGCCGGGCACGATGAGCGCGAACTCCTCGCCGCCGTGGCGGGCCAGCACCTCGCCGCTGCGCACCGTCGAGCGCAGCCGGGCGGCGATCTCCACCAGCACCCGGTCGCCCGCCGGGTGCCCGTACCGGTCGTTGATCGACTTGAAGTGGTCGACGTCGATGATGAGCACCGCCACCGACCCGCCCGAGCGGCGCGCCCTGGCCATCTCCAGCGGCAGCTGCGCCTCGAAGAACCGGCGGGTGTGCAGTCCGGTGAGCACGTCGGTGATCGCCAACCGGCGCTGGTCGGACACCAGCAGGGCCAGCCGGGTGATGGTGAGCAGGAACAGCGCGGCGCACGCCCCGGCCACCACCGGCACGTCGCGCACGTCCCCGGTGTAGTACTGCACCATCAGCACCAGCGGGGCGAGCAGCGCCACCCCGGACAGCACCGCGATGCGCACCGGGTTCAACGGCCCCTCGCGCATCGGGGAGGTGTCGCTGACCTGGTCCACGGTGGGGTGCAGGGCGGCGGCGCCGAGCGCGAGGTTGCCGCAGAGCCAGATCGCGTCGAGGAAGTTGCCCGCCTCGTAGACCCCCCGCACCTGCTGGGCGATGTAGATCGTGTCCGCGCTCAGGATCAGCGCCAGCCACGACACCAGCAGGAAGAACGCCCTGGGTCGGGCACCCGAGCCCAGCAGCAGCCCGAGCGCCACCGTCAGCAGCGCCAGGTCCATCACCGGGTAGGCGACCGAGGCCAGCTCGGCGGGCACCGGCGCGCCCCGGCGGCTCTGCGGGCCGATCAGGTACACCCACGACAGCATCGCCGCGACCACGCCCAGGGTGGCCGCGTCGAGCACGCCGGGCAGGTCGCGACCGGGGGCCCGGCGGCGGATGAGCAGCAGCACGCCGAGCACGGCGAACGGGTAGTGGCCCAGGTAGAACAGGTCCGGCCAGCTCGGGAACGCGGTGACGCCGACCAGGTAGTGCCCGATGTAGAACACCGAGTCGGCGGTGAAGTAGACGACCTGGCTGGCCCCGATGAGCACCCACGGCAGCCGGTTGCCCGGGCGGGTGCGCGCCGCGCCCCAGCAGGCCGCCACCGCGGCCGACCCGCTCAGCGCGCAGTAGAGCACCACGCGCAGCGGCGCGGCGGCCGCGGTCTCCGGGATGAAGTAGTACGCGACGACCAGCGCGAGACCCGTCAGCAGGTACACGAGCCAGGCACCGCCCACGCCGTCGGTGCCGTGCTCAGGACCGGGTACCACCCGGTCGCCCGCGCCGTTCTCCGTCTCCATCACCCCGGACGATGTCGTGTCGCGGGTGGCCCGCCCGGCCCCCGCGCGGTGTCGGCAGGCAACGATCATGCCGCATCGGGTGTGGGACCCGTGCGAGAACCGTCAGTATCCGACGAACCACCCGCTCCGGCGACCCCGGGGTGGCGCGGGGTCGCCGGAGCGGGTGTGGGTGGGTGGGTGGAGCCTGGAGCGCGGGATCAGGCCGGTTTGAGCGGGTCGTGCCCGATGTCCATCAGCCGGTGCCGCCAGTGGTCCTGGCCCGCAACCGGTTCCAGGTCGTCCCTGCGCTGCTCGTGCACGCGCTGCACGACCTTGCACATGACCTGCTCGTCGCGGTCGGTCAGGTCGCCCCGGCGCTTGCCGAGCACCTGGAGCACCTCCCGCCCGGTGGGTGTGCCGGAGTGGTCGGGCAGTTCCTCGGTCCGCTCACCGGCCGCGCTGGTGCGCAGCCAGTCCGACAGCTCCCTGGACGTCATGTTGACGACCCGGTGGAACTCGGCCCACAGGTCCTCGGTGTCGAGCGCCTCGGTCATGGTGGTGCGTCCTCCTCGCCTGGTGTCCGGAGGTCGAGGGCGTACCCGGCCCACCACCGCTCGAACCACCCACCTGCCCGCCCCCGTTCGGCGGAGTCGCCCCAGGCACGGCACAGGACCCACGGGTACCGAGCCGGGAACGGTACCGAGCGGAAGCGGTGCCAGGCCGGGGACTGTGTCAGGTGCCGACGGTGCGAGGCCGGGGACGACGCCGGGTGCCGACGGTGCCAATCCAGCGAAGGTGCCGGGCGGGGACGGTGCCAGGCCGGGAACGGTGCCGGACGCGGACGGTGCCAGGCCGGGGACGGTGCCGGGCGGGGACGAGGGGGTGGGTGGCGGGTCGATCGGACCAGCCCTAGACGCCGACGGGCACCGGCATGCGGGGGATCGTGCGGTCCGGGTCGTCGTCCTCGGCGCGCGCGGGCGCGGCGGGGCGGGTGGTGATCGGGCCGCGCGGGGAGTCCTGGGTGATGGTGACCACGGGGGTCGGCACCGGCTCGGCCACCAGGTCCAGGCCCGCCTCGCGGATCAGCGCCAGGCTCGCCGACAGCTGCTCGTGGACCTCCCGCTTGCGCGCCACGAGCTGCGCCAGCTGCGTGCGCGCCGCGGTGAGCACCCGCTCGGCGTGCTGCTCGGTCGCGGTGGTGCGCTCGGCCGCCTCGCGCTCGCCCGCGGCCCGGCGTTCGGCCAGCTCAGCGGCCAGTTCGGCGCGCTCGCGGGCCAGCTCGTCGGCCAGCTCGGCCCTGGTGCGCTCGACGTGCTCGGCCAGCTCGGCCTCGGTGCGCTCGCGCAGCCTGCCCAGCTCGGCCTCCACCCGGGTGCGCTTGGCCGCCAGCTCGCGGTCGAGGCCGTGGCGCAGCGACCGCACCTCGGCCACCGCCGCGGCCTTGGCCTCGGCCAGCTCGGCGGTGACCCGGTCCCGCTCGGCGGACAGCGCGGCGGTGGCGGCGGTGCGCTCGGCGGTCAGCCGCTCCCGCTCGGCGGTGACCTCCTCGGTGGTCCGCGCGCGCAGCGCGGCCAGCTCGGCGGTGGTCTCGGCGCGCTCGCGGGCCAGCTGGGAGCGCAGGTCGGCGGCCTCGGCGGCGGCCTTGGCGCGCAGGTCCTCGGCCTCCTCGCGGGCGACCTCGACCATCCCGGCCAGCCGCTCGGTCAGCGACTCGGCCGACAGCGGGGCCCGGCGGATGCGGGCCAGCCGACCGCGCAGCAGCTGGTTCTCCTCGCGCAGCGCCGCCAGCTCCGCGGCCATCGAGCGGGCCGCGGTGTCGGCGGCGGTCGCGGTGGCGCGCAGCTCGGCCACCGCCCGCTCCACCTGCCCCCGGTGGTAGCCGCGCCACGCGCTGTCGAAGACCGCCATGATCGACTCCTCCCGGGGGGTCCAAGGCTGTGCTTCCCTTGATACCAGCATTGTTCCCCGCGGTCGAACCCCCGAAACCCGCTCCTGGAGTCGATCACTCCACAAAGGACTCGCACAATGTCCTGGTCGGAGTCGGGGGAGCGGACGGGGCCCGCGGCGGTGTCGCCGCGGGCCCCGTGACGGAAACGTCATGCGCCGGTCGTCACACGCCCGGCCGCGTTGTCGGCCTGAGCCGCGTTGTCGGCATTACCGTCAGCGGCACGGGGTCAGCAGTACAGGTTGTTCCCCGGGGTCGTCCCGAGCAGCGCGGTGAAGCGCTGGTAGGCGTCGACCCGGCTCTGCACCTGGCCGGGGTTGCCGCCGCCGCACTCCAGCGAGCCGTTGATGCTGCGGATGGTCTCGCCGAAGCCCGCCCCGGTGACCATGGCGTTGTGCGGGGTCATCGTGCCCGGGCCGTTCTGGGTGTTTCAGTACCAGAGGCCGGTCTTCCAGGCCACGGCCGCGTCCCGCTCGACCAGGTAGGGGTTGCCCAGCAGGTCGATGCCCAGCGCGTCGCCCGCTGCGCGGTAATTGAAGTTCCAAGAAATTTGGATCGGACCGCGGCCGTAGTACGCGGCCTGGCCCGCGGGGCAGCCGTAGGGCTGGGTGGTGTCGCAGTAGTGCGGGTAGTTGGCCTGGTTCTGCTCCACGACGTAGACCAGGCCGCCGGTCTCGTGGTTGACGTTGGCGAGGAACGCCGCGGCCTCGCGCTTCCTGGTGGTGTCGTCGCCGGTGCCCGCGAAGCCGGGGTAGGCGCCGAGGGCGTTGACCAGGCCCTGGTAGGTGTAGAAGGAGCTGCGGCCCGGGAACATCTGGTTGAACTGGGCCTCGCTCACCACGAACGACCCGGGGTCGGTCGGCGGCTGCTCGCCGCCCCCGCAGGTCCCCGCGTCGGACCACACGTCGGACGAACCGGGCGTCTCGCCCTGCGTCCACCACTTCGCGGTCCAGTTGTGGCCCGCGTGCGAGGCGGTGCCGCCCCCCACGTAGACCGAGCCCGCCGACCAGGGCGCGGCGCAGGCGGCCGCCGCGGCGGTGCCCGCCCCGGCGGTGGCCAGCCCCGCGGCCGCGACGAGCGCGGCGGCGGTGGCGAGCAGGCGGGTCCGCAGGGTGCTGGGTGTCTTGGGCACGGGTCGCTCCGTCCTCTCGGCCGCCCCGGGTGGCGGCGCCGAAGGTGGTCTGGTGAGCGCTCCAGGTCACTGAAGCGGGTCCGCGCCGCCCCCGTCAAGGTCTAGACCAATCTTTTTGGTTCAGACCACCAATGGGCTAGTACCGCTGGTCGGGGTCCTGTGGTGGGGTACCGCCGCCTGATGATCTACGCTGGGCGGCGCACAGGTGGTCTGGGTCACGAGGGGAGACGGGGTCATGGCGCGATCGGCGGCCGAACTGCTGGAGCGGGCGCAGCGGGACCTGATGCCGGGGGAGCACGAGAACCGCTTCGTGCCCGCGGTGGCGAGCGGCACGGCCCCCCTGGCCGCCCTGCGCGCGCTCGCCGCCGAGGAGCTGCGCATCGTCCCGAGCGACTGGCGCAGCTTCCTGACCCTCGCCGCCCAGGCGGTCGACCCCACCGCCCGCGACGTCTTCTCGTCCCTGTCGGCGGGGGAGGGGGTCACCCTGCCGCTCCTGCACGACTTCGCCAGGGCCGCGGGCCTCGACGTCGACGCCCCCTACGAGCCGCAGGCGGGGTGCCAGGCATATCCGTCCTACCTCGCGTGGCTCGCGCTCAACGGCAACCCCCGCGACGCCCTCCTGGCGATCCTCGGCAACTTCGCCGCGTGGGGGAAGTACTGCGGGACCGTTTCCCGGGGCCTGCGGGAGCACTACGGCTTCGACGAGACCGCCACCGCCTTCTTCGACTTCTTCGCCACCCCCGTTCCGGAACTGGAGGCCAAGTACGTCCAGGCCCTCCAGGAGGCCATCGACGCGGGCTGGACCGAGGAGCGCTCGCTCGGCTACGGCCGCCTCCTCCAGCGCTACGAACTGCTGTTCTGGAACACCCTGGCGGACATCCGCCAGGACTGACGCGACCCGCGCACCGCAGGCCCCGGGGCTCCGGCCCCGGGGCCTGCCCATGTCCGGCGGGTCAGCGCCCGCGCAGGCGCCCGCTGCCCACCTGCGACCCGGGCGCGGTGCTTTCCGCCGAATGCACGCCGGTAATCCTCCGGTCGATTCACCCGGCACCCACTCGGTGAAACCCCGGTAAAGCGAGGACCTGTCGACCCGGGTGACGCGCACAACGCCGGGACGCGCCCTTACCCGGTCGGTGGTCGCGGAGTCGGGTGAAATCCGCCGGGGCGCGGGTCCGGTGGATGCGGATCGGGCTTTTGCGGTGGGTCGGCTTTGCCGGGGAATGGTTCTTGCTGCTAACTTCCGGTCCACACGCTACAACCGCGCTGACCCTGAGGTGCCCCCATGGCTCAGAAGACTATTGTCCAGCTGTTCGACGACCTGGACGGCTCCACCGGCGACGACATCACCAGCGTCGAGTTCGCCCTCGACGGCGTCCGCTACGAGATCGACCTGAACGAGGAGAACGCGAACCGCCTGCGCTCGGAGCTGGCCGAGTACATCGAGGCGGCCCGGCGCACCGGTGGCCGCGTCAAGCGCGGCGCCGCACCGGCGCAGACCAGGGGCGCGGGCGAGGGCCGCTCCAAGGAGCAGACCAAGGCCATCCGCGACTGGGCCCGGCAGAACGGCCACGACATCTCCGAGCGCGGCCGCATCCCCTCGGCCGTGGTCGAGGCGTTCGAGGAGGCCCACGCGGCCAAGCCCAAGGGCAAGGGCTCGAAAAAGACGGCGTTCTCCGGCTGAGACCACCGCAGCGCCCCGCCGAACGGCCGCCCGGGACTCCCGGAGCGGCCGTTCGGGCGTTGTGGGGCGGGTGCCGAACCCGGTGGTCGCGGTTTCGCGGGCGTGGTTTCCCGGTCGGGATTCGCCCCCGGCCCGCCCGCGCCGCGCTAATGCCCGCGACCCGCCGGGCGCCCTTACCCGGTGCGAGCGCCGTCGAAACGAGACGTGCATTGGTCCCGGGCGCGGAATTGGCCAAGATCAACGACCCCGAGCGCCCATTCCGCTCACCCCGCGCGCGATCGGGCACCGGTGCGTGCTCTCCGCGCGCGCGGTTCACACGCGCGGGCACACCCCCGGCGCATTCGTGATCACTCTGCGTGCACCTGACCCCGAGGCGGCGGCGCAACCGGGCTTGATGTGGAATTGAGGTTCAGTCGATCCGGGGGGTTGACCCGCCTCGAACGGGCCCGCCCGAGGTGGGCCCGGTCCGGGGCGAACGGGCACCCGGGCGCCCCCGTTCGGGCGTGTGGCACCCGTCACTCGCGCCGAAACCGCTGGCCACCGCCTCGTCCACCGGGTGAAACGGGCATGACTCGGGTCCGCCACCGGGTGCTTCCCGGGTTGTTCGGGCGTGGGGACGGTGCTACTCATAACGGGTGCCCGATCGGGCGCCCAGGTGTCCGAGCGGTCACCCGGTGGTCCATCCCGGTGCGGGGAGGTGCGTCGCGGTGCAGGCGGAGGAGCGCAAGCGGCGGATCCTGGCGCGGGCGCGCACGGACGGGCGCGTCGACGTGATGGACATGGCGGCGGAGTTCTCCGTCGCGCCGGAGACGGTGCGCCGGGACCTGCGGCTGCTGCACGAGCACGGCCTGGTCCGCCGGACCCACGGTGGCGCGCTCCCGGTCGAGTCCGCGGGCTTCGAGACCGGCCTGGCCTCCCGGGCCTCGTCCAAGGTCGCGGAGAAGCGGCGGATCGCCCAGGCCGCCGCCGAGCGCGTCGACGACGCCGAGACGGTCTTCATCGACGAGGGCTTCACCCCCCAGCTGGTCGCCGAGGCGCTGCCGACCGACCGCCCGCTCACGGTGGTCACCGCCAGCCTGCCGACCGCGGCCAGCCTGTCCACCTCACCGCTGATCACGGTGCTCATGCTCGGCGGCCGGGTGCGCGGGCGCACGCTGGCCACCGTCGAGCACTGGGCGGTGGCGATGCTCGCGGACATGGTGATCGACCTGGCCTTCATCGGGGCCAACGGCATCTCCCGCGAGCACGGGCTGACCACCCCGGACCCGGTCGTCGGCGCGGTGAAGGCGCAGGCGGTCAAGGTCGCGCGCAGGCGGGTGTTCGTCGGCGTGCACACCAAGTTCGGCGTCGCCAGCTTCAGCCGGTTCGCCGCCGTGCCCGACTTCGAGACGATCGTGACCGACTCCGCGCTGCCCGCCGCCGAGGCGCACCGCTACGCCGCCCTCGGCCCCCGGGTGCTGCGGACGTAGCCGCGGCACCAGCACGAGCACAACCCCACACGGCATCCGGGCCACCCCGACAGGGCGTGGTCGCGGTGTAGGACGGCCGTCCGCGGCCGGAGCGAAAGGGAAGACGATGAGGTCTCACCTGCGGATCGCCGCCGCGCTGGCGGCGGCGGGTCTCACAGCGGCCGCGTGCAGCGGCGCCGGGGGCGGCGGGTCGTCCGACGACGCCCAGTCGATCAACGTCCTGATGGTCAACAACCCGCAGATGGTGGACCTGCAGAAGCTGACCGCGGACAACTTCACCAAGCAGACCGGCATCACGGTCAACTTCACGGTGCTGCCGGAGAACGACGTCCGCGACAAGATCAGCCAGGACTTCTCGTCCCAGGCGGGCCAGTACGACGTGGCCACCATCTCCAACTACGAGACGCCGATCTACGCCAAGAACCAGTGGCTGGCCCCGCTGGACGACTTCATCGCCAAGGACGCGGGCTTCGACCAGGCCGACATCCTGCCGCCGATCGCGGAGTCGCTCAAGGCCGAGGACGGCAAGGTCTACGCCGAGCCGTTCTACGGCGAGGCGTCGATGCTGATGTACCGCAAGGACGTGCTGGAGGCCAAGGGCCTGCAGATGCCGGAGAAGCCGACTTGGCAGCAGGTGGCCGACATCGCCGCCCAGGTCGACGGCGCGCAGCCGGGCATGAAGGGCATCTGCCTGCGCGGCCTGCCCGGCTGGGGCGAGCTGATGGCCCCGCTGACCACCGTGGTCAACACCTTCGGCGGCACCTGGTTCACCGAGGACTGGCAGGCCCAGCTGAACTCCCCGGAGTTCAAGGAGGCCACGAACTTCTACGTCAACCTCGTCCGCGCGCACGGTGAGCCCGGCGCGGCGCAGGCCGGTTTCGCCGAGTGCCTCAACGCCATGACCCAGGGCAAGGTCGCCATGTGGTACGACGCCACCTCGGCGGCGGGCCAGCTGGAGGCCGACAACTCCCCGGTCAAGGGCAAGCTCGCCTACGCCCAGGCCCCGGTGGTCAAGACCGACGCCTCGCAGTGGCTCTACACCTGGGCCTTCGGCGTGCAGAAGGCGTCGAAGAAGCAGGACGCGGCCTGGAAGTTCATCTCCTGGGCCTCGGGCAAGGGCTACGAGGAGCTGGTCGGCACCACCGAGGGCTGGGCCAAGGTCCCCGACGGCAAGCGCACCTCCACCTACGCCAACCCCGAGTACCTGGCCAAGGGCGGCTCGTTCGCCAAGTCGGTCGAGGAGGCCATCAAGGGCGCCAAGCCCAACGACCCCGGCGTGCAGAAGCGCCCGGCGCCGGGCATCCAGTTCGTCGGCATCCCCGAGTTCACCGACCTGGGCACCCAGGTCTCGCAGAAGATCAGCGCCGCGATCGCGGGCGGCTCGTCGGTCGACGACGCGCTCAGCTCCAGCCAGGGCCTGGCGGAGAAGGTCGCCGAGAAGTACCGCAACAAGTAGCCAGCGGCGGGGGCCCGCCCACCGGCGGGCCCCCGCTCCCGCACCAACCCCGGGCGTCCCACACGGCCCGGGAGAGGGGGCCACCATGGCGCTCGACACCGCACCACCGCCCACCCGCAGCGGTCCGCGCACCGCCGGGAAGCCCGGGCCCGGCCTGGGCCGGGCCGCCCGCTGGGCGCGCCGGGCGCCGCTGCTGCCCGCGCTGGTCTTCACCATCGTCGTCACCCAGCTGCCGTTCGTGGCGACGCTGATCATCTCCACCCTGCGCTGGAACACCAACTACCCCGACGACCGCGGCTTCGCCGGGTTCGACAACTACGCGGCGGTGTTCACCGACGCCGAGCTGCGCGACTCGGTGCTCACGACCGTCTGGCTGACCGTGCTGGTCGTGGTGATCAGCCTGCTGCTGGGCCTGGGCCTGGCGCTGCTGCTCGACCAGAAGTTCGTCGGCCGCGGCCTGGTGCGCACGATGCTCATCGCGCCGTTCCTGGTGGTGCCGATCGCCGCCGCGCTGCTGTGGAAGCACGCGCTGTTCAACCCCGACTACGGCCTGCTCAACGGCGCGCTGAACTGGCTGTTCGGCACCGACGCCCCGCAGCCGGAGTGGATCAGCGAGATGCCGCTGACCGCCGTGGTGGTCTCGCTGGTGTGGCAGTGGACGCCGTTCATGATGCTGATCCTGCTCGCGGGCCTGCAGTCGCGGCCGATGGACGTGGTCGAGGCCGCGAACCTCGACGGCGCCTCGGCCTGGCAGGTCTTCCGCTACCTGACCTTCCCGCACATGCGCCAGTACCTCGAACTGGGCGCGCTGCTGGGCTCGATCTACATCGTGCAGAACTTCGACGCGGTGTTCACCATCACCGGCGGCGGGCAGGGCACCGCCAACCTGCCGTACGAGATCTACAACACCTTCTACCAGGCCCACGACTACGGCCAGGCCTCCGCGGCCGGGGTCGTGGTGGTCATCGGGTCGATCATCATCGCGACGTTCGCGCTGCGCACGGTGTCGTCGCTGTTCAAGGCGGAGGAGGGCCGATGAGCACCGCGACGGTCGACGCCCCGGGGCGCCGGGAGGTCCGGGTCAACTCGACGAAGAAGGCGTGGCGGCCGTGGGGGGCGATCGCCTGGATCTGCGCGCTGCTGTTCTTCGCCCCGGTGCTGTGGATGGTGCTGACCTCCTTCCACAGCGAGCCCAACGCCGCGACCAACCCGCCGTCGCTGCTCGCGCCGCTGACCACCGAGTCCTACGCGACGTTCTTCGACTCCGAGCCGTGGCCGCCGCTGATCAACTCGCTGAGCGCGAGCGTGGGCTCGACGGTGCTGGTGCTGCTGCTGGCCATCCCGGCCGCCTACGCGCTGAGCATCAAGCCGGTGGAGAAGTGGACCGATGTCCTGTTCTTCTTCCTGTCCACCAAGATGATGCCGGTCGTGGCCGCGATGCTGCCGATCTACCTGGTCGCCCAGTACTCCGGGATGCTCGACAACATCTCGTTCCTGACCCTGCTCTACACCTCGATGAACCTGCCGATCGCGGTGTGGCTGATGCGCTCGTTCCTGGCCGAGGTGCCCAAGGAGATCCTGGAGGCCGCGGCCATCGACGGCGCCGGGCTGCTGGTCACCCTGCGCCGGGTGGTGGCCCCGATCGCGCTGCCCGGCATCGCCGCCACCGCGCTGATCTGCTTCATCTTCAGCTGGAACGAGCTGCTGTTCGCCCGGGTGCTCACCGGGGTCGTGGCGGGCACCGCGCCGGTCTACCTGACCGGGTTCGTCACCAGCCAGGGCCTGTTCCTGGCCAAGCTGTGCGCCGCCGCGGTGGTCGTGTCCCTGCCCGTGCTCATCGCCGGGTTCGCCGCCCAGGACAAGCTGGTCCAGGGCCTGTCGCTGGGAGCTGTGAAATGAAGGCCGCTGTCATCACCGGGATCGGGTCGGTCGAGGTCACCGAGGTGCCCGACCCCACCCCGGGCCCCCGGGACGTGGTGGTCGACGTCGCCGCCTGCGGCCTGTGCGGCACCGACCTGCACATCCTGCAGGGCGAGTTCGCCCCGACGCTGCCGATCGTGCCCGGGCACGAGTTCGCGGGGGTCGTCGCCGAGGTGGGCAAGGACGTCACCGAGGTCAAGGTGGGCGACCGGGTCGCGGTGGACCCGTCGCTGTACTGCTTCGAGTGCCGGATGTGCCGCAACGGGCACAACAACCTCTGCGAGCGCTGGAACGCCATCGGGGTGTCCAAGCCGGGCGGGGCCGCGGAGTACGCCGTGGCGCCGGTCGCCAACTGCGTCGTGCTCCCCGACCACGTGCGCACCGAGGACGCGGCGCTGATCGAGCCGCTGTCGTGCGCGGTGCGCGGCTACGACGTGCTGCGCGCGAAGATGGCCACCCGGGTGCTGATCTACGGCTCGGGCACCATGGGCCTGATGATGCTCCAGCTGGCCAAGCTCACCGGCGCGGCGTCGATCGACGTGGTCGACCTCAACGACGAGCGGCTCAAGACCGCCGTGCAGCTCGGCGTCACCAACACCGCCCGCTCGGCCGACGAGATCGAGGCCCCGCGCGGCTGGGACCTGGTCATCGACGCCACCGGCAACGCCAAGGCCATCCAGGACGGCATCGACCGGGTCGCCCCCGGCGGCACCTTCCTGCAGTTCGGCGTCTCGGACTACTCCGCCAGGGTGACCATCGAGCCGTACAAGATCTACAACCAGGAGATCACCATCACCGGCTCGATGGCGGTGCTGCACTCCTACGAGCGCGCCGCCGACCTGTTCGCCACCGGCGTGCTCGACCCCGAGGTGTTCATCTCCGACCGGGTGCCGCTGGCCGACTACGCCGCGGCGCTGGAGAAGTTCAAGAACGGCATCGGGCGCAAGATCCAGGTCCTCTGCTGACCCGGTCGCAGACCACGCGGGGCCCGGCTGCCTCCCCCACGGCGCCGGGCCCCGCGTACCCACCCGGTGCGCGGTCCCGCGGCTGCGGCGAGCCCTGCTCCGGTGTGCGGCCGCGAGGTCGTGCGCGGCGCGCGGGCCGGTGTGGTGAGCTGTGCAGGTGAACGCCCCACCCGCGCCCCGACCGGGCCGCCACCGCGTCCGCCTCGGTGAGGCCGAACTGCTCCAGGACGCGGACCGGCCCAGCGGCTGGCTGCTGTCGGTGGGCGGGGTGGCGCAGTCCTACGTCGACCTCGACGAGCCCGCCCACCTGGAGTTCGACTACATGCGCCGCATCGGCGACGTGCTCGACTGCCTGCGCCCCGGGCCGCTGGCGGTGCTGCACGTCGGCGGCGGCGCCGGGTCGCTGGCCCGCTACGCCGCCGCCACCCGCCCCGGCTCCCGGCAGCTGCTCGTCGACGCCGACGACCTGCTGGTCGAGCTGGTGTCGGCGCAGCTGGGCCTGCGCGCGGTCCCCGGCCTGGCGGTCGAGGTGGGCGACGGGCGGGCGGCGCTGGCGGCCGCGGCCGCGGGGGAGTGGGACGTGGTCGTGCTCGACGCGTTCCACCAGGCCACCATCCCCGCGGGCATGGTCACCCTCGGCTCGGTGTCCGATGTGGACAAGGCGCTGGCGGCGGGCGGGGTGTGCCTGGCCAACGTCACCGACGGGCCGGGGCTGGCCTTCGTCCGCCGGGTCGTCGGCACCCTCGGCGCGGTGTTCGAGCACGTCGTGGTGGTGGGCGAGCCCGCGGTGCTGCGCGGCAGGCGCTTCGCCAACGTGGTCGTCGCCGCCTCCCGCGACGAGCTGCCGGTGGCGGAGGTCGCCGGGCTCGCCGCAGGCGCGGTGTTCCCCGCGCGGGTGGTGCCCGGCGCCGAGCTGATGGGCGACCCGATCACCGACGACGAGCCGGTGGCCTCCCCGCTGCCGCCGGAGATGTTCACCTGAACCGGCACGCGTGCCGCGCGGGCGCGCGGGGTAGCCGTCCGGCATGGACACCGACGAGCAGCGCGAGATCCGGTCCGACTTCGACGACGCGGTCACCATGACCCCGGCGGCGCTGGAGGAGTGGTTGGCCACCGACGAGTCCAAGTCCGTCGGCCAGTCCTCCGGCGGCGAGTCCACCGGCCACCGCTCCGGCCGCCGCATCGTCGAGCTGCTGCGCACCAAGGTGGCCGACCTCAGCGACGACGACTACCGGCACATGCGCAAGGTGACCGGTTACGTCCACCGCCACCTCGCCCAGCGCCCCAGCGGGGACGTCGAGCACAGCAAGTGGCGCTACTCGCTGATGAACTGGGGCCACGACCCCCTGTGAGGGGGGTTTCACCCCTCCCGCACCGGGCATACCCCACCCATGCCCGCAGCAGTCCTGGACGTGGACGGAACCCTCGTCGACACGAACTACCACCACGCCATCGCCTGGTACCGCGCCTTCCTCACCGTCGGCCGCACCGTCCCGGTCTGGCGCCTGCACCGCAGCATCGGCATGGGCGGCGACCGCCTCGTCCCCGAGGTCGCGGGCACCGACTTCGACCGCGCCTTCGGCGACGAGGTCCGCTCCCGCTGGACCACCGAGTTCGACCGCCTCATCGACGAGGTCCGCCCCTTCCCCGGCGTCGACCGCCTCTTCGACGTCCTCACCGACAGCGGCCACAGCATCGTCCTCGCCACCTCCGGCCAACCCCAGCACGTCGACCACTTCCTCCACCTCCTCGACGCCACCCACCTCCCCCGCACCACCTCCGACGACGTCGAGGCCACCAAACCCGCCCCCGACCTCATCAAGGCGGCCCTCACCGAGGTCTCCGAACCCACCGGCGTCACCCTCGGCGACTCGACCTGGGACTGCCAGGCCTCCCGCTCGGCAGGCCTGCCCGCCGTGGGGCTGCTGACGGGCGGGTTCGGGGAGGCGGAGCTGAAGGAGGCAGGCGCCCAGGCCATCTACTCCTCCGTGGAAGACCTCGTCGACCACATCACCACCAGCCCCTTCCGCACCACCTAGGCTGTTTGATCAACCGGCCCCCCGCCCCCGCGGCCGCTGGTCACGCCTCAGGCAGTGCTCCAGCCCCGGAGTGGCCCCCGACTGGCCAAGTACCGGTCAACGGCAAGCCAATAGCTGGACAGTCCGTTGCGACATCTGGCGGTTGACAGGTCCCCGAACCTAGCTTGGCGGCATGACGGCCACCGCTTCCCCCGACAGCGCGTCAGCCGGGTTCTCCCTGCTGGAGCTGATGCCCCAAGTCACCTGCACCCTGCTGCGCATCACCGGACCAGACCGCGACGTGGCGCTGGCGCGGCTGCACAGCTTCTTGGGAGAGTGCCTGCGCGACTGCGGCGGCGCCAACGACGCGGTGATCCTCTTCGAGGAGGACGGGAGTCGTGACGAAACCCTGACCGAGGTGCTGCGCGCCCACGGCGTCGAGTGGGTCCTTTGCGCCGCCCGCGGAGTGTTCCGCGACCCGCCGTGGGCGGGCGCGGACAGCCCCCGGCAGAACGTCGAGAACCAGCTCCTCGTGGCGCTGGCCGCGGACGACCTGGTGGCGCTGGTGGGCAAGGTGCCCACCGACGCGCAGTTGCGCCGCTGGATCGACAAGGGGTTGGCCCCCTTCCGCTTCGTCGATCCCGACGTGCTGCTGTCGACGTTCGACGGCAGGGGGCGGATGGTGTGGATGCGGGGGGTGCAGGCCCGTCGCGTGACCAAGCCGGACAGCAAGGTGCTGGGTGGGCAGGACGTCAAGCAGGTGCTCAACCCGCTCGACGACGGCTCGATGGCGCTCAGCTCGGCCCGGCTCGACTTCCAGCCGGAGGACGAGGACGCGCGGTTGCGCGACAACGTCATCGTGACCCCCGACGAGTCGCGCATCAGCTGGCGCCGGGCGGCGTCGATGGTCGATCTCATCGGCATCGTGGCCGAGGTGTTCGACCTGCTGCGCAAGGCGCTGGCGGGGTCAGAGCCCGGTCAGCCGTTCCCGATGCTGGCCACGCGGGAGCGCGACCTCACCCGCGTGCGCGACGCCTACGCGGTGCTGCTGCCCGCCTCGGGTGTCCTGGAGACGGAGCCGGGGACCGACGACTCCCTGGTCGAGCGGGTGGAGCGGCTGCTGGACGTCGTGCTCGACGTGCGGCCCCGGCAGGGGGCGGCGGTCGAGGTCGACGTGGGGTTCGGCGGCGCGTGCTGCGGGACGCTGCTGCTCACCCCCCGGCCCGGGCCAGGGGGGCTGGCGCTGGACGTGGGGATCGTGGCGGAGACCCACCCCGCCGACCTGCGCGAGATCCGCTCCGCCCTCGGTGACGGGGACTTGTTCGAGGTCCACTACGAGAGCGGGCACGTTTACCGCAACGGCACCGTGTACCGCGAGTCCCTGGTGACGGTGCCGTTCCGGAACTTCGACTGGCGTGACTTCGGCGTGTTCGACGTCGCGACGGAGAAGCCCAAGATCACCAGGGGCGGGCTCCAGGCCTCGATCGGGGAGGACGGGGACCGCTCGCTGTTCGCCTGGGTGGTGGAGAACTTCCGGCAGGGCTGGCTGCTGTGCGACGACGGGGCCGGGGAGGTGGCGGACTTCCTGCACTTGGACGACAAGGGCACGCTCCGGGTGATCCACGTGAAGCCAGCCCACACCAGGTCGACCGGGCGCGGGGTGGCGGCGGCGCGTTACGAGCAGGTCATCAGCCAGGCGCTGAAGAACCTGGGGTTCGTCGACGACGACCGGCTCATCGAGGAGCTGACGAGCCGCAAGCGGCCGCCGCGCGCGTGGCACGACGGGGCGGCCTCGACGGCGGCCGAGTTCATCGACCGGCTCGCCACGCGCGTGCGTTCGGATGAGACCTACGTGCTCATCGTCCAGCCGCACCTCAGGGAGAGCGTTCACGACGCGGCGCGGGCTGCCGTCGATGCGGGCAAGGTGACCAAGGACAGCGCCAACTTGGCTCTGCTCGACACCTTGCTGCTCGGTGCGCAGCGGACCGTGCAGACGCGGTGCACGGACCTGCGGGTGATCGGGTGCGCGGGTTAGGCGAAGAGGGACTGGCCCCAGTGCTCGCCGTCCTGGACGCCCGGGGGGACGGCGAAGTGGGCGGAGCCGTTGTGGACGATGTACTCCATCATGGCGTCGCGGGAGGACAGGGCCTGTTGCATGGGGACGAAGGCGGTGCGGGTGTCCCGGTTGAAGCAGAGGAAGAACAGGCCCGCGTCGAGGTGGCCGAGGCCGTCGGTGCCGTCGGTGAAGTTGTAGCCGCGGCGCAGGAGCTTGGCGCCGCGCAGGGATTCGGCGGCGGCGAGGCGGACGTGGGCGTCCTGGGCGATGAGGGGGACGCCGCCCGCGCCCTTGACGTGCAGGTCGACCGGGTCGAACTCCTGCTGCTGGCCGAGGGGGGCGCCGGTGCCCTTGGTGCGGCCGATGATCTGCTCCTGCTCGCGCAGCGGGGCGCGGTCCCAGGTCTCGATGTGCATGCGGATGCGGCGGGCCACCAGGTAGGTGCCGCCGACCATCCACTGCGGACCGTCGGCGGCGCTGACCCAGACGTGGTCGGCCAGGCCGGCGGGGTCCTCGGCCTTGAGGTTGTTGGTGCCGTCCTTGAAGCCGAAGAGGTTGCGCGGGGTGGCCTGGGTGGTGGAGGTGGAGGAGGTGCGGCCGAAGCCCAGCTGCGACCAGCGCACCGCCACCTTGCCGAAGCCCGCCCTGGCCAGGTTGCGGATGGCGTGCACGGCGACCTGGGGGTCGTCGGCGCAGGCCTGGACGCACAGGTCGCCGCCGGTGCGGCGGGGGTCGAGGTCGTCGCCGGGGAAGCGGGGCAGGTCGATGAGGGCCTCGGGGCGCCGGTCGGCCAGGCCGAAGCGGTCGTCGAACAGGCCGGGGCCGAAGCCGATCGTCAGGGTGAGCCCGGCGGCGGGCAGGTCCAGGGCCTCGCCGGTGTCCTTGGGAGCCGCGTCGGCGATGCCGCCCACCGCGCCGTCGGGGAACGCCTCCTCGCCGCGGGTCATCCGCTCGGCCATCGCCGTCCAGTCGCGCAGCAGCGCCACCAGTTCCGCGCGGCTGCGGGTGGTCACGTCGAAGGCCACGAAGTGCATGCGGTCCTGCGCGGGCGTGGTGATGCCCGCCTGGTGCTCGCCGCGGAAGGCCACCGGGGCCGGGGTGGGCGCCGGGTCGGTGCCACCGCCCGCCGTGGCCACCCCGGCGGCGGCGCCGACGCCCGCGGCGACCACGCCCGCACCCGCCATGCCGAACAACCGCCGCCGGGAGATGCTCACTTCTGCGCCACCACCTCGGCCACGCGGGAGATCGGCTCGCTGAGCGCGTCGACCGCCTCGGCGAAGGCCTTCTTCTCGGCGTCGGTCAGGTCGGTGTAGAGCTTGAAGCCCTCGCCCTGGCGCTGGGCGGCGAGCAGGTCGGTGACCGCGGCGAACTTCTCGTCCAGGGTGGTGGCCAGCGCCGGGTCCCGCTCGGTGATGACCGGGCGCAGCGAGGCGATCGCGGCCTGCGAACCCTCCACGTTGGCCTGGAAGTCCCACAGGTCGGTGTGCGAGAACGCGTCCTCCTCGCCGGTGATCTTGCCGGTGGCCACCTCGTCGAGCAGGCCCTTGGCGCCGTTGGCCAGGTCGAGCGGGGTGAACTCGACCGCCTTGGCCTTGGCGACGATCTCCGACACGTCCGCCCGCAGGGTGTCCGCGATCTGCCCGGAGTCCGCCTGGAGGCCGCTGACCCACAGGTCCTTCTCCAGGCGGTGGAACCCCGTCCACCGCTGCCCGGGCTCCAGGTCGGCCTCGCGGGCGTCGGTGCGCGGGTCGAGGTCGCCGAAGCTCTCCGCGACCGGCTCGATGCGCTCCCAGTAGGTGCGCGCGACCGGGAACAGGGCCTTGGCCTCGTCGACCTTGCCCGCCTTGACCGCCGCGACGAACTCCCCGGTCTTGGCGTCGAGGGCGTCGGCCTGGTTGGCGACGTAGGTCTTGTAGGACGACACCGCCTCGGCGAGCTTGGCGTCGTTGTCGACCTGCCGCGCCGCCCCGCCCTTGACGGTGAAGGCCGCGCGGATGCCGTCGCCGGTCATCCCCGGGCGGCAGGAGGTCTGGTAGGTGCCGCCGTCGGGCACCTCGACGATGAGCCGCCGGGTGAGCCCGGGGGAGATGTTCTCCACCTCGCCCATGATCCGGTCGCCCTCGGCGTAGAGGTAGAACTCGGTGACCCGCGAGCCCTTGTTCGACACCTCAAAGGTGATCTGCCCCGCGTCGGCCTCCGAGCGCGCCACGCCGCAGGCGTCGTCCTTGGCCTCGACGGCGATCGGCCCGCCCGCCGCGGCGGTGTCCCCGCCGCCGCTGCCGCACGCCGCCAGGGTGAGGGCGGCCGCGCCCACCAGGGCGGCTCTGAGGGTGGTGCTGGGGGTCACTGCTCGGCTCCTTGCGCTGCGGGGACGGCGGCCCGCGCCTGCTTGGCGGGCCAGAGGAAGGCGGTGAGGGTGATGGCGACGTAGGCCAGCCACGCGACGGCCTGCACGACGGTGGTGCGGGCCGAGTAGTTGAAGACGCCCTTGAGCAGGGCGCCGTACCAGGAGTCCTCGGGGACCGGCCCGGACAGGTCGAACGCCAGGGTGTCCAGGCCGGGGATGAACGCGGCCTCCTGCAGGTCGTGCAGCCCGTAGCCGAGCACGCCCGCGGCGACGAACACCAGCAGCACCCCGGTGACGGTGAAGAACCGGGTGAGGTCGATGCGCACCGCGCCGCGGTAGATCGCCCAGCCGAGCACGACCGCCACGGCGATGCCGATGACGAACCCGACCAGCGGCCCGGTGTTCTCCCTGGCCGACTCGGTGGCGGCGTAGAAGAACACCGCGGTCTCCAGGCCCTCGCGGCCCACCGACAGGAACGCCACGAGCGCGATCGCCAGCGGGCCGACGGCGATGGCCTGGTCGAGCTTGCCGCGCAGCTCGCCGGAGATGCGGCGCGCGGTGCTGCGCATCCAGAACACCATCCCGGTCACGAACGCGACCGCGACCAGCGACATCGTGCCGCCGAAGAGCTCCTGCTGCTCGAAGGACATCTGCGCGCTGGAGTAGGTCACCACGGCGCCGAAGGCCACCGACAGCAGCACGGCGCTCGCCACGCCCAGCCACACCCAGCGCAGCGCCGACCGGCGGTCGGTCTTGACCAGGTAGGCGACCAGGATGCTGACGACCAGGGCCGCCTCCAGCCCCTCGCGCAGCCCGATCAGCGCGTTGCTGAACACGTACTCCATGCCGCCGTCGCCACCCGTCCTCGTCCGCGGCCCGGCGAACGCCGAGCACCAGGAATTTAGGTAAGGCTCACTTGTGGTGTCCAGTCCCGATGTGGAATCGTGGCAATATTTGCCCTGTATGTCCGAGTTTGTCCGGGACGGCCGCGGCCCGGCGCCGCGGCGACTGGGTAACCTGCGGGGGAGGTCGGGAGGGGACGCGAGTGCGGACGAGCGAGGTCGGGGGCCCGGAGCGGATCGGCGGCTACGCCGTGCGCGCCCGGCTGGGCGAGGGCGCGATGGGCGCGGTGTTCCTGGCCACGTCCCCGGGCGGGCGGCGGGTGGCGATCAAGGTCGTGCACCCGGAGCTGGCCCGCGACCCCGGCTTCCGCGAGCGCTTCCGGCACGAGATCGCCAGCGTCCGCGCGGTCGGCGGGTTCTGGACCGCGGCCGTGGTCGACGCCGACCCCGACGCCCCGCTGCCCTGGCTGGCCACCGAGTACGTCCCCGGCCCCACCCTGGCCGACGCCGTCGAGCGGCACGGGCCGCTGCCCGAGGCCGCGCTGCTGCGGCTGGCCGCGGGCCTGGCCGAGGCCCTGGCCGCCATCCACGCCGCCGGGCTGCTGCACCGCGACCTCAAGCCGTCGAACGTGCTGCTCGCCGCCGACGGCCCCCGGGTCATCGACTTCGGCATCGCCAAGGCCGTGCACGACCGCGGCGGGGTCACCGGCACCGGCATGGTCGTGGGCACCCCCGGCTACCTGTCCCCGGAGCAGATCGAGGGCACCGAGGTCGGCCCGCCCAGCGACGTGTTCGCCCTCGGCTCGGTGCTGGTGCACGCGGCCACCGCCCGGGTCCCGTTCGGCGACACCAGCCTGGCCAACAGCCTCTACCGCATCGTCCACGGCCAGCCCGACCTCGACGGCGTGCCGCAGCGGGTGCGGGTGATCGCCGCGCGCTGCCTCAACCCGCGCCCCGAGCTGCGCCCGACCCCGGTCGACCTGCTGGAGGAGTTCGGCCACCCCGAGCACGCCGAGTGGCTGCCCGAGCCGGTGCGCGAGTTCGTCGAGGAGCACCGCACGCGCATGCTCGCCCCGATCCCCCGCCCGGCGACCAAGGCCCTGCCCGCGGACGACCCGCTGTCCGCGCCGGGTTCGACGGTCGACCTCACCCCGGGCCCGGTGGGGTACCGGGCGGGCGGGGCGACCGGGCTCGCGCCCCGGCCCACCCCCGCGCCCCAGCCCGCCCCGCGCCCCGCGCCGACCGGGGGCACGGAGTTCGGGGGGACGGTGCCGCCGGAGCAGTTGGACGACGGCGTGCAGCGCGGTGTGTACCCCGCGGCGTCCGCCCCGGCTCCCGCCGCTCCGTCGACCGGTGCGCGTCCTGCGCAGGCACCCGCCGCTCCGTCGACCGGCGCCACCCCGGCCGCCCCGGTCCCGGCCGCGCCGCCTGTGCGCTCGGTGGTCGAGGCGGCGAAGTCGGCGGTGGCCGACCGGCTGCCCGCGTTTTTCCGCGGCGAGCGCGCCCCGGGCCGCACGACGTTCCAGAGCGGCCGCGTCCGCGCGCTGGTGGGCTCGGCCCTGTGGGGCGTCGGCGCCCTCGTCCTGCTCGGCTGGGCCGCGGCGGCCGGCCGCGCCGAACCCCGCCAGGTCGGCGTGGCCCTGCTGCTCGCCCTCGGCGCGGGCGTGCTGGCCCTGCGCGCGCTGTGGGCGAGCATCCGCCCCCGCACCACCGTCGAGGTCACCAGCCGCGGCATCGAGGTCACCCGCTCCGGCCGCCGCACCCGCGTCGAGTGGACCCAGCTCGCCAAGGTCCGCGTCACCGGCCCCGCCGCGGGCCACCCCTGGCTCGTCGTCGTCCCCCGCCCCGGCACCGCCCTGCCCGGCACCCCCGACAAGCCCCTCCGCCTGGCCCCCATCGGTCAGTGGCGGGGCAACCGCAACCGCACCCGCGACGTCGAGGACCTCCGCGCTGCCCTCGCCTGGCACGGCGGCTTCATCTACGACCCCGCCCGCTGACCTCCGCCGCCTGGCCCCCGCGGACAACCGGCAGTGCCCGGGGCTCAGGTGCCGGTGGTGCCCTCGTCGGCAGGTGAGGTGGCGGAGGTGGTCTGGGGGCCGAAGAGGTGGGAGATGCCCGTGATCTCCATGACCCGCGCCAGGTTGGGCTCGACGGCCGTCAGCGCGATGCGGGCACCGGCCCGGTCCACCTTGCGGTGGGCGGCGATGAGGGTGGACAGGCCGGTGGAGTCGCAGAACTCCAGGTGGCCGAGGTCGAGGGTGAGGGTGTCGCCCGCGTCGAGGTGCAGGTCGGTGAGGACCTGCTCCAGCTCGGTGGCGTTGGTGTAGTCGAGGTCGCCGGTGACCACCAGGTGGTGGCCACCGGTGCGCTGGTCGTGGTCGATCGTCAGGGGCCTCTCGGGGATCACGGGGTGCACGCTCCTCGTCCTCGCTCGCGACCGGGACGTACCCTGCGGGCGGTGCCGTCACACAACCCGCAGGTCAGCCGCCCACGTGGATGCCCGGCCTGCGGTCGGGGTCGGGCTCGACCGAGCGGATGATCTCGCGGACGACCGGGGCGGTGTCGCCCTGGCCGAGCAGCAGGTAGCGGAACAGGTGGCCCAGCGGGTTGCCCTCCGACCACTCGAAGTAGCAGTGCGGGCGCACCCCGGTGGCGTCGCGCAGGGCGAGCAGGACCGCGGCGATGGCGTTGGGGGCGGCGGGGCTGGTCGCGCGCAGCACGCGGTGGCCGTCGACCTCCACCCCGCGCACCCGCAGCACCTCGGAGAAGTCCGAGGGGTCGTCGACGTCGATCTCCAGGAACACCACGTCGGCGCGGCCGGGTACGGGGTTCATCGCCCGCTGCGCCGCCTCCTTGTCCGCGTACTCCTCGGCGTCGCCCGCCTGCCGCTTGTTCGCGATGACGTCGAGCGCGCCGTCGAAGGCCAGCGAGTCGGTCACCCAGCGCCGGGCCACCTCGTCGAACTCCACGTGGTCGGCGCGCAGCTCGGTGGTCCTGGTCACCCGCGACACCAGCGACACCACCACGATCCCCGCGATGAACACCGCTGAGATCGCGATGCCGTCCGGCTTCTCCACCACGTTGGCGACCAGCGCGTACAGCAGCACGAGCACCAGCACCGAGAACCCGATGACGGCCGGGGTGCGCTTGCGGCGGACGGCGGAGACGGTGACGGCGAACGCGCCAGAGACCATCATCGCCAGGATGCCGGTGGCGTAGGCGCCCGCCTGGGCGTTGACGTCGGCGCCGAAGGCGATGGTGATGCCGATGCTGATGGCGGTGTAGACGAGCACCACCGGCCGCACCGCGCGCGCCCACTCCGGCGCCATGCCGTACCCGGGCAGGTAGCGCGGCACGATGTTGATCAGCCCCGCCATCGCCGACGCGCCCGCGAACCACAGGATCAGCACGCTGCTGATGTCGTAGGCGGTGCCGAACGCCGAACCCAGTTCGGCGTGCGCGAGGTAGGCCAGGGCGCGCCCGTTGGCCTCGCCGCCGGGCTCGAACTCCTCGGCCGGGATGAGCACCGTGGTGATGAAGCTCGTCGCCACCAGGTACACGGACATGATGAGCGCCGCGGCGGTGAGCAGCTTGCGGGTGTTGCGGATCCTGCCCTCGTCACCGTCGCCCTTGACCAGCGGCATCATGCTGACGCCGGTCTCGAACCCGGACAGCCCCAGCACCAGCAGCGGGAAGGCCAGCACGGTCGGCCCGAACACCCCGGGCCCGTCGACCACGCCGTCCCACCACCGCGACAGCAGCTCGGGGGTGCCCACCAGCTCCACCACGCCCGCCACCACGACGGCGGCGTTGAGCGCCAGGAACACGGCCACCAGCGGGATCGCCACCGACACCGCCTCGCTGAACCCCAGGAGGAACACGCCCCCGAGGATCAGCAGCAGCACGGTGGTCACGATGACCTCGTGCCCGTGCAGGAACGACGGGAACACCGGGTTCTCCACCATGTGCACCGTCGCGTCCGCCGCCGACAGCGTGATGGTGATGATCCAGCTCGTCGCCACGAACCCCAGCAGCACCAGCACGAAGACCTTGCCCCGCCAGAACGGCAGCAGGTCCTCCAGCATCGCCACCGACCCCTGCCCGTGCGGCGACTCCTTGGCCACCCTGCGGTACATGGGCAGCATCCCGAACAGCGTCAGCGCCACGATCAGCAGCGTCGCCAGCGGGCTGAGCGCGCCAGCGGCCAGTGCGGCGATGGCGGGCAGGTAGGACAGGGTGGAGAAGTAGTCCACCCCGGTCAGGCACATGACCTTCCACCACGGCTGCGGGTCGCCGTGGCCCTCCTCCGAGGCGCGCCCCGGGCGCTGCACCTGGTGCTTGAGCAACCAGGCGCCCAAGCGGCCGCGCGGGGGCGGCGTGGAGGGCGTCTCCACGCGCTCGGGGAGCACGAACTCCGACGTATCACTCATTCCGGGCATCCTGGGGTGGGTGGGGTGTCTGCGCTGTTGAGGATGCCGCATGGTGCGGGCCGGTGCGTGACGAACGCGCTGGGCTGTGGATGAGTTGGGGGGCTGTGGACAACTCGAAGGCGTTCAAGATCAAAAGAACCGGTCGTGTGATGGCTGGCTCGATGCGGTGGTCTCGTTTGGCCGGGGCCCCTGCGGCGATCATGTGCTCGGGGTGGGGAAAAGGTGAGGCCTGCGGCCCCACCCCCCGCCGTGGGTAGCACATGATCGCCTTCCCCAGCCAAACAAGACCACCGCATCGAGCACTCCCGTAGCCGGGCTGCCTGCTGCGTAGGTGGTGGCGTTGTATTCAGGGCTCGCACATCGGGAGTGGGTGTGGGTGGGTCAGCGGGTGAGGACGACCACCGAGCGGGCGGGGACGGTGGCGGTGGTGGGGGTGAGGACGGTCGTCCTGGCGTCGGTGCTGTCGGGGTGGGGGGTCCAGTCCGGGGTGGGGAGTTGGACCGTCTTGGTGGTGGGGAAGGGGTTGATGATGACCACGATGCCCTGGCGGGCGGGGTCGGTGTCCGGGCCCCGGGTGTCGTCGAGGTGGGCGACGACCAGGCCCTGTTCCGCGTTCGGGAACGACAGCTTGGTCTGCACCAGGGCCGGGTCGTTCAGGGTGAACAGCGGGGAGGACTTGCGGATGCGCAGCAGTTCCAGGGTGTTGTCGAAGGACTTGCGCATGTCCTGGGGGGTCGGCTTCAGCGTGGCGTCGGCCAAGGCGGGGGACATGAAGGTCCACTTGGCGGAGTTGTCCGCCGCTGGGGGCAGGCCCCGGGCGAAGCCGTTGTCGCGCAGGGTGGGGTCGTAGGGGTTGAACCAGTCGCCGGAGTTGTAGCTGTTGCGGTCGAGGGACTTGGAGCGCAGGAACTCGGTGCCCGCGAGCATGAACGGCTGGCCCTGGCCGAGCAGGATGGGGGCGTGGGCGATGTTCTGCATGCGGATGCGGTCGGCCATGGCCGTGCCCGGGGGCAGCTTGAGGGCCAAGGCGTCGAACAGGGTTTCGTTGTCGTGGGCGTCGGCGTAGGCGATCTCGTCGGCCGGGGTGCCCGTGTAGCCCGCGGGGGAACCGTTGTACTGGATGTCCTTGCCCGCCTTGACGCCCTGGGAGGACTGGAAGGTGTAGTCGGCCAGGTTGCCCGCCATCCCGAGCTTGACCAGGTCGGTGTAGTTGGGCAGGCGGGAGTCCGGGGTCGAGCCGACGCCGTTGTAGGCGCCCGCCAGGCCGGAGGCGAGGCCCTGGACGCGGGGGTCGTCGTCGAAGGGGCCGCCGCCGCGGATCGCGTCGCGGCCGCGGTCGGAGAAGGTGCCGATGCCCGTGCCGCGCATGTTCTGCTGCGTGGCCTGCACGAAGCGGGCGCCGCCCGCGACCTCCCCGAAGTCCCAGCCCTCGCCGTAGAGGCGCACGGACCTGCCGTCCACGCCGTCGCGCTCGACGGTCAGCGCGTCGAGGGCGGCCCGCACGGCGAGGATGTTGGCCTTGGGGTGGTGGCCCATCAGGTCGAAGCGGAAGCCGTCGACCTTGTACGCCTTGGCCCAGTGCACGACCGAGTCCACCACGAGCTTGCCCATCATCGCGTTCTCGGTCGCGGTGTTGGCGCAGCAGGTGGAGTTGGCGACCGTGCCGTCAGCGTTGAGGCGCTGGTAGTAGCCGGGAACGACCTTGTCCAGCACGGAGTTCGGCGCGTCGCCGGAGGCGGTGGTGTGGTTGTACACCACGTCCAGCACCACCCGGTTGCCGTTCTCGTGCAGCGACTTCACCATCTCCCGGTACTCGCGGGAGCGGGCGGCGCCGGTCTGGTCGGCGTCGACGGCGTAGGAGCCCTCGGGGACGTCGTAGTGCAGCGGGTCGTAGCCCCAGTTGAACGCGTCCTTGTCCGCGACCGCCTGCACGCAGGCCTGCTGCTCCTGCGAGTCCGCGGGCAGCGCGGCCAGGTCGCAGCCCGGCGCCGACTGGTCCGCGCGGCGCTCGGGGATCGAGGCGATGTCGAAGGTCGGCAGCAGGTGGACGGTGTCCATGCCCGCCTCGGCGAGCGCGCGCAGGTGCCGCATCCCCGCCGAGTCGCGGTGGGTGAACGCCTTGTAGGTGCCGCGCTCGGCCGCCGGGACGGTCGGGTCGCCCGCGGAGAAGTCGCGCACGTGCAGCTCGGTGATGCCGTGCTCGGTGGGGTCGGCGCCCAGCCCGCGCGCGACCTCGCGGTCCCAGCCCGCCGGGGTGGCGGCGGGCTCGCGCAGGTCGGTGAACTGCGAGTGCGTCGAGCCCACGGACAGCGCCACCGAGTACGGGTCGGTCACCACGACCGTCCGCGCCTTGCCCTCGCTGACCGACCAGCCGGTGACCTCGTACTGGTAGTACCGGCCGCGCCAGTCGCCGGTGCCGCTCCACGCGCCCGTGCGGTCGTCGCGGCGCAGGTCGACGACCTGGCGGGGGTTCGCGGTGGGGGAGTCGAACAGCCGCAGCCGCACCTTCTGGGCGGTCGGCGCCCACAGGCGGGCCGTGACCCGGGTGCCCTGGACCTCCGGCCGGTAGGACAGCTTCGCCGCCTCCGCCGCGTACCGGTCGTCCAGGGCGCCCGCGAGCTGGGTGCCGGTGGCGTGCCGCAGGCCGCCGTTGGAGTCGACGTGGACGGCCACCTGCTGCGCGCGCAGCGCCTCGTCCACCCGGCCCGCGTCGGCCGGTCGGACGGTGAACGCGGGCTTGCCCGCCAGGTGCGGGAACTTCGCCGCGAGGTCACCGGCCAGCGCGCCGGACGGGGTCAGCCGCAGCACCTTGCCGCCCTGGACCTGCCCGCCCACCACGGCGATCCCGCCCGCGGGGTCGTAGCGCACCTGGTAGCCGTCGGAGGCGACCGCGGGGACGTCCCAGACGAGCTTGTCCTTGCTGACCCAGATCGCCTTGGCCTTGGTGAGGTCGGCGTCGGCGGCGGGGGCGGCCGAGGGCGGCAGCACGTAGGAGGCCGACCCGTCCTGCTTGGCCGAGCCGGAGACGAACCACACCTCGTGCCCGGTGCCCGACACGTCGAGGAACTGGTCGTTGCCCGGGTCCTTGGTGTCGCCCTTGTGGATGATGTTGCTCAGCCCCGCCGCGCCCGGCGCCAGCGGCACCGACCAGGTGACGCCGAAGCCGTCGCGGGCGTCCGGTTGCCGCGACTGCGTCCAGCTCGGGCTGGGCTCCAACGAGCCCGTCCAGTGGTATAGCACCCAGTCGGCGTAGTCGCCGTCCGGGCGGTGGTAGTGGATGACGGCCTTGTTCTCCGCACCCGCGCGCGAGGCGGAGACCACGCCGTCCTTGACCCACGCGGAACCGCCGGTGAGCTTGCCGGTGGCCAGGGCGGTCGACCCGTTGACGACGGAGAAGTCCAGTGGCACCACAGTGGTCGGGATGGTGGCCACGCCGCCGAAGTCGTCCCCGGCCAACGGGTAGTCCTGCCCGCCCGCGCGCACGGCGATCCCGGCGTAGTTGCCGTCGGTGCGCTGCACGTGAACCTTCGCCTGACCGGTGGCGGCCACCTCCGTGGCGAACACGTCCGTGGCACCCTGCTTCAACCACGCCTGGGGTGTCACCGAGGGGTCGATGAACCGGTCGCCGCCGTCCTTCTCGTCGCCCTTGTGCGTGATGACCCCGACCTGCTTGGCGCCGGGCTTGAGCTTCACCCACGCGAACCGGCCGTAGGGGGTCTCCCCCGCGAACGGCAGCGGCGAGGCCCAGTCGGTCGGCGTCTCCACGTCGCCCCAGACGTGCACGCCCCACCCGTCGTAGTCACCGCCGGGGCGGTTGTAGTGCACCACGAGCCAGTCCGGGCTCTGCCCTGCGCCGGGCTCCTGCACGGGCGGCGCCGCGACGAGGGTGATGGTGGCGCCGTCCGCGCTGAGCTGGTTGTCACCGTTCTTGCTGACGACCCGCAGCTCCAGCTTCTTGCCCACCGCGGCGCCCGGCACCGTGGACAGGTCCGCGTATACCCGGTAGGGCGCGGTGTCGTCGGTGCCGAGGATCGTCCAGTCGCGGCTGCCCTGCACCCGCGCGGCGAACGTCGCCTGGGCGAAGGGGGTGGTGATGCCGTCCGCCTTCACCTCGACGCGCGTGTCCAGCGCGGTACCCGCCGCCGGGGCGACCAGGGTCGGGTTCTGGACCGTCGCGCGCGGGCGGTCGGTGGCGGCCAGCGACACCAGGGACAGCGCGGGGATGGTGACGCGCACCTTGCCGTCCTGCCCCGCGGTCGGGCCGCTGCCCTGGGCCGGGAACTCGGTGCGGTAGCGGGTGCCGGGCCCCGCCGCCGGGACGTCGACGGTGACGGGGGTGGCGCCCGCGTTGGCGACCACGAGGTGCTCGCGCTGGTCGCGGGCGGTGGTGCGGCTGAACGCCAGGACGTTGCCCTCGCTGTAGCGCAGCGCCTGGTTGCCCTTGGCCCACACCTGGTCGCGGTCGACGAACCGGGCGAGGTCGGCCAGTTGGCGGTAGAGCGGGTGGGCGGTGTTGAAGTTGTCCACGGCGCCGGTGCGGTCGCTGCCGATGAAGCGCTCGGCGGCGTACTCCGGGGTCTTGCTGGCGAACATGTCCTGCCGGGCGAGCTTGTCCCCGCCCGACCCCGCGAAGCCCTGCTCGTCGCCGTAGTAGACGACGGGGTTGCCGCGCCACAGGTACATCAGCGCGTTGCCCAGCTTGAGCCGGTCCAGCAGCTCGGACTCGGGGACCCCCGCCTGGCGCAGCATCCACGACATCCGGCCCATGTCGTGGTTGCCCAGGAAGGTCGGCAGCGACGAGGCGTTGGAGTCGGCGTCGGTGTAGCGGTCGTCCTCGGTGATGACCTCGCCCAGGCGCGCGGCGCCCTTGCCCGACAGCAGCTCCAGCGCGCCGCTCTGGAACGGGAAGTCCAGCGAGGCCTGCATGCGCCCGGTGGTGGTGTAGGCGGAGGTGAGCGAGGTGTCGGAGGAGTAGACCTCGCCGAAGACGAAGAAGTCCCGCTTGCCCCGGCGCTCGGCGTACTGCTGCACGTGCGGCGCAAGCGCTTGCCAGAACTCCATGTTGACGTGCTTGACGGTGTCGACCCGGTACCCGTCGATGTCGAGGGTGTCGATCCAGCTGGTGAAGATGCGCTGCATGCCCTCGACGACCCTGGGGTCCTCGGTCATCAGGTCGTCGAGGCCGGAGAAGTCGCCGTACTCGGTGGACTCGCCGCTGAAGGTCGAGTCGCCGCGGTTGTGGTAGAGCGCCGGGTCGTTGAGCCAGTCCGGCACCTTGCGCGGCTTGCCCGCCGGGACGACCGGGGTGTAGGGGAACGACTTCTGGGCGTCGAGCCGGGGGAAGTCCCGCTGCCCGGCCTTCGCCTTGATGTCGACGACGTTGCCCTGCGCGTCGAGGTAGGGCACGGCCCCGGTGGAGACGTAGTCGTGCTTGCCCTCGGCGTAGTCGATGACGTCCGCGGTGTGGTTGGCGACGATGTCGAAGAAGACCTTGATGCCGCGCCGGTGCGCGTCGCGGATGAGCCCCTGCATGTCGGCGGTCGTGCCGAAGTGCGGGTCGAACCGGGTGAAGTCGGTCGTCCAGTAGCCGTGGTAGCCCGCCGAGGCGTCCGCGCCCGAGCCCTGCACCCACTGGTTCGCGAACATGGGGGTCATCCAGATCGCGGTGATCCCCATGCCGTCGAGGTAGTCCAGCTTGCCGCGCAACCCGGCGAGGTCACCACCGTGGTAGAACCCCTTGTCGGTGGGGTCGAACCCGGTGGTGAGCCGGTCGGTGCTCGGGCTGCCGCCGCGGTCGTTGCGGGGGTCGCCGTTGGCGAACCGGTCCGGCATCACGAAGTAGAACCGCTCCCCGGCCACGTCCTCGCGCAGCGCGTCCCCGGCCAGCTGCCGGTCCTGCGGCCGCGTCCCCGGCGCCACGTCGAGCACCTCCCCGACCGCCAACCGGGTGCCCGGGCCCGCGGCCGCCGCGGGCTGCGCCGCCGCGGGCAGGGCGGGGGCGACCAGCGCGGTGGCCAGGATCGTCGTCAGCGCGACGCGCCAACCTCGGGCCATGACGACCTCCTCGTCGTGCTGTGGTCCGAGCACAACACCACGAGGCGGTGGTGGGGGAAAGGTCCGTTCGGCTGCTTTCCTCCCCCACCGCGGCGGCAACCCCGGCCCCGGGGCGGGGCGGCCGGGTCACGGGTCGAGGCCGAGCCTGGCCAGCTCCTCGGCGGCGAGGCGGTCCACGGCGTCGGCGTCGCCGCGGCGCCAGCCGGTCGCCAGGGACTCCGAGCGGGCGAGGCGGGGCAGGGGGTGGTGACCAGGGCGCGCAGGGCCAGCAGGTCGCGGCCCTCGTCGCCCGCGTCGCGCAGGCGGGTGGCGGCGGTGGCCTCGCGGGTGAAGCGGTAGCGGCGGGGGAGCCAGACGATGAGCAGGAAGGCGGCGGGGACGGCGATGAGCGCGATGAAGACCCAGAGCGCCAGGCTCTCCACCGCGTCGACCTGCCATTGCCCCGCGGCGATGAGCTTGTCGCCCGCGCCCGCGCCGCCGTTGAGCGCGCCCGCCAGGTCGTCGCCGACCAGGGGGACGCCGGAGGCCTTGGACGCCGCGCTGGTGAACGTGTCGCGCAGGCCGGTGCCCGCGGTGCGCAACCCCTCGCCGGGGCCGCGCAGCTCCAGGATCGTCGCCCGGACCTCGCGGGCCAGCAGGACGGCCAGCAGGAGCAGCAGCACCGCCACCAGGTCGCCCACGGCTTGCCGGGTGCGGCGGGTCGGGTGGTCCGCGTAGAGCCTCATGCGGGGTGAGGTACCTCGCCGGACCACCCGCCGGTTGCGCCTTTCGGCGTCAGTTCGACGCCTTCCTGCGGCGGGTCACCAGCAGCGCGATGCCACCGCCCACCAGCAGCACGGCCGCGCCCACGGCGATCGGCACGAAGGTCGACCCGCCGCCGCCCCCGGTCGTGCCCGCGACCTGGATCAGCGGGCCCTGGGAGGCGCTCGGCGGGCTGACGGTGGTGGCCACCGGGGCAGTGGTGGCGGTAGCCGCGGGAGCGGTGGTGGCCACGGCTTCGGGCGACCCGCCGCCGGTGGGGCTCCCGGTGCCCGCGGGCGCTTGCGGGAGCGCGTTGCCGCCCGCGGCCTTGGCGCACGTCACGCGTCCGAGGACGATCTCGCCCTTGTCCACCTTGCCCACCGGGCTGTTCACGGTGACGCGCAGCGCGGTGATCGTCAGGACCCCCTCGGGGGTGGTGGTCTGCTCGTCCACGACCACCGTGGTGGGGCCGAGGGTGAGCGTGCCCTTGGCGTCCGCGGGCAGCGCTTGGCCCGCGACGGTCACGTCTTGCAGGCTGGTCCTGCCGTTCACCACCTTTCCGTCCGTGGCGCACGTTGCGTTGACCGACCCGGCCCGCACCACGCCGAGCACGTCCGCGCCGCCCAGGCCCGCCGAGCTGATCAGGGCGAGGCCGCGCTGGTCGGCGGAGGCGGACACCGCGGCGGCGGTGATCCCCTGCGGCGCGAGGTCGGCGCTGGCGTTCGGCGTGCCCGGGTGCGACGCCGCGGGCGCGGGGCCGATCGCCAGCGGACCCCCGGCCCCCGCACCGCTCACCTGCACGGCGAACGCACTGCCGGTGGGACCCGCCTGCGCCGCCGAGGCGGGGGCGCTGAGGGCGAGCAGGGCGGTGGCGCCGGTGGCGACGCCGAGGAGCAGGCGGGGAGCGCGCACGGGTCCATCTCCAGTCCGGGGGTGGGGGAGGGCCAGCATGGACCGGGTGGGTGGGGGGCTGCAAGCGGCTGGAATCGTTCTGGCGCAGGGGGTTGGGGGTGTGGGGGCGGTTCCGCTCAGGGGGTGTGCACGGGGGTGGGGTGGGGTTGCGGCGAGGTGATGAAAAACCGTCCGTACCGAACTGTGTGGTTTGGGTCACGTTGCTTGGGTGGGGGCATCGGGCTTCGCCCGATCTTTGAAGAGCCCGGTCGTTTGGTGGCGGGCTCGATGTGGGGTGGTTGCGCTTGCTCAATGGCGGGCTGGTGGTTCTTCGCCTGCGGGAAAAGGAAAGAAGGGGGGCGGGCGTGGGCCCGCCCCCCTTCTCGGGGTGCTACTTGCTGGTGGGGTTAGAGGGCGGCGCGCTTGCGGCGGGCCCACCAGAAGGCGCCACCGCCCGCGGCGAGGAGGGCGGTGCCGCCGAGGGTGAGGGGGAGGATGCCGCTGGCGCCGGTGGAGGCGAGGTCCTCCTGGTTGGCGACGGGGCGGGTGCCGGTGGTGGTGCCGTTGTCGCCGGAGCCGTCGGTGCCGGAGCCGGTGGCGGGGGTGGTGCTGGTGGGGGCCGGGGCGGCGGTGGTGGTGCCCTCGTCGTCGCCGGTGTTGCCTGCGGGGGTGGTGGGCTTGGTGGTGGTGCCGCCGCCGTTGTTGCCGCCGTTGTCGTTGCCGCCGGTGGTGCTGCCCGCGGCGCACTTGGCCTGGGAGATGATGAGTTCGCCGGAGCCGAGCTGGGCGAGGGCGCCGCCGCCGAAGGTGATGTGCAGGGCGTTGACGGTCAGCGAGCCGTCGGGGCCCTTGACCTGCTCGTCGACGGCGACGGTGAGGCCGGGCAGCTCGATCTTGGCGTGCGCGGCGACGGCGACCTTCTGGCCCAGGACCTCCAGCTCCGCCAGGGTGGACGAGCCGGTGGGGGTGGAGCCGCCGGTGGAGCAGGTGGCGGTGATGACCGAGGCCTTGACCTTGCCCATGACGTTGACGTCGGCGAGGGTGGCGGTGCTGGTGAGCACGCCGCCGGTGACGCCGGACTTGGCGTCGATGACGCGGGCGTGGATGTTGAGCTTGTCCAGGTCGACCTTGGCGAGGGCCTTCTCCCCGCCCGCCGGGTAGGTGGCGACCGGGCCGGGGCCCACCGACACCGCGGCGGTGCCGCCGAGGGCCTGGGCCTGCACCGAGAGCGCGAACGCGCTGCCGGTGGGGCCCGCCTGGGCGGTCGCGGGGTGCGCGAGCAGGGCGGTCAGGGCGGCGGTGCCCGCGGCGGTGCAGGCGAGGGCGAGGCGGCGGTGGCGCACGGGGGAGTCTCCTGGAGTTCTGGCTGGGGCCGAATGGCCGATCGGGGGACGCCAGAATGGCCCTGCGCCGAGGAGCGATCAAGTTCCGAAACGTGACCAGGGTGGCCCCGCTTCCCCTGTGCCGCACCGGGAACGCCGTTACGTGGCCGGAACGCTGCGCACCGTGATGGATCTTGGAGTGCGCCGTGTGGAGCAGCATGACAATTTCCCACCGCGCCCGCCGGGGGGCGGTGTGGTGGGTCTCACAGGAAACGGGCGAGGCCGCTCCCGCGGAACGGGAACGGCCTCGCCGGGGGTGCGGTGGGCTACTTGACGCCGCCCGCGGTCAGGCCCGCGACGATCCGGCGCTGGAACACCAGCACCAGGATCACCAGCGGGATGGTGACGATGACGCCCGCGGCCATCTGCGTGCCGAACGGGGTGTCGAACTGGGCGGTGCCGGTGAACTGGCTGGTGATGACCGGCGCGGTCTTGAGCGCCTTCTCGTTCACCACCGACAGCGCGATGATGTACTCGTTCCACGCCGCGATGAAGGTGATGATCGCGGTGGTGAACACCCCGGGCGCGGCCAGCGGCAGGATCACCTTGCGGAAGGCCTGCGCGGGCGTGCACCCGTCGATCTGCGCCGCCTCCTCCAGCTCCGTGGGCATCTGCCGGAAGAACGTGGTCAGGTTCCACACCGCCAGCGGCAGCGCGAAGCTCAGGCTCGGCACGATCATCGCCTGGTAGGTGTTGATCCACTCGATCGCCAGGAACAGCTCCAGCAGCGGCACCAGCAGCGAGATCCCGGGGAACATCGAGGTCACCATGACGATGGCCAGCACCAGGTTCTTGCCGCGGAAGTCCAACCGGGCCAGCGCGTAGGCGGTCAGCGTGCCGACGATGAGCGTCAGGACCGTGGTGATGCCCGCGACGATGAGGCTGTTGAGCAGCGACCGCAGGAACCCGTTGTCCTCGGCGAAGGCGGCGCCGTAGTTCTCCAGCGAGAACGGCGCCGGGATCGGGGTGTCGTCGAAGATGTCGTTGGTGCGCCGCAGGCTGGAGACCAGCATCCAGTAGAACGGCGACAGGCAGTAGACGACGATGACGGCGATGCCCGCGTAGGGCGTCCACCACCACCAGGGGCGCTCCTTGGCCCGCGCGGGCGACGCGGCGACCTCGGTGGGCGACGGGTCCAGCGTGGTGCTCATCGGCCCCTCTTCCCCGCGCGGGTGCCCAGCACGTCGGCGCCGAGCAGCTTGACGAACACGAACGCGACCACGGCGATGTAGAGGAACAGGAACACCGAGTACGCCGAGGCCGGGCCGTACTTGTTGAACTTCACGGCCTCCTCGTAGGCGATGACCGTGATGGTGTCGGTGGCGTTCTTGCCGGGGCCGATCAGGGTGTAGGGCAGGTCGAACATGCGCAGCGTGTCCAGGATCCGGAAGAGCACCGCCACCAGCAGCGTCGGCTTGACCAGCGGCAGGGTGATCGACCAGAAGGTCTTCCACGGCGACGCCCCGTCGAGCTTGGCCGCCTCGTAGACCTCGTTGGAGATCACCTGCAACCCCGCGAGCACCAGCAGCCCGATGAACGGCGCGGTCTTCCACGTGTCGGCGATGATCACCGCGAACCACGCCTGGAGGCCGTCGGTGGTCCACAGCACCGGGGTGTCCAGCGCCAGGATCTTGTTCACCACCCCGTCGGCCTGGAAGATCCACCGCCAGAGCAGGCCCGCGATCGCCGTCGGCACCGCCCACGGCACCAGGATGCTCGCGCGCACCAGCGCCCTGCCCTTGAACGCCCGGTGCATCACCAGGGCCATCAGCACGCCGAGGACGACCTCCAGCGACACCGCGACCACGGTGAACGTGGTGGTGTTCCACAGCGCGTTGCGGAAGCGCTCGCCGTTGGCGCCGAGGAACATGTCGGAGAAGTTCTCCAGGCCGACGAACTTCTCCCCGGTCTCCAGGATGCCGGTCTCGGGGTTGACGCCGTCGTTGCGCTGGTAGAAGGCCAGCCGGAACGCCGAGAGCAGCGGGTAGGCGACCACCAGGGCCAGCACGAGCAGGGTGGGGGAGACCAGCGCCGCGGCGAGCCTGCCGGTGCCCGCCTTGCGGCGCTGCTTCTTCGCTGGTGGTGTCGGTGGGGGTGTGGGCGGTGCTTCGACGGTGGTCGCCATGGGTTCTCCAGGACTTCGTTGCCGTTGGCGGTGCCGGGGCGCCCTAGCGCGCCCCGGGGGGCCGGATGCCGAAACGGGGCCCCGGCGGATCGCCGGGGCCCCGTCGCGGGGGGTCACTGCTTGGTGAGCTCCTCCAGCTTGGACTGCAGGGACTTCAGAGCGTCCTCGCTGGTCGTGGTGCCCGCCATGGCGCCGTAGGCCGCCTCCTGGATGGCCGAGGACACCTCCTGGTACTTGACCACCGCCGGGCGCTTCTTGGCCTTGTCGATGCTCTTCTTCAGCTCGGTCAGGTACGGGAACTTCTGCACCAGCGCCGGGTCGTCGTAGAGGGAGGACCAGGTCGGGGCCAGGGAGGTCTTCTCCAGGTTCTCCCGCTGCTGCTTCTCGTCGACCATGTACTTGATGAAGTCGAGCGCGCTCTTCTTGTTCTTGGCGAACTTGGAGATCGCGTAGTTGTGCCCGCCCAGGGTGGACGCGCCGGGGCCGTCGAGGCCGGGCAGCGGCGCCACGGCGAACTTGCCCGCGACCTGCGAGGAGCCGTCGGTGGCCTCGGCCTTGGCGTACTGGTAGGGCCACTGGCGGTGGAACAGCAGCTCACCGGCCTGGAAGGCGCGGCGGCCCTCCTCCTCCTTGAAGGTGCGCGCCTTCTGCGGGATCTCCCCGGACTTGACGCCCTGGACCAGGAAGTCCAGGCCCTTCTTGGCCTCGGCGGTGTTGACGTTGGGCTTGCCGTCGTCGCCGACCACGGTGCCGCCCGCGGAGTTGACCGCCTCGGAGAAGTTGACCGTCAGGCCCTCGTACTTCTCGAACTGCCCGGCGTAGCAGGACAGGCCGGGGTTCGCGGGGACGACCTTCGCGCACGCCGCCTCCAGCTCCGACCAGGTGGTCGGGGCCTTGACGCCCGCCGCGTCGAGCAGGTCCTTGCGGTAGTAGAGCAGGCCGCCGTCGGAGGTGGTCGGCACCGCGTAGAACTTGTTGAAGTACTTGCCGGTCTCCACCGTGGCGGGGATCAGCTTGTCGAGCGGGAACTCGCTCTCCGGCAGCGCCTCGACCCACTGGTTCGCCGCGAACTCCGCGGTCCAGATGACGTCGAGGTTGAGCACGGTGTACGCGTCCGACTTCGTGGTCGCGTTCTGCACCATCTGCTGGCGCTGCTCGTCGGCGTTCTCCGGCAGCTCGATGATCTTGACTTGCTGGTCCGGGTGGAGCTGGTTCCACCCGTTGACCTGGTTCTGCAGGTTGCCGGACGTGTCCTTGCCGGTCACCAGGGTGATCGGACCGACGCCCTCCAGGGCGGCCTGCGTCTGCCCGGACGCCCCGGAACCGGAGTCGGACGAACCGCACGCGCTGACCCCCAGGACGAGGGTCGCCGCCAATGCGGCCCCGCGCACAACGCGACCTTGCGCTACCACGACGCCTCCACAAGTGAGTCGAGACGGGGCCTCGGACGCGTTCGTCGACGCCGACCCCGCTCAGTGTTAAGCGGACTGTTCCCGCAAGTTGCCGCCAAGGGAACTGGCTTGGTGCGCTCGTTACCGTTTCGAGACCGCAAACGTGACAGTGTCGTCATGCGCTTACAGAAACTCTTGCAATCCGGCTCTGGTGCGCCACAACTGTTTCCGGCATCCTGTGGCGTTACCGGGGGCGGCCGTCCACAGCGGGGGCCCCGGGGCAACCGGTTCGAGAGCACAGCGGAGGGTGACGCGAGATGGCCGAGGTCCGTTACGAGGCGGCGTCGAGGGTCTACCCGGGCAGCCCGCCCGTGCGCGCGGTCGACGCGCTCGACCTGCACGTCGCCGACGGTGAGTTCCTGGTGCTGGTCGGCCCCTCCGGGTCGGGCAAGTCGACCGCGCTGCGCATGCTGGCGGGCCTGGAGGACGTCAACGAGGGGACGATCCGCATCGGTGACCGCGACGTCACCAACGTCCCGCCGAAGGCGCGCGACATCGCGATGGTGTTCCAGTCGTACGCGCTCTACCCGCACATGACGGTCGCGCAGAACATGGGCTTCGCCCTCAAGCTCCAGGGCCTGCCCAAGGACGAGATCGCTGCCAAGGTGCAGGAAGCGGCGAAGACCCTGGACCTGGTGAAGTACCTCGACCGCAAGCCCAAGGCGCTCTCGGGTGGTCAGCGGCAGCGGGTGGCGATGGGCCGGGCCATCGTGCGCGACCCGGCGGTGTTCCTCATGGACGAGCCGCTGTCGAACCTCGACGCGAAGCTGCGGGTGGAGACCCGCGCCAACATCGCCGCCCTGCAGCGGCGGTTGGGCACGACCACGATCTACGTCACCCACGACCAGGTCGAGGCGATGACGATGGGGCACCGGGTCGCGGTGCTCAAGGACGGCCTGCTCCAGCAGTGCGACACCCCCCGCGCCCTCTACGACCGGCCCGCCAACGCCTTCGTCGCCGGGTTCATCGGCTCCCCCGCCATGAACCTGCACCTGGCGCGCGTCTCGGGCGAGTCGGTGCTGCTGGGCGACCTGCCGGTGCTGCTGCCCCGCGAGCGCGTGCAGGCCGTGGCCGACGCCGGGCTGTCCGAGGTGACCCTGGGCGTGCGCCCCGAGTCGCTGTCGCTGGTCGCCTCCGACTCCGGCGACGGCTTCGACCTGGCGGTCGAGCTGGTGGAGGAGCTGGGCGCGGACGCGCTGGTGCACGGTTCCGTCGTGGGCGACGCCGCCGACCGGCTCGTCCTGCGCGTCGACGGCCGCACCCCGCCCGCCCTGGGCCAGAAGGTCCGCGTCACCGTGCGCGACGCGGAGGAACTGCACCTGTTCCACCCCGAGACGGGCGAGCGCCTGGTTTGATGGGGGAGTCGGCGTCCCCGCGGAACTCAGGGCCCGCGGGGGCGCTGGCGCTCGTCTTCCGGTGCGCCGTCCGGGGTTCGCGGGTGTTCCGCTGCCGGCTCGACGCGGTGGTCGCGTCGTTCGTGGCTGGACCATGGGCGGGCAGTAGCCCTGCGCCTTCTGCCGGGCTGGTCGCGGCTCGCCATGTGCCTACAACCCGTTGAGCTGGCTGCGGCTTGCCGACTGTCCACAACCCGTTGAGCTGTCCACAGGGGTGTCGTCGGGGTCGGGTTTCGTCGGTCCCTGCCGGTAGCGTTGAAAACAGGGGTCCCCTTGCCCGGGGGACCCCTGTGCTGGCTTGTCGGGAATCCGCGGGTGGTGATTGGCCGGCCGCGGGTCGTCGGTGTGGTGGTGCGGGGCGTTCGCGGGTGCGGTGGTGCGGGTGTGGTGGGCCGGGGTGGTCAGGTCAGTCGCGGGCGGCGGCGGTGGAGCCTCGGACGACGAGTTCGGGCATGAAGACGTACTCGGCGTGGGGTGCCGGGTTGCCGGTGACCTCTTCCAGCAGGGCGTTCACCGCGGCCTGGCCCATGGCCTCGACCGGTTGGCGCAGGGTGGTGAGCGGGGGGTCGGCGAAGACGATCAGGGGGGAGTCGTCGAAGCCGACGACGGAGATGTCGCGGGGGACGGACAGGCCGCGGTGGCGGGCGGCGCGGATGGCGCCGAAGGCCATCAGGTCGCTGCCGCAGATGATGGCGGTGCAGCCCTTGTCGATCAGGGCGTTGGCCGCCGCCTGGCCGCCCTCGACGGTGAACAGGGAGTGCTGGACGAAGCCCTCCGCCTCCTCGGCGGACAGCGGCAGGGCGGTGCGCATGTGCTGGACGAAGCCCTCGATCTTGCGGACGACGGGGACGTAGCGGCGGGGGCCGACGGCCAGGCCGATGCGGGAGTGGCCCAGTTCCACCAGGTGCTGGACCGCCAGGCGCATGGCGGAGCGGTCGTCGGTGGAGACGAACGGGGCGGAGACCTGCTCGGTGTAGCCGTTGATCATCACGAACGGCACGCCGCGGCCCGCCAGCTTGACGTAGCGGTCCATGTCGGCGGTGGAGTCCGCGTGCAGGCCGGAGACGTAGATGATGCCGTTGACGCCGCGGTCGACCAGGGTGCCGGTCAGCTCGTCCTCGGTGGAGCCGCCGGGGCTCTGCGTGCACAGCACCGGGGTGTAGCCGTCGCGGGTCAGGACCTGCTCGATGACCTGGGCGAAGGCGGGGAAGATGGGGTTGGACAGCTCGGGGGTGATCAGGCCGATGAGGCCCGCGCTGCGCGACTGCAACCGGGCGGGCCGCTCGTAGCCGAGGGTGTCCAGCGCGGCCAGCACGACCTGCCGGGTCGCGGTGGACACCCCCGCCTTGCCGTTGAGCACGCGGCTGACGGTCGCCTCGCTCACCCCCGCCTGCTGCGCGATGTCGCTCAGGCGGGTCGACGGTGGCACTAGGCCTCCCACCACACCGCGGTGTCGCTCGGCAGCACCAGGTCCGACCCGTCCTCGCCGTACGGGCCGGAGGCGAGCAGCACCGCGCCCGCGTCCAGGCGGGCGGGCTCGGCGCCCAGGTTCACCGCGCAGTGGGCGGTGCGGCCGCCCGCGGTGCAGGAGAAGTGCAGCACCTCGGGGGCGGACTCCTGCCACACCACGGCGCCGCGGCCGAGGGCGGGGTGGCCGCGGCGGATGCCCAGCGCGCCCCGGTAGAGCTCCAGGGTCGAGCCCGCCACGCCGGTCTGCGCCTGCACCGACAGCTCCGCCCACCCCCGCGGCTGCGGCAGCCAGGGGCGCGAGCCGTCCGGGCCGAAGCCCAGCGCGCTGCCGTGCGCCGACCACGGGATCGGCACGCGGCAGCCGTCGCGGCCGCGCTCGGTGTGCCCGGAGCGCTCCCACATCGGGTCCTGCAACACCTCGTCCGGCAGGTCCAGGACCTCCTCTAGTCCCAGCTCCTCGCCCTGGTACAGGTACACCGAACCAGGCAGCGCCAGCATGAGCATCACCGCCGCGCGCGCCCGGGCCAGGCCCTGCTCGCCGCCGCCGTAGCGGGTGGTGTGCCGCTGGACGTCGTGGTTGGACAGCACCCACGTGGTCGGCGCGCCCACCGACTCCACCGCCGCCAGCGACTTGCCGATCACCTCGCGGAAGGCGACCGGGTCCCAGTCGGTGGCGAGGAAGTGGAAGTTGAACGCCTGGTGCAGCTCGTCCGGGCGCACGTAGCGGGCCAGCCGCTCCGGGGTGGGCGCCCACGCCTCGGCCACGGCGATGCGCGCCGGGTCGTAGCCGTCGAGCACCTTGCGCCACTCCCGGTAGATGTCGTGCACGCCGTCCTGGTCGAAGAACGGCATCGGCCGGGTCTCCAGCAGCTTGTGCTGGCCCGCCTCGCCGACGTCGGGCAGGCCCGCCTGCTTGACCATGCCGTGCGCCACGTCCACGCGGAACCCGTCGACGCCCAGGTCGAGCCAGAACCGCAGCACGTCGAGGAACTCCGCGCGCACCTCGCCGTTGGCCCAGTCCAGGTCGGGCTGGGCGGGGTCGAACAGGTGCAGGTACCACTGGCCGTCGGGCACCTGGGTCCACGCGCCGCCGCCGAAGACCGACTCCCAGTCGTTGGGCGGGGCGTCGCCGTCGCGGAAGATGTAGCGCTCGCGCTCGGGGGAACCGGGGGCCGCCGCCAGCGCCGCCTGGAACCAGGCGTGCGCGGAGGAGGTGTGGTTGGGCACCAGGTCGACGATCACCTTCAGGCCGCGCCCGTGCGCGGCGGCGACGAGCTCGCGGGCGTCGTCGAGGGTGCCCAGGGTCGGGTCGACGTCGCGGTAGTCGGCCACGTCGTAGCCGCCGTCGGCCATCGGCGAGGTGTAGAACGGCGTGATCCACAGCGCGTCGACGCCCAGGTCCGCCAGGTGCGGCAGCCGCGCGGTGATGCCCGGCAGGTCACCGACCCCGTCGCCGTTCGAGTCCGCGAAGCTGCGCACGTACACCTGGTAGATGACCGCGTCGCGCCACCAGTCCCCAGTCATGGTCCCTCTTCCCGCGTGCCGTGGTTCCCCGCTCGACGCTAGCAGCGCGGCCGCCGGGCCCGGAAGCCGTTGCAGCGGGATTCAGCAAGGAACCGGTGGTCTGGACCGTTCGGGGGTGGCCGATCGGCGGCTTGACGGACGTGGGCGCGCAGGTGATCCTGGGTTTTCGGCAAGTTTCAGGCGTGTCCCACCGGTCTTGCGAAAATCCTTGGCGGGGCGGAGCGCACCCCCGGGCGCCGGGCTTGCCGCTGGCCCGCGGAGCACGCCGCCCCGTCGATGACCGCGGTCCTGCCGGATGACCAGTCCTGCCGAATGACCACCAGTGTCAAGGAGGATGCTGTGGTGCGCACCCTGCGCAGAGCTCTGTCCGTCCCCCTGCTCCTGATCCCCCTGCTGGTCGCCACCGGCCCGGCCGCGTCCGCCGCGCCGCCGGGTCCCCGGACGGTGACCGCCACGCTGTTCCAGTGGAGCTACGACTCCGTCGCCCGCGAGTGCCGCACGACCCTGGGGCCCAAGGGCTACGGCTACGTCGAGGTCTCACCCGCCACCGAGCACATCCAGGGTCCGCAGTGGTGGACCTCCTACCAACCCGTCAGCTACCGCATCGCCGGGCGGCTGGGCGACCGGTCGTCGTTCGCCGCCATGGTGTCCGCCTGCCACGGCGCCGGGGTGAAGGTCATCGCGGACGCGGTGGTCAACCACATGTCGGCGGGGTCCGGTACCGGTACCGGGGGGTCGTCGTACACCAAGTACGACTACCCCGGGTACTACCAGACGCAGGACTTCCACGGCTGCCGCCAGCCCATCACCAACTACGGCGACCGCGGCAACGTGCAGAACTGCGAGCTGGTCAACCTGTCCGACCTGGACACCGGCAGCGAGTACGTGCGGGGCCGGATCGCCGCCTACCTCAACGACCTGTCCTCCCTGGGCGTCGACGGCTTCCGCATCGATGCCGCCAAGCACATGGCGGCCACCGACGTCGCCGCGATCAAGGCCAAGCTCACCGACCCGTCGAAGTTCTGGGTGCAGGAGGTGATCTACGGCGCGGGCGAGCCCGTGCGACCCGACGAGTACCTGGGCACCGGGGACGTCGACGAGTTCCGCTACGCCACCGGCCTCAAGTCGGTGTTCTCCGGTGGCAGGCTCGCGGACCTGGGCGGCTTCGGCGAGCAGTGGGGCTTCCTGCCCTCGGCGAAGGCGCGGTCGTTCGTCGACAACTGGGACACCGAGCGCAACGGCTCGACGCTGAACGAGACCTACGGCTCCACCTACACCCTGGCGAACGTGTTCATGCTCGCGTGGCCGTACGGCTCGCCCAACGTCTACTCCGGCTACTCGTTCGGGTCCACCGACGACGGCCCGCCCGGCGGCGGGGTGGTCTCGGCCTGCTTCACCGGCGGGTGGCGGTGCCAGCACGCGTGGCGGCAGATCGCGAACATGGTGGGCTTCCGCAACGCCGTGGGCAGCGCGCCGGTGGTCAACTGGTGGTCCAACGGGGGCAACGCCATCGCCTTCGGGCGCGGCTCGCTCGGGTTCGTGGCCATCAACCGCGAGCCGTTCGCGGTGACCCAGTCGTTCCAGACGTCGCTGCCCGCTGGGTCCTATTGCGACCTGCAACATGCGGATCCGGGGCCGTCCTGCGCGGTGAAGCGGACCGTGGGCGCCGACGGGCGCATGGCGGTCACCATCGGCGCTGGTGACGCGGTCGCCGTGGTCGCGGGCTGAGTGGAACCCGAGTCGGTTTCACAACTCACCGTGTCGAGTGGCGTGTCGATCACTAGGCCAATAGAGTGGCGACACGGTATCGAGACGGGCTCTATAAACATGAAGTAACCAGATGCGGGGAGCAAATTCACCCGTTCGTGACCCTCTCGTGCCGTCCACTCGGGATGCTGGACAGGACGCGGGAGGGGGACGCATGTTCGACTCGGAGCACGCCCACCTGGAGCACCCCGACGACCCCGTGATCGCGGACCGGCAGGACGCCGCACGGGCCCTGCTGCGCTACTTCCTCGCCAACGCCGACGCCAACGACCACGTCGCCAACGACGAGCTGGTCGAGGAGTTCCGCCGCCGGGCGCGCTCGGGCCGCACCCTGCCCGCGCCGCGGGGCGACCAGGACTGAACCCCAGGTGGGCGGGCCCCGGGATAGGGGTCCCCCACATCCGGTTGGCGGTTCCCCGGGTGCCCGACTGGTCGGTAACCTCCTGGCACGTCCCAGTCCAGGGGGTCCCTGTTGCGCATCCGTGTCCTGGCGGCCGCAGCCGCCGCTCTCGTCTCCGTCGTGGCCGTGCCCGGTGTGGCCGCCGCGAACCCCGCCTCAGCGCCGGTGCAGGCGCTGTCGCAGAAGGTCCTCAACGTCACCTACCAGGTCCAGCAGACCGGCTACTGGTGCGGGCCCGCCGCGGTGCGGATCGCGCTGTCGGCGCGGGGCGTCCTCCGCTCGCAGGCCACGCTGGCGAGCCAGCTGGGCACCACCACCAACGGCACCGACTGGATCGGCCAGGTCACCCGCGTCCTCAGCGGCGCGGTCGGCTGGTACGAGACCAAGGAGATGCCCAACGACCCGCCCACCCAGGCCCAGCGCGACCTGCTCTGGCGCGACATCGTGCTCAACATCAACAACAACTACCCGATCGTCGCCAACATCGTCGCCCCGGCCAACAACCACCCGCCGGGCTACCCGAACTACACGATCTACCACTACTTCACGGTCATCGGCTACGACGACGTGGCCAAGACGGTCTACATCGCCGACCCCGCCAACTTCGGCGGCTACCAGAAGTACTGGCTGACCTTCAACCAGCTGGCCACGCTCATCCCGCCCAAGGGCTACAGCGCCTGAGCGGGTCGAGCACGCTCGTCGCCGTGGACGGGGGCCGGGGAACACCCGGCCCCCGTTCCGGCTTCCACGCCCGCCTTTGGACGACGACGGCGGCTACAGCGCTTGGTCGCGCGACTGCAACCACGCCTCGGGGTCGTCGGCGATGGGGGCCGTGGCGGCGCGGGCGGCGCCCAGCGCCGCGGCCTCGCGGCCGAGGGTGGAGGCGAGGACCCGCGGGGTGGTCCAGCGAGCGGCGATCGCCCGGTGGTGCAGTTCCCCGCGCAGGGGCTCGGTGAGCCACGGGGCGTAGGGGGCGTGGTCGCCGCCGAGGATCACGGTCGGGATGTCGAGCAGGTTCACCAGCGCCGACAGGGCCTGGCCCAGGTACTTGCCCGCGGTGTGCAGGGTGGCCAGGGCGTCCTGGTCGCCCGCGCGCGCCGCGCTGAGCGGGGGCAGGGCGTCGGTGCCCGCGTAGGTCTCCAGGCAGCCCCGGGCGCCGCAGCCGCAGCGCGGGCCCGCGGGGTTGACGCAGACGTGGCCGAGTTCGCCCGCGAAGCCGTGCACGCCGGTCTCCAGCACGCCGCCGCGCACGATGCCCGCGCCGACGCCGACCTCCCCGGAGACCAGGACGAAGTCGGCGTGGTCGCGGCGCTCGGCCAGGGCGGCGGCGTTGGCCTCGTTCTGCACCACCACCGGCACCGGGGCGTCGAGCGCCACCGGCACGCCCGCCCAGCCCAGGTTGGGCGCCGAGAGCAGCACCCCGTCGCGCACCAGCCCCGGCACCGCCACGCCGACCCCGCCCACCACGGCGCCCTCGCCCACCAGCGACCGCACCACGCGCTCCACCACGGCCAGCACCGCCGACGGCGACGAACCCCGGTTGTCCCCGCCGCGCAGGCGGCGCGCGCGCACCGCGCCGAGCGGGTCCACCAGGCAGGCCGTCACGTGGTTCACCCCGATGGACACGCCGATCCCGTGCGGGCCCGCGGGGGACAGGGCCAGCCCGACGCCGGTGCGCCCGCGCCCGGCCCGCGGCTGCGGCCCCGTCTCGGTGACGAGCCCGCCCGCGACGAGCCGGTCGACCACCGTGGACACCGTCGCCTTGGCCAGGCCGGTGGCGGCGGCGACCTCCGCGCGGGTGCTGCCGGGGCGGGCGGTGACGGCCGCCAGCGCCAGGGCCGCGTTGTGCCTGCGGACGTCCAGTTGGCTCACGGGTCGCACCGGCGGCTCCTTGACGGGGGCGGGGGTCGTGTTTAAGTTCAAGCGCTGAACTAATACTGCCAGTGGAGGCGACGATGCCACACCCCACCCGGCCGACCCCGGCCGACCGCTTCAGCTTCGGCCTCTGGACCGTGGGCTGGCGGGCGGCCGACCCCTTCGGCGAGGCCACCCGCCCCGCCCTGGACCCGGTCGAGGCCGTGCACCGGCTGGCCGAGCTCGGCGCGTGGGGCGTGACCTTCCACGACGACGACCTCATCCCGTTCGGCTCCGGCGACACCGCCCGCGCCGAGCACCTGGCCCGGTTCCGCGCCGCGCTCGACGAGACCGGCCTGACCACCCCCATGGTCACCACGAACCTGTTCAGCCAGCCGGTGTTCAAGGACGGCGCGTTCACCAGCAACGACCGCTCGGTGCGCCGCTACGCCCTGCGCAAGACCCTGCGCAACGTCGACCTCGCCGCCGAGCTGGGGGCGAGGACCTTCGTAATGTGGGGTGGGCGCGAGGGCTCGGAGACCGACGCGGCCAAGGACTTCCGCGCCGCCTTCGACCGCTACCGCGAGGGCGTCGACACCGTCGCCGGGTACGTCAAGGAGCGCGGCTACGACCTGCGGCTGGCCCTGGAGCCCAAGCCCAACGAGCCGCGCGGGGACATCCTGCTGCCCACCATCGGGCACGCGCTGGGCTTCATCGCCGAGCTGGAGCACGGCGACATCGTCGGCCTCAACCCCGAGGTCGGCCACGAGCAGATGGCCAACCTCGACTTCGTGCACGGCATCGCCCAGGCGCTGTGGGCGGGCAAGCTGTTCCACATCGACCTCAACGGCCAGAAGGGCCCGCGCTTCGACCAGGACATGGTCTTCGGCCACGGCGACCTGCTCTCGGCGTTCTTCCTCGTCGACCTGCTGGAGCACGCCGGGTACGACGGCCCCCGGCACTTCGACTACAAGCCCAGCCGCACCGAGGACGGCACCGGCGTGTGGGAGTCCGCCGCCGCGAACATGCGCACCTACCTGCTGCTCAAGGAGCGCGCCGCGGCCTACCGGGCCGACCCCGAGGTGCGCGAGGCGATGCGCGCCGCCGGGCTCGACGAGCTGCGCGAGCCCACCCTCGCCCCGGGGGAGACGGTCGCGGACCTGCTGGCCGACCGGTCGGCGTTCGAGGACTTCGACACCACCAAGGCGGGCGAGCGCGGCTACGGCTTCGTCCGCCTCGCCCAGCTCGCCAGCGAGCACCTGATGGGCGCGCGCGGATGAGGACGCTGGTCGCGGGCGTCGACTCCTCCACCCAGTCCTGCAAGGTCGTGGTGCGCGACGCCGAGGACGGCACCCCGGTGCGCCAGGGCAGCGCCGCGCACCCCGGCGGCACCGAGGTCGACCCCGCCCGCTGGTGGCACGCCCTCACCGAGGCGATCACCGACGCGGGCGGGCTGGACGACGTGGCGGCGCTGTCGGTCGGCGGCCAGCAGCACGGCATGGTCGCCCTCGACGGCGACGGGCGGGTCGTGCGCGACGCGCTGCTGTGGAACGACACCCGCTCGGCGGGCGCCGCCCGCGACCTGGTGGCCGAGCTGGGCGGGCCCGGGCCGTGGGCCGAGCGCACCGGCACCGTGCCCACCGCCTCGTTCACCGTCACCAAGCTGCGCTGGTTGCGCGACCACGAACCCGACAACGCCGCCCGCGTGCACGCCGTCGCCCTGCCCCACGACTACCTCACCTGGCGCTTGGCGGGCGGTGGCCTGGACACCCTCAGCACCGACCGCAGCGACGCCAGCGGCACCGGCTACTACGCCACCGCGGGCCATTACCTCCCCGAACACGTCGAGCTGGCCCTGGGCCACGGCGTCGAGCTGCCCCGGGTGGCGGCGCCCGCGGAGCAGGTGGGCTCCCACGGGCACGTGCGCCTGGGCGCGGGCATGGGCGACAACGCCGCCGTCGCGCTGGGCGTCGGGGCCGGGCCGGGCGACGTGGTGGTGTCCATCGGCACCTCGGGCACCGTCTTCGCCGTCAGCGACACCCCGACCGCCGACCCCGAGGGCACGATCGCGGGTTTCGCCGACGCCGCGGGCCGCTTCTTGCCGCTGGTCTGCACGCTCAACGCGGCCCGCGTGCTCACCGCGACGTGCTCGATCCTCGGGGTCGACCTCGACCGGCTCAGCGAGCTGGCGCTGTCCGCCCCGCCGGGCGCTGGCGGGGTGGTGTTCCTGCCCTACCTGGAGGGCGAGCGCACCCCGAACCGGCCGGACGCCACCGGCAGCGTGCACGGGTTGACGCTGGCCACCAGCACCCCCGCCCACCTCGCCCGCGCGGCGGTGGAGGGCGTGCTGTGCGGGTTGGCCGACGGGCTGGACGCCCTGCTGGACGCGGGGGTGCGCGCCGACCGGGTGATCCTGGTCGGCGGGGGCGCCCGGTCGGCGGCGCTGCGGGCGATCGCGCCCGGGGTGCTCGGGCGGCCGGTGCTGGTGCCGGACCCGGCCGAGTACGCGGCGGGCGGGGCAGCGCGGCAGGCGGCGTGGATGCTCGGCGGCGGGGGTGAACCGCCGGTGTGGGGCGGGGTCGGCGGGGTCCTGGTGGAGGGGGACGTGGTGCCGGGGGTGCGGGAGCGGTACGCCGCTGTGCGGGACGCTGTGCCCGACCTGGGGTGAGGGTCCTGTGTGGATGGTTGGTGCTGGGCGCTGGGTCTCGCCTCGTCTCGCCTCGCCTCGCCTTCGGCTTCGGTGGAGGGGCGGGACTGTTGTGGCGGGCTCGATGGGGTGGTTGTGCTCGGTCGGGGCCCCTACGGCGATCATGCGCTGCGGGCGGGGAAAAGGCGGGCTGGAAAGACGCCCGCCCGTCCCGTTGGGTAGCACATGATCGCCTCCCCCGACCAAGCACAACCACCCCATCGAGCACCCGGGTAGCCGGGCCGCCTGCTGCGAGGGAGGTTGCGTTGCGGGAGAAGAAGAAGTGCTGTGGGACCGTGAGATGGGTGGAGGGGGTGGGGTGTTCTGACTGGACAGTGGGTGGGTGGGGCCCCGTCCCGCCGCTGGGCGGCGGGACGGGGCCGGACCCGGCCGGGGGCATCGACCGGGTCAACTCCGCCGCCCACGTCCTCGTCCCCACGGTGGCAGGGTTGGGGTGGGGCGGCCAGTCGGGGGCGGGGATAACCCTGTTCAGGTGAAAACCCGCTCCGGGTGGGACGATCGGGGGCATGCACACACGCAACATCGGTGGGATCGAGGTCAGCGCGATCGGGTTGGGCGGGATGCCCCTGTCGGTCGGGGGGAGGCCGGACCGGGAGCGGGGGTTGGCCACGGTGCGGGCGGCGCTGGACGCGGGGATCACGTTCATCGACACGGCCGACGCCTACAGCCAGGGGGCGGAGGACTTCGGGCACAACGAGGAGTTGATCGCGGAGGCGGTGCGGGGGCACGACGTGCTCATCTCCACCAAGGGTGGGCACACGCGGACGGCGGACGGGGGGTGGGCGCTCGACGGCAGGCCGGAGTACCTCAAGGCCGCGTGCGAGGCGTCGCTGCGGCGGTTGGGGGTGGAGGCGATCGGGCTCTACCACTTCCACCGGCCGGACCCGGCGGTGCCGACGGCGGAGTCGGTGGGGGCGCTGCGGGAGCTGCTGGACGAGGGCAAGATCCGGTTGGCGGCGGTGTCCAACTTCGACCCGGGGCAGATCCGCGAGGCCAACGAGGTGCTGGGCGGCAGGCTCGCGGCGGTGCAGAACCAGTTCTCGCCGGTGTTCCGCAGCAGCGAGCCGGAGCTGGAGCTGTGCGCGGCCGAGGGGATCGCGTTCCTGCCGTGGTCGCCGCTGGGCGGGATCGGCAAGGCCGGGGACCTCGGTGGGGGGCTGGCCCCGTTCAAGGCCGTCGCCGACGACCGGGGGGTGAGCCCGCAGCAGGTGGCGCTGGCGTGGATGCTGGCCAAGTCCGACCGGGTGGTGCCCATCCCCGGTTCGTCGCGGCCGGAGAGCATCCAGGACTCCGCGCGGGCCGCCGACCTGGTGCTCACCGCGGACGAACTGGACGCCCTGGGCTGATCTCCGGACCGATCGGGCACCGGGTCCGCGGGGCGGCGCGCTTGCCCAGCGGACCCGGTGGGCGGTGTGCGAGCCTTCGATCATGGGCATCTGCACGCGCTTGTACCGCGACGGCGAGCTGGTCGAGGAGGGGTTCGGCCTCGACCAGCTCGCCGCGTGCGTCGGGGAGGACGGCCAGGTGGCCTGGGTCGACCTCGACGGCGCCCCCGGCTCGGACCTGAACCTGGTCGGTGAGCAGCTGGGGCTGCACGAGCTGGCCATCGAGGACGCCAGGGAGAGCAGGCAGCGCCCCAAGGTCGACCACTACCGCGGCCACCTGTTCCTCACCGTCTACCGCACCGCGCTGGCCGACGACGGCGAGCTCACCACCACCGAGCTGGGCATCTTCGTCACCCCCCGGGCGCTGGTGACCGTCCACACCGGGTTCGACATGGCCGCGGTCCTGCGCCGCTGGGACACCGCCAACCCGCCCACCGACCGGGTCGGGGTGCTGCTGCACGGCATCCTCGACGACGTCGTCGACGGCCACCTGCAGACCGCGCAGGCCATGGACGAGGACCTCGACGAGCTGGAGGACGCCGTCTTCGAGGAGCGCGCCGCCGACCGCGACCTGCAGCGGCGCACGGTCACCCTGCGGCGCAGCCTCAGCGACCTGCGCCACGTCGTGCAGCCCATGCGCGAGCTGCTGCTGGGCCTGCACCGCGATCACACCCTCATCGACGACGACCTGCGCCCCTGGTTCGCCGACATCCGCGACCACGTCGCCCACGCCGCCGAGATGACCGACTCCCTGCGCGAGCAGCTGACGACCATCCGCGAGACGGAGCTGAACATCCAGAGCAACCGGCTCAACCTCATCATGAAGAAGGTCACCGGCTGGGCGGCCATCATCGCGATCCCGACCGCCATCACCGGCTTCTACGGCCAGAACGTCCCCTACCCCGGTGCCGAGCAGCCCTGGGGCTTCTGGGTGTCCACGGTCGCGATCCTCGTGCTCTCGGTGGGCCTCTACGCGATGTTCCGCCGCAAGGACTGGCTGTAGGTGGCCGCCCTCACCCCCGGTGGACCAGCAGGGGCACCAGCTGCTCGGCCGGGGTGAGGGAACCGTGCTGGCCCAGCAGGGCGCTCAGCACGGGCTCGGTGGACCCCCGGGTCAGCACCAGCCCGCCGCGGGCGGCCACGACCAGGTCGCCCACCCGGGGCAGCACGTGGTCGGCCACGCGGGGCCCGAACCACCCCGCCGCCACGGCCTCGGCCCGGCTGCGGACCCAGGCCCGCCCGCCCAGCTCCCCCTCCCACGCCGCGCGCACGTCCTCGGCCGCCCCGGCCCGCACGTGCACGTGCCGCACCCGCGGTTCGCCGGTGATCACCTCGACGCCGTCGCGCAGGGCGGTCGCCACGTCCAGGTCGACCCGGTCGTCAGCGGTGACCATGCCGTGGTCGGCGGTGACGACCAGCGCCGCCCCGCGCGGCAGCCCGTCGGCGATGGCCGCGGCGAGGGCGTCCACGAAGGCCAGTTGGCGCAGCCAGGGCCCGCTGCCCGGCCCGTGCAGGTGCCCGAGCGCGTCGAGGTCGGCGTGGTAGGCGTAGACGAACACCGGCGCGGGCCCGGCCAACGCCGCCAGCGCGGTGTGGACCGTGTCCCCGAGCGCGAACACCCCGTCGACCTGGCCGCCCCGGAACGCGGCGCGGGTCAGCCCGCTGCCCGCGTGGGCGGCGGGCTGCACGACGCGGACCGACACGCCCGCGGCGGTGGCGCGCTCGAAGGCCGTGGGCGCCTGCTGGACCTGCTCGGGGGGCAGGCGCTCGCGCAGGTCCTCGGTGGTGCCGTAGCGCTGCCAGCGCAGGACGTCGAGGACCTCGCCGTGGGTGGTGAAGCTGAGGCCGACCACGCCGTGCTCGCCGCTGGGCAGGCCGGTGCCGAGGCTGGTCAGGCTGGTGGCGGTGGTGGCGGGGAAGCCCGCCGTGATGGACCGGTCGGCCAGGGAGGACAGGAAGGGGGCCGCGTCCGCGTGGGCGCGCAGCAGCTCCCAGCCCAGGCCGTCGACCAGGAGCAGGCAGACCCGGTCACCCGCGGCCAGGCCCAGGGTGTCGCGCTGGTCGGGGACGCCCAGGCCCGCCAGCAGCGAGGGGGTGACGTCGGCGAGGGCGGCGGAGCCGTGGGCGGGGACGAGGGGGTCCATGCGCCGAGGCTAAAGGTCGTCACGCGCCCGTGTCTGGTAGGCAGTGCGCAGGACGGACGGGGGAGGTTCGCCGTGGCGGTGTTCGGGTTCACGGAGGTCGACGGGCGCCCGGCGCCCGCGGTGTACCTGGTGGTGGGGGTGCCGGGCAGCGGGAAGTCGACGGTGGCGCGGGAGCTGGCGCGGCGGTTCCCGCTGGCGGCGCACGTCGAGGTCGACCTGCTGCAGGAGATGCTGGTGGCGGGCCGGGCCGACCCGGGGCCGAGCCCCGAGCCGGAGGCCGACCGGCAGCTGTTCCTGCGGGCGCGCGGGGCGGCGCTGCTCGCGCGCAGCTTCCACGCCGCTGGGGTGGTGCCGGTGATCGACGACGTGGTCGTGCGGGCGGCGCACCTGGACTACTACCGCGAGCAGCTGCACGGGCTGCCGGTGCGCCTGGTGGTGCTGGCACCCGAGCCCGAGGAGGTGGCGGCGCGGCTGGCGGGCCGGGACAAGCGGCTGCCGGTGGACTGGTCGTTCCTCGACGCCGTGCTGCGCGAGGAGATCGCCGACCAGGGCCGGTGGATCGACAGCACCCACCTGGACGTCGACCAGACGGTCGTCCTGGCCCTGGCCGACCAGCAGCTGCGGATCTAGGACGGGCGCGAGGACAGGCCCTAGGCCGCGGTCCAGACGACGCCGCGGCGCTCGTGCTCCAGCAGGTCCTCCAGCGCGAGCGCGGCGCCCGCGCCCGCGGTCCGCTGCACGTAGTGCAGGGCCAGGTCGACCCCCGAGGTCACCCCGCCCGCGCTGACCAGGTCGCCGTCGTCGACGACCCGGGCGCGCACCACCTCGACGCCCTGGGCGGCGAGCGCGTCGAGGCCCTGCCGGTGGGTGACCGCCCGCCGCCCGCCGATCAACCCGGCCATCGCCAGCACCAGCGAGCCGCCGCACACGGTGAGCACGTCCACCCCGGGCGCGGCCAGGGCGCGGCCGAGCGGTCCGGCCAGCGCGGCGGCCGCGTCGGCCAGCAGCGGCACGACCCGCTCGACATCGTCGGCGGCCGCCCCCGGCACGAGCACCGCGCCCGGTGCCCGGGGGTCGAGCCGGGTGGTGGGCAGCGCCAAGCCGCCGACGCCGGAGGTGACCTCGCGGGGGCCGTCCGCGGCGACGAGGCGCGCGTCGAAGCCCGCCGCGAGGAAGGCCTCGTAGGGGGCGAGGGCGTCGAGCGGGTCGAAGGCGTCGATGAGCACGATCTGGATGAGCACGGGGTTCCTCCCTGTCCGGTGCCGATGACGCTAGGGGCGCGCCGAGCGCACCGGGGAGTGGCGGAACTGCCCACTTCCACCGGATTCCCGCCGGCGGCCCGGGGCGGGCGCGGACGGGGGTGGGGACGGGGGTGGGGCGGCGGGGCCGGACGGGGGAGCGGGCGGGGCCGGGCGATGCCGCCGCTTGCTCCGATCGAGTACCCGGTTCGGCCGGGGCTGATCTTCGGCACTAAATTGTCCACCCATGGCGGGTGTTGAGGAGATCCGGGCCGCGATCCTGCAGGCCACCGAGAAGGCGCAGTCGAGCATCGCCGCGATCACGCAGGCCTCGCTGCAGCTCGACGAGGCCCGCTCCGCGCTGCTGAACGCCACCCAGGGCAGCACCCAGGTGGAGGTCTCGCAGTCGCAGGGGTTGCTGGCCGAGGCGCTGCAGACCCTGCAGGGGGTGCAGACCACGATCCAGTCGGGCATCGCCTCCGCCGAGGGGTACGCGGCCCGGCTGTGAGCGTCTGGCAGCTGGCCGAGGCCCTGCGCGCGGCGTCGGCCACCCTCACCGGCGCCCAGGCCCTGCTGACCGGCGGCGCCGCGCTCCCGCTGGAGCAGGCGCGCGCCGGGCTGCTCGCGGTGCGCCGCGAGGGCGACGACTTCCACCCGGCCGAGCTGGACCTGGCGCTGGCCGAGCTGACCAGGGCGGCGGAACTCGTCGCGCTGGCCCGGGAGACGATCGACGACTACGCCACGCGGTTGTAGGACCCGGGCGGGACAGCCCCTGCTCGGGGCCGGACGAGGGTGGGCGAGATGGCCAAGGGCGAGCGCAAGCGGCGCGCCGAGGACGCGTTGACCGGGCTGCGGGAGCTGCTCGCCCGCGCGCTCGGCGCCGCCGAGGGCGCGCGGGAGCGGGCGCAGACCCGGCGCGCGCAGCTGGAGTTCGAGAAGGAGGTCCGCTCGCTCGGCCTGGCCAGGGCGGAGGCGGACCCCGGGGTGCGCGAGCGCCTGGACACCGACCCGGCGCTGCGCGAGGTGTGGGACGCGATCACCGCCGACCGCGACGCCAGGTACGCCCGCTGGCAGGCGGAGGGCCTGGTCGAGGTGCACCGGCTCGTGGCCGCCGAGGCCCCCGGCGCCGCGGGTGAGCCGTGGCAGACCTGGCTGGGCCCGGCGGGCACCGACCCCGGCGCCACCACCCCCCGGCTCTGGCGGATCGGCACCGGCCTGGTCGAGCACTCCGCCCCCGGCGACGCCTTCCCGCTCGCCGTGCCGCTGCTGGGCACCGGGCACCTGCGCGTGGCCACCGCCCCCGGCAGCAGGCCCGCGGTCGACGCGCTGGTCGAGTCGCTGGTGGTGCGGTTGGTCAGCGCGTTCGCCCCCGGCCTGGTGCGGCTGCACCTGTGGGACGTCGGCCACCTCACCGGCCCGCTGCCCGCCCTGCACCCGCTGACCTCCGCCGGGCTGATGGTGGTGCACGACCCCACCCGCCTCGACGACCTGCTCGCCCAGCTCGCGGGCCACATCCGCCGGGTGCACGCGCACTCGCTGCGCACCGGGCAGCCGGTCGCGGCGGCCAGCGCCGCCGCGGGCAGGCGGCTGGAGCCCTGGCGGGTCGCGGTGCTGTTCGGCAACGGCGACCGGCTGCCCGACGAGCAGTACCGGGAGCTGAACCGGATCGCCCGCACCGGGCCGGAGGCCGGGGTGCACCTGGTGCTGGTCGACATGCCGGTCACCGCCGAGGGCCCGATCGAGACCGTCACCTTCACCGGCCCCGACACCGCCACGTGCAGCATGACCGGGCCCGGGGTCGTCGTCCGCGCCGACCCGCCCGCCCCGCCCGCGCAGGTGAACCTGGCCGCCACCACCATCGCCGCCGACGTGCTGGTGCGCCGCGGTCGCCCGCGCGAGTTCGCCGACCTGGTGCCCGACACCCTGGCCGCGGAGAGCTCGGTGCACGAGCTGCGCACCCCCGTCGGCTTCCACGAGGGCGAGCCGGTCGAGGTCGTGCTCGGCGACGCCACCCCGCACGCCCTGGTCGCGGGCCCCAGCGGGTCGGGCAAGACGAACTTCCTCTACGCCATGCTCGCGGGCCTGGCCGCCCGCTACTCCCCGGCCGAGCTGGAGCTGTACCTGCTCGACTTCAAGGAGGGCGTGTCGTTCGCGGGCCTGACCCCCGGCCGCAAGGACCCCAGCTGGCTGCCGCAGGCCAGGCTGGTCGGGGTGAACGTCAACACCGACCGCGAGTTCGGCTTGGCGCTGCTGCGCTTCCTCGCGCAGGAGATGGCCGCCCGCGCCGCGGCGGCCAAGCGGCACGAGGTCACCAAGCTCGCCGAGCTGCGCGAGGCCGACCCGCAGGGCCACTGGCCGCGCATCGTCGCGGTGATCGACGAGTTCCAGGCGTTGTTCAGCGGCCGCGACCAGATCACCCAGCAGGCCGCCGCGCTGCTGGAGGACGTCGCCCGCCGCGGCCGCTCGCAGGGCATCCACCTGGTGCTGGCCAGCCAGGACATCGCGGGCATCGAGGCGTTCTGGGGCAAGCCCGCGGTCTACGACCAGTGCACCCTGCGCATCGCCATGCCCAAGGCCAAGCGGGTGCTGGCCCAGGAGAACGGCGCCGCGATCGCCCTGCCGCGCTGGCACGCCGTGGTCAACCACGAGTCCGGCGTGGCGCACGGCAACGAGGTCGCCCACGTCCCCGACGCCTCCAGCCGCGGCACCTTCGACGAGCTCCAGCGCACCCTGTGGTCGCTGCTGCCCTCCGCCCAGCCCCGGCTGTTCGACGGCGCCCACCAGCCCGAACTGGCCACCGCGGCGGACTACCTGCGCCCGCGCGGGGCCGTGCTGGGCCAGATCATCGAGGTGGAGGACCGCTCCGGCACCTTCCGGCTGGAGCCGGTGCCGGGCCGCAACCTCGCCGTCATCGGCACCGCCCAGGCCGACGCGCTGTCGGTGCTGGAGAGCGCGGCGCTCTCCCTCGGCGCCCTGCACAGCCCCCAGGACTGCCTGTTCCACCTGTGGAACCCGGTGCCCGCGCTCACCGAGCGCGTCGACGGCCTCGCGGCCCGGCTGCGCCACCAGGGCCACGAGGTGCACGTGCGCAGCGCCGACGACATGCCCAAGCTCGCCGCCGACATCGAGCAGGTCAGCGCGGAGTCCGCCCAGCGCAGGTTCATCTTCTTCTACGCCGCCGACGGCGCCGCGCACTACCTGGAGGCCAAGGAGTCCCCGCTGGACAAGAGCGGCCTGGACAAGCTGCGCCTGCTGCTCAAGAACGGCCCCAGCACCAACGCCCACACCTTCGGCTGGTGGCGCGGCATGGGCCGGTTCAAGGAGACCCTGGGCTTCGGCGGCATGGACGACATCGGCGGCTGGGTGGCCCTCGACGTCCAGGGCACCGAGCTCAACACCCTCGCCGCGGGCCAGGTCGTCGACTGGTCGCCGCGGCCGCACCGGGCGGTGTTCTTCGACCGCACCACCCACAGCCGCCCGGACGTCCTCATCCCGTTCGACACCACGACCGCCCTGGAGGTGCCGTGACCGCCGCCCAGGACCCGGTCCGCCACGACCCGGTGGGCCGCTACAAGGCCCTGCTCGGCCTCGCCCACACCGCCGCGAGCGAGTTCCGCGAGGAGAGCGCCGCGCGCGCCGCCGCCCTCGGCGGGGAGATCTTCGAGGCGGGCCGCAAGGTGGACTCGGCGCGCAAGGCCGAGGACAGCGTGCGCAAGGAGGTCACCGGCTGGTGGCGGGAGGTGCAGAAGCGGGTGTCCTCGGTCTCGTGGGTCTCCACCGGCAGGCTGCCCGACCCCGACCCCACCGCCGACCCCGACCAGCTCGACGCGTACCTGTCGCAGATCTGGAACGCCACCGACCGGTTCTACGAGGCCGTGCGCCGGGCGGTGTGGCCCCGCAAATTCTGACCGGTCCGGTGAGCGCCGTCCCACATTCCGGTGAGGGGTACGCACACCTCACCCGATTGGGCATACTGCCGGTCCGGTGTGCACCAGCGGGTCCCGGGAGCGGTCGATGGAGCAGTGGGTGTCGGTGGCGCGGGAGGTGGCCGCGCGCCTGAGCGAGGACGCCGTGCAGCGGGAGCGGGTCGGCGGGGACCCGGTCGCGGAGGTCGCGCTGCTGCGCGAGGCGGGGCTGCTGGCCCTGACCGTCCCGGCCGACCTCGGCGGGCACGGCGAGGGCTGGCCCACCGCGCACGCGGTCCTGGCCGAGGTCGCCGCCGCGGACGCCTCCGTGGGGCACGTGCTCGGCTACCACTACCTGCACCTGTGGCGGCTCTGGCAGTTCGACGTGCCGGAGACGGCCGCCTCCCTGGCCAAGGCCACCGCCGCGCAGGGCTGGCTCTGGGCCGGGGTCGCCAACCCCCGCGACGACGCGCTGGCGCTGTCCGAGGACGGGTTCACCATCACCGGCCGCAAGTTCTTCGCCACCGGGGCCAGCGCCGCCGACCGCCTCGTCGTCAGCGGCGTCACCCCCGCGGGCCGCAAGCTCACCGTGGCCGTCGACGCGCGCGCCCCCGGCATCCGCTACCTGGGCGACTGGGACAACCTGGGCCAGCGCATGTCCGCCAGCGGCGGCGTCGAGTTCACCGGCGCGCGCGCCGAGGCCGTCCTGGGCGCCCAGCCCGACGACGAAGACCCCAGCGCCCCCCGGCTGTCCCTGCCCGCCCTGGGCTTCCAGCTCATCCTCAGCCGCGTGCTGGTGGCCACCGGCCGCGGCGCGCTGGCCACCGCCGCCCGCTACACCCGCGAGCAGACCCGCGCCTGGCCCACCTCCGGCGTCGAGCACGCCGTCGACGACCCGCACACCCTGGCCGCCTACGGCACCCTCAGCGCCCGCCTCGACGCCGCCGAGCTGCTGGTCGACCAGGCCGCCCGCGCCTTCGACGACGCCGCGGCCGACCCGGCGCTGTCCTGGGAGCGCCGCGGCGAGCTGAGCGTGCGGGTGTCCGCGGCCAAGGTCGTCAGCTCCGAGCTGTCGGTGGAGGTCGCCAACCGGGTCTTCGAGCTGACCGGCGCCCGCGCCACCGCCGCCCGGCACGGCATGGACCGGTTCTGGCGCAACGCCCGCACGCTCACCCTGCACGACCCGGCGGTGTACAAGGCCGCCGAGGTCGGGCGCCACCTGCTCACCGGTGCCGTGCCCGCGCCCAGCGGGTACAGCTGATGCAGCCCTCGCTCGCCGACAGCGTGCGGTTGACCGAGGACTGCGTGCTGGTGCTCGACCGCCGCCGCTTCCCGTTCGAGCGGCACTGGGTGCGCTGCGGCACCGCCAGGGAGGTGGCCCAGGCCATCACGGACATGGTGACCCAGTCCTCCGGCCCCTACTTCGCCGCCCTCTACGGCATGGTGCTCGCCGCCCGCGAGGTCGCGGGCACCCCCGACGCCCGGCAGCGGCTGGCCGAGGCGGGCGACCTGCTCATCGCCAGCCGCGCCACCAACAACCACCTGGGCAAGGCCGTGCGGGCCGTGCTCGACGAGGTCGACGCGGGGGACGCCGACCTCGTCACCGCCGCGGAGCGCGGCGCGAAGCTCGGCGCCGACCGGTACCACGCCCGCAGCCGGGCCCTGGGCGAGCACAGCGCCGCCCTGCTGCCCGACGGCGCCCGCGTCCTCACCCACTGCTGGGCCGACGCCTACCTCATCGAGACGGTGAACGCGGTGCGCAGGCTCGGCCACGACATCTCGTTCGTCTGCACCGAGACCCGCCCCTACCTCCAGGGCGCCCGGCTCACCGCCGAGACCCTGGGCGAGATGGGCGTGGACACCACCCTGATCACCGACGGCATGGGCGCCGCGGTGCTGGCCTCCGGCGAGGTCACCGCCCTGCTCACCGCCGCCGACCGGGTCACCATGGACGGGCACGTGGTCAACAAGGTCGGCACGCTCGGGCTCGCGGTCGCCGCGCACGCCTTCGGCGTGCCGTTCCACGCCCAGGTGCAGGCCCCCGACCCGGCCGCGCCCACCGCCGCCGACGTGCCCATCGAGCACCGCGACGGCGACGAGGTGCTGCACACCCTCGGCGTGCGCACCGCCAGCCACCGGGTGCGCGGCCACTACCCTGCCTTCGACGTGACACCGCCGCGGTTCGTCCGCACGGTCGTCACCGACCGGGGCGCCTTCGCACCGGGCGCACTCGCCGACTACCACCGAGGGGCAGAACGTGGCTCAGGTCCTGCGCGCTGATTGGGTCGTCCTCGACATCGAGGGCACGCTGATGGCCACCAGCGCGGTGCACGTGGGGCTCTACGAGTTCGCCAGACCGCGGCTGGGCCCCTGGATCGACGCCCACCCCGGGTCGGAGCTGGTGCGCTCGGCGGTGGCGCGGGTCAAGGCCGAGGCCGGGCTGCCCGATGACGCGGGCACCGACGCGGTGGTCGCGGTGCTGCACGGCTGGATGGACGAGGACCGCAAGGCCGCCCCGCTCAAGGACCTCCAGGGCGAGATCTGGCAGCGCGGCTACGCCTCCGGCGAGCTGGTCTCGACCTACTTCCCCGACGTGGTCCCCACCCTGCGCGCGTGGGTCGAGGGCGGGCTGCGGCTGGCCGTGTTCTCCTCCGGCTCGGTCACCGGGCAGGTCGCGTCGTTCTCCGCCACCGACCACGGCGACCTCACCGGGCTCTTCGAGCACCACTTCGACACCGTCAACGCGGGCCCCAAGCGCGAGCGGCCCTCCTACGACGCCATCCGCGCGGGGCTGGGCGAGCCCGAGCCGGGCGCGGTCGTGTTCTGCTCCGACGTGCCCGCCGAGCTCGACGCCGCCGCCGAGGCCGGGTGGCAGACCGTCGGCCTCGCCCGCGCGGGGGAGCCCTACGCCGACGCCGACTTCGGCGACCACCTGGTGATCGGCTCGTTCGACGAGGTGCGGATCGAGGCCCGCCGGTGAGGCTCGACGAGGCGGGCGGGCTGCTGGCCGCCGAGTCCGCCCGCTACGCCGCGATGGGCTGGATGCGCGGCACCTCGGGCAACCTGTCGGTCGTGCTCGGCCGCGACCCGCTGCGCCTGGCGGTCACCGCCAGCGGCCTGGACAAGGGCATGCTGGAGCCCTCCGACGTCGTCGAGGTCGACTTCCACGGCGCGCCGGTGCGGGGGCAGCCGCTGGCGCCCTCGGCCGAGGCGGGCCTGCACGCCAGGGTCGCGCGGGTCAGCGGGGCGGGCGCGGTCGTGCACGTGCACGCCCTGGCCCCGGTGATCGCCGCCGAGCGCAACCCCGGCGGCATCGTGCTGCAGGACCTGGAGATGCTCAAGGGCTTCGGCCGCCCCGCCGACTCCCGGGTGGTGGTGCCGGTGGTGCCCAACAGCCAGGACATGCGCGTGCTCGGCGACGCGTTCGAGGCGGGCTACGACCCGGCCACACCGGCCCTGGTGGTCGCCCGCCACGGGGTGTACGTGTGGGGGGACGACCTGGTGCACGCCCGGCACCGGCTGGAGTGCCTGGAGTGGCTGCTGCGGTTCACCAACGCGGTCGAGGGAGGAGCCTGAGATGACCCTGCTGGCGGTGTGGCCGGAGGACGACCCGACCACCACCCTGCTGCGCACCACCGACCACGGCGAGATCACCGCCGCGCTCACCCCGCTGGGCGTGCGCTTCGCCCGCTGGGACGTCGTGGACCTGCCCGCCGACCCCACCTCCGACCAGGTCCTCGCCGCCTACGCCGACCGGGTCGCCGAGGTCACCGACCGCGAGGGCTACACCTTCGTCGACGCCGTCACCATGGCCCCCGGCGCCGACCCCGGGCAGGCCGCCGCGGCCCGCGCCAAGTTCCTCTCCGAGCACACCCACGACGACGACGAGGACCGCTTCTTCGCCCGCGGCTCCGGCGTGTTCTACCTGCACCTCCAGGGCCGGGTCCACGCCGTCCTCTGCGAAGCGGGCGACCTGCTCAGCGTCCCCGCCGACACCACCCACTGGTTCGACATGGGCACCCGCCCCGACTACGTCTCCATCCGCTTCTTCCACGACGACGACGGCTGGGTGGCCTCGTTCCGCGAGGACTCCATCGCCCACCACTTCCCCACCTTCGACCAGTTGGTCGCCACCCGCTGACCCCGGGCGGGCCACCGCCCCCCGAGCCCGGTCCGCTCAGGGGGCGGTGACGTGCGCGCGACTACCTGACCTGCAGGTCGATGCAGGCGTAGAAGGCGTTCGGGGTGTCGGCGATGTTCCAGATGGCGAGGACCTTCTGCCTGCCGGTGTGGCCGCGCATGCTGACCTGGTGGGTGACGGTGGCGCCGGGCTGGGCGCCGCCGTCGTTGACCTGGGCGAGCAGTTCGCTGCCGAGGTAGTACTGCCAGCTGCTGGTGGCGTGGCGGGCGGTGAGGGTCCAGGTGAAGGCCACCGTCTGGCCCACCGAGGTGGTCGGCCAGTTCCGGGTCTCGTCGCTGAGCTGGGCGAACCGGGTGTTGCCGCCGTCGCAGCGGCGCAGGCCCTTGGGGCCCTCGACGCTCTGCGGTTCCCACTGGATCTCCCCGCAGCCGGTGACCACGCCGCGGGCGCAGTTGGCCTGGCGGCTGGCGGGGGAGTTGACGTAGCCGTGCGCGAAGGCGGGTGTGGCGGGGATCGCCAGCCACAGCAGGGGGACGGCGGCGAGGGCGGCGAGCTTGCGGGGGATGGTCATGGGCTGCTCCTCCTCAGGGGCGTTCACCCCGCGGGACGGCGGGGTGACACGGGCTCTACCAGGGGTGCCGGTGACTCTGTGGTCTAGACCATAGGACCGGAGCGGTCGATCCGCAACCGGCCAGGGCGCACCGCCCGCCGGGCCCGCGGGGTGTCGGTGCGCTCATCCCGTCGGGGGGTGCGGATACGCTCCGGTACCTTGGGACACCTGTTCGACTGACATGGGAGTGCTGCGCGGTGACCGCTGAGACCCTCTACGGGGCCGACGACCTCACCCACCTGGAGGGTCTGGAGGCCGTCCGCAAGCGCCCCGGCATGTACATCGGGTCGACCGGCAGCCGCGGCATCAACCACCTGTTCGCCGAGATCGTCGACAACTCGACCGACGAGGGGGTGGCCGGGCACGCCTCGCGGGTGGTGGTGACCCTGCACGCCGACGGCAGCGTCCAGGTCGACGACGACGGCCGGGGCATCCCCACCGGGGTGCACGCCAAGTCCGGGCTCTCCGGGGTGGAGCTGGTGCTGACCCGGCTGCACGCGGGCGGCAAGTTCGGCGGCTCCGGGTACAAGACCTCCGGTGGCCTGCACGGCGTCGGCGCCTCCGCCGTCAACGCCCTGTCCCACCGCTACGACGTCACCGTCCGGCGCGAGGGCAAGGTGCACCGGATGTCGTTCGCCCACGGCAAGCCGGGGGTGTTCGACGGCCCGGGGCCCACGGCGAAGTTCACCCCGCAGTCCGGGCTGGCCGTCGTCGGCAGGATGAAGCGCGGCGAGCGCACCGGCACCTCCACCCGCTACTGGTACGACGCGCGCTACTTCGAGAACGGCGCCGCCCTCGACGTCGAGGCCGTCCGGGAGAAGCTGCGCAACACCGCCTTCCTCGTCCCCGGCGTCGAGTACGTGCTGCGCACCGCCGTCGACGGCACCATCTCCGAGGAGTCCTTCCACTACCCCGACGGCCTGCCGTCGATGGTGGAGTTCCTGTCCCCGGCGGGCGACCGCGCCGTCTCCGCCACCCTGGTCGCCCAGGGCGAGGGCACCTACACCGAGAACGCCGCCGACGAGAACGGCGTGATGCGGTCCAAGGTGGAGCGCCGCGCCGAGGTCGAGGTGGCCTTCCGCTGGGGCACCGGCTACGAGCGCACGGTGGAGTGCTTCACCAACACCATCCGCAACGCCCACGGCGGCACCCACCGCAAGGGCTTCGAGCGCGCCGCCCTGCGCACCCTGCAGGACGCCATCGCCAAGACCCGCGGCCTGCTCAAGCCCAAGGAGGACCCGCCGACCCTCGACGACGTGCTGGAGGGCATGACCGCGGTCATCCACGTCCGCATCCCCGAGCCGCAGTTCACCTCCCAGACCAAGGACGAGCTGTCCACCACCGGCATCACCAAGGTCATCGGCGCCGTCGTCGAGCGCACCATCCGGTCCTGGGTCGAGGACCGCAAGACCAAGGCCGAGGCCAAGGTCGTCCTGCAGAAGGTCGTCGACGCCAGCCGCGTCCGGCTCACCCAGAAGCAGCAGAAGGACGCCGCCCGCCGCAAGACCGCCCTCGAGGGCGCCGCCATGCCCGCCAAGCTCGTCGACTGCCGCACCACCGGCCTGTCCCGCAGCGAGCTCTTCCTCGTCGAGGGCGACAGCGCCCTGGGCTCGGCGCGCATGGCGCGGGTGTCGGAGTACCAGGCGCTGCTGCCGCTGCGGGGCAAGATCCTCAACGTGCAGAAGGCGAGCCTGGCCGACACGCTGCGCAACGCCGAGATCGCCTCCATCGTGCAGGTGCTGGGGGCGGGCACGGGGCGCACGTTCGACCTGGGGGCGATGCGGTACGGGCGGGTGATCCTGATGGCGGACGCCGATGTGGACGGGTCGCACATCCGGACGCTGCTGATCACGCTGTTCGCCAAGTACATGCGGCCGGTGATCGAGGACGGGCGGCTGTACGCGGCGATGCCGCCGCTGCACAAGGTGACGACGAAGGGGCGGGGCGGGGAGACCCGGTTCACCTTCACCCAGCGGGAGATGGAGACCGTGGTCGCCGAGCTGCAGAAGGCGGGCAAGCAGGTGGTCACCCCGGTGCCGCGGTTCAAGGGCCTGGGCGAGATGGACGCCGACGAGCTGTGGGAGACCACGATGAACCCGGCGACGCGGTCGGTGCGGCGGATCACCCTGACCGACGCCGAGGCCGCCGAGGCCGCGCTGGAGCTGTTGATGGGCGAGAAGGTCGAGCCCCGCCGCAACTGGCTGGTGGAGTCCTCCGGCCGGGTCGACCAGTCCGCCATCGACGTCTGAGCACCACCGAGAAGAGAGTCCCAGAGCCATGGCACGCCGCAAGGGTCCCACCACCAAGGTCGACCCCGCCGCCTTCGACCGGGCGGGCGCCCAGGTCTTCGACAACTCGGTGCAGACCGAGATCGAGGACTCCTACCTGGAGTACGCCTACTCGGTCATCCACTCCCGGGCGCTGCCCGACGCCCGCGACGGCCTCAAGCCGGTGCACCGCCGCATCCTGTACTCGATGCACGAGCAGGGGTACCGGCCCACGCACGCCTACGTGAAGTCCTCCCGCGTGGTCGGTGACTGCTTCGTGCGCGGCGCGCTGGTGTCCACCCCGGCGGGCCTGCGCCCGATCGAGGCGCTGGAGGTCGGTGACCTGGTGCTCGACGGCGCCGGGCAGCCGGTGCCGGTGGTCGAGGTGTATGAGAACCCGGTGTCGGCGCTGGTGCGGGTCACCTGGTCGGACGGGCACACCCTGGTGACCACCCCCGGCCAGCGGTTCATGACCCCCGACGGCTGGGTGCAGGCGCGCGCGCTCACCGGCAGGCGCACCGTGTCCGCGGCGGCGCGGCCTGCGGTGCGCGCCGAGGACTCCGGCCTGGAGCACGTGCTCGGCCTGCTGACGGCGCTGGGCACCGCCGACGCCGACGGCCGGGTGCTGCTGACCACCCCCGAGGTCGAGGCGGTCGACCGGGCGCACGGCTGGGCGATCGGCGCCGGGGTGCGGGTGTGCCGCGACAAGCGCGAGGCCGCCGCCCCCGACGGCCGCGACCTGCACGTGCTGGCGTTCACCCCGGCCGACCCGGTGGCCCGGCCGATGGCCGAGGCGCTGGCGGGCCGGGTCCCCGAGGACGTGCTGTCGGACCGGGCCGCCTGGCCCAGCTACCTGGCGGGCCTGGCCGCGGGCGGGCTGGCCACCGACGCCATCGCCTGCGCGGCCACCGACCCGGAGCTGCACCGGCAGCTGCGGGCGATGACCGCCCCCACCGGCGAGCTGCGCGTGGTGTCGGTCGTCCCGGTCACCGAGGACACCACCTACGACATCCAGGTCGGCAGCAGCGAGCACGCCTTCGTCGTCGAGGGCCACGTGGTGCACAACTGCATGGGCAAGTACCACCCGCACGGCGACACCGCGATCTACGACGCGATGGTGCGCCTGGCCCAGGACTTCTCGCTCAACGCCCCGCTGGTCGACGGGCACGGCAACTTCGGCAGCCCGGACGACGGCCCGGCGGCCAGCCGCTACACCGAGGCCAGGATGTCGCAGGAGGCGATGCTGCTGGTCGGGGAGCTCGGTGAGGACACCGTCGACTTCCGGCCCAACTACGACGGCTCGCTGCTGGAACCGACCGTGCTGCCCGCGGCGTTCCCGAACCTGCTGGTCAACGGCACGTCCGGGATCGCGGTCGGGATGGCGACCAACATGATCCCGCACAACCTGGGCGAGGTCGTGGCCGCCGCGCGGTGGCTGATCACCCACCCGGCGGCGACCCTGGACAAGCTCATGGAGCTGGTGCCCGGCCCGGACCTGCCCACCGGTGGCCTGCTGCTGGGCCTGGACGAGGTGCGCAAGGCCTACGAGACCGGGCGCGGGGTGGTGCGGATGCGCGCCAAGGTCGAGATCGGGCCGCTGGAGGGCTCGCGCGGGCGGCAGGCGATCACCGTGACCGAGCTGCCCTACCAGGTGGGCTCGGAGAAGATCATCGAGAAGATCACCGACGAGGTCACCAAGTCCAAGCGGCTGACCGGGATCGCCGACGTCAAGGACCTCACCGACCGGGAGAACGGCACCCGGCTGGTGATCGAGTGCAAGGTGGGGGTCAACCCGCAGGCGCTGCTGGCCGACCTGTACCGGCTCACGCCGATGGAGCAGTCCTTCGGCATCAACAACCTGGTGCTGGTCGACGGCCAGCCCAGGACGCTGGGGCTCAAGGAGCTGCTGGAGGTCTTCCTGCAGCACCGCTACGACGTGGTGACCCGGCGCACCCGCTACCGCAAGCGCAAGCGCGAGGAGCGGCTGCACCTGGTGGAGGGCCTGCTGCGGGCGCTGCTCGACATCGACAAGGTGATCGCGCTCATCCGCGGCAGCGAGAACGCCGCGGCCGCCAAGTCCGGGTTGGTGGCGCAGTTCGGGCTGTCCGAGGTGCAGTCGACCTACATCCTCGACACCCCGCTGCGCCGGTTGACCAAGTTCGACAAGCTGGAGCTGGAGGCCGAGCAGGACCAGCTGACCAGCGAGATCGCCGAGCTGTCGCGGATCCTCGACGACGACTCGGTGCTGCGCAAGGTGGTCTCGCAGGAGCTGGCGAAGGTGGCCAAGGACCTGGCGGGGGAGCGGCGCACGGCGCTGGTCGACGGCGACCTCAAGGAGGTGCTGGCCGCGTCCCGGCCCGCCGGGCCGCTGGAGGTGGCCGACGACCCGTGCCAGGTGGTGCTCTCGGCCACCGGCCTGGTGGCCCGCACGGCCGCGGAGTCGGAGGAGGCCGCCGAGGGCCGCAGGCGCAACGGCCGGGCGCGCCACGACGCGGTGTCGGCGGTGGTGCACTCCACCGCGCGCGGGCAGGTGCTGCTGGTGACCAGCCGCGGCCGGGCATTCAAGACCGATGTGCTGCCGCTGCCGGTGCTGCCGCAGCAGGTGGGCACGGTGTCGCTGAGCGGGGGCATGGCGGCGAGCGAGCTGGTGCCGCTGGACGCGGGTGAGCGGGTCATCGGCATCGCCCCGCTGGGCGAGCAGGCGGCCGGGTCGCCGGGGTTGGCGCTGGGCACCGCGCAGGGCGTGGTCAAGGTGTGCGCGCCGGAGTGGCCGGTGCGCTCCGACGAGTTCGAGGTGATCACGCTCAAGGACGGCGACGAGGTCATCGGCGCCACCTGGTTGGTCGACGGCGCCGAGTCGCTGGTGTTCGTCTCCTCGGAGGCGTCGCTGCTGCGGTACGCGGCCGGGCTGGTCCGCCCGCAGGGCCTCAAGGGCGGCGGCATGGCGGGGGTGAACCTGCCCGCGGGGGCCAAGGCGGTGTTCTTCGGCGCAGTGCGCACCGAGGACCCCGAGCACGGCGAGCCGATGGTGATCACGTCCACGGGGCAGTCGGTGAAGGTGACCCCGTTCGCGGAGTACCCGGCCAAGGGCCGGGCCACCGGCGGCGTGCGGGCGCACCGGTTCCTCAAGGGCGAGACGCGCCTGGCGCTGGCCTGGGTGGGGTCGCGGCCGGTCGGGTCGAGCCGCACCGGGTCGGCGGTGGAGCTGCCCGAGCCGGACCCGCGCCGCGACGGCTCGGGCGCCGCGCACCCGGGGCCGGACGTGGTCGGCCACCTCATCGAGCGCGCCTGACCCGCCCGGCGCGCGGGCCTTCCACGATCGGGTGAACCGGTGTCCGGGGTGGACGCCGAGTTCACCCGATCGTGCGGCTGATCGTGGACGACATCCCCCCGCCGCTGTGACACCGTAGGCCGACCTGTGGTGTGCACGAGGGAGCGGACGTGGAGTTGCTGGAGTTCCTGCGGGCGGTGCGGGCCCGTTGGCGCTGGGTGGTCGGGGGCTTGGTGCTGGGGGTCGCGGTGGCGGTGGGGATCACCCTCGCCACCACCGAGCAGTACGAGGCGCAGACGGAGCTGTTCGTCTCCACCAAGCAGAGCGCGGAGGGCACGGAGCTGTTCTCCGGCAGCAGCTTCACCCAGCAGCGGGTCAAGTCCTACACCCAGGTGGTGACCACGCCCCGCGTGCTCGACCCGGTGATCAAGGACCTCGCGCTGGGCACCACCGCCACCGACCTCGCCGCGCGCATCACCGTCACCGTGCCGCTGGACACCGTGCTGGTGGACATCAGCGTGCGCGACACCGACGCCGAGCGCGCCGCGCGCATCGCCAACGCGGTGAGCGCGTCGTTCGTCTCCGTCGTCGGCGTGCTGGAGAAGGTGGGGGACAACCCCTCCCCGGTGCAGGTGACCTCGGTGCGCGACGCGGTGGCCCCCACCTCGCCGGTGCTGCCCTCGTGGCCGCTCAACACCGGGATCGGGGTGCTGCTCGGCCTGCTCGGGGGCGGCGCGGCGGCGCTGCTGCGGCAGCTGTCGGACACCCGGGTGCGCAGCGAGAAGGACGTGGCCGCGCTGGCCGACGCGTCGGTGCTCGGCGAGATCCCGTTCGACCGGCAGGCGGGCGACAACCCGACCCTGGTGCGCCAGTCGCAGGGGTTCCGCGCCGAGGCGTTCCGCACCCTGCGCACCAACCTCCAGTTCGTCGACGCGGTGGGGCACCTGGACTCCCTGGTGGTCACCTCCTCGATCCCGCAGGAGGGCAAGAGCACCACCGCGATCAACCTGGCGCTGGCGTGCGTGGACAACGGGCTGTCGGTGTGCCTGGTGGACGCCGACCTGCGCCGCCCGCAGGTGGCGCGCTACCTCGGGCTGTTCGACACCGTGGGGCTCACGACCGTCCTGCTGGGACGGATCGACGTCGAGGACGCGTTGCAGGAGTGGGGTTCGGGGGAGCTGTCGGTGCTGACGGCGGGGGAGACGCCGCCGAACCCGAGCGAGCTGCTGGGCACCCGCACCATGGCCGAGGTGGTCGACACCCTGCGCGCCCGGTTCGACCTGGTGGTCATCGACGCGCCGCCGCTGCTGCCGGTCACCGACGCGGTGCTGCTGTCCGCGCACGTGGGCGGCGCGCTGATGGTGGCGGGCACGGGCAAGGTCAAGCGCGAGGAGCTGCGCCGGTCGCTGCGCATGCTCGACACGGCCGGGGCGCGGCTGCTGGGGGTCGTGCTGAACCTGCTCCCGCCGACCCAGGGGGTGACCGCGGGGTACTACAGCTACGCGCCGGTGCCGCCGAAGGGCAAGGGCAAGGAGAAGGACAAGGGGGACGACGTGCCGGAGCCGCGGGCTGAGGTGCAGCGGGTGGACAACGACAGCACGGTGCAGATCAAGCCGGTGCGGGCGCACTCGCACCGCCTCTGAGGGCAGGCGTTCCCCCGATCGCACAACGGGACCCCCACCGCGGCGCGGTGGGGGTCCTGGCATGTGGGGGGTGGGTCAGTAGGCGCCGGTGCCCGCCACCACGACCCGGGCGGTCTTCCAGAGGATCACCAGGTCGGTGGTGAACGACCAGTTCTCGACGTACTGGAGGTCGAGGGCCACGCCGTCGGACCAGGAGAGGTTGCTGCGGCCGCTGATCTGCCAGAGGCCGGTGAGCCCGGGGGTGACGAGCAGGCGGCGGCGGGTGTCCTTGGCGTAGCGGCGGACCTCGTCGGGCAGCGGCGGCCGGGGGCCGACGAGGCTCATCCGGCCGAGCAGGACGTTGAACAGCTGGGGCAGCTCGTCGAGGGAGTAGCGGCGCAGCCAGCGGCCCACGGGGGTCACGCGGGGGTCGTCGCGCATCTTGAACATGGGGCCGTCGAGCTCGTTGGCGGTCAGCAGCTCGGCGCGGCGGTGGTCGGCGTCGGTGGACATGGTGCGGAACTTGACCATGCGGAAGGGCCTGCCGTGCTTGCCGATGCGGGTCTGGGAGTAGAACACCGGGCCGGGTGAGGTGGTGCGCACCGCCAGGGCGATGGCCAGCAGGGCCGGGCTGAGCGCGACCAGGGCGGCGCCCGCCGCGGCCACGTCGAACACCCGCTTGGCGACCCGGGTGGCGCCGGTGAACGTCGGTTCCTCGATGCAGAGCAGGTGCAGGCCCGCGATGGGCCTGGTGTGCACGCGGGGGCCCGCCACGGCCAGCAGGCCGGGGACGACCACCAGTTGCAGGCCGGTGCCCTCCAGCAGCCAGCCCAGGCGGCGCAGCAGCTCGGAGCTGAGCGCGTCGGAGGTGGTGACGGCGATGACGTCGGCCTCGTTGCGCCGCGCCAGGCGCACCAGCGCCCTGGCCGTCTCGGCGATGTCGACCTCGTGCGCGCTGGTCACCTCCCACGTGCACACGACGTGGTAGCCCAGGTGGGCGCGGCTCGCGAGCTGGCGGGACAGGTGGTCGACGGTGGCGCCGTTGCCCACCAGCAGCACCCGGTGCGACCACGTGGGGTCGTGGCGGCGGCGGGCGTGCAGCCACTGCCGCCACCCCCACCGGGTGAGCAGCAGCGCCGCGGCCCCCACCGGGGCGGCGGTGGTCAGGTACGGGCGCGGGGCGTCGGTGCGCAGCAGCAGGGCCACCAGCGCCACCACCCCGATCAGGTGGACGGTGACCGACACCAGCCGCTTGTACTCCTCCTGGCCCACCCCCAGGTAGCGCTGGTCGCGGGACCCGCCGACGCCCAGCGCCACCCACCACGCCGCGGCCGCCGCGAGCAGCACCGGCCACGGGTCCCGCGCGCCACCCAGCAGCGGCACGCAGGCCGCGGCGCCCAGCACCACCACCGCGTCCGAGAACGCCAGCACCGCGCGGAAACGCGTCCACCACACACCGACCTCCACCCGGGGCCCGCTGCCACCGCCCGCCCCGCACCACATCTTCGCCCGACATCACCGCCCGCGACGGGGACATCACTCCATCGTGGACAACCGCCGCACATCCTTTGGCGAGCGGGCCTCGCGGTCGTACCGTCTTCAGCCATGAGCGAAAACGACGGCACGGCCAGGTCGGTGGGGCTCGGCGGGTTCGACTGGTCCGACCCGGACCCGGCGCCACCGGCGCCGCGGCGGCGCGGGGTGGGGCCGGGGGCGTTGGCCCTGCGGTTCGCCGCGCTGCTCGGCGCCCTGCTCGTCGTCGTGGGCACCGGCTTCGCCTACGCGCTGACCACCTCGGTCACCGACGACATCGAGGTCATGCCCGCCACCATGCTCGACGGCATCGGCCCGCGCCCGGCCGCGCGCGCCACCGGTGCCACCGGCCCCGCGGTCACCCTGCTCATCGGCAGCGACCGCGGCCAGGCCGACTCCCCGGGCGACGTCCCCGGCGACAAGGCCGACACCATCATGCTGATCCGCCAGTCCGGCGACTCCAGCCACGCCGAGGTCCTGTCCATCTCCCGCGACTCGGTCGTCGATGTCCCCGGCCACGGCACCGAGAAGATCAACAACACCCTGGCCCAGGGCGGTGTGCCGCTGGTGGTGCAGACCGTGGAGGGCCTGACCGGGGTCCGCGTCGACCACGTCATGGTCGTCGACTTCCGCGCCCTGGCCGACATCACCACCGCCCTCGGCGGCGTCACCGTCGTCAACCCGACCACCACCACCGACCCGCTGAGCAGGCAGACCTTCGCAGCGGGCAACCTCACCCTCCAGGGCCAGCGCGCCGTCGCCTTCGTCCGCCAGCGCGTCGCCCTCGGCAACGACGACATCGACCGCGTGCTCAACCAGCAGCGCCTGCTCGCCGCCATCGCCGCCAAGATCTCCACCATCGACGTCCTCAAGGACCCCGCCCAGCTCATGCGGGTCATCAACACCGTCACCAGCAACCTCACCGTCGACGCCACCCTCACCAACGACACCCTCCAGGCCCTGCTCCGCAACCTGGTGTCGACCCCGAAGGACAAGGTGAGCTTCTACCTGGCCCCGGTGAAGTCCAAGTCCTCCGCCGCGGGCGGCGCACCGGTGCTGACCCTCGACGTCGACGCGCTGAAGGCGGCGGCGCAGGCGATCAACACGGACAAGCCGGTGTCGCTGGAGAAGCAGAAGATCCTGGGCGGGTGAGGGCCTCAGGCTGATTCGCCTCGCCTGCGGCATCGGCGGGTGATTCGGGATTGTGTTGCAGGCTCGATGCGGTGGACCTGTTCGGGTGGGGCCCCTACGGCGATCATGAGCTGGAGAGCGGGAAAAGCTGGGGCGAAAAGACCCCCGCTCAACCCGTGACAGGGTAGCTCATGATCGCCTACCCCACCCAAACAGGTCCACCGCATCGAGCATGTCCGTAGCCGGGCCGCCGGATTCGCAGGTGGGCACCCTGCTTCGTACTGTCAGGCAAGCATTACGGGTGATGTGCTTGGCGTGGCTTCGCCGCCGCCAAGCCGCTTCTCAGGGCGGCGGCGTAGCCGCCGCCCCCCTCTTCTCCTGGAGGCGGCACCTTCCCGCCGCACCACACCGTCCCCGGCTCTGGTCTTTCGGCTTTTCCCATGACGCAAGCACTTACGGACCGGGCAGCCCGGCTACGGATATGCTCGATGCGGTGGACCTGTTTGGGTGGGGAAGGCGATCATGAGCTACCCTGTCCGGGTTGAGCGGGGCTCTTTTGGCCCCAGCTTTTCCCGCTCTCTCAGCTCATGATCGCCGTAGGGGCCCCACCCAAACAGGTCCACCGCATCGAGCCCGCCACAAAAATCCCGCACTCAACGCCCGAAGCCGCAGGCGAGGCAGGGCAACGCGAGCAGCACCCTCACCGAGCAACCCCCAACGGCGCCGCCAACGCATCCACCCACTTCACGTACGCGCCAATGGCGTCAGCGGAGTTCAAGCGAGCCGCCGCATAAGCGCTGCCCCGAGCCGCCAGCTCGGCAGCCCGGCCGGCGTCGGCCGCAAGCGTGGTGATGGCGTCGAGCAGCACCAGCGGAGCGCCCGGGGGCACGCGCACACCGGCGCCCGAGTTGGCGAGTTCCGCGGCGGCGGGGCTGTCGGGTTCGGTGGCGGCGACGATGGGGCGGCCCGCGGTGAAGTAGGACGTGAGCTTGCTGGGCACGCACATGCTGTGCAGGCCGGGGCGCTCGTTGACCAGGAGGGTGTCGGCGGCGGCGAGCACGTCGGGGAAGACCTCGTCCGGGACGGGGTCGAGGATGGTGAGGGTGTCCAGGCCGCGGGCGCGGGCCTCGACCTCCGCGCGCTGGGCGCCGTCGCCGAGCAGCACGAAGCGGACCGGGCTGCGGCGCTCGGCGGCGAAGCGGGCCGCGGCGACGAGGTTGGTCAGGTGCTGCTTGGCGCCCATGTTGCCCGCGTGCAGGGCGATCACGTCACCGGGGGCCCAGCCCAGGTCCGCGCGGGTGCTGGCGCGGTCGGCCGGGCGCGGTGGGGTGATGTGCGCCCAGTTCGGGATGGTCGTCACCCGTTCGGGTTGGACGCCCAGGTCGGCCAGCGTGTCGCGGAACTGCTCGTGCACCACCACGACCCCGTCGGCGGCGCGCAGCAGGCGGGACTCCAGGTCGCGCACGGCCCGGCCGGTGCGCCCGCCCACGTCCGCGACCTCGGTGGCGGCGGTGGTGTACACGTCCTGCACCACCACGCCGAACACCGCGCCCGCCGCGGCGGCGATCCGCCGCGCGGCCACCAGCGACAGCAGCGACGGGCTCACCCCGACCACCACGTCCGGGCGGGCGCGCAGCCCCCGCAGCCGGGCGTGGGCGGCGAACGACGCCTCGTGCGCCATCCGCCGCAGGCCCGTCGACGACGAGGGCACGTAGTGGCGCAGGCGCGCCAGCTCGACCTCGCCGTCGCGTTCGGACACCGCCAGCCCGGTGTAGTCGGGGTGGCGCTTCCACTGCGGGTAGTACGGGAACCCGGCGAGCACCCGGACCTCGTGCCCGGCGGCGGCCAGCCCGCGGGCCATGCCGGTGGTGTAGGGGGCGATGCCCGCGTGCTCCGGGGCGTAGTTGAGCCCCACGACCAGCACTCTCACTGCGCCACCTCCAGGCCGCGCACCGCGCGCTGCTCGGGCAGCGCCAGCGACTCCAGGTACCAGCGGTAGGTCGACTCCAGGCCCTCCCGGAGCCCGGTGCGCGGCGCCCAGCCCAGCCCGCGCAGCACCCCGACGTCCAGCACCTTGCGGGGCGTGCCGTCCGGCTTGGACGTGTCGAACTCGACCCGGCCGGTGAAGCCGACGACCTCGGCGACCAGGCCCGCCAGCTCCGCGATGGTGACGTCGGTGCCGGTGCCGACGTTCACCGGGTCCGGGCCGTCGAAGTGCTCCAGCAGGTGCAGGCACGCCTCGGCGGCGTCGTCGGCGTGCAGGAACTCCCGGCGCGGGGTGCCGGTGCCCCAGACCACGACCGACGCCGCGCCGGACTCGCGGGCCTCGTGGAACCGGCGCAGCAGGCCGGGCAGCACGTGCGAGGCGGTGGGGTGGAAGTTGTCGCCGGGGCCGTAGAGGTTGGTCGGCATGGCGCTGATCCAGGGCAGGCCGTCCTGGGCGCGCACGGCGCGCACGTGCTCGATGCCCGCGATCTTGGCGATGGCGTAGGCGGAGTTCGTCGGCTCCAGCGGCCCGGTCAGCAGGGCGTCCTCGCGGATCGGCTGCGGGGCGAGCTTGGGGTAGATGCACGACGAGCCCAGGAACAGCACCCTGGGCACGCCCTGGGCCCTGGCGGCGTCGAGCACGGCCAGCTGGATGCGCAGGTTGTCGGAGAGGAACTCCGCGGGCTGCGCGGCGTTGGCCGCGATGCCGCCGACCCTGGCCGCGGCCAGCACGACCACGTCCGGGGACTCGCGGGCCAGGAACCGCGCGGTGGCGGCGCGGTCGCGCAGGTCGAGCTCGGCGGAGGTGGCGACCACCGGGTCGGGCAGGCCGCGGCGGCGCAGCGCGCGCACGAGCGCCGAGCCGACCAGCCCGCGGTGCCCCGCGATATACACCTTGGTGGCGCTGTTGAGGACCGGAGGACGCATTCGCAATCCTTTCGAGTGACGCTGAGTGGCAGCTGACACGACGAACGGGGAAGCTTCGATAACCATGACGCCATGAGTCCACTCGGGAGACTCGACACCGCAGAGGTCCCCAGTCCCAGCGAGGTGCCCGTACTGATGAAACGAGCTCTGATCACCGGCATCACCGGTCAGGATGGCAGCTACCTCGCGGAATTGCTGCTCGCCAAGGGCTACGAGGTGCACGGCGTGGTCCGCCGGGCCAGCACGTTCACCACAGCGCGTATCAACCACCTGTACGAAGACCCGCGCGAATCACTCACCAGGCTGAACCTCCACTATGGAGATCTCACCGACAGTTCCCGGCTCGCGGCGCTGCTGCTGAAGATCGTGCCCGACGAGGTGTACCACCTCGCCGCGCAGAGCCACGTTCGGGTGAGTTTCGACGAACCGCTCAACACCGGGGAGTGCACCGGCCTGGGCACCACCCGGCTGCTGGAGACGATCCACCGCATCGGCGTGCCCTGCCGCTTCTACCAGGCGTCCAGCTCGGAGATGTTCGGCTCCACCCCGCCGCCGCAGAACGAGGAGTCGCCGCTGCACCCGCGCTCGCCCTACGCCGCGGCCAAGACCTACGCGTACTGGATGACGCGCAACTACCGGGAGGCCTACGGGCTCTTCGCCGTCAACGGCATCCTGTTCAACCACGAGAGCCCCCGCCGCGGCGAGACCTTCGTGACCCGCAAGATCTCCCGCGCCGCCGCCCGCATCGCCCTGGGCCTGCAGAAGCGGCTGTACCTGGGCAACCTCGACGCCGTGCGGGACTGGGGCTACGCCCCGGAGTACGTCGAGGCGATGTGGCGGATGCTCCAGGCCGACCGGCCCGACGACTACGTCGTGGCCACCGGCACCGCGCTCACCGTGCGCGAGTTCCTGGGGCACTCCTTCGCCCACGTCGGCCTCGACTGGCAGGACCACGTCGAGTTCGACGAGCGGCACCTGCGCCCCACCGAGGTCAACGCCCTGATCGGCGACGCCTCCAAGGCCGAGCGCGAGCTGGGCTGGCGGGCCCAGGTGCACGGCGCGGAGCTGGCCAGGCTCATGGTCGCCGCCGACCTCGCCGCCGAGCGCGACGACCCGGTGGCCCTGCCGCACGACACCGCGCCCACCCCGCGCGCGGCCGCCGACGTGCCGGTGGTGCGCCGCCCATGAGCCTGCGCGTGCTGCACACCGTCGCGAGCGTCGGTGACACCTACGGCGGCGTCGCCTCGGCGCTGCACGCCCTCGGCGACGTCGAGCGCAAGGTCGGCCACGACGCCTCGCTGGTCACCCTGCACCGCCCGGAGCAGGGCACCACGCTGCTGTCGTCGATGCCGCACTTCGACGTGGAGCTGATCCGGCCGGGCCGGGTGGCGGGCAGGCTGCACGGCGGCAGGCGGCTCACCGAGGCCCTGCACCGGCTCGTCCCCCAGCACGACCTGGTGGTCCTGCACGGGGTGTTCGACCTGACCTCGGTGGTCGGCGGGCGCACCGCGCGCCGCTTCGGCGTGCCCTACCTGCTCTGGCCGCACGGCAGCCTCGACCCCTACGACCTGGTCAAGCACCGGGGGGCCAAGCGCAGGCTCGCCCCGCTGTGGCGGGAGACCCTGGCCGGGGCGGCGGCGCTGCTGTGCACCACCGCCCGCGAGGCCGAGCTGGCCGAGACCTTCGGCGCCGAGCCGCGCCGGGAGGTGCTGCCGCTGCCGGTGAGCCCGCCCGCGCTGCCCGACCGCGAGCGCGCCCGCGCCCAGCTCGGGATCGACCCGGACGCGCGCGTGGTGCTGTTCTGCGGGCGCATCGACCACAAGAAGGGCCTGCCGCTGCTGCTGGAGGTGTTCGCCGCCGCCGCGGGCCCCGCCGACGTGCTGGTGGTGGCGGGCAGCGGCGACGCCAAGCTCCTGGAGCGGCTGCGGGCCAAGGCCGCCGCGCTGCCGTGCGCGGACCGGGTCCGCTTCCCGGGCTGGGTCGACGCCGCCGGGCGGGCCGCGCTGCTGGCCGCCGCGGACGTGTTCGCCCTGCTCAGCGACAACGAGAACTTCAGCGTGGCCACCGCGGAGGCGCTGCGCGCCGGGGTGCCGTGCCTGATCAGCGACAACGTCTACCTGGCCGACCAGCTCGCCCGCCGCGACGCCGCGGCGGTCACCCCGGCCGAGCTGGGCCCGGCCACCGAGGCGCTGTGCTCGCTGCTGGTCGACAGCGCCGAGCGGGCCTGGCTGGCCACCGCCGGTCGCGAGTGGTCCTCCGACAACCTCGACCTGGGCGTGGTCAGCGAGCGCTACCGCGAGCTGGTGCGGGAGGTGATGAGCACGTGCCCGCAGTCGGTCTACTGAGGTCGGTCAGCGTCCTGGTGCCCGCCTACGACGCCATGCCGCACGTGGGCGCGGCGATCGGCAGCGCCGTCGAGCAGCTGGGGCCCGACGACGAGCTGGTGGTGCAGGACTCCTGCTCCACCGACGGCACCGCCGAGGTGCTCGACGCCGCCGCCGACGACGACCCCCGGGTGCGCGTGGCGCACGAGAAGGACCGCGGCCAGTCCGACGCGCTCAACCGGGCGCTGGCCCGCGCCGGCGGTCAGCTCGTGGGCTGGCTCAACGCCGACGACCTGCTGCTGCCCGGGGCCTTGGCGGCCGTGCGCCGCGAGGTCGACCGGCTCGGGCACGTGCCCGACGTCGTCGTCGGCGGCTGGCAGCTGCTCGGCGCCACCGGCGGCGTGCTGCGCCGCGAACCCGCGGTCGCGCTCGCCCGGCGGCGGCTGTTCACCCACGGCTGCTACGCCTTCTCCGGCGCCGTGCTCGTCCGCCGCGAGCTGCTGCACGAGGTCGGCGGCTACGACGAGGACCTGCACTACACCATGGACTACGACCTCATGCTGCGGCTGGTCGACGCCGACCCCGAGCAGCTCGTCGTCGACCACCCGCTCGCCGCCCTGCGCTACCACGACGCCAGCAAGTCCGGCGGCGCGGGCAGGCGGTTCTTCACCGAGGCCCTCGGCGTCCGGCGCGGGCACCTGCGCTCGGCCGCCGACCTGCTCCCCGCCGCCGCGGGCACCCTCGTGCACGGCGTCGGCGTGGCCACCGCCCGGCTGCGCTTCTCCGACGCCTACTCCGCCGCGGTCAAGAAGCCCGACAAGCCCCACCCCTGAGAGGTCCCCCGTGAGAGGTCTGCTCCAGACCCTGTGCTGGCTGCTGCCACCCCACCCGCTCAAGAACCGGTTGCTCACCCTGCTCGGCCACCGCGTGCACCCCACCGCCCGGGTCGGCATCTGCCTGCTCACCGGCACCCGCGACGTGCGGGTCGGCGCGGGCGCGCACATCGGGCACGGCAACGCCTTCCGCTCGCTGCGCGCGCTGCGGGTGGGCGCGGGCGCCATCGTCGGCCAGCTCAACTGGTTCTCCACCGCCCCCTCCCTCACCCTCACCGACCCCCGGCACGGCGTGGCCGACCTCGGCGAGCACGCGGTGGTGTCCAACCGGCACTACCTGGACTGCTCGGGCGGGCTGGTGATGGCCGACTTCGCCACCATCGGCGGGGTCCGCTGCACCGTGCTCACCCACAGCGTCGACCTGACCACCGGCAAGCAGACCCTGCGCCCGGTGGTCCTGGAGCACCAGGCCTTCGTCAGCACCAACTCGACGGTCATGGCGGGCTCGCACCTCGCGGAGCGCGCCGTGCTGGCCGCGGGCAGCGTCACCGCCCTGGAGGGCCGCTACGACCGCCACACCCTCCACGGCGGCGTGCCCGCCAAGCCCATCCGGCCCATCGACGGCGCCTACTTCCACCGGACGGAAGCCTGGATCACGCAGTGACATCTTCTCCCGCCACCCGCCCCCTCGTCCCCGCCCGGCATCGTTCCCGACCTGGCAGGGTGGGTTCGGCTGGTGGGTGGCTGGGTGGGGTGCATGGCGCTGCCGCCCGCCTCCACGTCCCCGCCCGGCATCGTTCCCGACCTGGCAGGGTGGGTTCGGCTGGTGGGTGGTCGGGTGGGGTGCATGGCGCTGTCGCTCGCCCCCTCGTTCCTGCCCGGGGTCGTTTCCGGCTTGGCGGGGTGGGTTTGGCTGGTGGGGTGCTGAGCGCTGCCACCCGCCCCCTCGTCCCCGCCCGGGGGCGTTTCTGGCTTGGGTGGGTGGGTTCGACTGAGGTGGGGGTGCTCGGGTGATCGTGCGTGGGGTTGTTGGGGGCGGGGAACTTCGGGGGTGCTGGTGACGGCGGTGGTGGCTGGTGGGGGCTCCGGGGCCGGGGCCGGGGTGGGGCGGCCCGCGCCGGTGCGGGGTGGGGCCGTGGCCGTGGCGGCGGGGGTGGGCGCGTGGTTGTTCGTGCCCGTGGTGGGGCGGATCTCGCTCACCGAGGTCGCCGCCGTGCTGCTCGCGCCCGCGGCGGTGCTGGCGCTGCTGCGGGTGCGGCGGATCGGGCCCGCCGTGCTGCTCACCGGGAGCGCGTGGATCGGCGGGCTGGTCCTGGGGCACCTGCTGCACCCGGCACCCGCGACCACGCTGGCCAAGGCCGTCGCCTCGGCCGGGGTGTTCGTGCTGACCGTGGGGCTGGTGTGCGGCATCCTGCGCGCGGGGTCCGACGGCGAGCGCGGGCCGCGGGACCTGCTCATCGCGGGGTTCGCGGTGGGGCAGGCGGTCGGGATCGTGCTCACCCCGCCCGACTACGCCGCCCTGGACCCGTGGAAGTTCGGGGTGGGGCAGTCGGTGACGCTGCTGGTGCTCATCGCCGTCAGCCGCTGGGCGCACCGGTACGACCGCGTCGCCGTGCCCGCCGCGCTGTCGCTGCTGGCCGCGCTGCACCTGGTGCTCGGGGCGCGCAGCCTGTCGCTGTTCGCCATCGTGATCGCGCTGGCCGCCGTGCTCACCCCCCGGGTGCCGTGGCGGCGGGGCTGGCCGCGGCTGGTCGCCGTGGCCGTGGCGGCCGGGCTGGCGGGCGTCCTGCTCGGCCAGCTCTACACCCAGCTGGCCACCGACGGCGACCTCGGCGCGGCCGAGCAGCAGAAGGTGTCCTTCCAGACCGGGGACTTCGGCATCGCCGTCGGCGGGCGCAAGGACGTGGTGTTCCTGGTGTCCGGGGTGCTCCAGAGCCCGATCACCGGGTGGGGGCCGTCGGCCAGGGTGCCCTCGGAGGTCAAGTCCGAGGCGGTGCTGTGGCTGCGCGAGCACGGCTACCCCGTCTACGGCTACGACCTGCTCACCTACGTGCTGCCCGATTCGCTGTACCTGCACTCGGTGCTGCTCGGCGCCTGGGTCACCGGGGGCGTGCTCGGGTTCCTCGCCTGGCTGCTGGTGTTCTGCGTCGTGCTGCGCGGGCTGGCGCGCGCGGTGCGCGACCGCGCGCTGGCCGAGGCGTACATGCTGCTGGTGGCCGCCTGGCACGTGCTGTTCTCACCCCTCGGCGACTCGACCCGCGGCCACATCGCGGTCGCCGTGGCGCTCGCGCTCACCGCCACGGTCGGGCGAGCGCACCAGCAGCGCGAAGAGCATCCCGGTGGTGATGGCGGTCATGACCGCGTACCCGATGACCCCGGCGACGGCACCATCCGCTGGCCAGAGCAGGGCCCCGACGAAGACGGCGGCGAGCCCGAAGGGCATCATCCCGGCCAGGACCGCGCTCACCGCGCCCTCGCGCCCGCAGGCCTGCAACCGGATCACCAGCACCTGCGCGAACACCACCATGGCGGTGACCGCGATGTAGCACCGCACCGCCGGGACGGCGGCCTCGAATGACGGGCCCGCCAACAGCGGCACCACCCAGTCCGCGAGCGCGAACACCACCGCGAGCCCGGCCACCGACACCACGCCCACCAGGTCCAGCGCCCGGCGGGCGGACTGCTCGCCGCGCGCCACCCCGGGCAGCAGCGCGGTCCCGGCGGCGGTGATGAGCAACCCCATGGGCCCCAGCAGCCGCGCTCCCACCGCGTACAGGCCGGCCTGGGTCGCACCGGCGGCCAGCGCGACGAGCGTGGTGTCCAGCAGCAGCAGGTTTCCCGCGACCGTCGCGCCCAGGAACCGGCCGCCGTAGCAGACGACCACGCGGGCGCGCAGCCCACGCGCGCCCGCACTGGCCCGCAGCACAGTCGGCAGCGCCACGAGCACCACGACCAGCGCCCCGAGCACCAGACCGCCGCACAGCGCGATCGCGGCGGGGGCGCCGATCGCGGAGGCGCCGAGCGCGGTCGCGACCGCGACGGCCCGCTCCAGCACGACGGTGGCCGCCGCCCGGCGCTGCATGCCGCCCGCGTTCCACAGCGCCTGGGCGAACAGGCCGACCCCGCGCACGCCCGCGTACCCCAGGGCCAGGGCGAGCGCGGGATCCCCCGAGACCACGCCCGCCAACACCGCGACCACCAGCACCAGCACGGGTTTCACCAAGCCGATCGCCCGCGCCGCGCTCGGTCCGATGCCGTCCGGGCCGTGCGCGCAGTCGCGCAGCACGCGCACGGAGGCGCCCGCGTCGGCGATGTTGGCCGCCGCCACGGCGATGCCGTAGTAGACCGCGACGCGGCCGAGCGCCTGCACGTCGTCGTGGCCGAGGGCGACCAGGGCGACGGCGGTGAGCACCTGGGCGACCAGCTGCCCACCGCCGACGGTGAGCAGTGCCAGCGCGGGGTGACTCGATCTGGTGGACTTCGGGGATCCGGGGAGCGACATGGTCCGCAGTATGTCCACAATCGAACCCCCCGTGCCCCGTCGGAACCGGAAGTTCGCCGGTTAGAAGGATGTGTCGCCGTGGCTGCCGCCCTGCTGGACTACGTCCCCACCTCCCTGCGCACCATCGCCAAGCGCGCCGCGCTGGCCGTGGGCGTGGAGATCACCCGCAACCCCTTCGCCAAGCGGCTCACCGCGCTGTGCGACCGGCTCGACGTGCGCGCCGTGCTCGACGTCGGCGCCAACAGCGGGCAGTACGCGACGTTCCTGCGCCAGGCCGGGTTCGCCGGGCACATCGTGTCCTGCGAACCGGTGGCCGACGCGCACGCCAAGCTGGTCCGCGCCGCGGCCGCCGACCCGGCCTGGCACCCCGAGCGGCTGGCCCTGGGCCCGAGCGCGGGCGAGGTCGAGGTGAACGTGTCGGGCAACTCCTACTCCTCGTCCGTGCTGCCGATGCTCGACGCGCACCGCGACGCCGCACCGGAGTCGGCCTACGTGCGCACCGAGAGCGCACCGATGTCCACTGTGGATGACCTGCTGGGCACCTACGGCTACCCGCCGGAGCGCACCCTGCTCAAGATCGACGTGCAGGGCTACGAGTGGGAGGTGCTGCAGGGCGCCCGCGCGGTGCTGCCCGCGCTGGCCGCGGTGCAGGTCGAGCTCTCGCTCACCCCGCTCTACGACGGCCAGCGGCTCATGGGCGACATCAGCGACCTGCTGGTGGCGGCCGGGCTGGAGCTGTGGGCGATCGAGCCGGGCTTCTGCGACCCGGCCACCGGGCGGATGCTCCAGTGCGACGGCGTGTTCGTGCGGTCCGGCTCGTGAGCGCGCCCACCGCCGAGGCGCTGTCCGGGCCGCTGCCGCAGCCGCTGCCCCGGCCCGCCCTGCGCCCCACCGGGCCGGTGCCCGCCCGCGCCAGGGTCGTCGCCGCGCTGGCCCGCGGGCACGCCTGGGCCACCCGGGGCGCGCAGGCCATGCCGGTGCTCGCCGCCCTCGACCGGCTGCTGCCCCCCGGCCTGCCGCCGGTCGCCGCCACGTTCGCGCCCGGGATCGGGCTGCGGGTGGACGGGGCGCTCGCCCGCGGGGCGGTGCTGGCCGCGGGTTACGAGCACCGCGAGGCCGAGCTGCTGGCCGGGGCGCTGCGCCCGGGCGGGGTGTTCCTGGACGTGGGCGCCAACGTGGGCTGGTTCAGCCTGCTGGTGGCCGCGCACCGCCGCGACGCCGCGGTGTGGGCCGTGGAGGCCGTGCCCGCCACCGCGGACCTGCTGGCGCAGAACGTCGCCGCCTCCGGGCTCACCGGGGTCGAGGTGGTGCGGGTGGCCGCCGGGCGGGTGCGCGGCACGGCGGTGTTCACCCTGCACGAGGACAGCGCCTACGCCCACCGCGACGGCCTCGCCGAGGACGTGCGGGTGCCCCAGCGCAGCACCGGCGAGGTGGAGTGCCCGGTGGTGCCGCTGGACGAGGTGTGGCGCGAGCGCGGCGCCCCCCGGGTCGACGCGGTGAAGGTCGACGTGGAGGGCGCCGAGCTGGACGCGCTGGCGGGGATGGGGGAGCTGCTGCGGGCGCACCGGCCGGTGCTGGTCGTCGAGGCGCCGACCGAGGACTCCCGCCGCGCGGTGGCCGACGCGGTGCGCCCGCTGGGCTACCGGCCGCGGGAGTGCCCGGGGGTGCTGCCCTACAACGCGGTCTTCTGCGCCTCGGCCGTGTCCGGGGTCGCGGAGCGCTGATGCGACCACTGCTCGGTGGCCTGCCCGGCGTTGCGGCCCGCGGTGTGGGCGTGCCTGCGGACGATGCGCGCCGGGTTGCCCGCCGCCACCGCGCCCGCGGGCACGTCGTGCAGCACCACCGCGGCGGCGCCGACCATCGCGCCCGAGCCGATGCGCACCGGGCCGAGCACGGTCGCGCCCGCGCCGAGGAACACGTCATCACCGACCACCGGGTACTCGTGGCCGCGGTTCTCGCCCAGCCGCTCGCCCAGGGTCACCCGCTGGCAGATGAACGCGTTGGCGCCCACCACCGCCCTGGTGCCGATGGCGATGCCGTTGGGGTGCTCGATGCGCACCCCCGGGCCGATCTCGGCCCCCACGACGAAGTCCGCGCCGGTGAGCACGTGGTTCAGCGAGCGCAGCAGCGGGGCGGCGACGCGCTGGTCGGCGGCCTGCTGCCAGCGGTAGAGCAGCGTGGCCAGCACACCCGGCCGGGTCAGCACCAGCCAGGCCGCGCGCACCGGGCCCACGCGGTCGCGCCCGGTCACCGCGCGCAGGTCCGCGCGGAACATCTCAGTCCATGGGGGACGCATCATCACTCCACTCCGGATCGACTGCTCGAAGGGTAGGCGCCGATGACCGGGCTCACCGAGCCGAACGCCGTGGCACAACACCAAAGTGTGGGTTTCGGCGAGGGGTTCGACTACACAGCGGGGTCCCCGCACCTGCGGCACCGCGCGCTGCGGGCGAAGGTGGTGGCGGCCTGCCAGGCGGCGGTGCGCGACGTGCTCGACCGCGACGGCCGCTGCCGGGTGCTGGAGGTGGGTGCCGGGCACGGCACGTTCACCGAGCACGTGGCCGCGCTCGGCGCGGAGGTGTGGGTGACGGAGATGAGCCCGGCCAGCGCGGACTTCCTGGCCCGGCGGTTCGTCCACAACGACCGGGTGCACGTGGTGCACGACCCGGACGGCACCGCGGGGGCGCGCGGCCCGGAGGTGGACGTGGTGCTCGCGGTGTCGGTGCTGCACCACATCCCCGACTACGTGGGCGCGGTGGAGGCGCTGCTGCCCAGGATCGCCCCGGGTGGCGCGTTCGTCAGCTACCAGGACCCGCTGTGGTACCCCCGGCGGTCGCGGCTGTCCTTCGCCGTCGACCGCGGCGCGTACTTCGCCTGGCGCGTCACCCGGGGCGACCTGCTGCGCGGGGTGGCGTCGCTGGGCCGCAGGCTGCGCCACGCGCATGACCCGGAGAACCCCTCGGACATGGTGGAGTACCACGTGGTGCGGCAGGGGGTGGACGAGCAGGCGCTCGTGGCCGCGCTCGCCCCGCACTTCGCCTCGGTGGAGGTGGACCGGTACTGGTCGACCCAGGCCGGGTGGTTGCAGTCCGCGGGCGAGCGGATCGGACCCCGCACCACCTTCGGCATCACCGCCACCGGCCGGGTCTGACGCGCGGCGCTACTTCCCCGTGCGGGGGGACGGGACGTCCGAGCAGGCGGCGACCGCCTCGGCCACGGAGTCGAACGGGCGCAGCGTGCCGAGCAGGCCGGTGGCTTCCAACCCGCGGCGCACCACCGGGCCGCAGCAGGCCAGGTGGAAGCGGCCGCCGTCGTCCTCGGCCCGGCGCCGGGCCCGCACCAGCAGGGTGATCCCGCAGGCGCCGACGAAGTCGACCTCGGCCAGGTCCAGCACCAGGGCGGGGCCGCGCTGGCGCACCGCGATCGCCGCCTCGGCGGTGTCGCGGGTGGCCAGGTCGATGTCGCCGGACAGCCGCAGCACCGGCACGTCCGCGACGCGGTAGTGGTGGACGGACAGGAGGGGTGTGGTCTCGTGCCGCGCGCGCTCGGCGCCGGTGGCGGGTGTGGCGCGTTGTGCGGGCACGATGGGCCGCATGGGCATGTGGCGCTCCCTGTTGTCGGGGCGGCCACGCGGAGGATGCTTGGTCGTCACACCGGGGAGGTCAGGGTCCCCGGGCACATTCCCAACGCAGCGTCACCTTGGGCGGGACTCCCTACCGACGGTACGCCGGTTGACGGGGAGCACAACCCCCATGGCCCGATCGTGGCGTTGTGGCTGGTGAGGGGGGTGGGTGTCGCCTCGCCTTCGGCGTCGGCTCTGGAAGAGCCGGGATTTTTGGGGCTGGCTCGATGCGGTGGTCTCGTGTGGCCGGGGCCCCTGCGGCGATAGGGGCTTGGCCGGGCTGCCGGGTGCTCTGGTGGCAAGCACAGGCGGGCCCTGGGGTGGGGCCCGCCTGCGTGGTGGTGCGTGGATGTGCTGTGACTACGGGGTTATCCGGGTGCGGGGGTTATCTGGCTGCCGCCAGGCGGTAGGGGGGACGGGGTTCGTCGTCCTCGTCGTGGTCGGCGGGGGTGCGCTGGTTGGGGACCCGGGGGGTGAGCAGAGCCCTGGCGCGCAGCGCGATCTCCATGCAGAGGCGTTCCTGGGGGTCGTCCAGGCGTTCGCCGAGGAGTTCTTCGACCTGGTGCATGCGGTAGCGGACGGTCTGGGGGTGGACGTCGAGGCGGGCGGCGATGTCGTTGATGCCGCCGCGGGTCTCCAGCCAGGCCAGGAGGGTGGCGGTGAGGCGTTCGCGCTGCTTGTCGGTGAGGTCGGCGAAGGGGGCCAGGGCCCGGGCGGTGAGCTGGTCGAGCAGGAACTCGTCGGAGAGCAGGACCAGGGCCGAGAGGTGGTCGGTGCAGCGGGTGGTGGGGGTGTCGGGCAGGACGCCGCGCTGGACGAGGGTGAGGGCGCGGCGGGCGCAGGCCAGCGAGCGGTGGGCCTCCGACAGCGGCACCGTGGGACCGACGGCGGCCCGGCGACCCGCCAGGGCGCGGGTGAGGGCGGGCAGGTGGCGGTCGGGGTCGGCCACGACCACGCACGGGTCGGCGCTCTCCAGGTCGACCAGCAGCTCACCGCCCAGGGCGGTGGTGGTGGGGAAGCCGGGGCGGTGCTCGACGGCGATGACGGCGACCTCGTCGGGCACCACCCAGTCGGTCGTGCCCGCCAGGTCGGCGATGGCCTGCGGGGCGACCGGGGGCGTGGCCAGGATCAGCTTCATCAGCTGCCTGCGCCTGCGCTCCAGGGCGCCGGTGGCGTTGCTCTGCGCCTCGGAGAAGCCCGCGATCGCCACCGCGCACACCTCGTCGACGTAGGCGAAGATGCGGTCGGCCAGGGTGAACAGGGTGTCGGTGGGCACGCCCATCTCGCGGCCGACCGCGCTCATCCTGCGCCAGACCACGCGGGCGCCGACGCGCACCGCCGTCTGCAGCGCGTCCATCGTGCGGCCCTGCGCGTGCTCGACCTTGCCCGCGTAGGTGAAGGCGTTCGTCCAGTCGTGCACCGCGCCGCTGACGTCGGCGGAGGAGTCGAAGCAGCGCACCACCGCCATCTCGACCGACCCCACCAGCACCTCCCGGAACTGGCCCTGCAGCGGCTGGTCGTAGGCCGGGACGGCGGCGCGGATCTCGGTGATCACCTCGCGGACGAGGTCGGTGGACTCGCGGCGCAGCCGGTCGGCCAGCGCCTGCGGGATCGCCGACCACAGCGCCCTGGCCGCGCCGATGGTGCGGGTCGGGTCCACCGGGCTCGGCGGCGTCGGCGGGTGCTGGGCGTGCGCCCGGGGCGCGAGCGCGCCGCGGGCCGGGGGCTGGCCCGCGGGGCGGGGCGGCCCGGCGGGCACCCGGCCCGTCCCGGGGACCGCGGCCCTGGTCGACCCCGGACCGGGCCGGTGGGCGTTCGCCGAAGGGCCCGCGAGTCGCACCGGGCCCGCGGCCGCTCCGGGTCGTCCGGTGGTCGGTCTCGGTTCCATCGACATGCGCCACCTCTTCGTGACAAAACAGCCGTCCGTGTCAACAGGGACGGTGACCGGTTTGCTCCGCTGACGATAAATTCGCCATCCGGAACGTGTCAAACGGTTGGTGAAACATCCAGGAAATCAGCGGCAACCGGCGAACGTGAAGAAGTTTCTTGTCGCGGGGTGAGGGGTTCGCGCGGGCGACCTCGTACCCCGGTGACAAGACCTCAGCCGGCGACCGGGGGTATGCGGACAGCGCCGTTCACCGCTGCTAGCTGCGAGGACCGCGTCGGCGCACGGACCGCACCCGCGCGTGCGCGCATCGTGACAGTTGTCATCCCCGTGCGCGGCCGGGTGTCCGGCATTGGCAGCAATGGCTAATCAATTCTTGACATCGGCTTCTTCGACGGGGTTGTGCGGCAACCTTACCAGTGGGTAAGTTGCCTGGTCATGACTGAAATGCTTCAGTCGTGCTCCGGTGCCCACCGGCGTGGATTACCGTGGTTTCAGGGTCCAGTGCGGGTGGTAAGGGGCGGGTGAAGTCGCAATTGTCGCCCGCTCCGGACAACGGAGCGCTATTTGTCGGCAAAGGAGACGGGAAATGGGACCAGGTCGCAGCCGCCGGTGCGCGCGCCACGACCGGGTCGTCGTTCCCGGGCCGCCCGCGTCGCGTCGACGCCCCGCCACCCCGCGCACCGCGGGACCCGGCACCGCGGTCGAGGAGGTCCTGACCGCACCGAGATAGGTCCGAGTGCGGCAGGCGCGGTCAACGCCGCCCGGCCGCCGCAACCCCCGGGCTCGTCCCCGCCGCTCGCGGGTCGAGTGCGTCCCCACGGGAACGGAAAGAGGATATGAGAGTCCTGAAGTCGAAGAAGCTGGTGGCGGCCTCGTCCGCCGTCGGCGTGACCGGGGTGGTGATCGCCGGTCTGCTGCTCTCGGCCGGGTCCTCCGCCGCGGAGACCGTGCAGGTCGACAAGACGCTGACCTACAGCTGCCCCTTCCCGCTGATCGGCATCCAGAAGCTCACGGTGCAGATCAAGACGACCGTCGAGACCCCGGCCAACGAGGGCGGCGAGCTCAAGGCGGGCGACTTCACCGCGACGGTGACCGTCCCCGAGACCGCCACCCAGGGCCTGGTGCTGGTCGGCGCGAAGACCGTGGAGGGCACCGGCAGCGCCGGGATCACCCTGGTCAACGCCGGGACCACGCTGCCGATCTCGATCCCCGACCTCGCGGTGGCCAAGACCGACGTCCCCGCCTCCGGCACGTTCACCGTGAGCGCGACCGGCAAGGTGCCCACGGCGTTCCCGAAGCAGGGCCCGACGTCGGTCTCCATCGGCAACTTCTCCACCACGCTGACGCCGAAGACCGCCGCGGGCGCCGAGACCGGCCTGGGCACCTTCACCTCGGACTGCACCCTGGACCCCGGCCAGGACACCAAGATCCTCGACTTCACCGTGGGCCCGCCCACCGGTGGCCCCACCACCACGGTGCCGACCTCGGGCAGCTCGACTGAGCCCACCTCGGGCACGACCGAGCCCACCTCGGGCACGACCGAGCCGACCTCCGGCACCACCGAGCCCACCTCGGGCACCACGGAGCCGACGACCGAGCCGACGACCACCACCAGCCAGCCCGGTGGCGGCGGCGGCCAGCCGGTGACCGTCGACAAGTCGCTCAACTACACCTGCCCGTTCCCGCTGATCGGCAAGCAGACGCTCGCGGTGCAGATCAAGGCGACGCTGACCCCGCCCGCGGCGGCAGGCGGCAACCTGACCACCTCGGACTTCTCCGCCATCGCGACCGTCCCGGAGACCGCGACCTCGGGCCTGGCGCTCGTGGGCGCCAAGACCGTCGAGGGCTCGGCCGAGGCCAAGGTCATCGCCGACAACGCCGGTCAGCAGATCGACGTCACCATCCCCGGCCTGGTCGTGCCGAAGACCGACGTCCCGGCCGCGGGCACCTTCACCGTGACCGCCTCCGGCGACGTGGCCCCGCAGCCGGTCCCCAACGCCGGTGAGACCACGGTCAAGGTGGGCGACTTCACGACCACGCTGACCCCGAAGACCGCCGCGGGCGCCGAGACCGGCCTGGGCACCTTCACCTCCGCGTGCACCCTGATCGAGGGCCAGGACACCCTGCTGGCGACCTTCACCGTGGGCACCGGCGGCGGCACCACCACCCCGCCCACCTCGGGCAGCACCACGCCGCCGACCTCGGGCTCGACGACCCCGCCGACCTCGGGTTCCACCACCCCGCCCACCTCCGGCAGCACCACGCCGCCGACCTCGGGCAGCACCACCCCGCCCACCTCGGGCAGCACCACCCCGCCGACCTCCGGCACCACCACCTCGGCGACCCTGCCGACGGTGCCGACCACCACGGTGACCACCACCGAGCCGCCCGTGCTCACCCAGGACCCGATCGGGTACCCGGACGGCGGCAACACCGGCGGCGGCAGCTGGGGCGGGGGCTACCCCTCCGGCGGCAGCGGCGGCGGCCTGGCCTCCACCGGTGCCTCCATCGGCCTGCCGCTGGGCATCGGCGCCGCGCTGGTGCTGGCGGGCGCTGGCGCGCTCGTCTGGCAGCGCCGCCGGGCCCGCAAGCAGGTCTGACGGTCCTGACCGACCGCTGAGCACGATCCCCGGATGCCCGGTGGAGCACCCCGCTCCGCCGGGCATCCGGCTTGTCACCGGTCCCACGCGCGGCCGGTGGGTATTTGTGAGAAATCAATGAGGAAATACGGCACTAACCGGTGGTAATCTGCTGCTGGTTCATTGTCGTTCCTATTTCCGGTCGGTGCGGAGGTCAATGGTGTCCAGGAAGCACGCGCGCGCGTCGCGGGCCGCGGCGGTGGTGCCGCTGCTGGCGGCGAGCCTGGTCGCGGGGGTCTGGTCGGCCCCGGCGAGCTCGGCGACCGCGGCCGGGGCGGCGGCGGAGAAGGGGTTGGCGCAGAGCCTGGCCGATTCCAAGGAACCGATCGACCCCGATTTCTACGTGCCGCCGAACCCGCTGCCCTCGGGCAAGCCCGGCGACGTCATCCGGGTCAAGGCCACGCAGTCCGGCTCGGCCACCGACAAGATCAGCGCGTGGAAGGTCATGTACCTGTCCACCAGCGCGCTGGGCCAGCCGATGGCGGTCACCGGCACCCTGCTCACGCCCAAGGGCAAGGACCCCAAGACCACCCCCGTGGTGAGCTTCGCGGTCGGCACGCACGGCCCGGCGTTCAAGTGCACGCCCAGCTACATGTCCGAGATCGGCGCGCTCTACGAGCAGCCCGCGGTCAACGACTTCATCGCCCAGGGCTGGTCGGTGGCCATCACCGACTACGAGGGCTACGGCCCCAACCCGAGCAAGACCACCTACATCACCGGCCAGTCCGAGGGCCGCGCGGTGCTCGACATCGTGCGCGCGGGCCGCAACGTGCCCGAGGTCGGCTGGTCGGCGAGCGCGAAGGTGCTCACCCGCGGCTACTCCCAGGGCGGCGGCGCCGCGCTGTGGGCCGCCCAGCTCCAGCCGACCTACGCCGCCGACGTCAACCTCGTCGGCGCGGCGGGCGGCGGCGTGCCCGCCGACCTGACCCAGGTGGCGCTCTCGCTCGACGGCAAGAAGGGCTTCGGCTTCCTGGCCTACGCCCTGCTGGGCCTCGACCACGCCTACCCGGACCTCAAGCTGGCGAACTACTACAACGACGCCGGGCGCCAGCTGTTCTCCGAGCTGGAGAACGGGGCCTGCACCGTCGAGCTGCTGAGCACCTACGCGAACAAGAAGCTGATCGACTACACCACGACCAGCCCGGTGCTCACCCCGCCGTGGCTGGCCAGGGTCGCGGAGAACAAGCTCGGCACCGCCAAGATCGCCGTGCCGGTGTACCAGTACCTCGGCGCCCAGGACGACCTGGTGGCGCCCTCGCAGGGCCGCCAGCTGCGCAAGGACCTGTGCGCCAACGGGACCTCGGTGCAGTTCAAGGAGTTCCAGTCCGACCACATCACCCTGGTCTACACCGGCAACAAGGACGCGCTGGCGTTCATGAAGGACCGGATCGACGGCAAGCCCGCCACGCCGAACTGCGGCGCGTGACCGAGGCCTGACCGCCGGACCCGCGAGGGCCCTGGCGGGGTGCGACGAGCACCCCGGCAGGGCCCTCGCGGCGTTCCCGGACTGTCCCAACTGGACCCGCTGCTCCCGGCGGGACAACACCGCGCGGCGGAAACGGCGTTGCGCGCCAAGTTCCGCGGCGCGCCTTGACGCTGTCCGGTGTGGACTCCTACGGTCGCCCGACCAGGCCTGCTGGGACGGGAGGGCGGCGCGAGATGACCGAGGCCCAGGACCGCGCGCACGACGAGCGCCCGGAGCTGGTGCTGGCGGGCGGCCCCGGCGGGCGGGCGTGCGCCGCCCTCTGCGGCGCGGTCTCGGCCGCGGGCGGGCTGGGCGTGCTGGACCTGGGCGCGGGCGACCACCTGGCGACCGCCGCGCTGCGCCACGCGGCCGGGTGGCCCGCCGACCGCCGCTTCGGCATCCGGGTCCCGGCGGGCTGCGCGCTGGACCCGGCCGCCGTCACCGCCGTGCTGGGCCCGGCCGCGGCGCGGCTGGCCGCCGTGGTGCTCGGCGCGGGCTCGCCGTGGCGGGTCGCCGACGTGCCCGACCGGTACTTCGTGCTGGTCGAGGTGGGGTCGGACGCCGCGGCGGCGGCCGCGGACGAGCAGGGCGCGGACGGGCTGGTGGCGCAGGTCGGCGGCCCCGGCGGGGTGCTGCTGGCGCGGCGGCTGCTCGACCCCGGGCGCCAACCGCTGCCGGTGTGGCTGCGCGGCGGCATCGGCCCGGCCGCCGCCGCGGCCGCCGTGCTGGGCGGTGCCGCGGGCGTCGTGCTCGACACCCAGCTGGCGCTGCTGCCCGAGGCGGACGTGCCGGACCCCGTGCTCGACGACGCCCAGGCAGTGCGGTTCCTCGACCGGTTCGGCGGGGCCGCCAAGGCCGTGCGCGCGGTGCTCAACACCGTCGCCGACGCCGCGGGCGCCGCTCACCCGCCCGTCCCGCACACCACCGCGCCGGGCTCGGCCGCGCGCGTGCGGACGGCCGCCGAGCTGGCGCGCGCGCTCGACGCGGGGGAGCGGCGGCTCGTCCTCGACGAGCCTGCGGGCGGCAGCGGGTTCGCGCAGTGGCAGGCGCAGGTCGACGTGCTGGCCGACCACCCCCGCGCCCCAGGCGCGCAGGTGGTGTTCGCCGGTGGGGGCGGCGCTGGAGCGGTCCCCCTGGTCGCCGGGCTCACCAGCGGGCTGGTCGCGCGCGGTGTCGAGGTCGGCCTGCTGGTGGCGGGGACCGGCGACGTGGGCGCTGGGACCGGCGACGCCGCGGGCGTGCTGGGCGAGCGCGCCGCCCAGGTGCGCGCGGAGCTGGGCACGGCGTGGGCGCAGGCGCCCGAGCGGCAGTCGCTCGACGTCGCCGTCGTCGGCCTGGCGTGCGCGGTGGCGGGCGCCGACGACCTCGACGGGTTCTGGGCGGGCGCGGTGCACGGCGAGGTCCCGGCGCGACCACCGGGGGAGCCGGTGGCGGTGCTGGAGGTCGCCCGTCGCGCGCTCGCCGACGCGGGCGTGGCGCACGACGCCGAGCGCACGGGCGTGGTGTTCGGCGCCGGACCGGGGGCCGACCTCGTCGCCGCGCAGCTCGGCGCGCTGGGCCTGGGCGGCCCCGCGCTCCTGGTCGACGCCGCGTGGGCCTCCGGGCTGGCCGCCGTGGACGCCGCGCGCAAGGAGCTGGCCTGCGGCGGGTCGCGGGTGGTGCTGGCGGGCGCCACCGACCCGGTGGGCGGCACCGCGTGCGTCGTCCTCAAGCGGTTGACCGACGCCGAGCACGACGGCGACCGGGTCTACGCCGTGCTCGGCGGGGCGGGTGCCGGGCGCGGCGCGGTCGAGCGGGCGCACGCCGACGCGGGCACGGCGCCCGCGGCGGCCGGGCTCGTCGAGCTGCACGGCCACGGGCGCCCCGGGCACGTGGACCGGGTGGCGGGCCTGGCGGGCGTGGTGCGCGCGGCGATGGCGCTGCACACCGGCGTCCGACCGCGCCCGGACGGCCCGGCGGCCCCCTGGCCGCGGGCCCCGCTCGACCGGGTGGCGGGCATCGGCGCCGCGGGGCTGGGCGCCGCCGAGCACCACCTGGTGCTGGTGGGCCACCCCTCGGCGGCGTTCACCCGGCGCGGGCTGCGGCGCTGGCCCGCGGAGCTGTTCACCTTCCACGGCAGCGCGGCCGCGGTGCAGGAGCACCTGGCCGCGCTGCTCGACCTGGCCACCTCCGGCACCCCGGGCACCCTGCTCGACCTCGCCCGCACCAGCGCGCTGCGCACCGGCGCCGGGCCCGCGGGCGTCGCGCTCGTCGCCACCGGGGTGGCCGAGCTGGTGGCGCTGCTGCGCCGCGCGCTGCGCGGCGAGACCGACCCGGCGGCGGGCCTGCACCGCGCGGGCGCGGAGCCGGGCGGGGTCGCGGTGCTGTTCCCCGGCGCGGGCGGCGCGCGGCCCGGAATGCTCGCCCACGTCCTCGTCGCCTTCCCCCACCTGGCCCGCCACCTCGGCCGCGGCACGCTGGCCGAGGCCCTGCACGGGCCGGGCGCGCTCGGGCGCGCCGGGCTCGACCCCGGCCTGGCCCCGGCCGCCCTCGGCGCGGCCGGGCTGGTCTACGACGAGCTGCTGGGCGAGCTGGGCGTGGTGGCCGACGCGTACGCGGGCCACGGCTACGGCGAGCTGGTCGCGCTGGCCGCGGCCGGGTGCTTCGACCCCAGGCTGCTGGTGCCGCTGGCCACCGGCCACGCCGCCTTCGCCGACGTGCGCCTGGCCCCGCCCCGGGTGCCGGTGTTCTCCACCCGCGACGCCGAGCCCCGGGCGGCGCGGGCGCGCTGGGCCGAGCAGGTGGAGGCCATGCACGCCGCGGGGGTGCGGGTGTTCGTCGAGGCCGGGCCGGGGCGGGCGCTGGGGGAGCGGGTGCGGGCCGTGCTGGGCGGGCGGCCGCACGTCGCGGTCGCCCTGGAGCCCGAGCCGGGCCGCGCCCCCGGTGGCGGGCTGCCCGGGCTGCTCGCGGCGCTGGCGGAGCTGGCGGTGGCCGGGGTGGGGGTGCGCACCCGGTGGCTGACGGCGGGCCGGGGCGGTCGCGAGGTCCCCGCGCCGCCGGTGCCCGCGCACCCGCGCTGGGCGCTCGGCGGGGGCGGGCTCACCGCGCTCCCGCCGTCGGCGTGAGATTCCCGGGCGGGGCGGCGCACCCCGTGGGAAATGCACTCGACGCCATTGTTGCGATTCGCAGCATGCACGTCGGCCCGCCGTGGTACCGGTGGCGGGGCCCGCGTCGCGCGGCCGCGGGGGGCTGCTCCGGATGGCCGACGCCCTGACACCCTGGGCACCCGTATAGTCGCAGGTCGTCGCGGGAAACCTACTCACGGATCAAGATCCCGGCGCTGCGCGCCGGTGACAAAAAACGGCCGTGGGTGTGCGCTCCGGGAGCACTTTCCCCGCAGGAGCGCGCACGCCCTTGACCCGGGGTTAATTCGGGTGATTCATTCGGTGAACCGAGGTGCGAACGGGCCGAGGAAGCGAGACCGAGGACGGTTGTCATGGCTGCCGACTGCGTGGTTTTCGACATGACGGTGGACCACACCCGGTCCGCCCTCTGGGAGGTGCTGGGCGAGCCCGCCCGCTACCCCCGGTTCTTCCGCGGCATCTCCAGCTGCGACAAGCTCGCCGTCGACGCCTACGGCGCGCCCGACGAGTACGCGCTGCGCGCCTGCCTCGGCGACTTCGCCGTCATCGAGCACCGGCTGCGCGCGGTCATCAACCGCCGGGACGAGCAGCTGGTGCTCGCGGGCGTGCCCGACACCGGCGGCTGGGTCTCGGTGCGGCTGTCCGACGCGGGCCCCGGCCGCACCCAGGTCAAGATCGTGTTCTTCAAGCCGATGCTGCGCCACGAGCGCGGCGCCACCTGGTCGGAGTCGGAGATCCGCGGCTGGGCCCGCGACGGCCTGCGCCGGGTCTGCGACCACCTGGCCCAGGTGCCCGACGCGCGCGCCGACCGCCACCGCGAGCCCGGCGGCACCAAGGTGCACGTGGCCAGGACGCTGGTCGGCGCGGGCATCTTCTCCCCGGCCCGGCCCGACCGCACGGTGCGCCAGCTGCACGCGCTGTTCAAGTGGGGCGCCACCCTCGCGGGCGGCTACTGCGCCGCCGCGGCCCGGTCCCCGCGCAACCTCGCCATCTCCGACGAGGAGGGCGAGCTGACCTTCGCCGAGGTCGACGCGCGCACCACCAAGCTGGCCAACGCGTTCCAGGCCCTCGGCGTCGTCGAGGGCAAGAAGGTCGGCGTGCTCTGCCGCAACCACCGCTACCTCGTGCAGGCGCTGGTGGCGCTGGGCAAGCTCGGCGCCGACGCGGTGCTGTTCAACACCGGCCTGGCCGGTGCGCAGATCGACGACATGGTGCGCAGGCACACCGTCACCGCCCTGGTCTCCGACGACGAGTTCGTGCCGCTGCTGCGCTACGTGCCCCAGGACGTGCCGATCATCGGCACCGGCAAGCCCACCGAGGACACCGACACCACCATCGACGAGCTCATCGAGGAGGGCGAGCGGGCCAAGCTGCCCGCCCCCAAGGAGCCGGGCAGGCTGATCGTGCTCACCTCGGGCACCACCGGCACCCCCAAGGGCGCCCGCCGCCCCACCCCCGGGCTCTCCGACGCCGCGCAGGTGCTCTCCCGCATCCCGCTCAAGGCCAACGACCGGATCTTCGTCGCCGCGCCGATCTTCCACAGCTGGGGCCTGACCGCGTTGCAGATCGCCATGCCGCTGCGCGCTGGGTTGGTCGTGCAGCGCCGGTTCGACGCGGAGAGCACGCTGCGGGCCATCCAGGACAACAGGTGCACCGCGCTGATCGCCGTGCCGATCATGCTCCAGCGGATCATGAACCTGCCCCGGGAGGTGCGCTCGCGCTACGACACCTCGTCGCTGCGCGTGGTGGCCTCCTCCGGGTCGGCGCTGCCGGGCCAGCTGGTCACCGCGTTCATGGACGACTTCGGCGACATCCTCTACAACTTCTACGGCTCCACCGAGGTCTCCTCGGCCACCGTGGCCGGGCCCGCCGACCTGCGCGCGGCGCCCACCACCGCGGGCCGCCCGCCGCAGGGCACCCGCATCGGCCTGCTCGGCCCGGACGGCGACCCGGTGCCGCCGGGGGTGGTCGGGCGCATCTTCGTCGGCAACGACATGCTCTTCGACGGCTACACCGACGGGCAGGCCAGGGAGATGCGGCACAAGCTCATGGACACCGGCGACCGCGGCTACTTCGACGCCGACGGGCGGCTGTTCGTCTCCGGCCGCGACGACGAGATGATCGTCTCCGGCGGGGAGAACGTGTTCCCGCGCCCGGTGGAGGAGGTGCTGGTCGACCTGCCGCAGGTGGAGGAGGCCGCGGTGGTCGGCGTGCCGGACACCGAGTACGGCCAGCGGCTGGTCGCCTACGTGGTGGTCCGCCCCGGCGCCCGCCTCGACGAGGACTCCATCCGCGCCTACGTCCACCAGCGGCTGGCCCGGTTCTCGGTGCCGCGCGAGGTCATCTTCGTCGACGAGCTGCCGCGCAACCAGACCGGCAAGGTGCTCAAGCGCGTGCTGGCCGAGGGCGACCTGATGGAGCACGCGGGCGCGGGCGACGGCGACGCCGCGTGAGCCCGGGGTGGTGGGCGGCGGCGACTGCGCTGCTCGCCGCCGCCGCCCTGGCCGGTGCGCTGCTGCGGCGCCGCGCGCGCCGCGCCCGCAGCCGCTTCCGGCTGGTGCTCGACGAGGTGGCGCTGGAGGTCTCCGGCCTCGCCGACGACCTGGCCGCGCTGCCGCGCCGCTGCGGCGGCGTCGTCGCCGAGCAGCGCCGCCGCTCCACCCTGGCCCACCGCGAGGCCAGCAGGCTGCTCGCCGCGGCCCGCACGCCCGCCGACCTCGGCGCCGCCTGCGCCATCGCCCGGGGCAGCCGCGACGACCTCAGAATCGTGCGCGAAGGGGCGTGAAGGGACCGGTCGGGCACCGCGGAAAATCCGGGGCGGGCCCGTTCGGCCCAGTTGCACCGGCTCCCAATGTTCTCGGAATAGGGGCGCGATCCGGAATTGTCGGCACCGGTCGCCCACTTGCCTCCGCCGGTGACAAGTCTGCGCGCCCCGATGCTCACCGGCGGACAAAGTTGCCCCCGGGGGAGGTTTAGACGCAGGTCGGAGTGCCTGATGATGTTGCACCCCGACCACAAAGAGCGGCTCCCACTGCGCGGTCGATGACAACAACAGAAGTGTTACCGCTCGGTATGGAAAGCGCTGTTGTCACCGTGGTGACACGCTGGTAACGTCCGATCCCGTGCTCGCGGCGCGCCCTGCGCGTCATTTTGCCCGCATATTCATCGGCAGGTGAGTGGACAACCCATGAACGTTTCCGTGACCCGAAAGCGCCGCCGCCTCGCGGTCCGGTCCGCGCTCGCCGCGGTCGTCCTCGGTGCCGTCGCGGGCGGGGTGTACTACAGCACCAGCGCCGCCACCGCGGGCCAGACCCCGGTCGCCGCCTCGTTCAGCTGCGCGCTGCCGGGCGGGCAGCAGGTCGCCGTGCCGATCGAGTTCGGGGTGAGCGTGCCGGACACCGCCACCGCGGGCACCGCCACCACGATCACCCCGAGCGCCAAGGTCACCCTCCCCGCTGCCGCCGTGACCGCGCTGCGCGGCACCGAGGCCACCACCGTGGACGCCACCCTCACCCCGAAGCTGGAGCTGACCGACGCGTCGGGCACCAGCGAGGTCAAGGCCAACCCGCTGGCCATCAAGGCGATGGCGCTGCCCGCCGAGGGCGAGCTGGTGCTGCCGCTGGCGGGCACCCCGGTGCAGGTGACCCCGTCCGGGGCGGGCACCGCCCAGATCCAGCTCACCGGCCTCACCGCGCAGCTGGCCGCGGGGGAGCGGCAGGTCGAGTGCACCTCCTCGTCGAACACCGGCGCCCTGGGCAGCTTCGAGGTGGGCGCCACCAAGGCCACCCCCACCCAGCAGCCGCAGCAGCGGGTGCAGGCCGCGCCCGGCGGCGGGGTCAGCGCCCAGGCCGGGTTCAAGGTCAACTTCGACGTCACCGTCACCACCACCCTGAAGAAGGTGGACAACGCGCAGGTCGTGCTCACCGGCACGCTCAAGTCCGAGCTGCCGGTCGCGCCGCCGCCGCCGGAGGGCAACCCGCTCACCGGCGAGCTGACGCTGAACCCGGTGAAGGACAACTACCTCGTGGTCTTCCGGTTCATGCCGGTCTTCAACGACATCACCGCGACCTCCGACGGCCCGGTCACCGGCCGGGTGTTCGTCGACGTCGCCAGCGGCACCGCCGACACCAAGGCCGTGTCGAAGGTCGTGCTCAAGATCGACCGGGTCCGCCAGGGCAGCAGCGACCCCAACGGCGGGGTCCTGGTCATCGACAAGGGCGTCAACTGCCGCACCGCGAGCCCGATCGAGGTCCCGATCAGCGGCAAGATCGGCATCCGCCCCGGGACCGAGACCGAGATCTCCACCAAGGCCACCATCCCGCCGTTCGCGGGCTGCACCGCCAGGACCGGCGAGGACATGAGCCGGTTGTTCACCGGCCTGGTGTCCGGCCCGGACACCCCGGTGGTCGTCAAGCTGAAGTCGCTGTGCCTGGGCGACTGCCCGGCGTGATCGCGCCGGGTCGGGCGCGGAGCAGAGAACAACGAGCTGTACCCCTACGGGAGGTGTGATGGGTGTCGAGGTCGCCGTCGAGGGCCTGAGCAAGTCGTTCGGCAACCAGGCCATCTGGCGGGACGTCACGCTCACGTTGCCCTCCGGTGAGGTCAGCGTGCTGCTGGGTCCCTCGGGCACCGGCAAGTCGGTGTTCCTCAAGTGCCTGATCGGGCTGCTCAAGCCGGAGAAGGGCCGCGTGGTGATCAACGGGGTCGACCTGTGCTCCTGCCCGGAGCGCGACCTCTACGAGATCCGCAAGCTGTTCGGCGTGCTGTTCCAGGACGGCGCGCTGTTCGGGTCGATGAGCATCTTCGACAACGTGGCGTTCCCCCTGCGCGAGCACACGAAGAAGTCGGAGAAGGAGATCCGCGACATCGTCATGTCCAAGATGGACATGGTCGGCATGCTCGGCGCGGAGATGAAGCTGCCCGGCGAGATCTCCGGCGGCATGCGCAAGCGCGCGGGCCTGGCCCGCGCGCTGGTGCTCGACCCGCAGATCATCCTGTGCGACGAGCCGGACTCCGGCCTCGACCCGGTGCGCACCGCGTACCTGTCGCAGCTGCTGATCGACCTCAACGCCCAGATCGACGCCACCATCCTCATCGTGACCCACAACATCAACGTGGCGCGCACGGTGCCGGACAACCTGGGCATGCTCTTCCGCAAGGAGCTGGTCATGTTCGGCCCGCGCGAGGTGCTGCTGACCTCCGAGGAGCCGGTGGTCGAGCAGTTCCTCAACGGCCGCCGCCTGGGCCCCATCGGCATGTCCGAGGAGAAGGACCAAGCGCAGATGGCCCAGGAGCGCGCGCACGTCGAGGCCGGGCACTCCGACGGCGCCCTCGACGAGGACCTGCGCGGCGTGGTGCCCCAGCTGGAGCCCACCCCCGGCCTGCCGCCGCGCGACGCCGCCCGGCGCCGCCGCCAGCGGGTCATGCAGATCCTGCACACGCTGCCCGAGTCCGCCCAGCACGGCATCCTCGCCAGCCTCTCGCGCGACGACTACGAGCGCTACCAGGAGTGGCGCCGCCGCACCACCGGCATGCCCATGCCCAGCTCGCCCACCGCGACGCTGCCGCGCGAGCAGACCCAGGTCAGCCAGCAGCTGCCGACCCGGCCCGCGAGCCGCGCGGGGCAGCCCACCCAGCAGGTCCAGCGCCCGCCCCAGCAGCGCCCGGCCGCCCCGCCGCAGCCGCAGCAGGCGCCGCCGACCCGGCCGCGGCCGCGGCCCTGGCGACGGGAAGAGGGGCAATGAGCACCACCACCCCGCCCCCGCCCCCCGCGGCGGGCCCGCCGACGCGCAAGGTGCCCGCGCGGACCTCGCGCAAGCAGTCGCCGCTGCAGCCGATCGTCAACGGCGCCACCAGCTCGATGCGCGAGTTCGGCAACATGTTCGCCCTCGCGCTCGACGTGATCGTGCAGATCTTCAAGCGGCCGTTCCAGGCGCGGGAGTTCATCCAGCAGTTCTGGTTCATCGCCAGCGTCTCGATCATGCCCGCGGCGCTGGTGGCCATCCCGTTCGGCGCGGTCATCACCCTGCAGCTGGGGTCGCTGACCGCGCAGATCGGCGCGGACTCGTTCAACGGCGCCGCCTCGGTGCTCGCGGTCATCCAGCAGGCCAGCCCGATCGTCACCACGCTGGTGGTCGCGGGCGCCGGTGGTTCGGCCATCTGCGCCGACCTGGGCTCGCGGACCATCCGCGAGGAGATCGACGCGATGATGGTGCTGGGCGTGTCCCCGATCCAGCGCCTGGTGGTGCCCCGCGTGCTCGCCGCCATGGGCGTGGCCGCGCTGCTCAACGGCATGGTCTCGGTCGTCGGCGTGGTCGGCGGCTACGTGTTCAACGTGATCGTGCAGGGCGGCACCCCCGGTGCCTTCCTGTCCTCGTTCTCCGCCCTGGCGCAGCTGTCGGACCTGTGGGTCGGCACCATCAAGGCGCTCATCTTCGGCTTCCTGGCCGGGCTGGTCGCGGCCTACCGCGGCATGAACCCCAAGGGCGGGCCCAAGGGCGTCGGCGACGTGGTCAACCAGTCCGTCGTCATCACCTTCCTGCTGCTGTTCCTGGTCAACCTGATCATCTCCGTCGTGTACCTGCAGCTCGTCCCCGCGAAGGGAGCGTGAGGTGGCAACCCTCCGCCGAGGTCGGGCCGCCTTCGCCCGCCCGTTCAACGCCCTGGAGTCCCTGGGCGACCAGCTCAGCTTCTACCTGCGCGCGCTGGCCTGGATCCCGTTCGCCGTCACCCGCTACTCCCGCGAGATCATCCGGCTGCTGTCGGAGGTGAGCTTCGGCTCCGGCGCGCTGGCGGTCATCGGCGGCACGATCGGGGTGATGGTCGGCCTGGCGGTGTTCACCGGCACCGTCGTCGGCCTGCAGGGCTTCGCCGCGCTCAACCAGATCGGCACGTCGGCCTTCGCGGGCTTCCTCTCGGCGTACTTCAACACCCGCGAGATCGCCCCGCTGGCGGCCAGCCTGGCGCTGTCGTCGACGGTCGGCTCCGGCTTCACCGCCCAGCTCGGCGCGATGCGCATCTCCGAGGAGATCGACGCGCTGGAGGTCATGGCGGTGCGCTCGATGCCCTACCTGGTCACCTCCCGGATCATCGCCGGGTTCGTGGCGATCATCCCGCTCTACACGATCGGCCTGCTCACCTCCTACCTCGCGGCGCGCACCATCACGGTGGTGGCCTACGGGCAGTCTGCGGGCACCTACGACCACTACTTCACCCTGTTCCTCCCGCCCGAGGACGTGGTCTGGTCGTTCGTCAAGGTGATGATCTTCAGCGTGGCGATCATCCTCACCCACTGCTTCTACGGCTACCGCGCCAGCGGCGGCCCGGCGGGCGTGGGCGTCGCGGTGGGCCGCTCGGTGCGGACCTCGATCGTCATCGTCTCCATCCTCGACTTCTTCTCCAGCCTCGCGATCTGGGGAGCGACCACGACGGTGCGGGTGGCCGGATGAGCACGAGACTGCGCAAGCAGACGATGGGCCTGGTGTTCATCGTCATCATCGGCCTGCTGATGTGGCTGGCGATCGCCATCTACGACAAGCAGTTCGTCTCCTCCACCCGGGTCACCCTGCAGGCCGACCGGGTCGGCAACCAGCTCAAGGAGAACGCCGACGTCAAGGTGCGCGGCGTGGTCGTGGGCACCGTGCGCGGGGTGGACACCGACGGCGACGGCGTGTCGGTGACCCTGGCGCTGGACCCCGACAAGCTGCGGATGCTGCCCAGCAACGTCACCGCGCGGCTGCTGCCCAAGACCCTGTTCGGCCAGCGGTACGTCGCCCTCCAGCTGCCCGAGGACGCCGACCGCCCGCTGCGCGAGGGCGACACCATCAAGCAGGACACCTCGGTGGAGTCGGTGGAGCTGGAGAAGGCGCTGCGCGACCTGCTGCCGGTGCTGCAGGCGGTGCAGCCGCAGAAGCTCAACTCCACCCTGGGCGCGCTGTCGCAGGCGCTGGAGGGCCGGGGCAAGTCGCTGGGCGAGACGCTGGTGCTGCTGAACTCCTACCTCGACCAGCTCAACCCCAAGATGCCCGAGATCCAGAACGACATCACCAAGTTCGCCGACACCCTCGGGGTCTACGAGAAGGCCGCGCCGGACATCATCGACGCCCTCGACGGCCTGACCACGACGACGAAGACGATCGCCGAGCAGAAGGACCAGGTGGCCGCGCTGTTCAGCAGCCTGACCACCGCGTCGGACAACCTCGCCAACTTCGTCGGCGGCAACCGCAAGACCATCATCGACCTGTCCGAGAACAGCAGGCCCACCCTGGAGCTGCTGGCCAGGTACTCCCCGGAGTACCCGTGCCTGGCCCAGGCCGTGGTGAACCTCAAGCCGCGGGTGGAGAAGGCCCTCGGCGTGGGCACCAACGAGCCGGGCATGCACGTCAACCTGGTGGTCAAGGAGTCCAGGGGCGCCTACGTCCCCGGCCGCGACCGGCCCACCTTCGGCGCGGGCGGCGGCCCCCGCTGCTACACCGGCGGCCTCGCGGGCGGTGCCACCCCCGCGGTGGCCACCGACCAGGGGCAGACCACGGCGGGCACCGACGGCACCGGCTCGGCCGACCTGGGCGAGGTGAACTCGGTGGCGGAGAGCCAGTTCATCAACCACCTGATCGCCCCGACCACCGACGACCTGACCGCGGCCGACCTGCCGGACTGGAGCAGCGTGCTGGTCGGGCCGATCCTGCGCGGAGCTGAGGTGAACCTGTCGTGAAGTCCGTGACCGGGCCCCTGGTCAAGGGCCTCATCTTCACCGTGGTGACGGTGGTGGCCACCCTCGTGCTGGGCATCACCATCGCCAACAAGGGCAACGGCGACACCCTGGACTACTCGGCGAAGTTCACCGACGTCACCTCGCTCAACGTCGGCGACGACGTGCGCATGTCCGGTGTCCGGGTGGGCCAGGTCGAGGACATCGAGGTCGTCGACCGCCGGTTCAGCCGGGTCGAGTTCACCGTGGACAAGCGCTGGGCGCTGTCGCCGACGGTGATCGCGACGGTGAAGTTCCGCAACCTCATCGGTCAGCGCTACATCTCCCTCGACCAGGGCACCGGCACCGGCACCCTGCCCGAGGACGCGGAGATCCCGCTGGACCGCACCCGCCCCGCGCTGGACCTGACCGCCATGTTCAACGGCTTCAAGCCGCTGTTCCAGGCGCTCTCGCCCGACGACGTCAACAAGCTGTCGCTGGAGGTCGTGCAGGTCCTGCAGGGCGAGGGCGGCACGGTGGACAGCCTGCTCACCCACGTCGCCTCGCTGACCAGCACGCTGGCCGACAAGGACGACGTGATCGGCCGGGTCATCACCAACCTCAACACCGTGCTGAGCCAGGTGAACTCCCAGGGCGACCAGCTCTCCTCGCTGCTGCTCACCACCCAGCAGCTGGTGTCCGGGCTGGCCAAGGACTCCAAGCCGATCGGCGACGCGCTCTCCGGCATCGCCGCGCTGACCACCTCGACCTCGCAGCTGCTGGCCGAGGGCCGCGAGCCGCTGCGCCGCGACATCGACGCCCTGGGGGCCCTGTCGGGCACGCTGGCCGACAACACCCCCCAGTTCGAGAAGTTCCTGCAGAACCTGCCCGGCAAGTACGAGGCGATCGGCCGGTTGGCCTCGTACGGCTCGTGGCTCAACTTCTACCTGTGCTCGGCGAGCACCGACGTCAAGCCCGCCCCGGGGCAGTCCGGCGTCGGCCTGCCGATCACCGCTGCGAGGTGCCGCGCGTGAAACCGTTCCGGGAACGCAACACCATCAAGGTCGGCCTGGTCGGGGCCGTGATCATCGCGGTGCTCGGGCTGTTCGTCTTCTCCTGGGAGTCGCTGCCGGTCATCGGCGGCACGGTCTACACCGCGCACTTCAAGGAGGCCGCGGGCCTCAAGCCCGACGACGAGGTCCGGGTCGCGGGGGTCAAGGTCGGCAAGGTGACCGACGTGGAGCTGGAGAACACCTACGTCAAGGTCACCTTCCGGGCCAGGGGGGTGTGGATCGGGGACCAGACGGTCGCCGCCATCAAGATCAAGACCCTGCTGGGCCAGAAGAACCTCGCGCTCGACCCGCTGGGCACCGGCGAGCAGGACCCGGACAACCCGATCCCGCTGGAGCGCACGGTCACCGCCTACGACGTCAACGACGCCTTCGCGGACCTGGCCAAGACCACCGGCGAGATCGACACCGACCGGCTCGCGGAGAGCTTCCGCACCCTGGCGCAGACCTTCTCCGCCTCCACCCCCGACAACGTCCGGGCCGCGCTCGACGGGCTCTCCTCGCTGTCGAAGACGATCTCCACCCGCGACCAGGACCTCAAGCAGCTGCTGGAGAGCTCCGGCGGGGTGGCCAAGACCATCGCCGACCGCACCGACCAGTTCACCGCGCTGATCAACGACGGCGGCGCGCTGCTCGACGAGCTGGACAAGCGCCGCGGCGCCATCCACGACCTGCTCGTCGGCAGCCGCGACCTGGCCAGGCAGCTGCAGGGCCTGGTCGCGGAGAACCAGGCGCAGATCGGCCCGGCCCTCGAACAGCTCGACCGGGTCACCGACGTGCTCCAGCGCAACCAGGACAACCTGGACAAGGCGCTGCGGCTGGCCGGGCCGTTCTACCGGCTGATCGGCAACGCGGTCGGCAACGGCCGCTGGCTCGACGGCTACATCTGCGGCCTGGTGCCCAACCCGGACGGCTCCGCGGGCTGCCTGCCGCCCACCACCGGAGGACGCTGATGCCCACCACGAAGAACCGGTACCGGCTGATCCGCGGCCTGGCCATCGGCGCGGCGGCGGTCCTGCTGGTCGCCGCGGGCACCTGGGCGCTGCTCAACGTCGGCAAGACCAAGTCGCTGACCGCGTACTTCACCGCCGCGGTCGGCCTCTACGCCGACTCCGACGTGCGCGCGCTCGGGGTGAAGATCGGCTCGGTGGACACCGTCGAGCCGCAGGGGCCCAACGTCAAGGTCACCATGACCATCGACGCCGACGCCCCGATCCCGCAGGGCGCCAACGCCCTGATCGTCACCCCCAGCCTGGTCTCCGACCGCTACGTCCAGCTCACCCCGGTGGACAAGGGTGGCCAGTCCATCGCGGACGGGACCACCATCCCGGTCGAGCGCACCCAGGTCCCCATCGAGATCGACCAGCTGTTCTCCAGCCTCGACGAGCTGACCACCGCCCTGGGCCCGGAGGGGTCGAACAAGGACGGCGCGCTCAGCGAGCTGCTCAAGACCGGGTCGACCTACCTGGAGGGCAACGGCGCGGAGTTCGGCCAGACCGTGCGCGACCTCGGCGACCTGGCCCGCACGCTGAGCAACTCCCAGGACGACCTGTTCGCCACCGTCGACGGCCTGCAGAAGTTCACCACCATGCTGGCCCAGAACGACAGCCAGGTGCGCAAGCTCGACCAGCTGCTGGACACGGTGTCGAAGACCTTCGCCGACGAGCGCGGCAACTTCGACGAGGCGCTGCGCGAGCTGGCCTCGGCGCTGGGCACGGTGCAGGGCTTCATCAAGGACAACCGCGGCCGGATCAAGAGCAACGTCGACAAGCTCGCGGGCACCACCACGCTGCTCAGCCAGCAGCGCGCGTCGCTGTCGGAGGCGCTCGACGCCACCCCGCTGGCGCTGACGAACCTGGTCAACGCCTACGACCCGAACACCAGGACCCTCGACGGGCGCGGCAACCTCGTCGAGTTCCTGCTCCCCACGGGAGGGAACTGATGCGCGCGGAGCTGCGCGGCGCCGTCCGGGCGGCGGTGGCCGCCGGGATGGGGATGGTGCTGCTGGCGGGCTGCGGGTCCGGCCTCTACGACGTCGACCTGCCCGGCGGCGCCGACCTGGGCGACAACCCGTTCCACGTCACCGCCGACTTCAAGGACGTGCTGGACCTGGTCCCGCAGTCGGCGGTGAAGGTCAACGACGTCACCGTCGGCAAGGTCGACGGCATCGAGCTGGCCCCCGACGGCCGCAGCGCCCAGGTCAGCATGCTGGTCAACCGCTCGGTGAAGCTGTCGGGCACGGCGCTGGCGCGGCTGCGCCAGTCCTCGGTGCTCGGTGAGAAGTTCGTCGAGCTGGCCGACCCCGACAGCGGTGTGGCCAGCGGCTCGCTGACCGACGGGGCGACCATCCCGCTGGAGCGCACCAACCGCAACCCGGAGATCGAGGAGGTCTTCGGCGCGCTGTCGCTGCTGCTCAACGGCGGCGGCGTGGGGCAGCTCCAGCAGATCACCCGGGAGATGAACGCCGCGCTGGGCGGCAACTCCGGCGACATCAAGGCGCTGCTGACCAACCTCAACACCTTCGCGGGCGGCCTGGACCAGCACAAGGCGGAGATCACCAGGGCGCTCGACGCCCTGGACCGGCTCAGCGCCTCCCTCGGCCAGCGCAAGGACCAGATCGCCCAGCTGCTCGACGGCCTCGGCCCGGGCATCCAGGTGCTCTCCGACCAGCGCGCGCAGTTCGTCGACATGCTCAAGTCCCTCGACGGGCTCTCGGACGTGGCCGTCGACGTGGTGACCCGGAGCAAGGACAACTTCGTCGCCGACCTCAAGGCCCTCGAACCCACCCTGCGCAAGCTGAACGAGGCGGGCAAGAACCTGCCGCAGGCGATGGAGCTGCTGTTCACGTTCCCGTTCCCGGACGGGGCGATGAACGCGATCAAGGGTGACTACCTCAACGTCTACCTCAACTACCGGTCGTCGACGAGCGCGCAGGCCCAGCCGTCCTCGGCCCAGCTGCCGCTGCCGCCCGCGGACGGCGCCCAGGGGGGCAACGGCTGATGATCACCCGACGGGTACGCATCCAACTGACGATCTTCGTCATCGCCGCGCTGCTGGGCATCAGCTACGTCGGCGCGAAGTACGCGGGCCTGGACTCGATGTTCGGCGCCAGCGGGTACGTGGTGAAGGTCCGGCTGGCCGACTCCGGCGGCATCTTCTCCAACGCCGAGGTCACCTACCGCGGCGTGGCCATCGGCCGGGTCTCCGAGCTGCACCTGGTCAACGACGGGGTCGAGGTCGACCTGCGGATCGACGACGACGCGCCCAGGGTGCCCGCCGACGTCGACGCCGTGGTGGCCAACCGCTCCGCGGTCGGTGAGCAGTACCTCGACCTGCGCCCGCGCCGCGACGGCGAGCCCTACCTGGCCGACGGCTCGGTCATCTCCAAGGACGCCACCTCGCTGCCGCTGGCCAACGAGAAGCTGGTGCTCAACCTGGACAAGCTGGTCGCCTCGGTGCCCAACGACGACCTGCGCAAGGTCGTCGACGAGCTCTACCTGGCCACCCAGGGCACCGGGCCCAGCCTGCAGGTGCTGCTGGACTCGGCGAACAGCTTCACCAAGCTGGCCACCGAGAACCTGCCGCAGACCCTGCAGCTGATCACCGACTCGGGCACCGTGCTGGCCACCCAGGTCGAGGTGTCGCAGGCGATCCAGAACTTCGGCGTCAACGCCAAGCTCATCGCCGAGCAGCTGGCCAAGTCCGACGGGGACATCCGCTCGATCCTGTCCAACGCCCCGGGCGCCGCCGAGCAGATCAACGGCCTGCTGGCCGAGAGCGGCAAGCCGCTGAGCGTGGTGCTGGCGAACCTGCTGACCACCTCGAACGTGCTGGTGACCCGGCAGGCGGGCATCGAGCAGCTGCTGGTGGTGGCCCCCAAGGGCATCGCCGCGGCCAGCGACGTGTTCACCGACCAGGGCGCCCGCTTCGGGTTGCAGACCACGTTCTTCGACCCGCTGCCCTGCACCGTCGGCTACGAGGGCACCCAGCGCCGCAACGGCCTGGACACCTCGCCCGCCCCGCTCAACACCAACGCCCGCTGCGCCCTGGCGCCGGGCAGCGGTAACGTGCGGGGGTCGCAGAACGCGCCCAACGGCGGGGTCCCCCCGGCGGTGCGGCCCGCCGACTTCGGGGCCGTGGCGACACCGGAGCAGCAGGGCACCGCTCCGGGCGGGTCCGGCGAGCTGAGCAGGTCGCTGGACCAGCTGCTGGCGCTGAACCCGTAGGAAGCTGGTGCAGGACCGGATGAGCGAGCACGACCAGGACGACCGCCGCGCCGAGGGCGCGGCGGACGACCCGACCAGGGCGGGCGCCGACGCGGCGCCCGCCTCGGGCGTTGCGGCCGACGACGACCCCGGCGACGGGGTGATCGGCGCACGGGCCCCCCGGGCGGCTGACCCCGAAGACCTCACAGACCCCGCAGGCACCGCAGACTCCTCCCCGTCCGATCGGGACGGTTCGGCAGGCACCGCGGGGGACGAGGACGCCGAGGACGCTGGGGACGAGCCCACCGCCCGGCCCGGTGGCAGGCGCGGTGGCCCGCTGCGGGTGGCCGCCGTGGTGCTGCTGGTGCTCGCGATCGCCTTCGCGGGCTGGGCGGGCGTGCGGTTCCTCGGCACCGACGAGGCCGCCGCGGACACCGCCAACACCCGCGACGACGCCCTGCGCGCCGCGCGGTCGGAGATCATCCAGTTCAACACCCTGGACTACCGCACCGCCTCCGACGTCTACGCCGGCTGGCTGGCCATCTCGACCGGCAAGCTGCGCGAGGACCTGGTCGCGGCGCAGCAGGCCCAGGTGCAGCGGCTCACCACCGCCCGCACGGTCACCAGGGCCGAGATCGACGACCTCGGCGTGGTCGACCTCGACGCGGGCCGCGGCACCGCGACGGTCATCGCCGCCGTGCGCACCACCGTCACCCCCGAGGGCGCCGAGGGCGTCACCAAGCGCGTCCGCATCCAGGCCGAGCTGGCCAGGACCGACCAGGGCTGGTTGCTGTCGTCGATCGGCCAGGTCGACATCTGAGCCCGGCGCCCGGTCAACAGGAGACCCCATGAGCACGCCACCCCGCCGCGACGCCTCGGTCCGCGGTCGCGCACCCCGCACCACCGCCCGCCGCGTCGCGGGCCGCAGCACCACCTCCCGCCGCCCCGCCGACCGCCCGGTCGAGCAGGACGGCCAGGTCGACGACACCGGGCTGGACGACACCCGCGGCGCCGGTCCGGTCGACGCCGCCGCCCCCGCGCCGGTCTGGTCGACCGACGAGCCGCTGGAGCTGCCCGAGCCCGCCGCGCGGGACGCCGCCGACGAGCCCGACGACGAGGACGAGCGGGCGCCGCGCCGGGACTTCTCGACGCGGCTGTCGGTCATCCTGCTCGTGGTGGCCGTCCTGCTGGCCGGTGGCGGCCTGGCCCTGTGGCTGCGCGCGAACGCCATCGACGACCGCGCGGGCACGAACACCGCCCTGGTCGACGTGAGCGAGACCGTGGACCTCACCGGCACGGTGAAGGACGGCCTGGAGCGCATCTTCAGCTTCAACTACCAGAACACCGACGCCACCGCGCAGGCCGCGAAGGAGGTCCTGACCGGCGACGCGGCCACCCAGTACGACGCGCTGATCGGGCAGGTGCGCGAGCAGGCACCCGCCCAGCAGCTCGTGCTGACCTCCAAGGCCGTCGCCGCGGGGGTGTCCGTCCTGGAGGGTGACCGGGCGACCCTGCTGGTGTTCCTCAACCAGACCTCCACCCGCGCCGGTGGCCAGCCCACCTACGGCGGCGCCCAGCTGACCGTGACCGCGCAGCGCGTCGACGGCGTCTGGCGCATCGCTTCCCTGCAACCGCGCTGAGCTTGATTTCTCCCGCCACCCGCCCCCTCGTCCCCACCCGGCATCGTCCCCGGCTTGGCACCACGGCCGCCGGTTCTGGGTGGCGACGGTTCTCCACCGGGCAGGTTGCGCCACTGTGGTCCCCGCCCGGCATCGTCCCCGGCCTGACCGGGTGGGCCACCTCCGGATGACAATTATCGGTGGTGGCTCACTCGGTTCGCGGTGAATTGCGCCGGGATGGTTGTCCGCCAAATACGGAAATGGGTATCGTCGTTGCCACGGTGCGGGGATGGGAAAACCCCCACCCGGCGGAACCTCCAGTTCCACACAATGCCGCCGCGTGCCGCGGTCCCTTCCTCCCGTGGGGGCCGACCACGCGGTCGGGTGGGCAATGGTGCCCGCCGCGAGCGCGATGCCCCGGTGGTGGTTCAGGCCCCGGCTGCCGTTGGGCGAGCATCCGCTGGAAAGGGGGTAGGCGCCCGCACCGCGCCTGCCCCCTTTCCGCGTTCCCCCCGCCTCGCGCCCGCGGCGCGCGGAAAGGCCCCCGTGCCGGTGTTCCCCGACCGGGGGCCCGCCCGCGCGCCGCGCTTACCTGGTCAGCTCCACGCCGCGCAGCGTGCGCCGGGCGCGCAGGGCCACCTCGATGTCGAAGCGGCGGTCCGGGTCGTCCAGCGAGGCCCCGAACAGCCGCTCCAACTGCCGCAGGCGGTAGCGCACGGTCTGCGGGTGCACGTCGAGCAGTTGGGCGATCTCCGGGGCGCTGCGCCGGGTCTCCAGCCAGATGAGCAGGGTCTCGGAGAGCTTGTCGCGCTGCTTGCCGGTCAGCTCGGCCATCGGCGCCAGCGCGCGCTCGGAGATCTCCTGCACCAGGAACGGGTCGTTGAGCAGCCACAGCACCGACATGTGCCGCTCGAACCAGGTGACCTCCACGTCCGGCAGCGCGCCCTGGCTGACCAGGCTCAGCGTCCGCCGGGCCCAGCGCAGCGACTCCGCGGCCTCGGCCACCGGCACCGTCGGGCCGACCGCGGCGCGCCAGCCCGGCAGCTCCTGGGGCAGCTTGTGCAGCAGGTCGCGGTGCTCGTCGGAGAGCACCAGGCACGGCTCGGAGCCCTCCAGGTCGACCAGCACCCGGCTGTCCAGGGTGGCCCCGGGCAGCTCGGACTGCTCGTCGCGCAGCTCCAGGGCGACGGTGGTGATCTTGTCGGGCACCGGCCAGCGGGCCGCCTCGGCCAACCGGGTCAGCGCCTGCGGGGTGGCCGCGGCGGGGGAGAGGATGACCTCCAGCAGCTGCCTGCGCCGCCGCTCCAGCGCGCCCATCTCCCGCGCCCGCACCGAGGCGTGGCCCTCCACCGACAGCGCGGACAGCTCGTCGATGTAGGCGAAGATGGCCTCCGCGAGCAGGCACAACGTCGCCGTCGGCACGCCCGCGCGGTCGCCGACCTGGGCGATGCGCCGCCACGCGACCCTGGCGCCGATGCGGTAGGCGGTCTGGAGCACGTCGAGGATCGGGCCGTCGTAGAAGTCGTGCAGGCCCATCTCGCGGAACAGCTGCGCGCGGTCGTCCTGCGGGGCGGTGGGGTCGGCCAGCCGGTCGATGAACTGGAGCACCGCCTGCTGGATGCCCTCGGTCACCGCCTTGCCGAACGGGCCGTCCATGCGCCGGGCGAAGGCCGGGATGGCCCGGCTGAGCTCGCTGCGGATCTCCTCGGTGAGGTCCTGCACACCCGGCCGGAACAGCGGCGCGAGGTCGGTGGGGAGCAACGACCACAGGTCGATCGAGGTGACGTCCTGCTCATCGGTGGCCGCGGCGGTGCTCGCCGGGGACAGCAGGGAGTCGAAGGCGATCCGCAGCGGGAACTCGGCGAGCCCGTCCGGTTCGTCCCGCTGCTCTGACACGGTCGCCTCCTCCGGCACCGGCGTGCACGACCGGTCAGCCGTGGGTGCCGCGCGCAATAGGGCATTGATGAAAGGGTGCGGCGCGTGCGGAACGCGCCGTGCGCACCCTGGGGAATCTACAGCGCTGCGGGCCGCCCCGGAACAAATTCGTCCGCCATTCCCCGAATGTGGATCGCGTCCGGGCCAAGTTTGTCATGGCCCGACAAGCGGCGTGCTCGGCAGTGCGAAACATCGGAGCACACCGGGGTACGGCGCAGTTTGTGGATCGTGACCGGTCGCGCGGCAACCTTTTGGCGTCCGCCGAGCTCACAGGTGCGTGGCAGTCGGGGCGGGTGCGCCGTCCCCCGGGCGCGGCGAAGGCCGGTCCGCGGGGGTGCGGTACCGGCCTTCGCGCGAGGAGGTGATTCGGTTGTCGGGTTTTCCCGGGTTCGTGCTCGTGGTGCTCGCCGTGCTCGTGGTGCTCGCCGTGCTCGTGGTGCTCGCTGTGCTCGTCGTGCTGGCGCGCGCGGTCGGCGGGCGGGCCTCAGCTCGCGGCGCGGGTCGCCTCGCGGCGGGTGTCGCGGCCGGTGGCCTCGGCGCCGCGGTCGGTCGGCCACAGCAGCCGGTGCGCGCGCAGCGCGATCTCCAGGTCCAGCCGGGAGTCCGGGTCGGCGAGCTGGTCGCCGAACAGCTTCTCCACCTGGCGCATGCGGTAGCGCACCGTCTGCGGGTGGATCTGCAACCGCTCGGCGATCTCGGGGGCGCTGCCGCGGGTCTCCAGCCAGGCCAGCAGCGTCTCGGCGGTGCGGGCGCGCTGCTTGACGGTGAGGTCGGTCAGCGGGGCCAGGGTGCGCTTGAGCAGCTCGCGCACCAGGAACTCGTCGGCCAGCAGCCACAGCGTCGACAGGTGGTCGCGGCACCAGGTGACCGGGCCGTCGTCGATGATGCCGCGGTGCACCAGGCCCATCGCCCGCCGCGCCCAGCGCAGCGAGGTGGCCGCCTCGCGCAGCGAGACCATCGGGCCGATCACCGCGCGGCGCCCGCGCAGCTGCTCGCGCAGCCCGCGCAGCTGCCGCTGCGGGTCGGACATCACCAGGCAGGGCAGGTCGCCGTCGAAGTCGGTGAGCACGTCCTCGGCCAGGCCGGGGCCGGTCAGGTCGTCGGAGCCGCCGTCGCCTGCGGGCTCCACGACGACCACGGCGACCTGGTCGGGCACCCGCCAGCGCGCGGTCGCGGCCAGCTTGGTGATGGTGGCCATCGAGGCGGGCGGCTCGGACAGGATCAGCTCGACCAGGCGGCGCCTGCACCGCTCGATCACGCCGACCGACTGCGCCTGCGCGGCGGTGTAGCCCTCGATCGACAGCGTGGAGATCTCGTCGACGTAGGCGAAGATCGCCTCGGCGGCCACGGTGAGCATGGCGGTGGGCAGCCGCTGCTGCTGGCCCCAGGCCGCCAGGTGCCGCCAGGCCACCCGGCCGCCGACCCGGTAGGCGGTCTGCAGGCAGTCGAGGCTGCGGCCCTCGCCGAACTCCACCCTGCCGAGCTGGCGGAAGACGTTGGCCCAGTTCTCGTCCGGGGTGCCGCCGATGCCGATGGTGTCCAGGATGCGCAGCACCGACTGCTCCACGCCCGCGACCATGATGGCGCCGAAGTGGCCCTCCAGCGGCTGGGCGTAGGCGGGCACGGCGCGCTGGATCTCGCGGATCATGTCCTGGGTGAGCTGGCCGACCATCGGCCGGAAGCGCGCCACCAGCTCCCTGGGCAGGCTGGCCCACAGCGCGGTCGCCCGGTCGTCCTGGACCGACACCCGCCCGCCGGGGCCCGCCGGGGCCGGGATGGCCGGGTGACTTCCTTTGCGCTGGTCCTTCCGGGTGGCCGGGGGTGCGGGTCGGTTGCCCAGTTCAATCGGCATTCTCGTCCCCTTGTCGCTCACAAAACTCCGCCGCAGCGCGCCGTCGGGCGGGCGCCATTTTGTGACGACGACCATAAGTTCGCGGGACCTGCGGTGTCAAATGCAACCGTTACGTGACCTGCTGGACACTCGATTGGTCCAGAGTTTCCGGCCCGTTTTAATGGATCCGGTGGAAACAGTATCGCGGTCTTGTGGGTCTGTGACAAAACGACCCCCATGCTGCCTGCCGCAAGCACCCCGGCCGTCGCGCTCGGTGACCGGATCCGGGTGCACCTGGCAATATTTTCCCACGTCAGGTGCGGTTCCGCGGGGAAACTCACCCGGACGGCGCAACCGCTGCTCACGGTGACGGCCCAGGCCACGGGCACAAAACACCCGCGCCGGGTGTGTGCGCGGCTGACAAAACCGGGGGTGGTCGGCGGCTGGTCACAGCCAGGTTCTTGCCCGGCGTGGTGTGTTTCAGTAGGGTTTCGCCAGCAGTAGCCACCCGGTGCCTTCCGGGTCGGGCATTCGCGGCCGCAGTCGATTCCGGCCGCGTTCTTTTTTCGTGATTCGAGAAGGAAGCCAGCAGATGATCCGTCGTCGTGTCGTCCCCGCGCTCGCCTCGGTGGCCATCGCCATCGGCTCCCTCTCGGCGTGCGGTTCGGATTCGGGCTCGGGGTCGGGGGGCAGCGCAGGCCCCGCCTCCGACCCCGCCGTGGCCTGGATGGACAAGGTGTGCGGCAGCCTCGCCGCCGGGGGCAAGCAGCTCTCGGAGATCCCCTCGGTGGACCCGACCGACCCGAGCAAGGCCAAGGCCGGGCTGGTGACCTTCCTGACCAACCTCAGCACCGCGCTGGGCTCGGTGTCGACCTCCATCAAGGACGCGGGCGTCCCGCCGGTGGCCGACGGCCAGGCCACCGTGGACAAGGCGCAGGCCACCATCGACGGCGCGCGCACCTCGCTGGACTCGGCCAAGACCCGGCTGGAGGCCGTCTCGGCCACCGACCCGGTCGCCTTCACCAACGCCCTGCAGGAGATCTCGCCGAGCCTGTCGGCCTTCAGCAACACCGAGGGCCCGCTCAAGGACCTCAAGGCCAACCCCGAGCTGAACGAGGCCTTCGGCAAGACCCCCGCGTGCAAGCAGGTCGACTCGGGCACCGGCTCGGACAGCTCCGCCCCGACCTCCTGACGCCCGCGAGCGCCCCCTGGGTGTCCGGTCGCCCCGCCCCCGTGGTACCACCGGGGGCGGGAGCGACCGGGTCCACCCGGCCCGGCCGCTCCGCGCCCAGCGTCCCCGAACCCCGGAGGGTGGCCGCGTGACCGACCGCCAGGAGCCCCTGACCCGCCCGCTGCCCGCGGTGGTGGACCCGCACGAGGTCGACCCGCCGACGGTGGTGCTGAGCCCGGTCGACGCGCCGACGACGGTGCTGACCCCGGTCGAACCGCCGCTCGCGGAGCAGCCCCGGCGGGGTCGGCGCGCCCTGCGCACCGCGGCGGGCGCCGCGGTGGTCGTCAGCGCCCTGTGGGGCCTGCACGACCAGTTCACCCCCGACCACACCGCCATCACCGCCGACCGCTCCAGCGCCGAGCGCGCGCCCGAGCCGACCACCGCCGCGCCGCCCCCGGTCGCGATCGCCCCGCCGGGGTCGGCCTCGGCCGAGCTGATCGGCACCCCGGCGCCGCCCCCGCCGCCCCCGGCCCCGGTGACCACCGCCGCCCCGCCGCCGCGGACCCAGGCCGCCCCGCAGCGCGAGGCCCGCCAGCGGTCGCTGGACATCCCCAACCCGGTGGAGATCGTGCTGGACGCGACCCGGTTGCTCTGGGGCCGCTGATGAGCGCGGCCCCGGCCGAGCTCGGGCCGGGGACCGAGCCGACAGCCACCCCCGCACCCCGCCCGCCGCGCACCGCGGTGTGGGTGGTCCTCGGCGTCGCCGTGCTCGCGCTCGGCCTCGCTTTCCTGGCCAAGGCCCCCTGCCTGGGCACCTACGTCGACGACTTCGGCATCACCCGCCTGGACTGGCGCGACGGGCTGGCCACCCGCGAGTTCTGCTACTCCGACACCATCCCGCTGTTCGGCCAGAACGGCCTCGCCGACGGGTTGCTGCCCTACGCGCACAGCTGGGTCGACCTGAGCAGCGGTGCCCCGCGCGTGCGGTTCCTGGAGTACCCGGTGCTCACCGGGGTGTTCATGTACGCCGCCGCCCGGCTGAACCTGGCCTACCGCGCGGTGGTCGAGGTCCCCGAGCCGGTCATCCCCTACTTCGCCATCTGCGCGGTGTTCCTGGCCCTGGCCTGGCTGCTGGTGGTGTGGTCGTGCCTGCGCCTGTTCCCGCGCAGGCCGTGGGTGGTGCTGCTGGTGGCGGCCTCGCCGCTGGTCGTGGTGCACGCGTTCACCAACTTCGACACCCTCGCCGTGGCCGCGGCGACGCTGGCGCTGCTGGCCTGGGCGCGCTCGCGCACGGTGCTGGCCGGGGTGCTGCTCGGCGTCGGCTGCGCGTTCAAGCTCTACCCGGTGCTGCTGGTGGGCGCGCTGCTGGTCGTGTGCCTGCGGGCCAGGCGCATGCAGGCGTTCTGGTCCACCACCGGCGCCGCCCTGGTGACCTGGGTGGTCATCAACGCGCCGTTCGCGCTGCTGCCCGCCACCAAGCCGGGCTGGGGCGAGTTCTTCCGGCTGAACACCACCCGCGACATGGACCCCGACTCGGTCTACTTCGTGCTGCGCTCGCTGACGCCGTGGGAGGGCTTCGACCCGCAGCCGCTCGTGCCCGGGGTGGGCCCGAGCAACCTGAACACGATCAGCCTGCTGCTGTTCCTGGTGGTGTGCGCGTTCATCGCCTACCTGGGGCTGAGCGCCCCCGCGCGCCCGCGGGTCGCCCAGCTCGGGTTCCTGGTGGTGGCGGCGTTCCTGCTGACGAACAAGGTGTGGAGCCCGCAGTACTCGCTGTGGCTGGTGCCGCTGGCGGTGCTGGCCCTGCCCCGGTGGAAGCCGCTGCTGGCGTGGATGGTGGTCGACGCGGCGGTGTGGTTCCCCAGGATGCGCTGGTTCGGCCAGGTCGACGTGGAGCCGACGCTGTTCCTGTGGACCGTCGTGGCCCGCGACGCGCTGCTCCTGCTGCTGTGCGCGCTGGTGGTGCGTGAGATCCTGCGCCCCGACCGCGACGGGGTCCGCGCCGGGGGCGGCGACCCGCTCGCGGGGGACACCGCCGACCACCCCGACGCCTGGCGGTTGCGCGGCCTGCGGGTCGTGCGCCCGAGCACGGAGGAACCCGCCCATGCAGGCTGAGGCCACCACCGACGAGGCCGAGCGCCCGCTGCCCGACACAGACAGCCCGCACAGCCCCGACGGCACTGACAGCCCTGACAGCACCGACGGCGCCGCGCGGACCGGTGCCGAGCCGCCCACGCCCGCCGACGAGGAGCCCACCCGCCCCGCCGACGACCCGCCGGGCGACCGGCTGCGCGGGTGGCTGGCCGCGCTGGTGCTCGGGATCATCGGCGGGATCGTCCGGTTCCAGGACCTCGGCTTCCCCACCGACAAGGGCACCCCGGTCTTCGACGAGAAGCACTACACCCCGCAGGCGTGGCAGATGCTGCGCAACGGGGGCTTCGAGGACAACCCGGGCTACATGCTCACCGTGCACCCGCCGCTGGGCAAGTCGCTGATCGCCCTGGGCGAGCAGCTGTTCGGCTACGACGGCTGGGGGTGGCGGTTCACCGCGGCGCTGTGCGGGACGCTGATGGTGGTGCTGGCCGTGCGCATCGGCCGCAGGCTCACCCGCAGCACGTGGTTCGGCGCGCTCGCGGGCCTGCTGGTCATCGCCGACGGCGTCTCGCACCTGCAGTCCCGCATGGGCATGCTCGACATCTTCCTGGCCTTCTTCGTGCTGGCCGCCTTCGCGTGCGTGCTCGTCGACCGCGACCAGGTGCGCGCCAGGCTGGCGGTCGCCGCCGCCGAGGGCTGGGTGGGCGCCGACGCGCTCGGCCCCCGCCTGGGGGTGCGCTGGTGGCGCCTCGGGGCGGGCGTGCTGCTGGGCCTGGCCTGCGGGGTGAAGTGGTCGGGCCTGTACTACATCGCGGCGTTCGGGCTGCTCACCGTCCTGTTCGACCTGTCGGCGCGGCGCGCGGCGGGGGTGCGCAAGCCGCTGCTGAGCACCCTGGCCAGGGATGTGCTGCCCGGGTTGTGGGCGTTCGTCGTGGTGGGCCTGGTCGCGTACCTGGCGACGTACTGGGGCTGGTTCGCCTCGGAGACCGGGTACGCCAGGAACCTGGTCGAGACCACCGGCTCGGACCCGGTGTCGGTGGCCCGCGGGGCGCTGGGCTCGCTGTTCGAGAACTCGGTGAAGATCCTGGACTTCCACGAGAGCCTGGTGACCCCGGAGAAGCCGCACCCGTGGGAGAGCAAGCCCTGGACGTGGCCGATGGGGCTGCGGCCGATGCTCTACTACTACGACGGCTCGCTGACCGGGTGCGGCGCGGCCAGTTGCGTCTCGGCGACGATGCTCGTGGGCACCCCGGCGATGTGGTGGTTGGCCTTCCCCGTGCTGGCGTGGTCGCTGTGGCGGGTGCTGGGCCGCCGGGACTGGCGCTACGCCGCGGTCCTGGTGGGCTACCTGGCGGGCCTGCTGCCGTGGTTCCTCAACGTCGACCGGCAGATGTACTTCTTCTACGCCACCCCGATGGCCGCGTTCCTGGTGCTGGGCATCGTCCTGGTGCTCCAGCAGCTGTCCAGGGTGCCCGGGGGCAGGTGGGTCGTGGGGGTGTACGCCGTGCTCGTCGTGGCGAACTTCGCCTGGCTGTGGCCGATCCTCAACGGCGACCCCATCACCCCCGGCCACTGGCAGGCCGAGCTCTGGCTGCCGTCCTGGCGCTGACCCGATCACGAGCAACCGCACCCACCGGAGGAACGAAGTGCCCGCCTACCGCACCATCGTCGTCGGCACCGACGGCTCGAACTCGTCGTACCGGGCGGTGGACCGCGCCGCCGCGATCGCCGCCGACACCGGCGCCAAGCTGGTCATCGTCTGCGCCTACATCGCCCCCGACCAGCGCCGGGTCGAGGTCGCCCAGGACCGCCTCGGCAGCGACGTGGCCTACCAGGTGTCCGGGGCCAACCCGGCCGAGGACACCGTGCGCACCGCCACCGAGCGCGCCACCCGCCTCGGGGCCGCGGACGTCGAGGCGATCGTGCGCTCGGGCGAGCCGGTGGCGGTGCTGTCGAAGACCGTGGCCAAGTTCGACGCCGACCTGCTGGTGGTGGGCAACCGGGGGCTGAACACGCTGACCGGCAGGCTGCTGGGCTCGGTGCCCTCCGACGCCGCGCGCAAGTCCTCTGTGGACGTCCTGATCGTGCACACCGTCGGCTGAGGCGCCCCCGCGGTGCCCGCTCGGCCGGGGTGCGGTCCGGCGGGGTGGGCACCGGGGACGCGCTGTGCACGCGCGCTGACGCTGCGGGACCGGTGCGCGCGCGGGGTGAGCATTGCGGCGCCGCGGTTTGTGCGCCGGTGACAAGGGTGGGGGGTGCGGGTTTGTGGTCGTCGGTGACAAAGGACAGCCATGAAGTGTTGCATTGCCGAGAAGAACGAACAGCACCGTCGACACCGAGATTGTCTCGACGTTAACGTCGGTGCCATGTCCCCCCGACGCCAGGTGCTGACGCTCCCGGCGGAAGCGGTCACGCCCGCCCCCGCCGAGCGGTGCCCGACAACCCCGGGCACCAGATCCCCTGCCGCCACCGCCGCGCGGGGCCGTTGACGTGCACCGCGCCGAGTCCGCCCCCAGCTGGATCAGCGACCGCACCCGGGTGCTGATCACCATAGCCTCGATCGCCTTCCTCAGCTCGGCGGACAACTCGGTCGTGTCCGCCGCCGCCCCCTCGGTCGCCGCCGAGATGGGCCTGGGGACCGCGGGGACGCAGGCGATCACCGTCGCCTACCTGCTGCCCTTCGCCGGGCTGATGATGGCCGCCGGGTCGGTCGTCGACCGCCACGGCGAGCGCGCCATGCTGCGGCTGGGCATCTTCGGCTTCACCGTCGGCACCATCGTCGCGGGCACCGCGCGCGGGTTCGAGCTGCTGCTGGCCGGGCGGGTGGTGCAGGGCCTGGCCGCGGCCATCCTGGTGCCCGCCACGCTGAGCCTGGTGCGCACCAGGCTCGCCCCCGACGACCGGCCCAAGGCGGCCGCGACCTGGACCATCGCGCTCGCCTCGGCGCTGGCGCTGGGCCCCGCGCTCGGCGGCGCGGTCACCGCGGCGGTGCACTGGAGCTGGGTGTTCTGGGGCTTCCTGCCGTTCCTGGGCTTCAGCTGGCTGGTGGTGCCCCGGCAGGGCCCGCGCAGCACCGCGGCGGGCACCGACGTCGTCTCCACCACCCTGGCCGCCACCGCGATGCTGGCCGTCACCGGCGCGCTGCTGGTGCTGGCCGACACCCCCGAGTGGACCGCGCCGCTGGCCGCGACCGCCGCGCTGGCCCTGGTGGGCTTCCGCATGCGCGACCGCCGCTCGCGCAACCCGGTGCTGCCCGCGGTGCTGCTCGGCAACCCCGTCTTCCGCTCGGCCCTGGTGATCCAGACGCTGTGGGGCCTGGGCGTCACCGGCGTGACCGTGGTGACCCCGCTGGTGCACCAGCGCTGGCTCGGGCTGGACCCGGCCACCGCGTCGCTGCCGCTGGTCGCCGTGGCGCTGGCGCTGGTGGGCACCGCGCCGGTGGTGCCCAGGGTGCTGGCCAGGTACGGGCCGACCCGCACCGTCGGCGGCGGCATGCTCATCGTGGCCATCGGCCTGGTGCTGGTGGCCGCGGTGAACGGCTCGACCGAGGTGCTGCCCCGGCTCCCGGGGCTGGTGCTGATCGGCTTCGGCTCGGCGTTCACCGTCCCGCTCACCACCACCGCCCTCGACGTGGTCGACGACTCCATGGCGGGCGTGGCGTCGGGGATCCTCAGCGCCGCCCGGGAGTTCGCGGGCGCCCTGGGCGTGGCGGTGACGACCGCGCTCATCGGCGCGGTGGCCGACGGGCCCGCGCTGGCCACCGGCTACACCCGCACGCTGCTCGCGGCCGCCGCGCTCCAGGTCGTCGCGGTGCTGCTGTCGCCCAGGCTGACCCCGTACTTGTCGCCCCGGCACAAGTCGAACCAGCGTTCCGCACCCGCCGCGGGAAAGCGCGACGGGGACCGCGCGCCGGTCCGATAATCGCGTCATCCGTTATGTTGACTCACCAGTAACATCGCCTCTACGGTGGGCGGACCGCCTTTTCCGCCGCACCCGGGGGAACGCGGTGCAGCGCTTCCTTCTCGTCCGGTGTCGACGTGGCCCCCTGGTGAGGACTGTGCAGATGACTTCCGCGACCAAGAACGGCGGGACACCCCCCGCGGATGACCTCCCCGGTCTGCTCGGCGCCTGGGCGGCGCGCCACCCCGACGAGGTGGCGCTGAGCTACCTCGACTTCCGCTCGCACAGCGGCGGGGCCCAGTCCAGCTGGACCTGGCGCGAGCTCGACGCGCGCGTCGGCGCCGTGGCCGCGTGGTTGCAGCGCCGGGTGCGCCGCGGCGCGCCGGTGGCCGTCTGCATCGGACAGACACCCGACTACGTGGTGGCCTTCCTCGGCGCGCTGCGCGCAGGCGCAGCCGCGGTCCCGCTGTTCACCCCCGACATGCCCGGCCACGCCGACCGGCTCGCCGCCGTGCTGCGCGACTGCGCCTCCTCCACCGTGCTCACCACCCAGGACGCCGCGCCGTCGGTCACCGCGTTCGTCGAGGTGCACCGGCTGCCGGTCGCCCAGGTCATCTCGGTCGACACGCTGCCGTCGGCCATCGCGGCGCACTTCGAGCCGGTGCCGCTGGCCGCCGACGACCTGGCCTACCTCCAGTACACCTCCGGCTCCACCGGCGACCCGCGCGGGGTGATGATCACCCACGGCAACGTGGTGGCCAACGCCCGCCAGGCCAACCGGGCCTACGGCCTGCGCCAGGACTCGGTGACGGTGAGCTGGCTGCCGCTGTTCCACGACATGGGGCTGGTGCTGTCGGTGGCCGCGCCGCTGGCCGCGGGCGTGCGCACGGTGCTGATGGACCCGCTGGCCTTCGTCGAGCGCCCCGAGCGGTGGCTGCGCGCGCTGTCGGTCAACCCCGGCGCGATCAGCGCCGCGCCCAGCTTCGCCTACGCCTACGCCGCCTCCCGGGTCTCGGAGTGGGAGAAGTCCCGGCTGCGCCTGGACACCGTCACCGCGCTCATCGACGGCAGCGAACCGGTGCAGGCCGGGGTGATCGAGCGCTTCGGCGCCGCGTTCGGCCCGTGCGGGCTGCGCCCGGAGGTGCACCGGCCCTCCTACGGGCTGGCCGAGGCCACCGTGTTCGTCTCCGCCAGCAGGCCGGGCAGGCCCGCGGTGGACCGCTGCTTCGACCGGGTGGCGCTGGCCGAGGGCCGCGCGGTGCGGGTGTCCTCCGACGACGCCGACGTGGTGCGCCTGGTGTCCTGCGGCCAGCCCATCGAGCAGGGCGTGCTGGTGGTCGACCCGAGGACCCGGGTGCCGTGCGCCGACGGGCGGGTCGGTGAGATCTGGGTGGCGGGCCCGAACGTGGGCACCGGCTACTGGAACCGCCCGGAGGAGAGCGGCCGGGTGTTCCGCAACTCCGTCGCGGGCGTCGGCGCCCCGGACGGGCCGTGGCTGGCCACCGGCGACCTGGGCGTGTGGTTCGACGGCGAGCTCTACATCACCGGCCGGATCAAGGACCTCATCGTCGTCGACGGCCGCAACCACTACCCGCACGACGTCGAGCGCACCGTCGAGGCCGCGCACCCGGCGATCCGCCCGCGCAACTGCGTGGCGTTCGCGGTGTCGGGCCCCGACGGCGAGCGCGCGGTCGTGCTGGCCGAGCGGGCCAAGACCGTGGCCGCCGCCGACCTCGACACCGGGGAGGTGGAGGCGGCGGTGCGCCGGGCGGTGGCCGACAAGCACGCCCTGTCGCTGCGCGAGGTGCAGATCGTGGCGCCGGACAGCCTGCCGCGCACCTCCAGCGGCAAGCTGTCGCGGATCGCCTGCCGCGAGCGGTACCTGGCCGACTCGCTGGCCGAGACCGGTCCGGCATGACCGTGCCCGGCGGGGACCGGGACCTCGTCGGCTGGTTGACCGGGCGGGTGGCCGAGGCGGTGGGGCTGGCGCCCGCGGCGGTGGACCCGCAGCGGCCGCTGCTGGACTACGGGCTGTCCTCGCGCGACCTGGTGGGCCTGGTCGGCGACCTGGGCAGGCGCACCGGCCGCTCGCTGCCGCCCACCCTGGGCTACCGGTACCCCACCATCGCCGCGCTGGCCGGTGCCGCCGAGGTGACCGCGGGCGCCGCCGCGGCCGCGCCCGGGGTCGCCCCGCCGCCGGGCGGGCACCCGCACGAGGGCCCCGGCGAGCCGATCGCGGTCATCGGCCTGGGGTGCAGGCTGCCCGGCGGGGTCGACTCGCCGTCGGCGTTCTGGGACCTGCTCGACCGCGGCGCCGACGCCGTGCGCCCGCGCCCGCCCGACCGCTGGGCCGCCCCGCCGCACGTGCTCGCCGCGCTGCCCGCCACCGGTGGGTTCCTCGACGACGTCGCCGGGTTCGACGCGGACTTCTTCGGCATCACCCCGCGCGAGGCGGACGTGATGGACCCCCAGCAGCGCATCACCCTGGAGGTCGCCTGGGCGGCGCTGGAGCACGCGGGCGTGGTGCCCGGGTCGCTGCGCGGCTCGCGCACCGGGGTGTACATGGGGGTGGCGGCCTCGGAGTACGGGCTGTTCAGCCTGGCCGACCCGGAGGGCGTGGAGCCGTGGTCGGGCACCGGCGCGGCGGCCAGCACGGTGGCCAACCGGCTGTCCTACCTGCTGGACCTGCGCGGGCCGTCGATGGTGGTCGACACCGCCTGCTCGTCGTCGCTGGTGGCCGTGCACCACGCGGTCAGCGCGCTGCGCCGCGGCGAGATCGACCTGGCGCTGGTCGGCGGGGTGAACGTCATGCTCACCGCCGCGGTCACCGGCACCTTCGCCCGCTCCGGGGTGCTCGCCGCCGACGGCCGGTGCAAGTCCTTCGACGCCGCCGCCGACGGCATCGGCCGGGGCGAGGGGTGCGGGGTGGTGGTGCTGCGCCGCTTGGCCGACGCGCGCGCCCGCGGCGACCGGGTGCTGGCGGTGGTGCGCGGCAGCGCCACCAACTCCGACGGCCGCTCCAACGGCATCATGGCCCCGAACCCGGACGCGCAGACCGCGCTGCTGGCCGAGGTGTACCCGGCCGCCGAGGTCGACCCGACCACCGTGGACTACGTGGAGGCGCACGGCACCGGCACCCCGCTGGGCGACCCGATCGAGGCGGGCGCGCTGGGCGCGGTGCTCGGCGCGGGCCGCGGCGCCGACCGGCCGCTGCTGGTGGGGTCGGTGAAGACGAACCTGGGCCACCTGGAGGCCGCGGCGGGCATCGTCGGGCTGATCAAGGTCGTGCTCTCGCTGGTGCACGGGCGCATCCCGCCGACGCTGCACTACCGCGCGCCCAACCCGCTGATCGACTTCGCCGCGCTGGGGCTGCGGGTGACCGCGGCGGCGACGCCGTGGCCGCGCTACTCCGGCTACGCCTGCGCCGGGGTGTCGGCGTTCGGCTTCGGCGGCAGCAACGCCCACGTCGTGCTGGAGGAGTGGCCCGCGGCGCCGGAGCCGCCGCCGCCGGTGCCGCGCCCGGAGGTGTTCGCGCTCTCCGGCCGCACCCCGGTGGCGCTGCGCGACCGGGCGGCGGACCTGGTGGACTGGTTGGAGTCCACCGACGGCGCCCGGGTGTCCACAGCGGACCTCGCGGCGACGCTGGCCGCGCGCCGGGAGCACCTGGCGGTGCGCGCGGCGGTGGTGGCCACCGGGCGCGAGGAGCTGGCGGAGGCGCTGCGCGCGGTCGCCGCCGGGGCGTCCTCGGCCGCGGCCGTGCACGGCCGCGCGCCGCGTACCCCGGTCACCCCGGACGGCCCGGTGTTCGTCTTCTCCGGCTTCGGCTCGCACTGGGCGGGCATGGGCGAGCAGCTGCTCACCGGAGAACCGGCCTTCGCCGCGGAGGTCGACCGGCTGGAGCCGCTGTTCACCGCCGCGGCGGGCTTCTCGCTGCGGGCCGCGCTGTGCGACCGGCGGCCCGCGCCGTTCACCACCGCGGCGCCCGCCCTGTTCGGCATGCAGGTGGCGCTCGCCGGGCTCTGGCGGGCGCACGGCGTCGAACCCGCGGCGGTGCTGGGGCACTCGGTGGGCGAGGTCGCCGCCGCGGTGGTCGCGGGCGTGCTGGACGTGCGCCAGGGCCTGCGCGTGGTGCTGGCCCGCACCGAGGTGCTGGGCGGGCTCGACACCGAGGGCGGCGGCGCGATGGCGGCGGTGGAGCTCTCCGGCGCCGGGTTCGCCGCGCTGGCCGAGCAGTTCCCCGGGGTGGGCATCGCCGTGCACGCCGCGCCGCGGATGTGCACCGTCAGCGGACCGGCGGCGCAGGTGGCGCGGCTGGTCGAGCGGGTCGACTCCGGCGGCGGGTTCGCCAAGCCGCTGCGGCTGGGCGTCGCCGGGCACTCCGCGGCCGTCGACCCCGGCCTGCCCCGGCTGCGCGCCGCGCTCGACGGGCTCGTGCCCGCCGCGCCCCGGGTGCCGTTCTTCTCCAGCGTCCTGGGCGAGGACACCCCCGAGGCCTGCGTGGGGGACCCGGACTACTGGGCGCTCAACCTGCGCCTGCCGGTGCGCTTCACCCAGGCCGTCGCCGCGGCGCTGGAGCGCGGCCACACCCGGTTCGTCGAGGTGGCCCCGCACCCGGTCGCGCTGGCCGCGGTCGAGCAGACCGCCGCCGCGGCGGGCGGGGACCCGGTGCTGGTGGTGCCCACCCTGCGCCGCGGCGCCGCGCTCGCGGAGTGGTTGCGCGCCCAGGCGACCCTGCACGTGCACGGCGACCCGGCGGCGCTGGCCACCCGCTACCCGCCCGGCCCGGTGGTCGAGCTGCCCGGCCCGGCCTGGCGCCACCGCAGGCACTGGGTGCCCGAGCGCGCCCCCGGCCCGCCCGCCGCGCACCCGCTGCTCGGCGCGCACGTGGAGCTGCCCGACGACGGGCGGCACCTGTGGCAGTCGCGGCTGCCGGTGGACCGGCTGCCCTGGCTGGCCGACCACCGCCCGCGCGCCGGTGCCGCGCTGCCACCCGCCGCGCTGGCCGAGCTGGCCATGGCCGCTGGCCGCTCGGCGCTCGACCCCCGGGTGCTAGTGGCGGACCTGCGCCTGGCCGAGCCGCTGGTGCCGGGGCCGCACACCGTCCTGACCACCGAGCTTGACCGCGCGGGGGCGCTCACCATCCGCTCCCGCGACGCTGGCGGCGGCTGGGTCACCCACGCCACCGCCCGCGTCCTGCCCGACCGCGACGAGCCCGCCGCGCCGCAGCCCGCGCCACCCGCGGGAGAGCCATTCGACCTGCGCGCGGCGCTGGCCGCGGCGGGCCAGGAACCGGGGCCCGCGTTCCTCGGCCTCAGCGATGTGCGCCGCGGCCGGGGGCTGGCCACCGGCCGCGTCCGGCTGCCCGCCGCCGCGGGCGGCGCCGACCGGTTCGCCCTGCACCCCGCCCTGGCCGACGCGTGCTTGCAGGCCCTCGTCGCCGCGGCCGCGGACCTGGTCACCGCCCCGGCGACCTACCGCCCCACCGCGATCGGGCGCGTCCGCGCCCCCGGCGACCCGGCGCTGGCCACCCGCTGCACCGCCACCGCCCGGCTCACCGCGGGCGGGTTGCTCGGGTCCGCCCGGCTGCTCGACGCCGACGGCGCCGTCCTGGTCGAGCTGCTCGACGTGCGGCTCACCGGCGCGGGCCCGGGCACCACCGAGGCCGTGGAGCGCCGGTGGGACCCGGCCCCGCTGCCGCTGGCCCCCGCGCCCGCCACCACGGGCTGGGTCGTGGTGGCCGACGGCGAGCCCGCGCTGCCCGACCTCGCCGCCCGGCTCGGCGCCGAGGTCGTGCGCCCCGACGCGCTCGACGCCGGGGGCGCGGCCGGGGTCGTCGTGCTGGCCGGACCGCCCGCCCACTACCGGGACCCCGCGAACGCCGAAGCCCTGGTGCACACCGCCACCCGGGTCGCCGCCGCGCTCGCCGCCCGCCCCGACCCGCCGCGGTTGTGGGTGCTCACGACCGGCGCCGCGACCGAGCCGGGGCTCGCCTGCCTGCGCGGCCTGGTCCGGGTGCTCGCCTTCGAGCACCCGGAGCTGCGCGCGACCCTCGTCGACGTCGACCGGGCCTCCGGCGCGGCGTGCGCCGCCGCCGAGCTGCTGGCCGACCGGCCCGACGACGAGGTCGCCTGGCGCCGCGGCCACCGGCTGCGCGCCCGGCTCACCACCACCGCCCTGCCCACCGCCGACCGGCCGGTCGTGCGCGCGGGCGCCTACGTCATCACCGGCGGCACCGGTGAGCTGGGCGCGCGGCTGACCCGGTGGCTGGTCGAGGGCGGCGCCACGCGGGTCGTGCTCGCCGGCCGCGCGCACCGCCCCGACCCGCCGTCGCGCGCGCGGTGGGCGCGCGACGCCGAGGTGGAGGTGGTGCTCGGCGACCTCGCCGAACCCGGCTTCGCCGCGGCCCTGGTCGCCCGCGCCCAGCGCGACGGCCTGCCGCTGCGCGGGGTGGTGCACGCCGCCGGGCTGCAGGACGACCGCCCGGTGGCCCAGGTCAGCGCCGAGTCCATCGCCCGGGTCTGGCGGCCCAAGGTGCTCGGCGGGCTGCGCCTGCACCAGGCCACCGAGCACCTGCCGCTGGACTGGTGGGTGGCCTTCGCCTCGATGTCCGGCCTGGTCGGCGCCCCCGGCCAGGCCGCGTTCGCCACGGCGAACGCCTGGCTGGACGCCCTGGTGGAGCAGCGCCGGGCGCGCGGGCTGCCCGGGGTGAGCCTGGACTGGGGCGCCTGGGCCCGCGCCGACGGCTCGCGCCCGGACCAGCCAGGCGCCGCCTTCGCCGAGGTCGACCCGGTGCGGGGGCTCGCGGCGCTGGCGGGCGCGCTGGCCGCCGACCGCACCGGCCTCGGGGTGGCGGCGCTGGACGTGCCCCGGGCGCTGTCGCTGTTCCCCGAGCTGGCCACCCGCCCCTTCCTGTCCGCGCTGACCGGCGCGGCCGCGCCCGCGCCGCTGCCCGCCCCCGACCTGGCCAGGGGACCGGACCCGCGCGGCGCCCTGGTCGCCCACCTCGCCGCCGGGCTGGCGCGGCTGACCGGCGCCGACCCCGGCGAGGTCGACCCCGGCGCGCCGCTGACCGGGCTCGGCGTCGACTCGCTGATGGCGATGCGGCTGCGCGCGGCCGTCCAGCAGGACTTCGACGTGGCCCTGCCGGTCCCGCTGCTGCTGCGCGGGGCGAGCCTGCGCGAGGTGGCCGAGCACCTGGGCGACGAGCTGGGCCTGCCCGCCGCGGCGCCGGTGCCGCCCACCCCGGCGGGCGCGGGGGACGCGCCGGTGCCCGGGGAGTCGGACGCCGGCCCGGTGGCGGTGCTGCGCTCGGGCGGGGAGGAGCCGCCGCTGTCGCTGTTCCACCCCGCGGGCGGACGCACCACCGTCTACTAGCGCTGGTGGCCGAGCCGCCCACGTCCTACCCGGTGCTCGGGTTCGAGCGGCTCGACGACGAGCCGGCGGTGGAGGCCAAGGCGGCGCGCGTGCTGCGCCACCAGTACGCGTCCTCCGTGGACGCCAGGGTGGGGGAGCGGTGGTCGCCGCACCGCTGCTGCGCACTGCGGACCCGGGGTCGCCGCCCGCGCTACCACCGCACTGACGAGGTGCCGGGGTGGGCCTAGCTGTGCCAGGACCTGCGCGTGCTGCCGGTGCCGGGCGACCACTCACGCTGATCGACCCGGCGTGGGCGCTGGAGGCCCCGGTCGGCGTGGGGCGGCCCGGGGCCCCGGCGGCGGTCAGGCCACGACGAAGCGGCGCAGCTGCCCCACGTCGAGCCGGGCGGGCGTGGTGGTGGTCAGGAAGTCGGTGAGCACGTCGGCGAACCAGCCCGGCTCGGCCACGTGCGGGAAGTGGCCCGCCCCCGCCAGCTCCACCAGCCGCGCCCCCGGCATCAGCTCCGCGGCCCGGCGCCCGTGCCCGGCCGGGATGATCCGGTCCTTGGTGCCCCACACGAGCAGCGACGGCAGGTCCTCGGCCAGGTACAGCTTCTCCTGCGCGCTCACCCGCTGCCCGCGCAGCCCCACCGACGCCCGCACGGTCCGCACGAACGACTTGCGGGCCTCCTTGGCCGCGAGGCTGCCGAAGTGGTCGATCAGCTCGCGCACCTCGACCCGCTCGCCCGCGACCCGCTTGGCCAGCGCCACGGTGAACCGGTTGGCCAGCAGCGGCAGCGCCAGCGCCGTCCCGGGCAGGTTCGCCGCGCGGATCGCCGCGCTCACCCCGCTGCCCAGGCCGCCGCTGTCGACCAGCACCACGCGACCGCACTGGTCCGGGAACTGGTAGGAGAATTGCAGGGCGACACCTCCACCCAGGGAATGGCCGACCAGGGTGACGTGCTCCAGCGACAGCGCCACCAGCAGGTCGCGCACCACGTTGGCGTACCCGGCGATCGAGTAGTCGCCGTGCGGGCCCTCGCTGCGGCCGTGCCCCGGCAGGTCCACTGCCAGCACCTCCCGGTCGAACCCGCGCTCGTGCAGGGTCCGCAGCAGGGGCCGCCAGGTCGCGCTGGTGCCCGCGAGCCCGTGCACGAGCACCAGCGGGTCGTCGGTGGGCGCACCGCTCGGTGCAAGGTGCAGATAGCCGACCCGCCGTCCGTGCAGGGTGGCCTCGCGTTCGGAAATGCCCATCCCCGTGCCCTTTCCCGAGCGGTTTTCCGCGAGCATAGAACGGCCCCGCCCGGCATTGGCCGGACCGGCGGGAATTGCGCGGGTGCGGATAGTTCCGCGGCGCTGGCCTGCCCCTGGGGCAGCAAGGCGCGACCTGGGGGCGCCCGCCGACACCCGCGGACGATTGACAGCCCTGGTGCCCCTCCTTAGTGTTCGACGAGCACCAAATGGACACGGAGTCGTGCGGGGGTGTCGATATCGCGCGGGTGGAGGGCGAGATGGCGGTGACGCGACGCGGCGGACCGGGACCCGGCGACCCGGACAAGGTCGCCGCCGGTGTCACCGCGGTGCCCATCTGGGCCTCGGTCGTCCCCGACCTCGCCGAGAAGGTGCGGCCGCTGGCCGGGACGCTCATCCAGGACGCCATCGAGGCCATCCAGGACGCGGTGCCCGCCTACCGGCAGCCGATGGAGGGCAAGTTCCGCGAGGTGCTCGTCGGCAGCGTGCAGGCCGCGATCCTGCAGTGCTTCGAGTTCATCGCCAACCCCTCCGCCAGCCGCGAGGACTGGCTGGCGGCCTTCCGCTACGCCGGGCGCGTGGAGTTCCTGGAGGGCCGCACGATGGACGCCCTGCAGACCGCGGTGCGCGTGGGCGCCCGCGCGGTGTGGCGGCACGTCAGCTTCGCGGGCCAGGAGCTCGGCATCCCGGTGGACACGCTGCTCACCGTGGCCGAGGCGATCTTCGCCTACGTCGACGACCTGTGCGTGGTCGCCGTCGAGGGCTACACCGAGGCCCAGGCGCAGGCCAGCGGCTCCTACGAGCGCAGGCGCAGGCAGCTGCTCAAGCTGATCCTGTCCGACCCGCCGCCCACCCACCAGGCCCTGGTCGACCTGGCCTCGGCCGCCGACTGGCAGGTGCCCGAGGAGGTGGCCGTGGTCGTCCTGGAGTACCGGGCCGACCAGCACCACCTGCCGGTGCCCTCGCTGGGCCGCGACGTGCTCGTCGACCTGGAGTCCGGCGACCCGTGCCTGGTGCTGCCCAACCCGCGCGCGCAGCTGCCCGCCCTGGAGGCCCAGCTGCAGGGCCGCCGCGCCGCGGTGGGCCCGACGGTGGCCCTGGCCGACGCCCACCGCTCGCAGCGGCTGGCCCGGCAGGCGATGTCGCTGGTCAACCGGGGCGTGCTGCCCGAGGTCCAGGTCACCTGGTGCGCCAAGAACCTGTCCACGCTGCTGATGTTCGCCGACGAGTCGCTGGTGACCCACGTGGCGCAGCCGATCCGCGCCGCGTTCGCCGACCTCACCGACAAGCAGCGCGAGCGGGTGTCGTCGACCCTGCGGACCTGGCTGCACACCCGCGGCGACATCAACGAGACCGCCGCCCGGCTGGCCGTGCACCCGCAGACCGTGCGCTACCGCATGAACCAGATCGAGGAGCTGCTCGGGGACCGGCTCAACGACCCCGAGCAGCGGTTCCTCATGGAGATCACCATGCACGCCTGGAACGACCCGGACGAGGCGTCCCAGAACTGACCGGCCCGGGGCCGACCACCGGCGGGGCCGGGTCCGGTGTGGACCCGGCCCCGCCGCGCGTCAGCAGGTGCGGCCGCTGGCCCTGGGCGGGCAGTCGGCGTAGTCGAGCAGGTAGAGCACCGCGGCCCGGTTGCGCGCGGTCTCGCGGGAGATGACCTCGTCGGGCGGGTAGAAGCCGCCGCCGCTGCCGGAGCTGCCCGGGTACATCTCGAAGGTGAACGCCCAGATCTTGTGCACGCCCCACAAGTAGTCGTCGATGGAGCCGTCGGTGACGTAGAGGTCCGAGGACTGCTCGGGGGTGTAGCCGTTGGTCGCGGCCATCGCCCGGCCCAGGGTGGAGAAGGTGGTGTACTCGGCCTGGGTCATGCCGGGCACGACCTGGTCGTAGGTCCAGCCGAAGGGCCACAGCACCAGCTGGCTGTAGGTGTGCCAGTCGATCGCCGTGGTGATCTGCTGCTTGCCGCCGACCACGCGGGACTTGACGAAGTCCTGCAGCACGCGGACCTCCGGCGCCGAGGCCGGGGACGGGCCGCGGTAGGTCGCGCTGGAGGTGCTGCCCGAGGAGCCGCCGCAGCAGCCCCACTTGTAGTCCCAGTTGCGGTTGAGGTCGGTGCCGACGTAGGACGACCCGGCGTTGGGCTGCCGGTTCTTGCGCCAGCTGCGGTAGGAGCCGGTGGCGATGTCGTACTCGCCGCCGTCGGGGTTGACGTCCGGGATGACCCACACCTCGCGGGTGTCCACCAGCGCCCGCACGCGGCTGTCGGTGGCGTAGGTGTCGGTGAGGTTGTTGATGATGTAGAGCGCCATCTCCACGGTCAGGTGCTCGCGCGCGTGCTGGTGCGCGGTGAACAGCACCTCCGGCTCGGCCTCGTCGGTGGCGGCGTTGTCGGAGATCTTCACCGCGATGATGTCGCGGCCCTCGTAGGACTTGCCGATGACCCGCTTGGTGACCAGGCCGGGGTGGTCGGCCACCGCCTTGTTCACCTCGGCGGTCGTCTCGGCGTAGTCGTGGTAGCCGGCGTCGGCGCTGGGGAAGCCCTGGATGCCGATCGATCCCCGGTCGGTCGGGGCGGCCTGCTCGGCGACGACGGTGAAGCCCCTGGCGCGCAGGGCCCGCACCTCCGCGGCCGTGGCGGTGATCCGGGTCCGGCTGTCCTCGACGCCGTCGATGGCCGCGCCGGTGGCGGCGATCGCGGTGCGCTGCTCGGCGGTGCGCACGCCGGTCACCTGGTACTGCGCGGTCTGGCCGTCGGCCTGCCCGGCCGACGCGGGGGTGGCCGTGGCCAGGGTGGCGGCGGCCAGCGCGCCGAGCGCGCAGGCCAGCAGGGTGCGGGTTCTCTTCACTCGGGTCACCTCTCGCAGGGGGTTCGCGCGGGCAGGCCCTCGTCCGCCCGGCTCCAGGCATCGTGTCCGCTACCGGACCACCCGGACAATCAGGCGGACGAGGGCCGTCGTTGCCGTTCGTTCCCAGTGGTGTCCGCCCAGCTCAGCGCGGGGTGCGCCGGATCGGGGGGCAGCGCTGCGTGACGGCCGGGCCCCGGTGCCCGCCCGTTCGGTCCAGCGCGCCCACCCGGGCGCGCACGCACCGCGCCGCGGGCAGCGGCCGTGCCCGGTTCGCGCGCGGCGCCCGGCGGCCCGCGCCGGTGTGGCACGCTCTCGGTGCCCCCGCCCGCCACCGCCGCCGGAGCCCCGATGATCACTGTTGTTGGCGAAGCCCTGGTCGACCTGATCGCCGCCGCCGACGGCCGCACGTTCACCGCCCACCCCGGCGGCAGCCCGGCGAACGTGGCGCTGGGGCTGAGCAGGCTGGGGCAGCGGGCGGTGCTGGGCACCCGCCTCGGCGACGACCTGTTCGGCCGCATGGTGCGCGCGCACCTGGTGGAGTCCGGCGTGGACGTGCGCGCCCTGCCCGCCCCGACCGCCGACACCAGCGTCGCCTTCGCCGCCACCGACGAGGCGGGCGTGGCCCGCTACGACTTCCGCCTGAGCTGGGACGTCACCGACCTCCCGCCCCTCGACGGCGCCGAGTGCCTGCACACCGGTTCCCTGGCCACCCTCCTCGCCCCCGGCGCGGAGGTCGTCGAGGCGGCCATGCGCACCGCCCCCACGGTCTCCTTCGACCCGAACGTCCGCCCGTCCCTGTCGGGCACCCCCGAGCAGGAGCGCCCCCGCGTGGAGCGCCAGGTCGCGCTGTCGGGCGTGGTGAAGGTCAGCGAGGAGGACCTGGCCTGGCTCTACCCGGGTGCCGACCCCGCCGCGAAGGCCGCCCAGTGGCTCGCCCTCGGCCCGTCCCTGGTGGTGGTGACCCTCGGCTCGCAGGGCGCGCACGCCGTGACCGCCACCCGCGCCACCACCCGCCCCGGCCCCCCGACCCAGGTCGTCGACACCGTCGGCGCGGGCGACGCCTTCACCGCGGGCCTGCTCCACTGGCTCTCCACGGCCCACCTCCTCGGCGGCGCCCACCCCCGCATCGCGGAACTCCCGGCAACCGCCCTCGACAACGCCCTCGACTTCGCCAACGCCGTCGCCGCCACCACCTGCTCCCGCGCGGGCGCGAACCCCCCGACCCTGGACGAACTCGGCTCTGTCCGCGACCTCCTCCCGTAAGGGCATCCGCTTTCACCGCCGTCGTTTCCCGTTTTGGCCCACGGGTCATTCATGAAGAGAATTCGGATTCATGGGTGCGCGCTGCGGTTTTGTGACACCGTCACCCGATCGGGGTGGTAGGAGATTGACCTGAACGGGTGTGGCGGTGGCAGGAGGATGGTTGTGCGCAACCGGCTGCTCTAAACTGGTGCGCATTCCGCCGACCGTCCGGACCACTCCCGGGGAGGAAGCTTGTCCCTCGCGCCGCTCCCCGCCCGGGAACCCGATGCCGGACGTCCGTCGCAGGCCCGGTTCACCGACGCGCTGCTCGGGGGGCGGGACAACTACGCCGTCGACCGGGCGTGGGTGGAGCGGGTGCTGGAGGTGGCACCGCAGGCGCGGGAGGTGGCCAGGGAGCACCGGGCGTTCGCGGGGCGGGCGCTGCGGCTGCTGGCGGCGGGCCGGGGTGTGGAGCAGTTCCTCGACCTCGGGTCGGGCCTGCCCCACCGGGACAACACCCACCAGGTCGTGCAGCGGTACCGGCCGGGGGCGCGGGTGGTGTACCTCGACAACGACCCGGTGGTGCTGGCGCACGGGCGCGCGTTGCTGGAGGAGAACGACTCGACCCACGTGGTCGACGCGGACCTGACGCGGCCGGACGAGGCGTTGACCGCCGCCACCAAGCACCTCGACCTCGACGAACCGGTCGGCCTGCTGATGTGCGGGGTGGTGCACCACATCACCGACACCGCCACGGCCACCCGGGTGGTCCGGGAGTGGACCGCGGCGCTGCCCGCGGGGTCCTACCTGGTGCTCACCCACCACTGCGACCCCGGCGGAGCGCACTCCGGACTGGTGCGCACCTACGACGAACGCCTCCGCGGCACCGAGTTGGCCGGGGTGCACCGCGCGCTGCCCGAGGTCGAGGCGATGCTGGCGGGCCTGGAACCGGTGCCCCCCGGCCTCGTGCCCCTGCACGCGTGGTGGCCCGACGGCCCCCGACTCGACCCGCTGACCCCCTTGCACGACACCGTCATCGGCGTCGTCGCCCACAAGCCGTAGAGCCGCGTTCCCCGCGCCGGCGACTCAGCGCGGGAACCCCTCGCGCGGCGCGGGGTCGGCGCCCGGGGCCACCAGCTTGCCCGCGAGCAGCGTCCCGCCCGCGAACGCCGCCGGGAACACCACCAGGGCCAGCAGCGGCACCAGGCACAGCAGGTACACCGGCACCGCCATCCCGAGCACCAACCCCCGGCGCGTCCGCAGCGCCCGCCGCCGCTCCTTGAGGCTGCGGCCCCGGCGCACGAACGGGATCGCGGTCAGCTCCACCGCCAGCAGCCAGGCGCCCACGACCACCGACAGCACCGGCACCACCGTCTGCCCGAACACCGGGATGAACCCGAGGGCGAACAGCAGCACCGCCCACAGCAGGGCCAGCAGCACCAGCCGCAGCCCGTCGCGCACGCCGATCCACGCCGAGCGGGCGAACCCGATGCGCTGCGCCCCGGGCACCCCGCCCAGCTCCCGGTCCTCGACCTCCTCGGCGATGGACTCGTAGAACGGGCCGCCGACGATCAGCGCCACGGCGGCGAAGAGCACCACCGACAGCGCCACCGCGCCCACCACGACCCCGACGCCCAGCGCCGTGCGGAACAGCCCGCGCCACGTGCCCGACCAGTCGTCGGCGAACGGCGTGGCCCAGGCGACCAGGTCGTCGACGCCCACCGCCAGCCCGACCACCGCGCCCGCCAGCAGCAGCGTCGTCAGCAGCGCGGGCAGCGCCCCGCGCAGCAGCAGCCTGGGGTCGCTGAGCACGATGCGGAACCCGCGTCCCAGCAACCCGATCCCGACGCCGAAGTCCCGCACGCTCTTGATCACGGGCGCAGTGTAGTGGGCTGTCCGCTTTGCCCGGAGCCGAAGGCGGCGAACCGGCCGGTGTCGGTCCCCTGCCCTACCGTCGTCACCACCGCCCGCGTTGACCTCGACCTTGGTCGAGGTCCTACCGTCGTGCGGGAACCGACCTGAGGGGAACCGACATGGACATGCAGATGACCGCCTGGTCCGCGCTGTACCGGGCCAGCCGGGAGGGCGGCGCGCCCGCGGGCCGCCCGGTGCGCGAGACGGCCGGGCGGGTCGCGCGGATCGCCGCGCGGCGGGGCAGGCGCCTCGCCGCGTTCCTGGTGGTGGGCGTCGCGCTGGCGGGCCTGGCGGTGCTGGCCCCGGTGCTGGCGGGCCGGGTGGTCAACGAGATCGTCGCGGGCGACCCCGGTGGCCTGGTGGTGCCGCTGGCCCTGGCGATCGCGGGGGCGGCGCTGGCCGAGGCCGGGCTGGGCCTGGTGTCGCGGTGGCTGTCGGCCACCATCGGGGAGGGCCTGATCCTCGACCTGCGCTCGCGGGTGTTCGACCACGTGCAGCGGATGCCGGTCGCCTTCTTCACCCGCACCCGCACCGGCGCGCTGGTCAGCAGGCTCAACAACGACGTGCTGGGCGCGCAGCGGGCCTTCAGCGACACCCTGTCCGGGGTGGTCACCAACACCGTCACGCTGGTGCTCACGCTGGTCGTGATGATCGGCATCTCCTGGCAGGTCACCCTGCTGGCGCTGCTGCTGCTCCCGGTGTTCGCCGTCCCGGCCCGGCGCATCGGCCGCCGGGTGGCCGCGCTGCGCCGCGAGGCCGCCGCCCTGGACAGCTCCATGCTCAACCAGATGACCGAGCGGTTCTCCGCCCCGGGCGCGACCCTGGTGAAGCTGTTCGGCGAGCCCGCCGAGGAGTCCCGCGAGTTCCACGCCAGGGCCGCGCGGGTGCGCGACATCGGGGTGCGCTCGGCCATGGTGCAGTCGTACTTCGTCACCGCGCTGACGCTGGTGTCCGCCCTGGCGCTGGCCCTGGTGTACGGGGTGGGCGGGTCGCTGGCCGTGGACAGGTCGCTCGACGCCGGGGCGGTGGTGTCGCTGGCCCTGCTGCTCACCCGGCTCTACGCCCCGCTGACCGCGCTGGCGGGCGCCCGGGTGGAGCTGATGGGCGCGCTGGTCAGCTTCGAGCGGGTCTTCGAGGTGCTGGACCTGCCCCCGCTGATCCAGGACAAGCCGGACGCGGTCGCCCTGCCGGAGGGTCCGGTGTCGGTGGAGTTCGAGGACGTGCGCTTCGCCTACCCCTCGGCCGACAAGGTCTCGCTGGCGTCCCTGGAGGAGGTCGCCGCGCTCGACACCCGCGGCGGCGTGGAGGTCCTGCACGGCGTGTCGTTCACCGCCCGCCCCGGCGAGACGATCGCGCTGGTGGGCTCCTCGGGCGCGGGCAAGTCCACCATCGCCTCGCTGGCCCCCCGCCTCTACGACGTCGACTCCGGCGCCGTCCGCCTGTCCGGTGTGGACGTCCGCGACCTGCGCGGCGAGTCCATCCGCACCACCGTCGGCATGGTCACCCAGGACGGCCACCTGTTCCACGACACCGTCCGCGCCAACCTCGCCTTCGCCAACCCCGGCGCCACCGAGGCCGACCTGTGGGACGCCCTGGAGCGCGCCCGCCTGGCCGACCTCGTCCGCTCCCTGTCCGACGGCCTCGACACCGTCGTCGGCGAACGCGGCTACCGCCTCTCCGGCGGCGAACGCCAACGCCTCACCATCGCCCGCCTCCTGCTCGCCCGCCACCGCGTCGTCATCCTCGACGAGGCCACCGCCCACCTGGACACCACCTCCGAACTGGCCGTCCAGGAAGCCCTCGCCGAAGCCCTCTCCGGCCGCACGGCCCTCGTCATCGCCCACCGCCTCTCCACCATCCGGGCCGCCGACAAGATCCTCGTCATCGAGCACGGCGAGGTCGTCGAACAGGGCACCCACGACGAACTCCTGACCCACCAGGGCCGCTACGCCGAGCTCTACCACACCCAGTTCGCCGCCCAGGAGGGCAAGACCACCACCCCGGTCTAACCCACCCCCACCTCCTTCACCCCCAC
>NZ_MKQR01000017.1:34268-48488 GCF_001940455.1 Actinokineospora bangkokensis | reverse complement strand
ACGCCCCCAAAATCCCGCTTCTTTCCCCGCATCGCGGGACCCCGCCGCAGCGCCGCCACTCACCCCCCGAACGACATCTCGAACCCCCGCAACGACAAGCTCACCACCGGCCGCCTCCCCGCCAGGAACCCCAACGGCCCCTCCGCCGCGGCACCCCACTCCACACGCGACACGTGCACCCGCGCCCGGCTCCGCACCGGGCTCACCTTCAACGCCCCGCGCAACTCCTGCGCCACCGAGAACCGCACGGGCACCCGCCACGGCAGCCCCCGTCCCACCCGCACCCGCGCGCTCCCCACCGCCACCCCGTCCACCTGTACCGCGTCCCACCGCTCACCGTCCACGGTGAACCGCGCCAGCCCCTTCGGGATCCCCCACAACGCCCGCCCACCATCACGGGACTCCGGGCTGTCCACCCAGATGTGGGTGACGGTCGGCAGCACCCGCCAGCCCGCGCGCACCAGCAGCGTCGACATCACCTCCCGGTAGGTCAGCACGCTGCCCTCCTGGTAGTCCACCCAGGCCGTGCCCACCAGGTGCCAGGGCCCGACGCGCACGGCCGAGGTGCCTGGCGGCAGCACCCAGTCGGCCTTGCGCACCAACCACACCGACAGGTGCAGGTCGCCCCGCAGGTGCCACGGCTCGGGCGGGTAGGTCACGCGCGCTCCTTCACGGTCAGCGGGAGCAGCGCCCCCGGTGCGGTCGGCGGCACCGCGGGGTTGCGGGGCGCCACCGCCGCGAGCCGCTGGTACGGGGCCCCCGGCTCGGGGCGGGGGTCGGCGTCGCCCTTGTTGGGCCACAGCGACATCGCGCGCTCGGCCTGGGCGGTGATGGTCAGCGACGGGTTCACCCCGAGGTTCGCCGAGACGGTGGAGCCGTCGACGACGTGCAGGCCGGGGTAGCCGTGCACGCGCTGGTAGGGGTCGACGACGCCGGTCTCGGGGGTCAGGCCGATGGCGCAGCCGCCGATGAAGTGGCCGGTGACGGGCATGTTGACCCAGTCGGCCCAGGTGCCGCCCGCGATGCCGCCGACCTTCTCCGCGACCCGGCGGGCGACGTCGTGGCCCGCGGGGATCCAGGTGGGGTTGGGCTCGCCCTCGCCCTGGCGGCTGGTGAGCAGGCCGAAGCGGCGGGCCGTGGTGATCGAGTTGTCCAGCGACTGCATCACCAGCAGCACGATGGTCTGCTCCGACCAGTGCCGCGGGTCGTGCAGGCTGGCCAGGTCGCGGCGGTGGCGCCAGACCTCGCGCAGCCCGCGCGCCCACCGGAACCGGCCGCCGTCGACCAGGACGGTGCCGAGCAGGGCCAGGGCGTTGCTGCCCTTGCCGTAGCGCACGGGTTCGACGTGGGTCACCGGGTCGGGGTGGATGGAGGAGGTGATCGCGACCCCGCGCGAGTAGTCCACCTCGGAGGTGCGGGCGCGGGCGGCGAGGATGGCCTCGGAATTGGTGCGGCTGAGGTAGCCCACCCGCGGCGAGAGGCGGGGCAGGGTGGTGGCGCGCAGCTTGTGCAGCAGCTTCTGGGTGCCCACCGCGGCGGCGGAGAAGATGACCTGCTCGGCGGTGAAGGTGCGGGTGCGCAGGCCGCCGGTGCGCCGGGTGTCGACGGCGTAGCCGCCCTCGACCTCGCGCACGCCGGTGGCGGTGGTGAGCGGGTGCACCTCGGCGCCCGCCCGCTCGGCCAGGTACAGGTAGTTCTTCACCAAGGTGTTCTTGGCGTTGTGCCTGCACCCGGTCATGCACTCGCCGCAGTGGGTGCAGGTGCGCCGGGCCGGGCCCGCGCCGCCGAAGAACGGGTCGGGCACCTCCTCGCCGGGCTTGCCGCCGAACAGCACGCCCACCGGGGTGCGGGTGAACGTCCCGCCGACGCCGAGGTCGTCGGCGACCTCGCGCAGCACCCGGTCGGCGGCGGTGGTGGCGGGGTTGGTGGTGACCCCGAGCATCCGCTTGGCCTGGTCGTAGTGCGGGGCCAGTTCGGCCCGCCAGTCGGTGATGTGCGCCCACTGCTTGTCCTGGTAGAACGCCTCGGGCGGCTCGTAGAGGGTGTTGGCGTAGCCCAGCGACCCGCCGCCGACGCCGCTGCCGGAGAGCACGAGCACGTCGCGCAGCGGGGTCATCCGGAAGATGCCGGTGCAGCCCAGGCGCGGGGCGAACAGGTAGTCGCGCAGGTGCCAGGAGTTCGCGGCGAACTCGTGGTCGGCGAAGCGCCTGCCCGCCTCCAGCACGCCGACCCGGTAGCCCTTCTCGGTCAGCCGCAGCGCCGAGGCGCTGCCGCCGAAGCCGGAACCGATGACCAGCACGTCGTAGTCCACGGTGACCTCCTCGTCAGGTGGGGGTGGCGGCCGGGCGGGGGGCCAGGGTGAACTCGTCGAGGTCGGGGTGGCGGGTGCGCCGCCGGTACTCCGCGACCAGGCCCGGCCAGTTGGTGCTGATCCGCCCGTCGTCCTCGCGGTACCAGCTGTCGCAGGCGACCCAGGCGCTGTGCCGCAGCCGCCCCTGCACCTCGCGGTCGAACCGGTCCGCGACCTCCCGGCGCACCTCCGCGGTGGCCGCGCCGCGCTCGCGCATGCCCGTGAGCACCCGCGTCAGGTACCTGGCCTGCTGCTCCAGCATGAAGATGATGGAGTTCCCGCCCAGGTTGGTGTTGGGCCCGTAGACCAGGAACAGGTTGGGGAACCCGGGCACGGTGAGCCCCAGGTGCGCCCGCGCCCCACCCGCCCACGCCCGCGAGCGCAGGTCGGTGCCGTCCGGGCCGGTGATCCGCAGCGGCGCGAGGAAGTCGGTGGCCTGGAAGCCGGTGCCCCAGATGAGCACGTCGGCGGGGCGCTCGACGCCGTCGCCGGTGACCACCCCGCGCCCGGTCACCTCGGTGATCTTCTCGGTGACCACGTCGACGCCGGGCTTGGCCAGCGCGGGCAGGTAGTCGTTGGAGAACAGCAGGCGCTTGCACCCGACGGGGTAGTCCGGGGTCAGCGCCGCGCGCAGCGCCGGGTCGGGCACGCGCCACCGCAGGTGGGCCCGCGCCAGCGCCTCGACCGCCTTGGCCAGCGGGCGCGCGGAGGTGAAGGCGGCCGTCAGCGCCTCGCCGCCGAGCCACACCCCGGCCCGCCCGGCCGCGCGCACCGGGGGCAGGTGCCGGAACAGCCAGTGGTGGGCGGCGGTGTAGGCCCGGTCCGGCTTGGGCACCACCCACGGCGGCGTGCGCTGGTAGAGGTCGAGGTGCGCGACGAGGGGCTGGATGCGCGGCACGAACTGCACCGCGCTGGCCCCGGTGCCCACCACGGCGACCCGCTTGCCGCGCAGGTCGACGTCGTGGTCCCACTCCGCGGAGTGGAACACCGGCCCCGCGAACCGCTCGACGCCCGCGATGTCGGGCACCGACGGCCGCGACAGCTGGCCCACGGCGGGCACGAGCACGTCGGCGGTGACGACCTCGCCGCCCGCCAGCTCCACGTGCCAGCGCCCGTCGCGGAAGGCCGCCCCGACGACGTCCGCGCCGAAGCGGACCAGCCGGTCCAACCCGTGCTCCGCGGCCGTGCGCTCCAGGTAGGCCAGGATGTCGGCCTGCCCGGAGTACCGCCGCGGCCAGGCGCTGTTCGGCGCCCACGACCACGAGTACAGCTGGGAGGGCACGTCGCAGGCCGCCCCCGGGTAGGTGTTGTCCCGCCAGACCCCGCCGAGGCGGTCCGCCCGCTCCAGCACCCGCACGCCGAACCCGGCCCGCACCAGCGCGGCCGCCGCCGTCAACCCCCCGAACCCGGCCCCGATCACCACGACGTCCATGCCCCGACGCTAGGACCCGCGGCGATGTGGTGGCCAGCGCACGAGCGGCCTCCCGATTGACATTTCCGGCCTGCCTCACCCGCCGCCAGTGACCGCCGCGGCCACCTCGTCGACCTCGGCCGCCTCGGTGTGCCTGCCCAGGGCGCGCAGCACCGCGGCGAGCAGGGGCAGGGCTTCGCCGCAGTGAGCGCGGGCCGCGCACCCGCCCGGTGCGACGTGCTCGCCAGGGTGGGGGAGCGCGGCGGCCGGGCATACTGGCGCGGTGGAGGCGTTCCCCGAGGCGGCGGTGCGGCACTGGGACTACCCGCGCGGGGTGGCCGGGGTGCGGTTGCTCGCCGACTACGCCGCCGAGCTGGGGATCACCATCCCCCCGGTGCCCGTCGAGGGGTTGGTGCCCGCCCAGGTGGAGCTGGCCGTGGTGCGGGCGCTGGCGCGCGCGGTGCCCGCCGCGGGGGTCGAGCTGGGGACCCGCTACCACGTGACCACCTTCGGGATGCTCGGGTACGCGGTGCTCAGCAGCCCCACCCTGGCCGCCGCGGTGGACGTGACGCTGCGCTACCTCGACCTCAGCTTCATCTTCTGCGTGCCTCGGCTGTCGCTGCACGGCGACGTCCTGCACTTCGAGCTGGACGCGGGCGCGCTGCCCGGCGACGTGGCGCGGTTCCTGGTCGAGCGCGACTTGGCGGCCATCAACACCGTGCTGGGTGAGCTGGTGCCCGGCGGCATCGCGCTGGCGGAGCTGGTGTTCGGCTTCCCGGAGCCGGTCGAGGCGGGCCCCTACCGGGAGGTGTTCGGGGTCGAGCCGGGGTTCGGGGCGGCGGTGACGCGGGCGGCGTTCCCCGCCGCGGAGCTGGACCGGCCGCTGCCGCAGGCCGACCCGGTGACGGTGGCCGAGTGCGAGCGGCGGTGCCGCGACCTGGTGCAGGCGCGCAGGCGGCGGCGCGGGGTGACCGGGGCGGTGCGGGCGGAGCTGGCCGGGGTGGGCGGCATGGGGCTCGGGGCGGCGGAGGTGGCCGCGCGGCTGCTGGTGGGGGAGCGGACGCTGCGGCGGCGGCTGGCGGAGGCGGGCACCTCGTTCCGGGAGCTGCGCGACGAGGTGCGGCAGGCGCTGGCCGAGCAGCTGCTGGACGACGGCGCGTTGTCGGTCGCGGACATCGCCACCCGGTTGGGGTACGCCGAACCGGCCAGCTTCATCCACGCCTTCACCCGCTGGACCGGTCGCACCCCCGGGGCGCACCGCCGCCGTTGAGCGGTCCACTCAGGACATGGGACGCTGTTTACCGCACGGCAACCGAGGTGAACCCCAGGCAAGGGAAGATCGTCCAATGCCCCCAGTCGACGACGTCCCCGCCCCCCGGGCGGACCCCGGTGCCGCGCGCGCCATCGCCGAGACGACCCTGCGCGCGCTGCTCGTCCGCCACCCCGCCACCGACCCGCGCACGGTCGAGGCGGTCGTGCTCCAGGCGGCCTGGGAGCTGGCCGCGCACGCCAGGGTGCCGCACGCCTTCGGCCGCCAGCTGCGGACCAGGGCCGAGGCGCGCCTGCTGGCCATGGCGGGCACCCTCACCCCGCTGCGCCGCGCCGCCGCCCGCGACTGAGCCGCCGCGCGTCCCCGACAACCGGGACGAGAAAGTCACCTGAACGAGCGACACGGGTCTTAACATCGTCGAAACGACCCGAGGAGCCCGCCCGTGACCGTCCCCGAGCAGCGCGCGCCGCGGTCGCGGCTGCCCTGGGCCAGGACGGACCCCGCGGTGGTGCTCGGCGCCGCCCGCCGGATCGCCGACGACCTCGCCGACGGGTTGGCGGGCGCGGGCGCCCGGTCCGCGGCCCGGGCCGCGCGCAGGCTGCTCGACGCCGACGCGGTGGGCCTCGCGGACCTGTCCGGCCGCACCACCTGGGCGGGCACCCCGCCCGAGCGGGCCGCCGAGCTGGTCGCCGCCGCCCTGCACCGCGAGGCCACGGCGGGCCGCCCGCCGCTGACCGCCCACCCGCTGCACGTGCACGACGAGCTCGCCGGTGCCCTCGTCGTGGCGGGCGGGGTGCGCCGGGCCGCCGTGCGCGAGGTCGCGGACTGGGTCGTCGCCGCGCTGGAGCGCGCCCGCCTGGAGGCCTCCGCCGCCCAGGCCGCCGCCGCCGAGCTGCGCGCCCTGCGCGCGGAGATCTCCCCGCACTTCGTCTACAACGCGCTCACCGTCATCGCCGCGCTCGTGCACTCCGACCCCGACCAGGCCCACGAGCTGGTGCTCGACTTCGCGGACTTCACCCGCTACAGCCTCGCGGGCCACGGCGACTACACCACCCTGTCCGAGGAGTTCCACGCCATCGAGACCTACCTGGCGCTCCAGCGGGCCGTGCTCGGCGACCGGCTGCGCGTGCAGGTGCGGGTCGCCCCCGAGGTGCTGGCCGTGGCCATCCCCTACCTGGTGCTGCAACCGCTGGTGGAGAACGCGGTGCGCCACGGCGTCGAACCCCGCGGCACCGGCGGGCTGGTGCAGGTGCGCGGCGAGGCCGAGGGCACCGACTGCCTCATCACCGTCGAGGACGACGGCGTGGGCATGGACCCCGGGCGCGCCGAGGCGGTGCTCGCCGGGCGCGGGCCCGCGGGCAGCGTCGGGCTGGCCAACGTCGACCGGCGGCTGCGCGAGGTCTACGGCGCCTGGTACGGGCTGGTGGTGGAGACCGGGCCCGGCGCGGGCACGCGGGTCGTGCTGCGCCTGCCGATGTTCGCACCGGGGGTGGTGGTCTGATGGGGCTGCGGGTGCTGGTGGTCGACGACGTGCGGGCCGCGCTGGACGCGCTGTGCAGGCTGCTGCGCGCCGCGCCCGGGGTCGACGACGTGCGCGCGGCGCCGGACACCGTCAGCGCGCTGCGGGAGATCCAGGCCGACCCGCCGGACGCGGTGTTCCTCGACATCGCCATGCCCGGCCTCAGCGGCCTGGAGCTGGCCTCGCTGCTGGCCAGGCTCAACGACCCGCCGGTGATCGTGTTCGCCACCGCCTTCGACGGCCACGCCGTCGACGCCTACGGCATCGGCGCGGTGGACTACCTGCTCAAGCCGGTGCGCGCCGAGCGCCTGGCCGAGGCGCTGACCAGGGTCCGGCGGATGGTCGCCGCCCGCGCCGTGCCCGCCCCGCGCGCCGAGCCCGACACCCTGCCCGCGCTGCCGGTGGAGGCGGGCGGGCGCACCCGCTACGTCCGCCGCGGCGAGGTCCGCTTCGCCGAGGCCCAGGGCGACTACGTCCGCCTGCACACCGCCTCCGGCGCGCACCTGGTCCGGATGCCGATCTCCCGCTTGCAGGAGTACTGGGAGGACTTCGGCTTCTCCCGGGTGCACCGCGGCTACCTGCTGTCCCTGGCGGCCGTGCGCGAGCTGCGCAGCGACTCGGTCGGCGGGATGCTCGCCCACACCGACGCCGGGGACGTCCCGGTGAGCCGCCGCTGCGCGCGCACCCTGCGCGAGCGGCTGCTCGCCGCCGCCCGCGGCGGGGAGCGGCGCGCGCCGTGACCCAGCAGCGCCGGGTGGCCGTCACCAGCCCGCAGACCCGGCTGGCCAGGGCCCGCCGCCGCAGGCACGCCGCCTGGCGGCCCGCCGACCTCGACCCCGCCGACGCCGAGCGGGCCCTGCGGGCCTACCGCGCCCAGCGCCGCCCGGCCGCGCTCGCCCTCGCGGGCCTGGTCGCCCTGGTGTTCGGCCTGCCGGTGCTGCTGCGGGTGGCCCCCGGGCTGCTCGCGGTGCGGGTGCTCGACGTGCCGCTGGCCTGGGCGGCGCTGGTGGTGGTGCCCTTCCCGGTCCTGGCCTGGCTCGCCTGGTGGCACCTGCGCCGGGCCGAGCGCGCGGAGCGCTGAGCCGTGATCGCGGTCCTGGCGGTGCTGCCGGTCGCCGTGGCCACCCTGCTGGTGGGGCTGCGCGGCGTGGCGGCCATGCGCACCACCTCGGACTTCCTCGTCGCCTCCCGCCGGGTCTCGCCGCTGCTCAACTCCGCCGCGGTGTCCGGGGAGTACCTGTCGGCGGCGTCGTTCCTCGGCGTGGCCGGGCTCGTGGTCAAGGACGGCGTCGGCGCGCTGTGGTACCCGGTGGGGTTCACCGCCGGGTACGTCGCCATGCAGGTGCTCGTCGCCGCCCCGATGCGCCGCTCCGGCGCGCTCACCGTCCCCGACTTCGCCGAGGCGCGGCTGGCCTCCCGGCCGCTGCGGGTGCTCAGCGCCGTCGTCGTGCTGGTCGTCGCCGGGCTCTACCTGGTGCCGCAGTTCCGCACCGCGGGGCTGGTGCTCAGCGCGGTCGGCGGCTACCCGTACTGGGTGGGCGTGGTGATCGCGGCGGTGGTCGTCAGCGCCACCCTCGCGCTCGGCGGCATGCGCGCGGCCACCTACGTGCAGGCCTTCCAGTTCGCGCTCAAGCTGCTGCTGTTCATCGTCCCCGCGGTGTGGCTGCTGAGCACGGTCGGCCCCGGCGTGCGGCACGCGGCGGTGCACCCGGTGGAGTTCACCCGCTTCCCCGCCGACACCACCGTCTCCTTCGGCCTCGACGTCACCCTGGAGCTGGCCGAGCCGCTGACCGTCGACGGCCGCACCCACCCGCCCGGCGAGCTGCGCGTGCCCGCGGGCCGCACCATCACCTTCCCCGCGGGCGCCGACGTGCCCGGCGTGCGCGGCGGCACCGCCCCCGGCGGCCCGGACTGGCAGCGCCCGCTGCTCGACGTCGGCGACGGCGGCCACCCGCTGCTGTCCACCTGGTCGGTGCTGCTGGCCACCATGCTCGGCACCATGGGCCTGCCGCACGTGCTCATGCGCCTGCACACCAGCCCCGACGGCCGCGCCGCCCGCCGCACCGCCGCCATCACCGTCGGCCTGCTCGGGGTGTTCTACCTGTTCCCCGGCGTCTACGGGCTGCTCGGCCGGGTGCTCGTCCCGCAGCTGTTCCTCACCGGCGCCACCGACACCGCCGTGGTCGCGCTGCCCGCCCAGGTCGACGCGGGCGGCACCGGCGCGGTGTTCACCGGGCTGCTCACCGCGGGCGCCTTCGCCGCGTTCCTGGCCACCTCGCTGGGCCTGCTGCTGGTGGTGGCCGGGGCGATCTCGCACGACCTGCTGCCCGGCGGCGGGGTCGGCAGGCTGCGGTTCACCGTCGTGGCCGCCGCCGCGGTCGTCGTGCTGCTCGCCCTGCCCTCGGCCCGCCTCGACGCCGGGGTCCTGGTGACCTGGGGCTTCACCGTCGCCGCCGCCACCTTCTGCCCGCTGCTGGTGCTCGGCGCCTGGTGGTCGCGGCTCACCGCCCCCGGCGCCGTCGCCGGGGTGCTCGTCGGGCTGCTCGGCAGCTCCAGCGGCATCGCCGTCGCGCTGCTCGGCGTGCCGGTGCGCGGCTGGACGGCGATCCTCGTCGCCCAGCCCGCGCCCTGGGCGGTGCCGCTGGCCTTCGCCACCATGGTGGGCGTGTCCCTGCTGGGCAGGCCCCCGTCGTGGGCCGCCGCGGCGCTGCTGCGGCTGCACCTGCCCGAGCCGCAGCGCGCGGACCGCCCGCCCGCGCCCCGGCGTGACCTGGGCCACTCGTCGTGGTCGGCGCGCCGTTCGTCAGCCGTTCGTCGCGTGACGCGACGGTTGGGCCGCTGACGGTTCACCCCCGCGCGGGTCCCTCCCTAGCGTGACCTGGAACACCCCGTGCGAGGAGGCACCCATGAGCACCACCGAGCGCCCGCCCGAGCAGCGGGACTGGGCCGAGGTCCAGTCCAGCGCCGAGTTCGTCGAGCTGCGCAGGCGGTTGCGCCGCTTCGTGTTCCCGATGACCGGCCTGTTCCTCGTCTGGTACCTGGTCTACGTGCTGCTCGCCGACTACGCCCACGGGTTCATGGCCACCAAGCTCGTCGGCAACATCAACGTCGGGCTGGTGCTGGGCCTGCTCCAGTTCGTCTCCACCTTCGTGATCACCGCCCTGTACGTGCGCTACGCCGACCGCAAGCTCGACCCGCTCGCGGCCAACCTGCGCGCCTCGATCGGGGAGGACGCGTGATGGCCCTGGCCCAGGCACCGGGCGTGGACACCAACCCCGGCCTCAACATCGGCATCTTCGCCGCGTTCGTCGTCGTCACCCTCGTCGTGGTGTTCCGGGCCAGCCGCAACACCAAGTCGGCGTCGGACTACTACGCCGCGGGCCGCGCCTTCACCGGCCCGCAGAACGGCGTGGCCATCTCCGGCGACTACCTGTCCGCGGCGTCCTTCCTCGGCATCGCGGGCGCCATCGCGGTCAACGGCTACGACGGCTTCCTCTACTCCATCGGCTTCCTCGTCGCCTGGCTGGTGGCCCTGCTGCTGGTCGCCGAACTGCTGCGCAACACCGGCAAGTTCACCATGGGCGACGTGCTGGCCTTCCGCATGCGCCAGCGCCCGGTGCGCGCCGCCGCGGCGACCTCGACGCTGATCGTGTCCTTCTTCTACCTGCTGGCCCAGATGGCGGGCGCGGGCGGCCTGGTCGCCCTGCTGCTCGGCGTCACCGGCGCCGGCGCGCAGGCGCTGGTCATCGCCGTCGTCGGCGTCATCATGATCGTCTACGTGCTGGTCGGCGGCATGAAGGGCACCACCTGGGTGCAGATCATCAAGGCCGCGCTGCTCATCACCGGCGGCATCGTGATGACCGTGTGGGTGCTGGGCAAGTACGGCTTCAACCCCTCGGCGCTGCTGCAGGGCGCGGTCGACCGGTCGGCGAAGCTGGGCGAGGCGCTGCTGTCGCCGGGCGCGCAGTACGGCAAGACCGAGACCAGCAAGCTCGACTTCCTGTCCCTGGGCATCGCGCTCGTGCTCGGCACCGCGGGCCTGCCGCACGTGCTCATGCGCTTCTACACCGTGCCCACCGCCAAGGAGGCCCGCCGCTCGGTGGTCTGGGCCATCGCGCTGATCGGCCTGTTCTACCTGCTCACCCTGGTGCTCGGCTACGGCGCGGGCGCCCTGGTCGGCCCCGAGGCGATCGCCGCGGCCCCCGGCGGGGTCAACAGCGCCGCCCCGCTGCTGGCCCAGGCGCTCGGCGGCCCGGTGCTGCTCGGGCTGATCGCTGCCATCGCCTTCGCCACGATCCTCGCCGTGGTCGCCGGCCTGACCATCACCGCGTCGGCCTCCTTCGCCCACGACGTCTACGCCAACGTCCTGCGCAAGGGCCGCACCAACCCCGCCCAGGAGGTGCGCGTCGCCCGGATCACCGCGGTGGTCATCGGCGCGGTCGCCATCGGCGGCGGCATCCTGGCCAACGGCCAGAACGTCGCCTTCCTGGTGGCGCTGGCCTTCGCCGTCGCGGCCTCGGCGAACCTGCCGACGATCCTGTACTCGCTGTTCTGGAAGCGGTTCAACACCAGCGGCGCGCTGTGGAGCATCTACGGCGGCCTGGCCTCGGCCATCGTGCTCATCGTGTTCTCCCCGGCGGTCTCCGGCGGCCCCAAGCCGATGATCAAGGGGGTGGACTTCCACTGGTTCCCGCTGGAGAACCCCGGCCTGGTGTCCATCCCGCTCGGCTTCCTGCTCGGCTGGCTCGGCACCGTGCTGTCCAAGGAGCGCGACGACGCCAAGCAGGCCGAGATGGAGGTCCGCGCGCTCACCGGCGCGGGCGCCGAGAAGGCCATCGCGCACTGACGGGCGGGTGGGTTGACCCACCCGGCGCAACGGGGCTCCCTCCCGGTGGGGGAGCCCCGTTTTGCGTGTTGCAGCTCTGGGCACGTTGATCCACATGAAGGTGCATCGACTCGCCGCGCCGGTGCTCGGCCTGCTCGTGGTGGCGGGCTGCAAGCTCCCCACCGGCAGCGCCGCCGCCCCCACCCCCGCCGCCGCGCCGCCCCCGGCCGACCGCGCCGCGCTGATGGCCCAGCTCGGCGCGCCCCGCCCGGAGGACACCGGCGCGCACTACGACCGCGACGAGTGGGGTGACTGGCAGGAGGACGGCAGCGGGTGCAGCACCCGGGAGAAGGTCCTCCAGCGCGACGGCCAGGGCGTCACCACCGGCCGCAGCTGCAAGGTCACCGGCGGGACCTGGACCAGCGAGTACGACGGGGTGCGGGCCACCGACCCCGCCGACCTGCAGATCGACCACATCGTCCCGGTCGCGGAGGCCAACCGCTCCGGCGCGCGCGGCTGGACCGCCGAGCAGCGCGCCGCCTACTACAACGACCTGGACAACCTGGTCGCCGTCTCCAGCCGCTCCAACACCCAGAAGAGCGACCAGGACCCCGCCGAGTGGCGCCCGGTCGACGCCTTCTCCTGCGAGTACGCGACGGCCTGGGTCAGCGTGAAGGTCAAGTACCGGCTCACCGCCGACCAGGACGAGGTCGCGGCCCTCAACGCGATGTTCAACCGCTGCTGAGCCCACCCGCCGCTGAGCCCACCCGCCCTGGACGAGCGCGGGGGCCCGGGCCGCACGGCCCGGACCCCCGCGGGTCACGATCGGGTCAGGGGGTCAGACCCCCGCGATCGACTGGATCCACGACCGGTAGACGGTCACGTTGGTGTAGTTGGTGACCGTCGAGCGGTCGCTGGTCGAGGCCACGCCCACCTGGCGGCCGTTGCCGAACATCGGACCGCCCGAGTCACCGCCCGCGGTGATGCCGTTGACCCGGGTGGCCTGCACCGCCACGCCGTTGTAGGCGTCGCGGGCGCTGACCGAGCGGACGCTGACGGTCGCGACCTTGAGGTAGCGCGACTGGCAGTTGATCTCCGGCTGGTTGGTGCACGTCGCGCCCCAGCCGTAGACCTGCACCTGCTGGCCCACCCGCACGTCCGAGGAGGTGCCCAGCGGCGCGTAGGTCGCCGACACGCTGCGGTCGAGGTAGGCGATGGCCAGGTCGGAGGCCGAGTGCCGGTAGATGGTGGTCGCGTTCGCCAGCGTGCCGCCCGAGGTCTGGTCCAGGCTGCCGATGCGGAAGCTGATCGTCCCCGAGGCGACGCAGTGCTTGGCGGTCAGCACGTAGCGCGGGGCGATGATGGTCGCCGAGCAGGACTGCTGGCCGTTGGCGAACAGCCGCGCCGCCCAGGGGGCGTTGGACGCGGTGCCGCCGCCGATGATCTGCGGGGTGAAGACCGGGTCGCCCGAGGGCGGGGTCGGGGCCGCCGCGGCGGCGGGGGCGATGGCCGCGAGGGCGGCCAGGGACAGCACGGCGGCGCTGAGGGCGCGCTTGAACATGGTGGTCTCTCTCGATTCTGCGGCCGAGGCCGCGCAGGGGGGAATCGGAGCAGGTCGCGGGTGGTAGGACGACACCCCGACCGCGGAACACCATCGCACCGCAAACCGGACACGGGCAAGGTCCGGTCCTTCCCAGTCATCACACCGGCCCGGCAACGCGGGGGCGGCCACCGCCCCACGGGGAGCGGTGGCCGCCGGGGCCGCGCGCGGGTCAGCCCGCGTCGACGAGCACCCGCGCCTCGGTGGGCGCGGCGCGGCGCGCGGCGTAGTTGGCCTGCACCTCGGCGGCCTCCTCGGCGCTGGGCAGGTCGTTGGCGCAGTCGACCGGTGCCGAGCTGCCGGACATCAGGTCCGCGCACCGGCCGGTGCGGTTGTCGTCCAGGCCCAGGTTGTGCCCGAGCTCGTGGGTGATGATCCGGCTCAGGTCGTAGCCCTGGGCCACCGCCTCGCGGCCGAACCACACCGTCGCGCTGCCGGAGGGGCCGACCGGGCCGAGGGTGGCGCGGGGCCAGCCGTCGTCGGCCACGATCGTGATGGTGGCCCGCTGGCCGGAGGTCACCGGGACCAGCCGGACGCTGCTGACCGAGGCGTTCCAGTTCGCCACGCCCTCCGCCACCGCGCCCGCGAACTCCGCGGAGCGGGACGAGTCGTAGGTGAGCGTGATGACGGCGGTGGGCGCCGCCGAGGCGGGGGCCGCGCCCGCGACCACCCCGGCGGTGAGGGCCGCGGTGGTGGCGACCAGGGCCGCGACCCGGCGGGCGGCGGGTCGGGTTCGTCCTCGCTGGATCCGTCCTCGCTGCATTCGTCCTCCTCGGCAGTGCCACGGGCATGACCTGGTGCGTGTGCGCACCGTGATCAACACGTAGCGGTCGGTGGCACCGACTTTGGGCGGAAAGTGACCGCGATCACAAACATCGCCCGCGCGGTGGTGACCGACTGGCGTCACGGCCGCCGCGGTACCGCCGAACGCGCGTTGATCAGCGCAAACGATCGCCCTGAGCCCTCGCGGCGGGGTCTGGGGGCTGTGCGGTGCCCTGACGTCCCCGCGCCGGTGGTGTTGCGGCGGACCCGTTGTGCTGCAAGGCTTTCCCTGCGGCTGCGTGCTGCCCTCGACACGAAGGGGACCCCCGATTTGATCCCCGGTTTGTCGCCGTGTAACTTTCTTCCTGTCAGCGCGACACGGGCCGGGAAACAGCCGGAACGAGCGAGGACAGAGGGCCGCGAACCAAGCTCCCAGATGCTTCTGGTAGAGTGGGCGCCCTCGACAGCGAGACCAACAAAGCA
>NZ_MKQR01000017.1:0-29745 GCF_001940455.1 Actinokineospora bangkokensis | reverse complement strand
GGGGGGTTTCAGGCCCGCACGGACGGCGCGCCGGACAGCGCCTGGTCGAGGCTGCTGAGCACGCGCACCGCGGTGCCCATGTCCTCGGCGTCGAACCCCGACAGCGCCGCGGTGACCACCCCCGCCGTGGCCGACAGGTACGCCGTGCCCACCGCCAGCCCGCGGTCGCGCAGCGCCAGCAGCACCCGCCGCCGGTCGCGCCGGTCCGGGGTGCGCTCGACGTACCCGCCGCGGGCGAGCCGGTCGACCAGGGCGGTGATGGACGCGGAGTTCAGCGACAGCCGGGCGCTGAGCCACCCCGGCGTGGCCGGGTGCCCGTCGCGCCGGGCATCGAGCAGCAGCACCAGGGCCCGCAGGTCGGTGGGGTGCAGCCCCTCGGCGGCGGCGAAGTCCGCGGCGCGCTGGTCGAGCTGGGCGGTGATCCGGCGCAGCAGGGTCGCGGCTGCGGTGGCCGACTGGTCCAACGGAACGCATCTCCTCGTCACAGGTTCTTCAACGGCGGCGGTGGTTAAGTTAGGCTTGCCTAAGTCGATGGAGAAGAGGTGGCAGCATGACCAGCCCCGTGGCCGACCCGTACGAGATGGCCGCCGCCGCCGTGCTGCCCGAGCGGGTGGCCACCTGGACCTGCCGCGCGCACCGGGCGGTGCTGCTGGTGCACGACCTGCCCGCCGAGTACGACCGGGGCCGCGCCCCGCTGGCCGACCTCGCGCACAACCTGGGGCAGCTGCGCGACACCTGCCACGAGCTCGGCGTGCCGGTGGCCCGCTCGGCGGCGCGCTTCGACGGGGTCCCCGGTCCGGGGGAGCACTGGCTCGCGGACCTCTCGCGCGACCACTTCCACGGGCTGCGGGCGCTGCTCGACAGCTTCGGCCGCGACCAGCTGCTGCTCACCGGCGTGCGGGCGCACGCGGCGTGCCTGATGTCGGCCGCGGGGCCTGCGCTGGCCGGGGTCCAGGTCTTCTGCGTCGCCGACGCCATGGTGGACCGCTCGCTCGACGACCACCGGCAGGCGGTGCGCGCCGCCTCCGACCACGGCGCGACCCCGGTGACCACCGGCCAGGTCATCGGCCAGCTGCTCGGCGTGCTCGGCTGAGCGCGCCGATCCGCGCCCGGGGCGGCTCTGCGGCCCGCACCGGGCGCGGGCAGCCGAACGGCCGCCCCGGGGACGTGGTCCCCGGGGCGGCCGTCGGCCCAGGTCACCGGCTGAGCGCGGTGATCAGCTCACCGTTGCTGGTGTCACCGGACAGCTCCCAGAAGAACGACCCGCCGAGGCCCTGGCCCGCGGCCCACGACCGCTTGCCCGCGATGGTCGACGGGGTGTCGTAGCTCCACCAGTTGTTGCCGCAGTAGGAGTACGACGTGCCCGCGATGGTGCCGGTGGGCGGGCAGGTGTTCTTGAGGACCTTGTAGTCCTCGATGCCGGTCTCGTAGGTGCCGGGGGCGCCACCGGTCGCGCTGCCGCCCGGGGCGGACTGGGTGACCCCGGTCCAGCCGCGGCCGTAGAACCCGATGCCCAGCAGCAGCTTGCTCGCCGGGACGCCCTTGGACTTGAACTTGGCGATGGCGTCCGCGGTGGTGAAGCCCTGGGTCGGGATGCCGCTCCACGACGTCAGCGGCGAGTGCGGGGCGGTGGGGCCCTGGGCGTTGAAGGCGCCGAAGAAGTCGTAGGTCATCGGCATCAGCCAGTCCAGGTACTGCGCGGCACCGGCGTAGTCGGTGGCGTCGATCTTGCCGCCGGAGGAGCCGTCGGCGGTGGTGGCCGCGGTGATCAGCGCCGAGGAGCCGAACCGGGCGCGCAGCGCGCCGACCAGGGTCTTGAACGCGTTCGGCCCGCTGGTGTCGCAGGTGAGCCCGCAGGCGTTCGGGTACTCCCAGTCGATGTCGATGCCGTCGAACACGTCGGCCCAGCGCGGGTCCTCCACCAGCCGGTAGCAGGAGTCGGCGAAGGCGGTGGCGTTCTTCGCGGCCTGGCCGAAGCCGCCCGACCAGGTCCAGCCGCCGAAGGACCAGATCACCTTGAGGTTGGGGTGCTTGGCCTTGAGCTTGCGCAGCTGGTTGAAGCTGCCGCGCAGCGGCTGGTCCCAGGTGTCGGCCACGCCGTCGACGCTCTGGTCGGCGGTGTAGGCCTTCTCGTAGTCGGCGTAGCTGTCCCCGATGGCGCACTGGCCGTTGGTGACGTTGCCGAAGGCGTAGTTGATGTGGGTCAGCTTGGCCGCCGAGCCGGACGTCTCGATGTTCTTGACGTGGTAGTTGCGGCCGTAGACGCCCCACTCGGCGAAGTAGCCGACGACCTTGCCCGCGGCGGACGGGGGCTGGGTGGTGGGCGGCGTGGTGGTGGTCGTCGTGGGCGGCGCGGTCGTGGTCGTGGTGGTGGTCGGCGGGGTGGTCGGGACGGTGCCGCCGCCGCACGGGGCGCCGTTGAGCAGGCAGTTCGACGGCGCGCCGGGACCGGAGCCGTTGAACCCGAACGAGGCCGTGCCGCCGGGGGCGACCGTCCCGTTCCAGGAGAGGTTGGTGAAGGTGTAGTGGTTGCCGGACTTGGTCATCGCGGCGTCCCAGGCGGACGACACGGCGGTGCCGGAGGGCAGGTCGAACTCGACCTTCCAGCCGGAGAGGGCGCGGTCACCGTTGCGCACGGTGTACTTGCCCTCCCAGCCGGTGCCCCAGTCCTGGGTCTTGGCGAACTCGGCGGTCGCGGTGGCGGCGCTGGCGGGCGCCACCGCGAGGCCGAGGGTGACCGCGGTCGCGGCGGTGGCCGCCGCGACGACGTGCCATCGGGTCCTGGGCATGGGTTCACCTCAGCAGGGAGCAGGGATACCGCATTCCATATTTGGTCCAGACCAATTCTGGGACAAGGGCTGGACGCGTTGTCCACCCGTCAGGAGCAGCGCCCCTCACGCGTGGTCACCGGTGGGCACCCGTGGGACCCGGGTGCCCACCGGGGGTTCAGGGGGACCCGAGCACGGCCTCGGCGGCCGCGCGCAGGCTGGAGGTGGACGCGCCCCAGGTGTCGACGCGCCCGGTGGCGCCCAGGTCGGGACCCGGGACGCCGGTCTCGACGTGCACCACCGTCGGCACGGCCGCGACGAGGGCGCGCACCAGGTCGGTGACGGCCGGGTACCGCTGGGCGTCGCGGGTCACCACGACGACCTCGCCGCGGGCGGCGGCGCGGGTGACGACGTCGCCGGGGGAGCCGGGGTCGACGCGCTCCCCGGTGGACGACGGGGCGAGTTCGGCCGCGTACGGGGCCAGGCCCCACGGCATCGGTCCGGCCGCGACGGTCGGCGGCACCTCGACGTCGAGCACCAGGGGGCCGCCGGAGAGGGCGGGCAGCCCCCGCGCGCGCAGCGCCCGCCGGGCCAGCAGCGGGCCGAGGTCGGGGTCGACGAGCGCGGGCCCGCCCGCTGGTGGGGTGCCCAGCGCGCGGGTGCGCGCGGCGGCCTCCGCCAGCCGTTCCTCGGTCAGCTCGCCCGCGCGCACCGCCGCGACGACCGCGTCCACGATGGACACGATCGCCCCCGCGTCGGCCACCTGCCCGCCCACGCACAGCGCGTCGGCGCCCGCGCGCAGCGCCCGCACCGCCGCGGACGCCAGGCCCGCCGCGTTGCCGAGGTGCCCGGCGAGCGCGCCCATCTCCAGGGCGTCGGTGACGATCGTGCCGGTGAACCCCAGGTCCCGGCGCAGCACCGAAAGCGCTTGCGCGTTGACGGTGACGGCCTCGTCGCCCCACTCGGTGACGACCAGGTGCCCGGTCATCACCGACCGCACGCCCGCGGCGATCGCGGCGCGGAAGGGCACCAGCTCGGCGTCGTGGAGCTGGGCGACCGTGCGCGGCAGCACCGGCAGCTCGTGGTGGGAGTCCGCGGTGGCCGCGCCGTGGCCGGGGAAGTGCTTGGCGCACGCGGCGACGCCGTGCGCCTGCATGCCGCGCACGTAGGCGGCCACGTGCGCGGCGGCGGCGAACGGGTCCGACCCGAACGAGCGCACGCCGATGATCGGGTCCTCCGGCGCCAGCGTCAGGTCGGCGCAGGGGGCGAGGTCGAGGGTGATGCCGCAGGCCGCGAGCCGCGAGCCCAGGGCGGCCCCGGCGCGCTCGGTCAGCAGCAGGTCGCCCGCGGCGCCCAAGGCCAGCGGGCCGGGCAGGTCGGTGCCGGTGGCCACGTCGAGGCGGGTGACGTCGCCGCCCTCCTCGTCGATGCCCACCACCACGTCGGCGCGCTCGGCGCGCAGCTGCCCGCACAGCGCGGCGACCTGCTCGTCGTCGACGACGTTGCGGCCGAACAGGACGACCCCGCCCAGCCCGCCCGCCAGGCGCTCGCGCACCCAGTCCGGCGCGGTCGTGCCCGCGAACCCGGGCAGCAGCACCGCTTCGGCCAGCTCGTGCACCCCGCTCACCCCTTCACCGCCCCGCTGACGCCGCCGGAGACGAGCTTGCGCTGCACCAGCAGGAAGAACACCAGCGCGGGCACGGCGTAGACGACCGAGGCCGCCATGATCCCGCCCCAGTCGGTGCCGAACGCGGTCTTGAACGACGACAGCCACACCGGCAGCGTCTGCTTGTCCTGGTCGCGCAGGAACACCAGGGCGTAGAGGAACTCGTTCCACGCGGTGACGAAGCTGAACACCGAGGTGGCGACCAGGCCGGGGCCCAGCAGCGGCAGGGTGATCCGGCGGAACACCCCCCAGCGCCCGCAGCCGTCCACCATGGCCGCCTCGTCCAGCTCCACGGGGATGCCCTTGACGAACCCGCGCAGCGTCCAGGTGGTGAACGGCAGCGTGAACGCCACGTACACCAGCATCAGGCCGGGCAGTGAGTCGAGCAGGTCGGCGTCGCGCATGATCAGGTACATCGGGACGAACAGCGCCTCCAGCGGGGCCATCTGCGCGATGAGCACCAGCAGCAGGAAGCCCTTGCGGCCGCGGAAGCGCATCCGCGCCAGCGGCACCGAGGCCAGCAGCCCGGCCACCAGCGCGCAGGCGACCGCGCCGAGGGTGACGATGAGGCTGTTGGTGAGGAACCCGGTGAAGCCCGCCTTGCCCAGCGCGGTGGTGAAGTTCGCCAGCGTCGCGCTCAGCGGCACCAGGTCGTAGTCGGGGGACAGGACCTGCGCGGGGGTCTTGAGCGCGGTCGTCAGCATCCAGTAGGTCGGGAAGAGGAAGAACAGCGCGGCCAGCAGGCCCGCGCTGGTCAGCAGTGCGCGCTGCAGGGGTGTGCGCCGCATGCTCACAGCTCCGTTTCCGGTGAGCGGACCAGCAGGCGCAGGTAGCGCCAGGTGACCGCGACCAGCACGACGAGCATCAGCACCGCCACCGCGGCGGCGACGCCGAAGTGGCTGGCGGAGATGCCCTTGAGGTAGAGCAGCACCGGCAGGGTGGTGCTGCCGCCGTCCGGGCCGCCCTGGCGGATGGCCCAGACCTGGGTGAAGACCTTGAAGTCCCAGAGCACCGACAGGAAGGTCACCAGGGTGACCATCGGCCGGATGGAGGGCCAGCTGACCGCGCGGAAGGCCTGCCAGCCGGTCGCGCCGTCGATCGCCGCCGCCTCGTAGAGCTCCTTGGGCGTGTTCACCAGGCCCGCGTAGAGGGTGAAGGCGATGAACGGGGTGGCCTGCCAGACGACCAGCAGCCCGATCACCGCCAGCGTGCTGGTGCCCGAGGAGAACCACGAGTACCCGCGGAAGGAGTCGAACCCGAGCAGCACCAGCGTCTTGTTGAGGATGCCGTACTCCTGGTCGAACATCCACTGGAACACCGTCGTGGTGGCCACGATCGGCGTCGCCCAGGCCAGCACCAGGCTGACCTGGAGCACCGAGCGCACCGCGGTGCCCAGGTGTCGCATGAGGACGCCCACCAGCAGCCCGAGCGCCACGGTGGTGGCCACGACGGCGGCGGTGAACACCACGGTCCGGACCGTGACGGTCCAGAACTGCGGGTCCGACAGGACCTCGGCGTAGTTGTCGAAGCCGACCCACACCACCTCGCCGCGCACGAGCTCGCCGAGGTCGAGCTTGCGGAAGCTGATGCCGAGCACCTGCAGGGCGGGCCAGGCCAGCAGCGCCACCATGAGCACCACCGCGGGTGCCAGCATCAGGTACGGGACCACCACGTCGGACAGGGGGCTGCGGGGACGGCGCGGCCGCGCCGCCCCGGGGTCCTCCCGGGGCAGCGCGGCGCGGTCGGCCGAGGTCGTCGGGGCGGCCATGTCAGCCCGCGAACGCCTTGTTCAGCGCGGCGTTGGCGTCACCGGCGGCGGTGGCGAAGTCCTTCGCGCCGGTGAGGTAGGCGGTCAGCATGTCCTTGAGCGGGTTCTGGCCCGCCTCGATGGCCGCCCAGCCCGGGGTGGCGGGCACGGACTTGCCGGACTTCGACGCCTGGGCCATGGCGGCGTTGACCGGGTCGGCCTCCAGCGCGGAGACGTCGGTGGAGGTGCCCGGGATCATGCCGGCCTTGGCGAACTCGGACTGGTACTTCGCGCTGGTCATCAGCTTGAGGTAGTCCTTGGCGAGGTCCTGGTCCTTGGCGGTGGCGGGCACGGCCAGGTTGGACCCGCCCTGGAAGACCGGGGCGGACTTGCCCGCGTCCTTCGACGGGATCGGGAAGCCCGAGGTGAGCTTGGTCAGCTCCGGGTTGGACTTGGCCGCGGTGGCGACCTCCCAGGGCAGGCCGATCATCATCGCGACCTTGCCGCCGCCGAAGATGCCCGCCTGCTCGGGGGTCTGCTCGTCGGCGTCCTTGGGCGCCTTGGTCTTGCTGACCTCGACGAGCTGCTTGTAGAACTCGGCGGCCTTCTGCACCTCGGGGGTGTCCAGGCTGGCGGTGAACTTCGTGCCGTCCTGCTTGGCGATGTCGCCGCCCTCGTCGTAGATGAACGACAGCAGCGCGTACCAGTTCTGGCCGGGCAGGTAGAGCGCCTGGAAGTCCGGGTCGGACCCGAACTTGGCCTGGAGCTTGGCGATGGCGTCCAGCCACTGCTGGCGGGAGGTGGGCGGGGCGGTGATCCCCGCCTGCTCGAACATGTCCTTGCGGTAGAGCACCTCGCGGTTGGCCGCGTAGAACGGGATGGCGTACTGCTTGCCGTCCCACTGCCCGGAGGCCTTCAGGCTCGACAGCCACTGGCCGCCGTTGAGGGCCTGCTCGTCGGCGGACAGGTCGGTGAGCACGCCCTCGGCGGCGAACTTCGGCGCCTGGGTGTTGCCGATCTCGATGACGTCCGGGGCGTCGTTGCCCGCCAGCGCGGTGGTGAGCTTGTCCTGGATGCCGTTCCACTGCTGGACCTCGTACTTGACGGTCACCCCGGGGTGGCCGTCGGAGAACTCCTTGTGCAGCGCGTCGGTCAGCGCCGTGGGCGCCGAGCCGTTCATCAACCACACCGTCAGCTCGCGCGGGCCCTGCGACCCCGACGCCCCGCTGCCCCCCGACGACCCGGCGCACCCGGCGAGCGCGAGCACCGCCGCTGCCGCCACCGCGACCCCGCCCACCGCAGACTTCGACCGAACTCTCACGTCCCGCACCCTTCGCGCGACCACCTAAGTGGTTTAGACCATTGCCGCCCAGGGTGGTCGGTGGATCTCGTGGTTGTCAAGGCTTCAGCGCGACGACGTGCCCGCCGGGCCGGGTTCTCGGCCCCGGGCGGCAGCTTCCCAGTTAAGGGCGCGATTCTCCTGCTCCGCGCGGGTGTGGTGGACGATTCACCGGTCGAGGTGGACCGACCACGGCGAACCGCTGGTCAGCCCGGCAGGTGCAGCACGCTCGCGCCCGCCGCGCGCAGCACGGTCTCGGCCCGGCCGAGCAGCCCGGCGGTGTCGACCGCCAAGCGGGTGACGGTGCCGGAGCGCTGGTTGGCCACGAGCAGCTGCCCGTCGTCGAGCAGCAGGCAGTGGCGCGGCCAGTCCCCTCCGGCCGGTGCTTGCTGGAGGGTCGTCCGGGCGTGCAGGTCGACCACGGCGATGGTGTTGTCGCCGCGCAGCGTGAGGTAGGCCAGACGGCCGTCGGGGGACAGCGCGATCTCGCCGGGGTGGTTGCCCGGGGGCAGCGCGTGCGTCCACGCCTCGGTGAAGGTGCCCCCGGCGGGGTCCCAGTCCAGCGCGACCAGCTCGGGGCGCTCCTCGCCGAGCACGTAGGCGCGGGTGCCGTGGAAGGCCAGGTGGCGCGGGCCCAACCCGGGCGCCACGGCGAACCGGGCGTGCTCCACCAGCTCCCAGCCGTCGAACCGGTGCGTGAGCACCGCGTCCGCGCCCAGGTCGACGGCCACCAGCCACCGCCCGGACGGGTCCGCGACCACCTGGTGCGCGTGCGGCCGCGCGCCGCCGTGGCGCACCCCCGTCGACCGCGGCCCGATCGCCCCGTCCGGTCCCAGGGGGTGCGCGCCGACCGTGCCGTCGAGGTAGTGGGCGACGACGAGGTGCCCGGCGAAGGTGGTGGCGTGCGTGGGCTGCAACCCCCCGGTCTCGCGCTCCTGGAGCACCACCGGCTTCTCCGGGTTCGTGGTGTCCAGCGCGGTGACCGCGCCCGCCCGCCGCTCGTTGACGACGTAGGTGACCCCGCCCCCGCCGACGACCCACGACGGCTCGGCCACCTCGGGCAGCGCCCGCGCCGTGCTCCACCGCCCGTCGACGACGTCGGCCACCACCAGCCCGTCGCCGCCGAGGGTCCCGACGTAGGCGCAGCGCATCCGATCCTCCGCTGTCAGCAGGTCCCGCACGGTCAGAAGAAGGTCCGCACGAGGTCTACCACGGTCTCGCCGTCGCCATCGAGCACGGGCAGCAGCGACCACTTGTCGAAGGTGGTGCAGGGGTGGGAGATGCCCAGCCGCACCCACTCCCCGACCCGCGGCGCGGCCGGGGTGCGCAGGAACGCGTGCTGGTCGTTGAGCGCGGTGACCTCGCCGTCGAGGTCGACCGGGAACGGCAGGCCGAGGTCGTGCGGCAGGTCGCGCTTGCCCGCGGCGAGGATGGCCAGCCCCGGTTCCGGCGTGGACTGCACCTGCGCCCACACCCGCCAAGCCGAGCGCAGCGCGGGCGCGTCCAGGCGCGGGGTGTCCCCGAGCGGGGACACCCCGGCGTAGTGCTCGTCGTCGTGGGTCAGGTAGGTGCCCGAGCGCAGGACGGTGCGCCACGGTCCTCTGAGGATGGACGCGACCAGGTCGAAGTAGGCGCTGCCGCCCGCGGTCACCACCATGTCCTCCACCGGGTGCAGCGCCTCGGCGACCTCGCGCAGCGCGTGCAGGTAGGCGCGCACGTCGTCGAGGTCCGGGCCCGCGGGCGCCTCGTAGCCGCCGACGCCCGCGAGCCGCAGCGAGGGCTCGGCGTCGATGGCCTCGGCGGTGCGCAGGGCCTCGGCCGGGGTGCGCGCCCCCGTGCGCCCGCCGCGGCTGCCCACCTCCACCAGCACGTCGAGCGGGCGCGGGCGCGGTCCGGCCATGGCGCGGACGGCCTCCGGGGAGTCCGCCCAGCACAGGAAGTCGAACCCGGGGTCGGCGAGCTGGGCGCCCACCCAGTCCAGCCCGTCCGGGTGGACGAACTCGTTGGCCAGCAGCACCCTCGGCACGCCGAAGGCCCGGAAGGCGCGCGCCTGCGCCGGGGTGGCGGCGGTGATGCCCCAGGCGCCCAGCTCCAGCTGCCGGTGCAGCAGCGCGGGCGCCATCGTGGTCTTGCCGTGCGGGGCGAGGTCGAGGCCCGAGGCGCGGCACCAGTCGGCCATGGTGGTGAGGTTGTGCTCCAGGTCCGCGCGGTCGAGGGCCACCACCGGGCTGGGGAACCGGTCGCGCCGGATGCCGGGCCGCCGCGCCAGCGCGTCGCGGACGGTGCTCCCGAGCAGGGTGTGCGGCACGGCCTTGAACCGCCAATCGATGACCTCGTCCTGCAACCACTCGATGTCCACCGCGCGATGGTCCTCCTGCCCGTGCCCCGCCGCACAGCGCCGCGGCCGCCCCCGGGTGGGGGCGGCCGCGGCGCTGGGGGTCGTGCTCGGGCTACTCGGTGGACCGGCTGGGGGTGGTGGCGGTCAGCTCACCCGCGATGCCCGCCAGCTCCTCGCCCACCGACTCGTGGTGCTCGGCCTGGGCGGGGACCGCCGGGGCGGGCGCCGCCTGCGCCGTCTTCTTCTCCACGGCGAACCACGACGCCACGGCACCGATGAGGCAGGCGGCGATCGCGAACATGAAGGCCACCGCCAGGCCGTCGGAGAACGGGCCGCTGATCAGGTTCGGGAAGAAGCTGCGGCCGGTGAGGAACTGCGCCTGGTCCGGCGGCAGGGTCGACAGCGTCGGCCCCAGCAGCGACTCGATCGGGTTGTAGCCCAGGAAGGCCGCGAACAGCACTGCCACCGCGGGCAGCCCCGCGACCGCCGCGGCCTGGTCGGCGGGCACGCCGTGCGCGGTCAGCCCGGTGGCCATCGCGGTCGGCAGGTTCGTCGACAGCCCCGCGATGATCAGCCCGAAGAACACCCCGATCGACAGCACCATGGCCGAGTTCTGGAAGGTGGCCGTCATGCCCGCGCCCACGCCCCGGGCGTCGCCGGGCAGGCTGTTCATCACCGCGGCGCGGTTGGGCGAGGAGAACAGGCCCATGCCCAGGCCGTTGACCAGCAGCAGCGCGGCGAACACCGGGTAGGAGAAGTTCACCGGCAGCACCGTCAGCGCCACGAACGTCGCCGCGGTGACCACCAGGCCGACGGTGGCGAAGCCGCGCGAGCCGAACTTGTCCGACAGCACCCCCGACACCGGCGCGGCGATGAGGAAGCCGACGGTCATCGGCAGCATGTAGATGCCCGCCCACAGCGGCGTGGACTCGAAGCTGTAGCCGTGCTGGGGCAACCAGATGCCCTGCAACCAGATGATGAGGATGAACTGCAACCCGCCGCGGCCCAGCGAGGCCATCAGGTTGGCCAGGTTGCCGAAGGAGAACGTGCGCAGGCCGAACAGCGACAGGTTGAACAGCGGGTTGGGCACGCGCGTCTCGATCACCGCGAAGGCCACCAGCACGGCCGCGCCGCCGACGAGCCCGGCGATGACCCACGGGTTCCCCCAGCCCATCGAGCTGTCGCCGTAGGGCTGGATGCCGTAGGTGATGGCCACGAGCACCGCGATCAGGCCCACGGCGAAGGTGATGTTGCCCCACCAGTCCATCCGCGCGTGCTTGGGCTCGCTGGTGTCGTGCAGCTTGAGGTAGGCCCACACCGTGCCCAGCACGCCGAACGGCACCGACACCAGGAACACCCAGTGCCAGTTGACCGGCGCCAGCACGCCGCCGATGACCAGGCCCAGGAACGAGCCGGTGATCGCCGCGACGCCGTTGATGCCCAGCGCCATGCCGCGCTGGTGGGCGGGGAAGGCGTCGGTGAGGATCGCGCTGGAGTTGGCCATCAGGAACGCGCCGCCGACGCCCTGCACGATCCGCCAGCCGATCAGCCACAGCGCGGCCGCGTCGCCCTGCATCCAGGTCACGGCCAGCAGCACCGAGGAGACGGTGAAGATGAGGAAGCCCATGTTGTACATGCGCGCCCGGCCGAACATGTCGCCCAGCCTGCCGAAGCTCACCACCAGCACGGCGGTGACCACCAGGAACCCCATCATCATCCACAGCAGGTAGCTGGTGTTGCCGGGGTCGAGCGGGTTGATGCCGATCCCCTTGAAGATGTCGGGCAGCGCGATCAGCACGATCGAGGAGTTGATCGTCGCGATGAGCAGCCCCAGCGTCGTGTTCGACAGCGCGACCCACTTGTACCGAGGCCCCAGCTCGGCGAGCGTCCGCGTGCGCCCCTTCGGCACGGGCGTCCCTCCCTCATCCGGTGTTGCGCGGCCCGCCCGCCGACCGGAGCGGCGGGGGCGGAACCCTTGATGTTAGCTACGCTAACTGATTTCGTTGCTGTGGCCAACCATCTAGGGGGTTCCCCAGGTCACACCACGAACCCGGGAATGGGTGCAAAACGGAAGAACCGGCGGGGCGTTAGGCTGAACGGGTGGACCACTCCGAGGAATTCCTCGCCTTCTGGCGCGAGCGCCACCTGTGCACGCTCACCACCCTGCGGCCGGACGGCAGCCCGCACGTCGTGCCGGTCGGCGCGACCTACGACCCCGCGGCCGGGGTCGTCCGCGTCATCACCAGCGGGGGGTCGAGGAAGGCCCGCAACGCGCGCCGGGGCGGGCGTGCGGCGGTGTGCCAGGTGGACGGGGCGCGGTGGTCGACGCTGGAGGGCGTGGCCAGGGTGCTCGACGACGCGGAGTCGGTGGCCGACGCGGAGCGGCGGTACGCGCAGCGGTACCGGCAGCCGCGGGTGAACCCGGAGCGGGTGGTCATCGAGATCGCGGTGGACCGGCGGTTGGGCAACGCGGGGTGAGGTGGTGCGCCTCGCCTTCGGCTTCGGGGGTGAGCATCGGGCTTCGCCCGATTTTTCGGGAGTTCGGGGGGCGGCTCGATGCGGTGGTTGTGCTTGGTCGGGGCCCCTACGGCGATCATGCGCTGCGGGCGGGGAAAAGGCGGGCTGAAAAGACGCCCGCCCGTCCCGTTGGGTAGCACATGATCGCCTCCCCCGACCAAGCACAACCACCCCATCGAGCAGGGGCGTAGCCGGACCGCCTGCTGCTTGGGTGGTCTTGTTGGGGAATGGATGAGGAGCGGCGCGGAGTGGGGGTGGGGTGGGTTTTTGTGGGAAAGGCCCCGCCACTGGTGGTGGCGGGGCCTTGGGGGAGTGGGGGGATCTGGTGGTGGCTCAGCGCTGGGCGGCCAGGGCGGCCAGGCCCGCGTAGTCGCCTGCGGCGAGGGTGCGGCGGGTGGTGTCGCAGGGGGACGAGGCGGGGGTCATCACCTGGGAGGCGTTCTTGGTCTGGTCGACGTGGGCCAGGCCCGCGGTGTGCAGGCGTTCGTGGGCCATGGTGGTCTCCAGGTCGTACGCGGAAGCGCAGTTGGCGGGGAGGGTGGTGAACCAGGTGTAGGCGCGGTTGTCGATGAGGGTGTCGGAGGCCAGGACCACGCCCTTGGAGGAGAAGTAGGTGCAGGTGTAGGCGAGGACCTTGACCGGGAGGGCGCCCCAGCCGGTGACGGACTTGCCGTCGTTGCCGGTGCAGCTGGCGTCGGCGGCGACCTGGGGGGCGGCGGTGGCGGTGCCGCCGTACTTGTAGGTGGTGGTGAAGGTGGCGGGCTTGCCGCAGCGGTTGACGCCCTTGGCGACGGTGGTGGAGGCGTTGGTGATGGCCTGCAGGGCGGTGCCCGCGACGGCCGGGGCGGCGGCGGTGCCGTTGTAGTACCAGGTGAGGGTGCCGGTGACGCGCCAGGTCTTCAGCGCGTAGGTGGCGTCGGTGCAGGCGGTGTCGACCCGGGGGGTGGGGGCGGTGGCGGTGGTGTTCGCCCGGCCGTCGGCGGCGGTGATGGCCTCACCGATGACGTAGGTGCCGTCGGCCAGCGGGGTCGCGCCCTCGACCAGCGCGGCCGCCCGCACCGCGGTGCCCTGGGTCGCGCCGCCCTGGGGCGCGGTGGGGAGCGACACCGCCGCGACAGCGGCGACCGCGGTGGCGAGGGCGGTTGCGGTGCTGACCGTGGTGCGGTTCATGGTGTCCATCCCCTTCGGATCGGTTGCTGGTCCCAGGTTCGGCCGCCACGGGTGCGCGCCGGTTGCCCGCGCGGTTGCGCCTCGGTTGCGGTGCGGCCGCCGCGGGCCACCCGGCCGGGTGACGCGCCGGGTGCGGGGCTCCCCGGGCGGTCGTACGTTGGACCTTCGCCGGCCCGGTGCCCGGCGGGAACGGGGGTGGCGGCGGTGGCGCGGATCCTCGCCGTGGAGGACGAGCCGGACATCGAGCTGGTGCTGCGGCTGCTCTTCGACGGCACCGGGCACGAGTTCCACGCCACCGGCGACGGCCGCTCCGGGCTGCGCATGGTGCACGAGGTGCGCCCCGACCTGGTGCTGCTCGACGTCGGGCTGCCCGGCCTCGACGGCTGGTCGGTGCTGGAGCGGCTGCGCGACGTGGCCGAGACCCCGGTGCTGCTGCTCACCGCGCACGACACCGTCCGCGACAAGGTGCGCGGGCTGCGCGCGGGCGCCGACGACTACCTCACCAAGCCGTTCTCCGGCTCGGAGCTGCTGGCCAGGGTGGAGGCGCTGCTGCGCAGGGCGGGGACCGGTGCCGACCCGGCCGACGAGGTCTACGACGACGGCGTCGTGCGCGTCGACCACCGCAGCATGCTGGTCACCGTGGCCGCCCGCGAGGTGGAGCTGACCGCCACGGAGTTCCGGCTGCTCAGCACCCTGGTGCGGCACCGGGGCGCGGTGCTCTCGCTCAGCCAGCTGCTCGCGGCGGTGTGGGACGACCCGGCGGGCGTGGGCCCGGACCGGGTCAAGTTCGCCGTGCTGCGGCTGCGCCGCAAGCTCGGCTGGGACGGGCGCGACTCGCCCATCGGCGCGGTGCGCGGGGTCGGCTACCGGTACCGGGTCGCACCCGGGTGACACCGCGGTCCACTTCGGCCTGCCCGCGTGGAACCGGTGCGCCGGAACGGACCCGCCGGATCCCGCGGGTAGCCGACACGCCCGGCGGTCGCGACGCGGGGTGACCACCCCGGCCGTCGACGGCGCTGGTGGCACCAACCGTGTCACCCACATGTCACAGTCGGACCCATTGTCTTCACGGTCGGGTGAACCAGTACGCTTTACCCTCGCGTACCGCAGGTGATCGCTGGCTCTGCGTAAGATGGATCACGGAAGAGCGCAGCGTTTCACTCGTGAGGGCGATTACCTCCTCGGGGGGTGCGCGTACGACAGCAGGTGGTGGCCCGGCCCACCGGCCCGAAGACCCGTGGAGAGCCGTGAAGCTGAAGAGCGGTGCGCCCGCCAAGACCACGACCACGATCCGGTCGCGGCTGACCGGCGTCGTGGTGGTGCCCAGCGTCATCCTGCTGGTGATGTGGGCGGTCTTCTCGTCCTACACCGTCTTCGACGGCATCTACCTCAAGGCCGTGACCAGCGGTGTCAAGGACGCCTCCATCCCCGCGGTGGAGACCTTCGCCGCGCTCCAGCGCGAGCGCCAGCTCACCATGGCCGCGCTCAGCGCCCCCGGCACCGGCGTCGCCGCCCTCAGCGCCCAGCAGAAGACCACCGACGAGGCCGTCGCCCGGTTGCAGCTGGCGCTCGACGACCTGGTGTCCGGCGCGCCCGCGGAGGTCAACGCCAAGGTCAGCGCCCTGGACCAGGCCCTGGAGCCGCTGCCGCAGCGGCGCGCCCAGGTCGAGTCCGGCCGGGCCGACCCGACTGAGATCTACAACTACTACAACAGCGTCCTCGACGCCGGTGCCTCGCTGTTCGACACCCAGGCCCGCATCGTGCCCGACCCCGTCGTCGTGCAGGCGGGCCTGACCGCGACCGAGATCTTCCGCTCCGCCGACCGCATGTCCCGCGCGTCCTCGCAGGCCTCCGCCGCGATCGCCGCGGGCGGGTTCAGCGAGGAGCAGCACGTCGAGTTCGCCACCCTCGTCGGCGCCTACCGCGGCACCCTCACCAGCGCCGTGGTCAACGGCACCGACCAGGTCAAGGCCAACTACCGCGCGGCGACCACCGCCGAGAGCTGGACCAGGCTCACCAACGCCGAGAACGCCATGATCGGCCTGGTGCCGCGCAACCGCTCGGCCGACGACGAGGACGTGGTCCCGCCGATCAGCGCCGAGGACTGGGAGGCGCTGAGCACCGAGACCTCCGACCAGCTCATCGCGCTGGCCATCGACCAGGCCAAGGGCGGCGTCGACCTGGGCCTGCAACGCGCCGACGACAAGTTCTTCGAGGTCATCGTCGGCTCGCTGATCGCGCTGCTGGCGGTGGTCACCGGCATCGTGCTCGCGGTGCGCATCTCCCGCCGCCTGGTCAACAAGGCCCTGGTCACCCGGCTCGACCAGCTCAAGGGCGACTCGCTCAAGCTGGCCCACGAGCGGCTGCCGGGCATCGTCGACCGGCTGCGCCAGGGCGAGCGCGTCGACGTCGGCGCCGAGGTCCCCCCGCTCGACTACGGCACCGACGAGATCGGGCAGGTGGCCGACGCGTTCAACGCCGCGCAGTACACCGCCATCGCCGCGGCGGTGAAGGAGTCGCAGGCCCGCGAGGGCGTCAACCGCGTCTTCCTCGGCATCGCCCACCGCCACCAGGGCCTGGTGCACCGGCAGCTGAAGATCCTCGACAAGATGGAGCGCGAGGAGGAGAACCCCGAGCACCTGGACTCGCTGTTCCAGCTCGACCACCTCGCCACCCGCGCCCGGCGCAACGCCGAGAACCTGATCATCCTCGCGGGCGAGCAGCCGGGGCGGCAGTGGCGCAAGCCGGTGCGCCTGCTCGACATCCTGCGCGCCGCGGTCGCCGAGACCGAGCAGTACGTCCGCGTCCGGGTCCGCCAGGTGCCCGACGTCGCGCTGCAGGGCGTGGCCGTCGCCGACACCATCCACCTGGTCGCCGAGCTGGTCGACAACGCCGCGTCGTTCTCCCCGCCGCGCTCGCAGGTCGAGGTCTACACCTCCCAGGTCTCCGGTGGTGTCGTGGTGGAGATCGAGGACCACGGCCTCGGCATGACCGCCGAGGACCGCGACCAGCACAACCAGATGCTCGCCCACCCGCCGGAGTTCGACGCGATGGCGCTGCGCGGCGAGTCGCGCCTGGGCCTGTTCGTCGTCGCCCGCCTCGCCGCCCGCCGCTCGATCAGGGTGGAGCTGCGCGAGTCGCCCTACGGCGGCACCGTCGCGCTGGTGTTCATCCCCTCGGAGATCGTCGCCGAGGGCGTCGACCAGGTCGTCCCCGAGGTCGAGACGCCCAGCCCCCGGCCGCGCAAGGCCCTTGAGCGCGCCGCGGGCGGCGGCACCGCCACCGCCGTCGAGCCCGTGCTCGACACCGCCGGGGCCCACCACCAGCGCGGCATCGACAAGTTCTGGTCCGACGCCCTGGGCGAGGACGGGGCCCGGTTCGCCGACCCCGACACCGCCCAGTGGCCGCTGACCGACGAGGAGGCGCCGGAGGTGGCGGCCCGCCCCGTCGAGGACGGAGGTGGGGAGTCGCACCCGCAGAACGGGCACGCCGCCCGCCCGGTCGCCGAGCGCCCCGCCCTGCCGCGGCGCAGGCGCCAGCAGAACCTGGCCCCGCAGCTGCGCGACGACCCGCTGCTGCCGGACTGGGAGGCCGAGCCGCCGCCCGCGGGCGAGCAGACCGCCGAGCGGGTGCGCGACACCATGTCGGCGTTCCAGCGCGGCACCCGCGAGGCGCGCCGGTCCGAGGAGCCGGGCCCGGCGGACGAGCAGTGACCACGTGCACCAGCAGGACATCGGGGAAGGACAGCAGTCGGTGAACGACAAGATCGGCCAGGACCAGCAGCTGAACTGGCTTTTGGACGACCTCGTCCGCAGGGTGGTGGGCATCCGCCACTCGGTCGTGCTCTCCGCGGACGGGCTGCTGCTCGGGCGCTCCGCCGAGCTGTCCAAGGACGACTCGGAGCACCTGTCGGCGATGGCCTCGGCCTTCCAGAGCCTGGCCCGCGGCACCGGCAGGCAGTTCGGCGGCGGCCAGGTGCGCCAGACCATCGTGGAGATGGACCACGCCTTCCTGTTCGTCACGGCCGCGGGCCGCGGCGCCTGCCTGGCCGTGCTCGGGGAGGAGGACGCCGACGTCGGCATGATCGCCTACGAGATGAACATGCTGGTCAAGCGGGTCGGCGCGCACCTGGCCTCGGCCCCGCGCGGCGGGACCGCCGCGGTGGCCGCGGGTCCGGGCAGGCGGCCCTCGTGACCGGCCGCCGGGGGGAGCGGCGGTGACCGGCGAGCAGGACTGGTGGTTCGACGAGGCGGCGGGCCCGCTGGTGCGCCCGTACGCCATGACCAGGGGGCGGACCAGGCCGAACGCCCCGAACCTGAACCTGGTGACCCAGATCCGGGCGTCCGCGACCCCGTCGGACACCTCGTCGCTGTCGCCGGAGCACCTGCAGATCATCGAGATCTGCTCGGTGCCGCTGTCGGTGGCCGAGGTGGCCGCCTACCTCAACGTCCCGCTGGTGGTGGTCAAGGTCCTCATCGGGGACCTGGTCGAGCGCGGCGACGTGGTCGCGGGTGGTCTGTTCCAGACCAGCGAGATCACCGACACCAAGCTGCTGCAGGCGGTACTCGATGGCATTCGGAGGATCTGAACCGGTGAGCGACACCACGGTGGTCCCCACCTCGGTCAAGATCGTGGTCGCGGGCGGCTTCGGCGTCGGCAAGACCACGATGGTCAACTCGGTCAGCGAGATCCCGCCGCTGCGCACGGAGGAGGTGCTGACCGAGGCCAGCGTCGGCGTCGACGACATGCGCCTGGTGGAGGGCAAGGAGACCACCACGGTCGCCCTGGACTTCGGGCGCATCACCATCAACCAGAACGTCGTGCTGTACCTGTTCGGCACCCCGGGGCAGAACCGGTTCTGGTTCATGTGGGACGAACTGGCCCACGGCGCGCTCGGCGCGATCGTCCTGGTCGACACCCGCAGGCTGGACTCCAGCTTCCCCAGCATCGACTTCTTCGAGCGCCGCCACATCCCGTTCGTGGTGGCGGTCAACAACTTCGACGGCGCCTGGCAGCACACCGTCGACGAGGTCCGCTCCGCGCTCGACATCGACCCGTCCATCCCCATCGTCCAGTGCGACGCGCGGGAGCGGGAGTCGGGCAAGGAGGTGCTGGTCCAGCTCGTGCAGTACACGATGGACCAGCTCGCCACCGCCTCGGCCTGACCGGCGGGCGGGTCCTCAGCCGGGGAAGCCCGGCTCCAGCAGGCGGGCGGCTCGCTCGGCGGTGGGGCACATCGCCGCGCCGTCCGAGCCGCTGGTGGCCTGCACGTCGATGCGGGAGGTGGGGGTGATCTCCACCGACACCGCGCACACCGAGCCGCCCGCGCGCAGCGAGCGCACGGCGCGGCGGGTGCCGATCGTCAGCTGGGCCTTGCCGGAGGACGCGACGACCTGGTCGAGGCCGAGGCCGGGGAACACCGAGACGCCGAGCGCGTAGCCGTCGGGCACCGCGGGGTCGTCGTGGACGAGCCAGCGGCAGAGCCTGCCGGAGGCCGAGCGCTGCGGCTGGGGCGCCCCGTCGACGCCGAGGTCGGCGCGGGCGGTGTCGGACAGCACCGCGCACGGGTCGAGGTCGGCCAGCGGCGTCGCCGCCCCCGGCGAGGTGGGCGGGGCGCCGGGTGCGCCGGTCCCCGGTCCCGCGGTGGTCGGCGCGCCGGCGCGGGGTGGCCCGTCGGCGCCCATCGCCGCGACCGCCGCCCCCGGCACCTGCTGCGCGCAGCCCGCCGCGCCGAGCAGGAGCACCGCCGCCGCCACCACCGCCGTCGCCGCCAGCTGCCGCACGTCAGCCCCCGTCCCGGTCGAGCGCCCGCGCGCCCGACTCGTCGACCCGCCGGTAGTTTCCCATCGCGACCTCGACCGCCTCACGCGCTTCGGCGAGCACTCGACCGAATGCCGCCAGCTGGGTCAGGAAGCCGCGGGCGTCGGTGGCCACCTCGACCAGGTAGGGCTTCATGGCCGCGGCCCCGGTGCTCGACCCGAGCTTGGGCTCCTGTTCGAGGTGCCCGCGGGTGAGCTGCTGGAGCTCGACCCAGTCCTGCATCCTGGAGATCGCCTCCACCAGCGCCCGCCCCCCTGCCTCGTTGACCGCGAACCCCCCGTCCGCCGCCGCCCTGGCGAAGGCGGTCACCGAAGTGCCGACCTCGCCCAGCGAAGCGGAGAACGCCTCGTCGTTGTGCACCCGCGCCCCCCGGCGTCCATGGTGTGACGTGCGGCCACGGTAAGCAGGGCAGGACGAGGAGCGTTCGGTTTGTCCGGCAACTGTCCAGGAAGCGTCGGGGATCCGACCACCACCACGGATTGTGGACGCCCGCGCGGGTCAGGGGCAGGCGCGGGCGCGCGACGTCGCCCGGAGGGTGGCGGGATCCCGCCGTTCGGGGGTGCGCGCTCACCCCGGGTGCGTCTGGTGGCCACCCGGGTGGGGGAGGTGTTGCAGGGTGCGGGGTGACCGGTGGGTTCCCCCGCACCGGTGCGTCAGGGTTTGACCGGCTCGACGACGCAGTTGAAGTGGCGCAGCAGCGGAGGCGCCTCCACCACGCGGTAGCCGGGCACGGAGCCAGGGTCCTTGGCGATCTCGGCCAGCACCTCGGCCACGTACTCCAGGTGGCTCTGGGTGTAGACGCGGCGGGGGATGGCCAGGCGGACCAGCTCGTGCGGGGCGGGGGTGACGAGGTTGCCGTCGGCGTCCTCCTCACCGAGGTAGAGCGACCCCAGCTCGGCGCAGCGGATGCCGCCCGCCAGGTACAGCTCGGTGGCCAGGGCGTGCCCGGGGAAGTGCTTGGGCTCCAGGTGCGGCAGCAGCTTGCCCGCGTTGAGGTAGAGCGCGTGCAGGCCCGCGGGCTCCACGATGGACACACCGGCGGCCTTGACGCACTCGCCCAGGTGCCGGGTCGCGGCCTCCCGCGCGGCCAGGTACTCCGGCTCGACGACCTCGCGCATGCCCTGCGCCAGCATCTCCAGGTCGCGGCCGGAGAGCCCGCCGTAGGTGCGGAAGCCCTCGGTGGCGATGAGCACCAGTTCGCACTGGGCGGCCAGGTCCGGGTCGCGCAGGGCGATGAACCCGCCCATGTGCGCGATGGCGTCCTTCTTCAGGCTCGCCACGGCGCCGTCGGCCAGGTCGAACGCGGCGCGGGCGACCTCGCGCGGTGTCTTGCCCGCCCAGCCCGGTTCGCGCTGGATGACCAGCCACGCGTTCTCGGCGAAGCGGGCGGCGTCGAGGAAGAACGGCACCCCGGCGGCCCGGCACAGCTCGGCCGCGGCGGCGATGTTGGCCATCGACACCGGCTGCCCGCCGCCGCCGTTGTTGGTGATCGTCATGACCACCTGCCCGACCGGGGTGTCCCCGTCCAGGTGCGCGGCCAGCGCGCCCAGGTCGATGTCGCCCTTGAACGGCGCCGGGGTCTCCAGGTCGGCGGCCTCGGCGCACGGCAGGTCGACCGCGGTGGCGCCGCTGAGCACGACGTTGGCCCGGGTGGTGTCGAAGTGGGTGTTGCTCAGCGACACCTGCCCCGGCTTGAGCACCGCCCCGAACAGGATGCGCTCGGCGGCCCGGCCCTGGTGCACCGGCAGGATCGAGGGGTAGCCGGTCAGGTCCTCGACCACCTCGCGGAAGCGGAAGAACGAGCGCGCCCCGGCGTAGCTCTCATCGCCCAGCATGCCCGCCGACTGCTGGGCCGCGGAAAGCGCGCCGGTGCCCGAGTCGCTGAGCAGGTCGATGGTGATTTCCTCGGCCCGCAGGTTGAACGGGTTGTAGCCCGCGCGCGCCATTGCCGCCTCGCGCTCGGCCCGGGTGAGAATGGGGATGGGCTCGACGACCTTGATGCGGTAGGGCTCCATCAGCGGCATTCGCGTGCCTTCCCCTCCATCGACGACCGGGCCCGGGGCGATCGGCCCCGCGCCCCATTTCGTGCGGTGCGCACAACCGCGCGGGCGGGTGCCACCGCGCTTGTCAGGCCGCTCCGGCCGCCGTGCCGCGCACCGGCGGCGCGACGCCGTGCGCCTCGGCCGACAGGTACACCGTCACCCCCGGCCGCGGCGGCCCCATGCGCAGCGAGACGTGCGCGATCAACCCCACCCCGTCGACCAGCGGGCGGGTCGCGACCGCCTCCACCGCCCGGTCCAGCGCCGCGGTGTCGACCCCGCAGCGGGCCAGCGCCGCCCGGGTGCGCACCAGCGCCACCCCGTCGTCGGGCACGTAGTCGCGGATGGGGACGTAGAGCGAGTAGCCGCGCGGGCGGGCGGCGTCGCTGGCCAGGAAGGTGTGGCTGGAGACCAGCGGGCGGCCGCGGAAGGGGCCGTCGCCGCCGAGGTCGGTGGCGAAGCGGGTGAGCCGGTGCGGGTCGGCGGCGGCGGTGCCGCCCGCGGCGAACCGGGCGTCGGCGGCGGTGGCGCCGTGGTGGGACTGGTAGAGCTTGACCCGCGCGGCCGGGGTGTCCTCCAGGTCCAGGGCGAAGAAGGAGAACCGGTCCAGCCCCCCGCCCTGGCGCGGGGTGTGCGCGCGGACCCAGTCCATGCTGCCCGCGAAGCCCAGCCGGTCCAGCCCCGCGCCCACGAGCCGCTCGGCCTGCGCGGCGCCGCGCACCTGCGGGTTCAGGTAGACCTTGACCATCGGCGGGCCGCTGCGGCGCAGCACGAGGGAGAACCACATCGCGAACAGCCCCTGCGGGTCCTCGGGCAGGAACAGCCCGCGCACGGCGTCGAGCTTGTCCAGCGCCAGCGGGTAGCGGGTGGCCAGCCGGTCCAGCGCGGCCTCGGCGGCGTCGAGGTTGGCCCGCCGCCCCGGCTCGGCGGCGCCCGCCTCGACCAGCAGCCGCAGCGTGTGCGAGCCGTCCTCCTCGAAGGCCACCGAGTACTCGACCGGGGTGTGGTCGTCGGAGATGTCCGAGCGCCACACCGGGGCCCGCCCGCGGTCGAGGTCGCCCTGCGGGCCGAGCAGGTCCGCCAGCACCGCGCAGGCCTCGTCGGCGCGGTGGCCGAGCCCGATGGCCACGCACAGCCGGCGCACCTGGGCACCGGTGAATTCATTGACCGTGATGGCGGGCATGCGGACTCCGGGGAGGTGCACCGAGGGGATTGGTCGACTTTGCTGCAACGTACGGGTGCATCGCTGCCTGCCTCTACCGCCAAGCTGGTGATCCACAGCGGTGCACCCTTTACCGAGCGTAAATGAATGCAATGCCGGAAAGCCCGTGTTGATCCGCCGAGCGGGTGCGTGATAAGAGCGCTCCGGCGACCACGGAGCGTATCGACAATGCCGTTGCCAATAATGTGTGACGACGTTCACGCAACCTTTTCCGGCGCTGTTGGGTCATCTGACGGGCGGCGGTCATGAGCAGCCGCGATGTCTGATCCCCGCTACTCGGGCGCACGGTGTACGCCGCTGGAACGCCTCCCGTGCGGCCGTCGCGCGCGGATGCACGTGCACCGTGTGTAGTCGGCCACAGTCGCGCAGCGATCTGCGTCACGTGTCCGGGGGTTGGTCCGATCGGGTCTCGCAACCGGTTCCGGACAGTGGGGGACAAACCGTCCGCCGTGGACGGTGCGTGACCGCCCACCACCAGGGCGGGACCGGTTTGTCCGTGTTAGCGTGAGGGCCATGAACTCCCCTGACGGGTGCAGTACCCAGCCGGGCAAGGCCCGGCTCACCGAGGCGGTCCGCACGTGCTGATCCTGCTCGGACTCGCCTCCGTCCTGCTGCTGACGGCCGCAACCGGCTACTTCGTCGCACAGGAATTCGCTTACGTCGCCGTGGACCGCACCCGGTTGCGCGCGCTCGCCGATGACGGCGACGCCGCCGCGGCCCGCGCGCTCCAGGTCACCGGTCGACTGTCCTTCGTGCTCTCCGGCTCCCAGTTCGGCATCACGGTGACCGCGCTGCTCGTCGGCTACGTCTCCGAGCCCTACCTCGGCGGCGGGCTGGCCGAGCTGCTCGGCTTCACCGGCCTGCCGACCGCGGTCACCACCGGCGTCTCGGTGGTGCTGGCGCTGCTGTTCTCCACCGCGGTGCAGATGGTGTTCGGTGAGCTGGCCCCTAAGAACCTCGCCATCGCCAAGCCGGAGGCGCTCGCCCGCGCGCTGAGCCGGTCCACCCTGGTCTACCTCACCGTGGCGGGCCCGGTGATCCGCCTGTTCGACACCTCCGCCACCAAGCTGCTGCGCCTGCTGGGCATCGAGCCGGTCGAGGAGCTGCCGCAGGGCGCCACCGCGGAGGACCTGCGCGGCATCATCGACGAGTCCCGCGCGGGCGGCACCCTCGACGACGGCACCTCCCGGCTGCTGGAGGGCGGGCTGGACTTCCGCGCGCTCACCGCGGGCCAGGTCATGACCCCCCGGGTGGACGTGCACGTGCTGCGCCAGGACGACCCGGCCTCCCGGCTGGTCGAGCTGCTGGACACCGGCCGCTCCCGGTTCCCGGTCATCGGGTCCGATGTGGACGACGTGGTGGGCGTGGCGGGCATCGCCGAGGTGCTGGCCGTGCCGCCCGCCGAGCGCGCCACCACCCCGGTGGGCGCGCTGGCCTCGGCGCCGCTGGTGCTGCCGGAGAGCCTGCCGCTGCCGGAGGTGCTGGAGCGGCTGCGCGCCGAGCACCGGCAGCTGGCCTGCGTGCTCGACGAGTTCGGCGGGTTCGCGGGCGTGGTGTCCTTCGAGGACGTCGCGGAGGAGGTCGTCGGCGAGATCCTGGACGAGGACGACCACGCCGAGGCCGGTGCGGTCGAGCTCGCCGACGGCGCCTGGTCGGTGCCCGCCCGCTGGCGCGTCGACGAGGTCGCGGAGGTGACCGGGCTGGAGCTGCCCGCCGGGCCGGACTACGACACCGTCAGCGGCCTGGTGCTGCAACGGCTGGGCAGGCTGCCCCGCCGCGGTGACGCGGTGCAGGTGGACCAGCTGTCGGTGGAGGTCTCCGAGATCGCCCGGCACGTCCCGCGCACCGTCGTGCTGCGCCCCGCGGGCGCCCGCGCCGAGGGGGTGACCGCGTGAGCACCGGGGTCGCCCTGGGCGTGTCGCTGGTCCTGCTGGCCCTCAACGCCTTCTTCGTCGCCGCCGAGTTCGCCCTCGTCGCCGCCAAGCGCCACCGCTTGGAGGAGGTGGCCGCGTCCGGCAGCCGCGCCGCCACCGCCGCGGTGCAGGGCTCCCGCGAGCTGTCGCTGATGCTCGCGGGCGCGCAGCTCGGCATCACCCTCTGCACCCTGGGCCTGGGTGCCCTGGCCAAGCCCGCGGTGGCCGAGCTGCTCTCGCCGCTGTTCGAGCTGCTGGGCCTGTCGCAGGCCTGGGCCTACCCGGTGGCCTTCGTGCTGTCGGTGGTGCTGGTGGTGTTCCTGCACATGGTCATCGGCGAGATGATGCCCAAGTCCTGGGCCATCTCCCACCCCGAGCGCTCGGCCGTCCTGCTGGCCCTGCCGTTCCGCGCCTTCACCCGCGCCACCCGGCTGGTCCTGCACGGGCTCAACGGCATCGCCAACGCCACCCTGCGCGCGGTCAAGGTCGACCCGCAGGACACCGTCGCCTCGGCCCACGGGCCCGACGACCTGCGCCTGCTGCTGCGCGAGTCCCGCGAGCACGGCCTGCTGCCCGAGCAGCAGCACCGCATGCTCTCCGGCGTCCTCGCCGTCCGCACCGCCACGGTGGGGCAGGTGATGGCCCCGCGCGCGGACGTCGTCAGCATCCCCGCCACCGCCACCGCCGACGAGGTGGAGCGCCGCAGCCGCGACTCCGGCCGCTCCCGCCTGGTCGTCCTCGGTGACGACGCCACCCCGGTCGGCATCGTCCACGTCCGCGAGGCCGTGCGGGCCACCGCCACCGCCCGCGCGGCCACGGCGGCGGACCTGATGTCCGAACCCCTGGTGCTCGCGGAGGACCAGGCCGTCGCGGAGGCGGTGACGGAGCTGCGCGCCCGGCGCGCGCAGCTGGCCCTGGTCCGGGGCGCCGACGGGGAGGTCGTGGGCCTGGCCTCCCTGGAGGACCTGCTGGAGGAGATCCTGGGCGACTTCGAGGACGAGACCGACCGCGTCTGAGGCGCGCGCGAGTGGCCCGGCTCCCGCGGTGGGGCCGGGCCACTCGCCTGCTCGGGGTCGGCGCCCGGGTGGCGCCGCTCAGTCAGCGGCGCGCAGGTGCTCGTCCGCGACGGGCACCGGCTCCGCCACGCCCAGGTCGCTGGGGTGGTAGCCCTCCGGGTACCCGGGGTACGACCGGTTCTTGGGGTCCCGCGCCAACCGCGACACCCGCCGCGGCGGCAACCACCGCACCACCCCGCCCCGCGCCTTCAGGGCCAGCGGCACCGCCCGCCGCACCAGGGAGGGCGCCGCGGGGAAGCCGAAGGCGCGCAGCATCGCCTCCGGCAGCAACCCGTGCACGGCCAGCCGCACCGCGGGCGCGAGGGGCTTGGGGTACCAGGACACCATCAGCTCCCGGGTGTGCACCCCGACCCGGTGGTTCGTCTCGCTGAACGCGAAGTGCGCGCGCTCGTAGTCGTCCTTGAAGCGGCGGAAGGCGTCGTAGTCCTCGGGGATGTCCTTGATGCCCATCCGCGCGCCCACGGCCCGGTAGAAGTGGAAGGCGGCCACGCGCTCGTGGTCGGACAGCGGGCGCCAGCCGTAGGCGGTGATCCAGTCGATCGGGTCGTAGATGAAGGTCGTCAGGACGTAGAGCATGTCCGCGTTGGAGATGGCGTAGCGGCCGTGCTGGCGGTTGACCACGCGCAGGGCGGCCCTGCCGCGCTCGGAGTCGTAGCCGTGCTCGGCCAGCTCGGCCATCAGCAGGGCGGTGTCGTCGTAGCGGCGCTGGGGGCGCTCGGCGAACTCGCGGGTGGCGTCGAGCAGGGCCGAGATGGAGGGGACGCAGTAGGTCTTGAACAGGGCGAACTCCAGGGCGCGCTGGTAGTCCCAGGGGAACTCCAGGCCCGCGGAGACGCGGTAGACCTCGTGGTGGTCGACGACCGGGTCCAACGACTCGATGCGCCGCAGGTTCGCCAGCCTCGACCCCATCCCGGCCTCCCCTACGCGGTGGTCCTCCTGGTCCGCACCATACCGACCGCGAGCACCACCAGCCCCGCCACGGCGGCGAAGGCGACCATGCGCTCCACCAGGCCCAGCGGCACGAACCGCCACCACGGCGGCCCGCCGAAGGCCATGCCCACCGCGCCCACCACGATCGAGCCGAACCACAGCAGCGACACCACCGCGCACCCCCGCGCCGCCCACCGCCACCCGGGGTTGTCCGGGAACACCCGGCGCACCGCGAACAGCACCGACGCGGGCAGCGACACGAACGCGGCGACGCTGGCGTAGCGGTGGATGGTGCCGCCGAGGCTCGGGCCCACCGCCCAGTTGGTCTTGGTGAACGCCACGATCACCACGAGGCTGACCGTCCAGACCACGCCCAGCACCAGCGCCGTGGCGGGTGGTTTCGGCACCCCGCGCCGGGCCACCGCGGCGAACACCAGCGCCGAGCCGACGGCGATCAGCAGCAGCGACCCGTCGAAGGCCCACTTGGCCTCGCCCAGCGCGTACTCGCTCAGCGTGCGCCGCACGGGGCTGATGGCGCTCGTCGGCGGCACCAGGTGCAGCACGAGCAGGCCGAGCACCCCCGCGCTGACCAGCAGCGCGCCGAGCCCGGGCAGCAGGCCCCCGGGCAGGGGGAACCGGCGCCCGGCGCCGTGGGCCAGGTCGGCCTGGGGGTTTCCGGTGTCCACCACCGCCATGGGCATGCTCCCAACCGGGTTCGAGGCGATCGACCGCCGGACCGACCGCCGGGATCGACCACCGGGATCGAAATGTCTGGTTCGAGGGTAGGCGGGGCAGGTGAGGGCAGCCTGAGAAGCTGAGAGCCCGCCCGCGACTTCTCAGCTCGGGGTGACAGCGGGTTTGGCACGCGCGGACGGACTTCGCCCACCGCCGTGGCCGGGTGGGCCGCCGGTGTGGTTGCGTGGCGCCCGTCGTCCGACCGCGCCGAGGAGGAGCCGCCGTGCCCGAGTTCACCACCGCCGCGCTGGGGGAGTGGGGGCAGGAGCTGGCGTTCAGCGCGACCGCCGAGCGCATCGCCGCCTACGCCGAGGCCACCAACGACCCGGTCGCCGCGCACCGGTCGGGCGCGGTGGCCCCGCCGGTGTTCGCCATCGCCCCGGTGTTCGCCGCGCTGGGCCCGGCCACCTTCGCCGTCGCCCCGCTGGAGCTGGTCCCGGTGCTGGTGCACGGCGAGCACGACTTCCACTTCCGCCGCCCGATCCGCCCCGGCGACGAGCTGGTCAGCCGGGCCAGGCCGGTCGGGGTGTTCGGCAAGCCCCGGGGCACCACCGTCGTCGTGCACACCGAGACCCGCGACGCGGCGGGCGAGCTGGTCAACGAGCAGTGGATGACCTCCTACTTCCGCGGGGTCGACGCCAGGCTCACCGCGGGTGAGCCCGCGCCCGACCACGCCGCCGAGCTGACCGGGGAGCCCGCGGCCACGGTCACCGCGCACGTCGACGACGACCAGACCTTCCGCTACGGCCCGGCCGCGGGCGACCCCATGCCCATCCACCTCGACGCCGACCTGGCCCGCTCGGTCGGCCTGCCCGGCATCATCGCCCACGGCATGTGCACCGCGGCGTTCGCCTCGTGGGCGCACCTGACCAGCTTCGCGGGCTCCGACGTCGAGCGGCTGGCCCGCTTCGCCGTCCGCTTCGCCAAGCCGGTGCTGCCCGGCCAGGACCTCACCACCGCCTTCCACGAGGTCGACGGCGGCCACGCCTTCGCCGCGGTCGTCGACGACGCGGTCGTGCTCAAGGACGGGCTCGCCGTCCTGCGCTGACCACCCCGGCCCACCCGGTCCGCCGGGCGCGGCGCACCCGTGGTTTCGGCCCCCCATCCGCTGGGAATGTCGCGGGTGGACACGCCCGGTGGGCCGAGGAGGTGCGGGATGAGGTTGCGGCGCAGCGCGTGCGACGGCCCCGGCCTGCGCCGGGTCCGCCGCGGCCGGGGCTTCGGCTACCTCGACGAGCAGGGCGACCGGGTCACCGACCCGGCCCTGCTCGACCGCGTGCGCACCCTGGCCATCCCGCCCGCTTGGCAGGAGGTGTGGATCTGCCCGCACGACAACGGCCACATCCAGGCCGTCGGCAAGGACGCCGCGGGCAGGCGCCAGTACATCTACCACGAGGCCTGGCGCTCCCGCCGCGACGAGGAGAAGCACCAGCGCGTCCTCGCCCTCGCCCGCCGCCTCCCCAAGGTGCGCGAGCGCATCCACCAGGACCTCGTCCTCCCCGGCCTCGTCCGCCCCCGCGTCGTGGCCGGTGCCCTGCGCATCCTCGACCGCGGCGTCTTCCGCGTCGGCGGGGAGGAGTACGCCGAGGACTCCCGCGGCGTGGCCACCCTCCTCCGCCGCGACGTGCGGGTGAGGGGCAAGGACCTCAACTTCCACTTCACCGCCAAGGGCGGGATCGACCGCACCGCCAACCTCACCGACCTCGAACTCGCCGCCCTGGTCAAGTCCCTGCGCCGCGGTAAGCAGGACGACGACCGCCTCTTCGCCCACAACGGCTACGAGGTCCACGCCGACGACGTCAACGAGCGGTTCAAGCAACTGGCTGGTTCGGACTTCACCGTCAAGGACATGCGCACCTGGACCGCCACCGTGCTGGCCGCCACCGAGTACGCCGCCCACGACCTGCCCTCGTCCAAGACCGCCGCCAAGCGGTTGGACTCGCAGGTGATGAAGGCGGTGTCGGAGCAGTTGGGGAACACGCCCACGATCGCGCGGAAGTCCTATGTGGACCCTCGGGTGGTGGAGGCGTTCCACGCCGGGCACTCGATAGCGCCGACCCTGCGGCGGTTGGTGGGCAAGAGCCCGGAGGAGATCCGTGAACCGTTGGAACGCGCGGTGATCCGGTTGCTGACTGCGTTGTGAGGGTGCTGCTTGCTGGGGGCCTGTTCGCCTCGCCTGCGGCTTCGGGCGTTGAGTGCGGGTTTTGCTTTGCTGGCTCGATGCGGTGGACCTGTTTGGGTGGGGCCCCTACGGCGATCATGAGCTGAGAGAGCGGGAAAAGCTGGGGCCAAATGAGCCCCGCTCAACCCGGACAGGGTAGCTCATGATCGCCTTCCCCACCCAAACAAGTCCACCGCATCGAGCATTGTCGTAGCCGGGCCGCCGGTATGTGGGGTGGTTGCGTTGTGCGCAAAGCGAAAGAGGTGCCCGCCTACGGATCCGGCGGCCCGGCTACGGGGGTGCT
>NZ_MKQR01000016.1:31124-522999 GCF_001940455.1 Actinokineospora bangkokensis | reverse complement strand
AGGGGCCCCGGTCAAGCGCAACCACCACATCGAGCCAGCCTACGAACGACCGGGCTCTTCACCCCGCCGATGCCGAAGGCGAGGCGTGACACCCTCACCGCCCAGCAGCCCGCCGGGGTTCCCGCCCGTAAGGCTGCGTGGGGGCCGGGTACCGCACCCCCTCCGGGATCTCCAGCTCCAGCACCTCGGCCCCGATCTCGATCGCCTGCCCGTGGTGGGCGGTCTTCACCGGGTCACCCGAGATCAGGTGGTAGCGGGCCTTGCCGGGCACGATCTCCACGCGGAAGCGCGTGCCCCGGAACGACATCCGGAACGACACCCGGTCCAGCCCGGCGGGCAGGCGGGGGGCGAACGTCAGCTGCCCGCCGTGGTCGCGCATGCCGCCCAGGCCCGCCACCACGGCTTGCCACGCGCCTGCCAGGGAGGCCATGTGCAGGCCGTTCTTGACGTTGCCGTGGAGGTCGTCGAGGTCGGTGAGGGCTGCTTCGACGAGGTAGTCGTAGGCGAGGTCGAGGTGGTTGCACTCGGCGGCGATGACGGCCTGGGTGCCTGCGGACAGGGAGGAGTCGCGGACGGTGCGGGCTTCGTAGTAGGCGAAGTTGCGGGCCTTCTCCTCGGGGGTGAAGGCGTCGCCGCGGAGGTGGAGGGCGAGGACGAGGTCGGCCTGCTTGACGACCTGCTTGCGGTAGAGGTCGAAGTAGGGGTAGTTGAGCAGGAGGGGGTAGCCCTTCTCCGGGGTGTTCTCGAAGTCCCACTCGTCGTGCTGGGTGAAGGCCTCGGCCTGGGGGTGGACGCCGAGCATGTCGTCGTAGGGGACGCGCATGCGGTCGGCGGCCTGGCGCCAGACGGTCTTCTCCGCGTCGGTGACGCCCAGTTCCTCGGCCACGTCGGGGTGGCGGGAGCAGGCGGCGAGGGCCTCGCGGAGGTTCTTCTGGGCCATCAGGTTGGTGTAGACGTTGTTGTCCACCACCGCGGTGTACTCGTCGGGGCCGGTGACGCCGTCGATGCGGAAGCCGTCGTGCGGGTCGTGGTGGCCCAGCGACGCCCACAGGCGGGCGGTCTCGACGAGCAGTTCGGTGGCGGCCTCGCGGTCGAAGGCCTCGTCGCCGGTGGCGGCGAGGTAGCGGGCCACGGCGTCGGCGATGTCGGCCGAGACGTGGAAGGCCGCCGTGCCCGCGGGCCAGTACGCCGAGCACTCCGCGCCGTTGATCGACCGCCACGGGAACGCCGCGCCGGACTTGCCGAGGACCCTGGCCCGCTCGCGGGCGGCGTCGAGGGTGGCGTGGCGCCACAGCAGCGCGTCGCGGGCGGCGTCGGGCATCGTGTAGGTGAGCACCGGCAGCACGAACGTCTCGCTGTCCCAGAACGCGTGCCCGTCGTAGCCGGGGCCGGTGAGCCCCTTGCCCGGGATCGCCCTGGTCTCCCCGCGCGCCCCGGCCTGGATGACGTGGAACAGCGCCATCCGCAGCGCCTGCTGCAACGCCGGGTCGCCATCGATCTCGACGTCGGCGACCTCCCAGTAGTCGTCCAGGAACGCCTTCTGCTCGGCCACCAGCCCGTCCCAGCCGGTCTGCATGGCGCCCGCGAGGGCGGCCTCGGCCTGCGAGCGCAGCGCCGGGGCCGAGCGCTGCCCCGACCACCCGTAGGCCAGGTACTTGGTGACCACCAGGGTCTCGCCCGCGGCCACGTCGGCGGCGATGGTGAGCCGGGCCAGGTCCTCCTCGGCGGTGATCTCGGTGCGCACCCCGTCGTTGGCCTCGACCTCGTGGTCCATCGCCGCGGCCATCCGCAGCCCGGACTCGCGGGTCCGGTGCACCAGCACCGCGGCGTGGCCCTCTGCGCGGTGAAACTCCGCGGCCAGCGGCGCCTTGAGCGCCAGCGCCACCCGGGGGTCGCGGGTGTCGGACTCGATCGGCTCGTTGGCCAGCAGGTCCGACTGCACCACCAGCTGCGTGGCCTCGGCCAGCGGGGTCACCTCGTAGCGGATGGCCGCGACCGACCGCTGGGTGAACGACACCAGCCGCTGCGAGCGCACCAGCACCCGGCGCCCGGTCGGGGACTCCCACTCGGTCTCCCGGGTGAGCACGCCGGTGCGGAAGTCCAGGGTGCGGTGGTGGCGGTGCGCGCGGCCGTAGCGCATGTCCAGCGGCTCGTCCTCGACCAGCAGCCGGATGACCTTGCCGTCGGTCACGTTCACCACGGTCTGCCCGGCCTCGGGGTAGCCGTAGCCCGCCTCGGCGTAGGGCAGCGAGTGCGCCTCGTAGAAGCCGTTGAGGTAGGTGCCCGGCAGGCTCACCGGCTCGCCCTCGTCCAGCGACCCGCGCAGCCCGAGGTGCCCGTTGGCCAGCGCGAAGGTGGACTCGGTGCGCTCCAGCTGGCTGACGTCGAGGTCCTCCCAGCGCAGCCGCCACGGTTCGACGAGGAACCCGCTCACCGGTGCTCCCCCAGCAGCTCGTCGAGCTCGTCGACCACCACGTCGGCGCCGTGCGCGCGCAGCTCGTCGGCCTGCTCGGCGCGGTTGACCCCGACGACGTAGGCGAACCCGCCCGCGCGCCCGGCCTGCACGCCCGCCAGCGCGTCCTCGAACACCGCGGCGTGCTCGGGGGCCACGCCCAGCTCGCGCGCCCCCTCCAGGAACGAGTCGGGGGCGGGCTTGCCGCGCAGCCCGCGCTCGCCGATGGTCACCCCGTCCACCCTGGCCTCGACGAAGCGGGCCAGGTCGGCCACCTCCAGCACGTGCTCGCCGTTGGCCGAGGAGGTCACCACGCCGATCTTGAGGCCCGCGTCGCGCGCGGCCTCCAGGTAGCGCACCGACGCCGGGTAGGGCTGCACCCCGCGCTCGTCGATGATCTTGAGCAGGTCCTCGTTCTTGCGGTTGCCCACCCCGTTGACCGTGTCCGCGGTCGGCGGGTCGTCCGGCGACCCCTCGGGCAGCTCGATCCCGCGCGAGCGCAGGAAGGTCCGCACGCCGTCGGCGCGGGGGCGCCCGTCGACGTGGGCGGCGTAGTCCCGCTGGGTGAACGGCGAGCGGTCGCCGTCGGTGCGGGTGGCGAGGAACTCGTCGAAGGTCTTGCGCCACGCCTCCTGGTGCAGCGCCGCTGTGCTGGTCAGCACCCCGTCCAGGTCGAAGAGGCACGCGGTCACCGCGTCCGGCAGTCCGATCATGTGCGCGACGGTACCGCCGCCCGGGCGGTGCGGCTCGCCGTCCCCCACCGCCCGCTGTCGCGGAGGGTGATCGACGACACGGCCGTCCGGGAACGCCCACGGGGGTTGGCGCGTTGGAAGGGGTGTCGCCCCCCGTGCGGGCGGTGCGGACCCTCCCGTCGGAGAACCCCCCATCTCCCAGGGAAGTGCGTCCCCGCCCGCCGGGTGGCGATGTGAAGCCGCCGACCGGACCAACCCCCACCCCAGGTCCGGTCGGCGGTGCCCATCTGATCACCCTGCGTGTCCGACCGGGTTCTCGGCGGATCGCGGAGCGCCCTCGGGCGCGCCTCCTCCGCGCGGGGGAACCCGGGCCGGGTCGTCCGGCCCGGGTCCGCCTCAGAAGATCTTGACGATGCCCAGCAGCGAGACCACGGTGAAGCCGACGACCGCCACCACGACCAGCAGCACGAACACCAGCGTCGCGATCGGCAGCGCCCGCGACGGGTAGCGCTGCTTGCCCGACAACCCGGTGGTGGTGCTGCCGGAATCGGGCGGCGTCTCGCCGGGGGCGAGGTTGGCGGGCACCTCGGCGGAGCCGCTGGGGTCGGGGTCCGGCGGGCGGGCGGACTGCTCCGGGACGGCCCCCTCGGGTGCCGTCCCCTCCTCGCCGGTGCCCGCGCGCCGGTGGCTGCCTGTGTGCCTCTGCATGACCCCCGGGTACCCCGTGCGGCGGTGACCACGCATGAAGCGCGCGTCACGTGGGTACCAATCAGGTATGGACGAGCCGAATCGGACGACATCCACTCTCGGCGCGGACGCGCGGGAGCTGTCCACGGGCGAGCTGGTGAGCAGGCTGGGCGAGCAGGTCTCCCGGCTGGTCCGCGACGAGCTGTCGCTGGCCAAGGCGGAACTGCAGGAGAAGGGCAAGCGGGCGGGCCAGGGCGCCGCCATGGGCGGGACGGCCGGGGTGCTGGCGTGGTTCGGCGTCGGGGCGCTGGTCGCCGCGGGCATCGCCGCGCTCGCGCTGGTGGTCCCGCTGTGGGCCTCGGCCCTCATCGTGGCGGGCGTGCTGTTCGCGGTCGCGGGCGTGCTCGCGCTGACCGCGGTGAACAAGGTCAAGCACGCCGTCCCGCCCATCCCCGAGCAGGCCATCGGCAGCACTCGCCGGGACGTCGAGGTCGTGAAGGAGAGCGCGCACCGATGACCGACAACACGAAGAAGGCGCTGACCGAGGACATCGAGCAGACCCGCGAGGAACTCGCGGAGACGGTCGACGCCCTGGTCGCCAAGACCGACGTCAAGCGGCGTGCGGGGGAGAAGGTCGAGGAGGTCAAGGCCGCCGCGGCGACCAAGGCCGCCGAGGTCAAGGAGAAGGTGGGCCACGCCAAGGACGCGGTGGTCGCCAAGGCCGCCGAGGCCAAGGAGAAGACGGCCGCGGCGGCGAAGGACGGTGCCGCGGCGGTCAAGGACGGCGCGGCAGCGGTGAAGGACAAGGCGGGCACGTCCGCCAAGGACGGCGCCGCCGCGGTGAAGGACGGTGCCGCCGCGGTCAAGGACAAGGCCGGTTCGGCCCAGGACGCGGGTGGGCAGGCGAAGGCCGCGCTGGCCGACGGTGCCGAGAGCGCGAAGGCGGCGCTGGCCGACGGCGCCGAGAACGCCAAGGCCGCGGCGGTCCAGGCGGGCGAGGCCGCCAAGCGCAACCCGCTGCCCGTGGCCGTCATCGCGGCGGTGCTGGCGGCGGTCATCGCCATCGTCATCCGCCAGCGGGGCAAGTGAGGAGGCCGCGGTGAAACTGCTCTACCGCCCGCTGAGCATGCTGATGAGCGTGCTCGGCGGCATGCTCGCCGGGATGCTGTTCAAGCGCGTGTGGCGTGGTGTGTCGGGTGACGAGGAGGCCCCCGAGGCCACCTCGCCGGACCACTCCACGCGGGAGGTCCTGCTGGCCGCGCTGTTGCAGGGCGCGATCTTCGGGCTCGTCAAGGCCAGTGTGGACCGCGCCGGGGCCAAGGGCTACAAGAAGGTCACCGGCAAGAACCTCGACAACTGACGGGGTTCTGCGACGGCGAAGGCCCCCACCGCGCGCGGTGGGGGCCTTCGCCGTCCTGGTTGCTCGTCCACTCAGGCTGCTCGTTCACTCAGGACGGCGGCTCAGGTGCCTCGCCGTCGCCGGGTTCCTCCGGCACCGAGTCCGGGTCGGCGTCCTTGCCCGTGACGGGGGTGCGCTCGCGGGTCGCGCGGTCGGCGTAGTCGTCGATCGGCGCGGTGCTGCGCTCCTCCAGCGTCGGCTCGTCCTCGCCCTTGTCCTTGTCCTCCCGCGCGCTCACGGTGCCGCCTTCGACGACGCCTCGCGCAGGGCGGGCAGCAGTTCGCGCTCGGCGAACGGGAAGAACGCGTCCTGGTGGTCGCCGCCGATCTGCACCAGCGCGATGTCGGTGAACCCGGCCTGCCAGAACGCCGACACCGCCTTGACGATCCCCTCGACGTCCGGGCCGCACGGGATGCTGCTCGCCACGTCCTCCGGCCGCACGAACTGGGTGGCGCCCGCGAAGCCCGCGGGCCCCGGCAGCTCGGCGTTGACCTTCCACCCGCCCGCGAACCAGCGGAACTGGTCGTGCGCGCGCTCCACCGCGGCGTCGGTGGAGGGGTCCCAGCAGATCGGGATCTGGCCGATCTTGCGGGTGTCCCCGGCCGCGCGCGGGCTCGCCGCGTCCCACCCGGACACCAGGTCCGCCTCCGGCTCCGTGGTGATCATGTGCTCGGCCAGCGGGGCGAACGCCTCGATGGACTGCTTGCCCGAGACCGCCACGCCGATCGGCACCCGCTGCTCGGGCAGGTCCCACAGCTTGGCCGAGTCCACCCGGAAGTGCTTGCCCGCGGTGTTGACGTCGCCGCCGTCGAACAGGCCCCGGATGATCCCCAGCGCCTCCACCAGCATCTCGTGCCGGACGTTGACCGGCGGCCAGCCGCGGCCGACCACGTGCTCGTTGAGGTTCTCCCCGGCGCCGAGGCCGAGGGTGAACCGCCCGCCGGAGAGCAGGCCCACGGTCGCGGCCTGCTGGGCCACCACCGCGGGGTGGTAGCGCATGATCGGGCAGGTCACGTACGTCATCAGCTCCACCGCGGAGGTGGCCTGGCTGACCGCGCCCAGGGTGGCCCAGGCGTTGGGCGCGTGGCCCTGGCTGGCCAGCCACGGGGAGAAGTGGTCGCTGATGACCTCGAAGTCGAACCCCGCCGCCTCCGCGGCCGCCGCGTGCCCGACCAGCTCGCGCGGCCCGGCCTGCTCGGTCATCAGGGTGTAGCCGAAGCGGGTCATCGCAGCTCCTCGCGCACGTCGGAGTCGACGGCGCGGTCGCCAGCGTCCTCGTCCAGCGGCACTTCCTCGCGGACCACCTCGGCCACCGAACCGCCCGCCTCGTCGGCGGACTGGCCGCGTCCCGCGGCCTCGCTCAGCACCTCGTCGGTCTGCTCCGGCGGGGCGACCTGGTCGACGTCGTCGGTGGGCTCGTCGATGCGGTCGCTCAGCTGCGAGAGCGGCGTCTCCGCGCCGGGGCGGGTCGACAGCGGCACGTCGGGTTCCTCGGCGGCCAGGCGCTCGTCCATGTCCTGGCCCTCGCGCTGCTCGCGCAGGGTGGTGCCGAAGCGGTCGCTCTCGGCCCACCGCTCGGGCGGCTCGACACCCGCCTCCAGGGGGTCCACCCGCAGGTTGTCCTCGTCGAGGCCCTCTTGCTGGCTGACCTCATCGCTGTCGGTGCTCATGCGCGTGTCCTACCCGGTGCCCCGCGCGGACAAACCCGGTGCACCCGTGCGGCGACGGCGGGCGTGGGGTGCCCACGCCCGCCGCCGGTCGGGTGCACGCCCCCGGGTCAGGCGCCCGGGGCCGCGGTCACGCGGTGACGGTGCTGGTGCCCAGGACCGTGTTCTGCGAGGCCGGGCTGAGCGTCAGCGCCACGTCGAAGGTGCCCAGGGCGCTGGTGGTGACGATGCGCGAGGACGCGGTCGGGTCGACCGAGACGGTCGCGGTGCCGGTCGCGGCGGTCGCCGGGACGGCGAAGGCCACCGAGCCCGAGGCGGTGAACTTCAGCGGACCGGTCGCCGGGACGGCGGTCGAGGCGATGGGCAGCGACACCGGGACCTTGTAGACGGTGCCGTTGCTGGCCTTGACCGAGGTCGAGGCGGTGATGGTGCCCGAGAAGCTCTTGGCGCCCACCAGGCGCAGGCCGTCGGCGGCGGTCTGGCCCGCGTCGACGTCGATGCTGAACGGCACCGTCACGGTGGTGCCGCGCTTGGTCGAGGTGGGGATGTTCACGTGGGTCACGGTCGTCACGGTCTGCGTCCCGATCAGCGGGAACGAGCCGGAGAACGTGAGGGTCTTGTCGACGGCGAAGGCGTTGCCGCCGAGCAGGGTGAGGGCGAGCGCGGTCAGGACGGCGACGATGCCGCCACCGGTCGCGGCCCGCTTCGCCTTCAGCAGGGTGGTCGTCACAGGGATGTCCTCCTCGACATCGAGCAGAGCAGACGAGTGGAACCGAGGGGTGGAACGGGGAACAGACCGAACAGGGTGGAACGGGTGGAGCCCCGCGCGCCGGGTCTTCGCTGAGGTTAAGCCGTCATTACGCGGGGTGACAAGGTGAATGTCCACCGTAACCTGGCGATCATGAAAAGTTGTCAACGGTGTGCCACTCGACCCCGTGGGTGATTGAGTGGCGATGAGCAGAAGTGAGTGGTGTTCACCCAACCGGCCCGCACGCGGACCCGCTTATTCCGTTTTCTCGTCGTCATTCAACGGAAATGTGCTGGTCGCCGCGCTGTCTCGATACCGATTGCGAGAACCGGTGCACCGCAAGGGATCCGGGCGCGAGCCGCCGAACGGGTAGATCTCGACTCGACAGGCGTAGGCGACGGCGCAGGCGAAAAGCGATCCGTGACGCGACATCGAATGCGGGCGGTTTTCCGCATTGGCACATGGCCTCACCCGCGTCGGGCGGCGGCGTGTTCCGGGCGCATCGCGGCCCCGGACCCGGGTGGTGCGCACCCGGCGGGCCGCGCCGGAGGCGGGCCCGTCGGGTGCCCAGTGGTCACACCGCGTGCGCCGCTCCCGCGCCCGCGCGGCCCGCCCGGTCCGCCGGGCCCGCGAAGTGCAGGCCCTCGGAGACCAGCGGCCCGTCGAGCAGCGCGCGGTCCTCGTGGTAGCTCATCGACATCAGCCACGGCGCCCGGGGGCCCTGCTTCGGCAGTTCCGCCAGCGACCGCTGCACGTAGCCCGCGGCGAAGTCGAGCATCGGCCGGGTCGGCAGGTCCGGGTCGGCCACGACCCACGCGGTGTCCAGGCCGCGCTCGTCCATGTGCCGCAGCAGGTCGCACAGGTACTGGCAGAGGATGCCGATCTTCAGCGTCCAGGACGAGTTGGTGTAACCGATCGCCACCGAGAAGTTCGGCACCCCCGACAGCATCGTCCCGCGGTGGATCACGGCGTCGGCCGGCCGCACCGGCCGCCCGTCCACCGACAGCGCCACGCCGCCGAAGAGCTGGAGGGTGAGCCCGGTGGCGGTGACGATGACGTCGGCGTCGAGGTGCGCCCCGCTCGCCAGCTCCACACCGGACTCGGTGAAGGTCGCGATCCGGTCGGTGGCCACGTCCGCCGCGCCGCGCCGGATCGCCCGGAACAGGTCGCCGTTGGGCACCGCGCACAGCCGCTGGTCCCACGGGTCGTACGGCGGGTTGAAGTGCCGGTCCACGTCGAAGCCCTCGGGCAGCTGCTTGGCGTTGACCGACCGGATCAGCTTGCGGGCGGCCTGCGGGAAGCGCCTGCAGAAGCCCCACACCGCGCGCTGCTTGAGGATGTTCTTGCGCCGCGCCAGGGCGTACCCGCGCTCGGGGCCGAAGAACCGTTGCAGCGCTTGGGCCAGCTTGTCCACCTTGAGCACCGGCATGATGTAGGTGGGCGTGCGCTGCAACATCGTCACGTGCGCGGCCGTGCGCGCCATCGCGGGCACCAGGGTCACCGCCGTCGCGCCGCTGCCGATCACCACGACCCGCTTGCCCGCGTAGTCCAGGTCCCGCGGCCAGTGCTGCGGGTGCACGACCTGCCCGCGGAAGCGCTCGCGGCCGGGGAAGTCGGGGGAGTAGCCCTGGTCGTACCGGTAGTAGCCGGTGCCGCAGAAGATCCACCCGGCGGTCATCTCGAACCGCTCACCGGTGTCGCCGCGCTCCACGGTCACCACCCAGCGCGCGCGCTCGCCGCTCCAGTCGGCCGCCACCACCCGGTGCCGGTAGCGCACCTTGTCGGCCAGCCCGTTCTCGTCGATCGCCTCCCGCAGGTAGCGCAGGATCTGCTCGCCGTCGGCGATGGACTCCTCGTCGCGCCAGGGCTTGAACTCGTAGCCGAAGGTGTGCAGGTCGGAGTCCGAGCGGATGCCCGGGTACCGGAACAGGTCCCAGGTGCCCCCGGGGTCCGCCCGGCCCTCCAGCACGGCCACGGACCGGCCGGGGTGCTCCACGGCCAGGTAGCGGGCCGCGCCGATGCCGGAGATCCCCGCGCCGACCACCAGGACGTCGACGTGCTCGACCTGCCGCTCGGCGCCCGGACGGGCTGCGCTGCTCATCGGTGACCTCCCCTTGCCTTCCGTGGACTGCTCCCAGCATGCAGCGCCAGCGAGGCGGCGGGCCACAGCACTGTGCACCTTCTCGCGGCTCCCGGTGGTGCATCATGTGCGCATGAACGCCCCCCGGCCCAGCCCCCGCATCGCCGAGCTGATCCGCCGCGGCGCCCGCGAGGTGGCCGACCCGGGGGCGGACTGGCTCCAGGAGCTGCACGACGCCTCGCTCAGCGGTGGCGCCATGGCGAGCATCGGCGCCGACCCGGTCCTGGTCGAGTCCACCCGGCGGGCGAACGTGGCCATCCTGCTCGGCTGGATCGCCCACAACATCGAGCACCCCGGCGAGCGCGTCCCGCCCTCGACCGCCCAGGACCCGCTCACCCACGCCCGCGAGCTGGTCCGCCGCGGCATGGACGGCGGCGCGCTCGACGCCTACCGCAAGGGGCAGTCGGCGGCCTGGCAGCGGTGGATGCAGGTGTGCTTCACCCTCACCGACGACCCCGCCGAGCTCCGGGAACTGCTGTCGACCACCGCCCGCTCCATCACCGCCTACATCGACGACACCGTCGAGGCCGTCCGCGCCCGCATGCAGGCCGAGCGCGAGGAGCTGACCACCGGCACCCACGCCGAGCGGATGGCCACCGTCACCCTCCTGCTGGAGGGCGCCCCCGTCGACACCGCCCGCGCGGAGGCCCGCCTCGGCTACCCGCTCACCGGCCCGCACACCGCGGCCCTGGTCTGGGGCGCGCCGGGCGTCGACCCGCGGCACCTGGAGACCACCGCCGAGGGCCTGGTGGAGGCCGCGGCCGCGCCGCGCAGGCTGACCGTCATCGCCAACACCGCGACGCTGTGGGTCTGGCTGCCCATCGCCACCCGCCCCGACCTCGCCCGCCTGCACGTGCCCGAGGGCGTCCGCGTCGCGGTCGGCCGCGCCGCCACCGGGCTCGACGGCTTCCGCGCCAGCCACCTGGAGGCGGCCACCACCCAGCGCACCATGGACCGCTCCAGCCCCCACCGGCGCACCGCCACCTACGACGACGTCCTGCTCGTCGCCCTGCTCGACCAGGACCGCCGCACCGCCGACGCCTTCGTCGAGACCACCCTGGGCGCCCTGCGCCGGGCAGACCCGGAGCTGCGCACCACCGCCCTGACCTACCTGCGTGAGCTGTGCAACGTCAGCCGGACCGCCGACCGCCTCTACACCCACCGCAACACCGTCCTGCGCAGGCTCCACCGCGCCGACCAGCTCCTTCCCCAGCCGCTCGCCGACAACCCCGTGCACATCGCCGCCGCCCTGGAGCTCTGCTCCTGGCAAAGCCCCTAAGGCCCCGCCCCCCGAGCTGGCGCCAACGTTTCGGCGGACCCCTCAGCGGCTCCGCGCCCGTTGGGTGACGACGATGCACGCGAGGGTCGCGACCGCGGCGACGGGGACGGCCGGGGTGAGGTGTTCGCCCAGGAGGACGACCGCCCAGAGCAGCGTCAGGAGCGGCTGGGCCAGCTGGACCTGGCTCGCCTTCGCCACGCCGATGAGCGCCATGCCCCGGTACCAGGGGATGAAGCCGCCCAGCTGGGACACCGCGGCGAGGTAGGCCAGGCCGACGAGCGCGGTGGTGGTCGGCGCGAGCGGTTCCCGGGCGAGGGCGATGGCGCACACGGCCAGGTTGACGGGGGCGGCGAGGACGACGCCCCAAGCGATGACGCGCCAGCCGGGCATGCGGGTGGTGAGCCTGCCGCCCTCGGCGTACCCGGCGGCGCAGACGAGCAGCGCGGCGAACAGGTACAGGTCCGCCACCGTCGGGGCGCCGTGGTTCTGCGCCAGCGCGAAGGCGATGACCACCGCGCCGCCCGTGCCCGCGGCGGCCCAGAACGCGCGAGAGGGGCGGCTGCCGGTGCGCAGGGTGGAGATCACGGCGGTGGCCATCGGGAGCGCGCCGATCACGACCGCGGAGTGGGCGGTGGACGAGGTTCGCAGGGCGAGGGTGGTGAGCAGGGGGAAGCCGACCGCGCACCCGGCGGCGACGACGGCGAGGGCCGGGCGGTCGGCGCGGGTGGGCAGGGGCGCGCGGGTGGCGGTGAGGGCGACCAGCGCGATCACCGCGGCGATGACGCCCCGGAGCCCGGTGGCCGTCCACGGTCCGAAGCCGTCGAGCGCCCACACCGTCGCGGGGAAGCTGAAGGAGAACGCCACCACGCCGAGCGCGGCCAGCAGGACTCCGCTGGACGGTGCCGATACTGGCGACTCGACGATAGCGCTACTCTTGGCTTTCATGTCCGAGAGTAGCAGTTCGGTGCACGTGGCTGACCTCCTCGACGCGGAGATCCGTTCGTCGCCTGCGGGAACCAGGCTGCCGACGAACCGTGAGCTGGTGAAGCGCTTCGCCGTGAGCGCTACCACCGTGTCGCACGCGCTCGCGATCCTCGGCCAGCGCGGGTTGGTGGACTCCCGCCCCGGCGCGGGCACCTTCCGCTCCGCGAGCGCGCCCACCCCGCGCGAGGGCGACACGTCCTGGCAGGAGGCGGCGCTGGCGCGGCCGTCGGGCGGGTTCGGCACCGCGGGCCTGCTCGGCACCCTCCAGCCGGTCGGGCCGGAGGTGGTCGACCTCAACGGCGGCTACCTGCACCCGGACCTGCAACCCCTCGCCGCCCTCGGCGCCGCCCTGACCAGGGCCGCCCGCGGCGCCGGGGCCTGGGACCGGCCACCCGTGGCAGGCCTGCCCGACCTGCGCGACTGGTTCGCCACCGACATCGGCGGCGGTCTGACCAGGCGCGACGTGCTGATCTGCGGCGGCGGCCAAGCCGCGCTGGCGACCGCCCTGCGCGCCCTGGCCGCCCCGGGCGCGCCGGTGGTGCTGGAGTCACCGACCTACCCGGGCGCGACCGCGGCCGCGCACGCCGCCGGGCTGCGCGTCATCCCGGTGCCGCTCGACGGGGAGGGCCTGCGCGCCGACCACCTCGACGCAGCGCTGGCGGGCTCAGGCGCGCGCGTGGTCGTCGTCCAACCCCTGCACCAGAACCCGACGACGGTGAGCCTGTCCCCCCAGCGCCGCCTCGACCTGCGGGAGGCGGCCCGCAAGCACGGCGCCTTCCTCGTCGAGGACGACTTCGCCCGCCACCTCGCCCACGCGGGCGCACCCCCCACCCCGCCCCCGCTGATCGCCGACGACCCGGACGGCACCGTCGTCCACATCCGCTCCCTCACCAAGGCGACCTCCCCCAACCTCCGCGTCGCCGCCCTCGCCGCCCGCGGCCCAGCGCTGGCCCGGCTCCGCGCCGCCCACGTCGTCGACACCATGTTCGTCCCGGCGCCCCTCCAGCGCACCGCCCTGGAGGTCGTCACCGGCCCGGCCTGGCGCCGCACCAGGACCGCCCTGTCCGCCTCCCTCACCGAACGCCGCACCGCCGCCACCGCGGCAGTCCGAGCAGTCTTCGGTCCCACCGCGTTGCCCGTCACCCCCCAAGGCGGCTACCACCTGTGGATTCCCCTCCCCGAACACCTCGACGGCGCCGGCTTCGCCGCAGCGGCCCTCGCCACCGGAACGGCCCTCACCCCCGGCGAGAACTACCAGCTCACCCCCACACCCACCCACCACATCCGCCTCAGCTATGCCGCCGCCCCCACCACGACCGACATCGACACCGCGATCCGCCGCCTGGCACCGCTACTGGACCAACGCTGACGATCCCCTCACTCGTCGTCCCCCCGCCACACGATCTGCCCTCCAGCCGCATCCCCTCGCAGTGCCGCGGAGATCTCCCGCGCCGCCTGCGCCAACGCGGGGAAGGCCGCCGCCACGTCCCCCGGCCGCGCCCCCGTCCGCTGAGCAGCCCACAGACTCGCGCACGCCTGCCCGCAGAAGTCCCCAGAAGGACTGTCCCCCAACGGACCCCCGCACTGCTGGCACCCCATCACGGCATCAATCTCCGCCACGACGTCGGACACCGCCACCCACCGTCCTCTCGCCACCGCTGTGCTGCGCGGAACACCTCACTCCGCAGGTGCTGCCCAGTATGAACGCAGCCACCGACTCCGGCCGGACGCGTTGCTGCGCGGCGGTTTCACGCCGCGTCCCGTCATGCCATCCGCGCGGCGGTGTCGGGCTCCTTCGGCGGGAAGCAGGACTCGTGGGGGTGGCCGGGGGTGTTGAGGGGGTTGCGGCACACCTCACCGGTGCCGGTGTACTTCCGGGTGGTCTCGATGATCATGTCGAGGCGGTCGCGGGTGGCGGTCAGCTCGGCCACCTGGTCGGCGATGCGGTCGCGCTGGGCGATCAGCTTCTCCAGCAGGGCGGGGTCGGCCTGGCCCGCGAGCACGCACGGCATGATCTCCAGGACGGCCTTGCTGCCCAGGCCCGCCGAGTAGAGCTCCTGGATGTAGCGCACCCTGGCCACCGCCGACTCCGGGTAGTGGCGCTGGCCGGAGCCGCTGCGCACCGGGGCGAGCAGCTGCTGCTCCTCGTAGTAGCGCAGCGACCGCACGCTGACCCCGGTCCTCGCCGCCAGCTCACCGATCCGCACGTCGACCTCCCTGTGATCGCGGGCACAAGCCTTTGCCCCTGACGTCAGTGTCAGGTCTTAGCGTAGCCGGTGTTCGCACAACCGGGAGGAAACCGCTGTGACCAGCATGTTCGACAGCTACCAGATGGCCGGGCTGCGCCTGCCCAACCGCATCGTGATGGCCCCGATGTCGCGCATCCGCTCCAACCCGGAGGGCCTGGCGACGCCGTCGACCGCCACCTACTACGCCCAGCGCGCCACCGCGGGCCTGATCGTCAGCGAGGGGGTGCAGCCCAGCAAGCAGGGCCAGTCCAACCCGTCGAGCCCCGGCCTCCACGACGACGCCCAGGTCGAGGCGTGGAAGCCGGTGACCGCCGCCGTGCACGCCAACGGCGGGCGCATCTTCGCCCAGATCATGCACGGCGGTCGGGTCGCCCACCCCGACACCGCGGGCGCGCACCCGGTCGCCCCGTCCGCGGTGGCCCTCGGCGCCGAGGTCTTCACCCCGTCCGGCCTCCAACCCGCCCCCGAGCCCCGCGCCCTGACCACGGCGGAGGTGCCCGCCGAGGCCCGGTCGTACGCCGACGCCGCCCGCCGCGCCGTGGCCGCGGGCTTCGACGGCGTGGAACTGCACGGCGCCAACGGCTACCTGATCCAGCAGTTCCTGTCCTCCAACGCCAACCTGCGCACCGACCGCTACGGCGGCACGACCGCCAACCGCATCCGCTTCGCCGTCGAGGCCGTCGAGGCCACCGCCGACGCCATCGGCCCCGACCGCGTCGGCATCCGCCTCTCGCCCGGCGGCCAGGTCTGGAACGTGGTCGAGGAGGACGTTCTCACCCTCTACACCGCGCTCTTCGAGGCCCTGGCCCCGTTGGGCCTGGCGTACGTCCACGTCCTGGAAACCGCCGACGAGGACGTGCTCATCGCCCTGCGCAAGGCCTGGCCCACCACCTTCATCCTCAACCCCGGTGGTCAGATCGCCCCCACCCCCGGCACCAAGGAGCGCGGCGAGCACTGGCTCGCCCAAGGCGCCGACCTCATCAGCTACGGCAGGCCCTTCCTCGCCAACCCCGACCTCGTCGAACGCTTCCGCACCAACCTCCCCCTCGCCGAAGCCCCCAAGGAGACCTGGTACCAGGGCGGCGACCGCGGCTACATCGACTACCCGAGCTACGCCCACCCAGCGCGATAACCCTCGCGGCACTGTCCACAGTGAAACAACACCACTCGGGTTCCATGTGGACCGGGCCGGGTCCCCACAGTCAGGGTGACTCGTGGTTGTCAGCGGAAGAGGCGGAAGAAGCCGCGGATCTGCTCGACCAGGGACTCCGGCTGCTCCAGCGCGGCGAAGTGGCCGCCGCGGGGGAGTTCCTCGAACCAGCGCAGGTCGGTGAACCGCTGTTCGGCCTCCCGGCGCGACGGGCGGGTGATGTCGCGCGGGTAGACCGACAGCCCCGACGGCGCGGTCACCTCGTCGCGGAAGGCGGCGAAGCTCTCCCAGTACAGCCGGGCCGAGGAGGTGGCCGAGGCGGTGAACCAGTAGACCGAGACCTCGTCGAGGATGGTCTGCCGGGACACCGCGTCCTCGGGGTGGCCGTCGTTGTCGGTCCAGGCCCAGAACTTCTCCGCGATCCAGGCGGCCTGGCCCGCCGGGGAGTCGGTGAGGGCGTAGCCGAGGGTCTGCGGCCGGGTCGCCTGGATGGCCGAGTAGCCGCGGCCGGTGCGCTGGAACTCCTGCGCGGCCGCGAGGTTCGCCAGCTCGGCCGGGGTGGGGTCGGCGAAGGTGCCCACCGCCACCGACCCCAGGTTCACGTGGACGGCGGCGACCCGCTCGGGTGCGACGGTGCCCAGCGCGCCGGACACCGCCGAGCCCCAGTCACCGCCCTGGGCGCCGTAGCGGTGGTAGCCCAGCGAGACCATCAACGCGTCCCAGGCGCGGGCGGTGCGGGTGACGCCCCACCCGGTCGTCGACGGCTTGTCGCTCCAGCCGTACCCGGGCAGCGACGGCGCGACCACGTGGAAGGCGTCCGCCGGGTCACCGCCGTGCGCGCGGGGGTCGGTGAGCGGGCCCAGGACGCCCAGGAACTCCAGCACCGAGCCCGGCCACCCGTGCGTGAGCACGAGCGGGAACGCGCCCGGCTCCGGCGACCGCACGTGCAGGAAGTGGATGCCCAGCCCGTCGACCACGTCGCGGTACTGCGGGAAGGCGTTCACCCGCTCGGCGAACCCGAAGTCGTAGTCCTCGGCCCAGCTGCGGCACAGCTCCCGCGCGTAGGCCAGCGGCACCCCCTGCGACCAGTCGTCCACCGGCTCCGGCTCGGGCCACCGCGTCCGCCGCAGGCGTTCGCGCAGGTCCGCGATCTCGGCCTCGGTGACGGTGACCTCGAACGGCTCGGCGGCCACAGCAGGCTCCTCTCCCAGTGGGTGATCCAGGACGGGTGGGCGCCGGGTCAGGCTGAGGACGGCTCGGCGGTCCCTTACCCAGCTATGGTGACACGTCAATCCTAAGATGGGTGTCACCCTAGGAAGCTGGAGGATACACGTCAAATGCTCGATGCGTGTTACACCGAGTCGGGGGTGCAGGTGGCCGTCGACCTCGCCAACACCCTCAAACCGGTCAAGGGCGAGGACTCGCTGGAGACCGTGGAGCAGCTCCGGGACTTCCTCGACGACCACCCCCCGGCCTGGCCCGCCCGCCCCGCGCCGCGGCTCACCCGCACCGACCTGGCGGAGGTCCGCGCGCTGCGCGCGGCGGTGCGCGCCGTGCTCGAACGGGCGAGCACCGACGCCGCGGGGACGGCGGCCCTGATCAACGACGGCCTGCGCCGCGCCCGTGCCACCCCGGCGCTGCGCCACGACCGCGAGCGCTGGTGGACCGAGGTCACCGCCGACACCGACCGCTGCGCGGCGCACCTGGCCGTGACCACGCTCAGCGCGCTGGCCTCGGTGATCGCCACGCTCGGGCCTGCCAGGCTCGGGGTGTGCGCGGGCCAGAACTGCCGGGGCACCTTCGTGGACCTCTCCCGCAACGGCTCCAAGCAGTTCTGCACCCGTGCCTGCGCGCACCGGGCCAGCGTCGCCGCCTACCGGAGCAGGCGCAGTCCGCGGTGAGCGCCTGCTCCCGGGAGCGATTCGCCTGCCGGGACGACGGTTCGACCACGCAGCCCACGCGCAGCACCGCGAGTTCCCGAGGTGCGGGCATGACGGTGCTGGTGGGGGATAGTCCGGATGAACACGGTGCAGACGGGTTCTCAGCCCACCCGCACTCGCTGCATGATGGGGGGCGACCGGCGAACGGAGGTGGTGGGCGGGGCAGACCGCGCGGGTGCTGGGTGGTCGAGGCGGGTCTGGACCGAGGGGTGGTTGCCGGTGGATGAGGGTCGTTCGCTGCCCGGCGGGGGGCGGGTCGGGCGTGACGAGCTGGTCATCGGGTGCTGCGGTGCCGTGGGGGCGCCGCTGACGGCGGCGGCGGTGTCGGCGATGACCGGATTGGCGCGCTCGGAGGTGGCGGAGGTCGTGGCCCAGGGGGAGCGGTCCGGCGCGTTCGAGCAGGTGGGACCGGGGTGGTTCGCCTCGGCCCCGGCGCCCCGGCCCGCGGTGGAGGACGAGGCGGTCGAGGGGTTCCGCGCGCGGTTGGTCCGCTTCGCGGCGGACGGGGGACTGGCGGGGTGGCAGGACACCGGGGCGGGGCGCGCGCTGGCGGAGGAGCTGCTGTCCTGGGAACCGGCCGCCGCGTGGGCTGTCGCCCAGGGCGAGCTGGCGAAGGACTGGTGGGCGGTCACGCTCGACCACCCGGTCCTCGGAGCGGACCGGCGGTGGCGGCGGCGGTTGGCCGCGGCGGGTGAGCGGGCGGCGCGGGCCACCGGCAACCCGGTGCGGGTCGCGGCGGCGCTGGAGCACGCGGGCCGGGCGTGCGCCGCCCTCGGCGACCCCCAGCTGGCCGAGTCCCTGCTCGTGCGGGCGGTCGACACCTGGGAATCGGTGCACGACGAGGGCCGGGTGGACGCGGTGCTCGAAGACCTGGTGCGGGTGTTCAGCCGGAGCGGGCGGTGGGCGCGGGCGCTGGACGCGGCCTTCGTCCTGCTCGGCGCGCGGCGCAGGCGCGACCAGCGGGCGGCGGTGGCTCGGGCGCTGGCGGACATCGCCGGGCTGATGTCGCGGGCCGGGCGCACCGAGTCGGCGGTGGACTACTGGGACCAGGCGCTCGACGCGCTCAGCGGCTGCGAGGTGGCACCGCTCGACCTCGCCAGGATGCTCGACGACGCGGGCCGGGCCGGGTGGCGGGCGCAGCGGTACCGCCCGGCGCAGGACCTGTGGCACCGGGCGTTGGCCCTGCTCGTCGACGCCGACGCCGACCACGCCGACCGCGTCCGCGCGCAGCTGCGGTTGGACCCCGGCGCGGCGCTGCCGCCCGGCTGACCCGCGCGGCGTCAGGGGTCGGCGGGGTCGGTGAGGCTCATCAGCTTCAGCAGCTCCGGGCTGTAGTAGGTCTTGCCGTACTTGCCCACCACCTCCAGCAGGCCGCGGTCGCTGATCCGCCTGCACAGGTCGTTGGCGTACTTGGGATCGATGCCGTGCAGCTCGGCGATCTGGCGGTTGTTGGTCACCGGGGTCAGCACCAGGTCCGCCACGATCCGGCGGATCATCCCGGTGTCCTTGTCCGAGAGCCTGCGCAGCATGTCGTCGCGGGCCTGTTCGAGCCTGCGGATCAGGCGCAGCTCCTGGCGGCACAGCTGCTGGACGCCCCGGGCGACGAAGGCGATCCACGGCTCGTACTCGCCGGTGGCGACCACCCGCCGGATCTGCTCGGCGTACTGGTCGCTGTTGCGGTCGATCCACGCCGAGATCGGCAGCACCTGGGCGCTGAGCACCCCGGAGGCCGCCAGTTGCAGCCCGACGTAGAGGCGGGCGATGTGGCCGTTGCCGAACTGGAACGGCCGCCAGGTCTCCCACTGGTAGAGCCCCAGCGCCACGCGCTCGACCACCAGCATCGGCTCGGCGGCCGACCACTCGTCGAACTGCGCCGCGGCGGCCCGCAGCAGCGGGCCCGGCGGGGAGGCGAGCAGGTAGGCCTCCCGCGGGTCCGGCCCGCCCAGCCAGGCGTAGCCCTCCCGCCACACCTGGTCCGGCTCGACGTCGGCCCCGGCGAACTGCGCGGCCACCCGGCACATCAGCCGCGAGTCGACCGGCTCCCCGGCGGCGACCGCGGCGAACCCGGTGGCGCTGGCGCGCAGGTACCCCGCCAGCTGCTCGGGCACCCGGTGACCGGACCTGGTGTGCGGCAGCTGCGACAGCAGCACCTCCTGCAGCGCGGCCTGCACCCCGTCCAGCGACGCCGAGTGCTGCACCTCCCGCACCTGGGTCGAGCGCACCAGCGGCCAGCTCGACCGGTCGCCGCCCAACCGCCGCGCGTCCTGGTCCAACCGCCCCAGCACCTCCTGCGCCCTGGCCACCTCGACGGTCGTCGCCGCCCCCAGCCAGGGGACCGGCGCGGGCCGCGGCACGAACGCCCCCCGAGCCAGCACGTCCGGCGGCACGCCCGGCACCGCCGCCGCCACGCGGACGTGGGTCCCCGCGGCCGAGGACTCTGTCTCTTCCATGGGCGAAACCCTCTAGGACACGACGCGATCACCACAAACTCGGAATTTGCCGCTCCCTAGATCAACGGGGGGTGCGCGTCCGCGCCCGCGGGAGGCGCAGGTCGTCGCAGTTCAGGGGCTTGCCAGGAGAGTACCGCCATGGTGCGAAGACCCCTCGCGCAGTGCGATGGGGGGATGGCGCGACCGCAATTCACCCTTTCGGTTGGTTCCCTCACCCCAACGGTGCAGCACCGCCTACTCGACGGTGAAGACGCGCGATTGCGTCGAGCGCCATTCCGCGGGTAGCGCAATTCCTGATTCGGCGGCACCTGACGCCCAGCGGTGAACCCCAGCCTGCCGCCGCACCCCGCCGCGAGCCTGCCGTCGAGCACCTCCCGCCCGCTCCGCCGCACGACGGAGGGGGCGATCACGCGGGCTGCGCGACCACCGGTCGCCTGACCGCCGCCACCGCCGTCGCCACACCCAGGAACGGCACCGCGAACAGCGTGTAGAAGATCAGCGGCTCCAGCGGGATGGCGAGCACGAAGAACAGGCTCGCCAAGGGGATCACCACCGTCAGCGCGCACCCCACGACGACCAGCGCGCCCCCGGCGGGTCGCGCTCGCAGCAGCAACACCCCGCCGACCACCAGCAGCACGGCGGTGGCGCCGTACGCGGTCGCCTGCGCCACCCAGGCCGCGGTGGAGCCGCCGAACGCGCACCCCCGGCACCCGCTCGCCGCCGCCACCCCGAATACGGCGGGCTGCACGTAGGTCGTCACCCCGATCCCCACCGCCATCCCCGCCCCGACGTCCCGCGCCCGCCCACCGACGCGCGCGAAGACCGCCCCCAGCCCGACCAGGACCGGCACCGCCACCGGCAGCACGAGGAGCAGCCACGCCCGCTCGTCCTGCGACACCGCCCACACAGCCACGGTCGCCCACACGACCGCCGTCGCCGCGGCCGAGAACGCCAGCACCGATGTCCGCCCCCTGAATGCCTGCACCACCCCCACCACTGTCACCGCCGCCAACATCAGGAGCAGCGATGCGTACAGCAGCAATGGCCCACCCGCGTGCCGCCCGACGGCCCCCGCCACCCCCAACACGGCGAAGTACCACTGCACGACCGCGAACGGCACCGAGAACCCAGCCACGAACCGATGCGACACCGCCTACTCCCCCCGCCGGAAACCCCCTTGCCTCTCTGACGGAGTGCGGCGCGAACAGGTTGCGCTGAGTGGGGCAAGCCCGACGACCGTCGCTGGACTGTCTTCGTCCGCCTTCCCGATCGCCACCGCGCCCTGCGCGCTACCCCTGTAGCCTCTGCTGACCATCCTTTGTGGATACTCCGCCTGTCGCGAACCCGAGAGCGGCTCCTCTGCGGGTCGCGGGCGGAGACCGCAGGGGGGTGGTGCCGGGGAGGGGGTTGGGTCAGCCGATGCCCGCGGTGGCGGTCAGGTGCCCACCCGAGGTGAGGCGGTCCCTCATCATCCAGCCCGCCTGGAAGCGGCTGCGGGCACCGAGGTCGTCGAAGACCTCGGCGATGTACTTGCGGCAGGTGCGGACCGCGATGCCCAGCTTCTTCGCCACGACCTCGTCCTTGTAGCCCGCGGCGAGGAGTTGGACGATCGAGCCCTTCACCTCCCGGCTCAGGTGCTCGGGCAGGCGGTTGCCGCCGCCCGCCGCCTCGAAGACCTCGCTGGTGGCCCAGGCGTTCTCGGCGGTGTGGGTGATGAAGTCGACGATGGCGGGGTGGCGCACCCGGTGCGCCCGGCACCCCTGCCCGTCGAGGTCGAGCAGGAAGGCCTCGGCCCGGTCGAACAGGACCAGGGCCGGGATGGCCGACGCCGTGGTCCTGACCTGCGCGCCCGCCCGGGTGACCCGGTCGACGCAGTCCCGGGTCCCGGCGTCGTAGCGCGACAGGTGCGGGAGCAGCACCCGCAGGTTGACGTGCGTGGGCAGCGAATCGGCGACGCCGGTGGTGAGGCCGCCGACGGCGATGGCGTCGGTCCGGCAGCGCGCGGCGGCGGCGTCGAGCGCCGCGGCGACCTCGACGTGGCCTTCGACGGTGGTCGTGGGGGTGTGGTGGTCCCCGGTGGTGTCGTCGCACAGGACGGCCAGGGTGTCGAGCTGGTCGCGCAGCTCATCGAGCTGGTCCTGCCAGGCGACGATGGCGCTCGACAGGGGTTTGGCCGGACTCGGCCTCGTGGCGGGGCCGGGCTCCTCGGCGGGGTTCGGGTTCGCGGTGGTGCGCGGCTTTCCGGTGGTGCTCAGGCTGGTGGTGCTCAGGCTGGTGGTGCTCGGTCTGGTGGTGGGGTTCGGCCCGCCTGCGGGGCTCGGGCTGTCGGTGGAGTTCCGCTCCAGCGCGTCGGGGCGCAGGGCCACCCAGTCGCCGTCGGTGCGGCCGGTGATGGCCAACCGCATCCGCCGCAGGGCCCCCAGCACCCGCTCCGCCCGGCCCCTGCCCCAGCCGAGGTCGGTCGCCAGGCGATCCAGGGTGACCCCCCCGATCGACAGGAGGTACTTGTAGGCGATCATCTCCTCTTCGCCCACCAATGAGACGATCTGCGATAAGTCGGACATACTCTCCCCAAGAATCGTCCGTGGTCGCTGTCGTTCCCGCGGTTGCCCGAGATCGGTGTTCGGGCTGGGGCGTGCTGCGCGGGTTTCCGCCGGACCTCGATGTCCGCAGCGCCGTCAACCGCCTGTGTCTCAACCGATCCCGCCGGTGGTACCTGACCCCGTTGTACGGCTCGCACCGGCTGGGGCAGTGCGCCCGCCGTCGTGCCGCGGGCCATTCCCTAGGGAAGAATTTAGTCCGGTCGTCCTGTTTCGTCAACGCGAGGCATCTGGTGGAAGTCCGACATGGCGACTTTCCGCTCAAGATCAGGAGCGCACCGCCGGGGGGCTTGGTGACGAGGAAAGCGCTGGTGGACCGTGCCTTCTCTGCTCTCCGCGCGGCGGTGACCAGCGCTGTTCGGGTGTGGGCCCGGGGCTCGGAGCGCGTCGAGGACGACATGGTGAACAACAAAAACAGGTCACTCGACCTGTTTTGACGAGGAGAAGCGTCCAGTGTCCAGAGTCGGAAAAGGGGTCAATCAGGTGGTTCTGTCCGATCAGGTCGCTTTGTTCGATGAGGTTTTTTTGTTCGATCAGGACGCTCTGTCTGATCAGGTTGCATTGTCCGATCAGGTGGTGCTGTCCGATCAGGTCGTGTTGGCGCGGCAGGCCGTGCGCGCGGGCGACCGCGCGCCGGAGACGGCGGGCCGTGACCTGGTGCGCGAGTTCGTGCACCGGCGCAACCCTGCGGAGGTGCTGCTCGCGGACTGGGAGCACGACGGCGAGCACCGGTTGCGCTGCCGCGCCGACTGGCCGCGCGCCCACCGGTTCTACACCCCCAGCGGGGGCAGGCACGACGCGCTGCTGGTGGTCGAGACCCTGCGGCAGGCGGGGTTGCTCGCCGCGCACGTCGGCTGCGGGGTGCCCGTCGGGCACAGCTTCCTGATGGACCGGCTCACCTGCGCGGTGGAGGACCCGAGCGGTCTCGCGGGGGCGGGCGGTCCCGCCGACGTCCGGCTGGTGGTCGACATCACCGAAGTCCGCGGGCGTCGCGGTCGGGTCGCTGACCTGCGCGTCGACGTCGTGTTCCGGCGCGACGGGCTGCGCTTCGCCGCGGGCTCGGGGTGGATGCGCTGCTTACCCCCCTCGCTCTACCAGCGCGTGCGGTGGAGCGGGGAGCGGGCGGAGGGGGGTCCGGCGGTGGTCCCGCCACCGGTGGACCCGCGCGTCGTGGGCCGCGCCGCGGTCGAGGACGTGGTGCTGGGCGAGCCGGACCGGGCGGGGCGGTTCCCGCTGCGGGTCGACACCGCCCACCCGGTGCTGTTCGACCACCCGCTGGACCACGTGCCCGGCATGCTCGTGTTCGAGGCGATGCGCCAAGCCGGGCGGGTGGTGCTGGGCGGACCGGACGCCCCGGTCTTCGGCTGCTCGGCGGACTTCCCCCGGTTCGTCGAGCTGGACCAGCGGTGCCTGGTGGAGGCGGAGGTGTCCGCGCGGCCCTCGCCGTCCGCCGCGCAGGTGTCGGTGCGCCTGGTGCAGGCGGGCGAGGTCCGGGCGCGGGGGACGATCATGCTGGGGGTCCGCTGAGGTTGTCCCCGCCGCGCGCCAAGTGGCCCGCGGCGGCGACCCCGCGGAAGTAGGGCACCTTCTTGGGCGGGGTGAGCGTGGGCAGCAGCAGGTCCCACATCTGCCGCACCCGCCAGTGCAGGTCGACCCGCTCGGTGAGGACCTGGGACACCACCTGCACCCCGGTGAACGCCGAGACCACGAACCGGGCGATGTCGGCGGCGGGCATCACGGCCCGGACGTCCTTCTCCTCGACCGCCTTCTCCAACAGCTGCTCGACCACCGCCGTCCACTCCTGGTAGGGCTCGGGCGCGGGGGCGCGGAACGTGCCGTTCTCCAGCGTGAGGCGGATGCCCGCGCGCACCACGGGCTCGGAGATGAGCTGGCCCGCGAGTTCGTGCGAGAGCCGGATGACCGACTCCAGGGCGGGGTGGCCCTGCTCGGCCATCCGGCCCGCCGAGGCCATGGCGATCGCGTGCTGCTCCTCGACCACCGCCATCGCCAGCTCCTCCTTGGTGCCGAAGTGGAAGTGCAGCGCGCCCTTGGTGACCCCGGCCTGGGTGATGACGTCGGTGAGGCTGGTGCCGCCGTAGCCGAAGCGGTCGAACACCTCCGCGGCCCCGCGGATGATCGCCGCCCGGGTCAACGCCGACCTGGCCTGCTTCGGCATGGGTTCCCTTCCTCGACCGTGCGCGCCTGAACATACCGGTTGGCCCGGTTTGTCCGCAGTCTTCGGGGCTCGGCGGTCGCCACCTCGGATTATTCTAGTCCTCCCCAGCGCGGGCCTCGACCGCGCGCGCCGCGCCCGACGGCCCACCACCACCAGGCGTCAGACCACTGAGGACGGCCGTGGGCGTCCTGCCGCCCCAGCGGGCGCACCCTGCGCAGCTAGGTGCACGACACCTTGTTGCGAGCCGCCGCGCTACCGGTCGTCCACCCCGGTGGGCCACGCTCGAAGCCGGAAACCGTGTCGCCCGCCACGAACGGCGCGACAGCAGGAGGGATGAGGGAACGGTGCGCAACGTCAACGTCTTGACCAAGCAGAACCACCCCACCACCGCCGGCTCCGGCGGCGCCGGGAGGGCCCACCCGGTGAGCAGCCCCGCGGAGGTCCGCTCGGAGCTGCCGCTGACCGCCTCGACGGCTCGGGTGGTGCGGGCGGGCAGGACCGCCGCCCGCGCGGTCCTCGCGGGCCGGGACGACCGCCTGCTCGCGGTCGTGGGCCCGTGCTCCATCCACGACGTGGAGGCGGGGTTGTCCTACGCCGAGTCGCTGGCCGGGGTGGCCGCCGCCCTCGCCGACGACCTGGTGGTCGTCATGCGGGTGTACGTGGAGAAGCCGCGCACCTCGGCCGGGTGGACCGGGCTGCTGCCCGACCCGGGCCTCGACGGCGGCTTCGACCTCGACCGCGGGGTGCGGGCCGCTCGCTCGCTCATGCTCCAGGTCGCCGGGCGCGGGCTGCCGGTGGCGACGGAGTGGCTCAGCCCGTCGGCCCCGGCGTACCTGGCCGACGTGGTGTCGTGGGGCGCGATCGGGGCCCGCACGGTGGAGAGCCAGGTGCACCGGCAGCTGGCCAGTGGCCTGCCGATGCCGGTGGGGATGAAGAACGGCAGCACCGGCTCGGTGAAGGTCGCCCTGGACGCCATGCGGTTCGCGTCGAGGCCGCAGGCGTACCTGACCCCGGGCCAGGACGGCAGGGTGGTCGCGCTGCGCACCAGCGGGAACCCGGACTGCCACGTCGTCCTGCGCGGCGGTGCGGACCGCCCCAACTACCACCCGGAGCACGTGGAGTCCACCGTCGAGCAGCTGGCGGCGGCGGGCCTGCCCACCGGGGTCGTCATCGATGCCAGCCACGGCAACTGCGGCAAGGACCACGTGCGCCAGGCGCGGGTCGCCGCCGAGATCGCCGACCAGGTGGCCGGGGGCTGCACCGACATCCGGGGCGTGATGCTGGAGAGCTTCCTGGTCCCGGGCCGCCAGGACCTCGACGGGCAGGCCGAACCGGTCTTCGGGCAGAGCGTCACGGACGCGTGCATGGGCTGGGACGCCACCGTGCGCTCGCTGCACGACCTGGCCACCGCCGTGCGCGGCCGTCGCAAGGCCACCGTCGCCGCCTGAGGCCCGGCGGCAGCAGGCACCACAGCGCGTCGAGCGCACCGAGCGGACACCGAGGAGTGAGAGCAGCAGTGACGAAGCACAAGGTCCCCGTGCTGGTCGTGGGCGGCGCCTACACCGGCCTCACCACCGCGTTGAGCCTGGCGGCTCGCGGAGTCCCCCCGCTCCTGGTCGAGCGCCGCCCCGGCACCTCGACCCTGCCCAAGGCGTGGGGGTTGAACGCGCGCACGCAGGAGCTCCTGCGCACCCTGCCCGGGGTCGGCGCCCGCCTCGACGCGGCCGTCGAGGACGTGCGGTGGCCCAGGATGAGCATCGGCGCCTCGCTGGCCGACCCCGACCGCGCCTTCCTCGACCCGCCCGTCGACGACCGGGACCCGGCGCCGCTGTCCCCGGTCCCGCCCCTGGCCTGGGTCTCGCAGGCGCAGGTGGAGGCCATCCTGCGGCAGTGCGCCGAGGAAGCGGGCGCCGCCCTGCGCTTCGGCGTGGAGCTGGTCTCGTTCACCCAGGACGAGGCCGGGGTGACCGCCCGGGTCCGCGAGGTCGCCACCGGGCGGGAATACGAGGTGGAGGCGGACTACCTGGTCGCCGCGGACGGGGTGAACAGCCGCATCCGCGAGGACCTCGGCATCCCGGTGGAGGGCCGCGGCAGGCTCGGCCACATGTACGTCATCACCTTCACCGCCGACCTGAGCTCCTACGTGGACAAGGGCGCGGTGGAGGTCATCGGCGTCGCGGGGACCGGCTCCAGCTTCATCCTCGACGGCACCGACCGCCACACCCTGTGGGTGGAGTACTTCCCCGAGCGCGGCCAGACGCCCGACGACTTCACCGAGCCGCGGTGCCTGGAGCGGATCCGCGCGGCCATCGGCGACCCCTCGATCGAGCCCACCTTCATCAACGCCCGCTCCTTCGCCATCAGCCACAAGCGCGCCGCCCGCTTCCGGGAGGGCCGCGTGTTCCTCGCGGGCGACTCCGCGCACAGCTGCCCGCCCAACGGCGGTCAGGGTGGGAACCTGGCCATCCAGGACGCCTACGACCTGTCCTGGCGGCTCGCGCTGGTGCTGGGCGGGCAGGCGGGTGAGCGGTTGCTGTCGACCTACGAGGTCGAGCGCAAGCCGGTCGTGAACGTGACGCTGGAGCGGGAGGTGCGGCTCGCCGCGGTGTCCGAGGGGCGCATCCCGGCTTCCTACAACCCGTCCGACCCGGACGCGCCGATCCCGACGCCGAAGGAGTTCCTGGGCTTCCGCTACCGGTCGGAGGTCGTGCTGACCGAGCCCGACGACGACGGGGCCCTGCAGGAGGACCCCTGGGAGGCCACCGGCAGCCCCGGTGGGCGCGCGCCGCACGTCGAGCTGACGGACGGGACCAGGACGCTGTCCACCCACGACCTGTTCGGGCGCGGGTTCGTGCTGCTCACCGGTGACGACACCTGGGTCGGCGCGGCGCGCGAGGTCGCCTCGGACCTGGGTGTCGAGCTGGACGCCCACCGCATCGGCGACCTGCTCCGCGACGAGTCGGGGGAGTGGGCGACGCGGTACGGGGTGTCGGCGTCCGGGGCGTCGCTGGTCCGACCGGACTCCGTGGTGGTGTGGCGGGGCACCGGGCTCCCCGAGGACCCCGCGGGTGAGCTGTCGAGCGCCCTGACCACCGCCCTGGCTCGTTAGGCGGCGGGCTCCCGAACGCGAGAAGCCGGGGTCGCGCACGCGACCCCGGCTTCTCGCCGCCCAGGCGCGGGGATCAGGGGGAGAGCGCGCCCTGGTCGAGCAGGCGCATGACCGCCGCGACGTCGGCGTCCATCCGCCGGTCCCGGGTGTGCGGGGCGGTCCGGGCCCGGATGGCGGCGATGGCGCGGCGGGTCGCCGGGCTCGCCGCGGCGGCGCCGCGCAGCTCCACCGCCCGGGTCAGCGCCAGCAGGTGGATGGCGGTGACCTCGCGGACCAGGCCCAGTACCGTCCTGGCGTCCCGGGCGGCGATGGTGCCCATGCTGACGATGTCCTGGTTGTGGGCCTCGGTGGACCGGGAGAACACCGACGCGGGGGCGGTCGCCTTGAGCGCCTCGGCGGTCACCGCCGAGGCCGCGATCTGCATCCCCTTGAACCCGTGGTGCAGGCCCGACTCCGGGTCACCGGGGCCGGTGGGGGTGATGAGGTTGGGCGGCAGGCCGCGGTTGACCTTCTCGTCGACCACGACGGCCAGCTGGCGGTCCAGCAGGCCCGCCAGGTTGGCCGCGGCGACCTTGAGGGCGTCCATGGCCTGTGCGACGTGGCCCGCGTAGAAGTTGCCGCCCAGGTGCAGGTCGTCGCCGTCGAAGAGGGGGTTGTCGGTCGAGGAGTTGATCTCCGTGGTCAGCCACCGCCCGGCCCACCGCAGGGTGTCCCTGGCGATGCCGATGACCTGCGGCGCGCAGCGGATCGAGTACGGGTCCTGCACGCGGTCGCCCAGGTGCAGGTAGCTCCGGTCGCCCAGGCGCTCGCGGCGCAGGAAGATGTCGTCGGAGGACACCGCCAGCCCGGAGCCCGCCAGCAGCCCGCGGATCGCCGCGGCGGACTCGACCTGCCCGGGGTGCGGCTTGTTCTCGTGGATGAACGGGTGCATGGCCGAGGCGTTGCCCAGCAGCGCCTCCAGCACCATCGCGCTGGCCAGCTCGGCGGCGTGGACGGCGTGCTGGGCGTCCCGCAGGGCCAGCACGGCGTAGGCGGCGGCGAACGAGGTGCCGTTGACCAGCGCCAGCCCCTCCTTCGGCTGCAGGACGACCGGGGTGATGCCCTCCGCGGCGAGCGCGTCCGCCGCGGGCCGGGTGGTGCCGCGGTGGCGGACCTCGCCCTCGCCGATGAGGGCCGCCGCCAGGTAGCTCAGCGGCACGAGGTCACCACTGGCGCCGACCGAGCCGCGTTCGGGGATGAGGGGCAGCACGTCGGCCGCGAGCATGGCCAGCAGCGTCCGCACCACCTCCGGTCGGATGCCGGAGGTGCCCCGGGCCAGGGAGTTGGCCCGGATGACCATCGTCGCCCGCGCCACCTCCGGGGTGGCCGGGGGACCGACGCCGTTGAGGTGGTAGAGGACCATGTTGCGCTGCAGGGCCGCGGCCTTGGCCGGGGAGATCTGGCGGTCGCAGCTGTCCCCGAAGCCCGTGGTGACCCCGTAGATGGGGATGGCGCGCGCGAGCAGTTCGTCCCTGGACGCGACGGAGGCCGCCATCCGCTCGACAGCCGAGTCGCCCAGCAGGACCAGGGGGTGGTCCTGCCGGGCGACGTCGGCCACCGCGCTCGGGCTGAGCTCCCGCCCGTCCAGCGTCAGCGGCTGGGGCATGGGTCAGTACACGCCCTCGATCATCCGCTGGCCGTTCATCTCCTGGACGGGGTGGATGTCGCGCAGGGAGTCACCGACGCCCGACGCGCTCGGCACGCGCGTGGCGAGGTCGCGCTCCAGGCTGTTGGGCACCAGGCCGTACCTGGTGATGTAGTTCATCACCACCGCGCCCTCCTCGCCGTACTCCACCGGCTGCCGGGTCCGCGGGTCGACGACCCGGTAGAACACCTGCGGGGCGTACGAGTCGAACGTGACCTCCCCGGTCGGGTCCTCCCGCTGGACCGTCCCGCTCAGGACCGTGGTGCTGCCGTAGGAACCGCGGAACTGGGCCTTGGGGAAGACCGAGGACGCCAGGTGGTCCAGGGTGTCCGGGTCCATGTGCGCGCCGGTCCAGATGACCAGGCGCACCTTGTCGGCCACCAGCGCCCTGGTCGACCCGCGCTCGGCCAGCTTGGCCAGCAGCGGCGGGGTGGCGACCAGGATGGCGATGTCCTGCGAGGCCAGCACCAGTTCCGCCTGGTCCACCAGGTGCTCCACGTAGGCCTTGGCGCCCGCGGTGTCCCCGGCGGCGATCAGGTGCTTGACCCACCTCGGGTCCAGGTCGATCGCGAACCGGATGCCCCCGCGCGCCTCGGCGATGCGCTTGGAGTAGTCGCCGAGCATGTGCGGGCCGGTCGGTCCCAGCGACAGGGCGTTGCCCCGGACGTCCTGGGTGTAGTGCGAGTTCTCCCAGGCCATGTACTCGTCGAACCAGCTCTCGAACATCACGAAGCGCTTCGGGGCGCCGGAGGTGCCGCCGCTGTCGTAGACGGCGAACACCTTCTCGTCCGGGCCGAGCCCGCGCGGGATGAGGTCGGCCACGGGCACGTCGCGCAGTTCGTCGACCAGGTTGGGGAAGCGCAGGACGTCGTCGACCGTCCGGATGTCCGCGACGGGGTCGAAGCCGAGCCGGTCCTTGCGGTCCAGCCAGAAGCGCGACCCGGTCTCCGGGGTGAAGTGCCAGCGCATCATGTCCTGGATGTGCCGGTCCGCCTGTTCGCGGGAGGGCATCGGTTCCCCTTCCTGGTTCGTCGGCTCACACGCCGTGGCGCTGACCGCCGTTGACTTGGATGATCTGGGACGTCACGTAAGCCGCCTCGGGCGAGCACAGGTAGAACGCCAGTCCCGCGACGTCGCCGGGGACGCCCGCGCGACCCACCACGGACTGGCGGACCAGCGCGGCCTCGCGGTCGGGGTCGATGGCCCCGTCGAAGAAGTCGGTCTCGGCGACGTACCCGGGGGCGATCGCGTTGGCGGTGATCCGCCGCGGTCCCAGCCGGTTGGCGAGGGTGTGGACGTAGGAGTGCAGCGCCGCCTTCGCGGCCCCGTAGGCGCCGGTGCCGCCGGAGCCGCGGTAGGCGGCGATGGAGCTGTAGAGCACGACGCTCGCACCATCGGCCAGCTGGTCCACCAAGCCCTCGGTGGCCAGCACGGCGGTGAGCACGTTCGTCCGGTAGGCCTCGTCCCACTCCGACAGGACGGCCTTGACGCCCTCGCCGGTGCCCGCGGTGCCCCCGGCGCAGCAGAGCAGCCCGTGGACGGGCAGCCCGGTGGCCGCGACCGCGTCCTGGAGCGCGGGCACCGAGTCCACCTCGCCCATGTCGAGGGCGACGTGGCGGACGTCGGCACCGCCCACCGCCGCGCGCAGTTCGTCGCCCGCGGCGGCGAGGGCGGTCTCGCGCCTGCCGACCATCAGGACCGCGTCGCCGTTGGCGGCGAAGCGGTGCGCGGTCGCCTTGCCGATCCCGGCGCTCGCGCCGGTGATCACGATCAACCTGCTCACCGGTGCTGGTCACCTCCCCGGGTGCCCGCCGGGGCGGCGGGTCGCGCGGCCAGGGCGCGACCGAGCGCCTGCCGGTCCGGCTTCCCGCTCGGCGTCGTGGGGATGCTCGGCAGCTCGACCACGCGGACCGGGCTGGGCAGCCCGTGCAGCGCGCGCCGGATGTCCGCGGCCCCCAGCCGCGGTCCCCGGCTCGCCCAGAACACCGCGTAGCCCTCGCCCGCCAGCGGATCGCGCGGAGCGGGCACCGGGACGCACCGCGCGCCCGGCAGCCGCGCGCCGAGCTGCCGCTCGACCTGGGCCAGGTGCACCTTGACCCCGTTGACCTTCACCAGGTCGGACTCCCTGCCCAGCAGCCGGAACCGTCCCGGCCCGGTGAACTCCACGAGGTCGCCGGTGGCCCAGCTGGCGGGCGGTGCCGGGTCCTGCTCCCGGCGGGCCAACCTCGGGCCGCGCACCACCAGCCGGTGCGGGCCCGCGTCGTCGCCGCGGTCGTGCGCGACGGTCACGTCCGGGAGGACCTGCCACGGCGCCGACGGGTCGAGGGGGCGGTGCGCGATCCCCCCGGTCTCGGTCGAGCCGAGGATCTCGTGCGCGACCATCCCGGTGTCCGCCACGAGTTGGCGCGCTGCCGGGGGCGGGGCCGCCGAGCTGTGCAGCGCGACCACCGACCGCGCGCGCTCCAGCGTGCGCCGGTTGCGGCGCAGCAGGTCCCACGCGATCGGCACGCACACCACCAGCAGGCGGGCGCCCGCGGGCACGTCGGGGAACTCGAAGGGCCTCTCCCACGCCTGCACCGCGGGCACACCGCGCAGGCGCGGCAGCCATTCGCCGAACAGCGCCCCGAACAGGTGCCGCGGCGGGGAGTAGTTGATGACGAGGTCGACCTCGCCGGTGGTGCGCCCGGACACCACCTCGACCTCCGCCCGCATCTGGGCGCCGGTGCGCACCCACCGGCGCGAGGGGCCGGTGCTGCCGGAGGTCTCGAACACCACCTGCGCGTCCACGTCGGTCACCCCGCGTCCTCCAGGCGCTCGACCACGTACTCCACGACCCGGTCCACGGTGCTGAAGCTGTAGCGCACGTCGTCGCCGACGAAGTCGACCTCCACGCCGAACTCGTCCTCGACGGCGGTGACGAACTCCAGCGCCGCCAGGCTGTCGAAGTTGGGCAGGGCGGTGGCCAGGTCGGCCGTGGCCCCGACGGTGCGGCCCGCGTCGCCGAAGCGCCGCTCCAGCACGGCCCGCACCCGGGCGGTGGTCTCGGTCAGGTCGGTGGTCGTGGTGCTCATGGCTCAACGGCCTTCCTGTGCGGCGCCCACGAGTGCGGGGCTGCTGTCGGTCATCTGTCCGTCTTGCAGGGAGAACACGCGCTCGGGGTCGGTGGGCTCGCAGCGCACCACGCAGTGGCCGTCGACCACCCCGAGCGCCGCGCGGACCTCCTCGGCCAGGCCGGCCAGGTAGTCGGGGCCCCGGTCGCGGTGCACGTGGCACACCGCCAACGCCCACGCCGCCGCGCGCTGCTCACCCGCCGCGTCCTCGAACCGGCTCAGCGGCACCCCGCCCGCGAAGCAGGCCATCGGCTCCGCCGGGCGGAACTGCACGACCACGTGCGCGGGGTCCGAGCCCCGGGCGGCGAACCACCGGGTCAGCCGCACGGCGGCCCGCAGCCGGGCGGACGGGGTCAGCGGCGGGCTGGTCACTTCCACGGTCGGCACGGTCGTACCCCTCTCAGGAGATGGTCAGGGCGGGCAGCGGCTCACCCGCCAGGCGCAGGTCCAGGCGCGCGCCCAGGCAGTCGGCCAGCGGACCGCCGCTGACGCGCACCAGCGGCGTCCACGCGGACCCGGCGCCCACCCGCACGCGGTCGACGAACCGGCGCAGGTGGTCGAGGTCGACCTCCAGGCCGAACGCGTCGGCGGTCAGCACGGCCTCGTAGGTGCTGAGCAGGTCGGGCAGCCGCCTGCCCTCGTTGGCGAACCCGCCGCCGCGCACCCGGTGGCGCTCCAGCGCGGCCGCGGCGGCCCCGGCGTCGGCCGCACCCGCCCGGCGCAGGGCGCGCAGGGCTTGCAGCGTCGGGCGCAGCGCGGGGCTGCCGCCCGGCACGTTCGCGAACTCGCCGGGGGCGACCTCGCAGGACGCCGCGAACCCCGCGAGCGCCTTCATCACCGGCGTGCCGGGTTCCTCACCGACCAGGTGCAGCACCTCGGCGGCGGCGCAGGTCGACACGACGTCCGAAGCGCGGCCTTCCCAGTAGCCGAAACCGCCGTCGGGGTTCTGGATGCTGGTGACCAACCAATCGCCGACCCGGGCGAGCGCCGCGCCGTCCTCGGCCAGCGCGCCCGCGCTGAGCGCCCACAGGGTGCAGCGGACCTCGCTGCCCCGGCCGGGCATGTACATCACGCCGTCCTCGTTGGGCAGCACGCAGGAGCCCATCCACCGCAGCGCCCGGTGCCGGTCCGCCTCCCCGAGCCGGCCCGACAGCAGGTGCGCCGACGTGGTCAGCACGTCGGCGGCGCGCCGCGGGTCGCGGTAGGTGAAGCCGCCGGAACCGACCCGGAACGACAGCACCGCCCGGACCACGCGGTCGGCGAGGTCGCGGGTGTCGTCACCGAGTTCGCGCAGCGACCCGACGCCGCAGAACGCCGCCCAGACGTCCTGCACCGGGTAGCCCGGCCAGCGGGTGAAGGACCCGTCCGCGGCGAGCCTGCCGCGGATCCAGGCGACGCAGCCGTCGCGGTCGCGCGGGTCGGCGCCGAGCCTGCGCAGGGCGCTGGTCGCGCGGAAGGTGGCCCACAGGCAGTCGGTGCCGTCGCCGTCCTGGAAGGTGAACCCGCCGGACGCGCCCTGCTTGCCGCGCAACCAGCCGAGCAGCCGCTCGCGGTCCCAGGGCAGCGGGCCGGTGCCGCCGGTCATCGTCGACCAGGCGGTGATGGCGTAGTAGCAGGCCCGCACGTCGGAGGTGCCGCCGACCGCGTGCGCCGGGCTCCAGGTCAACCCGCCGTCGGCGGCCTGCAGGCCGCCGAGCCAGCCCAGCACGGACTCCGGCGGGGTCTCGCCGTGCACCTCGACGAGGGTCCGCACGGCGTAGTAGGTGGCCCACACGTCGGAGGCCTGGCCGGGCGTCATGGCGAACCCGCCGTCGGGGTTGTGCGTGCCCAGCACCCACCCCGAGCTGGGGTGGGTGGCCTCCGACGGCACCGAGCCGCCGAGGTCGCGCACGGCCTGGGTGCAGTAGTAGGTGGCCCAGGCGTCGGAGTTCATGCCCGCCGACCACGCGTACCCGCCGTCGGCGTTGCGCCGGGACGCCAGGAAGCCCGCGACCGCGCCCGGGTCGGGCAGGTCCGCGGTGCGGTCCAGCCAGCGCAGGGTGCGCACGGCGGCGTAGGTGCACCACAGGTCGGACTCACCGGAGACGACGGGCACGGGGTCGAGCAGCGCGTCGCTGGTCATGCGGGGACCTCCTCCAGCACGCGGAAGTTCGAGCGCTTCCAGCTCTTCTGCGATCCGCCGCTCTTGGTCGTGACCGGCAGCCGGTTGGCGAAGCGGACCTCGTCCCAGGCGAAGCCGAGCCGCTCGGCGGTGCGCAGCCCGACCTGCTCGACCCGCTGGTCCTCGGTGGCCCGGTCGGCCGCGGGGTCGCGTTCGAGCACGAGCCGGGCCCAGGTGCCCGCGCCGTCGACCTCGACCAGGTAGCCCAGGACGTCCCCGGACCCGTAGACGACCCCCTCCAGGTCCCGGGTCCGCACCCGCACGCCCTTGACCGGGGTGCCGTCGCTGCCCCTGCCGTGCACGGTCACCACCAGGCCCGCCGACCCGCAGGGGCAGCCCTCGCCCAGGCTGACCTCGTCCCCCATGTCCAGGCGCAGCAGCGGGCGGGCGTCGTTGTTCAGCGGCGTGACGACGAGCCTGCCGCTCGCCCCGGCACGCGCGGGCACGACCGCCCCGTCGCTGACGACCTCGAAGTGGTTGGACGCGCTGAGCAGGTGCAACCGGTCGTGCGGGCACGCGGCGGCCAGCGTCCCGCTCTCGGTGCTGCCGTAGCTGGCGTCGTAGGTCCGCGCGCCCCACCACCGGCCCACCATCTCCCGCAGCTCCGGCGTGCTCACCTCGCCCAGCAGCATGATCTTGCGCACGGGCGCCCGCATCCGGTCCAGCACCCCGCGGCGCTTGAGGACCTGGGAGAGCTGGAGCAGCACACCGGGTGCGAGGAACAGCACGGTCGGCTGGAAGACCTCCCACACCGACTCGATGCGGTCCCAGTCCGAGATGCCGGTGGTGTAGGGGTAGGCCTTCACGTGCGGGACGTCGAGGAACTCGCACACCCCGACGATCAGGTCCGCCACGGGGACGATGTCCGAGGGCAGCAGGATGAGCGCGCGCTCCCCGGTCCCGCCGAGCAGCGGCCGCCAGGCCTCGGCCACCGAGACGGTGTTCGCGATGGTGTCCAGGGTCGTGCGCGGGGTCGGTGTGGGGACGCCGGTGGTGCCGGTGGTCTGGTAGTACTTCAGCGCGTCACCGACGCTGACGCGGGCGAACTCCAGGGGCCGCGCCTTGAGCCGGTCCTTGGACGTGGGCGGCAGCGCGTGGAACGCCTGCGCGCCGTACGCGCCGAGGTGGGCGTAGGCGGTGGTCTCCCGCGCGCGTTCCCACACCGCGGCGAGCTTGGTGCCGTAGTAGTGGTCGTCGTGGTCGGCGCGGGTCACCTCCCGCTGGATCCGCTCCATGAACTCCAGGTCGTGCCGGGAGCTGATTCTCATCTGCCACTCCTAGAGGTCTCGGCGGCGGGGTCTTGGCGGTCGGTGCGGGCGAAGCCCTTGCAGCGCATGAGGAACTCGCTGAGGAAGCCGTCGTGGGGCACGTCCGCGTGCAGCCAGGAGGTCGGGTGCCCGACGTAGGCGTTGGACACCAGCGGGTGGTCCACGGCCCACCGCACCAGGTCGTGGTCGTCGGTGTCGAAGGAGACCACCAGCGAGCCCGACAGCGGGTCCGGTTCGGACCGGTCGAACGGCGCCACGAACGCGCACGGGAAGGGGACCTCGTGGCCCAGCAGGGGGTCGCGCGGGTCGTCGAGCTCGACCACAGCCGGGGTGAGCACCGCGGCCCCGGTGCCGCCGACCCGCTCGACCCGCGGCGCCAGCCGCACCTGCCGCGGCTCCACCCGGGCGAGCACGTCCGCGACGAGCGCCTCGGCCTGCTCCACGGGCATCGCGGGCAGGGTGGCGTCGTCCTGCCAGGGCGCGGCGGTGCTGGTCCCGCGCAGGGCGTCGGCGAGGTCCGCGGCGAACCGGCGGTGCTCCCGGGTGACCAGGACGCCGGTGGTGGCGGTGCACGCGGTGCCCGCGTGGTAGAGCACGCCCGCCGCGGCCAGGTCCAGGCCGGTGCGGTGATCGCCGTCGACGACGAGCTTGGAGCGCCCGGGGCCCTGGGTGAGGACGTCGGCGCGGTCGCGGTACCGGTCCACCACGGCTTGGCCCCCGTAGAGCAGCACCCGGTCGGCCTGCTCGACGACGGCGTCGGCGGTCACGTGGTCGCCGGGCGCCAGGACCAGCCGGTCCTGCGGCAGGCCCGCCGAGAGGAGCGCGGTCACCAACCGGTGCGCGGTCAACGGGTCCCGGGTGGACGGTCGGACGACCACCCGGTAGCCCAGGGCCAGCGCCTCCAGCCACAGCGCGTGCACGCCGGGGCTGTTGCCCGCCGCGTTGACGCCGAACACCTCCCCGCGCCTGCACCACACGGCGCCCCGCCGCAGCCCGCCGACGTCGGTGCCCGCCCCCGCCGGGGTGGCCAGGTCGAGCACCCGGCCCACGTCGCGCAGCTTCGCGGTGATCATCGCGTCGCACTCGCGCACCACGGGCAGCGGTGTCCCGGTGAGGGTCGCCACCCGCAGCTCGTGCGCCGGGAGGCTGTCCCCGAGCACGTCCTGGGCCTCGAAGACGTCGGCGGCCTTGGCCAGCACCGCCCGCGCCTCGTCCGGGGGCACCGGTTCGGCGCTGCGCAGCGTGCGGACCCAGTCCGCGAGCACCAGCCCCGGGACGCAGCTCAGGTCGACCGCCGCCGTGCCCGTGGCGTCGGGCACGGTCAGGCGCCTGCGGCTGCGGTAGGGCCCGTTCGGTCCCAGCGCGGCAACTTCCAGCATCATCCCGTCCTGTCGATCGGGTGCGTTCGCTGGTGTCGAGTCTTGCCCGAGGGGGGTGCCGCGACCAGGTTCCGCCGGGTGCAAGAGGGTGCACAGCAGCTTGTTGCACGCCTCGCCGCGCCTGCGGGCGGGCATGGTGGGGGGCATGGAGAAGACGTTGCTCGGCCTGGTCGCCGCGGGCGCCCTCATCTGCTGCGTCCCGTCGGCATCGGCCGCTTCCGGGAAGCAGTTCGTGCTGCAGGTGTTGCAGGACAAGAACACCCTGGTCGACGTCGGGGCGCCGGGTGTCGGCGTGGGGGACTACTACGTGTACGCCAACGTGCTGGGCAGGGACGGCAGGGCGGTGGGGACCGACGGCAGCTCGTGCCTGGTGACGGCGGTCGACCAGGGGAAGGTGACCACCAGTTGCGTCCTGTCGGTGAAGTTGCCCGAGGGGCAGCTCACGGCGCAATCGCTGTGGAGCACCGGAGAAGGCGTCGTGGAGATGGCCGTCACCGGGGGGACGGGGGCGTACCGGGGTGCCTCGGGAACCCTGACCTGCCGGGATGTGTTGACGCCCGCGGAGACCTACCTGGTGGAGCTGGACGGGCGGTGAGGCGTCGCGCGCCCGCCCCGGCCCGTGCGGAGGAGCGGGCGCCTGGTCGACGCGGTCCTTCCCCGCTACCGGGGGCGGTGGGCCAGTTCCGCGTCCACCGGGGAAGCCATGTCGAGCAGGAGCATGGCGTCGTGGTCAGGGGTGCCCGCGGGCGCCTGGTAGCTGACCAGGCGCTGGCCGTCGGTGTGGAAGATGGTCATGACCTCGAACGTGAGGGTCATGGTGCCCACCTCCGGGTGCTGGAACTGCTTGCGCCCCCCGCCGCGGGCCTCCTCGACGTCGTAGCGCTCCCAGAGGGTGGCGAACTCGGGGCTCTTGACGACCAGCTCCCCGACCAGCTGGGCCAGGTCCGACAGGTCGGGGTCGGCACCGGCGATCGCCCGCAGGTGGGCGGCGGTGTGGGCCGCCATCGTCTCCCACTGCGGGTACAGGGCGCGCGCCGACGGGTGCAGGAACATGTACCGCGTGGTGTTCCTGCGCTCCGGGGGCCAGTCGGCCAGACCGGGGAACAGCCGCAGACCGGGGCGGTTGGCCGCCAGGACGTCGTTGGTCCTGCTCACCACGTAGGCGGGGGAGGGGCGCAGGGTCTCCAACATCGCCAGGACGGAGTCGCGGACGGTGCGTGTCGGCCCGGGGGAGGGGCGGGGACCCAGGCCCCCGGCGAGGGCGACGAGCTCGTCCAGGCGCTTGAGGGCGTCGGCCGACAGGCGCAGGGCTTCCCCGAGGGCCTCCACGACGGCGGGGGACGGGCGCGTCTCCCGGCCGCGCTCCAGGCGGGTGTAGTAGTCGACGCTGACCCCCGCGAGGGTGGCCAGCTCCTCCCGGCGCAGACCGGGTGTGCGGCGAGTGCCCCGCCCCGCGGGGAGACCGACGTCCTCGGGGCGCACCTGAGCCCGACGCGCGCGCAGGAACCGCCCCAGTTCCGTGCCATCGCTCATCGCCCCAGTGTCCCAGATCCGCGCGCCGCGTGGGGGGCCGTGACAGGGCCAGGCACAGCGCTCCCCCGCACGACCCGGTCTCCCTGCCGCGCGCCCACCGCGCCACCGTGGTCGCTGGACCGCGGGATGACCAACCGCGAGACGGCCAATCGCGGAACGACCAACCGCGAGACGACCAAGACGACTGAGACGACGATGACCGAGACGACAAGGAGTGCGACACGATGACCGCAGTGCGTTCCGAACCCGCCGCACCGGTCGAGGCGGCCCGCGCACCGGGGCACGGTTCGCCGCGGGCCGCGCTGACCGCCGCCGTCCTGGGCTTCTTCGTGATCACCCTGGACGTGTCCGGGGTGAACGTCGCCCTGCCCTCGATCCGGGACGACCTCAACGGCACCCTGTCCGGGCTCCAGTGGGTCGCCGACGCCTACACCCTGATGTTCGCCGCGCTGATGCTCTCCGCGGGCGTGCTGTCCGACCGCGTCGGCGCCAAGCGCGCCTACGGGTGGGGCCTGGCGGCGTTCACCCTCGCCTCCGTGGCCTGCGGCATCGCCCCCGACCTCGGCTTCCTCGTCGGCGCCCGGGTGGTGCAGGGGTGCGCGGCGGCGATCATGGTGCCGTCCTCGCTGGCGCTGATCCGACAGGCGTTCCCGGACCCGGTGGCACGCGCCAGGGGCATCGCGCTCTGGACGGTCGGCGGCGCGGTCGCCGTCGCCGCGGGCCCGGTCCTGGGCGGGCTGCTGACGACCGAGTGGGACTGGCGGGTGGTGTTCGCGCTGAACGTGCCCGCGGGCGTCGCCGGGTTCCTGTTCTTGCTGCGCGCCGAGCGGTCCCCGCGCCACGAGACCACCTTCGACGTGCCGGGCCAGGTCACCGCGGTGCTTGCGCTGGCCGCGCTGACCTTCGCGGTCATCCAGGGCGGGCACGGCGGCTTCACCCCCACGGTCATCGCCGCCGTGGCCGTGGCCGTGCTGTCCGGGGCGGCGTTCGTCCTGGTGGAGTCGCGTCGCCGCGACCCGATGCTGCCGCTGGGGATGTTCCGCCAGAAGGGGGTGTCCGTCCCGGTCATCTCGGGATTCGCCTGCAATGCCGCGTTCTACGGCGGGGTGTTCATCCTGAGCCTGTTCTTCCAGGAGCAGCGCGGCCAGTCGGCGCTGTCCGCAGGCCTCATGTTCGCCCCGATGGCCCTGATCACCGCCAACTTCAACTACCTCTCCCCGAAGTTCGTGCAGCGGTTCGGCCCCCGGGCGGTCATCGTGGCGGGCCTGCTGGTCGGCGCGGTGGGCTGCGGCGGTCTGATGCTGGTGCGGGTCGACACCCCCTGGTGGATCACCGCCGCCCTGATGGTGCCGCTGGGCATCGGCGGATCGCTGGCCATGCCCGCCCTGACCACCCTGATGCTCGACACCGTCGCCAACGAGCGCGCGGGCACGGCGGCGGCCATGCTCAACACGAGCAGGCAGGCGGGCGGTGCCATCAGCATCGCGGTGTTCGGCGTCCTGCTCGCGGGCGACTTCGCCACCGGCATGCGGACGAGCCTGGCCCTCGCGGGCGGCCTGCTCGTGGTCATGGCGCTCATGGCCGTGACGGTGCTCCCCCGGGGCAAGGCGACCACCTGACCCACCCGGGTTCGCCCGGCACTCGGGCGCACACCACCGGCCGCTTCGCACAACCCGGAGATGGGCGTCCCCGGGGTTGTGCGGTGCGGCCGGTGGTTTGGCGTGCCTCGCGATAGCTGGTGGTGCGCCGGAGCCGTTTCCGACGGCCTCGCCCAACACGGCGCCGTCAGGGCTATGGGCGAACGCGTCACTCAGGGCAAGTTGGTGTTGTGGACGCCCGGGCGGCGTGTTCACGGGACCAATGGGGCAGTTCGCAGGGCGATAGGGTTGTCGGACGTCGCGGTTGATGGGCGCCGGTCGCAAGTTCGGACTCGGCGCCGGGCTCTGAGGATGCGTGGGAGTGGGAGCCGGTGCCGTCTTGAGCAGGAGGATGGACATGTGGCATGTCGGACGATGACAAGGTCGGCAACCGGCGAGCCTTCTTGCTGATCTTCATCATCTCTGCGGGCTGCTCTTTCGTTTCACTGGTTTGGTATGCACCGTTCGTGTATGCGATCGTGGGTTCCATCGCGGGCGGACTCTTGCTTGTCCTGTCGATGTTGGTCATAGGCGCCTTTTCTCGTAACAAGAGGTGAGGCGAGAATCGAGTTCGTCGACATCGAAGACCAGGCGCCTGTGGGGCGGGTGCGTGGTGGTGGCGCTGTTGGGTGGAACGCGGTGCACCGTACAGACGAACCGAGCCTGCTAAACGCCAGATTTGTCACTGTGAGTCATAGCGAGCCGGGTGTACGGCTCTTCACTAGACTCCCGACATGGTCGACTGTAGTGATGAGCAGGACGAAACCATCACGAAGCGTGACGCTCGGGGTGGGGGCACTTCCCTCACCGTCGGGGTCGAGGAGGAGTTCTTCCTCGTCGACGCGGCGGGGAGGCTGGTGGACCAGGGGCCGGAGACCGCGGAGCGCGGGGCGCAGGCGGTGGAGGGGGAGCCGGACCTCAAGCCGGAGCTGCTCAGGGCCATGGTGGAGTCGGCGACGGGGATCTGCGGGAGTGCGCAGCAGGTCGTCGAGGAGTTGACGGAGCTGCGGGGGGCGTTGGCGGGGGCGGCGCGCGAGCAGGGGGCGCTGCTGGTGGCGACGGGGACGCTGCCGCACCAGCAGCCGGGGTTCGCGCCGGTGGGGCCCGGGGCGCGGTACCGGCGGATCACCTCGCACGTGGGGGAGTTCCTGTTCGCGGGGATGACCTGCGGGTGCCACGTGCACGTGGGGGTGGAGGACACCGCCGCGGCGCTGCGGGCGGCGAACCACCTGCGGTTGTGGCTGCCCGCGCTGATCACGCTATGCGCCAACTCGCCGTTTTACGACGGGCGCGACACCGGGTACGCCAGCACGCGGCACCTGCTGTGGGAGCGGTGGCCGTCCGCGGGGCCGCCGCCGTACCTGGACTCGGTGGACCAGTACGAGGAGCTGGTGGCCGACCTGCTCGCGACCGGGGCGATCCTCGACCGCAAGATGGTGTACTTCGACGTGCGGCCCTCCGACGCGCACTCGACGGTGGAGACGCGGATCAGCGACGTCGCCCCCACCCCGCGCGAGGCGGCGCTGCTGGCGGTGCTGGTGCGCACGATCGTGGCCGAGGCCCTCGACGGCGACCGCGAGTTCCCCCGGGTGCCGACGCAGGTGGTGCGGGCGGCGCAGTGGCGGGCGGCCAAGGACGGGTGGGGCGCGGACGTGCCGGACCCGTGGGGCGGTGGGCACCGCCCGGCCCCGGCGGTCTTCGCCGACCTGGTGGCCCGGCACGCGCCCGCGCTGCGCCGCAGCGATGAGCTGGAGTTCGTCCAGTCCACGCTGTCCTGGCTGGACGAGCACGGCGACGGCGCCACCCGGCAGCGGGCCGCCGGGCTCGACGGCGTGGTGGCGATGCTCGCGGCGCAGACCGCGGACCCCAGCTCCTTGAACTCGCTCCCGCGGTAGCGGCGGGCCCGTCCCGCCGGACCCCGGACCGGGCGTCGCGCTCCCGCGCGGCGCCCGGTCTCCCTTGCCCCAGAACAGGAACAGCGAGTGCGGGGGGAGGACCAGCCCGCGGCTCGTCGCCCGCGCGTCCCGGTCGGGGTGGGCGTCGCGTTCCCGCGCGTTGTCGGGTTCGGTGTCATAGTTGGGGGACGGGTCGGGGGACAGGACGTCTGACGGGAGGTGGTCCGGTGGGCGTGAAGTCGAGCCGGGAGAACGGGTCCACGAAGGCCGGTGGCGGCAAGGCTGCCGGCGGGCTGAGCACGGTCCGCGAGGTCGAGCGCAAGTTCGAGGCCGGGGCGGACTACCACCTGCCGGAGCTGGTCGGGGTGGCGGGAGCGGCGGCCGCCGCGGGTCCCCGGCGCAGCGACCTCGACGCCACCTACTTCGACACCGCGGACCTGCGGCTCGCCGCCGCGGGGATCACCCTGCGCAGGCGCACCGGGGGCGAGGACGCGGGGTGGCACGCCAAGCTGCCGGTGGCCCCCGGGGTGCGCGACGAGGTGCGCAGGCCGCTGGGCGAGGAGCGCAAGACCGTGCCCGCCGAGCTGGCCGGGCTGGTGCGCTCCTACACCCTCGACGCGCCGCTGGTCGAGGTCGCGCGCATCGTCACCCGCCGCGACGAGTGGACGCTCACCGCCGCCGACGGGGCCACCATCGCCCTCATCGCCGACGACCACGTCACCGCCGTCCCCGCCTCCGGCAAGCCCGCCACCTGGCGCGAGCTGGAGGTGGAGGCCGAGGACCTGTCCGCGGTGGACGCCGTGGGCGCGGCGCTGGGCGCCCAACCGTCGTCGTCGGCGTCGAAGCTGGCCCGCACGCTGGGCAAGAAGGCCCGCAAGACCTCCCGCCCGGCGCTGCCCGCGCACCCCACTGCGGGGGAGGTGGCGCTGGACTACCTCGGGCGCCACGTCGACCAGCTGCGCGCCCACGACACCGGTGTGCGGCTCGACGTGGCCGACTCGGTGCACCAGTTCCGCGTCACCTGCCGGTCGCTGCGCAGCGCGCTGCGCGCCTTCCGGTCGCTGTTCGAGGCGGACCGGGTCGCCCGGCTGCGCGAGGAGCTGCGCTGGCTGGGCCAGGGGATGTCCCCCGCCCGCGACGCCGAGGTGCTGTCCGAGCACCTGCGCGGCGAGGTCGCCGCGCTGCCCGTGGAGGTGGTGATGGGCGGGGTCGCCGCCCGGTTCACCGCCGAGTTCGCCAGGGTGGAGGCCGACGCGCGCGGTGCCGCGCTGTCCACCCTGGACAGCGCGCGCTACCGGGACTTCCTCGACGACGCGCTGGGGTTCCTGGCCGCGCCGCCCACCACCGGCAAGGCGGGGCGGCCCGCGGCGCAGGAGCTGCGCAAGGCCGTCCGCAAGGCCGCCGACCGGCTCGCCGCCTCCGTGGCCGCCGCCGACGCCACCACCGACCCGGCCGAGCGCGACCTCGCGCTGCACCAAGCCCGCAAGGACGCCAAGAAGGCCCGCTACACCGCCGAGGCCGTGGAACCGGTGTTCGGCAAGCAGCTCAAGGACTGGCGCAAGGCGGGCAAGGGCGTGCAGACCGCGCTCGGGGTGCACCAGGACGCGGTGGTGGCCCGCACGGCGCTGCGCGAGCTGGGGCCGCGCGTGCACGGCGAGGGCGCGAGCGCGTTCACCTACGGGGTGCTGTGGGCGCGCGAGGACGCCCGCGCGCACGCCGCCGAGGCCGACTTCGCCCAGGCGTGGGAGCGGCTCCGGCGGGTCGAGCGACCGAAGTGGTTGCGCTGAGCGGACCCACCTGCACCGGACGGGTGGGGCCGCGGTCGTCGGGTGAGCGCGGTTTTACCGGTTGTCACCAGGGGTAGGTCTGGGGAAGACCGGATGCGCTCGGGAAGGGGCAATCGTGGACGACGGCGCGTACATCTCGTTCTTGGTCCTGGGGATCGCGCTCGTGCTGGTGGACGGGCAGATCATCTACCGCAGCGGGTTGCGGTACCTGGGTGATTCCTACGGCGACGACCAGGCCTCCGCGGGCTCGATGGCGCGGCTGGTGTCGGTGCTGTTCCACTTCGCGGTGCTCGGCCTGCTCGCGCTCATCTCGATCATCGACGTGGGCGGCGACGGCCTCAGCGCCGTGCAGGCCGTGGTGCTCAAGCTGGGCATCGTGCTGGTGGTGCTGGCGATCGCGCACGGGGTGACCATCAAGGTGCTCAACCGGATGCGCGACCGCATCGACGCCGAGAACCTGACCAAGAAGCGCTACGCCGACGTGGGCACCGCCACCCCGCCCGCCGGTCAGCAGGTCGCCGCGCAGGACCAGGTCGTCGCGCCGAACCCGGACGTGCCGGTGCGGCACGAGCCGGTGGTCACCAACGACCCCACCACCCCCGCGCGGTTCAAGGCCGTGCAGCCCGGTGACCCGGAGATCCCGGTGCCGGTGCAGGAGAAGCGCGGTGCCGTCGAGCGCCCGATGATGCCGGAGAAGCGCTGAACACCCGGGCGGCGGTGCCGCTGGGCATCGCCGTCGCGCTGACGCTCCCGGGCGCGGTCCTGGGGGCGCTCGGCGCGCACACCGCCGCACCGCTGGACGCGCTCCTGTTCGGGATCGCCGTCATCGGTGCGGCGTTCGTGCTGTCCTGGGTGGCCGAGGCGATCCAGGTGGACATCTCGCCGGGGCTGGCGATCACCCTGCTGGCGCTGATCGCCGTGCTGCCCGAGTACGCCGTGGACTTCGTCTTCACCGCCGAGGGTGGGGCCGCCTTCGCCGAGCACGGGCCCGCCTGCCTGCCCCCGGACGCCGCCCCCGGCACCCAGTCGCCCTGCGGCCTGGCGCTGGCGAACATGACCGGCGCCAACCGGATCCTCGTCGGCGTGGGCTGGGCGGCGGTCGTGCTGATCGCGGCGTGGCGGCTGCGCGGCAAGCCCGCGGAGCGCCGCCAGGTCCGCCTGGAGCGCACCGACTCGGTGCCGCTGGCCTTCCTCGCGCTGGCCACCCTGTACTCGCTGACCCTGCCGCTGCGGCACACGATCTCGCTCATCGACGCGGTCGTGCTGGTGGCGATCTTCATCGCCTACGCCGTGCGCGTGGCCAGGGCACCCGCGGGCGACCCCGACCTCGACGGGGTGTCCAAGCTTCTGGGGGAGAAGCCCAAGGTCGCCCGCCGGGTGTGGTGCCTGGCGCTGTTCGCCTTCGCGGGCGCGGTGATCCTGCTGGTGGCGGAGAACTTCGCGCACGCGCTGGTGGAGACCGGCACGCAGCTGGGGGTGAGCCAGTTCCTGCTGGTGCAGTGGGTGGCCCCGCTGGCCTCGGAGGCCCCGGAGCTGATCGTGGCGGGCCTGTACGCGTGGCGGCTCAAGACCACCGACGCGCTGGCGGCGCTGGTGTCGTCCAAGGTCAACCAGTGGACGCTGCTGGTGGGCACGCTGCCGGTGGTGTTCGCCTTCGCCGCGGGTGACCTGGTGGGGCTGCCCATCGACGCCCCGCAGCGCGAGGAGCTGCTGCTCACCGCCGCGCAGTCGCTGTTCGCGGTGTCGCTGCTGCTGCGGCTGACCATCACCGTGCGCGCGGCGCTGTGCCTGCTCGGGCTGTTCGTGGGCCAGTTCGTGCTGGCGGGCGTGCTGCCGGAGTCGGTGAAGGGGATCGAGCTGGTGGCGCTGTCCGGGGTCTACCTGGTGCTGGCGGTGGTCAACATCGTCCGGCACCGCAAGGACGCGGTGCGCCTGGCGGTCGACGGCTACCGCACGCCCTACCGGGAGTTGGCCGACGCGTAGCGGGCCAGTGCCGCGTCCGCGTCCGGGTGCACGCAGAAGCGCTCGCGCAACCCCGTGACCTGGAGCGGGCGCAGTACGGCCCGCTGGTCGGCGACCAGGTGCAGCTCGACGGCGGCGGCCTCGGCGGCCTCCAGGGTGCGCACCAGCGCGGTGAGCCCGGAGGCGGCCAGGAAGCGCACCCCGGTCAGGTCGAGCACCACGGCCAGCACGTCCGGGGTGGCCACGGCCTCGGCCAGGTGCACGGTCAGCTGCCCCGCCGAGGACAGGTCGACCTCGCCGCTGACGGCCACCAGCACCGCCCAGCGGCCCGCGGGACCGATGGTGACGGTGACCGGCTCGCTGGCCGACCCGCGTGGACCGGGGAGGGCGACGTGGCGTGCGGGTGCTGCCATGGTCGCCTCGGTTCCTGGGGGTCAGCGGGCTCCGGCAGCATAGGGCACGTTTGCCGCAAGGCAACGAACCGCCCCGGCGATTCCCCCGTTGGGCCGCCCCCGCGCGGGGCCGCCCGGTGGTGCCGGTCGCGCCCACCCGCCGCATCCCGTGCGCCGATCGCCTTGCCCCGATTGGTGTTCGGCGTCTCCCGCGCGCGCCCAGCGCTGCCGGCCGACCGCTGCGATAGTGGGTGGGTGAGCACCTGTCTGGTCATCGGCGCGGGGGGTTATGTGGGGCGGCCGCTCGTGGCCGCGCTGCGCTCCGCGGGGCACGAGGTGCGGGCGATGGCCCGCTCGCTGGACCCGGACCAGCTCCCCGGCGGTGTCGTCGGGGTGCGCGGGGACGCCGGGGACGCCGAGGTCCTGGACGCGGCGCTGGCGGGGGTCGACGTCGCCTACCACCTCGTGCACTCCATGGACGGCGACGGCTTCGTGGCCGCCGACGACGCGATCGCCCGGCAGGTCGCCGCCGCGGCGGCCCGCGCGGGCGTGCGGCAGCTGGTGTACCTGGGCGGGCCGCGCCCGACCGACGACCGCGTCTCCGACCACCTCGCCTCGCGCGCCGGGGTGGGCGACGTCTTCCTCGACGCCCCGGTGCCCGCGCTGGTGCTCCAGGCCTCGATGATCATCGGCGCCGGGTCGGCCAGCCTGGACCTGCTGGCCCAGGCCGCGCAGTTCGCCCCGGTGGTGCTCAGCCCGCCGTGGATGGCCAACCGCAGCAGGCCGATCGCGCTGGCCGACGTGCTGCACCACCTCGTCGCCGCCGCCTCCGCCGAGCCGCGGGACCTGGTGGTGGAGCTGGCGGGCCCGCAGGTGCTCAGCTACCTGGAGCTGGTGCAGCGCTACGCCCGCGTCGCCGGGCTGCGGCGCAGGCTGCCGGTCCCGGTGCCCGACCTGCCCACCCGGCCCGCCGCCATCGCCGCGGCGGCGCTCGGCTCGCAGCCCGAACCTCTGGTGCGCGCGCTGATGGAGTCGCTGCACCACGACCTCGTGCCCGACCCCGCCGACGTGGCCCCGCCGCCGCCCGGCGGTGCGACCAGCGTCGACCAGGCGCTGCGGGAGGCGCTGGGCCTGCCCGCCCCGCAGCCGCCGCCCGCCACCGCCCCCGGCATGCGCACCGACCGCAAGGTCCACGGCGTGCGCGCGCCCCGGCAGGCGCTGTGGGAGGTCATCACCGGCATCGGCGGGGACGCGGGCTGGCACGGCATCCCCGGCGCGTGGACCCTGCGCGGCGCGCTCGACCACCTCCTCGGCGGCCCCGGCCTGCACCGCGGCCGCCCGGCCGAGCTGGCCACCGGGGACGCGGTGGACTTCTGGACCGTGGTCTCCCGCGACGACGCCGAGCGCTCGCTGCTGCTGCGCGCGGACATGCGCCTGCCCGGCACGGCGTGGCTGGAGCTGCGCGCCCGCGCCGACGGCGACCGCGCGGTGCTGGAGCAGGTGGTGACCTGGGTGCCCGACGGCCTCGCGGGCGCGCTCTACTGGACCGCCCAGCGCCCGGCGCACGACGTGGTGTTCGGCATGATGGCCCGGGGCATCGCGCGGGCCGCCGCCCGCCGACCGTGACGGAGGGGTCCACTGTGGACGAGAGGTTGGCCGCGCTGGCGTCCGCGCGCGGCGTGGCCGTGGCGTACGAGAACGGCGACCGCGAGCAGGTGCGCGTCGCCGACGACGTGGTGATCGCCGTGCTGGCGGAGCTGGGCGTGGACGCCGCCACGCCGGAGGCGGTCGAGGCCGCGCTGGCCGAGCCGCCCGCCACCGCCGTGCCCACCGTCGTGCGCCAGGGCGCGCGGGTGGCCGTGGGCGAGGGGGAGGTGCTGCTGGAGGGCGGCGGCACCGTGGCCGTCGCGGGCGAGCTGCCCGCGGACCTGCCGCTGGGCTGGCACGTGCTGCGCGTCGGCGGCCGGGAGACCCCGCTGGCCGTGGCACCCGCCGCGCTGCCGCCCGCGCCGCGCACCTACGGCTGGATGGCGCAGCTGTACTCCCTGCACAGCCCCGGGTCCTGGGGCATCGGGGACTACGCCGACCTGCGCGAGTTCGTCTCGCTGGCCGCCGCGGACGACGCGGGCGCGGTGCTGGTGAGCCCGGTCGCCGCGCCCAGCCTGGTGCACCCGGTGCAGCGCTCGCCGTACTCGCCGTCCTCGCGCCGCTTCCTCAACCCCCTGCACCTGTCGATCACCGCCACCGCGGCCTTCCGCGACGCCCCCGAGGACGTGCGGGCCGCGGTGCTGGAGCTGCGCCCGGACGCCACCGAGCTGGTCGACCACGACGCGGTGTGGCGGGCCAAGTCCGCCGCGCTGGAGCTGCTGCGCCCGGTCGAGGGCGCCGACCAGGACGCCGTCGAGCCCGGCCTGCTGCGCTTCGCCACGTACTGCGCGCTGGCCGAGGCGCACGGCGCGGACTGGCGGCTGTGGCCCGAGGCGCTGCGCTCGCCCGACTCCGCGGAGGTGGCCGCCGAGCGCGCGCGGCTGGCCGACCGGGTCGGCTTCCACGCCTGGTTGCAGCGGCTCTGCGCCGAGCAGCTGGCCGAGGTGCACGCCGCCGCCGCGGGCATGGCCGTCGGCGTGGTGCACGACCTGCCGGTGGGGGTGTCCCCGTCCGGCGCGGACGGCTGGGCCCTGCAGGGCGTGCTGGCCTCCGACGTCACCGTCGGCGCCCCGCCGGACGCGTTCAGCCCGCTCGGCCAGGACTGGGCGCTGCCGCCGTTCCGGCCCGACCGGCTCGCCGCGGCGGGCTACCTGCCGTTCCGGGACATGATCCGCTCGGTGCTCGCCCACGGCGACGGCATCCGGGTCGACCACGTGGCGGGCCTGTGGCGGCTGTGGTGGATCCCGCCGGGCCGCGGCGCCGCCGAGGGCACCTACGTGCACTACGACGCCGAGGCCATGCTCGGCGTGCTGCTGCTGGAGGCCCACCGCGCCGGGGCGGTGGTGATCGGGGAGGACCTGGGCACCGTGCCCGAGGTCGTCACCGACACCCTGCGCGAGCGCGGGGTGCTCAGCTGCTCGGTGGCCTACTTCGAGCGCGACGACGACGGCGACCCGCGCCCGCCCGCCCAGTGGCCCGCCCAGGCCGCGGCCAGCATCTCCACCCACGACCTGCCCACCGCCCTGGGCTTCCTCACCGGCTCGCACGTGCGCGTGCGCGCGGAACTGGGGCTGCTCTCGGACCCCGAGGGCGAGGCGGTGCGCGCGCGGCGCGAGCGCGACGAGGTGGTCGGGCTGCTGGAGTCGGAGGGCCTGGTGGCGCCGGGTGCCCCGGCCGAGGACGTCGTGGACGCCCTGCACGCGCTGCTGGCCCGCACGCCCTGCGCGCTGGCCTTCGCCGCCCCCACCGACCTCGTCGGGGAGCAGCGGCAGCCGAACCTGCCCGGCACGATCGACCAGTACCCGAACTGGCGCATCCCGCTGCCGGTGGCGGTGCGCGAGGTGTTCACCCACCCGGCCGTGCGGCGGGCGGTGGAGGTGCTCAGGAAGCGCTGAGGGCGCGGCGGGTGGCCCGGCCCCGGTGGGGCCACCCGCGGTGGCTCACCTGGCGACCGGGGAGGCCGCCTCGACCTTCGCGTCCTGCTGCTCCGGGACGGGGGTGAGCCCCTTCTCCTGGATCAGCTCGGTGTAGATCGGGTTCGGGTCGATCTCCAGCACGGCGTGCCTCCTGTCGTCGTGACACGCCCGGGTAACCCGAACGGGGCAGTTCTACACCTGATCAGACCAAGATCTTTCCGCCTGGGCCGACACGAGGTCGAGGTAGCCCTCGGCGGCGCGCCACAGCGCGTCGGCCACCGGCTCCAGCTTCCCGGGCTTGTAGCGGCGCTCCCGGTACTCGTCGGTGCTGGCCGACAGGGCCCGGTGGCTGATCCCCAGCTCCTCGGCGACCCGCTGCGCCACGTCCCCCCGCTCCGCCGGGCGCACCCGCTCGCCCTCGCCGTCGCGCAGCGCGGCCAGCGCCCCCTCGTCGACGCCCCCGGCCCGCGTCCACACCGGCACCGGGCGGTCGAGGACGTGGTTCCACACCGGCGCGTGCGCCGAGCGCCAGCGGACGGTCAGCGGCAGCTGCGGCAGCCGCACCGCCTGCCCCCAGTGCGCCGCCCCCTTCGGCTCGGTCAGCCACGGCACCTCGGGGACGTCCACCTCCAGGGCCACCAGCGCGGTCTCCACGTCGCGCGGCGGGCCGAGCAGCTCGCCCGCCACCCACAGGCCCACCACCCGCAGCGGGAAGATCGCCGCGGGCCGGGTGTCCATGTCGGCGCAGGCCCCGGCCAGGTCCGCCACGTGCTGCACAGCGCGGTTCCACTTCACCGCCCCATCTCACCGCACCGCGGCGCGCGGGCCCGGCCGGGGCCCGCCGGGGTGGCCCGGGCAGGCGCTCCGGGCCGCCGTGGGCGAAGATCTTCCCGGAGGACACCCGCCGGGCGCGATCCGGTGACACGCGCGGGCGGCCCGCGCCGACCCACCTCGGCGGCGAGGCCGCCACGGTGGGGGCGGTCCGCGGCAGCCGGGGCAGGATGGGGACCATGGACGACGAGGAGCGCGGGCGCGCGCAGGGCTCGGTGGAGCTGGTGGCGGGCGACCCCGCCGTGATCCGGGTCAGCGGCGCGCTGGACCTGGTGCTGGCGCCGGAGCTGGAGCGGCTGGTCGCCAGGACCCCGGGCGAGCGGCTGGTGGTGGACCTCACCGACGTCGACTTCCTGGCCTCGGCGGGGATGTCCGCGCTGGTCCGGGCGCACCGCGAGCGGCAGGCGCTGCGGGTGGTGGCCACCGGCCGGGTGGTGCTGCGCCCGCTGGAGATCACCCGCCTGGTCGACGAGCTGGACGTCTACCCCACGGTCGCCGAGGCCGTGGCGGGCCGGTGACCACGCGCGTGCCGGGCTTCGACGACCTGCTCGACGCCGTGCGCGCGGGCTTCACCGCCCCCGACGGGCGTCCGGTGCCGGTGCGCGCCCACGAGGTCGACCCGCGGCGGGTGCTGCCCGCCGAGCCGGTCGGCCCGCTGGTGGCCGAACCGCCCGCGGACCTGCTGGCCGAGCTGGGCGAGCCGACGACCGGCGCGCTGGTCGTCGCCGACGGCGACCGCGCGGTGCTGCTCTGGACGGCCGACCCGGTCGGCGGCGGGCACCGGGCGCTCGGCGCCGCCGTGGCCGCCGCCACCGCGGGCTCGGCCCAGGCGGTGCGGGCGGTGCGCGCCGAGGCCGCCGTCCTCGACGCCCTGCACTCGGTGGGCAAGCGGCTGACCGCCCAGCTCGACATCGACACCCTGGTCCAGGACGCCACCGACGCGGCGACCACCTCCACCGGCGCGGCCTTCGGCGCGTTCTTCTACAACCTGATCAACGACTACGGCGAGTCGTACACCCTCTACACCCTCTCCGGCGTCCCCCGCGAGGTGTTCTCCCGCTTCCCCATGCCGCGCAACACCGAGGTGTTCGCGCCGACCTTCCGCGGCGACGGCACGGTGCGCAGCGACGACATCACCGTCGACCCCCGCTTCGGCCGCAACGAGCCCTACTCCGGCATGCCCGAGGGCCACCTGCCGGTGTGCAGCTACCTGGCCGTCCCGGTGGTCAGCCCGACCACGGGCGAGGTGCTGGGCGGGTTCTTCTTCGGCCACCCCGAGCCCGGCCGGTTCACCGCCCGGCACGCCTACGTCGCGGAGGGCATCGCGGGCTACTCCGCGATCGCGCTGGACAACGCCCGCCTCTACGACCGGCAGGCGAACCTGGCCCGCGAGCTGTCCCGGGCCCTGCTGCCGGACACCCCCGCGGTCGCGGGCGTCGACGTGGTCACCCGGTACCTGCCCGCCGCGACCGGGCAGAAGATCGGCGGCGACTGGTACGACGTGCTGCGCCTGCCCTCGGGCGCCACCGCCTTCGTCATCGGCGACGTGGTGGGCCACGGCATCACCGCCGCGGCGGTGATGGCCCAGGTCCGCGCCGCGATCCGCTCCTACGCGCTGCTGGAGATGCCGCCGTCGCAGCTGCTGGCCACCGTCTCCCGCCTGGTCGACCCGTCCTTCGTGACCTGCTTCTACGCCGTGCACGACCCGGACACCGACACCCTCACCTACGCCAACGCCGGGCACCTGCCCGCGGTCCTGCTGCCCCCGGACGGGCCGCCGCGCCCGTTCGGGGAGGCGATGGCGCAGCCGCTGGGGGTGGGCCGGACGTTCCCCTCGGCCAGCACCACCTTCCCGCGCGGCACCAGCCTGGTGCTGTTCACCGACGGGCTGCTGGAGAGCCGCACCCGCGACCTGACCGTCAGCATGGATTGGCTGCTCGCGGCGCTGCCCGCGCTGCGCGGCCCGGCCGACCCGCACACCGCCTGCGACGAGCTGATCCGCACCCTCACCGGCGGCACGCACGACGACGACATCGCCCTCATCCTCGCCCGCCGCACCGGCCTGCCCCGCCACCACCGCCGGGCACCCGCGACCGCGGTGGAGCTGGTGGCGCTGCGCGACGGCATCGCGGCCTGGGCGCGCGAGCAGGGCGCCACCGAGGCGCTGACCGAGGACATCGTGCTCGCGGTGTACGAGGCGATGGCGAACTCGGTGGAGCACGGGTACCGGGACAAGCCCGGCGAGCTCGACGTGGTGGCCGAGAACGACGACGACGTCCTCACCGTCACCGTCACCGACTGGGGCACCTGGAAGCAGCCCGACCCCTCCGACACCACCCGGGGCCGGGGCCTGCCGCTGATCACCATGCTCTCCGGCTCCAGCAAGACCACCCGCCGCCCGGACGGCACCACCGTGGCGATGCGCTGGCCCCTGCGCTGAGACCGGGCCAGCCCAGCCCGGTTCAGAGCAGCCCAGCCCGGTTCAGAGCAGCGCGGCCAGCTCGGCCAGCGCCACCCGCCACGCCGCCGACGCCGGGTCGACCACCGCGAAGTGGTCGCCGGGCACCACCACGAGCCTGCCGCCGCCCAGCGCGGCGAACCGCTCGGCCTGCTCCAGCGGCACCCGCTGGTCGGCGTCGCCGTGCAGGCAGGTGACCGGCACCCCCACCGGGACCAGCTCCACCGGCGACGCCGCCGCGTACACCTCCGGCACCTGCTCGGGCGACCCGCCCAGGAACGGCTCCGCCGCGCCCTCGCCCAGGCCCTGCTCGGCGGTGGCGCGCAGGTCGAGCACGCCGGACAGCGACAGCACCCCGCGCACGCCGCCCCGCTTGGCCAGGCAGATGCCCAGCTGGGCGCCCGCGGAGTGCCCGACGACCACCACCGGGTCGCCGCCCACGGCGTCGCGGGCGGCCACCACGTCCTCCAGCGTCCGCGGCCAGCCGCCGCCGTCGCCCACCCTGCGGTACTCCACGTTGGCCACCCGCAGCCCGGCGTCGACCAGCGACGGCACCAGCGGCCGCATCAGCTCCAGGCCGTGCCGGGCGCGCCAGTAGCCGCCGTGCAGCAGCAGCACCGTGGCCCGCGCCGCGCCCACCGGCTCGTCCAGCTCGACGACCTGGCTGCGGTGCGGGCCGTAGCGCACGTCAGATCCGGCTGGACTCGAGCGCGGTCACCAGGATCGCCCTGGCGCCGACCTCCCACAGCTCGTCCATCACGAACGGGGCCCGGTCGCGCGGCACCATCGAGCGGATCGCCACCCAGCCCGCGCGGGCCAGCGGGGAGATCGTCGGCGCCTCGATGCCCGGGGTCAGCGCGCACGCCGCCTCCTGGGCCTCGACCGGGCAGTCGAAGTCGACCAGCACGTACTGGCGCGCGATCAGCACGCCCTTGAGCCTGCGGCACAGCCGCTCGAAGGCCGCCCGGGACTCCGCGTCGAGGTCGGGGCGCTCGACGAGCACCGCCTCGGAGGTCAGGATCGGGTCCCCGAACACCTCCAGCCCGGAGTTGCGCAGGCTGGTGCCGGTCTCCACCACATCGGCCACCGCGTCGGCGATGCCGAGCCGGACGCTGGTCTCCACCGCGCCGTCGAGCTTGACCAGCCGCACCGTCACCCCGTGCTCGGCCAGGTACTTCTGCACCAGGGTCGGGTAGCTGGTGGCGACCCGCTTGCCCTCCAGGTCGCGCACCCCGGTCAGGGTGCCCGGGCGGGCGGCGAAGCGGAAGGTCGACCCGGAGTAGCCCAGCGCCATGACCTCCAGGGCGCCCGCGTCGGCGTCGATGAGCAGGTCGCGGCCGGTGAAGCCTGCGTCGAGGGTGCCGGAGCCGACGTAGACGGCGATGTCGCGCGGGCGCAGGAAGTAGAACTGCACGTCGTTGCGGGAGTCGTCGATCATCAGCTCGCGGTTGGAGCGATGGACCCGGTAACCCGCGTCGGAGAGCAGCTGTTCCGAGGGGACGCTGAGCGACCCCTTGTTGGGCACGGCGATCCGTAGCGTGGTCACCCGCCCACCATAGGGCACCCGCCGCGCCCGGTTCCCCCGTGGCCGGTGAACAGCCGGTGAGGCATCGGTGCTGGTCAGCGTCCTGCGTCACACCCGGCGGCAACGCCGCTGGTGACCGCCCGGCCCCGGCCGGGGCGCCCCCCGGGGCGGGGGAGCGGCACCGGGTCCGGGCCGGGTCGGGCGCGCCAGGGCGTGGGGGCGCGACCGACCCTGAACCGGCACCCCCTCGGTGGGGGCCGGCGCCCGGAGCCTCGGCTCCGCTCGGCGATGAACCGAGGATGCCGCGCCCGGCGGGCAGGCGCTCATCCCAACCGCCCATAGCCGCCGCTTATGGGCGCCGCCCGGATCACCGGCACGCGGAGGTTTCAACCGGGGTAGCCGGGGGTAACCGGCGCCAGGCTCGGCGCGCGGGCGCCGGGCGAACGATGCTGGGAGAGGACGGACGAGTGGCGAGCCCCTTGCTGACCGTGCACCGCGAGCAGATCGGTCCGACCGTCGTCGTGCACGCCGTCGGCGACGTCGACCTGGCCACCGTCGGGCAGTTGTCCGAGGCGCTGTCCGAGGCGACCCTCGCCCCGGGGGTGGAGGGGGTCGTGGCGAACCTGAGCGGGGTCGGCTTCCTCGGCTCGGCCGGGCTGTCGGCGCTGGTGGTGGCCCGCAACGAGGCGCAGAAGGCGGCGCTGCCGTTCACCGTGGTGGCCGAGGGCGCCGCCCGCCGGGCGCTCGCGCTGACGATGCTCGACTCCACCCTCACCGTCGCCGACCGCCTCGAAGACGTGGTCGGGTAGGCGCCGGGAACGGGCTGACGCCGCGCCTGTGGTGAGCGCGCCCTACGCGCGCTCCCAGGACGAGCCCATGGGGCGGACCGTGCGCAGCGCCAGCGGGTCGGTGGGGGAGAGGGTGTGCTGCAATTGGTGCAGCATGATGCCCTCGCGGAGCGCCCACGGGCAGATGTCCACCTCGCGCACGTCCAGCGCCACCATCAGCTCGCGCGCCACCGCGGCCCCGGCCACGACCTGGCCGGCGCGCGACGGGGACACCCCGCGCAGCGCCGCCCGCTGCGCCCTGGTGCGCTTGGCCAGCTCCGGGATCCAGTGGTCGAGCGCCTCGACGGTGAGCGAGCGGCGGGCGAGCGGGCCCGCGCTCTGCGGGGCCGCCCCCGCCAGCCTGGCCAGCTGCTTGAACGTCTTCGACGTGGCGACCGCCCGGTCGAAGGCGCCCTCCCAGCGCAGCCGCTCCACCGCCTCGCGCAGCCCGGTGCGCACGTGCTTGCCGAGCTTGCGCAGCTGCTTGCCGGTGGGCGGGTCGGAGTGCAGGAAGCGCCGGGTCATCCGGCCCGCCCCCAGCGGCAGCGACATCGCCAGCTCCGGCTCGGCGTCGCGGCCGAGCACCACCTCCAGCGTGCCGCCGCCGATGTCGAGCAGCAGCAGGCGCCCGGCCGACCAGCCGTACCAGCGGTGCGCGGCGTGGTAGGTCAGGCGCGCCTCGTCCTCGCCGGTGAGGAACTGCGGGCGCAGGCCGGTCGCCTCGCGCACCGCGGCGACCACCTCGTCGCGGTTGGCCGCGTCGCGCACCGCGGAGGTGGCGAAGACGAACAGCTCCCCGACGTCCAGCGAGCGCGCCCGGCCGACCACCGAGGCCATCGCCCGCACCACCCGGCGGATGCCCTCGGCCGAGAGGGCGCCGTCGGCGTCGATCTCCTCGGCCAGCACCGTGGGCCGCTTGAACGCGTAGGACGCCAGCGGCGCCGAGCCGGGGTGGGCGTCCACCACGAGAAGTTGCGCGGCGTTGGACCCGACGTCGATGACACCCAACCTCATGCCGCCGTTGTACCCGCTCGCGCCGCCGCCAGTCGTCAGCGGCGGCAGCGGGCGCGGCACCCGCGGTGGCCTCAGCGGTCGGAGTGGGTGGCGTAGGCGATCAACCGCTCCTCGAAGTCGTCGCCCTCACCCCGGTCGCGCATGGCGGGCGGGTAGGGCGAGCCGGGGTCGCCGCCCGCGAGCAGGTCCTTGAGGAACCAGGCCACCACCCGGGGCGTGGGCAGCGCGTCCACCCCCAGGTAGGACACCGGCAGCAGCTCCACGCCGTCGGCGGCGTCGAGCTGGGCCGACCAGCCGTGCTCCTCGTCCCAGCCGAGCACCAGCCCGCGCTCGGGGAACCAGGTCAGCCGCTGCGGCAGCGGCAGCACGGCGGAGGCCACCGACCCGACGTCGGTGATGCCCGCCCGGTGGTCGGCCCCGACCAGGTCGGCGACCAGCTGGAGGTAGCCGCGCAACCCGGCGGCGAGGTCGTCGTGCGAGGGGCGACGATCCCCGTGGGGCGAAGTCATGACTGGTGAATACCCCCGATCGTGGGCGATCACGCGGTGTGTCACCAACGATGTGCTAAGCGTTGCCCCCGGCCTGGTCAACGGCGCTCCGCGGGGTCGGGAACGCTCAGCGGCGGACAACGCCGGGCGCCGCGCTGCGCGCCGCGGGACAACGGAACACCCGGACGTGAAACGGTTTTCGCCGCGGCCGGTGTGACACCCGTCTGGCGCGGGGGTAGTAACAGTGCGGGTGCCGGTGGCCCGCGAGCGGCGCGGCGGGGCACCCGGGAGCGGCGGCCCGCCCGGGGGGACGGGCTCCGCGCAAGCCCGGAGGAGGAGGCATGCCGGAAGGCGCCGCCGGGGCAGGACACCCCGACCGACGACCTGGTCAGCAGATGAGGGGGGAACTGGCGATGACGGAGCTGGTGCTGGAGGAGAAGGCGCCCTCGGTGCCCGCCGCGGCCGCGCTGCGCAGGGAGCTGGCCGCCCGGCTCCCGGGCGCCGCGGCCGACCTGGACGTGCTGCACCTGGTGTGCGGGGAGTTCCTGGCCAACGCCAAGGAGCACGGCGGCGGGTTGCAGGGCATCCGCGTGGGGCGCACCGCCCGCCCCGGCACGCTGCGCGTCGAGGTCGACGACAGCAACCCCGCCGAGCCGGTGGTCAAGCCCAAGGACGTCGACGCCATCACCGGCCGCGGCATGTTCCTGGTGGACAACCTCGCCCTGGCCTGGGGGTGCACGCCGAACGGCACGGGCAAGACGGTGTGGGCGGTCGTGCCCTGCGGCGACGCCGCGGCCTGACGACGCGCGGAAGGGGGGTGGCGCCGGAGCCCGGCGCCACCCCCCTTCCGCGTGCGCGGTCATTCGGGCAGGCGCCAGCCCCGCTCCCCGGCCAGCTCGCGCACCGCGTCCGGGCCCCACGAACCGCGCGGGTAGGGCAGCACCTTCGGCGCGCCTTCGAGCACCGGGTCGCTCAGCTCCCACAACCGCTCCACCTCGTCGGCGGAGGTGAACAGCGTGCGATCGTCGTTGAGCACGTCGAGCAGCAGCCGCTCGTAGGCCTCCAGCGCCTGCTCGCCGGGGAAGGCCTCCGACACGTCCAGCGACAGCTGCGCGTGCCCCACCTCCAGCCGCGGCCCCGGGCGCTTCACCCGGAACTCCACCCGCACCCTGGCGTCGTCGGACAGGTCGAACACCAGCTCGTTCGGCGTGCCCTCGGCCGAGGGGAACAGCCGGGTCGGGGGCTCGTGCAGGCCCAGGGTGATGGTGCGCCGCGACTCGGCCATCGCCTTGCCGGTGCGCAGCAGGAACGGCACGCCCTGCCAGCGCCAGTTGTCCACCCACACCCGCACCGCGGCGAAGGTCTCCACCGTCGAGGCCGGGTCCACGCCGTCCTCGGCGCGGTAGCCGTCGTACTGGCCGAACACCACGTCGCGCGGGGCGATGTCGCGCACGGCGGCGAACACCTTGCGCTTCTCCTCGCGCAGCGCGTCGGCGGTCAGCGACGCGGGCGGCTCCAGGGCGAGGAACCCGAGCATCTGGAACAGGTGGGTGCACACCATGTCGCGGAAGGTGCCGGTGGACTCCATGAACGCCGCTCGGCCCTCGATGCCGATGACCTCGGGGACGTCGATCTGCACGTAGGCGATCCGGTCGCGGTTCCACAGCGGCTCGAACATGCCGTTGGCGAAGCGGAACGCGAGGATGTTCTGCACCGCCTCCTTGCCCAGGAAGTGATCGATGCGGAACAGCCGGTCCTCGTCGAACACCCCGTGCAGCGCGGCGTTGAGCGAGCGGGCCGAGGCCAGGTCGCTGCCGAACGGCTTCTCCAGCACCAGCCGGGCGCCCGCGGCCAGCCCGGTGCGGCCCAGCATGGACACCACCGGCTCCATCGTGGTCGGCGGCACCGACAGGTAGAGCACCGTCTCCGCGCCGGGCCCGAGCTGGGCCTGCGCGGCGCGGACGCGGGCGGCGAGCGCCCACCCGTCCTGCGCCGAGGACGCGGTGAAGGTGATCCGGGCGGCGAAGCGGGCCCAGGCGGCGTCGTCGAAGTCGTCGCCCGCGAACTTGCGGACCCACTCCTCCAGCAGCGCCCGGTAGGCCTCGTCCCCGCCGGGGGAGGTGCGGCCGGTGCCGATGACGCGGAACTCGCCGGGGACCAGGCCGCGCCGGTAGAGGCGGTAGAGGCCGGGGAACAGCTTGCGCTTGGCGAGGTCGCCCGTGCCACCGAACAGGACGAACAGGGTGGGGACGGCTGTTCGGGTCATCGCGCTTGCTCCTGTGCTCGTCGGGGTCACCGCGCCGTCCAGTGTGCGGTGACCCCGACCACAGGGGTGCCCTCGGCGGCCCCGGTCCAGGAGAAGACCTACCCCCGCCCCCGGGCTACTTGAGCGCGGACCCCGCCTGCCAGGCGTCCCAGGAGACCGCCCAGTCGCCGTAGGTGTCGTAGATGGGCAGCTGCGGACCACCGGAGTTGGCGACCTCGACGACGTCACCGAGGTTGAAGTGGTCGAAGAACCAGGAGGCGTTGGCGGCGTTGAGGTTGATGCAGCCGTGGCTGACGTTCGCGCTGCCCTGCGCGCCGACGCTGTTGGGGTTCTCGTGGACGAACTCGCCGTCGTTGGAGATGCGCAGCGCGAAGTTCTCGTCCGACCGGTAGGCCTTGGGGTCCGGCGGGCAGACCCCGTAGGTGCAGGAGTCCATCGTGTACTTCTGCTTCTTGTCGGAGATGACGTGCGCGCCCAGGTGGGTGGGGGTGGCGTCCTTGCCCATGCTGATCGGCATGGTCTTGACCAGCGAGCCGTTCTGGAAGACCTGCATCTGCTCGGTGTTGCCGTCGGCCTTGGCCACCCACGCGTCGTGCACCTTCAGCGTCAGGTCGCGGTCGGTCTGGCCGTAGACCCCGCCGCCGAGGTCGACGCCGTAGATGGCCGCGTGCAGGGCGATGGTGGTGCCCGCCTTCCAGTACTGCTGCGGGCGGTAGTGCACCTCGCGCTTGGACAGCCAGTACCAGCCGCCGGTCTGCGCGGGGGTCGAGGTGACCTTCAGCGCCTTCTCCGCGGCGGCCTTGTCGGTGACGTCCTGGTCGAACTTGACCACCAGCGGCTGGCCGACGCCGACGTCGGTGATGCTCGGGGCGGGGATGAACGACGGGTACGCCTGGGCCTTGGGGGACAGGGTGGTGACGGTGGCGGTGCGGTCGACCCGCTGCCCGTCGGTGTTCACGGCGGTGGCCTTGACCTGGTAGGACGCCGCGTAGCCGAGCACCTCCGCGGAGGTCCAGGTCTTCTTGTCCGCCGAGAGCTCGCCCTTGACCGCGCTGCCCTTCTTGGCGTTGGTGACCGTCACCGAGTCGAGCGTGCCCTCCTTCGCGGTCACCACGATGGGGGTGGTCGGGTTGGCCTGCTCGCCGTCACCGGGCGTCACGGCCACCTCGGCCGCGGCGGCGGCCGCCGAGGCCGAGGGGTTCGCCTGCTGGCCGCCCGCGGCCGCGGGGGCACCGCCGCCGTCGTCGGACGAGCAGCCAGCCAGCAGCAGGGCGCCCGCGAGCGCCACCCCGAGCACGCCGAACCTGTCCGGTTTGCGCATCTGATCCCCGCGATTCTCGAATGACCGGTGAAAGGCATTCGTTCGACCTGACGACAAAGCGTTCCCCTGGGCCATTCCGAGCACCGGTGGGGGACGCACCTCCCTTTATACGGCTCGCCGTCGCGGGCGTTCCCACCAGGGCGCGGTGTCGTCGATCACCGGGCGGGGAAGCGTTCCACGTTGGCCTCCACCCAGCGGCGCAGCGCGGCGAGCGGCACGCACGCGTCATACCCCAATTCGGTCAATTCGTATTCCACGTGCAGCGGCACGGCCGGGTAAACGGTGCGGGAGAGCAGTTCGGCGTCCTCCAGCCGCCGCAGCACGGCGGTGAGCACCTTGGGGCTGATCCCCTGCAACCGCGCTTTCAGCGCGCCGAAGCGCAGCGGGCCGGTCTCCAGCGCGCCGAGCACCAGCGCGCTCCACTTGTCGGCGAGCAGGTCGAGCAGGCCCCGGCACGGGCAGTCGGCGCGGTAGACGTCGCCCGGGGTGCACAGCGAGTGGCGGGGATGGGTGCTGACCACGACAGTTCCCTTCGGTAACTAACATCCGTTGCGGGTAACCAGTACCCCCGGCATACGGTGCCGGCATGAGCACACCGAACACCACCCGCGCCGTCGCCGCCCTGCGCCCGGGCACCGTCGACGACCCCGACTCCTTCGTCGAGGTCGACCTGGACCTGCCCGCCCCGGGCCCGCACGACCTGCTGGTCGAGGTGCGCGCGGTGTCGGTGAACCCCGCCGACCACAAGGTCCGCTCCTCCTTCGACGGCGACGCCCCGAAGGTGCTCGGCTACGACGCGGCCGGGGTGGTGGTCGCCGCGGGCGAGCGGGTCGGGGCGTTCGCCGTCGGCGACGAGGTCTACTACGCGGGTTCGATCGCCCGCCCCGGCACCAACGCCCGCCTCCACCTGGTCGACGAGCGCATCGTCGGCCACAAGCCAGCCACCCTGGACTTCGCGGAGGCCGCGGCGCTGCCGCTGACCGCGATCACCGCCTGGGAGACCCTGTTCGACCGCATGCGCCTCACCGCCGACAGCACCGGCACCCTGCTCGTGGTCGCGGGCGCGGGCGGCGTCGGGTCCATGGTCATCCAGCTGGCCAGGGCGCTGACCGGGGTCACCGTGGTGGCCACCGCCTCGCGCCCGGAGTCCCGGCGGTGGGCGCTCGACCTCGGCGCGCACTCCGTGGTCGACCACCGCGAGCTGCGCTCGGCGGTCTCCGGCGTGGACTGGGTGTTCTCGCCGTTCTCCGCGGGCAACGTCGAGACGTTCGCGCAGATCATGGGCGTCGGCGGGCAGGTCGTGGCCATCGACGAGCCCGAGGGGCTCGACACGCTGCCGCTGAAGGCCAAGAGCCAGACCTGGACCTGGGAGCTGATGTTCACCCGCCCGCTGCACGACCCGGAGAGCACCGCGCAGCGCGAGCTGCTCGACGAGGTGGCCCGCCTGGTGGACGCGGGCACCCTGCGCACCACGCTGACCCAGCGGCTCGGCCCCATCTCCCCGGACACCCTGCGGGCCGCGCACCGGGCCGTGGAGGGCTCCGGGATGGTCGGCAAGGTGGTCGTCGAGGGCTGGTGAGCCGCCGAGCGGGCAGGATGGCGGGGTGACCACCACACGCGGGCACGGACCCCTGCCGCACCTGCTGCTCGTGCTGACCGCGGCCACCGGCGTGGTGGACGCGGTCAGCATCCTCGGCCTCGGCCGGGTCTTCGTCGCCAACATGACCGGCAACGTCGTGTTCGTCGGCTTCGCCATCGCCGGGGTCCCCGGCTTCTCGCTGGCCGCCTCGGCCGCCGCGCTGCTCGGCTTCCTGGTCGGCTCGTTCCTCGCTGGGCGCGCGGTGGGCCTGGCGGGCGGCCACCGCGGCAGGCTGCTCGCGGGGTGCGCGGCGGCGGAGGTGGTGCTGCTCGCGGTCGCGCTGCTGCTGGTGTCGCTGTCGTCGGGCACACCCGTGCTCGTCGGCGCGGCGGCGCTGCTGGCCTGCGCGATGGGCGGGCAGAACGCGGTGGTGCGGGCGCTGGGCGTGCCGGACCTGACCACGACCGTCCTCACCATGACGCTCACCGGCATCGCCGCCGACGTGCGCGGCGGCGACCGGGCGCAGGCCGTGCGGCGGCTGCTGGCCGTGCTGTCGATGTTCGGCGGAGCGGTGGTGGGGGCGCTGGTCGTCCTGCACGCCGCCCTCGCCTGGGCGCTGCTGCTGGCCCTGCTCCTCGTCCTCGTCGTGGCGGTCGCGGCGGCGCTGGCCGCGCGGGGAACGGCGGCGTGGCACCACGCTTAGCCCTCGTCTAGCCCTCGTCCCGCCGCCACCACGACGGGCGCGCGTGCGCCACCCCCTTGGGAACGGGCGCCGGGCGGAGTGCGCGTACCGCCACCGCGGCGGCTGTCCGTTTTGTAGAGTCCCCGCGTGGCGAAGACCAAAGGGCGCGCGGCCGAGCGCGCGAAGCGTGAGCGCAACCAGCGCACTGCCGCGGCGCGGGCGGCCGCCGCGCCCACCCCGGCCAAGCAGGCGTCCGGGTGGCAGGCGGCGCTCGTCGTCGTCGGGATCATCGCGTGGATCGCGCTGTTCCCGATCTTCTGGTACGTGATCGTGCCCGCGCTCGACCGCGCGGTCGGCGACGTCGCGGCGGTGAACACCATCGTCGGCTGGCTGCCCGGCGGGTTGCCCATGGTCGCCATCGGCCTCTACGCCGCCTACCAGCCGGAGATGACCGCCGAGGGCAAGGCGCGCTGGCTCGCCGTGTGCGTGGTGCTCGGGGCCATCGCCGCGGTCACCCTGCCGACCTTCGACACCGACCCGCTCAACATCGGGTTCATCGCGGGCCTGCGGGCGGGCTTCCTCGCCGTCGTGCTGTGGCTGCCCGCGTGGTTCCTGGTGTTCCTCGCGCGCTACCCGTTCGCGCGGAAAAAGGAGCTGACCCCGGCGCTGCGCGGCTGGACGATCGTCGTCACCTCCGTGGTGTGCCTGTTCCTCGGGGCGAGCTGGATCCGGTACTGGTTCTGACCGCCCCGCCGCACGCGGCGGGGCGGGACTCGACGCGTTCGCCGAACTCGGTGGGCTGGTGGAGCAGGGGTGGGTCGGTGGGGTGGAACCCGGCCCGAGGACAGGCCCTAGTCCCGCCGTGCCGTGTGGACGGTCATGGCGTGCAGGAAGTAGACGTCCTCGCGGTTCGGGAAGCCGCGGGGGTCGTCGCGGTCGAGCAGGACGTCGAGGGCCTCGCGGTCCTCGGCGGAGGCCTTGTCACCCAGGCGCTCGCGGGTGCGCCGCCACCGGTCGAACAGGACCTCCCGGTCGGCCTGCGCCAGGGGCGCGGGCAGGTCCGCCACGAAGGTCTTGGTGCCGCTCGGGGTGAGCCCGGCGGCGCGCAGCATGCCGCCCCAGTCCTCGACGGCGGTGGTCGAGCCGGGGGTCTGCGCGCGCATGTGCTCGAACCACTCCGCGGCCAGCCCGTCGAGGCGGGCCTCCAGCCCGGGGCGGCCGACGCCGATGTCGCGCGGCAGCGTCCGCATCGGCAGCCCGCCCTCGATCACGGCCACGACCCCGCCCCGGCGCACCAGCCCGGCCAGCGCGGCCACCGCCGCCTGCTGGTCACCGACGTGGTGCAGGGCCAGCTTCGACCACACCAGGTCGGCCGCCGCCAGCCCGTCGACGCCGTGCGGCAGCGCCGCCTCCACCACCTCGAACCGGTCGCCCACCCCGGCCGCCGCGGCCAGTTCCACCGCCCGGTCGAGCAGGACGCGCTCGGGGTCGAGCGCCACGACGCGCGCGTCGGGGAACGCCCTCGCCAACTGCACCGCGCCCACCCCCGGCCCGCTGCCGGCGTCCACCACCCGGGTCACCGGGGTGCTGACGAGCCCGCCCAACCAGGCGGCGACGTCGTCGACGAACTGCCGGTGCAGCCCGGCCTCCCGCTCCAGGAACTCGCCCATGTCCGCGAACGACCGGTCGTGCCCGTGCTCGTGCTCGTCGCTGTGCCCATCCCCGTGACCGTGACCCTGCTGCTGCGCGTGTCCATGCATGGCACCACCCTGTGCCCTGGACGCCCTGAGCGCAAAGTTTGTTGCTGAGACGGCAAGCTCAGCCGGGCGGGGCGCCCGCGCGGGCGGACGGGGCCAGCACGCGCCCCAGCGCCAGCACCGCGAGCCCGGCGAGCACGACCCCGAGCAGCCCGACGCGCAGGGACGTGGCGTCCGCGACCAGGCCCACCACCGGCGACGACGCCAGGAACCCGATCCGCAGGAACCAGCTGACCCCCGTCAGCCCCGCCCCCGCCGCCAACCCCGGCACCTCGTCGGCGGCGTGCATCGCCGCCGGGATCACCGTCGCCGTGCCCAGCCCCGCCAGCGCGAACCCGAGCAGGGCGGTCGGCACCGAGGGCAGCGCCAGCGCCAGGCCCATGCCCGCCGCCGCCAGCAGCCCGCCCGCGCGGGCCACCCGCCGCGGCCCGAACCGGTCGACCACCCGGTCCCCGAGCAACCGGCCCACCGTCATCGCCACCTGGAGCGCCACGAAGGCCAGGCCCGCGGTCGCCGGGGCGGCGGCCGCCTCCTGGGTCAGGAAGAGCGCGCCCCAGGACGCCCCGGCGTCCTCGGTCACCGCCCCGCAGCAGGCCAGCACGCCCAGCAGCGCCACCAGGCGCAACGCGGGCCAGGTCCACCGGCCCTCCCCGGCCGCCCCCGCCTTCTCCACCGTGTCGGCGCCGCGCAGCGTGAACCGCCCGGCGATGAGCGCCACCAGGGCGAACAGCGCGCCCGAGGCGGTCAGGTGCACCGCCAGCGGCACCGCCAGGCCCGCCGCCGCGGACCCCATCAGCCCGCCGAGGACGGCGCCGATCGACCACAGCCCGTGGAAGGAGTTCACGATCGACCGGCCGTAGACCCGCTGCACCCGCAGGCCGTGGGTGTTCTGGGCGACGTCGACCACCGCGTCCACCGCCCCCGCGGCGAACAGGGCCGCGGCGAACAGCGGCCCCGACGGCGCGAAGCCCACGAGCGCCACCGCCGCGGCCAGCGCGACGATGCCGTGCGCGGCGACCGGCCCCGAGCGCAGCCGCACGATCAGCGCCGAGGCGAACAGCCCGCCCACCAGCGACCCGGCGGGCAGCGCCGCGACGGCCGCGCCCAGTTCGGCGTTCGACAGCCCCAGGTCCGCCTTCACCTGGGGGAAGCGCGGGACGGCGTTGGCGTAGAGGGAGCCGTTGGTGAGGAAGACCGCGGCCACCGCGGCCCGGGCGCGCCGGGCCCGCGCGTCGGCCATGGTCACTCCCCCCGTGGGCGTCCGGACCGCAATCACCCTACCGGGCACCGCGCGTCCAAGATCGCCCACCGATGATCACTGAGCGTTCCGCGCACTGCCCGTTCGAGTGGAAACCCGGTGCGCCCCTTGGAAAGGCCCCCGGCGAGTTGGTTGTCTGACCGCTGCCACCGGGCCGGGGCCCGACCGGCAGCGCGGCCGGGGCGAGCACAGAGCGGACCAGCCCAGCGCGAACCCCGGACCAGGGGAGACCGAGCACAGCCGTCGAGAGGGGTCGGGTGCCCATGCAGCCGTTCGAGCTGCCCGAGTTCTACATGCCGTACCCCGCCCGCCTGAACCCGAACCTGGAGGGCGCCCGCGCCCACAGCAAGGAGTGGGCGCGGGCGATGGAGATGATCGACGTGCCGCAGGGCGGCACGGTGATCTGGGACGAGCACGACCTCGACTCGCACGACTACGCGCTGCTGTGCGCCTACACCCACCCCGACTGCGACGGCCCGGAGCTCGACCTCATCACCGACTGGTACGTGTGGGTCTTCTACTTCGACGACCACTTCCTGGAGCTGTACAAGCGCACCAACGACTGGGACAACGCGCGCGCCTACCTCGACCGGCTCCCGCTGTTCATGCCCGCGGAGGGCCCGGTCACCGAGACACCGACCAACCCCGTCGAGGCGGGCCTGGCCGACCTGTGGGCGCGCACCGTGCCGTCGATGACCGCCGACTGGCGGCACCGGTTCATCGACAGCACCAAGGCGCTGCTCGACGAGTCGCTGTGGGAGCTGGCCAACATCAACGAGGGCAGGCTGGCCAACCCGATCGAGTACATCGAGATGCGCCGCAAGGTCGGCGGCGCGCCCTGGTCGGCGAACCTGGTCGAGCACGCGGCCGGTGCCGAGGTGCCGCACGCCATCGCCGCCTCCCGGCCGCTGCACGTGCTGCGCGACACCTTCTCCGACGCGGTGCACCTGCGCAACGACCTGTTCTCCTACGAGCGCGAGGTGCTCGACGAGGGCGAGCTGAGCAACGGGGTGCTGGTGTTCGAGAAGTTCCTCGACATCCCCACCCAGGAGGCCGCCGACCGGGTGAACGACCTGCTCACCTCGCGCCTGCACCAGTTCGAGCACACCGCGCTCACCGAGCTGGAACCGCTGTTCGACGAGCACGCCGTGGACCCCGAGGGCCGGGTGAAGGTGCTCGCCTACGTCAAGGGCTTGCAGGACTGGCAGTCCGGCGGCCACGAGTGGCACCTGCGGTCGAGCCGGTACATGAACACCGGCGCCGTGCCGTCGGGGTTCGCCGCGGGCCCGGTCGGCCTGGGCACCTCCGCGGCCCGGCTGGTGCCCGCCCTGCTGGGGTCGCTGGCCGAGCGCGCCCGCAGGCACGCCAACGTCCCGTTCCGGCCGGTGGGGGCGATCACCAAGCCCCCGATCGACCTGCCGTTCGGCACCACGCTGAGCCCGCACCTGGCGCACGCCAGGGAGGACGTCGTCGAGTGGGGCCGCTCGGTCGGCTTCTTCGAGCCCGTCCCCGGCGGCCCGCCGCACGAGGGCGTGTGGACCGAGGCGAAGATGCGCGACTACGACCTGCCGCTGTGCGCGGCGGGCATCCACCCGGACGCCTCCGCCGACCAGCTGGACACCACCTCCCGCTGGCTCGCCTGGGGCACCTACGGCGACGACCTGTACCCGGTCGTGTTCGGCCGCACCCCGGACATGGCCGCCGCGAAGGCCGCCACGGCCCGCCTCAAGCAGCTCATGCCGGTCGACGGCCCGGCCCCGGTCGTGCCCGCCTCCCCGCTGGAGCGCTCGCTGGCCGAGCTGTGGGTCCGCACCGCGGGCCCGATGAGCCGGGACGACCGGGTCGCGTTCCGGCGGGCGGTGGCGGTCATGGTCGACAGCTGGCTGTGGGAGCTGGAGAACATGCACCTCAACCGCATCCCCGACCCGGTCGACTACGTCGAGATGCGCCGCCGCACCTTCGGCTCCGACCTGACGATGGCGCTGTCCCGCATCGGCCACGGCCGGCGCGTCCCGCAGGACGTCTACCGCACCCGCCCGGTCCAGGCGCTGGAGAACTCCGCCGCCGACGTCGCCTGCATGATCAACGACATCTACTCCTACCAGAAGGAGGTCCAGTTCGAGGGCGAGGTGCACAACCTCATCCGGGTCGCCGAGCACTTCCTCGACGCCCCGCTGGAGCGCGCGGTGGAGGTGGTGGGCGACCTGCTCGCCACCCGCCTGGACCAGTTCCTGCACGTGGTCGAGATCGAGCTGCCCGCGCTCTACGACGACTTCAAGCTCGACGCCGACGCGCGGGCCGCCCTGGACCAGTACGCGCAGGAGTTGAAGCACTGGATCGCGGGGATCCTCATCTGGCACGAGGACTGCCGCCGGTACCGGGAGGAGGACCTGCTGCGGCAGTTCGGGGCCGCGAGCCCCGGGGCGGTGGCCGCGGCGTTCTCGCTGCGGGGGCCCACGGGCATCGGGACCTCGGCCGCCCGGCTGCGGCCGGTGGGGTGAGGGGCCCTACCCCGGCCCCGCGCTCAGCGGAAGACCTCGTACCCGGGCGTCAGGATGCCGTCCGGGTCGAACTCCGCCCGGGCGGCGGCGAACCCGGCCATCGCGTCGCCGTAGTGCGCGGCCCACTCCGCCGCGCTCAGCGGCAGCGCGCTCACCGGGTACAGCGTCCCCCCGGCCCGCACCACGACCTCGTACAGCTCGCGGTTGACCGCCACCAGCCGCTCGGCCTCGTCCGGGTCGGCACCGGGGAACCGCAGCACGTTCACGGCGTGGTGGTGGCCCTCGGGGACCCGCACCAGCGGGGTGCGCACCGCGCCCTCGGCGATGGGGGACACCACCACGCGCCCGAACTTCCCCAGGTCCTCGGGTGGCGTGCGGTCCAGGATCTTGCCCACCACGTCCTCCACCGCCGCGTCGGGGACGAAGGTGGTCAGCCAGGGGTGCGGGTTGTCCCACTGGCCCAGCTCGCGCAGCGCGGCCTCCAGGGGCTCCAGGCGGGACAGCAGCTCCCGGTGGCTCATCGTCGTGATCTCGACGACGCCGTTGAGCCCCTCGATGACGTCCTGGTGGGTGCCGGTCACCAGGGCGGCGCCTTCGAGGACGGGGCGCCAGCCGTCGGGGGTGGGCAGGACGGCGCCCTGCAGGTAGTCCCAGCGGTTCTCCGCGAGCAGCGCCCGGGAGTCCGCGACCATGTCCTCCAGGGTGCGGTACTCCACCACGTACCGGCGGGCCTGCGGCGGGGCGGGCGCCAGGGCCAGCGTCACCGACGTCACCACCCCCACCTGGCCCAGGCCGCCGCGGGCCGCGTCGAACAGCGGGTGGCCGGGGCCGCAGACGACCACGTCACCGGTCCCGGTCACCACCTCCAGCTCCAGCACGTTGTCGCTGACGAGGCCGTGGCGGTGGGTCGTGCCGCCCACGCCGCCGACCACGACCGTGCCGCCGACGGTGAGGTCGAGGTAGTCCGGGAGCACCGGGGGGGCCAGGCCCGCGGGCAGGGTGGCCTCGACCACCGCCCGCCAGCTCGCCCCGGCGCCGACGGTGACCCGGTCCGGGGTGACCTCGCCCACCGCGGCGATGCCGGTGACGTCGAGCACCACCCCGCCCTCGGCCTGGGAGCGGCCGTAGACCGAGTGGGCCGCGCCCCTCGGGGCCAGCGGCAGACCCGCCGCCCGGGCGAACGCGATCGCCTCGACGACCTGCGCGGGGTGCTCCGCGCGGCGCACCGAGTGCGGGGTGCGGGACACCAGGTGGCCGAAGTCCTCAGTGCGCACAGTGCCTCCAAGGTGACTGACAGTCCACACTCCACTGTACACAGTGGCCTGGTGAGGGGTGGTGTGCGAGCATCGGGGGGCAGTCGAACCCGCGGAGGTCCCCATGCAGGCACTGCTCGTCCTCGACCTGATCAACGACCTGGTGCACGCCGACGGCAAGCGCGCCGGTGAGGGCTACCACCGGTTCGCCACCGAGCACGGCGTCCTCGACCGGGCCGCCACCGCGGTGGCCAGGGCCAGGGCGGCGGGCATCCCGGTGGTGTACGTGGTCATCGGGTTCGACCCCGGCTTCCTCGACTGGCCCGCCGACTCGCCGCTGTTCCGGGCGGAGTCCGACGACGACAAGCCCGCCCTGGGCACCTGGGGCACCCGCGTGCACGAGGCGGTGGCCCCGCTGCCGGGGGAGCCGGTGGTGGTCAAGCGGCGGGTGAGCCCCTTCCACGGCACCCACCTCGACCTGCTGCTGCGCGGGCTGGGCGTCGACACCGTGCTGCTCACCGGGGTGGCCACCGAGCTGGTGGTGCTGTCCACCGCCCGCGACGCCCACGACCGCGACTACCGGGTGCGGGTGCTGGCCGACGCGACCGCCACCGGCGACGAGCAGGTGCACGCCTGGGCGCTGCGCCTCGCCGCGCGCACCGCCGAGGTGACCTCGGTGGACGCGGCGCTGCCGGTCGGCGTGCACGCCTGATCAGGTCCCGGCCTTGAGCACGTGCGCGGCGATGGCGTCCGCGTCGTGCACCAGGTCGCCCCACAGGCCGGGGCGGTTGCTGCCGACCTGCATGAACCACCGGGTGTGCTCGGTGGGGATGCCGACCACGTGCAGCGACCGCACCGGCCGCCCGGTGGCGTCGACGGGGTGGAACGGGCTGGTGGTCACCGCCACGCCGCCGGTGCGGAAGTGGCCGTTGGCGTAGGTGGTCCAGGTGCCGCGCTCGCGCAGCCGCACCACCAGCGGGTTGAGGTCGCGGTCGAGGTCCGGGCTGGGGATGCGGGCGTCGACCACGGTGTCCACCAGCTCCCGCGCCCCGCCCACCACCGGGGAGGACACCGCGAACCGGCCCGCGGCGGGGTCGGGGTCGAACACCGCGTGCGGGCCGATCACCCGCAGCACCCCCGCCGCCAGCAGGGCCAGCACCTGCCGCAGGCGCTCGGCGGGCGGCCCGGCGGCCAGGAACGCGCTGCGCGGGCCGTACCAGCCGATGAGGTCGTCGCGGTGGGAGTCGGGGGTCAGGCCCGCGAAGTCGGCCAGCCGCATGATCGCGCCGCGGCAGTCGCGCAGCACGTCCAGCGCCGCCTTGAGCGGGGAGTCGACGTTGCCCCGGTCGGCCTCGGCCAGGTCCGCGGCCACCTCGGCCACCAGCGCGGCGTCGAACTCCGCCCGGTCGGCGAAGCGGCGCCCGGCGAACGGGCGCGCCAGCGCGTCGAGGTCGGCGGGGGCGCACACCACGCCGTGCACCGCCGCCATCGCGCACACGTCCGGCACCGCGCCCGACTCCGCCGCGCGCGCCACCGCGGCGGTGAACCCGGCCGCGGCCTCCTCGCCCGAGCGCAGCCGCAGCTGGGTGGCGCAGCGCACCAGGTCGACCTCGGCCAGCAGCCACGGCAGCACCTCGCGGCGGAAGTCGAGCTGGCCGCCGTGGGTGCGGAAGTTGTCCTGGGTGAACAGCACCGGCCGGTAGGCGAAGCGCGGCGGCTTCTGGTTGCGCCCGCGCGCGGGCAGCGGCATCCCGCTGCGCGAGCCCGCCAGCACCAGCGGCTCGCGCCCGGACGGGGTGTAGCGCAGGCTGCCGTCGGGGCGCTCGTCGAACACCCCGCCGCGGCCCAGGGTGAGCGCGGCCAGCACGTCGTAGAACGACAGGCCCATGCCGATCACCCCGACCGGGCTGCCCGCCGGGATGTCGTCGAGCGGCATGTCCGCGGCCGAGTCGCCGCGCAGGTAGCGCAGGCCGGGGCGCTCGGCGGCGAAGTCGGCCAGCGCCTTCTCCACCCCCGTCAGCTCCGGCACCGAGTGCCCGGTGGTGAGCACCACCTGGTCGGCGCGCAGCTCGCGGCCGTCGGCGAAGCGCAGCAGGTGCCCGGCGCCGTGCGGTTCGAGGTCGGCCACCTCGGCGCGCACCCGGTGCAGCCGGACCCCCGGCGGCAGCGTCGCGGCCACGGAGTCCAGCACGAACCGGGTGTAGCGGCCGAAGTCGGCGCGGCTGGCGTAGCCGTCCGGGCTCGCCGCCGGGTCGCGCTCGGCCCACCACTCGTACAGCGACGGGCCCGCGCCCGCGCGCACCGGGCCGCCGTCGGGCACCCCGGAGAACGCCGACACCATGCCCGCCACGGTGTTCATCAGGAACCACCCCGGCTGGTCGGTCCGGTACACCCGGCCCGCGCCGACCTCCACGGCGTCGATCAGGTGCAGGTCGACCTCGCGGGCGCTGCCCTCCTCGGCGAGCCGGGCGGCCATCCGCTCGACCGCCATCAGCCCGCGCGGGCCGCTGCCCACCACCGCGATCACCTGGGGGGCCACGGCGTCAGTCCCCGACCCGGCCGGGCACGCCGCCCAGCCACCGGTCCGCGTGCGCCGCCGAGGCGGCCTCGTCGCGGAAGGCGTAGGTCTTGAGCAGCCAGCGGGTCGCGGCCAGCTCCGGGTCGGTGATCTCCAGGTGCTCGCGGCTGTGCAGGCCGTCCTGGTTGGCGAAGGTGAACAGGTCGCCCTCCAGGATGCGGTGCTTGCTCTTGGGCACCCGCACCAGCGCGTCCTTGAGCGCCAGCAGCGCGTCCTTGGCCGCGGGCGGCGCGTCGGGGGCGACGGTGGTGTGCGTGTCGACGTAGCGGACGCTGTGCTCGCCGTAGAAGACCGGGTGCTTCTCCGACACCGTCAGCGCCGCGTTGTTGTCCTTGGAGACCACGTCGAACGGCGTCACGAAGTGCGGCTCCCGCAGCAGGGCCTCGTGCTCGGGGCCGACGTGCGCCAGCAGCGCGTCACCGCCGACGAACCCGGTGTAGGTGACCTCCGACTCCGGGCAGCGCATGCCGAGCAGGGTGATGTAGTCGGCGCGCACGGGGTGGGCGGTGCGGTCGTTGTGGAACGCCAGCTCGCCGTCGCTGTAGCCGGTCTGCTTGCCCCGGTACCGGGTGATGGCGATGACGTCGATGTAGAAGTCGCCGTTGAACCGGGTGGCGTAGGACAGCAGCGGGGTGCCCAGCAGCTGCCCGACCAGCTCCAGCAGCGCCTCGCCGACGAAGGTCTCCTTCTTGGCGTACTTGTCCGCCAGCGGGTCGTCCTGGTCCAGGACCGGGATCACCTCGTCCAGCGGGCAGTTGCGCAGCGCGTGCGCGTGCACCCCGGCGGCGCGCTCGGCCTTGAGCCGCTCGGTCGCGCGCAGCAGGGCCGCGGGCACCTCGCCGCGCTCGCGCAGCCCGGCCACCTGCGCGGCGAAGGCGGGCCGGTCGGAGTAGGGGTTCGCGGTGACGGACGCCAGCACCGCGGCCAGCGCGCTCTTCTCAGCCTCGGTGAAGGTGTGCAGGGGCTGCATGGTCGATCAGCTTCTTCCGGTTCAACTGGGCCGTGCTCGACGGAGGCGCCGCGGGCGCGTCCGTGGTCGTGCCGACGTCCCTGGCTCCTGGTGGGGGTCTGGGGCGGGTGGGGTCCGGGTCGGTGGGGTCGCCTACGTGCTGGTGCCGTCGTTCTCCTCCTGCGCGGTGGCGGTGAGCGCCGCGCGCAGCTCGGGGGTCAGCCGGGCGCCGACGCGCTCGACGAGGGTCCCCATCTCGTAGGCGAGGACGCCGAGGTCGGAGTCGGCGGCGGCGAGCACGGCCAGGTGCGCGCCCTGCCCCATCCCCATCAGGAACAGCGACCCCAGCTGCATGTCCACGCTGGTCTGCACCACCCCGCCCGCGTCCAGCGCGCGGGCCGCGGCCTCGGTCAGCCCGACCAGGCCGGACACGATCGCCGCGAGCTGCTGGGTGTGGCCCTTGGGCAGGGTGGCCGAGCTGGCGAGCACCAGGCCGTCGGCGGAGACGACCAGCGCGTGCGCCGCCCCGGGCACCCGGGTGACGAAGTCGGCCAGGAACCAGCCCAGGTCCCCGGGTCTGCTGGGCACCTGCGCCACGATCCGCGCCGCCAGCTCCGGCCTGCGCCGGGCCGCCCGGGTCACCGCTCGCCCCGGGCGCCGGACCGGTCGTCCTCGGCCGGTTCGGGTCGCCGCGCGCGGCGCAGCCCCTGCTGGAAGCCCGAGAGCCGGGCCCGGATCTCCTCCGGTGAGCGCTGCGGCGCCTCGAAGCCGTTCACCGTCGTCGCCTCCTCGGTGCCCTGGTCGGCCTGGGGCGGCTGCCCCGCGCCGGGGATCGTGTGCCTGCCGGGCGGCGGGGTGCCCGTCCCGCCCGCGCGGCCCGCGGTGCCGCCGGTGCCCGCCCGCGGCACGCCCGCCGGGGGAGTGGCGGTGCGCCCCGCCTGCGGGATGCCCCCGGGAGGCGTGCTGGTGCGCCCGGCCTGCGGGACGCCGCTGGGCGGGGTGGCCGGGCGCCCGGCCTGCGGGATCCCGCCCGCCGGGGTGGTCGTGCGGGTCGCCTGCGGGGTGCCGCCCGGCGGGGTGGCGGTACCGTTCGTGGCCTGCCGCTGGACGCGGGGGACGCCGCCCGCGGGCGTGCCGGTCGCGGGCCGGGTGGCCTGCTTGGCCCCGGTGGCCTGCGCGACGCCGTGGGACGAGGTCGCCGAGGCGCCCTGCTTGGGCTGGGCGGGCGCGTGGGGGACGCCGCCCGCCGGGGTGGCCGCGCCCGCCTTGCCTGCCCGCGGGACGCCGCCGGGGGGAGTGGCGGTGCCGCGCTGGGGGCGGGGGGTGCCCCCGGGCGGGGTGGCCGTGCCGTTGCGCGTGGCCGTGGGGAGACCGCCCGCCGGGGTGGCGGTGCGGCGGGTGGTCTCGCCGCCCGCGGTGGGGGTGCGCTTGGGCAGCGCGCCCGGCGCCGCCTCCACGTCGGTGTCCTGCGCGGCGCGGCCGGGGGCCTCGTCGCCGCCGCCCGCGAACCACGGGGTGTTCGGGTTGGCCACCGGCAGGTTCCCGGCGAAGGACGGGCGGCGCGGGGCGGGCGCGCCGGTCAGCGGGCCGGGGTCGGTCGCCGGGCCGCCGCGGCGCGGTTCGGCCACCAGCTCGGCCGGGATGGTGATGACCGCCGTGGTGCCCGCGTCCACCCCGCCGTGCAGGCGCACCCGGATGTCGTGCCGCTGGGCCAACCGGGCCACCACGTACAGGCCCATCCGGCGGGAGAGCGAGACGTCGAAGTCCGGCGGGTCGGCCAGCCGCTCGTTGGCGTCGGCCAGCTCGTCGTCGGACATGCCCATGCCCTCGTCGGAGATCTGGATGGCCAGCTCGCCCGAGCGCACCCTGGCCGAGGCGACCACGACCTGCGTCTGCGGGGCGGAGAACGTCGCGGCGTTGTCCAGCAGCTCCGCGATCAGGTGCACCAGGTCCTTGACCACCCGGCCCTGCACCACCAGCTCGGGCACCTGCTTGACCCGCACCCTGGTGTAGTGCTCGACCTCCGAGAGCGCCGATTCCACGACCTCGCCCACCGGCACCGGCCGGGCCATCCGCTTGGCCAGGCCGCTGCCGGAGAGGATCAGCAGGTTCTCGGAGTTGCGCCGCATCCGCGCGGCCAGGTGGTCCAGGACGAAGAACCGGCCCAGCCGGTCGGGGTCCTGCTCGTCGCGCTCGAGCTGGTCGAGCTCGGCCAGCTGCCGCTCGATGAGCGCCTGGCTGCGGCGGGACAGGTTGACGAAGATGGAGTTGACGCTGTCGCGCAGCACCGCCTGCTCGGTGGCCATCCGCACCGCCTGCTCGTGCACCGCGTCGAACGACCGGGCCAGCTGGCCGATCTCCTCGCCGCCGGAGACCCGCACCGGGTCCACCGCGCTCTTGGCCGCCTCCACCGGGTTCGGGTCGGCCAGGATCCGCTTGACCGTCTCCGGCAGCCGCACCCTGGCCACGTCCAGCGCCTCGCGGCGCAGCGTGCGGATCGGGGTCAGGATGGTCCTGGCCACGTAGAACATCAGCGCCAGGGCCACCACCAGCAGCGCCAGCACGATCACCGCGTCGCGGGTGGCGGCGGCCAGCGCGGCGTCCGCGGCGGTCGCGGCCTGCCCCCGCAGCCGCGACACCAGGTCGGTCTCCACCCCGCGCAGCTTGTCGTTGGCCGCGGTGGAGGTGGACCGCAGCGCGGTGACGTCGGTGTCCAGCGGGGCGTTCGGGTCGACGCTGGACAGCGCGGTCTGCGCGATAGCCCGCCGCCGGTCGACCTCTGGCCCGGAGTAACCGTCGTTGTAGGCCTGCCGCTCGTCGGGGGTGGCCACCGCCACGAAGTCCGCGATCGAGGCCTCGAACCCGGCTTCGGCCGAGCGAGCCCGGTTCTGCACGCTGGCCGCGCCGAAGGAGTTGCGCACCGAGGCGATCAGCAGCAGCGCGTCGAGCTGCGCGCCGCGCTCCTTGGCCTGCCCCAGGGTCTGCACGGCCGTGCTCACCCGCGACGGCCCGGTGTCGGAGGAGATCTCCCGGCCCAGCTGCACCAGCGGGTCGATCAGCCCGGTGTAGCTGCTGAGCACCGCCAGGTCCGGGTACACCGCGCCGGAGGCCAGGTTGCGCAGCGCGTCCAGTTGGCGCAACTGGTCGTAGGCCAACTGGTAGCGGTCGCGCTTGTCGGTGTCGGCCAGCTCCAGGCCCTCCAGCGCCCTGCGGAACTCGAAGACCGCGCCGTTGGTGTCGGTGAACTGCCCGCGCACCTCGGGGTCCTCGGCCAGGCCCGCGTCCCCGGCGGCGACGTGGGTCACCACGATCGCGCGCTCGGCCTGGAGCTGGTGCACCAGCCCGGTCACCGCCTGCGCCACGTCCACCTGGTCGACGATGCGCTGGTAGCCCTCGGCGTTGTCCAGCTCGGCCTGCACCCGCAGCCAGCCGAACACCGCGGCGGTCAGCGCGGGCACCACGAGCACGACCGTCATCTTGGTGCGCAGCCGCCAATTGGCGGGACGCCATGGGCTGTTCGACGCAGTCGTCCGCTTGGGACGGTACGGTTTGGGCGCCAGGATGGCGCGGTCGTGGTCCGGTCGCGCGTCCGGGGTGGACGGCGGTGCCGGGGTGCTGTCGTCCGCGCTCACCGGTGGGGCCTCCTGGTGATCGGCAGGGTTCGGGGGTGCTGCAACCAGCCAACGAGCGACGTCAGCCCGGGGTCACCGCCGTTTCCGGGAAATGTCTGGTGACGCCGATTCGCCGCTCGCGCATGCGGGGATACTGGCACGCTGGGCAATCCTGTCAACGTCCGGCCCCATTGGGCGGAGTGGGGGTCCAAATGCCACCAGGAGTTAACTTTCGGCCGTACGGTGACTCCTCGCACTGGCATTCGCGAGTCGGTTACCCGCTGGCCGTGACGGTGTTTCAGGTGCTCAGGCCGTACGTACGCCGTTACTACCCGCCGGTAATGTCGTGATAATCGTGGTGACTGGGTGCAGGGGGCTTGCGCCGTAGGGCGGTACACCGTTGCCGACGTGTGATCCAGGATGCGCGATCGGGGGGTTAAAGTCGGCTCGCCGCGTGGAGGAGTGCGCCCACGATTCGGCAGTCGAAGACTCATCTGCGAGACAGGAGCAAGCGGTGGTGCGAAGCGGCGGCTGCGGCCGACCGGTGGCCCGGACCCGGGGCCTGATGCGGGCGGTGCGGCTGGCCGCCGCGGCGACCGCGGTGGCCCTGGCCGCGTCCGGGTGCGGCCTGCTCGGCGGGTCCGACGACGCCGCCCCGGCGGCGGCCCAGGGCGGTGGCCCGGAGAAGCCCAAGGTGCGGGTGGCGGTCATCCCCTCGACCGACATGGCCCCGCTGTGGGTGGCCAAGTCCCAGGGCTACTTCACCGAGCAGGGCCTCGACGTCGAGCTGGTCGTCAAGGGCGGCGGCGGTGACGTCATCACCTCGCTGCTCGGCGGCGACGTCGACTTCGCCTTCGCCAGCTACCCGCTGCTGGTGCAGGCGCAGCAGAAGGGCCGCGGCGCGACCAACATCAAGGTCGTCGCCGACGCCTCGGCGGCCAAGCCGGACACCACCGCGGTCGTGGTGGCCAAGGACTCCCCGCTGCGCAGCCCCGCGGACCTGCAGGGCAAGCGGATCGCGGTCACCTCGACCGGCTCGATGGCCGACCTGGCGGTGATGGCGGGCATGAAGGCGGCCAAGGCCGACACCTCCGGCATCCAGTGGCAGCAGATGAAGTTCCCCGACATGCTGCCCAAGCTGGCCTCCGGTGAGGTCGACGCGGCGTTCCTGGTCGAGCCGTTCCTCTCGGTCGCCCAGGCCCAGCTCGGCGTGTTCACCGTCTTCCAGCCGATGACCGGCAGGCTGGAGGGCATCGCGCTCAACGGCTACGCCGCGCTGGAGAAGACCACCCAGCAGAACCCCAGGACCGTCGCGGCCTTCCAGCGCGCGGTGGAGAAGGCCCACCGAGAGGCGGCCACCCGCACCGGCGACGACGCCGTGCGCCAAGCGCTGGTGCAGAACGCGGGCGTCAAGGCCGAGATCGCCCCGGTGCTGCACCTGCCGGACTACCCGATCACCACCGACGCCACCCGGTTGCAGCGGGTGCCGGACCTGATGCAGGAGTTCGGCCTGATCTCCGAGCGGTTCGACATCAAGCCCATGGTGCTGGGCACCCCCGCGGGCTGAGCGCGTGCGCGACGGCCTGCTGCGGCTCCTCGGCGCGGCCTGCGTCCTCCTGGTGTGGGAGGCCGCGGGCCGCTCCGGGGTGTTCCTGGACGGGTACCTGCCCCCGCCCAGCGAGGTGCTGCCGCGGGTCGTCGCGCTGCTCGGCGACGGCGGGTTCCTGCTCGGGGTCGTGGCGACCGTGCTGTCCTGGGCCATCGGGCTGCTGATCGCCGTGGCCATCGGCGTGCCGCTCGGGCTGCTGCTGGGCAGTTCGGCCACCGCCAGGGCGGCCAGCCGCTCGGTGGTGGAGTTCCTGCGGCCCATCCCCACCGTGGCGATGGTGCCGCTGGCCGTGGTCGCCGTCGGCGGCGGACCCGGCACCAAGATCGGGCTCACCGCCTTCGCCGCGCTGTGGCCGGTGCTGTTCGCCACCACCTACGCCTTCGAGGAGGTCGAGCCGCTGCTGGTGGAGACCGCGCGCTCGTTCGGCCTGGGCCGGGCCGCGGTGCTGGCGCGGGTGGCCCTGCCCAGCGTGGCGCCGTTCGTGCTCACCGGGTTGCGGCTCTCCGCCGCGATCGGGCTGTCGGTGCTCATCGGCGTGGAGATGCTGACCGGGACCAGCGGCGGCATCGGGGAGTTCATCCTCGTCGCGGCGAGCGGGGTGACCAGGATGGACCAGGTGCTCGCGGGCGTGGTCGTCGCGGGCCTGCTCGGCTACCTGATCAACGAGGGCCTGGAGCGCGCCCAGCGGCGCTGGCTCGGCTGGGGCGCGCGCGAGGTGCGGCCGCGGTGAGGGGCTTCGCGCTGCGCTGGGGCACCTTCGCCGCCGTCGTGCTGGTGTGGCAGGTCGTCGCCGCGGCCGCCTACCACCCGTTCTTCCCCGCGCCGCTGGAGATCCTGGGCGCGGCGGGCCGCCTGTGGCTGTCCGCCCCCGCCACCGCGGGGTTCCTCACCACCGCGGCCTGGGACGGCCCGCTCACCAGCCTGGGCCGCGTGGTCGGCGGGTGGGCGCTGGCCTCGGTGCTCGGCGTGGCGCTGGGCGTGCTGCTCGGCTCCTCGCGCTCGGCCTCGGTCGCCGCCGGGCCGGTGTTCGCGTTCTTCCGCTCGCTGCCGCTGCCCGCCCTGGTGCCGGTGTTCGTGCTGCTGACCACCCTGGGCGCGCAGATGGTGCTCACCGTCGCGGTGTTCGGCGCGGTGTGGGCGGTGCTGATGTCCACTGTGGATGGTGTGCGCTCGGTGGACCCGGTGCAGCTGGACACCGCGCGCGCCTTCCGGTTGTCGCCGGGGGCGGCGCTGCTGCGGGTCGTGCTGCCCGCCGCGCTGCCCAAGGTGTTCGCCGGGCTGCGGGTCAGCCTGTCGCAGGCGCTGGTGCTCGTGGTGGTCGCGGAGCTGTTCGCGGCCAACGGCGGGCTGGGCGCGCAGCTGCGCGACGCGCAGAACAAGTTCGACTTCGCCGCCTCCTGGGCGGTGCTGGTGGTGCTGGGGGTGTTCGGCTACGCCCTCAACACCGCGCTGCTGGCCGTGGAGCGGCGCGCCCTCGGGTGGCACCGCGCGCGGTCCGGCGGCTGGGGGGAACGGGTGGGCGCTGCCCGGGCGGGGGCCCGATGACCGATCGAAGTCCCGGCCCAACCGAGAGAGGGGACCGCTGCCCGTGGACGCCCACGACCGCGCCGACGCACCCACCCACCCCGTGCCGCCCGGCACCGCGCCCACCCCGGGCATGCCCACCTCGGTGGACGTGATCGACTGCACGCTGCGCGACGGCGAGCAGACCCCCGGCGTCTGGTTCACCGTCGAGGAGAAGGTGCGGCTGGCCCAGCTGCTGTCCGAGGCGGGTGTGCGGGTGCTCGACGCGGGCTTCCCCGCCGCCTCCGGCGCCGACGTCGAGGCCATGCAGGGGATGCGCGAGGCGGGCGTCACCGCCTCCCTCGGCGCCACCGCCCGCCCGGTGCAGCAGGACATCGCCGCGGCCCGCAAGGCGGGCGCCGACGAGGTCTTCCTCTTCATGCCCACCTCCGACCTGCGGCTGCGCGAGACCCTGGGCATCACCCGCGACCAGGCCGCGGCGATCATGCGCGCGGGCGTGGACGAGGTGCTCGGGCACGGCATGGGCCTCAACGTCGTCTTCGAGGACGCCACCCGCGCCCACCCCGACCACATGGCCCGCCTCATCGACGAGGTCTGCCTGCCCGGCGAGGTCTCCCGGCTGATCCTGGCCGACTCCGTCGGCTGCGCCCACCCGGGCTCCACCCAGCGCCTGGTGCGCGAGCTGGTCGGCAGGCTCGACCCGAGCATCGCGCTGTGCACCCACGCCCACAACGACTTCGGGCTGGCCACCGCCAACACCCTCGCGGCGGTGGAGGCGGGCGCGCGCGCCATCACCTGCACCGTCAACGGCATCGGTGAGCGCGCGGGCAACGCCGACCTGGCCGAGTGCCTGGCCTCGCTGACCCACCTGCACGGCGTGGCGCACGGCGTCGACCCCGCGGCGCTGCCCGGGCTGTCGCGGTTCGTCGAGCGGATCAGCGGCATCCACATGGGCGCCACCAAGCCGGTCACCGGCGTCAACGTCTACCGGCACGAGTCCGGCCTGCACGTCGACAGCATGCTCAAGGACGTGCGCAGCTACGAGGTGCTGCCGCCGTCCTGGGTCGGCCTGGACCGGGAGTACGTGCTGGGCAAGCACTCCGGCACCGCGCTGGTGCGCGAGGTGCTGCGGCGCACCGGGACGGCCGAGGAGGTCGACGACGACACCGCCCGCGCGCTGCTGGAGGCGGTGAAGACGGCCGTCGAGGGACGGGACAAGGCGTTGCACGACGTGGGTTTCGCGGCCAAGGAGCAGTTCACCGCGCGGGCGCTGGCGGGGGTGCCGCCGGAGTTCGTCGTGGCGCGCCACCGCAAGCTGCGGCACGAGGGCCGCGCGGACGGCGACGGCGCGGCCCGGGGCGTCCCGGCGCCGGGTGAGCGGGCGGAGGGGCAGCGGTGAGCGGCAGGACGATCTCCGACAAGGTCATCGACGAGCACACCCTCGACGACGACCGGTCGGCGCAGTACCGGCGGGTGCGGGTGGACGCGGTGCTCGGCCACGACGCCACCACCGCGCTGCTCATCGACGACTTCGAGCGGCGCGGGCTGTCCATCTGGGACAAGTCGAAGGTGCTGCTGACCAACGACCACTTCGCCCCGCCCGCCACCGCCGAGCGCGCCGACATCTCCAACAAGTTCCTCGGCTGGGCGCGCGGGCAGGGGATGCCGAACCTCATGCTGGACAAGGGCATCTGCCACCAGCTGCTGGTCGAGCACGAGCTGTGCCAGCCCGGCGGGCTCATCGTCGGCGCCGACAGCCACACCATCATGGCCGGGGCGGTGGGCGCCTGCGCGACCGGCATGGGCGCCACCGACATCCTGTTCACCCTCGCCACCGGTGAGACCTGGATGCGCAAGCCCGCGAGCATCGCCGTGCGGCTGCGCGGCGAGCTGCCCGAGGAGTCCGGCGGTCGCGACGTCGTGCTGGAGCTGCTGCGCCTGCTCGGCGAGGCGGGCGCGCAGTACCGCAGCCTGGAGTTCCACGACGAGACCACCACCCGGCTGCCGCAGGACGACCGGTTCGCCATCGCCAACATGGCCGTGGAGATCGGCGCCAAGTTCGGTGTGTTCGCCCCCGACGAGGTCACCGAGGCCTACTGCACCGCCCGCGACGGCCGGTTCCTGGGCAACCCCGTGCGGCCCGACGCCGACGCGGTCTACGAGCGGGTGGTCGAGCTGGACGTGACCGACCTCACCGCCCGGGTCGCGAAGCCGTGGTCGCCGGGCAACGTGGTGCCGATCACCGAGCTGGAGGAGATCCCGATCACCTCGGCGTTCCTCGGCTCGTGCGCCAGCGGCAGGCTCGCCGACATCGCCGCGGCGGCGGCCGAGGTCGAGGGCAAGCGGGTGCACCCCGACGTGCGGTTCGTGGTGATCCCGGCGTCGGTGGAGGTGTTCAAGCAGGCCCTGCGCGCGGGCTACGTGGAGACCCTGACCGAGGCCGGGGCCCAGTTCAACCACTCCAGCTGCGGGGCCTGCGGCGGCATCGACAAGGGCGTGCTCGGCTCGGCCGACGTGTGCGTCTCCAGCTCCAACCGCAACTTCCGCGGCCGGATGGGGCACTGGGACAGCCGCACCTACCTGGCCTCGCCGCGCACCGTGGCCAGGGCCGCGCTGCGCGGCGCGCTGACCCCCGACCTCTACCGGGCGGGCGCGGCCCTGCCCGGCGGCACCGAGGAGGCGTCGTGACCGCCCCGACCACCGGCAGGGTGTGGCGCTTCGGCGACGACGTCAACACCGACGTCATCCACCCGCCCGCGTTCTACAGCCTGGACCCGGACAAGGTGCGCCGCGGCCTGTTCCACGGCTACGACCCCGCCATCGCCAGGGACGTGCGCCCGGGTGACGTGTTCGTCGCGGGCCGCAACTTCGGCTGCGGGTCGAGCCGGGAGACCTCCATCCGGGCGATCAAGCTCAACCAGGTCGGGGCGGTGGTCGCCGTCGACTTCGCGCGGATCTTCTTCCGCAACGCGACCAACAACGGGCTGCCCTGCCTGACCCCCGCCCGGCCCGCCGACCTGGACCTGGTCGAGGCCGGTTCCCGGGTCACCCTCGACCCGGTCGCGGCCACCTTGACCTGCGCGGACGGCACGGTGGTCGACCTGGTGCCGCCGGGGGAGTTCGTGCGCCGGATCTGGGCCGCGGGCGGGCTGCTGAACCTGCTGCCGGGGTCCGCGGGCGGCTGAATTGCCCACCCGCATTCTCCTGCCCCGGCCGTGCCAAAGGCGGCTCGATTGTCCCACCCACCGGATCGGCAACCGGTGATGTGGGCGCGCGCATGGCGTCGCGGACGCGGATGTGATCCAATAATGGATAGGATCTGCCCGTTTCTGCAATAAGGTGTGCCATGGCTCAGAAGACGATCGTGCAGCTGTTCGACGACCTGGACGGTTCGCCGGGCGATGACATTCGCTCGATCGAGTTCAGTCTCGACGGGGTGCATTACGAAATCGACCTGAACGAGCGCAACGCCTCCCGGTTGCGCGACGAGCTCGCGGAGTTCGTCAACGCCGCCCGCCGCACCGGGGGCCGCGTGCGCCGCGGCGGGGCGCCCGCCAAGGCCGTCGGGGAGGTCCGCAGCAAGGAGCAGACCAGGGCCATCCGCGACTGGGCCAGGCAGAACGGCCACGACATCTCCGAGCGGGGGCGCATCCCCTCGGCGGTCGTGGAGGCGTTCGAGGAGGCCCACGCGGGCAAGCGCAGGCTCTCCAGCGTGTAGCTGCGTGACCGCGTGACCCTGTAACTGCGCAACCGCGTGACCCGCGCGGGCCCGTCCGGCAGGCCGCGGTCCGGCGCCGCGTCACCCACACCGCCCCCGGCGGCGCACCCCTGGCAATCCCGCCTGCTATTCCCCGCGGTGGGTTGTCCGGATTCGGTGCGCCCCGCCGGGCCGCCGGGGCACTGGCGCGATCGCGCCGAACGTGAATCCGCAGGGGCGGGTCGGGCAATCGCACTGCCCGATCGGCCGGGTCGCCCGCCCGCGCGCGGTGGTGTCGCCCCGGGTACGCGCGTGCGCACCCCCGGTCCGCACCGGACATTAGCCGGGTGTTTGCGGTCACCCATTCGCCCACCCCCGCCGCGTTGCGCCGACCGGCAATTCCTGTCGGGAATCCGCCGCCCTAGGCTGGGCCCATGCTGGATCTCCTGCTCGTCGGTGGCCGGTTCACCACCCTGGACCCGGCCCGGCCGACGGCGTCGGCGCTGGGCGTCTGGCGCGGCCGGGTGGTGGGGTTGGACGAGGCGGTCGCCGGGCTTCCCGCGCGCCGCGTGGTCGACCTGCGCGGCGCGGTGGTGCTCCCCGGCTTCGTCGACCCGCACGTGCACCTGGCCTGGGCCGGTCTGGCCGCCGACACCGCGTCGGTGGCCGCCGAGGACTCCGTGGCCGGGGTGCTCGCCGCGGTGGCGGCCGCGGCCCGGCAGCGCCCGGTCGGCGAGTGGGTCGACGTGGTGGGCTACGACCAGCGCAGGCTCGGGCGGCACGTCACCGCCGCCGACCTCGACACCGTCGCCGCGGGCCGCCGGGTGAACCTGGTGCACGACTCCGGGCACGCCTGCGTGGTCGACTCCGGGGTGCTGGCCGCGCTGCCCGCCGACGTGCCGCACCGCGACGGGCTGCTGGTGGAGGCGGGCGCGGCGCTGGTGCGCGAGCTGCGCCAGCCCTACCCGCTGGCCGAGTTGGTGGCCGCCGTCGAGCGCGCCGGGCGGCAGTGCCTGGCCGAGGGGGTCACCGCGGTCGCGGAGGCGGGCATCGGCGGCGGGCTCATCCGGCACAGCCCGGTGGAGCTGGCGGCCTACCAGCGCGCCCAGGAGCAGGGCAGGCTGCCCCTGCGGGTGCGGCTGATGGTCGCGGGCGCGCTGCTGCGCCCGGTCGCCGCGCACGGCACCGACGACACCCCCCGCGCGATGGACCTGGGCCTGCGCACCGGCTTCGGCGGCGACCGGCTGTCGCTGGGCGCGCTGAAGGTCTTCACCGACGGCGGCATGATGGCCCGCACCGCCGCGCTCACCGAGCCCTACGCCGGGTCGGACTCGGCGGGCGAGCTCTACGCCGACCCCGACGAGCTGCGCTCGGTCATCGTCGACGGGCACCGCGCGGGCTGGCAGCTGGCGGTGCACGCCATCGGTGACCGGGCCGTCGACGTGGCCCTCGACGCCATCGAGGCCGCCCAGACCGCCCACCCCCGCCCGCGCGCCCGCCACCGCGTCGAGCACGCCGGGCTGGTGCGCCCCGACCAGCTCCCGCGCTTCGCCACCCTGGGCGTCACCCCGGTCGTGCAACCGACGTTCCTGTGGTCCTTCGGCGACGACTACGCCGAGGTGATGGGCCCCGAGCGCGCCCAGTGGCTCTACAGGGGACAGTCCTTCGTGGACGAGGGCGTCCGCCTGGTGGGCAGCTCCGACCGCCCGGTCACCGTCGGCGCCCCGCTGCGCGCGATGCAGTTCATGCTCGACCGCACCTCCCACCGCGGCACCCGCATCGCCCCCGCCGAGGCCGTCAGCCCGGCCACCGCGGTGCACGCCTACACCACCGAGGCCGCCTGGTCCTGCCACTGGGAGGACGAGCTGGGCTCGCTCACCCCCGGCTCGCACGCCGACCTGGCCGTGCTGACCGCCGACCCGCACGTGGTCCCCCCGGCCTCGGTCGGCGTCCGCGCCACCGTCGTCGCGGGCGAGGTCGTGTGGGGTGAGGAGCTGTTCTGACCCGACCGCTCCCCGGCCCGCGGGCGAGGTGCCAAGCTGGGGGCGTGTGGGACACCGCAGCGGGCCTCCGCGGGCAGGAGCTGGTCGTCGCCGTGCTGTGCGCGGTGGCCGACGTGGTGATCCTGCTCGTGCTCTGCCCCCGGGCCACGTCGTCGGCCGCCGGGTACCTGGTCGTGCTCCTGATCCTGGCGGCCGACCTCGCGCTGGCCACGCCCGCCCGCTTCTGCGGGCCCGTGGCCGCCGGGCACGCCGCGCTCCAGGTGGTCGGGCCGGTGCTGCTGACCGGGGTGGGCGGGTACCCGGGGGCCAACGAGACCGGGCTGCTCGTGGCCGGGTACCGGGCGGGGGCGTGGCTCGGCCTGCGGGAGGCGGGGGTCGTCCTCGGGGTGCTGCTGGTGTGCGCGCTGCTGGGGCGCGCGCTGTTCCCGCCGTCGCCGCTGGCCGGGGACTGGCGGCTGGTCACCGCGCACACCCTCACCACCGTGCTGCTGCCGTGGCTGGTGGGCCGCACCACCACCGCCCGGCGCGGGCTGCTGGCCGAGCTGGAGCGGCGCGAGGCCGACCGGCAGCAGGAGGCGCAGGACGCGGTGCGCCGCGCTGTCGCCGAGGAGCGCACGGCGATCGCCCGTGACCTGCACGACGTCATCTCCCACCACGTCAGCGCGATCGGCGTGCACGCGGGCGCCGCGCGGCTGTCGCTGGCGGGTGCCCCCGACCGGGTGGGCCCGTCGCTGTCGGCGGTGGAGACCGCGAGCCGGTCCGCGATGGTGGACCTGCGCCGCCTGCTCGACCTGCTCCACCACGGCGACGGCGCCGCGCGCCAACCCGGGCTCGACGACCTCGACGAGCTGGTGCGGGGCACCAGGGCCGCCGGGCTGCCGACGACCCTGACCACCGCCGGGCCGGACGTGGCGCTGCCGCCCTCGGTGGACGTCGCGCTGTACCGGATCGCCCAGGAGGCGCTGACCAACGCCCTGCGCCACGGCGGCGGCCGCGGCGCGGCGGTCGCCCTGGCGCGCACGCCCGCCGACGTCGTGCTCACCGTCGACAACGACCTGCCCGCGGCACCGGGGGCGACCCGCGGCCCGACCCGGCGCGGCCTCAGCGGCATCCGCAGGCGGGCGGCGCTGTTCGGGGCCGAGGTGACCTGCGGGCCCGACGGCGGCCGCTGGGTCGTCCGCGTCCGCGTCCCCCTGGAGGCCCGGTGACCCTGCGCGTGCTGCTGGCCGACGACCACGCCATGTTCCGCTCGGGCATGCGCGCGGTCCTCGACACCCAACCCGACCTGGAGTGCGTCGGCGAGGTCGCCGACGGCGCCGCGGCCGTGCGCGAGGTGGCCGCCACCCGCCCGGACGTCGCCGTCCTGGACATCCGCATGCCCCGCCTCGACGGCCTCGCCGCCACCGAGGCGATCCTGTCCACCCCCGGCAACCGCACCCGGGTCCTGGTGCTCACCACCTACGACCTCGACGAGCACGTCCACCGCGCGCTGTCCCTCGGCGCGAGCGGCTTCCTGCTCAAGAGCCTGCCGCCGGAGGAGCTGGTCTCGGCGGTGCGGGTGGCCGCGCGCGGCGACGCGCTCATCGACCCCTCGGTCACCAAGCGGCTGGTCAGCCGGTTCACCGCCAGCCTCGCCCCCGCCCCGGCGCTGGCCGAGCCCGACCGGCTCACCAGCCGCGAGCAGGAGGTGCTGCTGCTGGTCGCGGACGCGCTGAGCAACGCCGAGATCGCCGCCGCGCTGCACATCGGGGAGGAGACGGTGAAGACGCACGTGTCCCGGGTGCTCGCCAAGCTCGGGCTGCGCGACCGCGTGCACGCCGTCGTCTACGCCCACCGGCACGGCCTGGTGCGCCGCCCCTGAGGGCGGACGGGGGTCGCATCCCTCCCCCGGGGGAGCCCGGGTCCCCTTCCGCCGTGACGAGCCGTGCCCGCCCGGCTCGGTACCGTCACCGGCGTGCGGGGACGGGTGCGGGCGCTGGTGGCCCTGGTGGGCGTGCTGCTGGTGGTCTTCGCGCCGCCCGCGTGGGCCGACGGCGCTCCGCTGGGGGCCGACCTGCACGTCGCGCAGACGCTGGGGGAGCGCGAGCTGACCGTGGTGGTGCGCCGCGTCGAGGGGGCACCCGCGCCGGTGTCGGTGGACGTCGTCTCGCACGTCGGCACCGCTCCCGGTGAGCTGAGGCTGCGGGCGGTGCCCCCGGGCGGCAGCGCCGTGTCCGAGTCGGTGGTGCGGGTCGGTCCGCCCGGCGCGACCTCCACGACGCTGACCATCGACCGCTTCGGCCCCTGGGACCTCGAACTCGACGACGGCGCGGGCAACACCGCGCGCATCCCGTTCACCGTGCTGGAGCGGGTCACCCAGACCTGGGAGCGCGCGACCTACGGCGGTTTCGTCGCCGCCGGGGTGTTCCTGGTGCTGGCGCTGGGCTTCGCGCTGCGCCGGGGGGTCGGCGCGGGCGCCGTCACCGCGGGCGCCGGGGTGCTCGTCTCGATCACCGTGGCGGCCACCGCCGCCCTGCTGTCGGCGTCCACCCCGGTCGCCGCCCCCGCCCTCGACGGCAGCAGGCCGCCCGCCAACATGGCCGTGCGCGCCGAACCCGCGCGGGCCGGGAGCCCGACGGCGGTGGTGCTGGACCTCACCGACGCCGCCACCGGCCGCCCCGTCGACGACCTGCGCGCCCAGCACGCCGCGTTCGTGCACCTGGTCGTGGTGAGCCCGTCCGGCGTGCTCAGCCACCTGCACCCGGTGCGCGCGGCGGCGGGGGAGTACCGGGCCGCGTTCACCCCCGGCGAGGGCGGGCGCTTCGCCGTGTCCGCCGAGCTGTCGCGCGCGGGCGCGGGCGTGGCGCAGGTGCGCGGGTCGTTCGACGTTGCGGGGAAACCGCGCGCCTCCACCGTCCCCAGTGGACCGGGCAAGCGCGCGGCGGGCACCGCCCAGGTCGAGGTGACCGCCGACCGGCTCGTCGCCGGGCGCCCCACCACCCTCACCGCCGACTTCGGCGGGCCCGCCGACCTCCAGCCGTGGCTGGGCATGCGCGGGCACCTCGTCGTCATCGGCCCGCTGCCGCCGGGCGCCCCGGTCGGGGAGGCCGCGCTGGCCGCGCCGGTGTGGGCGCACGCGCACGCCATGGTGCCCACCACCCCCGGCGCGGTCGGCGGTGAACCGGACGAGACCGTCGCCGCCTACGACCCGCACGTCGACTGGACCTTCACCTTCCCGCGCCCCGGCCAGTACCGGCTGTGGTTCCAGGCCGAGCGGGGCTACCAGGTCCTCACCGCGCCCGCCCTGCTCGACATCGCCGCGACCCCCGGGGGGACACCGTGACCGAGACCAGGGCCCTGCCCCGGACCCGACTGCTGGCCGCCGTCGCCGCCGCCGTGGTCGTCGTGCTGCTCGTCGTGTGGCTGTGGCCCGAGGACGAGCCCCAGGAGCTGACCGGCGGGTCCGACACCTACGCGGTGCGGGTCGTCCTCGACGGGCCCGCGTCGGTCGGCGACAACGCCCTGCTCGTCGAGGTCACCGACCACGCGGGCGCCCCGGTCACCGCCGACGAGGTGACCGTCGAACCGGTGATGCCCGGCATGGGGCACGCCGAGCCGCCCGCCACCGCCACCGCCGAGGCCCCCGGCCGCTACCGGGTCCCGGCCGCGCACCTGTCGATGGCGGGCACCTGGGAGATCACCGTGACCGTCCGCCGGGCGGGAGCCGCCGAGTCGACCGTGCTCCCGCTGCGGGTGGGGAACTAGGAGGGGATGGGCATGGACATGACCGCGGGGACCCTGCCGCGCGCCCGGGTGGGCGGTGCCGCGCTCAGCGGCGGCCTGCCGACCGCGGCCGCGCTGCTGCTCGGGTCGCTGATCACGCTGGTGGGCCTGACCTGGGACGTGCAGTGGCACACCGACGTCGGCCCGGACACCTTCTTCACCCTGCCGCACCTGTTCCTCTACGCGGGCAGCGCCATCGCCGGGCTGGCGAGCCTCACCGCCGTGCTCGCCGCCACCGCGGCCCAGCGCGCGGGCCGCGACCCCGACCCCGTCGCGGGCGGGGTGCCGGTCGCCGTGCTGGGCGTGTTCAAGGCGCCGGTCGGCCACCTCGTCGCCGGGTGCGGCGCGGCGTCCTTCCTCGTCTACGGGCTGTGGGACCTGTGGTGGCACAGCCTCTACGGCTTCGACGCGGTGATCGAGTCCCCGCCGCACATCGGGCTGCTGCTGTCGGTCATGGCCACCATGGTGGGCACCGCGGTCGTGTTCGCCGCCGCGTTCGAGCACCGCTGGGGCAAGGTGGGGCTCGTGGTGTCGCTGGGCGCGCTCGCGGCGTTCAGCACCATCGTGGTGCTCGGGCTCACCAGCGTGGACGGTCCGTTCGAGGCGGTCTACACCGCGATGGCCTGGCTCGTGGTCATGCTCGTGGTCACCGCGGGCGGGTTCGCGCGCAAGGCCGGGCTGATGGTGTGGGTGGCCGCGGCCCTCGGGGTGGTGCAGCTCGTCGGCTGGTGGTTCTCGCCGTGGGCGGCGCGGGTGTACGCGGAGTCGGTGGGGCTGCCGGTGCGCGACTACGTCCGCGGTGTGCCGGTGATGCCCGCGCTGATGCCGATGCTGCTGATCCCCGTCGCGCTGCTGCTGGAGCTGTTCGCCGCCCGCGCCCGCCGCGGCGCGGGCTGGGCGCCCGTGGTCGGCGGCGGGGTGGCGGGCGCGGTCCTCGCCGGGGTGCAGGGCGTGCAGGACTCGCTCGTGTACGGCTACCGGGTGCAGGTCGCGCAACTGCTGCCGAACGCCGTCGCCGGTCTGGTCGTCGGGTTGCTGGCCGGGTTCCTGGGGTGGCGCTTCGGCCGCATGCTGCGCGCGGCCAACCCCGGGGCGCCCACCCGGTCCGACACCGCCATCCCCGCTCCTGCTGTCCCCGCTGCCGTCAAGGAGGCCTGAGCCGTGCGCCGCACGCTGACCGCCCTCGCCTTCACCGCCTGCCTCGTGGTCGCCTCCGCGCCCGCCGCGAACGCCTACGAGCCCGTGAACGTCGTGCACACCGAACGGGTGCAAGTCGGCCCCTACGGCGTGACCGTCGGGTTCAGCACCTGGCCCGTGCGCGCGTACCAGTCACTGGACTGGACCTTCGCGCCCGATGGGGGGATCGGGGACAAGTCCGGCACCCTCGCCATGGTCGCCCCCGGCGCCACCGGCCAACCGCGGCAGCGGCCGTTGGCGCGCCACCCCCGCAAGCTGGAGGTCTGGGGGCTCGACATCAAGTCCGTGGACGCGGCCGGGCAGTGGGCGCTGCGGTTCCACCTCGACGGTCCGCTCGGAACCGGTGACGGGGCGCTGACCTCGCTGAACGTGCTGGAGCAGCCCGGCCCGCCGCTGGCGCTGAGCTGGTCGGCGAGCACCCTGCCGCTGGTCGGGCTCGCCGGTTTCCTGGTCGTGGCGTGGCGCCGGACGCGGGTGGTGGCACAATGAGCGGAGGTTTCCGTGGTGGCGCAGTGGTGCGCCGTAGTTGAAGTGATGTGGTGGTTGCTGTGGCGACAGGGACAGTGGTGAAGTTCGACCAGGTCCGCGGGTACGGGTTCGTGGCCAACGACGCGGGTGGGGAGGACATCTTCCTGCACGTCAACGACCTGGAGTTCGACAAGCACCTGCTGACGGCGGGCTCGCTCGTGGAGTTCGAGGTGGAGGACAGCCCCCGGGGCCCCAAGGCGTTCGGGGTCACCCTCGTGCGCCGCTCCGAGGCCGCGCCCACCCGCACCGCGGTCGGCGGCTCGGGCGGCTCGGGCGATGACGACGTGCTGTGCGACTTCATCCCGGCGGGCGAGTTCAGCGCCGAGGTCACCGAGGCCCTGCTCACCTCGGTCGGCTCGCTGACCGGCGAGCAGATCGTCGGCGTCCGGCGCGCCATGGTCAAGCTCGCCGAGGGCCACGGCTGGCTGGGCGACTGACGCCCACCCCGGTCGTGCTGGAGGCCATCCTGGTCTCCCCGGTGCACGCCTACGAGGGCAGGCCCACCGACCCCCCTGGCCCGCCCCCCACCCCGCTCGACCAGGTCGAGGTCCACGCCGACCTCGGCCTCCTCGGCGACCGCTACTACAACCACCCCGCCCACCGCACCGCCGCGGTCACCCTGCTCTCCCTCGACGCCCTCGACGAGGTCGCCCGCGCCCTCGCCACCCCGCTCGACCCCTTCCGGACCCGCCGCAACCTCCTCCTCCGCGGCTTCCCCGTCGACACCCTCGCCGCCACCCGCACCACCCCCGGCGCCCTGTTCACCCTCGACACCGGCACCGGCCCCCTCCGCTTCCGGGCCCACCGCCCCGCCTCCCCCTGCCGCTGGATGGACACCCAACTGGCCGACGGCGCCTTCAGGGCCCTCCGCGGCCGAGCGGGCGTCCGCTGCACCCCCCTGGACTCCGGCACCCTCTCAACAGGACCCGCCACCCTCGAAGTCCTCACCTGACGCGTCCACCTCGCGTCGGGCGTCGTCCACCCGCGCGGGCAGGTTCGCGATCCCGAAGGGGATGTGCACGCTGGGTACCCTGCTCGAACTGCTTTGCAGGTTCTTCAACTGGTCGTCGAAGAAGATGTGCGGCTTCAGCACCTCCAGCACCGGACCCTTGTCGATGCCGCCCAGGAAGAACGCGTCGTTGACCCGCACCCCCCACTGCTTCAGGCTCAGGATCGCCCGCTCGTGCGCCGGCGCGTTCCGCGCGGTCACGATGGAGACCCGGACGCGGATCTGGTAGTCGTCATCCGCCTCCTTGCGCTCCACCTCCCGCTGCTGGATCCGGTTGATGCCCGCCAGCAGGTCCTTCAGCGGGCCCGCGTTGTGGGCCGTCCTGACGTTCTGGACCTCGTGCTCCCGGAATGCCGTCAGGTCCGCTTGCGCGATCTTCTCCGAACTGTCGTCCGCCAGCACCCCGTCGAAGTCGAAGGCGATGCGGAGGTCGTCGTCTTCGGTGTCCGCCAGCGAGGCGGTCAGAACCCTGCCCGCTGGGAGCCCCATCTCCGCCGCCTTCGCCACATCCCCGTCGTCGGCGGACAGGAAGAGGGCGATGTTCAGCACCGAGATGTACTCGTAGGGCGAGCGCCCCTGCTGGAAGATTGCACGGGTGATGTCCAACCCGTGGTGTTCGATCGAGCGCATCACCCGCAGCCCGGTGTCCGGGTCGTTCTTCGACAGGACTATGACCTCCACCAGCGGGTCGTCCGGTTGCGCGAGGTCGTTGAGGGAGAGCAGGCGCCTGACGAAGGAGAAGGCGACACCTGGTTGCAGGTGTTCGTCCAAGCGCTGCTCCTGGTAGCTGCGGTACGCCTCCTCCCCGCGGTTGCGGAAGACGGCGTCCGACTCGGACAAGTCGAACAGTGCGCTGGACGCCACCCCGATCACCAGCCGGTCTTCCAGGCTGTAGCCCATTGCATTCCTCGCCTTCTGCCACGAGGTCGCGTCCAGTCGATGCGCCTGGTCTGCCGCGTCAGCCCGCGGTGAGGCGGTTGCGGAGTTCGCGCTTGAGGATCTTGCCCGCGGCGGAGTAGGGGATGGCGTCGACGAAGTGGACTTCGCGGAGGCGCTTGTAGGGGACCAGGTTGGCGTTGATGTCGTCCTGGAGTTGTTGGGGGGTCAGGGAAGCCTGCGCGGGGACGACGAAGGCGACGGGGAGTTCGCCCGCGGTGGGGTGCGGGCGGCCGACGACGGCGGCGCCGTGGACGGCGGGGTGGGCGACGAGCAGTTCCTCCAGCTCGCGCGGGTAGACGTTGTAGCCCTTGTAGAGCAGCATGTCCTTCTTGCGGTCGACGATGAACAGGTAGCCGTCCTCGTCGAGCACGCCGATGTCGCCGGTGTGCAGCCAGCCGTCTACCAGGACCTCCGCGGTGGCCTCGGGGTGGTTGTGGTAGCCGCGCATCACCTGGGGGCCGCGCAGGCAGACCTCGCCCGGCTCGCCGGGGGGCAGCGGGTCCCCGCCGTCGACCGGCACCACGCGGACCTCGGTGTCGAAGGTCGGCAGGCCCACCGACCCCAGCTTGCGCACACCCGACCGCCAGGTCGGCCCGCCGGTGGCGCCCATGGTCACCTCGGTCAGGCCGTAGCCCTCCACGACCACCGCGTTCGGCACCCGCGCGCGCAGGCGCTCGGCGGTGTCGTGCGGCATCGGGGAGGCGCCGGAGCTGATGGTGAGCACCGACGACAGGTCGCGGGTGTCGAAGTCCGGGTGCGCGGCCAGCGCGGCGAACAGCGCGGGCGCGCCGCCCATGGTCGTGGCCCGGTGCTCCTCCACCGCCGCGAGGTAGGCGGCCGGGTCGAGCCGGTCGTGCAGCACCACGGTGGCGCCGGTGAGCACCGGGGCGTTCATGCCCGCGATCGTGCCCATGACGTGGAACCACGGCGTCAGGTTCACCACCACGCCGGTGCCCAGCCGGGCGGGCCACTCCTCGGCGCTGCCCACCTGCTCCAGCCGCAACCCGCCCTCGTCGTCGAGCGCGGGCACCGACCCCGTCCCCCAGCAGCAGTACTGGAGCAGGTTCGTCACCACGTTCGAGTGCGGCAGCAGCACGCCCTTCGACACCCCGGTGGTGCCGCCGGTGTAGGCCAGGTGCGCCAGGTGCTCGTCCACGTCGACCTCGACCCGCGGCGGCACGTCCGGCATCCCCTCGGCCAGCGGCGCCACGTCGCCCTCGCCGAGCACCAGCACCGCGCCCGAGTCGGCGATCTGCGCCCGCGCGGCGGCCTCCGGCAGCAGCGGGTTCACCGGCACGAACGCGGCACCGGCCAGCAGCACCCCGTAGTAGGCCACCGGGAAGGCGATCCGGTTCGGCATCCGCAGCGCCACCCGGTCGCCGGGCTCCACGCCGCGGGCGCGCAACCCGTTCGCGGTGCGCGCGGCCGCCCGGCCCAGCTCCGCGAAGGTGATCGACTCGGCGCCGCGGCGGAACGCCACCCGCTCGCCCCAGCGCCGGGCCGCGCCCAGCACCACCGCCCCCACCGGCACCCGCGGGTACTCCAGGTGCTCCGGCAACCCCGGCGGCACGATCCGGTTCGGCATGGAGCCTCCTGAGTGGACGGTCCCGGGGCCCGCGTCGGCCACCCGTTCGACTTAACACGACCGGGCAGGGGCGCACAAGGGCGCGAACGGCCCACCCGCGCGGTGATCCACTCCCGTAGGCTGGGCGGCATGGTATCGACGTGGGGCGACCTGGCCCAGTACATCCGCGAGGAGTACGAGGTCATCGACGAGCGCGAGGACGAGATCCGCATCGAGTTCGGCTTCGACAAGTACGACGAGGAGGACGAGCGCACCCAGGTCGTCGTGCTGGTGCGCGAGGTGCTCGACAACGTCCACGAGTGGGTGCAGATCGCCAGCCCCGTCGGCCTGGCCGCCGAGGTCGACCTCGCCGCCCTGCTGCGCGAGGTGGGGCAGGCCTCCATCGCCTGCGGCGCGGCCATCATGGGCGAGCACGTCGTCCTGCGCCACTCCCTGCCCCTGCGCGACCTCGACGTGCACGAGTTCGACGACCCGCTGGCCCTGCTCGCGGGCACCGCCGACCAGATCGAGGAGATGTTCTTCGGCGGCGACAACTACTGAGGCATTTCCTCCCGCCACCCGCCCCCTCGCCCCGCCCGGCATCGTGCCCGGCTTGAGGGGGCGGGTTCGGCTGGCGGGGGTTGGGTTGGGTGGGTTCGCTCGGCGGTGGTGGCCTGGTGGGGTGGGTTGGTTCGGCTGGTGGAGGGCGGGTTGGGTGAGATGGCCTGCCGTGGTGGTTGGGTGAGGTGAGCGGGCACTGCTGGTGGTGGCTGGGTGGGACGGGTTGGCGCTGCTGGTGGTGGTCCTGTGGGCGCGATCGGGTGGTCGGTGGGAGTGCGTGGACGGGTGGAGCGGCGAGGGCGTGGGAGGCGGGTGGGGGTCGCTGGGGTGGGGGAGTTCGGGGGGCGGGGGTTCACAGGGTGGGTGCCTAGACTCGGGGCGTTGGTCCGTCCGGGTGAGGGAGGTCGGGTGCGCGCGCTGGTGGTGGTCGTGCTGCTGTTCGCGCTCGCGGCAGGCGGGGCGTTCCCGGCGCCGCCGCCCGAGGTGCGGCGGGGGCCGGACCCGGTGGCCCTGCCGACCGGCACCGGGCCCCACGCCGTCGACGTGCTCTCGGTCGACCGGGCCGAGGTGGCGGGGTTCGGCGGGGGAGTCGTCTACTACCCGGCAGGCGCCGCGGACGGCCCGTTCGGGGTGCTCGCGGTCGCGCCCGGGTACGGGGAGAACTCGGCCACCCTCGCCTGGTGGGGGCCCGCGCTCGCCTCCCAGGGCTTCGTCGTGGTGCTGATCGACACCCTGCTGCCCACCGACTTCCCGGATGCCCGCGCCACCGAGCTGCTGGCGGCGCTGGACTGGGTCGTCGGGGACAGCCCCGTGCGCGGGCTCGCCGACCCGGACCGCACCGCCGTGCTGGGGCACTCCATGGGCGGGGGAGGGGCGCTGGAGGCGGCGCTGGCCCGGCCCTGGCTGCGCGCCGCGGTGCCGATGACGCCCTGGGACGTGACGGCCGACTTCTCCGCCGTGCGGGTGCCGACCCTCGTCGTCGGCGCCGAGGGCGACACCATCGCCCCCGCCGCCCGCTACGCCCGCCCCTCCTACGACTCCCTCACCGCCGTCGCGCGGTCCTACCTGCTGCGCGCGGGCGCCGACCACAACTTCGTCAACACCCCCGACCCGGTGGTGGGCCCGGTGGTCGCCTGGCTCAAGCGCTACGTCGACGGCGACACCCGGTACACCCGCTTCCTGTGCCCGGACGCCGCGGTGCCCGGTTACGCCCGGTCCGCGGGCGGTTGCCGGGTGTCCTGACCTGTGGTGATCCACCACTGTCCACCCGGGACGGAACCGGAATTGCCCGGAATTTCCCCCGAATGGCCTCACCCGGCACCGCCGCGTCGGCCCGCCGTGGGCCGTTACGCGGCGCCGCATCGCACGTTCGGGTGAACCGCGCGCGGGTTACTCCACCGTAGTCGCCGTCGGACGGTGGCCGCCGCGACCGACGACCGGACCCGCCCTTGTGCGCCGGGGTAGCGTGGTGCTCCGACCCCCGGCGATTAATCCGAAAGCCTTTTCCCCTGCGGACGGTGACCGGCGTGATGCCCCCACCCGGTCGTGCCGTCCCAGCCCCCGGGCGGCGGCTCGCCAGGGCACCGCGCCGCCCGCCGAGCCGCCACCCGGGCGCACCCGGCGGGAGGTGCCCGGCGCCCGCCCCACCCTGGCCGTAGGCTGCCGCGCGGAGTGGGCTGTCGGCGAGGACGGGGTCGTGGTGAGCGAGCAGGTCGGTGGGCGGGACGAGGTCGAGCCGGGGGCGGTCGAGCAGGGCGCGCCCGAGCCCGCGGGCGGGTCTGCGGCGGGTGGGCCGGGGCCGCGGCGGGGGATCAGCCGGTGGTCGCTGCGGCGGCGCTCGGCGGTGGCGTCGGTGGCCGTGGTCGCCATCTTCGGGGCCGCCATCATCGCGGTGGCCCTGGCCATCTCGAACCTCAACAGCGCCCGCGCGCGGCTGCTCGACCAGGCGGGCCCCACCGTCATCGCCGCCGAGCAGCTCACCACCGCCCTGGTCGACCAGGAGACCGGCGTGCGGGGGTTCGCCATCACCGTGCGGCCGGAGTTCCTGCAGCCCTACCAGGACGCGCAGGGCCGCGAGCGGGCCGCGGTGGCGCAGCTGCGCGACCTGCTCGCCGGGCAGTCCGCCAAGGCCCGCGCCGACCTCGACGAGGTGGTGCGCGCGGTCGACGACTGGCGGGTGCGCTACGCCGAGCCCACCATCAGCAGCGTCCGCCGGGGCGACCTCAGCACGGACGTCAGGGACGGCAAGGTGCTCTTCGACCGGGCCCGCGCGGCGCTGAACGCGCTGGGCGTCGACGCCGAGGAGGAGCGGGCCGCCAGCCGCGCCGAGCTCAACAGCGCCGCCTCCGCGCTCGTCGCCACCTGCGTGGTGACCCTGGGCGCGCTGCTGCTGCTCGTGGTGCTGGCCGCCGTGCTGCTGCGCTCGGCCGTGGTGGCCCCGCTGTCGCGGCTCACCGCCCAGGTGCGGCAGGTGGCGGGCGGGGAGTTCGAGCACCGGGTGGAGGTCGCGGGCCCGGAGGAGATCACCGACCTGGCCGCCGACGTCGACGTCATGCGCTCGCGGATCCTGCACGAGCTCAGCGTGCTGCGCAGCACCAACGCCGAGCTGGACGTGCTCTCGGCCGACCTCAAGCGCTCCAACGCCGAGCTGGAGCAGTTCGCCTACGTCGCCTCGCACGACCTGCAGGAGCCGCTGCGCAAGGTGGCCAGCTTCTGCCAGCTGCTCGAACGCCGCTACGGGGACAAGCTCGACGACAACGCCACCCAGTACATCGGCTTCGCCGTCGACGGCGCCCGGCGCATGCAGGTGCTCATCAACGACCTGCTCGCCTTCAGCCGGGTCGGGCGGCACACCGGCAAGCACGTCGACGTCGACTCCCGGCAGCTGGTCGACCAAGCGGTGCGCAACCTCGCCGCCGTGGTGGAGGAGACCGGCGCGGTGGTCGACGCCCCGGCGGAGATGCCGCTGGTGCGCGGGGAGGTGCCGCTGCTGACCGCGGTGTTCCAGAACCTCATCGGCAACGCGGTGAAGTTCCGCGCCGACGAGCCGCCGCACGTGCGGGTCACCGTGGAGCGCGACGGCGAGGACTGGGTGTTCACCGTCGCCGACAACGGCATCGGGGTGGAGCCGCAGTTCGCCGAGCGGGTGTTCGTGATCTTCCAGCGGCTGCACGGCAAGGACGCCTACCCGGGCACCGGGATCGGGCTGGCCATGTGCCGCAAGATCGTGGAGTTCCACGGCGGGCGGATCTGGCTGGACACCGACCGCGACCAGGCCGACAGCCGGGGCACGACGATCCACTTCACCCTGCCGGTGGTGGCCGAGCAGCCCGCAGTGGCGGAGCAGCCCGAGGTGGTGGAGCCCGCCGGGGCCTGACGCGCCGGAGCCCCTCCCGCGGCGGGTCGCCGGGGAGGGGCTCCAGTGGTGTCAGCGGCTCGCGGACGCCCGATCGGTCGTCGCGCGCTGGGCGGGTGGCGCCCACGCCTTGCGGTCGCCCGCGCGGCGGCGCTCGAAGCGCGCGCTGAGCGTGGTGCGGCCGTCCTCGTGCAGCAGCTCGACCTCCTGGGCCAGGCCGCGCATGACGGCCAACCCGAGGCCTCCGGCCGCCGCGCCGGACCAGGAGCCGTGGTCGGCGACCAGCGCCAGCACCTCGGCGGGCCCCGCCTGCACCGTGACGGCGACCAGGCCGTCGGCGTCGGCGTAGCCGTGCTGGATCGAGTTGGAGACCGCCTCGTCGACGACGGTGACGACGTCGCGGCGCAGCTCCCCCGACACCCGGTGCGAGGCGAGCCAGGAGCTGACCCGGTGGCGCACCAGGGGCAGCTGCTCGCCCGCGGCGGGGACGATGAAGGTGAGCACCCCGGTCTCGCGGGGTGCCGGGCGCTTCGGCCGGGAACTGCCGGGCGCGATCAGGCGGCCGTTCGGTAGGGCAGGCTCAGACGCGGGCACGCGTCCCCCTCTCTCGGACTGTGATGTCCGGTACACCCGGTGCATCGCCGGAGGTTACTTGAACGTTCCCGTCCGTTTCCCGCGAACGGGACCGCCTCGTTCACCCATCATTCATCGCCCGCGCCCGATTCGCGACCCCGTGACCGGTGTCGACGGGCATATCCGCAGTTCGGGGTGCACGTAATCGGGATGTGATCCGCGCCCTACAACGTTTCAGCAACATCAACAGCAGATGATCGCGAACGGCCCACCTTCCCCCGTCGCGGGGAAGGTGGGCCGTTCATCCCATGATCTGGTCAGCGCCCGTAACGCGCCCAGAACACCTGGTTCACCGGCCCGTACAGGACGAGGTTGGAGTCGTTCTGGACCACGAACCGGCTCGCCACCGAGCCCCAGCTGTTCGTCGCCCAGAGCGGCCTGCCCGCGGCCGTGTAGAGCACGACGTTGCCGTCGCTCTGGAACGTCGTGTACGAGCCCGGGTTGCCGTAGGTGCCGCTGTGCCACAGCGGCGCACCCGCCGCGGTGTAGAGCACCAGGTTCCCGTCGGCCTGCATGTCCAGCCGGTACTGCCCGCTCGGGGAACGCAGCGACTGCCCGGCGTTGAGCCGCTGGCCCCGGAGCAGGGTGTCGCCCGCGGCGGGGGCGCCGATGGAGCCGGTGTAGAGCAGCTTGTTCGGGGACCCGGTACCCGCGTTGGTCACCTTGCCCGTGGTCGCGGACCCCACCAGCGCCGAGGCGACCTGCGCCGGGGTCGAGGCGGGTGCCGAGCCCAGCACCAGCGCGGCGGCGCCGGTGACGTGCGGGGTCGCCATCGAGGTGCCCGACATCAGCGCCGTGCCGGTGTCGCTGGCGTTCGACAGCGAGGTGATGTCCGAGCCGGGGGCGAACAGGTCGACGCAGGTGCCGTAGTTGGAGTAGTAGGCCCGCGCGTCGGTGCTGGTGGTCGCGCCCACCGTGATCGCCTCGGGTGTGCGCGCGGGGGTTTGCAGGCAGGCGTCCTTGCTGGAGTTGCCCGCCGCCACGGCGTAGACGACCCCGTCGGCGATGGAGTTGCGGATCGCGTTCTCCAGGGTGGCGTTGCTGCCGTCGCCGCCGACGCTGAGGTTGGCCACCGCGGGCCCGGACACGTGGTTCTGGGTCACCCAGTCCACCCCGGCCACGACCTGCGCGAAGCTGCCGTCGCCATTGCAGTCGAGCACCTTGACCGCCGTCAGCGACACGCCCTTGGCCACGCCGTGGGTGGTGCCGCCGACCGTGCCCGCCACGTGCGTGCCGTGCCCGTTGCAGTCGGAGTTGTTGCCGTCGCCGGTGGTGTTGGTGCCCCAGCTCGCGCGCCCGCCGAAGTCCGCGTGCGTGGTGCGGATGCCGGTGTCGATCACGTACGCCCGCACGCCCGCCCCGGTGCCGGGGTAGGTGTAGGTGCGGCTCAGCGGCAGCGCCGCCTGGTCGAGGCGGTCCAGGCCCCAGGTGGCGCCCTGCTGGGTGTCCTGGGTGTGCACGCGGCTGTTCTGCTCGACCCGCTCCACGGCCGGGTCCGCCGCGAGCTTGCGCGCCTCGGCCTCGGTCATCTCACCCGCGAAGCCGCGCACCGCGCTCTGGTAGGTGAACTGCACCCGGGCCCGGTGCTTGCCCGCCAGCGACCCGACCAGGTCGCGCACGGGCCGCTGCCGGACCGCACCCTCCTTGAACACCACCAGGTAGCTGTCCTTGATGGCCCCCGCCCTGCCCACCCCCACCACGTCCCCGACGGCCGAGGCGGTCGGCGTCACGGCGAGGGCGACCCCCACCGCGGTCGCCGCGGCGAGGCCGAGGCCGAACAGCTTCGCCGCGCGGGGGAGGGGAGGACGCGTCATCGGGATCTCCTCGGTGCTGCGGGCGTGCTGCCCCCGCGCACGCCCCGGTCGTCGGGCGTCCACCTGGATATCCCGCCGAGGGCCCCGTTGCCAGCCATCGTTGGACCCTTGTGGACGGACGGCTGTGGTGCGTGCGCGCAGGAGCCGCGCACCCGGTTGTGCGCGGCTCCCAAAACCCGCCTCAGCGCGCGGCGGCGACCACCGGTTCCGCGGCGGGCAGCGGCTCGCCCGGCGGGGTGTGGTGCAGGTCCAGCGCCGCGCGCCGGGGGATGAACAGGGTCACCAGCGCCCCCGCGACCGCGGCGGCCGCGCCGATGCCGAAGGTCAGCCGGAACCCCTCCAGGGCGGGCACCAGCCGCTCGCCCAGCGGCACGGTCATGCCCGCCAGCACCACCCCGATCACCGCCGCGGCCGACGACGTGCCGATCGAGCGCATCAGCGCGTTGAGCCCGTTGGCCGCCGCCGTCTCCGCCGACGGCACCGCCGACATGATGATCGCGGGCAGCGCCGAGTAGGCCAGCGCCGTGCCGATCCCGACCACCACGCTGATCAGCACCAGGTGCCACACCTCGGTCAGGAAGAACACCCCGAACAGGTAGCCCACCGGCATGACCGCGATGCCCAGCAGCAGCGACACCTTCGGCCCCCACCGGTCGGTGATCCGCGCGGTGACCGGCGAGACGAGCAGCATCATCAGCCCGCCGGGCATCGTGCACAGCCCGGCGGCCAGCATGCCCAGCCCCAGCCCGTAGCCGGTGGCCTCGGGCAGTTGCAGCAGTTGCGGCAGCGCCAGGACCTGCGCGTACATGGCGAAGCCCGCCACGATCGAGACCAGGTTGGTCAGCAGCACCGGCCGCCGCGCGGTGGAGCGCAGGTCCACCAGCGGGTCGCGGGTGCGCAGCTCGAACCACCCCCACACCAGCAGCACCGCGGCGGCGGCGCCGAACAGGCCCAGGGTCACCGGCGAGCCCCAGCCCCACACCCCGCCCTGCGACACCGCCAGCAGCAGGCACACCAGGCCGGTGGTGAGCCCGATCGCGCCGGGCACGTCGAACCGCCCGCCCGAGCGCTGCGGGGACTCCGGCACCAGCGCCAGCACCGCCAGCAGCGCGGCGGCGCCGAGCGCGGCGGACAGCCAGAACAGCGCGTGCCAGTCCAAGTGCTCGGCGATCAGCGCCGCCACCGGGATGCCCAGCGCGCCGCCGACGCCTAGCGACGAGCTCATCAGGCCCATCGCCGAGGCGAGCCTGCCCGCGGGCACCTCGTCGCGCATGATGCTGATGCCCAGCGGGATGACGCCCACCGCGCAGCCCTGCAACGCCCGCCCGACCAGGACCGGCGGCAGCGTCGAGCTGAGCGCGACCACCACCGAGCCCGCGATGAGCAGCAGCAGGCTCACCACGACCATCCTGCGCTTGCCGAACATGTCGCCCAGGCGCCCGGCGACGGGGGTGGACACGGCCCCGACCAGCAGGGTGACCGTGATGGCCCACGCCGCGGCGCCGGGGGTGGTGCCAAGCAGGTGGGGGAGTTCGGGGTTGATCGGGATGATGACGGTCTGCATGACCGAGACCACGATCCCGGTGGCGGCCAAGGCGGTGATCAAGGCGGCGCTGCCCCGTCGCCGCTGGCTCACCGGGCGACTCGTAGAGTGCACATGGTTTGCACCCTACAAGTGGAACTTTTCCCACCGGTTACCGGAGACGTGTGTGGCTGACCACTGGGCGGTGCTGGAGCGCGAGCTCATGCTCGCCGCGCGGCACGCGGTGCTCGTGCCCGCGAAGGGGGAACTGGAGCGCTCGGCCTACCTGCTGCTCAGCAGGCTGGCCGCCGGGGGCCCGATGACCATCGCCGCCCTGGCGGAGGCGTTCGGGCTGGACGTGTCGACGGTGCACCGGCAGGTCGCGGTGGTGCTCAAAGCCGGGCTGGTCGAGCGGGTGCTCGACCCCGGCGGTGGCGTGGCCCGGTTGCTGCGGGTCACCGCGGAGGGGCAGCGGAAGCTGGTGGCGGAGCGCGGGCGGATCCTCGGCTGCCTGCGCGACATCCTGGGCGAGTGGCCCGCTGAGCGGGTCGCGGTGCTCGCGGACGTGCTCATCGGCTACAACGAGGCCGTCGAGGGGTCCGAGGGCCGGTCCTGGCCGCGTTGACCGGCGCGCTCTTCCTCAGTGGACGGCGAGGTCCTCGACGGCGGCGGTGCCGGGCAGCTGGAGCGGGTCGTCGGTGGTGGGCGGCACGGACTGGAGCACCTTCGGTTCCAGCTGCTGCATGCCGACCGCACCGAGCATCAGGACGAGGGGCGTTGCCAGCGCGATCCACATAGGACGGTTACCTCCGGCTCCGGTCGGGTCTGCCCAGTAGTTACCCGCCCCCGCCGCTGGTCACACGCCCCCGGGTGTGACCAGGACTCCACCGCTGGCGCGGTTGAGCCGGCGCACCACGTCTGACCTGCGGATCCGGCCGGTGCCCCCGGACGACGACGAAAGACCCCCGGTGGCGCGGGCCACCGGGGGTCGTCGTGGTTCGTGCGCGTCACGCCCGGGCGGGGACCTCCGCCGAGGGGGACATGCCCGCGACCATGAACGCCATCAGCCGGACGCTGTGGTCGGTGGACGCGGGCGAGTTCTCCCGTGCCCACGCCGCGGCGGTGATCACCGCGTACAGCTCCTCGGCGGTGACGTCCTCGCGGATGCGGTCCGCCTGCTTGGCGCGGGCCAGCAGCGGGGCCGCCGCCTTGTGCACGGTGACGCTGGTGTGGTGCAGCGGCGCGCCCGCGGTGTAGGTGCTGCCCGCCAGGAAGCTCGCCAGGCCCCGGTAGGTGCTGCAGTGCTCGACGGCCAGGCGCATCCAGGTGGTGAGCGACCCCAGCGGGTCGCCGTCGCCGTCGGCCTGGGCCGCCGCGGCCTGGTCGAGTTGGTCGAGCTGCTCGCGGATCGTGGCCTCGACCAGGGTCTCCCTGGTCGGGAAGTGGCCGTACAGGGTGCCGATGGCCACCCCCGCGGACTTGGCTATGTCCTCGAGCGAGGCCCCCGTCCCGCGCTCTGCGAACGCGACGCGGGCCGCGTCGAGGATCGCGTCGTAGTTTCGTCGCCCGTCCGCCCTCTTCGGGCGGCGGGCCCACGGGGCCTCTGCCTCTGCTGCCGGACTCACCGAACCTCCTGGGACTCGAGGGGGAGGCTACCTCCATTCGAGGGACATCGGTGGTGTGGTACCCCCTGTATGGTGTACGGTCCGGCCACTTCCATGGTCCACGGGCCGCGCGGGTGTGCGCCGCGCGCAATCCCGGCCACCCCGATCCGAACGGGGATGACACATTCCCCGCGCTAGCGTGGGTCGCCGTTGAGGTACCGGGGCCGGTGTGCCACGGTGACCGGCGAAGCGGTGCTGACCTGGGTGGACGAGGGAGACGCGGTGGGCGACGACGCGGTCGGCGGTGCGGCCGGGCAAGATCGCGGCAGCGGTGCGGGCGAGGCCGTCCCGGCTGGTCCGGGACGCGCGCCCGCCGGGGCCGCGGGTGGCCCTGACCACACTTCGGCGCCGCGCGGGTCGCGCACCCGCTTCACCCGCCGCCGCGACTGGGCCGTGGCCGGGGTGCTGCTGGCCGTCGTGCTGGTCGCCCCCGTCGTGCGCTGGCAGACCAGCGAGATCGCCGCCACCACCCGCCAGCCCGCGACCACCACCCTGGCGGCGCAGGTGCCGCCGCTGGAGTTCCCCCCGTCGCTGGCCGAGACCTGGCGCGCCGACAGCCCCTCCACCCCGGTGCCCGTCGTGGCGGGCCCCGTGGTCGCCACCGGGAACGGCGGCACCGTCAGCGGCCTGGACCCGCTCACCGGCGAGGTCGTCTGGCGCTACCAGCGCGACCTCCAGCTGTGCACGGTCGCCCCGTTCGACACCGTCCCCCCGCAGCGCACCGACAGCGGCACCGTCCTGGCCCTCTACGGCACCAAGGGCGGCGACCTGCCCGAGGACGGCCCCTACGCCGACGGCAACTGCAGCGAGGTCTCGGCCATCGACGGCGGCTCCGGCGACGTCGAGGCCACCCGCAACTCCGACGCCGAGTACGGCACCCGCCTGCTCTCCGACGGCACCACCGTCACCACCACCGGCCGCCGCCTCATCACCAGCTGGCGCTCCGACCTGGTGATGACCTCCCAGTACGGCACCCGCCCCACCCCGGTCCAGCCCCGCCCGAACCTGCGCAAGGACTGCTTCTTCGGCTCCGTCGCCGTCACCGCCGACCGCATCGCCGTCATCGAGCGCTGCCCCGAGGACAACGGCGCCGACCGCCTCACCGTCTACAAGACCCAGACCCCCTCCGGCAAGGACAACGACGACGTCGAGATCACCTCCTCGACGCTGCTCGGCGCCCGCGGCCGGGTCATCGCCGTCACCGACACCACCACCGCGGTCGCCCTCGCCGACCCGCCCCGCGTCCGCACCTACACCGCGGCGGGCGTCGCCCTGCCCGACACCCCGGTCGACATCCCCGAGCAGGACCTCGCCAACACCGACCCCCCGGGCGCCACCGCGGCCACCACGACCGGGCAGGACGCGGTCTACTGGTTCACCGGCTCCCGGACCGTCGCCCTGGCCAAGTCCGACCTCCGGCCGACCTGGCTGGTGCCGTCGACCTCCGGGTCCGGCGTGGTGTTCGCGGGCAAGCTGCTGCTGCCCGTCGAGGCGGGCCTGGCCGTCAAGGACCCGGTCACCGGCGCCGACGCGGGCCTGATCCCCGTCGACCGGGGCGGCTACCGGGGCCCGATCACCATGTCGACCACGGGCCCGATCGTCCTGGAGCAGCGCGGCCCGACCCTGGTCGCCCTGCGCTGACCCCGCGCGCCCACCCGTCACCCGGGGGCCCGCGCACACCCCTCGTTCGCAGCTGTCGGAGCGGCCACCGGTTCCGGTAGGAAGGAAGATCGAATCCGACGAGGACGGGGTGGTGGCCGTGGCGGCCGAGACCGAGGTGGCCGAGACCGAGGTGCCCGAGCTGCCGGTGGCCCGGCCGGACGGGTGCCCGTTCGACCCGCCCGCCGCCTACACCGCGCTGCGCGCCGACGAGCCGCTGGCGCGGGTGCGCTGCCCGGGCGGCATGGACGCCTGGCTGGTCACCCGGTTCGGCGACGTCCGCGCCGTGCTGGCCGACCGGGCGATGAGCTCGCGCGGGGCCAACTCCGCGCACGTCAACCAGAGCGACCTCGACGCGCCGGTCCCGCCCGGGTCGATCATCCAGCTCGACGGCGACGACCACGCCCGGCTGCGCCGGATGGTCGTCGCGGAGTTCACCGTGCGCCGGGTGGAGGCGATGCGCGGTTACGTCCAGCGGCTGGTCGAGGAGCACCTCGACGCGCTGCTGGCCACGCCGGGCCCGGTCGACCTGGTCGAGGGCTTCGCGCTGCCCATCCCGTCGCTGGTCATCTGCGAGCTGCTGGGCGTCCCCTACGCCGACCGCGAGCGCTTCCAGCGGCAGAGCACGGTCCTGGTCAGCACCGACACCACCGCCGAGCAGGGCCAGGCGGCCTTCGGCGAGCTGTCGGGCTACCTCGCCGCCCTGTTCGCGGGCAAGCGGGAGCACCCGCAGGACGACCTGATCAGCAGGCTCATCGCCCGCGGCGCGGCCACCGGCGACGAGCTGACCATGCCCGAGCTGGTCATGCTCGGCCTGAGCCTGCTGGTCGCCGGGCACGAGACGACCGCGAACATGATCGCGCTGAGCACCCTGGCCCTGCTCGACCACCCCGGCGGCCGCGAGGTCGTGCTCGCCGACGCCGAGCGCGCGGTCGAGGAACTGCTGCGCTACCTGTCGGTGGTGCAGTTCGGCGTCCTGCGCCACGCCACCGAGGACACCAGGGTGGGCGACCGGGAGGTCAAGGCGGGGGAGTGGCTGGTCGCCGCCCTCAGCTCGGCCAACCGCGACGAGCAGGTCTTCGCCGCGGCCGACGCGCTCGACTTCGACCGGGAGACCCCGCGCCGCCACATCGCCTTCGGCTTCGGCGCCCACCAGTGCCTCGGCCAGCAGCTGGCCAGGGTCGAGCTGCAGGAATCCCTGACCCGGCTGTTCCGCCGCATCCCCGACCTGCGCCTGGCCGTCCCGCGCGAATCGGTGCGCTACAAGGACAACACCCTCGTCTACGGCGTCCGCGAACTACCGGTCACCTGGGGCTGAACCGCCGCTACGACCTGGCCGGGACACCCGCGTCCGGCAGGTCCGCGTAGTCGGGCAGCTCGACGCCGTGGAGGACGCGCCCGATCAGCTCCACGAACCACTCGCCCTCGAAGTCGGGGGCGGGCTCGGCGTCGGGGCCGGGGATGGCGCGGCTGCGGGCGTTGAGCCTGCCGATCTCCTGGTTGGCCTCGACGAACGGGCGCATCAGCGCCTCGTAGCGGGCGAACCCGACCTCGGGGTCCCACCCGGCGCCCGCCAGCTCACCGGCCAGCAGGTACGCCCCGACCAGCGCCAACCCCGTGCCCTGCCCGGACAGCGGCGACGAGCTGAACGCCGCGTCCCCGATCAACCCCACCCGCCCGGTCGACCACCGGTCCATCACCACCTGGGCGACCTGGTCGAGGTAGAAGTCCGGGGTGTCGTCCAGGTGCGCGAGGATGTCCTCGGTCAGCCACCCCAGCCCGGCCACCCGCTCCCGCAGCAACGCCTTCTGCCCGTCGACGTCGCGGTGGTCCACGTCGAAGTCGTCGGAGGTGAAGGAGAACATCGCCATCGCCCGGGTGGCGTCCTGGATGGGCCGCAGCAGCGCCGACCGCCCGGACGCCTGGTCCTGGTGCTCCAGCAGCCACCGGTCCAGCCCGAACTCGTTGGGCACGCTGTAGAAGGCCAGCACGTGCCCCAGGTGCCGCACGAACCGCTCGTGCGGCCCGAACACCATCCCCCGCAACGCCGAGTGCAACCCGTCCGCCCCGACCACCAGGTCGAACCGCCGCCGCCCACCCCCCGCGAACCCCACGTCCACCCCGTCCGCGTCCTGCGCGACCTCGACGACCCGGTCACCGAACACGTACTCGACCCCGTCCCGGGTGTCGTCGTAGAGCACCCGCGACAGGTCCCCCCGCAGGATCTCGATGTCCGCGATGAACCCGTCCCCACCGTCGTCATCGGCCCGGTAGGTCTCCAACACCCGCCCGTCGGCGTCCACGGAGTGCGCCCCAGCGGTATCGGTGCACGCCGCCCGCACCGCCTCGTCCAACCCCATGCGCTTGATGGCCTCCTTCGCCACCCCGCGCGCGTCCACGGCCTGCCCCCCGGGCCGCAACCCAGGAGCCCGCTCCACCACCGTCACTTCGGCCCCCCGCCTGCGCAACCAATGCGCCAACGCCGGCCCGGCGATGCTCGCCCCTGTCACCAAAACCCTGGTACCGCTCACCATGCCCCCTCGTCGTCGGCCCGGATCGTACAACCCACCACACCCCCGAACGACGATTTGTTGCAGCAGGGGGATTGCGCCGTCTGAAATGTCCGACCCATCGCGCAGGTGGGTGGTTGTCCTGTGTCCAACAGAGATAGTCGAAGGTGTGACCACCCCGGACTCGACTGCTCCGGCGTTGCCCGCTTCCAGCGCCAGGCACCGGGACGTCGCTAGGCTCGGTGGCGGAGTGACCTGCTGGGGACGGGAGATGTCAGTGGCTGATCCGGACGAGGGGTCGGAGTTGCGGGCGCGGGCGGAGCAGGGCGACAGCGACGCCGTGGACGAGTGGGTCGAGTTGGCCGCTGAACGGCAGGACCTCGCCGAGGTGCGTCGCTTCGCCGACCGGGGGCATCCCACGGCGACCGATCAGCTCGTGGCGCTCGCCGCGGAGTTGGGTGAGGTGGACGAGCTGCGCCGGTTGGCCGCGCAGGGCAACCGGGACGCCGCGGACCTGGTCGTGGAGGCGGCGGTGGAGCGCGAGGACCTCGACGAGCTGCGCGCGCTGGCCGACCAGGGCAACTCCACCGCCGCCGAGGCACTCCTGGAGCTGGACGAGGACTGACGGCGAGCAGGGCGCTCGGAGCCCCTGCCTCGGCGCAGTCGCCCCGGCCGAGCACCCGTCGTGCGTCAGGAGAAGTCCAGGACCACGCGTCCGCGCAACCCGCCCGCGGCGAGGAGGCGGTGGGCGTGCGCGGCCTGTTCCGGTCGGAGCACGGCGTGGACGCGCGGGGTCAGCACCCCGGCTTCGACCTGGCGGGCGAGGGTGTCGAGGGCGCCGGTGTCGGTCCAGACATCAGAGGTCATGATCGGGCGCACCCGGATGCCGCGCTCGGCCGGGCCGCCCCAGCCGCGGAGTTCGACCAGCGTCCCGCCGTCAGCGAGGGCGGGCAGCAGTTCGCTGGTCTGCACCGAACCGTCGATGAGGCCCGGGACGCCCTCAGGCGCGAGGTCCCGCAGTCGCGCGGCGACACCCGGGCCGCGCTCGACGACGTGGTGGGCGCCGAGACCGGCCACGAAGTCCCGGTCGTGCGGTGCGGCGTCCGCGAGGACGGTGAGCCCGTCCGCCCGCGCGAGCTGCACCGCGTAACCGCCGACAGCGCCCGCGGCCCCGGTGATGGCGAGGTGGGCGCCTCGGGGCAGTGCGAGCGTGTCCAAGGCCAGCCGCGCGGTCAGCGCGTTCATCGGAACCGTGGACGCCGCGGTGAGCGGGATCCCGCTGGGTGCGGCCACGACGCTCGCCGCAGGCACCACGACCTGTTCGGCGTACGCGCCGCCGTGGCGCCCGGTGAACGGCACGATCGCGATGACCTCCTGCCCCGCGCTGAGCCGGGGCGCGACGTCCGGGCCGAGGTCGTCGATGACGCCCGCGGCGTCCATGCCGGGGATGAACGGCGGTTCCACCCCCGGCATGCGCACCGCGTGGCCGCCGATGCGCAGCAACGCATCGGTGGCGTTGACCGCGGCCGCGTGCACCCGGATGCGCACCTCGCCGCGGCCTGCTCGGGGCTCGGGGAGTTCCAGGACCCGCAGGACGTCCGGCCCGCCGAATTCATGCAATCCGATCGCTTTCACGCCCTGCACAACCCGGTGGCGCCGAGCGACCATTCCGGTCGAGAGGGGGAGAGAATCATCCCCCCTCAGCGGAAACCCGCTGGAGACGGCGGAGCCCGGCCGCGGACGGGCTGCCGGGAGGGGCGGTCAAGGTCAGCAACTTCTGGGTCGGGTCGTCGGGGCGCACCAGGACGTCCCGGTCGAGCCACAGCTCGCCCGCGTGGTCGTGGCGGTATCCGGTGGGTCCGCCAGGGCGACCCTCGACGCGGTGTTCGTCCCACCAGCGGCGGAAGTCGACGTCGCGCTCACGCAGCTCCGCGATGGTGGCGAGCAGCGCGGGGTCATCGGGCCGGCAGGCGCTGTCGTAGCGCAGGGCGGCGACCTGCTGCCGTGCCGCCTGCGGCCAGTCGAGGTGCCGCGCGCGGATGTCGGGGTCGAGGAACACCAGCCGCACGAGGGACCGCTCGTGCGGCGGCAGGGCGCCGAAGTCGGTGAACAGCGCAGCGGCCTGGGCGTTCCAGGCAATGACCTCGGTGCCGGGGCCGAGGACCACCGCGGGGAACAGGCCCAGGTCGTCGAGCAGCCGCACGAGCGCAGCCGACGCCACCGGCGGCACGCGCCCCGGCGCACGCGGACCGCTGTGGCCCGCGAGTGTCGCCGCGTAGTGCCGTTCCCCGTCGGTGAGGCGCAGTGCCTTGGCCACGGCCTCCAGGACCGGCTCCGACACGGCGATCCGACCCTGCTCGATCCGCGTGTAGTAGTCCAGGCTGATCGCCGCCCGTGCGGCGACCTCGCTCCGCCGAAGACCCGCCACCCGCCGCCCCCGCTCGACGACGACACCGACCGCCGAGGGGTCCAGCGACTCCCTGCGGGCCCGGAGGAACGCGCCCAACTCACCCGGCCACCGCTCACGCCCCACAGATCCGTCCTTCCCCATCCCGCCCGCGCCGAGGTCAGGTGTTGCGGGTCAGCCAGCGGGTGAGAGCGGTCGCCAACTCCACCGGTGCGTCCAGGTGGATCAGGTGGCCCGCGCCCCCGATGACCTCCACGGTGGCGCCGGGGATGGCGCCGGCGAGGCGGTGGGCGCGGTCCGGGGGGATCCAGGTGTCCTGATCGCCCCAGATGATGTGGACCGGGATCCGCAGGTCGTGGAGGTGGTCCTCCAGGTCGGCGGTGAAGCGCTCGTCGGCTTGGGCGATCTGCCGGTAGAAGGCCTGCTGCCCCTCGTCGGTGAGCCAGGGGCCGGTCAGCTCGGCCAAGTCGTCGGGGCGCAGGCCGCGGTGGCTGGCGGTGCCGATGTAGGCCTCCAGCGCACCCCGGTGCACCGCGGGCGGGAGCGCGGCGAACACCTCGGCGTTGGCGGCGACCAGGCGGAAGAACTCCGAACCCCAGGGGCGGAGCGCGACGACGTCCACCAAGGCCAGCGAGGAGTAGGCGGCACCGTGCAGCAACGCCGCGCGCAGCGACACGGCGCCGCCGTAGTCATGGGCGATGACGTGCGGGGCGTCGAGTCCCCAGTGCTGGAGGAGATCCGCGAAGAGCTCTCCCTGCACGCCCAGGTCCACCGGGTGATCGGGGTCCTTGGAGGACTTCCCGTAGCCGGGCATGTCCCAGACGTACACCGCGTGCTCCCTGCCCAGCGCCTCGGCGAAGCGCGACCACAACCACGACGACCAGGGGGTGCCGTGGCACAGCACGACCGCGGGCCCCGTCCCGACGCGCTCCCACGCGACCGTCCTGCCCCGCCAGGCGAACTCCCGGGAAAGCTCCATCCCCGCAGCCTATCCAGTCGCGACCCCTACCCGGTTCCTCCGAGGCTCACGCCCGCGCGCAGTGCTCGACGTCGTCACTCCCGCCGTGCCGGGTCACTGCCAGGTCGGCATGTGCTCGTCGACGTAGCGCGCGCCGTACCCGCCGGTGGGCAGGATCTCGGCGATGCGCTGGAGGACGTCGGGTTCCAGCCGCAGGTCGGCCGCGCGCGCGTTCTCCACCACCCGCTCCGGGTTGCGGCTGCCGGGGATGGGCACGACCTGCTCGCCCTGCGCGAGCACCCAGGCCAGGGCGAGCTGGCTGATCGTGACGCCCAGGGACCGGGCGAGGTCGGCGAGCTGGGCGACGGCGGCGACGTTCTTCTCGAAGTTCCCCGGCTGCCAGCGCGGGTCGGAGGTGCGCATGTCCTCCGGCTCGTACTGCGCCGCGGGCTTGGCCGTGCCGGTGAGGAACCCGCGCCCGAGCGGCGAGTAGGCGACGAGGCCGACGCCCAGGTCGGCCATGGCGCCGCGCAGCCGCTCCACGTCCCGCTCGAACAGGGAGAACTCCATCTGCATCACCGAGACGGGGTGGACGGCGTGGGCGCGCCGCAGGGTGCCCTCGCCCGCCTCGCTGAGGCCGAAGTAGGCCACGTCGCCCGCCTGGACGAGTTCGCCCACCGTCCCCGCGACGTCCTCGATCGGCACGGTCGGGTCCACCCGGTGCTGGTAGAGCAGGTCGATCCGGTCGGTGCCCAGGAAGCGCAGGCTGTTGCGCACGACCTCGCGGATGTGCTCGGGGCGGCTGTCGAACCCGAAGTCGCGGGTGAACCCGAACTTGGTGGCGATCACCACCTGGTCGCGGACGGGGGCGAGGGCGGCCCCCACGACCCGCTCGTTGTCCCCGAACCCGTAGAGCTCGGCGGTGTCGAAGTGGGTGATGCCCGCGTCGACGGCGGCGCGGATGGCGGCGGCGCCGTCGGACCCGCTGCCGGTGCCGTAGGCCGTGGAGATGCCCATGGCCCCGTAGCCGAGAGCGGAGCTGGTGAGCCCTTGTGAGCCGAGGATGCGCTGGTGCATGGGTTCGTCCTCCGACAGGTCGGGTGAGTGCGGGAGCGGGGCCCTTCGCCCTCGGCGGGGGGAGCCGCGCGGGGGCGTCCTCGCCCCGCAAGTAAGTAAGTCGTTACTTACTTTAGACTAGGGCAGGGTTCGATCCCGTGTCAAAGGACCCCGCACCACCTGGAGGCCGCATGTCCCCGCGCGACGCCCACGCGACCAAGGCGCGCATCCTGCGCGCCGCGACGGCCGAGTTCGCCGAGCACGGCTACGCCGGGGGGCGCGTCGACCGCATCGTGCGCGAGGCCGGGACCAACGTGCGGATGATCTACGCCTACTTCAGCGGCAAGGACGGCCTCTTCGACGCCGCCGTCGCGGGCGCGGTCGAGTCGATGGCGGCCGCCGTCCCGCCCCGGGTCGACGACCTGCCCGCGTGGGCGGGCGAGCTGTTCGACTACCACCGCCGCGAGCCCACGACCCTGCGCATCACCATGTGGGCGCACCTCGAACGCCCGGAGGCCGCCGCGGAGCCGGTGGAGAGCTACGTCGCCAAGACCACGGCGGTGTCAGGCGTCGACAGCGCCCCGCTGACGGCGGTCGACCTGCTGGTCTTCGTCTACGCCCTCGCCCAGGCCTGGTACCTGACCCCGACCGGGCTGCTGCGCGCGGACGGCTCAGACCCCGCCGACCCCCAGCGGGTCGCTGACCACCGCGCCGCGATCGTCGCCGCCGTCGACCGCCTGGTCCACCCCGCCCGCTGAGGCGTCCAGGCTGGACGGGAAGGTCGCAAGCCCCTCGTAGCCCTCGGCGAGGTAGGTGTCCAACCGCTTGCGGCGCTCAGCGATGCGGTGCTCCTGCTGCACGAGTTCGTCGCGGACCTGCCGGACGCGCGTCAGCAGCGCCGCGCAGTCGCCACGTGGGCGCTCACCCCCGGCGCAGGGCAGGATGTCGCGGATCACGTCGGAGGACAGCCCGGCGTGGAACATGTCCTGGACGAACGCGACCACCTCGGCCGACTCGGGGGCGTACTCGCGGTACCCGTTGGGCTGGCGCTCGCTGCGCAGCAGGCCCTGCTGCTCGTAGTAGCGCAGCGCCCGGGTGCTGACCCCGGTCGCCCTGCTCAACTCCCCGATCCGCATGGGCCCCAGTTCACCTTGACCTTGACACTGACGTCAAGGTTTAGCGTGGGGATCATGACCACGAAAGCTCGCTTGCGCGACACGTTCGCCCTCGTCACCGGCGCCTCCACGGGCATCGGGGCGGCCACCGCCGAGCGCCTGGCCGCCTCCGGCGCGCACCTCGCCCTGGTCGCCCGCAGCGCCGACAAGCTCGACGACCTGGCCGCCCGGCTGACCCGCGACCACGGGGTGACCGTGCGCACCTTCCCGCTCGACCTCGCCGCCGCCGCCGCGCCCACGCGGCTGGTCAAGGAGTTGGCCGACGCGGGGGTCGAGGTGGAGGTGCTGGTCAACAACGCCGGTGTCAGCGACGGCGGCCCGGTGCTCGACGGCGACCCGGCCCGGTTCCGGTCCATGATCGACCTCAACGTCACCGCGTTGACCGAGCTCACCGCGCTCCTGGTGCCCGCGATGGTCGCCCGCGGCCACGGGGCCGTCGTCAACGTCGCCAGCACCGGGGGGTACCTGCCCGCGCCGTACCTGGCGGTGTACGCGGCGACGAAGGCCTACGTCCTCTCGTTCACCCAGGCGCTGTGGGCCGAGATCCGCGACACCGGGGTCCGGGTGGTGGCGGTCAGCCCCGGTCCCACCGAGACGCCGATGAACCCCCGCGGGTCGCGCAGCGCCGACGCCGTCGCCGCCACCGTCCTGCGCGCCCTGTCCGGCACCAGCCCGGCGGTCATCGACGGCAGGGCCAACGCGCTGGTCGCGTTCCTGTTCGGCAGGCTGCTGCCCAGGCGCCTCGGCCTCTCCATCGCACGGCGCGTGATGGCCAGCGGCAAGTTCTGAGCGGACCGGTTGGTGTCCCGCGCCCGCTGCCGGTGTCACCCGCCGAGGACGAAGCGGGCCAGGGCAGCGGCGACGGCGTCGGGCTGCTCGTCGGGGATGAAGTGCCCGGCGTCGGGCACGACCACCCCGGTGACGTCGTCGGCCCAGGGGCGCAGGGACGCCGCCATGTCCGGGATGGACCCGTGGCTGCTGGAGATCCCGAGGACGGGCACCCGCACGTGCCGCCGGTCCAGCGCCTCGTGGTTCCTGCGCGCCGACTCCGCGGCGTGCCGGTAGTAGGCGAGGGAGGCGCGCAGGCCGCCCTCGGCGGCGACGGCCGCCGCGTAGTGGTCCAGCTCGGCGTCGTCGAAGGTGCCGGGGGAGTGGGACTTCGCCTCCAGGAACCAGCCGACGTACTCCCGCTCGCGGCCCGCGAGGAGCACCTCGGGCAGGTCGGGGACGAGGTGGAACGCGAAGTGCCAGGTCTTCCACGCCCGGTCCGGGTCCGTGGGGACCGCGTCCGGGAGGGTGATGCCGGGGATCCCGGCGTCCAGGAGCGCGACCCCGTGCAGCCGGTCCGCGAAGCCGAGCGCCAGGGAGAACGCCACCCACGCGCCGACGTCGTGGCCCGCCAGCCAGTAGTCCGACACGTCGAGGGCCCGCACCGCCGCGTCGACGCGCGCGGCGACGGTGTGCGTGTCGTAGCTGCCCTCCGGGCGCTCGGAGTGGCCCTGCCCCGGCAGGTCGAGCGCGATGACGCGGCACCGGCCTGCCAGGCGGGTCATCACGCCCCGCCAAGCCCACCAGGTCTGCGGGAACCCCGCGAGCAGCACCACCACCGGGCCGTCCGGCCTGCCGCCCTCGACGGCGTGCAGGCGGACGCCGTCCGCGTCGACCCAGCGGTGGGTGAACCCCTCCAGGTCGTGCAGAAGCAGGTCGGGCAGGTCGCGGACGGGCGGGGCGCTGGTCACGGTGGTCCTCCACGGCGCTCGGGTGCCGGGAGACGCTAACACATCTTGGAACGATCAGTTCAAGATAGGATGGCGCACGACTCGGCCCGCGAGGGCGACGCACCGACGAGGAGTGCCCCGTGGCAGGCAGGAAGCAGTTCGACGTGGACGCGGCGCTCGACGCGGCGATGACGCGGTTCTGGCGCGCAGGCCACGCCGCCACCTCGGTGGACGACCTGTGCCGCGTGACCGGCCTGAACCGCAGCTCCCTCTACTCCACGTTCGGCGGCAAGGACGCGCTCTTCCTGCGCTGCCTGGACCGCTACGCCACGCGCTACGGCGAGAAGTACGACGCCGCCCTGTCGTGCGCGGCCTCGGACCCCCTCGCCGCTGTCCGCGCGTTCTTCCAGGTCACCCTCGACCGCATCGCAGACCCCGCACTGCCCGATGGGTGTCTGATCGCCCAATCGGCACTGGCCATCCCCGTGCTCACCGAGGATGTCGCCGCGCGCGCGAAGGACGCGCTCGGCGCCCAGCGCAAGCGTCTGCGCGCGGCGCTGAAGGCGAGCCGGTTGGCCGACCAGCACGCCGAGGACTTCGCGGAGCACGCGGCAGCGGTGAACCAGTCCCTCGCCGTGATGAGCAGGGGCGGGGCCAGCCCGGCGCAACTGCGGGCCATTGTGGGCGTGACCGTCGAGGCGCTCTCCCACGCGTTGCCCACCCACACCTAGCGTTCGGGCCGAGGCGGCGGAGGATCTGCTGAGTTCGACGGCATCGGGGTGCAGTCCTCCACAGAGGACTCGGTGATGCCGCGCGCGGTGCGGGTCAGCGGGTGGGCAGGGTCGCGATCAGCAGGTCGATGAGCGCGTCGCCGTCCGCGTCGCACTTGCGCGGGTCGAGCCGGCCGCCCGCTTCGAGGTCGGCGATGCCGTGGGCGGCCGCCAAGACCAGACCGGCGAACGGCCGGGCCCGCTCCGCCGGGACCACGCGGGCGACGAGGGTGTGGAAGACGTCCTGCGAGCGCGCGCCGACGTCGGAGGCGTTGTCCCCGAACGGGGCGCGGTCCAGCATCAGGCGGTAGAGGCTGGGCCTGGTGCGGGCGATGCCGACGAACTCGTCGATCGCCGCGCGCAGGGCCGCCGCCGGGCTCTCCACGGACCGGGCGGCGATGTCGTGGATGCGCCGCGTGAGGTCTTCCCACGCGCCGAGCGAGCTGCTGCGCCGGGAACCGCGCCTGCACCTGGTGGTGCTCGCCCGCGGGGAGCCGGGGAAGGGGCTGCGCGGGCCGCGGGTCACGCTGGTCGAGGCGGACCTGGCGAGCCGGGCGAGCACCGCGTCGGCCGTCGACGCGATCCGCACCTTCGTCGCGGGTGGGGAGCTGCCACCGCTCGCCGGGTTCGCGGGCAACGCGGGCGTCTCGCTCGACGACGCCCTGCACACCACCGCGGACGGCCACGAGACGACGTTCGCCGTCAACGTCCTCGCCAATCACCTGCTGATCGCGGGCTTGGTCCCGCTGATGAGGGCGCCCGCCCGAGTGCTGGTCACCGTCAGCGACACCCACTTCGGGGACTTCCGGCACAGCGGCGGCACCATGCCGCCTCCCCGGTGGGCGGCGCCCGCGGTGCTGGCGCGGCCCGGAGCGTTCCCCGACCCCGGCTCGGCCACCGCGGGCAGGACCGCCTACACCACCAGCAAGCTCGCCGCGATCCACCTGGTCCACGAGTGGGCCAGGCGGCTCCCACCGGGCACCACCATCGCCTCCTACAACCCCGGCCTCGTCCCGCGCACCGGCCTGTCCCGCGACGCAGGGGCCGTGGGCCGGTTCATGATGAGGTGGTTGAGCGCCCCTCTCGCGCTCACCCCGCTCGCCGACACCCCGGCCGCTGCGGGCCGCAAGCTCGCGGACGCCGTCCTCGGCCGCGTTGTCGCGCCGTCCGGTGCCTACGTCGACCGCACCAGGGTCGTCCCGTCGTCCGCGGAGTCCTACGACCCCGAGCGGGAGCGGGACCTCTGGGACCACCTCGAACACCTCCGCACGAGCGCGGACGCTTGACCGGGGCAGGCGTCCCAGGGTGGGTGTTCCGCACCCTCCCTGGGAGGTCGCCGCCTCCCTACCGTGGTCGTCAGGCAGCCGGAAGACCACGGTGAGAGAGGAAGTGCGATGAAGTACGGGACGTTGGGGAACACCGGGTTGATCGTCTCGCAGCTCTGCCTGGGGACGATGACCTTCGGCGGCGCGAGCGGCGTGTACGAGCACATCGGCAACGTCGACCAGGCGGGCGCCAACGAGCTCGTCAAGGCCGCTGTGGACGGTGGGGTCAACTTCTTCGACACCGCCGACGTCTACTCCGCCGGGGAGAGCGAGGCGACGCTCGGGCGGGCGTTGCGCGAACTGGGGGTCCCGCGCCACGAGTACGTCCTCGCGACCAAGGTGTACAGCCGCACCGGCCCCGGCCGCAACGACGTCGGCGCCTCGCGGGGGCACGTCATGGACGCCGTCGAGGCCAGCCTGCGCCGGTTGGGGACCGACCACATCGACCTCTACCAGGTCCACGCGCACGACGCGGTGACCCCGCTGGAGGAGACGCTGCGCGCCCTCGACGACCTCGTCCGCCAGGGCAAGGTCCGCTACGTCGGCGTCTCCAACTGGCAGGCCTGGCGGATCGCGAAGGCGCTCGGCATCACCCAGCGCCTCGGCCTCGCCCCGCTGAACACCGTGCAGGCCTACTACTCCGTCGCGGGCCGTGACGTCGAGCGCGAGATCCTCCCGCTGCTGCGCGAGGAGGGCCTGGGCATGCTGGTGTGGAGCCCCCTCGCGGGCGGCCTGCTGTCGGGCAAGTTCAGCCGCGACAACCAGTCCCCCGAGGGTGCGCGGCGTTCGGGGTTCGACTTCCCCGTGGTCGACAAGGACCGCGCGTGGGACGTGCTGGACGTCCTGGGGCCCATCGCCGAGGCCCACGGGTGCAGCCCCGCCCGCATCGCCCTGGCCTGGCTCCTCACCCGCCCCGCGGTCACCTCGGTGCTCGTCGGCGCCCGACGCCTGTCCCAACTGGAGGACAACCTCGCCGCGGTCGACGTCGAGTTGACCGAGGACGAGGTCCAGCGGCTCGACGCGGTCAGCGAACTGCCGCCGGAGTACCCGGGCTGGATGCTCGGCACCCAGGGCGCGGACCGCTGGGGACCGGTGGACCTGTGGAAGGACCGCATGCCCGCGGTGTCCTGATCAGCCGAAGCGCGCACGGGCGGGGAAGGCGCAGGACTCTTCCCCGCCCGTGCGCGGCTGCACCCCGGCGATGGTGCTCGCCCCCTGGCGACGCGTGGTGCGCCCGCTCCCGGGGCAGCCCACAGTCAGCCGAGTGCCCAGCTCGACGGTTGAAGGCCAGGGTTCTGCTCGCCTTCCTCACCGATCCCATCGCGGCCTTCGCCTGGGCCGGGGAACCCGGCGGCGTGATCCAGCAAGCCAGGGGCGGTGGTCAGACGCCCACCACGGCGCTGCGGCGCTCCAGCATGATGACGTCGCGCCACCGGCCGTGGTGCTGACCGATCCGCTCGCGGGTGCCTTGCTCGCGGAAGCCGTGGCGGCGGTGCAGGGCCAGACTGGTGCGGTTCTCCGGGAACACGCCGCTTTGCAGCGTCCAGATCCCGGCCGCCTCGGTGGAGGCGATGAGCGCGTCCAGCAGGAGGCCGCCCACCCCTCGGCCGCGGGCCGCGTGGGCGACGTAGACGCTGTGCTCGACGACCCCGGCATAGACGCAGCGGGAGGACACCGCGCCCGCGGCGACCCAGCCGAGGACGTGCCCGTCGCGGTCGAGGGCGACGTGGCGGTGGTCCGCGAGGTGGTTGGCGTCCCACGTGGCCCACTCGGGCGCGGTGGTCTCGAAGCTGGCGTTGCCGGTGTCGAGACCCGCCTGGTAGATCGCGAGCACCTGATCGGCGTGCTCGGGGAGCATCGGCGCGGTGCGGGTCACCGGGTGCTCCGGGTGGGGGCGAGTTCGGTGAGCAGGGCGCGGACGCGGCGGTCGATCTCGTCGCGGATGGGGCGCACGGCGTCGACGCCCTGCCCGGCGGGGTCGTCGAGCTGCCAGTCCAGGTAGCGCTTGCCGGGGAAGTAGGGGCAGGCGTCACCGCAGCCCATCGTGATGACCACGTCCGCGGCCCGCACGGCGTCGGTGGTCAGGGGTTTGGGGAACTCGTGGGAGAGGTCGAGCCCCAGTTCGGCCATGACCTCGACGACGGCGGGGTTGACGGTGTCGGCGGGGGCGGACCCGGCGGAGCGGACGGTGACGGCGCCCGCGGCGTGGTGGTGCAGGAGCGCGGCGGCCATCTGGGAGCGCCCGGCGTTGTGGACGCAGACGAACAGCACCTCGGGGACGGCGGTCACGAGCGGTTCTCCTGACGGGCGGTGTGGCGGTCGCGCAGGGCGAGGGAGACGTGGACGAGGCCGACGAGGACGGGGACCTCGATGAGGGGGCCGACGACCCCGGCGAGCGCTTGGCCGCTGGTGGCGCCGAAGGTCGCGATGGCGACGGCGATGGCGAGCTCGAAGTTGTTGCCCGCGGCCGTGAACGCCAACGTGGTGGTGCGCTCGTAGGGCAGCCCGACGGCGCGGCCGAGGGCGTAGGACCCGGCCCACATGATCGCGAAGTAGGCCAGCAGCGGCAGCGCGATGCGGACGACGTCGAGGGGGCGGCTGGTGATCTGCTCGCCTTGCAGGGCGAACAGGACCACGATGGTGAACAGCAACCCGTACAGGGCGATGGGGCCGACGCGGGGCAGGAACCGGTCCTCGTACCACTCCCGCCCGCGGGCGCGTTCGCCCAGCCGGCGGGTGAGGTAGCCCGCGACGAGGGGGATGCCCAGGAAGACCAGGACGCTGCCCGCGACGTGCCAACCGGACACGGCCAGTTCCGCCTGCGGCAGGCCGAGCAGGCCGGGCAGCGCGGACAGGTAGAACCAGCCCAGGGCGCCGAAGGCGATGACCTGGAACACCGAGTTGAGGGCGACCAGGACGGCGGCGGCCTCGCGGTCGCCGCAGGCGAGGTCGTTCCAGATGACGACCATCGCGATGCAGCGGGCCAGGCCGACGATGACCAGCCCGGTGCGGTACTCGGGCAGGTCGGGCAGCAGCAGCCAAGCCAGGGCGAACATCAGCGCGGGGCCGACCACCCAGTTGGCGACCAGCGAGGTCCACAGCAGGCGCCGGTCGCCGGTGACGGCGCCGAGCCGGTCGTAGCGGACCTTGGCCAGCACCGGGTACATCATGACCAGCAGCCCCAGGGCGATCGGCAGCGACACCCCGGACACCGACACCGCGTCCAGCGCACCGGCCAACCCGGGGACCACCCTGCCCGCCGCCAGCCCTGCGAGCATCGCCGCGCCGATCCACACCGGCAGCAGCCGGTCCAGGGTCGACAACCGGCCCGGGACCCGCGCGCCGACCGTGCTCACGCGGTCACCACCGGGGTCTCGCCCGGCACCAGGACCGCCGACAGCCGCGACAGCACCTCCGGGTGGACCCGGTAGTACACCCACGTCCCCCGCCGCTCGCCCGTGATCAGCCCGGACTCGCGCAGCACCTTCAGGTGGTGGGAGATCGTGGGTTGGGACAGGTCGAACACCTCGACCAGGTCGCACACGCACGCCTCGCCCCCCTCGTGCGAGGCGATCAACGACAGCAGGCGCAGGCGGACCGGGTCGGACAGGGCCTTGAACAGCTTCGCCAGGTCCACCGCCTGCTCGGCGGTCAGCGGCGCGCGGGCCAGCGGCGAGCAGCAGGCGTCCGCCGCGCTCAGCGGGATCTGTTTCGACACGCGTCTATGTTGACAGACTTCGATGCAACCGGGCAAGGTGGCGGCGTCACCATATCGACGAACGTCTATCCAGAGGGAGTGGCCATGTCCCGAGTCCAGCTCGCGCTGCGCGTGGGCGACCTGCGCGCCTCGATCGACTTCTACAGCAAGCTCTTCGGCGTCGAACCCGCCAAGCTGCGCGCCGGGTACGCCAACTTCGCCATCGCCGAGCCCCCGCTCAAGCTCGTCCTGCTCGAAGGTGAGCCCGGCCAGGCCACCGCCCTGGACCACCTCGGCGTCGAGGTGGAGACCACCGACCAGGTCAACGCGGCCACCCAGCGCCTGACCGGCGAGGGGTTGGACACCCTCACCGAGGACGACACCACCTGCTGCTACGCCGTCCAGGACAAGGTGTGGGTGCACGGCCCCGGGCAGGAACCGTGGGAGGTCTACACGGTCAAGGCCGACTCCGCGACCTACGGCAGCGACAGCGCCGCGCTCGCCACCCCGGCCACCTGCTGCCAACCCGACACGACCGGCGAGGTGGACAAGTCCGCCCAGCCCGAGGGCTGCTGCCCCTGACCGCCTCCGCCGCCCACCCGAGCTGACGCCGCCTCACCGCCTCCACGCGGCGGTGGCGCGGCGCTCGGCGTGGTCGGGCGTCAGACCGGGTAGCCCGGCGGGGCGAAGCTGACGGTGCCGAAGTAGCGGCGGGTGGCGGTGAAGCGCCGGACGGAGTAGTAGAGGACCACCAGGGGGAAGGCCAGGAAGGTCCACGGGGCGGTGGCAGGCGAGTCGCCGACCGCGACAACAGCCACCAGCGCCGCGAAGAAGAGCAGCAGGACCACCGCGTTGACGATCCCCCTGCGGGCCACGCGGGTGTACTTCACCGCGTCGGAGGGGACCATCCAGCGGCGCTCAGCCTGAACGGCCGGGTAGGGGACGACCTGGTGGCTCTTGGCGAGCCGCGCAGGCGCGGCGCGGACCAGGAGCCCAACCCCGACGCCGAGGAGCGCGGCGACGCCCAACCCCCGCACCAGGTCCCAGGACGGGTCCATCAGCCACAAGCCGTACGCATAGCCCGCGAAGACCACCGCCCACGTCAGGGCGACCACCGGCCAGAACCGCGCCCTGCCCACCGCGAGGTCCCACTGGTCCTGGGTGACCGGGCACTTCAGCGGGTCCAGCACGCTGAGCTGGTGGTCCCCGACCAGCAGCGCGCGCTTGTTCTGCCGGACGAGGAAGACCACGGCGCCGGCCAGGACGACGACCAGGCCGAGGACCCGCGCGCCCAGGGTGACGACCGGCGGCGTGTCCGCGGGCAGGAAACCGGCACCGACCAGCACCGCGACCGAGCCGAGCAGGACGAGGAGGAAGAACTGGACCTTGGCGCGCCGCAGGAGCGTCGCCCGCCACGCAGCGACGGCCGCGTCCTCGGCGGGCGCGAGAGGTGCGTGCGCGGCGACTCCGGAGTGGAGAGCGGGTTCGTCGAAGACGGGGTGCTCAGGGGACACGGCACCAGAGGCTACGCGGGAGTAGGCGGCCGGCGAACCACTTCTGCCAACGAAGCAGGCACGGAAATGGTTCACGAACCGCGCCTCCTGCCCGGCGGAACGCCACCGGGCCGCAGGCGGGACGGGCTCGGGCGCGACGGCGGGCTTTCCGGCTCATCCCCCGGGAAGCCCGCCGCGCGGGCCGCTCAGCTCCCCGTCGAGAGGCGGTTCTCGGCCACGGCGAGGTGGTCGTAGCTGGGCTCCATGAACATCTCGTGCAGCGCGCGCCGCCGCACGCCCATGTTGCCGCCGTCGTAGACCGGGAAGCACAGGACGTCCTGCATGATCGCGGCGATCGGCGTCTTGTCGCCGTAGCCGTCGACCCCGACCAGCCGCATCGCGTCGTAGACGGTCTGGACCGACAGCTCCGAAGCGTAGACCTTGGTCATGTTGGCGGCCTCGCGGTCCTTCCCGCCGGTCTTGTCGAAGTGGTCGGCGGCCTTCCACGACAGGTACCGGGCGGCCTCGATGCGCATCTTGATGTCGGCCAGCATGTAGCCCGCGTTCTGGTACTCGATGACCGGGTGCGGGCCCGAGCGGTTGTCCGTCCTGGCGAACTCGTAGGCGTACTCGAACGCGGCCCGCATGCGGCCGACGCAGGCGGCTCCGATCGGTGCGCACGTCCAGGAGAACGCGCTCTTGACGATGTCGATGCCGTCGCCCGGCCGGCCGATCATGTTGCCGATCGGGACGCGCACGTCGCGGAACTCGACGCGGGGCGAGTTGGTGGCGCGGTGCCCGATCGTGTCGATCATCCCGGTGATCTCCACGCCCGGGGTGCCCCGCTCGACCACGACGATCGCCAGCGACTCCTGCGGCGGCTTGGCCGGGTCGGTGCGGCAGACCACGCTGATCAGGTCGGCGCCCTCGCCCTCCCAGCCGGAGGCGTTGGTGGTGTAGTGCTTCGAGCCGTTCAGCACGATCTCGTCGCCCTCGACCCTGGCGAAGGTCTGCACGCCCACCTTCGGGTCCGGCGAGTCGTAGTTGGCGCCCCCGGTGACCTCCGTGTAGGCGATGGCGGCCAGCTTCGGGTCAGAACCGCAGAACGGCGGCAGGAAGCGGCGCTTCTGCTCCTCGGTCCCGAAGTGCACGATCGGGTGCAGCCCCAGCCCGGTGCCCAGCACCGCCGAGGCGACGTTGACGTCGACGCGCGCGATCTCCTCGACCGCGAGGACGAACTGCAACGAGGTGAACGGCGCGCCGCCGTACTCCCCGGGGACGAGCGCCTTGACGAAGCCTGCGTCCACCATCTGCTGGAAGAACGGCCGCAGCGCGTAGAAGCGCTCTTCGGGCTTGGACAGCGGCGCGATCGCCTCCTCCACACCGCTCAGCACGGTGCTGGCGAACTCCCTGGCCTGCATGCGGAGCGCCAGCTGATCCGCGTCCAGCGTGAAGTCGAGGGTCATCGGTGCCACCTTCCGGGTCGACACCCGTGCGCTGTGGTGCGCCGGGACGGGGGAATGCTCGCCCGTGCCGACGCCGGTGGCTTGGACAGGACTGCACCACGGGTTGGACGAATGCGCACGACACCCGGATGTCCAGCTGTGCAAGGGGATTCGGTACCCGCCATGCCGCCCCGGGAAGTCCCCGTTGTGGCACTGCGGCGCGATGAGCGGTTCCCGGGCTGCGCGCGTGACCTGCGTGTAATCCTCACGCAACCCCCGCCTGCAAACCTTCCCCGCAAGGAGAAGCAGCCTGCCATCGCGGGGTGCGCGTCGCTGTCGTCGCGACGATCCACCGATGCCGCCCCCACCGCACCCGAGGTTGCACCAGGGCCGAGGCGAGATGGAGGTCCCGTTGCCGTTCTGGACCACGCTGGACCGGCCCGTGGGCGAGCAGTTCAGCTACTGGCGCGAGGTCATCTGCGAGGCGTTCACCCCGCTGGCCGCCGAGCAGGCGGGCGGCCGCCGCGGGCGGGTCCCGGACGAGCCGGGCATGGCCAGCTGGGTCCGCTCGTCCGCGCTGACCGCGACCAACTGCGCCGAGGTCACCTCCACGACGCAGCTGATCAGCCACGGCCCGGCCGAGGTCCGCCGGACCGCCTCCGACCAGGTCTTCGTCAACCTCCAGCTCAGCGGCCACTGCGTCGGCAGCCAAGGGGGCCGCACGTGCGTGGTCGCGCCGGGCGGCTTCGCGCTGTTCGACACCACGAGCGAGTACCGGCTCGACTTCGTCGCGGACAAGGCGACCCGGGAGTGGCACGTGCTCTCCTTCCGCGTGCCGCGGGCACAACTGCTCCCCCTGCTGTCGGACCCCCACCGCTTCACCGCCGTCGCCCACGACGCGGGCCGGGCGGGCCCCGCGAACCTCGTCGCCTCGACGATGACGTCCATCTGGCAGAACCTCGACGGGCTCGACCCGCACGCCAAGGACGCCGCGGACGTCGCCTTCAGCTCGGTCCTGGCCGCGGCCACGGGCGGCAGCGACGCGCTGCGCGACACCTCCCGCGCGACCCTCGACGCCGCGCTGCGGGCCGCCATCGTCCGCTACCTGGCCGCCAACGTCACCGGCGCCAAGCTGACCGCCGAGAAGGTGACCGCCCGCTTCGGCATCTCGGTGCGCAAGCTCCACCGGCTCTTCCACGAGGGCGGTCGCAGCTTCGGCAAGACCGTCACCGCCCTGCGCGTCGAGGGGTGCGCCCGCGAGTTGACCGCCACCGCGGCCACCCGCCCGCTCGCCGACCTCGCCAGCCGATGGGGGTTCGCCGACCAGTCGCACCTGAGCCGCTGCTTCCGAGCCCGCTACGGCTGCTCCCCCTCGGAGTTCCGGGACAACGCCCACCGCGAACCCGCCGAATCGCGCACGCCCATCGCCTGACCGACCGCACGAGCCGACCGGAGCAGCGGCGGCGCGGGTCACCGGTGCCTCGTCGCTCCTGCGACACCTCGGTCCAGGACCTCGACAGCCCGCGTGACGCCGTCCTCGCCGCTGATCCGTTCGCCGAGGACCGCCGCACGTGCGCGCATGCCCTCGTCTTCGAGGGTGGTCCGCAAGGCCGCCGCCAACGACCCCACGGACAGGGTCGATCGCGGGAGGGGGCTCGGACCCACGCCGAGCGCGGCGACCCTCCCGCCCCAGAACGGCTGGTCCACCCCGTGCGGGACCACGACAGCGGGCACCCCCGCGCGGGCGGCGGCCGCCGTGGTGCCCGCGCCCCCGTGGTGCACCACCGTCGCGACCCGGGGGAACAGCCACGAGTGCGGGACCTGGTCGACGACGAGCACGTCATCGCCCCCGGCGATGTCGCGCAGGCCGCCCCACCCGGTGAGCAGGACCGCCCGCACGCCGACCTGGCGGACCGCGGCGGTCACCAGCCGGGCGGTCGCCGCGGGGTCCGCGCCCACCATGCTGCCGAACCCGACGCACACCGCGGGCCCACCCCCGGCCAGGAACCGCTGGAGCCCGTCGGGCGGAGCCCAGCCGGGGTCCTCGGGCAGGAACCAGTGGCCGGTGACGTCCCACCGCGCGGGCGCCGACACCAGGTGCCTGCTGAACCCGTACAGCGAGGGCGCGTCGACCCGTGCGCGGGGCCTGCGGCGGGGGAGACCCAGGACGCGCGTGCGCACGGCGCGGGAGACGGCGCCGAACGGCAGGGTGAGCGCGGCCTCGGTGATCGCCGAGCCGACCAGGTTGCCCGCCTTGCCCGTCCAGGCGGGCATCCACGGCGTCAGCACCCCGGGCAGCTCGGAGGACACCATCCCCACCGGGTGCACGTGCGCGTGGACGAACGGCACGCCGAGCCGCTCGGCCACCTTTCGCCCCAGGACGGAGCCACCGACGCCGCCCAGCAGCACGTCGCTGCCCTCGGCGTGGCCGAGCAGCTCACGGGCCTGCACCAGCGACTGCTCGACCAGCCGCGCCCGCATCCCCCTGGGCACCACCCCGCCGGAGTAGCCCGCTTCGGCCGCGGCCCGCGCGGCCTCGTCCATCCGCCCGCTCAGCGGCCTGGCGTCCAGGCCCATCCCGGTCAACCAGTCGGTGAAGTCCTCCGGAGCCACGAGGCGCACCTCGTGCCCCGCCCGCACCAGCCCCAAGGCGAGGGCCGCGTAGGGCTGGACCCCACCACGGGTGTCCACGGCGACGACGCAGATCCGCACAGCAACCTCCATTGCAACTCCGTGTTGCAATAGTAGCCGAGACGCCGCGAGGTCCGACACCCCGCCCGGGACGGCGAGTCGCCGCACGGGCGGGCACGGGATACTCACCGATCGACGTCGAGCAGGAGGGTGCGACATGACCAGCGGCAACCCCGCCGGGTCGCAGCGGCGGGACGCGGGACGCCCCCGAGGCGCGGCCGTCGTGGCGGCGGTCCTCGCGGCCGTGCGGGCGGAACTGGCCGAGACCGGGTTCGAGGGGTTGAGCGTCGACCGCGTGGCCCGCCGCGCCGAGGTGAACAAGACCACCGTCTACCGGCGCTGGCCCACCAAGGAGGCGCTGGTGGCCGCGGCGATGGACGGCCTGCGCACCGACCTCGCCGACAGCCCCGACACCGGCGACCTGCGCGGCGACCTGCACGCGCTGGCAGCACCCCTCGCCGAGTTCCTGTCCCGCCCCGAAGGCGCCGCACTGGCGCGGGCCGCACTCCACGCCGGTTCCGCCCAAGACATGGCAGCCCTCGCCGCGGAGCGGATGTCCGAGCAGGCGTCAGGGGTCTTCGCCATCGCGGAACGAGCCCGCGAACGCGGCGAGTGGCGCGAAGGCGCCGACCCCCAGCAAGTGATCTTCACACTGGTCGGCGCGATCCTGCACCGGGTGCTCCTCGAACACGCCGACCCCACCGGCACGTGGCTGGACTCCCTGGTCGACCTCGTGCACCGCGGCGCATCAGCGCGCTGACCAGGCCACTGGCGGGCTTGTCAGCCCCTACTGACCCTCTGCGTTCACTTGGTCGAACCACGCGCGCGCATGTTCGAGCGCGGGGACCAGGACGAGGTCCAGGACCGCGCGCAGGCGAGCCGGGGTGTCGAAGGGGAACCAGGAATTCCTCAGTTGGCTGCGCAGGACGGGATTGTCCTCGTACAGGCCGCCGAGTGTCTTCTTTCCCAGCCTCTTCGTGAGCGTGTGCGCCCCTATCTGCGTCAGGAACCCCTCAAGCGGGTTGCCCAGTTCGTCGACGTGGTTGTTGTCCTGGACGTGGAGCACGAAGCCCCATCCGAGCCGCTCGTCCCACCCCCACCTGTCCAGCACGAACTTGACCTGGAGTCCGGCCGCTGTCCGGTAGTTGCCGCGACTACCGGTGAACCCGGCGTCCTGGAACGTGCTGATGTACTCACGCAGGACGGATTCCACGTCCGCGCGCTTCATGAACGACTCGTCGAACAGTTCGAGCGCGATGCCCTCGCTATCAAGATGCCGCAGCTCCACCGACACGGGCAGCACCCCATGTGACCTCTCCTCGTTCCGGTCATGCGAAGGCCTCGACCGCATCGATCCTGGCCAGGGCGCCCGGCAGCAGGTGCTCCACGTGCCCGATGGTGGCGCAGTCCGCCACCCGGGCCTTCAGTTCCTCCACTTGCGCCGACCGGCCCAGGTGGCGGGCGATCCCGGCAGCCAGCACGGCTCGCCCGAAGGCGTTCGGCGGAAACACCTGCAAGTGGTCCAGGCGGTCCTGGTCCCCGATGAGGATGCCGATCAGGTCCTCCGGCGTCACGGGCTCGTCCCAGAACTCCTGAAAGGCTTCGTCCAACGCGGACAGCGCGGCCTCGGCCACGGGCCCCGGGTCGGCACCTTCGACGAGCTCGAACCTGCGCGCCTGCTTCCAGGGAAACTGACCGTGCACCGCCAGGTTCAGCCCCCAGTCCCACTGGGTCAACGTCACCCAGGTGAGCCCCGGAACACCGAGGTTGAGCATCAGCGCGAAGTCGTAGCTGCGCCGATCGACGTACTTGCCGGGATCCACCCGGATGGTGCGGAGAAGTCCCCCCTTCTTGGTGAACAGCCGCTTCTTGGACACGGTGTACCCGCGCCCCACCAGCCAGGGCGTCACGTGATCGCGAACGACCACCGTGAACTGCTCTCTCGCGCCCACCAGTGCACCCGCTTGCCGCCGAAGGCTCATCCTGCTTCGCGCAGCATACCCAGGCTTGTCCGCACGAGCCCTTTCCACGACGCGTCTCCGCCCGCCCGGGGCTCCCCGGGCGAACGGTTCGTGCGCGGCTGGCCGAATCGGGGAAGCGGTGTACTGCGCTCAGCGGGGATCGGTTGGGGGAGTGGACTGGAGGGCGCGCACCAGCGCCTGGATGCGACGGAGGCGCGTCGCGTCGAGAGCGGCGTCCTCGATGGGTTGCAGGAGCTGTCGGCGTTGAGCGGGGCGGCGGCGGGTGAAGGTGTCGTACTGGCCTGCTGCGTTGAGGGCTGCCTCGACATCCGCGGGGACTGGAACGTGATCGGGGTCGGCCGGTCGCAACCTGCATGTCACGATGTCACCTGTCCCTGCGTCGAGCTTGCGTTGCAGTGCGGCGCCGACGTACAGGAACGGGCGCGGTGCGACGTCGGCCTTGTTGACCCCGAGGTTGACCGCCACCGCGTCCAGATGGCCTTCGACGCGCCTGGTGGCCGCCGCGGCGACGGCCTCGTGGAGCGTGTCGTCGAGGTACACGATGGTGTAGATGTTGCGGCCCCACGGGAACAGGTCGAGCAGCCCGTCGAACTCGATCCACCGGCCCACGTCGTCCGCCGCGCTGGGGTGGCGGGACGGCGGGCGTTCAGGGGGTCGGGGTTCGTGTTCGCCCATCTGCTCGTTCACCAGCTTCCGCGAGTCCGGTCATGACAGTCTCGTGTGGAACACCCGGATCCATCTGCTCGGTCGCGGGTGTGCGCTGTTGTGAGTCCGGGGTGTCACGCTAGTACGGCGATGGTGAAGACGCCGGCGGCGGCGAGGAGGTACCCGGCCGCGATGGGCACGCTGCGCGCTTGCCGCTTCTCGCCGCCGAGCCGTTGGTAGAGGGTCGCGAGGCGGCGGCGGACCTTGTCGCCGCTGGCGGCGCCTGCGATGAGCAGGAGCAGGCACGGCAGGCAGTAGACCAGCGCGTACCCGGCGATGATCGTCAGCGACCCGGTGGTGCCCAGGTCGGCGTTGACGATCCGCTCGATGGCGATGAAGTAGGGGAAGGCGTTGGGCAGGTCGGCGCCGGTCATGAGCAGGCCGAGCAGGGCGGCGCTGAGGGGGTTGACCCAGCCGGGCACGGTGACCGCCGGGCGGGTCCGCGCCCGCAGCCTGCGCAGCCCGGCGACGGCGAGCCCGATCGCCGCCACCGTGAACGCGATCCTGCGCAGCCACACCAGGCCGTCGCCGACGGCGTCGGCCGCGGCATCGGCGCCGGTGTACACCGCTGCCCCGAGCCCGAGGACGGTCAGGTAGGCGCCCGCGACGAACCCAGCGGCCGCCCTGACCGGGTGGGCCATCGGGGCCAGCAGCAACAACGCCACCCCGGCGATCGTCGCGGGGTTCAGCGCGTCGAGCAGGGCCAGACCCGCGATCCCGGCCAGCAGGGTAGCGGTCACGACCCGACCCGCTCATCTCCCGGGCGCAGACCGAGGTGGTCCAGCAGTTGTTCCACCTCGGCGGCGGTCGGGGGCGCCCCGGTCAGGGCGGCCAAGAACAGCCCGTCACCGGCCAGCCGCACCAGCCGTGCTCGAACAGGGTCGCCCAGCTCCGCGGTCAGCAGTCGCTGCCAGCGCCGCTCGGCCTCGCCCACCTCGTCCGGCAGGTCCAGCTCGCCGGTGGCGGTCAACCGCATCATCGACATGATCGTTCGACGAGGCGCAGTTCGCCAATATTTGGCACTCTTGCCGGGTTGGCGCATCAGCGGCGGGTCTCCACCCTTTTAGTTGGTCTCCTCGGCCTGGGGTCGAGCTTGAGGATGTGGCTTTGTGCCGCCCCGGGTGGGGTCAGAGATTGTCGCGGGTGAGCGGTCCGAGGTACACGACGCATCCCGGGCCGCCGTATGTGGTGAGAAAGAAGGCCTGGGGCCGCTGCTTTCCTTAGCCCATTGGAGGACGGCGATCTCTTGAAAAACGCCTCCTGCTTCCCTGGGTTTTACGCCCGAAAAGTGAGCTTCCCGTGATTCGGTAGCGAGGTAGGTCCGACTTGAGGGGAGTGCGCATGATCATGAGACGACGGTTGGCGGCTGTGGCGCTGGCGGCGGCCGCGGCGGGGCTGGCGGGCCCGTACGCCTCGGCGAGCCCGGAGGTGTCCGGGGCGTCGACGGTGCGGGTCGAGCGGTTCGCGAGTTCCACGCTGGTGAGGGTGTCCGACTTGGCTCGCCTCGGCCACGTGGGCGCCGCCGCGACGCTGTACTGCGCGGTCCGGGACAACACCTTCGGGTGCCAGCAAGGCACCCCCGGCGACGGCCTGGTGGTCGCCCGCCTGTACTACGGCGCGGGTGCCACCGGTTCGCAGGTCGTGGTCTTCAACCCGGCCTACCAGGTGGGCTGCTCTGGCGGCACCGCCGACAACGAGGGCGGGGCGAACCTCGGGGCGGCCGTCAACCAGATCAGCTCGGTGCGGACCTACAACTCCTGCGACGTCAAGCTCTTCGATGGCGACAACCTCACCGGCGAGGCCAGCGCCTGGCTCGACAACGCCAACGTGGGCGCCTTGAACGACCGCGCGAACTCCTTCCGGATCTCCTGACCCGGGCTTGTCGGTGCGGGGAGCGTTCCCCGCACCGACAGGTTTCTGCGGGCGCCTCTGAGACCGCGTTTGAGATCTGAGCTGGGAGGATCGGTCGGTGACTCGATTCGGTGACCGTGACCGCTCTCTTGAGGAGCTTGAGCGCGACTGCTGGCCGGCCCCGTTGGGCGTCGAAACCCGGCTGATGGCGACCGCGCGCGAGCTTCGGCGCAAGCCGCTCGGTGGCCTGACGGTCGAAGACATGCGGCTGCTGATCGGGCAAGACGTGGGCCTTGCCCATCTCCTGCCCTTGGCGGTGGAGGTCCTCCGGAGCGACCCGCTGGCGAAAGGCGACATGTACGAGGGCGATCTGCTGTCCGCCGTGCTCACCAGGAGCGCGGAGGTCTGGGGCGAGTCTCCCGAGCTCAGGCGTGAGGTCCGCCTGATCGTCTCGGAGTTGGCCGAGGTGCCGCCCGCCCTGAAGCGCCAGGTCGAGGGGTTCTTGGCTCTGTAGTTCGCCATCGCCGAGTCGGGTGGCGGCGGCTTCGCACCATCGCTGGCTGGCCTCGATGCCCACGGCGCGGAACCCCGGCGGCGCGGGCGGCGGCCAGGGTCACGGTGCCGCCGAGCAGCCCGCCGAGGACAGGGCCGAGGTAGGTCGCGGACCCCGCGCGGCGGCGTTGAGCTGGGTCGGGGGCATCTGCGCGGGGTCGGCCCGCGGGTCGTCCAGCTCGCGCTGGAGAGCGTCGAGCTGGTCGACGGCGCTGGCGGGGGTGGGGCGGCGGTGTCGACCACGATGTCGTCGGGGGACGGGTCGGGGTGCAGGGCCAAGTGGTCGACGAGGATGTCGTGGGCGACGACGCCGTGCTCGAGGTGCGTGGTGAGGTGCCCGTCGAGTGCGCAGGTGCCCCGGCTCGTGCGGCAGCAGTTCCGTAGGTGGGTGGTGAGCTCGTGAGGCCTCGGAGCTGGTCGGGGTTGACCGTCGTCGGGTCCTGTGTGCCTCGGCCGCGGTGGCGCGGCTGTTGCAGCGGTCGCCCTGTCACGCCTGGTGTCGCGGCGGAGTGGGGGACAGGACAAGGGAGCTGCGGGTGGTCGTCGACGACTTCGGCCCGCGTCGTGGTCGTCGACGACCTCGATGCGGACCCGGTGGTAGATGGTGTCGACCAGCAGCGCGCACCAGACCGCGGCGGACTGGTCGTCGAGGTCGTCGACGTCGAGGACCAGGCCAAGGCCGGGGCGGTGACCGCAAGCAGGTCGAGGGTTTGGGGAACGCGGCGCCCGGACCAGCACGTGGCGCAGCGCGGCTGGCGTGAGCCGGGGGCTACTCGAAGGGCGGCTCGTGGGTGCCTGGGCGCGTGACGGTGCCGTCCGCGTGCGAGGCCCAGCGGAGGCCGTATTCGATACCGCGGTTCCGCGCGCCGCTGTTGGTGTGCGTGGGGATGCCGCACGCCTCGGCGAACTCGTACACGTCGAGGTTGGGGTCGGCGTGTCTGAGGACTTGGGCGACGACCCACATGACGTTGGTCTGCACCCCGCGGGTCTCGTCGGGCGTCAGGACCTGGTTGCCGCGGTTGGTGTCGGTGGCCCGGTCGTGTCCTGCCCTGTCGAAGCGGAAGGGGGCGTCGGACCAGTCGTGGTGTTTGATCTCGGCGGCGAACTCGCGGGCCAGGCGGCTCAGAGCCATGCAGGCCTCCTCGGTGCGGTGGGTTTGTGACGCCAGCCACAACGCGGTAGGGCACCCGGATACTCCACCTTCTGAGGTGATCACTCGTCCGGGTGGCGCTGGCTTAGGTGGTTCGGCAGGCCGGTGCTCGTCGCCGGCCCCGAGTGGGGCAGGGCCGTTCGCCGGGTTCCGGCGGCGCGGGCGGCGTAGGCGCAGAACCCGGGCCCGACGGGGGCGTCTTTGTGGGGGTGGGCTTCGGCGGCCAGGTGGTGTTCGGGGCGGGCTTGGTGGTGGTTCGCTACCCCTGGTTGTGGGTGAGGGATGAGCTGCCAGACCCAGAGCCCGCGTGTTGCCTCTCAGTGATTGATTAGCCAATTCCGCTCGGCTACTCGAGTACGAGTGTAGCAATGTGCCCCCTGTGCAAAGGGGGTACATCGGTTCTGGAACCCCATTGGCCTGCGCAATGGGTCCGAGTGACCCCCTCGAACACATTCAAAACCCACGTACACCAGGGGTGTTGTTCCCTCGGGGTATCAGATCCCGTCCGGCGGCAGCCCCTGTAATCGGAACCCCGCGGTCACGGCGTTGACGAGCCGTCACCCAGGGACACGACGGGCTTGCCCAGGTCGCGGTGCTCGACGGCCACGTCGAGCCCCAGCCGCCGCACCGAGGCCGCCAGCAGGTTGGCCAGCACCACCGACCGGTGCCTGCCCCCGCGCAGCCCACGGCGACGGTCAATCGCGGGTCCAGGCACCCGGCGAGCTGGCGCACCATCGTCGTCGCGGTGGCCAACAGCGCGGCCGCGCCGGGGGTGGCGATCACGCGGTCGCGCACAGCCAAGTCCCGCCCGGTCAGCTGCCGCATCGCCGGGTCATGGTGGGGGTCACGCAGCAGGGCCCGGACGTCCAGGACGATGTCGGCCCGCGGCGCGGGGGCGTGGAGAAATCCGAAGCTGAGGAAGCTGATCACGCCACCGAGCCTGGCCCGGGCACAGCCTCCCTAACAGGGGTTTCGTGTCCCCCAGGTGCAGTCGACACGCGAAACGTGGGCAGCGCCACGGCGTCCCCGGGCCCTGCTCACCACCGCGGGTACCGGCATGGGGCCAGCGGCGCCCCTGGTTCTGGCACCGCCGCCCGCGCGCCGAGCGGCCAGGACGGGGCCGACCGGCGAGACCGGCCAGGGCCCGGTCCTGTCGCCCGCCGGTCGAGCCGGGGGTCCGCCTGTCGTACCGCCCCGTCGCACCACCACAGCGGTCACCCGGCGTCGGCGGCGTCGAGGCGGGTGGCGATCACCTCGCACCACCGCTCGCTGGCCTCGATGCCCACCGCGCCGTACCCGGCGGCGCGGGCGGCGGCCAGGGTGGTGCCGGACCCGGCGAACGGGTCCAGGATCACCCCGCCCGGTGGGGGCTCGGTGATGTCGAGGATGTGCCGCATCAGGGTCTCCGGCTTCTGCGCGGGGTGCCCGTGCGGCTTGCGGCTCGACGCCTGGATGCGCCACACGTCGCCTGCGCCACGATCGCGCACCCGGAACCCGGGCCGGGGCAGGAGCAGGCACATCTCGTAGCGGGAGCGCAGCCCGCGGTTGCTGCCGGGGCCGATCCACAGCTTGTCCCACACCGCCGCGGCGGTGACCGGGAGCCCGGCCTCGGCCGCGGCGTAGAGCACCACCGGCAGGGTGCGCCAGGACGCGCACGTCCACAGCGCCCCGGCGTCGTCGATCGCGGCGGCGGCCAGCCGGTACCAGGCGGAGTAGAACCGTGCTGCGTTGAGAAGGTCGACGTGTCCGATCCGCCGCTGGCTGCTCGACGTCCCGGTCACGTAGGGCGGGTCGGTTACCACCGCGGCCATCGCCCCGGTTGCGAACAGGGGCAGGATGTCGACGGCGTCGCCGTGGTAGAGCACGACGTGCTCGGTCTCGTAGTACGGGGTCAGCCCCGCCGCCTTGTACGCCTGGTCCATCGCGCGCTCCCTGCGGTCGACCACGCCGCCGTCCCGGCCGTCGAGGTGCGGCCGGATGGGCCGGTCACCGGGACCGGGGGAGGAGCCTCAACGTCCATCATGCCGGCTAACGATCTTGAACGCCGCTGTCTCGTCCGGCTGGAGGTGTCGATGTTCGGGCCTGGTTGCCGGTGGCAGTACCGGTATCCGGCGGTACTAATCGTTCCGCAGCGAAGCTGCCCCGCTTCGGGGCGGGACCGGCGATCATGGTGCGATGCCTGACTCGACACCCGAGGCCGCCCGCCGATCCCGCAACACCGTGGTGAGACAACCCGGGGTGCTGTCCATCCGCGCGATCGTCCTCGGCGCCGTCGTCCTGATCGTTCTGGCCGTCGGCGCGGTGACCTGGCTGCTACTCGGGTTCACCGGCGGCGACACCGCCGCCAACAGCGTCCAGCTCGACGCGATCCGCACCGCCGGAACCCTCGTGGTCGGCGGCGGCGGAGCCGCCGCCCTCCTGCTCGCCGCGCTGCGACAACGCACCGCCGGACAAGACCTGGCGGAGAAAGCACGCGCCACCACGATCACCGAGCACGACGCGACCGAACGCAGGGTCACCGAGCTCTACACCAAAGCCGCCGAGCAGTTGGGCAACACCAACGCCCCGGTCCGCCTGGCTGGCCTCTACGCCCTCGAACGCCTCGCCCAAAACCACACCGACCAACGACAGACCATCGTCAACGTCCTGTGCGCCTACCTGCGCATGCCCTACACCCTGCCCGGCGAACCACCCCCCGACGACGCCGACAACGACCTCACCGCACGCCACCGCGAACGCGTCCAAGAACGCGAAGTCCGCCTCACCGCACAACGCATCCTCACCCACCACCTCCGCCCCGGCGACGACCCCGACACCCCGGCGACGACCTTCTGGGCCGACATCGACCTCGACCTCACCGGCGCCACCCTCATCGACCTCGACTTTGACCACACCGTCATGCGCCACACCCAGTTTAGCGACGCGCGGTTCAGCGGCAACGCCTTGTTTCAGGTGACGCGGTTCAGCGGCGACGCCCAGTTCGGTGGGGCGGAGTTCAGCGGCAACGCCTGGTTCGGCGGGGCGCGGTTCGGCGGCAACGCTGCCTTCATCAATGCGCGGGTCGGCGGCGACGCCCAGTTCGGTGGGGCACGGTTCAGGGGCAACGCCCAGTTCGACGGGGTGCGGTGCGGCGGCGGCGCCGGATTCGAATGGGCGTTGTTCAGCAACGACGCCTGCTTCGTCGGGTCGCAGGTTGGCGGTGGCGGCGCCTTTCAGCACGCCCAGTTCGGGGGCGACGCCCGGTTCGGCGGGGCACGGTTCGGCGGCGACACCCAGTTCTTTTGGGTGCAGGTCGATGGCGACGCCCAGTTTGACGAGGCGGAGTTCGGCGGCGAGGCCCAGTTCAACATGACGCGGTTCAGGGGCGACGCCCAGCTCCACGGGGCGCGGTTCAGGGGCGGCGCCCAGTTCGACGGGACGAGGTTCGCCTGCGGCGTGCCAGCGATAGTCCAGTCGTACCGCGACAGCGCTCGCCCTCCCGACGCACCCGCCGATCCCGGGTCCGCCAACTAACTCCAGGCGGAACGGTTTACCGCCCAGTAGCACGTCAGCGGGCAGTACCGGCGGCAGCGTGACGCGGCGCCGGTCCCCGGTCGTGCTCGGCGGGCGGACCGGGGACCGGGGTGCTCACTTGGCGGTGGCGTCGTCCAAGGCGCCGCAGATGAGGGCGACCTTGGACCAGCGGGGCCCGTCGTCGGTGCGCTCGGCGGGCTTGGGCATGCGGCCGCCGCGCTGGGCGTCAACGAACGCTGCGACGCCGAGGGCCAGACCCAGGTGGCGCAGGGTGCTCCAGCGCGCGACCGCGCGGCGGCAGCCCGTCGGGCCTCCAACGCCGCCTGGACCAGGACGGGCGGATCGGTGGGGACCAGGGCGTAGGCCTTGCCGACAGGGACCAGGTCGTCGAGCTTGACCGCCTTCTACGCCAGCCACCGGAGCACGTCGTCGTGCTCGCGCAGCGGGGAGAACCCGCGCGGGGGGTGGTGCCGTGGTCAGGCCGTGTCGGTCGACAGCGTGACCACGGCCTGCGTGAGGGTGGGCACCAGCCCCACGGCCGCGGTGAACCCGCCCCGGTTCAGCTCCCCCGCCGCAGGCGCGTCGAGGGGGGCGATCACGCCGAATCCCACCCCGATCTCGCCCAGGGCTTCCCGTACGCGCAGCAGCATGGCGATCCCCGCGGTCCCCAGCCTGGTGACCTCACCGAGGTCGATCAGCACGAAGTCGCGATCGGCCTCCACCACCTCGGCCACAGCGTCGTCGATCTCCTCGCTCACCGCCTCGTACGCGACGTCGAGGACGCCGTCGATCCGCACCAGCACACCGCGCCCGTCTGCCACCAGGACGTTGAAACGGTGACGGCGGCCCATCTGCGCTCCAGGTGGTGTGGGTGGTGGGCGTGACGTTACCGGCGTGGCCGGGGCCTGCCGGTGAAGTGCAGAACCCGGCCGCGCGGGGATGATCAGCGGGTGACGAACTCACCACTGCCTCCCCCTGAGCAGGCGCCCCCCGTGATGTCCCCGCTGTCGACCCGCACGGTCGCCGTGGTGGTGGCCGCAGGTGCAGTGTTGGTGGCCGGGCTGCTGGTGGGGATGTGGCTGCTGGTCGACCCGGGCACACCGGACGCGGGGACGCAGCTGGAGCTGGTCCGGATCGGGCTCACGGTGCTGCTGGGCTCCGGCGGCCTGTTCGGGCTGTGGCTGGCCTGGCGGAGACAACGCTCGACCGAGATCGCCCTGGTGCAGAAGCAGCGGGACCAAGCCGACGTCGCCCGCGCCTACGACCTGCAACGCGAAGACTCCCTGGCCAAGCGCATCACCGAGCTCTACACCAAGGCCGCCGAGCAACTCGGCTCCGACAAGGCCCCGGTCCGCCTTGCCGGCCTCTACGCCCTCGAACGCCTCGCCCAGGACCACCCCGAACAGCGGCAAACCGTCGTGAACGTCCTGTGCGCCTACCTGCGCATGCCCTACACCCTGCCCGGCGAACCACCCCCCGACGACGCCGACAACGACCTCACCGCACGCCACCGCGAACGCGTCCAAGAACGCGAAGTCCGCCTCACCGCACAACGCATCCTCACCCACCACCTCCGCCCCGGCGACGACCCCGACACCCCGGCGACGACCTTCTGGGCCGACATCGACCTCGACCTCACCGGCGCCACCCTCATCGACCTCGACCTCGCTAGCACCACGATCCGCACCGCCCGGTTCAGGGGAACACAGTTCCACGACCTTGCCCGGTTCACCGGGGCGCAGTTCCACGACCTCGCCTGGTTTGACGGGGCGCAGTTCCACGACGCCGCCTCGTTCGACAGGGCGCAGTTCCACGATGTCGCCCGGTTTGACGGGGCGCATTTCGACGCCGCCGCCTCGTTCGACGGGGCGCAGTTCCACGACAACGCCCGGTTCGGCGAGGCGCATTTCGACGCCGCCGCCTCGTTCGACGGGGCGCAGTTCCACGACGCCGCCCGGTTCGACAGGGCGCGGTTCCATAACGCCGCCCGATTCGACGAGGCGCAGTTTCGCGGCTCCGCCCAGTTCGACAGGGCACAGTTTCGCGGCGCCGCCCGGTTCGACGAGGCGCAGTTCAGTAACGCCGCCTGGTTCAACGGGGCGCAGTTCAGTGACGCCGCCTGGTTCAACGGGGCGCAGTTCAGAACCGCCGCCCGGTTCACCGGGGCGCAGTTCGGCAACGCTGCCTGGTTCGACGGGGCGCAGTTCGGCAACGCTGCCTGGTTCGACGGGGCGCAGTTTCGCGGCGCCGCCCGGTTCGACGGGGCGCAGTTCCACGGCGCCGCCCGGTTCGACAGGGCGCAGTTCAACGGCGGAATTCCGGAGGAGGTCAAGCCCTACCTGCAATCGCCGTGACAGCACCGTCAGGTCCCCTGTGCCCACATCTGACAGGGCCGGTGGGGGCGAGTCCCTCGGGGGACGCGTCACGGGGTTCTACTCAGGCTGCCGGTGTGCGCTGGCGCGCATGCTGGAGGTGGTCGCACATCTCCCGCACCCGCAGGGTGCGTGACGACCCCGGGCCGCCACGGTGGCGGCCCGGACGGTGTGGTCGACAGCAAGGGGACTCCCGTGTGCGACTACATGACCGTCAGCGATGAGGACAGTTGGACCCTGTGGAGCGGCGACGCCTTGGACCTGCTGCGCCGGGTGCCCGAGGGGTCGGTGTCGGCGGTGATCACTGATCCCCCCTACAGCTCCGGGGGTACCCACTCCACCACCCGTAAGGCGCCGCCGCGGCTGAAGTACCACGCCACCGACGCCCCTGGGCCCGACACCCGGGTCGACTACACCGGCGACAACCGCGACCAGCGCTCGTGGGCGCACTGGTGCGCGCTGTGGCTGGGGCAGGCGCTGCGGGCCACCGAGCCCGGCGGGGTGCTGGCCATGACCTGCGACTGGCGGCAGTTGCCCGCCGCCACCGACGCCCTGCAAGCGGGTGGGTGGGTGTGGCGGGGGTGGTGAGCTGGGTCAAGCCGGTCTCTCGGCCGCAGCCGGGGAGGTTTTCCGCGGCGACCGAATACGTGCTGTGGGGCACCAACGGGCCCCGGCCGATGCGCGGGGAGCCGCTGCCCGGTTGGCGCGAGGCCAGTACCCCGCCGGTGCGCTGGCACAACGCGGAGAAGCCGGTGAGCCTGATGCGCCAACTGGTGCGCATCGCCCGCCCCGGCGGGCTGGTGCTCGACCCGTTCACCGGCAGCGGGTCCACCGGGGTGGCCGCGCTGCTGGAGCAGCGGCGCTTCCTCGGCATCGAGTGCATGGCCGAGCACCACCGGATCGCCCAACAACGCCTGCGACTGACCGCCCGCGCCCTGCAGGCGGGCATCGACCCCGGCGACCCCCGCACGCCCGCCCACCTCGACGCGCTGCGCGACCGACTCGACCACCACACCGACCACCCACGATGACCTGCCGCCCGCCGCGGCGGAGCCCAGCCCCCGGCCCTCCGGCGGGGGAGTGGGCACCGGCTGGTCGCCACGTCTGCTCCCAGCACCGCGGCCAGCGCGCGCACGGCCCGGTGGGCCCGCGAGGCCACCGGGCCGTGCCGCGCGGTCGAAGGCCGAGCCGGACCTGCTCGCCGCCGCGACCGAGGTTCCAGGGCGCGATCACCACCGTCCGGCACACGCCGCCTGTCCCCACCCGGGCCGGTCAATGATTTGACCGGTCAAATCGTTGACCATAGGCTTGGTCGGTGGACACCGATCCGGCGACACCCCAGGCGTTGGCCGAATTCCGCGCCGCGCGGGAGGCCCTGTTCCGCGCGTTCGACCACGACCTGAGACAGGGGCGCAGCGCCAACGAGATCGCCCGCATGGCCCAGGGCACCGTGAGCAGACCCGTCGTGCTGGCCTACCTCACTGCCAAGCGGGTGGCCGCGGACGTGCGCCGGATGCTGCGCTCGGCGGGGCTGGACGGCTTGTTCGGTGCGGAGATCACCGGCGAGACCGGCAGGGGCGCCCGCGAGGTCTGCGTCATGCTGGTCGTCGACCCCCGGGAGGTCGTGGACGACAGGGACTCCGTGGTCGCGCGACTCGTCGACCTCCTGCGGGCCAACAATCTGCGGCTCGACGCTCCGTGGCGGGGGTCACTGGCGGAGGCGCTCTGGGACGGGGAACCCGTACGACTGCACCGCCCGTGAGGGTGCCGGCGCCTCGGCTGACCCACCGGCGACCGTGCGGTGGATGACGTGCGGCGCCTGGCACCTCACCGTGTTCGCGGCCTCGTCCGCGGGGTGCGGGCGGCGCTACCCTCGGACTGGTCACCTCCACCCGCGCGGGCGCCGTGTGTGGGCCCACGGGGGTGGAGCCGTTCGACGAGGCGACGCGGGGTGTTCATGAGCGAGCCGGAGGACACCGGTCCCGGTGTCGGGCAGCGGATCAGGGCGTTGCGGTTGGCCCGCGGGATGTCCCAGCGGACGTTGGGGGACCTGGTCGGGACAGGCCCGGGGTGGGTCGGGCAGGTGGAGCGGGGCAGGTTGTTGACCCCGCGGCTGAACAAGTTGCTGTTGCTGGCCCAGGCCCTCGAGGTGGACCTGGCCGACCTGCTCGGGGGGCAGGCCGCGGCGGCGGCCGCGATGTACGCCGGACCGGTCCACACGGCCCTGGCCGGGGTGCGCTCGGCGCTCAACGACTACCACCTGACCCCACCCGCCGGTCCCGTCCAGCCGTTGCCGCACCTGCGGGAACGGCTGCGCCGGGCGTGGGCGGTGCGGCACGCTTCCCCGGACCACCGCACCCAGCTCGGGCACCTGCTGCCCGGGCTGATCCGTGACGGGCAGGTCGCCGCGCGCCGCGCCGCGGCGGGCACCCGGTCACAGGCCGACGCGGTGCTCGCCGGGATCTACGCCCTGACCGACTTCTACGTCGCCTTCCAGGCCGACTCGCACCTGGTGTGGATGGTGGCCGAACGCGCGGTCGAGACCGGGCGCCAGTCCGACGACCCCCTCACCGCGGCGGCCGGGGCCTGGGCGCTCGTGCAGGCCTTGCGCGAGTCCGGGCAGTGGGACGACGCGATCGCCCTGGCCACCGACACCATCACCACCCTGCGACCGCACCTGGAGACCGCACCGCGGGACTGGGCCGGGATGTGCGGGGCCATGCGCCGAGATCGGCCACGTCCACGCCCGCCGCGGCCACGCCGGACAGGCCTTCCACCACCTCGACCAAGCCCACCGCATCGCCACCACCCTCGGGCCGGGCTACCGGCACATCCAGACCAGCTTCTCCATGCCCGTGCTGGCCGCCCACGCCACCACCCTCGCCACCGAACTCGGCCGCGACGGCGAGGCCCTGACCGCCGCCGACACCATCGACCCGACCGACATCGTCTCGGTACCGCGCCGCGCCCGTCACCTGATCGAGGTCGCCCGCGCCCACCACGGCCGCGGTGACACCGCCGCCGTGCTGGCCCTGCTGCGCACCAGCTACGACACCGCCCCCGAAACCGCCCTGTACAACGGATACGCCCGCGACATGGCCCGCACCCTGCTGCGCCGCCCACCCGCCGGTGCCCGCGCCGAGGTCCGGGACCTGGCCGCGGCCCTGGGACTCGCCGCCTAGCCCATCCGGGTGAAGTACATTTGGTACTCACCCCCGCGCACATCGCCTCTACCGTCCGGACCACCCCCCGGATGCAAGGAGACGACGCAGTGCAGCACCGCGCCACCTGGCCGCCCACCCCACCGCGACCCCCGGTGCCCACCACACCCGGAACCCAGGGCCCGGCCCGCCCCAGGGCATCGAGGCGGGCACTGTGACCGGCCCGTCCCCGTCGCCGGCGGACCGGGCGGGCGGCGGTCCCGCCGAGCTCGACCCGGCCCTCGTCGGCGCCTACGCCCTCATCGCCTCCCAGGCACCCCACTCGCTCGCGCCGGTGCCCACCGACCCCGCCGTGGCCGATCGACCGCACATCGCCCACGACGGCCTGGTCCAAGCCCTGGCCGCGCTGATCAGGCGCCTCGAACGGGCACTGGCCGACCGGCAACGCGCGGCCCTGCCCACGACCCTGGCGAGCTTCCTGGACTTCGCCGGGCAGCGGTTGGCCGATGCCACCGACGACACCGCCGTCGACGCGCTCCGCGCGATCGCCGACGAGGCCCGGCACCGCCTGCGCCTCGTACCCGCCGACGACCTCACCCACGCCCTGCGCGCCTTGCTGGAGATCAGCCGCCACACGGTCCGGGACATCACCCTCGACCGGGTGCCCGACCCGGCGACCTGGACGGACCTGGCGGCCGCGATGGACCAGGTGCACCGCTGTCTTCCCGACGCGCCGCCGGTCATCTGCGAGGACGCCGGCGCGGACGGTGCCCGGTGAACCACCCCGCACACCCCGGGCACGACACCGCCGCCCCGTCGACCCACATGATCAACCGGGCCGTGGGCGAGCAGTTGCGCCGCACGCGGGAAGCGGCGGGGCTCAGCCGTGAACAGCTGGCCGCAACCCTGCCCTACCCCCTGCACCCCCAGTCCCTCGGCGCCTACGAGGGCGGGCACCGGGCATTGACCGTGTTCCGGTTCATCGACCTGGGCCGCGGCTGCGGGGCGTCCGCGCCGGACGTACTCGCCGGGGCCATGCAGCTCGGCGGGATCGACCTGCATCTGCTCGTCCTGCGGGTCGACCTCGGCGCCATCCAGGCCGGCCCACCCGACGGCCTCGACCTTCTCAGCGGCTGGGCCCTCAACCGGATCCGCCGCGGCGACGGCATCAGGATCGTCACCCTCACCCCCGCCGCCGTCGAGGAGATCGCCGCGTTCTGCGACCGCACCCCCACGCAGATGGCCCGCATCCTCGCCCGCTACAGCCCCGTGCCATCGACCGACATCGAGCGGGCGCCGCGATGACCCGGCCCGCGCCCGGACCCCACGACCGGCGGGTGCCGGGCGCCGGACTGCGTTCCTGGCCCGGCGAAGCCGACCTGCGCCAGGCCGAACGCGACGCGCGCCGAGCCGACCACGCCCGCCACGCCCCCAGCTTCGACACCCTGCGCCGCACGCGCGACGGCCTCCGCGCACACCGCGCCGCCACAGGGCAAGCCCACCAGGGATCGCAGGAATAGGCCGTGGCGAGGCATCCGCTGCCACCCCGCCGCCCATCTCGACAGCGGCGCGCCCATCCCGCACTGGACGCGGCCGTATGCGCCGCGATGGGGCCCGGGCCCGGCGCGGCGGTGAGCGTGCAGGTCCGACGTTCGGCTGGTGGGCGTGCGGAGTCGATCAGGGCCGGCGGTCGACCCGGCGCCGCCCCATCCCTCCGCAGGCGCCCTGTTGGTTCCCCTGTCGGTGTTCAGCCTTTCGTCGTCACATGGGCAGCGCGTTGAGCAGCAGTTGGGTGTGTTCCTCGGTCCACTGGTGGGTGGCGACGCCCGCCCCCTCCAGCGCTTGCTGGCCGAGGGCGGTGGCGGCGCGGCTAAGGGCGCCGACGATGCCGTCAACCATGCGACGGACCTTGCGGGGCTTCGGGTCGGCGGCGGTGATGGTCTCCAGGGTCTCCTCGGCGGCCTCCTGGATCTCCTCCCGCGCCTCGTCGGTGAGCTCGGCGTGCGCGGGGAGCTGGGTGAGCAGCCGCCGCACGGCGGCGGCGAGGTCCTCGTACCCGGGGGCGACCTCGTTGTTCTGGGTCTGGGAGAAGTGGCTGGAGTTGACCGCCAGTTGGCTGTTGTTGACGGTACCGATGTGGGTGTCCCGGCTGGTGGTGTTGTTGTAAGTGGTGGTCGTGGTCTGGCCTCGGGTGCCGAGGTAGGCGGCGACGTCACCGCCATGGAGGAGGCAGTCGCGGCCATTCGCGGTCAGCTCGGGGCGCAGCGTGCCCTTGGCGACCCCCCAGGAGGGCACAGCCCGGATCAAGCCCGCGTCGTAGAGGAACTCGGCCTGGTGCTCGACGTCGCGGGCAGTGAACCGGTGGCCGAGGCAGACGACCTGGTCGCTGGCGCAGAAGCCAGACCAGTCCGCCACGTCGTCGTCCTGGTCCACCCAGCGCAGCATCCGCGCCTGCAGCTCGGCGACCCGGCGTACCGGGCGCTGACGGATCAGCGCGTCCGCAGCGGCCCTTCCCTCGCCGGTCAGCCGGCAGTCCGCCGCTCCCAAGGACCTGATGTTCTCGACGAGCCCGCTCTTGGCCAGGTAATCGACCATGTCGTGCTGCCCCGGCGTGGCGACGCCGAGTCCGTCCAGGAATCCCGTGACGTCCCGGTCGGCGAAGTCGGTCTCCGCCAAGTGCATCAGCAGCGCCTCGCACTGCTCTTGAAACCCGCCCATTGCAGGCCTCCCTTCCGATGTCGCGCCGCGCTGCGATGGCCATACGCGGCGGGAGGTGAGGCTGAAGCGTAAAGCGCGCCTACGACAACCTCGGGGGCTAACCCGAAGCGGCGGGACGACGCCTGCCGCGGCTACCTGTCCCGCCGAATCCTCCACCGCCGACGGCTCGGCGCTATCCCCCACGGGCCTGGCGTCGATGTCCACGCCCAGGGCGCGGTGGTCGCGGCGGGCGCGGCGGGCGCATGGTCGGCCCCGACTCGCTCGTGGGTGGCGTCGGTACCGGGTGGTCGTCGCCGCCGCTATCGCGGAACTGCCCGGCTGGCTGGCCGCTCTACTCCAGCTTCCACCCACCGCCACCCCCGCCCCCGCCACGGGGTCCGCTGCCGCCGTGCTCGCGCGGTGATGGCCACCCGCCCGCCATCGAGGACCACGCCTTGCGATCGGGCAGGAACGCGCCCTGCGGTCCGCTCTACCCCTCGTCGCGCGGGTCGGAGTCGTCTCCGGGCGCGGGCAGGGCGGCGTTCGGGTGGTCCGGTGCCTGGGCGAGGTGGTGCAGGGCCATGAGGCCGAGTCCGATCAGGGCGACGCTGGTCAGCGTCGCCGCCGGCGCCGAGGTCGTGCCGAGCGCGTAGAGGGCGACCCCGGCGGCCACCCCGGCGGCGGCGACGGCGCCGGCCCCCGCGGCCGACACGTCGAGGGTGACCACCACGCGCCCGTCGGCGGTGGTCGCCAGCTCCACCGGGGTCTGCTCGACCCCGGTGCCCGCCGGGTGCGGGGCGGACTTGACGGCGGTGCGCAGGCGCTCCCAGATGGCGACCCACTCGGCGGCCTCCGCCGCCGCGCCGCAGGCGAGCACGAACGCCCGCATCGCCTCGGCGCGGCCGACCAGCACCGGGTTGACCTTCCTGACCATGCGGCTGATCGTCGACTTCGACAACTCGCGCTCGTGGTCGTCGTCCCACCTGCGGATGTCGCCCTGGCTCTTGCCGGAGTGCTGCATCAGCAGGCGCAGGGCGGCGGCGAACCCGTCCGCGTCGCGGGCCTGCCGGGCGAGCATCAGCGCCGGCGAGACCGGGTTCGCCACCCTGCGGCCCTGCCCGGCGGGGGAGGGAGCCGTCGCGGCCGCGGCGAGCAGGCGCCCGGGCAGCGTGCTCACGGCCTGGTCGAACTGGCGCTGGAACGGTGTCAGTCCATCCGGCGAAGGCTTGGTGAATGCGTCGAGCAGCCGCAGGGCCGGGCTCGTGGCGAGCGCGTCGAGCTGGCGCTGCACTGGGCTGCTGGCGAGGACGTCGAGCTGGCGCTGCACTGGGCTGCTGGCGAGCGCGTCGAGCTGAGCGGCGAGGGCGGTCATGACGCGCTCCCGGTGGCCAGGGCGCGCATGGCCCCGCGCGCCAGGGTGGACAACACCCCGCGGTCGGCCAGGGTGAGCCCGCCCAGGACTGCCAGCAGCAGCACCGTGTCCTGGGCGGCCACGCCCAGCACGACCAGCGCCACCGTGGTGGCCGCGAGCACGATCAACGACGCCAGGGACTGCCACGGCGGGCACCCAGGGGTCAGCTCCCGCAGTGCGCGGGGATGGAGCAACTGCACTGGGATCACACTCTTTCGTCAGGGCTTCCGCCTCGGAACTCTTGTCAGCGGCAGGAGCGCCCGTCCCAAGAGCAGCTGGGTGGGTTGCAGTCACCTAGCCGGGATGGGGCCTGCTCACCAGCCATCGTGCCCGCCACCACCGACACCCGGGGGTATCCCACGCGTCCCAAGCCCACCGCGCCCCGTCCCACTTTCCAGCGACCCGTCCCACGCCCCCACCCCTGGCGATGCGCGATCGGTCCAGCTCAACCCCCCGCGCTGCCCGGTATCCGCAGCTCAACACCGTCCCACTGCCCGTCCCAAAATCCCCGGCGAGGGCCACCGGCCCCCGACGGGCGCCTACCATCGGACACGCGCGCCAGCGGCCCCGCACTCGCCGCCGACGCGTTCGGAACGCTTGTCAAAGCGCAAACACCGCCGGAGCCCGGGGTTGCAGCCCAGGCCCCGGCACGTCTCGCCAGAGGGTTCGCGGCGTTCGCAGGGGTGCGAACGCCACGAACTCTCTCGGCTTCACCGGGCCTGATCGGTGTTCGACCTCCTGGGCCGCCCGTGGCGCGCGATGATCGTCGGGTGAGCAGGCGACGTAGCGGGACAAGTTGGTGGCGGCCGGTCCTGGTGATCGTGGTCCCGGTGTTGGTCAGCACGGCGGCGGCGGTGACGGTGCTGCTGCTCGTGCTCAAGCCCGGCAGCGCGCAGGACCGGCTCGACGCCGTGCGCACCGGACTGGCCGTGGGTGCCGGGATCGGGGCCCTGATCACCCTGGCACTGGCCCTGCGCCGCCAGCAGGCCACCGAGCACGACGCCACCGAGCGCAGGCTGACCGAGCTCTATGTCAAGGCCGTCGACCAGCTCGGCTCGGACAAGCCCGCCGTGCGCCACGGCGGGCTCTACGCCCTCGAACGCGTCGCCCAGGACAACCCCGGCCACCGCCAGACCATCGTCGACGTCATCTGCGCCTACCTGCGAGGCCCCTTCACCCCACCACCCACCCCAGCCACCCCAGGCGCCGCGGGCGCGCGCAGGCTCGGCGGCCTGCGCGCCCCCGGCCGCCCCGGCCGCCCCGGCCGCCCCGGCCGCGCCGGACCGGCCGCCCGCCCCAACGCCACACCCCCACCGGCCAAGGACGAGGACGCCCTCCAGGAACGCGAGGTCCGCCTCACCGCCCAACGCATCCTGCGCGACCACCTCCAACCCCGAACCCGCGCCCGCACCTGGTACCGGCGGTTCCCCCGCCCCCGCCACACCTTCTGGGCCGACATCGACCTCGACCTCACCGGCGCCACCCTCATCGACCTCGACCTCAGCCACACCACCACGCGCCACACCCAGTTCAGCGGAGCCCGGTTCGAGGGGAACACCGAGTTCGGTGGGGCGCAGTTCAGCGGCGACGCCAGGTTCAGCAAGGCACAGTTCAGCGGGGACGCCTGGTTCAACGAGGCGCAGTTCAGCAAGTCCGCCTGGTTCGACGAGGCGCGGTTCGGCGGCGACGCCAGGCTCAGCAGGGCGCGGTTCAGCGGGTCCGCCTGGTTCATCGAGGCGCGGTTCAGCGGGGGCGCCTGGTTCAACGAGGCGCAGTTCAGCGGGGGCGCCTGGTTCGACGAGGCGCGGTTCGGCGGGGGCGCCTGGTTCATCGAGGCGCGGTTCAGCGGGGGCGCCTGGTTCAACGAGGTGCGGTTCAGCGGGGACGCCAGGTTCGAGGAGGCGCGGTTCAGCGGGGGCGCCTGGTTCGAGGAGGCGCGATTCAGCGAGAACGCCACGTTCAGCAAGGCGCAATTCAGCGACACTGCCTGGTTCAGTTGGACGCGATTCAGCGGGAACGTCGGGTTCAGCGAGGCGCGATTCAGCGGGAACGCCGGGTTCATCGAGGTGCGGTTCAGCGGGAACGTCGGGTTCGAGAGGGCGCGGTTCAGCGGGAACGCCGGGTTCATCGAGGCGCAGTTCAGCGGGAACGCCAGGTTCAGCGAGGCGCAATTCGGCGGGAAAGCCGTTTTCGCCAAGGCGCGGTTCAACGGCGACGTCCCGGAGACGATCAAGCCATACCTGGATTGAGACCACGACGGCGTTGGACCTCTCGCCGCTGTCTGCGGGGGAGCCCGTGGCTGGGCTCGTCGGGCTGCCCGGCGTCACGCGCTGGGGGCGTCCCGAGCGCTTGGTGGACCTAGCGGACCGCGTCGGTGAGCTGCGCCGCCCCGTCCGGGGTGGTGGCCAGCGACAGGGGCCGGTCGCGGGCCTGGGCGGCCAGGAGGCGCCGCAGCGCGGCCCGGCCCACCGCGGTTCCGGTGCCAGCACGCCCACGCCCCCAGGACCCCCGACGCGGGAGCGCGGACGTGTCGCAGACCCCGAACGTGCCGAAGTCGCCACCTGGGCCGATGGCGGGTGTGAGGAGACGCGCTCAAGGGTGCACCTGGTCAGGATCGGTGGGCGCGGATCCGGTCGCGCAGGGTGCTTCCCGGCTCGGCGGTGCATGCTCTACCACTAGGTTGCGGGGCTGCTTGCGGAGTTCGGGTCTACCTTGCGGGTCGCGCCGCAGGGTCGGGCCGATGAGGGGGCATGTAGCACCTGGGCCGCTCGTGGTGATGATCAGGGGGTGACCACCCCGCCTCCTCCACCCGCCGTCGACTCGTCCCTGCTCTCCCCTACGCCTCGGCCGGTGCTGCCGGCAATCCCCCGGTGGAAGATCGTGACCGGGGTCGCCGCGGTCGCGGTGCTCACCGCGGGGGTGGTGGTGGCGTTGTGGTGGGCGGGCACCCGGGGCTTGGAGGGCAAGGAGCTGGTCACCGCCCGGCTCGACGCGCTCAAGACCGGGCTCGGCATCGGCATCGGCGGCGGCGGGCTGTTCGGCCTGTACCTGGCGTGGCGGCGGCAACGCTCCACCGAGGCGGACCTGGACAACCGCGAACGGGCCCTGGCCCACCAACAACAGGTCGCGGCCCGCACCGAGGCCCACCAGGAACGCGTCGCCACCGCCACCGAATTCGACGCCGCCGCCCGGCGCATCACCGACCTCTACACCAAAGCCGTCGAGCAGCTGGGCAACACCAACGCCCCCGTCCGGCTCGGCGGCCTCTACGCCCTCGAACGCCTCGCTCAAGACCACCCCGACCAACGACAAACCATCGCCAACGTCCTGTGCGCCTACCTGCGCATGCCCTACACCCTCCCCGACAACCCACCCGACGACGCCGACACCGAGGTCATCGACCAACACCGGGAACGGGTCCAGGAACGCGAGGTCAGGGTCACCGCACAACGCATCCTTGCTCAACACCTCCGCCCGGGCACCGACCACGAGAACCCGGTGGCGACCTTCTGGGCCGACATCGACCTCGACCTCACCGGCGCCACCCTCATCGACCTCGACCTCAGCTACACCGTCACGCGCCAGACCCAGTTCGGCGGGGCTCAGTTCGAGGGGGCCGCCCAGTTCGGCGGGGCGCAGTTCAGCGGGGACGCCTGGTTCGGCGGGGCGCAGTTCAGCGGGGACGCCTGGTTCGGCGGGGCGCAGTTCAGCGGGGACGCCAGGTTCCACGGGGCGCAGTTCAGCGGAGACGCCAGGTTCCACGAGACGCAGTTCAGCGGAGACGCCAGGTTCCACGAGACGCAGTTCAACGGCGGCGTCCCGGAAACGATCAAGCCATACCTGGATTGAGACCACGACGGTGTCGTCCCCCCAACACGCCCACCCACTCCCAATTCCGCCAACTAGGTCCGGCACCGGACTGGCGACCTGTTCGGACCTAGTTGGCGGACCGCAGGTCAACGACCTGGTCCTCCGCCGCCTTCGAGCGGAACGGGCAACAACTGTCGTGTCCGGGCGAAGATGGCGGAGTCCGGACTGGTTGGCGGGTCGGTTGGCGGGTGTCCGGGAAACATGGCGGGACGCGGTGAGACCAGCTGGCCGGCGTCCGGGAGAATGCGCCCGTGCCTGGGCCTAGGTCGCCTTCACCCGAACTCCCGGGGCGGGCACACTCGACGGCGCGGACAGCAGGGAGCAGACTGTTCGGATGTCGCCAGCTCGCCTCAAGTCGGACGGTCCCCCGCCGATCGTGCACCCCGGTCCCACGCCCGCGGTCGTCAAGCAGCTCTACGGGACCGCGTGGCGCTGTGGTTTCGCCGGTTGCCTCCGGCCGTTGTACCGGGTCACCGATACTGGCCAGCAGGTTCTCAACAGTACGATCGCGCACATCCACGCCCGCAGCGAGGGCGGTCCCCGGTGGAAGAAGGGCATGAGCGCCGAGGACAACCGGGCGCCGGACAACCTGATGCCCATGTGCCTGGAGCACTCCAAGGAGATCGACGACCTCTGGCAAAATTTCCCGGCTGACCTGCTGCGGGAATGGAAAGCCCAGCAACTCCAGGAATGCCGGGGCCTGGAGCAGTCCTGGCAGCTGAACTCCCGGCAGGTCCAAGACGTGATGGACACCCTCGACCACCGGCGGATCGGCACCCAGACCGCCGGGTCCAGCGCAGTCCTAGCCGCCGCCCGCATCGTCGGGCAGCTCGGTGTCGTCGCCGGTCAGCAGCGCACCGTGGTGGCCAGGGCGGTCGGCGCCTGGCAGGCGTTGCGCAACCAGGTGAACCGGTCCATGCCCCCGGCCTGGGACGCGACCACTGGGCAAGTCTTGAGGGTCGAGCCGTCCCTAATGGAAACCCGGCCCCACCAGGTCGCGGTGTCGGAAGCCTTGGCGGCCGCCATCGCGGCCACGCAGTCTCCGACGACCATCCTGATCGGTGAATTGCGCGCGATCGAGGCCGCGGATCCTGACCTGGTTCCGTGGTGCGCCTGGGTGCAGGGGGCGGCTGCCGTCGTCGTCGCGGCCTCCGGACGGTGGCCGGGCAGTTCCTCCAACCCGGTCCACCCGTTGGCCGACAACGGGGATCTGTCCAACGCGCTCGCGGAGCTGGAACGTGCTTTCACTGCGTTGAGTGCGCGGTGGAACGGCCAGGCGGCCGAAGACCCGCCACCCCCACCACCCCCGGTGGTTGCCGAACCGGAGTCCGAGGCACAGCGCGCGGCACGCGAACACGAGGAGCTGCTGGACTCGGCGCGCCCCTGGGCCCGCGTCACGGGACTGGCGTATGACCCCGATCTCTACCAGCGGCTGCTGGCGGCCACCGAGCACGCGGTCATGTTCCCCGTCCTGCCCTCGTTGATGGCCATCGGCCTTTTCGCGACCACGCGCCTGGCCGCGTCCGTGGCCCGCAACGCCGACCCCGACACGTACCGGTCCCTGATTACCCAAGCCGCCGCACTCCAGCCCCTCGCAGTCGCCGTCGCCCTGCTGCGGAACCTGATGTCCACCGCTGAGAAGGCCGAACGGCTCGAACTCCACGATCACGCCCGCACCACGCTCGTCGCCCTGATGGATGTGGAGCAGTGGCGGGAGGTGGCACCCTGGCAGGACAACGAGTACCACTCCCGGTCCCTGCTGGACTGGACCTCCTCGATCCACGGCGAGGAAACCGTCCGCGACGCCCTCGCGGCGGGCCTGACCGACACTGCGGACCTCCTCGGCCCGCTCCTGATCGGCATCGCCGCCTGGACAGAACAGCGCGACAGCCACACCTGGGCCCTTCGGGACTACGTCCGGGGCATCCGTGACCTGCCACCATGGCTACCGGTCGACATTGTGGTCACCGAGATCCACCGCCAGTTCCCCGACCTCAAACCCACACAGCACGACAACGTCAGTAGGGACATCAAGGACCTCCGGGACTTGGCCGCCGACCTGCTCCGAGCCGCCACATCCATCGGCTCGAGAACCTCGGAACCACCCCCTGCCCCCTGAGCAGGCGGACACCACTGCCTTTTGCTGCCAGGGACTGACTCGTCGACCTCGATCCCGGCGGAGCCGGTGCGTGCGGGAGGAGGGTGTGCGGGGCGGTCGCGGGCGATGAAGTCCCAGTGGAACCGCACCCGATGGGGCGAACACGGCGGATACGCAGGTGGACCGAACCAGCAATGCAACGCCGCAACCGCGTTCAACCTCGCCGACGCCGCGAACCCGGCAGCACACGCGCCACCCGCAAACCGACAACTAAGCCCGAACAACCACGCCATTGACCGTTCGCACCTACTTGTCGTCCCCCAGCTCAACGCACCGACCCCCGACAGGTTCGACCGGGAGGGACAACAACTGTCTCGTCCGACTGAACTTATCGGTGTTCAGACCCGGTTGTCGGTCGTGGTGTCGGTGTCCGGAGACATTCCAAGACGCTGAACCTGCTCCATCGCTCTACCTCGATACCGCTGTCGAACCCGTCGGCTGGCCGACACGATCCAGCCCACAAACGCCCCCAAGCGCTTGGACACGACTTGCCCACAAGCACCGCAGCTACAACCGCGGCCTCACCAACTCACCTCAGCTGGCCCTTCAGATCAGCCCACTAAGGCTGAGTAGCATACGAGAACGCACGCGCGGCACCGCCGACCCGAAAGCTATAACACCATTGCCGCGATGATCAACGGAACAACGGATCAAAAGACCATCGTCCACTCCGCAGATTCTCAGACGAATACCATCACGCTGACGGTTGGAGCAAACGACAGCGTCGAGGCCCGTCAGTTCCAACTCACCGTCAAGGAACTACGTCCGGCCTCGACGACCCAGCCACAACCAGTCGGGCCGATTGTCGACCGGACGCTGACGGGCAGACCACCGCAGGCCGACGACCACGAGCAAGTGCCCGACGCGCTGAACCGCATCGCAGAAGCGCTAGGTATCGCGCTCCACCTGGCACGAGCCAGTCGAACCGCCGCCGAGAAGAACCAGGTGATCGACGCGATGGTCCGCGCTCTCACTGGCAGTGAGTACGACACCTTCATCAACCCAGCCATGATCGACTACAGCGGTTGGATCGACAACGAAAGTTCAGTCGACCAGAACAGTTTCTGTCCTTTCCGTTCAAAATTGGCAAGCCCCGGGGTATATGGCAGGAATGAGTCCACACTGCACCGCACCACGCCGTCCGGGAAACGGTGCGTAAAGAACATCGATTCCGCCAACTAGGTCTGGACAGCGAGGCCAGCAGGCGTCCAGACCTAGTTGGCGGACCGCAGGTCAGCGGCCTGATTTTCCGGCAAGTTCCGGCGGACTGGACAGCGGCTGACCCAAGAAGGAGTGAGATCGCTGCGGGAGACGGTTCAGGAGCTCCAGAACCGGCGGTAGGTGGTGACGTCGTCATCGGTCAGACCAGGGTCGCCGGTGATGGCCATGGTGCTGGTGTCCCATTCACGCACGCCGTCGGTGCGTGGGGTCAGCAGAATCGCGACGGTGGTGAGGGTATTGAGGTCTCCTCGGGCTGTTCCGTGCTCGTGATGGCGAAGCAGGACCCAGGACCTGAACGCGTTCTGAGTGGACTCGTCGAGTGTTGTGCAGGCGATGAATCCGAGCTGGGGTTGCGGCGGCTCGGCCCGGTAGACGCGTGAGCGCCACCCGACACTGCCGGGCCGGGTGGAGGCGCGGAAGCCGCTGAGCGTCGTGAGGAGCAGGCGACCCAGGTCGGTTCGGTATCCGATGGGCAACTGGTCGATGGTGGCGAGTATCCGGGCGATGTCGGCCGGGTTGTCATGGTCGGTGAGTGCGATCTCCTCGCAGATGATGCGGATCATGTCGTGTGCGTCGGGGTCGTCCGCGCCTGCCGGGGCCATGGGCAGCAAGGGCAGGGATGCCGGTGTTCCCGGACCGAGCCGAGCCGGGTCGAGGGGAGGGGTGACCGCCTCCGCGTCCGCGGCGGCGAGTTCGTAGTAGCGAACGGGCTCGCGGCCCAGCGGGATGTGCGCATCACCGGCCACGCGGGCGATGTAGTCGAGCACGGCGTGGGACGACTTGAGTTGGTCGAAGAGAAACTCCCAGTCGCGGCGCAGCAGCACCGTGGTCGGAACCCGGGTGGGCAGGCGCTGGATCGAGAGGTCCTCCGGAGGGTCTGGGTGGTCGAGGATGACGACACCGAGCCAGCTCACGGCGGGTCCGTTGATCTCGATCGTCCGGCCCCTGCCGTTGATCATCGTGCTGGAGCGGTCAGCGAGGCGGCGTGCCGTGCCGTCGACCTGCCGCCCGCCTGCCCCGGCCTTGCTGGTGATCCAGGTGGTCTCCTTGGTCGTGTCGCCGAGCTCGCCATTCCTGCTCTTGACCTGGATCACGAGTCCCCGGCCGCCGACCACGACAAGACCATCGCTGATCTCGCGGACACCAGTTCCCTTGCGCTCCACTGCCGGGGAGACGACGAAGTCCGGCAATCCCCAGGTAGCGGCCGCGCTCTGCGCCGCGCGTTCGGCCTCCGGTCCATGGTCGGCGCGAGGGTTGAGCGCCGCCGCGGTGCGGATACGCCGCTCGAATACCCCGTGCTCGGTACGGACCAGCAGGACTGTGTGCCCGCTGCCTCGCAGCACACCCACACCGATATCCGATGCGTCCAACCCGGCCAGGTCTTCCTCGGACCACAGACGCTCCGACTCCGCAGCCGCAAACCAACCGGACTGGGCGCCGACGCGGCCCTGTAACGCGCGAGAACCAGGAACCTGGGCGGCCACAGACTCGAACACCCGCAGCACCCGGGTAACAGCATCGAGCACCAAGACCAGACGCCTGTGGAACGTGTCCTTCGGGTGCAGAGACTCACCATCACCAGCAAGAGACAGCTCGACATAGCACCCTGGCTGACCTCCAAGGTCGGTATCAGGCTGCAGGCCCACGACGTTGAATCGAACCACGACCCGCTCATCATCCAGCTCGCCAGAAGACTCCGAGACCACGTCGGTCACCAGCGCGGGTTCCGCCACCTCGACAACCGGAGCCTCGACACCCAGCCAGGCAGTCACGTTCGCACCATCGCGGAGAGCACCAGACCACCCAACCAGGTGACGCAGCGCGTCGCGCAAGTGCTGAACACGAGGATCAGGATGTTCTCCCAAGTGCGGCTGACACGTCCGAACGAACCGGTAGAGCGGTTCGGGAATGCCATCGAGACAGAACTCCTCCAACAACCCCTCAAGACCCTCCTCGGAGTCTGCGACCGGGAAGAACCGCTCACGATCCGGTTCGGAACGACGTCGGCGGTGCTCGAACATCGCCACCGACTCCTCCACCAACGAGTCCAGACACCCCCACAACGACGACACCACATCGGAGAACACCGACGTCAACCGCGCACGGGCACCCTCCGGCCACGAGGCATACGCGGTTACGGCACCGTTGCCGCAGTCGTCGCAACCGATCACGACCAGGGGTGGCCCATCGAGTACGCGGTCCCCGACCGGGACAGCCTGGCCGGGATCGCCGGCGCCCGCGACCCGGCCGCCGTGCTCTACCGGCGGGTCGAAGACCGCGTCCACCGCGCCCCGCCACCGCACGCACCCGAAAACCTCGACGGCCCCCTGCCGTGGTTGCCCGCCACGCTGCCCGGCGCCCTCGACGACCAGGCAGGCCTGGCCCAGCACCTCGCCGACCTCGCCCACACCATGACCGAACAGGCCGCCGAACTACGGGACGAGGTCGTCACCTCGCCCCCGGCATGGGCCGCGGGCCTCGGCCCCCGCCCCACCAACGCCGTCGCCGCAGCCCGCTGGACCGACCTCGCCGCAACCGCCGCCGCCTACCGCGCCAGCTTCAACATCACCACCGACTCACCGGACGCACCACTCGGAGTCCGCCCCCCAGGCGACGGGCCGCGCGCCCGCGCCTGGCACACCATCACCGAACAATGGAGACCCATCGTGACCACACCCGACGACAAATACGCCGCCAACCAGGACCGCATCAACCGCCTCCGCGAACGGGTCCACGCCTCAACCGAAGACCGCGCGCAGGACGCAGAGGCAACGGCGGCCCACTACCAAGCCGAAGCCGACGGGCTGCGAGGCGACCTCAGCTTCCGAGACGCACACTTGGACGACGCCCTCGACCCGATCGAAGAGCACCGAGACCTCGGTTCCGGCCTCACCCACTGACACCGACTGAACCTGGGCGACGACGGTACGCAGACCTCCGCACCACGGCGGGCCAACTCAGGGTGCGTGCGCTTACCCAGCGATGGTCGATTGCCGACGCCCCGGGCAAGGTCGTGTCATTTTTCCTGAGGAAGTGTGCCCGGGTACTCCGAGCCTGTTGTGGCCGGTGCCTTCCACTCCTGCCAGTGCAGACAGTCGGGACGTTGCCCGGTTGTGGCGAACTCGGCGACAGCCCGCCGCACGTCCGCGATGGGCACCTGCGCGTTGATGGGAACCTCGAACTCGTTCTCGTGGTACATGTACATGATCGGGGAGACGTCCGAACTCTGCGGGTTGCGGCTGTAGTAGCTGCGGTACTCGTCGGCTGGGCTGTACCGGACGACGCCGACTTCTCCGCGAAGCCCGACGTAGAGGGTTGGGCTGGTGTCCGGTTCGTCGGCGAGGGTCACCTCGGCGACAGGCCACCACCGCTCGTCACCGCGGGCGAGAACGGCGTTCAGCGCGGCGTCCAGTTCCTGCTCGGTGGCGGCCAGGTGGTCGTCCTCCTGCTCGACGAAGTACCACAGCGCGAGCTGCTTCAACGGTGCTCACCTCGGAAACGTCGGTAGTAGCCGTTCGTGCCGTAGACGGTAACGGTGCAGCCGACCGGAAGTATCTTCGGCAGGTACACAGCACACCCTCGTCGTCCGGGGCACGGTCGGTGGTTGAGCAGGATCGTGACGTGCTCGGTACGGCCGGTCTCGTCGAACGTCGCACGAAGGCCGGCCGCCACCTTCATCTCGACGTGGGTCTCGATGGACAACTGCCCCGAGAAGACCTGCTTGAGGTAGTGGGCGACCACCGCGACGCCGTCGTCCTCCCCGCTGATCGCCGTTCCGGAAGTGCCGTCCGACTTGACCCACACCCCGTGTGTCTTGGCCCCGGTGTTCGGGGTGACGGGCGGGGGCAGCCGCTGTTGTCGACGCACGACGCCGTCGACGTCCAGCCGGTGCGGTGCCGGGCGATCACCGGTCAGGCCGCTGCTGGTGGGGAACCCGATGGCCGAGAGGTAGGAGGCAAGCGCCCGCACGACCGAGTGCAGCCGCGCCTGAACCCTCTCGATGTCGTCGTAAGCGTGTTCGATGTGCGCCACGGCCTTCGCCAACTCGGCATTCACGGTGCGGAAGTCCTCGACCAACTCGACGACGGTCCGGCCGCCGTCGTCGATCTGGACGAGCGCGCCGGTGAGCGCGCCCCACTGGTCCTCGATGTGGTCGATGACCGATCGCACGACAGCCGCGTAGTCGCTTGCCAAGGACACTCGCTCATCCTGGCCCCTGGACTGCGCGGCCGGGCTCACGGCTGCTGCGGCCTGATCTCGCGAGGGGGTAGCGGACCCCGCGTCAGCAGCACCGGGTGACCGGACAGGGCGCGAAGCCTCGTCCAGTGACCGGGCGGACTGTGATCACGGCGCATCCCGGACCGGCCTCGTGTTCGGCTTCCTCTTGTGATCCTGGTCGTTGATACTGGGCGGTGTCGGTTCGGGCAGAGGGGGGTCGGTGCGGGGACGGGTGCTTGCTTGGTCAGTGGTGGCCGCGGTCGGTGTCGCGGTGGCTGCGGGCGCGGTGGTGCTGGTGATCCAGGTCGGGCTGGAGCGCTCCGATCAGGTCGCCAGCGTCGTCGGGGCCGCAGCGGGGGTTGTCGGCCTGCTGGTCACGGTCGTCGGCGCCGTCCGCGCCAACGCCGCCCGCCACGACCCTCCGCTGCCCGCGCCAGGCGTGCGGCAGACGGTCCGCGGGTCCCGCGTCGGCGGCAGCGTCATCCAGGTCGGCGGCGACTGGTCAGGGTCGCTGCCCCCATCCTCGGGCACCCGCCCCGCCGGCCCCGGGGACGACACACGGTGAGCTGGTGGGACAAAGCCGCCGCCGAGGCGGCCGAAGCAACTGTCAGCCAACAGGTGGACAAGACCACCGTCAAAGGTGACCTGACCCAGATCGCCGGGGACGCCCACATCACCGTCGTGCACGGCGACCAGCACCACCACACCGGGCCGCAGATGACGTGGCCGGTGCGCCGCGGGCAGGTCCCGGTGGTGGTCGAGCACTTCCAGCATCGGTCCGCCCTGCCTGACCTGGACACCGTCTTCGCCGACGACCAAGCCGTCGTGCTCACCGGCAACGCCCGGGACGGGGCGGTGGTGGTCTCCGGGATGGGCGGGGTCGGCAAGACCCAACTCGCCGCCCATCACGCCCACACCGCCGCCCACCCCGACCACGGGGTCGACCTGCTGCTCTGGATCACCGCCACCACCCGCGACGCGGTCATCACCGCCTACGCCGACACCGCCACCCACCTGCACCTGAGCAACGGTGGTGTCGAAGGCCAGGCGGCCGCCGACACACTCCTGAACTGGTTGGCCACCACCACCCGCACCTGGCTCATTGTCCTCGACGACCTCCAACTCCCCGCCGACCTGACCGGCCTGTGGCCCCCGCGTACCCGCACCGGCCGCACCCTGGTCACCACCCGCTACCGCGGCACCGCCCTCACCACCCGCGCCCGCACCCTCGACGTCGACGTCTTCACCCCCACCGAAGCCCACGCCCACCTCACCGCCGAACTCGCAGAACACCCCCACCTCGCCACCGACCTGCCCGCCCTCGCCCACGACCTGGGCCACCTCCCCCTCGCCCTGGCCCACGCCGCCGCCTACATCCGCGACCAAGAAACCCCCGTCACCGACTACAGGGCACTACTGGCCGACACCAACCGCACCCTGCCCACCCTGTTCCCCCACCCCGCCGAACTCGCCGACCCCCACACCCGCACCACCGCCGCCACCCTCTCCCTCTCCCTCCCCCTCGCCGAACAACTCGCCCCCCGCACCGCGCACGCCTTGCTACGCCTGGCCAGCCTGCTCGACCCCAACGGCATCCCCGACACCACCCTCACCAACCCCGTCATCGCCGACCACCTGCACACCGACACCCACACCACCCACCACGGCCTGCGAGTCCTGCACCGCCTCAACCTGATCACCCACGATCCGATCGCGGGCACCGTGCGCGTGCACGCCCTCGTCCAACGCGTCATCCGCGAGACCATCGACCCCGACACCGCCGCTCGGCTCGGTCGTCTCGCCGCCAACGCCCTTCACGATGCATGGCCCCGAGTCGACACCCTGGCCGGAGTCGGGCCGGTGTTGCGGGCCAACACCGCCGCCCTGCACACCCACGCCCGGCACGCCCTGCTCCACCCCGACGTCCACAACGTGTTGTTCAGGGCGGGCCGTAGCCTGGGCGAAGAAGGATTCGTCACCGCGGCACGCGACTACTTCCACCTTCTGCACGAACAAGCAGCCGTCGCACACGGCCCCGACCACTACGACACCCTCACCACCCGCAACAACCTTGCCCACTGGCGTGGCGAGGCGGGTGACGCGGCTGGTGCGGCAGCAGCGTTCGAGGGCCTGCTCACCGGCCAAGTGCGGGTACTGGGGGCCGATCACCTCGACAGCCTCGCCACACGTCACAGCCTTGCCCACTGGCGTGGCGAGGCGGGTGACGCGGCTGGTGCGGCAGCAGCGTTCGAGAGCCTGCTCGCCGACATGGTGCGGGTGCTGGGACCTGACCACCCCCGCACCCTCGCTACCCGTCACAGCCTTGCTAACTGGCGTGGCGAGGCGGGTGACGCTGCTGGTGCGGCAGCAGAATTCGACGGCCTGGTCACCGACCAAGTTCGGATACTGGGGGCCGATCACCTCGACAGCCTCGCCGCCCGCCACAACCTCGCCCGCTGGCGTGGCGAGGCGGGTGACGCTGCTGGTGCGGCAGCGGCTTTCGAGGGCCTGCTCGCCGAGCAGGTGCGGGTATTGGGGGCCGACCACCCCCACACCCTCGCTACCCGCCACAACCTTATCTACTGGCGTGGCAAGGCGGGTAACCCGGCAGACGCGGCAACAGCATTGGAGAGCTTGCTCGCCGAGCAGGTGCGGGTACTGGGGGACGACTACCCCCAAACCCTCGTCACCCGCCACAACCTCGCCCGCTGGCGTGGCGAGGCGGGTGACGCGGCTGGTGCGGCAGCAGCGTTCGAGAGCCTGCTCGCCGACATGGTGCGGGTGCTGGGACCCGATCACCCCCACACCCTCTCCACCCGCAACAACCTTGCCTACTGGCAGGAGTAAACTGACCAGGTAGGAGCGGCGGCTATGTCGTGGAACCTGGGCCGCGTCGGGTAGTTACGTGGTCGTGCGGCAGTGTGAACCGGTTGGCCCGTTCGTGTTCCGTGGTACGGCGGTGTGTGCCGTCGAGGCAGTCGGGGTGTACCCAGTGGCGGACCATGCGGTCGGTGAAAGCGGGCCGCCACTGATGCAGCCAATACTGCGCGTCCCGCGCGGTGGCACCTGGCCCGATGTTGGCTTCTCGCCAGCTGTAGGCGAGTGCGGCGACTTCGAGGGCTAGGCCGGTGTGTTGGTGCCAGCAGTCGGGGATGGGGCGGGCGGAGCTGCCGTCGATGCCGACGAGGGTGGTGTTGTACCAGCCGATGAAGTTGTCGACGGTGAAGCGTGGGTCCAGGTCCGTGTCGGGGTCGTCCTCGGCGGCGGCGGGTGGGCTGTACCAGACCCAGGGGGCGGGCTCGGCGGGTTTACGTTCGGTGGGGTCTTGGTTGATGAGCGCGTCGACCGCCGTTTCGAGGCCGTGCAGGCGTTGTTCGATGTGGCTCAGGAGTTCCGCCAGCGCTGTGATCTGGTCGTCGCGATCGGGTTCGCCGTCGCCGGGTGTTGGCTGGTCACCCATGTTGTGACCTCGGATGGTCGAGGGGATGGGCGGTGCCGTGCGCGTCGAGGGGGACCTCGCCGTTGCGAACAGCGTGGACGTGGTCGCGGATGGTCTTCCAGTCGGGGCGTTGGGAGACATCGCGGGTGCGGGCGAGGATGGGGTCGAGGTGGCGGTGCAGGACCAGCACCCGTCCGCGGCGGATGCCGCGCACGTCGCCAGGGCGGTAGGTCGGGACGGTCTCCGTGCCGTAGGAGGTATGGGACGTGCCCAGCATCCCCGCGCTCTGCTCTTGGCGGCGAATGCGTTCGTGGTGGCCGGTCAGGGTCGACACCCATTCCAAGGTCGTGGGGTCCTTGATGCCACCCCACACACTCAATGTCGTGGTGTTGTCCAGCAGTTGGCGGGTGCGTTCCGGGGTGAAGACATCCTCCAGCGCGGCCAGCGACTGTGCGCCCCAGTGGATCGGGACGCCGCGGCCTGCGGAGTCGGAGACGATGTCGGGGAGCTGCGGGACGGGGGTGGCGTTGGTGAGCTCGTCGAGGATGGCGGTCGCGGGCGGGTCGAGGCGGCGGTGCGGGGTGCGCAGGGCGGCGTCCTGGGCGGTGGTCAGCCAGTGCTCGACCAGCGCGGTCAGCACCGGCGCGGCTTGGGCTGCCTGGTGCTGGCCCGCGACGAGGTAGAGCGAGCCGCGGCGGGCGATGAAGTCCGCCGCGTCGAACTCGTGGCCGGGCTCTGGGGAGGCCAGGGTGCGGATGTTCGGGTCCATGAAGGGCTCGATCACCCGGCGGACGCTGAGCCAGACGGCGTCGGAGGTCTCGGCGACCATGCCGATCTCGGTGCGGAGGTTGCGGGCGTGCTCGTCGAACCCGGCCTGTTGCAGCAGCCGTACCGGTTCCTGGTCTACGGGCTTGCTCATGGCCCAGCGCACGAGGTCGTCGACGGTGCGCTCGTGGCAGGCGGCGGCGAGGAAGTAGCACTGGAGCACGATGGTGGCGCGGCCGCGGAAGACGCGGTCGTTGCCGCCGATGTCGGACAGGCCGACCGAGGATGCCTCGACCATGGTGTGTGCGCGGCGGAACGCGACCGTGGGGTCGTGGCAGCCCTGCATCGGTGACCACAGCAGGCGGGCGGGCCAGTCGACGGCGCCGGTGGCGTCGGCGACCAGCACCGGCCCGGCGCCTTGCCGTCGCGCGCGCAGGATGCCGCTGAACTCGAGCAGATCCGGCTTGGTTGTGCTGCACAGCACGGCACCGGGGGCGCCGATGACCTTGTGCACGAGGTCGCGGCGGGATTTGCCGCTCTGTGTGGGTGCCAGCGTGCCGGTTGGGTTCTCGAAGGGGGTGCCCATCGGCCGCTTCCAGGGGGATAGGTGCAGCGGGGCCGCCACCTGCTCCAGTGGCGCCCGCTCGCGTGCTGCGGCGGGCATCGTCGGGCGGGTCCACTGCGCTGTGCGTCGGGCGGCTGCCAGTGACAGCTCGGCGCGGATGTCGTCTCGGCTGGCGTGCCCGGCCGAGGCCCGGCCGAACAACCGCATCACCACCTTCGCCGCGGCGAGGGCCGTGGCCATGGCGGCAGCGGCCAGCGCGCCGGTGACCACCCAGTACGTGCCCGCGTGCCCGGTCAGGGCGTCTGACCAGGGTGGGCCGAGGTCGGTGCCGGGGTGGGAGGGGTGGGTCAGGACGGCGAGCACCTTCTCGCCCCACCGTCCGGGGGTGGGCATCGACCAGGGTCCGCCGAGCAGGGCGGTGGAGACGGCGGCGCCCGTCATCAGCAGGGCGGCGGTCAGCACCAGAAGACACAGGCCCGCCAGCGCGGTCAGCAGCACCGCGACCTCGCGGTGGACGAAGGAGAGGGACGTGGTCCTCACAGCCGCGGGTCACCACCCGCCGGAGGTCCGTCGCCGTCGCTGGCGGCGACTCTGCGGATGGCCACGATCTTGGGCTTCCAGGAGTCGAGGGTGGTGAGGATGACGCCGCGGGTCTCGTCGTAGGCGTCGACCATGTACCCGTTGCCGACGTACATCCCGACGTGCCCGGGTGCTGCGGGTGTGCCGTCGGCTCCGGGGATGAACACCAGGTCCCCGGGTGCGACTGCGGCGATCGAGGCGACCGGGACGCCGTCGTGGACCTGGGTGGCGGTGGTGCGGGAGATGGCGACCCCGGCGTGCGCCCAGGCGGCCTGCATGAGCCCGGAGCAGTCGAAGGCGTCGGGGCCTTCGGCGCCCCACCGGTAGGGCTTGCCGAGCTGGACCAGCGCGTAGGTGACCGCGGCCGACTGCGCCCGGTCGGGGGGCAGGGTGAAGCCGGGCGGGAGCTGCTTCGGGTCGAGGTCCCGCGGGTTCAAGTTCCCCCTGCCCTTGTCCGGGCACCCGGCCGCGGCAGGGGTGTACTGGGCCGGAGTGGCGCCGGGCGGCGGCGGGACGGGGTTGTCCGGGCCCTGCCAGTAGCGGTCGACCAGTTCAGCGGCGGCGGGTTCACGCGGGGCGTAGCGGTCGGGGAACGCCGAGCGTTGCACGGCCTGCTCGGCCTGTCCGGGGGGCATCGTCTGCCAGCCGGGCAGCGCGAGCAGGTGATCGTAGAAGGTGGCGGCGGCGTAGGCGGGGTTGAGCACCTGCTCCGGTGTCCCCCACCCTTGGCTGGGGCGTTGCTGGAACAGGCCGAGGGAGTCGCGGTCGCCGTAGCCGACGTTGACCAGCCCGGACTCGACCATCGCGGTGGCCACCGCGAGCACGGCGGCGCGCCGGGGCAGGCGCCGCTGCACGGCGACGGCGGTGATGGTCTGGGCGTTGGCGAGCTGCTCGGCGGTGAAGTCCTCGCCTGCGATGGGCTGGGACACCCCGCCGGGGCCGTGGTCGGCGAAGCGGGCCGTGGCGCACTCGACGATGGCCGCGGCGGTGGTGGTCGCGGCGGTGTGGGTGGCGGTGAGGATGACCCCGACGAGCAGGACCGGGATCACCAGCAGGGTGTACACGGCGGCGGTGGCCCCGGCGACGGCCGGGCCCGGGTTCGTGGGCGTGCTCATCGGGGCTTTCGCGCGCGCAGGGCCGCGTTGGTGTCGAACAGGCGCCGTTCGGTGGGGGACAGGACGATCTGGACGCGGTGGCCGGTGGTGTTCTCGATCTTCCACAGGGCGCGGCCGGTGCGGTCCATGGCCCACCCGGTGATGCTGTCCTGTTCGCGCTCGGACAGGGCGAGGTCTTCGGCGAGGTCGTCGGCGACGCGGGTGGACTGGCCGAACAGGATGCGGGTGGAGCACAGGGCGAGCAGGTCTTTGGCGATGGCGACTTCCTGGGACCCGGCGGCGCCGACCGAGAGCGGGTCGGAGGGTTTGTGCATGACCAGGACCTGGATCTTGCGGTCGGCGCGGGACAGGCGCAGGTCGGAGTCGACGGCGTGCACGGCGCGCAGTCCCAGGCGCATCTGCCGCCAGACCTCGTCGCGCACGACGAGGCGGATCTCGCCGTCGTCCTGCAGGTCGGTGACCATGCTCGACCACGAGCCCAGGCAGGTCAGGGCGACGGCGACGGCTTGGTCCCCGCGTGGGCGCAGCCGGGACAGGTCCATGGATTGGGCGGGGGCGTCCCAGTCCAGGGCGATGGTGGTCTCCTGGTCGAACAGCCCGGCCAGGGGCCCGGTGATGAGGTTGCCCAGGGCGTCGGTGATCGGGCGCAGGGTGTCGAGGAACTGGCGGCGGTCGGCGAACCGGGTGGCGGCCACGAGGGCGTCGTCGGGGTCGGCGAGTTGCCGTTGGACGTGGGGGATGGTGACCGGCAGCAGGTGGGTGTAGCCGTCGTCGACCCCGACCAGGCGGCGCAGGACCGCGGAGAGCACCGCCTCGTCGGTCACGGTGGCCCGGTAGCCCTGCGCCTCGGCCAAGGCGACCAGCAGGGTGACCCACCGCCCCAGCACCCCGGCCAGTTCCTCGCGTTGGCGGGCCAGCGGCCACCCGGCCCACCGGGTCCGCAACGGGCCCAAGTCCAACGCGTTGAGCCGGGCGGGGCTGCCGCTGCCCAGGGTGATCGGGGTGATGCCCAGCCCGCGCAGCAGCGGGGTGTACTCGCCCTTGACGTCACCGGAGATGAGGGTCTTGACCCCGAACAGCATCATCCGCAGCAGGAACGCCACGACGGTGCTGCTCTTGCCGCGCCCGGGTTCGCCGAACACGACCATGTTCGGGTTGGTCGCCAGCCCGCGCAGCACCCACTCAATCGGGTGGGCGTAAAACGCGCCGCCGGAGAGGGTGTCGTAGCCGATGCGCGCCCCGATCGCCGGGGTGCCCGCGGCGGAGATCAGCGGGAACAGCCCGCCGATCTCGCTGGTGGCGGCCTGGTAGACCGCCACCGGGGGCGCCACCGGCGCCCACCCGTGCCCCGGGCGTGCCCGGCCGCGCCGGGGTGCGCGTGCCCGGTTGACCCGGTCGCGGTCCTCCCACCGCGGCCCCGACGGGCTGATCACCGGGCTGGTCGGGGTGGGCGGGGCGCCGAAGTCGGCCAGCAGCGCCGCGGCGCTGCGCTCACCTGTCTTGCGCCTGGTCACAGCAGTCCTCCCCGGTGGCGGGGCAACCCGATCCCGACCGGCAGGACCGCGGCGACGAAAGCCGAGTCCTGGGCCAGGTCGAGCCGCAGCAGCCGGAACCGGCCCGCGGCGTCGGCTTCCATGCGCGCGGCGTGGTCCTCCACCCGCCACCCGGCGGGCACGGTGACCGCGGCGGCGACGGTGAAGCGCACCACCGCGTGCCCGGCGGCCACGGCGCGCTCCTGGGCGCGGGCACCGTGGGCCTGGCGTTCGTCGCCCGCGGTGGTGGCGAACCCCTTGCCCCGTTTGAGATCGGTGACCACGGTGGTGCGGAACCGGGTGCCGCGCACCGCCTGGTTCGCGCGGCGGGGGTCGAGGACCTCGTAGTGGATGGCCAGGGTCCGCCGCTCCCCGGCGGTGTGCACGGCCAGCAGCGGACCCAGGGACCCGAACACGGTGCCCGCGGTGGGCATCAGGGCGGTGTAGGAGACGGTGGTGAACCCGTCGTGGGTGTAGGAGCGGGCGGCGGGTGAGGGCGCGGAGGTCGGCCCGGCGGCGGCCTTCTCCAACCCGCGTCGCCCGCGTTCGTGGGCGGTGGCCAGCACGGCGCGGGCGGCGGGGTTGAACCCGGTGCGCAGCGCTTCGGCCATGGCGGGGCCGTCGAGCCACTGCACGGTGCGGGCGCCGAGGGCCTTGAGCGGGTCCTCCAGCCCGTCGAGCACCCGGTACAACGCCACCGCCCGCCCGCTCACCCCGCCGCCCGCGGCGGCGGCGGGTCTGCGCAGCCGGTCCTCGGGGCCGGAGACGGTCACGAACACCTCGTGGCGCACGCTGACCCCGCCGATGGTCCGGTCGAGCTCGTCGGTGGCCTGGCGGGCGAGGCGGGGCGCGTCGAGGACCTCGTGGTCGCCCCGCCAGACCTCGTACTCGCTGCCGTCGTCGGGCACGGTGCGCACGAGCAGGCTCAGCCGGTCGACGACCTCCCGGTGCCCCAAGGACAGCAGCAGGGTGCCCAGGCGGTGCGCCAGGCGTTCGCACTGCTCGTCGGAGAGCATCCCGGTCCCGGAGTGGGTCAGGCGGGCGGTGGCACCCCAGCGGCCGTCGCCGGTGTCGTGGATCAGGCACAGCCGCCCGACGTCGCGGAACGGGGGACCGTCGGGGAACCCGACCCGGGCCAGCACCCCGGGCAGGTCCGGCTCGTCGGGGTCCACCGCCGCACCGGCGGCGGCCCTGGACTGCCACCGCGACCACCCGGTGAGCACACCGACCTGGAACAGCACCAGGTGCCCCAGCCACCGCGCCGCGGGGCGACCACGCACGGGCACCACCACCAAGGCGACACCGACACCGCCGACCACCAGGGCCACGCCCGCCGCGGCGAACCGGCCACCAGCCAACGCCCACAGCACCGGGGCCAACAGCACCACGCACACCACCGCCTGCCCCGGGGTCAGGCCCAGGAGCCACCCGGCGCGCTCACGTCGGGCGAGCCCCCGGTAGATGCGCGTCGTCACAGGACCACCGCCGCTTCCTCCGCTTCGGCCACATCGCCGCCTTCACCAGCACCGCCCCCACCGCCACCGCCGCTACCGGTGGGGCCGGGGCCGTCGTTGTCGGTGTCCGGGCCGGTCGGGCCGCCGCCGGGACCCGGTGGGCTGCCGCCCTCGTCGTCCCCGTCGTCCTGGCCGGGGTGGGGCGGGTCGGTGTCGGCCCCGGGTGGGGACGCCTCGCCGGGGCCCGGGTCGTCGGGCTGCGGGTCCGCGCCCTCGCCCGCTCCCGGGCCCTCGGGCGGGTCGGAGTCGGCCTGGTCCGGGGACCCCTCGGTGTCTGTGGTGTCGGTGGTGTCGTCGGCGTCCCTGTGGTCACCGCCCGCGGGGTGGCCGATGCCGGTGTCGTCCATCGTGTCCCGGGCGTGCTCGGCGACCGCTTGGTCGAACCGGCCGACGTTGGCCGCCTCCCCGGCGCCGGCGCCGCCCCCGTCGAGGCCCGCGGACCCGCCTGCGCCCAGGGCGGCGGAGGCGGCCACCGCCGGGTTGGACGCGCCGTAGGAGTTGATCCCGAGCCCGGAGAGGGTGTCGCGGAACGCGCCCCCGACGTCGGTGTTGGGGTCGACGAACGCGAACAGGCGAAACAGCACGAACGGGCAGAACAGGGAGATGAGCAGGACGCCGACCCCGGCCAGCAGCCCCGACAGGCCCTGCGAGCCGCCGGCGATCGCGACGCCGAGGACGAGGGTCATCGCCAGCACCGGCTGCATGGCGATGCAGGCCAGCAGCCACCGCACGGTGCGCCAGAACCACGAGGCGGTGACCCGGGCGAGCAGACCCGCGGCGGTCACCGGGATGGCCCCGACGAGCACGTACACCGCGGCCTCGCGGAACAGCATCTCCAGGATGTAGCCGATCGCAGCGGGGATGACGCCGATGAACGCGCAGATGCCCAGCACGGCGGCCTTGATGCCGTCGATGGCGGCGTCGCTGAAGCTGGTGTGGTTGAGGGCTTCGGAGAAGTTCTTGCTGCGCAGCCCGGTCTGCAGGATGGCCTGGGTCAGTCCCTCGGCCCCGGTCAGGAACGCCGCGACCATGCCCACGGTCACCGCCAGGGCGACCCCGTACTGGGCGGGGCCGGTGATCAGGCGCAGGAACCCGCGGCCGCCGCGCAGGGTGGTCACGATCATCTGCCAGAAGAACAACCCGAGCGCCAGGACCGCGCTGATCCACACCATCATCGGCCACAGCACCGACACGGGCCCGGAGCGGGTGTCGACGGTGAAGGTGGCGAACCGGTCGGCGAGGGTGAACGACCCGCGCAGCACCGCCAGGCTCGCGTCCCAGATCGCGCGCATCGCGATCTCGAACGCGGAGGCGACCATGTTCTTGACCGCCTCGCCCATCGCGCCGCCGATGTCATCGAAGGGCCACATCAGCTCAGCTCCCGGTATCCGGCGCGGACCGCGTCCGCGCTGCCCGGCCACGCGCTCGGCGCCGGGGCCGCCAGAGGGCCGGAGGCCACACGCCACCGGGTCCCGGACCACCGCATCGCCTGGCAGTCGCCCACCCCCGCGCTGACCACGCGGCCGCCGACGCCGACGGAGAGCTGCCCGAGCACGCACACGACCACGAACCGCCCCGCCGACCCGGTGCCCTTGATCAGCCCGTGGGTGACCTGGAAGCGGGCCACCAGCCCAGGGACCGGGCCGGTGCCGGGCAGGGACGCCCGGGACCGCAGGCTGCGCAGCACCGCCGCCAGACCCGTCGCCGCCGGGTCGGGGGCACCGGGCTCGGCGTTCTCCCGATACCCGCGGGCGAACACCTCCGGGTCCGCCCCGCTCACCGCCGCCTCGTCCAGCGCCCGCAACTGCCCCAGCGCCCCCTCCGGTGTGGCGGGGAAACCGGACGGGATCCACGCCCCGGTGTCCCCGGCCGGGGCGGGCACGCGCAGGGCAGCGCCGCCACCGGTCGGGGCAAGCGGTTGCGGTTGCGCCGCGGCGGGCGGCAGCAGCGGCATCGGCCGGGCCGCCAACGCCTGCTCCTCGCTGTCACCGGGAACCGGTGCGGAGGTCGGCTCCGGGACCGCGGTGCCGGGCGGGGGTGGTGGTGTGGAGTGGCGTGCGACCAGGACCGCGACCACAGCGCCGAGCAGCACGAGCCCGGCGACCAGGACCGAGCCCAGGGTCACCCAGGCCCGCCTGCGGGCCGCGGTGTCGGTGTGGGGGGCGCTCATTTCAGGCCAGCGAAGCTGTTGATGATCTGCCAGCCGACGCCGTAGAGCAGCCCGCCGCCCACCGCGCACAGCATCATGATCAGCCCGATCCGCCCCGCCCGGTGGTGATCGACCAGGCGCCCGCCGGCCCAGGTCAGCAGGCCACCGAAGAAGCCCAGGATGAGGCTGACCCCCGCCGCCCAGCGCACGTTGCCGACCACGCTGAGGATCTGCGAGGACCCCGGCGGCTCGACCGGTGCCGGGTCGGGGATCTGCGCCAGCAGCGCCATGCCGGCGTCGAGGTACACGCTCACCTGTTCCTCCTGGGTCGTCGGGTGGGATCGGGGGCCAGCCCCCACCGGCGCAGCAGCGGGGAGATCGCCCGCCGCAACGCGGGCGGGGTCGGGTCGGGGGTGACCCCGGCGGCGGCGGTGGCCGGGTGGTGCGGGACGAACACAGCGCCCGGCAGCAGCTCCGCGACCCGCCGGCCGGCCGCCCCGGCCACACCCCGGGGCCAGCGTCGGGCCCCCATCACGACCAGCTGCGTGGGGGCGGCCGCGGCGCCGGTGGCGACCCACGGCTGCATGCGGGCGAGCACCTGCTCGGCGTAGCGCAGCGACGGGTGGCTCGGGCACACGACCAGCACCGGGCGGGGGACCGGTGCCCCGGCGCGCAGCCACGCCGCCGCCCCCGCCACCGGGTGCGCGGCCAGCCGCCACGGGTCATGGCCGAGGTCGACCACGGTGACCGCCACCCGGTGCCGCGGCGGGCACCACCACCGCGGCGCGGGCACCATGCCCGGCGCCAGCACACCCAGGTCGGTCTCGACCTGGGCCAACAACGCCTGCGCCCGCCAGGAGAAGCGGATGCCGACCCTGGGGTGGGGGCGGACGTGCCACGGGCCGCGTGAGCGTGCCGCGAAGCCCAACCCGGAGCGGCCCGGGTCGCTCGGGTCGACCAGCAGCACGCTGTGGTGGGCGAGCTGGAGGGCGTCGGCGAGGGTGGCGGCCAGCACCGAGGCCCCGACCCCGCACGACGCGCCGAGCACCGGGATCACCGTCCCGAACCGCGACCAGTCCGCCGCACCGCGCGTGCACGCGGCCAACTCCGGCGCCGTCGCCGCGGCGGCCCGCGCGACGTCCACAGTGGCCGCGACAGCGTCGTCGATGTCGACACCGCGGTGGTGGGCGGCGGAGCCGTCGTGCTCTGGTGCGGTGGCGAGCATCCCGGCCTCGACGGCGGCGTCCACGTCGGAGTCGGGCAGGGTCGGCCGGACCCGCCGGGCAGCCACCGCGAGCTCGGCGCCGAGGGTGCACCAGCCCTGCGACACGGCATCAGCGGTGGCATGCCCGGCGAGCGGCACCGACGGCCCACCCGGGGGCAGGGTGGGCACGATCGGCGTCGGGAAGCCGGTGGTGGGTTCACGGTGGTCGGAAGCGTTCGGGTGCATGGTGTGTCCCTTGGGGATCGACGACGGCACCACCTCGCCGGCCCACCTCCGTCAGCACAGCACGGTCCGATCCGGGCTGTGATGCTGTCGGCGTGGGCGAGGGGGTTCGGTCGTCTGGTGACATCAGGCGAGCGCCGCGACCGGGCAGGCCTCAGCCCGGACGGCGCGACGGTGTGCCCGCGCGAGGACGCCGGGCACACCGCGAGGTGTCGACCGGAGTGTGTGCTCTCCCTCTACTGCGCACCGGGACAACAGTCGTCGATCCCCAGACCCCCACGGCCGGTGCATTCCCGGATCGGTCGGATCAGGAGTCCCGCCGATCTGACGACGACAACCACAGTGATCTTTTCAATGAATGTGGTTTCACGTCGCGCCCACTCAGACTATTCCTTCTGCCGGTGGTGTCAACTATGGCCTGCCGCTGCGGAGTGGCGGAGTGCGACACCAGCGCAAATCGAGACAATCTCGGACAACACGCGCAACCGTTGATCCGATCCGGTGAACCTTGCTTGTGTGCGATCCGGGATGGCGCCGCGCTGACCCTCCCGAATCGCCGGGTGGGAAGGCCATCCCGACTCTGCGCGGTGCACGTGAGGGACACGTCCGGCGTCGGTCTTTGCGGAGACGATGACCCAAGAGTCGGATTGCTGCCTATACTCCGGCGTATCCGCAGGTCAGGAGAATCGGCGGAGGTTAGGTTCGTTTCAACACCGGGGGGTGTGGTGGCAGGGGTGTGGCGCGGGGCGCCCACCGTGCGCGTGCGCGGGGGTGGTGGATGAGCGACGGTGACCGGCTTCCGGCGTCGTGGGCTCGGCTGATCGGCCGCGAGGAGGACTTGGCCCAGGGGGCGGTGCTGGTGGCCGAGCACCCGGTCGTGGCGTTGGTCGGGCCGGGCGGGGTCGGCAAGACGAGGTTGGCCGCCGAGTTGGTGCGCAGGCCCGGGGTACGCGAGCTGGTCGACGAGGTCGTCGAAGTGCTGTTGCACGGGGTGGAGGCCGCCCTGGTGCGGACCCGGGTGTTGCAGGCACTGGGGGTGCCGCACAACCTGGACGACAACATCGACACCAGCCTCGCAGCTCGGTTGGGTCAGCGCCGGGTGCTGGTGGTGCTCGACAACGTCGAGCACGTGCTGGTCCCCGTGCGGGAGGTGCTTGAGACGCTGCGGCGCGCCTCACCCGAGGTGCGGGTCCTGGTGACCAGCCAGGCGCTCCTCGATGTCGGTGAACACGTGCTGCACGTCGACCCGCTGTCGACGGTCGCCCCGCCGGGGCAGGTGCCGGACGCGGTGCGGTTGCTGGTCGACCGGCTCGCCGCCCGGGGCCAGGACCACGACCCCCACGACCCGCGGCTGGCTCAGCTGTGCGCGCGCGTCGGGGGGCTCGCCCTCGGGGTGGAGCACGCCGCCCGGCTGCTGGTGCTCTACACCGTTGATGAGCTGCTCGGTCCGGACGGGCATGTGGCGTTGTTGGGGCGGGTGCCGGGCGTCGAGCAGGACAGTCACCGGTCGCTGACCGAGCTGATGGAGCGCTCCGCGGGGATGTTGACCGTCGAGCAGCGCAAGCTGTGGGCGATCCTGGCCGAGTGCCGTGGGCGGTGGAGCCGCGACACCGCCGTGGGGCTGGGCCGCCGTCTGGGGTTTTCCGCCCCGCAGGTGATCGCCGCCCTGCACGACCTGGTGCAGACCGCCATCGTGCGGCGCGTGCCTGGTGACCGGCCGCTGTTCGACCAGCTGCCGACCCTGAGCCTCTACGGGCAGGGGCTCGTGTTCGACGACCTGGACCGCGACGCCATCCGCGACGCCCACGCCGCGCACTTCACCGAGGCCGCCGCCGGGCACGCCGCCCGGTGGTACGGCCCGGACGAGGTGTCACACCTGCTGCGGGTCATCGAGCACGGCGACGACCACGCCGCCGCCGTCGCCCACCTCACCCGGTCACCGGTGACGGTGGGCGCCGCAGTGGACCTGGTGCTGAACCTGGCCCGCACCCGCGCCCACGTCTTCCGAGGCAGGCTGTGGGAGATGAGCGAGCTGACCGGTCGCGCCCTCTCGGCCAACGCCGCGCTGCGCCCGGACAACCTGGGCGGCACGCACCTGGCCACTGTCGCGATGGGGGCGTGGATCTCCTACTGCCAGGGCAGGTTGCAGCGCGGCCACGAGCTGCTGGCCCAAGCCTACGACCTGCACGAACACGTAGGCGGGCCGGTGCCCAGAGAGCTGGCGCTGGCCGCGGGGGTGGGCCGGTGGCTCACCGGCGACCGGGTCACCGAGCGTGAGGCGGCAGCGGCGTTGGCGGCGGCGGCCGACGACGCCGATGCCGAGATCGCGGCTGGTGTCGCCCGCCCCGGCGCGGGCGGCGACGCGGCGATGTTGCGCTTGTTCGCGTGCTTGTCGGCGGCGTTCTCCAAGCTGCCCGGTGCCGCGGGGCAGGCCAGGGCGTACCTGGCCGCGACCGAGGAGGCCGGGGCGCAGTGGGCGATGTCCTGGGCGGCGTTCGTGGTGGCGTTGGCCGAGCACCAGGACCGCCGCCCGGCGCACGCCGCCGAGGCCCTGCGGTTGGCCCTGCGCACCCAGCACGCCATGTCCGACGCGTGGGGGTTGACCTGGTCGGTGTACCTAGCGGCGGCCATGGCCGCCACGCGGGGGCAGGTGGAGCAGGCCGCGCGCCTGCAGGGGGCGATGGCCTCGATGCTGCGCGCGATCGGCACCGACCTCAACGGGCTTCCCCCGTGGTCGCGGATCCACCAGGCCGCGACCGCGCTGTGCCTGACCGAGCTCGGCGGTGACCGGACCCGGGCCCTGGTCAGCGAGGGGCAGCGGCTGTCCCGCGACGCCACCGTCGATCTCGCCCTGGAGGTCATCGCCGACCTCGAACCCGCCCCGGCCCCCGGGCACGGGCTGCGCCCCCGCGAACTGGAGGTCGCCCAGTTGGTCACCCGCGGGTTGACCAACCGGGCCATCGCCCGACAGCTGGGCATCTCCCAGCGCACGGTCGACAGCCACGTCGGGGCGATCCTGCGCAAGACCGGCGCGGCCAACCGCACCGAACTCGTCGTGCTCATGGGGACAGCAGCACCCGAACCCCCAGCCTGGCGAGGGTGACCGGACTCGCGCTGAACCGCTGCTCCCGCTCGAGCAGCCGGGCCCGGGGGAACCGGGCGGTCAGCTGACCCACCGCCTCGGCCAACTCCATGCGACCCAACTGCGCGCCCACGCAGTAGTGCACCCCGTACCCGAAGGCCAGGTTCGGCGCGTCCGGGCGCCGGTCGAGGCGGAACTCGTCCGGATCGGGGAACGCCGCCGGGTCACGATTGGCGCCCAGCAGCGACACCGCCACCACCGCCCCCTCCGGGATGGTCACCCCGCCGTAGGTGACCGGGGTGGTGGCGATGCGGTAGGTGGCGTGGCGCAGGCCCCCCTCGATTCGCAGCGCCTCCTCCACCGCCGCGGGCACCAGGGACGGGTCCTCGTGCAACGCCGCCCACCGCCCGGGGTCGACCAGCAGGGTCCGCACGGCGTTGGTGACCGCGTTGGCGGTGGTCTCATACCCCCCGACCACCAACAACACCGCCATCATCACCACCTCCTGCGGGTCCAACCGGTCACCGTCGACCTCGCAACCCACCAGCTCCGAGATCAGGTCATCACCGGGGTCCCGCGCCCGCTGGGCCAGCAGCCCACCCAGGTACCCGCCCAGCGCGACACCAGCCGCGGGGGCGCGCTCAGGGTCTTCCTCGACCAAGTCCTCCACCCACGGGCGCAACATCGCCCGATGACCGGCGGGCACCCCCAGCAGGTCGCTGATCACCTCCAACGGCAGCGGTAGCCCCACCCGCTCCCGCAGGTCCACCGGGCCCTCCACCGCCGCCGCCTGGTCGATCAACCGGGAGGTGATCTCCCGGACCAACGGCCGCGCGGACCTCATGCGGCGCCCGCCGAACACCCGGTTCGCGATCCGACGCAGCCTCGCGTGACCCGTGCCGTCGCTGAACAACAGGTTCTCCCCGATCAGCCCGGTGACCGCCTCGCCGTCGTGACCCAACTCCCGCAACTGGGCGCCGATCGCCGCCCGCAACGCCGCCGCGTCCTTGGACAACCGCGGGTCGGCCAACGCCGCCACCGCGTCCCGGTGCCGGGTGATCACCCACATCTCCCGGCCGTCGGGCAGCACCGCCCGCTCCACCGCCGTGCGCTCCCGCACCGCCGCGCCCACCTCGTGCGGGCACCGCCAATACTCCGCGCTGAACGTGCCCCCAGCGATCCCGGTCACAACACCCTCCCCGTCCGATCCGCCTTTGCTGCACCGGTGATGGTTCCAAACCGTGAAACCATCGACATCCGCCAAACGGGAGCGACCCGCGAATTCCAGCAAACGGTCTACGGTGAACCACCGTCCCCTCATCCTGGCATACCTACTCCGACACCCCCGCATACCTACTCGCAATCCCCGGCATACCTAATCCTGTGGTTCACAGTGACCGGAACAACTGTGAATGATCGACCTTCCGACCCCTTTCGGTCACCCGCCGTGTCGGGCGCTCGATCGTCTCCGCCCCCGCGCGTCGATCGCGTGTGAATGGTGTGAGGGTGACCCGGGGTGGGTGGCTTTCCGTCGGCATCTGAGGGGAATCGGGTCGTACCCGGGACAGTGCGGTGAGTAGGCGCGACGAAAAGAACCCGCGTATTGCCGATGGTCGGCGGCGCGGTCCGGTCAATAGCGTTGCCCTCGCCCCGGAAAGCTCGGGGATTCGGGGTCCGGGGCGACGCGGGGAGGCGGCGTACCGGGCCCAGCACCCGAGGGGTCGGGTCCGGCGCGCACCGGTGCGTCGGACCCGGGCACCTCAAACGACAACCAGGGGGTTGACCAGTGAAGCCGAACCTGCGCACCGCTGTCGTGGCCGTAATGGCCGCCGGTGCCGCCCTGTCCGCAGCCGCTCCCGCGACCGCGGCCTCCGCCGAGAGCGTGCGCACCCAGGCGATCGCCGCGTCCCCCCTAGGGGACGGCGGGCTGATCTTCGCGATCCCGCTGCGGGTCGCGGTGGAGAAGGTCGCCGCGGCGGCGGCCGCGCTGGCCGCGCGGGTGGCGGCCGGCGACAACCTCGACGAGCAGGTGCGGTCCCCGGCCCCCGGACACGCGATCGGCGCCGGGGTGCGGGTGCGCTCGACACCCGTCGGCGGCACCGTGCGGGGCCTGATGCCCACGGGTGAGGCGATCGACGTGCGGTGCGTGGACGCCACACCCCACCGCGACGGGCACCGGTGGGCCGCGGTGCGGCGCACCGGGACCAGGAGCACCGGGTGGGTGCGCACCGACCTGATCGCCTGGGTCGCCGCCGCACCGGTCTGCCACTGACACACCACCGCTCCCGCCGTCCGAGGCGGGAGAACGGACTCGCGGCCGATGCCCCCGGCCGCGACCAAGCCGGCCGCACCCGCGGTCGGGACCCCCAAGGAAAGGGCGGTCGGTCCACAGGAGACTCCCCGATCTCCGGGGAGTGGACCGGCCGCCCGCCTAGGGGCGGGGCAACAGAGGCTTTGGGGTCTCACACCGCTCGTCAGGAGTTCCCTTGTGAGGAAAGCACTCGCCACCGCCGCCGCCCTGCTCGCCCTGGGCGCGGCCGCGGTCACCACCCCCACCACCGCCCAGGCGGCGGTCTGCGGGTTCCAGGTCGGTGCGGGCGGGAGGGGGATCTACACCCACTGCGCCAACACCTTCGTCCTGGTCAAGGGCCACTGGTCCAACGGGGCCACCTTCACCCGCTGCTTCGAGCCCTGGCAGTCCGGGTCGTTCGGACCGGGCGGGGGGCTGCGGGTGACCCAGATGTACTACGTGCCGGTCCGCCCGAACCTCGTCGTCGGCCCGGACGGGCGGACCTACTGCTCGCTCTACCAGCCCCGGGTCTGACCACCTCGTGACCAGGCGACCGTTCGCGGTCGCCTCCCGCGCCGCCCCGGACAGCCCCCCGAAGCGTCCGGGGCGGCGCACCCCCGCATCACCACGGCGGCACCGGGTCACCGCTGTCACCGCACCTCCAGCACATGAGAAAGGGGTTGTCCACGTCGCACGCGCGGTCCTCCACCACCACGACGGCGTGGCCGTCGGCGGAATGGGAGCACCGGCCCGACGGGCTGGTGCTGTGGATCCGCGGGGCCCCGGCGGCGGTGCCGCGGTCGCTGGCGGCGCTGCTGCTCGGTGACGGGGCGCCCGCGCTGACCGACTCACCGGTCGATGACCTGCTGGGGGTGGAGACCAGCCTGCGCCGGTTGGTCGCCATCCTCGGCGCCGAACTGCGCGCCGCCTCCGCCCGGGTCGCCACCGCCCGCGCCGCGACCACACCGCCGACCCGCCCCGGCCCGAACCCGCTGGCCGCGGCGATCACCGCACACGCCGACACCACCCGCCGCCACCAGGCCACCCTGCGCCTGCTGACCGGGTTGCGGGACTGGGTCATCGACCTGGCCCCCAGCACCGGTGTGCTCGGCGAGGCCGCCGAGGGCTGGGCGCGGGGACCCCGGCCACCGGCGGCGACGACGGTGTTCGTCGACGAGGACGCCTTCCTCGCCGCCGACCCCCGCAGGGCCGAACCCGACCAGCACGGGGGGCTGCGCGTCGCCGGGATCGAGGCGTGGGGGCACGGGTGGCGCCGCGACGGCGATGACGACGACCCCGCCGCCCTGCCGCTGGAGGGCCCGGACCGGGGCGGGTACTGGAGCCTGGGCTACTGCGCCCCCACCGGCGACCTCTACGCGGTGCGCCGCGCCCCGCACCTGACCCGCCTGGTGTGGTTGCTGGGCACCCTGCTGCGCACCCGGGAATCGGCCCGGTCGCTGCTGGACCCGCTCACCGACCGCATGCGTGACCCGAACTCCCTGGTCCTGGCCGCCCACACCATCGCCGACGCCACCGCCAGGGCCCGGTCATGACCGCCGACCCGCGCCCCACGGTGGTGATGCTGCCGCAGGTGCGGTGGGACGCGCACCTGCCCGCCCTGCCCCGTGACCCCGGACTGCACCGGCCCCCGCACCCGCTGCGACTTCTGGTGCAGGCACCGGTGACCGTGCACACGGCCCCGAAGGGCCCGGCGGTGGCACGGCTGCCCCCGGAGTCCTGGCCGGGGCTGCGCACCTGGGTCCCGGTCGTCGACGCGCACCCGGGGTGGGTGCGGGTCCTGCTGCCCTCCCTGCCCGACGGGGCGAGCGGGTGGGTCGAGCTGTGCGGGCAGGTCGCGGCCGTGCCCCACCACGGCTTCCTCGTCGCGGACCGGCGCACCCGCACCCTGACCGCCCACCACGGCCCCAACCGCCTGTCCTGGCCGTGCGGGGTCGGCAAGGCCACCACCCCCACCCCGCGCGGGCGCACCTACGTCCTCGGGGAGGTCCGCCCCGACACCGGACTGGTGCGCCACGCCCTCGTGCTGGCCAGCCACCAATCCACCCACCTCGACCACGGCGCCGGGCTGTCCGCGGTCGGCCTGCACACCTGGCCCACCGCCTCCTGGGGCCTGGCCGGGTCCGACGGGTCCGTGCTCGTCCCCCCGGAGGCCATGCCCGTGCTCACCCGCATCGCCCCACCCGGCACCGCCGTCCTCATCCACTGACCACCCCGCCACACCACCCGAGAAGGGGCCCATGACCACCACCCACCGCACACCCCGGACCCGCAGACGACCGGCGACCACCGCCCTGCTGGCGAGCCTGGCCGTCGGGGCGGCGCTCGCCGCGTGCACCACCACCGTCACCGGCAACCCCCGCCCCGTCGCCGCGCCGCCCGCAGCGAGCGGGCAACCCCCGACCGGCACCCCGGGAACGTCCGGCGGGGCGCAGCCGGTGCCGGGCATCACCGCCAACGACGCCCAGGCGCAGACGATGCGCCGCAACGCCGAACTGCGCCGGATCGACCCGTGCGCCCTGCACGACACCGCCGCCGCGGCGAAGGTCACCGGCCTGCGCGCCTCGTCGCTCATGCCCACCCCGCACCTGGGTGACTGCTCGCTGAGCATGACCCCGCCCGGCGACCCCACCGCCGGGGTGGCGCTCAACATCTCGGTCGGGTCGATCCTCACCCCGGCGGTCACCACGAAGCCGTCCCGCGAGCACGCCGGGCTGGTGTTCCACGAACTCGGTGACCCCAGCGGCGCCCCGGGCCGCTCCTGCCTGCTGGTGCACCCGCTCGACGAGCGCACCGGCATCGACCTGTCGGTGCACAACCACGACACACCCGGCAAGGGCGGGGGCGGGCGACCCGCCTGCGAGATCGCCGCCGCCTACCTCGACGCGGTGGGCGCGCTCTGGCGCACCCCGGCCCTGCGCGCCGACGCCATCACCACCCCCGCCCTGCCCGCGGCCGCCGTCGACCCGTGCGCCGCGCTGTCGAGGGCCGCGGCCGCGCTGGGGCGCGCGGTGTTCCCGATGATGACCGACCCGTTCTCCTGCTCGCTCAACCCCACCCAACGCGCACCGGGGGACAAGACCGCGATCGGCGGCCTGGTCGCGCTGACCGTCGGCCTCGACTCGCTGCTGGACCCCAAGTCCGCCCTGCCCGGCGACACCGTCTCCCCGACCACCGTGGCCGGCCGCGAGGGCCGACGCCGCCAGTACACCGACCTGACCGGCGCGACCCGCTGCGAGATCACCGTGCAGCTCGACACCGACACCGTCGCCCTGGTCGAGGACGTCGAGCTCGCCGCGCTGGGCCCCAAGGTGCAGACCCTCACCGCCACCAGCGGCGACTGCGACCTGTCCACCACCGCGCTCACCAGCGCCCTCGACCAACTCTGACCACACAGCCGAGATGCCCCGGGAGGACAGCATGACCAAGCAGGACAGCATGAGCAGGGACGGCATGAGCATCGACCGGCGCTACGTGCGCGCGGCCACCGCCGCCACCGCGATGCTGGCGTTCATCACCACCACCGCCTGCACCACCACCGACCCCGACACCCCTACACCGTCCACACAGGCCACCGGGAGCGGTGGGGAGCCAGGTGGTGACGGGGACGCCGAGCAGCGCCGAGCCGGTCGAGCGACCGGCTCGGTCGCCCTCGGTGACCTCGACCCGCCCAAGAACGCCGAGCAGGTCGGTGCCCCGTTCGACCCCTGCGGGCTCGCCTGGGGCGACTTCCCGGCCCCGGTGCGCCCCACCGACGGCGCCGAGCACGCCCCGCAACTGCGCCCCGCGGGCGGCACGAACGGGGTCGGGCTGCGCTGCGTCTACTCCAACAGCGGCAAGGTCACCATCAACCCCGACGGCCCGCCCACCGGCCCCGAGGGCGGGGTCTTCTCCACCACCGTGGTCTGGGACCGCAACCTGCAGACCGACCCGGCCAAGGTCCCCGGCTCCACCACCAAGACCTGGGGCGGGCACCCCGGGTGGATCGTCACCACCGCCAACGACAAGACCGGCCCCCAGTGCTCGGCGGTGATCACCCTCGCCGACGGCGCCGCCGGGATCACCACAGCCAACAACCGCTTCCCCCAGACCCCGCCGTGCGAGGTCGTCGAGGCCTTGGCCGCCGTCATCGTCACCAAGACCCGATGAGCGCCCACCCCCACAACCCTCAGGAAGGCCCCCGCATGCCCACCCCCGCCACCGGCCCCCGCCCGGTCCGTCCGGCCGCCGTCCTCGTGCTCGCCCTCACCGCCGCGCTCACCGCGGCCGGGTGCGGTACCGACCACCCCGCCACCCCCGCCGCCGCCCCGATCGGCGCCGCCCTCTCCAGCGCCCTCAACGCCCCCACCACCCAGGCCGTCGCCCCCACCGGGACCCGCCCCACCACCACCGGCGCGGCGACCCGGTCGGTGGCCGGCGGCACCGCCACCTCCACCGCCGGGGGTGGGCCGGGTGGGTTCGACCCGTGCACGGTCGTGGGGTGGGACGACCTGCCGCCCGCCGCCCGACCCACCACCACCCCCGCCGCGCCGCAGCGCCCCGGCGACACCGGGGACGCCGAGGTGCAGACCATGTGCATCCTCAGCCACGGCGACGTCAAGATCGACGCCAAGGGCCCCGTCGGCGGGCCGCCCCCGCCCGGGGCGAGGCTGTTCACCCTCGTCGTCGGGTGGGGCCCGCACCTCAACACCGACCCGACCAAGCGCGCCGGCGCCCAGGGCCGCACCTGGAACGGGCGGGCCGGGCTGATCGACCCCGTGGCCAGCGCGACCCTGCCCGGCTGCGTCGGCCTCGTCCCCGCCGCGGGCGGCGTCGTCGGGGTCACGGTGATCAGCACCCTGCCCGGGCTCGACGCCTGCGCGGTCACCGACACCGCCCTGACCGTCGCGACCTCCCGCCTGCCGTGACCGCCAGCGACCACCACCCCGACCGCGGCCCCCACCAGGGCCGCGGTCGGCCCCGTCCCGGGCTGTGGGCGCTGGTCGTGGCCACCGCCGCCACCGGCACCTCCGGCCACGCCGTCGCCGGACTGCTGCCCACCCTGGCCACCAGCCTGCACACCACCGCCGCCGCCATCGGCCAACTCGCCACCGTCTTCGGCCTCGTGTGCGGGCTCGCCGCCCCCGTCCTCGCCGTGGCCACCACCCGACTCGACCGGCGCACCCTGCTCACCGGGTGCCTGCTGGTCACCGCCACCGGCAACACGACCGCCGCCCTGGCCACCACCTACCCCGCCCTGCTCGCCGGACGGGTCATCACCGCCCTCGGCGCCGCCCTGGCCACCGCCTCCGCCGTCACCCTCGCCGCCGCCACCACAGCACCACCGCACCGCGCGAAGGCGGTGGCCCTGGTCCTGACCGGGGTCACCCTCGCCCTGCTCGCCGGAGTCCCCGTCGTCGCCGCGATCTCCTACCACGCCGGACACGCCCCCGCCCTGTGGTCGGTGGTCGCCCTCTGCCTGCTCGCCGCCACCCTCGTGGCCACCCTGGCCCCCACCACACCCCCACCCCCGCCCATCCCGCTCCGCCACCGCCTGGCCGCCCTGGCCACCCCCGGCGCCCGCGGCATCCTCATCGGCGCACTGCTGACCTGGACCGCCACCGGCGCGGTCTACCCCTACCTCGCCGTGGTCATCGGCGGCCCCCACGCACCCCACGGCCCCGACGCCGCCTACCTCACCGCCTACGGCATCGGCGCCGCCACCGGCACCCTCACCGCCGGCTGGGCCCTACCCCACACCACACCCCGCACCTGGTCGGCCACCGCCACCGCCCTGGCCGCCCTCGTGCTCATCCTGCTCGCCCCCACCACCGACCACCCCGCCCCCACCCTCGCCCTCACCGCCCTGTGGGGCGGCGCCTGCTGGTCCACCACCCCCGCCACCAACACCTGGCTCGACCACACCCGCCACCCTCTACTCCTCGCCACCGCCGGATCCGCCATCTACCTCGGCCTCGGACTCGGCAGCCTCCTCGGCGGCACCCTGCTCACCCTCGGCGGCCCCCCGACAGTCCTCGCCGTCGCAGCTGCCCTCACCGCCCTGGCCACCGCGGTGTTCTCCGCCACCGGAACTAACCCTTCTTGACCGGCTTCGTGACTGAACCCGGCGCGTCAGCACCCCGGCAAGTGAGACACAGGCCACTCCGGCTCGCCAAGCCCGCGACCACAACGTCCTCCACCGACTACCCGATCTGGCATGTCGTGTTGGCAAGCGGGACATGAGGCGAAAAAGACCCAGGACATCGGTTGGGCACCGAAGACAGACGGACCTCGCATGTCTTGATCACACCCAAGCTGCCGCGAGCTTCGTAAGGTCATCCGCCCCTGCTCGGAACCACCAATGCACCGCAACTTTCCTGTAGGTTCCGAAGCTGACCACGGCGTGTCGTTCCACTTGCTGGGACGATGCCACGGAAACCTGCCGAATCGAATGGAAACCCGCTGATCACGCAGGGCAGCGCTGGCCCTCCGGGGCCAGCGAGGATCGCAACGACAACACGACGTTGACCGTGTCGGTGACCGCGTAGCAGCGCTGGCCCTCCGGGGCCAGCGAGGATCGCAACTGGTGCAGGTGCACCGTGTACCTGTCGGTGTTCGCGCAGCGCTGGCCCTCCGGGGCCAGCGAGGATCGCAACCACGTCAAGCAGGCGTGGCTGCTCGCCGCCACCACGGGCAGCGCTGGCCCTCCGGGGCCAGCGAGGATCGCAACACCGTCCTCGACTTCCACGCGGGCGACACCCGCGGCAGCGCTGGCCCTCCGGGGCCAGCGAGGATCGCAACGTCGGCGCCGACATGGGGTGCCACCTGGTGATCCGGCAGCGCTGGCCCTCCGGGGCCAGCGAGGATCGCAACAGGTTGTCGATGGCGGGGTCAACCCGAAGACCGGGCGCAGCGCTGGCCCTCCGGGGCCAGCGAGGATCGCAACTCCCGCGCCTGGCTGGTCCGGGACGGGCAGCAGGCAGCAGCGCCCCCCCGGGGCCAGCGAGGATCGCAACAGCCGCGGCTCCGCCGCCCCCGACCTGTACGTGTGGACGCAGCGCTGGCCCTCCGGGGCCAGCGAGGATCGCAACGTGTTCTGGACGCTGAGACCTATCGGGTCGCGGGTGGCGCTGGCCGTTTGAAGCAGCGAGATGATTCCGGCGGTGCCGGAGAGCGCTTGGTGATGCGTGCGTGCGGGAGTGCGCTCACGCCTTCGCGATCTAGAAGACCAGTGGGTCGTGATGGCCGGGGTTGGTTGCCGCGCCGAGGTGTCGTGCGGTGGCGAGGGTTCCCTTGGTGAGCTGGTATATGCGAATGGAGTCGGTTCGGGGGTTGATCAGCTCTGTGAGGGTTGCCTCGAGCCGCAGTCGTTGTGCGGGGTCGCAGACGACCTCGAAAACGGACTTCTGCACGCGGTGACCGGCTCCTTCGCACGCTTTGGCCACCTGGCGCAGACGACGTTGGCCTGCGGGGGTGGTGGTGTCGACGTCGTAGGTGATGAGCAGTTCCATCAGGTCAACGTCCAGGGTTGGTAGGTGTGGGTGTCGCCGCGGAGGTGTCGAGCGAGGAGACGGGCTTGGATCAGGGGGAGCAGTGCGGCGGGGATCTCGCGGTTGAGCGGGGCGTGGTGCCACGTCCGAGCTCTGGCCTTCGACCATTGTTCGAGGAAGAAGGTGCGGCCTTGGTCGGTGAGTTGGACTGCGCCTCCTGGTAGTTCCTCGGTGTGGCGGCGGTGGAGTTGGCCTCGGTTGTGCAGGGTGAGGACGAAGCGGTCGACAAGCAGTGTCGATGTTCCTCCATGAGGTCGAGTGCGAGAGCGGGTTTCGCGGGTCTAATGCCGTGCAGGTAGCCGAGATAGGGATCGAGACCGACTTGTTCGAGCGCACCGTGAACGGCGACGCGGAGCATGCCGTACCCGAAGGAAAGCAGACAGTTGATCGGGTCTGTTGGCGGTTGTCGAGACCGGCCGGGGAAAGCGCCTGGGGCGAGCAAGGCCAGGTTCTGGAAGTATCTGCGCGCGGCGTTGCCCTCGATGCCGAGCACCTCGTCGAGGCTACGAGTTTCGGCGAGACGGGTGAGGGCGGCGGCATGGTGCTCGGCGATGGCGCGCAGCCGGGTCTGATGAGCGCCAGTGCTGTCGCGGGCCGCGCGCAGGAGCAGTTGGCGGTAGTTATGCAACTTGCCTGCGACGAAGGTGCGGGCCAGATGCAATCGGTGGGACGGGTCATCGTGGGCCCGGTACTGGGCCAGGCGCAGGTGGGGATTGCCTGTGATGGGGCCACTCGTGCGTGCGAGGAAACGGCCGTTGCGCGTCACCCAGGTGACCGATCGGCTATCCGCGGCACAGCGATGCAGGAGGTCGTCGGTGATGGTCACCCCGTTCCAGGCGACGACGTGGTCCAAACGGACCAGGGGGAGCAGGTGACGGCCGGGCCGCTCTGGGTGGATGATCCTGATCGTGTCACCGTCGAGTTGCAGGTGGGTGCCCGCGGTGGTCGCGAAGAGAGTCCGCAGAAGCTCAGTCATCCCAACTCGCTTCCGGTCGCGCAGTGAACAACGTTCCGGGGTCGACGGGAACGTCGGGCATGCACCCTTCGCGCAGGGAACAACGGCGGCAGCGGCGATCGTTGACCGGGGCCGGTAGGAAAACGCCAGCCAAAAGGGCGCGCAGGGCGCGGGTGGTTTCGACCACCCGCGCCCGGAGCGGGGCGTCGATGTCGACGACGTGGCGCCTGCGGTCCGCGCCGGCGAAGATGACGCCGGTCGGGACCGGGGTCCCGAACATCTCTTTGAGGCAGAGCGCTTGAGCAGCGACTTGGACGTCGGCCGGTCCCCCAGGTCGATACGCACCGGACTTGTGCTCGACCGGGACGTGCCCGGTCGACTCGAACCGAACCACGTCGCACACACCGTGCACCCGCAGGGTGTGGCTCACCACAGGCAGCGACCGCCACACCCGCGTGCCGTCGCGGTCCTTGCCTGGCCCACCGGAGTCGACCGCGGCGTGGGCGAGATCCCCACGGATGGTGTCGACGTTGGCGTCGAAGTAGCCATCAAGGTGGATCAGGACGGCTTGGCGTGGGCAGTAGGCGTGGTGTTCCAGCGCCGAGAGGGGGATGCTGGGAGTGCTGTCTTCTTGCACGATCGGAGTCAGGCGATGAGTTTGGTCAGGGTCACCCCGGTGGGCAGTCCATCGTCGTCGATGGACACGGTGTAGTCGGTGAACGCACGAGCGGGGGTGGTGGTGTCGGGGCGGGTGACGTGGACGCGTTCGAGGAGTCGGTGGGCGGGTGCTGCGCCGAAGGCGTCGGAGTGGCTGAAGACGTAGAGGCCACGGGGGGCGAGGCGGCCGCGGGTGGCGGAGCGGTCGTGGTCGAACATCATCTCCAGGCAGCGGTGCAGCAGTTCGAGGTCTCGGGTGTCGACACCGGTTTGGCTGCCGCGGGTGGCGGAGTAGTACAGCTCGGTGCGGTAGAGACCGTAGGGGACGGTCCACTTGCTGCCGATCTCGGTGGTCTCGCCCTTGTCGATGTCGGCCTGCTTGGTCTGGGTGACCCGGGTGATGGTGTGGTCGGTGGGCAGGACGGGGTCGATGCTGCGGGCCATGCCGACCTGCAGCGGGCCGCGGATCTGGCCCAGGCGGCCGGTGTTGCCGACCGAGAGCACGCCACCGAAGAGGCGCAGGTCGACGTAGCGGTCGCAGAGCCAGGCGCGGGCCTGGGCGGCCTTGTCCTCGGTGATCTTCTTGTCGCCGAGGGTCAGGCCGGTGGCGGTGTAGGAGGCTTCCAGGCGCGGGTTGAGGGCGTGCCCGGCCTCGACGAAGATCCCGTAGCGGGGTTCCCCGGGAGCGGCGAGGGCGAGGGTGTCGCGGATCTTGCGTTTGAGGGCGACGTCAGTGACCAGGCCTTGTCCGGACTCGTCGTCGGTGCGGGGCCGGTTCCCCGCGTCGGGGTCGCCGTTGGGGTTGCCGTCGGTGACGTCGAAGAGGAACACGATGTCGTGGCGGACGGTCGGGTCCAGGTGGGGGGCGTTCATGCGTGGTGCTCCTGGTTGTCGGTGCTCGGGGTGTCGGTGGCGGTGGCCCCGCGAATGGTCTGGAAGCGGTGGGCGCGTTGGTGGTGGTAGCCGAGCAGGAACTGGCCCTGCTGGGGCAGGGAGGCGTGGCCGGGGATGGCTGTGCTGTCGAGCAGGCCGAAGAGTTCGTCGAGGGCCTTCTCGTTGTTCACCGCGGCCCCGGGGTTGCTCCTGCGGAGTTTTCGCAGCCAGGCGTTGGCGTCTTTGCGGCCGTTGACGATTGCTGCGCGCGGGGTGGTGATGGCCCCGGCGAAGTACCGGTCGCCGTAGGTGGTGTTGAGCTTGCCGTCGGAGGCCGCGTGCTGGATGGCCTCCAACACCGCGAATACGCGTCCTGCGACGTAGAAGGGGTCGGTGTTGGTGGGATCCAGGCCAGGCAACGGTGTCTCCGAGGTGAGGGGGGATCGGACGAGGCACAGGCGGATCAGCCCTGCTCGCGCGGTGTCCAGGTGGCCGTCGCTGCGGACCCGGTTGATCACGTGGACCAGCAGCGACGCCGGTGGCGGGGTCCCACGGATGGCCGCCCGCAGCAGGTCACGCTCGACACCGGCTGGCCGGTCGGCGCCCTTGGCCTCGAGGAAGACGTACCGCTTCTCGCGGCGCAACCACCTGCCGCAGACCAGTACCAACCGCTGCAGCGGTTGGTACTCGTGTTCGCTGGCGCGGGCGGGGGTCACGCGCTGGTCGTCGAACCAGCTGCTGATGCGGGCGTCGAGTTGCGGCAACGGCATCTGCAACCAGTCCCTCACCATGATCCGCGCGATGTTGCCCCCGACGGTCACCGCGCAGAACTGGGCGTGCTCGATGCCTGCACGAGTGGGATGGCCGCGGTGGACGGTCTCAAGGTGGGTGGTCACCGCGTCGGGATCGGCGTCGAGGACCAGGCTCAGCGGATCGAACTCGCTGGGCTCGGTCGTCCACCAGGCCAGGCAGCTGTCCTGCCCACTATGGCGGACACTGTGCGGAGAGGACAACACCCGGACCAGGCCAGCGGAGACCGCTTCACCACAGGGGATGCAGATCGGTGTGCTGGCCAGTCGGATGCCCAGGTCGTAGCCGAACACCCGCTCGTTGACGCTGACCAACGCCGCGTCATTGCTGGCTCCGGGCACGAGCTTGGAGGGCACCTTGCTGGGCAAGGTGTCCAGCAGCGGCCGCACCGTGCCGCAGACCAGGCACAGCCCCGTACCCGCTGTGTCCTTGCCAGCCTTGCGCCGAGCGACCTCGCCCTCCCAGAACCTGCTTATCGAGGGGGCGTCGTAGGCGTGGGTGACCCCCGCCCCGTCCTCGACGGTGAGCAGGACTCCGTGCTTGGCGGCGACGTCCGGGTCGCGGGGCACGGTGGCGAGGGCGCCGGAGCGGTAGAACGCGTCCACCGCGGCGGCGATCGGGTCGTCCCGGCCCTCGGGACTGGCCGCCCACCGCCGGGTGAGGTCGACGAACGCGGTGTGGCAGCGGGCGACCCGCTCCGGTCGGGTGGTGTCATCACCCCAACCCAGGACGTACTGGGCGTCGTCGGCGGCAAGGTTGGCCGCCACCCCGACCGTGCGGACGATGGCGGGGACGGTGTGCGGAATGCCCTGGAGTCTGCCCTTGGCGTCGAGGGTCTGGATCGACTCGACCCGGTCGCCGGCGAGTGTGCCGTCGAGCCGGATGCGCAGCTGCCACTGAAACGCTCGGGGCCGGTGGAACGGCCGGGTAGTGGTGTCCTGGCGGGCGTGTTCGGCCAGTCGTTGCAGCAGCATCAGACCACCTGGTTCCCGGGGATCCCCTGGGCGGGGACGTGCAGCACACCGTCCTGCAGGCGGGCCGTGAACCAGGAGAACCGTGCGGGAGTGTGGCTGTGGTCCACGCTGTGCAGCATGATTCCCAGGTCCTCGCTGCGGGGCAGGGGTGCCCGGTCGTCGGGGTCGCCGAAGAAGGCGCTGAACTCCCGAGTGCCCAGGTAGGGCTGGGAGAAGCAACTGCCCCGGGTCACCCGTCTACGGAACTGATCGCGGTAGGCGGCCTCTGGCTTGGTCGCGTGCGAGCGCAGGTCGACGTGGGCGTGGATGCGGTAGGCGACATCACGCAGGCACACCGCGTTGCGCTGCACCCGGTGCGCGGCGGTGTCGATCGTGCGCCGCCCGGTCGCGGCGTCCGCGAGCGAGGCGAGGTCCGTGGTCTCGTTGCGACGCTGGGTGAACTGCTTGATCTCATTGAGGACCTCGATGGCGACCACCCGCCAGTCTAACTCCGGCTTCCAGAAGATCGACTCCAGCACCCCCACGGCGGCGGAGGGGGTCATCACCGGGTAGGTCACCCGCTCCACCTTCAGTTCCGGTCGGGTGAACAGCGCCCCGTCACCCCACACCTGCACCACCACCGGAGGTGCCCCGGAGGGTGATGTCGGCAGACTCGTGGTCACCACACTGTCTCCTCGCTCGTGTCACCGTCGTCGAGTCCCACTAACTGGTCGTAGTGACCGACCCACTCCCACAGGTCCCTCTGCCCTGCGACGACCGGGCGGAGCAGACTGGCCACCTCCGGTCTGGAGGCGACAGAACGGGGCAGGGAGAGCATGTACGGGCGCATGCGCCGCACCAGCGCCCCCAGCGGGCCGTCGCCCGCACGGACCCGGCGCAGGCACTCCCGGACCTCGTCGTTGTTGTCGTAGTCGGTGACCACCACCGTGACCTGGTCCTCGTCGATCATGCGGAACGCCAATCGGGAGTCGCGCAGAGGGCGGTCCGCGTCACCCAACCCGGTGACCGGGCCCTCGGCGACAGCCAGGTAGTCCAGCGCACCGCGATTGCGCTGAATCTCCACAGCCCGGGGATCGGCATCGACGTTGAGGGCGGAGTAGAGGCTCGCGTAGTAGCGGGCCAACACCTGCGGGTCGCCGGGATCGGCCTTGCCGGGCCCGAAGAACGCCAGGGTCTTGGCGACACCGGCCCGGTAGAACGCGGGGATCGTGGTGCCCTCGGCATCGAACACCACAACCCTGCCCAACCCGGAACGCCTGCCTTCACGGTTGGCCCGTCCTGCCGCCTGCTGCAACGACTCCGCAGGCGCCAAGGCCCGGAACACGACAGGGAAGTCCACATCGACCCCGGCCTCGACGAGTTGGGTCGACACCAACAGCACCGGGTCCCCCGACTTCACCAGGTCACATGCCTGGGCCAACACCCTGTCCCGGTGGACGGGAACCATCCTTGTCGACAGGTGCAGCACCGTCGCCGACGCCGCCGCCACCGCAGCCACCGCGCGGACCATCGCCCGCGCCTGGGGCACCGTGTTGACCACCACCAGCGCCTGCCCCACCTCGGCGGCCTCGGCGGCGATCTGGTCCGTGGTCGGCCTCGGATCGAGCCTCCACTCATACGCCGCGCGCCGCAGACCCGTCGACAGCGCGACCGCGTCACCCCCCAGTTCGACCACGTCCAGGGACTTCCACACCGCAAGCCGCTCGAACGGTGGTTGGGTTGCCGAGGCCAACAGCACCGTCGCCCCGAAGTGGCGGCACAGCAGCCGGAGACCATCGAGGATCGGCCCCAGCAGCGACAACGGCAACGCCTGCACCTCATCAAGCACGATCACCGCATTGGCCAACCTGTGCAGCTTCCGCGAGCGAGCAGGCTTGCGACCGAACAACGAGTCGAACAACTGCACGGTAGTGGTGACCACGAACGGCGCGTCCCAGTTCTCCGCCGCCAACCGCAGATCTCGGCCGTCGAACTCAGCGTTCGAGTGGTGCTCCAACACCACCTCCGGGCCCAACAAGTCACGGTATACCTGGGCGTTCTGTGAGGTGATCGTCGTGAACGGGACCGCGACCACCACCCGCGACATCCTGTGGCGCGCAGCATGGTGCAAGGCGAACCCCGCCGAGGAAACAGTCTTCCCCGACCCCGTCGGCGCCGGCAGCCGGTAAATGCCACGCCCACCGCCAGCAGCCCCCACAACCCGCGCGTACAGAGACGACCTGATCTCGTTGACCAGCGACGGGACCACACCGGAGAACCGCTCGGAACGCGCGCCCTCGAACCGGTCACGCAACACACCCATGTCCACCTGCGCCGCCACCCGGACGGTGTCCAAACCCTCGAAATGCGCCGCGGTGTCGAGATGGTCGGCATCCACCAACGCCGAGAACACCATCCGCACCCCCATCTCCCACACCAAAGGGTCCTTCCCCCACCCCGACGGCACAGGCGACACCCCCGAATCAAGACAAGCGGCCTCCGGAACCACCTCGAAGAACCGGGCCATCACCTCACCCACATCCTCGGAATCCGAATCCCGCAACAACCGAAGCAGCCAACTCCGCGAATGCAACCCGCCATGGTGACCCAGAACCGCCATCGCCGCCACCCCCGCCCGCGGCGCGATGAACGACGCCCCGACCTCCTTGTGCGGTACACCCACCCTGCCACCCGACGTCCCCGCGGCGAGCAACCCCTCCTGCCACGCACAACGCGCCTTACCCGCGTCATGCACCAGCCCCAACTCCCACGCCAGGTCCCCCGCGCCGAAAGGCTCGGCGAACACCCGCGCCCACCGAGCGGTCGAACGCACGTGATCAGCAAGCCCATGCAGCGCACCGGACACCTCACTCGGACTGTGCGCCCACATCACCCATCAGCTCCCATTCCTCGACCATCAACCACAACGCCAACGGCAGACCGTCTCGACACCACCGTGGCTTCCACGCCACACAAGACATTGTCGTTCGACATGACCAGTCGACGGCGATCCCGCCACGTCACCCCTCGAATCAACTCTCCCCGTATTCACGAAATCGATTCACTCCAAGTCTCCTCAACTCGGCACGTCCGCACTGCCATGAAGGCCAGGGATAGCCCAACAGTCGGCACCACACCTGACTTTCACTGCACTACCCGTCGTGAGGCAACCGCCAACGTTACACATCCATACGATCACCTTACGGTTCGCCGCAGCAATCTCAGAGACAAGAACACCACATCACCCGACAGGAGGACCAAGCTCATCACCCCGCGCAGCACCGTCGAACCATACCCACAGGACGGGCGCACGACAGCCAACCGAACATGCCAAAAACTCGACACCCTTACTGGAGGTAGAAGCTGTTCCGGCTCCCCTCCCCTCGGAACCCCCATCGCGGCACGAAACACCGACAGGTTCCCAGGCCGACCCCGGCGTGTCGTCCCAACTTCTGGGACTACCCGTGCGATACAACAGAAGCTCAGGAAAGACCCCCAGCTCATCCGGGGCAGCGCTGGCCCTCACGGGCCAGCGAGGATCGCAACCACGTCAAGCAGGCGTGGCTGCTCGCCGCCACCACGCAGCGCTGGCCCTCACGGGCCAGCGAGGATCGCAACCACGTCAAGCAGGCGTGGCTGCTCGCCGCCACCACGCAGCGCTGGCCCTCACGGGCCAGCGAGGATCGCAACGCGGACATGCTGCGTCGCCACCGCCTCGCCCCCGGCAGCGCTGGCCCTCACGGGCCAGCGAGGATCGCAACGCCCTGCGCCGGGTCGCGGCCCACCGGGTCACCTGCAGCGCTGGCCCTCACGGGCCAGCGAGGATCGCAACGGAGCCCCCCGAGCAGGGAGACAACCCCATGGCGGCAGCGCTGGCCCTCACGGGCCAGCGAGGATCGCAACGGGTCCCAGTCGGCGGTGGAGTCGCTGACGCCGGTGCAGCGCTGGCCCTCACGGGCCAGCGAGGATCGCAACCGGAGAGTGACGGTCCACGGTTTGTCAGGACAGGCAGCGCTGGCCCTCACGGGCCAGCGAGGATCGCAACGAGCGCGCGTCGTCGGGCTTGGTAGGTGGTCTCGGCAGCGCTGGCCCTCACGGGCCAGCGAGGATCGCAACGCAGGTGCTGGACGCCATCGCCCGGCCGCTGTAGCAGCGCTGGCCCTCACGGGCCAGCGAGGATCGCAATAGGTCAGGGCGATCCACAGCAGGGCCACCACAAGCAGCGCTGGCCCTCACGGGCCAGCGAGGATCGCAACCCCGAGGTGGTCACCGAGACCAGCATCCAGGCGGCCGAGCAGCGCTGGCCCTCACGGGCCAGCGAGGATCGCAACGACGTCGACTGGGTGGAGGCCTACGACGGCACCGCGGCAGCGCTGGCCCTCACGGGCCAGCGAGGATCGCAACCCGGTTGGCGGTCCACCAGATCGGGGCTACCCCGTGCAGCGCTGGCCCTCACGGGCCAGCGAGGATCGCAACAGCGACAGAACCGTCAACACAAGGCGGTCCACCAGCAGCGCTGGCCCTCACGGGCCAGCGAGGATCGCAACACCAACACGGTCCGGATCGTCCAGGCCGCCAACGGGCAGCGCTGGCCCTCACGGGCCAGCGAGGATCGCAACCTCTTGGGCGTAGGACGCCCACCCGGTCATCCCCGCAGCGCTGGCCCTCACGGGCCAGCGAGGATCGCAACCCCTTCCAGAACGCGGCGTGGATCCGGGCGCAGTCGCAGCGCTGGCCCTCACGGGCCAGCGAGGATCGCAACGTCAACCTGGGCGTGCGGGGTGTGGAGCAGCCCCCGCAGCGCTGGCCCTCACGGGCCAGCGAGGATCGCAACAACACACGATTTGCCCCCTGGGGGGAGTCCGCTCGGGCAGCGCTGGCCCTCACGGGCCAGCGAGGATCGCAACTTCAGCGAGCAGCTGCACCGCAAGATCCGCCTGAGCCGCGCTGGCTCTCCCGGGCAGGCGTGGCTGCCCCTGGTCGTCGAAATGTCCGTGGCCAAACGTCAACGACCACCTCGCCCTGCCCGTCCTCGTCCACGCCATCCCGTCCGTGCGCACGTCGGGACGAGCACGCAGGTTCCGACCCGACAATCTCCACGCCGACAAAGCCTATGACGTACACGAAATCCGCGGATGGTTGATCAACCGGGGCATCATGGTCCGCATCAGCCGCAAGAACATCGACACCTCCACCAGACTTGGCCGCCACCGGTGGGTCGTCGAGCGAACCCTGTCCTGGCTCACCGGTCACCAACGCCGTGTCGGCACCCGGTGGGAACACCACGGCGCAACTACTTCGGCTTCCTCACCCTCGCCGCAGCACTCACCTGCTTCAAGAAGTTCACCACGTGAGAACAGGTCTAAGCCGGCTCCTGCAATGGACAGTTGCGTGTGGCTGTCACGTGATGGATGGATCCGTGGACAACAGCGGCGTTGCACCATGGGCGTGGACCAGCTGAGGCTTACGTGTGGGGGTGGATCAGTCGCCGAGGCGGGCGTAGTAGGCCTCCCAGCGCAGGGTGAGCTCGCCGGTGGGGCCTTGGCGGTTCTTGTCGAGGTAGACATGGAGCTCGTCGGTGGGCAGGGTGGTGTGGCCGTCGTCAATGGTGCCGCGGGCGAGGAGCAGGACGGCGTCGGCGTCGGCTTCGATGCCGCCGGACTCGCGCAGGTCAGCCATGGTGGGTCGCCCGCTACCGCGTCGGGTTACCTCCCGGTTGAGCTGGCTGGCCACCACCACGGCGACGTCGAGTTCCCGGCTCAGCAGCTTGCACTCCCGGGAGATCCGCGCGACCTGTTCGTGCCGGGGTACGCGGGTGTCGGTCGAGCCCACGAGCTGCAGGTAGTCGATGGCCACCAGGTCGAGTCCGCGCACCGCCTTGTGGCGGCGGCATTGAGACCGGATGTAGCCCATCGTGACCCGCTCACGGTCGTCCACGACGAGCGGGATCGGGCAGTGCTGCTCACCCCACTGCGCCAGGACAGCGCGGGGGTGGGATGCCAGGTCGCCTGCCACGATGTCGTTGAGCTCCACCCCGGTGCCCGACGCGGCCATGCGCCCGGCGACCTCGATGGCGCCCATCTCAGCGCTGAACACCAACACCGAGCCGCCCTGCTGGGCGTGGTGGAGGGCGATGTTGTGCAGCAGGATCGACTTGCCCTCACCCGGCCTCGCGCCCACCACGTAGTAGCGGCCACCGCGCAGCCCACCGTTGAGCCGCCGGTTCAGCTCCGCCCACGGTGTGGGGTGGACGGGGCGGGCCTCGGGGCTGTCGATCGCCTCCCACAACCCGTCGAGCATCTCGTCGAAGCGCATCGGGCGGGTCGTCTCGCCCTGTTCCAGCGCCGCGAGGGCGTCGTAGGCGTACCGCAGCGCGTCGCCTGGCTCGCCGACGATGGCGCGCTGGCGGATGGCGTCGCACACCGCCACCAAGCGGCGCCTGCGGGCGCACTCCCGCACGGTCGCCACGTCCCCCTCGACCGTGCGGGGGGCTTCGAGCACGGCCTCCAGTTGCGCGATCTTGCGGTCGAGCACCCCCGGCACGAACCCATGCTTCCCCGTCGCGGCGGCTTCCCGGAGGGCCCGTGCGCTGATCCTGCGACGCTCCTCAGCGAGTCGGCGGGCCAGTGACCACAGCGCGCCGATGCCCCGGTCGGCGAAGTCGCCCGGGTCCAGCGCGCTGAGCGCGTCGTCTCGCAGCCCGGTGTGGGAGGCGGTGAGCAGCAACGACCCCAGGTAGCGTTCCTCCGCGACCGGGTTGAGCAGGTCCACCTCATCCGGGCCGCTCACGACCGGCCACCCAGCCCGGCCCAGCGCCGGTCCTCGCCGTCGATGATCACGACCCGGCACATCTCGACCAGCCGCGAGACGACCCGGTCGGACATGGTGGCCTGGAGCTGGTCCAGGGTCATGTTCGTGGTGAAGATCGTCGGCAGGAACCCGTCGTATCGGGTGTTGACCAGTCGGTAGTCGACCTCCTCGGTCCAGTCGGTGCCGGTCCTGCGCACCCCCAGGTCATCGAGCAGCAGCACCCGCGCGCGGGCGTACCGCTGGAACTCGCCCTCGCCGTCCATGCCCGGCCGCGGCCGCAGGGCCGCGTGCAGATCCGGGGCACTGACGGCGGCGAAGTCGGGCATCCGCAGACCCGACGCCGCCAGCGCGCGCAGCGCACCGTAGGCCAGGTGGGTCTTACCGACGCCGACCCGGCCCCCGATCAGCAGGGACGGCCCGGCCCACCGGTGATACTCCAGGTCACCGCCCCGCTCCGCACCCGGTGTGAAGCTGGCACCGACGACGTCGACGACCCACCGTCGCACCTCGGGATGCTCGGGCAGGGCGCCCCGGTGCCGGTGCGGGATCACCCGGCACGCCCGGACCGCGGCCCTCCGGTTCTCCCGGGCGCGGGCGGCGGTGCGCCGCTGGTAGTCCTGCGCGGCGAACTCCGCGTGCCGCCGCGGCACACCGGCGGCGGCGAAGTCGTCCGGACCCGGCAGGACGAGGTCCTCCACCCGCACCACGGGCAGCTGACAGGTTGTCGGCTGCTCGCTCATCGGGTCCACACACTCGCGTACTCGGCCGGGTCCGGATCCCGATACGGGCCGCGCGTCGCCGCTCCGACCAGTGGTTGGACCTCGTCCTCCCACCGGCGGCCGTGCAACCAGCCCTCGGCCTGCTTGACGAACCGCGGCTCGCGGGCCTCGGCCGCGACCAGTTGCGCGTAGCGGACCGCGCCCGCGCGGATCACCTCCGCCGCCACCCCCGCAGTGCGGGCCTTGTGCCACGCGGCAGCCGCACGGGCTTTGCCGACCCTGCGCGGGTACACCGCCCAGAACATCTCGAACTCCTCGGTGTAGAGGATCTTGGACTTGTCAGTCGCCGCATCGGCCTGTTCGGGCATCTCGAACAGCGCGTCCGACTGCCCGAAAGACCCGCCACCGGCTCGCGCCGAGTAGGTGTTCTGGAGGTAAGTCATGGAGGTAGATGAAGGTGCAGCACCGCTACCAGCGGAAATGATGGTCGCTCCACCGTCTCGGACGGGAGGAAGTGCCGTCACGTGATGCCCTGCCAGACCATCGCGTGCGCCTCGATCCGCCGTCCCGGGACGCTGCTGCGCCCCGTCACGCGGGATGGCGTCCTCGGCCATCACGCGTGCGCGGGCGATCGCCTCGCGCTGACGCTCGCGGTAGGCCCGGTTGCGTGCCGCGTGCGCCGCTCGATCGCGGCGGGCACGCTCCTCCAGCGGGTCGGATTCACCGCCGAAGTCCCGCATCGACAGGCGCCAGCCCGGCATCCCCCGACGCCCGGCCTCGGGGATGATCAGCCCAGCGGCTTCGAGTCGGTCGAGCACCGACCGGCACTCCCTGGCGGAGATCCGCAAGTTCCGTGCGAGGGTCTCGACGCTGACGAGGATGTTGCGACCGTCGTTGTCGGCGTAGGTGGCCAGCGCCACCAGCGCATGATGGGCCCGCTCGTCCACCCGCGGTCGCGGCGCCGCCGTCATCATGGTCGGCACCGACAACGCCCACCGACCGGCCAAGCGCGCCCTGCGCTGGGCACTCACGACAGCTCACCACCACGGTCCTCGCCCACACCATCCCGCCACCGGCACAGGAACGCGCGCTGCCGCCGCGCCGCCAGACCCTCCACCCGGTACCCGACCGCCTTCAACCGGGCTGTCAGCTCAACCCACTCCTCTACCAGCGCCGGTGTCCCCCTCCCCCCGGCACAAGCAGTGATAATCTCTTCCAGACGAGCCGAGATCGCTGCGTTCTCCGCGGCCCAGTAGCTCATCTCCCGATCGGTGAAGTCCACCGGCACGAACACCGGCCCCGAAACGGAACGCACAACACCCCTCATGACTCCCCCTTTTGGGCGGGCACCGAGAAGCAGCGGCACCCGGCATCGACGACGTCTTTGAAGGCGCGCCGAACAGCCCCCGCACACGACGACAGGTGCGGGAGCACCGTGGTTCGGACACGCGTGTCCACTCACGCGAACATGGTGTGAGACGCGGCCCAGGCGATCAGCCCGCGGGCACACGCCGCAAGGCGCACATCCCCACGTGCGAAGGCGAAACACCGCCGATGGCCTCGACGAGTGGCATACAGCAATCCCTTGTCTACAGAAGTAGACCCCCACAGCTTGTATACCGCTCGCACCCTGGACTGTCCACTCCGCCACGCAGACGACCGGACACCGACGACGCCCCCGGGTCCTGACGGCCATAGGGGTGCGGTGAACTGGGCAAACGTCGGCAAACGTTGCTGCACGTCGCCGCTCGTTTGGCTACTTTCGACACATGACCACCCCCACCCTCAACCGCGCCCTGCTACGCCGCCTGCGCGTCTGCAAGGGCCTGTCCGTCACCGCCTTCGCCCGCAAAGTCGGCTGCCACAAGGGAACCGTGTCCGCCATCGAGAACGGCCATCGCGGCATCAGCCCCGAAATGCTCCTGCGCTTCGCCCACGTCCTCGAACGCCGCCCGGAGGAACTCCTGCTCGACATGACCCTGGACACCCCCCAGATGCCTCAGATCGCCAGCGGCCTCACGGTGCTGGCACCCCGTGCCCCGGCACACGGGGCCGACGACCACCAGCGAGACCCGCGGGGCTCATGCCCACCGGCCGACGGCAGCGGGGTTCAGGTGTAGCGCAGGGACCAGCCAACCATGTTGCGCCTACCGCAGTGGCGGAAGCGAGCCGCCTGCGCCGACCGCCCAGACCTCGACTTCATCGACCCAGGCGACCACGTCCCCGAGTGCCTGGCACTCTGCGCTACGTGCCCCGTCGCGCGGCTATGCCTCACCGAAGCCCTGGACAACGGCGAGGTGTGGGGCATCTGGGGCGGCCTCGACACCGACCAACGCGAACAACTCGCCCACGAACTCGGTCGCCCAGCCCCGGCCATCAAACCAGGTCACGGTACACACCGGCGCTACGCCAAACACGGCTGCCGATGCGACCTGTGCCGCGAAGCCCACAACACCTACAACCGGCGCAGGCGACAACGCCGCCGCACAGCCGCGTAAGCAATCGCGTGCATCACGCGCCAGCTCTTGGACGGCGGTGAAGTGGTGCCAGAGGCCTCGTGTGCACGGTCGGGAATGAGCACGACCAAGGGGTAGGCAGGTGCGAGGTGGAGAACGCGTCGGTCCTGAGGCCTGCACTCCGGCAAGAGCACGGTAGTTACCGCAATGGCCCCTTGGTCTCCAATGTGCACACCAGGCGCGCCACAAGGCCGCTGTCGAGCTTTTAGCGTCCGCGTAGCAGCGCAGCGGTCGCGGTCAGGTCAGGTCAGGTCAGGCAATGAGCCGGTTGCCGCGCTGAGGTCGGCGTCCGCTGGTTCGCCGGTAACGGATTACATGGGCGCTACCGGACTATCGCTAAGCGTCTGGTCAACTTAGAGCATGTCTCACGTGGCTGGTTTCGAGAGTTTCTTGAAGCAGGTCAGTGCTGCGGCGAGAATGAGGAAGCCGCAAAAGTGCTTGGCGTGGCGTTCGTAGCGGATGGTTAGGCGGCGGTAGCCGAACAGCCAGGAGATCGTTCGTTCGATGACCCAGCGGTGGCGGCCGAGTTTCTCGCTGGATTCGATGCCTTTGCGGGCGATGCGCGGGACGATCTTGCGGCTGCGGAGCCAGGCGCGAAGGTGGTCGATGTCGTAGGCCTTGTCGGCGTGCAGCTTGACCGGGCGAAAGCGACGTGGCCCACGTCAGGATCGGATCGGCGGGACAGCCATGACCAACGGCTTGAGGGCGTGGCTGTTATCGGGGTTCGGACCGGTCATGGGTCCCCCTTTTTCGCCCGGACGGCCGCGCCGTCCAGGATCGCCCGGGACCAGTCGATCAGACCTTGCGAACCGAGCTCGTCCAGCACCGCGTGATGAAGCTTGCGCCACAGGCCCGCCTTGGTCCAGGTGGCGAACCGGCGATGCGCGGTCGGCACGCTCACCCCGAAACTCGGCGGCAGATCCCGCCAGGCACAGCCACTGGTCAGCACGTACACGATCGCAGTGAACACCGCCCGGTCATCCACCGGCGCCGTCCCACCACCCTGCGGACGCGGCACGAACCCCGGGATCAATGGCTGCACCAACGCCCACAACTCGTCTGGCACCAACCGCGACGACAAACGATCAACCACGGCCCAAGATCATGCCATCAACCTCGAACGCGGCCACGTGAGACACCCTCTAAGCGGCTCGGTGGAGTGCCGCTCGCCGTGGCGGAAACCGCGTGCCTGCGGGAGCGCCGCGCCGTAACGTTCCCCTGGGAGGTGGCTCTCGATGGCTCATGATGCTGCTCAGGACGCCCGCGACGTGGCGTTGGCGAGGCTGTCCAAGTCGTTCGCCCTGGTCGAGGCATGGCAGAAGCGCATTCATGCGCAGCAGCCCCCGCCGGAACCCGGCAGTTCGCTGGCCGGAGACGACAAGGCGACCGATCCTTATAACCTGTCGCATGCGGTCGTCGAGGTGCTACTCAGCGCGGTTGACCACCTTGAGACCTTGCGCCTGGTCGTGCAGGAGCAGCAAACGCTTCCTGCCCGCGGCGGGTTCACTCTGGTGCGAGCCGTGCTGGAGAACGCTGCCGTGGCGGTGTGGCTGCTGGCTCCGGCCAGCCGCGACGAGCGTGTCTTTCGTCTGCTCAGGTGGGAATGGGCTGACGCCGAGGACTCAGACAGCGCGCTGCTGCTGATGGCTGAGATGGCAACCGATCCAACCCGTTCGGCCGAGGTCCGCCAGAACGCCGCCGACCAGCGCGACAAGCGCAAGCAGTCTCTGCAGAAACTGGCCCAGGACCGGCATCTGTCGCAGAACCAGGTCAGCCAAGTGTGCGCGCGGCCTGTGAAGTGGGCGGACATCCTCAAGGGTGCCGGTGACGCCGCCCGCGAATTGACCGGGGATCGCGCGAAGTGGGCCTGGATGATCTGCAGCGGCTTGGCGCATTCCCGCAGGTGGGCGGTGATCGGCTTTCTCAAGTACGAGGTGACGCCAGGTCCGACGGCAGACCTGCACCATCTCAAGGTCAGTGCTGATGAGGAGCGGTTGGCGATCATGGTCAACATCGCGGTCTTGATGCTGGCCGAGGCGTGGCGGTTGTTCGACGAGCGGCGCCGTTCGCTCATGGGCTCGTGATGATCGGGATCCCGAGGTCAACCGGCCGGCCTGGTTGGCGGCCGCTGGCTCGATCTAGGCTGACGGCGAGGGCTGGGTGCGCTTTCGACGACTGCTCCACGGCACCGACCCCACCCACGACGAGGTCACCGCACGCGGCGCGGTGGTGCATGACGATTGGTCCGACGACCTGGAACGGGCCGCCGCGGCCTTCGCCCAGCAGAGCTTCACCTTCGCCACCACCCTGGTGGACCGGTGGCTGCGGCGCGCCGCCCGGCCCGGCTCGACGCCAACGGCCTGCACCTGCGGGCACGGTCGCTGGTGCTGCTCGGTGACGTCCAGCGCGACCGCGGGCGCCTGCACGGCCCCGGCTCGGCCCGACAGGCCTACTCCGAGGCCCACGCCCTGTTCACCGACCTGGGCAACACCCGCCGGGTCGCCCAGGTCCAGCTCGCCCGCGTCGTCGTCGACGAGATGGACGGGGACCTGCCCGGCGCCGCGCTGCGCTACCGGCGGCTGGCGGCCGATGTGCGGCTCAGCGCCCGCGACCGGGCCCGCGCGCTGCTCTGGGTCGGGACCGCGCTGAGCAAAGCCGGTGCCGCCGCCGACGCCCTGGACTACCTCGACCGGGCCACGACCCTGTTCCAGGACCTCAACGAACCCGCCGACTGGTCGGTGGCCCACCAGAAACTCGCCCTCGCCCACCGCGACCTGGGGGATCTGACCCGCGCCCAGCGCCACATCGACATCGCCCTGGCCGAACGGGTCGGCAACTCACCCCTGCAACGGGTCAGGCTCGACACCGCCCACGGCCACCTGCTGCTGTCCGACCGGGCCACCGCTGAGGAAGGCCTGCGCCTGCTCGACCACACCGCCACGCTGGCGCTGGAGTTCGACCTGACCCACCAGCACGCCGGCATCCTCGGCATCCGCACCGCCTTCGACAACGACGACCACGGGAGAGGCACCCTGTGACCGCGCACGCGACGATCACCGAGCAGCACTGGGCGGACGCGGCCCTGATCTGGCAGTACCACCAGGTCGGCCACCCACTGCGCCCCTGCGACGTGGCCATCGGACTCGGCAGCCACGACCTCGGGGTGGCCACCCACACCGCCGCCCTCTACCACGCCGGCCTGGCACCGCTGATCGTCTTCAGCGGCGGCAACAGCCCCACCACCCGCACCGTGTTCCCCCGCGGGGAGGCCGTGCACTACCGCGACCACGCCATCACCGCGGGCGTCCCCGAACACGCCATCCTCGTCGAGCCACAGGCCACCAACACGGGACAGAACATCACCCTCACCCGCGCACTGCTGGCCGAGCACGGCCACACCCCACGCTCAGCCCTGATCATCTGCAAGCCCTACATGTAACGCCGCGCCCTGGCCACCTGCCAGAAGACCTGGCCCGACCTCACCGTCGTCTGCGCCTCCGAACCACTCGACCTCACCGACTACGCCCACACCATCGGCGACGACAAACTTGTCATCGACATGCTCGTCGGCGACCTGCAACGCGTTATCGAGTACCCCAAACTCGGTTTCGCCGCCCGCCAACCCCTCCCGCACGACGTCGAAGCCGCCTACACGCGCCTCGTCGACGCCGGGTTCGACAGCCGCCTGATCACCTGACCACCCCCACCCCCATGACCACCCGCGTCTGCGCCATCCACCAACCCAACCTCTTCCCCCGCCTGTCCACCCTCGCCAAACTCCACGCCGCCGACATCTGGATCGTCCTCGACTCCGTCCAATTCACCGCCCGCGACTACCAACACCGCGCCTGGCTGGAGAGCACCGACTCCACTCACGGGCAATGGCTGACCGCGCCGGTGCACCGCCCCCGCGGCCGCGACACCACCCTCGACCAGGTCCGTCTCGCCGACCCCGCCCTCACCGCCCACCGCATCGCCAGCCTGCTCCACCACTACTACCGCACCTCACCCCGCTGGACACAGCTGCAACCCCTCATCGAGGCCACAGCGGCAGCCGCAGCACACACCACCAACCTGACCGAACTCACCACCCTGTCCACCAACCTGCTCCTGCGCCATACAGGCTGGACCGGCGAGATCATCCACGCCACCACCATCCCCACCCGCTCACACCGATCCGAACGACTGGCGGACCTGACCACCCACGTCAACGCCACCCACTACCTCTGCGGCACCGGCGGAGCCACCTACCTCAACCCACAACCCTTCACCGACGCCGGACTCACCATCCGCTACACCCACCCACCCGACATCGGAATCCTCCGCACACGACGCCGCGCCACCAGCCTCTGGTGGCTCGCAGCCCTCACCTGCCAAGAACTCAACGACCTCCTCTGGAATCAACCGAAGGCGACGATCACCTGTCCCCAGTAGGATCTACGCCCATTCAATTTCGCGTGTTCGGCCGTTACTGTCGGCCCATAAAGCTCTTTGGCGTGCGCAATCATGATGAGATGTCGTCGTCTTACTCGCCCGTTGGTGTTACATCCGACTGACGGTGAGCGATTCACCGTGCGAGAGGGGTGGACATGTCGGCCGAAGCGACACCTGTGGAAAGCCTGATCGCGCTGCTGCGTGACCCGCGATCCCGTGCTGAGGCGCGTGCCGCCGCAGCGAGGATCGGCGCTAGGCGCGAAGCGCCGCCCTCGCGTTCGGAGCAAGACGAACGCGAAGGGCGCAAGCTCCGCGAAGAATTGGTCGCGAATGGTCATCGTTGGCGCTACATCGTCGACTGGCGGTTGCTGGGGACGCTCTGGCCGCGCGAGGCCGACGATCTGGTGAAATCTGTGGTCCGGTCGTGGACCGTGCCCAATGTGGTGGCCTTGGTCGGTGGCTTGCACCCTTCGTCGATCCCGGTGGCCACAGTGGTTCGTGCGTGTCTGCTCGACCGGATGGCCACATCGGTTCCGCCAACGAGACTTGTCGATCGGATGAACGTCTTCACGATGGTGCGCAGGGCGCCGCAAGGGGTGTTGTGCGCTGAGTTGGCGCCGCTGTTGACTGGTGGGCGCGCTGGCGCTGTCGTTGCGGACTTGCTGGCGGAGCTTCTCGTCTACGCACAGCTGGATGACAGGCAGGCTGGGAGATTTGGGAGCGCGGGGCGCCTCGGGAGGGCATTCCCGCCGCGTTCGGCCGGACCGCTCGATTGGCACTACCCGCTCAACAATCCGAAACCTTCCCCGGTGACCGATCCGGCCACCGAGGAGGACCCCGCTGAGAAGCCGCCCTCACGGTTGGGCGATGGTCCTGACGTCCAAGAGCGGACAGCGTGGCCGCTGCTGAGCGCTCCGGCGACGGTGGCCGAGGGCGCCGAGTTCGACGTGGAAGTCGGCCTCCGGGTCGACCGCGACCCTGAGGTCGGTGGCACGGGGGCCTTGCGGTTGCCTGACAGGGACGTGGTGTTGGAACTGGTGTTGGTCTACGACCCTGCCGGAGTGGAGCCGGTGGGCTGGTCGAACCCGGTGGCACTGGCGGCGACCGGCACCAATCCCCACCCGCGGACGCTCCTGCGGATGCGGGCGTTGGGTGGTCCGGGGTTGCAGGACCGACGCGAGATCGGGGTGTCGTTCCACGTCGGGGGCACGCTGCGCGGTTACGCCTCCCGCACGGTGGTCATCGGCGGCGACGGGGGAGCAGTGCTGGTCGAACCGGTCACGAGTGGTCGGGTGGACTTGGGGCACTTGCTGAGCGGGGATTCCCCGGACCTGGTGGTCGTCGTGGAGCGCGGTGCCGACGTGCGTGGGCAGACGTTGGTGTGGACAGCGCGGTCGCCGTTGCCGGGGCTGCGCGTGGATGCTGGTCCGTACCGGTGCGGCATCGGTGACGATCCGGCCGGGCTGGCCAGGCGCACCCGGTTGCGGATGAGCGCCGCCGTCGACGCCCGCGACGCGGTGACCACCCTGGTCGGCCTCGGCCGCGACATCGGCGACAAGGTGCCGGTCCCGATCGCCGACGCGGTGCGTGCCGTCATCGCCCATCGCGCGCCGCGACCCCCGTCGGTGCTGTTGGTCAGCGCGGAACCGCACGTGCCGTGGGAGTTGGCGGTGCTCGATGCGCCCGAACCCGGCCACAGCCCCTTCCTCGGCGCGCGCACAGCGCTCGGCCGGTGGGTCCTCGACACCCGCAGGCCCCCGCCTCGGCCTGCGGCGCGGGCGCGAGCGGACACCCACGCCGTGATCTCGGCCCGGTACGAAGGGGTGCCGGGCTGGAGCAGGTTGCCCAGCGCCGAGGTCGAGGCGGCCAGGGTGGCAGCCTCCTACCCGCCGTGCGAGCACGTCCCACCGCTGCACACCGTCGTGCTCAACTTCCTTGAGCAGGGCCCGAGAGTGGATGTGCTCCACTTCGCCTTGCACGGTCAGTGCGATCCCGACAACGCCCAGGACGGACTGGTGTTGCTGGCCCAATCGCCGCTGGCCCCCGATCGGATGGTGCCGAGGTTCCTCAACCCCGAACAGGTGTCCGGGCTGTCGTTGCGGGGCAGCCCGTTCGTGTTCCTCAACGCCTGCCAGGTGGGTTCCGGCGGGGAACTGCTCGGCGACTACTCCGGCCTGGCCAGGGCGTTCCTGGCCGCAGGGGCGTGCGCGGTCGTGGCCCCGCTGTGGAACATCGACGACATCGCCGCGGGCGAGGTGGCCCACACCTTCTACACCGCCGTCTACACCGGGAAAGCTGTCGCCGAGGTCTTGCGTGCTCTGCGATCGGCTGTCCACCCTCGCACCCGCGACGGCGCTCCGGCCACCACCCTGGCCTACCAGTTCTTCGGCCATCCCAACCTCGTCCTGAGACGGACGAAACCGATCATCGGGCTCTGACTCGACCTGGGGGATTAGGTTTACGTACCGCACCCTCCTGACTTGTGGGTTCGTCACCCCCTGGAGGGCGTCAGCTGGGATTACGGCATGGCATCTTCTCTTGGTGGTCGAGAGGAGATGCGCCTATCGGTGGATTGTCCGTTCCCCCGGGGTGCGTCGACGATTCGGTGACTGGGCGACGAGGCCGGGGAACGGGGAGTCCGATGAGACGTGGGCGGGTCGGGGTCGCGGTGTTGGTGGGGGTTGTGGGGGCGGCGTTGGTGGTGCCGTTGGCCGGGGCGTCGGGGAGGCCGGTGGTGGGGCCTGCGCGGTCTGATCACGGGTGTGCGCGGATTGAGGACAGGTTGCCTGTGTTGGCCGATTGGCCGTTGGTGCGCAGTGATGTGCCGCGGAGTCCGGTGGATGAGTCGCGGGTGCGGCGGATGGTCGCGGGGATGTCGTTGGCGGAGAAGATCGGTCAGATGACGCAGCCGGAGATCACGTCGATCACGCCGGAGGATGTGCGGGTCTACGGGTTCGGGTCGGTGCTCAACGGGGGTGGGGCTTGGCCGAACAAGGACAAGCACGCGCCGGTGGGGGATTGGTTGGCGTTGGCCGACGCGTATTGGCAGGCGTCGGTGAGCACGCGGGCGAAGATCCCGGTCATCTGGGGCATCGACGCCGTGCACGGCAACAACAACATTTACGGGGCCACCCTGTTCCCTCACAACATCGGGTTGGGTGCCGCGCACGACCCGTGCCTGGTGCGGGACGTCAGCGCGGCGACGGCCAAGCAGTTGCGGGCGACGGGGCAGGACTGGGCGTTCGCGCCGACGTTGGCGGTGGTGCGCGATGACCGGTGGGGGCGCACCTACGAGGGCTACTCGGAAGATCCCCGGATCACCCGCGCCTACGGGTACGAGGCGGTCAAGGGGTTGCAGGGGAACCGCGGGCCGCGGTTGAACGGGGTGCTGGCCACGGCCAAGCACTTCATCGGGGACGGTGGCACGACCGGCGGGGTGGACCAGGGGGTCAACGCCTCGTCGCCCGCCGAGATGATCAACCTTCACGGGCAGGGTTACTACGGCGCCCTGGCCGCGGGGGCGCAGACGGTGATGGTCAGCTTCAACAGTTGGACCAACCCTGACCTCGGCGTCGCGGAGGGGAAGCTGCACGGCAGCGACCTGGCCCTCAACGGCATCCTCAAGGGCAAGATGGGCTTCGACGGCCTGGTGGTGTCGGACTGGAACGGGATCGGGCAGGTGCCCGGGTGCACCAACTCCAGCTGCGCCAAGGCGATCAACGCGGGCATCGACATCGTCATGGTGCCGCAGGACTGGAAGGCGTTCATCGCCAACACCACCGCCCAGGTCCAGTCCGGGGAGATTCCCGTGGCGCGCATCGACGACGCGGTGACGCGCATCCTGCGGGTCAAGCTGCGCTCGGGGGTGTTCGACCAGCCCAAGCCGTCGGCGCGGCGGGGTGCGGCGGAGAGCTTGGAGGCCAAGGCGCTCGCGCGCAAGGCCGTGCGCGAGTCCGCTGTGCTGCTCAAGAACAACGGCCGGGTGCTGCCGCTGGGGTCGCGGGCCAAGGTGCTCGTCGTGGGCAAGAGCGCCGACAGCATGCAGAACCAGACCGGCGGGTGGACGCTGACCTGGCAGGGCACCGGCAACACCAACGCCGACTTCCCCGGCGGCACCACCGTCCTGGCCGGGTTGCGCCAGGCGCTCGGCGCCGCCAACGTCACCTTCAGCGAGACCGGTGACGTCGACCCTGCCGGGTTCGACGCGGTCGTCGCCGTGCTGGGGGAGACCCCCTACGCCGAGGGCAACGGCGACCTGGGTCGCCGGGGCCTCGACGCCTCCCGCCTGCATCCGGAGGACCTGCGGGTGCTCGACAAGGTCGCGGGCCGGGGCACCCCGGTCGTCAGCGTGTACCTGTCGGGCAGGCCGCTGTCCACCAACCGCGAGCTGAACCGCTCCGACGCGTTCGTCGCCGGGTGGCTGCCTGGCACCGAGGGCGGGGGCATCGCGGACGTGCTGGTGCGCGGCGGGTTCACCGGCAAGCTGTCCTACTCCTGGCCGCGCACCCCGTGCCAGACGCCGCTGAACGTGGGCGCCGCCGGGTACGACCCGCTGTTCGCCTACGGCTACGGCCTGTCGGAGCGGCAGCGGGTCACCGTGCCGCAGCTGCCTGAGTCCGCGCCCGAGTGCGACGACGGCGGCGGTGGCGGCGGCCCGGCCACCGAGGACCTGGAGGTCTTCAACCGCCAGGACATCGCGCCCTACCGCTCGTTCATCGGCGGCCCGGAGAACTGGGGCGGCACCGAGATCGGACCGGACGGCACCGCCGCGCAGGCCACGATCAGCGTCGTGCCCGCCGACGTCAACGTCCAGCAGGACGCGCTGCGCGCCACCTGGTCGGGCACCGGCCAGCTCTACCTGCAGGACCCGTCCGGCGGCTCCGACCTGCGCCCCTACCTCAGCGCGGACGCCGCGCTGGAGTTCGACGTGGTCGTGCACCAGCCGCCCGCGGGACGCGTGGTGGTGAGCGCGCACTGCGTGTACCCGTGCTTCGCGGAGGTGGAGGCGACGGGGCTGTTCCAGGGCGTCGGGGCGAAGTCGACGGTGAAGATACCGGTGTCGTGCTTCGACCAGGGCGGGCTTGACCTGGCCAACGTCAACACGCCGTTCCTCGTCTACACCGAGAGCCCCTTCGAGGCCTCCTTCGCCAACGTGCGTTGGGTGCCCGGTGGCGCGAGGGACCCCGACGCCGCACCCTGCTGACGCCCCAGGGCACCCCTTGCCGTGCCACCGCCCCGGGTCCGCGCTGTGCGGACCCGGGGCGGGCTGGTACAACGGGGAGGCCCGGCACCCGGCGGAAGGAGCGGTCAGTGGCACCACGCATCGCCCAGGGCGGACTGCGCGAGAACCGGCTCCTGGGCTGGGCGCTGCCCCGGCTCGCGGGCGTCGTCGCAGGCACCGCCCCGATGGCCGTCTTCGGCGTCCTCGGCCGCAACCGGCCCGTCTTCCGCGGCTGGCTGCACTTCTCCGGCAAGCTCCTCGCGGGCGGGCGCCTGGGCAGGCGCGACACCGAGCTGGTCATCCTGCGCGTGGCCCACCTGCGCGGCAACGACTACGAGTGGCAGCACCACGTGCACCTCAGCGCCCGCGTCGGCTTCGACGCCGCGCACATCGATGCCGTGCGCCGAGGCCCCGACGCCGAGCTGTGGGACGACCGGCAGCGCGCCCTGCTGCGCGCCGTCGACCGCCTGCACACCGACCAGGACCTCGACGACGACACCTGGGCCGGGCTGCGCGCCCACCTCGACGAGCCCACCGCCCTGCAGTTCCTGTTCCTCGCGGGTCACTACCAGATGCTCGCCACGGTGCTCACCGCCCTGCGCGTCGAACCGGACCCGCCCGCCACCGGTGCCGCGGCGACCGCCCACCGGCTGCTGACTAGGCTCCGCGCGCGGTGAGCTGCAAGGTCAGGGTGTTGCCCGGCCCGGCGGCCAAGCCGTTCACCATCGGGGTCAACCCGCCGCAGCCCGTCATCGGCGGGATCGTGTAGGTCCCCGCCACCGACCCGCCGCGCACCAGGTCGAACGCCCCGTCCGAGTGCAGCGCCACGTCCAGCGGCACGCTCGTGCGGCAGCTGCCCCCGGTGTCCATCCGCGTGCCGAACACGCTCACCCCCGGCACCGCCACCGACACCCGCGCCGACACCGTCAGCCCCTCGTCGGTCAACGACGCCGTGGTCACCCCCGCCTCGAACGACACCGACGCCGTCATCGGCAGCACCCCGTACAGCTTCACCAGCACCGTCGTCGGGTCCAACTCCAGGTCGATCGTCGACGACCGGGTGTCCAGGTCCACCCGCGCCGTGGCCCGCCCGCCGAAGCGCAGCGACGCGTCCGCGGCCCGCGCGTGCGTGCGCGCATCGATGTCGTAGACCCGCACCACCACACCTGGCTTCGTGCGCGTCGTCACCGGCGCGCTCACCCGCGACCGCGCCCCCGCCTCGTCGCGAGCCTGCACGGTGAAGCTGTAGTCCTCGTCCGGCTTCAACCCCGACACCACGGCGCTGTTCCCCGTCACCGAGGTCACCACCGTCTCACCCTGGCGCACCTCGTAGCCGACCACCGACCGGCCCTCCGGCGGTGTCCAGCTCAGCGCCACCGTCGTCGTCGTCACCGCGTTCACCGACACCCCGGACGGCCCCGCCCAGTCCACCGCCGCCGACACCTCGGTCGACCCCAGCACGGCGGGCGCCGGGGCGTCCGGCGCGCACGCGACGCGCACCGCGGCCCCGTCCACCGACCACCCGGGCGCCGACGACGGGTCCAACGCCAGCTCCACCGGCCCCAGCGCCAACTGCGCCGCGCCCTCCACCGCCACCAGCGGCTCCGGGAACGCCCCCGTCGCGGACACCACCATCTCCCCGGACGGCGGCACCGGCGACCCGGCCACCACCGAGTGCACGACGACCGTCCTCGGCCCCGCCGCGGTGGTCACCGCCGTGCTCACCTCGGCCGCACCGGACACCTGCGACCCACCGGCCGCCAGCAGCGCCTCGGTCACCGCGGCGGGCACGGTGATGGCCGTCGCCACCGCGAACCCGTCCTGCGGCGACCCCACCGGCACAGACACCGGGATGTCCGCGCTCACCGCCACCGACACCGGCTGCGCCCCGACCACGGGGAACACGCACGTGTAGGGCTGCGCGGCGAGGCGGGCGGCGCCCGTGGGCGGCTGCGGCAGCGCCTGCGCGGTGCCGGGCACCAGCAGCGCGCCCAAGAGCAGTGCGCCCGCGCCGACTCGGAGCCGCATGACCACCACCCCCCTCCGGCCGGACCGCGGACCCGGCCGACCGGGCCGACCGGTGGCGGGGAGTGCCGTGCCGTCGGGAATGGTATTTACGCGGTTCACCCGGCGGCAACTCCGCTGAACGCATTTGTCAGCAACAGGCACCCGGGCCCGCCGAACCCCACCACCGGGCACAAACCCCGTGGTCGGGCGGGAGAACGGCTCAACTACCGGATGCCGAACCGCGCAGTCGCCGTGACCGCAACGCGATCTCGATGGTGAACCGCGAATCCGGGTCGGTGAGCCGGTCCCCGAACAGCGCCTCCACCTGGTGCATGCGGTAGCGCACGGTCTGCGGGTGCACGTCCAACCGCGACGCCACCTCCGCCACCCCGCCCCGGGTGTCCAACCAGGCCAGCAACGTCGACTCCAACCGCTCCCGCTGCCTGCACGTCAGCTCGTCGAACGGCGCCAGCGCCGTCTTGGCGATGTGCTCGACCAGGAACTCGTCCGCGGTGAGCGTCAGCTCGGTGAAGTGGTCACCCGAGCGCACCAGCGGCCCACCGCGCACCAACCCGCGCCCGGCCAGCTCCAGCACCCGCCGCGCCACCGCCAGCGACCGCGCCGCGTCGGCCACCGGCACCACCGGCCCCAGCGCGCCACGCGCCCCCTCGCCCAACCACGCCGCCACCCGCTCCAGCGCCGCGTCGTCCGGCTCCGGCAGCAGCAGGCACGGGTGGTCGCTCTCCAGGTCGAGCAGCGCGTCCGAGCCCAGCTGCGCCGACTCGGCCTCGGGCAGCCCGCGCCGGTCCAGCGCGATCACCGCCACCTGCTCGGGCAGCACCCACTCCGCGGCGCCCGCGTACTCCTGCAGGGTGCCGTGCGGGGCGGTCGAGGACCCCAGCAGCAGCTCCAGCAGCTGCCTGCGCCTGCGCTCCCGCGCCCCGGACGCCTCACCCTGGGCCGAGGTGTAGCCCTCGATGGCCACCGCCGAGAGCGTGTCCACGTAGAGGAAGAGGGCGTCGGCGATGCCGAAGAGGGTGTCCGCGGGCACCCCGGCGTGCTGGCCCTCCACGCTCAGCAACCGCCACGCCACCCGCGTCCCGATGCGCACCGCCGTCTGCAACGCGTCGGAGGTGCGGCCCTCCTGGAACTCCACCCGCCCGGCCTGGTGGAACTCCGCCCGCCAGCGCTCGTCCGGGCTGCTCGGGTCGATCAGGTGGTCGAAGGCGTGCCGCACCGCCAGGTGCACGCGCGCGGCGAACACCTGCCCGAACCGGCTCTCCGGCGGCTGGCAGTAGGCGGGCACCGCGCGCCGCACCTCGCGCAGCGCCTCGGCGGTCACCCTCGGCGCCATGCCCCGCAGCCGCGCGGCGAAGGCGGGCGGCACCACGGCCTCCGCCGGGCTGCGCTCGCGCCCCGGCTGCGCGGGCACGCGCACCAGCGTCGCCCCGCCGACCGGACCGGCGCCCGGCCCGACTCCCTGGGGCCCCGCGCCCGTGCTGTGCTCTGTGCGCATTCCTCGACCGCTCCCATGTGACAATCCGGCGGCGTGTGTCGCGCTTCACGCCGGTGTTCCGCGCGGCGACACTAGGGAGCCGCCACGATCGTGTCAATCCTTCACCGAACAGTAGTCGACCGGGCGCGCACCGCGTATGCGGGGTCGACCTCGCCGGGAAGGATCTTCGCAGCTCAGCGCGGGTGTGGATACCGTCCACAACGGAAAGTGAGGGAATAGTCCGTTCCGGTGAACCTTCACCGGAAAGTGGGAGCCGAAACGCCGTGAATGGACGACCGTTCGGTTTTGTCGACCGCCGGTCTCGCAATACCGGGGGCACCCGAGTCCGGTCTGAACCGTTCCGGAATGCGGGAAGGGGCCGGTCGCGAACGCGACCGGCCCCCGCTCCCGGCAGGTGTCAGGGCACCACCTGCACCACGTCGCCGGGCTTGAGCGAGTCGTAGAAGACCCGCGCCGCCTCCGGCGAGAGGTGGATGCAGCCGTGCGACTGCACGCTCAGGCTGCCCTGGTGGAAGGCGACACCCGAGGTCGTGAAGAACACCGAGTACGGCATCGGCCCGTTGTAGGCCTGGCTGTAGTGGTCGATGTCCTTGTACGTCACGGTGAACGACCCGGTCGGCGTCTCGTACCCCGGCTTGCCCGAGGTGATCGGGACCCCGCCGTACGTGGCGCCACCGCCGTTCATCAGCCAGGCCTGCTGCCCGCTCAGCGAGACGCACGCCTTGGCCTCCGCACCGCAGATGGCACCGCCCTCCGCGCTCGCGACCGGAGCCGCCAGCAGGAGAGCACCTCCCGTCGCCGCCGCCGTGGCCGCGATCCCTGCCATGGTCCGCAGCTTGCTCATCTCTGGCCTCCCATCCGCCCGACCTGCCGGGCTCGTGTTCGGTGTGATCTGCTGCTGGTGGTTACGTACCACCACCAAACGGTCGCTTAACGTAAAACTTTCGCGCCGCCTCCGATCCACCGATCCGACGCTCGTCCCGTGAATCGTTGACACGCGGTTCGCGCAGGCAGCAGGGTGCGCTGCACACGTCGGAGACGACCACAGGAGGCCCGGTGCGCCTGGCGCCCCACCGCGTTCGACACCCCGCCACCCCCACCCGCCACCGTCCCGACACCCCGACCGCTCACCGGGTGGGAACGGGCCTTGCCCACCGGGCCCTGGGACTGGCCTTGCTGGCGGGTCTCCTGACCCCCGCGACAGCGACGGCGGAGGACGCCACCCTCACCGGCATCGACGTCGCCTCCTTCCAGGCGGGCATCGACTTCGCCGCGGTCAAGGCCGCGGGCCACTCCTTCGCCATCGTCAAGGCGGGCGGCTCCCAACTCGCCGAGGGCCCCTACACCACCTCCACCTACGCCGACCAGGTCGACGGCGCCCGCGCCCACGGCCTCAAGGTCGGCCACTACTGGCTCTCCGGCGACTTCCTCTCCCCGACCGCCTCCGCCGACTACCTCGTCGACCACCTCCACGACTACCGCCCCGGCGACGTCATCGCCCTCGACGACGAAGTCCTCGACGACTCCACCCGCCTCTGGACCGACACCGACGCCGCCGCCTTCTTCACCCGCGTCCACGACCGCCTCGCCGCCCCCTACGTCCCCTGGATCTACCTCAACACCACCACCCTCCGCGCCGCCTCCTGGACCCGCACCGCCGCCACCGGCGCCAAGCTCTGGGCCGCCTCCTGGGGCCCCAACAACGGCACCTACCCCGGCCCCCCGGACATCGGAACCGCCTACCCCACCTGGTCCGCCCACCAGTACACCTCCGCGGGCACCATCGCAGGCACCCCCGTCGACCTCGACGTCGCCAAACCCAGCGCCTTCACCCCCGTCGAACCCGGCCCGCCCCCACCCCTGCCCAAGACCACCACCGAACAGGACGGCATCCCCGGCCCGGTCTTCTGGCAACGCGCCCAGAACTGGCTCACCCGCGACTCCACCTACCGAGGCCCCCTCGACGGCGTTCCCGGGCCGCAGACCTTTAAGGCGCTGCAGGCTGAACTGGCCGAGCACTGGTCGTACACGGGGCCCTTGGACGGGATTCCCGGCACCCAGACGTACTCGGCATGGCAGCGCTCAGTGGTGTCCTGGGGCTACGCGGGTCCGATCGACGGGGTGATGGGGCCGAACTCCTATCGAGCCGTGGCCCGCTTCCTGAACCAAGACGCTTGGGACTGAGTCGTGTCGGTGCGCTCGGGTAGGGTGAGGGCGTCTTCGCTGGTGAGGTTCACCCTTGTGGGTTGTGGACGAGTCGGGTTGGGCGCGATTTTGTGTCGTACCCCAGCGGTAAGCTAGAGCAATAGGAAGACGCGCGGGGGCGGCGGTCGCACCTTCTCTCCTCGCCCGCAGCGCACGCGCCGTTCGTCCTACTTGCGCTTGGCGTCAGTCGTTGGCCGTGGATTCGGGTGGTGCGGGCTGGCGAGCGCGGCTCCGGCCCGGACCCGGACCATGCGTGATCCGGCCGGGCGTTGGTTCTGGCGATGCTGGCCCCTCCAGTCGGGGTTGGGTTGAGCTGGGCGGGCTGGACTGGGCGGGTTTGGTGGGCGGGGCGAGTTGCGCAGGCGGGGCGATCAAGGCCAGAGGAGATCGGTTCCGCGGCCCGACCGGCAACTGGCAGATCCGGGAGCGCGAGCTTGCGGCCTTGATGCAGGCGATGTGCGGACGGTACTCACCTGACGGACGCGGGGACGGTACTCACCCGGCGTCGGGTATCGGTCCGGGTGCTGCGACGTGACTTGCGCGGAAGGCGTCGGGCGCGGAGCTCGTACGCGAGTGGGGTGCATGCACGCAGGGCGGACGCGGGGGTGGGCAGTTGTCGCGGCGAAGAGTGACCCGCGACGAGGACCGCAGATGTGCGGCGAATGCGTGGGCTCACCGCCGTTTGATGAGTGTTTGGTGGTTCGACGTTGCGGTTTGCCAGGTGGCGAGCGTGTGCTTGCTCTGGGGAATCGTTGGAGTCGTGTTCGTTCGAACGTGGGCTGCTCGCGGCTGGGGCCGCTGCGGGGGTTTGAGGTGGGTCGGCATCTGCTTGGGCGGGTGCAGGTGACGTTGGGATGTGCGGGACCGGGACTAAGTCGGAGGGGTTGGCGGGTTCCCGCGAGGTGAGTTCCGCGGCGGTGAAGATGCGCCAAGCGTCCTGGATGTCCTTGCCGTTGGGGTTGGGCGTGGTTCGCGGTTGGCGTTGTTCTGCGTCTTGCGGTTGTCGGTGCTGCCCGGGGGCCTCGCGGTGTTGACCTTGGGGTTCTCGGGAGGCGGCTTGGCCTGGCTGATCTTGGGGGCCGTGTAGGTGACGGGCCGAGGTAGGGCGGGGTGGAGTGGCGCTGGGTGGTGGGGTGGGGGCTGTGCGTGGTGGGTGGGGGTGAGGTGGCTGACGAGTGGGGGAACGGGGTGGAGCGCGGGGCTCGGGCGGGGCAGACTCGCTGGCCATGAGCATTGAGTGGGACTTGGTGCGGCGGCTTCCTGCTACCGCTGCGGCGGCTGTGGTGCCGGTTTTCGCGGGGGAGGGGGCTGAGCAGGTGTCTGCTGAGTTCCTGGGGGCGGTGGGGTTTGGTGGGGGTGTGGGGCAGGTGCTGGTGGTTCCTGGGTTGGGGCGGGCTGAGGTGTTGGTGGGGTTGGGGCCGCGGGAGCGGGTTGACGGGGGTGTGGTGCGGGCGGCGGTTGCTGAGGCTGTTCGGGCTGTGCGGGTGGGGAGTTTGGCGGTGGTGGTGCCTGAGGGGGTGGCTGGGCCGGTGGGGGTTCGGGCTGTGGTGGAGGGGGTGTTGCTCGGCGGGTATCGGTTCGGGGGGTACCGGGGGGATTCGGGGGACGTGGGGGTTCAGCGGGTGGACATCGTGGTGGAGGAGTCGGCTGAGGCTCGGGCTGCGTTGGCGGTGGGGCAGGTCTTGGGGTCGGGGGTGTTGCTCGCTCGGGATCTGGTGAACGGGTTCGGGGGGTTGACGGGGCCGGAGGGGTTTGTGGAGCGGGCTTGGGCGATTTCTGGGGAGACGGGGGTGGGGTGTGAGGTGTGGGATGCGCATCGGATTGTGGATGAAGGGCTTGGGGGGCTCGGTGGGGTGGGGTTTGGCGGTGGTGCTCGGGGGCCTCGGTTGGTGCGTTTGACGCATGCCCCTGAGGGGGCTTTGGGGTCGGTGGCTTTGGTGGGGAACGGGGTTGTTTCCGGAGCGGGGCGCAGGGGGGACATGGCTGGGGCCGCGGTGGTGTTGGCTGCTGTGTCGGCTCTGGCGGTGTTGGACTGCCCGTTGAGGGTGGAGGCGTGGTTGCCCGTGGCGTCGTCGGTGGGGGAGGGGGCGTCGGGGGGACGGGTGGGGGAGGTCGTTCGGTTGCGTGGTGGGACCGGGGTGGAGGTGCTGAGTGGTGGTGTGGAGGGGCAGTTGGTGATGGCGGATGTGCTGGCGCTTGCCGCTGAGGGGGCGCCGGGTGCGGTGGTTGATGTTGCGGCGCTGTCGCCTGCTGTGGGGGCCGCCTTGGGGGAGGGGGTGGCTGCCGTGCAGGGGACTTCGGCGGGGTTGGTGGAATCGGTTCGGTGGGCTGGAGGGCGGGCTGGGGAGACGGTGTGGCCGCTGCCTGTACCGTCTCGTGGAGGTGCGAGGCGGGTGGGTGCTGATGTAGTTGCGGGGGAGCGGCGCGGGTCCGCTGTGGAGGGCGGTGGGTTCTTGAGTGGCTTCGTGCCTGCTGGGGTTCCTTGGGCGCATGTGGACATTCATGGGGTTGCGGTTGCCGGCGGGGATCGTGGGGGGTGGGTTCGGGGGGCTACGGGGTTCGGGGTTCGGACGTTGGTGGAGTTGTTGATGGCTCCGTTGGCCGTGTGAGAGTTGTCGGGCAGCGAGCTGTGGGGTGCCGACGAGACGCGCGTTGACGGTAAGTGTCTATTATGGATAGTTGGGTGCGTGCAGGGCTAGTGGCGAGCTGAACGAGAGTCTTAGCCTGCTGCGCAGGTGTTCGCTGGGAGAGCGGGCCTGGGGTCGGCGGATTTGCAAGCAGGCTGGCGCACGTTGGTCGGGCGTGAGGAAGGTACGAGGAAGGCATGCGTACCTGGCCGGGGGCTGGGAGCCTGCGTCGGGGCGCGGGGCGCGGGGCGCGGGGCGCGGGGCGCGGGGCGCGGGGCGCGGGGCGCGGGGCGCGGGACGCGGGGGAATGACTGGTGACGCGCGGGATGGTGCTGGGCTGGATTGGTGGGATGGGGGTGGCCACGGGAGGGCGGCTACATGTGCTCAGGACCGGGTGGGTGCGTGAGCGTGGGGTGGCGGTGGGCGGTGCTTGGCGTTGTGTGCGCGGGTGGTGCCAGGCGGGGGGCGTGGTGCCAACCATGGAGGCGGGGGGCGGATGTGGGTAGTGACGTCGGGAGCGGGTGAAGGTGCGGGTGCGGAGAGCGAGGGGGTGTGGAGGAGGTAGGGAAGGCGGGGTGGATGCGGGCTGCCGGGGTGGGGCGAGCGGGGCGTGGGCTCGCGGTGCTCGCGGACGGTGAGGGTGGGGAGGCGCGCTGTGGGGTGCTCAGGTGCGGCTGTTGGGGCGTCGACGACCGGTGGGACGCGGCGGTCTGCGGGTGGGTGCGCGGGTGTGATCATTGTCGTGGTGCTGGGGCGGGGGATTTGTGCATGGTGGGGGTTCGAGCGGGAGATGCGGGTGGGAGTCGCGATGTGAGGGCGCGACAAATGCCACGCCGGTGCGCGGGGCGTGGTGGTTGGTGGAGGGGGAGTGCTAGTCGCGCACCGGGTGGCGGGGGATGACAGCCAGGGTGGTGCGGATGATGTTGACCAGGCTGTCGGCGTTGACCTTGGGGTCGATGACGCTGCGGGTGGCGAGGCCGATGGCGAGGTTGACGCCTGCTTCGACGAGGTGGCGGAGGGGGACGGCTCCGGTGTCGGCGCCGATGGCGGCGAGGCGCTGTTCGATGACGCCGGTGAGGTAGTCGACGGTGGAGCGCTGGCGGTCGGCCTCCACCTTGACCAGGGCGTCCTCGGTGCGGGCGTCGAGGGCGAACTCCAGCTCCAGGCGGGGCCAGCCGCAGGCCATGGCCTCGGTGGCCCAGGCGTGCAGGCGGCCGAGCTGGTCGTCGACGTCGAGGGGTTCGGCGATCATGGCGCGGAGGGCGCCGAGCTGCTCGCTGTGGATGTCGCGCAGGACCAGCAGCGCGATCTCGGCCTTGCCCTCGAAGTTCGAGTACACGGCGCCGGTGCTGAAGCCCGCGGCCTCGGCGATGCGCGCGATGGAGGTCGCGTGGTAGCCGTCGGCGAGGAACATCTGCCGCGCGGTCCGCAGCAGCGTCTCGCGGTTGCGGGTCTGGCTCTCGACCCGGGTCAGACGCGACATGTGCTCAACTCTACAGGTTGACAGGGAACGGATCGTACCGGTATTCAAAAATCCACATTATCCCAACGGTGGGTGGGGAACATGGCTGGCATCACCCCGGTGCTCACGGCACTGGCCCGCGGTCCCCTGGCGGACTGGTTGACCAACCCGCGCGGCGGGGTCGACGAACGGGCGCTGCGCGAGGCGGTCCAGGGCAGGATCGTACTGGTCACCGGCGCCTCCTTCGGGTTGGGTGAGGCCACGGCGCGTCGCCTCGCGCACGCCGGGGCGACGGTGCTGCTGGTGGCGCGCACGGAGGACCGGCTGCGCGAGGTGGTCAAGGACCTCGCCGACGCGGGGGCCGACGCGTACGCGTACCCGACCGACCTCACCGACCTGGACGCGGTGGCCGCGCTGGTGGAGCGGGTGCTGGCCGAGCACGGGCACGTCGACGTGCTGGTCAGCAACGCGGGCAAGTCGATCCGGCGGGCCATCGACGCCTCCTACACCCGCATGCACGACTTCGAGCGCACCATCGCGATCAACTACCTCGGCCCGGTCAGGCTGGTGCTGGGCCTGCTGCCCTCGATGCGCGAGCGCCGCGGCGGGCACCTGGTCAACATCTCCACCATCGGGGTGCGCATCCCGCCCGCCCCGCGGTGGGCGGCCTACCAGGCCTCCAAGACCGCCTTCGACGTGTTCTTCCGCAGCGTCGCCGCCGAGGCCACCGCCGACGGCGTGACCGCCACGTCGATCTACATGGCACTGATCAAGACGCGGATGAGCGCGCCGACCAGGACCTTCGACAACGTCCCCGGGCTGACCCCGGCGGAGGCGGCGGAGGTCGTCTGCCGGGCCATCGTGGACAGACCCGCCAAGATCAGCCCCTGGTGGGCCGACGTGGCCGAGGTCGTCACCGCCGCCGTGCGCAGGCCGCTGGAGGTCGTGGTGAGCAGGCGGTTCGCCGTCGGCCACCAGCGCAGGCAGCAGCGCCCCGCGGGCTCCGGCCTGCCCACCCGGGAGGATGAGCTCTGATGCCGCAGCTGCCCCCGACGGCGGCCGTGCTCGGCAGCGCCGTCGCCGCGCTGGCCAGCACCGGCCTGGCCCGCCAGGCCCGGCCGCGCCACCTCAAGGCCTCGGCGCGCGCCCTGCGCACCACCGGCACCTCCGCGGCCACCCTGCTCGCCCTCGCCGCCGAGCACCGCCCCAACTACCCCGGGCTGGTCGACGACCTGGGCACCCTGACCTTCGCCGAGCTCGACGACGCCGCGCGCAGGCTGGCCCAGGGCATCGTCGAGCGCCACCGCCCGGCCCCGGGCGCCACCGTCGCCATCATGTGCCGCAACCACCGCGGCTGGGTGCTGGCGACGGTCGCGGCGGCGCTGCTGGGCGCGGACGTCGTCTACCTCAACACCGAGTTCTCCGCACCGCAGCTGGCCGGGATCTGGGCGCGGGTGACCCCCGACCTGCTGGTGGTCGACGCCGAGTTCCTGCCGCTGCTGCCCGAGTCACCGGTGCCGGTGGTCGCGGCGTGGCACGACGGCGCGGACCTGCCGGTGCCCACGGTGGACGAGCTGGTCGCCGGGCACGGCCGGTTCACCCCGCGGGGCAGGGTGCCCGCGGGGAAGGTCACCATCCTCACCTCCGGGACGACCGGCACCCCCAAGGGCGCGGCGCGCAAGCTCAGCCCCATGTCAGTGCTCAGCCCGGCGGTCACCATCATCCGCAGGACGGGGATGCGCTCGGGTGACCCGATGCACATCGCGGTGCCGCTGTTCCACGGGTTCGGCCTGGCGATGTGGGCGCTGGCGCTGTTCGTGCGCTGCCCGGTGGTGCTGCGCCGCCGCTTCGACCCCGAGCGCGCGCTGGCCGACGTCGCCGCGCACCGGGTGGCCTTCCTCGCCGTGGTGCCGGTGATGCTGCAGCGCGTCCTGGCCCTGCCGGAGCCGGTCCGGCGGGCGCACGACCTGCGGGGCCTGCGCACGGTGCTCTCCGGCGGGTCGGCGCTGCGGCCGGAGCTGGCCGAGCGGTTCATGGCCGAGTTCGGGGACGTGCTCTACAACGGCTACGGCTCCAGCGAGACCGGCATCGCCGCACTGGCCACCCCCGCGGACCTGCGCGCCGGGGCGGGCACGGTGGGCAGGCCCACGATCGGCGTGCCGATCAGGATCCTCGACGGCGACCGGGCCCCGGTGCCCACCGGCCGGTCCGGGACGATCTTCGTCGGCGGGCAGCAGCACTTCGAGGGCCACCGCACCGGGTCCACCAAGGAGGTCGTCGACGGCCTGATGGACACCGGCGACCTGGGCAGGCTCGACGCCGAGGGCAGGCTCTACGTCGAGGGTCGGGCCGACGACATGATCGTCTCCGGTGGGGAGAACGTGTACCCGCAGGAGGTCGAGGACTGCCTGGCCCGGCACCCGGCGGTCGTCGACGTGGCGGTGCTGGGCGTGGACGACGCCGAGTTCGGCCAGCGGCTCGTCGCCTACGTGGTCACCAGGGGCGCCCGGCCCACCGCCGGGGAACTGACCGCCCACGTCCGGGCCAACCTGGCCCGCTACAAGGTGCCCCGCGACGTGCACTTCCTCGACGAGCTGCCGCGCACGCCCACCGGCAAGCTGCTCAAGCGGGAGCTGCCGTCGTGACCCGGCGCGGGCTCGTCCTCGGGTGCGGCGGCACGCTCGGGCTGACCTGGTCGGTGGCCGCCCTGCACAGCCTGCGCCGGGAGCTGGGCTGGGACCCGGTGTCGGCGGAGGTCGTCGTCGGCACCTCCGGCGGCGCGGAGCTGGCGGCCATCCTGGCCGCCGGGTTCGACCTCGACGAGGTGCTGGCGGCCCGGCTCGGCAGCGCGGGCGCCCCCGAGCTGCTGCTGGAGCACTTCGCCGCCGGGCCCGGCGGGGTGCCGCCGCTGCCCCGGCCGGGGTTCGCCGCCCCCGGGTTGCTGCGGGCCCGGCTGCGCGGCCGGGTGGACGGCACCGCCGCCGCGGCCGGGCTGCTCCCGCTCGGCTCCGGGGACAACTCCTGGCTGCTGCGGCTGGGCGCGGCGCTGGCCCCGTCGGTCCAGCACCCGAACCTCATGCTCATCGCCGCCGACCGGCGCACCGGCAAGCGCGTGCCGCTGCGGGAACCGCTCGGCCCGGCGCTGGCCGCGTCCTGGGCCATCCCGGGGTGGTTCCCGCCGGTGGTGGTCGGCGGGAGGGAGTACGTCGACGGCGGCACCGTCTCGCCCACCTCGGCCGACCTGCTCGCCCCCTTCGGCCTCGACGAGGTCGTCGTGGTCGCCCCCATGACCTCGTCGGGGCCGGTCCCCGCGCGCGGCCTGGACCGGGTGGAGCGGCTGCTGCGCGGGCCGATGACCCGCAGGCTCGACGCCGAGGAGCGGGTGCTGCGGCGCACCGGCGCGCGCGTGCTGCGCGTGGAGCCGACCGCCGAGGCCCTGGCCGTGATGGGCCCCAACTTCATGGACCGGCGCCGCGTCCCCGCGGTGGCGGAGGTCGCACTGCGCACCACAGCCCGGGAGGACGCGTGAACCGCTCGTACGAGGTCCTCGTGGTCGGCGCGGGCTGCTCCGGCATCGGGGCGGCCATCCGGTTGCAGCGGCTCGGCCTGGACTTCGCGGTGCTGGAGAAGGCCGACGACTTCGGCGGCACCTGGCGGGCCAACACCTACCCCGGGTGCGCCTGCGACGTGCCCTCGGCGCTGTACTCGTTCAGCGACGCCCCCAACGCCGACTGGTCGCGCGTCTACGGCACCCAGCCGGAGATCCTGGACTACCTGCGCGCCGTGGCCCGCCGCGCCGGGCTGGCCGAGCACACCCGCTTCGGCGTGGAGATGCTGGGCGCCCGCTGGGACGCCTGCACGCAGCGCTGGCGGCTGGACACCACCGACGGCGAGTACGACGCCCGGTTCCTCGTCACCGCCCCCGGCCCGTGGAACGAGCCGCTGGTGCCCGACATCCCCGGGCTGGCGGGCTTCCCGGGCGAGGTCTTCCACTCCGCCCGGTGGAACCACGGCTACGACCTGGCGGGCAAGCGCGTGGCGGTGCTGGGCACCGGGGCCTCGGCGGTCCAGTTCGTCCCGGAGATCGCGCCGGTGGTGGGGTCGCTGCACCTGTTCCAGCGCACCGCGCAGTGGGTGCTGCCCAAGCCGGACGTGCGCGTCGCGCCCGCGCTGCGCACGCTGATGCGCGCTTTCCCCGCCACCCAGCGCTGGCTGCGCGGGGTGCAGTACGCGGCGATGGAGGCGCTGGGGACCGGCTTCCGCCACCCCCGGTTCATGCGCGTCGTGCAGGCCATCGGCCGGGCGCACCTGCGGGCGAAGGTCGCCGACCCCGCGCTGCGCGCCAAGCTCACCCCCGACTACACCATCGGGTGCAAGCGGCTGTTGTTCTCCAACGCGTACCTGCCCGCGCTGACCAGCCCCGGGGTGTCTGTGGTGGACAGCGCGGTCGCGCGGATCGACGGCAGCACCGTCACCGCCGTGGACGGCACCACCGCGGAGGTCGACGCCATCATCCTGGGCACCGGCTTCCACATCCTCGACCTGCCGTTGGCCGACCTCGTCCGCGACGGTGCGGGTCGCACCCTCGGTGAGCACTGGCAGGGCAGCCCGCAGGCCTACCTGGGCACCGTGACCGCGGGGTTCCCCAACCTGTTCACCCTGCTCGGGCCGAACCTGGGCACCGGGCACTCCTCGGCGTTCATGATCCTGGAGGCCCAGCTCGACTACCTGGGCTCCGCGCTCGCGCACGCCCGCGACCGCGGGTGGCGGGCGATGTCGGTGCGCCGGGAGGTGCAGGACGCGTTCAACGCCGAGGTGCAGCAGGCCGTGGCGGGCACCGTGTACAACACCGGCGGCTGTTCGAGCTACTACCTCGACGCCAACGGGCGCAACAGCTTCATCTGGCCGTGGTCCACGCCGCGGCTGCGCAGCCGGGTCGGCACGTTCGACCCGCGGGCGTTCACCCCGACCACCGTGGACGCGCCCGCGCAAGCGGGGTGAGCGCCGCGGGTCAGCCCAGCTCCTCGCGGCGGGTGGCGAGCGTCTCCGCGATCTCGAACAGCTTGATGTTGAGCCGCTGGGACGTGTCGCGCAGCACCGCGTAGGCGGCGTCGGCATCGATGCCGCGCCGCTGCATGAGGATGCCCTTGGCCTGCCCGATGATGTCCCTGGTCTCGATCGCGCGGCTGAGCTGCGCGACCTTGAGGTCGGCGAAGTCGACCGCCCGGGTCGCGGCCAGCGCCAGCGAGGCGTGCGTGGCCAGCAGCAGGGCCGCGTCCAGGTCGGCCGCGGTGAGCCCGCCGCCGTAGGAGTAGACGTTGAGCGCCCCGGTCAGGGTGGCTGGGCGGTCGTCGGGGAGCAGGGCCACGGCGAACACCGAGCCGAACCCGTGCTCGGCCGCCGCCGCGCCGAACCTCGGCCACCGGGGCTCGGCGGCCAGGTGGTCGCTCAGGGCGTAGGCGGGGCCCTCCGGCTTCGCCGCCTCGACGCACGGCCCCTCACCGAACTCGTACTGGAGCTCGTCGAGCTGGTCGGCCACGGGGTCGGTGGCCACCGGGGTGTGGAAGCCGCCATCGGGGTCGCGCAGCGTCACCGACACCACGTCCGCGGCCGGGACGACCCGCAGCGCGGCGTCGACCACGCGGCGCAGCACCTCGGCCACGCTCCCGGCGGCGAGCAGGCCCCGGGTCAGCCCGGCGAACTGCAGCGACAGCAGCCCGGCAGTGCCATCGGCGTCGTCCACCCCACCCACCCCGGTCACACCGCCATCCGCTTGTCTGTTCGCCACTCCCGCACCATACCGGGACGCGGCACCGGTCCCGGCGCGCGACGGGGCCGCGTCAGACCACCCGGCGCAGCCACCCCCGGGTGTCCTCGACGCGCCCGTGCTGGATGTCGAGCAGGTGGGCGCGCAGGGCCAGCGTGGTCGCCCCGGGGGCACCACCGCCTACGGTGATCGACAGGTCCGGGCCGCGGAACCCGGTGATCGGGGTGATGACCGCGGCGGTGCCGACGGCGAACACCTCGGTGATCGACCCGCTCGCACAGCCCTCGGCCAGCTCCACCACCGAGATCGGGCGCTGCACCGGGGTCAGCCCGTGCTCGACGGCGAGGTCCAGCACGCTGGCCCGGGTGACGCCGTCGAGGATCGTGCCCAGCTGCGGGGTCACCAGCTCCCCCGCCGAGGTCACCAGGGCCACGTTCATCGTGCCCGACTCCTCCACCCACCGGTGCTCGGCGCCGTCGAGGTAGAGGACCTGGTCGCAGCCGTGCTCGCGGGCCTCCAGCTGGGCGGCCAGGCCCGCGGCGTAGTTGCCGCCGCACTTGGCCGCGCCGGTGCCGCCCGCGGCCGCCCGGGTGAACTCGGCGCTGATCCACAGCGTCACCCCGACCACACCGGAGCCGAAGTACGCCCCCGCCGGGCTGGCGATCACCCCGTACTCCACCCGGTGCGCGGGCCGCACGCCCAGGAACGCCTCGCTGGCGAACATGTACGGCCGCAGGTAGAGGCTCTGCTCGCCGCCCGCGGCGGGCACCCACGCCTCGTCCGCGCGCACCAGCCCCTCGACGCTGGCCAGGAAGTCCTCCTCGGGCAGCACGGGCAGGGTCAACCGGCGCGCCGAGGCGGCGAACCGGGCCGCGTTGCGCTCGGGCCGGAACAACCACACGCTGCCGTCGGCGTGCCGGTAGGCCTTGAGGCCCTCGAAGATCTCCTGCGCGTAGTGCAGCACCGCCGCGCTCGGGTGCAGCGAGTAGGGCACCACCGGCCCCACCCTGCGGTCGTGCCAGCCGTCCTCCGGCGTCCACGTGGCCGCGGCCATGTGATCGGTGAAGTGCTTGCCGAAGCCGGGGTCGGCCAGGGCCGCCGCGCGCTCGTCGTCTGCCACCGGCCGGGTCGTGCGGTGCAGGGGGAAGTCGGCCGTCATGCGGCGGATCGTAGCGCCGGTGCCCGCCGGGGGGCGCCCTCCGCGCGTTCCGGGTCCGGCCGGTGCCGACCGGGGGCGTGACCGCGCTCCGCACCCAGCGCCCGGTCGTGGGCCGCGACTGGGCCGACCGGACCCACCCGCCGGGGTGGGCGTGCGCTCCGCTCACGGCCACCCGTCGGCTCGTTAACACCACGTGTCGCCGCCGTTCAGGTCCCACCGCCCGTGGTAAACACGGCGCATGCACCTCACGCCGCACGAGCGGGACAAGCTCCTCGTCCACGTCGCTGCGGACGTCGCCCGGCGCAGGCTGGAGCGCGGGGTGCTGCTCAACCACCCCGAGTCGGTCGCGCTGATCACCGCCCACGTGCTCGAGGGCGCCCGCGACGGCCGGACGGTCGCGGAGCTGATGGCCAGCGGCCGCACCGTGCTCGACCGCGCCCAGGTGCTGCCCGGGGTACCGGAGATGATCGAGTCGGTGCAGGTGGAGGCCACCTTCCCGGACGGCACCAAGCTGGTGACGGTGCACGACCCGATCCCCTGAGGCGCCCGGTCCGGCCCCGGGGACACCCAGGCGGGCCCACCCCGACAGCGCAGGACAGCCGAGCCAGGACAGCCGAGCCAGGACGAAGGGAGGCGCCGTGATCCCCGGCGAGATCATCCCCGGCGACGAGCCGGTGGAGCTGAACCCCGGCCGCGAGCGCACCACGATCACGGTGCTCAACGGGGCCGACCGACCGGTGCAGGTCGGTTCGCACTTCCACTTCGCCGCGGTGAACCCCGGCCTGGAGTTCGACCGCGAGGCGGCCTGGGGCAAGCGCCTCGACATCCCGGCGGGCACCTCGGTGCGGTTCGAGCCCGGTGTCGACCGCCAGGTCGACCTGGTGCCGATCGCGGGCCGCCGCGTGGTGCCCGGACTGCGTCCGGAGTGGGCGGGGGAGCTGGACAGGTGATGGACCGCGCGCGCTACGCAGCCCTCTACGGCCCCACCACCGGCGACCGCGTCCGGCTGGCCGACACCAACCTGCTCATCGAGGTGGAGGAGGACCGCTCCCGCGGCGCCCACCCCGGCGAGGAGGTGCTCTTCGGCGGGGGCAAGGTCATCCGGGAGTCCATGGGGCAGGCCAGGACCACCCGCGCCGAGGGCGCGCCCGACCTGGTCATCACCGGGGCGGTCATCCTCGACCACTGGGGCGTGGTCAAGGCCGACGTCGGCGTGCGCGACGGCCGGATCGTGGGCATCGGCAAGGCGGGCAACCCCGACACCATGGACGGGGTGGACCCGGCGCTGGTGATCGGCCCGTCCACCGAGGTGCTGGCGGGCAACGGCCGGATCCTCACCGCGGGTGGGATCGACTGCCACGTCCACTTCATCACCCCCACCCTCACCGACCAGGCCCTCGCCTCCGGGCTCACGACGCTGATCGGCGGCGGCACCGGCCCGGCCGACGGCACCAAGGCCACCAGCCTGACCCCCGGCGCCTGGAACCTGGGCCGGATGCTCCAGGCGATGGACCACCAGCCGGTCAACGTGCTGCTGCTGGGCAAGGGCAACACCACCAGCGAGGAGGCGCTGCACGAGCAGCTGCGCGCGGGCGCCGCCGGGTTCAAGCTGCACGAGGACTGGGGCACGACCCCGGCGGCGATCGACACCTGCCTCACGGTCGCCGACCGGTCCGGGGTGCAGGTCGCCATCCACACCGACACCCTCAACGAGGCCGGGTTCGTCGAGTCGACGCTGGCCGCCATCGCGGGCCGCTCGATCAACGCCTACCACACCGAGGGCGCGGGCGGCGGGCACGCGCCCGACATCATCCGGGTCGTCGGTGAGGCGAACGTGCTGCCCTCGTCCACCAACCCGACCCGGCCGCACACGGTGAACACCATCGACGAGCACCTGGACATGCTCATGGTGTGCCACCACCTCAACCCGTCGATCCCGGAGGACCTGGCGTTCGCGGAGTCGCGGATCCGCCCGTCGACCATCGCCGCCGAGGACGTGCTGCACGACCTCGGCGCCATCTCGATGATCGGCTCGGACTCGCAGGCCATGGGCCGCATCGGTGAGGTCGTCCTGCGCACCTGGCAGACCGCGCACGTGAACAAGGCCCGGCGCGGGGCGCTGGCCGGGGACGGCGCCGCGGACAACCTGCGCGCCCGCCGCTACGTCGCCAAGTACACGATCAACCCGGCGCTCTCGCACGGGATCGCCGAGCACATCGGCTCGGTCGAGGTGGGCAAGCTCGCGGACCTGGTGCTGTGGGAGCCGAAGTTCTTCGGCGTGCGCCCGCAGGTCGTGCTCAAGGGCGGGTTCATCGCCTGGGCGGCGATGGGCGACGCCAACGCCTCCATCCCCACCCCGCAGCCGGTGCTGGCCCGCCCGATGTACGGCGCCGCCCCCACCCCCGCCGCCGAGACCAGCCTGGTCTTCGTCGCGCAGGAGGTCGACGACGACCTGGCCGACCGGTGGAGCCTGCGCACCCCGCTCGCCCGCATCGCCGACACCAGGCGGGTCGGCAAGGAGCACATGCTGCTCAACGACACGACCCCGGACGTGCGCGTGGACCCCGACAGCTTCGCGGTGACCATCGACGGCGAGCCGGTGGTGGCGGACCCGGTCTCCGAGCTGCCGATGGCGCAGCGCTACTTCCTGTTCTGAGCGCATGTCCACCGCGAACCCCGCACGGCTCGGCGTCGTCGCCCTGCTGCTGGCCGACTCCCGCTACCCCGGTGGCGGGCACGTGCACTCCGGCGGGCTGGAGGAGGCGGTCGCCCGCGGCTTCGTCGTCGGGGAGCGGGAACTGCCGTCGTTCCTGCTGGGCCGGTTGCGCACCGCGGGGGAGCTGGCGGCGGTGTTCGCCGCCGCGGCCGCCCTGCTGCCACCGGACTGGGCGCTGCTGGACGCCGAGCTCGACGCCCGCACGCCGTCGACCGCCCAGCGCACCGCCTCCCGGGCGCAGGGCCGCGGCACGATGCGCGCGGGGGTGCGGGCGTGGCCGTCCCCGGTCCTCGACGCCCTGCTGCGCGCCACGCCCCGCCCGCACCACCCCATCGCGCTCGGGGCGCTGACCGGCGTCGCGGGCGGGTCGCCCGCGGACGCCGCGGCGGTGGCGGGGTACCTGGCCGTCAGCGGGCCCGCGTCGGCCGCGGTGCGGCTGCTGGGGCTGGACCCGTTCGCCGTCAACGCCATGGTGGCCGACCTGTCCGACGAACTCGGCGCGCAGGCGCTGCGCGCCGCCGGGACCGCGGGGCTCGCCCCGCACGACCTGCCCGCCCCGGGCTCCCCGGGGCTGGACCTGCTGGCCGAGGCGCACGCCCGCCAGCACACCGAGGAGGTGCGTCTCTTTGCCAGCTGACCAGCACGACCACGCCCACCCGGACGGTCACGAGCACCCGGAGGGCCAAGGGCACACCGGCCACGGGCACGGCCACACCCACGCGGTGAACTTCGACCCGACGGCGGCGGACCCGGACAACCACGCGGCGACCCCCACCTCGGGCCGGGCGTTCCGCATCGGCATCGGCGGTCCGGTCGGCAGCGGCAAGACCGCGCTCACCGCGGCGCTGTGCCGGGCGCTGTCGGCGGAGGTGGAGCTCGCCGTGGTCACCAACGACATCTACACCACCGAGGACGCCGACTTCCTGCGTCGCGCCGGGGTGCTCGACACCGACCGCATCGAGGCCGTGCAGACCGGGGCCTGCCCGCACACCGCCATCCGCGACGACATCACCGCCAACCTCGACGCGGTGGAGGCGTTGGAGGAGCGCCACAGCGGGCTGCGGTTGGTGATCATCGAGAGCGGCGGGGACAACCTCACCGCCGTGTTCAGCCGCGGTCTGGTCGACGCGCAGGTGTTCGTCGTGGACGTGGCGGGCGGGGACAAGGTGCCGCGCAAGGGCGGCCCGGGGGTCACCACCGCCGACCTGCTGGTCATCAACAAGACCGACCTGGCCCCGCTGGTCGGCGCGGACATGGACGTGATGACCTCCGACGCCCACCGGATGCGCGGCGACCTGCCGGTGATCACGCAGTCGCTGGTCACCACCCCGGACGCGCCCGACGTCGCGGCCTGGGTGCGCGGGCTGCTGGCCTGATGCGCGCCCGGGCGCGGCTGGTCGTCGAGCGGGTGGGCGACCGCGCGGTGGTGCGCGAGCTGGTCTCGGTCTCCCCGATGACCCTGCTGCCCCAGCGCGGGACCGGGCCCGTGGCGGTGGTCCACCTGGTCAACTCCGCCGCCGCCCCGCTCGGCGGTGACGACCTGGGCCTCGACGTGCTGGTGGGGCCGGGGGCCCAGTTGCGGCTGGTCGGGGTCGCCGCCACCGTCGCGCTGCCCGGTACCGGCCGCAGCACCGCGCGCACCACCCTGTCGGTCGCCGACGGCGGCGAGTGCGAGTACCTGCCGGAGCCCACGGTCGTCACCCGGCACGCCGACCACCACGCCGTGCTGCGGGTGGCGCTGGCGGGGTCGGGGCGCGTCCGGTTGCGGGAGGTGCTGGTGCTGGGCCGCAAGGGCGAGGCGCCCGGGCACCTGACCACCGAGACGCACGTGACCAGGGACGGGCGCCCCGTGCTGCGCCAGTCGCTGGTGATCGGTGACCCGGTCGCGGACCAGGCCTTGGCCGGCCTGGCGGGCCACCGGGTGCTGGCCACCGAGGTCGGCGCGGGCCATGCGGCGCCGCCGGTGCGCAGCGGCGAGTGGCACTCGCTGGTCCCCCTGGAGGGGGGCTACCTGGCCACGGCGCTGGCCGACGACGCGGTGACCGCCGCCGCGCGGCTGGCCGAGGCCCTCACCGGGCTCGACCAGCCCGCGGCGGCCGCGCCGTGACTGCGGGTGCTGCGACAACGCGCGCTGCGGCGACGGGCACCGCGACAACGGGCACCGCGGCCCGCTGGGCGGTGACCGGCCGGGTCAGCGGTTCTTGACGACGTTGGCGCCGAGCCACCCGACGTAGCCCAGGGCACCCAGCAGGCCGAGCTTGCGGGTCTTGGCGGTGCTGAGCGCCAGGCCCAGGGCCAGTTCGGTGGCGCCGTTGCGGTACACCCACTGCTGGGTGTCCTTGGGGAAGGCCTTCACCGTGATCCCCAGGAACGCCTTGGGCGCGACGAAGTGCGCGGCGCCGGTTCCGGCGAGCAGCAGACCAGCGGTCTTGGCGGACAGTGCCATGGTGCGAATCCCTTCCCTCATCTCCGAGCACCCGAACCTTACTGTCAAGTAGGTCCGAGTGGAACACCGCCGACACCGCGGGCGTGGCGGTGTCGGCGGTGCGGCGGGTGTGGACCTCAGACGGCCGCCTCGGCGGCTTCCCGCTCCTGGCGCTGGAGACCGGTGGTGGTGAGCAGCGGCTTCTCCTTGATGAGCAGGATGGCCACCACGGTGATCACCGACAGCGCGGCCGAGATCAGCAGGATCGTGGCGGTGGCGTCGCCGTAGGCGGCGCGCACCACCGCGGCGATGGGCGCGGGCAGCTCGTTGAGGGTGCCGATGCCCGCCGACGACCCACCCGCGGGCACCGCGACACCGAGGGCGGCCAACCCGTCGGCGGTCAGCGCGCTGACCCGGCTGGCCAGGATGGCGCCGAGCACGGACACGCCCACCGTGCCGCCCAGCGAGCGGAAGAACGCGACGGTGGAGCTGGCCGCGCCCAGGTCGCCCGCGGCCACGGTGTTCTGCACCGCGAGCACCAGGTTCTGCATCGTCATGCCCAGGCCGAGGCCGAGGACGAACAGGAAGGTGCCGATGAGCACCATGTTCGTCGCGTGGTCGATGGTACCCAGCAGGCCGAAGCCGCCGACCATGAGCACCGACCCGGTGACCAGGAACGCCTTCCACCTGCCCAGGCGGGTGATGAGGATGCCGGACCCGGTCGACGACAGCATCGAGCCGATGATCATCGGCAGGGTGAGCAGGCCCGCCGCGGTGGGGGAGTAGCCGCGGGCGATCTGGAAGTACTGGCCGAGGAATACGGCGCTGCCGAACAGGGCGGTGCCGACGGCGATGCTCGCGGTGGTGGCCAGCGCGGTGGTGCGGTCCCGGAACAGCCGCAGCGGGATGATGGGCTCCGCCGCCCTGGTCTCCACGTACACCGCGCCCGCCAGCAGCACCACGCCCAGGCCCGCCAAGGCCAGCGAGGTGGCCGAGCCCCACGCGAACTGGTTGCCCGCCAGGGTCACCCAGATCAGCAGGGCGCTCACACCCGCGGCGATCAGCGCCGCGCCCAGGTAGTCGACCGTGACGTCGCGCTTGACCAGCGGGAGCGTGAGGGTGCGCTGCACGACCAGCAGGGAGACCACGGCCAGCGGCACGCAGACGAAGAAGCACCAGCGCCAGCCCAGCCAGCTGGTGTCGACGATGACGCCGCCGAGCAGCGGGCCCGCCACGGTGGCCACCGACATCACCGCGGCGATGGGACCGGAGTACTTGCCCCGCTCCCGCGGGCTGATCATCGCCGCGATCACGATGACCACCAGCGCCTGCAGGCCGCCCAGGCCCAGGCCCTGCAGCACCCGCCACGCGATCAGGGTGCCGACCGACTGCGACAGCCCGGCCAGCACCGACCCTGCGGTGAAGATGAGGATCGCGACCTGCACCAGCAGCTTCTTGCTGACCAGGTCGGAGAGCTTGCCCCAGATCGGGGTGCTGGCCGTGGAGGCCAGCAGGGTCGCGGTGACCACCCAGGTGTACTGGCTCTGCGTGCCGTGCAGGTCGGAGATGATCGTCGGCAGGGCGTTGGAGACGATGGTCGAGGACAGGAAGGCGGTGAGCATCGCCAGCAGGAGCCCGGTCAGGGCCTCGACGATCCGGCGGTGGTCCATCCGGCCGCTCTCCTGCGCGCTGAGCGGCGCGGCGGTGGGGGCCGCCTCAGTGGGCGTGGTCAAGACAGTTCTCCTCGTCGTTCACCAGGTGTCCGCGCACGTCCGCGGACAACCTGCGCAGCAGGGACAGCAAGAGGTCGGCGTCGGCCTGGTCCCAGCCCGCGAGGGCGTCGCGGAACCAGGCGGCGCTCTGGAGCCTGCGCCTGTGCAGGCAGGCCCGGCCCTCGTCGGTGAGGTCGAGCAGGCTCGCGCGCCCGTCGAGCGGGTCCGGCCGCCTGCGCACCAGCCCGGCGGCGAGCAGCGGGGTCACCTGCCTGCTCACCACCGAAGGGTCCACGCCCAAGGTGGCCGCCAGCCTGCCCAGCCGCTGTTCGCCGTGCCGGTCGAGCAGCGCGAGCAGCGTCGCGGGCGCGGCGGGCAGGTCGTCGGACAGCGCGTGCTGCGCCGACCGCGCGGACCGGACCAGCGCGCGGACCACCTCGATCAGGTCCGACACCGTTGTCGTGGCGATCATGTCGCCTCCCCATCAGTTGATACCTGCAACTGTAGGGAGTTTGGTTGAGGAATACAACTATGTCCGGTGTGAGCTGCGGAACTCCTCCTGACCGGTTCGCGCCGCAGCGGAGGTGCCGGGGGTTCGTCGGGTTTCACTGTGGAGTTGTCAAGGTGCGGGTGGTGCCCAGCGGTTCCGGGCGTGCGTCACGGGACGTCGTTGGGAGGACGGGCGTGGGTGAGCAGTGTCGCCACCTGCGCCAGGTACGGCGCGGTGGCCGACGGGGTCTCCAGGATGATCGTCATCGTGTTGTGCTCGGCGTGGACGACGGGGTGGAAGTGGGGGATGTGCAGGAGGTGGAACGAGTGCGGCGGGCTGTTGTGGCCTGCGGGCACGATGTGGACGTCACCGGTGAGGGACGTCAGGTGGCGCGCTGACCGCGGATCGGACAGCGCTCGTTCGTGGATGAGGTGGGTCGTGGCGGGGTCTGCCCCCGTGTGGTCGAAGTCGTGCGGGCGCCGGGGTTCTGGGACGTGGGTCGCGCTGTAGGTGGTGACCGAGTCGGCCAGGTCGAGCAGGGTCGGCAGGGGTGACGGGGTGTCTGATGTGTTGTCGTGCAGCCAGTTCTGCTTGTCCACTTCGGAGGCCAGTGCGTAGAGCGAGCGCCTGCGGAGGGCGGGGACGTCGAGGAAGGCGCAGAGCGCGCCTATCTCCAGGGCGGTCGGTGGTCGTCGACCGGTCATGACGCGGTTGACCATCGCCGGGGACATGGACATGAGGGTGGCGAGGGTGCGGGTCGTCATCCCGGCTGCGGTGCGCGCGGCGTCGAGTTCGCGGGCGAGGACAAGGGCGCGCAGCGTCCTGGCGCGGACGGGAGACAGGGCGGTGGACATGGGAGACCCCCGGGGTCGGAGAACGGGTGGAGTGGAGCAGATGGGCCGTATGGAGTAACCTCTTATCAAGGTACTTTGGAGCACGCTCCAAAGTCAGTCGCTCGATCGGGTGGAGTGGAGACGCCGTGGAGGCTGCGAGCCCGACAGTGCTCAAGCGGTGGCTGGCCGCCGAGCTGCGGCAGCGGCGGGTGGCCGCCGGGGTGACCCGGGAACAGGCCGCGGCCCAGGTGCGCGGGAGCGTGCAGAACATCGGCCACATCGAGAACGGGCGGTCGTTGCCCGGCCCCCTGGAGCTGGAGCGCCTGCTGGAGTTCTACGGCGCGGGCGACCGCGCGGAGTTCTGGCTGGGTGTCCGCGAGCGCGCCAAGCGGGGCAAGGACTGGTGGGCCCCGTTCGACGGCTCGCTGGTGCCCGCCGACCGCGGCCTGTTCCTCGGGCTGGAGTCCAGCGCCACCGCGATCGAGGGGTGGGACGCCCAGCTCGTGCCCGACCTGCTCCAGACCCCGGAGTACGCCCTGGCGGCCATCCAGGGCGGCACCCCCGGGCGGACGCTGCCCGAGGTCGCCGGGCTGGTGGAGCTGCGGATGGCCCGGCAGCGGGTGGTGCTGGGCGGGCGGGCGCCGGTGCGCCGGGTGGTGGCGGAATCCGCGCTGCGGTGGCAGGTCGGGGACCGGGAGGTGCTGCGCTCCCAGCTCGCGCACCTGGTCGACGTGGTGCGCAGGCCGGAGGTGGAGGTGCGGGTCCTGCCGTTCGCCGCCGGGGTGGCGCCCACCGGGTCGTTCGACGTGCTGTCGTTCCCCGAGGAGGTGGGGGACCGCACGGCGGTGCACGTCGACACCGAGGTGGCCGACCTGCACTTCGAGGAACCCGAGCGGGTGCGGCGGTACCGGGGCGCGCTGGAGCGGTTGCGGGACAGGGCGTTGGGGCCCGAGGAGTCGGTGGACTACATCCGTCAGGTCGCCGCGGGGTCCTGAAGCAGCACCAGGCTCGCGAACATCCGCTCCAGCTCGGCCTCCGGGTCGTCGGTGAGGCCGGTGTGCGTCGGTGAGGTCTGCACCAGCGTGCTGCGCGGCGCGGTGAGCCAGCGGAAGCGCTGCGACGGCGGGATGGAGGTCACCGGGCCCGCCTCGCCCGCGCAGGTCGACGTGAGGCCCGCCAGCACCTCCGCCAGCACCGCGGTGTCGATGCCCGGGTCCAGCGCGCGCAGCCGGGCCTCGTCCACGTGGGTGCGGCAGCCCAGGTAGTCCAACGCCTTGCAGTGCACCAGGACGCCGATGTTCATCGCCTCGCCGCGGTCCTGGCGGGGGACGGCGCGCAGCAGCGCGTACTCAAACACGTGCGGCACGCGCGGCCTCCAGTTCCCCGGTCCACTCGGCCGCGGTGGCCAGGCGGGCGGTGAAGAAGTCGTGGTAGGCCCGGCGGGTGTCCGCCGGGTCCGGGAAGCCGAGCAGCCACTCGTCGGGCACCTCGGCGAGCAGGCCGTCCAGCACGTCCAGGTCGACCTCGGCGGCCAGGTTCGCGACCTCGCCCGCCACCGGCAGCATCACGTGGTCGCCCGCGTCCCAGCGGTAGCGCGGCGCGGGCGACCAGCCGGGGCCCCAGCGGTGGTGCGGGTAGAGCGCGGCGCCGTGGTCGATCAGCCACGTCTGCCGGTGCCACAGCAGCAGGTTGGGGTTGCGCCAGCTGCGGTCGACGTTGAGCACCAGCGCGTCGAACCACAGCAGCCGGGCCGCCTCGACCGGGCCGGGGTCGCGCACCAGCGGGTTGTAGTCGAACGAGCCGGGCAGGAAGTCGAGCCCGAGGTTGCGCCCGCCGCTGGCGCGCAGCAGCTCCTGGACCTCCTCGTCCGGCTCGGTGCGGCCCAGCTCCGGGTCCAGCTCGACGAAGACCAGCTCCGGCACCCGGAACCCCAGCGACCGGGCCAGCCCGCCGACGACCTGCTCGGCCACGAGCGCGCGCGGGCCCTGCCCGGCGCCGCGGAACTTGACCACGTACATGCCCAGGTCGTCGGCCTCCACCAGGCCGGGTAGGGAGCCGCCCTCGCGCAGCGGCGTCACGTAGCGGGTCGCGGTGACGGTTCTGGGCACCGGGGAATCATGCCGGGTGCCCGACTACCCGCGGGCCACCGCCTCCCCCGCGGCCAGCAGGCGCGCCCGCTCGACCGCGTTGCCGGTGCGCTCGGCCGCGGCGGCGTACGCGGCGGCTGCCTCCCCGGTGCGGCCCAGGCGGCGCAGCAGCTCGGCGCGCAGGGTGTGCGCCGGGCCGAAGTGGTCCAGGCCGACGCGGTCCACCTCGGCCAGCGCGGCACCCGGCCCGTGCACCTCGGCGAGCGCGACGGCGCGGTTGAGCGCCACCACCGGCGTCGGGGTCAGGCGCAGCAGGTGGTCGTAGAGCGCGAGGACCTGCCGCCAGTCGGTGGCCGCCGCGCTCGCCGCGTCGCTGTGCACGGCCTGGATCGCCGCCTGCACCTGGTAGGGCCCCGGTCGGCCGCGGCGCAGGCAGCGGCGGACGAGCTCCTGGCCCTCGCGCACCAGGTCGGCGTCCCAGCGGCCGCGGTCCTGGTCGGCCAGCAGCACCGCGGTGCCGTCGGGCGCGGTGCGCGCGGGGCGGCGGGACTCGGTGAGCAGCATCAGCGCGAGCAGCCCCAGCGCCTCCGGTTCGTCGGGCATCAGCTCCACCAGCAGTCTGCCGAGCCGGACCGCCTCGGCGCACAGCTCCCGGCGCACCAGGCGGTCGCCGGAGCTGGCCGTGTGCCCCTCGGTGAACACCAGGTACACCACCGCGAGCACGCCGCCGACCCGCTCGGGCAGGTCGGCCTCGTGCGGCACCCGGTAGGGGATGCCCGCCTTGCGGATCTTCGCCTTGGCGCGGGTCACCCGCTGGGCCATCGTCGCCTCCGGCACCAGGAACGCGGCGGCGACCTCGGCGGTGGTCAGGCCGCCGAGCAGCCGCAGCGTCAGCGCGACGCGGGCGGGCACGGCGAGCGCGGGGTGGCAGCAGGTGAACAGCATCCGCAACCGGTCGTCGCGCACGGCCCCCTCCTCCTCGGGCGGGTCCTGCTCGGCGGTCAGCAGCGCGTGCGCGGCGGCCTGGCGGGCGCCGCGGGTGGACTCGCGGCGCACCCGGTCGAGCGCCTTGTTGCGGGCCGTGGTGATGATCCAGGCGGCCGGGTTGGGCGGTTCGCCCGATCCGGGCCAGCGGCGCACCGCCTCCGCGAACGCCTCCTGGACCGCCTCCTCGGCGAGGTCGATGTCGCCGAGGGAGCGGACCAGGGACGCCACCGCGCGGCCGTGCTCGGCGCGGAACACCGCGGCGACGCGGTCGGCGGGCATCAGCGGCCGACGAACGGGCGCACCTCGACCGGCAGGCCGAGCACCCGCGCCAGCTTGGTGCCCCAGCGCAGCGCCTCGTCGAGGTCGGCGGCCTCGATGATGCTGAAGCCGCCCAGGTGTTCCTTGAGCTCGACGAACGGGCCGTCGGTGACGAGCACGTCGTCGCCGTCGGCGCGCAGCACGGTAGCGGTCTCCGGGGCCTCCAGGCCGTTGCCGAAGACCCAGGCGCCCGCGGCGCGCAGTTCGTCGTTGAGCTCCTCGACCTGGCGCATGATCTCGGTGAGCGCGGCCTCGTCGGGCATCTCGCCGGGCGGCTGGAAGATGCTGAGCAGGTACTGCGACATGGTGTTCCTCCTGTCGTGGTGGGGTGGTCCCACCTCCCAGACGAACGGCCCGCCCCGGTATCGACAGGGTGGCTGCGGCTTTTTGCGGGGTGGCGGCTACTGTGACGTTCGGTGTGTCGCGCCGAGGCGGAGATAACAGGCCGAAAACGAACGAGTCAAGATCGGGCCCCTGCGGTAGCCCGATGGTGCTCTGACTTCACTCGTCCGACACAGTGCACCTACCCCGAAGAGTCACGCCCCCACTCGTCAGCCGTCTACAGCCGGGAGGACCGCGCAGGTGAGCCAGGAGAGCGCCCTCGATCCGGCCCACGCGCTCGCGTTGGCCGGACGAGCCACCATCGCTGACAAGATCCGCTACGCGTGCGAGCAGGTCGACCCGCCCACCACCCACGGTGTCCAGCAGTTCCTGGACGCCTACGGGGTCACCACCGCCCGGTCCTACGCGACCAACGTCATCGAGACCTGGCGGCGGGAGAACCAGCTCGGTGACACCGGTGACCTCGTCGCGCTCAGCCCCGGGCTGCTCGCCGAGCTGGACGCGCTGCGCACCGGCACCGGGTCGTCGAACGGGTCCGCGAACGGAGCGACGAACGGGTCGTCGAACGGCGCGGCCGACGGCGCGGCGAAGGCCGCGACCAACGGCTCGGCGAACGGCGCGGCCAAGGCGGCCACCAACGGCTCGGCCACCAACGGCTCGGCCAAGCAGGGCAGGGCCGCCAACGGCACCCCGGCCAAGGCGCGGACCAGGACCAAGGGCAAGAGCACCAACGGCACCGCGGCCGCCACCGGCGCCACCGCGGTCGGCGCGGAGGCGGTCGCGGCGGACGGCGCCGCGGCCGAGGGCGTGGCGGACGTTCCCGTGGCGGGCGTCCCCGGCGTGGACACCCCGGCAGACAAGGACACCACAGACAACATGGACACCGCGGTCGAGACGGGCAAGGCCGAGCAGGCCCGCCCGGCGGACGCCACCGAGGTCTTCGGCAAGGTCGACCCCGCCGCGCGCGCGGCGGCCGAGGACGACTCCCCGACCCTGGTCACGCTGACCCCCGTGCGCGACGACGCCGACACCCCGGCCGAGGCCGGGCCGGTCGACCTGTCGTGGCTCGACGAGGGCGTCGACAAGCCCGAGGAGGCCGGGCCCGCGGACGAGGCCGAGCAGGCGCGCGACGCCGACGCGGGCGCCGAGCGGGCGGACGAGCGCCCCGCGGGCAAGGACCTCGTCGTCGCCGAGCCCGCCGCGCCGCCCGTGGAGCCGGTGACCGCGCACGCCGAGCGCGTCGCCGCCGCGCCGGTGGACCCGTCGCCGGTGGCGGCCGCGCTGCCCAGGGTGCCGGTGGCGCTGTCCTGGTCGGCCAACATGGCCTGGATCGTCGTGCTCGTCGCGGCCATGGGCATCTCCTGGTGGTCGCTGTTCGAGTACGCCCGCAGCTTCAGCATCCCGACCCCGCTCGCCGCGGTCGTGTCGCTGGTGTTCGACGCCTCCGCGCTGATCGTGGCGGGCTTGGCGCACCGCTACGCCCTCTCGCCCTACTCCGGCGCCGGGCCGCGCATCGCGCTGCTGCTCCTGCTGGCCGGGTCGTGCTACCTGAACTGGGAGCACGCCGCGGGCAAGGGCTACGGCATCGAGGCCTCGATCATGTTCGCCGCGCCCGCCGCGGTCGGCATCCTGCTCTTCGAGCTGCACATCGGCTGGCACTCGCGCTCGGAGCGGCGCGCCCGCGGCCGGGTGGCCCGCTCGCTGCCGGTGATCGGCGCCTGGGGCTGGTTCCTGCACCCGCTGCAGAGCGTCACGACCCTCTGGCGGGTCACCGCGGCCCGCGGCCGGTCGGTGCGCGAGGCGGAGCTGAGCAGCATCGAGAGCGCCCGCCCCTGACCGGCGGCTCGCCAACCGGAGCCTCCCAGGAGTAAGTTAGGCTTACCTAACACACCTGGGAGGCTCCGCCGTGCCAGCCCCGCAGCGCACCCGACCGGTGCACACCCTCACCGTCACCCGCACCGAGTGGATCACCCCGCACATGGTGCGGGTCTGGGCGGGCGGCCCCGGCCTGGCGGCCGTGGCCGACAACGGGTTCACCGACAATTACGTCAAGCTGCTGTTCTTCCCCGACGGCAGGCCGGAGGGCCCGCTCGACGCCGCCGAGCTGCGCGCGTCCGGCAACCTGGTCACCCGCACCTACACCATCCGCCACCGCACCCCCGACGAGCTGGCGATCGACTTCGTCCACCACGGCGACACCGGCCTGGCCGGGCCGTGGGCGGCGGCGGTGCGCCCCGGCGAGGAGTTCTCCTTCATGGGCCCCGGCGGTGCCTACCGGCCGGACGACTCCGCCGACTGGCACCTGTTCGCCGGTGACGCCGCCGCGCTGCCCGCGATCGGCGCCGCCATCGAGTCGCTGCCCGCGCACGCGGTGGGCGTGGCCTTCCTGGAGGTCGACGACAGCGCCGAGGAGCAGAAGTTCGTCACCGAGGCCGCTGTGGACATCCGCTGGGTGGCGCCCGGGACGCTGGTGGACGCGGTGCGGGAGTACCCGTTGCCCGCCGGGCGGGGTCATGCGTTCGTGCACGGCGAGACCGGTGCGGTGAAGCAGTTGCGCTCGGTCCTCGCGGACGTGGACCAGCTGTCGATCTCCGGGTACTGGCGCCGGGGCATGGCCGAGCCGGAGTTCCAGGCGGCGAAGCGCACAGACCCGGTGTGAGCCGTCCGGGCTAGGATCGGGGTTCGCCCTCGACGCTTGGAATGAGGCTCCGTGGCCACCGAAGACGCGCTCCCCGGCCTGGAGGCGGAGCTGACGGCGATGTGGCGCCGCGCCCGCGCCGCCGTCCGCGACTCGGCGCGCACGCTGCACCCGAGGCTGGACCCGACCGTCTACCCGCTGCTGGTGCTGGTGCTGCACACCGGTCCGCTGCGGATGTCGGAGGCGGCGTCGCGGCTGTCGCTGGACAAGTCGACGCTGAGCCGCCAGGTGGACGCCGCCGTCCGCCTGGCGCTGCTGGAGCGGGTCATCGACCCCAGCGACGCCCGCGCCCGGTTGGTGCAGCTGACCCCGAGCGGGCACAAGGGGTTGACGGCGCTGCTGGACGACCAGCGCTCGCGGTGGCGCGCGGCGCTGGCCGAGTGGGACCAGCACGAGGTGGAGCTGCTGACCGGGCTGCTGCACAAGCTGGGCGGCACCGGGGTCGCCTGAGCGGTCAGGGCAGGCTCGCGCGCAGGGCCAGGACGCGGTCGGTGGACGCGGTGAACTCGGCCCGGTCGAGGGTGCCGCCGGTGTAGGCGGTGGACAGCGCGGTCACCACCTGGTCGCCCTGGCCGGTGTCGCGGGCCGAGGCGAGGATGAGGTCGACACCGGCCTGGGCGCAGAGCACGGCGCGGTTGCCGGTGCCGCCGTAGGCCTGGAGAGCACCGGCCTCCAGCGCGTCGGAGATGGTGACGCCGCGGAAGGCGTGGCCTTGGCGCAGTTCGCCCTGGACGACGGTGCGGGACAGGCCCGCCGGGCGGTTCGGGTCGAGCGCCGGGTACACCGCCCAGGACAGCATGACGAGCTTCACCCCCACCGACACCGCGGCGTCGTAGGGCGGTTCGTCCTTCGTGCGCAGGTCCGACAGCGTGGTGGACACGGTGACCGGGCGCAGGTCGGTGTTCTCGGTGGCGGCCGCGGGTCCGAGGCCGGGGAAGTGCTTGGCCGTGGCGGCGACGCCGGTCGCCTGCTGGGCCTGGATGAAGGTCCGGCTCAGCACCCCCACCGAGGCGGAGTTGGTGGAGTACGAGCGGCCGTACTGGTCCATGAGGTCGCCCGGGGTGCGGTAGACGTCCGCGACGGGCGCCAGGTTGACGTTCATGCCGACACCGCGCAGGTTGTTCCCCGCCGACGTTCCCGCGTCCGCGGCCGCCGTCGTGCCCAACTGCCCCACCTGCTTCTGCGACAGCTCCGGAGCGCCAGGCAGGCGGCGGATCTGCCCGCCCTCCTGGTCGGTCATCAGCAGCAGGGGGGTGGGGACCGGGCTCGCGGCCGCGGCTTGGCGCAGCTGCGCGACGACACCGGCGATCTGGGTGGGGCTGGAGATGTTCTCGCCGAAGAAGATGACCCCCGCCGCCTCGCCCGCGCGGACGCGGTCCAGCAGCGACTGCGGCGGCACGAGCCCGGGGTAGGAGTAGACGACACGCTGCCCGGCCAGTTGCCGCGCGGTCAGGGCGACGGCGGCCTCGGCGGGGCTGTGCAGCGCCGGGGGAGCGGCCAGGGCCGCCGCGGTCAGGACCGGTACCAGCCAGCGTCGCACGTCGACCTCCTCGCACCCGGGTCCCCAGTTAACGGAACCCGGGCGCGATCGGTCAATCACCCACGGGTGAATTCCGCCATCAGGCCCAGGTAGGGCTTGGCCGGGGGCGGGGCGAACTCCCCGCGCGCCGGACCGCGCAACCCCATGGCCACCAACGACTGCGCCGCCAGCACCGCGGCCTGCACGCCGTCGACCACGGGCACGCCCAGCTCCGCCGACACGACCGCGCACAGCTCGGCCATCCCGGCGCAGCCCAGCACGACCGCGTCCGACCCGTCGGCCTCCAGGGCGACCGCGCACGCGGCCACCACCTTCTTCACCGCGTCGGGGTCGGACTCCAGGTCGAGCACCGGGATGCCGCACGCGTGCACGCCCAGGCACGCCCGCTCCGCGCCGTACCGGGCGGCGAGGTCGCGCGCGCGGCCGGTCGTGCGGGCCAGCGTCGTCACCACGCTGAAGCCGCGCCCCAGGTACATCGCGGTGCGCATGGCCGCCTCGGCGATGCCCACCACGGGCCCGGTGGCGACCTCGCGGGCGGCGTCGAGGCCGGGGTCGCCGAAGCAGGCCAGCACGTACCCGTCGACCCCCGCCCGCTCCCCGGCGGCCACTTCGGCCAGCACGCCGGGCACCGCCAGCGCCTCGTCGTAGTGGCTCTCGATCGAGGCCGGGCCCATGGCCGGGGTGACCGCGCGCACGCGGGTGCCCGGACCGGCGACGGCCCGGGCAGCCCGCTCGACGAGCGCGGTCATCGGCGCCGAGGTGTTCGGGTTGATGACCAGCAGTTCCATCAGACCTCGACCACCTCGGGCTCCGCCGCGCCGACGCGGCTCTGCTCCGCCACCCGGAACGCGGGCGCGGCGAGCAGGTAGGTGCCCAGGCCGAGCAGCATGCCGATGAACCAGCTGTACTGCGAGGCGGTGGCCATCCCGGGCCCGCTCTGCCACAGCACCGGCACCATCGCCACCACCGCGCCGACCACCGTGGCCGCGATCGCGGCGGGGTTGTAGCCGCGCCGGTAGTGGTAGCGGCCGGTGGGCTTGAGGGTGAACAGGTCGTCGACGACCACCTCCTGCTTGCGCACCAGGTAGTAGTCCGCGATGAGCACGCCGAACAGCGGCCCGATGAACGCGCCCAGGGTCTCCAGCGTGTAGTGGATGACCTCGGGGTTGTTGTAGAGGTTCCACGGCGTGATCAGCACCGAGCCGACGGCGGCGATCATGCCGCCCGCGCGCCAGCTGATCCGCTGCGGGTTGACGTTGGAGAAGTCGAATGCGGGGGAGATGAAGTTCGCGACGATGTTGATGCCGATGGTCGCGGTGGTGAACGTCAGCGCCCCCAGCACGATCGCGAAGGTGGAGTCGATGCGGGCCACGGTGGCCACCGGGTCGGTGATCAGCTCGCCGAACACCGGCACGGTCAGCGACGCGGTGACCACGACCAGGATCGAGAACACCAGGAAGTTCAGCGGCAGCCCCAGCAGGTTGCCCCGCTTCACCGCGGCGAAGTCCTTGCCGTAGCGGGAGAAGTCGCCGAAGTTGAGCATCGGCCCGGAGAAGTAGGACACCACCAGCGCGATGGCCCCGAGCATCACCGGGATGGAGTCCAGGCCGGTGTGCTCGACCTCGCCCAGGTTCAGGTCGACCGCGCCCCAGCCCGCCTTGACCAGCAGGTAGCCCGCGAGGACGAACATGACCACGTAGACCGCGGGGCCGCAGAAGTCGATGAACCGGCGGATGGTCTCCATGCCGGTCCAGAACACCGCCGCCTGCAGCACCCACAGCAGGGCGAAGGTCCCCCAGCCCAGCAGCGGGAGCCCGGCGAACCCGTACTGCTCCACCTGGGCGTAGGGCAGCAGGCCGGGGAAGAGCTTGAGCAGCACCACGTCCAGCGCCGCCGAGGCCAGGTAGGTCTGGATGCCGTACCAGGCCACGGCGATCAGGCCGCGGATGATGGCGGGCACGTTCGCGCCGAGCACGCCGAACGAGGCCCGGCAGATGACCGGGTACGGCACGCCCGCGCGCTGGCTGGGCTTGGCGACCCAGTTGCAGAACAGGTAGACGACGCTGATCCCGATGAGCAGCGCCACCAGCACCTGCCAGCTGCTGAGCCCGAGCGCGAACAGGCTGCCCGCGGTGACGTACCCGCCGACGCTGTGCACATCGGACATCCAGAAGGCGAAGATGTTGTAGGAGCCCCAGGTCTGCTTCTTCAGCGGGGCCAGGTCCTCGTTGGTGAGCCGGGGGTCGTAGCCCGGTTTGACGAGCCCGCCGCCGACGGGCGCCCCCGCCGCTTCGACGAGGTCGTCGTGGCCGGTGCTCGCGCCGGGCGGGAGGGGGCGGGGGTGTTCCTGGTAGGGCAGTGCGGTGTCGGACATCGTCACTCTCCTAGCGCGCGGCGGGGGAGGGGGCGCCGCTGCGGAACGAGGCTAGGAGCGCGGTGTTACGCGGCCATCAACTCAATCGTATATTTCCCCTGGCCCGCGTTCGGCCAGCAGACCGGTGTGCTGCGGGACGGCGCCGAGCAGGGACGCGAGCCTGCTGTGGTGGGCGCGCGCGGCCGACAGCAGCGCCTCGGCGTCGCGGGCGACGAACGCGGCCAGCATGTCCGCGTGGTCGTCGTGCAGCACCGAGCGGTCCCCGGGGGCGATGTGGGCCATGGGGCGCACCGGTTCGGTGATGTTCCAGGCGGATTCGAACATCTTGAGCAGCCGGTGCATCCCGCACGGGGACACCAGGGCGAAGTGGAACCGCCTGCTCTCCCGGTGGTGGGCGGTGACGTCGCCCGCGGCGATCGCGGCCTCCAGCGCCTCGTGCGCGGCGCGGGCGGCGTCGTCGTCGGCGGGACCCGCGGCGGGCAGGGCGGCGGCCAGCGCGGCGGTCTCCAGCGCCTCGCGCACCAGGTACATCTCGGCCAGCTCCGCGGGCGTCAGCTTCGCGACCGTGTACCCGGCGTTGGTGCGGTGCTCCACCAGCCCCTCGCCGATGAGCGTCTTGAGCGCCTCGCGCACCGGGATGCGGCTGACCCCGAACACGGCGGCGACCTCGTCGAGCGGGATGGCCGTGCCCGGCGGCACCCCGCCCTCCAGCAGGGCGCGGCGCAGTTCGTCCAGGATCGCCGCCTGCGGCGCGGCACCCGGCTCGCGGGTGAGCAGGGCGATCAGCGCCGACCGGCGGCGGGGTCCTGGCATGGCGGGCAGGTTAGCGGCGCCAGGTTGTGCCCGTGTGACATCGCGGGGCGCGGGCCGCCGCCGGACGCCCTGCACCGGCGGCGGGAATCGGTCACACTCGGGGACCGGACGAGCGGGGAGCGGCACGTGAAGCGGGTTGTGGCTGGGGTCGCGGTGGTGGCCGCGCTGGCGTCGGGGTGCTCGTCGGGCGGCGGTCCGGTGCGGGCCGCCGCCGACCTGCTCCAGGTGCGGGTGGACAAGGGCGTCGCCATCGGCGGGCCGGAGGCGCGGGTGCCCGAGGAGGACGGCGCCGTCGACTCGCCGCGCCTGGCCGCCCGGGTGGACAAGGTCCGCGTCGAGCGGGAGCTGACGACGTTCAACGCGATGGCCGTCGGGCTCGACGACAGCCACGGCTACACCGCCGCCGACGGGCACGAGTTCCTGCTCGCCTCGGTGCTGCGCGAGCGGCTGCCGGGCAGCGCGAGCACCGACGAGCAGCCGGGTCCGGACGGCGTGGCGGTGGTGGTGGGCGACAAGCGCGCGCCCGTGGACCTCGACGAGTGGGAGGCGGGGCCGCAGGGCTTCGCGGTGGTGGCGAGCGTGCCGGTGGGGCAGCCGGTGTGGCTGGAGGTCAGCGACATCGGCCGGACGATCCGCTACGACCTTCGCGAGCACGCCTACGCCACCGACGCCGACTCCCGCCGCGCGGAGTTCTACCGGGGAGGGCTGCGGATCGCTCCCGGGCAGGTGCTGGAGGCCACCGGTTCCGGGTCGCTGGAAGGCGCGTCGGGCGGGTTGGAGGGCGCGGGCGTGGGGTTCACGCTGACGGTCTACTCGGCGTCGAAGGACCTCTACGCCGAGGGGCGGCAGCTGGGGTGGGCGCCGGACGGGTCGGCGTGGCTCACCGTCCGGGCGGGCGTGCAGTACGTGCCCGCGCCCAACACGTTCAGCCTCGTGCAACCGGAACCGGGCAGGGAGAGCTTCACCCTGGGCTCGGACCGCCCGGTGAGCCTGGAGGTGGACGACGCCTCCTCCGGCACCACCGTGGAGATGGTGTTCAAGGTGGCCGACGACCTCACGTCGGCGGTCCTGCGCCACACCCCCGCTCAGTCGGTGACTGTCAAGCAGGCGGGGGAGGAACGGGCCTACCCCCTGCGCGGCGCCCGTGACGTCGACGCCGTGCTGCGGCTCACCGCGGGCCGCCGATGACGGCTGCGGGTCAGCGCGGGCAGCGCAGCAGCAGCGAGTTGAGCGCCTCGTGCTCGGCCTGGTCGACGGTGAGGGCGTACTTGCTCTTCACGTCGACCCAGCGCACCGCGTAGTCGCAGCTGTAGGCGGCGTCGGGCAGCCACCGCGCGGGGTCCTGGTCGCCCTTGCTGCGGTTCGAGCTGGCCGAGACCACCAGCAGCTGGTCGAGGTCGTTGGCGAAGGCCTGCCGCTGCTTCTTCGTCCAGCCGCGGGTGCCCGAGCGGTTGGCCTCGGCCAGCGGCACGACGTGGTCGAGGTCGGTCTTGGTCGAGTCGGTGATGACCAGCCCGTCGTAGCGGCTGGTCCAGCTGCCGCTGGTGATCTTGCAGGCGGCGCCGGTGGTGACGGCCGTGCCCTGGAGCTTGAGCGCTTCCTCCCGGGTGTCGCAGCCGTCGCCCTGGGAGACCCAGTGCGGCCAGTCGTCGCGGTCGTAGGGCTTGCCGGTGTCCTCCGGCGCGACGACCAGCCTGGCCAGCTCGTCGCGGGCCCGCTGCACGTCGGCGGCGGTGGCGGTCCCGGTCGAGGGACCCCCGGGCGTGTCCTCGCGCTGGCTGAACCAGATGGCCACGCCCAGCACCACCACGGCCACCAGCAGCGACAGCCACGCCTTCTTGCCCTTGACCACGCGGTCCTCCCCGGTCCTCCTGCGACGGCCCGCCCATGATCGACCCTGCGGCGCCACGAACGGGTGACCGGGGTCGGCTTGTCGGGGAACCGATCGCGAAGTGTGACCCCGGCCGCGAGCCACTAGGGTCGGGCCGGTGCGGATCGCCACCTGGAACGTGAACTCCGTCAAGCAGCGCGTGCCCCGCCTGCTGCCCTGGCTCGACGAGCGCGCCCCGGACGTGGTGTGCCTGCAGGAGACCAAGCTCTCCGACGAGGCGTTCACCGAGCTGCTGGCCGACGACCTCGCCGAGCGCGGGTACGAGGTCGCGGGCCACGGCGAGGGGCAGTGGAACGGGGTGGCCCTGCTGTCGCGGGTGGGGCTGTCCGACGTGGTGCGCGGCCTGCCCGGTGGGCCCGGCTTCCCGCACCAGGAGGCCAGGGCGGTCTCGGCGGTGTGCGGCGGGCTGCGCGTGTGGTCGGTGTACGTGCCCAACGGCCGCGAACCGGACTCCGACCACTACCGGTACAAGCTGGAGTGGCTGCGCGCACTGCGCGGGGCGGTGGCGCCGCACGCCGCCTCGGCGGTGGTGTGCGGGGACGTCAACATCGCCCCGACCGACGCCGACGTGTTCGACCCGGCCGCGTTCGCCGGGCACACCCACGTGACCGCGCCGGAGCGGGCGGAGCTGGCCGAGCTGGTGGGCCTGGGGCTGCACGACGTGGTGCGCGAGCGGTGGCCGGACGAGGTCGTGTTCAGCTACTGGGACTACCGGGCGGGGATGTTCCACCAGAACCGGGGGATGCGGATCGACCTCGTCCTGGCGGGCTCGGAGGTGGCGCCGCGGCGGGCGGCGGCGTGGGTGGACCGGGCCGCGCGCAAGGGCAGCAAGCCCAGCGACCACGCGCCGGTGGTGCTCGACCTCGACGAGGCACCGGACGGGGACGTGGGACCGATGGTGCCGCCGCCGTCGGCCGGGGCGCCGCGGCGAGGCGGGAAGCTGCCGCAGTCCCAGGCCTGAGGCGGCGGTGGGCCGGGCGCGAGTACCAGGTGGACGCTCGTTCGGGTGGGTTTCGCGACGCTCGTGAGGTGGAACGCCCTGGGCGGGAACCCGGGTGCGAGGCAAGTCACCTACCGATTCGGTAGGTCCGCCGACCGATCCGGTCGGCAGGTGGGTACCGTGGCCTGCGTGGCGAACGTGATCCGGCAGCGGGCGGACGAGGAGATCCTCGACCGCGCCGCCGCGCTGTTCGCCCGGCACGGGTACGAGCACACCTCGCTGCGGTCGCTGGCGGAGTCGGTGGGGCTGTCCAAGGCCGGGCTGCTGCACCACTTCCCCAGCAAGGAAGCGCTCTACAGCGCCGCGCGGGAGGTGGGCGACGCGCAGGCCAGGGCGGTGCTGGAGCGGCTGTCCGGGGTGGCGCCCGGATCCGAGCGCGACCGGCGGGCGCTGGAGCTGCTGACCGACATCGCGCTGGACCGGCCCGGGCTGGTGGCCCTGGCGTTCCACGCGGTCACCCGGCCCGAGCAGGTGGTGATCGACGGCGAGGACCTGATCACCGGGCTGTTCGCCATCGACCCCGCGGGCGGCGACCAGGAGCGGCGGGTGCGCGTGGTCGGCGCGCTGGCCGCGCTGGCCGTGCTGTCCCTCGCGGCCAACCACGCCGGTGAGCGCGCCGCGTGGCGACCTCTGATCATCGCGACCTGCGTCGACGCGCTCGGGCACCCCGGGCCGCCGACCGGGGCGCGCGGCACGCACCAGGTGGAGGACTGAACCCCGATGGCCCGTTTGCTGTACCGGTTGGGAGCCGCCGCGCACCGGCGCAGGCTCCTCGTCGTCGTGCTCTGGTTGGCGGTGCTCGTGGGCGCCGCGGTCGGCGCGGTCACCCTCGGGGGCAAGACCGCCGACAGCTTCTCCATCCCCGGCCAGGAGTCCACCACCGCCCTGGAGAAGATCCGCCAGGAGTTCGGGGCCGGTGGTGCCAGCGCCCGGGTCGTCGTGCAGGCGCCCGGGGACGGCAAGCTCACCACCCCGGAGAACGCGCAGGCGATCGGCGCGCTGGTCAAGGAGCTGTCCGCGCTGCCGGGCGTCGCCGCGGTGACCAACCCGCTGGACCCCGCGCAGCCCACCGTCAACGCCGCCCAGAACACCGCGTTCTCCACCGTCACCTACCGGGTCGGCACCGGTGAGGTCCCCGCGGACCAGCAGGACGCGCTCAAGGCCGCCGTGGAGCAGGCGCGCTCCACCAGCGGGCTGACCGTCGAGGCCGCGGGCGACGCGTTGCAGGGCGTGCCGCCGCTGGGCGGGGTCGTCGAGGTCATCGGCGTGCTCATCGCGCTGCTGGTGCTGGCGCTGACCTACGGCGCGCTGGTCGTGGCGGGGATGAACCTGCTGACCGCCACGGTCGGCGTTGGCGTCGGCGTGCTGGGCATCACCATCGCGACCGGCTTCATGGACCTGTCCTCGACCACCACGATCCTCGCCGCCATGCTCGGGCTGGCCGTCGGCATCGACTACGCGTTGTTCATCATCAACCGCTACCGCCAGGAGCTGCGGCTGGGCGCCTCGGTGGCCGACGCCATCCCCACCGCGGTCGGCACCGCCGGGTCCGCCGTGGTCGCCGCCGGGCTCACCGTCGTGATCGCGCTGGCGGGGCTGTCGGTGGCGGGGATCCCGTTCCTGACCCAGATGGGCATCGCCGCCGCGCTGACCATCATCATCGCCGTGCTGGTCGCGGTGACGCTCGTCCCGGCCGTGCTGAGCTACCTGGGCAGGCGCGCCCTGCCGCGCAAGCAGCGCGCCGAGGACGCCGCCCACCGCGACCGCGGCTTCTTCCGCGGCTGGATCGCCGGGGTCACCAAGCGCCGCGCGCTGACCCTGCTCGGCGGGGTGGTGGTGCTCGGGCTGCTGGCCATCCCCGCGGCGTCGATGCAGACGACGCTGGTGCAGACCCCCGCCACGGGCAGCACCCAGGCCAAGGCCCAGGACCTCATCTCCGCCGGGTTCGGCCCCGGCTTCAACGGCCCGCTCGTGGTGCTGTTCGAGGGCCAGGGCGCCGCGCAGGCGGCCAACCAGGCACTGCCCGCGATCACCGGCCTGCGCGACGTCGCCGTGGCCGCGCCCGCCGTGCCGAACCGGACCGGCACCGCCGCGCTCATGCAGGTGATCCCCAAGTCCGGCCCCACCTCGGCCGACACCGAGCAGCTGGTGACCGACCTGCGCGCCTACCTGGCCGGGTTGGGCGGCGTGTCCGCCTACGTCACCGGGTCCACCGCCGTCAGCGTGGACGTGGCCGTGACCGTCGACGAGGCGCTGCCGGTCTACCTCATCCTGGTGGTGGGCCTGGCCCTGGTGCTGCTGGTGCTGGTGTTCCGGTCGCTGCTGGTGCCGCTGGTCGGCGTGCTCGGCTTCCTGCTCACGGTCGGCGCCTCGCTGGGCTCGACGGTGGCGGTGTTCCAGTGGGGCTGGCTGGCCGACGTGGTCAACCTCGACAGCACCGGCCCGCTGATCAGCCTCACCCCGATCGTCGTGGTGGGCATCCTGTTCGGCCTGGCCATGGACTACCAGGTGTTCCTGGTGTCGCGGATGCACGAGGCGCACCACCACGGCCACGACCCGCGCTCGGCGATCACCACCGGCTTCCGGCAGGCGGCCCCGGTCGTCGTGGCGGCCGCGCTGATCATGTTCTCGGTGTTCGCGGGCTTCATCCCGACCGGCGAGCCGACCATCAAGTCCATCGCGTTCGCCCTGGCCATCGGCATCTTCTTCGACGCGTTCGTGGTCCGCATGGCGCTGGTGCCCGCCGCGCTGGCGCTGCTGGGCGAGCGCGCCTGGTGGCTGCCGAAGTGGCTGGGCTGGCTGCCCACCCTCGACGTCGAGGGCGCCGGGCTGGAGAAGTCCACGAAGGACGCCGTCTCGGTCTGACGCACCGCCCTCGTCACGTCAGGGGTTCAGCTCGCAGGCGATGCCGTCGCGGTCTGAGTCGAGGCCCGCGACGTCGCCGTAGTAGGGGAAGTAGTAGTCGAACCACGCCTGGGCCTCGCGCTGGGTGCGGAAGTCCGTGCAGTTCTTGGAGTCACCGGGGTTGACCGGGCGGCGCGCGCCCAGGGTGTCGGTGCCGTTGCCGTCCCAGTCCCCGACGAACACCGTGTCGCCGGGGTTGCCGTAGCCGAAGACCGACTCGGCCGGGCCGGAGGACAGGCTGTTGCGGAGGTAGTACGTCCCGCCCCGGCGGATGCCCAGGGTGTCGGTGCCGTTGCCGTCCCAGTCGCCCACCAGCACGCGGTCGCCCGGGTCGCCGTAGGCCACCACCGCGTCGGCGTTGCCGCCGGAGATGGAGTTCTTGACGTAGTACACCCCGCCCCGGCGCACGGTGAGGGTGTCGACGCCGTCGGCGTTCCAGTCGCCCACGAGCACCTGGTCGCCCGGGTCGCCGTAGGCGATCACGGCGTCGGCCGGGCCGCTGCCGGTGGAGTTCTTGATGTAGTAGACCCCGCCGCGGCGGACGGCGGGGGTGTCGGTGCCGTTGCCGTCCCAGTCGCCGGTGAGGATGACGTCGCCGGGGTTGCCGTAGGCGTAGACCGCGTCGGCGGGGCCCGAGGACAGGCTGTTGCGGACGTAGAAGGTGCCCGCGCGGCGGATCATGGGGGTGTCGGTGCCGTTGCCGTCGAAGTCGCCGAAGAATACCTCGTCGGCCGGGTCGCCGTAGACGAACACCCGGTTGGCCGAGCCCGACAACGAGTCGTTGAGGTAGTACTGCGGGCCGCTGCCGCCGATCGAGCCGCCCTTGGCGCTCGCGACGCCGGTCAGCGCCGCGGTCGCGGCGAGTGCGGCCGCGACGACCGCGGTCGCGCGTGCTGTGGTGCGCATGTGGTTCCGTCCCCCGGGGTTGCTGGTGTACGACACGCTCGGCTTCATCGCTGCGGTTGATCCCGGTGTTAACGCCGGAAACCGGACAGAAGGGCGACGGCGCCCGCGCGCAAGGTCAGCTTCGTGACCGCGGCGGGCGTCCGGAAGCTGACCGGGCCGCTGCATTGACCCGGCACCGCCTCGGGATGAGAGTGGGTGGGGCACAAGCGGTTCGGTCTCCCGGACGCTCCTCCCGGGTACCGGGCGCGCTGGGCTCCCTGTGGCCGCCGGGCCCCCTGCCGGTCCGGTCGGGCACGTCACCGATGAGCGGAGGCTCCCATGAAGAAGATCAAGGTCCGCAAGGCCGGCACCGTCCGCCTGACCACCGCGGCCGCGGGCTACGCGACCCCGCTGTGCTGGCCGAACTGACCCGGTCGGTCGTCCGGTAGCACCGGTGGTCCCCCGGCCCGCGGGCCGGGGGACCACCTCCCACCACCGAGGGGTGAGCATGACCGCCATCGCGTTCGACCTGGCCAGTCCGCTGCCGCTGCACCCGCTGACCTTCCACACCGAGGACGCCGCGGGCGGCGAGGTGACCATCGGGCGCGCCGACACCGGTGAGTTCGGGGTGTTCCCGGCCGACGGCGCCGCGCTGCTGGCCAGGATCGCCGAGGGCGGACCGCTGGGCGAGGCCGTCGACTGGTACGAGCGCACCTACGGCGAGACCGTCGACATCGCGGAGTTCGTCGAGGTCCTCGACGAGTTCGGGATGGTGGTGCGCGCGGGCGAGACCGCGGCCGCCGCGGCCCCGGTGCGCTGGCGGCGGCTGGGGGCCGCGCTGTTCTCGCCGGTGGCGTGGGTCGCGTACGCGGCGGTGGTGGTCGCCTCGGTGGTGGTGATGGTCCGCTCGCCGGAGTTGGCACCGCGCTACTCGCACATCTTCTTCGTGCCGTCGCTGGTGGTGGTGCAGCTGTTCGCCCTGTTCGGCCAGGTGCCGCTGATCCTGGTGCACGAGGGGTTCCACGCGCTCGCCGGGCGCAGGCTGGGCATCCCGTCGTCGCTGGGCATCGGGCGCAGGCTGATCTTCGTCGTGTTCGAGACCTCGCTGGACGGGTTGGTCGCGGTGCCGCGCAGGCAGCGCTACCTGCCGATCCTGGCCGGGATGGTCGCGGACGCGGTGTGCGTGGGCGGGCTGACGCTGCTCGCCGCCGCCGTGCGCGACCCGGCCACCGGCGATGCGGGTCTGCTCGGCCGGATCTGCCTGGCGCTGGCCTTCTTCACCCTCATGCGGCTGGTCTGGCAGTTCTACTTCTTCCTGCGCACCGACCTGTACTACCTCATCTGCACGGCGCTCGGGTGCGTCGACCTGCACGCGGTGGCGTTCGCCCTGCTGCGCGCCAAGCTCGACCGCCTGCGCGGCCGGGCCACCCGCGTCGACGAGTCCGACTGGCACCCCCGCGACCGCGAGGTCGCCCGCTGGTACGCGTGGTTGCTGGTGGCGGGCTACGGGTTCGTGCTGGCGAGCATCGCGTGGGCGATCGTGCCCGCGGTCGTGCTCACCCTCGACATCGTGGTGGACCGGGTCGCCGGGGACCCCGGCGCGCTGGGCCTGCTCGACGCCGTGGTCTTCCTGGTCCTCACCTTCGGCCAGTTCGTCCTCGCCGGGGTGCTCGCCCGCCGCGAGCGCCGCACCCGACCCGCCTGAGGAGGCACCCCATGTCCGGACGCGCTGCGCCCCACCACCTGTGGGTGAGGTTCGACCGCCACGTCGACCCCGCCGAGCTGCCCGCGCTGTTGTCCGGTGTGGACCTCCCCGCGCCGCTGCTGCCGCCCGTCGACGCCCACCGGCGCCGCGGTCCGTTCACCGCGACGGGCGCGCTGGTGCGGCAACTGGCGCCCGGCGCGTCGGCTGAGCTGGTGGAGCGGCACCAGGTGGAGCTGCTGTCGGTGGCGCCCGAGCTGCGCTCGGTGGTGGCGGTGCCGCGGGAGACTTTGACGTCGCTGGCGATCCCGGCCGAGCGCACCCGCTTCTACGCGGCCGTGCGCACCCAGCGGCTCGGGCACGGTGTCGTCGAGTTCGTCCACGCCCGGCTGCGGGAGTTGGGCGCCGGGCCCCGCTGCCTGGTGGTGCGGGTCGTCGACGCCGACCGGACTGACCTGGAGTTCCTGGTCGCCCTGGTGCGCCGCACCGACCCCGCGCGGCTGGCGGTGGTCGTGTGCGACAGCGGCACCGACCCGGGCGAGCCGCTGGAGGCGGTGCTGGCCGACCACGCCGAACGGCTCGACATCGCCGCACCCGCGCCCGCGCAGTCTGGAATGGACGACCTCGCCGCCGCTGCCGCCTACGTCGCCGGGGACTGCACCGTCGATCTGCCCGAGTTCGTCGACGCGTACGCCCGGATCCCCGCCGAGGCCCGCGCGGAGCTGCACGACCGGCGCGCTGACGAGCTGGCCGAGGCGGGGGAGCCGTCCGCGGCGCTGGGGGCGCTGCCGTTCCACCGCGAGCACGGCTCCGACTCCCGCGGGGCGGGCGTGCGGGCGCTGGACGAGGCCATCAACCACTGCGTCGACATGGGCTTCTACCACGCGACCATCGACCTGGGGCGGCGTGGGCGGGCGCTGGTCGACCCGGTGGGGAGCTTCGGCCTGTGGTGGATGTTCAGCACCAAGGTGACCACCTCGCTGATGATGCTGCGCCGCACCGAGGAGGCCGAGGACATCTACGACGAGCTGGTCGCCTCCTCCGAGGCGCCGCGCGCGCACATGCAGGCCGCCTACGCCCGCGCGATGATCCACACCCGGCACCGCGACCGCCGCGACCACATCCGCGCCAAGGGGTTGGTCAAGCAGGCCATCGCGTTCTCCCGCCTGATGCCCGACGACAGCGACGACCACGTCTTCTCCACGGTGTTCCACCAGAACGGCCTTGCCCTGGTCGAGATGCACCTGGGCGAGCTGGAGGAGGCCCTGCGCCTGGTCACCGAGGGCGCGGAGTGGCTCGACCGCACCATCGGCCCCGACGACCACGCGCTGCACCGCTCGGTGCTGCTGCACAACCGGGCGCAACTGCTGGCCAGGCTCGGCCGCGCCGAGGAGGCGCTGACCCACCTCGATCGCGTCATCGCCATCGACCCCAACCACCCCGACTACCACCTCGACCGGGGCAACCTCCTGCACACCCTCGGCCGTGACGCCGAGGCCATGGCCGACTACGACCGCGCCGCGCGGCTGGGGCCCCCGTTCCCCGAGGCCCACTACAACCGCGCGGACCTGCTCCTGGAGCACGACGAGGTGGACGCGGCGCTGGCGGCCCTGGACTACGTGCTGGAGCTGGACCCGGACATGGTCGACGCGCTGGTGAACCGGGCGGGGATCCACCTCGACCGCGACGACCTCGCCGCGGCCGCCGCCGACGCCCACCGGGGGTTGTCGCTGGACCCGGACAACGCCCACCTGCACCTGGTGCTCGCGCAGGTGCACGCCGCCGGTGACCCCACCGCGGCGCTGGCCGCCTTCGACCGCGCGCTCGCCGCGGACCCCGAGCTGGTGGCCGCGCTGGTGGGGCGGGCGGCGCTGCTGCACGAGCTGGGGGACCCGTCGGCGGCGCTGCGCGACCTCGACCGGGCCGTGGGGCTCGCGCCGGAGGACCCGACGGTCCGGTACAACCGGGCCGTGCTGCACGAGGCCGCCTCCCGGTGGGACGCGGCGCTGCGGGATTTGGCGGTGGCCGCCGAGTCCGCCCCCGACGACGAGGACGTCTCGTCGGCCGTGGAGCGGTGCCGGGCCGCCGCTGGGTGAGGTCGGTGGGTCGGCTCGCTGCGGGTCGACCCACCGAGGGGCCGGGCGCGCGTCAGGATCGCGTAAAGATCGCCGTCCCCCGCGTCAAGACGCCGTCAGGCGGGCTCACCGCGGTGGCGGCCGGGGGGCACGCTCCACGCCGAGGTGCTCACGAACGGGTGAGCCGCGAGGTGTGAGGGATGGTGCGGCGTGGCTGACCTGGCCTATGCGCTGCTGATCATCGTGGTGTTCGCGGGTCTGGCGCTCGCGGTGCGCGGGTTGGAGCGGTTGTGAGCGGGGTGGTGGGCAACGCCGTCGGCGGCGTGGTGGCCCTGGGCCTGATCGTGTACCTGTTCGTCGCGCTGATCCGACCGGAGAAGTTCTGATGTGGGCGGGTCTCGCGCAGGTGGCGCTGGTGCTGCTCGCGCTGGCCGTGGCCTACCGGCCGCTGGGTGACTACATGGCGCGGGTGTTCGAGCGCGAGGAGCACTCCGCGTTCGAGCGCCGCCTCTACCGGTGGGTGCGCGTCGACCCCGACTCCGAGCAGCGGTGGGGCACCTACGCCCTGGGCGTGCTCGGGTTCTCGGTGATGGGCGTCGCGCTGCTCTACCTGCTCCAGCGCCTGCAAGGGCTGCTGCCCTTCGACTACGGGCGGGGGGCCGTGCCGCCGGGGATGGCGTTCAACAACGCCATCAGCTTCGTGACCAACACCAACTGGCAGTCGTACGTGCCCGAGAACGCCATGGGGCACACCGTCCAAATGGTCGGGTTCACGGTGCAGAACTTCGTCTCCGCGGCGGTCGGGCTGGCGGTGGCCATCGCGCTGGTGCGCGGGTTCGTCCGCACGCGCACCGACCGGCTGGGCAACTTCTGGGTGGACCTGGTGCGCGGCACGATCCGCGTCCTGCTGCCGCTGGCCGCGGTGTTCGCGGTGGTGCTCATCGCCACCGGCGTCACCATGAGCCTCAAGAGCGGGGTCACCGTCGACGGGCAGACCGTCGCGCAGGCGCCCACGGCGAGCCAGGAGGCCATCAAGGAGCTGGGCACCAACGGCGGCGGCGTCTTCAACGCCAACTCCGCCCACCCCTTCGAGAACCCCAACGCCTGGTCGAACCTGATCGAGGTGTTCCTCATCCTGGTGATCCCGGTGAGCCTGACCCGCACGTTCGGCACCATGGTGCGCGAGCGCAGGCAGGGCTACGTGCTGCTCGGCGTCATGGGCGCGCTGTGGGCGGCCATGCTCGCGCTGGTCTGGGCGGCGGAGGCCAGCGGCGCGCGGCCGCTGGAGGGCAAGGAGCTGCGGTTCGGCATCGCCGGGTCGGCCCTGTTCGCCAACACCACCACGGCCACCTCCACCGGCGCGGTCAACTCCCTGCACGACAGCTACACCGGCCTCGGCGGCGGTGGGGTGCTGCTCAACATGCTCTTCGGCGAGATGACCCCGGGCGGGGTGGGCACCGGGCTCTACAGCATCCTGGTCATGGCCATCATCGCGATGTTCCTGGCCGGGCTGATGGTCGGGCGCACCCCGGAGTACCTGGGCAAGAAGCTCGGGCGCCGGGAGGTCACCGCCGCGGCCGTGTCCATCCTGGCCATGCCGACCGTGCTGCTGGTCGGCGCGGGCATCGCGGCGGTGCTGCCCGGCACGCCCGCCGCGCTGAACAACGACGGGCCGCACGGGCTCTCGGAGGTCCTCTACGCCTACGCGTCGGCCTCGAACAACAACGGCAGCGCGTTCGCGGGCATCACCGCCACCAGCGACTGGTTCCAGGCCTCGCTCGGGGTCTGCATGGCCGTCGGGCGGTTCGTGCCGATCATCGCCGTGCTCGCGCTGGCCGGGTCGCTGGCCGCGCAGAAGAAGGCCCCGGTGACCGCCGGGACCCTGCCCACCACCGGGCCGCTGTTCGCGGGCCTGCTCGGCGGGGCCGTCGTGCTCGTCGCCGCGCTGACCTTCGTCCCCGCCCTCGCCCTCGGTCCCATCGCGGAGGCCATGCTGTGAGCACCACGACCACCACCCGGCCCAGCCCGCCGCGGGAGCGGGAGCCCGAACCGCGGCAGGTCCGGGCCGGGGCGTTCAGCGCCCGCCAGCTCGTCGAGTCGTTCCCCGACGCGCTGCGCAAGTTCCACCCGCGTCACCAGGTGCGCAACCCCGTCATGTTCGTCGTGTGGGTCGGCTCGGTGCTCGTCACCGCGTTCGCCGTCGCCGACCCCGGGGTGTTCACCGTGGCGGTGGCCCTGTGGCTGTGGTTCACCGTGCTGTTCGCCAACCTGGCCGAGGCCGTCGCCGAGGGCCGGGGCAAGGCGCAGGCCGACTCGCTGCGCCGCACCAAGCAGGACGCGGTGGCCCGCAGGCTGCTCGACGACGGCTCCGAGGAGCGCGTGGCGGGCACCGACCTGCGCGTCGGGGACCGGGTCGTGGTGGCGGCGGGTGAGCTGGTGCCCGGCGACGGCGACGTCGTCGAGGGCATCGCCACGGTCGACGAGTCGGCCATCACCGGCGAGTCGGCCCCGGTCGTGCGCGAGGCGGGCGGCGACCGGTGCGCGGTCACCGGCGGCACCACCGTGCTCTCCGACCGGGTGGTCGTGCGGATCTCCACCCGGCCCGGCGAGTCCTTCGTGGACCGGATGATCGCGCTCGTGGAGGGCGCGCAGCGGCAGAAGACGCCGAACGAGGTCGCGCTGACGATCCTGCTGTCCACCCTGACGATCATCTTCCTGCTCGCGGTGGTGGCCCTGCAGCCGTTCGCGATCTTCTCCGGCGGCGAGCAGTCGGTGGTCGTGCTGACCGCGCTGCTGGTCTGCCTGATCCCCACCACCATCGGCGCGCTGCTCTCGGCCATCGGCATCGCGGGCATGGACCGGCTGGTGCAGCGCAACGTGCTGGCCACCTCCGGCAAGGCCGTCGAGGCCGCGGGCGACATCGACACCCTGCTGCTGGACAAGACCGGCACGATCACCTTCGGCAACCGCCGGGCCACCGAGCTGATCCCGGTCGACGGCGTCGCCGCGGCCGAGCTGGTGGCGGCGGCCCGGCTGTCCAGCCTCGCCGACGGCACCCCCGAGGGGCGCAGCGTCCTCGACCTGTGCGCGACCGAGCACGGCCTGCCCGCCGAGCCCTCGGCGCACGAGAAGACCGGCGAGTTCATCCCGTTCACCGCCCAGACCAGGATGAGCGGCATCGACCTCGACGGCAGCCGGGTGCGCAAGGGCGCCGCGAGCGGGTTCGTGCTCAGCCACCAGGCCCAGGGCGTCGTGGACGGGATCAGCGCGGGGGGCGGCACGCCGCTGGTGGTGGCCGTCGACGACCGCGTGCTGGGCGTCATCCGGATGTCCGACGTGGTCAAACCCGGCATGGCCGCGCGGTTCGCGGAGCTGCGCAGCATGGGCATCCGGACCGTCATGGTCACCGGCGACAACCCGCTGACCGCGCGGGCGATCGCCGACGAGGCCGGGGTGGACGACTTCCTGGCCGAGGCCAAGCCCGAGGACAAGATGGCGCTGATCAAGCGCGAGCAGGAGGGCGGCAGGCTGGTCGCGATGACCGGCGACGGCACCAACGACGCCCCGGCGCTGGCCCAGGCCGACGTGGGGGTGGCGATGAACACCGGCACCTCGGCCGCCAAGGAGGCCGGGAACATGGTGGACCTGGACTCCGACCCGACCAAGCTCATCGAGGTCGTGGAGATCGGCAAGCAGCTGCTGATCACCCGGGGGGCGCTGACCACCTTCTCGGTGGCCAACGACCTGGCGAAGTACTTCGCCATCCTGCCCGCGATGTTCGCCGCGATCTACCCGCAGCTCGGCGGGCTCGACATCATGCACCTGGCCACCCCGCGGAGCGCGATCCTGTCCGCGGTGGTGTTCAACGCGCTGATCATCGTGGTGCTGATCCCGCTCGCCCTGCGCGGCGTGCGCTACCAGCCCGCCAGCGCCTCGGCGCTGCTGCGGCGCAACCTGCTGGTCTACGGCGTCGGCGGCATCATCACGCCGTTCGCCGGGATCTGGCTGATCGACCTGCTCGTCCGACTGATCCCTGGAATCGGGTGACCCGCCGTGCCCTCGTTCGTCAAGCAGTCCCTGGCCGGGCTGCGCGTCCTGCTGGTGCTCACCGTCATCACCGGCGTCCTCTACCCCGCGGGCATCTGGGCGGTGAGCCGCCTGCCGGGCCTGCACGGCAACGCCGAGGCCGTCGACACCACCCTGGTGGCGGTCGCCCGGGAGGGTGGCGGGTACTTCGTCCCACGACCCTCCGCCGCGACCCTGCCCGCCTCGGGCGGGTCCAACAAGTCGGAGGTGAACGCCGACTACGACCAGGTGGTCGCGCAGCGCAAGGCCGAGGTGGCCCAGCGCGAGGGCGTCGCCGAATCGGCCGTGCCGCAGGACGCCGTCACCGCGTCGGCGTCCGGGTTGGACCCCGACATCAGCCCGGCCTACGCCCAGCTCCAGGTGCCCAGGGTGGCCCGCGAGCGCGGCCTGCCCGAGCAGCGGGTGCGGGAGCTGGTCGCGGCCGCCACCAGCGGCCGGGCGCTGGGGTTCGTCGGCGAGGAGACCGTCAACGTCACCGAGCTGAACCGGGCCCTGGATGCCGGGGCCTGAGGGGCAGGCGCAGACTCGGGGCGTGAGCACACGCGGTGAGCTGCGCATCTACCTCGGGGCCGCCCCCGGCGTCGGCAAGACCTTCGCCGTGCTCGGCGAGGCGCACCGGCGCCGGGAGCGCGGCACCGACGTGGTGGTCGGCCTGGTCGAGACGCACGGCCGGGCCAAGACCGCCGAGCTGGTCGAGGGCCTGGAGGTGCTGCCGAGGCGGGTGGTGCGCACCGGCGGTGTCGAGGTCACCGAGCTCGACCTCGACGCCCTGCTGGCCCGCCGCCCCGAGGTGGCCGTGGTCGACGAGCTGGCGCACACCAATGCCCCCGGCTCGCGCAACGCCAAGCGCTGGCAGGACGTCGAGGAGCTGCTGGAGGCGGGCATCGACGTGCTCTCCGCGGTCAACGTCCAGCACCTGGAGTCGCTCAACGACGTGGTGGCCCGGATCACCGGGGTGCCGCAGCGCGAGTCGGTGCCCGACGAGGTGGTGCGCCGGGCCGAGCAGATCGAGCTGGTGGACCTGACCCCGCAGGCGCTGCGCAGGCGGCTCGCGCACGGCAACGTCTACGCCGCGGACAAGGTGGACGCGGCGCTGGGCAACTACTTCCGCGTCGGCAACCTCACCGCGCTGCGCGAGCTGGCGCTGCTGTGGGTGGCCGACCAGGTCGACGTCGCCCTCCAGCGCTACCGGGCCGAGCAGGACATCACCGACACCTGGGAGACCCGCGAGCGCGTCGTGGTCGCCATCACCGGCGGCCCGGAGAGCGAGACGCTGATCCGCCGGGGCAGGCGCATCGCCCAGCGGGCGGGCGCCGAGCTGCTGGTGGTGCACGTCCTGCGCGGCGACGGCCTCGCCGGGGCCTCCCCGGACGTGGTGGCCCGGTGCAGGCGCACCGCCCTGGACCTGTCCGCGACGTTCCACTCGGTCGTGGGCGACGACGTGCCCAGCGCCCTGCTGGAGTTCGCCCGCGGGGTGAACGCGACCCAGTTGGTGCTGGGCACCTCCCGCCGCTCCCGGGTGGCCAGGGCGTTCGACGAGGGCATCGGCGCGGCGGTGATCGCCGCGTCCGGCTCGATCGACGTGCACATGGTCACCCACCCCCAGGCCCGCCGGGCCCGCCGGGAGCCCTCGCCCCGGCGGACCCGGCTGCTGGGCTGGGCGCTCGCGGTGGCGCTGCCCGCGCTGGTCACCGGGCTGGGGCTGCTGTGGCAGGCGCAGGCGGGCTACTCCACCGACCTGGCCGCGTTCATCCTGGCGACCTGCGCGGTGGCCGTGGCCGGGGGCATGTGGCCCGCGCTGCTGTCGGCGTTCCTCGCGGCGGGGCTGCTCAACTACTTCTTCACCCCGCCCTACTACAGCCTGCTGGTCGCCAGCCCGGAGAACGTGGTGGCGCTGGCGGCGATGGTGGTGGTCGCCGTGCTGGTGGCCGCGGTCGTCGACCGCGCCGCCCGGCTGGCGGTGCAGGCCGCGCGGGCGCGCACCGAGGCGGCGCTGCTGGCCTCCTACGCCCGCACCGTGATGATGAGCTCGCGGCCGCTGGCCCGGCTGCTGGAGAAGGTCAGGGAGAACTTCGCGGTGGACGCGGTGGCCCTGCTCGAACGCCGCGACGGCGACTGGGTGCGGGTCGCGGGCGACGAGGTGGGCGCCGACCCGGCCGCGGACGTGCCGGTGACCGACGACGTGCGCCTGGTGCTCTGCGGGCGCGCGCTGCCCGCCAGCGACCAGCGGGTGCTGGAGGCCGCGGCCCGCCAGGCCTTCCTCGCCCTGCGCCAGCAGCGGTTGGCCGAGGAGAAGGCCCAGGCCCAGCGCAAGGCGGCCGACACCGAGCTGCGCACCGCCCTGCTCTCGGCCGTGGGCCACGACCTGCGCACGCCGCTGACGTCGATCAAGGCGTCCGTGGGCAGCCTGCGCGACCCGGCGCTGACCCTGCCGCCCTCCGACGTCGACGAGCTGCTGGAGACGGTGGAGGAGTCCACCGACCGGCTCACCGCCCTGGTCGACAACCTGCTGGACTCCTCGCGGCTGGCCACCGGCGCCGTGCTGCCCGCGCTCAAGCCGGTGGGCTACTACGAGGTGGTGGCCCGCGCGCTGGCCTCGCTGGGCTCGGCCCAGGACCGGGCGGCGGTGGAGGTCGCCGTCGACGAGGCGCTGCCCCTGGTGCTCGCCGACATCGGCCTGCTGGAGCGGGTGGTGGCCAACCTGGTCGACAACGCCCTGCGCCACGGCCGCCGCGCCGCGGTCGCCGTGCGCGCCAGCGCCCACGGCGACCGGGTGGAGCTGCGCGTGGTCGACCGCGGCCCCGGCCTGCCGAAGAAGTCCGGCGCGGCCGCCTTCGAGCCCTTCCAGCGCCTCGGTGACCGCTCGGCCACCGGGACCGGCCTCGGCCTCACCGTCGCCAAGGGCTTCGTGGCGGCCATGGCGGGCGAGATCACCCTTGAGGACACCCCCGGCGGCGGGCTCACCGTCGTCGTCTCCCTACCGGTGGCACCATGACCAAGGTCCTCGTCGTCGACGACGAACCGCAGATCGCCCGCGCCCTGCGGATCAACCTCACCGCCCGCGGGTACGAGGTGTCGGTGGCCCACACCGGCCGCTCGGCGCTCGACCTGGCCGCCGACGGCCGCCCCGACCTCGTGCTGCTCGACCTCGGGCTGCCGGACATGGACGGGGTGGAGGTCATCGCGGGCCTGCGCGGGTGGAACCCCGTGCCGATCATCGTGCTGTCCGCGCGCACCGACTCCGGCGGCAAGGTCGCCGCCCTGGACGCGGGCGCCGACGACTACGTCACCAAGCCGTTCGGGATGGACGAGCTGCTGGCGCGGCTGCGGGCGGCGGTGCGCCGGTCGGCGAACCTGCCCGCGGGGGAGCCGGTGGTCGAGGCGGGCAGCTTCTCGGTGGACCTGACCGCCAAGCGGGTGTGGCGGGAGGGGGCGGAGGTGCACCTGACGCCGACCGAGTGGGGGATCCTGGAGATCCTGGTGCGCAACCCGGGGCGGTTGGTGCCGCAGCGGCAGCTGCTGACCGAGGTGTGGGGGCCGTCGTACGTGCACGAGACGCAGTACCTGCGGGTGTACCTGGCGCAGTTGCGGCGGAAGTTGGAGGTGGACGCGGGGCGGCCGCGGCACTTGATCACGGAACCGGGGATGGGGTACCGGTTCCAGGCTTGACAGGGCTGTGCTGGGGGTTCGCTTTGGGGGTGTGGGGGCTTTGCGTGCGTGGGGCGCGGGGCTTCGCCCCGCCTGGGGGAAACGCGGATTGCTGTGGGGGCTCGATGGGGTGGTCCTGTGTGGCCGGGGCCCCTGCGGCGATCATGTGCTGTCGGGCGGGAAAAGGCGGGCTGAAAAGATGCCCGCCCGTCCGCTGTGGGTAGCACATGATCGCCTTCCCCAGCTACACAGGACCACCCCATCGAGCAGGTCGGGTGGGGCGTGTTGCGTCGAGGTGGTGGTTGCGCTGCTGCACGAGAAGAGAGTGAGCGGCTTGGGATGAGGTGCGAGAGATGGGGTGGGGGGAGAGTGCTGGAGAGGGAGGGGAAGCGGGGGAGTCAGCCCAGGTCCCTCGCCATGAGGTCGGAGAGGGACTCGCGGCGGATGCGGGGGGTGGCGTGTCCGTTGTGGACTGAGATGACGGGGGGTCGGCAGACCATGTTGTAGTTGCTGGCCAGGGCGGTGTGGTAGGCGCCGGTGGCGGGGACCGCCAGGAGGTCGCCGGGGTGGAGGTCGGCGGGGAGGGGGGCGTTCTCGGCGATGATGTCGCCGGATTCGCAGTGGCGGCCGACGACCGTGGTGGGGGTGCGGTGGGCGCGGGTGGTGCGGCCGAGGAGGCGGGGGGCGTAGCGGGCGCCGTAGAGGGAGGGGCGGGGGTTGTCGCTCATGCCGCCGTCCACCGCGGCGAAGCCGGGTTTGACCGAGACCACCCGGTACAGGGTGATGCCCGCGTTGGCGACGATGGAGCGTCCCGGCTCGACCAGGAGGGTGGGCTGGGGGAGGCGGCGGGCGGCGCACTCCTGCTGGAGGGCGATCTGGACGCGGGTGGCGAAGCCCTGGACGTCGAAGGTGGGTTCGCCGGGGTGGTAGGGGGCGGCGAAGCCGCCGCCGAGGTCGAGGTCGCGCAGCGGGCCGGGCAGCAGGTGGACCATCCTGCGCACGGCGGTCTCGTAGGCCGCCACGCGGGTGACCTGGGAGCCGATGTGGCAGTGCAGGCCGACCAGGGTGAGGTTGGGGTGCCGGGCGATGGCGGCGGCGACGGCGGGCAGGTCCTCGGCGGGGACGCCGAACTTCTGGCCGCGGACACCGGTGGTGATGGCGGCGTGGGTGTGGGCGTCGACCTCGGGGATGACGCGGATGAGGACTTCCTGGCCCGCCGGGCACAGCGCGGCGAGGGCGGGCAGTTCGCTGGCGGAGTCGACGACGACGCGGCGGACGCCGTGGGCCACGGCGGCCTTGAGGTCGTCGTCGGTCTTGGCGTTGCCGTGCAGGACCATCCGGGCGCCGGGCACGCCCGCCGCCCGGCCCACCTCGACCTCGCCCGCCGAGCAGACGTCCAGGGACAGGCCCTCGTCGGCCATCCAGGAGTAGACGGCGCGGATCGGGGCGGACTTGCCCGCGAAGAGCACCTCGGCCCTGGGCAGGGCCCGCCGGAAGTCCCGGGCGGCCGCGCGGGCGTGGCCCTCCGACAGGACGTGGCAGGGGGTCCCGAAGCGCGCCGCGAGGCCCACCAGGCCCGTGCCGTCGACCACCAGGTCGGCGTCCGGGCCGAGGTGGGTCCCGCGGGGCCAGCACTGCCCGGTCAGGGGTTCGACCGCGCCCAGGCTGGGCAGCAACTCCGCCAGTGTCACCGTGTCCTCCTCGTGTGCGTGCCCCCAGCACACGCCCGCGGGGTCCACCCCGCACCTGGTCCGGACGCGACCTTGACGCCGGGGCGGGCGTTCTTGGCGCCGTCCTGACGGCCGGGTGACGCCGGTGACAGCTCAGGTGGTGACCACGCGGAGGTTGTGGACGCACCACGGGCCGTCGTAGCTGGTGACCCACAGGTTGCCCGACGGCCCCTCGATGTCCTGGCCCTTCGAGGTGCCCTTCAGGTACGCCTGGAACGACTCGGGGCCCGAGGAGATGCCGTCCTCGGCCGCGTCGATGGACAGCGAGGTCTTGTCCTCGACGAACTGCTTGAGCTTGTCGGGGGTGACCGTGCTGTCCGCGCACAGCTTGCTCGTCATGCCCTCCAGCCGACCGGCGTTGAGGTCGTCGAGGAAGCCGCGCATGAACGCCAGGGCCTGCGGGTCGATCGGCTTGCCGCCCGCGGTGGGGGTGTCGTCCCCGGCGGGGGCGCTCGACCTGGGCGCGGTGGTCCTGGGGGCGCTCGCGGTGGGCTTGCCCGTCGTGGTGCCCCGGGCGCGGGCGATGTCGCTCCAGCACCAGCGACCGCCGGACTCGGTGACGGTGACGTCGTCCTCCTCGTCGCCCCGGGCGGTGGTGACCTTGACGGTGGCGACGACGTCGTCGCCGTCCTCCTTGGTCTTGACCAGCTCGGCGCCCTTGACCGCGCTGATGCTGCGGATCGCGCTCTCGACGTTGCTGTCCGCGTTCGAGCAGACCAGCTCCTCCAGCGCGTCCTTGTCGCCGGAGTCCAAACCGGCCACGATCGCCTTCACGGCGTCCTGGGCGCCCTTGTCCGCGGGGGCGCTCGACGAGGTGGGGGCGGAGGTGGGCGGCTGCCCGGTGGGGGTCTCGTCGGACAGGAAGAAGCCCGGCGCGACGAACCCGGTGAACGCCAGCCCGCCCAGCAGCAGCACGACCGCCACCACCGCGACGATCGGCCCGGTCTTGCCCTTGGGCGGCACCGGCGGCGGCGCGCCGAACCCGCCGGGCTGCGGCTGACCCTGGGGCTGGCCGTACTGGGGCTGACCGAACTGCGGCTGACCGTACTGGGGCTGACCGAGCTGCGGCTGGCCGAACTGCGGGTGGCCGGGGTCGTGCGGCGGCTGCTGCGGGTGGCTCATGCGGGTGGGACGCGGGAATCGGCCGCACCGTTCCAACCAGACGAACCGGTCACACCGGCGTGGGGGTCGGCGGGGTGTGGCGGCGGCGGTTCCAGGCCAGCGCCGACCAGGGCATGCTCAGCTCCGACAGCGCCCCGATCTGCCGCGGCGCGAGGTCGGCGGGGTCGGGGGCCTCCCGGTGCCGGGCGAACACCTTCTCCACGTACCGGTGCCCGGTGTCCGCGCCGATCACCAGGTGCGTGCGGTCGGGGTCGCGCCGGGACAGCCACGACCCCACCAGGTACGCCGCCCCGGTGGACAGGCCCGCGAACACCGCGTGCCCGCGCAGCAGCGCCACCGCCCCGGCCATCGCGTGCCGGAAGTCGACCCAGTGGACCTCGTCGTAGAGCTCGTGGTGGACGTTGTCGAACACGATCGAGCTGCCGATGCCCGCGATGATCGCCTCCGGGTCGTGGAAGTCCTCCGAGCCGAAGGTGACGCTGCCGAAGGGCTGCAACCCCACCAGGCGCACGGCGGGGTCGGTCTCGCGCAGGTAGCCGGTGACCCCGCCGGTGGAGGCGCCCGAGCCGACCCCGCCCACCACGGTGAGCCCGTCGGTGCCCAGCTCGACGCGCACGAGGTCGGCGAACTCCCGGTAGCCGTGGTAGTGCACGCCGTCGTGGTACTGGCGCATCCAGTGCGCGTCCGGGTGGGTGGCCAGCAGCTCGCGCACCCTGGCCACCCGCGCCCGCTGGTCGAGCTCCAGCGAGTCCGACGGCGGCATCGGGTCCACCGTGGCGCCCAGCACCTCCAGCTGGGCGCGCACCGCGGCGTCGACGGTGGTGGAGGCGACGATGTGGCAGCGCATCCCGTAGCGGTGGCAGGCCAGCGCCAGCGACGTGGCGTAGATGCCGCTGGAGCTGTCCACCAGGGTCTGCCCCGGCCGCACCACGCCGCGCTCCAGCAGGGTCCGCACCGCGGCCAGCGCCGAGTAGACCTTGATGGTCTCGAACCGGGCCAGCACCACCCCGGGCCCCAGCCGGACCAGGTGCGGGACCTTGACCGCGTCGGTGATGTGCTCATGCACGACCATGGCCACCCCAGGCGAACGAGCACTGGTGGCCGAGACCGTGGAAGAACGCGGACAGCTCGTCCATCCGGCGGCGGCCCAGGCGCCGGGCGAACAGGTAGCCGATGACCCGGCCGGTGTGGGCGACGAACACCCCGTCCGCGCCGAACTCGCGGCGGTGACCCATGACGGCGTCGTAGCTCGCCTTGGGCAGCACCTCCTGCGACAGCGCCGCGCTGGTGGACGCGGCGCGGGCCACCCCCACCGGGTCGTCGCGGCGGAAGGCGGCCAGCATCCCGTCCAGGCAGCGCCGGTAGGGCTCCACCCGGCGCCGGTAGTGCTCCAGCAGCAGCGGGGTCACCGCCGTGGTGTCGACCGCGCCGGGCTCCACCACGTAGCAGGTGTGGAACCCGATGCCGTCGCCCAGCGGCGCGACGACCTCGTGCCGGTCGGACAGGTAGAGCGCGAACTCGTCGAGGAATACGCTGTCGGCGCGTTCGATGCCGTGCAGCACCGCCCGCACCACCCCGGTGTCCCAGGGCAGGCCGAACAGGGCGAACAGGCAGCGCAGCGTGGCGACGATGTCCGCTGTGGAGCTGGCCATGCCCACCCCCACGTCCAGCTCCGTGTGCCGCGACCACCGCCCCGGCGGCAGGACCACCCCGTAGTGCTCGCAGAACAGCCGCACCGCGGCGGCCGACTTGGCCTGGTCCGGGAGCGGGTCGCCCGCCGCCGAGCCGTCCGGGCTGAAGTGCGCGAAGGCGTAGCGGTCGACCGGGAAGGACACCAGGCCGATCCCCGGCTGCCCGCGGTGGCGCACCGGGCCCTGGAACAGCTCGCCCAGGGTTCCGTTGCACACCCCGGACACCGTGGTCAGCGGCGTGCGGGCGTGCACGGGCGGGTCAGGCGCGAGCGAGGTCTGCGCTGCGGTGGTCACGGCGGCTCACTTCCCGATGGATCGCAGGTAGGCCCCGAGCTTCTCGGCCGCGTCGACGTTGCGCGGACCGCTGACCGCCTCGCCGTAGTTGAGCACGACGAAGTGGTCCTGGGTCACCGCCGGGACGCCCTTGAGCGCGGGGTGGGCCTTGACGAACGCTTCCTTGTCCCCCGCCGACTCGTTGCCGTAGTCGATGACCACGACGACCTCGGGGTTGGCCGCGGCGACGGTCTCCCAGCCCACCGTCGTCCACCCGTTCTCCACCCCGTCGAGCACGTTCCTGCCGCCCGCGGCCTCGATGACGCCGGTGGGGGAGGCGTACTTGCCCGCGGTGTAGGGCGCGTCCTGCCCCGAGTCGTAGACCAGCACGCGAGCGGGGGTGGTGCCCCGCGGGATGCCGGCCTTGAGCTTGTCCAGGCGCGCCTTGAGCCCGGAGACGACCTCGGTGGCCTTCTGCTCCACGCCGAAGATGCGGCCCAGGTTCTCCAGGTCCAGGAAGACCGAGTCCATGGGGGCCACCGGTTTGCGGTCGCCGTAGCCGAAGCAGCTCTCGGTCTGCACGTAGCTGTTGATGCCGATCTGCTTCAGCAGCGCGGGGGTGATGCCCCGCTCCTCGCTGAACCCGCCGCCCCAGTAGGACATCACCCAATCGGCCTTGGCGTCGACGACGATCTCCTTGGAGATGCGGCCGGTGCCCAGCCGGGGGACCTTGCGGTAGTCCGCGGCCCAGGGGGAGCTGTCGATCGAGCCGTCGAACAGGGCGTTGACGACGTAGCCGCGCATCCGGTCGGCCAGGCCCAGGGAGAACATCTTCTCGATGGCGCTGACGTCGTAGGCGACCGGCTGCTTCGGGGTGGGGTAGGACAGCTGTTCGCCGCAGTCGGTGACGCTGACGTCGGCGGACGGCCGCCCGGTGTCCGCGACGGTGGCACCGCATCCGGCGGTGAGCGCGCCGACCACCGCGAGGGTCGCGACGAGGTGGCGGCGTGGGGTGCGGGTCATGGACGGCTGCCCTCCGGGACGGCTGCGGGGTCGGGGTCGGTGCCGGGGCCCTCGACGGCCTCGACGGGGGAGAGGTCGTAGAGCAGCTGGGTCGCGCCGGTCCTGGGGTGGCGCACGATGGACGCCTGCACCCCGAACACCTGGTGCACCAGCTCGGGGGTGAGCACCTCGTGCGGGGTGCCGGTGGCGACCAGGCGCCCGCGGCTGAGCACGGCCAACGCGTCGCAGGCCGCCGCGGCCAGGTTCAGGTCGTGCAGGGCGACGACGACGGTGACGCCGAGGCGGCGCAGCAGCGCGGCCAGGTCGACCTGGTGGCGGATGTCGAGGTGGTTGGTCGGCTCGTCGAGCACCAGGACCCGGGGCTGCTGCACCAGGGCGCGGGCGATGAGCACCCGCTGCCGCTCGCCGCCGGAGAGGGTGAGCACGCTGCGGTCGGCCAGGTGCCCGACCTCGGTCTGCTCCATCGCCCACCGGCACAGCTCGTGCTCCTCGGCGCCGAGGGCCTGGCTGTCGCGCAGGTGCGGGGCGCGGCCCAGGGCGACGATCTCCTCGACGGTGAAGTCCAGCTCGGCGTGGCTGTCCTGGGTCATCGCCGCGATGGAGCGCGCGCTGTCGCGCAGGGCCAGCCCGGCCAGGTCGGTGCCGTCGAGCAGCACCGCGCCCGCGCTGGGCCGCAGCGCGCGGTAGACGCAGCGCAGCGCGGTCGACTTGCCGCTGCCGTTGGGGCCCAGCAGCCCCACGACCTTGCCGCTGGGCACGTCGATGTCCAGCTCGTGCACCAGCCGCGCGCCGTCGATGTCGACGCACAGGGCGTCGAGCCGCAGGTCCATCACCGGCCCCCGAACAGGTAGCCGCGCCGCCGCAGCAGCACCACGAACACCGGGACGCCCACGAGCGCGGTCACCACGCCCAGCGGCAGCTCCTGCGGCGAGAAGAAGGTGCGGGCCACCACGTCGGCCCACACCATGAACACCGCGCCCGCCAGCGGGGCCACCACCAGCACGCGCCGGTGGCTGGAGCCCACGACCATGCGCACCAGGTGCGGCATGATGAGGCCCACGAACCCGACCGCGCCGCTGACCGCCACCAGCAGCCCGGTGACGACCGAGGTGAGCACGAACACCCAGCGCCGCGTCCTGCCCGCGTCCACCCCCAGGCTGGCCGCGGTCTCGTCGCCCAGCGAGAGCACGTCGAGGGTGCGGCTGCGCCACAGCAGCACCACCACGCAGGTCACGACGCCGATGGCCGACGGCGGGAGGGCGCCCCAGGTGGCCCCGCCCAGGCTGCCCATCAACCAGAACAGCACCCCGGACACCGCGTCGGTGTAGTTGGGGGACAGGAAGACCAGCAGCCCGGTCACGGCCTGGAAGCCGTAGGCCATCGCGATGCCGGTCAGCACCAGCCGCAGCGGGGTCAGCCCGGCGCGCGTGCGCGCCGCCAGGTACACCAGCACCGCCGCCGCCAGGGCGCTGGCCAGCGCGGCGACGGAGGTGGTGTAGACGCCCAACCCGGCCGTGGCGCCGAAGATCACCACCGCCGAGCCGCCCACCGAGGCGCCGGAGGAGATGCCGAGCACGAACGGTTCCGCGAGGGCGTTGCGCACCATGGCCTGCAACGCGACGCCGATGACGCTCAGCCCGGCGCCCACCAGCACCGCGAGCAGCACGCGCGGGGTGCGCACCTGCCACACCACCGAGTAGCGCGGCACCTCGTCGGGGGAGATCGTGCCGCCGGTCAGCGCCACGCCGAGGTAGTGCAGCGTCTCGCGGAACGGGATCACGCTGGCGCCCAACGCGATCGCCACCAGCACCGACACCGCGAGCAGCGCGGACAACCCGGCCGTCACCCACACCAGCCTGCGCTGCTTGGCGCGCTCGGCCTCGGCGGGGGAGGGCCGGACCGACGGGGGGCCGGTCGTGGCGGGGTCGGCCGCGGCACCGGTCGCGGTCTCGGTTCGGGCGCTCGTCACGGCGGGTCCTCTCGGGTGCTCGTCCGGGCGGTGATCGCGGGGCGCTGGCGGGTGACGGCGGTCACCGGTCCACCCCCTGGAACCAACCGGTGATCGACGGCCGCTGTCAAGCGGCCTTCCTGCCGCGCACGATGAGCCGGTCCGCGTTGTTGTCATACGGGGAGCCGTCGAAGTCCCCGAAGCACTCCACCTCGGTGAAACCCGCCTGGCGGAACATCGCCATCAGCTCGGCTCCCGAGTAGACCCAGCACAGCAGGTGGGTGTACCGGGCCTCGGAACCGCGCACCAGGGTCCAGTCGGTGCGGTAGCGCGTCCAGTTGTCGAGGATCTGGTCGTGCATGAAGACCTTCCCACCATCCGGGAGGGGCACCGCCTTGGCCTCACCCGCCCAGCGCGCGTAGGTCTCCTTGCCCATCAGGTCGATGACGAGGACACCACCGGGGGCCAGTGAGTCGTAGGCGTTCTGCAAGGTGCGCTGGTTGTCCTCGTGGTCGTCGAAGTAGCCGAACGAGGTGTAGAGGTTGACGATCGCGTCGAACGCGCCTGCGCGGGCGAACTCGCGCATGTCCGCCTGGACCAGCTCGGCCTCCACACCCGCGTCGGCCAGCGCCTTCTCCGCGCGCGAGAGCATCACCGGGCTCAGGTCGATCCCCGTCACCCGGTAGCCCTCGGCCGCCAGCGGCACCGTGAACACCGCCGGGCCGCAGCACTGGTCGAGAACCCGCGCACCGGCGGGGAAGCGCAGCAGGGGCGACTCCTCGACCGCGGTGGCCGCGCGCGCCGCCCGCGCCGGGGAGAACACGACCTCCGAGAACCCGGACCACAGCACGTCGTCCTCGAACCACTGCATGCGCGCCTCCCGCTGTCGCCGGTTGACCCGGACCCCCGGTCGCTGTTGGGTGAGCAGTCGGGGCGATCGCCCGGTTGGTTCCCGGCGGGATGCGGATCTTCCCGGGATGAGCAACGGGAACCACACCCCTGCGCGATCCGACAACCCCTGGGGGCGCCCGCGCCGCGGACGCGCACCCACGACCCGGTTCGGGGAGGGAGCAGGCATGGACACCCAGACCGCGCGCGGTTGGGTCGACCGGTGGGACCGCCAGCAGGAGCGCTACATCGCCGACCGCGAGGAGCGCTTCACCGTCATCGGCGACGTGGTGGCGGCGGTGACCGCCGACGCCGCCGAGCCGCTGGTGCTGGACCTGGGCTGCGGCCCCGGTTCGCTGGCGACCCGGGTGGCCGCGCGGCTGCCCAAGGCCAGGGTGGTCGGCGTGGACCAGGACCCGGTGCTGCTCGCCCTGGCCCGCGCCGGGTACGGCGACACCGTGCGCTTCGTCGACGGCGACCTGGCCGCCGCCGGGTGGTCCGGTGGCCTGGACCTGCCCGGTCCGGTGGACGTCGCGGTGTCCACCACGGCGCTGCACTGGCTGCCGGAGAACCGGCTCGGCGCGGTGTACGAGGAGGTGTTCGCGCTGCTGCGCCCGGGGGGCGTGCTGGTCAACGGGGACAACCTCTACGACGCCCAGCCGACCGTGGCCAAGCTGGAGACCGCGGTCCTCGACGCGCGCGCCGAGCGGGTGGGCGTGACCGACAACGAGGAGTGGACCAGCTGGTGGGACGCCGCCGCGGCCGAGCCGCAGCTCGCGGAGGCGTTCGCCGAGCGTGCGCGGCGCGGGCCCCGGCACGGGATCACCGAGTGGGGCGTGGGCCCGCACGAGCAGCTGCTGCGCGACGCCGGGTTCAGCGAGGTCGGCACGGTGTGGCGCTCGGGCAACGACGTCGTGCTGGTGGCGGTCCGCTAGCGGAGCAGCGCGAACCGGGGTGGTGCCTCTCGGCGCCACCCCGGTTCGCGCGCGTCAGCTGAAGGCGGTGGTGGTGGGCAGCTGCCCGGTCAGGTAATGCGCGCCGATCTCCTTGGCCTTGTACGCCACGGGGTCGTGCAGGGTGAGCGTGCGGGCGTTGCGCCAGAAGCGGTCGAAGCCGTGCTCGGTGGCCGTGGCGCGGGCACCGGTGAACTCCAGGACTTCCGCTGTGACCCGGTTGGCGGTGTCGCAGGCCAGCACTTTGCCCACGGACACGACCACGCCGGTCTCGCCGCGCTGCCGCGGTGTCAACGCCGGGCCCGCGTCGGACGCGGCTTGCAGGGCGGCGATCCCAGCTTCGACGGCGAGCTGCGCGCCGCGGGTCTGCGCGACGGCCCCGCCGTAGCCCGCCAGCACGTACGGGTCGTCGACCGCCCTGTCCACCCCGCTGAGCGCGAACGGCTTCGTGGTCGTGCGCGTGTACTCGGCGGCCGCCGCCAGCGCGCCCTCGGTGAGCCCCACGAGCACCTGCGCCAGCCCGGACTGGTAGCCGATCGAGGACAGCATCAGCCGCGGCGTGCGCGGGTCGTCCGGGTCCGTCGGCAGGATGCCGACCACCTGGTCCTCGTCGACGACCACGTCGGTGAACCGCACGCTGCCGCTGGCGGTGAGGCGTTGCCCGGTGTTGTCCCAGTCGTGCGGGTGGTGGACGCCGGGGGCGCGCGCGTCGACGTCGAGGGTGAGCTTGGCGCCGGTGTCGGTGCGGGTCGCGTTGACCACGAGCCGGTCGCCCACCGCGCAGCCGGTGGCGAAGGCCCGCGTGCCGCTTAGCAGGAGCCTGCCCCCCTCGGGCCGGACGGTGAGCACGTCACCGGGATTGCTGGCCCCGCCCCAGAACCAGCCGCGGGCCGCGGTGTCGCGCCAGATCCGCCGCGCGGCGCCGCCGTGGTCGAACAGTCCGACCCGCCACAGGTGCAGGTAGTGGTAGGCCAGCAGGTGCCCGATCGAGGCGTCGGCCGCCGCCACGACCCGCACCACCGCGTGCGTGGTGGCGTGGTCGTCGGGCCGCACGCCCAGCAGCCCCGCGTCGCGCAGCAGGCCCACCTCGCGCACCGGCGGCCGGGCCGCCCGGTCCCGCTCGGCGGCGTCGGCGCGCAGCCGGTCGGCCACGGCCGCCGCGGCGGCCAGGTGCTCGCTCATGTTCCCCTCACCATCTCCGCGCGCGGCACCCGGTCGACCCGGACCGCGGCCAGCAACACCAGGGGCAGCACCACGCACTGCGCGGCCACCGCCAACCAGAACACCGGGGCCCGGCCCGCGCCGTCGAGCGCGGCGTACCCGGCGCCGCCCAGCAGGGAACTGGCGAACGCGCCGAGCCCGTAGGCGAGCCGCTGCTGGCCGAACACCACGGCCGAGGAGCGCCGGGACCGCCCCAGCGCCTCCAGGTCGTTCTTGAGGAACAGCACCGCCTCGCCCGCGCAGATCACCATGGTCCCCGCCGCGATGCCCGCGGCCCCGCCGGTGGCCAGCACCGCCATCCCCGCGGCCATCGCGCCGAAGCCCAGCAGCACCGCGGTGGAGTACCGCATCCGCCCGACCCGCTCGGCCAGCAGCGGTTGCAGCACCACCAGCCCGATCGAGTGCGCCATGAGCACCGCGCCGTAGAACGACGACGACACGCGCGGCACGGTGAACACCGGCAGGTAGTAGTAGAAGAACATGTGCAGGTAGATCGTCAACCCGGTCACGGAGAACGGGACGACCGCGATCCCGCTCAGCACCCGCCACGGCTGCCCGCCGACGCCCTCGCGCGCCTCCGGGCCCTCCCGCGGGAGCAGCGCGTGCCCGACCGCCATCACCGCGAACAAGGCCGCGACAACGCCGAACACCACCCCCGACCGGTCGAGCACGAACGGCCCGGACACCACCGGTCCCAGCGCCAGCCCGGAGTTCAGCGCCGAGTTGCTCATCGACAGCAGCAGCGGGCGGCGCTCCTCGTCCACGCCCGCGACCAGGTACGCCTTGGCGGCGGGCAGGTAGAGCGCGGACCCGCAGGAGATGCTGATCAGCCCGGCGACGGTGGCCGCGGGCCAGTGCAGGCCCGCCAGGAACCCGCCGAAGCCCAGCACGTGCAGCACCAGCGCCACCAGCAGCGTGCGTTGCAGACCCGCCCACTCCGCCACCCCGGCCCCCGCGACGCACCCAGCGAACTGGAGGAAGGAGGTGACGGCGAGGACCGTGCCCACCGCGCCCAGGCCGAAGCCCAACCGCCGCTCCAGCAGCACCGACATGTACGGCAGCACCGCGAAGCTGCCCAGGGTGGTCACGAAGGAGCTGGCGAGCAGGAAGCGCTGGACCCCGCTGACCTGGCGCAGCTTGGCGAACATCACCGGCCCGCGGTGGTCAGGTCAGCGGCCGCAGCGCGTTCGCCGCCGCGAGCGCGCGGTAGATGGCCAGCTCCGTGGTGCCCGCCTCCGCCATGAGCAGCCCGGAGCTGGCCCGCTGATCACCCAGCTGGGTGACCTCGGTGCCCTCGGCCATGGTGGGGAACCACTCCGGCGACCCGGGGTAGGCGCCGAGCCGGTCGACGCCCTCGACCCCGGTGAAGGTGCCGGTGCGCTCCGGGTACACCAGCACGACCGCCGACGGGCGCCCGTGCTCGGGCAGGTCGGCGTCGAGCAGCGCGGGGCGCCGCCCCAGCGCCACGTCCACCACCGCGCGGTAGACGTTGGTGCCCAGCGACCGGCACAGCGCCTCGCCCGCCAGGCACCCGCCGATGCGCGCGTTCACCTCCACCAGCTCGGGGCCCTCGTCGGTCAGCGCGAACTCGACGTGGGCGAACCCGCGGTCGTGGCCCACCGCGGCGAGCACGTCGGCCACCCACGCGGCGACGGCGTCGCGGTCGGCGGCGGGCAGGTCGGCGGGGAAGGACATCAGGTCCTCGCGCCCGAACCACCGGTGCGAGATCAGCCGCCCGGTGACGCCGAGCAGCCGCGTCTCACCGGCCCAGCTCAGCGTCTCGGCGCTGAAGACCGGTCCGAGCACCAGCGACTCGGCGAAGAGCCCGCCCATCAGCGCCGCGCGGCTCGACTCCGCGAGCGCGGTCTCCAGCTCGTCGGCTGAGCGCACCGCCCACACGTTCTTCGACCCGGTGCCCGCGGAGTCCTTCAGCACGAACGGGTAGCCGAAATCGGCCAGCACCTCCCGCGCCCGCGCACCGCCAGGCACCTCCACCGACCGCACCCGCGTGAGGCCGCGCTCGCGCAGGACGGTGCGGACGGCGTGCTTGTCGCGGATGGTGCGCACGGCGGCGGGGTCGGGGCCGGGGAGGCCGAAGCGCGCGGCCAGGTCGGCGCCCGCGCGCAGCCACGTGTCGGTGGAGTTGACGAGGCCTGCCAGGTCGGGGATGCCCTTGAGCGCGTCCTCGCAGGCCGCGGTGTCGTGGGTGTCGATGTCCAGCACCTCCAGCCTGGCCGGGTCCAGTGTGGACAGCTCGTGCCGGTACACCCCGCGCACGCCGGTCAGCAGCCACAGCCGGTGGCCCGCGTCCTCGGCCGCGTCCACCAGCCGCCCGAGCCCGAACGTCAACGCCTCCAGCGCCGCGACAGCCACCAGACCTCCTCGTCCGCCCCAACCGACACCCAGTGGTCGGGCGCAGGGGCGGTTCGGTTCCCGCCCGCGTGCGCGTCGTACCGCGACGCCGTCCAGTTCCCGCGTTCGCGCGGATTTCTTGGTGTTCACCCGAATTGCCGCGTCAGAAGTGATCCGCGTCACGCCGACTCGCGAAATGTCGGGAGGTTCGTCAAAATCTCGTCCCATCGACGCGCGAAATGCCATCCAGCCTGGTGTGAGCAGATTCGTGAACGGCCCTTTTCTCCAGGTACCGAAAATTACCTCATGTGAGCGAGGATTCACCCCTGTGTGTGTCCACCTGATGAACCTCAGCGTCGGCCACGGCGACCGCGTGGTGCTGCGCGACCGCACCGCGCACGCCCGCGCGGGCGCGGTGACGGTGGTGCTGGGCCCTGCGGGCACGGGAAAGTCGACGCTGCTGGGCGCCCTCGCGGGCCTGCACCCCGTCCTCGCGGGCGCGGTGTCCCTGGACGGCACCGACCTCACGGCCCTGCCCGCGGCTGAACGCCCCCGTCGGGCGCGGCTCGTCACCTTCCCGGAGGCGCAGGTGCCGCCCGCCCTGGTGCTGGTCGACAGCCCCGAGACCGCGCTGGACCCGCACGCCCGCGCCCGCCTGGCCGACCACCTGCACGGCCTGGCCCGCGCCCGCAACCGCACGGTGCTCGTGAGCACCCGCGACCCGCACCTGGTCCGCGACCTGGCGGACTCCGTCTGGCTGCTCACGCAGGCGGGTGGCCTGCGGACGGGCACCCCGGAGCAGTTGACCCGCGCGGGCCTGCTCCCGCACGTGAGCGCGGGCAGGCCCGCCCTGGCCGTCGCGCAGCGCCCCCGCTGGCACCCGGTCCCCACCGAACCCGCCGAGGAAGCCGCCGCGCGGGAGATCCGGGTCGCCCCGGAGGAGGACGTCCGCCGCGCCATCGCGGAGGCCGCCGCTGGCTGCCGCTACCTCGACACCGCCGACGAGGGCGTGCCCCTGCCCCGGCTGACCGCGGGGTCTGCCGCGTTGTCCCAGCTCATCGACTCGGCCGCGGCGGTCGTCGGCACCCAGGAGCGCCGGGTGGCCGCGTCGCTGCTGCACTTCCGCTTGGTGGCCGCGCTGGTCTCGCTCGCCCTGGGCGCCCCGGGCGTGGTGCCGGACCTCAGCAGGTTGCGGGTGCGCGCCGACGCCACGACCACGATCCGGCTCTCACTGCCGGAACCGAGGGGCTGGCGGACGCCCGCGGCCCTCCCGCTGCTGACCCGCGTCCTGCGGGACCGCTTGCACCCCCTCCACGACGCGCTGCGCACCACCGCCAAGCTTCCGGTGCCGCTGATGTGGGGCAACGTCGCCGCGTCGCTCGCCCACCGCCTCGCCGCCTCACCAGATCCCGCGACCCGGGGCCTCGTCCAGCTGCCCGAGCTGCGCGGGGCGCTCACATCCGAGGGGGTCCGCCGCAGCTGCTGCCTGCACTACCGCACCAGCGCGGCGACCACGTGCCATGACTGCCCACTGGGACAGCGCGCCGCCATGGACCGGGCCTGCTGAAGTTCACGCGACGCGCATGCCCACCCAGGCCGCTGTCAGCCCCAGCACCAAGCTCCCCACGACGTAGGCCGCCGCCACCACGACCCGCTTCTCCCGCGCGAGCCGGAACGCGTCGAACCCGAACGTCGAGTACGTCGTCAACGCGCCGCAGAAGCCGGTGCCGACCAGGGCCGACACCGCGGGCCCGGCCGGGAGCCCCGCCACGACCCCGAGCACGAAGCTCCCCACGACGTTCACCACCACCGTCCCCGCGGGGAACCGGGTGCCCACCCACCGGTCCACGGCGCGGTCCACCAGGTAGCGGGCGGGCGCCCCCACCGCGGCCCCGAGCGCGACCAGCAGCGGCGTCACCGCACGACCCGGGCGGTCAGCGCCCACCCCGCCGCCACGGCGACCAGCGCGGGCACCAGCGTCCCCACCAGGTAGAGCAGTGCCACGGGCAGCGCCAGGTGCAGCGCGTCCACCATCGCTGTCGAGAACGTCGTGTAGCCCCCGAGGAACCCGATGCCCAGGAACGGGCGCAGCAGCGGGTGCCGCGGTCGGCCGTGCGCGATGACCGACATCAGCACGCCGATCAGCAGGCACCCCGTCACATTGATCACCCACGTGCCCCAGGGCACCGGGAGGAGCAGGCTGAGCCCGTAGCGGGCCAGCGCCCCGAGCACCCCGCCCGCCGAGATGGCCGCCACGACGGCCCCGTCACTGCGCATACCCGCGTCCTACCAGGTCAGCCTCGACGCGCGGGGGAGAGCCCCCACGCCGCCACGCGGATCGTCTCCCGGTTCCGTGCTCGCGGTGCGGAACGCTGGCGGGTCAGGAGGCTGCGGGGCGGCCAATCTTCTCCGAGGGGTCCCCGCAAGCCGAGGGTCACGTGTGGATATGCTGCGGACTGGGTTTGTCATTGCGTTGCGCTGTCCACCGCGCGGGATGTCACCAGCGGGCGAAGCTGTGCGTTGAACGCGCAAAGAAGCCTCCGCATTATCGCGGAATTGATAGGATTATTCCGGCGCAGGGTGATTGCGGCGCCGCAATCCCCGGTGGAACACTCGGAACACGGACCAGCGCGGGTCCGGGCCAGCGTCGAACCGGAGGTCGGGCGAACCATGGGTGCACAGCTCCGTTCCCGGTGGCCGTGGGTGGTGACCGCGGTGTCCTGCCTGGTGGCGGGTGCCGCCGCGGTGGCCGTGCCGGGCGCCGAGGCAGCGGAGCGGGGTGCGCCCACCGTCGTCGAGGTCCCGGCGGGCGCGGGTGGCGGGCACGCCCTCAGCGGTGGCGCGGGCGTCGTCGATTTCGACGGCATGGGGTACGAGGAAGCCGAGTACCTGATGTCCGGCAGCGCGACGACCTACGGGCAGCAGGGCTTCTGGACCGACAACGGCTTCTGGGACGCCAAGGCCACCGGCAGCCCGACCCCGTACAAGACCCGCTTGCTGGTGGAGCGCCCGAAGGACCCGGCGAAGTTCAACGGCACGGTCATCGTCGAGTGGATGAACGTGACCTTCGGCGTGGACATCCCCGTCGACCTGTCGCAGTCCTACACCTACGCCGCCAAGCACGGCTACGCCTACGTCGGCGTCACCGCGCAGAAGGCGGGCGCGGACAAGCTGGTCGCCCTCGACCCCGCCCGCTACCAGGGGGTGTCGCTGCCCAACGACGACATCTCCTACGACGTGCTCACCCAGGCCGCCCGAGCCGTGCGCGCCGACCCCGCGATCACCGGCGGCGGCACCGTCCGCACCGTGCTCGCCACCGGCCACTCCCAGTCCGCGGCCCGCCTGGTCACCTACGTCAACGCGGTGCAGCCCCAGGAGAAGGCCTACGACGGCTTCCTGGTCCACGGCCGGGCGAGCTTCTCCACCGGCATCTCCGGGTTGCTGCCCAACGCCAACGCCAGGATCCGCACCGACCTGACCGCCCCGGTCTTCGTGCTCCAGTCCGAGACCGACGTGCCGCTGTCCTCCGGCGTCCGCCAGGACAGCGACCGCGTCCGCACCTGGGAGGTCGCGGGCACCGCCCACGCCGACCGCTACGGCATGGACCTCTACGACGCGGTCAACGCCCGCGACAAGTCCATCAACAACGGCGCCCCCACGGTCTGCGACACCCCCATCAACGCGATGACCTTCCGCTACGCGGAGAACGCCGCCCTCGACCACCTCACCCGCTGGGCCCAGGGCGGCACACCCCCGCCCACCGCACAACCCATCACCACCACCTTCGGCGTCCTGGTCCAACGCGACAAGGACGGCAACGCCCTCGGCGGCGTCCGCCTGCCCGACCTCGCGGTCCCGGTCAACACCTACGGCCCCAACAACTCCGGCGGCAACGTCCTGGGCGCCTGCCTCCTGCTCGGCACCACCAAACCCCTGCCCCGGTCCCGCATCACCCAGCTCTACCCCGACCACGCCACCTACGTGAAGAAGTTCACCGCCGCCGCGGATTCCGCGCAGCGGTCCGGCTTCCTCCTCCCCGAGGACCGCGCGGAGGCCATCGCCCGCGCCCAGGCCGCCGCCATCCCCTGACCCGGGAGCCCCGGCCGAAGGTCCTCCATCCCCGTGATCCGTCCCGCGTCCCCCCGCGCGGGGCGGATCACGGGTGTTTCCCCGCCCCCCCCAAGACTTCCAGCTCCCACCCCTGCCTCGCTCCACACGCAACGGTCGGAGCACCAGGAAGCCGACCCTGAGCACTGCCTCAATGTGATGGTCTTTGCCCACAACGCCACCCCCACGCACCAGGCAGCCATTCCCCCCCCAACCCAGCCCCTGTCTTCGTCTTTGCCCACAACGCAACACCCACGCAACAGGCGGCCCGGCTACGCCAGTGCTCGATGCGGTGGTCTTGTTTGGCTGGGGTGGGCGATCATGTGCTACCCACGGCGGGGGGTGGGGCCGCAGGCCTCACCTTTTCCCCACCCCGAGCACATGATCGCCGCAGGGGCCCCGGCCAAACGAGACCACCGCATCGAGCCAGCCACCAAACGACCGGGCTCTTCCCCCCGAAGCCGAAGGCGAGGCGACCACCCGAGGCCTTGAACCCCCCTCAAGCGCCGTCCAGCTCAGCGCGCACCCTTCGCTCCACGAGGATCGGCACGAACGCGTGCACCTTCGCGTCCTCGAACCGCTCGAACCCGGCGTTCACCCGCGCCCGCACCTGCTGCTCCGGCACGTCCTGGTAGGCCCCCGCCAGTCGCTCACCCAGCTGGTGCTTGTGCGCGTCCAACCCCTCCGAGGTGAGGGCGTCGATCGTCGATTCGGTCTGGTCGGTCATGGCTCCTCCTGTCACCGGACAGCCAAGGCGTACCCACCTGCGGTTAACGGTCGGTGAACGAGCAACACGGCCCCGATCCGGTGCCCGCCCGCCGCGCACCACCGGCAAGCGCGGCGGATTCGCCTGTCCTGGTGGTCTGCCTGCGGATCCGGGAGCTTTCCCGGGGTGCAGCGCCTAAGGTGAACCCCCGATGAACGCTGTCGGACGTCCCGAGGAGGCAGCCCTGTCCGCCACAGCCCCGTTGCCACCGGGTGGGCACCACCCGGCAGGCAGGCTGCGCGCCTTGGCCGCCGAGTTCCTCGCCGCCGCGAACGCGGCCGCGCGCAGGCCGGGGGGCCTGGCCGACGCCGAGCGGCTGGCGTGCGTGGCCGCCGACTGCGGGCGGGTCGCGGCGCTGCGCGACCCGGTGCCGCCCGCCGACCGGGGCGTGGCCAGGCTCGCTGACCTGGGCGCCTACCTCAGCGCCGAGCTGGCCGCGACCCCCCGGCTGGGGGAGGGCGGGCGCAGGCTCGTCGAGCGGGTGCGGGAGCTGGCGGCGCTGCTGCTCGGCGCCTCGCCCGGCCCGGGGGAGCTGCCCGACCACGAGGGCGAGGGCATCGCCCGGCACCAGCTGGCCGGCCACCACCAGGTGCTGGAGCGGGCCGCCGAGCTGATCGCCCACGTGGCCGAGACCGGGCGCTTCGCCGGGCACCAGGCACCGGAGGTGGTGGCGCTGGTGCAGCTGGCGGAGTACGTCCGCGCGCACGCCTCGGCGCTGCGCGAGCTGCACACGGGCGTCGACGAGCGGCTGGAGCGCCTGCTCGCGGAATGACTCAGTCCGAGGCGGAGACGGGGATCAGCTCGTCCAGGCCCGTGGCGGTGATGGCGCGGTGGGCGACGGTGCCCAGCGGGGCCACGACCAGGTAGCCCTTGCCCGCCGCGGTGGCGTCCTCGCCCGCGCTGACCAGGGCGGCCAGGCCGGAGGACCCGAAGAAGGTGGTGGCGGACAGGTCCACCACCACCTCCCGCGGGCCCTCCTCGGCCACGGCGTCCGCGAGGGTGGCGCGCAGCGACCCCGCGGTGGTCATGTCGATGTCGCCGCGCACGCGCACGGTGACCCGGTCGGGGGCCCGTTCGTTCGAGATCGTCGCCAGCGCTCCCCGCACAGAGCCCTCCGCGTGCCCGGCCCGGCGGTGCCCGTTCACCACCGAGAGTCATCCCAGGTTACTTCTCCACCACGGTCCGTGCACCTCAGCGCAGCGGGGTGGCCGACTCCGGGACCCGTTCGTCGTCGGAGACCGGGCCCGGCGGCGTCCCGTCGCCCCACGGGCGACCACCCAGCGCCTCGCGGCCGTGCGGGGTGAGCCAGCCGGAGAGGTCCGGGCCCTGGGGGACGATGCCCGTGGGGTTGATGTCGGCGTGCACCACGTAGTAGTGCCGCTTGATCTGCTCGAAGTCCACGGTGTCGCCGAAGCCGGGGGTCTGGAACAGGTCCCTGGCGTAGGCCCACAGCGCGGGCAGCTCGCTGAGCTTGGAGCGGTTGCACTTGAAGTGGCCGTGGTAGACGGGGTCGAACCGGACGAGCGTGGTGAACAGCCGCACGTCGGCCTCGGTGAGGGTGTCGCCCACCAGGTAGCGCTGGGTGCTCAGCCGCTCCTCCAGCCAGTCCAGCGCCGTCCACAGCCGGTCGTAGGCGCTGTCGTAGGCCTCCTGGCTGCCCGCGAAGCCGCACCGGTACACCCCGTTGTTGACCTCGGTGAACACCCGCTTGTTCACCGCCGCCATCTCCTCGCGCAGCGCCTCGGGCCACAGGTCGGGGGCCCCGTCGCGGTGGTGCTCGCGCCACTGGGTCGACAAGTCCTCGGTGATCTGCGGGAAGTCGTTGGTGACGACCGCGCCGGTGGTGGTGTCGACGACGGCGGGCACGGTGATGCCGCGCGGGTAGTCCGGGTCGCGGCGGAAGTACGCCTCCTGCAACCGCTCGATGCCCAGCACCGGGTCCTTGCCGCCGGGGTCGAGGTCGAAGGTCCACGACCGCTCGTCGTGCGTCGGGCCCGCCAGGCCCATCGACAGCACGTCCTCCAGGCCGAGCAGGCGCCGCACGATGATCGCGCGGTTGGCCCACGGGCAGGCCCGCGCCGCGATCAGCCGGTATCGGCCCGGCTCCACCGGGAAGCCGTCCGCGCCGTCGGCGGTGATGCGGGTGGTGATGTAGTTGGTGTCGCGGGTGAACTCCTTGCCCTTGACGGTGTACTGCCCGCCCTGGGAGTGCTCTGGGTGATCGCTGGTCGCCACGCCCCGACCCTAACCCGGTTGCGCCGTCCGGGCTCGGGGATGCGACCCGCCCGACCCGGCGAGCACCGCGCGCAGCGCGTCCACAGTGGCGCCCACCTCGGGGGAGCCCGCCAGGTGCACCGCGTGCAGGCGGCGGGACTCCGGGGGCGCGCCGGTGACCGGCAGGGCCACGACCCCGGGCGGCAGGTCCAGGTCGAGGCCGTCGGGGACCGTGGTCACCCCGCAGCCCGCCGCGACCAGGCGCAGCTTGGTCAGCCAGTCGCGGGTGCGGTGGGCCACCCGGGGCTTGCCGGGCAGGCCCGGCCACACGCCCAGCAGCGGCTCGGCCCCCACCTGCGGTGAGGCGATCCACGGCTGCCCGGCCAGCTCCTCGGCGGTGACGCCGCCGCGCCCGGCGAACCGCCCGGTGGCGGGCACCGCCACCCGCAGCCCCAGGTCGGCCAGGTCGACGACGGTGAGCTGAGGCAGCCCGGTGTCGCGCGGCCGGTGCGGCGGCCGGGAGGAGACCACGGCCACGTCGAGGGTGCCCGCTCGCACCGCGCGCAGCAGCGCCGGGCTGGTCGCCTCCCGCGAGGTGACGGTGAGCGACGGGTGGGTGCGGCCCAGGGTGGCCAGCAGCCTGGGCAGCAGCGCCCACCCGGCGGCGGGGAACGCGCCGAGCCGCACCCGGCGCTCCTGCGCGGGCGTCCCGCGCAGGTCCCGCTCGGCGGCGTCGAGCGCGGCGAGGATGGCCCGCGCGTGCCTCAGCAGGGTTTGGCCCGCCGCGGTCAGGGCGGGCCCGCCCTGCTTGCGGTCGAACAGCCGCGCGCCCACCTCCCGTTCCAGCGCGGCCACCTGCCGCGACACCGACGACTGCGTGTAGCCCAGTTCCTCGGCCGCCGCGGTGAAGGTGCCGCGGTCCGCGATGGCGCAGAGGGTGCGCAGCGGCAGCGGTGACAGGTCCATGACCGTTGTGCATACCAGACATCCGCAACAGTCGTTGGACGCATGGCTTGTCCGCTGCTTGTGTTGAGGGAGAACCTGATCACGAGGAGAGGTGTCCGGTGAAAGCAGCTGTGCTGGAGGACTTCGGTGTCCCGCTGTCCGTCGTGGACGTCCCCGACCCGCACCCCGGCGTGGGTGAGGTCGTGGTGGACGTGCTCGCCGCCGGGGTGCTGCCGTACGCGGCGGAGGTGTTCAGCGGGGCCCGCCGCTACCCGCTGGAGACACCGGTGATCCCCGGCGTCGGCGGCATCGGCAGGGTCCGCGAGGTGGGGCCGGACCTGACCCGCCTGCGGCCCGGGGCACTGGTCTGGTGCGACCCAACGGTGCGCTCGCGCGACGACGCCCACACCCCCGACATCACCCTGCAGGGGTGGAGCAGTCGCGGAGAGGGCGGGCTGCGCCTGTCGCGGCACTACCACGACGGGGCCTACGCCGAGCGCGCCCTGATCCCGGCCGAGTGCGCCGTGCCGCTGGGGGTGGACGCGCTCAGCGACGAGGACGCGGCCCGGTGGGCGGGCATCAGCGTGCCGCTCGTCCCCTACGGCGGCCTGCGCGCGGTCGGCCTGCGAGCGGGGGAGACGGTGCTGGTGAGCGGCGCGACCGGCAACTTCGGCAGCGCCGCCGTGGCGGTGGCGTTCGCGATGGGCGCCACCACCGTCATCGGCCCCGGCCGCAACCGGCGGGTGCTCGACGACCTCGCCGCCCGGTTCGGCCCGCGGTTCGTCCCGGTGCCGTTGACGGGTCGGGGTGACCAGGAGGCCTTGCGCGCGCACGGCCCGGTCGACGTGGTGATCGACCTGCTGCCGCCCTCGGCGGGGGCGGACGTGGTGCGCACGGCGGTGATGGCGGTGCGGGAGCAGGGCAGGGTGGTGCTCATGGGCGGGGTGGGCATGCTCGGCGGCGACGACCTGGCCCTGCCCTACCCGTGGCTGATGCGCAACGGCATCACCTTGCGCGGGCAGTGGATGTGCCCGCGCGAGGCCGTCCAGCCGCTGCTCAACCTGGTGCGCGCGGGCAGCCTGGACCTCACCGGGGACAGCGTCACGACCTTCTCGTTGGCACAGGTCAACGAGGCCGTCGAGCACGCCGCGGCGCACAGCGGGCCCTTCCAGCGGACGGTGGTGCTGCCCGGCTAGGCCGACTGGATGCGCACAGATCACTTCATTTGGGTCTCATCTGGTGAATGTCCCACCACTAGGCTCGGCTGCGACCCGTGCCCCGCCAGAGGAGCCCCCAGGTGCGCACCCCCCGAGCCCTGCTCGCCGCCGTCCTCACCGCCGCCGCCCTCGCCGTCCCAGGCCACGCCCAGGCGCAGACCGCGGCGTGGACGCTGACCACGGCCCAGCGCCAGGCCTACCTGACGTACTACGCCCCGCTCATCCTCAAGCGCGCCGACGAGAGCTCCGGGCGCGAGGGCACCGACTGGTTGAGCAACTACGACTTCGACCGCGACGGCGACTTCTCCGACAACCGCGCCCACTGGCGCGACGTGCCCGCCTACCTCGCGGGCGCGCACCCCGATTGGCAGATCCGCCCCACCGCCTACACGGCGCTGATCGAGTACACCTCCGCGGGCACCAAGGAACTGGTGCTGATCTACCACCTGTACAACGCGGCGGACAAGGACTTCAAGGACATCCACGACTGGGAGCGCGTCGAGCTGCGCATCACCGGGGTCACCGGCGACCCCGGCACCGGCGACACCCCCGTCTACGCCACCATCACCGACCACAAGGACCACGTGATGCGGCCCGCGTCGTCGCTGAACTTCATGCCCGCGGGCACCGGCAGGCACCTCATGGTGTGGCAGGCCGACGGCAGCGACCTGGACTCGGTGACGGTGAACAGGCATGGCCACGAGCTGCGCTTCGCCACCGACAGCTGGGCCACCGTGGCGGGGAGGATGAACACCGGCGCCAAGGCGGAGGTGGACATCAACAACGACAGCGACAAGAACGTCCACTACGCCTTCGTCCCCGCCGGCTCGGCGGGCGCGGTCTCGGCGTGGGGCGCGCAGCCGATCACCGGGGCCACGGCGGGCGCCCTCGCGGCCAACGTCGACGACGACACCGACGTGCCGTGGACGGCGGTGAAGCGGGTGACCTACGAGCTGCAAGACCTCGCCGACGTCGTGCCGACGCACTGGTCGGGCGGGGGTTGGGCGACCCACTGGCTCCCCGACACCTCCGTCGACGTGCTGCTGGAGACCCCGGTGGTGGGGGAGTCCGGCGCGGCCGAGGTGCCCGCCGGAACGCAGCGCTTCTACACCGCCTCCCGCGACTCCGCCGCCGGCGACCTCACTGACGGCCGCGACGGCGTCCTGTCCAAGGCCTGGTTCTACGGCGCCTACTCCGGCGAGGCGAACGCCGACACCATCTCCGGCTCGGACGACTTCGGCGGCTTCGCGGGCCTCGGCACCGACAGCCAGGGCCGCACCCGCGGCGCCGCCAGCGGCGACCCGGCCTCCCACGGCGCCTACTGGCGCCAGCACGACTTCTTCGTCCACACCGGCGTGGTCGACACCGGCGAGCGCACCGAGTCGGGCACGTGGCTGCCCGCGGGGTGGGACCGGCCCGAGAACGGCGGCTTCGACGGCCGCTGGGTCCAGCTCTTCGCGGACTAGGCCGGGCTGCGCGGACCCGCCACTCACCCGCGTCCCCACCCGGCATGGTCCCCCACCTGCCACCCCGGACGCGCCTGCCCCCGTGCCGGGCTCGGCCGCTCGTGGCGGGTCAGCCCTCGTCGGGCGCGGCGAGGTCGGCCGCGCACGAGCGCAGCAGGGCGGTGAGCTGACCAACCTGCTCGGCCGTCAGCGACGCGGTCATCCGGTCGTCGACGGTGAGCACCACCTGCTCGGCGCGCGCCAGCACGTCCTCGCCCCGCCCGGTGAGCGTCACCGGGCGGGCGCGGCCGGTGGTGACCGCCCCGACCTCCACCAGACCGGCGGCGGTCAGGCCCGCCAGCACGTCGCGCAGCGACTGCCGGGTGACGAAGGTCCGCCGCGCCAGCTCGGCTGCGGGCGCGCCGCCGGTGTCGGCCACCGCCCGCAGCACCGCGTACTGCGACATCGACACCCCCAGCGGCCGCAGCCGGTCCTCGCACGCCCGGTGGAACGCCTGCTGCACCTGCTTCACCAGGTACCCCGCCCGGTCCAGCGGTCCCGCTTGACTCATGGCAGGAACCTTACACATAATGGCTGCTGTAAGGATCCTGACACGGAGGAGCGCACCATGACCGGCACGACGACGATCACCGAGTCCGCCCGGCTCACCACCCTGGTCAACGTCTTCACGGTGTCCCCGGACAAGCAGGCCGACCTGGTCGCCGTCCTCGCCACCGCCACCGACGAGGTGATGCGCCACGTCCCCGGCTTCATCTCCGCCAACATCCACGCCAGCACCGACGGCACCAAGGTCATCAACTACGCCCAGTGGGCCACCCCCGACGCCTACCAGGCGGTCTTCACCGACGACCGCGCCAAGGCCCACATGGGCCGCGCCGCCGCCCTGGCCGAGGGCTTCGAGCCCAACCTCTACACGGTGGAGTCCGTCCACCACAGCTGACCCCACCCCGGCAGGCGCCCCCGGGCGCCCGCCAGCGGTGGTCTCAGCCCTTGAGCAGGTGGCGGGCCATGACGACGCGCTGGATCTGGTTGGTGCCCTCGTAGATCTGGGTGATCTTGGCGTCGCGCATCATGCGTTCGAGGGGGAAGTCCTGGGTGTAGCCGTAGCCGCCGAGGAGCTGGACGGCGTCGGTGGTGACGCGCATGGCGGTGTCGGAGGCCTGGCACTTGGCGGCGGCGCCGAAGAAGGGGAGGTCGGCGTCGCCGCGTTCGGACTTGGCGGCGGCGACGTAGACGAGCTGGCGGGCGCTCTCCACGGCCATGGCCATGTCCGCGAGCATGAACTGGATGCCCTGGAAGTCGGCGATGTGCTTGCCGAACTGCTTGCGCTCCTTGACGTAGGCGAGGGCGTGGTCGAGCGCGCCCTGGGCGATGCCGACGGCCTGCGCGGCGATGGTGACCCTGGTGTGGTCGAGGGTGCGCAGGGCGAGCTTGAGGCCCTGGCCCGGCTCGCCCACCATGCGGTCGCCGGGGAGGGGGACGTCGTCGAAGAGCAGTTCGCGGGTGGGGGAGCCCTTGATGCCGAGCTTCTTCTCCTTGGCGCCGAAGCTGAAGCCGGGGTCGGAGCGCTCCACGACGAAGGCGGAGATGTTGCGCCCGCGCTCGCCCTGCGGGTCGGTGACGGCCAGCACGGTGTAGAACTGCGACTCGCCCGCGTTGGAGATCCACGACTTCTGCCCGTTGAGGACCCACCCGTCGCCGGACGGGGTGGCCTTGCAGCGCATGGACGCGGTGTCGGAGCCCGCGTCGCGTTCGGACAGACCGTAGGAGAACATCGCCTCGCCGGAGGCCAGCGGCGGCAGGTACTTGCGCTTGAGGTCGTCGGAGGCGGCCAGCACCAGCGGCAGGCTGCCCAGCTTGTTCACCGCCGGGATGAGCGAGGACGACGCGCACACCCGCGCGACCTCCTCGATGACGATGCAGGTGGCCAGGGCGTCCGCGCCCGCGCCGCCGTACTCCTCCGGCACGTGCGGGGCGTGGAAGTCCGAGGCGACCAGCGCGTCGTAGGCGGCCTTGGGGAACTCGGCGCGCTCGTCGGTCTCGGCGGCGTGCGGCGCGATGCGCTCCTCGGCCAGCTCGCGGACCGCCGCGCGCAGGGCGTCGTGGTCGTCGGTGGTGCGGAACAGGTCGAACACGTCGGCCCCCCTCACTTGTCGTAGGTGTAGAAGCCGCGCCCGGCCTTGCGGCCGAGCAGGCCCGCGTCGACCATCCGGGCCAGCAGCGGCGGCGGGGCGTAGAGGGGCTCCTTGAACTCCTCGTACAGCGACTCCGCGACGGCCTTGGTGGTGTCGAGGCCGATGAGGTCGGCCAGCGCCAGCGGGCCCTGCGGGTGCGCGGCGCCGCGCACCAGGCCCTGATCGATGTCGTCGCGCTCGGCGAAGCCGGACTCCAGCATCCGGATCGCGGCCAGGATGAACGGGATGAGCAGCGAGTTCACCACGAACCCGGCCCGGTCCTTGCAGCGGATGGCGTGCTTGCCCAGCACCGAGCCGACGAACTCCGCGGCCCGGTCGGTGGTCTCGTCCAGGGTGAGCAGGCTCGGCACCAGCTCGACCAGTTCGAGCACCGGCACCGGGTTGAAGAAGTGGATGCCCAGCACGTGCGTGGGCCGCGTGGTGGCGGTGGCCAGCTTCATGATGGGGATGGAGGAGGTGTTCGACGCCAGCAGCGCGTCCGGCGCGGTGACGATCCTGTCCAGCTCCCGGAACAGCGCGACCTTGGCCTTCTCGTCCTCGACGATGGCCTCCACGACGACCTCGCGGTCGGCCAGCTCGTCGAGCGAGCCGGTGAGCCGCACGCGGTCGAGCACCGCCGCGGCGTCGTCGACCTTGCCCTTGGCCTCGGCCCGCCGCAGCGACCCGGTCAGCCGCGCGCGGCCCGCCTCCAGCGCCTCGGCGGTCGACTCGACGACCACCACGTCCAGCCCCGCGCGGGCGCAGACCTCCGCGATCCCCGCGCCCATCAACCCGCAGCCCACAACGCCGACCCGCGTCACACCCATGTCGTCCCGTCCTCCACTGGGAGAGCGCACCTTGGAACTCGATACCGCTCTCACGGTACTTGGTGTCCTCGGCGTGGGACCACGGGGTTCCGGTGACGCGTGGCACACCCGGGCTGCGCCCCACGACCCGCCACCACCCCTCGCGTCCTCACTCGGCACGACGACGAACGAGCTGGCGCCGCCCCTTCGGGGGAACACCCACTAGGGTGGTTGGACCGGACGGAGGAGCGCGGATGTCCCAGCGGCCCGCCAAGGAGCGGATGATCGAGGCGGCGTTCGCGCTGTTCGAGGAGCGCGGCTACGACCAGACCACGGTCGACGACATCACCGAGCGCGCGCAGGTCGGGCGCACCACCTTCTTCCGGACCTTCCGGTCGAAGGAGGATGTGATCTTCCCCGACCGCGACACCCTGCTCGGCGCCATCGAGGCCCGGTTGGGCGGGTCGAGCCACGAGACGGCGCTGACCGCGGTGGTCGACGCGGCCCGCCTGGTGCTGCGGCACTACCTGGCCGAGGGCGACCTGGCGCTGGCCCGCTACCGGCTCACCCGCAGCGTGCCCGCGCTGCGCTCGCGGGAGTTCGCGGGGATGCAGCACTTCCAGCGCATCTTCCGGGAGTTCATCGTGAGCTGGATGGGGGGCGCCCCGGACAGCGCCCTCAAGGCGGAGCTGATGGCGGCGGCGGTGGTGACCGCGCACAACCACGTGCTGCGCCGCTGGCTGCGCGGGCTGACCGAGCGCCCGGAGCAGGAGTTCGACGCGGCGATGGCCACGACCGTCGACCTGTTCACCGCGCCCTCCGCCGCGGGCCCGGAGGGCGGCATCGTCGTCTTCCGCACGTCCAAGGACCTCGACGCCGTCGTCCCCGCCCTCAAGCGCGTCCTGGGCGAGCCGGTGTGACCCCTCGCGTCAGGCCGTGACCGGCAGGGGGTACTCGGGCAGCGCGCCGGTGTTGGCGGTGCGCGCTGACAGGCGCTCGAACAGCGCGGTCATGGGCTTGGAGCCGAGCACGCGGTAAGAGGCGTTGCGCAGCGCGATCCGGGCCGCGGTGGGTGGCACGAGGAACCCCGGCATCGACGCCGCTTGGCGCTGCGAGCGCTCGACCGCCGGGCGCAGCGCCGCCTCGTACCGGGCGAGGGCGCGGGGGACGTCCCACCCCGAGGCCTCCAGCTCGCCCGCCAGCACGTACGCGCCGAGCAGGGCGTGCCCGCTGCCGTTGCCGCCCGGGCCCGCGCCCCAGGCCGCGTCGCCGAGCAGCACGACCCTGCCGGTCGACCAGGCGGGCAGGCGGAGCTGGGTGATGGGGGCGAAGTAGAGGTCGTCGGCGGACGCGAGCCCCGCCAGCAGCTCCGGCACCCGCCACCCGAGGTCGGCGTACCGCTCGGTGATCAGCGCGCGCTGCGCCCCGGGGTCGCGGCCCGGCCGGGCGGTCGAGGCGAAGACCAGGCTGACCGTGGCCGTGCGCGGGTCGCGGCAGCTGGAGACGTTGGCGTAGCGGCCCGGCGCGTTGTGGATGACGCCCGCGCGTTCCAGGCCGAAGGTGTTCGGCACGCCGTAGGTGGCGGTGAGGTGGCCGAGGTCGTGCCGGTAGCGCTCCTCGGGGCCGAAGGCCAGCGCCCGGACCCCGGAGTGCTGCCCGTCGGCGCCCACCACCAGGTCGTACCGGGCCGCCGGGCCGCGCTCGAACTCCACCTCCACCCCGCCGGGGTCCTGGCGCAGCGCGGTGGCGCGGTCGCCGAACACCGGCGTCGAGACCGGCGCGCAGCGCGCGGCCAGCACCTCGGCCAGGTCCGCCCGCTCCACCTCCAGCTCGCCGCTGAACAGCGCGGCGGGCACCCGGGCGCGCTCGCGGCCCGCGCGGTCGACGACCACCAGGTCGCCCATGCCGGTGCGCCGGGCGTGCAGGGCGCCGTGCACGCCCATGCGGTGCAGCAGCGCCACCTGGTCGCCGCGGAAGTCGACCGCGGCGCCGGTAGTCCGCGGCCCCGGTGCGCGCTCGACGACGGTGACCTCGTGCCCGGCCCGGCCGAGCCAGTGCGCCAGTGCTGGTCCGGCGATGCCCATCCCGCTGATGAGGACCCGCTTGCCCATGTCCGCCCCTCTCCTCGCTCCCGGTGGTGCGCGGCCACGGTAGCCCCGGTTCATCCGGTTGGTCAATCCATATGGATAAACCAGCCGGATGAACCGCCCGGACTAGGCTCTGCGGCCATGGGCAACCGGGAAGACCTGCTGGACGGCGCGGTGCGCTGCCTCAAGGACAAGGGGTGGCGCAGCACCGTCCGCGACATCGCCGCCGCGGCGGGGGTCAACCACGCGGCCATCGGCTACCACTTCGGCTCCCGGGAGGCGCTGCTCACCGAGGCGTTCAACCTGGCCATGCAGGAGTGGGGCGACGAACTGGGGGCGGCGGGCGCCCGGCTCGCGGGGGAGGCCTCGCCGTTGGAGCGCTACCGGGGGTTCTGGGAGCAGGTCATCGCCTCGGTCCTCGCCCACCGCAACCTGTGGGTCGCCTCGGTGGAGGCCGCGGTGGAGGCCGAGCGCAACCAGCGCGTCCGCGACCTGATCGCGGACGCCATCGCCGAGGCGCGCGGCGGGTTGGCCGCGGGCGTGCTGGGTGTCGCCGAAGTGGACGTCCGGCCCGGCGAAGTTCGCTCGGTCGGGTCGGTGCAGATGGCCCTGGTGACCGGGGTGCTCATGCAGTGGGTGATCGACCCGGACCGCGCGCCGGGTCCAGACGACCTGATCGAGGGACTCAAGGCGCTGGGTGGTCGGCTCTTCGTGGCCGCTGACCAGTGATCGGAGCCCGCCCATCACCCTCCACAGAGGATGGTCCCGCGTGCGGGCGGCGGGCCGGTGGGGAAAGCTTTCGTTGCCCTCCGGCGGGTGGATTGGGGCTGGGGTGGATTTCCCGCCTCCGGTAACGGAAGGGTAACGGTGGGCGTCCGGACCCATCCGCTCCCCGACCCACCCCCGAATGCCGGTTGTCAGCGAGCCCCGGACCCACCGGGGACGCGAACCGCCCGGGGAACCGGGTGGTGCAAGTCCTAAGTGGATTTACCTGTCGTCTCAGCAATGGAGCGGAATACACCATGAAGCGCAGCCTTCGCGTCGTCACCGCGGTGTCCGGCATCGCCCTCACCGCCGCCCTGTCCGCCGCGTGCAGCAGCAGCGACACCGGTGCGTCGGGCTCCACCGGTGCCGCCACGACGACCACCACCGCCGCCGCGTCCTCCTCGGCCTCCGACGCCGCCGCGGGCGGCCTCGTCGGCCCCGGCTGCGCGGACTACGCCAAGCAGGTCCCGTCCGGCGCGGGCTCGGTCGAGGGCATGGCCGCCGACCCGGTCGCCACCGCCGCGAGCAACAACCCGCTGCTCAAGACCCTGGTGCAGGCCGTGTCCGGCAAGCTCAACCCCAAGGTCGACCTGGTCTCGACCCTCAACGGCGGCCAGTTCACCGTCTTCGCGCCGGTCGACTCCGCGTTCGCCAAGCTGGACCCGGCGACCATCGAGAAGCTCAAGACCGACGACGCCCTGCTGACCAAGATCCTGACCTACCACGTGGTCCCCAACCAGATCGCGCCGGACAAGATCGTCGGCACCCAGACCACCGTGGAGAAGGGCACCGTCAACGTCACCGGCTCGGGCGACAGCCTGAAGGTCAACGACGCCAACGTCATCTGCGGTGGCGTCAAGACCGCCAACGCGACCGTGTACCTCATCGACACGGTGCTGACCCCGACCTCGTGACCCGTCCCTGTCGTGGGTCGCGGCTAGGGTCTGGCGCGTGGAGTCAGTGACATCCCTGGACGTGCGGGTCGGTGACCGAGTGGTCCGCGCCCACGACAGCGGTGAACAGGGGCGTGCTGTGGTGCTCTGGCACCACGGCACGCCCCAAACCGGTTTCCCGATCGAACCCGTCGCCCGGGCCGCGCGAGCGACGGGCGTGCGGGTTCTTTCCTATGGCAGACCCGGGTACGGCGGGTCGACCCGCCAACCGGGGCGGCAGGTGGTGTCGGCCGCGGTGGACGCGGCCGCCGTCGCCGACGCGTTCGGGGTCGACCGGTTCTGCGTGGTGGGGGCGTCCGGGGGCGGCTCGCACGCGCTGGGGTGCGCCGCCGGGTTGGGCGACCGGGTCTTCGCGGCTGTCGCGTTCGCCGCGCCCGCGCCCTGGTCCGACGCGTTCGACTGGTACGGCGGGATGGTGGCGCCGCAGGCCCTGCGCGCGGGGCGGTCGGGCCTGGCCGCCCGGGAGGCGGTGACGCCGGAGTTCGACCCGGACAGCTTCGTCGAGGCCGACTACGAGCTGCTCGCCGGGCCGTGGGGCGAGATGGGCCGCGACGCCCAGCGCGCCGGGCGGGAGGGCGGCGGGGGAGAGGTCGACGACGATGTCGCCTTCGCCGGGGACTGGGGGGTCGACTTCGCGGCCGTCCGCACGCCGGTGCTGCTCGTGCAGGGCGGCCTGGACCGGGTGGTGCCCCCCGACCACGGCAGGCACCTCGCCGCGCTGCTGCCGCACGCGGAGCTGTGGTACCGGCCCGACGACGGGCACGTGTCGATCCTGCGGGAGCTGCCCGAGGCGCTGGAGTGGGCGCTGCGGCACCTGGCCTAGTCGGGGGCCGCGCGGGCTGTGCGATCGGGCGCTGGGGCTGTGCGACCGGGCGCGAGCTGTGAGATCGGGCTCGTTCCGCTCCCGGTGCCCGGTTTGGCAGACTCTGGCGACACGGTCGAGGAGGCGTGGGGTGCTGATGGCGTTGCGGATGGCGCGGACGATGGTCACGGGGCGGTTCGCCCGGCGCGCGGACCTGTGGTCCCCGGTGACCACCCGGTTCCGGGTCGCGCCCACCGACCTCGACGTGCTGCGGCACATGAACAACGGCAAGTACCTGTCCACCCTCGACGCGGCCAGGATGGACCTCTACACCAGGACGCGGCTGTGGCCGGTGCTCGCCCGCCGGGGCTGGTACCCGGTCGTCGCCGCGCAGACCATCGAGTACCGGCGGTCGCTGCTCCCCTTCGAGCGGTTCACCGTGACCAGCCGGTTCGTCGGGGTGGACACCCGCAACGCCTACCTCGAGCACGTCTTCCGCGCCGGGCAGGACGAGTGCGCCAGGGCGTTCGTGGCCGCCCGGTTCCTCAGCCGCCGCGGCGGCTCGATCACCCCGGCGGAGCTGGCCGGGGCCGTCCCCGCCTTCGGCGCGGGCCCCACCGTCCCGCCGTGGTTGGAGCGGTGGGCGGGCGACCTGCGCGCCTCGCTGCCCACCGTCGTGCGCGGCGGCGCGGCCTCATGACCCCCCGGGTCGTCGTGGACGACCTGTCCGGCGCGGCGATCGCGGAGTTCCTGGGCGCCCACCTGGCGCAGATGCGCGCGACCAGCCCGCCGGAGAGCAAGCACGCCCTCGACCTCGACGGCCTGCGCGCGCCGGGCGTGACCTTCTGGTCGGTGCTCGACGACGACGGGTCCGTCCTCGGGTGCGGCGCGCTGAAGCTGCTCACCCCCGAGCACGCCGAGCTCAAGTCCATGCGCACCGACCCGGCGCGCAGGCGGACCGGGATCGCCTCGCTGCTGCTGACCCACATCCTCACCGAGGCGACCGCGCTGGGGTGCACCCGGATCAGCCTGGAGACGGGGTCGGCGGAGTTCTTCCGGCCCGCGCGCACGCTCTACACCCGGTTCGGGTTCACCCCGTGCCCGCCGTTCGGCGACTACCGGCCCGACCCGCACAGCGCGTTCTTCACCCGGCAGCTGCCCTGACCCGCCGCCGTTCGGGTGCCCGACCTGGCCGGGCACCCCACCGGTCCCGCCTCGGTCGAACGGGCCACCCCGGCCGGGCCGACCAGGGCCGGGCCACGGGGTGAGCGCCGCCACGACCGCCCGGCCAGGCGTGACGCGGTGGCGAAGTGGGTAAGAGAGCACCAGCGGCCCGCCGGGTCGGCTGCACCTGCCGCGCCGCGAGGTGGCCGGTGCGCAGCCGCTCTTCAGCAGCGCAGGAGCACGGCGCCGGTCGCCGCCAGACCGCACGGACCCCAGGAGGCCCGATGTCCGAGGAGAGCACGGCGGTCCCCGCCGCCCAGTGGGACGCCACCCGGCACCTGCGCGACCTGACCCGCTCGCTGATGTCCGCAGGCACCGTCGGGGAGGTGCTGGACCGCGTGGTGTCGCTGACCTGCAGGCTCATCCCCGGCGCGGACCTCGTCTCGTTCACCCTGCGCACCACCGACGGCCGCTACCACACCCCCACCGAGTCCGACCCGCTCGCGCTGGAGCTCGACCGGGTGCAGTACGAGGCGGGCGAGGGCCCGTGCGTCGACGCCGCCGACGAGAGCGGGCTGGGCTACGTGCGCGCCGTCGACCTGGCCTCCGGCCAGGACTGGCCGCGGTTCGGGCCCGCCGCGGCCGCCGCGGGGTTCAGCGAGGTGCTGGCCACCGCGCTCGTCCTCGACGGTGATCTCGCGGACTGCTCCGGCGCGCTCAACATCTACAGCAGGACGCCGGGCGCCCTCGCGGGCGAGGCGGTGGACATGGCGCTGGTGCTCGCCACGCACGCCTCCCTGGCGATCCAGGGCGCCCGCGCCGCGGAGCGGGCCGCGCTGCGCGAGACCCAGCTGCGGCAGGCCGTGGAGTCGCGCGACGTCATCGGGCAGGCCAAGGGCATCCTCATGCAGCGCAGGAACATCTCCGCCGACGACGCCTTCGCCCTGCTGCGCGACACCTCCCAGCGGATGAACGTCAAGCTCGCCCAGCTGGCCCGCACCGTCACCGAGTCCGTCCCGGGCTAGGACAAGCCCCAGGTGACGCCCCGGCCACCACTCGCACCTCGGCTTGGAGGGCGCGTGGGGTCAGCCGCGGGGAAAGTGCGCGTCCAGCAGGTCGTTGGTGAACTTGCCGCCGGGGTCCATCGTCCGCAGCAGGGTGGTGAAGTCCTGGGCGCGCGGGTAGTGCGCCACGACCTCCTCCGGCGCCATCGTCGTGAGCTTGCCCCAGTGCGGGCGGGCCCCCAGCGGGCGCAGCGCGTCCTCTACCGCCTTGACCGCGGGCAGCGCGGCGCCGGTGTCGTGCACCCAGGTGAAGTGGATCGTCAGCGAGTCGCGCCGGTGGGCCGGGCTCAACCACAGGTCGTCCGCGGCCACCGTGCGGATCTCGGCGATCTGGAGCACCGGCGCCACCACGTCCGCGATGGCGCGCAGGGCGCCGATCGCCTCCCGTGCCCCGGCCAGCGGCACGTACACCTCCGACTGGAGCTCCGCGCCCGCGCTGCTCGGCTTCAGCTCGGGGCGGAAGTGCGGCAGGCGCTCGAACCACGGGCCCGGCACGCCCAGTTGCTGGGTGCTCGACGCGGTGGACATGCCGGGGACGGGGTGGACGGTCGTGGTCGCCGGGGTCCCCGCGCGCCAGCCGCTCCCGGTGTGCCCCACCCGGTTCTTGAGGAACACCGAGGCCGTGCCGTCCTGCCAGCGGGTGAAGGTGCTCACGCTGGAGGCCGCGGTGTGCACGGCCGCGAAGTCCCGCTCCACCTCGTCCAGCGGCACGTCCAGGAGCACGTCCTGGGCGACCTCGTAGGTCGGTTCCACGTCCAGGGTCAGCGCGGTCACCACGCCCAGCCCGCCCAGGGCGACCACCGCGCCGGGCAGGGTGTCCGGGGTGGTGTCGCGGGAGATCGTGGTCAGGTCGCCCTCGGGGGTGAGCAGGTGCACCGCGCGCACGTCCGCGGCCAGGCACCGGTGCGCGGTGCCCGATCCGTGCGTGGCCGTGGCCACCGACCCCGCGACGGAGATGTGCGGCAGGGACGCCAGCGCGCCAAGGGCCACGCCCTCGGCGTGCAGCCGGGCGGCCACCTCGCCGTAGGTCATGCCCGCGCCGACGGTGGCCGTCGACCCGGACACCTCCACCAGCGGCGGCAGGGCGTCGAGGGCCACGAGGTCGCCGGTGGTGTCGGTCACGGCGCTGAAGGAGTGGCCGCTGCCGAGCGCGCGCACGCGCGGGGACTCCGCGACGACCTCGCGCAGCGCGTCGAGGGTGTGCGGGCGGTGCACGGCGCGTGCGCCGAAGGTGACGTTGCCCGCCCAGTTGCGCGCCGGGTGCTGCGCTGTCGACATGTGTGCTCTCTCCGATCGGGTGCTCCGATCGACGGTACCCCCGCGTCCACTCGCGACCACCCGGGTGCCCGGCGGGGCCAGGAACCGGACCAACGGGACAGGTTGTTCGTTGCCGCGGCCCGCGGTGATTGGTGGGGGTTCCGAGTGGGTATCTCAGCGCTAACCTGAATCGACCCGCTAGGAGTGGACGTGACTGTCGCCGGAATCATCAGTGCGTTGATCATCGGTTTGATCATCGGGGCGCTCGGCAGGCTCGTCGTGCCGGGCAAGCAGAGCATCCCGATCTGGTTGACCATCGTCATCGGCATCGTGGCCGCCCTGGTGGGCACCCTGATCGCCCGCGCCGTCGGCGTGGGTGACACCAGGGGGATCGACTGGATCGAGATCCTGATCCAGGTCGTGCTCGCCGCTGTCGGCGTCGCCCTCGTGGCGGGTGTGTACGGGCGCCGATCCGTGCGCTGACACCAGAACCCCAGAACGGCCCGGCGGGACTGTCCCGCCGGGCCGTTCTGCTGTCCGCTCCCGCCCGTGGGCGGCGGATTCCCGCTCACCCGGGCGGCTTGCGGGCGATCAGGTGGGCGTGCGGGGTCAGCTCGGTGCCGCGCGCGGTCCGCCGCAGCACCGATTCCGTCGTGAACCCCGCGTCGGCCAGCAGGCGGGTGAGCCCGTCCGGGGTGAAGCGGTGGTAGTCGAGGTCGACCCGGTGGCCGAACGCCTCGTCGAAGTGGCGGACGCCCGTGCCGACCTGGAAGGCGAGCAGGAGGTGGCCGCCGGGGCGCAGGGCGCGGTGGAACCCGGCCAGCGCCGCGGGCACGTGCGGCGGGGGGACGTGGATGAGCGAGTAGGACGCGCAGATGCCGCCCAGGGAGCCGTCCGCGACGTCGAGGTCGGTCAGGGAGCCGAGGCGGTAGTCCGGGCCCGGGTGGGTGCGGCGGGCGATCGCGAGCATCGACGCGGACAGGTCGAGGCCGCTGACGGGGATGCCCAGCGCGTGCAGGTGCCCCGTCGCGTCGCCGGTGCCGCAGCCGACGTCGAGGACCGGGCCGCCGCCGCGGACGAGCTCGGCGAAGGCGGTGAGCATGGCCCGGGCGTAGGGCTGGTCGGACAACCCGGCGGCGAACGCCTCGGCGTACTCGTCCGCGATGGCGTCGTAGCCGGCGCGGGTGGCGCTCAGGTGGTGGGGCTCGATCACGGGGTGACCGTAGCGGCGGGGTGTGACACCGCAGACATGTCATCTTCCGGACGACACGAGACTTGTCATCGGGTTGATGACGGGGTACAAATGGTGTCGAGCGACGGCCACGGGGGCCGTCGGGACACAGGAGGATCCGCGATGTTGATGCGCACCGACCCGTTCCGCGAGTTCGACCGCCTGACCCAGCAGCTGTTCGGCGGCGCGGGGTCCGGCACCTGGTCCAAGCCGTCGTCCATGCCGATGGACGCCTACCGCTCCGGCGGCGAGCTGGTCGTCAGCTTCGACCTGCCCGGCGTCGACCCCTCGGCCATCGAGGTCGACGTCGAGCGCAACGTCCTCACCGTCAAGGCCGAGCGGCGCCCCACCCTGGGCGACGACGTGCAGGTCCAGGTGAGCGAGCGGCCCCTGGGGGTGTTCTCCCGCCAGCTGTTCCTCGGCGACACCCTCGACACCGACCGCATCTCCGCCGACTACGACGCCGGTGTCCTCACCCTCCGCATCCCGGTGGCCGAGCAGGCCAAGGCCCGCCGCATCACCGTCGGCTCGGCCCCGAAGGAGATCGACGCCTGACCCGGGCGGTGTTCCCGCGAACCCCCGTCCGACGCGGTGGGGGCGGTCCTCCGCCCCCACCGCGGGCGTCGGCACCGATGCCGTGAGCGGCGCAGTGCTGAGTGACCCGGTGCCGAGTGACCCGGTGCTGATCGACCGGTGCTGATCGACCGGTGCTGATCGACCTGGTGCTGATTGACGTGGTGCCGTGGGCGCTGGGGCCGGCAGGCTCGGTGCCGGTGGGCTGGTCCGCGCTCGGCCGGGTGCCGGCAGGCTGGTCGTCGGCGGGCCGGTCGTCGGCAGGGTGATCGCGTGGAGGTGGTCGAGGTGGAGCAGGAGCCCGATGAGGTCGTGCGCGGGTTGGTCGCCCGCCTCGGTGAGGCCCGGTCGGGCACCGCGGACCCCGAGGAGCTGCTGTCCGCCCTGGCGCAGTTGCGCGAGCTGCGCGAGGAGATGGCCGGGTGGGAGCCCGAGCTGATCCAGGCCGCGCGCGCGGCCGGGGCCAGTTGGGCGGCCCTCGCCCCGGCCCTGGGGGTGGCGAGCAGGCAGGCCGCCGAGCGCCGCTTCCTGCGGTTGCACCCGGAGACCGGCGAGCAGACTGCGGAGGGGCGGGTGCACGCCCGTCGCGATCAGCGGGCCGTGGAGCGCGCGACCTCGGCGTGGGCCCAGGACAACGCCGCCGCCCTGCGCACCCTGGCCGCCCGCATCCTGGCGCTGGCCGACCTCGACAACGCGGCCCGCAGGCACGCCGCCCGCGTCGGTGAGGCCCTGGGGGGCAGCGACCCCGCTCGGCTGGTGGGCCCGCTGGTGGACATCCGCACCTACCTGGTGCACCACCCCGCCCTGGCCGAACAGGTCGACGCGGTCGTCGTCCGCACGACCCGCATCCGACACGAGATCACCACCGCGCGCCGCGACGGCCGCGGGTGACACCTCCCCCGAGGCCCGCTGCTCGGCTCGACCACCACGCTGCCCACTCCCCGCCGCGGTCACTCCCGCTCGGCTGACCGGTGCGGCCGACTTCCCGCCCCGATGATCGCTACGGGGTCTACCTCTGTGACGGTGGCTCTCCCGCCAGCGGCAGCAGGACTGCACCCTGCCCTGGCGGCGCACGCTGGGTGCTTCATTGCTCGGCCTCCTGCGATCCAGCCTGAGCGATCGACGCGCGGTCGGGCGTTGGCCACCGCGACTCTTCCCCTGGTGACGATGCAGTTGGTCGCTCTTGGAGCCTGCACCGGGCGTGGGTGTCGATGTGCGGCAGGGACCGCCCTGGTGGGTCGCAGGCGCCGATGGCAGGTCGGAGCCTTTCGCCGAGGGTTTGGTGAGGCGCACGCGGTTTGAGGATGTTGGGGGTGTGGTGGGGTTTCGGGGGTGGGTTGGCCAGCAGTCAGGTGGGGGTGTGCTCGGGGCGTTCGGGGTAGGGGAGTGGTGCTTTCGGCGTACGCGTTGTAGTGGGATTTTCGGGGGTGTCCCATTGTGGACGGGAAACTTTGGGGGGCGAGGGGCCTGCGAGTGGGGGCTCGGGCGGCGATCGGGTGGTCCGGGGTGGGGTCGCGGCGTGGGTGGTGGAACCGGTATCGGTGAGATGTCAACCCCTAATCTGCCCGGGGTCACCCGCAGGGGCGGGGGTCGCTGGTCCGCGTCCCCGCGGCGGGCGAGGGGATGGGGGATCGGCGCGTTCGAGTGAAGGGCGGCGCCGGAACCGGTGGCGGCGCGGTCATGCGATCCGGGGTCGGGGGCAGGGCGTTCACCGGTGTCGGGGTCGACATTTCCCCGCGGGGCGTCACCTGGTTGGACCGCGACGAGCGGGCGGGGGCCGACGGGTGGTCCGGGGGGTACTACCTGCGGTTCGTGGGCGGGGTGCAGGGGGGTCGCGGGGAGTGGTCGCGTGATTGCTGTGGGGCATTCTTGCGTGGTCGTGAAACGATTTCCATTGGTGATCCATGCCATTCCGGGTGTGGGTCACCGCTGATTTACCCGATGGTGTTCCGGCTGTTCCGGGGTTCGGGCGCGCGGGTGCCCGGATGGACCGGTTGGCCTGTTCGGAGCAGAGCGCTGTGCTCCGGGCACGGGGTCCGGGCGGTCGGTCACCGCGTGGGGGGCACCCCTATCGACCTGCGACATCGAAGGTGATCTGCCCCTCGTGCGCGGCGCGCGCGGGTCCGGTGGGGGTGCGGGCGGGGCGGGGCGCCGGGGGTGGTCGGCGGGGGCGAGCGGGCATTGGGCTGGGTGTTGGCGTGTTAACGTCTTTTTGCCGCGACAGCGTCTCTGGTGCCGGTTCAATGGCCCGGTATACGCTGAGAGCGTGTGATTCGACGACTGCTCGAAAACCTTGTTGGGGGCGTTTTGAGGCTCCAGTTGCTGGGACCGCTCGAACTCAGCGATGGACGGCGCGCGCTGAACGTGGGGGGTGCGCGCCAGCGGGTCGTGCTGTCCATGCTCGCGCTCAACGCCGGGCGGGTCACCCCGCTGGAGCAGTTGATCGACGCCGTCTGGGACGACGAGCCGCCCTCGACCGCGCGCGGTCAGATCCAGTTCTGCATCTCCGCCCTGCGCAAGGTGTTCACCGACGCCGGGCGGGGCGGGGTCATCGTCACCGACCCGGCCGGGTACCTGCTCGACGCCGCGGACCTCGACCTCGACAGCGCGCGGTTCACCAGCGGGGTGGCCGCGGCGGTGGACCTGGAGGCCGAGGGCAGGCTCGCCGACGCCGCGGGGGAGCTGCGGGCGGCGCTGGCGCTGTGGCGCGGGCCCGCGCTGGCCGGGGTGAACAGCGCGCTGGTGCAGCGCGGTGCCGCCCACCTGGAGGACAGCAGGCTGGCCGCGGTCGAGCGGCGGGTGCGCCTCGACCTCGCCCTGGGCAGGCACGAGGAGATCATCGGTGAGCTGACCGCGCTGGTCGCGGAGGAACCGCTGCGCGAGCGGCGGTACGGGTTCCTCATGCTCGCCCTCTACCGGGCCGAGCGGCAGGCCGAGGCGCTGGAGGTGGCCAGGCGGGCGCGGGCGACCCTGGTCGAGGAGCTGGGCGTCGAGCCGGGGCAGGAGCTGCGCGAGCTGGAGGAGGCCATCCTCAACCGCGACCCGGCGCTGGCCGCCCGCCCGCCCGCCGAGGCCGCGCCTGCCCGCGAGCCGGTCGTCGAGGAGCAGGTGGTGGTGCCGCGGCAGCTGCCCGCGAGCATCGCGGACTTCACCGGCCGCGAGGACCAGCTGGCCGAGATCCGCGACGTGCTGCTCGACCGCGGCGGCGACGGCGCCGACCACGCCGACCACGCCGTGCGGATCGTGGCCATCTCCGGCAAGGGCGGGGTGGGCAAGTCCAGCCTCGCCGTGCGGGTGGCCCACGAGCTGCGCGAGGAGTTCCCGGACGGGCAGCTCTACGGGGACTTCCGCTTCCCCGGCGACGACCGCACCGGCAAGCTGCTGGAGCGGTTCCTGCGCGCGCTGGGCGTCAACGGCGCCATGGTGCCCGAGGACGTGCAGGAGCAGGCCGAGCTCTACCGCAGCCTGCTGGCCACCAAGCGGGTGCTCGTGGTCCTCGACGACGTGGTGGGCGAGGAGCAGGTGCTCCCGCTGCTGCCCGGCAGCCCCACCTGCGCGGTGATCGCCACCAGCCGGATGCGGATGACCGGGCTGCCCGGCGCGCACTGGGTGGACGTCGACGCCTTCGACACCACCCGGTCGATGGTGCTGCTGGCCAGGATCGTCGGCCCGGCGCGGGTCAGCGCCGAGCCGGGGCCCGCGGCCGAGCTGGTCGGGTTCTGCGGCGGGCTGCCGCTGGCGCTGCGGATCGCGGGGGCGCGGCTGGCGTCCAAGCCGCACTGGCGGATCGCCTCGCTGGTGCGCCGGTTGCAGGACGAGACCAGCAGGCTCGACGAGTTCAACTACCGCGGCTTCGAGCTGCGGTTCAACATCGGCCTCACCTACGACGAGCTCAGCGCGCAGGCCAAGCGGCTGTTCCGGCTGTTCGCCCTGCTGCGCGCCCCCGACTTCCCGGCCTGGACCGCCGCGGCGCTGCTCGACACCGACCTGCCGCACGCCGAGGAGGTGCTGGAGCAGCTGATCGACGCCCGGCTGCTCGACACCGTGGAGTTCCCCGGCGAGCAGGTGCGCTACCGGCTGCACAACCTGATCCGGGTCTACGCCCTGGAACGCCTGCTGGACAACGAGACCAGGCAGGAGCGCGACGCCGCGCTCCAGCGAGTGCTGGGCGCCTGGATGGGCCTGGCCGAGCAGGCCCACCGCGCCGAGTACGGCGGCGACTACACGATCCTGCACGGCACCGCCCCGCGCTGGCAGCCGCCGCTGCCGCCCGGGCGCACCCTGCTCGACGAGCTCGACGTGCCCGCGGACTGGTGGGAGAGCGAGCGCCGGTCGCTGGTGGCCGCCGTGCGCCAGGCCGCCGCCGAGGGCCTCGACGAGCTGTGCTGGGACCTGGCGCTGACCGCGGTGACCCTGTTCGAGACCAAGGGCTACTTCGACGACTGGCACGAGACCGCCCGGCTCGGGCTCGACCTGTGCGAGCGCACCGGCAACCGCACCGGGCAGGCCGCGATGCTCTACTCCCTGGGCACGCTGCACATGTTCCAGAAGCGGCTGCCCGACTCGCAGCGCTGCCTGGCCGCGGCCATGGCGCTGTTCGAGGCCAGGGGCGACACCCACGGCCGGGCGCTGGCGCTGCGGAACATGGCCATCACCGACGGCCTGCTCGGCGACGTCACCACCATGGTGTCCCGGTTGGACTCCGCGCTGGCGCTCATGCGCGAGGTGGGCGACCGGATGGGCGAGGCGCAGGTGCTGCGCAGCATCGCCCGGTTCCGCATCGACGAGCACGACCACGAGCAGGGCAAGCAGCTGCTGGAGTCCGCGCTGCGCATCTGCCGCGAGGTCGGCTGCGTGCGCGGCGAGGCGCAGGTGCTGCACCAGTTCGCCCACCTGCACCTGGGAACCCGCGACCACGCCGCGGCGGCGCGCGAGTTCACCGGCGTGCTGCGGATAGTGCGCTCGATCGGTGACCGGATCGGGGAGACCTACGCCCTCTACGGGCTCGGCGTGGCCCGGTACCGGCAGGGGCGGCTGGTCGACGCGGAGACGGTGCTGCGCAACGCGATGGCGCTGGCGGTGCGGGTGGGCGAGCGGCTGGTGCAGGGGCAGACGATGGTCGCCATCGGCGAGATCCGGTTGGCCCTGGGCGACCAGCGCGCCGCCGAGGCGGAGCTGTCGACCGCGGTGGGGCTGTTCGCGGAGCTGGGATCGGCGCTGTGGCACGCGAAGGCGCTGGTGCTGCTGGCGGCGGCGAAGTCCGGTGCCGGTGGCCCGGTGGGCGACGAGCTGAGGCGGGCCAGGCAGCTGCTCGACGGCGTCCCGTCGAAGGAAGCCGCCCGCTGGGCCGACCACCTCGACGCCCTGGAGGCGGCGCTCCCCGAGGACGCGCGCGCCGAGCTGCGCGTGAGCTGAGCGCCCCGGGCCGGTGCCCGGTCCTGGTGCGCCCCACCCGATCCCGGCGGCGGGACCGGGTGCCGCGTCGCGCCCGGACCTGTCCGCTCGTGGGTGGGTGCCGCCTGGGGTGAACGCCGGGAGAACCCCGGGTCACCAGTGCATGTCGTCCGGGTACATCGCGCCTGACCTCCCTCGCCGCCGTCGGGGACCGTGCGTCCAGTGGACACTTCACCGCTTTCGGCCGGCTTCCGGTCGGCTTTCACCACCGTGGCAGCGAGGTGAAAGCGCGGTGCGGCACCCTGCTGGCACCCGCGCGACACACGGAAGGGGTGCACGGGATGGGCGCGCCGATCCTGCCTCTGGGGGTCGAGGAGCTGTCCGCCGCCACGGCGGTCGCAGACCTCGTCGGCGTGCTGTCCGCCGCGCTGGCGGGACGCGCACCCGTCCCGGCGTGCCGGGTGCGGCCGTGGACCGGACCCCCCGCGGGCGACGACGCCGCCGTCGACCCGACCCCGGTGGACCTGGACCCCGCGGTCCTGGACCCCGCCGGGCAGGACGGGGACGGCCTGCTGCTCGTCGAGGACGACGACGCGCGCTTCCTCGTGCCCGCCGCGGGGTTGCGGGCGGTGCACGCCGCCGCGCTGGCCACCCTGGCCGCGCGGGAACTGGTGGCGCCGGGGCCGGTGCGGGCGGTGGTGCTGGGGACGGGCGCGGTGCTGCGCCCGCAGCTGACGATGATCGTCCGGCGGCTGCCGACGGTCCGGCACATCACCGTGCACCCGGCGGGCGCGCGCATCGATCCCGGCGCGCTGGCCGAGGTCGACCTGACGTCGGTGACCCTGTCGGTCGCCGAGGACGTGGGCGCCGCGGTCGAGGGTGCCCGGTTGGTGTTCGCCCACGACGGGGCGTGGGTGGTGCCCGCCGACCGGCTGGCGCCGGGGGCGCTGGTCGTGCGCGCCGGGGCGTGCCCGGTGCGCGCCGCCGCGGCCGCGGTCGACCAGCGGTTCACCGACGACCCGGCGGCCGCCGGGGACGCGGTGCGGTTGGCCGACGTGCTCACCGGCGCGCACCCGGGGCGGGCCACCGCCGACGCGGTGGTGCTGGTGGACCTGGTCGGCGCGGCCGGGTTGGACCTGGTCGCGTGCGTGCTGCACGGGGCGGCGCGCGAGCGCGGCTTCGGCGCCGGGGGTGTGCGGTGCGCGGGCACGGGGTGCGGAACGTGAGATCCGGGGTAGCAGAGGAGGGTGCACGGTGTTGTTGACCGAACGCGGTGGTGAACTGGCCCGCTTAGGCGAGGCCGCGACGGGGTGTGCGGCTGGTCGGGGCGGGCTCGCCCTGGTCAGCGGTGGACCCGCCAGCGGCAAGACCGCCGTGCTGCGGGCGTTCGCGGACACGTGGGCGGGCGAGGACGTCGTGCTGCTGACCGCGGCGGCCTCGCGGGCCGAGCGCGACCTGCGGCTGGGCGTGCTCGCCCAGCTCACCCGGGCGGTGCCCGACGCGGCGGGCCCGGTGGCCGGGGCCCGTGCCGGGCACGGCCCGCTGACCCCCGACGTCGTCGACGGCCTCGGCGCGCTGGTGCTGGCGCTGACCCGGCGCGCGCCGGTGGTGCTGGTGGTCGACGACGTCCAGCACGCGGACGAGGAGTCGGTGCAGGTGCTGCTGCACCTGCGGCGCCGGGTCCGCGGCGCCCCCCTGCTGCTGGTGCTCGCCGAGTGGGAGCGCCCCGCGCTGGTGCGCCCGCAGCCGCACGCCGACCTGGTCCGCCAGCCCGACACCCGGGTCCCGCTGGCGCCGCTGACCGGCGCGGGCGTGGCCGAGCTGCTGGCGACCACCGTCGACCACGAGGCCGCGACCCGGCTCGCCCCCGCCTGCGCCCACCTCACCGGCGGCAACCCGTACCTGGTGAGCGCCCTGGTGGAGGACCAGCGCGCCGCGGCCCCCGACGCCGACGCCCCGGTGGTGGGCCCGGCCTTCCACCAGGCGGTGCTCGACTGCGCCGCCCGCTGGGACCCCGGCTTCCTCGACATCGCCCGCGGCCTGGCCGTCCTCGGCGACGCCGAGCTGCTGCCCGAGCTGGTCGAGCTGCCCCCCGCCCCGGTCGCCCAGGCGCTGTCGGTGCTGGCCGAGGCGGGCCTGGTGCTCGACGGGCGGGTGCGCGCCCCGGAGGTCGTCGACGCGCTGCTGGCCGGGCTGGACCCGCGCACCGCCGCCGACCTGCACGCCAGGGCCGCGCTGCTGCACTACCGCCGCGGCGCCGACGCCACCGAGGTCGCCCGGCACCTCACCCGCGCGGGCGGCGTCCCCGACCCGTGGGCGGTGGCGCCGCTGCGGGCCGCGGCCGAGCAGTCCGCCGTGGACGACGCCGCGTTCGCGGTGCGCTGCCTGGAGCTGGCCGTCGCCGCCTGCGCCGACCCCGCCGAGCTGACCGCCCTGCGCGCGGCGCTGGTGCGCATCGCCTGGCGGGTCAACCCCACCGCCTCCGCGCGCCACCTGGCCGCGCTCGGCGGCGCGGTGGACGGGCTGGGCTGGCGCGAGGCCGTCCCGGTGATCCGCCACCTGCTCTGGCAGGGCGACCTGGCCGGGGCGGGGGCGCGGATGCGCGCCACCCGCGCGCACGCGGGCCCGCCGGACGCGCGCACCGCCGCCGAGCTGCGGCTGGCGACCGAGTGGATCTTCGGGCGGCTGCGCGAGGGCGACCGCGACGGCGTGCGCGCCGCGCTGACCACCGCCGACCGCGCCGAGACCGCGGTGCACTCCTGGCAGCGCACGGCGGGGCTGCTCGACGCGTGGTCGCGCGGCTCGGCCAAGGAGGCGAGCCGGGCGGCCGAGCACGTGCTGCAGAGCTGCCTGGGCGACGTCGCCCCCGAGGTCGGCGCGCTGGCGCTGCTGGCGCTCGACCACGTCGACCGGCACGACCGGGTGCGCTACTGGTGCGAGGTGCTCACCGAGCAGGCCGCGCGGCAGGGCGCGGTGACCTGGCAGGCGGTGCTGGCCGCCGTGCGCGCGGACATCGCCGTGCGCCGCGGCGACCCGCAGACCGCCGCCGCGGAGGCCACCGCGGCGCTGGAGCTGCTGCCCGCGCAGAGCTGGGGGGTGCTCGTCGGGCTGCCGCTGGCGGCGCTGATCGCCGCGCGCTCGGCGCAGGGCAGGCACGACGAGGCCGCCGAGCTGGTCGCCCGCCCGGTGCCCGCGGCGCTGCCCGCGACGGTGCTGGGCGTGCGCTACGCCCACGCCTGCGGCCAACACAGCCTGGCCACCGGGCACGCGCTGGCGGCGCTGGACGCGTTCGAGGACTGCGCGGCGTGGATGTGGGGCCGCGACACCGGCATCCCCGCCACGATCCCGTGGCGCAGCTCGCTGGCCCAGGCCTACCTGCTGGTCGGGCGCCGCAAGGAGGCCCGCGAGCTGGCCAACCAGCAGCTCGGCCGGTGCGCGGGCGGCGGCTCGCGGCTGCGCGGCATCTCGCTGCGGGTGCTGGCGCTGTGCGGCGACCCGCAGCAGCGGGTGCCGGTGCTGCGCGAGGCGGTGCAGCACCTGGAGTGGTCCGGTGACCGGGTGGAGCTGGCCAGGGCGCTGGCCGACCTGAGCCGGGCGCACCGGGAGCTGGGCCAGCTCTCCAGCGCGCGGCTGGTGCTGCGCAAGGCCGACCAGCTCAGCCGGGCGTGCGAGGCGGAGCCCGCCCCCCGGGTGCCCGACCCCGTCCGCCCCGGGCGCCCGGCGGAGGTGCGGCCCACGGCCATCACCGCGGCCCGCTCGGCGGTGGTGGCGCAGGCGCCGGTGCTCAGCGACGCCGAGCGCAAGGTGGCGGAGCTGGCGGCCGACGGCCACACCAACCGGGAGATCGGTCGTAAGCTCTACATCACGGTGAGCACCGTGGAGCAGCACCTGACCCGGGTCTACCGCAAGCTCAACGTGGGCAAGCGGACCGAGCTGCCGCAGGTGCTGGCCGAGGTCCCCGAGGCCAGGTCGCACGAGCACCAGCTCGCCGCCTCCGGCTGACCGGGCGGGGCACGGGTCTGTCCGCTCCCCCAACCGGACAGACCCGCGCCCCCGGTGGCCACCCCTGTGAGTCCCCACCCACCGGAGCTGCCCCGCACCGGTCCGGGTGGCCGGTGGCCACTGTGGCACCGGTGGGTTCAACCCCGGTTCACGCCGCGTTGAATCCGCTGCTCAAGCGCGGTACACAGGAGGGGTGACGGAGCGGGATGGCGGGGGCACGCGGCGTGTCCGCGCGCGCGTGCTCGGCGAACTCGCGGTGCTGGTCGACGGCACGCCCCTGGCCCTCGGCCACGCCCGGCAGCGGGCGGTGCTCGCCGCGCTGCTCGTCGAGGCCGACCGGATCGTGCCGGTGGACCGGCTGGTGGAGCGCGTGTGGGGCGCGGACCCGCCGCTGCGGGCGAACTCGGTGGTGCGCACCTACATGTCGCACCTGCGGCGGGCGCTGGCCCCGGCGGGGCTGGCGATCACCTGGCGCGGTTCGGGCTACCAGCTCGCCCTCGACCCGCAGTCGGTCGACCTGCACCGGTTCACCGCCCTGGTGGGCCGGGCGCGCGCGGCCCACGACCCCGAGCGGGCGCTGGAGCTGGTGGACGAGGCGCTGGCGCTGTGGACCGGCGACGCGCTGGCCGACGTGGACACCGAGTGGGCGGGGACCGTGCGCGACCGGCTCGCCCGGGAGCGGACGACCGCCGCGGTCGACCGGGTGGACTGGGCGCTGGCGCTGGGCCGCCACCGCGAGGTGCTGGCCGAGCTGGCCACCCGGGCCGAGGACGCGCCGCTGGACGAGCGGACCGCGGCCCAGTACGTGCTCGCCCTCCACCGCGACGGCCGGGCGGCGGACGCCCTCGCCCACTACCAGCGGGTGCGGGAGCGCTTGGCCGAGCAGCTGGGCGCCGACCCCGGCCAGGCGCTGCGCGCGCTGCACCAGCGCATCCTCACCGGCGACCCCGGCCTCGACCTCGACCTCGACGGAGCCGCCGCGCCCCGCCAGGACCCGGACCCCGGTGTGGCCGACACCGCGGCGGACGTGCCCCGGCAGCTGCCCGCCGCGCCAGCGCCGTTCGTCGGCAGGCACGCCGAGCTGGACCGGATCGCCGCCGCGGGCGGCGCCCCCGTCGTCATCTCCGCGATCTCCGGGGCGGGCGGGATCGGCAAGACGTGGCTGGCGCTGCACTGGGCGCACCGCAACGCCCACCGGTTCCCCGACGGGCAGCTGTTCGTGGACCTGCGCGGGTTCAGCCCGGATGGCGCGCCGATGGACCCGGCGGTGGCGGTGCGCGGGTTCCTCGCCGCGCTCGGGGTCAGCCCGGGGCGCGTCCCGGTCGACCCGCACGCCCAGTCGGCGCTGTTCCGCAGCCTGGTGGCGCGGCGGCGGGTGCTGGTGGTGCTGGACAACGCCGTCGACAGCGCCCAGGTCGGCCCGCTGCTGCCCGGCTCGCCCAGCTGCACCGTCGTGGTCACCAGCCGCAACCGGCTCGCCGGGCTGGTCGCCGGGCACGGCGCCCGCTACCTGCCGCTGGACGTGCTCGGTGACGCCGAGGCCCGCGCGCTGCTGGTCGACCACCTCGGCCCGCAGCGGCCCGCCGCCGAGCCCGCTGCGGTCGCGGAGCTGATCGCGCTGTGCGCCGGGTTCCCGCTGGCGCTGGCGATCGTGGCGGCCCGCGCGCACACCCAGCCGCGGCTGCCGCTGGCCGCGGTCACCGCCGAGCTGCGCGAGCTGGGCATCGACGCCCTCGACGGCGACGACCCCAGCGCCAGCCTGCCCGCGGTGCTGTCCTGGTCGATGCGCTCGCTGAGCACCGAGCAGGCCGACCTGTTCGCCCTGCTCGGGGACGCGGCGGGCCCGGACTTCAGCCAGGAGGCGGCCGCCGCGCTGGCCGGGGTGCCGGTCCGGGCGGCGCGCGCGGCGCTGCGCGGCCTCGCGGAGGCGTCGCTGGTGACCCAGGACCTCGGCGGCCGCCACCGCGTGCACGACCTGATCCGCCGCTACGCCGCCGACCTCGACCACCCGGACCGGGTGGCGGCCCAGCGCAGGCTGGTGCTGTTCTACCTGCACACCAGCCGCGCCGTCGACGCCGCGCTGTCCCCGCACCGCCGCCCGGTCGACCTCGCCCCCCTGGTCGCGGGCGTCGAACCGCACCCGATCACCTCGATCGCGGACGCACTGGCCTGGTCGGACCTGGAGCACGCCAACCTGCTCGCCGCCCAGGCCACCGCCGCCCAGCACGGCTGGGACGACCTGGTGTGGCAGCTGGCCTGGTACGCCAGCTCCTACCACCTGCGCCAGGGCCACCGGCACGAGTCCCTGCTGATGTGGGAGCGCGCGGTCACCGCCGCCGAGCGCCTGCCGCACCGGGGCAACCGCATCCTCGCCCACCGCCTCATCGGCATCGCCCACGCCCGCCTGGAGCACCACGGCGAGGGCATCACCCACCTGCACCGCGCCCTGAACCTGGCCGAGCAGCTCGAAGACCTCGACCAGCAGGCCCACACCCACTTCTCCCTCGCCAGGGCCTACGAGCACCTCGGTGACCTGCGCGCCGCCTCCGACCACTCCCTCAACGCCCTCACCGCCGCCAAGACCCTCGGCCAACCCGTCTTCACCGCCGACGCCCTCAACCTCGCGGGCTGGCACAAGGCCCGCCTCGGTGACCACGACACCGCCAAGGCCCTCTGCACCGAAGCCCTCACCCGCTACCGCACCAACAACGAGGACGTCGGCACCGCCATCGCCTTGGACAGCCTCGGCTACATCGCCCACCACACCCACGACCACCACACCGCCGTCACCCTCTACCAAGAAGCCCTCGCCCTCTTCCGCACCCAGGGCGATGTCTACGAGGTCGCCACCACGTTGGACAACCTGGGCCACCCCCTCAAGGCCCTGGGCCACCACCAAGCCGCCCGCGAGGCCTGGGAGGAAGCCCTCACCCTCATGCGCCACCAGGACCGCACCGAGGACCTCACCCGCGTCCAACACCACCTGTCCGACCTGACCCACACCCCCACCCACTAGTCCCACCCCCCACTCCCCATCCCCTCTTCCCCCCACCCTTACAGCCACCCCTCCCGAGCACCCGACCCCCCACCCCACTCGCTCCCCTAAGAACCGGAGCACAACGTCACCGGCGGCCCGGCTACGGGGATGCCCGGGTGGGTGGTTGTGCTTGACAGGGGAAGGCGATCATGTGCTACCCACGGCGGGGGGTGGGGCCGCAGGCCTCACCATTTCCCCACCCCGAGCACATGATCGCCGCAGGGGCCCCTGTCAAGCAGAACCACCCACCCGGGCAAGCCCCCAAAATCCCGGCTCTTCCAGCCATCTGCGCAAGCAGATCCCCCCAACCCCGCGCAAGCAATCCCCCAACCCGCGCAAGCAGATCCAGCACCCCGCACCCTCACCCCACGACCTCCTCCCGCACCACCCCACCCCTCTCCCGCAGCGACGCCCGGTAGATCGGCATCGCCGTCGCCGTCGTCACCACCGCCACGACCACCAGGATCGCGAACAGCTCCGGCGTCACCAGCCCGTGCGCCAACCCGATGTTGATGAAGATCAGGATCATCAACCCCCGCGCGTTCATCAGCCCGCCCACCGCCGAGGCGTGCCGCCACCCGTGCCCCTGCAACCGCACCACCGCCGCGCACCCCGCGTACTTGCCGACCACCGCCGCCGCCGTGATCACCAGCAGCGGCAACCACAGCGCCCCGCCGGAGCCGAACCCCGCCGCGCTGGTGTTCAGCCCGGTGAAGGCGAAGAACACCGGCAGCAGCAGGATCGAGTTGAAGTCGCTCAACCGGGCGTGCAGCTCGCGGCGCAGCACCGCGGACGACGGCATGGCCAGCCCGGTCACGAACCCGCCGAACACCGAGAAGATGCCGATGTAGTCGGTGAACCAGCCCGCGGCGAGCACCAGGAACAGCACCAGCGCGACCACGTCCCGGCTCATCGTCCCCGCGCGCTCGACGCGCTCACCGAGCTTGGCCAGCAGCCTGCGGCCCACCGTCAGCATGAGCACGGCGAAGACCGCGGCGCCCACGACGGTGCCCACCGCGTCCAGCAGCCCACCCGCGGAGCCCACGGCGATGATGAGCGCCAAGACCACCCACGCCACGGCGTCGTCGATGGCCGCGGCGACGAGGGTGAGCCCGCCGACCGGGGTGTTGGCCATCCCGTTCTCCTGCAGGATGCGGGCGAGCATCGGGAACGCGGTGATGGACAGCGCGCCGCCGACGAAGAGCATGAACTCCCAGCGGTTGCTGCCCTCGGGGCTCAGCGTGCTGAAGAACAGCGCCGCGGCGCCCGCGCCGAGGGTGAAGGCGGGGATGATCCCGGAGGCGGCGAGCACACCCGCCTGCCGCAGCTGCCGTCCCCCGGTCGTGCCGTGGTCGAGCGAGGACCCGACGAGGAACATGTAGAACGTCAGGCCGATCGTGCTGAGCACGTAGAGGACGTTCTTGACGTCCGCCGGGAACAGCGCCGCCTGCGCGCCCGGTGCCACCGCCCCCAGCAGCGCCGGGCCGAGCAGCACGCCCGCCACCATCTCCCCGACCACCCGGGGTTGGCCGACGCGCTGCACCAGTCGACCGCACGCGGTGGTCGCGGCGAGCACGACCGCCAGCGCGGCGAACACCTTGAGCGCGAACTCGATCTGGCTCACCGTGCGACCTCCGCCTTCCCGTGCGCGACCGGGCAGCCCGCTACCCGCCCGTCGCCGTGATCCTGTTCGTCGAAGTAGCGGCCCGCCAGGCGCAGCCTGCGGGCGTCGAGGACCATGACCGTGCCCAGCACCAGCTGGGCGAGGCTGCGCCCCACGTCCTCCCACCGGTCGCGCACCCGCAGGGCGACGCCGACGGCCGTGCGGACCCGCGACGGAAGCGCGGTGCCGTGCCGCACCAGCAGGCACGGGCCGCGGTGGGGCAGCGAGCGCGTGTGCGACACCGTGGAGTGCGCGGAGAAGCGGCGCAGCACCTCCCGGGTCGCGGCGCGCATCGCCAGCGGTGCCACCCGCCACGCCGGGCACGGGCGGTTCGCCGCGATGCCGAACGGGATGTGGTGGGCGTGGCGCGCGGAGGTGCGCTCCCAGCGGGATGGGTCGAACCGCTCGGGATCGGCGTACCCGGTGGCGTGGTAGTCGGGGTAGCTGAAGCAGAGCACCGACCCGGCCGGGATGTGCGGCACGCCGTCGAGATCGATGTCCGCGGTGGTGATGCGGTGGGCGATGCCGAACAGCGGGTAGAGGCGCATCACCTCGTCCAGGACGTGCTGGAAGTAGCGGTCGTCGTCCAGTCGGGGCACCGTCTCCGGGTGCTGGGCGATCGTCAGCAGCAGGTGCGCCATCGCCTCGGACATCTGCACCACTGCGGTGTTGAAGAACGTGCCCTGGAGGTAGTGCACCCGCTCCCGGGGGGTCAGGGACCCGGGCAGCGCCACCCGCACGTCGTCGAGCCGCCCGGCGAGGTACCGGGTGAGGCGGGCGCGCCGCCTCGGGTGGCGCAAGCCGGTGCACTTCAGCGCCGTCACCACGTCGTCGGCGTGGCCGACGACGAGGTCGCGGGCCCCGGGTGGGCACGGTTCGCCGAAGACGAGTTCGTGGAAGAACTCCGCCCAGACCGGCATCATCAGGTCGCGCAGCCGCACCAGGGCCGCGCGGCCGGGCACCAGCTCGTCGAGCACCCGGCCCGCGCACGCGGCGGCGCGGGCGCTCAGGTCGTCGCCGCGCCCGGCGAGCAGGGCGAGGGTCGTGGCGGCCACGTCGTCGTAGCGGGGACCCGCCTCCAGGTGCTCCTGGTGCACCTCCGGGCCGGGGGAGAGCCAGTACCAGAACAGGTCCGACAACCCCGCGCCGCGGCTGCGCCCGCCCGCGGCCGGGTGCCCGTAGACCTCCTGGAACCGCTCGGGCCCCACCTCGGCGTTCGGGAACGTGATCACGTTGTCGCCGTTGACCTTCGCGAAGACCCCCGCGCGCAGCGCGACCACCCGGCCGGGCAGCCAGCGCGGGGCGGTCACCAGGGCCGCCGCGGCGGCCACCGCCACGGCCGCCCTCATCCGAAAGCCCCCCGCCGCACGACCATGTCCCGGGTCAGGTCGGACGGGCGCTGCCCGCCGCACAGGGCGAGCGCGTGGTCGAACTCGTCGACGAGGGAGTCCAGCACCTGCCGCACCCCCGCCTCGCCCGCGGCCGCCAGTCCCCAGAGGACAGGGCGCCCGACGCCCACGGCGCGCGCCCCGAGCGCGAGCGCCAGCGCCACGTCCCCGCCGCCGTGGACACCGCCGTCGAGCAGCACCGGCACCCGGCCCGCGACCGCGTCGACGACCGCGGGCAGCGCGTCCACGGCGGCGGGCACCACGTCGAACTGCCTGCCGCCGTGGTTGGACACCACGACCCCCGCGGCGCCGACCGCGACCGCCTCGGCCGCGTCCGCCGGGTGCAGCACGCCCTTGACCCACACCGGCAGGTCCGTCCGCTCGACGACCCGCCGCAGGTCGTCCCAGGACTGGTCGGCGGACATCCCGATGTCGCGGGTGCCCCCGGGCGGCCCGCCCGGCAGGTCGCGCATGTTCGCGGCGGCGAGCCCGGCGGGCAGGTCGTGGAAGCCGTTGGCCGCGTCGCGGGTGTGCCTGCCGAACACGGGGGAGTCGACGGTCACCACCAGCGCCCCGCACCCGGCGTCCTCCGCCCGCCCCACCAGGCTGTCGGTGACGCCGGGCGCCGGGTCCAGGTAGAGCTGGAACCACACCGCCGGGTGCGAGGCCACCGAGCGCGCCCCCGCCACGACCTCGTCGACGGCCGTGGTGGACGCGACGCCGGTGATCAGCACCGCGCCCGCGGCGGCCGCGGCGCGCGCGGTCGCCACCTCGCCGTCGGGGTGGGCGAGGCGGTGGAAGGCGGTGGGGGAGACGACCACCGGGGCCGCCGACCGCCCGCCGGGCAGGTCGACGGCGAGGTCGCGCCGGGAGCTGCCGCGCAGCACCCGGGGGAGCAGGGCGAGCCGGGCGAAGGCCGCCTCGTTCTCCGCGAGCACGACCTCCGCGCCGACCCCGCCCGCGTAGTAGTCGTGGTGCACCGGGTCGAGCGCGCGCCGCGCCTCCTCGTGCAGCCGGGCGAGCACCGGGTTCACACCGCCTCGACCGCCCGGGTGACCCGCTCGGCCAGGAACCGGCGCAGCGGGGCGCGGTGCACCTGCTCGCTGTCCCACTCGTTCTCCAGGTTCTCGGTGAGGTGGTGCTCCGCGGTCAGCTCCCCGCCGCGGAACACCCGCACCACCGGGTGCAGGTACCGCCCGTCCAGCCCCCGGGTGTCCTGTTGCGACACCCGCCCGGCCTCGACGTCGAACGGGTTGACCTTGTCGTGGTCCGCCCCGTACTCCAGCGTGATGGCCAGGTGGGACTCCACGGCCCCGAAGTCGCCGCGCGCCACGGCCTCGTGCAGGTGGGCCACCGGCACCTCCTCGGCGTAGCGGGCGGTGCCGTCCGGGCCGATGAGCACCGCGTCGGAGAGGAACCCGAACAGCTGCCACAGCGCCGACGTGCGGTTGACCCGCTCGATGACGGCGTCGGTGATCGCCTCCGGGGTGGCGGCGAACGAGCGCACCGGCCACTCGACGCCGTGGTAGCGCCGCTCCTGGATGCGGTGCAGGGCGCGCACCCCGTAGCGGAAGCCGTGGATGAACCCGCTGGTGGACTTCTTGAAGTCCAGCGACTGGGTGATCGTGCCCGCGAAGAAGAGGTCCGGCACGTCGACCGACTCCCACTGCGGGGTCAACTCGGGGAACCGGTCCTTGATGGTCAGCCGCGGGCGGCAGGTCTCGTCGAAGATCGAGGCGTCGAACCGGAACCCGGTGGCGAGGATGACCCGGTCGTAGTGGATCTCCTTGACCACCTCGTCGACCCTGGCGAAGCTGACCCGCACCGCGTAGCCGTCGCCGTCGCGGCGGATGCCGAGCACCTGCCCGTCGAGCAGCGCGTTCTGCGACTTGAGCTGGTAGGTGTCGAGGAAGTTGTTGTTGACCGCGCGCAGGTGGCCGACGAAGTGGGTCTGCCAGGCCAGCTTGAGCGACCCCGGGCCCGCGACGTGGATCACCGCGGCGGTCTCGATGAGGTTGTCGGCGGTCTCGAACGCGGAGTTGCCGCGGCCGATGATGAGCACCCGCTGGCCGGTGAAGCCCGCGGGGTCCACCGGGACCTCGTCGTAGCCCTCGGCCAGCTCCACGCCCTCGATCGGCGGCACGTAGGTCTTCGACACGCCGGTGGCGACGGTGACGCGCGCGGCCCGGTAGGTGGTGCCGTGCTGGTCGCGCAGCGTGAAACCGCGGTCGTCGCGGGAGATCGACTCGACCCGGGTGCCGTAGCGCACCGGGAGGTCGTTGCGCGCGGCGAAGTCCGCGAGGTAGCGCACCATGTCGTCGGCGTGCGGGAAGTAACGCGGGGTGTAGCGGGTGAACAGCAGCTCCGGGTCGTCGGTGAGCAGCGAGTTCCAATCGGTGCGCAGGTTCAGCTCCGGGTCCGACCACCCGGTGTGCACCTTGTTGATGGAGATCAGCGTGCGGTGGCGGGGGTAGCGGGTGAAGAACGTCCCGGGTGCCGCCCCCGCCTCCAGCACCAGGTGCTCGCGGCCGGCCCTGGCCAGCAGGTGCGAGGCCTGCAACCCGGCGGGGCCCGCGCCGAGGACGACGTGGTCGGTGGTGGTGTCGGTGCTCACGAGCGGTGTTCCTCTCTCAGCGCGGCAGCAGCCGCTTGTCCGGCTTGCCGCTGGGGGCGAGCGGCGGGTGGTCGATGGCGGTCACCCGCACCGGGGCGAGCGCGGCGCCGAGGCGGGCGGTGACGAGCGCGCGCAGCTCGGCCAGGGCGGGCGCGCGCCCGGCGGCGGGGACGACGAAGGCGTGCACGGCCTCCCCGGTCGCGTCGTCGGGCGCGGCGACGGCGTAGGCCTCGGCCACGTCGGGGTGCTCGGCGATGACCCGCTCGACGGGGCCGAGGTGGTGCAGGTTCGCGTTGACGATCACCACGTCCCGGGTGCGCCCGGACAGCCGCAGCACGCCGTCGGCGTCGAGGTGGCCCAGGTCGCGGGTGCGCACCCAGCCGCCGGTGAAGACCTCCGCGGACTGCTCGGGGTCGCCCCAGTAGGCCGAGCCCTGCGCGGGGGTGCGCACGAACAGCTGGCCGGTGGTGCCGGGCGGCACGTCCCGCCCGGTGGCGTCGCGCACCCGCACGTCCACGGCGGGCGGCGGCACGCCCACCGAGCCGGGCGGGTCCGCCGGGCCCGCCATGGAGATCATGCCCGTCTCGGTCTGCCCGTACCCGTGGAACACCACCGGCCCCAGCACCTCCAGCGCCTCGGCGTGGCGGGCGGCTCCCAGCGGCGACCCCGACACGACCAGGGCGCGCAGCGTCGACAGGTCGGCGGGGTCGCTGCGCTGCCGGGCGACCAGGGCGGCCAGCTTCGGCACGGTGATGACGCTGGAGGTCGCCCGGTGCCGGACCACGGCCTCGGGCAGCGCGGGCGGGTCCGCCGCCACCACGCGCCCGCCCGCGGCCAGCGCCAGGGTGGCGTACTCGAACATCACCTGGCTGGCCAGCGTGCCGAACACCAGGTGCCTGCCCAGGCGCGGCGCCAAGTCCCGGATCACCGGCGGCCACAGCGGCGGGCGGGTGGTCCAGGCGTCCGTCATCGCCGCGTAGGTGTGCGCGCACGCCTTGGGCATCCCGGTGCTGCCGCTGGTGTGGACCAGCCGCGCCACGTCGGCCGCCCGGCCCGCGGGCTCGGGCGGCCCGTCGGCGGGTGTGGCGAGCAGGTCGTCCAGGCGCAGCACCGGCGGCGAGCCGGGCGGCGCGTCGGCGTCGACCACCACCGCCGCGACGTCGAGGCCGAGCAGGTGGCGCACCTGGTCGGGCGGGAGCCCCGGCCGGATGCCGACGAGCCGGGCGCCGACGGCGTGCGCGGCGAGGATGGCGGCGAAGGCCTCGGGGGTGACGCCGAGCAGCAGGGCGACCCCCGTGCCGGGCCCCACGCCCGCCGCCCGCAGCCCGGCCGCCACCGGGCCCACCATGGCGAGCACGCGGGCCCCGGAGACCTCGCGCCCGCCGTGCTCGAACACCGGACGGTCGCCCGCGGCGGCGAGGGCGTCGAGCACGGCGCCGGGGAACACTCGCGCGGGTCGTGGCTCAGGAGTTGGCAAGGCGGTCCTTGATGAAGACGGTGAGCGGCTGGACGTGCACGTCCGGCAGGTCCCAGTGGTTCTCCAGGTTCTCCGCGAGGTGGTGGGTGGCGGTGAGCGCCCCGTCGCGGTAGTGGCGGACCACGGGGTGCAGGTAGCCGGCGTCGTGGGCGTTGGCTGCGTCGTTCTCGGCCACGCGCGGGATGGAGATGTCGAACGGGTCCACGGTGTCGTGGTGCGGCCCGTACTCCAGGGTGATGGTGAACCGGTGCGCCGCCTCGCCCAACCCGCCCGCGGCGACGTGGGCGACCGGCACCTCCTCCGCGTAGGTGGCGGTGCCGCCGGACACGGTCACGACGTCGCCGAGCACGCCGAACTGCTGCCACAGCGCCGAGGAGCGGTTGACCCTGGCCACCAGCGCGTCGCTGATCGCCTCCGGTGCCGCCGCGAGGTCCCGGCCGGGCCACGGGGTGCCGTGGTCGCGCTGCTCCAGGATGCGGTGCAGGGCCCGCACGCCGTAGCGGAAGCCGTGGATGAAGCCGTTGGTGGACTTCTTGAAGTCGAGCGACTGCGTGATGGTCCCGGCGAAGTGCAGGCCCGGCACGGTGGTGGACTCGTAGGCGGGCGTCAGGGCGGGGAAGCGGCCGTTGACCGCGAGCGCGGGGGTGCACGACTCGTCGAACACCGAGGCGTCGAACCGGAACCCGGTGCAGGCGATGACCCGGTCGTACTCCAGCTCGCGCACCTTCTCCACCGTGCGCGCGTAGCGGAACCGGACGCGGAACCCGCCTCCCGGCCGGGGTGCGATGTCCTCGACGGTGCCGTCGAGCACCGAGTTCTCCGACTTGAGCTGGTAGGTGTCGAGGAAGTTGTTGTTGACCGCGCGCAGGTGCCCGACGTAGTGGGTCTGCCAGGCCAGGCGCACCGAGCTCGGCCCGGCGACGTGGATCACCGCGGCGTTCTCCACCAGCGCGTCGGCGGTCTCGAACCCGGAGTTGCCCTTGCCGATCACCAGCACGCGCTGGTCGGTGAACGACCCGGGGTCGGTGTCGACGGTGTCGTAGCGCTCGGCGTGCTCGATGCCCGGGATGGCCGGGACGTTGAGCTTCGAGACCCCCGTGGCCATGACCAGCGTGCGCGCCCGCCACACCCCGCCCCCGGCGCCGGTGACGGTGAACCCGTTGTCGTCGCGGGAGATCCGGGTGACCTCGGTGTCGTACTGGACGCGCACACCGGTCTTCTCCGCGAAGTCGGCCAGGTAGCGCACGATGTCGTCGGCGTGCGGGAAGTAGCGGTCGCTGTAGCGGGTGAACAGCAGGTCCGGGTCGTCGGACAGCAGCGAGTTCCAGTCCATGCGCAGCCGCTGCTCGGGATCGGTGTAGCCGCTGTGCACCTTGTTGATGGAGATGAGCTTGCGGTGCCGGGGGTAGCGGGCGAGGAAGGCCCCGGGCGCGGACGCGCGCTCCAGCACGGCGTAGTCGCGCCCCGCGCGCTCCAGCAGGGCGCCGAGCTGGAGCCCAGCGGGCCCGGCACCGATGATCAGGTAGTCGTGCGCCATGGCCCGCAAGCTACCCACGCGATCTCAGAGTTCTCTGAGATTCGCCACCTAGGTTCGCGCCGTGACGCACACCGCCACCACACCGACCGTCCAGCTGTCCCGACCGCTGCGCGGCGAAGACCTGCGCGCCGCCGCGGGCCCCCTGCACGTCGCCGTCGACGAGCGGGTGGCCGCGCGCCTGGGCCGGGGCCGCGAGCACCTGCGCGCCGTGCTGGCCGACGACGAGCGCCCCGTCTACGGCGCCAAGACCGGGTTCGGCGCCCTGGTGGGGTTCGCGGGCCGCGCCGACGAGGCCGACCAGTGCGACAACACCCTGGCCCACCTCGGCGCCGGGCAGGGGCCGGACCTGCCGCTGCCGGTGGTGCGCGCGGCGCTGCTGGTGCGCGCGTGGTCGTTGGCGCAGGGGCTGTCCGGGGTGTCCCCGCACGTCGTCGAGGGGGTGGCGGCGATGTTCGGCTCGACGTTCACCCCGGCCGTGCCGCGCCACGGCTCGGTGGGCGCCAGCGGCGACCTCATCCCGCTGGCGTACGCGGCGCAGGCGTTGCGCGGGCGCGGGTCCGCCTACGTCGACGGGGTCCGCCTGCCCGCCGCGGACGCGCTGGAGCGGGTCGGGCTGGCGCCGCTGGAGCTCGACGGGCGCGACGCCCTGGCGCTGGTCAACGGCACGTCGGTCACGACGGCGGCGCTGTCGCTGGCGCTCGACCGGGTGCGCGCCTGCCACCGGGCCGCCCAGGACCTGACGTGCCTGCTCGCGGACCTGCTCGGCTGCGCCCCGGCGTTCCTGGACGCGCGCCTGCTGGGCGCCTTCGCCCACCCCGGCGCGGCGGTGGTCGGGGAGCGGATGCGCGGGGTGTTGGCGGGGGTGCGGGCCAGCGGCGAGCGCCCGTTGCAGGAGCCCTACAGCCTGCGCTGCTCACCCCAGCTGCTCGGGGCGGCCGAGGACGCGCTGCGCTACGCCGACGGCGTGGTGGCGGCGGACCTGGCCGGGGTCAGCGACAACCCGCTGTTCTTCCCCGACGACGACGCGGTGGTGCACGGCGGCAACTTCTTCGGCCAGCCCGCCGCCTACGCCGGTGACGTGCTGGCGGCGGTGGCGGCCTCGGTCGGCAACCTCGTCGAGCGGCAGCTGGACCTGCTCGTGGACCCGGGCCGCAACACCGGCCTGCCGCCGATGCTCGCGGCGGGACCCGGGCAGCAGCACGGCCTGCAGGGCGTGCAGCTGGCCACGACCGCGCTGGTCGCGGAGCTGCGCCGCACCGCCGTGCCCGCCTCCACCCAGAGCCTGCCGACGAACCTGCACAACCAGGACGTCGTGCCGTTCGGCACCCAGGCGGCCCTGCGCTCGCACGACGGCGCCGAACTGCTGTGGCTGCTGTGCGGGTCGCTGGCGCTGGGGCTGCGGCAGGCCGCCCACGTCGGCGCCCGGCGGCCCACGGCGGCCGGGACCGCGGCGCTGCTGGACCGCCTGGCGGCCGCGATCCCGCCCGTGGACCCGGACCGGCCCCTCGACGCGGAGGTGCGCCTGGCCGCCGAGCTGGTGACCGGGCTGGGTTGCTGAGAAGGGCTGGGGCGCTGAGAAGGGCCGGGCTGCTGACCCGCGCCGCCCGGCTCAGGTGACGACGCGGGGGACGGCTTCGGGGAAGCGGAGGGTGAACCGGGCGCCCGCCCCCGGGTGCCCCACCGCCTCCACCGTCCCCCGGTGGCTCGTCACCACCTCGCGCAGCAGCGCCAACCCCAGGCCGAACTGGCGGTCGCGCCCGGTCGCCCCGCGGTGGAAGCGGTCGAACAGGTGCGCGGCCTCGTCCTGGGCGAAGCCCTCGCCGGTGTCGGACACGGTCAGCTCCACCTGGCCCGCCGCGCGCCGCAGCGACACCTCGACCCGGCCGCCGCCGGGGGTGTGCCGGACGGCGTTGGCGAGCAGTTCGCCCACCGCGCGCCGCAGGGCCGTCTGCACCCCCGTGACGTACAGCGGCTCGGGCGGGCGGGCGACGGTCAGCACCACCCCCTCCTGCTCGGCCCGTTCCCGCTCGGCGGTCACCGCCGCCTCGGTCAACGCCGCCAGGTCGAGGTCGGTGCCGTCGGCGCTGGCCTGCCCGGCCGCCATGCGGGCGGACAGGAGCAGGTCGTCGACGATGTCCCCGAGCCCGCGCAGCGACCCGCTCAGCCGGTCGAGCCCGTCGCGGTGCTCCGCGGGCAGCCCCGCGGCGGCGGCGCGGCGGGCGAGCAGCTGCGCGCGGGTGCGGGCGCGGGCGATGGGGGTGCGCAGCTCGTGGCTGGCGTCGGTGACGAAGCGGCGCTGGCGGGCCAGCGCCTCCGCCAGCGGCGCCACCGCCCGCCTGCCCACCGCCCACCCCGTCGCGGCGGCGGCGAGCAGGCCCACCCCCTCGGCGATCAGCAGCGCCACGAGCAGGTGCTCCCGGTCGGCGAGCTGGTAGCGGGTGTCGAACACGGCCTGCACGAGCCGCCCGCCCGCCTGGGTCTGGGTGCGCACCAGGTACGTCGTGCCGTTGGCGTCCACCGACCGCTCCACGGCCCCACCGGACGCGCGCACCGCGTCCAGGTCCGCCCGCAGCGGGAACCCGGGTGGCAGCGCGCCGCCCCCGGGCTCCCCGGGGAAGTACAGGAAGGTGCACCCGGGCAGTTGGGTCGGGACGGCGTGGTCTGCGGTGTACCGGAGTTCGCGGATGACCTGGTCTGTCTGCGCGTGCGCGACCACCTCGTAGGCCAGGCCCCCGGTGAGGGTCACCAGCAGGGTGACCGCGACGGCGACCAGGCCGCCCACCCGCAGCCGGGCGCGGTGGATCGCGGCCTCCTCGGCGTCGGCCGCGGCCCGCCTCACAGGGCGCCGAGCCGGTAGCCGAACCCGCGCACGGTCCGCACCGCCGTGCGCCCCAGCTTGGCCCGCAGGTAGTGCACGTAGGTGTCGACGACCGAGGCCGAGGACGTGTCGCGGAAGACCTCCCGCCGCAGCGCCTCCCGCGAGTGCACCGCCTCCGGGTCGGTGGCCAGCTCCCGCAGCAGCTCGAACTCCCGCGCCGACAGCGCCACCCGCTCCCCGCCGGGCAGGCGCACCTCCCGGTGGTGCACGTCCAGCTCCGCCGACCCGATCCGCAGCGCCGCCCTGGCCTCCAGCGCCCGCCTGCACAGCGCCCGCAGCCGCGCGCTGAGCTCGTCGAGGTCGAACGGCTTGACCAGGTAGTCGTCGGCGCCCGCGTCCAACCCGTCGACCCGGTCGCGCACGGTGCCCAGCGCGGTGAGCAGCAGCGCCTGGGTGCGCACGGCCTTGGCGCGCAACCGGATCAGCAGCTGCACCCCGTCGAGCGCGGGCAGCACCCGGTCGATGACCACCACGTCGTAGCGGCGGGTCAGGCCGAGGTGCAGGCCCCGCTGCCCGTCGGTGGCCACGTCGACGGCGTAGCCCTCGTCGCCCAGGGCCGCGGTCAGCAGCTCCACCAGCTCACCGTCGTCCTCCACCAGCAGCAACCGGAACCGGTCGGCCGCGTCGGGGGGAGGGGGTCCGGGCACGGTCCCCACCGAACGCCACCCCGCGCGCGCGGTCAAGGTGATGGGGCGTGCACCCAGGGTAGTAATTAGAAAGTTCAACCAACTGGAGTACCGCCGCCCCGCGCCGCTGGGCCGAGCGGCCCATGACTGGTGCACGCGAGGTGTATACACCGTATGTATACTCGCTGCGAAGACATCGGGGAGGGGTTCTCGTGGTAGCTGTCGGCGTCCGGCCCGCTGTGCCGGTGACCAGCGTCCTGTCCACCGCCATCGGCCTGGGGCTGCCGCTGGGCGTGGTCGCCTTCGTGTTCCAGGTGACCCCCATCGGGTTCCTGGTGCAGGCGCCCGCCTTCTGGGCGCTGTGGGCCTTCGCCGCCGGGGTCGTGGTGCCGGGCCCGCTCGCCGCCGCGGCCACCGGCGCGCTCACCGAGCTGATCGGGCTGGGCACCTGTTCCCTGATCGTCTGGCTCACCGGCGACGTCGCGCGCCAGGCGGGCGGGCCGCACGCGCTCGTCCTCGTGGGTGGCGCCGCCCTGGGCGGCGCCCTGGTCGCGACGGCCGGGTGCTGGTGGCGCTCGGAAGACCGCGCCGTCCACGTCGCGCTGGGCACCGCGCTCCCCGTGGCGGCGTTCGGCTGGTCCTCCGCGCACGACGCCACCGCACCCGGCGGTGCCAGCCACGCCCTGCTGCACGCCGCCATCGCCGCGACGCTGCTCGCGCTGCTGCCGCGCGACGGCCGGGCCCGGCTGCGCGCCACCGCCGCCCTCGTGCCGACCGCGGCGGTGCTCGCCCTCCTGGCGTGGGGCCTGCTCGGCACGGGGCTGGTCGGGGCCTGACCGGACGCGTGTCGCTGAGCCGCCTGGGGCACCGGGGGTGGCAGGCTCCCTGCGGTGCACACGCCCTCCGATCTCGCCGACCTCCTGGACTGCGACCACCGGAGCGTGCTCACCCAGGCCCACCGCGCCGGTCTCCCCGGCGCCCCCGCCCCCCAGCGCGGGGGTGACCAGCTCGCCGCCAAGCACGGGCAGGCCCACGAGCGGGCCACCCTCGGGCGGCTGCGCGAGCGCACCGCCACCCTGGTCGAGATCGACGAGCGCGACCCCGTGCTGGCCGCGAAGGAGACCGAGGCCGCGCTGCGCGCGGGCGCCGACGTCGTCTACCAGGCGGTGTTCGTCGACGGCGAGTTCTCCGGCCGCGCCGACTTCCTGCAGCGCGACGCGCACGGGCGCTACGAGGTCTACGACACCAAGCTGGCCAGGCGGGCCCGGCCCGGCGCGGTGATCCAGCTCGCCGCCTACGCCGACGCGCTGCGCCGCAGCGGGCACCCGGCCGGGCCGCACATGCACCTGCTGCTCGGCGACGGGTCCACCGAGACGCTGCGGGTCGACGACTTCCTGCCGCTGCTGCGCAGGCTGCGCGCCCGGCTGCGCAGGCGGGCGGTGGCGCTGCCCGCGCGCCTGTGGGCCGACGAGCGCCCCGCCTGCGGCACCTGCTCGTTCGCCCAGCACTGCGCCGACGGGCGCTCGACCGACCGCGACCTGTCGCTGGTCGCCGGGATCAGCCAGGACCAGCGGCGCAAGCTCACCGCCGCGGGGGTGGCCACCATCGACGCGCTCGCGGCGGCCACCGAGCGGCCCGCCTCGATGTCGCCGGGCTCGTTCACCGCGCTGCGCGCCCAGGCCGCCATCCAGGTGCGCCAGGACGCCACCGGCCGGATCAGCTACGAGCTGGTCGCCCCCGCGGTGCTGGCCGCGCTGCCCGCCCCCAGCCCCGGCGACGTCTTCTTCGACATGGAGGGCGACCCGTACGCGCTCGACGGCGACGGCCTGGAGTACCTGTTCGGCGCCGTCACCGCGGACGGGGTGCGCACGTTCCACCCGTTCTGGGCGCACTCGCGGCGGCAGGAGAAGCAGGCGTTCGAGGACTTCGTCGACTTCGCCACCGCCCGGCTGGCCGAGCACCCCGACGCCCACGTCTACCACTACGCGCCCTACGAGGTCACCGCCGTCAAGCGGCTGGCCGCGCTGCACGGCACCCGGGAGGCCCAGGTCGACGACCTGCTGCGCCGGGGCGCCCTGGTCGACCTGTACGCGGTGGTGCGCAAGGCGCTGCGGGTGTCGCAGCGGTCGTACTCCATCAAGCACCTCGAACCGCTCTACATGGAGACCGCGCGCGAGGGCGAGGTGAAGACGGCCGCGTCGTCGATCGAGGCCTACGAGGAGTACCTGACCCTGACCCAGCTCGGCGAGCACGAGCGGGCGGGGGAGGTGCTGCGCGGCATCGGCGACTACAACGAGTACGACTGCGTGTCCACGCTTGAGCTGTTCCGCTTCCTGCACCGCGTGCGCGCCGAGCACGGCATCGAGACCGTGGCGCCGGAACCGCTGGAGCTGCCCGACGACTCCCGCGCCGAGGAGCGAGCCGCCCGCGAGGCCGAGATCGCCGCCCTGGTGGGGCCGCTGCTCGACGGGCTGCCCGAGGACCCGGCCGAGCAGTCCCCGGACGACCGGGCGCGGGCGCTGCTGGCCGCGCTCGTCGGCTACTACCGGCGCGAGGCCAACCCGGCGTGGTGGGAGTTCTTCCACCGGATGGAGGCGCCGCTGACCGACCTGGAGTCCGACACCACCTGCGCCGTCCCCGTCACCACCGAGGTGGGGGAGTGGGTCGCCCCCACCGGCAGGCAGAAGAAGGCCCGCCGCACCGTCCGGATGAGCACCGACCAGGACCGCCCGCACCCGTTCGCCGTCGGTGACCAGGTGCTGCTGCGCCACGACGGCACGAGCACCGAGGCCACCGTCGTCGCCGCCCGCGCGGACCGGCTGGAGCTGGAGGAGACCGCCCCGGTCGACGCCGAGCCCGCCGGGGCGCCGCAGGCTGTGCTGCCCGGCAGGCCCATCTCGACCAAGGTCAAGGAGCAGGCCCTGCACGACCTGGTGCGGCAGGTGATCGCGGCCCTGCCCGCGCTGCCCGCCCACCCCGGCGTCGACCTGCTGCGCAGGCTCGCCCCGCGCACCCGCCGCGGCACCCGGCTGCCGGACCCGAGCTTCGAGCTGGTGGAGACGGTCGTCGAGGCGGTCGACCGGCTCGACCGCTCGGTGCTCGCCGTGCAGGGCCCACCCGGCGCGGGCAAGACCTACCTGGCCGCGCGGCTGATCGCGCACCTGGTCGGCGGCGGCAAGACCGTCGCGGTCACCTCCACCAGCCACAAGGCGGTGGAGAACGTGCTGTCCGCCGCGCTGGCCGCCGACCCCGCGGTGCCCACCGCCAAGATCCCCAAGTCCGGCCAGGCGGGCGAGGTCGCCTGGGACCAGCCGAAGACCCCCAGGGCGCTGGCGGCCTGGCGCGCCGACCACCCCGACGGCCACCTGGTCGGCGGCACCGCCTGGAACCTGGCGAACCCGCTGCTGCGCGAGGAGCCCTTCGACGTGCTGCTGGTCGACGAGGCGGGCCAGTTCGCCCTCGCCGACGCGCTCGCGGTGTCGTCCTCGGCGACCTCGGTGGTCCTGCTGGGCGACCCGCAGCAGCTGCCGCAGGTGGTGCAGGGCACCCACCCCGCGGGCGCGGAGGCCTCCGCCCTGGGCCACCTCATCGGCGCCGCCGACGTCGTGCCCCCCGAACTGGGCTACTTCCTCGACGAGACCCGCCGCATGCACCCGGCCGTCTGCAAGCCGGTGTCCCACCTGTCCTACGCGGGCCTGCTGCAATCGCACCCCACCGCCGCGGGCCGCGCCATCGAGGGCATCCCGCAGGGCCTCTACGCCCACACCGTCGAGCACGAGGGCAACACCACCCGCTCGGTGGAGGAGGCCCGCGAGGTGGTGCGCGTCATCGACTCCCTCGTGGGCCGCTCGTGGGACGACCGCGGCGCGGTGCGCCCGCTGACGGCGGCGGACGTGCTCGTGGTCGCCCCCTACAACCTCCAGCAGCGCGTGGTGTCCCAGGCCCTGGCCGAAGCGGGGCACGGCGAGGCCCGTGTGGGCACGGTGGACCGCTTCCAGGGCCAGGAAGCGCCCGTGGTCATCGCCACCATGACCTCCTCCTCGGCCACCGACCTGCCGCGCGGCCTGGACTTCCTGCTCTCCCGCAACCGCCTCAACGTCGCGCTTTCCCGGGCGCAGGCCCTGGCGGTGCTGGTCTGCTCCCCCCGCCTGGTGGAGGCCGACATCCGCACCATCCCCCAGATGCGCCTCGTGTCCGGCATGATCGGCCTCCTCGACGCGGCCACCCCTTGGCCCTGAACCCGGTTCGGCACCCGCGCCCGGACAAGATCACCGGTTCGGCCCAAGGTCGTTGCCGCACAAGGGATGGCGTCCGGAAACCACCACGGTGAGGCTCACTCGTCCAGCGGTACGCGGTGATCTTGGGGCGGTCCTGGTGTTGCCACCGACCGGGCCCGGTCGTGCAGGTGCAAGTGCTGGTGCCACACGCACACGACCGAGGAGAGCGCTTGAGCAAGGCAGTCACCGGCGGTTCCTGGCCGACCATCAGCATCGCCCCGCCGAACCTGAACGGGCTCACCACCGACCGGATCACCTGGGGGGTCCCGGCGGGCGGGAGCGGGCAGAGCGGGTACGTCTTCCGCGGCGGTGAGGTCGAGGTCCGCACGGACGGCACGGAGTTCACCCTGGGGACCTTCACGCACGAGAACTTCCCGATCACGGGCCTGCCCCAGCAGGAGTTCGACGTCAACCTGACCGTGGTCGTCACCTTCGAGGACGGCACGAAGGCCGACTTCAGCTTCACCTTCCACCACAACGAGACCCCGAACGTCGGGCCCGCCCCGGAGGACCTGGTCGACCTGCCCACGTTCGTCTCCCCGCAGACGGTCACCATCGACGGCACCGAGTACGCGGTGCTCATCAGCGGCTTTAAGCAGGGCGGCCAGGTCGTCCGCCGCTTCGTCAGCCAGGAGAACTCCGCCAACAGCGCCGACATCGTCGCCCTGTTCGCCGTCGCGGGCAAACCCGACCCGGTCATCACCAACGTCCGCTTCAAGGGCGAGGTCAAGGGCTCCCAGGCCGACGAGTACGTCGAGATCGTCAACCGCGGCACCGCCCCCGCCGACATCAGCGGCTGGAAGCTCGGCGCCGACGACCGGGGCCAGGACTTCACCTTCCCCCCGGGCACCGTCCTCGCCCCCGGCCAGCGCATCCGCGTCTACACCAACGAGAACCACCCCGAGTGGGGCGGGTTCAACTACGGCATCAAGCGCCCCATCTGGAACGACAAGGGCGACACCGCCGTCCTCACCAACCCCGCCGCCCCCACACCCCCCGCCTCCACCTACGCCTACGGCGACAAGGTCGCCAAGCCCTAACCCCGTCCCCCAACCTCACTCCTCGCACGCCTGGGCCGCCCGAAGCCGGCCCAGGCGTGCCCCACCCACAGCCCCCCACCCCCCTCCCTAACCCCCGCCCGCCCTCACCCCCCACCCAACTCGCTCCCCAAAGAACCGGAGCACAACGCAACCGGCGGCCCGGCTACGGGTCTGCCCGGGTGGGTGGTTGTGCTTGACAGGGGAAGGCGATCATGTGCTACCCACGGCGGGGGGTGGGGCCGTAGGCCTCACCTTTTCCCCACCCCGAGCACATGATCGCCGCAGGGGCCCCTGTCAAGCAGAACCACCCACCCGGGCAAGCCCCCAAAATCCCGCTTCTTTTCACACTCTGCGCAGCAGAGACCCCTGCACGCCAACAAGATCCCACGCCCTGCGCAGCAGAGCCCCCCAGCGCGTCACCCCTGCAACCCCAGCCACACCCGGTCCCGCGTCATCGGCAGTTCCCGGAACCGCACCCCCGTGGCATCCCGCACCGCGTTCGCGTACGCGGGCGCCACCGGGTTGAACGGGCTCTCGCTCATCGACTTCGCCCCCAACGGCCCCAGCGGGTCCACCACATCGGCGAACACCACCTCAGTCCGCGGTACGTCCCCGAACGTCGGCACCCGGTACTGCCGGAACGCGGCCGTGGTCACCTCCCCACCGGCCCCCACGTCCACGTGTTCCGCCACCGTCGCCCCCAACCCCTGCGCCACCCCACCCTCGACCTGCCCCCGGCACTGCATCGGGTTCATCACCACCCCCGCGTCCGCCGCGTGCACGCTCCGCAGCACCCGCACCTCACCGGTCCCGGGGTCCACCGCGACACGGAACCACTGCACGTTGAACGCCACGGCGCGCGGCGTGCCGTCGAAGTAGCCCGTGGTGCGAAGCCCTGGCCGCGCACCGGAAGCAGCCAGCTGCTCCTTCATCGCCTCGGCGGCCCGCAGCACGGCGGTGCCCGCGATCACCACCCCCGTGGACCCGAACGCGCCCGTGTCGTGCGCGACCAGGTCGGTGTCGGACTGCGCGACCCGCACGCGGTCGACCGCGATGCCCAAGGTGGACGCCACCAGTTGCCGGTGGACGGTCGTCGACCCGTTGCCGAACTCGGCGGTACCCACCGACAGCACGAACTCCTCGCCCGCCAGTTCCAGGGCGGCGTGGGCGAAGTGGCCCCGGGGTGGCACGGTGGCGATCATCGCCAGGGCCGATCCCTGGCCCACTAGCCACCCCTCCGGTACCGGGCCCACGGGTTCGTCCCGCACGCGCCGCACCACGTCGAGGCACTGGTCGACGCCGGAGCTGCTGACGAGCAGGTCGTTCTCGTCGCCCGCGGCGGTTCGCAGCGTCTCGCCGGTGCGGACCACGTTGCGGGCGCGGAAGTCGACGGGGTCCATGCCGATGCGGCGGGCCAGTTCGTCCATCGCGCTCTCGACGGCGAAGGTCACCTGACCGAGGCCGTAGCCGCGGAAGGCGCCGGAGGGCACGTTGTGGGTGTAGACGGCGTAGCCGTCGGTGCGCTTGTTCGGGCAGCGGTAGGCCGCTGTGGACTCCCCGCAGCCGTGGAACAGCACACCCGGGCCGTGGTTGCCGTAGGCGCCGGTGTCGCTGACGGCGTGCACGCGCAGGGCGGTGAGGGTGCCGTCGCGCGTGGCGCCCAGTTCGACCTCGACGGTGAAGGGGTGGCGGGTGGTGGTGCCGCAGAACTGCTCGGCGCGGGTCAGCTCCAGCTTCACCGGTTCGCGCAGGCGCAGGGCCGCGAGCGCCACCACGTCCTCGACCAGCACCTCCTGCTTGCCGCCGAAGCCGCCGCCGACCCGGCCCGCGACCACCCGCACGTCGTCGAGGTCGAACAGCCGCGACAGGGTGCGCTTGGCCAGGAACGGCACCTGCGTGCTCGACCGCACCACCAGCCGCCCGGAGTCGTCGAACCACGCCACCGCGCCGTGGGTCTCCAGGGCGGCGTGGGCGACGCGCTGGGTGCGGTAGGTGCCCCGGTACACCTCGTCGGCCTCGGCCAGGCCCGCCGCGACGTCGCCCAGTTCCTCGTGCAGTTCGGCGAGGACGTTGTCCTGGGGGCGCGCGATCCCGGCCACCGCGCCGTCCTTGTCGTGCACCACCGGCGCCCCGGGCAGCATCGCCTCGTGCGGGTCGAGCACGGCGGGCAGCACCTCGTAGTCGACCCGCACCAGCCGGGCGGCCCGCTCCGCGGCGGCCTCGGTCTCGGCGACCACGGCCGCCACCCGCTGCCCCACGTGCCGCACCACGTCGTCGAACACCCGCGTGTCCGCCGGGTCGTCGCCCACGTGCTCGTGCTGGCCGGAGGAGTACCACCGGTCGGGCGCGTCCTCGTGGGTCAGCACCAGCCGCACGCCCGGCACCGCGAGCGCGTCGGTCGCGTCGATGCGCGTGACGCGCGCGTGGGCGTGCGGCGACCGCACCAGCTTGAGGTGCAGCAGGCCGGGGACGTCGACGTCGAAGGTGTACCGGGCGGTGCCCGTGACGACCTGCGGCCCCGCCGGGGCGGCGAGGTTGCGCCCCACGGCGTCCCCCGGGGCCGGGTCCTCGACGTGCTTCACCCCGGTGATCGCGTCCTCGATGGCCCGGTAGCCGGTGCAGCGGCACAGGTTGCCCTTGAGCGCGCGCGGCAGGTCCGCCCGCGCCTCGTCGTCGAGCGCCGCGGTGGTCATCACGAACCCGGCCGTGCAGAACCCGCACTGGAACCCCTGGGCCTCCAGGAACTGCTGCTGCACCGGGTGCAGGTGCCCGTCGGCGGCCAAGCCCTCCACGGTGGTCACGGCCTTGCCGTCCGCCCGCAGCGCCGGGTACAGGCAGCTGTGCACCGGAACCCCGTCCACGTGCACGGTGCACGCCCCGCAGTCGCCCGCGTCGCACCCCTTCTTGACCCCGAACCACCCCTGGCCGCGCAGGTAGGTCCGCAGGCACTGGCCCGCCCCCGGCTCGTCGCGGTGCTCCCGGCCGTTGACCTCCACCCTGAAGCTCACGCCAGCTCCCCCCGGATCTCCTCGGCCAACCGCAGCGTCATGTGCCTGCGCCAGGCGGGCAGGCCGTGGACGTCGTCATACCACTCGGTGACGCCCTCCTCGACCGCCCGCGCCAGCTCGGCCGCGGTCGGGGTGCCGGGGAAGGCGAGGCGCACCGGGCGCGGGGTGGACGCGGTGATCGTCAGCGCGAAGCCGCCGTCCGAGCTGCCGATCAGCAGCGCGGCGGAGCGGCCCTGGGCGTGCAGGGACACCTGCCGGAAGGCGTAGCGCCGGTCCCACGCGGCGGCCGGGACGGTGATCGAGCGCAGCAGCTCCCCGTCCGCGAGCACCGACTCGCCCGGCCCCCGCGCGAACCCCACCGCGGGCACGCGCCGCCGCTGCCCGTCGCGCAGCAGCAGGCACGACCCGTCCAGGGCGCTGAACAGCGAGATCATCGGCCCGGCGGGCAGCGCGTTGCACAGGTTGCCGCCCACCGTGGCCGCGTTCCACACCTTGAACGAGGCGAGGAAGGCCCGGCAGCACTGCTCCACCAGCTGCCCGACGGCCCCGCCCCGCTGCCCGGCGAAGCGCGACAGCTCCGCGACGGTGCACGTGGCGGCCACCTCCAGCGCGTCGCCGTCCCAGGTCAGCGGCTCCCAGCCCGCGCGGGTCAGGTCCCGGAACCGGCGCACGTGCGGGTGCGGCTCGGAGAACAGCTGCGTGCCGCCCGCCAGCCAGGCGTCGCCCGGTCGCCAGGGGGCGCCGGGGTCCACCACCGCGAGCACGCTGTTCTGGTCCATGGTGCCCACGCTGCCACGAGGCGCGCCCGCGCGTGCTGCCCCGGGGTAACGGTCGGATCACCGGGCCGGGCTCGGCCTCCACCCCAGCGCGGTCACCCCAGCGCGCGCACCGCCGCCGCCACCGGCACCGACCCGGCCCCCACGCCCACCTCGCGCCGCGCGCCCCACCCGCCGCGCACCAGTTCGGCCAGGACCTCCGCCACGTCCGCCCGCGGCACCTCACCGGCGCGCACGTCCGCCACGTCGCCCACGGTGACTAGGCCGGTGGCCGGGGCGTCGGTCATCCGCCCGGCCCGCACCACCGTCCAGTCCAGGTCGTGCCGGGTCAGCTCGGCCTCGCTCTCGGCGCGCGCCCGCAGGTAGGCGATCCGCTCGGGGGTGTCGTCCGGCCGCGCCACCGGCACCGCCGTGGACAGCACCACGTACCGCCGCACCCCCACCGCCGCGGCGCCCTCGGCGTAGACCACCGACCCGGGCCGCTCGGACGGGCCGCGCGTGGTCCCGCCGGTGAACACCAGCGCGTCGGCGCCCGGCAGGGACTCCAGCAGGCCGCGCGGCCCCAGCACCGCGGCGTGCGCGCCGGTGGCCCGGACCCGCTCGGTGAACCGGTCCTCGGGCACCAGCACCACCACCGAGTCGCCCCGGTCGACGAGCCGCCCGGCCAGCTCCAGCCCGGCTCCGCCGTGTCCGCCCGCGATGACCACCCGCACGCGAGGACTCTACGACCGCCCAGGTCAGGGCCGGTGCGGTGGTGGCGGGAAAAATTCTCGGGCGGGGATGTCGAGAACGCGCGCGGTGCTCCGTCCCCGGGGTGGAAGCGGCCAGAATGGGGCCGCACCGGCACGGAGGAGACCGACGATGGCCAAGTACCTGCTGCTCAAGCACTACCGCGGCGCCCCGACCCCGGTGGAGGACACGCCGATGGACCAGTGGACGCCCGAGGAGGTCTCGGCGCACATGGAGTACATGGCCGACTTCGCCCGCAGGCTGGAGGGCACGGGGGAGTTCGTCGACAGCCAGGCCCTCGGGTCCGGCGGGACCTGGGTGCGCTTCGACGGCGAGGGCCGCCCGCCGGTGACCGACGGGCCGTTCGCCGAGACCAAGGACCTCATCGCGGGCTGGATGGTGATCGACGTCGACAGCTACGCGCGGGCCGTCGAGCTGGCCGGGGAGCTGTCGGCGGCGCCGGGCAAGGGGGGCAGGCCGATCCACGAGTGGCTGGAGCTGCGCCCGTTCATGGGCAGCCCGGTCGCGGTGGACGGGTGAGCGGGGCGCCGGGACCGGTGGACGTGGACGAGCGGCTGCTGCGCGAGCTGGTCCCGGCGGTGATCGGCGCCCTGGTCCGGCGCGGGGCGGACTTCGCCTCGGCCGAGGACGCGGTGCAGGAGGCGCTGCTGCGGGCGCTGGAGGTCTGGCCGGTGGACCCGCCGCGCGACCCGAAGGGGTGGCTGGTCACCGCCGCCTGGCACAAGTTCCTCGACGCGACCAGGGCCGACGCCGCCCGGCGCAGGCGCGAGGACGTGGTGGACGCCGAACCGGGGCCGGGCGAGGCGAGCGGGGTGGACGACACGCTCGCGCTGTACTTCCTGTGCGCGCACCCGGCGCTGAGCCCGTCCTCGGCGGTGGCGCTGACGCTGCGGGCGGTCGGCGGGTTGACCACCCGGCAGATCGCCGCGGCGTACCTGGTGCCCGAGGCGACCATGGCCCAGCGGATCAGCCGGGCCAAGCGCACCGTCGCGGGCACCCGGCTCGACCGGCCCGGTGACGTCGGCACCGTGCTGCGGGTGCTCTACCTGGTGTTCAACGAGGGCTACTCCGGGCAGGTCGACCTGGCCGCCGAGGCGATCCGGCTCACCCGCCAGCTCGCGGCCGCCGTCGACCACCCGGAGGTCTCCGGCCTGCTCGCCCTGATGCTGCTCCACCACGCCCGGCGCGCCTCCCGCACCACCGCGGGCGGCGCCCTGGTGCCGCTGGCCGAGCAGGACCGGGGCCGGTGGGACACCGCGATGATCGCCGAGGGCGTCGCGGTGCTCCAGGCGGCGCTGGCCCGCGACCGGCTCGGGCAGTTCCAGGCGCAGGCGGCCATCGCCGCGCTGCACGCCGACGCGCCGACCGCCGCGGAGACCGACTGGGTGCAGGTCGTGGAGTGGTACGACGAGCTGGTCGCGCTCACCGGCAGCCCGGTCGTCCGGCTCAACCGCGCGGTCGCGGTGGGCGAGGCGGACGGGCCGCGCGCCGGGCTGGCGGCCCTGGCCGAGCTGGACAGCTCGCTGCCGCGCCACACCGCCGTCGCGGCGCACCTGCACGAGCGCGACGGCGACCTGGCCACGGCCGCGCGGCTCTACGCCGCCGCCGCGCACGACGCCCCCACCCTGGCCGAGCGCGACCACCTGGTCCGCCAAGCGGCCCGGCTCAACACCCGCTTGCGCGGCTGACCGCGGCCCGGCCGGACCCCGCGCCGGCCGGGCCGGGGGTCACACGGCCTCGTGCGGGGTTTTCTCGCCCGCCTCGACGGGGAAGGGCAGCCGGTTGCCCTCGGGCGGCAGCGGGCAGGTCGCGTACGGGGTGAACGCGCACGGCAGGTTCACCGCGCGGTTGAAGTCGAGCAGCACGCGGCCGTCGGGGTCGGGGGCGGTGGTCTTCAGCGAGCGGTTGGCGCCGTAGGTGGTGACGCCGCTGGTCTCGTCGGTGAACAGGATGCTCAGCCCGCCCTCGGTGCCGTTGAAGGCGGTCAGCGCGTGCTCGCGGCCGTCGCGGGTGAACCGCACCCGGCCCGGCGCCTGGTAGACGTGGGTCAGGCCCTCCACCACCGCGCCCACGGTGGTCGGCACCGGCTCGTCGAACGGCTCGTAGCGGGCCTCGACCACCCAGGACTCGGCCGGGTCGTAGGACGGCACGCCGTGGAAGGCGCGCAGCGCCTCGGCCTTGGGGTCGTGCACCCGGATGAGGTACCCCGACCGGCGGGCCACCTCGATCTCGACGTCCCCGGACAGCACCCGGGTGCCCGCCCCGCTGTTGACCAGCTCGAACCGGGTCACCCCGGTCAGCGCCACCCCGTCGTGCTCCAGCTCGGCGCCCTGCGGGTCGAGGTAGGCGGCCTCGTCGTCCTGCCACCACAGGCCGGGCACGCCGTCGTGGGCGCGCGGCTCGCGCCCCAGCCAGTCCAGCGACACCAGCGCCAGCCAGCCGTGCGGCTCCACCAGCGCCTCCTCGCGCTCGGCCTTCCACTGCCGCCACTCGGTCTCGAAGCTCATCGCGTCCCTCCACGGTCGGTGCGAACCCGGCAGCCGGTGCAACGCCGCCGCCCACCCGGCATTCCGGTGTCCACATGCTGGATGGGGCACCCCCCGTCACGGCTCGCCGCGGGCGACCTTCGCGTAGAGCAGCGAGTCGCGCCAGCGGCCACCGGCGTGCACGTGGTCGCGCATCCGGCCCTCCAGCTCGAAGCCCAGCTTGCGCACGACGCGGATCGAGGCGGCGTTGTCCGGGCTGATGGCGGCGGTCACCCGGTGCAGGCCGAGGTCGGCGAAGCCGAAGGCGAGCAGCGCGCCGACCGCGTCGGTGGCGTGGCCGCGGCCCCAGTGGTCGTGGGCGATGGCGTAGCCGACCTCCGCGGAGCGGAACCGCCCGAGCCCCAGCCGGGCCACCCCCACCAGCCGGTCGTTGTCGAGCGCGGTCACCGCCAGGTAGTACTCCTGCCGGGGGCGGTGGGCCGCCCGCTCGACCACCGCGGCCAACCGGTCGGCCTGCTGCGCCGGGTCGAGGGGGTCGAACGACAGCCAGGCCGTCACCCGGTCGTCGCCCACCACGGCCAGCGAGTCCGCCAGGTCCGAGGTCCTGACCTCGCGCAGCCGCGTCGACCCGCCCGTCAAGTGCACGGGGTACACCGTACCGTCGGGGCGCCGGGGGCCGTGACCCCTACCGCCCCCACTCGCGCGCGCCACCGGTGTGCAGGTGCACAACTGTTGCGGTGGAAGGATTTGCTGCTGCCAGTGGCAGGCAACTGCGGCGTCGACGCAAACCGGTCCCCGCTCCTAGCATCGCCCCCGACCCGGGAGGTGGTGCCGATGTCCGCGTTGTCGAACCAGGTGTACCGGTCCCTGTTCGCGGCCCAGGTGATCGCGCTGACGGGCACCGGGCTCGCCACGGTCGCGCTGGGCCTGCTCGCCCACGACCTCGCGGGGGCGGGCGCCGGAGTGGTGCTCGGCGTGGTGCTCGCGGTGAAGATGACGGCGAACGTCGTCGTGGCCCCGCTCGCGGCGGCCCTGGTGGACCGGGTGCCCCGGCGGGCGCTGCTCGTGTCGCTCGACCTCGTGCGGGCCGCCGCCGCGCTGGCGATGCCGTGGGTGGGCCAGGTGTGGCAGGTGGTCGCCCTGGTGCTCGTGCTGCAAGTGGCCTCCGCCGCGTTCACCCCGGCGTACCAGGCGGTCATCCCGGCGGTGCTGCCCGACGAGGACGACTACACGCGCGCGCTGTCGTTGTCGCGCCTGGCCTACGACACCGAGAGCGCGCTGACGCCCGTGCTGGCCGCGGCCCTGCTGGCGGTGGTGCCGTTCTCCGGGCTGTTCGCGGGGACCGCGTTGGGCTTCCTCGCCTCCGCGGCCCTGGTGCTGCGGCTGCGCCTGCCCGCCCAGGCGTCCTCACCGGAGTGCTTCCGGCGGCGCGCGCTCGCGGGCACCGGCGACTACCTGCGCACCCCGGCGGTCCGCGCGCAGCTCGGCCTGAACCTGGCGGCCTCGGCGGCGGGGGCCGTGGTGCTGGTGAACACCGTCGTGGTGGTGCGGGACGGCCTGGGGCTGGGCGACTCCGCCGTGGCGATCGCCCTCGCGGCCTTCGGGGCGGGCTCGGCGCTCGCCGCCCTCGCCCTGCCCCGGCTGCTGCGCGGCGTCGCGGACCGCACGGTCATGACCGGTGCGGCGGGCGGGCTGGCCGTGGTCCTGGGGATCGGGGCCGCGGCGCTGGCCGTGCGCCTGGACTGGGCGTCGGTGCTGGTGCTGTGGGTGCTGATCGGCGTGGGCTACTCGACCGTGTTGACGCCGGTGGGCCGCGTGCTGCGCGCGTCGTCGGACGCGCGCAGGCTGCCTGGCCTGTTCGCCGCGCACTACTCGCTCTCGCACGCCGAGTGGCTGGTGACCTACCTGCTCGCGGGTGTCCTCGTCGCGGAGCTGGGCCTCCCCGCCGCCCTGGCCGTGCTCGGCGCGGTCGCTGCCGCCGGGTGCGCTTACGGGCTGCGCACCTGGCGGCAGGCGACCGCGCCCGGCCCGCTCGCGCTCAGCGGACGGTGAAGCTCGCCTGGATCAGCCCCCTGCCGCCGGAGGTAGAGCACGTCGACGGGCTCACGTCTGCGGGAATCGGCTTGAGCGGGAATCGGCTTGCCACGCCTGCGCCGCTCTCGGGATGCTGGCGCCATGGGGTCACTGGACGTCGCGCACGCCGACCTGCGCGCGCAGTTCGACGCGTTCCTCGACGAGCACCGCGCGATGACCGCCGCCGCGCTCGACGGGGTGACCGAGGAGCAGGCCCGCGCCCGCCTCGTCGCCTCGGAGACCACGCTGCTGGGGCTGGTCAAGCACGCCACGTTCGTCGAGCGGGTCTGGTTCGACGAGGCCGTGACGGGCCGGTCCCGGGCGGAGATCGGGATCCCCGCCACGCCCGACGAGTCCTTCCTGCTCACCGGCTCCGACACCATCGACTCGGTGCTGCGGGCCCACGCCGAGGCCTGCGCGGACGCCCGCGCCCGCTGCGCCGACCTCGACCTGGAGGACCTGCTGCCCTTCAACCGCCGCGGCCCCCTGCCGCTGCGGGTCGTCTACCTGCACGTCATCCGGGAACTGGCCCACCACTCCGGCCACGCCGACATCCTCCGGGAGCAGCTGCTCACCCCCGTCGCACCGCCGAACGCCCGCTGAGGTCCCGGGAGGACCACCACACCAGCGCCATCATCGGCGCGGCGAACACCACCAGCGCCGCCTGCGCGGGCAGCCACACCAGGGCCAGCCCCACGCCCAGCACCGGTGCCGCGATCCCCGCGTAGGCGGCCAGGAACAGCGCCGCCAGGCTCTCGGCCTTGCGCCCCGCCCCGGCGATCCCGGCGACGACCTCAACCGAACGCTTGAACATCAGCCCCGAGCCGACGCCGGAGAGCACCCCGGCCACCCAGTACACCGGCTGCCACACCAGCAGCGCCGACACCGGCATGAGCACCAGCGCGACCACCATCGCCGCCCGGCCCAGGCGGGCGCGCACCCCGGCGGGCAGCCCGGCCAACCCCACCTGCGCCGCCGCCCCGGACCCGAGCACGCTGAAGGCCACCAGCCCGCCCGCCATCCGCGAGGTCTCGCCGAACACGGCCGAGAGCACCGTCGGCGCCAGCGCGGTGGCCAGCCCGGTCGCGGCGAAGGCCACGAACGCCTGCACCGCCGCCCCGGCGAACGCCGCCCGGGACGCCTCCGGCACCGCCACCCGCTGCGGCCGGTAGCCCGGCGCGATCTCGGGCCGCACCACCGTCTCCGGCACCAGCGCCAGCACCGCCATGCTCACCGCGAACAGCCCGATGAACAGCTCGAACGACCCCGCCAGCGGGTCGCGCAGGTGGTCGGCCAGCAGCCCGCCGACCACCGGGCCGAGCGCCAGGCCGCCCATGGTCACGGCGGTGGCGGCCAGCGCCGCCCGGGAGGGGTGCTCCTCGGGTCGGGCCGCCGCGCGCAGCTCGCCCATGTGCGCGGTCACGGTGGCGGTCAGCACCCCGATGCCCGTGCCGCACAGCAGGCGGGCCAGCAGCAGCCCCGGCACGTCCGGCCACAGCAGGAACACCACGGCCGACACCAGCTCGGCACCGACGCCCGCGGCCACCACCCGCCGCCTGCCGAGCCAGTCGCTGACGTGCCCGGCGAAGTAGAGCCCGAGCACCACCCCGACCGCGTACGCGGCGAAGATCACGGTGACGACCGGGGCGGCGAACCCGTCCCTGCGCTGGTAGAGCCCGTAGAGCGGGGTGGGCAGCGTGGAGAACACCAGCGCGATCGCGAACACGGCCGCGACCAGGTGGAACCCGACCGCGTGGCGGCGCGCCGCCGGGCGGGTCAGCAGTGCTGTGGACATGCCCCGAGCCTGCGCCCGCGCAGGGTACGCCGTCCAACGGGGATTCCCGATCGCTCCCATCGGCCGAGCCGTTCGCCACGGTCGTTCGACACGGCCGCGCGCCTGCGGTTAGAAAGAAACCGTGACCGACGTCAGAGCGCTCGACACCCCGTACACCCTGGGGACCCTGGAGCTGGCCAACCGCTTCGCCATGGCCCCGATGACCCGGCGGCACTCGCCGGGCGGCATCCCCGGCCCGGAGGTGGCCGAGTACTACGCCCGCCGCGCGCGGGGCGGCACCGCGCTGCTCATCACCGAGGGCACCTACGTCCCCGACCCGGCCGCGGGCCCGGACACCGACGTGCCCCGGCTGCACGGCGAGGCCCAGCTCGCGGGCTGGCGGCAGGTGGTCGAGCGGGTGCACGCCGAGGGCGGCAAGATCATCCCGCAGCTGTGGCACCTGGGGTCCTCGCGCGGCGCCGAGCCCGCCCACAACCCCGAGGTCGCCACGGTGAGCCCGTCCGGGCTGGCCACCAACGGCACCCCGGTGGGCCGCGAGCTGACCACCGCCGACCTCGACGGCCTCATCGCCGCCTTCGCCGAGGCCGCGGCCAACGCCAAGGCGGTCGGCTTCGACGGCCTGGAGCTGCACGGCGCGCACGGCTACCTGCTCGACCAGTTCCTCTGGGGCCCCACCAACCGGCGCACCGACGCCTACGGCGGCCCGCTCGCGGCCAGGACCCGCTTCCCGGCGGAGGTCGTGGCCGCGGTGCGCGCCGAGGTGGGCCCGGACTTCCCGATCGTCTACCGGTTCTCGCAGTGGAAGGACGCCGATTTCGCCGCCCGCATCGCCGACGACCCCGCCGAGCTGGAGGAGGTGCTGACCCCGCTGGTCCGGGCGGGCGTCGACGCCCTGCACCCGTCGACGCGGCGGCACTACCAGGCGGCGTTCCCGGAGCTGGGAGGCCGCGACGGCGAACTGGGCCTGGCCGGGTGGACGAAGAAGGTGACCGGCCTGCCGGTGATCACCGTGGGCTCGGTCGGGCTCGACTCGGCGTTCCTCGGCGGCACCAAGGGCGACAACGGCATCGCCCAGTTCTCCGGCGTGGAGCGGTTGCTGGAGCAGTTCGAGGCGGGCGAGTTCGACCTGGTGGCGCTGGGGCGGACGCTGCTGTCGGACCCGGAGTGGGTCGACAAGGTGCTCTCCGGGCGCACCGACGAGATCATCACCTACACCAACGACCACCGGCGCAACTTCTCCTGAGCCGACCCCTCACGGGCGCAGGTGGGAGGCGCCGTTGACGTCCACGACCGCCCCCGAGGCCCACGCGGCCCCGGGGGAGGCGAGGAAGTGGACGGTGGCGGCGACCTCCTCCGGCGTCCCCACCCGCCCGAACGGGCTCTGCGCGCGCAGCGCGTCGCCGCCCGCCCCGGCGAGCTTGGGCCGCTGCCGCTCGGTGGCGATGAACCCGGGCGCGACCGAGGCGACGGTGATGCCGTGCGGGGCGAGCGCGCGGGCCATGGTCTGCCCGAAGGCGTGCAGGGCGGCCTTGGTCGCGGCGTAGGCGGGGTGGTCGGGTTCGCCGCGGAAGGCCCCGCGCGAGCCCACGTTGACCACCGCCCCCGGCGCGCCGCGGTCGATGAGGTGCCGGGCGAAGGCCCAGGTCAGGTCGGCGGCGCCGAGCAGGTTCACCTCGACCATCCGCCGCCACGCCCGCTGCCAGGCGTCGAGGTCGGTCTCCGCCACCGGGTGCCGGTTGTCCTCGGTCGGCGCCACGCCCGCGTTGTTGACCAGCACGTCGAGCGGTCCGACCGCCGCCACGGCCGCGTCCAGCAACCCCGCCGCGCCCGGCCCGCCCAGGTCCGCCCGCACCGCGGCGTGCCCGGTGCCCGGCAGCAGCGCCACCGTCGCCTCGGCGGCGTCCCGGTCGCTCCCGTAGTGCACGACGACCCGGTCCCCGGCCGCGGCGAAGGCGACGGCCGTCGCCCGGCCGATACCACGGGACCCACCGGTGACCAGCACTGCGCGCATACCCCCATCCTCCGCCCCCACCGACCACGACGGCACGTCAAGGACGGAGCCGAGCGGGGAGTGGCCGTGGGTGCGGGGAGAGCCGGCACCGTCGTTCGCGCTGGGGGCGTTGCGCGTCACCGCCGGTCGTGGTGCCAGGTCGGGGACGATGCCGGGCGGGGACGTGGGGGTGGGTGGCGGGAGGAATGTGCACAGTGGGTGGCGGGAGGAATGTGCACAGCGGGTGGCGGGAGTAGTTACACCCTATGGTCGGTGACCAGGTCCATGAAGGCCGCGGCGGCGCGGGTGGGGTCGGCGGTGGCGACGGAGAAGGACCAGTCCGGGGGGCCGTCGACCAGCGGGACCACCGCCACGGCGGGGGAGCGGGGCAGCGCCACGTCCGGGACGACCGCCACGCCGAGGTCGGCGGCCACGTAGTCCGGCACGGTGGTGAGGTCCGCGACCTCGACCGCGACCCGGCGGGGGGTGCCCAGCGCCTGGAAGTGGCGGTCGACCTCGACCCGGTTGCCGAAGCCGGGCAGGGTGTCGATGAACGGCTCGGCCAGCAGGTCACGCGGGTCGAGCGCGGTCGCGCCCGCCAGCGGGTGCGCGGCGGGCAGCACCGCCACGTAGGGCCTGCTCGCCAGTTCCCGCACGCGCAGCCCGGTCAGCTCGGCGGGCGGCAGGCCGAGCACGGCCACGTCCAGCCTGCCCTGCCGCAGGTCGTCGGCCAGCCCGGTCGACCCGGTGGGCGAGGCGGTGACGTGCAGGTCGACCAGCGGGTAGCGGTTGCGGAACGCCCGGAACAGCCCGGGCAGGTCCAGCACGGCGATCCGGGTCAGCGCGCCGATCCGCAGGCTGCCGCGCAGCCCGGCGGCGGCCTCCTGCGCCGAGTCGCGGGCGCGGCGCAGGGCGGCCAGCGCCGCGCGGGCCTCGGGCAGGAACGCCGCCCCGGCGGGGGAGAGCGACACCTGCCTGCTCGACCGCTCGAACAGGGTGGCCCGCAGCTCCGACTCCAGCGACCGGATCCCGGAGGACACAGTGGACTGGGTGGCGTACACGCGCGCGGCGGCCCTGGTGAAGTTCAGCTCCTCCGCCACGGCGACGAAGTACTCCAGCTGCTTGAGGTCCACCCCGCCATCCTGCCCGGCGCGCGGGCCGCGGTTCAGGCCAGGGCGTCGAGGACGGCCGCCCAGTCGACGTGGTGGCCGCGGGCGTCGAGCCGGGCCAGCCCGGTGAGCAGGGCCGTCACCTCGTCGGGTTCGGCGCCCAGCGAGGCCACCACGGACCCCCGCCGGTCCTCGGGCAGCCACGCGGCGGCGAGCCTGCCCAGCGCGCCGCTGGGCCCCACGTCCAGGAAGGTGCCCACGCCCTGGGCCACCAGGGTGCTCATCACGCCCGACCAGAGCACCGGCTGGCGGCAGTGCCGCACCCAGTGCTCGGGGGTGGCCAGGTCCCCGGGGGGCACGACCCCGCCGGTGGTGTTGCTGACCAGCGGGACGCCGCCGGGCTTGGCGGGGTGCGCGGCGATCACCTCGGCCAGCGGCGCGAGCACCGGCTCCACGGCGGGGGAGTGGTAGGCGCCGCCGACCCCGAGCCGGGCCGTGCGCGCGCCGCGGGCGGCGAAGACCGCGGCGACCCGCTCGACCAGCTCGACCGGACCGGCGACCGCCACCGACGTGGGGCTGTGCACGGCCGAGATGGTCACCCCGGGTGGCAGCTCGGCGGTGACGTCGGCCTCCGGCGCCTCGACCGCGACCATCCCGCCGCCGGGCGGCAGGTCGTCGATCAGCAGGCCGCGCCGGGCCACGATGGTGGCGGCGTCCTGTGTGGACCAGACACCGGTGGCCGCGGCGGCGACGTACTCGCCGAAGGAGTGCCCGCACACGTAGTCGGGCCGCACCCCCGCCACCCGCAGCAGCTCCGCGAGCCCGAGGCCCACGCCCATCAGCGCTGGTTGGGCGTTGGCGCACCGGTCGAGCGGGTCCGGGTCGTCGCCCGCCACCACCTCGCGCAGCGGCGCGGGCAGCAGCGGGCGCACCTGCTCCTCGACCTCGGCCAGCACCGCGTCGAACACCGGGAACGCCCGCCGCAGCTGCTCGCCCATGCCGAGCCGCTGGCTGCTCTGGCCGGAGAACAGCAGGGCGAGCGGCCCCGGCTCGGGTCGTGCGGTGGCCGCCGCCGCCAGCGCGGGCAGCCGGTCGAGGTCGGCGGGCCCCTCCGCGAGCAGCACGACGCGGAAGGGGTGGTCCTGGCGGGCGCGGGCGGCCAGGTCGCGCGGGTCCACCCCGCCGCCCACCGACCCGGCGAGCGCGAGCAGGTCCGCCCGCGTGGGCGCGCTGAGCACGAACGGGGTCGGCATGGGAAATCCTTCCTCGGCACCGCGCACCGGTCCTGGGGTGGGCGCGGGAATGTCGGGGACCTGCCGGCGGGGAATGCCGACGGAATGGTTCCCACGGTAGCGGAGGAACGGGTCGGCGCGCATTCCCGGTGCGTTTCCCCGGCGACCGCTGCCGCCGCGGCGGCTCGTCACCCCCTCGGGTTACCCCCGGTCGGACGACGGCCGGGGCTGGGGAGCCGCGGGTTGATCACGTGCTGAGCTGCCCATACTCCGGTGCGTTGGTGAACTGTCACCCGCAGGTGGCGCCTGTTATGACCGATATGTACTATCAGTGCCACTGGCGCCGGACGTACCCGCGGCAGTCGGGGAGATCGGGGCAGCCCGTGCCGCGGCCGCCCCGGGAATCGGTTCGACGCCTGCGCTGAAATTGTCCCCGCCCTGCCCGTGCTGCCATTGTCCCGCCCCACCCGCCCTGCCATTGTCCCGCGATTTCCCGGTGCCGAGCGATGAGCCCCGGACCCCCTGCGAGAACCGACGACTGGAGGAGTCGCCCGTGTCCCGCTCCGGATCCGAGCTGCCCGACCTGCCGCCCGGCGCCCGCGTCGTGCTCGCCCTGCCCAGCGGCGACCGGCTGGCCGAGCTGCTGCTGGACTGCCTCGACCGGGAACTGGTGGCCGTCCCGCTCGACCCGCGCACCCCCGAAGCTCGCCGCGCGGAGGTCGCCGCCCGGGTCCGCGCCTCGGCCGTGGTCACCCCCGACGCGATCACCACCACCGGGGCCGACCCCGAGCACCCCGACGCGGCCGGTCTCGGGCTGATCATGTTCACCTCGGGCTCCACCGGCGTGCCCAAGGGCGTCATGCTGCCCAGGGACGCGGTGTTCGGCAACGCGCGCAAGACCGCGGCGCTGCACGGCTTCCGCCCCGACCGCCCGCACGCGACCTGCCTGCCGCTGCACCACTGCAACGCCCTGGTCATGTCCCTGGTCGGCACGCACCTGACCGGCACGCCGCTGGTGCTGCACACCGGGTTCGACCCGGCCGCCTACTTCGCCGACCTGCGCGCCAAGGAGGTCGCCACCGCCTCGGTGGTGCCCGCCCTGCTGCCCGACCTGCTCGACGCCGCCCCGCCGTGGCCGGACGGGCTGGAGTACCTGATCACCGCGGCGGCCCCGCTCACCGCCGACCTCGCCCGCCGCTTCCACGCCCGCTACGGCCCCCGGCTGCGCCAGGGCTACGGGCTCACCGAGCTGGTCAACTTCTCCTTCACCACCCCGCGCCTGGACCCCGGGCCCTGGGCCGAGCGGTACCTGGCCCAGCACCCGCCGGTGGGCGCGCCGCTGCCGGGCACCGAGCTGCGCCTGGAGTCCGGCGAGGTGTGGATCCGCTCCGCCGACCGCATGCGCGGCTACTGGGAGGACCCGGCGGCCACCGCGGCCGCCCTCACCCCGGACGGCTGGCTGCGCACCGGCGACCTCGGCGTCGAGCGCGACGGGCTGCTCGTGCTCACCGGGCGCCGCAGCGAGCGCATCGACCGGGGCGGGGAGAAGCACTACCCGCTGGAGGTCGAGCGCGACTGGCGGGAGGCCGGGCTCACCGGCACCTTCGCCGCCGTCGGGGTCCCCGACGACGTGCTGGGCCACGAGGTCGGCCTGGTCACCGCGGAGGTGTCCGCGGCGACCCTGGCCGCGGCGCGCCGGGTCGCCGAGGTCGCCGCGGTGCGCCCCGCCGCCTTCGCCTTCGGCGCGTTCACCGCCACGGCCACCGGCAAGCCGCAGCGCACGGCGATGGGCCGCGGGTTGGCCGCCGGGCGGGAGAGCCCGAGCCGCTGGGCGCGCCTGCTGGGCACCGGTACTCCGGACGCGGTGCAAGCCGCGGCACGCGAGGCCAGGGCCGCGCTCGTCGACCGGGTGGTCGAGCGCCTGCGCCGCGACGACGAGCCGGTGCACCACCTCGACGCCACCGACGGCCCGCCCGAGGTGGTCGACCGGGCGGGCGGGCTGCTCGTCCTGCGCCACGGCACCGCCGCGGGCGCCACCCGCTGGGACCTGCTCACCGCGCTGGTCGACGCGGGGGCCGCCGAGGTGGGCGCCGCCGTCCTGCGGGCGGGCGGGCGGGACCTCGGCGGGGTCGTCTGGGCCCGCTAGACCGTGCTCGCCCCACCCGCCTGGTCCACCCGGGATAGCCCGGCACACGGCGAACGAGCTGACGCCGCCCACTGGTGGAACACGCCGACCCGGCCAGACCCCCGTCCCCCGGAGCAGAACGGAGCCCCTGTGGCGCACGCGCGCACCCTCCCCGCCCCCTCCACCCGGCGAGCGGCCCGATGAGCCCCGACGCGATCGCGGTGGTGGGCATCGGCTGCCGCTACGCGGGTGGCGCCACCTCCGCCGACGCCCTCTGGCGGCTGGTGCGCGCGGGCGCCACCACCACGACCACCGTCCCCGAGGACCGCTGGCGCCCCACCGCCGCGCTCTCCCGCGAGCACGCCGCCGCCCTGGCCCGGGTCCCGGCGCTGGGCTCCTTCCTCGACGACGTGGCCGGGTTCGATGCCGCCTTCTTCGGCATCTCCACCAGTGAGGCCGACCAGCTCGACCCGCAGCAGCGGGTGGCGCTGGAGGTGTGCTGGGAGGCCCTGGAGGACGCGGGCATCGCCCCGACCGCCCTCGCGGGCTCCGACACCGGGGTGTTCCTGGGGGTCGGCACCGACGACTACGGGCGCAGGCTGCTGGAGGACCTGCCGCACGTGCGCCCGTGGACGGGCATCGGCGCGTCTCTGTGCGGGGTGCCCAACCGCGTCTCGCACGCGCTCGACCTGCGCGGGCCCAGCGTCGCGGTGGACACCGCGTGCTCGTCCTCGCTGGTGGCCGTGCACTCGGCCGCCGCGGCGCTGCGGGCGGGGGAGTGCCGGGTGGCGCTGGCAGGCGGGGTCATGCTGATGAACGGCCCCCACCTCACCGCCGTGCTCGCCGAGGCGGGCGCGCTCGGCCCGGACGGGCGCAGCACCCCCTTCGACGCCGCCGCCGACGGCTACGGCCGGGGCGAGGGCTGCGGCGTGGTCGTCCTCAAGCGGCTGGCCGACGCCCGCGCGGACGGCGACGAGGTGCTGGCCGTGCTGCGCGGCAGCGCCGTGCGCCAGGACGGCCGCACCGACGGCATCATGGCCCCCAACTCCGCCGCGCAGGCCGACCTGGTGCGGGCCGCGTGCGCGGCGGCGGGCGTCGACCCCACCACCGTGGGCTACGTGGAGGCGCACGGCACCGGCACCGCGGCGGGCGACCCGGTGGAGGGCGCGGCGCTCTGCGCCGCCTACGCCCGCCCGGCCGACCTGCCCGTGTGCCGCGTCGGCGCGGTGAAGGCGACGATCGGGCACACGGAGGCAGCCGCCGGGGTCGCGGGCGTCATCGCCGCCATCCAGGTGCTGCGGCACCGCTGGGTCCCCGCGGTGGCGGGCCTGGTGTCGCTGCGCGCCGACGTGCCGTGGGCGGAGTCCGGTGTGCGGCCGAGCACCGAGGGCGCCGAGTGGCCCGACCCCGGGCACCCCCGGCGCGCGGGGGTCGCCAGCTACGGCTACGGCGGCACCATCGCGCACGTGGTCCTGGAGGAAGCGGACCCGATCGTCAAGTCTAGTGAGGACGGTCTGGTCGAGCCCGCGCACTTCCCCCTCTCGGCCGCCTCACCCGCCGCACTGACCGCCGCTGCCGCGAACCTCGCGGACGACCTCGTCGAGCCCGGCGCGCCGTCGCTGGCGGACGTGGCGACGACGCTGGTGCGCGGTCGAGCGGCCCTGCGGCACCGGGCCGTGGTGACGGCCGCCGACCGCGACGAGCTGGTCGAGGGCCTGCGGGCTGTCGCAGGCGGCTCGGGGACGACGGGCACGGCGCGCGCGGGCGGCGCCGTCTGGGTGTTCTCCGGCCACGGCGCGCAGTGGGTCGGCATGGGCCGCGGCCTGCTCGGCGCCGACCCGGACTTCACCGCCGTCGTCGACCGCCTCGGCCCCGTCTACCGCGAGGAACTGGGCGTCACCCCGCGCGAGGTCATCGAGGCGGACGACCTCGGCGGCGTCGACCGCGTCCAGGCGGCGCTCGTCGCGGTCCAGTTGGGTCTCGCCGCGTCGTGGCGGGCCCGCGGCCTCGAACCCGCCGCGGTCATCGGGCACTCGGTCGGGGAGATCGCCGCCGCCGTCACCGCGGGGGCGCTGGACGAGGAGTCCGCCGCGCGCCTGATCTGCCGCCGCTCGGCGCTGCTGCCCCGGGTGGCGGGGCGCGGGGCGATGGTGCTGGTGGACCTGCCCTTCGACGAGTGCGCGGCACAGCTCCGCGACACCCCCGGCGCGTCGGCGGCGATCGCGGCCTCGCCGCACTCCACCGTGGTCGCGGGCGACGTGGACGCCGTCGTCCGGGCGGGTGCGGCGTTCGAGCGCGACGGCCGCACGGTCCGCCGCGTCGACTCCGACGTCGCCTTCCACACCGAGCACATGACCCCGCTCGCCGCCGACCTCGCGCACGCCGTGGCGGACCTGCGCCCCCGGCCACCGCGGATCCCCCTCTACGCCACGGCGTTCCCCGACCCGCGCGGTGACCACCGGCACGACGCCGCCTACTGGGCGGCGAACCTGCGCAACCCGGTCCGCTTCGCCGAGGCGGTGGCGGCGGCCCTGGAGGACGGGCACCGCACTTTCCTGGAGGTCTCCGCGCACCCGGTCGTCGCGCACTCCATCACCGAGGCGCTGGCCGCGCAGGGCGTCGACGACGGGGTGGTCATCCCGAGCCTGCGGCGCGGCAAGCCCGAGCGCGCCGTGCTGGCGCACGCGGTCGCGGCCCTGCACTGCCGCGGCGTCGAGGTCGACCTGCGCACCCCGCCGGGCCGCCGCGTCCGGCTGCCGGGGGTCGTCTGGCAGCACCGCGAGCACTGGGTGGAGCACCCGCCCGCGTTCCCGCCCGGCCCGCCCAACACCCTGCTGGGCGCGGGGGTCGACGTGCACGGGGTCGCCGCCCGGGTGTGGACGACGACCGTGCACGTGCGCACCCGCCCGTACCCCGGGCGCCACCCCGTCCTCGGCACCGAGATCGTCCCCGCGGCGGTGACGCTGCTGACCTACCTGTGCGCCTCGGGCGGCGAGGCGCTGTCCGACGTGCGCCTGCTGCGCCCGGTCGCGGTGCCCGACGACGAGGACCCCGCCCGCGAGGTGCAGGTGGTGCGCGAGGCGGGGTCCCTGCGCATCGCCTCCCGCCTGCCGGAGGGGGAGTGGTCCGTGCACTCCTCCGCCCGCCCCGGCACGCCGGTGGACCTGCCGGAGGTCGACGTCTCCGCCGCGTCGGAACCGCTGGACGCCGGCGCGGTGGTCGACCGGCTGGCCCACCTCGGGGTGGCCGCCATGGGCTTCCCGTGGCGGGTCGACAAGCTGACCGGCGGCCCGGACCTGCTGGTGGCCGAGGTCGCCGCCGACCCCGACGGCGCGCTGCGCCACCCCGGGTGGGCCTCGCTGCTCGACGCGGCGCTGTCCACGGCGTCGGTGGTCTTCGGCGGCGACCCGGTGCTGCGCATGCCCGCCGCCCTCGACGACCTGGTGGTCGCCGCCGACGCGCCGGACCGCGCCGTCGTCGTCGCCCGCCGGGTCGCGGAGTCCACTGTGGATGTCAACGTGCTCGGGGAGGACGGCACCCCGCTGCTGCGCCTGTCCGGCCTGCGCTACGCCGAACCGGACGGCACCCGCACCGCCCGCCCCGAACTCCCCGAGACCGCGTTCGTCGTCCAGTGGCAGCCCGTCCCCGACGACGGCCCGCCCGCGCCGCTGACCCTGCTCGGTGCACCGGGGTTGGCCGAGGCCCTGGGCTCGGAACCCGGCGCCGACAACGTGCTCGTCGCCGCGCCGCCCGACCCGAGGGACGCCGTGCCCGCCCTGATCGACGTCCTGCGCGGCGCCGAGGGCAAGCGGGTCTGGGCCGTCACCACCGGCGTCCACGCGGGCACGGCCACCCCCGGGTCCGCCGCGATCGCGGGCCTGGGCCGGGTGCTCGCCACCGAACACCCGGAGAGCTTCGGCGGCGTCCTGGACCTGCCCGACCAAACCCCGGACCCGGCCGTCACCGCCCGCCTGCGCGCGCGCCTGTCCCACCCCGGCGCCGAACCCGTCACCGCCGTGACTGCGGACGCGGCGCTGTGTCCCCGGGCCGTGCCACTGGGCCGCACCGCGCAGACCCCTTCCTGCCGCCCCGACGGCACATACCTGATCACCGGTGGGATGGGCGCGCTCGGCCTCCAGGTGGCCGCCCACCTCGCGGCCCGGGGCGCGCGCAGGTTGGTGCTCCTCGGCCGCACCCCGCTGCCCCGGGCGAACCCGTTCCAGGAGCGGGAGGGCGACGACCCGAGGGTCGCGGCCGTGCGCGCCATCGAGGCCGCGGGCGCCACCGTCTTCACCGCCGCCGTCGACATCACCGACGCCGACGCCGTGCGGGCCGCGCTCGCCGCCCTGCCCGTGCCGCCGGTGCGCGGGGTCGTCCACGCCGCCGGGCAGGTGCGCAGCGGACCCGCCGCCGACCTCACCGCCGCCGACCTCGACGTCGTGCTGGGCGCCAAGGTCGACGGCGCGCACGTGCTCGACGCGCTGTTCCCGGTGGGCACCCTGGACTTCCTGGTGCTGTTCTCCTCGGCGGGCCCGCTGCTGGGCCTGCCCGGCCAGGCCGCCTACGCCGCGGCGAACGGGTGCCTGGACGGGCTCGCCGCCCGGCGCAGGCACCAGGGCGACACCGGGTGCGTGTCGATCGCGTGGACGTCCTGGCGCGGGCTGGGCATGGCGACCGCCGCCGCGGCCACCGACGTCGAACTGGACGCCCGCGGCAGCGCCGACCTCACCGCGGAGCGCGCGCTGGCCGCCCTCGACCGGGTGCTGGCCCGGCGCCACGACCTCGGCGGCGGGCCGGTCGCGGTGCTGCCGGTGCGCACCGACCACGCCGGGGCGCGGCCGCCGCTGCTCGCCGCCCTCGCCGTCGACACCGCGGGCACGGGTGACGACACGCCCTCCTGGGCCGGGCTCACCGGGCCCGCCCTGGTGGCGGAGCTGACCGCGCGCGTCCGCGAGTGCGCAGGCGCCGTCCTGGGCACCGACCCCGCCGCGGTCGACGCCGGGGCCGGGCTGGCCGAGCAGGGCGTGGACTCGCTGCTGGGCGCGGTGCTGCGGGTGCGGCTGGAACGGCTGGTCGGCACCGCGCTGGCGCCGACCCTGCTGTGGAACCACCCCTCCGCCGCCGCGATCGCCCAGCACCTCGCTACCACCATCCCCGCGCACCCCGCGGACCACGAGCAGGGAGGACCCGCCCAGTGACACCGCGCACGACGACGGCAGGAACCACGACAGCAGGAACCACGACGGCGAGCGACGCCCGGTCGTTTGCCGACGACCCGCTGACCTGGGCGGGCGGGGACTACCGCGCCCTGCACCGGCTCGGCAGCACCGAGCTGGCCGAGCTGCAACTGGCCGCGCTGCGCGAGCGGTTCGCGGACCTGCGCGAGCGGGTCGAGGTGCTGGGCGCCACCGTGGCCGACACCGGCGTGGCGGAGCTGCACGAGCTCGACGACGTCGTCCCGCTGCTGTTCTCCCCGCAGGTCTACAAGTCCTACCCGTCGGTCCTGCTGCGGCGGAAGCGCTTCGACGTGCTCACCGCCTGGCTGGGCAGGCTCACCACCGTCGACGTCTCCGGCGCCGACACCGCGGCGGGCAGCGTCGACGACTGGCTGGCCTCCCTCGACGAGCACACCGACCTGCGCGTGCAGCACTCGTCGGTGACCTCGGGGACGATGTCGTTCGTCCCGCACACCCACGCCGAGGTCGACGCGATGTTCGCCGTCGTGGGCGCCAGGGTGCGCGGCGGCGGGGACCCGGTGCCCGTGGTGTGGCCGATGATCCGGCACGGCCGCAGCGGCATCATGCGCTGCGCCGACGCCCTCGCCGCGCACGTCGCGGGCGGCGAGCACAACGTGCACGCCATGCACCCGGGGCGGATGAGCGCCGACGTGATGCTGCTCGCCGGGCAGCTCGCCGCCGCCAGGGCCCGGGGCGAGGCCGTCGAGGCCGACCCGGACCTGCTGGCCAGGCGCGCGGAGTTCGAGCGGCTGCGCCGCGAGTCCGAGGCGGCCATGCCCGCCTTCGCCGAACGCCTCGCCGACACCCTCGCGGGCGAGCGCGTCTACCTGATGAACACCTGGAACACCCTGCACCAGCTCGCCACCGCGGGCCTGGACGCGGGCCGCACCGGGGTCTTCGCCGCCGACTCGCTCGTCGAACCGGGCGGGGGCACCAAGGGCGCGCACATGCCCGACGACTGGCAGGACCGGGTGCGCCGGTTCACCGGCGCCGACCGCCTCCAGCACATCTACGCCATGACCGAGACGACCGCGCTGCACCCCATGTGCCCCTCGGGCCGCTACCACCTGGAGCCGTGGACGATCGCCTTCGTCCTCGACCCGGCCACCGACCGGCCGCTGCCGCGCACCGGCACGCGCACCGGGCGCGGGGCGTTCGTCGACCTGCTGGCCAGGACGCACTGGGGCGGGTTCCGCTCCGAGGACCGGATCACCGTCGCCTTCGACCCGTGCGACTGCGGCCGGGCGACCCCGCAGGTGCACGACGGCATCCGCAGGCTGGCCGACCTCCCGGACGGCGACAAGATCAACTGCGCGGCCACCGACAGCGCCCACCGGGCCGCGCTCGACCACCTCACCGGGGAGGGCTGATGGTGCTGACCGTGCCCGCCGTCGTGCGCGGCGAACTCGTCGACGGCCCGCTGCTGGAGTTCGGCGGCCGGGGCGCCAAGCCCTTCGCCGCGCCGGACCCGGCCGCGGTCGTCCCCCGCCTCGCCGCGCGGGACCTCGACCTCGCCCGCGCCCTCAACGCGCTCGACCTCGACGAGGTGCTGGACTACCTGGCCGAGCTGGGGCAGCGCCTGGACCCGGACAGCAACCCCCACCTGGCCGAGGCCGTCGCGGAGTCCGAGGGGCTGGCCGACGTGCCCCCGCAGCTCGTCCGCTCCAACTACCGCCTGCTCGCCGCGCTGTTCACCCGGGCGGCCACCGAGGAGGTCGTGGCCGCCGTCGGCCGCGACCACCTGACCGGTTGGCCCGCCCGGCGCACCGCGGACGGGCGGGTCGGCGCCGTGCACGCCTTCGGCGTCCGCTCGGTGCACGTGATCGCGGGCAACAGCCCCCTCATCGCGGCGATGACCCTGGTGCGCACCGCCATCACCCGCGGCGAGGCGGTGGTGAAGACCCCGTCCAACGACCCGCTGACGATGGTCGCGCTCGCCCGCACCATGGCCGAGGTGGCACCCGACCACCCGCTCACCCGGGCGCTGTCGGTCGCCTACTGGAAGGGCGGCGACACCGGGGTCGAGCGGCGCCTCTACCACCCCGGCGCGTTCGACAAGATCGTCGCCTGGGGCGGGATGGCCTCGGTGCGCCACGTCGTCGGGTACCTGGCACCCGGGCTGGAGCTGGTCACCTTCGACCCCAAGCAGAGCGCCACGATCCTGGGCCCCGAGGCGTTCCACCCGGACGCCGTCGACGACGTCGCCCGGCGCCTGGCGCTGGACGTGGGCGCGTTCAACCAGGTCGGCTGCGTCAACGCCCGGGTCGTCTACGCCGCCTGCGGCACCGGCCCCGCCGGGGTCGCCGCCGCCGAGGACCTGGCCCGCCGCGTGCACGCCCACCTCGCCCTGCTCCCGCCCGAGGTGTCCACGCCCGCGCCGCTGGACCCCGAACTGCGCGCGAAGCTGCGGGCGGTGCGCACCAGCGGCTTCCACACCGTCGTCGGCGGCACCGGCGACGAGGGCGCCGTGGTGGTCTCCCAGCTCGACGAGCCGGTCGACTTCGCGGTGTCGCTGGCGGGCCGGGTGGCCAACGTCGTCCCGGTCGACTCCGCCGCCGACGCCGCCCGCCACCTCGACGCCGCCACCCAGACCGTCGGGGTCTACCCGGCGTCGCTGCGCCGCGAGCTGCGCGAGGTGCTGCCGCTGGTCGGCGTGCAGCGCACCGTCGAGCTCGGCTGCGCCGTCAGCGTGCACCAGGCCCTGCCGCAGGACGGGTTCGAGCCCGTCCGCCGGATGGTGCGCTGGGCCACCGACGAGCACCTGCCCGAGGGCGCCGACCCGCTCGACGTCGTCTTCCCCCCGCACCGGCAGGGGGTCACGGCGTGATCTCCGTGCGCGCGGTGGCCACCTGGCTGCCCGAGACCCGCGAGAGCCTGGCCGACGCCCTGGCCGACGGCCGCCTCACCGAGGCCGACGCCGAGCGCTCCGGCTACACCCGCGTCCCGGTCGCGGGCCCCGACCTGCCCGGCCCGGTCCTCGCCGTCAACGCCGCCCGCCGCGCGCTCGCGGCCTCCGGCGTCGCCCCCGACCAGGTCGGCCTGCTCCTGCACGCCTGGACCACCTACCAGGGCCACGACCTGTGGTCGCCCCCGCACTACGTGGCCGACCAGGTCGGGGCGGGCGCGGCGCTGCCGATCGGCGTCCGGCAGCTGTCCAACGGCGGGGCCGCGGCCACCGAGCTGGCCGTGGCGTGGCTGCGCGCCAACCCCGGCTCCGCCGCGGTGGTCACCACCGGCGACCGGTTCTGCCTGCCCGGCTTCGACCGCTGGCGCTCCGACCGCGGCCTGGTGCACGCCGACGCGGGCACCGCCATGGTCCTCACCGCCACCCAGCGCGCGGGCGACGCCCTGGTGCTGCGCGGTCTCGCCAGCGCCTCGGCGCCCGAGCTGGAGGGCATGCACCGCGGCGACGACCCGTTCAGCACCGCCCGCCACGAGCAGGGCGCGCCCATCGACCTCGCACGCACCAAGAAGGCCTTCTTCGCGGAGCACTCCCGCGAGGCCTTCACCGGCACGGCCACCGCCACCGCCAAGCGGGTCGTGGTCACCGCCGCCGAGCGCGCGGGCGTCGCCCTCGACGACCCGACCCTGCGGTACCTGCTCCTGCCGCGCATCGGCAGGCTCACCTTCGAGCTGTACCGCCCGGTGTTCGCGGAGGTGACCACCGCCGAGGTGCTCGACCTCGGGGACGGCACGGGCCACCTCGGCGCGGGCGACCTGCTCGCCAACCTGGCCGACCTCACGGCCCTGCTCACCCCCGGGGAGAAGGCCGTCGTGTTCAACGGCGGCGGTGGCTACACCTGGACCGCCGCACTGGTGGAGCGCCCATGACCACGCAGATGTCCACAGTGGAGCGCCTGGTGGCGCGGTTCGACCACCACGACCCGGGGTTCACCCCCGACACCGCCGTCGCGGTGCACCGGGGGCTGCGCGAGCGCGGCGAGCCCGTGCACAGCGAGGCCCACGGCGGGTTCTGGGTCCTGGCCCGCTACCGGCACGTCTTCGCCGCGCTGAAGGACCACGGCCGGTTCTCCTCGGCCTCCGGGGTGTTCTTCCCGCGCGCCGCGGACCAGCCCCGGTTCGCCCCGCTGGAGTACGACCCGCCCGAGCACACCGCCTTCCGCTCGCTCATGCGCCCGGCGCTGGCCGCCGCCGCGGTGCGCGCGGTCGAACCGCGCATCGACGAGCTGGCCGCCGAGGTGGTGCGCCCGCTGGTGCGCCGCGGCTCGGCCGACCTGGTGGCCGAGCTGACCACCACCCTGCCGCTGGCCGTGCTCGCCACCACCATCGGCTTCTCCGCCGCCGCCCGCGGCGCCATCCTCGATCTCACCCGCACCACGTGGGCGAGCATGGCCTCCGGCGGGCAGTTCTGGCCGCAGTTCGCCGCGCTGCTCGACGCCGAGATCGCCCGCGCCCGCGGCCCGCACGACGGCTCCTACCTCGCGGAGCTGGTGCGCACCCGGGTCGACGGCGCCCCGGTCCCGGACGAGCAGCTGCGCGTCATGCTCGTCGCCTTCGCCATCGCGGGCCACGAGACCACCATGAACACCACCGGCCACCTGCTCTGGCGGCTGGCGGGCGACCCGGAGCTGGCCGCCCGCGTCCTGCCCGACGCCCGCCACCGCCTCGCCGCCGTCGACGAGACCCTGCGCCTGGACGCCCCCGTCGACCACGGCAGCCGGGTCACCACCGAGGACGTGGTCGTCGGCACCACCACCCTCCCGCGCGGCTCGCGCGTCCTGCTCGCCGTCGGCGCGGCCAACCGCGACCCCGACGAGTTCACCGCGCCCGAGGAGTTCCGCCTCGACCGCGGCGCCGCCCGCCACCTGTCGCTGGGGCAGGGCATCCACTACTGCCTGGGCGCCCAGCTCGGCCGCAGGCAGATCACCGCCGTGCTCGCCGAGCTGGCCGCCGCGCCGCCGATGCGCCTCGACGGCCCCGTCGAGCGGCACTACGCCAACGGCCGCCACCTCAACCTCGCCGCCCTGCCCGTGCGGTTCGGCCGATGACGACCCCCGCCACCGGCCGCGACGCGGCGTGGGCCGTGGCGCTGTGCACGGCCGGGCTGGTCTTCGACGGCTACGACCTGGTCGTCTACGGCACCCTGGTGCCGCTGTTCCTGCGCTCGCCCGGCGAGCTCGGCCAGCTCACCCCGCAGACCGCCGGGCTGCTGGGCAGCTGCGCGCTCGTCGGGGTGCTCGTCGGCGCGCTGGCGGCGGGCGCGGTCGCGGACCGGTGGGGCAGGCGGCCCGTCCTGCTCACCGGCTACGCCTGGTTCTCGGTCGGCATGGCCGCCACCGCGCTCACCTCGTCGGTGCCCGCCTTCGGGGCGTGGCGGCTGATCACCGGGATCGGCATCGGCGCGGTCGTGGCCACCACCGGCACCCTGGTGTCCGAGCTGGCCCCACCGGGCCGCGCGCAGCTGGCCACCACGGCCACCTACTGCGGCATCCCGCTGGGCAGCGTGCTGGGCACCCTCGCCGCGCTGTGGCTGCTCGACGACCTCACCTGGCGCGGGCTGTTCTGGCTCGGCGCGCTGCCGCTGGTGACGCTGCTGCCGCTGGCGGCGTGGAAGCTGCGCGAATCGCCGTCCTGGCGCGCGGACCGGGGGAGCAGGCCGGGCTTCGCCGGGCTGTTCACCGGACCCGCGCGCGTCCCCGCCGTGGTGCTGGGGTTCGTCAGCGGCATCGGGCTGCTGCTGGTCTTCGCGCTCGGCACGTGGCTGCCGGAGCTGATGGGGCGCGCGGGTTTCGGCACGAGCGCGTCGCTGGTGCTGCTGCTCGTGCTCAACGGCGGCGCGATCGCGGGGGCGTTGCTGGCCGCGCCGCTGTCCGAGCGCTTCGGCCCCCGGCGGGTGGTCGCGTGCTGCTTCGCCCTGGGCGCGCTGGGGTTGCTCGCCCTGGGCACCGCACCGCCCGCCGCCGCGGTGGTCGTGCTGGTGGCGGTGGTCGGGCTGGGCACCACCGGCACGCAGATCCTGGTCATCGGCCTGGCCGCGGCGGCGTTCCCGACCGCCGTGCGCGGGGCCGGGGTGGCCTGGTGCACCGGGTTCGGCCGCGTCGGCGGGATCCTCGGGCCGCTGGTGGTCGGCTTCCTCGTCGCGGACGGGCCGTTCCTCGTGCTGGCGGGCCTGGCGTGCGCGGGGGCGGGGCTGGCCCTGCTCGTCAGGGGCGCGGCCGGTCCAGCTCGGCGAACGCCGTCTCCCGCGCCAGCAGCGCGGCCGTGATCGTCAGCACCGCCAACCCGCCGTAGTAGGCCAGCACCCACCACGGCCGCCCGTCCCCGAGCAGCACCAGCGCCGCGGCGATCAGCGGGGTGAGCCCGCCCGCGATCACCGACCCCACCTGGTAGCCCAGCGACACCCCGCTGTAGCGCAGGTGCAGCGGGAACAGCTCGGAGAACCACGCGGGCTGCCCGGCGGCCATCGCGTCGAAGAACAGGCTCGTCGCCAGCACCACCGACGCCACGATGAGCACCGTGGACCCGGTGTCGACGGCGAGGAAGAACAGCGCGAGCGCCCCGACCGCGCCCACCGCCCCGAACAGGTACGGCCGCTTGCGCCCGAACCGGTCCGTCAGCCGCCCCCACAGCAGGGTCGTGGGGATCGACAGCGCGGACGACACCACCACCGCGATCAACCCGGCGTCGCTGTCCGCGCCGAGGTTGTTCGCGATGTAGGTCAGGCCGTAGGTGGTGAGCAGGACGTAGAGCCCGATCTGCGACAGCCGCAGCCCGGTGGTGAGCAGCACCGGCCCCGGCGCCGCCCGCAGCACGTCCAGCACCGGCAACCGGGCCACCTCCCCCCGGCTGCGCAACCGCTGGAACTCCGGCGCGTCGTGCAGCCGCAACCGCACGGCCAACCCCACGCCGACGAGCACCACGCTGAGCAGGAACGGGATCCGCCACGCCCACGCCAGGAACGCCTCGTTGCCCGCGCTCACCCGCACGAGCCAGAACACCCCCGTCGCCAGCAGCATCCCCGCGGGCGACCCGATCTGCGTGAACGCCCCGAACCACCCCCGCCGCCCGTGCGGCGCGTGCTCCACGGTGAGGATCGCGGCCCCACCCCACTCCGCCCCCACGGCGATCCCCTGCAACGTCCGCAGCACCACCAGCAGCACGGGCGCCAGCACCCCGATCGACCCGTAGGTCGGCAGCACCCCGATGAGCGTGGTCGCCCCGCCCATGAGCAGCAGCGCCCCCACCAGCACGCTCTTGCGCCCCACCCGGTCCCCCAGGTGCCCGGCCACCACCGCGCCCAGCGGCCGCGCCCCGAACCCCGCCGCGAACGCGGCGAACGCCGCCAACGTCCCGGTCGCCGGGTCGACCGAGGGGAAGAACAAGCGGCTGAACACCAGCGCCGACGCCGTGGCGTAGAGGTAGAAGTCGTACCACTCGATCGTCGTCCCGATCGCGCTGGCCACCGCCACCCGCCGCGGGATCGGGCCCTGCACACCCGGGGAAACCGACATTGCGGACATAACTCATTCAACCACGCGGGGTGATCACCCGGAGTTCGGGGACAAAACGGACACCTCGTTCGTTCTCCAGGAGAACGCCGATCAACGAGAGGACACCAATGGGCTTCTTCGACTCCCTGCGGGACAAGGCCACCCAGTTCATCGAGGACAACACCGCCACCCTCGGGGCCGGTGCCGACCAGGCGGCCTCGGCGGCCGACACCGCCACCACCAAGGCCGGCGACTTCGCGGGCCAGGCGGGAGAGCAGGTGTCCGCGTTCGGGGACGCCGCCACGGCCCAGGCGGGCGATGTCGCGGCCCAGGCCGGTGATCTCACCGGCCAAGCGGGCGAGCAGGCAGTGGCTTTCACCGATGCCGCCACGGCGCAGGCCGGTGACTTCGCGGGCCAGGCGGGTGAGCAGGCATCGGCCTTCGCCGACACCGCCACCACCCAGGCTTCCGCTGCTGCCGAGCAGGGCCAGGGCTTCCTCTCCCAAGCCCAGGACGCCATCGCTGACCCCGGCTCCGCGGCCCAGTCCGTGTTCGGCCGCTTCTTCGGCAACTAGGTCTTCAGGCAACTAGGACTTCAGGGAATCTGCCACGGCCGCGTGGTGCTTCGTGGCGGATCCCCGAAGGGGGATTGTCCATAGGGGAGGGTCAGCCGCGGCGTTCCGCGTGGACCGGGCAGTAGTGTCGGGGGTCGGTGTGGTCCCGGGGGAGGTGGCGGGTGGGGGTGTGGATGAGGGGGGTGTCGGCGGGGAGGCGGCCGGAGGCGCGGTCCAGGCCGTCCCGGGCGCGGGGGTGTTTGCGGGCTCGTTCGGGGACGAGTGCGAAGGCCCAGTGGATCGCGGTGCCCAGGGCTCGGTGGAGGCGTTCGTCGCGGGGGGTCCATCGGTAACCGAGGAGGTCGCGGACGGGTTGGTCGTACATGCCGACGGTGAGCCAGACGAAGCCCTTGGCGATGGCGGGGCGGACGAGGCGCCAGAGGGGTGCGGGCAGGCCGGGGGGCGCGTCGAGGGTGGTGAGGTCGAGGACCTCGCGGGTGGCGCGGTTGTCCTCCAGGACGGTGCGGCAAGTGGTGTCCCAGTAGACCTGGAAGTCCTCCCAGGTGTCGGGGACGTGCCGCGTGCTGACGCCGTAGCGGGCGTACCACTGCTTGTGCTCGTCGAAGAGGGCGCGCACCTCGGCGTCGGAGATGCCGCCGCAGAAGTGCTTGGCGGTGAGCAGGGTGCCGTAGAAGAAGGTGGCGTGCGCCCAGTAGAAGACGTCCGGGTCGAGGGCGTGGTAGCGCCTGCCCCGGGAGTCCACGCCCTTGATGTCGCGGTGGTAGTCGCGGACCTCGCGGCCGGTCTCCTCGGCGCGGTCGCCGTCGAAGACCACCCCGCCGATGGGGTAGAGGGAGCGGAACAGCCGCGCCCAGCGCTCGGAGAAGAACTCCGAGTGCTGCTCCACCGCCGCCCCGAGCTTGGGGTGCATGTTCTGCATCGACCCGGCCCACAGCCCCTGGAGCAGGCCGCGCCAGTCCCCGAAGTACTTCCAGGTCACCGATCCCGGTCCCGGACCACCCACCGCGCCCTCCCCGCCCACGCTGACAACAGGTGTTGTCAGGCTAGGGGCTGACAACGACCGTTGTCAACGAGTGTCCCTCGGGTACCCGGTGTCCGCGCGTGGGAGGATGGCGGCGATGGGATCGACGCTGGCCGACCGCCGAGCCGCCCGGCGCGCCGCGCTGCTGGCGGCGGGTGTCGCGATCCTCGGCGACCCCACCCGCCCCGGTGTCTCGGTGCGCGCGGTCTGCCGGGCCACCGGCCTCACCGAGCGCTACTTCTACGAGAGCTTCACCGACCGCGACGAGTTCGTCCGCGCCGTCTACGACCATGTGGGGCAGCGCGCGCACGAGGCGCTGGTCACCGCCACCGCCGGTGCTCACCAGGCCGACCTGCCCCGCGCGGCGGTGGAGGCCTTCGTGGACCTGGTCGTGGACGAGCCCGCGGTGGGCCGGGTGCTGCTGCTCGCGCCCGCGGCCGAGCCCGTGCTCAGCGCCCGCGGCCAGCAGCTCGTCCCGGCCTTCGTGACCCTCGTGCACGACCACCTGGCCACCGCCGACCCCGACGAGCGGCAGATGACCGCCCTGGGCGTCGTCGGCGCCCTCACCGCGCTGTTCGCCGCCCACCTCGACGGCACCCTCGCGGTCTCACGCGAGCGGCTGGTCGAGCACTGCACCGCGCTGGTGGCCTCGGCGGACCGGCCGTAGCGCCCGCCAGAGCAGCCCGGGGCCCGGTCGGTCCACCAGGTGCGCCACCCGGGAGAAGTCGCGGAAGAGCCCGGGGTCGCCCGGCAGCCGTTCGTCCACCCGCGCCAGCACCCGCACCAGCGCCCTCGACCGCCACGGCGTCGGGAACGGGTCCCACACCCGGTCGGCCCCGGTCGCCAGCGCCCACGCCTGCCCCACCGCCCCGGCGATCCGCCGTTGCAGCTCGACCTCCGCCACCCCCTCGGCCAGCCCGTCGCGCAGCACCGCGGCCTGCACGGCGGCGACGGTCATTCCTTGCGCGTGCACGGGGTTCAGCGCGCACACCGCGTCGCCCAGGCACAGCAACCCGGCGGGCCACCGCGGCATCCTGTGCAGCAGCGTCCACCGGCTGTGCAGCCGCGCCATCCGGTGCACGGTCCCCACCGGCTCCCCGCTGCCGATCACGTCGGCGAACTCCGGTGCCCGCAGGCCGCGCGCGTAGTTGAGGAACCCCGACTCCGTGGTCGGCGCCACCTGCCCGTCCGCGCCCACCAGCGTCACCAACCGCGTGCCCGACTCGGTCGTCACCACCAACCCGCCCCGCCGCACCCCGGGCGCGCGCGGGAACTCGGCCACTGCGGTCCAGTCGCGGGTGGACCCCGCGCTGAACTCCCGCGTGGTGTAGACGGTCCCCGCGTCCACCACCAGCGCCTTCGGCGGCTCGAACCCCCCGTACCGCAACCACGTCCCGACCCGGCTGTGCCGCCCGGTGGCGACGACCACCAGGTCCGCGTCCACCACCCGCGGCCCCCGCACCCCGCACACCCGGTCACCCCGCCACAGCAGGTCCTCCGCGGTGAACCCGCCCCGCGTGGTGACCCGGGGGTCGGCCAGCACCCGCCGCCGCAGCAACCGCTCCAGCACCGGGCGGGTGACCGTCCGGATGGGCAACCCCACCGGCACCCGGGGCGCCCAGCCCGCGGGCACCCGGTACCGCACGACCTCCCCGAAGTCGGCCTCCGGAGCCCCCACCGCCGTCAACTCGTCCCCCAGGCCGGGGAACAGCGCCTCCAGTTCGCGCAGCCCCCGGGCGAGCAGCGCGTGGGGGTGCTGGGCCTGCGGCACCCCCCGCCGCTGCAACGACTCCGCGGTCACCTCGTCCTGCTCCAGCACGACGACGTCGGCGCCGTGCTCGGCGAGGACCCGCGCCGCGCACAGCCCGCCGAAGCCCCCGCCCACCACCACCGCACGCGTCATCCCCGCAGCGTGGCACCCCTGGTCCCACCGCGTGTGACCCCGGCCACAACACCACTCGATCGGCCGAGGTCGGCACCGCCTCGACCGGGAACACCGCCCCGGCGACCGGGTGACCCGCCACCGCGCCCGGCCGCTGTGGACGGCCGAGCGGGGCGGCGGGTCACAGCGAGGCGAGCAGCTCGCGCAGCTCCTCCCTGGTCTCCTCGTCCTCGTCGTCCACCAGCTCCAGGGCCCGCTCCACCGCCGCGCGGGCCTCCGCCGTGCGCCCGAGCTGCCCGGCCAGCCGCCCGTGCAGCGCGTGCGCCGGGGCCGCGAACTGCGCCGCCTCCAGCTCCTCGAACCGCGCCGCGGCCGCGGCGGCGCGCACCACCGCCTCCTCGAACCGGTCCACCGCCGCGAACAACCGCGCCGCGGCGTGGTCCAGGAACCCCCGCTGCGCCCGCGCCCACGGCTGCTCGTCCTCGTCGAGCACCGGCGCCAGGGCGTCGGCCTCGGCCAGCGTGCGCAGGGCGGTGTCCCCGTCGCCCGCCCAGTGCGCGGACATGGCCGCGTGCCGCAGGTTCTCCAGCTGCTTGGCGGGCAGCTGCGCGCGGCCGTAGGCCGCGGCGGCCTCGGCGTAGACCCGAGCGGCCTCGGCGTCCTGGTCGAGCCGGTCGAGCACGTCGGCGGTGTCCGCGAGGACCTGCCCCAGCGGCGCGTCCTCCTGCGTGCCCGCGTAGTGGTCGCGGACCTCCGCGAACAGCTCCAGCGCCTGCCCGGTCGCGCCGAGCGCGCTGTGCGAGGTGGCCAGCACGTACCGGGCCTGCGCGACCTCCTCCGGGTCGGTGAGGAACGGCAGCGCCTCGTCGGCGGCGTCGGCGGCCTCCTCCGGGCGCTCCAGTTCCGAGTGCAGGAACGCCAGGCGCAGCGACAGCTCGGCCGCCGCGGCGATGTCGCCCGCCCTGGTGTGCTGGGCCACGGCCTCGGCGTAGTGCTCGACCGCCTCCTCCGGGCGCCCCAGGTCGCCCGCGACGTGCCCGCGCAGCGTGAACGCCTCCGCCAGCACCTCCGGCACCTCGGACGCGCACGCCTCGGCGAACAGGGCCCCGGCGCGCTCGAAGTCCTCCGCGCGCGCGGCGGCGCGCCCGACCAGCAGCGCCGCCTGGTGGCGGACCTGCCCCGGCTCGGCCACCAGCTCCAGCACCGCGGCCGCGTGCTCGGCCGCCTCGTCGACCTCGCCCAGCGCGAGCAGCTGCCGGGACAGGTCGGAGGTCGCCTCGCCGAGCAGCGCGGGCTCGTCGCCCGCCTGCTCGATCGCGGCGCGGGTGCTGGCCACCGACTCCTCGTGCCGCCCGGCCAGCCACAGCCCCTGGCTCAGCCGCAGCTGCGCGCCGACGCGCGGCCGGGCACCCGCCCCGCCCGCCGCGGCCAGCGCTGACTCCAGCTCGGCCACGCCCTCGTCGGTGCGGCCCGCGGCGCACAGCGCGGTGCCCACCCAGCCGCGCACGCCCAGCGCCCGCTCCGGCTCGCCCAGCTCGTCGTAGCGCTCGACGGCCTCCTGCCAGCGGGCCAGCGCCTCGTCCAGGTCCTCGCGCTCCCACGCCTCCACGCCCCGGCGCGCGGTGCGGTGCGCCAGGCGCAGGCCCTCGGGCTCGGGGCAGACCTCGTCGAAGCGCGCCCACACCGCCTCGACCCCGCCTGCCGCGCTGACCGCGCCGACGGCGCTGTTCTCGCCGTTCCCGCTGTTCTCGCTGTTCTCGCCGTCGAGCGCCAAGGCCAGCAGCTCGTCGGGGTCGTCGGGCAGCGCGGGCGCCTGCTCGGCCCGCGCGGGCATCCCCGCCTCGGCCGCCTCGATCCGGCGGGCGGTGCCGGTCAGCGGCAGGTGCTCGACCAGCTGGTCGGCCGCCAGCACGGCGCGCACCTGGTCGCCCTGGGCGGTGGTGCCGTTGCGGGCGTCGAACCGGGCGGCCAGCGCCAGCGCCCGCTCCCGCAGCTCGGTGGCGAGCTCGGCGGCCGGGACCTCCACCGCGTCGCGGGTCAGCGTCACCTCGTGCCCGGCCTCGACCACCGTGCGCAGGGCCAGCGCCGCGGCGGCGCTGAAGGCCATCTCCGCCATGGGCGAGCCGGGTTCGTCCAACCAGGACAGGTGGCGCTGCACCAGCTCCAGCGCCCTGGCCGGGTTGCCGGTGCGGGCGCAGAACTCGACGTGGTCGGCGATGGTGTCCAGCTCGGACCGGTCGGCCTGCAGCAGCCGGTAGGCCCTGCGGTGGGCGTCGGCGGCGTCCTGCGCCCTGCCGACCCGCACGTAGGGCTCCAGCAGCGCGGTCAGGATCGCCGCGGGCTGCTCCACGCACGACAGCTCACCGGTGAGCACCGGGTCGGCCACCGCCACGGCCTCCTCGTGGCGCCCGCGGGCGGTCAGGTAGGCGACCTTGCGGGTGGGCTCGCAGCCGACGCAGTCGGCCATCTCCCCGCGCGGGGTCGCGCACCACAGCCGGTACTGCTCGTCCGCGGTGGCCCGGTCGCCCACGTGGTCGGCGATGCGCGTGCGGTACATGTGCACCGGGTTCATCGTGTGCCCCGCCGCCCGGTAGCGGCGCTCCATGTCCTCCAGCACCGCCATCGTCCGGTCCAGCGGCACCTCGGGGTGGCGCAGCAGCGAGCCGGTCACGTTCTTGAACAGCCACAGCAGGTGGTCCTCCAGGCGCGGGTCGCCCTCGCCCCGGTCGTGCGCGGCCACCGCCCAGGCGAACGGCACGAACGCCTTGGCCGGTTCGGCGCCCTTGATGTAGGCGGTGACGGCGACCAGCCGCGCGCCGTAGGCGACGTGCCCGTCGTGCGCGGCGTCGGCGTCGCGGATCAGCGCTTCGACGGCCGCCACCTGGGCCCGCCCGTGCGGCATCGACCACACCGCGTCGAGGCGGTCGGCCAGGTCCTGCGGTGCGGTCATCGGTCGGAGTCCTCCCCGGGGACGGCCCGCTCCAGCAGGCCGAGGAACGAGCGGTTGAGCAGTGCGGCGTCGGCGGGCCGGATCGGGTGGTGGCCCAGCAGCAGCGCCTGGCCGTAGAGGGCCTCCACGGCCAGCGCCACCGCGGCCGGGTCGCCCAGCGCGCACACCCGGCGCACCAGCGGGCTGCGGTGGTTGAGCACCAGCTGCGGGCGGTCGTCGGTGGGCTTGTCGAACGCGGAGAGCACACCCGCCCACAGCTCGTCGGCGCGCTCGCGGGTGGCGCGCAGCTCGGCGCGGAAGGCGGCGTCGCGGTCGACCAGGAACAGCACCGGGGTGCTCGGCGGGTCGAACGCGCGCAGCACCACCTCGCAGCCCAGGCCGTCCACCGCGCGCTGGGCGGTGCCGAGGAACCCGCGCAGCCCCAGCTCGACCTCGGGGTCCACCGCGTCGAACCGGGTGGCCAGGTCGGTGGGGCTCAGCCGGGTGACCGCGGTGGTCGGGTCGAGGTCGGCCAGCCGCTCGATCAGCTCGGTGTCGTAGGTGTAGCCGCCGTTGATCACCGCGAGGCCCTGGGCGGCGGCCACCCCGGCCAGCTGCCGGAACTCGTCGGCGGTGGCGGTGTAGCGCAGCTCGCCGTGCCGGGCGCGGAACTCCGCGGTGGTCATCCGGCCGGTGTTGGTCTCCACCGGCCACCACTGGTCGACCAGCCGGAGCATGTCGTCGTCGTGCAGCGCCAGGGCCTTGACGCCCAGGTGGTGCACGCCGAGGAACTTGGTGAGCCTGCGCGGGTCGGTGCGCTCCAGGTTCACCAGCCAGCCGCGCAGCTGCTCGCCGATGGCCTCCCGGGTGCGGTCGAGCAGGTCGTCGGCGTAGAGGCCCTCGCGGCTGGCGGTCGGCCGCAGCTCACCGGAGTCGACCACGACCCTGGCGAAGAACGCCCAGTCCGGCACCAGGTCCGCCACGCCCTCCGACAGCAGCATCCGCTTGAGGTGCACCCGGTTGCCGCCCCGGTCGGCGGGGTTGGCCGGGAACGGCAGCACGAACGCCACCCCGGTCAGCGCGGCCTCGGGCACGTCCAGGTCCACCACGTCGAACGGGGTGGTGCCCAGGACGTCCTGGGCGTAGCCCACCAGGTCCGCCCGCCGCTGACCCGCCGGGCGCTCGTCGCGGGCCCAGGGCAGCCCGCCCCCGGTCACCGCCGCGCCGTTGACGGTGACCTCGAACGGCAGCATCGACCCGTACAGCGCCGCCAGCTCCGCCACCGTCGTGGGGTCGAACCACTGCTCGGCGCCCGCCCGCGCGGCCAGGGTGACCGTGGTGCCGGTCTCGGCGCGCTCGGCCGGGCCGATGCCGTAGGTGCCGTCGGACCGCCCGGTCCACGCCACCGCGGGCCGCCCCTCGGCGCGGGTCACCACCCGCACCTCGTCGGCCACCAGGAACGCCGAGAGCAGCCCGATGCCGAACTGGCCGAGGAACTCGTGCCGGGCGAACCCCAGCTCGTCGCGCTTGGAGCTGCGCCCGATCGTGGCCAGGAACTCGTGCACCTGCTCCTCGGTGAGCCCGATCCCGGTGTCCTCGACGACGAGGCCGCGCCCGTCGGCCACCATCGAGATCCGCCGGGGCGCGCAGGCGTCCCCCCGCGCGGTGACCGCGTCCACGGCGTTCTGCATCAGCTCCCGCACGTACACGCGCGGGCTGGAGTAGAGGTGGTGGCTCAGCAGGTCGACCACACCCCGCAGGTCCACCTGGAACGTCCGCTGCCCGCTCACGACTCCCCCTGGCCATCCCTCCGCCGGGCGCGGCCGGTCCGCCGCCCCCGGTCCAGACCCGGACCGGGCCTGTGCCGGTCATTCTGCCGGTGCCCACCGACATTCCGGTGCTCCGCCCGGGGTTCCCCCGACCGGGACCGTCCGGTATGCGGCGTTGCGCCACCGGCAGCGGCCAGCCTCCCGGCAGGATGCCCCCCATGTCCACGGAGTTCGCCGCGCCGCTGCCCAACCGCACCGTGCTGCCGGGTGAGTACCTGCTCGAACTGGTCCCGCTCCCGGTCGCCGACGTCGACCGCGCGAAGGCCTTCTACACCGACCGGCTCGCCTTCCACGTCGACGTCGACATGAGCCCGGCCGAGGGCGTGCGCATCTGCCAGCTCACCCCGCCCGGCTCGGCCTGCTCGATCCTGCTCTCGGAGGGCCTGCCCCACCTCGACGGCGCCCTCGGCACCGTGCGCGGCCTGCACCTGGTGGTGGCCGACATCGAGCGCGCCAGGGCGGCGCTGGTCGAGCGCGGCACCGAGGTCGGGGAGGTGGAGGACGTGGGCGGGGGAGTGCTGTACGCGTCGTTCGCGGACCCGGACGGCAACACCTGGACGTTGCAGCACATGCCCTGGCGGGTCTGACGGCCCGCCGCGGTCAGGCGAAGGCGGCCCCCACGGCGTCGGCCACCAGGCGCGCCAGCGTGCCGCGGGCCCGGTCGGACGCGCCGAGCACGTGGGTGCGCACGGAGTCCCCGAAGTAGGGGCGCAGGTCGGGGGAGAGCGCGGCCACGTCACCGGGTTCGGCGATGTTCGTCCACACCAGGTCGGCGGGGCCCGGCCACACTCCCACCACGTCCGGCCGGGGGTCCAGCCGGGGGAAGACGTGGTCGCGCGCGCCCAGCGGGGAGTTGACCGTGACGAACGCGCCCACCTTGTGGGCGGCGGCGCACAGCGCCTCGTAGGCGACCACCGACCCGAACCCCGACGCGACGACGGCCCGCGCGCCCGGCAGCGCGTCCGCGACGGCGCCGCGGGCAGCCGCCCGGCGCGCGGGGTCGGACAGGTACCCGGTGGTGCGCCGCAGCGCGGTGAACAGCGCGGTGTCGGACTCGAAGTGGCGGCCCACCAGGTAGGGCAGCGCGCGCTCGACCAACCGCCCCGGGCGGATGAGGGTGTCGCCGTCGGGGAGGGGGATCGAGCGGTCGATCTCCGCGGCCCGCGCCCACCAGGCCGCCAGCAGGTCGAGTTCGCGGGCGGAGGTGATGTCGCCCGCCGAGCACGGCTCGACCGGCACGGCCGCCGCCCAGTCGACGACCTCCACCCCGAGCCCCGGGGCCCGCCGGAGGGAGTCGGGGTCGACCCCCGCGGACGCCGGGTCCTGGACGACGACGACCTCGGGCACGGGCGCCCCCCTTCGCTCCACGGGGGTATCGCCGGTGGCCGGGCGGGCATTTCACGCCGCCCGGTGATCAGCCCATCGCGGCGAGCAGCGCGGCGGGGTCGGTGAGCGCGGCGAGCGCCTTGGCGGCGGTGTCGGTGCTGATGACGGAGGAGTCGTAGCTGGCGCTGAGCTCCAGGTGCTCGCGGGTGCGGATGGCGAACACGGTCAGCCCCTCGGGGCCCATGGACGGGCCGAACCCGAAGAAGCGGCGCGGGCCCGCCCCCTCGACCCAGTCCATGTCCGCCAGCCCGGGCAGGGTGGGCATGGAGTTGAAGGTGAGGGTCACCGCGTCGGGGCGGGGCGCGCGGGTGGGCGGCTGCTGGGGGGTGGCGACGGCGCCGGTGAGCGAGCCCAGGACGAGGGCGGGCAGGGCGCGGGAGGTGTCGCGGGCCTGCTTCATCGCCGCCTCGACCGCCGCGGGGTCGCGCAGCGCGGCGGTGAGGTAGAGGCTCTTGGACAGGTTGCCCCAGCGGTGGGGGGCGTCGGGCAGCAGGCCGCGGATGTCGATGAGCGCCCACAGGCCGTCGTCGCGCACGGGGACGCCGAGGTCGGTGAACGCGCGGTGGGTCATGGTGGTGAGCACGCTGGTGATCGAGGTGCCGCGGGCGTGGGCGTTGCGCCAGCGGGTGATCTCGCGCAGCGCCGCGGCGGGCACGACGGTGCCGGTGAAGTCGGGGCGGCACTGCTGCGGCGGGCCGGAGGTGGTCGTGCGCGGCGGGGCGACCCGGTGGCGGACGAAGTCGGCCCAGTCCTGGCGGTGGGCGCGCAGCCCGGAGCGCAGGGCGCGCAGCACGGTGCGGGTGCCGGTGCGGTGGGCCAGCTCGTCCAACCCGGAGGCCCGGGAGATCGCCATCGTCAACCGGGTGAAGGTGGCGGCGTCGCCGACGGCGTGGCTGATCTCGGTGAGCACCGCCGTCGGGCTCACCACCACGACCACCGGCAGGTCCGGGGCGGTGACCCGGTACCGGCGCACGTGCGCCTCCAGGTCGTCGGGGTCCGGGTCGGGCGCGGTGGTGACCAGGCGCTCGACGTGCGCGGCCCGCTGGTGCGGGGGCACCGGCAGCCACCGGCCGGTGGCCGCGTCCAGGCGGGAGGCGATGGGGGAGTCGGGGTGCAGGTGGGCGAAGCGCAGCAGGGCCGCGCGGATCGCCGCGACGTCGGTGCGCACCGGCGTGGCGAGCAGGACCGAGCGCTGGCCGAGCCAGGGCCGGTCCAGCGGCTGCACGCGCCGGGGGCGCTGGGTGCTGGTCATCGGGTGTCCTCTCCCCGGAGCACGGCGAGGGTGTCCTCGGCGATCCGGCCCCAGTCCGGTGCGTCGACCCCGGTCGGGGGCCCGGCGGTGAGCGCGGCGGCGACGGCCTTGGCGACCGCCGTCGGGTCGACCTCGACCACCCTGGCCGCGGTGCCCAGGTGCGCGATGGTGATCTCCCGGTGCGCCGGGATGTCGCTGAGCACGACGTGCGCGCCCGCGGCGGCGGCCTCCACCGGGGCCATGCCGAACGCCTCGTGCGCCGAGAGCGAGACCAGCACGGCGGCGGTGCGCAGCCAGCGGTGGACGGCGTGGTCGTCGAGGCCGCCGAGCAGCCGCACCCGGTCGGCCACGCCCAGCTCGGCGGCCAGCGCGCGCAGCGGCCCGGCCTGCGACCCGGTGCCGATGACCACGACCTGCACGTCGGCGGGCAGCAGCGGGACCGCGCGCACCAGCTCGTCGACCCGCTTGTACGGCTCCAGCCTCCCCAGGCTCAGCACCGTGCGCGGTTCACCGGGGAACGGCTCGGCGGCGCGCAGCGCGGCGGTGTCCACGCCGTTGGGCAGCACCACCGCCTTCGCCGCCGCCGCGGGGAAGTCCGCGACGAGCGCGGCGCGCTCGGCCTCGGACACGCAGATCACCCGGGCCGCCGCGCGGAAGAGCAGCTTGCCGACGAAGCGGTAGCCCAGGTGCAGCAGCGAGGCTCCGGTGGTGTGCCCGCCGCCGTGGTAGTGCGGGGTGAACACCACCCGCCGCCGGAAGCCCGCCAGCGCCGCGAACCCGCAGGCGGCGTGGTAGCTGTGCACGTGCACCACGTCGGCGTCGCGCCCGGCGCGCAACCCCGCGAGCAGCAGCCGCGGTGACAGGGACATCGCCGTCGTGCGCCACGCCGGGTACACCCGCACCGGCACGCCCCCGACGACCTCGTCCACCGGGGCGGTGAGGCCGCGCCGGGCGGTGAGCACGCGCACGCGCGCACCGCGCGCCGCCAGTTCGCGCACCAGGTTGCCGACGTGCGCCTCGACGCCCCCGCGCTCGGGCGGGAAGCCGGGGGTGACGACGGCGACGGTGGTCATGGCGTGCCGCTCACGCGATGCGGGCCGCGCGGACGACGTGCTCGGCGATCACCCGGTGCCCGTCGAAGGTCGGGTGCACGTCGCCGTAGCGGCAGTAGTAGGTGTACAGGCACGCGGCGGCAACGGCGGTCGGCAGCACGCCGTAGCCCGGCACCGTCGTGGTCTGGGCCAGCGGGACGTAGGCGTCGGTGGCGGAGGTGACGTCGACGAACTCCGCGCCGACGGCGGCGTACTCCGCCTGCAGCGCCGGGTTGAGCAGGTCGCGGAACACCGCGACGGACGCGGCGGCGATCTCCTGGCCGCCCGCGCCGCCGGACACCCAGGCGCCGAGCAGCATGTCCGGGTAGGTCAGGCCGACGATGGGCACGTCCGGGCCCGCCGCCTCCCGCAGCGCGCCGAGCACGGCGGACAGGTTGGTCCGCAGCTGCTGCACGGCGGCCTGGAGGCAGGGCACCGCGTCGGGCCGGGGCGCGGCCTGGATCGGCAGGCAGGGCCGGACGTCGTTGCCGCCCACCACGACCGTCACCAGCCCGATGCGGCCCTTGTGCTGCTTGACGAACTCCACGGCGGCCGCCGCCTGGGACAGTCCGCCGTAGGGGGCGGGGTTCGGGCCGAGCGCGGATTCGGCGCAGCCCGGTTCCGAGCGCAGCTGGGTGGAGGTGACGCCGGTGCAGCCGAAGTTGGCCAGCTGCATCGGCAGCCCGTGCACCACTGTCTTCTCCGCGACCTGGTAGGCGAAGCCGTCGGTGGAGGTACCGCCGGAATCGGTGCCGGTGGGTCGGTAGCCCGCGGCGTAGGAGTCGCCGAGCGAGACGTAGTACCGGGTGCCGGGGTCGGCGGCGGTGGCGGCCACCGCGCAGCCCGAGACCGCGGTCACGGCGGCGATGGCCAGCGCGAACAGGCGACGGGGCACCGGCGGACTTCCTTTCCTACCGCGGGTATGGCGATCACCGGCGGCGGGGGCGCCGGCGCGACGTGCGCCACTCCGCGGTGAGCGACGAAGGTGAAAGACATTGCAGGAAAAGTGCGGCGCACCGTGTCGCCACGGCGTCACCCGGTGTCCTCACCTGCAATTTCTGCGTGCTGTGCAGGAGGGTACTACGAATGCGGTCGGCGTGGTGCCAAGAATGGCGCCAGCCGTCTTTATGTCCAGTGTGGACGGTATTGTCGGACGTCGGGGTGTGGTCGCCGTCTCGTTTCGTTCAGTAGTGTTGCCTGGCCACAGCCACCCGACCAAGGTATGTCACTCCGGTAAAACTTCACCCCCCGGGTGGCGTGATGACACAGAGCGTGGTTATGTATCCCAGGGTGTTCGGGACGGACCTCGTTCGGGTGACCTCGGAGCTGAGGACATCACCACGTGAGTCGGCGCACTTTCCGCTGTGGACCGCGACGCCGCCGAGCTAGTTTCCGAATTGCCGTTCGAGGGGGTCCGAGCGGTCGGCCCTGACGATTGCGGACGTGGGAGAAGTGATGGTGCACCTGTCCATCGTCATGCCGGTGTACAACGAGAGCCGCACGATCAGAGCCGCGATCGAACGGGTCCTGGCCGTCGATTACCCGTGCCCGGTGGAGCTGATCGTGGTCGACGACGGCAGCACCGACGCGACCCTGCCGGTGCTGCGCGAGCTCGTCGGCCGGGGGCTGCGGCTGGTGGTGCACGCGCGCAACCTGGGCAAGGGCGCCGCGGTGCGCTCCGGGGTCGCCGAGGCCCGCGGCAGCCACATGATCATCCTCGACGCGGACCTGGAGTACTCCCCGGACGACATCCCGGCGATGCTGGACCCGGTGCTGCGCGGTCGCGCCGACCACGTCTTCGGCTCCCGGGTCTTCGGGGTCAACACCCGCTACCAGTCGTTCCGGTTCGCCGTGGGCGGCCGCGCGCTGACCCTGGCGGCGAACGTGCTCTACGACTCCTGCCTCACCGACATGCACACCTGCCTCAAGCTGCTGCCGGTGGCCGACTTCCGCGCGCTGACCCTCAGCGAGGACGGGTTCGGCCTCGACACCGAGCTCACCGCCCGGCTCATCCGCGGCGGCGTGCGCCCCTACGAGGTGCCGGTCAGCTACGACGGCCGCTCGGTCGCCGAGGGCAAGAAGATCAACTGGCGGGACGGGCTGCGCTGCCTGTCCATCCTGACCAGGGTGCGCGCCGAGCGCAGGCCGCAGCCGCTGTCCTACGCCACCACCACCCGCACCCCGCACGTCGCGGCCGTCGTGGTGACCCCCGTGGCCGTCGAGGTGGAGCAGGCGCCCCGCTCGCTGGGCGGGGACGAACGGCCGCTGGCGATCTGAGGTGGACGTGGTCGAGGTGGACGGCGCCGCCGCGCGCCGCCGGGTCTGGTTGGTCGGCCCCGGGTTCGAGTTCCTCAGCGGGCTGTCGGTCTACACCTGCAGGCTCGCCAACGCCCTCGTCGAGCGGCACGACGTCACCGCCGTGCTGCTCGGCAAGCTCATCCCCGCCCGCCTCTACCCCGGCGGCGCCCGCACCGGCCAGGACCTCACCAGCCTGTCCTACGACCCCCGGGTGCGCCTCGCCGGTGAGGTCGACTACTACTGGGGCGCGGAACTGGCCAGGGTCGTGCGCCTGCTCAAGCGCGAGAAGCCGGACGTGCTCGTGCTCCAGTGGTGGACCGCGGCGACCCTGCACACCTACCTGGTGCTCGCCCGCGCCGCGCGCGCGGCCGGGGTGCCGGTGGTGCTGGAGTTCCACGAGACCCAGGACACCGGCGAGGCGGGGGTGCCGCTGGTCGCCGCCTACTGCCGCCGGGTGATGCCCGCGCTGCTGGCCAAGGCCTCCGGCGCGCTCGTGCACAACCAGCACGACCTCGACCTGCTGCGCGCCACCTACGGCAGCGCGGTCGACCACCTCGCCGTGGAGACCGCGCCGCACGGCCCCTACGACCACCTGCCCGCGGCGCCCGCCACCACCAGCGACACCACGCGCCTGCTGTTCTTCGGGCTCATCCGCCCCTACAAGGGCGTGGAGGACCTGGTGCGGGCGTTCAACGCGCTCACCCCCGAGCAGGCCGCGCGCTTCCACCTCACCGTCGTGGGCGAGACCTGGGAGGGCTGGACGGCACCGGCCGAGCTGATCGCGGCCAGCCCGCACGCCGACCGGATCCACTTCGTCAACCGGTACGTCAGCGACGAGGAGGCGGGCCGGTTCTTCGCCGCCGCCGACGCGCTCGTGCTGCCCTACCGGCGCGGCAGCGCCTCCGGCCCGCTCCAGATCGCGATGAGCCGCGGCATCCACGTGCTGCTCTACGCCGTCGGCGGGCTCGTCGAGGCGGTCAGCGACTACGCCGGTGCCCGGCTGCTGCCCCCCGACGACGTCGACGCCCTGCGCGCAGCGCTGCTGGAACTGCCCGAGCACCGGGCGCGGAGGTTCGAGGACCCGCACTCGTGGGCGGCCACGACCGGCGCCGTCGAGCGGATCACCGCCGCGCTGTCCACCGCCGCGCAGTACACCTCCGCGCAGTCCACCTCGGTCCGCGGGGTGGTGGCATGACCGCGCTGGCCCCCGCACCCCAGTCCCCGACCACCCCCGAGGCGCCCCGGCAGCGCCGGTGGTTCACCGCGCTGACGTCCTGGCCCGCGGTGGTCGGCGCCGCCGCGGTCGGCATCCTCGTGGTCGGCCTGTCCTACCAGCTCGCCACCGAGGGTGGGAACCCCAACGTCCGCTACGGGGTCTTCTGGCTCGGGATGCTGCTGGCGATGCTCCCGGTCACCGCCCGCGTGGCCACCGGCGACCGGGTGTCCGGCTACTGGGGCGTCGCGCTCATCGGCGTGCTCACCTACGTGCCGAAGTTCCTGCGCAACCCGTTCGCCCCCGCCTACCACGACGAGTACGCCCACTACCGGGAAGCGGTGGACGTGCTGGCGTCCGGGCAGCTGTTCCGGCCCAACTCGCTCATCCCGATCGTCACCTACTACCCCGGCACCTCGGGGATCACCGCCTGGGTCAGCGCGCTCACCGGGCTGCCGGTGTGGGCGTCGGGGCAGCTGGTGCTGTTCACCGCCCACATGATCGCCCTGTTCGGCATCGTGGTGCTCGCGCGGGTGCACCTGCGCTCGGCCGCCGCAGGCGCCCTGGCCGCGGTCGTCTACGCGCTCAACCCGTCGGAGATGTACTTCGACACCCAGTACTCCTACGAGGGCATCGCGATCGCGCTGTTCCTGTGGGTGCTCGTGTTCGCCAGCCTGGGCGCGCGCGCCACCGGGCGCAGGCGCGCGGTGATGACGGGGTTGGCGCTGCTGTGCTCGGCCGCGTGCGTCGTCACCCACCACCTCACCACGCTGTTCCTCGTGCTGCTGCTGCTCGTGGTCGTCGCCGTGGTGGCGTTCCGGCGCTGGCGCAGCCGCACGGCCGAGGGCGCCGGGGTGTGGTGGGTGGTCTTCGGCGGCACCGTCGCGCTCTTCGGCGCGTGGGTGGCCACCGTGGCCGTGCCGACGGTGGCCTACCTGTCCCCGTACTTCGGCGGCTCGCTCGCCCAGCTGTCCACCGTGGGCAGCGAGGAGAGCAGGAGCCGGGTGGTGCTGGCCGAGTCGCCGCAGCCGTTCTGGGAGCGCGGGCTCACCGCCGCCGCCCCCGTCCTGGTCGCGCTGGTGTGCCTGGCCGCGTTCCTGGTGCTGCGCAAGCGGTTGTCCCAGTGGCGGGCGGACACGCTGACGCTGATGGCGTTCGGGTTCGTCTACTTCCCCTCGGTGCTGTTCCTGCTCGCCCCCTCCGGCGCCGAGGGCGCCCGCCGCTCGTGGGCGTTCAGCTACCTGGGCATCGCGCTGCTCGCCGCGTTCGTCGTGCTGCGCTGGCGCGCCGCGCCCCGGGTGCGCTGGTTCGCCCGCGGGTGGGCGCTGACCCTGGCGTTCACGGTGGTGCTGGTGGGCAACGTCGGCGCGGGCCTCAACGACCCGTACCGCTTCCCCGGCCCGTTCCGCTGGGGCACCGACACCAACTCCGCCAGCGCCGAGGCCCGCACCGTGGCGCGGGCGCTGTCCGAGCGGGCGGGCGCGGTGCGCGTCGTCGCCGACCGGTACACCGCCCTGCAGCTCGTCGCCTACGGCGGTCTCACCGTCGCCGCGCCCTCGGAGGGCTTCCCCGCCTGGGAACTGGTGCAGACGGCCACCGGGCCGAGCCCGCGGCTGGCCGCCGACCTGCGCGCCTCCGGCTTCGACTACCTCGTCGTCGACACCCGCATGGCCGAGCAGCCCTCGTTCATCGGGGACAACTTCGGCCCCACCGACCCGCTCATCGGCCAGGCCACCCCGAAGGCCAACCTCGACCGGCTCGACGCCGTGCCGTGGGCCACCCGGGTCATCACCACCGAGCACCTGCGGGTCTACCACCTGGACTTCTTCCTGCTGGAGGCGAGCATGGCGGGCACACCGTGAACCGCACCCTGGCGCTGGCGGGGCTCGTGGTCGCCGCGGGCGCGCTGTCGCTGCTGCCGCTGCCCGCGGCGCTGCGCACGGCCGTGCTGTTCCCCGTGCTCGTCCTCGTCGCGGGCTCGGCGGCGACCCGCCTCGTGCTCGGCAGGCGCGATCCCGGGCACGGCGAGCGGGACGAGGACGCCGACGTCCGCTTCACCCTGCCCGCGCTGACCGCCCTGCTGGTGCCGCTGGCCGTCGTGCTGCTGCTGACCGTGTTCGAGGTCCCCATCGGCACCCCCGGGATCGCCATCGGCACCGCCGTGCTGGCGCTCGCCCTCGTCTTCGCCGCCCACGTCGTCGCGGGCCCGCCCGCCCTCCCCACCCGGCTGCGCCGCGCGGTGGGCCCGGTGCTGGCCGTCGTCGTCCTCGGCGGCGCGGTCGCCGGGGCCGCGGCGATGCGCCCGGAGCAGACCGAGGTGTACCAGCAGTTGCAGGCCACGGGCTCCCTGCCGGTCGCGCGCGCGGGCGCTCCGGTGTCGGTGCCGTGGACGCTGGTCGGCTACGGCGCCGCCCTGCCCGACACCGCGCCCACCGTCGCGGTCACCGTGGCGGGCACCGAGGTGCCGTCCACCTCCGCGGGCGGCGCGCGCCAGCCGAGCACGGCGCCGGGCGGTGTCGACGAGCGCAGCGGGACCGCCACCTTCGCCGCCCCGAGCGTGACCGGCCTCTACGACGTGCGCCTGACCGTCGACGGCCAGGAGCTCGTGCTGCGCCTCCAGGTGACCGCGTGAGCACCGCGGCACCGGCCGCCCCGGCGGGGCTGCGCGCCCGGCTCGCCACGGACCCGATGCTGCGCAACTCGCTGTCGATCATGGCGACCAGCGTCGTCACCTCCCTGCTCGGCTACGTCTTCTGGCTCGTGGTCGCCCGCACCGCGGGCCCCGGGGTCAGCGGCGCGGGCGCCGCGGCCACCAGCGCCCTGCAGGCGGCCGCGGTGTTCGCCGCCGTCGGCGCCGCCGCCGCGATGGTGGAGTGGTTGCCGCGCAGCACCTCCAGCACCCAGTGGCGCTCGCGGCTGACCGTCGGAGTGGTCGTCGCGGCCGTGGGCGGGCTGCTCGGCGGGATCGTCGTCGTGGTGCTGCTCGGCCACGTGCTCGGCACGCTGCCCGCCTTGACCCCCCCCGCGGGCGCGGTGCTGTTCTGCCTGGGCACGGTGTTCTTCGCCGTGGGCACCGTCTACGACTACGCCGCCGTCGCGGAGAAGAGCGGCGCGGTCATGCTCGGCCGCAACACCCTGTTCACCGGCCTGCGCATCCCGCTGGTCGTGCTGCCCTGGCTGCTGCCGGGCACCGGAGACCAGGTGCTCACCTCCTGGGCGGTCGGGGCCGGGCTCTCGCTGCTGCTGCCGCTGGCCGGGTTCCGCCGCAGCGAGCACGGCCGCTCGGTGCGCCCGGTGTTCGCCGGGTTCGGCCACTCGCTGCGGGAGCTGCGCACGTCCCTGCTGGGCCAGCACTTCGTCACCATCGCCGCCATGCTGGCCACCTACCTGCTGCCGATCCTGGTGGTCGCCAGGGTCTCGGCGGAGGCCAACGCCTACTTCTACGCCACGTGGATGCTCGGCGCGGTGTTCTTCATGGTCAGCCCCGCGGTGTCGACCTCGCTGTTCGCCCAGGCCGCCGAGGACCCGGCCGCGGCGGCGGGCGCCGCCGTGCGCAGCTTCCGCATCATCGGCGCGCTGCTGGCCCTGCCCATCCTGGTCTACCTGCTCGGCGGCGGGCTGCTGCTGTCGCTGTTCGGCCCCGAGTACCCCGCCCAGGGGCGGTTCCTGCTCGTCCTGCTCACCCTCTCGGCCATCCCCGACGCCGTCACCAACATCGCCGTGGCCGTCCTGCGCGCCACCGCCCGCGTGCGCGCCGCGCTCTGGCTGAACACCGCGATGCTCGTCGCCGCCGTCGCCGCCTCCTGGGCGCTGCTGCCCGTGCTGGGCATCGAGGCCGTCGGCTGGGCCTGGCTCGGCGCCCAGACCGCGGGGGCGCTGTGGGTGGCGGCCTCCTGGCGGCGGATCTCGCGGCCATGAGGGTCCTGCACGTCACCGACAACTACGCCCCGGCCACCGGCGGGCTCGAACGGGTGGTGCGCCAGCTCTCCCACGAGCTCACCGCCCGCGGCCACGAGGCGCACGTGGCCACCCTCGCCCGCCCCGACGCCCCGGCGCGGGAGCGCGACGGCGCCGTCGAGGTGCACCGGCTCTCCGGGCTGACCCGCCACCTGCGCCGCTTCGCCGCCGACCCCAACCACCTGTTCCACCCCACCGCCCCGGACCCGGTGCTCGTGCGGCGGCTGCGGGAGCTGGTCGAGCGGGTGCGCCCCGACGTCGTGCACGCGCACAGCTGGATGCTGCACTCCTGCCTGTCGCTGGACTTCCCTGGCGCGCTCGTGGTGTCCCTGCACGACTACGGGCTGGTGTGCGCCAAGAAGACCCTCGTGCACCGCGACGAGCTCGACGCCACCTGCTCGGGCCCGGCCCTGCGCAAGTGCCTGGGCTGCGCGGCGGGAGCCTACGGCGCGGTCAAGGGCGTGCCGCTCGCGCTGGGCCTGGCCGCCGCCCGCTTCGACCGGGTGGACCTGTTCCTGCCCATCAACGAGGCCATGGCCGCCGCCTCCCTGCGCGGGGTCGCCCGCGACCGGGTGCGCGTCGTGCCGTCGTTCGTGGCCGACGAGGTGGCCACCCCCGGCCCGCTGCCGGACTTCGCGCCCCCCGGCGACTTCATCCTCTTCGTCGGCGCCGTGGGCGAGCACAAGGGCATCGGCGTGCTGGCCGAGGCGCACCGGCGGATGTCGCACCGGGTGCCCGTCGTCGCCATCCGCCCGCCCGGCGACACCGCCGACCTGCCGTGGCCGGTGCACTCGGGTGTGCCGCACCCGCAGATCATGGCCGCCATGGCCGCCGCCGCGGTCGTCGTGGTGCCCTCGCGCTGGCCGGAACCGCAGGGCCTGGTCGCGGTGGAGGCGTTGGCCGCGGGCACCCCCGTCGTGGCCTCCCGCATCGGCGGCCTGCAGGAGCTGGTCGAGGACGGCGTCACCGGCCTGCTGGTGCCCCCGGGCGACCCGGACGCCTTGGCCGCCGCCCTGGACGACCTCCTCGACGACCCCGCCCGCCGCGCCAGGATGGGCGAGGCGGGCAGGGTGAGCGCGCGCGGCTACTTCGCGAGCGCGGTGGTGCCGTCGGTGCTGGCGGCCTACGAGTCGGTCACCGCAGGCCGCTCCGCCGCGCGACCGCGATCAGCAGGTCGGGGTCGTCGCTGATCAGACCGGTGACGCCGAGGTCGATGACGCGCTGCATCGTGGCCTCGTCGTCGACGGTGTAGGGCACGACCTTCAACCCGTAGCGCTGCTCCAGCACCGGCACGCCGGGACCGGAGTAGTAGGCGGGGTCGGTGCGCCGGTACCAGTCGGCGTCAGGCACCTTGACCTGGTTCGGGTCGTGCACCTGCCAGTTCGCGGAGACGGTGGACGCGCCCGCGGCCCGCACGAGCTTGCCGAGGTCGCGGTACTTCCACCAGTCCAGCCCACCGGTCCAGGGGCTCTTGACCGAGGGATCGCCGTACACGGCCTGCAACGAGCACTCGTCGGCGACGGTCGCGCACTCCTGCGGCCCGTACTGCCACACCAGGGCGACGGTCTCGATGCGCGGGTCGATGGCCTTGGCCAACCGGATCGTGCGCCAGTCGAAGGACTGGACGGTGGCCCGCCCGGCGAACCCCGCCCGCTCGATCGCCGCCACGAGCTGCGCGGTCATCTGCCGGTAGGGCGCGGTGTCGTCGGCGGTGGGGCTGATCTTGGTCTCGATGTTCAACCGGACGTCGTCGCGGCCGCTGCGCCGCACCAGGTCGAACACCTCCGCCAGCGTCGGGATCCGCTCACCGGGCACCGCGACCTGCTCCGGCAGCTCCGGCGGCGTCCTGCTGCCGCAGTCCACGGTCTTGAGCTGGGCCAGGGTCAGCTGCCGGATCTGCTTGCCCACGTAGGGGAACAGCGGGTCGCCGGGCCGCACCGGGGCGGTGTCGACGCAGTGCGCGCCGTTGACCGCGCGGTCGTGCGAGACGACGATCCGGTCGTCCCCGGTGATGCCGATGTCCATCTCCAGCGTGGACACCTCGGGCAGCCCCAGCGAGTACCGGAACGCGGCCAGGGTGTTCTCCGGGCGCACCGCCCGCCCGCCGCGGTGGGCCTGGACGTCGAACGGCGAGGCGTAGGCGCGGGGGAGGGTGAACCGGTTGCGCACCAGCACCGCCCGCAGCCGGTCCGGGTAGTCGGTGATCAGCCCGTCGACCCCGTCGTCGACGAGCTTCTGCATCGTCGGCTCGTCGTCGACGGTCCAGGGGATGACCCGGATCCCGGCGGCGTGCGCCCGGCGCACCAGGTCGGCGGTCACGTACGGCCGGTAGTCCGGGTCGGTCACCGTCCCGGCCTGCGGGAACCCGTGCACGGGGGAGAAGGCCGACGCGCCGAAGGAGGCGATCGCCGCGATCGGGTCGCCGCCGAAGTCGTCGATGTCGACCCCGCCCAGCCACGGCGACCGGCCGGGCTGCCCGGTCTGCAGGAAGTCGTGGTTGGTGAGCGCCACCAGCGGCAGGCGGGGCGCCACCCGCTTCATGAGCATGAGCGCGCCCCAGTCGAACGACTGGACGCTGACCCGCTTCTCCACGCCCGCCTTCGCGATCTCCGCGGCGGTGACCCGCACGAACTGCTCGCGCGGCGCGGTCTCCTGCGGGGCGCCCGCCTCGACCTTCGTCTCGACGTTGAACCGCACCGCGTCGGCCCCGTACCGCTCGACGAGCGCGAACACCTCGCTCAGCAGCGGCATCGTCGAGCCCGGCGAGAGCACCTGCCGCGGGTGGGCGGCCAACCGCTTCGATCCGCAGTCCAGGGTCTTCACCTGCGCCAGGGTGAGGTCCTTGACGTACTGGCCCACGTACCGCGCGCCCGGGGCGGTGTCGACGCACTTGGCGCCGTCCACCTTGCGGTCGTGGGTGACCACCGCCTGCCCGTCCCTGGTGATCTGCACGTCCAGTTCGAGCGTGCTCACCCCCAGGCGCAGCGCGTTGCCGAACGCGCTCAACGTGCTCTCGCTGCGCAACCCGAGTCCACCCCGGTGCGCCTGCAGGTCGAACGCCCCCCGGCCGCGCCCGTGCTGCCCACCCGCGGCGGCGGGCACCACCAGCGCCGCGGCGGCCACCGCGGCGACGCCCAGCACCACCCCACTGCGAACCCAACGTCTCATGCGCGGCATGCTGCCAACGCCGCGCCCGCCCTGACCACCGCGCGAGCCGAGCATTCACCCAGCCTTCCCCCGCGCGTCTCCCACCCGGGTGCGCCCGAACGGCCCGGGGAACCGCGCTGCCCCGGAACTGTGCTGCCCCGAAACGACGGTGCCCGGGCGGGGCCGCTGGGGGCGGCCACCGCCCGGGCACCCCCGGGGGCGGTCAGGGCGTCACGACGTCCGGACGCACTTGAGCGCCACGACCTGCGTCCCCTGCGCGTCCTCGGTCGCCACGGCGCTGACGCCGGTGAGCGGGACCGGGGCCTCGCAGGCCGCCGTCCCCGGCCTGCCGTCGAAGACCAGCGCCGTGACGGTGAACGAGCCGGTGACGACCCCGCTGGTGGGGGCACCGCCGCGGGGCTGGCAGTACTGGGCGGTGAACAGGCTCGACGACACCTGGGCGACCAGGCAGTCGTAGCCGCGCTCGGCCGCGGCCGAGGCGGGGGCGGCGAGCCCGATCGGGAGCAGGGCGGCGAGGGCGAGGGGGGCGAGGAAGCGGGAGCGTGAGCTGGGCATCGGCTGGCCTTTCGCGAGAGCGCTTCTGGTGTGCGGGCGGGCGGTGCGGTCCGGCGCCGCCAGTAGCGCACCACGCGTGAGCCACCGGTGCCAGCGCCCGGCGTGGTTTTCGCCGCACCGGGTGAATGACGTCCGCTGTGGACGGTCCACTGCGGCCGGTGCTTCGCTCCTCGTGGCCGAACTCCCCCGAAGAGTCGCCTGATCCGGTGACATCCTCGGGGGGTCGTCCGTCGTTGTACGGCAGCACCCGGCGCGCGTGCCGGATGCCGTTCAGCGCGGTGCCGTCAGCCCGCGGGGAGGGCCTCGCCGAACCACCCGGCGGCCGCCGCCGCGACCTCGTCCGCGCCGCGCCCGTCGCCGCCCAGCTCGCGCACCTCGACCCGCCCGGCGATGCCCCCGGCGACCCGCCGGTTCAGCTCCGCCACCTCCGGGCGGTCGTCGCCGACGAGCAGCAGCACCGGCACCGCCACCAGCTCCAGCGGCTCGCGCGCCAGCTCGGTGTGCCCGGCCACGCACACGACCGCCGCCACCGCCGCCGGGCGCTGGGCCGCCGCGGTGAGCGCCGCGGCCGCCCCGATGCCCTCGGCGAGCACGCCGACGGGTCGCCCGCCCGCCTCGTCCGCGATCCAGTCGAGCGTGGCCAGCAGCCCGTCGACGACGTGGGTGACCTCGAACCGGGCGGCGTGGTCGGCGTGCGGGTGCAGGTCGGCGACGACGGTGCCGAGCCCGCGCTCGTGCAGCGCGCCGGTGATGGTGGCGACCTCGGTGCCCCGGTGCCGCCAACCGCCGTCCTGCACGAGCACGACCACGCCGTGCGCGTCATCGGGGAGGTGCACGTCGGAGCTGAGGTCGGTGCCGGGGATCGGCACGGTGCGGGTGGTGGTCATGACGTGGCCTTACCCGCCATCGGACCAGGTGAAGCGCCGGGTCGCCCAGTGGTGCCGAGGTGGGCGGACAAGGCTCTGGTTCCCGAATTTCCTATGCCTTATATGGATAGTGCGTGAGCGCTGTTCGGGGCGGTGCCGGGCGCGGCGACGGCTCGGCCAGGGAGGGCCTGGACGGCGGCGGAGAGCACGGTCAGGCGATCCAGTCCAGGACGCGCCGGTTGACCTCGGCGGGCGACTCCAGGTGCAGGAAGTGGCCGACGCCTGCCAGCACGTCGGCCCGCGAGCCCGGGGAGAGCAGCGCCTGCGCGGCCAGCGGTTCCGGCGGCAGGATGCACCCGTCGTCCGCGCCGTGCAGGTAGAGGGTGGGGGTGTCGGGGGCGCGGCCCGCGTGGGCCTGCTCCCGGGCGTAGCGGGGCTGGTGGGTGGAGGTGTCGAACTGCGCCCGGTAGTAGCCCAGGGCCGCGGTGAGGTGCGCGGGGTCCGCCAGCGCCCGCTTCACCAGCGCCAGGTCCTCCGCCGCGTCGTACCCGGGCGACCAGTCCGCCCAGAGGTCGTCGAGGAACGCGTACCCCTCGGCCGCCACCACCCGCTCGGCCACCGGCAGGGTGAACAGGTACATGTAGAACGACCGCTTGTGCTGCTCGTAGCTGCGCGGGCGGCGGGGGCCCGGCGGCGGCACGGCCATCGTCACCAGGCGCCGCCAGCGCTCCGGCGCAGCGGACGCGGCCGCGTAGGCCGCCGCGGCACCCCAGTCGTGGCCGACCAGGACGGCGTTGGATCCCGCGCCCAATGCCTGGTGCAGGCCGTTGGCGTCGGCGGCGAGCGCGCCGACCTCGTAGGCGCCGTCCGGGGCCGGGGTCGTGGGGGCGTACCCGCGCAGGAAGGGCGCGACGGCGTGGAACCCCTGCTCGGCCAGCGCCGGGAGCAGGTGCCGCCAGGTGTGCGCGGTGTCCGGGAAGCCGTGCAGGCACAGGGCCAGCGGGCCGGGCCCACCGGCCTCCAGGAGGGTGAAGTCCACGCCGTTGACCGTCACCGTGCGCGTCGCGATCGCCACGACGTGACCCTACTGGTCACCTCCGGACCCCCGCCGGATGTGGTTTCGGCAACACGGTGCTGACCTGGGTGTGCCAGGCTGCACGGATGAGCGAGCACGACTACGACCTGGTCGTCATCGGGTCCGGCCCCGGCGGGCAGAAGGCCGCCATCGCGGGCGCGAAGCTGGGCAAGCGGGTGGCGGTCGTCGACCGGCACGACATGGTGGGCGGGGTGTGCGTCAACACCGGCACCATCCCCTCCAAGACCCTGCGCGAGGCCGTCCTCTACCTCACCGGGATGAGCCAGCGCGAGCTCTACGGCGCCAGCTACCGGGTCAAGCAGGACATCACGATCTCCGACCTCAACGCCCGCACCCAGCACGTCATCGGCCGGGAGGTGCAGGTGGTGCGCGCGCAGCTCGCGCGCAACCAGGTCGACCTGCTCACCGGCACCGCCAGCTTCGTCGACCCGCACACCATCGCCGTGCAGGGCCTCAACCGCGGCGAGCGGCACACGGTGACCACCGACAAGGTCGTCATCGCCACCGGCACCCGCCCCGCCCGCCCCGAGCAGGTCGACTTCGACGAGGCCAGGGTGCTCGACTCCGACGAGGTGCTGGCCCTCGACGCCATCCCCAGCTCGCTGGTGGTCGTCGGCGCCGGTGTCATCGGCATCGAGTACGCCTCGATGTTCGCCGCGCTGGGCAGCCGGGTCACCGTCGTCGAGCAGCGCGAGCGGATGCTGGACTTCTGCGACCCCGAGATCGTCGAGTCGCTGAAGTTCCACCTGCGCGACCTGGCCGTCACGTTCCGGTTCGGGGAGAAGGTCGTCAACGTCGACGTCTCCGAGAACGGCACGGTGACCACCCTGGCCAGCGGGAAGCGGATCCCGGCGGCGGCGGTGATGTACTCCGCCGGGCGCACGGGGGCCACCGACGCGCTGGCGCTGGACAAGGCCGGGCTGTCCGCGGACAAGCGCGGGCGGTTGTCGGTGGACGAGCACTACCGGACCGGGGTGGAGCACATCTACGCGGTCGGGGACGTGATCGGCTTCCCGGCGCTGGCCGCCACGTCCATGGACCAGGGCAGGCTGGCGGTCTACCACGCGTTCGGGGAGCCCGCGCGGGAGCTGACCGCGTTGCAGCCCATCGGCATCTACACGATCCCGGAGATCTCCTACTGCGGGGCGACCGAGGCCGAGCTGACGTCGTCGGCCGTGCCGTACGAGGTGGGGTTGGCGCGGTACCGGGAGCTGGCCCGGGGGGCGATCGTGGGGGACGCGTACGGGATGCTGAAGCTGTTGGTGTCCACTGAGGATCGGAAATTGCTGGGGGTGCACCTGTTCGGGACCGGGGCGACCGACCTTGTGCACATCGGGCAGGCCGTGATGGCGTGCGGGGGGACGGTGGATTACCTGGTGGACACGGTGTTCAACTACCCGACGTTGTCCGAGGCGTACAAGGTCGCGGCGTTGGACGCGACCAACAAGATCCGGGAGTTGGGGCGGTTCGACACGTGAGTGTGTTGGGTGGGCGGTTGCCGCTGCGCGGCGGGAAGAAGCGGGATTTTGTCTGGCGTGCCCGGGTGGGTGGTTCTGCTTGACAGGGGCCCCTGCGGCGATCATGTGCTCGGGGTGGGGAAAAGGTGAGGCCTGCGGCCCCACCCCCCGCCGTGGGTAGCACATGATCGCCTTCCCCTGTCAAGCAGAACCGCCCACCCGGGCGTTTGCGTAGCCGGGCTGCCGGTTTCGTTGTGCTCCGGTTCTTTGGGGAGCGGGTTGGGTGGGGGCTGGGTGTTCGGGTTGGGCGGGGGTGGGTGGGCGGTTGTTGTTGGTGTTTGTGGTGTCAGGCGGTGGTGGTGGCGAGGATCTTCTGGGCGAGGGTGCGGCCGGTGGTGGCGGCGAGGTCGTGGGCGGCGGCCTCGGACTGCTTGGCCAGGGGGATGAGGTCGGTCATGGCGGGGTTGGTCTCGGCGAGGGTGAGTTCGGCGGCGACGACGGTGACGTCGGCGCCCCAGACGTCGGCGAAGATGCGGGTGAGGTACGGGGTGGCGTGGTCCCAGCCGTGGCGGGGGGTGCCTTCGCCGTAGCCGCCGCCGCGGGCGATGACGATGGCGACCTGCTTGCCGGTCAGGGGGGTGGTGCCGGGGCCGAAGCGGGGGTCGAGGATGAGGGCGTCGATCCAGGCCTTGAGGTGCTGGGGGACGCCGAAGTTGTAGAGGGGCGCGGTGACGACCAGGGCGTCGGCGGCCAGGACCTCGTCGGCCAGGGCGGTGACCTGGGCGACGGCGTCGACCTGGGCGGGGGTGCGCTGGTCCTCGGGGGCGTAGGCGGCGGAGAGGGCGGTGGTCCACAGGTCGCCGGGCAGCGGGTCGGCCACCAGGTCGCGCTCGGTGGTGGTGCTGTCCGGGTGCGCCTCGCGCCAGGCGCTCTCCAGGGTGTCCGCGACGGCGCGGCTGACCGAGCCCTGCTGGCGGATGCTGCTGTGGATGCGGAAGAGGCTCATGGTCGTGCGTCTCCTGGTCTCTGGTCCTGCGATCGATGGCTCGTGCTGTCGGCGAGATGTTCTGCGTTACAGATGATCCTCGACGCAGACGGTACACCCTGTCGAGGGTGTCCCGTAGCATGGGACCGTGCACGCCACCCCGGCAGTCGAAGCGGACCTGGGCTGGGCGCTGGGCTCGGTGTTCCGCGCGTACCTGCGCGCGTCCGACGCGGTGCTGGCTGGGCTGCCCGGCGGCCCGCGCGGCTACCAGGTGCTCGCGACGGCCGAGCGCGGCGAGCCCCTCACGCAGTTGGCCATCGCTCAGCGGCTCGGGATCGACCGCACGGTGATGACCTACCTGATCGACGACCTGGAGCGGTCCGGGCTGGTGGAGCGCCGCCCCGACCCGGCCGACCGGCGGGCGCGGCTGCTCTCGGCCACCGCGGCGGGGCGGGCGCGGCTGGCCGAGGCCACCGAGGCGCTGCGGCAGGCCGAGGAGCACGTGCTGTCGCCGCTCACCGGGGCCGAGCGGGAGGTGCTGCGCGACCTGCTGCGCAAGGTGGCCGTCGTGGCGGCGGCGCCGGGGGAGAACCCGTGCACCATCGTCCAGGAGGTCGTGGGCAAGGACAGCTCCTGCTGACCCGCTGATCGTCCGGTAACGGTGTGGACGGTCGACCGATGTAGTGGTCCGTACGCGGTGCGGCATCGGATGGAGCGGTCATGGACACGTCGTCGGCAGGCAGAGCGCGGTTCGCCGGAGCCCTGGTGGGTGCGGGGTTGTTGGGTGTGGTCCTGACCGGGTGCGGCAGCGGTTCGTCCACACCGAACACGTTGGCGGCGTTGGGTTCCAGCAGCACCGCGGCGACGACGACCACCACCACCACCACCACGACCACAACGACGACGACGGCGGTCACCGCGACCACCACCGCCGTGGCCCCGCCGCCGCAGGCCCCGCCCGTGCAGGCGCCCCCGGCCGTCACCACCACCCGCAAGCCGGTGAAGACCACCACGACCAAGGCGGCACCCCCGCCGCCGCCCGCGGCCCCGGCACCCGCGCCCGCGACCACCAAGGCCAAGCCCAAGTCGTCCGGGTGCGACCCCAACTACACCCCGTGCGTGCCCATCTCCAGCGACGTCGACTGCGCTGGCGGCAGCGGCAACGGCCCCGCCTACGTCCAGGGCCCCGTCACCGTCACCGGCAAGGACATCTACGGCCTGGACAACGACAAGGACGGCATCGGCTGCGAGTAGCCCGTCTCTCCGGGGGCGCGGGCAGATCCGCCCTGGCGGGTGATCAGGCCGCCGGGCCGCTGACCCCGTGCCGGTCCGGGGTGGACACCGCGTTCGGCACGTCGGGGATCTCGTCGCGGGCCTTCGCCAGCTGCCGCACCCCGAACGCCGCCAGCGCCGCGCACGCCACGGCCAGCGCCACCTGCAGCGGCGAGGTCCCCAGGTCCTCGCCCAGGAAGATCACCCCGATCGCGGTGGCGCTGGCCGGGTTGGCCAGGTTCGTCACCGCCAGCGGCGCCCCGAGGCCCTGCCGGTAGGAGCGCTGGGTCAGCACGGTCGCGGCCACCGCGAAGGTCGCGATGGCCACCGCGGTCAGGATCGGCGCCAGCTCCAGCAGGACACCGAGCCCGCGCGCGTCCACGGTGCGCACGAGGGTCTGGCACAGGGCCGAGCACACCGCGAACGCCAACCCGCCCGCCGCGGCCTCCCACAGCGGGGACACGCCCCGGCGCGAGCCCTTCACCGCGCAGGCGACCACCACCGCGCCCACGCCCACCAGCAGCCCCACCAGCTCGCCGCCGGTGAGGGTGTCGGACTTGCCGCCGGTGGTGATCAGCATGGTCAGGCCCGCCAAGCCGACCACGGTGCACACCATGCCGCTGGCCTCCAGCCGCGTCACCCGCCGGTGCGCGGTGTAGGCGTTCACCGGCACGGCCAGCACCAGGGTGAGCACGCCGAGCGGCTGGATCAGCGACAGCGCGCCGAAGTTGAGCGACCACACGTGCAGCCCGGCCCCGGCGATGTTCAGCGCCTGCGCCACCCACCACAGCGGCACCCGCAGCAGCTCGCGCACCGGCACGTGGCCGTACCGCGCCTGGATGAGCGCCGCCGTCGCGTACACCACCGCGACCAGCACGCACAGCAGGATCGTGATGACCAGATCGCTCATGCCCTGCGGCCCCAAACTCGCGCAACCCCTGCCGACCGGAGCCGACCCTCGACGCCGGACACAGTATCGCCTCACCGGCGGTGACCGGCCGTTTCCCCGGCGAAACCAGGGTGAACCCTGACGCCGCCCAGGGTCGGGGGCCGCCCGCGCGACCGCGGGCAACGCCCGGTGTCAGCCCAGCAGGTCCCTGATGCCCGCCATGTTCGCGCGCATCCCGGTCTCCCAGTCCCGCACCCGGTTGGCCACGATCCGGCCCTCCTTCTCCGGCATCGAGTCGATCGCCATGGTCAGCCCGGACTTGCCCGGGCCCATCCGCGCCCACTGCCGCAGCGTCACCGCGTCGCGACCGGGGTCGATCTCGAACGCCCACGTGGCCGCCGGGCCGTCGAACCCGGCGATCTGCCACACCCAGCGCCGCTCGGGCTCCACCTCGACCACCGTGGACTCGGTCGTCCACTCGCCCATCTGCGGGTGCTTGTTGTGCCCGCGGAACCGGTTGCCGATCGCCACGGAGTCCCCGTGGACCCACTCGACGCCCTGCAGCTCGGGGGAGAAGCGCACCGGCAGCTCGATGTCGGTCACCAGCTCCCACAGCCGCGCGGGCGAGGTGGTGTACCGCTCGCTGACCTCGAACGTCGGGCAGTCCCGGTAGCGCACGTCGACCTCCACCATTGGCTATGTCATACCCCATACTAGGGGCGGGAGGTGGTCGCTGTGAAGATCGGAGTCGCGGTCGAACCCCGCGCGCCGGGCGCGGTGGAGCTGGCCGTGGAGCTCGAACGCCTGGGCGTGGACTCGCTGTGGGTGCCCGAGGTGTGGGGCTACGACGCCCTCACCGGCCTGGCCTACCTCGCCGCCCGCACCACCACTGCGCGGCTCGGCACGTTCGTGGTGCAGCTGGGCTCGCGCAGCCCCGCGCTGCTGGCCACCTCCGCGCTGAGCATGCAGGCCCTCTCCGGCGGCCGCTTCGTCCTCGGCGTCGGCGTCTCCGGCCCCCGGGTCATGGAGGGCTGGCACGGGGTGCCCTTCCGCAAGCCGGTGCGGATGACCCGGGAGACCATCGAGATCATCCGCACCGTCAGCGCGGGGCGGCGCCTGGAGCACGACGGCGAGGTCTACCCGCTGCCGCTGCCCGGCGGCCGGGGCCGGGCGCTGACCCCGCTGGTGGAGCCCGCGCACGTGCCCGTGCACGTCGCCGCCATGGGCCCGGCCAACCTGCGCCTCACCGGGGAGGTGGCCGACGGCTGGCTGGGCAACGCCTTCATCCCCGAGTCCGCCGAGGTGTTCCTCGACCCGCTGGCCGAGGGCGCCCGCGCCGCCGGGCGCGGCCTGTCCGACCTGGAGCTGGTGGCGCCGGTGGCCGTGGAGTTCGCCGAGACCGCCGAGGGGGCGGCCGAGCTGGGTCGCAAGCACGCGGACGGGTACGCCTTCACCATCGGCGCCATGGGCACGGCCAAGGAGAACTTCTACAACCAGGCCTTCGGCAGGCTCGGGTTCGCCGACCGGGTGGCCGAGGTGGCGGCGCTGTGGCAGGCGGGGCGCCGGGCCGAGGCGGCCAGGGCCGTGCCGCTGGAGCTGGGCACCATGACGAACCTGGTGGGGCTGCCCGAGACCGTGGCCGAGCGGGTCGAGCGGTACCGCGAGCGCGGCATCGGCACGCTCCTGGCCAAGGTCGAGGGGACCGCCGAGGAGCAGCTGCGCACCGTGCGCACGCTGCTGGAGATCGTGGGGCGGGCGTGAGCGGCACCCGGGACCGGATGATCGAGAGCGCGGTCACCCTGCTCATGGAGCGCGGCGCCGCCGGGGTCAGCATCGACGCCGTGCTGGCCCGCTCGGGCGCCCCGCGCGGCTCGGTCTACCACCACTTCCCCGGCGGCCGCGACGAGATCCTGCTGACCGCGGGGCGCGCCGCCGCGGCGCAGGTCGGCAAGCGCATCGCGGCGGCCACCGACCCCCGCGCCGCGCTCGACCGCCTCTTCACCTTCTGGACCCGGCTGCTGGCGGCCAACGACCACCGGGTGGTCTGCCCGGTGGTCGCGATGGCGGTCAACCCGCGCGCGGACTTCCCCGAGGCCGAGGACCTGGTGCGGGAGACGTTCGCGGAGTGGCGCCGGGGCATCGCGGCGGCGCTCGGCGGGGACGACGACCTGGCCTCGTTCATCCTCGCCGCGCTGGAGGGGGCCATCATCCTCAGCCGCGCCGAGCGCAGCCCGCGCCCGCTGCTGGTCGCCCGCGACCGCGTCCTGGCCCTGCTGCCCGCCTGAAAGCCGCCCCTTGAGCGGTCGCCGCACCGTGCGCTACGGTTTGAGCGATCGCTTCAAGCGATCGCTCAAAAGGAGGGTTGACGTGGGCGGAACCCACGCGGGGACGCTCATCCACCCCGGGGACGTGCCGTGTCGAGAACCGCCCGTGCGCCGCGTCCGACCCCGATGCCGGATCGCTGCCCGGCAGGCTCCCGGTTCACCTCGAACCGCTCCCGGATCGGCGCGGGCCCCCTGGGGGTGGGCCTGCCGCCGGTGCTCGCCGCGAGCGGTTCGACGAGCGCACCGGGGGCCTGGCGGTGCGGCGGGGGTGGGCGGCGCGGTGGGGCCACCGCGCGAGAGGGTGTTGAGGTGACCACCAAGCAGCGGCTCATCGACGGTGCCCTCGACCTGATCCGCACCCAGGGCATCACCGCCGTCTCCGCGCGCTCGGTGGGCGCCGCGGCCGGGGTCAACCAGTCGCTGATCTTCTACCACTTCGGCAGCGTCGAGGAACTGCTGGCCCAGGCCTGCCTCAGCGCCACCGAGGCCAGGGTCGCCACCCACCGCGAGCGGTTCGCCGGGGTCACCACCCTCGGTGACCTGCTCGCGGCGGGCCAGGCCGTGCACGACGGCGAGCGCGCCGAGGGCAACCTCACCGTCCTGGCGCAGGCGCTGGCCGGGGCCCAGTCCAGCGAGCGGCTGGCCGAGGCCACCCGCGCCGCCCTCGCCCTGTGGACGACCGAGGTCGAGTCCGCCCTGGTGCGGGTGCTGGCGGGCTCGCCGCTGGCGGAGGTCGCCGACGCCCCCGGCCTCGCCCGCGCCGCCTCCGCGTCCTTCCTCGGGCTGACCCTCTGGGACAGCGTCGACCCCGACGGCGGCGCGGCCGCCCTCACCGCCCTCACCCGGCTCGCCGTCCTCGCCGACGTCCTCGACGACCTCGGCCCGCTCGCCACCCGGGCCGTCCGCGCCCGCCTGCGCACGGCGGCCAAGGCGCGACCCACCAACGGGTAGCGACCACTCCCGCACCACCGCGGACAATCCTCTTGCGACACGGGGAAACCCGCTCTCCACAAGGGAATCAGGTAAGGCTGTCCTTATCCGCCTGCGGTTGCGGGGTCGCGCGGCGGGTGGGACCGTCGGGGAACTGGCTGCCCTTCCCACCACGAGGAGAAGTCATGACCTCCACCGAGATGCCCGCCGTCCACGAGTGCACCGTCACCGGCTGCTCCTACAACCACGACGGCTGCCACGCCTTCGCGATCACCGTCGGCGGCACCAACGGCTCCGCCGACTGCGGCACCTTCGTCCCGATGGCCCGCAAGGGCGGCCTGGACAAGGTCGTCGCCCAGGTCGGCGCCTGCTCGCGCGCCGACTGCAAGTTCAACGCCAACCTGGAGTGCTCGGCCTCCGGCGTCCGCATCGGCCCGGGCGGGGGCGCCGCCGAGGCCAACTGCCTCACCTACACCACCTGACCCGCACCCCCGAGCGCCCGCCCCCTCGGGTGCGGGCGCTCGCCCGCGCCTGGGTACCGTCGTGCTGCTCCCGACCGGTACGAGGAGGCGCGGTGCTGGGGTTCGTCTGGCTCGGGGTGGCCATCGCCTTCGAGGTCGCCGCCACCAGCGGCATGAAGTACACCGAGGGCTTCACCCGCCTCTGGCCCACCCTCGCCGTCCTCACCGGCTACGGCATCGCCTTCACCGCCCTCGCCCAAGCCCTCAAGGCGGGCCTGGAGGTCGGCGTCGGCTACGCCATCTGGTCCGGCCTGGGCACCGTGGCGATCGTCGCCATCGGCGTGGTGCTGCTGGGGGAGCAGTTGTCGATCACCAAGGTCCTGGGCATCCTGCTCGTGGTGGCGGGCGTGGTCCTGCTCAACCTCGGTGGCGCCCACTAGCCGAGCTGCTCGTGCCCCCCGCGGTGGGTCAGCCCAGCACGGCCCAGCCGCGCGGCCCCACCTGCACGGCACCGCCGCTCACGTGGGCGTCACCGAGCAGGAGATCGCCGTGGACCCTGAACCGGGCGGTCTCGTCACCGATGTTCAGCACCGCGGCGAGCCGCTGCCCCTCCGCCTCGGTCACCAGCACCACCCCGGTGTTGCTCAGCTCGACGGCCTCGGTGCGGGCGCGGTGCAGCCACGGGTGCCTGCGCCGCAGGCCGATCAGGTCCTGGTGCAACCGCAGCACCGGCGCACCCCACGGCGCCAACCCGCTCGGCCCCTCAGCCGGGAACGGCGGCCGCACGGCGTCGTCGCCGCCCTCCCTGTCCTCCTTCACACCCCGGAAGCCCTGCTCGTCGCCGTAGTAGACAGCAGGCGTCCCCCCGGTGGTGAACAGCACCACCAGCGCGTGCGGCACCAACGCCGGGTCGACCTGGCTGGCGATCCGCGTCACGTCGTGGTTCCCCACGAACGTCAGCGGCACGAACGAGTCCAGGAACTCCCCGTGCCTGCCCAACGCCCACGCCAACTCGAAGAGGTTCCGGTCGTTGAGCGAACTCCACACGGCCTTCCACAGCTCGTACTGGGTCACCGAGTGCACGCCCGTCTCCGCCACGAACGCCGCGTAGTCCCCGTGGATCACCTCCCCCACCAGGTAGGCCTCCGGGAACCGGGCCCGCACCCGCCCCAGCACCTCCGCCCAGAACCCGCGCGGCACGGCGTACGCCGCGTCCAACCGCCACCCGTCCACCCCCGCCGACAACCAGTGGCACATCACCTCGACCACGTGATCCCGCACCACCCCCGACCCGTGGTTGAGCGTCGGCAGGTGCGCGTGCCCCTCGAAGTGCTCATAACCCTCTCCGGTCACGTGGAACCACTCCGGCGAAGGCCCCTCGGCGAAAGCGGCGAACCCCCGCCCGACGTGGTTGAACACCCCGTCCAACAACACCCGCAACCCCCGCCGGTGCGCGCCCTCCACCAACCGGTCGAAGTCCTCCCGCACCCCCAACCGCGGGTCGATCCGGAAGTGGTCGACCGTGTCGTACCCGTGCGTCTCGGAGGCGAACACCGGCCCCAGCAACAACCCCGACGCCCCCAGCTCGACGGCGTAGTCCAACCAGGCCTCCACCTGCCCGAGCCGGTGCGTGACCTGCCCCGTGGCCGCCCGCTCGGCCCCGGTGAACCCGAGCGGGTACACGTGCCACCACACCGCGTGCCGCACCCACCCGGGCTCCTGGACCATTCCGACATCCTCTCCCTCGGCACCACCCACACCCCCAGCCTCCCACGCCCGCACCCACCTCCACCGAACTCCGGTGCCCCCTGCCCCCTGCCGCGTGCGGACCGGCTACTTCTTGATCATCCGGTTCTTGCTGCGGCTTTCGGGGAAACCCGATCGGTTTCGCGTAGCCGCCATGCTCGCTCGCTGGTGGCTGGACCGGGTTTCCGCGAGCACCCAGGCTCGCTTACGCGAACGCCCAGGCTAGCTTGCGCGAGCACGCAGGCTAGCTTGCGCGAGCACCCAGGCTCGCCAGCGCGAGTAGCCGGGGGCGCTGACTGCGGGCGCCCGAGCCCGCTGGGTGCGCAGACCTCAGCGTGCTCAACGCGAAATCCTGGGCACCCCCGCCGTGCCCACCGGCCGGGGCCGTGGCGATCCACGACGCCTTTCCCGCGACTACCCTGCTGGCCATGGAGATCAACCGGTGATCGCGGCATGACCTGGGACCCCACCGCCGAGGGTGTCCTCCGCCTCCCCTCCGGCCGCCTCGTCCGCGGCCGAGGACTCCGCGCCCCCCTCCCACCCGGCCCGACCCCGGACTTTGCCGTCTACCTCCTCGGCCGAACCCCTCCCGACACCCCCTGGCGATCCCACTGGGTCCGCTGGCCCGACTTCTGGCTCCCCACCGACCCCACCTCCCTCACCGCCGCCCTCACCGAAGCCCTCGACCGGTCCACCACCGAACGCGTGGAGCTGGCCTGCGCCGGAGGCGTCGGCCGAACCGGAACCGCCCTGGCCTGCCTAGCCATCCTCGACGGCACCCCACCCCCCGACGCCGTCGCCTACGTCCGCGCCCACTACCGCCCCCACGCCGTCGAAACCCCGTGGCAGAAGCGCTTCGTCGCCCGCTACACCCCACCCGCGCACTGACCGCCCCCCTCCGACCGGCGTCGCCCCTCCGACCGGCGCCGCTGCACGAGGAGCCGTGTCGCTGCGCGACCTGTGCTGCTGCGCGGCCTGCGCCGCTGCGTGACCTGCGCGGTTCGCCGCGCGCGCTGCTCGGTCACCTGCGCTGCTTCGCCCTGGGCGCCCGCGTTCCGCTGGCTGGTGCGGGTTCGGTCGTCTGCGGCGTTGGCGGCTGTGTCGTTCTGGTGTGTGGTGGGCTGGCTGGGGTGGGGACCTGGTGTTCGGTGTTCGGTGTGCGGCCGCCGCCCCCGCGCTCTTCCTCTGCTCAAGCGTAATCGAGGGGGACGACAGAAAACGGGGCCTCGGGGCACTTGTCCACAACCCGGACGAGTGAATCGTGGGGGAGGGGTTGGGGCTAGGGGGAAGTGTAGCGGCGGTGGGTGTCAATCTCGTGCATGTGGGTCTCGGCCCAGGTGCGGAGGGCGGCGAGGGGGGTTTCGAGGGAGAGGCCCAGGGGGGTCAGGGAGTAGTGGACCTTCGGGGGGATGGTGGGTTCCACGCGGCGGGTGGTGAGGCCGTCCGCGGTGAGGGAGTGGAGGGTTGCGGAGAGCATCTTGTGGGAGATGCCGGGGATGGCGCGGCGGAGGTCGGTGAAGCGGGTTTCGGTGGGGTGGTTCTCGGCGAGGACCTTGATGATGAGCGAGGTCCACTTGGTGCCGATGCGGTCCAGGAGTTGGCGGGTGGGGCACTGGGGGCTCATGGCGTCGCCTCGGGGGGTGGGCATTGGTCTCCTTGGCGTTGGGGTGGGCCGGGCGTGGAGAGGTGGGAGGGGGTTTCTCCGGGGTTACCTGGTGGCGTGCGGGTGCGTTCTTGTGCGACGGGGGCAGCGGCGGTTGGCTGGTAACCAATGGTAACCGGCCAAGGAGCGATCATGGATTTGCACGCGCCCACCACCGGCTCAGGGCCCGTTGTGGTGCTGCTGCACGGGTTTCCGCACACGCACCGGGTGTGGGACCCCGTGCTGCCGCACCTCGACGGCAGCACGGTGGTCACGCCGGACCTGCGCGGGTTCGGGGACAGCCCCCGGGTGGACGGGCAGGACGTGGCGACGTCGGCGCGGGATGTGCTCGACACCGTCCGGGAGGAGCGGTTCGACGTCGTGGGGATCGACGCGGGTGCTCCTGTTGCCGTGTTCCTCGCTGCGGAACACCCTGAGCGGGTGCGGAGCTTGACCGCGTGCGAGGCGGTGCTCGGCGGGTTGCCCGCGCACGGGTTCGCGGCGCCGTGGTGGTTCGGGTTCCACCAGGTGCCGGGGTTGGCGGAGACCGTCCTCAGTGGAAACGAGCGGGCGTACGTCGACTTCTTCCTCGACGCGGGGGCGCCGCGGGGGGTGCCCGAGGACATCAGGGAGGCGGTGCGGGCCGCCTACGCGGCGCCGGGGGCGTTGCGGTGCGCGTTCCAGTTCTACCGGGAGATGGCGCGCAGTGCCGAGCAGGTGCGGGGGATCGGCGAGGTCACCGTTCCCGCGATGGCCGTGGGGGCCGACGTCGTGGGGGATGTGCTCGAACGGCAGTTGCGGCCCATCGCCGCGGATCTGGTGGGGCGGCGCATCCGTGATTGCGGGCACATCGTCCCGCTCGAACGGCCGGAGGTGTTCGGGCCGTTGTTGCGGGACTTCCTCGCCGCGCAGCGGTCCGGTTGACGGGTTTGTCCGGCGTGTTGTGGGTGCGGGTCTCCGGCGGGTTCGCCTACCGTGAGCGGTAGGTGGCGGTCGGGGGAGAGGTGCGCGGGTGAACAGCGGCGAGGGGTCCGGTCGGCTGGTGCGCGGGGGGCGCGTCGCGGCTCGGGTGGTGGCGGTGTGGGTGTTGGTGGCGGTGGCGCTGCACCTGCTGGACGTGTGGTTGAGCGGGTTCGCCTTGCCGCTGTGGTGGCAGCCGACGGCGATGGCGGCGGTGCTGGGGCTGCTCAGCGGGGTCGTGTGGCCGTTGATCGTGCGGTTCGCGCCGCGCGGGGCGGTGCTGGTGCTGGGGTTGTTCTCCTTCCAGCTCATCGGGGCCGGGGTGCTGGCGATCTCGCTGGCGGTGCCCGGGGTGGTGGTGGCGAACCTGCGGACCGCGGTGCTCGTGGCGGTCGGGGTGGCCGTCGTCGCCGGGGCGGTGTCGACGCTGCTGGGGGTCGACGAGGACGAGATCTTCGCCCGGCGGGCCGCGCGCAGGCTGCGGTCGGGGGACCGCGGCCGGGGGGAGGAGCCGCCCGGGGTGCTGCTGCTCCAGATCGACGGGCTCGGGCACGACACCGTGCGGCGGGCGGTGCGCGACGGCACGCTGCCGACGCTGGCGCGGTGGTTGGCCGGGGGCACCCACACCCTCACCGACTGGCACTGCGACTGGAGCTCGCAGACCGGGGCCAGCGTGTGCGCGCTGCTGCACGGGTCCAACGACGACATCCTGGGCTTCCGCTGGTACGAGAAGGACCGCGACCACGTCATGGCGTGCGCGCACCCCACCGACGCCGCCGAGATCGAGCGCAGGCACTCCACCGGGCAGGGCCTGCTGGCCGGTGGCGGCGCCGCCCGCGGGGGGCTGTTCACCGGCGACGCCGACCACACCAGCCTCACCATGAGCGCCGTCCCGCTGCTGACCAGGGGCAGCCGCAAGGGCGACACCATCGGCGCCGGGTACTACGCCTACTTCGCCAACCCGGTGAACCTGCTGCGCACCCTCGGCTCGTCCCTGGTCGACGTGCTGCGCGAGGTCAGCGCCTCGGTCCGCCAGCGCCGCGCCGGGGTGGTGCCCAGGGTCGGCCGCGGCGGCCTCTACCCGTTCGCCAGGGCGGGCACCACCGTCATCGCCCGCGACCTGGTGGTCTCCGCCCTCATCGGGGACATGCTGGAGGGCCGCCCGGTCGTCTACGCCGACTTCCTCGGCTACGACGAGGTCGCCCACCACACCGGGGTCGAGCGGTTCGACGCGCTGGCCGTGCTGCGCTCGATCGACCAGCAGATCGGCCGCCTGCACCGGGCCGCCCGGCTCGCCCCGCGCCGCTACCACCTCGTCGTGCTCTCCGACCACGGCGTCACCCAGGGCGAGGCGTTCACCCACCGCTTCGGCGAGTCGATCGAGCAGCTGGTGGGCAGGCTCTGCGGGGCGCAGCCGCCGCGCGCCCGGCGCAAGCGCTCCCCGGCGGAGGGCTGGCAGCTGGGCGCGACGATCGCGGAGGCCTCGACCGGCGCGGGCCCCATCGCCAGGGCGCTGCGGGCGCGCGTGGGGGCGGCCCGGCCGGACCGCTCGCGGACCGAGTCGGGCAAGCCCGCGGGCCCGGCCCGCGCGGCCCCGGGGGTCGTGGTGGTGGTGTCCGGGCACGTGGCGATGGTGTCGTTCACCGAGCACGAGGGCCGGGTGCCGATCGAGGTGATCGAGCGCGAGCACCCCGACCTGCTGCCCGCCTTGGTCGACCACCCCGGGGTGGGCTTCATGCTGGTGCGCAGCGACGCCCGGGGGGCGCTGGTGCTGGGTCGCGACGGTGTCCGCGACCTGGCCACCGACGAGGTGCTGGGCGAGCGGGACCCGCTGGCCGACTACGGCCCGCACGCCGCGGACCTCATCCGCCGCACCGACGGGTTCGCCCACTGCCCGGACATCCTCATCAACAGCAACTACCGCCCGGCCACCGATGACGCCTCACCGTTCGAGGTGCACGTCGGCTCGCACGGGGGCCTGGGCGGCGGGCAGTCCCGGGGGTTCCTCATCTACCCGTCCGAGCTGCCCGACCCACCCGAGATCGTCGGGGCCGAGCAGCTGCACCGCGTGGTGCGCGACTGGCTGACCGGCCTGGGCCACCCCGTGCCGGAGGCGCGGGTCTGACGGTGCCGCGGGTCAGCGGGTGCGGTGGCGCAGCTTCTGGACGCCCGCGACGGCGAGGCTGACCAGGAGGATCAGGGTGGTGGCGACGAGGGTGGCGACCAGGGGGTTGTCGAACAGGCCGCCGCTGAGGACGCCGAGCAGGGAGTACGCCACCGCCCACACCAGGCAGGCGGCGGCCGCGGCGGGGACCAGGCGCCGCCACGGGTAGTCCAGCGCGCCCGCCGCCAGCAGCACGGGGATCCGTCCCGCGGGCACGAGCCTGCCGACGAGGACGAGCACCCACCCGCGCTGGGCGAACCGCTCGCGGGCGCCCGCCAGCTTCTCCGGCGACTGCCTGCGCTCGAAGAACCGCCGCAGCACCCCCCGGCCGCCGCGGCCCGCGCCGAAGGTGACCAGGTCGCCGATCAGCGCCCCGAGCGTCGCCACCAGCACGACCAGCACCAGGTCGAGGTCGCCGCCGCTGACCGCGATCGCCGCGCCCGCGCCGACCACCGCGCCGGTCGGCACCACGGGCACCACCGACCCCAGCAGCACCCCGCCGAAGACCACCGGGTAGCCGAGCGCGGACGGGTGCGCCCAGTCGACCCCGAGGAACCCGCTCACCGCTGCCCGATCAACTGGTCGAGCGGCACGTCATCGCCCGGTTCGGTGACCAGCACCCTGGCCGGGGACCCGCCGCGCGCCACCGCGGCGGCGAACTCGCGGGGCGGGGCGTGCAGCAGCCGCCGCATCCGCGCGCCGAGGGCGCCGGGCAGCCGCGGCAGGCCCGTGACCGCCAGCGTCCCCCAGTGCACCGGCACCACCGCCCGCGGCCGGATCAGCTCCACGGCCCGCGCCGCCCGCTCGGGGTCGAGGTGGCCGGGACCGAGGTTGGGCCCCCACCCCCACACCGGCAGCATCGCGACGTCGACCGGCCCGAGGTCGGCCATCCCCGCGAACAGGTCGGTGTCGCCCGCGACGTAGAAGCGCAGCCCGTCGCCCTCCACGACGTGCCCCATCGCCGCCGCTTGCGGCCCCCGCGTCGACCGCGGCCCCCACCGGTGGCCGGAGTGCTCGGCCTCGACGCCGGTGACCACCAGCCCGCCGTGCTCCAGCTGCTCCCCGGGCGCCAGCTCGGACACGTTCGCGATGCCCTTCGCCCGCAGCCACGCGCCCGCGCCGCGCGGCACCACCACCCGCACCCCGGGCCCCAGCAGCCGCAGCGAGCGCAGGTGCACGTGGTCGCCGTGCAGGTGCGACAGCAGCACCAGGTCCACGTCCGCCCGGTCCGCGCGCGTCGTCGGCGCCACCACCCGGCTCAGCGCCGACACCCGCTCGGTCAGCACCGGGTCGGTGAGCACCACGTGCCCACCGACCTCCACCCGCACCGTCGAGTGCCCGACGAACCGCAAACCCGCAGAAGCCACGCCCCGAGTATCCCAGCGCCGGCCGCGGGCGGCATCGTGCCTGGTGGTGGGCGGTGCGGGCCTGTGGACAACTCGCTCCGGCGGCCTGGGAACGTCGGTGCGCGGTGGGAGAATTGATCTCGGGGGTTCCCCTCTGGGGGGTACCCCTGCGTGAGCGTGGGGCGTGCTGGTGGGTCGTGCTGCGTGGGGGAGTTCCGCCGTGGGACCTGCCCGGGGGAGTCGGCACGGGGGCAGTGGGTGCGCGGCGGTCTGGGTTCGGCCGTTCGGCCTGGGGCCTGCTCGCGTCGAATACCGGTGCGCGACGGGCGGAAGAGAGAGCTGTGGATGGATTCCGCCGGTGCGGCTGTCCTCATGGGAGAATGGAAGCAGGGGGTTCCCCGGGCCTGTGGGCGGATTCCACCACGGGCGCGGGTTTTGTGGTAGGGGATGTGGGCAGGCGGTGGGTGCAGGTTGTTGCAGGAGGGCGGTTGCTGCGGAGTGCTGGACAGGCCGGCGAAGGTGGCGGGAGAGGGGGTCTAGCAGGGGGAACGCCCGAAGTTGGGCCATGGTGGACTGTCTGGTGGGGACGTGGGTGGCGGGTTCGGGGTGGTGGGGCGGCGGCCGGGTGGTCGGGGTGGGCGGTGTGGGTAGGGGCTGGGGTAGGGGACAGGTCTTTCCCTAGCAGGGGGCGCTATCGGTGGTTTCGGGTGCGTGGGCGTGGGTGAATGGGGTTCCGGAGGGCTCAGGAGGTCCTTCGGCGCCGAGAACCACGCTGGGAACCGGGGTGTGACGATGACTTCCGTGCAAGAGGCCCCCACGGGCGGGAGCGGTACGAGCGCGGGGACGAGCGCCCCGCCGGACACCCGGGCGGCCACCGAGGAGCTGTTGCGGCTGCGGGCGCAGGCGCACGCGGGGCCGAGCGCGCGGGCGACCGAGCAGCAGAAGGCCCGCGGGAAGCTGACCGTGCGCGAGCGGTTGGACCTGCTGTTCGACGAGGGCACCTTCACCGAGGTGGAGGGGCTGCGCAGGCACCGGGCCACCGGGTTCGGGTTGGAGGGCAAGCGGCCGCTGACCGACGGGGTCGTGACCGGGTGGGGCAAGGTGCACGGGCGGACGGTGTTCGTCTACGCCCACGACTTCCGGATCTTCGGCGGGGCGCTCGGCGAGGCGCACGCCGAGAAGATCCACAAGCTGATGGACCTGGCCGAGGCGGCCGGGGCGCCGATCGTGGGGCTGTGCGACGGGGCGGGGGCGCGCATCCAGGAGGGCGTGTCCGCGCTGGCCGGGTACGGCGGAATCTTCCAGCGCAACGTGCGCAACTCCGGGGTGATCCCGCAGATCAGCGTCATCATGGGCGCCTGCGCCGGTGGCGCGGCGTACTCGCCCGCGCTGACCGACTTCGTGTTCATGGTGCGCGACAGCTCGCAGATGTTCATCACCGGGCCGGACGTGGTGCAGGCGGTCACCGGGGAGATCATCACCCACGACGGCCTCGGCGGGGCCGAGGTGCACGCGGCGACCTCCGGCGTGGCCACCTTCATGCACGACGACGAGCAGAGCTGCCTGGAGGACGTGCGGTACCTGCTGTCGATGCTGCCGCAGAACAACCGGGAGAACCCGCCCGCCGCCCCGGTGGACGACCCGGTGGACCGGCGGGTGGACGACCTGCTCGACGTGGTCTCGGCCGACCCGCGCAGCTCCTACGACATGCGCCGGGTGATCGAGGAGGTCGTCGACGACGGCGACTTCTTCGAGGTGCACGAGCGGTGGGCGCTCAACGTGGTGTGCGCGCTGGCCCGCCTCGGCGGCCGGGTCGTGGGCATCGTGGCCAACCAGCCCGCCCAGGTCGCCGGGGTGCTCGACATCCACGCCAGCGAGAAGGCCGCCCGCTTCGTCACCATGTGCGACGCGTTCAACATCCCGCTGGTGACCCTGGTGGACGTGCCCGGCTTCCTGCCCGGGGTGGACCAGGAGCACGGCGGCATCATCCGCCACGGCGCCAAGCTGCTCTACGCCTACTGCAACGCCACCGTGCCGCGCATCCAGGTGATCCTGCGCAAGGCCTACGGCGGCGCCTACATCGTCATGGACTCCCGGTCCATCGGCTGCGACCTGTCGCTGGCCTGGCCGATCAACGAGATCGCGGTGATGGGCGCCGAGGGCGCGGCCAACGTCATCTTCCGCCGGGAGATCAACGGCTCGGCCGACCCCGAGCTGACCCGGCGCACCCGCATCGAGGAGTACAAGCGGGAGCTGATGCACCCCTACTACGCCGCCGAGCGCGGCCTGGTCGACGACGTGATCGAGCCGGGGGAGACCCGCACCCGGCTGATCGACGCCCTGGAGGTGCTGGCCGCCAAGCACGCGCCCATCCCGGCGCGCAAGCACGGGAACGCGCCGCAGTGACCGCGCCCATCGCGATCCGGCGCGGCGGCGACGGCCTCACCCCGGAGGAGCTGGCGGCGGTCGTGGCGGTGTTCCACGCCCTCGCCGCCCAGCAGGGCCCTGAAGAGGCGCCGCAGCCGCGCCGCGAGGTGTCGTGGACCAGGACGGCGGCGGGTGCCCAGGGCACGTCGTGGGCCAACCGCGGCACCCCCGGCTGGAAACCCCACCTGTGAGCCCAGGCGGCCCCGCCACCCCCGGCGGCGGGGCCGCCTGACCACCCCAGACCGTCGGCACCACCGCGCACCCTCCCTCCCCTGTGGACGGAGGGTGCGCGCGCTCCCGCGGGTCCGCCACCGAGGGGCGATCCGGACGCGGAGCCGCTTCCCGGCGAACCGGACAGCGGCACGACCGCGCTGGTCCGGGGCGCGGGGGCGGTCGCGGGAACCGGGAGGGCTCTCCGTCCGACCGGTAGGGCGTGAGGTCGCGGACGGCGACCGCGTCCCGGCCGGGTTCCGTGGCAACCTGGACGGGGGCGGTCCCCGCGGCCGTCCACCAGGCACGGGTCAGGGAGTGAGCGAGATGGCTGAGGCGACCGGGGTGGTGCCCGCACCGCAGGAGACCGGGGCACCCCCGCTGAGCAGGGGGCTGTCGTGGTGGTGGGCGGTCGGCGGCGCGCTGGGGCTGCTGGCCGCGGGCGCGCTGACCCTGGAGAAGATCGCCAAGCTGCGCGACCCGAGCTACGTCCCGTCCTGCACGCTGGGCAAGGTGTTCGCCTGCGGCACGGTGATGGACAGCCCGCAGGCCGCGGCCTTCGGCTTCCCGAACCCGCTCATCGGCCTGGCCGCGTTCAGCGTGGTGGTCACCGTGGGGGTGGTGGGGCTGATCGGGTTCGCCCCGCCGCGCTGGTTCCGGGTGGGCATGTGGGCGGGCACCGCCTTCGGCGTGGGGTTCGTGCACTGGCTGATCGCGTCCAGCCTGTTCGAGATCCACGCGCTGTGCCCCTACTGCATGGTCGTGTGGGCGGTGACGATCGCGCTGTTCCTCCACACCTCGGTGGACACCTGGCCCGCGCTGGCGGGGCTGCGCCGGGTGCGAGGGTCGGTGCTGGCGATCTGGTACGCCGCCGTGCTCGCGCTGGTCGTCACCGCCTTCTGGGACGACTGGTCCACCCTGTTCTCCTGATCGGCCGGTCGCCCGCGCTGCGGACGGTGCCACGTCCGCGCCGCGAGACCCGGTCCCGGGAGGCCGCCGTTCTCCCGAACCCGCTGCGCCGTTCAGTCGAATCACCCGAAGGTGTGCAATCCGGACTTTCCGGGTACCTGGGGGCCATGACCGAACAGGTGAGCGTGTTCGCCCCGTCCCCGACGCTGACGGTGACCGTCGAAGACCTCGACGGGCAGCCGGACACCCACCTGCACGCCGGGGGCCAGGGGCTCTGGCAGGCCAGGATGATCACCGCGCTGGGCACCCCGGTGGTGTTCTGCTGCGCGCTCGGCGGCGAGACCGGGGCCGTGCTGCGCCACCTGCTCACCGGGCCGGAGCTGACCGTGCGGGCCAGGGACGTCGCCGCGCGCAACGGCGTCTACATCCACGACCGCCGCGGGGGCGAGCGGGAGCCGTTCCTGCACCAGCGCCCCGACCGGCTCACCCGGCACGAGGTGGACGACCTCTACGAGCTGGCGGTGGTGGCCGGGCTGGAGTCGGGGGTGGCCGTGCTCAGCGGGTCCATCGACGAGGCCTGCGACGAGGTGGTGCCGGTATCGGTCTACCAGCGGCTCGCCGTCGACCTGGCGCGCAACGGCTGCGAGGTCGTCGTCGACCTGGCCGGGGAACGGCTGGCGGCGACCCTGGAGGGCAAGCCCGCGGTGGTCAAGGTCAGCCACGAGGAGCTGGTCGAGGACGGCCGGGCCGCCTCCGACGACCTCGCCGACCTGGTCAAGGGCGCCCGCGAGCTGGTCGACGGCGGGGTGGGCCTGGTCGTGGTGTCCCGCGCGGCCGAGCCGACCCTGGCCGTGAGCGCCGACGCCGAGCTGCTGGTCACCAGCCCCAGCCTGGAGCCGGTGGACACCCGCGGCGGCGGCGACTCGATGACCGCCGGGCTGGCCGCGGGCCTGGCCCAGGGCCTCGACCGGGCGGCCGCGCTGCGCCTGGGCGCGGCGGCGGGCGCGCTCAACATCACCCGGCACGGGCTCGGCAGCGGCAGCGGCGAGGCGGTCCGCGCGCTGGTCGACCGCGTGGAGATCGCACCGGCGGGGTAGGTCTGGCCCATGACCATGCGCGTGCTCGTGACCAACGACGACGGCATCGACGCCCCCGGACTGCTCGTGCTCGCCCGCTGCGCCGCCGAGCAGGGCTGGGAGGTCGTCGTGGCCGCCCCCGAGACCGAGGCCAGCGGCACCAGCGCGGGCCTGACCGCCGCCGCGGCCGACCGCAGGGTGGCCGTGGCCGACCGCACCCTGCCCGAGCTGCCGGGCACCCCCGCCCACGCCGTCGCCGCCCACCCCGGCCTGATCGCGCTCTCCGCCTGCCACGGCGCCTTCGGCCCGCCGCCGGACCTGGTGCTCTCCGGGGTGAACCTGGGCGCCAACATCGGCCGCCAGATCCTGCACTCGGGGACGGCGGGCGCGGCCCTGACCGCCTCCATCAACGACACCCGCGCCGCGGCGATCTCCCTCGACGTCCCGCTGCACCCGGTCGAGCCGCCGCACTGGGACACCGCCGCCGCGGTGCTGCGCGACCTGCTGCCGCTGGTGGCCGAGCAGGAGCCGGGCAGGCTGGTCAACATCAACATCCCGGACCGCGAGCTGGCCGACGTCGGCCCGGCCCGGTGGGCCGGGCTGGCCCGCGTCGGCCAGGTGCGCAGCCGCGTCGTGCGCTCGGCCGAGGGGCAGATCGAGGTGGGCAGCGCCCTGGTGGACGACGAGCTGGAACCGGGCACCGACGCGGCCCTGCTGCTGGCGGGCCACGTCACGGTCTCCCCGGTGCGGTCGGTGCACGACGCCGAGGCCCCGCACTGGATCCTGCCCGAGACCTGGGCGTAGTCCTCCCGCACGCCCCACCGGGGGCGGGCCCGGGCGGAATTCGGTGGTGCCCGCGCCCGGTCGCGCGCCAGGGTGGGCACCATGACAGCGAGCATCGCGCACATCTCGGTCGACTGCGCCGACCCGCACCGCCTGGCCCTGTTCTGGAGCGAGGTCCTGGGCCTGCCGCTCGGGGAGCACGACGAACCCGGGGACGACGAGGTGGGGCTGGGGGAGGGGCAGGTGCTGTTCCTGCGCGTCCCCGAGCCCAAGACGGTGAAGAACCGGCTGCACCTGTGCCTCAACCCGCCGAGGAACCGCGACGAGGAGGTCGAGCGGGTGCTGGGGCTCGGCGCGACCGTCGTCGCCGACCGGCGGCAGCCCGACGGCACCGGCTGGGTCGTCATGGCCGACCCCGAGGGCAACGAGTTCTGCGTGCTGCGCTCCGCCGCCGAGCGGGCCCGCACCGCCGCCGAGCGGGCGGCCGCGCCCTGACCCGCGGGTGGGGCCGGGTGGGCCCGGCCCCACCCGGGTCACCAGATGGTGAGGTCGTCGGTGATCGGGCGCAGCGTGGCGCGCAGGGTCACCGGGTTGAACGGCTTGTAGACCCCCGCCTTGGTGGACTTCGCCTCGGTGATCCACGCCTCCGGGATCGGGGTGAGGAACAGGATCTCCTCGGCGTAGGCCAGCACGATCACCGAGGAGCCCATGACCGTGTCCCCGTTGGTGTACAGGGCGCTGCGGGTGGACTTGCGCCGCACGTCCCGGGGCGGGATGAACCCGAGCACGTCGGTGGTGAACTGCTTGCGGGTCACCCCGGCGTTGAAGTCGGCCTTGTAGAAGTAGTTCTTCTCGGGGCCGAAGCCGCTGGGGTTCGACGTGCTCGACACGCAGGGCTTCATGCCCATCATGCCGCCGCCGACCCACTCGCCCATCCAGCTGTCCACCCCGTCGGCGCAGATCTCCTTGAGCAGCGCGACGGCCGAGGCGGCGTTCTGCGCCTGCCGGGCGGAGAAACCGCTGTACTTCAGCGCCATCTCCCGGGGCGGGCGGTCGTCGCCGCGGTAGATGGCGCGCACGCCGCTGATGTCGGGGGCGCGGTCGACGACCGGCGCCTCCGGGGCGGGCGGGCCGCCCTTGGCGCGCTGGCGCTCCGCCAGCGCCAGCATCCAGGCGGGCTTGGGCTTGCGGGAGGCGATCGGGCCCTCCGCGCCGTCGACATCGGGACTGCCGGAACCGCCGGAACCGCCGGGCGTGCCGGGGGTGCCCGGCGTGCCGGGGGTGGTGACCGGCACCTCGGCGAGCGGTTCGGTGGTCACCGACGCGACCACCTCCGCCACCACCGGGCTCATCACCGTCTCCACCACCACCGCCTCGACCTTCGCCACCGGCAGCTTGCGCAGCGACACCGGGGCCTCGTCCATCTTGCCCCGCATGTTCTCCAGGGCCTTCGCCGCGAGCAGCGCCTTGGCGCGGGCGACGGGACCTTCGGTCGGACTTGCCATCGTGGTCACCTCACGCGTTCAGGGTCAGCTGGTGCAGTGCTTCGTTCAGCGCGTCGTAGACGTCCTCGGCGGACAGCTCCTCGACGCCGTCGACCTCGCCGAGCGCGTCGGTGAGCGACGGGCCCACGACGGACTCGACGAACGCGGCGATGTCCTCCTCGGGCACCACCGGCTCGGCGGGCTCGGCGTCCTCGGTGGCGGCGGTGGCGGGCGCCGCGGTGGCGGCCGCGGGCTGGGCCATGGTGGCGAACGCGGTGGCCTGGTCGACCCAGCCGGGGGTGGCGTCGGTCGGCTGGGTGTCGCTGCGGACGTACTTCCACGCCGAGTCGGTGCTGTCGAGGCCCTGCCACCAGCCGGGGTAGCCCTGCACCTGGGCGATGCCGCTGAACCGGGGCGCGGCGGGCGCCTGCGGCGCGGCCATGGTGGCGAACGCCGTCGCCTGGTCCACCCAGCCCGGGGTGGCGTCGGTGGGCGCGGTGTCGCTGCGGACGTACTTCCAGGCCGAGTCGGTGCCGTCGAGGCCCTGCCACCAGCCGGGGTGCCCGTTGACCGGGACCACGCCCGAGAACCGGGCCGCGGCGGGCTGGGCCATGGCCGCGTACGCGGTGGCCTGGTCGACCCAGCCGGGGGTGGCGTCGGTGGGCGCGGTGTCGCTGCGGACGTACTTCCAGGCCGAGTCGGTGCTGTCGAGGCCCTGCCACCAGTCGGCGTACCCCGGCACCTGCGCGACGCCGCTGAAGCGCGGCCCGGGCTTGGTGGTGGCCCAGCCGTCGAGCACGCCGTTGAACCACACCACGACCTGCTTGACGCCGTCGTCGTCGGTCGCCCGGCCCACGAGCGTGGAGAGCTCGTCGGACTGCCCGCTGGACAGCCGCCCGCCGAAGTCGCGCTCCAGCGCCGAGTCGGACTCCTCCAGCCACCCGCTGCCACCACCGAGCAGCACGCTGATGCGCGTCTCGCGCAGCTGCCGCACCTCATCGAGTTCACTGCCGCGCAGCAGGACCTTCACCTGCTGCGCCACTTCGGCTCCCAGGGGCATGACCGGCCCACTTCCCCTCCGCGTTCGACGTTGCCGCAGCCATCGTGGCAGCGGGCGCGCCGCGGGCGGGGGTGCGTTCGCGCAGCCGAACGCGCACACCGGCTGCGCGATCGCGCAGCGCCCCGGGTGTCCACCCGGGACGGTCCTCAGCCGAGCTGCGCCGGTGCCAGGTAACCGGTCACCAGGGCGGTCAGTTCATCGAGGACCTCGCCGCGGTCGGGGCCCGGTCCGTCGAGCACCCAGCGCAGCGCGATCGCCTCGACCGCGAGCACGACCACCCACGCCTGCGCGTCCACCGAGCGCCCGCCCGCGCCGCCGCGCCCGGCGAGCACCGCCGCGAGCAGGTGGCGCACGCGCACCTCCAGCGCCCGCCGCTGCCCGGCCAACCGGCGCGGCGGCAGGTCCTCGTGCAGCACCCGCAGCAGCTCCCGGTCGGACTCCAGCGCGGCGAGCACGGCCGCCGCCGTCGCCCGCACCACCGCGGGCCCGGTCTGGCCCACCCGGTCGCCCAGCGCGGCCTGCACCCGGTCGGCCACCTCGTCCCAGTACCGGTCGACGACCACGTCCAGCACGGCGGACTTGTCCGGGAAGTACTGGTAGAGCGACCCCGGGCTCACCCCGGCCGCGGCCGCGACCCGGTTGGTGGAGAAGGCGTCGTAGCCCTGCTCGACCAGCACCCGGCGGGCGGCCGCCACGATCCGCTCGACCATCTGCCGGGACCGCTGCTGCCGGGGGACCTTGCGCACGAACGCGAATTGTATGCGAGCGATGGCTCGCGTCACAGTGGTCGCATGAGCGCACCCGCCGGAACCCGGCCCACCCCCACCCGACACCGCGAGGCCGAGGGGAGGGGGCGGCGCCTGGGACGGGCGTTGCGCCTGCTCGGCCGCGTGCCCGCCGAGGTCGACGAAGAGCTGATGGCCCGGCTCGGGGCCGCGCTGACCGAGCGCGACGAACTCGGCGCGGCCCTCGCCGATGCGATGCGAACGCGAGCGGTGTCCCGCGCGCGGCTGCGCGACGCCCTGGCGACCGGCGTCGCGCCGGACGACCCGGCCCCGCTCGCGGCGTTCGTCGCCGCGATCAGCGAGGTGCCCGACTGGGTCGACTGGGACCTGGTCGACCAGGGGGCGCGGGTGTTCACCCGGCTCGGGCGCACCGCCGCCGACGTGCTGCTCCAGCTCTCGCTCATCGGCGGCTACCGCTTCGGCGGCCCCACCGACCTGCTGGTGCGCACGGGGGCGCTGACCGGCGGGACCGCGCTGCGCCGCCTCGGGGAGACCCAGCGGTGGGCGCTGAGCCTCACCGGGCGCGACGCGCTGCGGCCCGGGGGCGAGGGGTGGCGGGCCACCGCGCACGTCCGCGTCGTGCACGCCCTGGTCAACTCCGCCACCGAGCCGACCTGGGACACCGCGCGCTGGGGCCTGCCGGTCAACCAGGCCGACCAGGCGGGCACCCTCGGCCTGTTCGACGGCGTGCTCATCCTGGGGTGCCGCGCGCTCGGCGCCCGCGTCCCGGCCGCCGACGCGCACGCCCTGCTGCACCTGTGGCGCTACGTCGGCTGGCTGCTCGGCGTGCACCCGGACTTCCTCACCGACGACGAGCGCGAGCGCCACCGCCTCAACTACCACGTGCTGCTCGCCGCGGCGGACCTGTCCCCGGAATCCGGCCCGCCGCTCGCCCAGTCCGCTGTGGACTGCCAGCGCGAGCGCGCACACCGGTTCGCCCCGGCGCTGTGTGGGTGGTTCGAGCGCGAGCGGGTGCTGAGCATGGTGACGACCCTGCTCGGGCGCAAGGGCTTGCGGGAGTTGGGGTTGCCGGTGCGACCGCCGTGGGCGGTGGCGTACCTGGTGCCGCTCAATGCCCTCCGCTACGGCGTGCTCGGCCGCACAGCGTGGGGCAAGCGGGTGCTGGAGACGTCCGGGCGGCGGGTGCAGCGCCGGATCGTGGCCAGCTACTTCCCCGACTGAGCCTCCGCCGCCGCCAGCGCGGGCGCGAGCGGCGACAGCGCTCGGCGCAGCAGGTCCGGCAGGGGCCCGGACACCACCACGAGCCCCGTCGGGCCTGGCGCGGTCCACCGCCGCAGCGCCACGCGGACGGCCGCGGCGGTGGCGGCGGCGAGCACGGCGGCGGTGTCGGGGTCGCCCACCCGGTGCCCGATCGCCTCCGCCAAGGGGTCCTCGACCGGCGTCGTGTCGGTGAAGGCCGCGCGGAGGGCGGGGTTGCCCTCGATCAGCGGGCGGGTGTCCGCGCCCGGGTCGGTGTACTGCTCGACCACGGCCGCCACGACGGCCTCGGCCAGCGGCTCGTCCGCGCGGGCGGCCAGGGCGGCGGCCACCCTGCCCTCCCGCTCGGCGGTGATCGCGGCGACGATCGCCTGCTCCCGGCTGGCGTAGTAGTTGTTGTACGTCCGCACCGACACCCCCGCCGCGGCCGCGATGTCGTCGACCCGCACGTTCTCCGGCCCGCGCTCCACGGCCAACCGCAGCGCCGCCTCCCGCAGGGCGACCCGGGTGGCCTGCTTCTTCTGCTCGCGGAGACCGGTCACGGCGCCAGGGTGGCACAGGACTTGCGCGTCGGCAAACTTGCGTGCGCGCAAGTTTGCTGGCACGCTCCTCCCGTCCGGCGTCGGAGAGGGGTTCGCATGCGCGGCAGGGGCATCAGCTACGAGACCGGGTGGGTCCGGGGAGGCGGCGACTCCAGACCCGGCTTCACCCCCGAGATCGCCCGCCGCGACCTGCAGGTCATCCGCGACGAGTTGCACTGCACGGCCTTGCGAGTCCTGGGCGGCGTCCCGGAGAAGGTCGAGCAGGCCGCGGAACAGGCCGCCGCGCTGGGCCTGGAGGTGTGGTTCTCCCCGTACCCGCTCGACCTCGACGCCGACGCCGTGGTGGAGCTGGTGGTGGACTGCGCCCAGCGCGCGGAACGCCTCCGCGCGTCGGGCGCCGAGGTCGTGTTCGTCGCGGGGGCGGAGCTGTGCTTGATGGTCCACGGCTTCCTCCCGGGCCGGACCGTGGAGGAGCGGTTGGCAGGCCTGCTCGCTGACCGCGCCGGTCTGCCTGCCCGCGTCGGTGAGCTGAGCGCACGCCTGAACGAGTTCCTGGGCCGCGTGGTGAGCGCCGTTCGCGAGCACTTCGGCGGACCGGTCACGTACGCGTCGATCCCGCTGGAACGGGTGGACTGGTCGCTGTTCGACATCGTTTCGGTCGACCTGTACCGCTCAGCGGAGGTGGCAGACCACTTCGCCGACGGGGTGCGGGAGTTCGTCGCGGGCCAGCAGAAGCCGGTGGCCATCACCGAGTTCGGCACCGCCACCTACCGCGGCGCCGCCGACCTGGGCGGCCGCGGCCACGAGGTCGTCGACAGCGATCCCGACACCGGCGAACCCCTGCGGCTCAACCGCACCCTCGAACGCGACGAACCCGAACAGGCCCGTGTCCTGGGCGAGTACCTGGACGCGTTCGACGCCGCCGGCGTCGACAGCGCGTTCGTGTTCTCCTTCGCCCTCAACAGCTTCCCCCACCGCACCACGGGTGACCCGCGCGATGACCTGGACCTCGCGAGCTACGGCGTGGTGAAGGTGCTGACCGGGGACGGCCCGGACCCGCGCTGGGAACCCAAGGCCGCCTTCCACGCCCTCGCCGCCCACTACGGCCGCTGACGGCCCAGCCCGACCTCCGCCGATACCCCGCCAGACTGAGCGGATCACTTGGTGGTCAAGACCCCGGGGACTGTCTACCCCGGCGTGGGAACGTCTGGTCAGGTCGCTGGAGCCAGCGCCTCCACCTCGTCCTCTTCGACCGTGGTGCGCCAGTTCCGGGGCGGAGGCGTCAGACTTGGGACATGCTCTGGGCGGCGTACTCGACGAGGGTGCCGCGGTCGCGGATCTGGGTCTTCATCAGCAGGCTCGCCACGTGCTTCTCCACCGTCCGGGGGGAGATGTGCAGGCGGGCGGCCAGGGCCTTGTTGGGGAGGCGGTGGGCCAGCAGCTCGAACACCTCGTACTCCCGCACGGTCACCCCCAGCGTCCGCAGGTTGCCCGGTACCCGTTCGGTGCCCGTCCGTCGTTGTTGGACCGGGGCGCCCGCGCGGCGCATCAGGGCTCGGCAGGCGCTGGCGACCGGGGCGATGTCGAGGCGGTGGAAGTGGGCTTCGGCCTCGCGCAGCCAGGTGGCCGGGTCGCCCCAGGAGGTGTCGATGGCGGGTTCGGCGATCAGGCGCAGGCCGAGCAGGCGGGCGGTGGGGAAGCGGGCGGCGGCGTCGGCGTGGGCGGCGAGGGCGCGGTCGGCGTCGGCGGGGGAGCCCTGGGTGCCGTGCAGGACGGCTTCGGCCAGGTGCAGGAACTGGCGGTTCCAGCGCATCCGGCCCGCCGGGCTCGCCGCGACGCGGTGGACGTCGGACAGGTCCGCGGCGCCGTGCAGGGCGTCGAGCAGGACCTTGAGGCCGTGCGGGCCCGCGAGGTAGAAGGTGCTGGGCTGCTTGGCCTGGTCGGCGGCGATCTCGTCCAGTTCGGCGCGGGCGCCGGTGAGGTCCTCCTCCAGCAGGGCGCAGAAGACCTTGGCCAGGCCGCGGGCCAGCGGTGCCTCGGGGGACTCGCCGCCGCCGGTGCGGTAGAACTCGTCCAGGCGGGCGCGCATCCGGGCGCGGTCGCCGCGGTGGGCGGCGAGGACGGCGCCCGCCATGTGCACGTAGCGGGTGACCGCGACGAGCTTGATGCGGGAGGACTCGGCGCCGCAGGCGGCCAACCTGCGGGCGGCGGTGTCGAAGTCGCCGGTGAGGGCGGTGTGCAGGCCCAGGACGGCCTCGGCGTTGTGCGCCAGGCTGATGCCGCCGGTGCGCAGGGCCTCGGCGCGGGCGGTCTCCAGCGGCCCTGGGTCGCCGTCGGCGAGCCAGGCGTTGCCGCCCAGGCCGATGAGGGCGTAGGTGCGCCAGCTGGTGAGGCGGTGCTCGGCGGCGATGTCGAGCATGCGGCGGAAGCACGCGTCGGACTCGACCATGTCGCGCTCGCGCACCACGAACCCCACCGCGTAGAGCGCCTGGCAGGCCGTGGACGGGTCGTCGATGCGCTCGGCGCCGGTCACCGCGCGGCGGCCCAGCTCCTCGCTGCGGCGCACCCGGTCCGGCTGCGGGCCGGACATGGTGAGGTAGGCGTCCACGGCGTCGATCGCCACGGTGTCCTCGGCGGGCGGGTCCGGCGGCAGCAGCGCCCGCGCGGCGGCGACCTGCGCCACGCCCTCGCCCCACCGGCCCGCCACCTGCGCCGCCCACGCCAACCGGACGTGCACCTTCACCTGGCGGGCGGTGTCGCGGGTGCCGCCCAGCGGGCGCAGGGTGGAGGCGACGTGGACCGCCCGGTCGAACTGGCCCGCCTCGGCCAGGGCGAACAGCAGCAGCTCGTGCAGCTCGCGGTGCTCCTCGGCGTGCGCGCGGTCCTCGGCGGCGTCGTCGTCGAGCACCGACACCGCCTGCTCCAGCAGCACGATCGACGACCCGGGGGCGCCGTCGGCCAGCGCGCGCCGGGCCGCCTCGGCGTACAGGCCCGCCGCCGCCCACCGGTCGCCCGCGGCCACCCGCAGCGAGGCGACCAGGCTGCACAGCTCGCCGGGCAGGTCCGGGTGCAGCGCCACCAGCGCGTCGGCCGCCCGCGCCGACAGCGACGCGCGGTCCGCCGGGCTCAACCGGGTCAGCAGCGCCTCGGCGGTCAGCGGGTGCTGGAAGGCGTACCAGTCCTCGCCGCGCTCGTCCGGGTGCAGCAGCTGGGCGTCCACAGCGGACTGCAGGTGGCTGAACATGCTGCGGTCGTCGAGCTCGCTGACCCGCTGCACCACCGACAGCGGGAAGCGGCGCCCGAGCACCGCGGCGATGGAGAGCAGGTGCACCCCGCGGGGGCCGAGCCGCTCGGCGCGGCGGGTGATCACGTGCACCAGCGTCGGCGGCACCCCGCCGCGGAACTGGCCGGTGAAGCGCCACTCGTCGCCGCCGCGCACCAGCTCGCCCGCGGCGACCATGCTGTGCAGCAGCTCCTCGACCATGAGCGGGTTGCCCGCGCTGTCGGCGAAGAGCCGGTCGGCCACCGCGGGGGAGACCTGCTCGGTGCCGGTGCCCAGGCAGGCGGCGATGATCCTGGTCACCTGGCCGCGGTCGAGGCTGCGCAGGCCCAGCACCACGCCGTCGCCGCCGCGCGCGGTGGCGTGCGCCAGGTCGAGCGCGGCCCCCGGTTCGGCGCGCACGGTGGCCAGCAGCGCCACCGGCTGCCCGAACAGGTTGCCCGCCAGGTACTCCACCACCGCCAGCGTCTCGACGTCGGCGTCCTGCAGGTCGTCGAGCACCACCAGGCAGCCGCGCCCGCGCCCGGCCAACCCGGCCAGCCGCAGCGTCGCCTCGGCCAGCACCACCAGCGACCCGTCGCCCGCGTCGGCGTCGCCGTCGGCCCACTCCGGGATCAGCCGCCCCAGCGCCGAGCGGTACGGGCCCAGCTGGTCGACCAGGCCGCGCTCGGCGGTGCGGGCCAGCGACAGCAGCGCCTCCGACAGCGCCCGGAACGGCACCGCGGGCCCGGTGGTGCTGCCGCGCCCGCGCAGCACCACCATCCCGGACTCCAGCGCCCGGCCGACCGCCTCGGCCGCCAGCCGGGTCTTGCCCACGCCGGGCTCGCCGACGAGGAACACCGCCCCGCCGCGCGCCCGCTGCGCGCCCGCCAGCGCCGCCGCGATCTCGTCCAGCTCCGGTTCGCGGCCGACGATGGCGGGGGAGCGGGTGCGCATGGTCCGACTCTAGTCGACGATCCGGCCACTTCCAGGGGAATCCCCCGTCGAGCCGATCGGACCCCGCACCCGCCATTCCCGGTTAATGGTGCGGTACAACTCCGGTAATCCTCAGGCTGCGCCGGGGCCGTGCACGCTGACGACCGTGCTGATGTCCCCGGCGATGACCACGCCACCCGCGATCCCCAGCGTGATGCCCGCCAGGACCTTGGCCCGCACACCCACCTTCGCGCTGGTGGCGGTGGTCGCGGCGGCCAGCGGGCACTCCTGCGCCGCGCTGTCGGTGAATTCGGTGCCGCGGATTTCGTCGCGCATGACAGCTCCCCGTGTCGATCGTGTTATCAGGTGCGTTCCGCCTGCTGGAGCAGCAGGACGGAGGGAACGCGCTCTGGGAATCCCAGGCGCAATAGGCCGAAACCGATGCCCGCGGTTCCGGTGAACAGCCCTGGGCTTGCTACGCCATCCGGCGTTCCGCAGTGCACCCCGTGCTGCTCGACTGCTCCGATCAGGCGAGCCGCGGCCCGGCGCAGCGCCCGCGCGGCGCCGTCGTGCCCCTGCCCGGCCAGCACCACCAGCGCCTCCAGGGTGCCCAGCTCGCCGTGGCACAGCGACTGGTCGCGCCGCGGCGGTCGGGCGGCCACGGCGGCGACGAACCGGTCGGCGTGCGCGCCGGGGTCCCCGGCGGTGCCCGCGGCGAGCACCGCGCCCGCCAGGCCGGAGCACCAGCCGGTGCCCTCGACGGCGTCGGCGTCGGCCAGCGCCCGCTCGCCCCGGCTCAGCGCCCAGTGCACCCCCGCCCGGCCCCAGGTGAACCCGGCGGCGGCGGGCAGCGGCCGCTCGGCCAGCTCACCAGCCAGCCGGGCGGCCAGCTCGGCGGCCTCGGGCAGCCCGGTCTCGGCGTGCACGGCCTGCATGGCCGCGAGCGCGCCCGCGGTGCCCTCGCCGACGCCCGCGTCGCCGCCGGTCTCGGCCGCCGCCGTCGCCGCGACCGCGGCGGGCAGGCACTCGGCCAGCTCGTCGTCGCCGAGCAGCCGGGAGATCCTGGCGGTGGCGTAGGCGATGCCGCCGAGCCCGAAGTACCCGCCGCTGCCGACCTCGCGGGCCAGCTCCGGGTTCTGCGCCAGCACCCGCACCAGGGCGGGCAGCCCGCGCACGGCCCTGGCGGCCAGCTCGCCGTAGCGGGCGGTGCCGGTCAGGTGCGCCAGCTGGGCCAGGAACAGCGCCGTGCCGGTGTAGCCCTCGGCCAGCCCGGCGCCCATCGGCAGCACCACCCAGTGCTTGCCGTCCACCAGCTCCAGCCCCAGCCAGTTCGCCCGGGACCCCTCCTGCAGCGACCGGGCCACCAGGTCGTCACCGATGCCCGAGGCCAGCGCGAGCAGGTGCCTGCTGTCGGGCACCGCCGGGGCGGGCGGGTCGGGCACCGGGCCGCCACCGCCGTGCCCGACCGCGGGCCGCTTGGTGGCCAGCGTCGCCGACACCAGCCACTCCTGCTCCCGGCGGTCCTCCGCGCACAGCTCGGACACCTTGGCCACGGCCTGCTCCAGCCCGCTGGCCACGAGCAGCCCGCGCAGCCGGTGCCCGCCCGCGGCGCGCACGTCGGTGCCTTCGACCAGGGCGGTGAACAGCGGCACGTCGCCGGCCAGCAGCTCGCGCACCTCGTGGCGGGCCAGCGGCCGCTGGTGCGCCTCGGCGGGCTGCTCGGCCAGCGCGGCGAACGCGCGGGCGCGGGCGGCGCCGTCGACGAGGTGGTCGGGGTGGGTGGCCTGGGCCAGCAGCAGCGCGTACACCTGCGTCGGCCGCATCACCAGCCGCACCTGCTCGCCCGCGAACCCGGCCAGCAGGCCGGGCAGCTCGGCGCGGCTGGCCACGAGCAGGTCGTAGGCCACCCGGAACCCGCTGAGCAGGCTCTGCTGGTGGGCGGTGGCGTCGACCGGCACGCCGTCGAGCACCGGCCGGTTGGCCCCGCCCGCGTAGGGCAGCCGACCGCGCGCCAGGCGCATCGCGTCGGTGCCCGCCGCCTCCCAGCGGGGCAGCGCCACCGGGGTGGGCTCGTCGTTGCCCGCGCCGACGGCGGACACGTCCAGCGAACCGTGCTCGCCCAGCATCAGCGTCGGCAGCAGCGCGGTGCGCACCACCGAGCGGGTGAGCGCCCGCATCGCCGGGTCCGGGCCGTTGGTCGTGGCCGCCGCCCACGCGGGGTGGAACAGGGTCTCGACGTCGACCAGCACCGGCTCGGCGGCGCAGGCGATGAGGTTCTCGCAGTGCACGTCGGTGGCGTCGAGGGCGTAGAGCAGCGCCAGCAGCGCGCCCTGCCTGCGGTAGAACAGCTCCACGGCCGAGCGGTCGGGGCAGGGCAGCGCCGCGATGAACTCCGCCCACCCGTAGCCCTCGCGCACCAGCACCCGCACCGCGCGCGGCGCCAGCTCCGGCAGCTGCCCGGCGAACCAGTCCAGCAGCTCCGCCCAGCGCGCCTGCAACCCCAGGGGGCGCGGCTTGTACACCAGCCTGGCCCCGCCGGAGAACGCCAGCACCGCCACCGAGCGCCCGCCCGCGTGCACGTCGCCGGACCCGGGGGTCACGGCCACCAGGTCGCCGGGGTCCCCGCCCGCGAGCAACCCGGTGAACAGCGCCTGCCGGTCGGCGGCGAAGCGGCGCAGCAGCTCCACCACGGCGTCGGCGGTGCGCAGGCACGCCTCGGCGAGCAGCCGGGCCAGCACGGGGTGGCGGTCGAAGACCTCCGCCAGCTCGGCGCGACCGGCCAGCAGGCCGAGGAAGTCGGTGAACCGCTCGGCGCCGGTGGCACCGCGCAGCCGCCCCGCGCGCTTGGCCGCGTGCAGCCGCACGACGAGGGTGCGCGAGGCGGTGGCGGTGAGCCTGCCGGTCAGCCAGTGCTCGACCCCCGGCCACAGCGCGGCCAGGTCGACCCCGGTCAGGTCCACCTCCTCCAGGCCCGCGGCGAGCAGCTGCCGGGTGGCGGCGAGGAAGGGCCGCACGACCGGGGCGAACACCCGGTCGCCCGCGGCGGTGGGGTCGGGCTCGGGGCGCTCCCCGGTCTCGGGCAGGTCCGCGAGCACCCGGTCGACGAGCGCCACCCACGCCGGGCGGCCGGGGGCCTCCCCGGGGTAGCTCGCCCGCGCCCACCAGGCCCCCACGTCCGGGGTGCCGAGCTGCGCGCTCTCGACCGTCTGCCTCACGCCGAGCAGCGTCGCACCCGTGCGCGCGGAGCAACATGGGTAGCCGCTACCTAAATTGCCCTTGTGGTGGGCGCCGGTTGCCCACCACGGGGTGCGCGGGGCGAAAACCGGCAGTGCGCAAGCCCCTGAACAGCGCACACTGCGCGCATGGCCGTCGTGCAGAACCTCGCTCGTGTGCCCCTTGCGGTGCTCCAGGACGCCCGCCGGTCGGCGGACGCGCTGGCCGCGGTGTGCTCCTTCGACGCACTGCCGCGCACCGACTACGCCGACCTGAACTGGTGGCCGGTGCTGCTGGAGCGGGCGTGGCGGCTGCTCGGCCACGACCTGCCCGCCGACCGGGCGTTCCGCGGCGACGACACCGAGGTGAACCCGGACTTCCGGGGCCACAGGGACACGGTCTTCGACCACCCGGTCGTCTCCCTGGAGCCCGACGCGGTGGCGCGGGTGGCCGGGGAGCTGGCCGCGATCACCCCGGCGGCGGTGCGCGCCCTCGTGCCCGCGGAGCGGTCGGCGGCCGTGGCGCTGCTGGGCACGCTCGCCGCGGAGTTCGACCTCGACTTCGACCTGGCCGGGGAGCTGGCGGAGCAGCACCGCGTGACCCGCGACTTCTACGCGGGCGCGGCGGAGCGCGGCCTCGCGGTGGTCCTGTGGTGGGACTGATCCGCCGGAGGCCTGGTCCCCGAGCGGGTGGTAGGGACACGCCGAGGCGCAGCGCGACCTAGCGCGCGACGCGGTCCAGCCACTCGGCCAGGAGCGCCTTCTCGCCCGCGCTGAGCCGGTCAAGGTCGTCCAGCGACGCGCGCAGCGTGATCGCCGCTGCCCCGGGCCCCGGGGTGGCGGCGGCCCCCTCGGTGGTGATGGCGGCGATCACCGCTTCCCGGGCGGTGGGGGACAGGTCGGGGTCGCGCTCCGGCGGCGGGGTCGCGATGAGGCTGAGGGTGGTGCCCGACCCCGCCGCGTGCACCAGCGCGGCCGCGCGGGCCTCGGGCACCCGCAGCCGCCCCGCCACCGCGATGCGGTGGATGTGCTGGGCCAGCACGTCGGTGGTGGCCGCCAGGGCGGGCGAGCGCTGCTCGGTGGTGCGCAGCCGCGCGTACATCAGGCGGTAGACGGCCGGGTTCGCCAGGCCGAAGTCAACGTGCAGGTCCCAGCCGCGGCGCAGGTTCTCCACCGGGTCGGCGGCGGGCTCGGGCCGGGTCTTGGCGGCCAGGTAGTCCTCGAACCCGCGCACGGCGACCGCGTCGAGCAGCTGCTGCATGTCCCCGAAGAAGCGGTAGATCGTCGGTGGCTGGGTGCCCGCGGCCGCGCTGACCGCGCGCGTGGACACCGCCTCCACGCCGCCCTCGGTGAGCAGGTGCAGCGCGGCCGTCACGATCCGCGCCCGCAGGTCGCCCTCGCCCGTCGTCACGCGAACGATGGTAACGCACACTTGCGATCACTGATAATTCCAGTGATAGTCTCTTGCTGGTATCACTGATAAGAGCATGTCGAGAGGCGGAAATCATGATCGTCGTGACCGGGGCTGGTGGACATCTCGGTGGCCTGGTGGTGTCGGAGCTGCTGGCCCGCACCACCGCGGACCAGGTGGCCGTGACCGCCCGCAACCCCGACAAGCTCGCCCACCTCGCGGAGCGGGGGGTGCGCGTCCGCCACGGCGACTTCGCCGACCCCGACGGCCTCGCGCACGCCTTCGAGGGCGCCACCCAGGTGCTCGTCGTCTCCACCGACACCCTCGGGGAGCAGGCGCTGGGCCTGCACCGCGCCGCCATCGAGGCCGCCGCGGCGGCGGGGGCCCAGCGCGTGCTCTACACCAGCCACATGGGCGCCCGCCCCGACTCGCCCTTCCCGCCCGCCCCCGACCACTGGGCCACCGAGGCGGTGCTGGGCGGCACCGGAACCGCGCACACCGCCCTGCGCAACGGCTTCTACGCCTCCACCGCCGTCCGCTTGCTCGTCGACGCCCTGCGCACCGGCGAGCTGCGCGTGCCCGAGGACGGCCCCGTCGCCTGGACCACCCACGCCGACCTCGCCCAGGGCACGGCCCGCATCCTGCTCGACGGCGGCTTCGACGGCCCCACCCCGCCGCTGACCGGCCCCGAGACCGTCGACATGGCGCGGCTCGCCGCCCTCGCCACCGACATCACCGGCACGACCGTGCGCCACGTCGTCGTCCCCGACGAGGAGTACCGCGCCTCCTACCCCGCCCCGGTGGGCGAGCTGATGCTGACGCTGTTCGTCGCCGCCCGCGCGGGCGACTTCGGCCCGGCGGACCCGACGCTGGCCACCCTCCTCGACCGCCCCGCCACGACGGTCGAGGACCACCTGCGGGCCGAGCTGGCCAAGGCCCCGGCCGCCGCAGGCTAGGGCCTGTCCTCAAAGCCACGCCCAGCGATAGCCGCGCCAGATCGAACGCAGGCGGCACCGGCCGAGGAACCGAGTACATCCAGTACGAGGTCCCTCGTCCGGGCACCGCCTGCGTCCGATCTGATCACGACTCTCACAGAGCAGGCTTTGAGGACAGGCCCTAACCCCGCCTGCGCCCGCGGGCGAGGACGAGCGCCATGGCGCCCGCCACGAGCAGCCCGACGCCGAGGGCCAGCGGACCCGCCACCGACGCGCCGGTGCTCGCCAAGCCGTCCGTCGTCCCCTGCCCGGCCCCGCCGGTCGTGGGGCTGCCGGTGCCGCCGGTGCCGCCGGTGATGCCGTCCTGCGGGGTCGGGTCACCGCCCGGGTCGGTGCCGGGGTCGGCGCCCGGGTCCGGGCCCGCCGACGGGTCCTGCGGGGCTTGGCCCGCCAGCACCCGCACCGTGGCGGAGGACTCGCCGCCCAGCTCGGCGCCGCCGTCGCCGGGGACGGGGTTGGCCGTGTAGCGGGCGGTGTTCACCAGCCGGTCCACCGCTTCGTCCCTGGGCAGGTCCACCTGGCACCGCACGCCCTGGGCGGCGCCTGCCCGCAGCGAGGGCTCGACCAGGTCGCAGTCGGCCGCCTGGTCGTTGCGCACGGACACCTCCACCGGCACGTCCCCGGTGTTGCGCACCACCACGGAGAAGTCGGCGCGCGCACCGTGCCGGGCCGACTCAGGCTCGACCGCGACCTGCATCGCCAGCGAGGGGTGCGTGACCGCCACCGGCACCTCGGCGGCGGTCACGGACATGGCCCGGCCCTGCGAGTCCTGCGCCCGCCCCACGGCCACGCTGGAGAAGCTGCGGTCGGGGACGGCCGTGCAGGACACCGACCCCGATTCGCCGGGCGCGAGCCGGGGGATCGGGTCCGGCGCGCAGCTGGGCGGGATCGTGGGGTTGTCCAGGCGGACGTCGGTGAGGTCGCCGTCCGCCGCGGTGCCGGTGTTGCGCGCCGTCATGGTGAACTCGACCGGGGCGCCGGTGCGGACGACGGTCGGCACCACCTCCTGCGTCACCTCCAGGCGCGGCTCCAGCAGCGTCAGCGGGATCGTCGTCGTGGCCGTCACCGCGTAGCCGGAGCCGTCGCGGGCCGACACGGAGGCGGCGACCGGCCCGCTCCGCTCGGGTTCGGCCGTGCAGGAGGCCGTGACCGTCGCCCCCGGCTCGACGGCGGGGATCGTCGGGACCTCGCACCCGGGCACCGTGATCACCGCGTCGTAGAGCGGGCCGTCGGACTCCGCGCCCGTGTGGGTCACCGAGAGGCTGAACACCACCGGCGACCCCCGGTACGCGGTCTCCGGCTCGGCCCGACCGGTGAGCGCCACCGTCGGCGCGATCACCGTGGTGGTCACCGCTTGGCTCTGCACCCGGACCTCGTTGCCCGCCGCGTCCACGGCGGTCATCGACCCCTGGCTGGCGAAGCTGTCCCGCGCCGCGGGCAGCACGCACTCGAACGCGGCGCTGGAGCGGCCGGGCAGGGTCTGGGGCACGCCCGTGCACGTCGGCGTCGCGCCGTCGACGTAGCGCACACCCGAGTAGAACACGTCGGTGTTGTTCACCAGCGTCACCGCGAACCGCACCGGCTCCCCGGCGTGCACCAGCAGCTTGTCCGGCACGCGGCGCACGGCCAGGTCCGCCGGGGTCACCTCCGCAAACGCTTGCCCTGTCGCGGACACCGTGCGCGCGTCCCCTGTGGACGTCGTCAGGTAGGTGCCGGTGACCACGGTCCGGTTCTGCACCCGCCCCGGCCCGGCGGGCTGCACGCACGTCACCCGCGCCGACCCGCCCGGGGCCAACGGGGGCACCGCCGCGGGCGCGCAGCGGGCCTGCGCCCCCGCGTCCACCCGGATGTCGCGCAGCGGCATCGTCCCCGTGTTCGTCACCACCACCGCGAATGGCGCCAGGTCCCCCTCCCGCACCGGCGCGTCCGGCCCGGTCACGTCCACCGAGATCGCCGGGGTCACCGTCTCGGCGAGCACCAGGCCCGTCACCGCGACGAAGTCCTCCACCCCCTGCACGCCCACCTCGATCGAGCCGTCGTCGTTGTCCGCCAGCGCCGGCCGCACGACCTTGGCGTCGACCCCCATCGTGTTCACCACCGGCGGGACGGCCCCCAACGCGCACGACCGGAAGAAGTCCTCTCCGCCCGTGCACGGCTCGGCCACCGGCTCACCGTCCACTGTGAACCGCTCCCCGCCCTGCCCCCAATCCCCGTCGAACGCCGTCAACCCCACCGCGACGTCGGCCTGGGAGCGCTTCGGGGACACCCCGGGCAGGGACACGGCCGTGCCGGTCAACCCCGGGACCAGACCCGGCAGCAGCGCGTCCACGAAGGACGGGAAGCCGGGGATCAGCGGCTCCAGCAGGCCCGGCAGCAGCGCCCCGCCCTGCGGGAGCGTGCCGGAGTAGAAGTCGACCACCCGCGGGTGCGGGTACCGCGCGGTCGGCTGCCCGTAGTCGAACACCACCGCCAGCGACCACCCACCCGCGCACCCCGGCCCCGTCGGCACCCACACGTCGCTCACCGACACCTCGACCGCGGCCCCCGTCGCCGTGCCGGTGAAGACCGAGGTCACGTCCGCCCACGCCGAGTACACCTGGCTCGGCTCGGTCAACCCCTCCGTCGCCCGGTACCCCTGCGGGGCGAACTCCACCGGGGCCGCCCCGCCGAGGGAGATCCCGACCCGCTGCTGCGCGGGGGACGGGGCGGCGGGCGCGGGGGGCGGGTCCCCCTGCAGCAGCAGCGGTCGCACGCAGTTGACGCCGGAGAAGCCGAGGAACATCCCCGTGTGCCCGCCCCAGCTCAGCCGCGCCTGCTTCACCCGCGCGCCCGCCGGGACCACGACGACCGCCCGGCTGGAGGTGAACGTCGCCGGTCGGGTGTCGTCGTCGGCCAAGTGCATGAAGTAGCCGTTGTTCGTCGCGCTGTTGTCCAGCAGCCCACCCGGGCGCTGCCCGGCGCGGGCCTGCGCGCACTCGGCGGGGGTGTGGTCGCCCGTCACCTCCCCGGCCACCGGGCAGCGCAGGGAGCTGTTGCCCACCAGCAGGAAGTCGCCGTACACCGCCTCCCGCAGGTCCGGTTCGACCGGTGCCGCGGGCGGGGGCGGCAGCACGCCCGGCGCCGCCACCGGGGTCGGCACGGGCGCGGACGGCCCCAGCAGGAAGACGGGCAGCGCCAGCACAACGGCCAGCGCCAGGACGGCCCAAGCGCGCATGGGATCACTCCAGGGGTCGTGCGGGCGGGGCGACCGCCCAATGGGAACCCGGTGGGCCCGCCGGGCCGGGTGGCGGGCGCCACCCGGCCGGGGCACCGGTCAGACCGAGTCCAGGCCCTCGACGCGGACGTCGTCCAGGGCGGCCAGGCTCAGGCGGGCGCGGACCTCGCGCTCGTCCTCGCCCAGCAGGGTCGCGCGCAGCGACACCACGAAGCGCGTGCCGTCGTGGTCGAGGAACTCCGGCTGGTAGTCGCCGTCGCCGTCGATCCAGCGGGACACGTCGAACCGCTCGCCGCCCGCCGCCTCCAGCGCGCGGCCGCGGTCGGCGCAGTGGGCGCGCAGCTGCGGCTCGACCTCGGTGGCGAAGTACGCGCGCGGGTCCACCTCCGCGGCACCGGCCGCGGCGGCCCTGGGCTCGGCGGAGACGATCTGCGCGCCGGTCTCCGGCCCGAACCACACGTACAGGTCGTACTCGCGCTCCTCGTGGTCGCGCCCGGTCACCGGCGAGCCGATCAACCCGCCGTCGGCGACCTGGTCGGGCGCCCACGTGCTCCAGTCGACCACCAGCCCGATCCCGTCGAAGGGCAGCGGGTCCGAGCCGTAGTAGGCGTTGAGGTAGTCGCCGTCGACACCGCCGCCCTCGGCGGACCCCTCCGCCGACCCGTCAGCGGCGTCCTCCTCGGCCCCGCCGACCCGCTCGTGCGCGGTGACCTGCACCCCGCCCTCCGGGTCGGTGAGCAGCGTCAGCCGGTAGAACGCCTCGTCGGCCTCGGGCACCGACGTCGCCGTCGCCGCGATCGTCGCCGACGGCTGCTCCTGCCCCTCGACGATCTCCACCGTGCCCCAGTCCACCACCGCCGTGCGGTCGCCCACGGCCAGCGGGGTGTCGGCCAGGGCGGCGGCCAGGCGCTCCCGCAGCCGCTCGGTGAGCAGCACCAGGTCGTCGGGCAGGAACGCCCTGCGGTTGAGGTCGAGCACGCCCAGCACGCCGTCGACGTCGACGAAGTGCTCACCCTCGGCGCGCAGCCCCTGCCACTCGGTCTTCGTCGGGTCCAGCAGGCGGAACAGCGCCTGGGTCCCCCAGCACTCGTTGGCCACCGCGACCAGCTGGTCCATGACCTCGGTGAGCTCGTCGGGCAGCTCGTCGTCGGCCAGCTCGTCGGGTTCCCGCTCCGCTGTGGTCATCTCCGCGCCCCCCTCAGCCGATCCCGTTGATCAGGTCGAACGCCCGCCCCGGCCCGCGGGTGCCGATCACCACGGCCCCGCGCTTGGCCAGCCGCGCCGGGTCGGCGGCCTTGGTCATGGTCTGGCCGGTGACCACCAGGCGGCCCTCGGGGTAGACCAGCAGTTGCAGGTCGTAGGCGCGGCCGTCGGGGTGGGTGGCGGGCACGGCGGCCGACTGGGTGCCCTCGCCCAGCTCGTCGCCCCACTCCCAGCCGTCCCAGCTCAGCTGCACGGTGCCCTCGGGCGAGTGCAGCCCCACGCTGTAGGAGCGGCGCACTTGGGAGAGCACCTGCCCCTGCATGCCCGAGCGGTCGAACGGGGAGAACCGCAGTGTGGCCGGGTCGAACGTCCCCTGGACGCCCGCGACCTCCACCACCAGCGCGCTGCCCTGCTTGCCGACCCACTTGACGCTGGAGAAGTCCAGCCCCTCGAACGCCACGTGCGTGCCCAGGACGTTGCGCCCGACAATGGCTTGGAACTGCGCCAGCTGCTCGGTGGTCATCCCGTCCGGGGTCAGCCCCTTGTTCATCGCCGCCCAGAACTCCACGCCGTCGAGCACCGTCGACACGGTGACCTTGACGACGCCGATCACCGGCATCGCGGTGCTGATGGCCGAGGCCAGCCCGGGCGCCATCGCGGTGAAGGCGTCGCCCAGGGCGTCCTTGACCATCCCGCCCAGCGAGGGCAGCCCGCCCTCCAGGCCGCCGAGCTCGGCGGCCTGCGACAGCAGGCCCTTGATCTCCTCGGCGGTGGCCGACAGCTCCGCCTCGGTCGCCTCCTCCTGCCGGTTGCCGAACAGCACCGTCAGCCGCCGCATCACACCGTCGAACGCCTCGCTCTTGGCCAGTTCCGGCTTGCGCTCCAGGATCTGCCTGCGCAGGTCGTCGATGCCCGCCTGGGCGGCGACGGCGGAGCGGGTCGCGGCCTCGCGGGCGGCCTTGACCCCGGGCACGTAGTCCTCGGCGGCCTTGGCGACCGCGGCGCTGAACGCCGCGGCGGTGTCCCCGAGCTGCTGGAGCTTGCCCTCGGCGTACTCCTTGGCGGCCTCCTTCTTCATGTACAGCTTGCCCGCCCGCGAGTTCTTGAACTCGTCGGTGAGCTCCAGCTTCACCCCGGCCAGGTCCACCTTGTTCTTGCCGTTGCGCGAGGCCACCGCGACCACCGCCCGGCGCACCCCGCCCTCGACCAGCTGGTCGGCCAGGTCCAGCCCGCCCGCGATCGGGGCCAGCTGCGGGAAGAAGCCGAGCACCACGCCCGCCACGCCGATCGCGGTGCGCGCGGCCAGCATCACCCCGCCGGTGATGGGGAAGAAGGTGTCGAAGTCGTCCTTCATCAGCTTCTCGGCGTTGACCTTGGCCCACTGCGACATGAGGTTGGCGCACTCGGCGAACCCGGCGGCCATCAGGTTGATCGCGCTCGCCCACTCGACCAGGTCGTTGGTCAGCTTGTCCAGGTACACCGCGGGCGGCTTGCTGCCCGCGCCGAGCATCGCCTGGCCCTGCTGCACGGTCTCGCGGAGCACGCCCTCCTTCGACGACACGGCCCCGATGCGCTCGGCCAGCAGGTCCTGCGCCATCTGCCAGTGCTCGCTGTGCTTGTTCCAGGCCGGGTGCGCGAACTCCTGCACCGCCTTGTTGCGCGCGGTGGTGAACTCCTGCTTGAACGCCTCCACCTGGGTCCAGGCGCGCAGGGCGATGGGCGCGTCGCCTGCGGCGTCGGCCAGCGCGGCCTGCACCGCCTCGACGGCTACCTGCTTGCCGACGGCCTTGAGCGCGTCCCGCTCGCTGAGCTTGCGGTCCGCCGCGCGCGCGGCCTCGGTGCGGGCCCTGAGCATGTCCTTGATGGCGCCGAACTGCTCGTAGAAGCCGTCGGGCTTGCGCCGGTAGGCGTCCTCGAACGGCTTCTGCATCGCGTCGTCGAGCGGGGTGCGCTGCCGGGTGGTGTCGGTCAGCCGGTCGAACAGCGCCTGCACCTGCGGGTGGTCGAACCCGGGCATGACCGTGTCGTAGTGCTCGGCCAGCCACTCCTGGTAGATCCGCCGCCACAGCGGGTCCGCGGTCACCAGTTCCTTGAACGTCCTGGGCCGGGCGGGGCGCAGCCCCTCGGTGGGGTCACCGCGCAACCAGCTCGTGTCCACTGCGGGTGCTGACATCGTGCCTCCAACGGGATCGGGGTCGTCGTGCGGTCAGGTCGTCGCGGGCGCGTCCCCGAACCGCGGGCGGTCTTCGGCACCGGGCTGCCCGGCGCCAGGTCGGGGACGGTGCCTGGGCTGTCTAGTGCCAGGTCGGGGACGGTGCCGGGCGGTCCGGTGTCAGGTCGGGGACGGTGCCGGGCGGGGACGAGGGGGCGGGTGGCGGGAAGGGATGTTTCAGCTTTCGTTGATCGCGGTGCGCTCCCAGCGCCGCCGCGGTACCTCGGGTGGGGGTGCGACGGCGCCGTGGACCTCCAGGTGGACCGCCTCGACGGGCGGGGCGGGCGGCTCGAACCGGGCGGGCAGGGCCGGGGCGGTGATGGTGAGGTCCAGCGCGGTGCGCATGGGCACCCCCACCGCCGACCACAGCTCGGCCGTGCGCGCGGCCGGGGTCCAGCCCAGCCGCACCGGCAACGCCGTGTCCAGCACGCTCAGGCAGCCGCGCAGGTGGTCCGGGTGCAGCGCGTCGCGCTCGGTGTGCGCGCCGATCAGCGCACCGAGCAGCTCGTGCTCCTCGGTGGTGTCCGCCGCCCACGCCGTCACCAGGTAGGACAGGTGGTAGCTGCGGTGCGCCACGTGGCTGCCGGTCACCCGGCCCTCGGTGTCGCGCACCCGCACCCGGCCCGCCGGGAGCCCGTCGAGGTTCTCGGTGACCGCGTGCAGGAACAGGTTCACGATGCCCGCCCGCCGCGGTCTGCGCGGGATGCCGGTGAGCAGCCCGGGCGGGTCGAACCCGATCTCGGTGCCGGGCGCGAGCTCGTCGGTGAGCCAGGCCCGGAGGGAGGAGTCGACGTCTGCCAGCACACCCCGGAGTCTGCGCACCCGGCGGCCCCGGGGCAGCCGCGCGGGGGACCGCCGCGCGGCCCGGACCCGCTGCCCCCGGGGGCACCCCCGCCGGTCCACCGCGCCGCACCGGCGACACCCCGCCCGGCCGCCGCGGGGTGCCAGCCTGGTCGAGGTCACGCCGCCCTGCACCGGAAGGGGACACCCGATGCCCAACTACCTCGCCCCCGGCGTCTACGTCGAGGAGGTGTCGTCCGGCTCCCGGCCCATCGAGGGCGTCGGCACCGCCGTGGCGGGTTTCGTCGGCTTCGCCGAGAGGGGGCCGGTGTCCGAGCCGACCCTGATCACCAACTGGACCCACTTCACCCGGGTGTTCGGCGGGTTCACCGAGGGCGCCTACCTGCCGCACTCGGTCTACGGGTTCTTCCTCAACGGCGGTGGCGCCGCCTACGTGCTGCGCCTGCCCGACACCGAGGCCGCGGGCGACGGCCGCCGCGACCTGCGCGCCACCGTCCCCGCCGCGGCCGACGACAAGCGCGCCGCCTTCGCCGTGCGCGCCCTGCCCTCGGCCGGGCCCGGTGAGCTCAGCGTCGTGGTCGCCGAGGCGGGCCAGCCCGGCGAGGACGCCTTCCGCCTCGACGTGCTGCGCGACGGCAAGGTCGAGGAGTCCTTCGACAACCTCACCACCAAGCGCGGCCCCGCCAACGTCGCCACCGTCCTGGCCCGCCAGTCCAAGCTCGTCGAGCTGGAGGACACCAAGTCCGCCGCCCTGGCCCCGCGCAAGGACACCACCACCGCGCTCGCGGGCAGCGCCCCCGCGCCCCGCTCGCTCAGCCCCGCCGAGTACGTCGGGGACCCGGTGGAGCGCACCGGCCTGGGCGGGTTCGAGGCCATCGACGAGATCACCATGGTCGCCGTCCCCGACCTGATGTCGGCCTACCAGCGCGGCCTGCTCGACGCCGAGGGCGTCAAGGCCGTGCAGCAGGCGCTGATGGCCCACTGCGAGCTGATGTCGGACCGGGTCGCCATCCTGGACCCGCCGCCCGGGCTCAACTCCCAGCAGGTCCGCGACTGGCGCACCGAGTTCGCGGGCTACGACAGCAAGTACGCCGCCCTGTACTGGCCGTGGGTGCAGGCGATGGACCCGATCACCGGCAACCGGGTGAGCCTGCCGCCCAGCGGCCACCTGGCCGGGGTGTGGGCGCGCAGCGACGAGACGCGCGGGGTGCACAAGGCCCCCGCCAACGAGGTCATCCGCGGCGTCGTCGCCCTGCAGACGGTGATCAGCCGCTCGGAGCAGGAGCTGCTCAACCCGCTCGGGGTCAACTGCCTGCGCGCCTTCCCCGGCCAGGGCATCCGGGTGTGGGGCGCGCGCACCCTCTCCAGCGACCCGGAGTGGCGCTACGTCAACGTGCGCAGGCTGTTCAACTTCATCGAGGAGTCCATCCTCAACGGCACGAACTGGGTGGTGTTCGAGCCCAACGACGAGTACCTGTGGGAGAGCGTGCAGCGCGTCGTCGGCGCGTTCCTGCAGCGGGTGTGGCGCAGCGGCGCGCTCGTCGGCCGCTCGGCGGCGGAGGCCTACTTCGTCAAGTGCGACGCCGAGAACAACCCGCCGGAGAGCCGGGACGCGGGCAACCTGATCATCGAGATCGGGGTGGCGCCGGTCAAGCCCGCCGAGTTCGTCGTCTTCCGCATCTCCCAGCTGCCCCAGGGCGCCGCGCTGGAGGAGTGAGCCAGCCGCCCCGCCCCACCGCCGGACCCGACACCCCTGGAGTGAGCCATGACCCCGCCCTTCGGCCGCACGTCCAACGCCAGCACCAACACCGACAGCCTCGTCAACGCCGCCCGCTTCGTCGTGCAGTTCGACCTCGGCGGCGGCGAGATCACCTTCTCCGAGATGACCGGCATCACCTCCGAGGTGGAGGTCTCGGAGTACATGAGCAGCGGCACCCTCGGCGTCACCATGAGCAAGCAGTTCGGCAAGACCAAGCCCGCCACCGTCGTGCTCAAGCGCGGCGTCGACCAGGACTACGCGCTGTGGACCTGGCACCAGGAGGTGCTCGCGGGCCAGCCCAGCGCCCGGCGCGGCTGCTCGCTGCTGCTCCAGGACACCGTCGGGGTCAACAAGCAGGTCTACCGGCTGACCAACGCCTGGCCGTCGAAGCTGGAGATCGGCGGGCTCAAGGCGGGCGGCAGCGAGGCCGTGATCGCCACGGTCACCCTGACCTGCGAGCAGATCGACCTCAAGTCCGGCGGCGGCCCGGCGTGACGGCCGTGGCGGAGCCCGGTGCGCCGACCGCGGGGCTGCGCACCGAGTACCCCTTCACCCTGCCCCGCGGCTACGTCGACGAGCAGGGCCGGGTCCACCGGGCCGGGGTCCTGCGCCTGGCCACGGCCAAGGATGAGCTCACCGCGCACTCCGAGCCCATGGTCCGGCAGAACGCCGCCTACCTGTCGATCTTCCTGCTCATGCGCACCCTGGTGCGGCTGGGCACCCTGGCCTCGGTGGACCGGTTCGTCGTCGAGCACCTGTTCGCCTCCGACCTGGCCTTCCTCCAGGACCTCTACCGCCGGGTCAACCAGCAGGGCCACACCGAGGCCGAGGTCAGCTGCCCCGGCTGCGGCCACGAGTTCCTGGTGGACGTGGCGGGCACCCCGTGACCACCGCCGACCCGACCGACCGCCTGTGGGCCGAGGTCGTGTTCATCGCCTACTACCTGCACTGGTCCTTCGACTCCATCCTCGAACTCGACCACCCCACCCGGGCCCGCGTCATCGAGGAGATCGGTGCGATCCACACCCGCATGTCCGCGCGAGAAGGTTGGGAGGCCTGACCCGTGCCCCGCTGGCCCTTCCGCCGCCGCAGCGCCCCACCCGCGCCCGCCGCGCCGCCCGAGCCCGCTCCCCCCGGCCCGCGGGCGGACACCGTCGACCAGGACGGGTCAACTGTCCACGCCGGACCCGCGGCGGGGGAGGGGGGCGAGGGTCGGCGTCGCGCGGCCTGGCTCCGGTTGCCGCCGCTGCGCACCACGCCGCCGCTGCACCCGGTCGTCGACCTGGACACGGCGATCACGGCGGTGGGCCGGGACCTCGGCGGGGCGCCGCAGCTGGTGACCGCCGGGTCGCCCGGCCGGGTAGGCGGTCTCGTGCAGGTCGTGCCGACCCTGCCCGAACCCCCGGTCGAGGCCGCCGCGCCCGAGCCCGTCGAGCTGCCGCACCGCCCCCGCCGCCTCCCGACGACGCGGGCGGCCGTCCCGGCGCGGCTCGCGGGGCTGACCGAGGCGACCGAGGAGTTCGTGGCCGAACCCCGGGTCGCCGCCGTCCCGTGGCGGGCGCCCGCGTTCCTGCACCAGGCCTACCTGGAGAAGGACCGCATGATGGACTCGATGCGGGAACCGGGCACCCGACCGGACCCGGCCCCCGCGCCGCCGGTGCCGCCGGTGCCGCCGGCCGCGCCGGCGCCCGTGGCCGACGTGCCGCAGGCACCACCGGTCCCGCGGCGGGCGAGCCTGGCGGAGAGCCGCAGGCGTGGACTGCGCGCCACCCCGGCTGAACCATCTCGACAGGACAGTGCGGAACCTGCTCGGGTGAGCGACGCGCCGCCGCCCAGCGGTGCGGCTGAGGTGGCTCCGACGGGTGACGCCGGGGTTGCTGAGGGGGAGCAGGACGAGAGGCCCCAGGCGGCTGCGGTGGTAGAAGGGGTTTCGGCTTCGGCGCAGGTGGGTGCGATGGGGGTGCCCGAAGCCGCTCGGGTGAGCGAGGCTGTGGCGCAGGTGCCTGAGCCTGGCTCGGCGGATGGGACTGTTCCCGGTTCTGCTGCCGTGCCTGCCCCCGTTTTGGTGGACCGGGCGCCTGCGGCCGGAGCTGGGATCGCCGAGCCTGCTCCGGCAGGGGAGGACCCGGTTTTCGGGCCCGCGCCGGCCAACGACGCCGTGCCTTCCCTGGTCGATCAGGCTGTCGTGCCCGCGGTAGTGCCAGAGAGCCGGGGTGCTGCGCCTGAGGCTGTGCCAGCGGTCGTAGCGCGTGCGGCTGCTTCCGTGGGTGAGGCTGACGTGTCGTCGGGTGAGGTTGTGACGCCTAGGGCTGTCCTGGCGGATGGGGCTGTGTCGGCGGGAGACAGTGTGCTGCCTGCGGCTGAGGCGTCCGGCGAGGGCGCGGTGGCCGCGTCGACACGGGTGGAGGATGTCGAGGCCAGCGGTGGGGTGTTGGTGGATCGGCCGATCACGGGTGCGCGGACGGTCGAACCGGTGCCGGGCGATGAGCCGGGGGAGCGTGAGCAGGCGGCTGAGTTCGGTGAGCCGAGTGCTGCTGAGCCCGACTTGGCCGAGGATGATGCGGCAGGGGAAGTCGGGGTGCCTTCTGCTGCTGAGGCCCCTGTACCGGTGGCAGAGGCGGTCACGCGGCCCGAGGTGTCGCGGGTCGTCGAGCCCGAGGATGTGGCGCAGACCGGAGCGGTGAACGTCGCTGAGGCGCAGAGGCCTGAGTCACCGCAGGACGAAGCGAATGCGGCTGGGCGCGGTGCGGTTGGGGTGATCGCTCCGGCGCCGTCCAGCGGTGCGCCGGACGATGGCCGGGTAGCTGAATCTTCGGTGTCCGTGGACGCGGCGGTCGAGTCTGAGCCAGCGACGCGCTCCACCGAGTTGGCGAGGGACGCTCGGGTGGCGACCTCCGTGGTGTCGGACGAGGACATGCCTGCTGCGCGTGGAGCTGCACCCTCGGAGAGTCCTGCGGCTGCGCTTCGGGTGTCGTCCCATGAAGGTGCGGCTGAGTTCAGGGTGGTGGCCACGGATGATGTGGTCGTCGCGGCTCAGGCGGTATCGCCTGTGGGCCAACCTGTCGAGCTTGTCGGGCCGCAGATTGAACCCGCTCCGATGGAGGGCGTGGCTTCTGGGCGCGGGACGGTACCACCCGGGGATGTGGCACCCCCGGCTGCGACGGCATCTGTGGAAAGAACGGCTGCCGGGATTGGTGCGCCGACGCCTCCGGGGGTGGCGACTGGGCCTGACGTGGCGTCGGTGGAACCGCTGGAGAACGCGCCTCGGCCGCCGCTGCCGCAGGGGGCTGCGGCTTCTCCTGCGGTGGAACGGGTCGAGACCGGGATCGGGACGCCGGTGCTGCCGCGTTCCACGGTTTCGTCTGAACCTGTGCCGGACGGGCTTGCGGCGCCGTCGCTGCGGGGTCCTGCGACTCCGCCTGCGGTGGAGGGTGTGACGGCCGATCCCGGAGTGCCGGGTCCTGATGGTGCCACGGCTTCGCCTGGGGTGGCGTCGGCGGAGGTTGTGACGGCTGAGGTTGAGCCGCCGTCGACCGTGGGGCTTTCGGCTGCCCGTGAAGTAGTGCCGGGCGAGGACGTCCCGGCCGTGACTGGTGTGGTGCCGGTTCAGGATGCCGCTGTGGGTCCTGACGTGTCCTTGGTTGGGCGTGTCGTCGATAGACCCGGGATGGCCGCTGAGGAGGAGACCGCAGCTGTGCCGGAGGTGGCGGCGATTGGGGAGACCACGACTTTCCTAGGGGTGGACTCGCCCGGAGACGTGGCAGTTGCACCAGGGGTGGACGCACCCAGGGGTGTGGCTGTTGTCGGAGAGAGTGCGGCTGCTGAGCCTGGGGCGGCAGCGGATGAGGCTGTGGAGGGACCTCGGGTTGAGGCTGTCCTGGTGCGGGACCCCGTCGAGTCGACCGCGTCGGTGGTGGTTTCGCCCGCTGCTGCGGAGGAAGCCGAGCGGCCTGCGCTGATCGAGCGGCCGGAGCAGTCGGCGCCCAGTGAGGCCGCGTCGGTGGAGGACGTGGCACCGGGCGAGGTGCCGAGTGCGCCCGTTGTCGTGGCTGAGGCTTCGGTACACGTTGCTGATCAGGCGACGCAGGCTGGCTCGGATGACAGGCCGGCCGCGGACATCGTTTCGGCGCCTGTCCGCACGGTTGCCCAGGCTTCACCGGGGGCAGTTGGCGAGGTCTCCGGGGTACGGGATCGCGACGATGCCGTGGAGACGGTAACGGCTGTCGAGCCCTCCGCGGTGCGTGTCCGCGCGGATGCCCTGCTCGTGCACGCCGAACCCGCTGCGCCGAGCCGTCGAGAGGCGGTCACCGCCGTTGAGCGTGCGTCGGGTGGGCTGGTTGCCGAGGCTCCCGTGACGCAGGGCGCGCAGGCAAATCTGCCGCGGGTGGCCGAGGGCGTGGCACCGGAGTTGGTGGATGCGCCCGCCCGCCGGGAGTCGACTTCGCTCCAGGAGCCGGACGTCCGGGTCGAGCGTGAAGTGCCTAGCGGGCGAGCGGAGGGTGAGCCGCTGGGGGCGGTCTTCGTGCCTGGTGAACCGGTCGAGCCTGAATTTGAGCCGCCCCCTGAAGCACAGCCCGATCCGCTGGGGACGACCCGGGGCGCCGACAGCGTTCCTGCCGCGTCAATCGCACCGGACGCCACTACCAGCATCGAACCGCCACCGGCAGGGGTCGCGCGGCTTCCGGTCCAATCAGGACGCACTCCAACGCTCCAAGCCGTTCAGCAAGAGCCGGGACGACAAGCCCCCGCAGTGCCAGCCCGGCCCATGAACGCCACCACCACCACCATCACCTCCACCGCCCCCACCACGATCACCGCCCCGCTCCGCCGTGTGCTCGGCGTAGACGTGTCCGACGTGCAGGTCCGGCGGGGCGCGGTGGCAACCGGGTTGGCGCAGCGGTTCGACGCGCGGGGGTTCACCGCGGCCGGGGTGGTCCACCTGCCCGACTCCCTGGGCGTCCTCGACGGCGCGATGGCCGCTCCCGTGCTGGCCCACGAACTCACCCACGCCGTGCAGCAGCGCCTGCTCGGTGGCGCGCTCCCTGCTCCCGACACCCCCGAGGGGCGGGTGCTGGAGGCCGAGGCCGTCGCCGTCGAGCAGTGGTTCGCCGGGGACGGACCGGCCGCTGAGCTGCCGTGGGCGCCGCCCGCCAACCCGGTGCGCCACCCCGAGGTGCAGCTCGCCCCCAGGGCAGCAGAGCCGCAGCCCGGCAGCATCGTCGTGCGGGAGCGGTCCGAGGCCCCGGACGGGGTGGAGCTGCTGCTGCAACTGGCCAGGGAGCAGGAGGAGGACAGCTCCTCCGCTGTGGAGGACGAGGACGACGACGAGCCCGAGGACCGGCCCGAGCCGCTGTCGGTGGACGAGGTCGTGCGGGTCGTGGGGGAGCGCCCGCCGCGGCGGTGGGTGGACCTCGACGACTCCGGGTCGGTGGAGGAGCTGGGGAACCGGCTCTACCAGGAGCTGCTGTGCCGGTTGCGGTTCGACCTGCTCGTCGAGCGCGAGCGGTCCGGGTCGCTGTCTGACTGGGGATGACCGGTTACCGGGGATGACTGAGCACTGGGGACGACCGAGCACGGGAAGGAGGAACCCGCGATGAGCCCACCCCTGCCCCGTCCGCAGGCCGCGCCGCTGGACCTGGCCATGGCGCACCGGTTCGTGGTGTCGGCCGGGTCGCGCGACCTGGGCGCCTGGTCCAAGGTGTCCGGCCTGTCGGTGCGCTGGGACCTGGCCGAGCACTGGGTCGGCGACTCCGACCAGTACACCAAGTACGCCGGGGTGCCCAAGTTCGACAAGCTCAAGCTGAGCCGGGCCGCCGACCGCACCGCCACCGCGGCGGTGAAGGCGTGGCTGGAGGAGGTCAAGGCCTCCGGGGGCACCCCGGAGGAGGGGGCGATCGCCATGCTCACCTCCTCCGGCGAGCAGGTGCTCACCTGGACGCTGCGCGAGATGTTCCCGATCGCCTGGCAGATCAGCGAGTTCGACGCCGCCGCGTCCAAGGTGGCCGTGGAGACCCTGGAGGTCGTCTACTCCGGGTTCCTGGCCCCCGGATCGCAGTACGGCCCGTAGCGGAGGAGATGGCAGTGACCCCACCCGGCACCGGCGCGCACGGCCTGGCCATGCGGTTCCACGTGCAGATCGACGGGCTCGACCTCGGCGCCTGGTCCTCGTGCAAGGGCCTGGACATCAAGGCCAAGGTCGAGCGCATCTACGACCCCGGCGACTACAGCCACAAGCGCATCCTGTTCGCCGACGTGGACTACGAGGTGGTCAAGCTGGAGCGGGCGGTGGACGCGACGTCCTCGCCGGTGCTGCGGTCGTGGCTGGCCGAGCGGTTCTCCCCCTGGAGCCAGCCCGGGGTCATGCCGGAGCTGCTCAGCATCGTCACCGGCGGCACCACGGCCACCATCACCCTGCTCGACGCGCGGTGGGCCGAGGTGTGCTCGTGGACGCTGCGCAACCCGTTCCCCTCCGGGTGGACCGGCCCGCAGCTCAGCGCCAAGGAGAGCCGGGTCGCCATCGAGCGGCTGGAGCTGGTGCACGAGGGGTTCCTGTGATGGACTTCTCCCGGTTCACCGGCGAGCTGCTGCGCGCGGGCCAGCTGCTCAACGGCAACGCCAAGGCCATGCTCATCCCCGAGGGCATCGGGGTGCCGGTGCAGTTCAGCTTCAACCCCGAGCAGGTGCAGGTCTCGCGCACGGCGAAGAACCAGGGCAGCGGCACCACCGTGGGCGACTCGCTGTCGATGTCGGCCAAGGAGACCAGCCCGGTCACCATCACCCTCAACGGCGCCCGGCTCACCGGCGCCGTGGTGACCCAGGCCGCGGTCGACCAGCTGCTCGACTGGTGCCAGCCGCGGCCCACGATCGGGCTGGCCAACCGCGTGGGGCGGGCGCTGCACGAGGTGCAGAACGCGCTGCGCAACCCCGGCCGGGCCATGGACACCGTCCGCGACGCCGGCCGCCAGGTCAGCGACCTCGTCACCGGGCAGTTCAACCGGTTCAGCGCGGGCCGCAACGGCATCACCGCCGTCGACGAGCCGCCCACGTTCGTGCCCAGCCCCGGCAGCACGTCGAGCAAGTCCTACCAGCTGCCGGTGCTGCTGTTCATGTGGGGCGTGGGCGGGCCGCTGGGCAACGGCACCAAGGTCCAGCTCACCGCCGTCTCGGTGGACTACCAGCGCTTCGACTGGACCGGCATCCCGGTGATGGCCAAGGTCAACATGACGTTGCAGGTGCACCAGGCCGAGCTGCCCGGCACCAACCCGTCCTCCGGGGGCATCCCCGGTCGCGGCAAGCACGTGCTGACCCAGGGCGAGGACGTGGTGCGGGTGGCCACGCAGGCCTACGGCACCCCCGCCGCGTGGCGGGCGGTGGCCGAGGCCAACGGGATCGACGACCCGCTGCGCGTGCGGCCCGGCCGCGTGCTGCACCTGCCCGCCCCCACCGAGCTCGGCCAGGAGGTGCCGACGTGATCTCCGCGGACAACCCGATCGCCAACGCCGAACCGTCGGTGCGGCCCACGGTGTTCCTCGACGGGACGCCGCTGCCGCCCACCCTGGACAGCAGGCTGCTGCGGGTGGTGGTGGACAACGACGTGAACCTGCCCGGCATGTTCGAGCTGACCTTCCTCGACGTCGACGGGGACACCCTGCCCAGGGCGGGCATCCGCATCGGCACCGACGTGGCGGTCAGCTCCGGGGTGGCCGACGGCACCACCGGGGTGCCCGGCCCGTCGGCCACGCTGATCGTCGGGGAGGTCACCGCGATCGAGGGGCTGATCGCCGGGCTGACGGTGAAGACGGTGGTGCGCGGGTACACCGCGGCGCACCGGTTGCAGCGGGCCAAGCGCAGCCGCAGCTTCCTCAACGTCACCGACGCCGACGTGGCCCGCCAGCTCGCCGCCGAGGTGGGGCTGGCCATCGGCACCGTCGTGCCCACCAGCACCACCCACGCCTACCTGCCGCAGGTCAACCAGACCGACTGGGAGTTCCTGACCGCGCGGGCGCTGGAGATCGGCTACAAGGTGGAGGTCACCGACGCCAAGTTCCACTTCCGCCCGCTGCTCAACACCGCGTCGTCGGCGGGCGGGGGCCTGGAGGGCATGGTGCGCAGCGCGGCCAACTCGGTGCTGTCGTCGACCAGGAGCGCCCGGGTGAGCTTCCCGGAGGCGCTGCTGTCGTTCCGGCCGCGGATCAGCGCGGGCAACCTCACCCCGGACGTCGAGGTGCGGGTGTGGGACCCGATGGCGCGGCAGGCCTTCGCCCAGAACAACAGCACGCCCTCGGGGCCCTACCCCAGCGCCGCCGGGCTCGGCGGGCAGTTCGCCCCCGGCGCGCTGTCCGGGCTCAGCGGGGGGCTGAGCGCTGCCGTGGACGCCGCCACGTCACTCGACGTCGGTGGTGTGCGGCGCGGTCTGGACCTCGCGGGCGACGAGGCGGGCCGGGCGCTGTCGGAGGCCACCGGCGGGCTCAGCGACGTCGCGGGCGGGCTGCTGGGCTCCCCGGTGGGGTACCTCGGCCCGCCGCCGAGCCCCACCGCCCGGGTCCTGGTCGACCACCCCGTCGCCGCCGCGGTCGACATGGCCACCACCGGCCCGCTCACCGCGGGCGCGCTCGGGTCCACCGTCGGCGGCACCGTCGCCGAGGCCGAGGGCACCGCCAAGGGCGACCCCGCGATCCAGCCCGGCACCGAGCTGTCCGTGGTGGGCGTGCCGTCGCCGTTCGCGGGCACTTGGCGGGTCTCGCGCGCCCGGCACGTCTTCGACGACAGCGAGCACGGCTACCGCACGGTGTTCAACGTCCACGGCAGGCAGGACCGCACGTTCACCGGCCTCACCAAGGGCGGCACCCGCTCGGCTGGCCCGCGCTCGGTGCTCGACGGCGTGGTGTGCGGGGTGGTCAGCGACCTGGCGGACCCGCTGGCCAAGGGGCGGGTCAAGGTCACCCTGCCGTGGCTGGCCCCGGACTTCGACACCGACTGGGCGCCCAACGTCCAGTTCTGCTCCGGCCCGCGCGGCGGTGCGATGTTCATGCCCGAGGTGGGCGACGAGGTGCTGGTGGCCTTCGAGTTCGGCGACCCGCGCAGGCCCTACGTCATCGGCGCGATGATGAACGACCACACCGGGTGGAGCGTCGCGACCTCCGGCCCGATCGCCGCGGGCGGTCTGCTCGGCCTGGCCTCCGGGGGCGCCGCGCTGGCCGGGCAGCTGGGCGGGGCCGCCCTCGGCGGTGCCGTCGCCGGGCCGCTGGGCGGCATCGTCGGCGGCGCGGTCGGGTCGCAGGTGGCCACCAGCGCGCTCAACGAGGGCGTGGAGGTCGCCTCCGGGGCGGCGCTCGCCCCGGGCATGGTCAGCGAGATCCACCACCGCGGCATCGTGTCCAACACCGGCAACTCCCTGGTGTTCTACGACATCCCCGCCCCGCTGCAACCGCCGACGGCCAGCGAGGTCGCCGCGCCGCTGGAGCAGGTCACCGCCGAGACCGGCATCGACGTGGGGGTCGACGCCGGGGGCGGCACCGAGGCGGCGGGGGTCGAGCTGGGGGTGCCGCCGCTGGCCTCGGCGGTGCGGCTGGGCTCGCAGCGCGGCGAGGTCGGCGTCACCGTCGACCAGGTCAACTGCGGGGTGAACATCAGCGCCGCGCCCGTGCTCGGGGTCACCACCGTGCCGCTGCCGAACATCAACATCAGCGCGCTCAACGGGTTCATCAACATCGCCGCCGGGCCCACCGGGACGATGATGGTCGACGGCGGCGCGAACCTGCTCATCCGCGCCGCGACCGCGATCACCCTGGAAGCACCCGCGGTCAACATCCTCGGCGTGCCGCTGGTCAACGGCATCCCCATCCCGCTGTAGCCGCGCACCGGTCCCGGGCGCGGCAGAACCGAGCGAACCAGGCAGGAGGTGCGCGGTGGAGCACGACTTCGTCGGCCGCGGCTGGGCGTTCCCGCTGGGCGTCACCGCCAACGGCACCATCGCCGCGGTCAGCGGCGCCCGCAAGCTGGAGCAGGCCATGACCCTCGTGCTGTCGACCTACCCGGGGGAGCGGCCGTTCCGGCCGCGGTTCGGGTCCCGGCTGCGCGACTTCGTCTACGAGAGCGCCTCGGCGGTGGTGTTCGCGCGCATCGAGCAGGAGGTGCGCGACGCGCTGACCCTGTGGGAACCGCGCACCGAGGTCCGCTCCGTCACCGTCTACCCCTCACCCGACCAGGACCACCTGCTGCACATCGACATCGCCTACGTGGTCAAGGGCGAGAACGACCCGCGCAACCTGGTCCACCCCTTCTACACCATCCCCGACGAAGGGAGCGACTGATGGTGCTGCCCGCCCCCGAGCTCGACGACCGGCGGTTCCAGGAGTTCGTCGACGAGGCCAAGCGCTACATCCAGCGCCGCTGCCCGGAGTGGACCGACCACAACGTCTCCGACCCCGGGGTCACCCTCGTCGAGGTGTTCGCGTTCATGGCCGAGCAGCTGTGCTACCGGCTCAACCGCGTCCCCGACCGGCTCTACGTCAAGTTCCTGGAGCTGCTGGGGGTGCGCATGCTGCCGCCCACCCCGGCGCGGGTGCCGGTGACGTTCTGGCTGTCCACCCCCGCCCGCGCCCCGCTGGTCATCCGCGGCGGCACGAAGGTGGCCACCACCCGCACCGAGGGCGACGAGTCGGTGGTGTTCTCCACCCTGGCCGACCTGCCCGTGCTGCCCACCGAGGTCGTCGCCGTGCGCCGGGTCGTCGGCTCCGGGGTCAGCAGCGAGGACCAGACCACCGCCTTCGAGCTGGGCGAGCCGTTCTCCGCCTTCGGCGAGCCGCCGCAGGTCGACGACGCGCTGCTCATCGGCCTGGCCGACCCGGCGCCCGCGTGCGCGGTGCGGCTGGACTTCGACGGCGAGACCGAGGGCGTCGGCGTCAACCCCAAGCACCCGCCGCTGGTGTGGGAGGCCTGGACGGGGGAGGGCTGGTCGGACTGCGCGGTCACCACCGACGAGACCGGCGGGTTCAACCGGCCGGGGCGCACCGTGGTGCACCTGCCCGCGGGCCACGAGGCCAGCGTCATCGACGAGCAGCGCGCGGGGTGGCTGCGGGTGCGGGTGGTCGAGCCGCTGCCCGGCCAGCCGCCCTACAGCGCCTCGCCCCGGGTGCGCAGGCTCGTCGCGGGCACCGTCGGCGCCACCACCACCGCCGTGCACGCGCGGATCGTCGAGTTCGAGGAGCTGGGCGAGTCCGAGGGCGTGCCGGGGCAGCGGTTCCGGCTCGCCGCCACCCCGGTGCTCGCGGGCGCGCACGAGGCCGTGCTGGAGGTCGGCACCGACGACGGGTGGCAGACCTGGCAGCGGGTGGCCGACTTCGCGGGCAGCGAGGCGGGCGACCGGCACTTCGTCCTCGACGGCGTGGCGGGCGAGGTCGAGCTGGGCCCGGCGGTCCGGCTGGAGGACCGGGCGCTGCGCCAGTACGGGGCGGTGCCGCCGCCGGGCGCCCCGCTGCGGATGCGCCGCTACTACAGCGGCGGCGGCGTGCTCGGCAACGTCGCCCGGCACGCGGTGGACACGCTCAAGTCGTCCATCCCGTTCGTGGCGGGGGTGACCAACCTCCAGCCCGCGCACGGCGGGGTGGACGGGGAGACCCTGGCCGAGGCCAAGGCGCGCGGCCCGATCGTGCTGCGCACCCGCAGCCGCGCGGTCACCGCGGAGGACTACGAGGCCATCTCCCGCGAGGCCGCCCCCGAGGTCGCCAGGATCCACTGCCTCACCGCGGGCGAGGACGACGTGGCGCACGGGGCGGTCAAGGTGCTGGTCGTGCCCGCCGCCGCCCAGCGCGACCACCGCATCCCGTTCGCCGACCTGGTGCCCGCCGCGGGCACCCTGGAGCGCATCGCCGAGCGCCTCGACGACGTCCGCCTGGTCGGCACCCGGGTGCTCGTCGAACCGCCCCGCTACCGCGGCGTCACCGTCGTCGCCCGGCTCGTCGCCCGCACCCGGCTCGACCCCGAGGAGGTCCGCGCCCGCGCTCTGGGCGCCCTCTACGCCTACCTCAACCCGCTCACCGGCGGCGAGGACGGCACCGGCTGGCCCTTCGGCAGGCGGGTCGGCCACGGCGAGGTGTTCGCCCTGCTCCAGTCCGTGCGCGGCGTGGACGTGGTCGAGGACCTGCGGATCTTCGGGGCGAACCCGGTCACCGGCGAGCGCGGCGCCGAGGTCGACCGGCTGCCGGTGGGCCCGGGCGGGCTGGCGTTCTCCTTCGACCACCAGGTGCGGGTGGAGCGGTCGTGACCGCGCTCGCGCCCCGGCCGGAGCCCGCCCCGCTGCCCTCGCCGTACCCGCTCATCGACCACCTGCCCGCCGTGTTCGCCGAGGACCGCTTCGCCCAGCGGTTCACCGCGGCCTTCGACGACGTGCTGGCCAGCCTGATCAACCCGATCGACTGCATCGGCGCCTACGTCGACCCGCTGCTGGCCCCGCCGGGGTTCGTCCGCTGGCTGGCGGGCTGGTTCGGCGTCCTGCTCGACGAGCAGTGGCCGCTGCGGGCGCAGCGGGCGGTGGTGTCCGAGGCGGTCGACCTGTTCCGCATGCGCGGCACCATGGCCGGGCTGCGCAGGCACCTGGCGGTGGTGGTCGACGGCGAGGTCGCCATCACCGAGAGCGGCGGGACCTCGGTCTCGACCCGGCCGCGGCCGGACCCGCCCACCGACGTCGAGCACTGGGTGCGCGTGCAGGTGCGCCCCAGCCACCCCGGCGCGGTGTCCGAGGGCGCGCTGGAGGCGGTCATCCGCGCCGCCAAGCCGGTGCACGTCCTGCACAGCCTGGAGGTCATCGCGTGATCGTGTGCACCATGTGCGGCAACCACAACGACGTCGCGGCCGCCTTCTGCGGCGACTGCGGCCGGTTCCTGGAGTGGAACGGGGAGAAGCTGGCCCCGCCGCCGGAGGTGGTGGTCGTGGTGGAGGAACCACCACCGCCCCCGCCCGAGGAGCGCGGGAGCTGGTGGCGGCGGCTGCGGGCGAGGATCGCCGCGAAGCTGCCGTCCCGCACCTACGTCGAACCGCGCGCGGGCAGCGGCGCGACGGCGGTGGCGGCGTGGGCGTCGGAGAGCACCCCGCCCCCTCCGCCGCCCGCCGCCGAGGCCCCCGCGCCCCCCGGCGCCAAGCCGCCCCCACCCCCGCCGCCGGGCGCGAAGCCGCCCCCGCCCCCACCCGGGGCCAAACCGCCGCCCCCGCCGCCCGGGGCGAAACCGCCACCTCCGCCACCGGGCGCGAAGGCGCCGCCGCCCCCGCCCGGTGCCAAGACCCCGCCGCCACCCCCGGGTGCGAAGGCCCCGCCGCCCCCACCCGGGGCCAAGACGCCCCCGCCCCCTCCCGGTGCGAAGACCCCGCCCCCGCCCCCGGGCGCCAAGACACCGCCCCCACCGCCGGGCGCGAAGGCCCCGCCCCCACCGCCGGGCGCGAAGACCCCGCCTCCGCCGCCCGCCGCGAAGCCCGTCGAGGAGCCCGCGGCCGTGGCGGTGGTGGACGGGCCTGACCCGGAACTGGTGGCGGCCCTGGCCGCGCCCGTCGCGGGCAAGGCGGAGAACCGGCTCGACGAGGTGCCCCCGGAGGTCAAGCCCGCGCAGCAGGTCAAGAAGACGCGGGCGGTCGTGCGCACCAAGCCCACCCGGCGGCTGGAACCCGGCGACCTGGTGTGCGCGGTCTGCGGCGAGGGCAACGCCCCCACCCGCAACTTCTGCAGCCGCTGCGGCGAGGGGTTGGCCGACGCGGGCGTCGTGCGGGAGAAGTGGTGGCGCAGGCTGTTCCGCAGCCGCAAGCGCCACGCGGCGGGCACCCGCCCCGGGCAGAAGGGCACCAGGGAGCACCGCGCCTGGCTGACCGCGCTGTCGTTCCGGCGGATCCGCGCGGTCGCCCTGGTGCTGGCGATCCTGCTCACGGTCGCCTTCGCGGTCTACCCGCCGCTGCGCGCCACCGTCCGCGACAACGCCGTCGCGCTCTACCGCAAGGTCGCGCCGCGGCTGGAACCCGTGCGCCCCATCGCGGTCACCTCGGCGGCGGGGCTGCCCGACCACGAGCCCGAGAAGATGTGGGACACCTACAACAACACCTACTGGTCGGCGACGATGGGCGCGACCCGGCCCAAGGTCACCTTCCGGTTCGACGACAGCTACCTCGTCCGCAGCATCATCATGTACTCCGGCGCCGACGACGCGTTCACCGCCAACGGCCGCCCGTCGATCATCAAGCTCACCTACAACACCGGGCGCACCGAGAACGTCCTGCCGCAGGACACCTCGCGCCAGCAGACGATCGAGCTGAAGAACACCACGCTGGTCTCCTCGATCACCATGGAGGTGCTCGACGTCTACACCGGCTCGGAGCAGCCGACCGTCGCCATCTGCGAAGTGGAGTTCTTCGCCCTCAAGTGACCCCGCGCGGGGGCCGGTGCCGCACCGGCCCCCGCGCGCTCACGCCTGGGCCAGCAGGTCCTGGTAGGCGCGGCGGGTGCGCAGGGCGGCGGCGTGGTTGCCGGTGCGGCTGCGCGCCTCGGCCAGCAGCGCCCACAGCCGGTGGTCGAGCTCGTCGATGGTGATCCCGCGCTCGCAGGTGGCGATGGCCGCCTCGGGGTCGCCGCGGGTCAGCTCGGCGGTGGCGACGGCGGCGGCGATCGCGGCGGCCTCACCGCGCAGGGCCTCGCGCCGGGCCAGCAGCCACTCCGCCGGGCCCTCCTCGGTGAGCAGTTCGCCCCGGTAGAGCTCCAGCGCCGCGCGGCCCAGGGCGATGGCCTCGCGGTGGTCGCCCTGGCGGTGGGCGGTGCGCCACCGGCGCGCGGTGGACTCGAACGCCACGAGGTCGACCCCGCCGGTCCCCGGCAGGCGCAGCAGGTAGGCGGTGCCCTGCCGGACGACGCCGTGGTCGGGCGGCAGGTGCCCGCGCAGGTGCGCGCGCAGGGTGGAGATCGCCACCTGCAGGCGGTGCTTGGCCCGCTTCACCGGCGCGTCGGGCCACAGGGCCGTCATCAGCCGCTCGTCGTGCAACGGTTGTCCACAGTGGATGGACAGCATGTGCAGGAGCCTGCGGGGGTGGGTGCGCAGGCCGTCGAGCGGCACGGGGACGCCGTCGACGGTCAGCGCGTAGCGGCCGAAGCACCGGATCTGCACGTGCGCCTCCGCGGGGAGCGCCGCGCCGGGCGGCGGGGCCAGTGCCGTGCGGACGCGCGCGTCGACGTGCTCGTCCGCCGCTGTCGGGAGCACGACGGTGGCGGCTGCCTCGACGGCCGGGTCCGCTGCCACCAGCACCGGCCTGGGCGCGGGCGCGCGCAAGCCGTCCAGGAAGCGCCCGCGCAGGGCGGCGGCCCGGTCCAGCGCCGTCCCCGCCAGCTCCGCGCCCAGCTCCGCCGCCGCGGCCTCGGCGCGCTCGTCGCCCTGCTCGCGCAAGGCCTCCGCGCGCAGCAACCGCTGCCACGCCGCGGGCACCCGTGCCCCCAGCGCGTCCGCGCGGGCGATGGCGGCCTCGACGGCGGCCACCGGGTCGCGGCCCGCGCGCACCAGCCCGACCGAGAGCAGCCAGCCCGCCAGCACCGCCCCCCACGGGTCGTCGACCTCGACGCACTCGTCCACCACGGCTGCGGCGTCGGCGCAGTGGTCGGGGTCGAGCACCGCGGGCGCGGCCCGGCACAGCCTGGCCAGCCACAGCCAGCCCGCCGCCTCGCACTCGGCGGCGAGCCGGGCGAAGCGGCCCACCGGGCCGGTGCGGGCGGTGACCGCGTGCACGACGGCCACCACCACCCGGCCCGCCAGCGGCACGAACCCCGCGCCGTCGGGCAGCTCCGAGGCCAGCTCCACCGCCCGGTCCGGGCGGCCGTCGAGCAGCGCGGCCACCGCGCGCCCCAGCGTCCACCCCGGGCTCTGCGTGGGCACCGCGGTGGTCAGCAGCTTCGCCGGGCGCTCGCGCAGGGCGTCGGCGACCCGCCCGCAGACGTCGTCGACCAGCGGGTCGCCGGGGTGGCCCAGCCAGCGGGCCACCGCGGAGCGCTCCAGCGAGCAGCGCCAGCGCAGCCGCGGGTCGGGCAGCAGCGCCTCGGCCCTGGCGTAGGTGTCGTGCGCCTCGGCCAGGCGGCCCTCGGCGCGCAGCCTGCGGGCGTCGGCCAGGGCCACCCACGGGTCGTCGGCGAGCAGCACGTCCGGCAGGGCGCTGCCCGCGCGCAGCGCGCCGGGGTGGGCGCCGAAGCGGTGCAGCACCGCCGCGGCGGCCACCCAGTCGCCCGCGCGGGAGTGGCAGCGGTGCGCCGCGGCCCAGTGGCCCGCGTCGGCCAGGTGCGCCGCGGCGGTGCGGTAGGCGCGGCGGGTCAGGTGCGGGCCGCCGCGCTCGGCCATCCGCTGCTCGGCGTGCTGCTGGAGCAGCACGTGGAAGCGGTGCAGGCGGCCACCGGGCACGCGGGTGGTCAGCGCGTTGCGCGCGGTCAGCTCGGTGAGCACCGCGTGGCTGTCGGCCCGGTCCAGCGCGACGTCGCACAGCGCCCCGTCGAGCACCCCCAGCGGCGCCGCGGCCAGCACGAACTCGCGCAGCGGCGCGGGCAGCGGGCCCAGCACCTCGCGGTCGAGGAAGCGCTCCAGCCGGGGCGAGTGCGCCAGCGGGGCGGCCAGCGCCGCGGCGCGCTCGGCGGGCGGCAGCCGGGCGGTGTCCAGGTGCAGCAGCCGCACCGGGCCCACCAGCCCCTCGGCCCTGGCGCACAGCGCCGCCGCGGTCTCCGGGTCCAGCGGCGCGCGGTGCGACCGGGCGAACAGCTCCTCGACCTCCCAGGTGCGCAGCCGCAGGTCGGCCTGGTCGAAGCGGGGGCCGGGGCGCACCAGGTCGGCCACCCGGTCGTCGCGCCCGGCCAGCACGAACCGCATCCCGGGCGGGGCCTGGGCGACCAACCGGGTGAGCGCGGCGCCGCCGGGGGTGCCCACGAGCACGTGCGCGTCGTCGACGTGCAGCACCACCCGCGACACCGCCACCGGCACCCGCGCGCCGGGGCCGCCGCTGAGCGGGGTGCGCGGGCCCGCCAGCGCCAGCGGCGAGTCCAGGGCCTCGCACAGCGCGTCGACCTCGCCGGGCACCCGCAGCCCGAACGCCGCGGCCACCGCCGCCACCAGGCCCGCCTCGGTGCCCGCCGCGGCGTCCAGCGCGCACCCGCGCACCACGTCCGCGCCGCCCGGCTGCCCGGCCAGCAGCCGCAGCAGCACCGTCTTGCCCGAGCCCGGTGGTCCGACCACCACCCGCACCCGCGCGGCCGCCGCCGCCTCCACTTTGGCCACCAGGTCGTCGCGTCGCAGGAGCCCGGTCGTCCGGGCGGGGGCGGCAGGCACGATCACACCGCGCAGTCTGGTGAGCGCGGGGCGTCCTGTCATGGGGCACTTCGCCCACCGGGGCACGTGCGCGTGGGCAACTCGCACAACCGGAGCACCGCGCGTTGCCCCCAGGGCACCCCCGGCTTGCCCCCGCGTCACCCGAGCGGCGGCCCCCCGTCTGGCCGCAGCCCGGCTGCCCGCGCCACCGCGGCGGCGGAGCATGGCGGCATGGCCGTCAGCGCGCTGCTCCGCACCACCGAGGTCACCGTGGCCCCCGGCGGCGCGGGCCGCTGCCACGTGCTGATCCGCAACAACTCCGCCGTGGTCGACCAGTTCGCCTTCTCGGTGCGCGGCGACGTGGCGGAGTGGACCCAGGTCAAGCCCGAGCGGGTGAACCTGATGCCCAACCAGGAGGTCGGCGTCGAGCTGACCTTCTCCCCGCCGCGCTCGCCGCAGGTGCTGGCGGGCCCGCACCCGTTCGCGCTGCGGGTGGCCTCCCGGGAGGACCCCGGCGGGTCGGTGGTGCAGGAGGGCGTGGTCTCGGTCGAGCGGTTCACCGAGGTGGTCGCCCAGGTCGTGCCGGTCACCTCCACCGGGCGCAGGCGCGGCAGGCACACCCTGGCGGTGGACAACCTGGGCAACCACGCGCACGGGGTGGAGGTCACCGCCGCCGACCCCGACGCCAAGCTCACCTTCCGGGTCAAGCCGAGATCGCCTCGGCTGGAGCCGGGCACCGCGACGTTCGTCCGGGTCAAGGCCAAGCCGCGCAAGTACTTCTGGAAGGGCCCGGACCGCTCGCACCCGTTCGGCCTGACGGTGCTGGTGCCGGACGGGGCGCCGGTGGAGGTCGAGGCGGCCCACACCCAGCAACCGCTGGTGCCGCGCCGGTTCTTCTGGCTGTTCTCCCTGCTGATGGCGCTCATCATCATCGTCGCGGTGCTGGTGCTCGCCCTGCTGCGCCAGCAACCCACCTCCATCGCGGGCCCGGCCCCCACCGCCAAGGCGACGTCGACGAGCGCCTCACCCCCCACCACCCCACCGGCCACCACCACACCCGCGCCGCCATCGGCGCAACCCACTGCTCCGCCCGCGGCGCAACCGGTCGGCTCGGACCCACTGCCGGTGGGCGGCAGCGGTGGCAGCACACGGGTGCCGCGCACCACCACCGCCGTTCCGGTGACGGGCGGGTTCACGATCCGGGCGAGCGCCGCGCCGGGCGTCCAGGGTGGACCACAGCTGTTCTCCTACGTGGTCCCCGACGGGGCCCGCCAGCGCCTGCTGTCGCTGCGGCTGTCCGGTCCCGCGGGCGATTCCGGGCACCTCCAGGTCCTCCACGGCGACACCCCGCTCGGGGACTACCCGCTCGCCGCCCTCACCGGGGCGGGCCAGCAGCTGCGCCCGGACCCCGCGCCGCTGCTGTCCCCCGGCGACGTCGTCACCCTCGCGGTGGAGTGCGCCAACCCCCGCGAGCTGTGCACCCCGCAGGCGGTGGCGACGACCGCGCTGGTGCGGTGACGAGCGGTTTGAGCCCCTGTTGAGCGCCGCTGCCCAGACTGGCGGCGCAGGGTCAGGGACCGCTCGAAGGGGGCACCAGATGCAAGCGAGGACCGCAGTGCACGTCACCGCAACCGACCCGATCCTGGAGACCGGGGTCGCCTCGCAGCTGCGCGGCAGGCCCGAGGTGGCGCTGCTGCCGGTGCCGCGCGAGGACGTGGACCCGGCGGCGGTGTGCGTGGTGGTCAGCGACGTGGTCGACGACGCCGCGCTGCGCCTGGTGCGCGAGCTGCGCGGCCGCGGCCTGCGCCAGGTGGTGCTGGTGCTCTCCGCGGTCGACGACGGCGCGCTGCTGGCGGCGATCGAGGTGGGCGTGTGCGGGCTGGTCCTGCGCGCCGAGGCGTCCCCGGAGCGGCTGGTCGAGGCGGTGCGCCAGGCCGCGGCGATGGGCGGGGTGCTCTCGCCCCGGCTGCTCGGCAGGCTCCTCGGGCAGGTCAACCGGTTGCAGAACCAGGTGCTCGCGCCCAAGGGCCTGCGCTTCACCGGGCTCTCCGACCGCGAGGCCGCGGTGCTGCGGATGGTGGCGCAGGGCATGGAGGTGCGCGAGATCGCCCGCGAGCTGTGCTACTCCGAGCGGACCATCAAGAACACCGTGCACGACGTGGTGACCCGGTTCCAGCTGCGCAACCGCACGCACGCGGTCGCCTTCGCCATGCGCGAAGGGATGATCTGAGCCCGTGGCCCGGCCGGACCGGATCAGCGCCGACCTGGTCGACGACCTCACCCGCGGTGCCGCGCTGCTCGCGGCGGGCGGCGCCTCGCCCGCCGCGGCGGCCGGTCCGCTGCGCGCCGCGCTGGGCGAGCGCGGCCCGGTGCCGCTGGTGGCCGCCGCGGACCTGCCGCCGGAGGCGCTGGTCGTCGCCGTCGGCGCCGCCGGGCCCGGCCCGCGCGCCGGTCCCGGCGCCGACGTGGCCGCCCGAACCGCGGTCCGGGCGGTGGAGCAGCGGGTCGGCGCGCGCTGCGCCGCGGTGCTGCCGCTGGAGATCGGCGGCGCGTCGGCGCTGGCCGCGGTGCACGCCGCCGCCGTGCTCGGGGTGCCGTGCGTGGACGCCGACGGCGCCGGGCGCGGCTTCGGGCGCTGGGACGTGAGCCTGCTGGCCCTGGCGGGCGTGGCCCCCACCCCGGTCGCGCTGGCCGGGCCGGGCGGCGACCTGGTGCTGATCAGCACCGCGGACCCGCAGCGCGCGCGGGCGCTGGCGGCGGCCGCCGCCGACACCCTCGGCGGCGGCGCGGTGGTGGCCACCTACCCGGTCGCGGCCGCCCGGTGCGCGGCGGGCACCGTGGACCGCTCCGTGAGCGGCTGCCTCGACCTGGGCGCCCGGCTGGCCCGCGACCGCGCGGACCGCTGGGCGGGCACCGGCATCCGACCGCTGTTCACCGGCCTGCTCGCCGACGTGGGGGGCGCCGCGGGCCGCGGGACGGCCACGGTCCTCGACCCCGGCACCCCCGGGCGCGCGCTGCGCCTGGACTTCGTGCCCACCGGCCTGATACTGGCCACAGAGGACGGTGTGCCGCGCGCCGGGGTCCCCGACCTGCTGTGCGTCGTCGACGCCGACACCGGGACCCCGCTGCCGGCCACCCGGTTGGCCCAGGGCCCGCGCGTGCACGTGGTCACCGCCGCGGCGGACCGCCGCTGGCGCACCGCGGTCGGCCTCGCCGCGGCGGGCCCGCGCGCCTTCGGCTACGACCTCGACCCGCCGGGCGCGATCTGACCCGATCGGCGGGCTTCCGGTTGCCCGATAACGCGAACAAAGATCGTCATTCGGGCGCGGTCGCGTCGTTGCACCGGGTGCAGGTACGACAAACCGGTGGGGACGACGCGGTCCCCGCCCGCGGTCGGCGCCCGTCGGGCGCCCGGTGCGGTCCCCGGACCGCAGACCGCACGCGCAACCGAAGGAGCGGGGCAATGTCCGTCATGCTGAGTCACCTGCTCTCCGTCGGCTTCTTCGCCGACCACACCCTCGTCGGGGCCGAGTCCGCCCTGCGCACCGTCGTCGGCTCGGTGGTCGCCGCGGCCACCCCCCGGGCGCTGGCCGACGCCGCCCCCGCGGCGCTGGTGGTGTTCCCGCGCGCCGCGCTGCACGCCGAGGACGTCGGCACCGACCTGGCCATCCGGGCGGGGGCCCAGCGCTCGGTGGCGGGCCTGGTGCTGCAACGACCACCCCACCCCCTGCCGCTGTCCACCCGGGCGCTGGCCGAGAAGAGCGGCGTCCCCCTGGTGCTGGTCGACCACGTCGAGACCGACCGGCTGGTGCCCGCGATGGACCGCTACGTGCGCACCCCCGACACCTCCGGCACCGGACCGCTCGGGCTCATCGCGCACCGGCTGCGCGCCGCGGGCACCGACCCCGAGCAGATGCTGCACGTGGTGTCGGCGACCCTGCACCACCCGGTCGGCCTGGTCGACCCGACCGGCCGGGTGCTGGCGGGCGACGTCGCCCCGGACGTCCCGCGCTCGGTGCCCGACGCCCGGGCGCGCCTGCGCGCCGCCCGCCCGGCGCCGTGGGTGCGCGCGGCCGGGGAGGAACTGCTGGTGGCCCAACCGGTCCAGCTCACCCCCGCGGGCCCGGCGAACCTGTGGCTGGTGGCGGTCGTGCCCGCGGGCGACTCCACCCGCGCGCACACCGCCGCGCTCTCCCTCGGTGTGCTGGCCTGGGCGTTCACCGCGCACCTGGCCACCACGGCGGTGGAGTTCGAGCGCCGCGGGCGCCGCCAGGAGGTGCTGCTCGACCGGTTGGTCGACGAGGCCGAGGCGCCCCGGCGGCGGGTGCTGGAGCGCGCGACCGCGCTGGGCTGGCGGCTGGCGGGCACGCACACCGCCGTGCACGTCACCACCCGCCGCTCCAGCGCCACCGCGCACCCCGCGGTGGTGGGCGGGCTGCTGCGCGACTGCCTGGTCGAGCACGGCATCGGCGTCGACCCCATCGCGCACCGGCCGGGTTGGTCGCTGTGGACGACCGCACCGGACGGCGCCCCCGACACCACCGCGCTGCTGCGCCGGGTGCGGGCGGCGCTGCTCGCCGTCGAGCGGGAGCACCCCGGCCTGCGGCTGTGCGCTGGCGTCGGCACGCCCGGGGAAGGCGTGCCGGGGCTGCGGCGGTCGCTGGAGGAGGCCCGCCAGGCCAGCCTCGTCGCCGCGGCGCGCGACACCGAGGGCGCGGTGGAGCAACTGGGCGAGGACAACGTCAAGCGGCTGCTGGCGGACCGCTTCACCACCGGTGTCCAGCACGAACTGGCCGCGCAGCTGCTCAGGCCGCTGCTGACCGCGGACGCGGGCGGGCAGCTGGTGCTGACCCTGGCCTGCTACCTGGACAACGAGTCGTCGGCCACCGCGACGGCGGGCGCGCTGGGGGTGCACCGCAACACCGTGCTCCAGCGGCTCGACCGGATCCGCTCGCTGCTGTCGGTGGAGTTCTCCGACCCGGACGTCCGCCTGGCGCTGCACCTGGCGGTGCGGTTGGTGCAGGTCGGGTCACCGGAGGCCGACCGGGCGCGGCAGGCGGGGTGAGACGGCCGCGGCCGGGTCGGGCGCCGTGCCCGACCCGGCCGCGGCGTCACCCGGCGCAGGTCTGGTCCGCCTGCTCCGGCGGTGGCCCGCCGACCAGGCCGCCCACCAGCCCGCCGACCAGGCCCAGACCCGCGTCGAGCACACCGCCCACGGTGCACGCGACGGTGCCGAGCGGGTCCGGTGCCTGCGGGGTGGTCGGCGCAGGCGTTCCCGGTGGGACCGTGCCGGGCGGGGGAGTGGTGGTGGGCGGGAACAGCGGGGGCAGTGGGCTCGGCGGCGGGGTCGTGGTGGTCGGCGGCGCGGGGGTGCTCGTGGGCGGTGGCACCTGCGTCGCGGGCGGAGGGGTCTCGGCGCCCGGCGGCGTCCCGGGGGCGGGTGCGCCCGCGGGGGTCGTGCCGTCGTCGGCCGGGATGTCCGTTGTGCCAGTGGGGAAGGGACCCGTGGCGTCCGGGATCGGTGTGGCGCCCGCGTAGCGGGACATCCACGACAGCACGAGCGCGAGGTAGGACTCCGAGCGGTTGTAGCTCAGGATCGCCGACCGCAACCCGCCCGCGGTGGTGAGGTCGCGCCCGCCCGCGCAGAGGTAGCGGCCCGCCGCGGCGGCGGCGTCGAAGACGTTGTGCGGGTCGGCGGCGCCGTCGCCGTTGCCGTCGGTGCGCCACCGGCGCCACGTGCCGGGGATGAACTGCATCGGCCCCACCGCGCGGTCCCAGGTGCTGTCGCCGTCGAGCAGCCCGCCGTCGGTGTCCCGGATCGCCGCCACCCCGGGCTGCCCGGCGAGCACCGGCCCCAGGATCGGCCGCACCGTGCGCCCCGTGGCGTCCACCCGCCCGCCGCGCGCGTGCCCCGACTCGACCTTGCCGATGGCGGCCAGCAGCGCCACCGGCAGACCGCACCGCGGCTGCTCCCACGCCGACCCCGCGACCGCGCGCTGGTAGGCGGCCAGCACCGAGGCCGGGATGCCCGCCACCTCCCCGCCGACCACCGGCGCCCGCGCCACGAACCCGGCCCGCACCACCGGTCCCGCCGACGTGCCCTGCGCGACCGGCGCGTCACCATCGGCCCCCACGGGGCGCGGCCCCGCGGGCGGGTCGACGGCCGCACCGCGTTCCGGGACCCCCTGGCGCGGCGACAGGGGGGCCGCGGCCACGGTGGACTGCCGGTCGGGCGCTGCGGCGAGCCCGACGGCCGACAGCGCCACCAGCGCCGCCCCCACTCGCGCGGCCCGGCCGACGACCCCGCGGGCATGTGCCCAGCTCTGCGGATTCCCAGTCATGGCAAGCAGTAGAGCAGCGCCACGGCCCGCTGGGATGCCCGCTGCCCCGATGGGCAGCGCTTGGCGCACCCGGGGGCCGAGGGCGGCTCGGACCGTCCAGACCGCCCACACCGCTGTCCGCGAGGGCAGTCGGGGCGTGGGCCGAGGCGCTTAGCGTTGATCGCGCCCGATGCGCGGGCACCGGAAGGAGATGCCGTGCGTGTCCTCCTCGCCTTCGTGGCCTGCTTCCTGCTCTGCGCACCACCCGCGTCGGCGCAACCGGCGTTCGAGATCGCCGTGACGGACGATTCGACCACCGTCGCCGCCGACAGCCCGGCGACCTACCGCGTCACCGTCCGCAACCCGTCGGACGCCCCGGCCACCGCCGACGTCGAACTGACCCTGCCGGTGGGCGTGCGCCTGACCGGGGTGCAGGACGGCGGCACGAGCCCCGAGCCGTGGCTCGCCATGTGGGCGCTCGACGTCCCGGCCGGCGGCGCGATGACGGTGGCGGCCACGTTCGTCCCCGGCCCACCGCGCCCGGGGGCGACGGGACTGGCCGCTTCGGCGTGTGTGGTGCGTGAGCATGTGCGGGTGTTGTGCGCGACCGATACGAACCAGGTTCCTGGGGCGGAGGATGGTCCGCACAACGCTGCCAGCGGCGAGGAGGGTGAGTCTGGGAACGTCTTGGTGCTTGTTGTGTCGCTGGCGGCTGTGGTTGTTGCTGCTGCGGGGGTGTCTTTGTGGCGCGCTCGGCGGCGGGTGGCGGCTGAGAGTAGGGTGTGAGGGGTCGCCTCGCCTTCGGCTTCGGCGTTGGAAGAGCGCGGGATTTTCTTTGCTGGCTCGATGTGGTGGTTGCGCTTGACCGGGGCCCCTGCGGCGATCATGTGCTCGGGGTGGGGAAAAGGTGAGGCCTGCGGCCCCACCCCCCCGCCGTGGGTAGCACATGATCGCCTTCCCCGGTCAAGCACAACCACCGCATCGAGCAGGGCCGTAGCCGGGCCGGCGGTTCCGTGGGTGGGCGCGCTGCTTTTGGTTTGCACACAGGGCAACCACCGGCCAACCGGCGGCCCGGCTACGGGGGTGCTCGATGCGGTGGACTTGTTTGGGTGGGGTAGGCGATCATGAGCTACCCTGTCCGGGTTGAGCGGGGCTCTTTTGGCCCCAGCTTTTCCCGCTCTCTCAGCTCATGATCGCCGTAGGGGCCCCACCCAAACGGGTCCACCGCATCGAGCCGGCCACGAAGTCCCGCGCTCTTTCACCCCCGCGGAACTCCTCAGCGGCAACCGGGTCTCACGGCCTGCCAGGCAGGCGGTAGTTCGCGCCCAGCACCGCACCGCGGTCGGGCTTGTACAGGTCGAAGCCGCGGCTGTCGCACTGCAAACCGCCGTTGATGCAGTGCGACACCAGGGCCGCCAGGGTGGGCTCGTCCCAGGCGTTGAAGAAGTCGTAGTGCCAGGAGTAGCCGCGGCCGCTGGCCAACCGCACCGAGGACATGTCGCCGTCGACCGGGAACGCGATCTTGAACTCCAGCATCGGCACCGGCCGCGGGTGGGTCGCCGGGCAGGCGCCGCCCACCGGGTAGGCCATGTGCGACCTGTGGTCGGCGGAGTCCAGGTGCAGCCCGTCCCAGCAGCTCGGGGCCTGGTAGCGGATGTTGAGCTGGGTGCCCGCCGGGCAGGTGGCGGGGATGTCCCAGTTGTGGAAGCTGTCGCCGCACTCCCAGCCCTCGACGGCGCCGGGTGCGGTGCGGAACTGGTCCTGGGTGGCCATCATGTCGCCGACGACGTAGCGCAGGCCCGGTGGGAAGGGGCGCACGGTGGTGTAGTCCTGCACGCCGGACTTGTAGTAGATGGTCTGCCGCCACGTCGACAGGACGGGGACGCCGCCCTTGGACACCGTGGGGAACCAGTAGGCGGACAAGTCGTCGGGGTTGAGGCAGGAGGTGGCGCCCACGCCCGCCGCGCGCAGCGAGTCCAGGGTGCTGTTCGCGTTCGTCGAGGTGTTGCCGACGAAGGTGTGGTCGTGCGACGCGCCGGGCTTGCCGGGGTAGACGATCGGGTCGTCGGCCTTGTGCTGGGTGACCAGGCAGTTGACCTGGAACTCGTGGTGGGTGACCAGGTCGTCGGCGGCGGCCGGGCCGACCGCCACCAGCGCGGCGGCGGCGGCCGCGCCGACGGCGGCGAGCACCAGGGTGCGTGTTGCGGGCACGGGGTCCTCCAGGGTGTGGGACACCCGGCCGCCGGGCGGCGACCGGGCCAACCTGGGAGAGCGCTCTCCCATCCAGCGTGGGCCGCCGCGGGCCACCATGTCAAGCCGCTGTTGGTGAGGGGTTGACACCGGCGCAACGTGGCCGCAACACTCGATGCGGCGGGAGAGCGCTCTCCCACGATCTCCCCCCACCCCGCGAGGAGTCGCCATGTCCCGTGGTGCCCGCACGCGCCCGCCCACCCTGCTCGCCACCGGTCTGCTCGCCACCACCCTGCTCGCCGCAGGCCTGCTGACCGCCGCCACCAGCCCAGCCGACGCCCAGCCCGTCCCCACCGCCGCCGCCGCGGACAAGGTCGCCGTCACCGGCGGTCCCGGCGCCTGGCAGCTCACCGTCAACGGCCGCCCCTGGCAGGTCAAGGGCCTGACCTGGGGCCCGGCGGTGTCCGAAGCGGCGTCCCGGATGCCCGACCTGCGCGCGATGGGCGTCAACACCATCCGCACCTGGGGCACCGACGCCACGTCCCAGCCGCTGTTCGACGCCGCCGCCGCCAACGGGGTCCGCGTCGTCGCAGGCTTCTGGCTGCAACCCGGCGGTGGTCCGGGCAGCGGCGGGTGCGTCGACTACGTCACCGACACCACCTACAAGTCGACCATGCTGGGCGAGATCACCAAGTGGGTCACCCAGTACCGCGGCCACCCCGGCGTGCTGCTGTGGGACGTCGGCAACGAGTCGATCCTGGGCATGCAGAACTGCTTCTCCGGCAGCCAGTTGGAGGCCCAGCGCACCGCCTATGCGAAGTTCGTCAACGAGGCCGCGCGCACGATCCACGGCATCGACCCCAACCACCCCGTGACCTCCACCGACGCCTGGACGGGGGCCTGGCCCTACCTGAAGGCGAACGCGCCCGACCTCGACCTGTACGCCGTCAACGCCTACGGCGCGGTCTGCAACGTCAAGGCCGACTGGCAGGCGGGCGGCTACACCAAGCCCTACATCGTCACCGAGGGCGGGCCGCTGGGGGAGTGGGAGGCCGCAGCCGACGTCAACGGCGTGCCCGGCGAGCCCACCGACCTCGCCAAGGCGCAGGGCTACCGGGACGCGTGGCGCTGCATCACCGGCCACACCGGTGTCGCGCTCGGCGCCACGCTGTTCCACTACGGCACCGAGGGCGACTTCGGCGGCGTGTGGTTCAACCTGTTGCCCAACAACGAGAAGCGGCTGTCCTACTACGCCGTCCGCGGCATCTACGGCGGTCAGGGCGCGGCGAACACCCCGCCGGTGATCTCGTCCATGGCACTGCCGCAGACCACCGTGCCCGCCGGTGGCACGTTCGCGGTGAACGCCTCGGTGTCCGATTCGGACGGTGACCCCATCTCCTACACCATGGGGTACAACAGCAAGTACATCAACGGCTCCGGCGGGATCATCTCCGCCGCTTTCACCGGCAGCGGCTCGTTCACCGTCACCGCGCCGCAGGCGCTGGGGGTGTGGAAGCTCTACCTCTACGCCCGCGACGGCAAGGGCAACACCGGCATCGAGGCCCGCTCGATCCGCGTCGTCGCACCGCAGGTGCCGGGCACGAACCTCGCCAAGGGCAAGCCCACCACCGCGTCGAGCTACCAGCAGCAGGGCGACGGCGCCCCCTACCCGCCGTCCAACGCCACCGACGGCATCGCCGCGACCCGCTGGGCGAGCGACTGGAGCGACCCGCAGTGGATCCAGGTCGACCTCGGCCAGGTGCAGGCGTTCCGGCACGTGCAGCTGATCTGGGAGACCGCCTACGGCAAGGCGTACCGCATCCAGGCCTCCGACAACGGCACCGACTGGCGCGACGTGCACGCCACCACGACCGGTGACGGCGGCGCCGACGACGTCGACGTGTCCGCGTCCGGCCGGTACGTGCGCGTGCTGGCCACCCAGCGCGGCACGGCGTGGGGCTACGCCCTCTACGAGTTCGGCGTGTACCGGTAGTGGGGCGCGCGGCGCCGTCGCGGGCGGGAACCGCGAAGCGGCAACCCACCCTGGAGGACGTCGCCAGGGCGGCGGGGGTCTCCCGGGCGACGGCGTCGCGGGTCGTCAACGGCACCCGCAACGTCGACCCGCACCTGCGGAGCCGGGTCGACGAGGCCGTGCTCGCCACCGGCTACCGCCCCAACCAGGCGGCGCGGGCCCTGGTCACCAAGCGCACCGACGCGGTCGCCCTGGTGCTCTCCGGGGCCCACGACGCGACCCCGGCGCAGGTGTTCGCCGACCCGTTCTTCGGCCGGGCGGCGGGCGGGGTGGTGGCGGCGCTGGGCGAGACGGGCCGCTACCCGCTGCTCGTGCACGCCGACACCGGCGCCGCCCGCTCCGACGTGCTCACCGCGCTGGCCGAGGGCTCCCTCGGCGGCGCGCTGATCGTGTCCACCCACCCGGCGGACCCGCTGCCGGTGGCCTGCGCCGAGGCGGGCCTGCCCGCGGTGACCTTCGCCCGCCCGGCCCGGGGCGCCGCGCTCCCGCACGTGGACCTCGACCACGCGCGGGGCGGGGCGCTCGCGGCCGAGCACCTGCTGGCGCGCGGCCGCCGCGGGCTCGCCACGATCACCGGCCCGCTGGACGTGCGGGCCAGTCGGGAGCGCCTGCGCGGCTTCCAGGGCGTCGCGGGTGCCTGCGCGGTGACCGAGGGCGGGTTCACCCCGGCCAGCGGCGAGGCGGCGATGGCCCGCCTGCTGCTGGACCACCCGGGGCTGGACGGCGTCTTCGCGGCCAACGACGTCATGGCCGAGGGGGCACTGCGCACCCTGGCGGCCGCGGGCAGGCGCGTCCCGGAGGACGTCGCCGTCATCGGCTTCGACGACAGCGCGACCGCCCGCACCACCAGCCCGCCCCTGACCACCATCCGCCAGCCGGTCGAGGACATGGCCGCCGCGATGGTCACCCTGCTGGGCGAACCCCCGTCCCGGGCCCTGCTGTTCGACCCCGTCCTGGTCGTCCGCGCCTCGACGTGACCGCCCGCCAGGTCCCCGCGGTCGTCTCGCTGGGCAGTGTGGACTGACGGGGGAAGCTCGTGCGGACGTCCACAGGGACGTCGAAGGGGCAAACAAAGCGGGCATCCGCCCCGCCCGACAGGCGCGCCGCGGACCCACCTGCGGTGGCCGGGCATCCTGGTGGGGATGACGACCGAAGCGGAGTTCACGGCCCGGTTGGCGGCGGCCTCGGTGCTGGGCGCCACCGGCAGGCACGCCGAGGCGGCGCGGGCGTACCGGCTGCTGGCCGACGAGTGCGCGCGCGACCTGGGCGCCGAGCACCCGGACGCGCTCCAGACCCGGGGCGAGGCCGCCCGGTGGCGCGGCAACACCGGTGACGTCCCCGGTGCGCGCGGGGAGTTCGAGCGGTTGGCCGCCGACTGCGCGCGGGCGCTCGGCCCCGACCACCCCACCACCGTCGCCACGCTGGGCAACCTGGGGTACTGGCGCGGCGAGGCCGGGGACGCCGCGGGCGCGCTGCTGGCGTTCGAGGACCTGCTGGCCACCTGCACCCGCCTGCTGGGCCCCGAGCACGCCCACACCCTCGCCGCGCGCAGCAACGTCGCCACGTGGACGGGGGAGGCGGGCGACCCGGCGGGGGCGGCCGCGCTGACCGGCGCCCTGCTGGAGGACTCCCTGCGGTTGCTGGCCCGGGACCACCCGGCGGTCCTGGGCACCCGGAACAACCTCGCGCGCTGGCTCACCGCGGCGGGCGAGACGGACGCGGCGCTGGCGGCCTACTCCGCGCTGGTCACCGACTGCGTGGAGGTCCTGGGCCCCCAGCACCCGCGCACGCTGGTCACCCAGGCCAACCTCGCCGCGGCGGCGGGCGCGGCGGGCCACCACGCCCAGGCCACCGCCATCCTGGAGTCCCTGGTGGCCCACCACACCGCCACGGCGGGCCCCGACCACCCGGACACCCTGGAGACCCGCGCCCAACTGGCCCACCAGCGCGGCCTCACCACCCCGGTCGAGGCCGTCAGCGCCCTCGCGGCGCTCCTCGACGACCGCACCCGCCTCAGCGGCCCCGAGCACCCCCACACCCTCGACACCCTCGCCAAGCTCGGCTTCTGGCAACTGCGCGCCCACGACCCCGGGGCGACCCGCACCTACGAGACCCTGCTCGCCGCCCACACCCGCGTCCTGGGCGCGGACCACCCCCGGACCCTGCGGACCCGCGGCGACCTCGCCCTGGCCCGCGGCGCCACCGGCGACGCGGCGGCCGCGGCCAAGGCGTTCGCGGACCTGGCCGACGACACCGAGCGCCTGCTGGGCCCCGACCACCCCCAGACCCACGACGCCCGCGCGGCCCACGAAGCCTGGCACGCCCGCACCTGACCGCCGTCGTCCACTCCGACCCACGACCGAACCGCCGCGGCCGAGCCACGCGTCGCCCGCCGGAAGCCCCGCGCGGGTTCAGCCGTGACGCGCCTGCGGCCAGGGGAACCCGCAGGCCGACCCCTACGCGGCGGTGCCGCTCACCGGGGCGTCGAGGGCGACGCGCACCACGACCCCCGAGGTGGAGGTGGCGACCAGGTCGGGGCCGTCGACCACCAGGTCCAGGAACGGGTTGTGCTCGGCGAAGTAGCAGACCCACACCAGCGACCGGTCCGCCGTGAGGCGGGCGAAGAAGCCCTCGGAGCCGTGCGCGCCCTCGCCGCCGACCACGAGGCCGCCGGGGATCGGGACCTCGCGCTGGACGTCGACGGCGGTGACCCAGTCCGGGTCCTCGGCCAGCACCTGCGCGAGGTCGAGCTCCTCGACCACCGCCAGGCCGCCGTCGACCACGTCGGCGGCGTAGGAGCGGCCGTCGGCGAAGAAGACGCCGTCCTCGATGGGCAGCCTGCCCTCGGCCCACAGCCGCTGGATCGGGGTCACCGGGGTCATCGGGGTCATCGAGGTCACCGCCGCCTCCGCCTGCCGCCGCCGCACCCGGGGGGCAGGGACGTGGGTCTGTCGTTGAGCCCGGTGTTGGGCACCGGTTCGCCGTTGAGCCGGTTGCGGGGGTCGTTGAAGCGCTCGCGGAACTTGTCCGCCCAGGTCTTGCCGGTGGTGGAGTCCGGGTGCGGGGCGTTGGGGTCGACCCGCTGCACCCCCACCGGCACCCCGGCCTCGCGGGCCGCGTCGAGCCTGCGGTTGTCGTAGCTGACCAGCTGCCCGTCGACCTCCATGACCCGCACCGGGGACTCGTCCCAGCGCCAGTCGCCGTTGCGCATGGCCTCGGCGTACTCGTTGGCTGTGATGGTGCGCTGGGAGAAGTTGATGGTGTTCGGGTCCAGGAACTCGATGTCGGAGGTCTCGGTGAGGCCGAGCGCGTCGGTCCAGCCGGTCGGGTTGTGCACGTAGCCGTGCGGGGACGGGCCGCCGAACAGGCCCAGCGGGTCCGGGCTGGTGTAGCGGGCGGCCAGCGGGTCGTAGTAGCGCAGGTAGTTGTAGTGCAGCCCGGTCTCGGCGTCGTGGTACTGGCCGGGGAAGCGCAGCGGGGTGTCGGCGGTGCCCGACCGGGCCGCGGGCACGCCCCACAGCGTCGACTCCGCCCGCCACGCCTGCGCGCCGGTGTCGTCGAGCAGCTCGGTCGGGGTGCCCACCAGGTCGGTGACGATCGCGTAGAACCGCTGGTCGACCCAGCCCTGCCCGGTGTCGGCGCGGTCGAGCTGGGTGATCGGGCGGAAGCTGTCCTGCTCGAACTCCCAGGTGGTCGCGCGGCCACCGGAGTGCACCTGCTCGGCGAGCACCGACCCGTCCCAGGTGAAGTCGGTGCGCTCGACGACGGTGCTGCCGGTGCTGCCGGTGCTATCGGAGCTGTCGGGGCCGCCGGTGCTGTCGGGGCCCCACCGCAGCTTGGCGATCCGGCGGCCCAGCGGGTCGTGCAGGTACGACCAGCGGGTGCCGTCCGGGGTGCGCACGCCCACCAGCCGGTCGTCGGCGTCCCACTGGTAGTGCCAGGTGTCGGGCTTGCGGGACAGCCGCTTGCGCTGCCGCAGCACCACCCGGCCCTGCCCGTCGTGCTCGTAGCGGGCGTCGCCCGCGGTGCGCACCAGGGTGCCGGTGTAGGACGAGTCCCCGGTGACGACGTTGCCCGCCGCGTCGTAGGCGTAGCGCTCCTGCCAGCCGGGGCCGTCGACGGCGGTGACCCGGCCCATCGGGTCGACCTGGTAGTCGCGGGACGGGCCCGCGGTGTCGCGGACGGCGGCGAGGGTGTCGTCGGGCAGGTAGGCGAACTGCCTGCGGCGCAGCTCCCGCCCGCCGACCCGGGTGGTCCTGGCGACGAGCCGGTGGTTGGCGTCCCAGGCCTGGGTGAGCTGCACGGCGCCCACCGACCGGCTCACCTCCTGACCCGCCGGGTCGTAGGCGAACTCCACCGACCGGCCCCCGGTGCCCAGCGCCACCGGGCGCCCCGCGGCGTCGTAGGACCACGACGCCTGCGCGCCGGTGGGCGTGCGGCGCAGCACCCGGCGGCCGAGCGGGTCGTAGGCGGAGGTCACGGTGCGGCCGTTGACGGTCTCGGTGAGCACCCGGCCCAGCGCGTCGTGCGTCATGACCAGCTCGGCGTCGCCGTTGCGGGCCCGGGTGAGCCTGCCCAGCTCGTCGTGCTCGTAGGTGGTGACCGCGTCGCCGCTGCGCCGCTCGACGACGTTGCCCAGCGCGTCGCGGGTGAAGGTGGTGACCTGCCCGGCGCCGTTGACCCGCTCGACGAGCCTGCCCGCGGCGTCGTGCCGGTAGGCCAGCACCCTGCCGTTGAAGTCGACCTCGCGCACCAGCCTGCCCGCGGCGTCGTACTCGTAGTGCCAGACCAGGCCCTCGCCGTTGGTGACCGAGGTCAGCCGCAGGGCGCGGTCGTAGCCGAAGCGCACGGTGGTGCCGTCCGGGCGCACCTCGGCGGCGGGCAGGTTGAAGTGCGTGCTGCTGACCCGGCGGGTGCGGCCCGCGGCGTCGACGTGCTCGACCTCGTTGCCCTCGGCGTCGTAGCCCCAGCGCTCGGTGCCGCCGTCCGGGCGGGTGCGGGTGAGCGGGCTGCCCTCGACCGTCCAGGTGTACTCGGTGCGCCCGCCCACCGGGTCGACCACCGCCGCGGCCCGGCCGAACGGGTCGCGCAGGTAGCGGGTGGTGGCGCCGGTCGGGTCGGTGACCGCGACGGGCAGGCCCGCCCCGTCGGTCTCGATCCGGCGCACCCCGCCGAGCGCGTCGACCACCGAGCGGCGGTGGCCGCGCTCGTCATAGCCGTAGGAGGTGACCGCGCCCGCCGGGTCGGTGGCGGCGACGAGGTTGCCGCGCTCGTCGAAGCGCTGCCGCCACACCCCGCCGTCCGGGGCGACGAACGCGGTGACCCGGCCCTCGGCGTCGTGCTCGGCCAGCGCGCGGGCGCCGTCCGGGCGGGTGGTGGCCACCAGGTCGCCGGACTCGCCGTACTCGAACCGGGTGACCCCGCCGAGCTCGTCGGTGCGGGCCACCAGCCGGTCCTGCTCGTCCCACTCCTGGCGCACGGTGCCGCCGAGGGGGTCGGTGCGCGAGACCAGGCGGCGGCGCGCGTCGTGGGTGTAGGTGGTGGTGGCGCCGAGCGCGTCGGTGAAGGTGGTGCGGTCGCCGTCGTAGGTGAAGGTGCCGTCGAGGAAGCCGCCGGAGCCCTCGTTGCCGACGCAGCGGCCCTCGGCGTCGTAGCGGTAGCGGTACCACTCGCCGTTGCGGTCGGTCCACTGGGTGATCCGGCCCGCGTGGTCGTAGGCGAAGCGCATCGGCCTGCCCGAGGAGTTGTGCACCTCGGTGAGCCGGTCGCCGTCGTAGCCGAAACGGGCGATGGTGGCGTCGGCGCCGCGCAGCCGCAGCGCGGTGACCCGGCCGCGGTCGCTGCGCACCTCGACGTGGTAGCCGCCGCTGTGCCGCACCGCGGTGGGCGTGCCCGCCGCGTCGCGGTCGAACTCCACCCGGTTGCCGTTGTCGTCGACCAGGGCGCTGAGCAGGCCCGATGGCGCGAAGCGCAGGGTGCGGCCCGACCCGCGCAGGCGCACGGCGTACCCGTCCGCGGTGCGCGACAGCGGCCAGCGCGGGCCCACCTCGGGCAGCACCGACCCCTCGACGGGCGGCGACGGGTACACCAGCACCACGCCGTCGTCGGCCAGCAGCAGCACGCCGCGGGCGTCGAACTCCAGCCGCTGGTCCAGCGTGGACGCCCAGGACGGCCCGAACACCCGGCCCGCGCGGTAGGAGGACACGTGCGTGCGGTTGAGCACCAGCGGCAGCACGCCCGGCAGGTCGACGTCGGTCTGGGCGAGCACCATCTCGCCGGTGATGACGTCGATGGGGTCGTTCTCGCACACCCGGTCCGGTTCGGGGGTGCGGGTGTCGTTCGGGTCGGCGGGGCGGTTCGGGCTGGTGTCCGGGGAGCTGCCGGGGCTGCTCGACCCGGACGGCGACGTGCTGCCCGAGGGGGTGACGGCGTCCGGACCCGCGCCGGACGGGCTGGTGGGGGCGTCGCCGCCGCGCACGGTGGGGGCGTCGGCGTGCGGGGCGCTGGGGGCGGCGCTCGACGGGGTGGTGCCGCCGGGGGCGTCGGCGCGGCGGGCCAGGCCGCGCAGCTTCTCCATGATCTCGCCGAGCTTGTCGACGACCTTGCGCAGCCGCGGCGTGACGTTGCCGATCGTCTTGACCAGCTTGCGCACCAGGTCCGCGATCCGGTTGGTGACCCTGGCGACGGTGGCCGAGGCCTGCGCGACGATCACCGGGGTGGCCAGGCCCAGGGTGGCCACCGCCTCCAGCGCCCAGGTGATGAGCTTGCCGACCACCTCGGCGACCAGGTCCCTGATCAGCTCGCGGACCGCGGCGACGACCTCGCCCATGATCATCACACCGGCGGAGACGCCGTCGGCCAGCGCGCCCGCCCCGGAGATCGCGTCGGCGGCCTCGGCGCTGCCGCGGCGGAAGGCGTCGGCGGCCTCCCCGCGCCACTGCTGGGCACCGCCGCCGCCCTCGCCGCCGAGGTCGCCCGCCACCCCGCCGACCTCGGCGGCGATGTTGGCCCAGGTCTCGGAGAACGAGCGGATGACCGGCGGGTCGCCCGCGAACCAGTCCAGGGCGTCCTTGAGCGGCTGCACGTGCTCGATCAGCCAGGACACCCCGTAGGAGGCCACGGTGCCGACCGGGTCGATCACCATGGACAGCACTTCCAGGCCCACGCCGACCGCGCCGATGCCCGCCTCGACCCAGTCGCCGCTGCTGATGCCCGAGGCCAGGTCGGTGCACGCCTCGGCGATGCCGATGCCGGTCACGGCGGTGGTGTCGGACTTCGGGGCGGCCACCAGCGGGTTCGTCATCGGACCATCCCGTCGAACCGGCTCGCCTCGGACACCTCGTTGGCGTCGTAGGCCCGCGCCGCGCCGCGCACCTTCGCCGCGTGCTCGGTGACCGTCTCGCCCGCCTGGGCGAGCGCGTCCACGCCCAGCTGCTCGAACGGTTGCAGCAGCGCGGCGAACGGCTGGCACACCACGCCGTAGGCGCTGTCGTTCATGGCCACCGACCGGGCGGCGTCGGTGGCCGTGCGCAGCCGGTCGGCCAGGCCGTCGACCCGGCCCGCGAGGGCGTCCAACTCCCCGGTGAGGACGCCGTAGCCGTCGGGGGCGGTCATCGCATGAAGCTCCGATCGCTGAAGTCGCCGTCGTCGTCCGGCCCGTCCCGTCGTGGACGCGGCCCAGCGCCGCCCAGTTCCCCACCCGGGTCCTCCGGCGGCGGGAAGTTGCGCTCCGCCGTCGCCACGATGTGGCGCCCGGCCTCGGTGTCCCCGACCGTCTCCCCGACCACCCGCGCCAGCTCCGCCGGGTACCGCGACTGCGCGTCCCGCATCGCCGCCAGCACCGCCGCGGCGATCTCCTGCGGCTGCATCCGCGACACCCGGTCGGTCATCTCCACCCCGCTCGGGATGCCGTTCGACCCCACGGTCACCCGCACCGCCCCCTCCGCGGCCGACCCGGTCAGCGAGATGCGCTCCACCTCCTGCCGCATCGCCTCGTAGCGCGCGGCCTTCTCCACCGCGTCCCGCTCCCACTCGTCCACCAGGCGCTGGACGTTGGCCAAAGGATCCGACATGACGTGCTCCTGCCGCACCGACCGCCGTCCGGGGGTGGACGACGTGGCCAAGATACGGGTGGGGGGCGACAGAAGTGGCGCATTCGCGCACATCGGGCGCGTGTGGGTGTGTCTTCGTGGGCTCGCTTGAGGGGCCGCTCGCGTGGGGGCCTGTCCTCGGGGGCCGCGAGTGTGTAACTCGGTGGAGGCGGAGTCAAGGGCGCCTTCGGCGTCGCTTCGCGATGGGCTTCGCCCACCCTGGACACCGCCTCCACCGAGTTACGAGCGGCCGGGACTGGGTCAGGCCGGGGGGTCTGAGCAACGCCGTGACTGGTTGGTCAGTTGAGCGGTGTTGGGTGTGCCGGGGGGTTGGTGGGGCTGGGCGCGGTGGGTTGCGGGGAGCGGGTGCGTTGGCCGAACGACGGCTTTAGGGACCAGGGGGCTCGCCTTCGGCGTCGTGGGGGTGGGGGGAGGGTCGGGGGTGGGGGGAGGGGAGAGAAGGAGAGGGAGGGGAGAGGGAGGGGGAAGGAGGGGGTGGGTGTCTCGATGAGCGGGAGATAGGGCCTTTCGGGGTGGGGTGGGTGAGCCGGTTGCGGGGGTGGGCTGCGGCAGTTGTCCGAACATTCCGGTTTGGTGTTACGCGGGGGGTTCGGGGGTCGATGGCGTGGGCGGTGTCCGCTACGCCGCTTGAGGAGAGTCCTGTGCGACAGCGACGACGGTTGTTCTCGGTGGGGCTGGCTGTCGTGGCGGTGGTCGGGGCCACCGTCAGCGTGGCGGACGCGGTGCCCGGGGGGTCTCGGGTCGGTGGTGGGGTGGTTCGGGCCCAGCAGCAGGTCGACCCGGTGCCGGGGGCGATGAGCTACGCCCACGATGCCGCGGGGCGGTTGGTGGGGGCGGTGGCCGCCGACGGGTCGGTGGCCAAGTACTCGTACGACGCCGCGGGGAACCCGTTGGCGGTGGAGCGGGTGGGGACGCCCGCGGTGGTGGTGCTGTCGGTGGTGCCGGGCGTGGCGCGGCCGGGGGACACGGTGGCGCTGGCGGGCAAGGGGTTCGCGACCACGGTGGCGGGCAACACCGTCAAGGTCAACGGGGTCGGGGCGACGGTCAAGACGGCCGCGGCTGACCGGGTGACGTTCACCGTGCCGACGTCGGCCACGACCGGGGCGGTGACCATCACCAGCGGGGCCGGGACGGCGACCGGGCCGGTGTTGACGGTGGTGCGCAACGACAAGCCCGCGATCAGCGACTTCACGCCGAAGGTGGCGGCCGCGGGGGCGACCATCACGGTCACGGCGACCAACACCGACCCGGAGTTCGCGAACAACCTGGTGCGGGTCAACGGGGTGTTGGCGGCGGTGACGTCCCGGTCGGGCAACAGCTTGGCGGTGAAGTTGCCGCCGAACGCGGGTACCGGGACCGTGCAGCTCAGCACCCCGGCGGGGTCGGCGACGAGCTCGGCGGTGCTCGTGGTGCCGCCCCCGGGCATCGACGCGGCGTCGATCGACACCGCGAGCGCCATCACGGTCGGGACGGCGACCTCGGTGCCGGTGGCGGCGGGCAAGTGGGTGATGCGGTACTTCTCCGCTGCCGATGGTGAGCGGTTCGCGGTGTCCCTGAGCGGGGGGACGTTCGGGTCCTGCGGGCTGGACTCGCGGATGTACAACGAGCGCAACCAGCAGACCGGTGGCTCCGGGTGCGTCGGTACCGACGGGTGGATCGAGACCGGGCCGGTGAGCGGCGCGGGGCTGCGGTCGCTGCTGCTCTACAACGGCACCGGGGCCGCGGGCACCACGAACGTCACCGTGCACAAGGTGCCCGCCGACGTCAACGCCGGGGCGCAGTCGCTGACCGGTACCGCCAAGGTCGTCACCGTCGCCAACCCCGGGCAGAACGCCTACACGACGTTCACCGGTGCGGTGAACCAGCGGGTGATCATCCAGTCGAGCGGGGCGTCGTCGCAGTTCGGGTGCTGCGGGATGTACTGGTGGTTGGTGGCGCCGGACGGCACGCGGGTGGGGAGCACCAAGTACCCGAACGACACCCTCGACACGACCACGCTCACCCAGGCGGGCACCTACAAGGTCTACATGGACCCCGGGTCCGGCAACACCGGCTCGGTGACGTTCAGCGCGTGGACGGTGCCCGCCGACCTCAACGCGGGCGCGCAGCCGCTCGACGGCACGGCCAAGACCGTCTCGCTCACCAACCCGGGGCGCAACGCCTACACGACGTTCACCGGTGCGGTGAACCAGCGGGTGATCATCCAGTCGAGTGAGGCGTCGTCGCAGTTCGGGTGCTGCGGGATGTACTGGTGGCTGGTGGCGCCGGACGGCACGCGGGTGGGCAGCACCAAGTACCCGAACGACACCCTCGACACCACCACCCTGCCGCAGGCGGGCACGTACCGGATCGTGGTCGACCCGTCGTCGACCCTGGTCGGGTCGGTCGTGCTCAAGGCGTGGACGGTGCCCGCCGACCTCGACGCGGGCACCCTCCCCCTGGACGGGTCGGCCAAGGTCGTCACGGTCTCCAACACCGGTCAGGACGCGTTCGCCACCTTCTCCGGCACCGCGGGTCAGCGGGTGCTGCTCCAGTCGACGGCCAGTTCCGGCAACCTCGGGTGCTGCGGCGCGTCGTGGCAGCTGTTCGCCCCGGACGGCACGCGGCTCGCGGACAAGTGGATCAACGACATCGTCGACACGACGACGCTGCCGCAGACCGGTACCTACAAGATCTGGTTCGGGCTGAGCGGCACCAACCTCGGCTCCACGACCTTCAAGGGCTGGACCGTCCCCGCCGACCTGAACGCGGGCACGCTGCCGCTGGACGGGTCGGCCAAGGTCGTCACGGTCTCCAACACCGGTCAGGACGCGTTCGTCACCTTCTCCGGCACCGCGGGTCAGCGGGTGCTGCTCCAGTCCACCGAGAGTTCCGGCAACCTGGGCTGCTGCGGTGCTTCCTGGCAGGTGTTCGCGCCGGACGGCACGCGGTTGGCGGACAAGTGGATCAATGACATCGTCGACACGACGACGCTGCCGCAGACGGGCACGTACAAGGTCTGGTTCGGGCTGAGCGGCACGAACCTCGGTTCCACGACGTTCAAGGCGTGGACCGTCCCCGCCGACCTGAACGCGGGCACCCTCCCGCTGGACGGCACCGCCAAGGTCGTCACGATCACCAACGTCGGCCAGGACGCCGACGTGACCTTCTCCGGCACCGCGGGCCAGCGCGTGTTCCTCCAGTCCACCGACAGCTCGTCGAACCTCGGCTGCTGCGGCGCCTCCTGGCAGGTGTTCGCGCCGGACGGGACGCGGCTCGCGGACAAGTGGATCAATGACATCGTCGACACCACGACGCTGCCGCAGACCGGTACGTACAAGATCCACTTCGGGCTGAGCGGCACCAACCTCGGTTCCACGACGTTCAAGGCCTGGACCGTCCCCGCCGACCTCAACGCGGGCACCCTCCCCCTGGACGGCACCGCCAAGACCGTGACCGTCGCCAACATCGGCCAGGACGGCTACGTCACCTTCGCGGGCACCACCGGCCAGCGCGTGTTCCTCCAGTCCACCGACAGCTCCGCCAACCTGGGCTGCTGCGGTGCGTCCTGGCAGCTGTTCGCGCCGGACGGCACGCGGCTCGCGGACAAGTGGATCAATGACATCGTCGACACCACGACGCTGCCGCAGACCGGTACCTACAAGATCCACTTCGGGCTGAGCGGCGCGAACACCGGCGCCACGACGTTCAAGGCGTGGACGGTGCCCGCCGACGCCGACGCGGGCGCGCAGGCGCTCGACGGCACGGCCAAGGTGCTCACCAGCACCACCCCGGGCCAGGCCGCGTTCGCGAGCTTCCCCGGCACCGCGGGCCAGCGCGTGATCGTCGAGTCCAGCGGCACCAGCCCCGCCTTCGGCTGCTGCGGCATGACCTGGTGGCTGCTGGCCCCCGACGGCACCACCCACGTCGGCGGCAACCGCTGGCCCAACGAGCTCATCGACACCCTGGAGCTGCCGCAGACCGGCACCTACAAGGTGTGGATGGACCCGGGCGGGGCGAGCACCGGCTCCGGCACGTTCAAGGTCTACGACGTCCCCGCCGACCTCGACGCGGGCGCCATCACCACCGGCACCGCCAAGACCCTCAGCGTCAGCAACCCGGGCCGCAACGCCTTCGCCACGTTCACCGGGTCGTCCGGGCAGCGGCTCATCGTGCAGTCCTCGGCGACCTCGGCCGCCTTCGGCTGCTGCGCGATGAACTGGTGGGTGCAGGACTCCGCGGGCACCCGCGTCGGCGGCGCGCGCTGGCCGAACGAGTCGCTGGACATCACCCTGCCCGCCGCGGGCTCCTACAAGCTGTACATGTCGCCCAACGGCACCCTCGTCGGCGGCTCGACCTTCACCATCACCCAGCCCGCGGGCCTCGCCGCAGCCCCGGCTTCCGCCGACCGCGCCACCACCCAGCCCGAGCGCACCCAGGCGGCGCCGAAGGCCGAGCCCGGCGCGCAGCAGCAGCAGAGCGCGCCCGCGAAGGCCGACCGCGAGCCCCGCGTGGTCGTGCAGCGCCCGGCCGAGAAGCCGCGCGCGGACGACAGCACCCAGCGCGTCGCCGACCTCGGCTCGCCCAACGCCGCCACCCTGGTGCCCGACGACCGGCTGAGCCCGGCCTGGACCCCGGACGCGGGCAACCTCTCCGGCGCCGACTGGCTCACCCGGCGCGGCGCGCAGGCGCCGGTGCGGGACCTGTCCGCGCCCCAGGGCGTCACCGCGATCAGCGGGCACGTCCTCGGCCTGGACGGCAAGCCCCTGCTGGGCATCCCGGTGCGCGTCGACCAGGTGCGCACCACCACCGACGCGCAGGGCCGGTTCCTGCTCGCGGGCGTCCGCGCCAACGCCACGACGATCGTGGTGGACGGGTACGCCGCAGACACCGGCAAGACCCGCTACGGCACGTTCCGCATCCACGCCCGCGTGGTGGCGGGGCAGACGACCCCGCTCGACGCGACGGTGTGGTTGCCCAAGCTGGACATGGCGCACACGGTGAAGCTCGCCGCGCCGACCACGGGTGACACCGTGCTGTCCACCCCGGCCATCCCGGGCCTGGAGGTGCGCATCCCGGCGGGCACCGTGGTGCGCGACCTCGACGGCAAGGTCGTCACCGAACTGGGGATCACCGCCATCCCGCTGGACCGGCCGCCGTACCCGCTGCCGCGCAACGGGATCGTGCCGACGTACTTCACCGTGCAGCCGGGCGGGGCGACGATCTTCCCGCAGGGCGCGAGCGTGGTGTACCCCAACTACACCAAGCTGCCCGCGGGCACGACCGTCGACTTCTGGAACTACGACCCGGTCGACAAGCAGTGGTACGTCTACGGCCACGGCAAGGTCAACGCCGACGCCAGCAGGGTCGTGCCCGACGAGGCCACGAAGCTGTGGACCCTCGACGGCGCGATGTTCAACACCGGCGGCAACCCCAAGCCGGACAAGCCGTGGTGGCAGGACCTGCTGGACAAGCTCTCCGGCGACCCGGTGGACCTGTCCACCGGCCTGCTCACCGACGCCCACACCGACCTCGGCGTGGACGACACCGTGCCGATCTCGCTGACCCGCGAGTACTGGCAGGGCGACAACCACAACCGCGAGTTCGGCCTCAACTCCGGCTCGGACTTCAACCTGTTCCTGGCCTCGGAGAACCAGTACCAGGAGGTCGACCTCTACAGCCCCGGCGGCGGGCGCGCCCACTACGTGCGCACCTCCCCGGGCACCGGGTACGGCGACGCCGTCTTCGGCGCCGTCGGCTCCCCGGGCCGCTACACCGGCTCGACGATCGCCCAGGTCAACGGCGACTGGGTGCTGTCGCTGCGGGACGGCACGAAGTTCTTCTTCCCCTGGTACTCCCGCGCCCGCGCCATGCAGGACCGCAACGGCAACCAGGTGACGTTCGTGCGCTCGGGCGGGTCCAACGGCGAGGTCACCCAGATCGTCTCGCCCAACGGCCGCTGGATCGCCCTGGAGTACGACGCCTCCGCGCGGGTGGTCAAGGCGACGGACAACATCGGCCGCGCGGTGTCCTACACCTACGACACCGCCGGGCGCCTGGCCACGGTCACCGACGTGGCGGGCAAGACCTCCACCTACACCTACGACACCGCCAACCGGATCACCCGCATCACCGACGCGCGCGGGGTGGCCTACCTCGACGTCGTCTACGACGCCAACGGCCGGGTGCAGCGGCAGAACCTCGCCGACGGCGGCAGCTACCAGTTCGCCTACACCCTCGACGCGGCGGGGAACATCACCGAGACGCGGGTGACCCAGCCCAGCGGGTCGGTGCGGCGGGTGACCTTCGACGCGAACCGGATGGTGGCCACCGACACCGAGGCGTTCGGCACCAGCCTGGCCAGGACGACCACCTACGTGCGCGGGCAGGACAACCGCATCGACGCCGAGGTCGACCCGTACGGGCGGCGCACCGAGTACACCTACGACGCCTCCGGCAGGCCCACCGCGGTCACCGAGCTGGCGGGCACGGCGGGCGCCTACACCGCGGCGCAGACCACCTACGGCCCGTTCGACCAGCCGCTCGTCGTCACCGACGCGGCGGGCAAGACCACGACCAACACCTACGACGCCAAGGGCAACCTGCTCACCTCCACCGACGGCGCGGGCCGCAAGGCCACCTTCACCCGCACCAGCACCGGGCAGGTCGCCACGGCGACGTCGGCCTCCGGCGGGGTCACCACCTACACCTACGAGGCGGGCGCGCCGGTCTCGGTGAAGGACCCGCTGGGCCGGGTGTCGCGCACGTTCTTCGACGCGGCGGGCAGGCCGGTGGCGACCACCGACCCGGCCGGGGCGGTGACGCTGACCAAGTACAACGCGCAGAACCTCCCGGTCAGCACCACCGACCCGCTCGGCGGCACCCAGCAGCTCGGCTACGACGCCAACGGGAACCTGACCTCGGTCACCGACCCGCGCGGCAAGGTCACCACCTACGCCTACAACGGCGCCGACCTGCCGGTGTCCACCACCGACCCGCGCGGCAAGACCGCCACCACCACCTACGACGCCGCCGGGCGCACCACGGCCACGGTGTCGGAGGCGGGCAAGCGCACCGAGTACACCTACAACACCCTCGGCCTGCCCACCAAGGTGCGGTTCGGGGTCACCAGCACCACCGCCCAGCAGTCGCAGGTGACCTACACCTACGACAGCACCGACCGGCTCACCGCGCTGACCGACTCCGCGGGCGGCTCGGTGTCGTTCACCTACGACAGCCGCGACCGGGTGGTCACCGAGACCCGGCCCACCGGCACCGTGGGCTACACCTACGACGCGGTCGACCGGCAGACCGGCACCACCGCGCCCGGGGTGGCCGCGACCACCTACTCCTACGACAACGCCGGTGCCCTCACCGGGGTGGCCCGCGGCTCCGACGCCGTGGCCATCACCCGCGACGCCGGGGGCAGGCCGACCACGATCAGCCTGCCCGGCGGGTGGACCCAGACCCGCACCTACGACGCGGCCAACCAGCTGACCCGCATCGCCTACGCCCAGGGCGGCACCGCCAAGGGCGAGCTGACCTACGCCTACGACGCGGGCGGGCGGGTGTCGTCGGTGGGCGGCAGCCTGGCCGCGGTGCGGCTCCCCGCCGCCCGCTCCGGCCTGGTGTACGACGACGCGAACCGCCTGGTCACGGCCGGGTCGACGACCCTGACCTACGACGACGACGGCAACCTGCTCAACGACGGCACCACCGCCTACACCTGGAACGCCCGGGGCAGGCTCACCGCCACCAGCAAGGCGGGCCTGTCCGCGAGCTACACCTACGACGCCCTCGGCGACCGCACCAGCCGCACGGTCGGGGCCACCACGACGAAGTTCGTCCTGGACGGCTCCAACGCCATCGCCGAGCAGGACGGCGCGGGCACCCTCACGGCGTCGCTGCTCAGCGTCGGCACCGACCAGTGGGCGGCGCGGACGAAGGCAGGCGTCACCGACACCGTCCTCACCGACGCCCAGGGCTCGGTGATCGGGCTCGGCCGCGCGGACGGCACCATCGCCGCGTCGCAGTCCTACGACCCGTTCGGCGTCCCCGCCACCACCGGCGACCCGCGCGGCTCGGACCTGTCCTACACCGGCAGGCAGGACGACGGCACCGGGCTGCTGCACTACCGGGGCCGCTACTACAGCCCGGCCGCGCAGCGGTTCACCTCCGAGGACCCGACCGGCATGTCCGGCGGCCCGAACCTGTTCACCTACGCGGCCAACTCCCCGGCGAACTACTCCGACCCCTCGGGGGAGAACCCGGTGCTGCTCGGCTGCCTGGCCGGTGGCGCGCTCGACTACGCGGGCCAGCGGTTGTCCGGCCGCAAGGTCGACTGGGGCCAGGTGGCCGGGGCGGCGGCCGCGGGCTGCGCGTTCGGCGGGCTGGGCGCGCTGCTGCGCGGCGGGCTCGGGGCGGGGCTGTCCGGGGCGCTGGGCAAGCTGCTCGGCCGGGCGGGCACCGCGGCGAACGGCGCCCAGAACGGCATCCGGGCCAACGCCGCGGCGGGCAAGGCGTTCGAGCAGGCGCTCGGGCTCAGCGGCCCGCGCCAGGCCATCCCTTCGCTGACCGGCACGGCGGCCCGCCGCTTCCCCGACGGGCTCAACGCGGCGACGAAGGTCCTCAGCGAGGCCAAGAACGTCAAGAACCTGGGCTACACCAACCAGCTCAAGGACTACGTCGCCTATGCTCAGGCCAACGGGTACCGGTTCGACCTGTACGTCAGACCGGGCACGACCCTCTCGCCCAGCTTGCAGAACGCCGTGAACAACGGCTTGATCAACGTGATCCGAAGGTAGCGATGGCCACCGACACCCCGACCGACACCCCCGCCGACCTGCTCGCCGCGCTCGCCGGGGTCGGGGTGCCGGTGGCCAGCGTGTGGGACCTCGTCAACGGCGGGCACGACTACCGCGCGGGCGTCCCCGTGCTGCTCGACTGGCTCACCGCCCTGGAGGACAGGGTGGAGCCGGGGGAGCGGTGCGAGGCGCTGCGGGAGGGGCTGGTGCGGGCGCTGAGCGTGCCCGCGGCCAAGCGCGCCGGGGCCGCCCCGGAGCTGCTGCGCCAGTTCCGGCTGGTGGCCGACGACACCGGGTTCGGCCTGCGCTGGGCGGTGGGCAACGCGCTGTCGGTCGTCGCGGACGACAAGCACTACGACGGGCTGGCCACCATCGCCGCCGAGCGGCAGTGGGGCCCGGCCCGGCAGATGGTGGTGCAGGCGCTCGGCAAGTCCAAGGACCCGCGCGTGGTCGGCCTGCTGCGGGGCCTGCTCGACGACGACACCGTCACCGCGCACGCCGTCATCGCCCTGGGCAGGCAGAAGGACCCGGCCGCGCGCGCGGACCTGGAGCGGCTGCTCGACGACCCGCGCCCGCTCGTGCGCCGGGAGGCCAAGAAGGCCCTCGGGAAGCTGGCGCCGTGACCGGGGGGACGGCGCTGTCGCGCCGGTCGCTGCTGTCCGGGGCGGCCGGGTTGTCGGTGCTGGCGTGCCTGGGCGCGTGCTCCACCGGCGAGCAGGCGCCGCAGGACACCACCACGCACCCGGCGCTGCGCCCGCCGGACGCGTCCGGGGCCGTGGCGTTCGTGCGGGGCGGGTCGTCGGCGCAGCTGCTCGGCCTGCGGGCCCCGGACGTGCTGGTGGGCCTCTCGCCCGCGCTCGCGGCGGGCACCCCGTACGCCGCCGGGTTGGTGGGGATGCCGCCGTTCCCCGGCGAGGTGCTGATGCGCGAGCGCACCGGCGCCGAGGCGTTCGTGCAGGTCGAGGGGCCCGACGCGGTGGCGCGCCTGGCCGAGGTGGTGCGTGGGCTCGACGTGGCCTGGCAGTGCCCGGTGCGGCGCGAGGTCGTGGCGCGCGAGGGGTCGCCCGCGGGCTTGCAGCGCAACCCGTTCGGCTTCGTCGAGGGCCACACCAACACCCCGGACGTGCTGCTGCCCTCGGGCGCCTCGCTGCTGGCCGTGCGGGTGATCCGGATGGCGCACGGGCAGTGGCGCGCCGACCCGCCCGAGCGCCAGGCCGCCGTCATCGGCCGCCACCCGGACGGCACCTGGCTCGACGGCACCGCCGCCGGGGCCACCCCCGACTTCACCGCCGACCCCGACGGCGCCACCACCCCGCTCGACTCGCACGTGCGCACCATGAACCCGCGCACGCCCGGCAGCGCGGCACCCCGGATGCTGCGCCGCTCGTGGATCTACTCCACCTCGCCGCAGGACGAGGGCGTGGTGTTCATGGCCTTCCAGCGAGACCTCGCCGCCGGGTTCGCCCTGGCCCAGTCCCGGCTGACCGCGGACGCGCTGCACCCGTACCTGCTCGCGGTGGGCGGCGGGTACTTCGCCGTGCCGCCGATGCCCTAGTCAGGCTGTGCGTCCCCAACCTGCACCCGGCACCGTTCGAGGCAACACCGGCACAAGGGCTGACCCCGCCCCACTTGCGCGACAGCCTCTAGGCCTGCGGCTGCTCGGTGGTCGTCTCGGTGTAGCCGGTGAGCGTCACCAGCGTGTTGCTCGTCGACACCGGCGTCGGCAGGGACACCCGCGCCCCCGGCAGGGCGATCTCCTCCCGGCCGAGCAACCACCCGTGCCTGGCGTGGAACACCAGCACCACCCGGGTGCGGCGCTCCCGGTCGTGGTGGGCCACCGCCACCCCGGCCCGGCCCAGGTGATCGCGGGTCTCGCCCACCACCTCCAGGCCGTCGAGGTCGGCCAAGGCGAGCAGCAGCGCCCGGCGCAGGTCGGGCGGGACCACTTGCCGCAGCCACACCCCGGTGATCGCCCGCAGGGCTCCGGCGGTGCCGTCCCCGTCGCGCACCACCTCGGCTACCGCGGCCCGGTCGGTCCCGGTGAGGAACCTGGCGCCCAGGCCGCCGGGGCCGAACTCGCCGCTGGGCCGCACGGGGTGCCCGTTGCTGGTGACCACCAGCCGCCCCGACCCGTCCGGGGCGATCCACTGCTCGCGCTCGAAGGGCTCCACCGTGCTGGTGCTCGGCCCGTGCGCCGCTCCGCGCCGCGAGATCCGCGTCACCGACCGCAGGTACCACCCGCAGGTCCGCACGTAGTGGTAGCGCCCCGCGCCGGACGGCGCCCCACCGGTCGCGGCCCGCTCGGCCACGCCCCGCAGCAGGTCCGCCGCACTGGTCCCTGGCGTCACCGCCGACCACCCCTCGAAGGTTGGGGACAGGTCCGTCCATCCTGCTCCGAGCGCGGCGGTGGGGGTGCCACCGGTCGGTGATCCGCGCAGCGGCATCCGGTCACTCGGTGTCGTCGCCGGGGCTGATCCCAGACCGCCAGTGACGTGGAGCTGGTGTTGGAGGCCTCCGGCGCGCTCGGCCCGGTGCTGCGCGCCACCGCCCAGCGCGGCACGCTGGGCAGGTGGGCAACCTCCCCTGCACCCCGGTCCCCGCCGCCCTGGTTGACCTTGTCACCCGCGAGGTCACCTGGGTCGACCGCTACCGGTTCGTCGACGAGATCACCGCCAGCGCGGGCCCGGACCTGGAGCCGCTGGGGGCCGGTGGGCACGGCCTCGACGACGCCGTGCCCGTGTTGGAGCGCGCCGCGGTGGGCGGCGGCGAGGTGCTGCGGCTGGGCGGCGCGGCGTGAGCGGGGTGCTCGCGCTGGGCGAGACGATGGCCCTGCTGACCGTGCCCGCCAGCGGGGTCGCCACCGGCCCGCCGGTGCTCGGGGTGGGCGGCGCGGAGTCCAACGTCGCCATCGCCGTGGCCCGCCTCGGCGGCCGGGCCACCTGGGTCAGCCGGGTCGGCGACGACGCGCTGGGCCGCGCGGTCACCCGGGAGGTGCGGGCCGAGGGCGTCGACGTCCGCGCGCCGCTCGACCCCGGTGCGCCCACCGGCCTGATGGTCAAGGAGGTGCGCGGCGGGCACCCGAGCGCGGTGCGCTACTACCGGGCGGGCAGCGCGGCGTCCCGGCTCTCGGAGTCCGATGTGGACCCGGAGCTGGTGGCCGCCGCGGACGTGCTGCACCTGACCGGGATCACCCCCGCGCTCGGCCCCGGCCCGCTGCGCGCGGTCGAGCGGGCCATCGCGCTGGCCCGCGCGGCGGGCGTGCCGGTGTCGTTCGACGTCAACCACCGCCGCACGCTGTGGGCGGACTCCCGGGCCGCGCCGGTGCTCGCCCGCCTGGTCGCGTCGGCCGACCTGGTGTTCGCCGGGGTCGAGGAAGCCGAGCTGGTGCTGGGGCGCGGCGGCACCGACGAGGAGCTGGCGGCCGGGCTCACCGCGCTCGGCCCGGCGACGGCGGTGCTCAAGCTGGGGGAGCGGGGCGCCCTCGCGCACGCGGACGGCCGGTTCGTCCCGGCGCCCACGACCCCGGTGCGGGTCGTCGACCCGGTGGGCGCGGGTGACGGCTTCGTCGGCGGCTACCTGGCCGAGCTGGTCCTCGGCGAACCCGTCGAGCGCTGCCTGGCCACCGCCAACGCCGTCGGCGGCTACGCCTGCACCGTCCCCGGCGACTGGGAGGGCCTGCCCACCCGCGCCGACCTGGCCGCGGCGGCCAGGTCCGGGGAGGTGCACCGGTGAGCCCGCTGCCCGTCGCCGTGCTCGACCCGCCCGAGCAGGTACCGCTGTCGGGGGCGCTGCTGCCGGGCGGCCGTCCTGTTCTCCTCGGCCGTGCCTGGAACACGGCCGAGGACAGGCCCTAGGAGAACAGGACGGCCGCCCGCCCGTACTGGTGGTCCCAGTACGCGGCGAGGGTCGCCTGCGTGGCCCGGTAGACGACCGGCTGCGACGCCGGGTCGAGCACGAGGTACTGGCCGCCCTCGTACCCGGCGACGGTCAGGAAGTGCGCGACGTCGTTCCCCGACCACGGCAGGCTGATCATGTTGCCCGCCATCACCGCCTGCCCGCCCGCGCGCACGTGCGCCAGCGACGCCGCGAGGTCCCACGACGTCCACGCCGACACCCCGTTGGCGCCCAGGGCGCGCACCACGTCGGTCTCGCTGGTGCCGAACTGCGCCGGGTCGTTCCACGTCGGGTCCAAGCCCATGTCCCGGCGCGCCTGGTTGATCGCGGCCACGGGGGTGCCCGCGCTCCAGGCCCTCGGCACCCGGCCGGAGGCGAGCAGGGCGGTGACGACGCTGGTCGGGCCGCAGTCCTCGCCCTGGTTGGGCTGGCCCTGGAACTGCGACACGGGCACCAGGGAACCGCCGCCTGCCCCGCCGCAATCGGGCACCCCGGGGATCCGGTAGTCGTAGCCGGTGGCCATGTAGGCGTCCGACAGGTACCCGCCGAGCGCGGGTACGAAGTCCCACAGGTCGCTGGTGAAGCCCCGGGTGTTGGTCACCGCCTGGCCGACCACCTGGCAGGAGATGTCGACGACCTGACCGTCCCAGACCAGCCCTCGCGAGGCGCTGCCCGTGGTGGGCCCGGTCCGGATCGTGAGCCCGTCGCCGTCGGTGCGGCCCACGGTCGCGGACGCCGCGGACGCGACACCGGGGACGGCCACCAGCATGGTTGTCAGGGCCGCCAGCACCACGCCCAGTCGACGGATCACGATCACGCCCTCCACCCGGTGAATGTCCGACAGCGGAGATCGTGGCGCCTGCGCCCGCCGCGGGCAATCGACCGGACAGGCGTCAGCCGGACAGCGCAGGCACCAGGTCCGTCGAGGCGAAACGCTCGAACGAGCGCGCCGGGCGACCGGTCACCTCCGCCACCACCGAGGTGGTGCGGTCCTCGCCGCCTTCGCGGATGTGCTCGTCGAGCGCGGCGAGCATCCGCGCGTAGGGCGTGGACATGCCGGAGGACTCCAGCAGCGCGACCAGGTCTTCCGTTGTCACTGCGCGGTGGCGCGCGGGTCGCCCGGTGTGGCGGGAGACGATGGCGACGGCTTCGGCGTAGCTCAACGCCTCCGGGCCGGTGATGATGTGGTCGGTGTTGTGCGGCGCGGCATCGGTGAGCGCGCGGGCGGCGACGGCGGCGATGTCGCCCGCGTCGACGAAGGCGACGCGCCCGTCACCCGTCGCCGTCAGGACCTCCCCGCGCTCGCGGATGCCCACCGCGACCGGGTGGTCGCCGGTGAAGTTCTGCATGAACCAGGACGGGCGCAGCACCGCCCACTCCGGCATCCGCCGCACCAGCGCGGGCAGGGCGCCGATGCCCGACGGCGAGTCCGGCACGGCCGACGAGCTGAGCAGCACCACCCGCCGGACGCCCTCGGCCCGCGCGACGTCGAGGAAGCGCTCGGTCAGCTCGGCCGGTTCCGCTGAGCCGGCCGGGGCGAGCAGGTACACGCTGTCCACTCCGGACAGCGCTGGTGCGAACGTCGACCCGTCGGCCCAGGAGAACCGGACCTGCCCGGGTGCCCGCGGGGTTCGGGTGGCGATCCTGGTGGGCTCGGACAACGCGGCCAGCGCCGCGGCGACCCGGCGGCCGGTGGTGCCGGTGCCGCCGGTGACGAGGGTGGTCACGAGCGCACCCCGGCGGCGAAGTCGTCCAGCGAACCGGTGATGCCCGCGACGGCGGCGGGGCTCCAGTAGTCGCGGTAGCTGGTGATCTTGCCGTCCACCGCGGTGATCACGGCGATGTAGCGCAGCTGGTACGGCGCGCCGGTGGCGGTCACGGCGCCCCGGGCGGCGAACTCGGCCACGATGGTCCGGGGGTCGGCGGTCTCGTGCACCACCAGGTCGGTGAACTCGTGGATGTCGAGCAGGTCGGGGTAGTCGCGCACGTAGTCGGCCACCGCCGCCCGCCCCTCCAGCCGCGGGTAGCCCTCGGGGGCGAACGGGAACTCCATGGTCCCGTCCTCGGCCCACAGGTCGCTGAACCCGGCCATGTCCTTGGCGAGCAGCAGCCGCAGGGCCTCGTCGAGCAGGTCGCGCGGGGTCATCGGGGTCCCTCCAAGTGGACGATACGGTTCCGTCCCGACCAGAGTAGGCCGGACGGGACCGTCCCGTCCAGTCGTATGCTGGGCGCCATGGCCGACCGCACCCGCCGCGCCCCCACCGGCGCCGCCGTCCTGCAACCCCAGGTCACCACCGCGATCGCTGACGCGGTGCTCACCGAGCTGGCCGACGCGGGCTACGGGCGGCTGTCGATGGAGGCCGTGGCCAAGCGCGCCGGGGTGGGCAAGAGCGCGCTCTACCGGCGCTGGCCGTCCAAGCGGGAGATGGTCGTCTCGGTGGTGTCCGAGCTGAGCGTGCCGATGGCCCGCGTCCCCGACACCGGCTCGCTGCGCGGCGACCTGCGCGCGGTGCTCGCCGGGGTGCACGAGTGGATCACCCACCCGCTGCTCTCGCGCATCCTGCCCGACCTCACCGCCGAGGCCACCCGCACCCCGGCGCTGGCCGGGGTCATCGCGGACATGATCGGTGAACCCCGCCGCGCCCGCGGCGCGGAGGTGCTGACCAGGGCCGTCGCCCGCGGCGAGCTGCCCGCCGACGTCGACGTCGAGCTGGCCATGGACCTCGTCGCCGCGCCCCTGTACTGGCGGGTGCGCGTGCGCCAAGCCGAGCTGGAGGACGACTACCTGGACAAGCTCGTCGACCTGCTGGTGCGCGCGCTCACCCGCTGAGGGCGTCCGCGCGGTAGTGCGTCGGCGCTTGACCGTACTGCCGCTTGAACGCCGTGGAGAACGCGTAGGACGAGGTGTAGCCGACCTGGCGCGCGATGGCCCGCATCGGCAGGTCGCTGTCGCGCAGCAGGTGCGCGGCCGTGGCCAGCCGCCACCAGGCCAGGTAGGCCATCGGGGATCGGCCCGTGGAGGCGGCGAAGCGCCGGGCCAGCGTCGCCCGCGAGAGCCCGACGCGCGCGGCCAGGTCAGGCAGCCGCCACGGCGCCCCCGGGTCCGCGTGCAGGGCCGAGAGCGCGGCGGCGGTCGGCGGGTCGGTGAGCGCCCGGTGCCACCCCGACGCCGGGTCCGCGTCGAGCCAGGCGCGCAGGGCGTGCACCAGCAGCAGGTCGAGCAGGGCCCGGACCGCGCTGCCGTGCCCCGGGCGCTGCGCCGCCACCTCCGCGCCCAGCAGGTCGATCGTCGTGCGCAGGGTGGGGTTCTGCCCGTCGGCGGTGGGCAGGTGCACCACCTCGGGCAACCCGCTCAGCAGCGGGTGCGCGCGGGCGGTGTCCACGCGGTACTTGCCGCACAGGAAGTCGGTGGTGCCTGCCGGGTTGTCCACCGCGTCGTCGAACGGCGTCGCCCCAGCCGGGGAGGGCGAATCCGCCAGCACGTGCGCGTCACCGCGCGGGATCAGCACCAAGTCGCCCGTCACGTGAGCCGATCGCGCATCACCTTGAGCTTGCTCCGCATCGAACTGCTCACCGGACCCGCCTAACGTCGTCGACATGGACGTCACGCGCATCGGCGACGTGGAGATCACCCGGGTCACCGAGTGGGCGGGCCCGATCGCCCCGTTGACCACCATCGTGCCCACCGCCCCACCCTGCCCAGGTTCGACCACCTCGACACCGACTACCTCGACCGCCTCGCCGCCGCCGGGGTGCGGCCAGAGGACGTCGACGTCGTCGTCAACACCCACCTGCACCTCGACCACGTGGGGTGGAACACCCGGGCCGAGGGCGCGGCCTGGGTGCCCACCTTCCCGAACGCCACCTACCTGATCCCCCGCGCGGACAAGGAGTTCTACGACCCCGCCAACGCGGGCCGGATGCCCGCGGGCCGCGACGAGGCGCAGCGGCAGCGCCACGCCGCCAGTCCGATCCTCTACCGCGACAGCGTGGAACCCGTTCTCCCGCAGGCGGTCCTGCGGGAGGGCCACCACCGCGTCGACGCCGCGATCACCCTCGACCCCGCACCCGGCCACACCCCCGGGTCCTCGCTCGTGCGCGTCGAGTCCGGCTCCGACCGCGCCGTGTTCGTCGGAGACCTGGTGCACAGCCCGGTGCAGGTGCTCGACCCCGTGCACAACAGCTGCTTCTGCGAAGACCTCGACCAGGCCGCGCGCACCCGGCGCGCGGTGCTGGAGCGCGCGGCGGACCGGCGGGAACTGGTGGTGCCCGCGCACTTCGCAGGCCCCGGGGTGGTCGAGGTGCGCCGCGACGGCAGCCGGTTCGCCATCACCGCCCTGTCGCGCGTGCCCTGATCACGCGCCGAGCAGGCCGGTCGCGTCCAGGGGCAGGTCGTGCAGCACCAGCCTGCTGCGCAGCTGCAACACGCCGTGGCTGTGCTTGAGGGTGTCGATCGTGGACTCGAACTCCGCCGGGGTCGTGCACGCCAGGCGCAGTTGGTAGTCGTAGTCGCCGGTGAGCCGGGCACCGGAGACCACCTGCGGGATGGCGCGCAGGCCCCGCTCGAACTCGGCCCGGTCGGTGGACTCCCGCAGCCGCACGTCGCTGATCATGTGCAGGGTCCGGCCGAGCGCGGTGGGGTCGACGCGCGCGTGCACGCCGCTGACCACACCGGAAGCGCGCAGCCTGCGCACCCGGTCGGCCACGGTGTTGGCGGAGAGCCGGACCCGCTTGCCGAGCTCGTGGTAGGTGCTGCGGCCGTCGTCGTGCAGCAGCCGCACGAGCTCCCGATCGATGTCATCCACGAGCCCCAGTGTGGATAGCTCGGTGATCGGTGGCAAACACCTCGGAAAGCGCGGCGGTTCGCGGGGTGTCGCCGTGATCTCCGCGCCACCTTCGGCGCGATCGGCGGCAGGGTCGACGGCATGGGAGTCACGGTCGTCCACATCCTGTTCCCGCTGCTCACCGTCACCGCGGTCGCCCTCGTGCAACGCCGCTTCGGGCACCGGGTGGGCGGTGTCGTCGTCGGGTTGCCACTGACGATGGTCCCGTTCCTCGCCGCGCTCGTGGTCGCCCGCGGCCCGGCCGCCGCCGCCGACGCCGCCCGCGGGTCGATGGTCGGGCAGGTGGGCGTGGCCGTGTTCTGCCTGGTCTACGCCCACCTCGCGCACCGCCGCACCCGCCCGCCGGTCGCCCTGGCGGCCACCCTGGGCGCCGTCGCGCTGACCCTGGCGGCGCTCAGCTTGCTGCCCCCGACGTGGGCCGCCGTGCCCGTCGCGCTGCTGGGCGTGGGCGCGGCCCTGGCCGCCCTGCCCGCCGAACCCGCGGCGGTGCCCGTGCGCGGCACGCCGTGGTGGGACGTGCCCGCCCGTGCCGCCACCTCGGTCGGCATCGTGGTCACCGTCGCGGGCAGCGCGGACGTCCTCGGCACCCACCTCGCGGGGCTGCTGGCCACGGCGCCGGTGCTGCTGTCGGTCATCACCCCGCCGACCCACCACCGGGACGGCCACCCCGCCGCCGAGGCCCTGCTGCACGGCACGCTGCGCTCGGTGCCCGCCACCACCCTGTTCGCCGCGACTGTCGCGTTCGGACTCCCGCTGGTCGCGCCGGGGTGAGCCGGGCCCCGGCGGCGGTTCAGGGCACCAGGACGAGCTTGTGCCGCGAGGTCCGCTCCCGCTCCCACGCCGCGGCCACCTCGCTCAGCGGCAGCTCCTCCACCCGCACGTCCAGCTCCCCGGCGGCGCCCCACCCGAGCAACCGCCGGTAGGACTCCGCCATCACCCGCGGCCCCGCGTGGGTGGGCATGAACCCGAACACCGCCGCGCCGGTGCTGCGCATGACCTGCGACGGCACGGTGATGGTGCCGCCCGCCCGGTCACCGACCTGCGCCAGCCGCCCGTTGGTCGCGATCGCCCGCAGCGCCGCCTCGGCGGGGGCGCCCCAGGTGTAGTCGACGACGACGTCCACCCGCCCCTGCGCGGCCTCGGTGAACCGCGTCGTGAGGTCGTCCTCGGTGAGCCGGACGACGGCGTCCGCCCCGACCCCGGCCAACTCCTCCAGCGCCTCCGGGTCCCGCCCGGCCGCGACGACCCGACCGGCCCCGAGCAGCTTCGCCACCTGCACCGCCAGCCGCCCGACCACCCCGGTCGCGCCCAGCACGAGCACCGACTCCCCGGCCCGCAGCCCCGCCCGCCACGACATCGGCATCATCGCCGCCAGCCCGGCGTTGCCCAGGGTCGCCGCCACGGCATCGGGCACCTCGTCGGGCAGCGGCGTGCTGAGCTCGTCGCGCACCAGCGCCACCGGCGCCATCGACCCGTGCGGCGCCACCGGCCACCCGAAGTACACCCGCTGCCCGTCCGGCAGCACCCCCACCCCCTCGATCCCCGGCACCACCGGCAACTCCCGGGGGCTCAGGTAGTGCGTCCCCGCGGCGATCGCCACGTCAACGGCGTTGACCGTCGCCGCCCGCACCGCCACCACCTGCGCCCCCTCCCGCGGCTCCGGATCCGGGAACTCCTCGAACCCGGGCACCCCGTACGCCCGCAGCACCGCCGCCTTCATGTCCGCCCCTTTCGCTGAATCTCAATTCACTGAATCTGGATTCATCGTGATCGCTGTGCGATGCTGGTGTCAAGGAGGAGGTCACGTTGGTCGGATCCCGCCAGGCCCAAGCGGCCCAGACGGCGGCAGCCCTCAAGCAGGCCGCCCGCACCCTGTTCGCCGAACGCGGCTACCTCAACACCAAGATCGCCGACATCACCCGCGCCGCGGGCCGCTCAGCAGGCTCCTTCTACAACCACTTCACCAGCAAGGAAGACCTCCTCGACGCCCTCGCCGCCGACCTCGCCACCACCGCCGACACCCTGATCGGCCCCCCGGACGGCACCCCCCACGACCTCTCCGACCCCCGCCAGCTCCGCCGCCACCTCGCCGTCTTCTGGCAGGTCTACACCACCCACCACCCCGAGATCACCGCCATGCGCCAAGCGGCCCTGGTCGACGCCACCCTCGCCGCCCGCATGCAGGCCATCCGCACCGCCCAACTGGCCCCCTGGACCTCCCACCTGGAAGACCTGGCCGCCCGCGGCACCCCCCTCGCAGGCCCCCCGGCCACCCTCGCCGCCGCCATGGCGACCCTCACCGAATCCCTGTGCGAGGCCTGGCTCACCACCCCCGACCCCACCCCCGCCGACGAGGTCCTGGACACCCTCACCGCCCTCCTGTCCCACGGCCTCACCCGCCCCACCCCCCACCCCGATTCCCAGCCCACCCCACCCGAGTCCTAACCCCCACCCGCTCCCCCCTCACCCCCCCCAACGCCACGCTCCCCCCCAACGCCACCCCGCTCCCAACGCCACCCACCCCCGAGTACCCAGCCACCCCACCCAACCCGCTTCCCAAAGAAGCCGCCACCAACGAAACCGGCGGCCCGGCTACGCAAACGCCCGGGTGGGCGGTTCTGCTTGACAGGGGAAGGCGATCATGTGCTACCCACGGCCGGGGGGTGGGGCCGCAGGCCTCACCTTTTCCCCACCCCGAGCACATGATCGCCGCAGGGGCCCCTGTCAAGCAGAACCACCCACCCGGGCAAGCCAACAAAATCCCGCTTCTTTTGATCTGCGCAAGCAGATCCCCCACCCAGGCAAGCCAGCAGACCCCTCACACCCCAGGCGCATCAGGCAGGTGCCCAGGAGCGTCCGGCCCCAGCACCACCGCCACCACCCCGTCCTCACCCAACAACCCCCACCCCCACGCCCGCGCCACCTCATCCGCGCGCAGCAACCACTCCGCCCGCCCCGGTGGCCGGTCCCCGAAGGTCACCGCGATCTCATCGGCGCGCAGCGCCCGCCGCCACGCCAGCACCCCGAGGAACTCCGGGTCGGGCGCGTGCGAGAGCAGGTCGCGCAGCAGCCTCGGGTGCAGCGGCGGGATGTCGCCGTGCAGGCCACGCCCCCCGGTGAACAGGGTCTCGACGAGCCCCCAGATGGTGAAGTCGTCCGCGCGGCTGGCCAGCCGGTAGCGGTTGTGCGGTCCCTCGACCAGCGAGTCGACGCTGGGACGGCGGTGCTCCACCCCGCCAGTATCCCCGACACCCGATCGGGGGGCCGGGGCCGAGGGTGTACAACGTGGGCCCCAGGCGCTGCCCGGTCACCCCGCCCGCTCGCCCACCACCGGGCCGGTCCCGGCAGCCGACCACCGACCACGGCCGATCGGAGCGAGCACGCGTGACCAGCACGGACGAGGTACCCCAGCGGGTGGTGCGCAGGACGGAGGTCCCCGGGCCGCGCAGCCGCGCGCTTCTGGCCGAGCAGGACCGGGTGGAGTCCGGTGCGCGCACCTACCCGCGCAGCCTGCCGATCGCGCTGCGCCGGGGGCGCGGCTGCTACGTGCAGGACCTCGACGGCAACACCTACCTGGACCTGCTGGCCGGGGCGGGGGTGCTCTCGCTCGGGCACGGGCACCCCGAGCTGGTGGCCGCGGCCTCGGCGCAGCTGGGCGAGCTGGCGCACGGGCTGGACTTCCCGACCGCGGTCAAGGACGAGTTCACCCGGCGGCAGCTGGGCATGCTGCCCGCGCCGCTGCGGGAGCGGATGAAGGTGCACTACTGCGGGCCGACCGGGGCGAACGGGGTCGAGGCGGCGATCAAGCTGGCCAAGCTCGCCACCGGCCGGGGCGCGGTGGTGGCCTTCCACGGCGCCTTCCACGGCAGCACGGCCGGGGCGATGGCGGTCAGCGGCAACCGGTACCCGAAGGAGTCGGTGGCCAACGGGGTGCCGGGCGTGCAGTTCATGCCGTTCCCGTACTGCGCGCGCTGCCCGCTGGGGCTGACCCCGGCGGTGTGCGACACGAACTGCGCGACCTACCTGGAGAACGTGCTCACCGACGGCAAGGGCGGGGTGGAGCTGCCCGCGGCGGTGATCGTCGAGCTGGTGCAGGGCGAGGGCGGCGGCATCCCGGCCACCCCCGAGTTCGTGCGCAGGCTGCGCGCGGTGACCTGGGAGCTGGGCGTGCCCCTGGTGGTCGACGAGGTGCAGACCGGGTGCGGGCGCACCGGCACCTGGTTCGCCTTCGAGCGCTACGGCGTGGAACCGGACGTCGTCGTCGCCTCCAAGGCCCTCAGCGGCGTGGGCCTGCCGGTGTCGATGCTGCTCTACGACCGGGCGCTGGACACCTGGGCGCCGGGCGCGCACATCGGCACCTTCCGCGGCAACCAGCTGGCGTTCGCCGCGGGCCTGGCGGCGCTCGACGTCATCGCCCGCGACCGCGTCCTGGACAACGTGCTCGCCAGGGAGGCCCAGCTCGCCGCCCGCCTGGCCGGGCTGGCCGCGGTCTGCCCGTGGGTGCGCGACACCCGCGGCCTGGGCCTGATGTGGGCGGTGGAGCTGGCCGACCCGGCGACCGGGGCCCCGGCCCCGGAGCTGGCGGCGGCGACCCAGCGCGCGGCGCTTGACCGCGGCCTGATCGTCGAGACCGGCGGGCGGGCGGAGGCGGTGCTGCGCCTGCTGCCGCCGCTGACGATCACCGAGGCGGAACTGGACGAGGCCGTCGACCTGCTCGGGGCGGCCCTGCTCGCCTGCGCGCCCGCCCCGGCGGGCCGGTAGGGCTCAGCGGGGGAGCGCGAGCCCGATCCCGCGCTCCAGGGCGGTGGCGTGCACGGCGGCGGCGATGGCCACGTCGTGCACGCCCATCCCGAACGGGTTGACGACCACGCGGTCGGTCGCGGTGATGGGGCGGGTGTACTCGCCGGAGAACAGGGCGGGCAGGTCGGCGTCGACGGCCCGGCCGCCCTCGGGGGCCGCGGTGCCGGGCGCGGAGACCCGGCCCGAGCGGGCGAGCTTGCCGAGCAGGCGGTGGTCGTCGTCCACGACCAGGTCCCAGTCGTCGACGAAGAGGTGGTCGCAGCCGAGCAGCAGGCCCTCGGTGGCGTCGTCGAGGGAGACGTTGACGAACGTGGCGCCCGGGGCGACCCAGTCGAGGTCCACGTAGGGCTCGGTGGTGGTGGTGACGGCGATGGTGATGTCCGCGCCGGACACCGCGGAGCGGGCGTCCTCGGCCACGCGCACGCCCGGCCGGGTGGTCGAGAGGGCCTCGGCCAGCTTCTCCGCCTGGCCGCGCACCACGTCGTGCAGCACGACCTCGCCCAGCCGCGGGCACAGCGGCGCCAGCAGCTCCAGGTGCACCTCGGCCTGCCGCCCGCTGCCCAGGAACGCGACGCTGGTGACGGCGCCGAGGTCGCGCGCGGCGCGCAGCGCGGCCACCGAGACCGCGGCCGTGCGCAGGGCGCTGATCCGCGCGCCCTCCATGACGCACACCGGCTGGGCGGTCTCCGGGTCGTTGAGGACGATCAGCCCGGCGGCCCGGGGCAGGCCGAGCGCCTGGTTGCCGAGCGAGGCGTTGATGATCTTGCAGCCGTAGCTGGTGCCCGCCCACGCGGGCAGGATGAGGCTGCGGGCGGCGGCACCCGCGGGGTTGGTCCAGCGCAGCCCGGTCTCCGGGAACAGCCCCGCCTCGCCCCGCCGCACCGCCAGCAGGGTGTCCCTGGCCAGGTCGACCAGCGGCAGCCCGGCGCAGAGCCCGGCGACGTCCGCGCTGTCGAGGTAGGTGATGGGACCGCCCACGCTGTCCTCCCGGGCCGCTGGAACACCGACGCCGACGACGCTAGCGTGCCACGGCCCCGTCCCGGCACGCCCGATCGCGCACCCCCGCCCTGCCGGAACGGCCCTACCGCCCCGCGGACCGCTCCGAGGGCTCCTGCTCGGCCTCGGCGGGCTCCTCGCGCGGCGGCGGCAGGACGGCGACCGGCTCGGCGGCGCGCCTGCGGTAGCCGCGGTGCAGCAGCACTGCCGACCACACCGCGGCGACCAGCAGCACGGCGTTGCGCACGAGCACCGCCACCACCGCGGGCGCCGACCCCTTCAGCAGCTCGTTGAACAGCAGCGGGAACTCCAGCGAGGTCAGCGGCACCATCACCGCGATCAGCGCCACCACCGGCCGCTGCGTGGTCTGCCGCGACACCAGGCACACCGCGCCCAGGCCCACCAGCCAGATCACGTACTGCGGGCTGATCACCCGGCTGGTCACCACGAACAGCAGCACCGCGGTCAGCGCCGCGTCGGCGGCCACCACCGGCCCCACCGACCGGGTCCGCAGCCGCCACACGCCGATCCACAGCGCCGCGACCGCGCTGGCCACCACGCACCCGGTGGCGATCTGCGGCACCAGCGGGCCCAGCACCTCGAACGACCCGTACCGGTACTCCACCTGGGCCGGGTAGCCGAACAGCGCGGCCGCCATGAGCACCGACCCGCCCACGGACTCGATCTCCAGGCCCCGGTTGCTCTGCGCGGACAGGAAGCCGAAGGCGTTGTGCGAGGTCAGCGCGAGCACCGCGCAGAGCCCCACCGCCGTCGCCAGCGCCCACCACCACGACCGCCAGCGGGCGCCGAGCAGCACCACCGCGGGCCACACCTTCACCGACGCGCCCAGCCCGGCGAGCACCCCGGCCAGCCGGGGCCGCCCGCGCAGCGCGAGCAGCCCGAGCACCACGACCCCGGTGACGATCACGTCGTATCGGGTGAACGGGGTGGTCAGCAGCGCCGGGATGCCCAGCACCCACAGCCATGGCGCGGCCGTGGGCCCGCCGGTGGTCAGCACCGCCCTGGCCAGCGCCCAGGCGACCACCGCGTCCACGGCGACCACGCAGGCCACGAACGCGGGGACGTACCCGGCGAACGGCAGCAGCTTGGGCAGCAGCATCACCAGCGCGGCACCCGGCGGGTACTGCCAGGTCACGTCGTCGACCGGGAACGTGCCGCTGGAGAGCACGTCGTGCCAGCGCTGGTAGTAGGTCACCTCGCGCCAGGCCTCGACGCCGATGGTGAACACGATGCCGACCAGCACCGCCCTGGTCACCGCCCAGCAGGCGGCGAGCGCCAGCGCGGACCTGGTCACCGCCACCCGCCCGTCCCGGGTCGACGTGCTCACCGCCCGCCCCTGATCCGCCACCTCGACACGGGCTGAGGCTAGCGGGCGCGCCCGCGCGCCCGCCCACCCGGTGCGCGACCTCCACCAAGGTCGAGGTCGCCGCGCCGGGGCGGGTGGGCGGGTCCGCCGGGGCTCAGGCCGCCAGCAGCTCGTCGATCTGGCCCATGGCCAGCCGCATGCCCTCCTGCATGCCCATCTCCAGCAGCTGCTCCAGGTGCTCCAGGGAGCTGAACCGGCTGGTGGTGGTCATCCGGGTGCCGGTCGGGGTGGCCTCCAGGACGACGGTGGCCTCCGTGGTGGGCATCGCGGGGTTGGGGTTGCCGTCGGCGTCGGCGAAGCCGTCGCGGAACGCCAGGGAGTGCGGGGCGTCGACGGCGGTGAACTCCCACCAGCCGCCCGCCCGCTCGCCCTCCGGGCCGGTCATGTAGTAGGCGCTGCGCCCACCGGGCTTGACGTTGTGCTCGGTGAAGGTCGCGGGCCAGGTCGGCGGGCCCCACCAGCGCTCCAGCTGGCGCGGGTCCTCCCAGACCTGCCACACCCGCTCGACCGGCGCGGTGAACTCCGCGGTGAAGGTCAGCGTCAGGGCCTCGGGGTCCTTCTGCACGTCGATGACGGTCACTTCTCGCTCCTGTCTTCCGGTTGGTCCTCGGAGAGGATGTCCTCGATCGCCGCCGCGCGGTGCCGCCACAGCCGCTCGTACTCGTCGAGAAGCAGGCGGGCGCGCCGCAGCACGTCGGGGTCGCCGCGCACGAGCTGCTCCCTCCCGCGCCGCCGCTTCATGACCAGGCGGGCCCGCTCCAGCACCGCCACGTGCTTCTGCACCGCGGCGAAGCTCATCGCGTAGCTGCTGGCCAGACCGGACACCGACTGCTCCTCCCGCAGCACCCTGGCGACGATGTCGCGCCGGGTCGCGTCGGCGAGCGCGTGGAAGATCCGGTCCACCTCGTCGCTGCTCAGGTCGCTATCTACAACCACATGGTTGTACGTTAGCGGTGCCCGGCGCGGGCCGCAAGGGGGACCGCGAAGTCGTGGGCAACCGGTCGGCCCGCCCACCGCGTGGGGGAGTGGTGACAGCACCACCGAGCCCGGTGGTGCCCCCGGAAGGAGCCCGCACGTGCCGAGCCGCATGTTCGTCGTCAGCGCCCTGGTCGCCGTGACCGCCGCCGTGGCGGTGCCCGTCATCGCCTCCGCTGTGGACGGCGCGCCGGAGCCCACCCCCGCTCCGGCCCCCACCCCCGCGAGCGCCGCGCCCAGCCCGGTCGAGGCGAGCCCGGTGCCCGGGACCCCCGCCCCGGTGCCGCCGAGCCCGTCCGCGCTGCCCGCACC